>JBGAGC010000003.1:0-494849 GCA_044226925.1 Parachlamydiaceae bacterium
GAAGAACTAAAAAAGAGAATCAAGAATTAAGAAAGATCATCGAAGAATTAAATCGTCGAATCAATCATCTAGAAGAAAAGCTGCGTTTAAATTCTCAAAATTCTTCTAAACCTCCCTCATCAGATCGATATCCAAGGAAAGAGCCACCCTCTCAAAGAAAAAAAGAGCGAAAAAAAAGACCTGGCTTTTTAGGAGATGGTTTCCACAAGAAGAAATCAGTGGATTTATCAAATATTATCCACAAAATTGCGATAAATGTGGTAGTCGTAGCTTTTTATCTAAGGCTAAAGCAGCAGAAGCTCGCCAAACAGTAGAAATTCACCCATTAAGCCAATAGTCACTGAGCATCAAGCAATGTCTTGTAGATGTGCAAACTGTGTTAAACAAGTCAGAGCACAACTTTCAGTAGAAGTGGTATCTAGCGTATTTGGTCCTAAGATTAAAGCTTGGTGCAAGACACTGGTAGGCAAATTTCATTTAAGTAAATCTCAAATCAAAGAGCTATTTGAAACACTTTTAGGGATATCTATCAGCAAAGGCAGTGTTGTCAATACTCATTATCAAGCAGCCTTAATGCTAAAAGAGCCATATGAAGAAAAGCCCTACGGCGCTTAAGAGAGAGTAAGACTGCTCATGCAGATGAAACAGGTGGGAGAACTTTAGGGCAAAGCAAGTGGCTATGGCAGGCAATACTACCCATTCTTTTCTTATTTAACAGAATTAAAGTATATCGGTTTTCCCAATAAGCGGCAAAGGTAAACCAATTTGATAAATGATCCATCTTGATCAGGGATTACCTCAATTAGTCAAATAAATTTTTGCTTGATTAATTCTAATCGTTTCTCCAAAGTACCGAATTTAGCTTTCTTTTAGACAAATAGAGTGCTTGATCAACTCTTCTTAACGAGGGCCAAAGATTACGCGTACACACTCTCTTTTTCTTATCCTTCTTGTTGGCATTTTGGGGGCTAGTGTAAAGCTTTACGCTACTTGCTGCTGCACAAAAGATAAAAGCGTGACACCTCTTTTAGTGATAGGCAACGGATATATTGATTCTTCGAAATATCGCGGTTGGTCAATGCAAGCAGAGTATAAAAGCGATCGCTACATTTGGCGTGGTGTCAGGCCGCAAGCAACTTTTTTATTAACTGATTATGGTGCGGGATATGGAGGGTTCGGTCTTGGATGGGAATTTTATTTAAGCAAACATTTCATGTTAATTCCCAGTTTTTGTCCCGTCATTTATTGGAGAGGAAATGGAAAAGATTTAGGATGTCCCGTTGAATTTCGCTCTTGTATTGAAATTGCTTATGAAACCAAAAAAAAAATGCGTTTCGGATTTCAAATTTTCCATGTCTCAAACGCAAACATCTCAGATCGAAATCCTGGATTTAACGCATTCACTTTTTGCATTGGGTTTCCTCTTCATTAACAGCTAATTTTTGGTTTTCTCATTGTCAAAAAAATATGAAGCGTTGTAATGACAATACAATCAGATATTAAGCAAATAGAGTGTTTAAGATTAAGGCGCTTGTGTTTTTTAAACTCTTCAAAATTCTAGCAGTTTTCACTTATCTTTTTTTCTTTTCTTTGTATGCTCAAGAATTGACATCTTCTTGTGAAACAGAAAATCAATCCTTCCTAGAATTAGATTTTGATACAGCCGTCTATCGGGCATTAAATCATTCTCTTTCCTTAAGCATTGCGAATCATGAAGCGCAAGCGCGTCGCTCTCTTGTTAAACAGGCTAAATTGTATCCTAATCCCATTTTTAGTTACGAAGTAGAAGATTTTGGAGGTCTTCGAGAATGGAAAGGATGGAATCATCGCGAAGAGTATTATCGATGGGCGCAATTATTTGAGACGGGAGGCAAAAGGCGGTTCCGCATAGCAGCTGCATCTTCTCAATATTATGCAGGCTTAGTCGGATATGATATTTCCAAGTTGCTGCTTTTAAATCAATTAAGTAAAGCCTTTCTTCAGGTGGCTGGGTTCCAAGAATTATTGAACGTTGCTTTAGACCAAGCAAAAATTTCTCAGGAAGTGTTATCTATTGCAACCAAAAAGGTAGAGGCTGGAAAAGTTTCACTGATTCAACAAAATAAAGCTGACGTTGCCTATTCTAACGCACTTATCGCTGTTGAACGAGCGCAAGTTGAGTTGAAAAATGCAAAAAGGCGATTGGCTTTGTTGTGGGCTAGTCCCTGTCCGGACTTTGAAAAGGTGCTTTATCCTTTCTTTGAAATAGAGCGTCCTATTCCTCTTGAAAAATGTTTGGCTGATTTATGCAATCAATCCGAAATTGTTCAAAGCCTCTATCAATATTTTAATGCGCGGCAAACTTGGCGTTTAGAAAAGGCCAATCGTGTTCCTGATATCACATTAGAAGTGGGATATAAAGTTAACCATCGAGAGCGTAATCAAGGTTTAATTGCAGGAATTTCGGTTCCAATTCCTATTTTTAATCGCAACCAAGGCAATATTGGACGTGCTTATTTTGATGTGCTCAAAACAGGGGATCAAGGAAGGCAATTATGGTTGATTTTAGAATCTAAATTGGCGATTTCTTACGAAGAATTGATGCGTGCGTATGATGAGGCTGAAAGAATCAAAAATGTCTCATTACCAGCCGCTACTCAGGCTTTTGAATTAGCTCAAAAAGGATACCAAGCCGGAAAATTTGAGTATTTAGACATGCTTGATGCCCAACGCACTTTATTTGAACAAAGAGAAAGATATATTCAAGCTCTCATTGATTATCATAGTAAAAAAGCTGATATTGATTATTTAAATAGCCAAATGAATTAAAAGTTCAGGTTATTAAGCTTGATTAAGATGAACATTTAGGTTATGTAATTTTTTTTGAAAATTTAGTAACACATCAGATATCAAGGCTATATGTCTTTCAAACGAATTACAAGTTCAGTTGCTCTGACTTTAGTCGTTTCTCTGGTAGCGATAAGCTTTTTTTATCCGGAAGAAACTTGGAATCAACTTCTTTTTCTAAAGAAAGAATTCATTGGTGAACGCTGGAGAGATGAACCAAATGAATTGATTGCTCATGAAGATCACGACCATCCAGATAGCCATGATCATCACGAAGAGAATATCGTTAAATTAACAGAAAAGCAAATTCAACAGCTTGGATTGAAATTTGAAGTTGCTGGGCCTGGAGCGTTGCATATGACTCTTTCAGCCCCAGGGAAAATTATCCTTCAACCTGATCATTTAGCTCATATTATTCCGAAAGTTTCTGGCACAGCTGTCGAAGCGAGCAAAAATATTGGAACCTTTGTTAAAGTGGGCGAAGTTCTTGCTATTTTAGAAAGCCGTGAAATGGCTGATATGAAAGCTGCATTTTTAGCAGCTTTAAGTAAAGAAAGGCTTGCCGCTTCAGGATTAACACGTGAAGAAAAACTCTACCAAGAAAAAGTGTCTCCTTTACAAGACTATCTTAACGCCAAAAATGCCTATGAAGAAGCTGTCATTAATCGTCAATTAGCTCAACAAAAGTTAAGTGCATTTGGCATGAATACAGAAGAGATTAATCAATTGGCTCATCAAAACGATCCTAGTCTTCGCCTATATTTCATTCGGTCGCCTATTGATGGAACTGTGATTAAGCGCCACATCACAAAAGGGGAATTTATTGACACGAATGCCACCATTTATGAAATCGCAGATTTAAGAACTGTTTGGCTAGAAATTGGTATTTATCCTAAAGATCTTAATCGAGTGAAACAAGGCCAATTGGTGGAGGTTTTATTTCCAGGAGAAGCGCAAAGCATACAAGTCCCTTTAATTTATGTCAGCCCCATTGTTGAAAATGAAACCATTACAGCTAAAGGAATAGCAGAAATTGATAACTTTCAAGGAATTTGGCGACCCGGCACTTTTGTCAATACCAATATTATAGTGGAAAAAAAGACTTTTCCAATCGTTGTAGCCAAATCTGCTATTCAAAATAGCGATGGAAAAGACTTTGTTTTTTTAGTGACTCCAGAAGGATTCGAAAGGCGATTTGTGAAATTAGGCAACAGCGACCGCGATTATGTCGAAATTCTCTCCGGTTTAAATGTAGGAGATGAATATGTGGCGAATAACACGTTTTTACTTAAAGCAGAACTTGGCAAAAGCACAGCCGAACATCATCATTAACTATGATTGAAAAAATTTTACGTTTTTCTCTGCATTATCCTTTTACTATTCTTTTATTTACGCTTATCATCGCGTCTTATGGAATTTATTCATTGACTCGTTTGCCCATTGATGCTGTTCCTGATATCACAAATAATCAAGTTCAAATTAATACGATCTTACCCGGTTTATCTCCTTCACAAATCGAAACTGAAGTGACATATGTCATTGAAACAGCGCTTGCAGGCATCCCAGGCCTAGATATGACTCGCTCATTGTCGCGTAATGGTTTTTCTCAAGTGACAGCTGTTTTTGATGATAATGTAAATATCTACTTCGCCCGCCAACAAATCAATGAACGTTTAAGTGAAATCAAAGAACGCTTGCCAGTAGGAGCAGATCCTCGAATGGGACCTATTTCCACGGGGTTAGGCGAGATCTACATGTGGACTGTCGATTATAAACATCTTAATGGCGAAGGAGTAAAAATTGAAGAGGGAAAGCCAGGCTGGCAAATAGATGGCTCTTATTTAACTCCAGAAGGTCAATTGCTCAAAACAGAACCAGAAAAAGCTTCTTATTTGCGTACAGTTCAAGATTGGATTATTCAGCCTCAGTTGAAAGGTGTAAAGGGACTTGCTGGAGTAGATTCTATTGGTGGCTATGTTCGTCAATATCATATTGAACCTAATATTGAACGGATGCTCGCACTTGGATTGAGTTTTAATGAAATTATTGATGCCTTGCGTCACAACAATATGAGCACCGGCCCTGGTTATATTGAAAGAAAAGGGGATGCCTTATTAGTTAAATCGGATGAGCGACTTGATGCTCCTTTGCAAATTGAAACGATTATTGTTGCAACACGGGACGGAGTACCCATTCGCATGAGCGATATTGCAAATGTTGGAATTGGTAAAGAGATGCGAACGGGTAGTGCCTCTCATAATGGACATGAAGCTGTTGTAGGAACAGCTTTGATGTTGATTGGAGCGAATAGTCGAATTGTCTCTCAAGCAGTGGACAAAAAGTTGCAAGAGATCAATAAAACGCTACCAGCAGATATTCAAGCAAAAACGATGCTTAATCGAACCAAGCTTGTGAATGCCACCATTCATACTGTTGCAAAAAATCTAAGTGAAGGAGCTTTTCTTGTCATTGCCGTTTTATTTGCTTTTTTAGGCTATTTTCGAGCTGCTTTAATTACCGCCTTAGTCATTCCTCTTTCTATGTTGATGACAGCAATTGGCATGGTTCATTCGCAAATTAGTGGAAATTTAATGAGTTTAGGCGCAATCGATTTCGGTCTTATTGTGGATGGGGCTGTTATTATCACCGAAAATTGCTTAAAAAGACTTGCTCATAAGCAAAATGAGTTGGGACAAGAGCTTGATTTTCAAGAAAGATTACAAGAAATCATGTCGGCTAGTAAAGAAATGATTCAACCGACGGTCTTTGGTCAAGCCATTATTATCATGGTTTATTTTCCTATTTTAGCTTTATCGGGAGTAGAAGGGAAAATGTTTCATCCTATGGCAATGACAGTGATTTTTGCTCTCGCCTCTGCTTTTATTTTGTCTTTGACCTTTGTGCCAGCCATGATTTTGTTAGTTGTGAAAGGGCCTTTACAAGAAAAAGAAAATATTTTAGTTGCTAGCATTAAACAAATTTATGAGCCTTTATTACTAAAAACGTTGAAAGTACCTGGAATGGTCATTGGATGTTCGACATTGGCGGTATTGGCTTCTTTTCTATTATTTTATCAAATTGGAGAAGAATTTGTTCCTACTTTAGACGAAAAAGATATTGCTATGCATGCCATCCGTATTCCGAGCACTTCTTTAACCCAGTCGACCAGTATGCAGCTTGATATAGAGAAGGCTTTGATGAAAGTTCCAGAAGTGGCCTATGTTTACTCGAAAACAGGTACAGCAGAAATGGCATTCGACCCCATGCCTTTCAATGTTTCAGATACGTTCATTATTCTGAAACCTCGGGAGCAATGGCCTAATCCTAAATTGCCCAAAGAGCAACTTATCAAGAATATTCAAGACATTGTGACTAAAATTCCAGGTAATAATTATGAGTTTTTACAGCCTATTCAAATGCGTTTTAATGAATTATTATCAGGAATTAGAAGTGATTTGGCTGTCAAAGTGTATGGAGATAATTTTTCTGTTATGCAGCAAACCGCGCAAGAAATTGCAAATACGTTAAAAAGTATTGAAGGTGCTGCCGATGTCAAAATCGATCAAACAAGTGGACTCCCTGTCTTAGATGTGAAAATTGATCGAAATACAGCAAGTCGTTTAGGGGTCAATGTATCGGACATACTAGAAGTTGTGGCTGTTGCTGTTGGTGGAGGAAAGGCGGGTCAGCTATTTGAAGGAGATAAGCGTTTTGACTTACTGGTTAAATTGCCTGAAAATTTGAGAGAAGATCCTGACGCATTAGCAAGATTGCCCATCCGTCTTCCAGGAGGAGATAAAAAAGATACACATTTGCCTTATGTTCCTTTAAGCGAAGTCGCTAGCTTAAATGTGACGGAAGGACTCAACGAAATTAAACGTGAAAACGGAAAACGCTTTGTGGCTGTTCAAGCTAATGTTAGGGGAACAGATTTAGGAAGCTTTGTAGAAAACGCACGAAAACAAATTGATGCAAAAGTGAAAATTCCTGAAGGGTATTGGCTGGATTGGGGAGGACAATTTGAAAATTTGATTTCCGCTCGTCAACGTTTGACCATTGTGATTCCCATTTGTTTGGGATTAATCTTTTTGTTACTTTACACCGCTCTCCACTCCGCACGTTATGCACTCTTAGTCTTTTCTAGTGTTCCTCTTGCTTTAACAGGAGGCATTCTTTCGCTTTGGCTGCGCAATATGCCCTTTTCTATTTCGGCAGCAGTAGGTTTTATTGCTTTATCTGGAATTGCTGTGTTAAATGCCTTAGTCTTGATCACATCCATTAGCCAATTAAAGAAGCAAGGAGCTGAAACGGAAGATGCTATTACTCAAGGATCATTAAGTCGTTTGCGTCCCGTTCTAATGACAGCTTTAGTAGGAGCTTTAGGTTTTGTTCCCATGGCGTTTGCGACAGGAACAGGAGCTGAAGTTCAAAAGCCTTTAGCCACTGTCGTGATTGGTGGATTAATCACAGCTACCCTACTTACCCTTTTTGTTCTTCCAGCTCTGTACAAGAAATTCTCAAAAAAATATTATTGATTAAAATGATAAAATATTGAGTACCTCTCTAATAATATTATTAGAGAGGTTTAGGTTTTTGAATCACTTATTCTTTTGCAAGTTTTAAATAGGTTAAAGGACGACAGCCCATCCAGAAAGCTCCGCTTGCCAATAGCATAGCAAAAGCTCCACCCCAAGCAGTTAGCTCTGGGTATAAGCCTACTGCAGATCCTACTAATAATGGACTGAGCCCCATAGCACTTGCAATCACAGATTGGTAAGCACCTAAAACTTCTCCTTGGTTTTCTGTGCCCGCATGATTGGATACCAGAGCTCCTGTTGTTGGATAGGTCATGGATAAACAATACATAAAAGGAGGAAGAACCCACCAAATATATTGAGCATCGATAATCAAAAGAAAAGCTAGCATACATAAAGCACATCCCATTAATGCTTTCATCACAACTTTTTCTGGAGCAAAACGCTTCAATAAAGGAGCTGTTGCAATTCCTGCGCTAAAGGCATACCAAGCCCCTCCATAAGCATAATAATTTCCTATATCAGCAGGTAAAAATCCAAAGCGTTTACTCAAGAGTAATGGAATAAATTCATTGAAAAAAGACCAGCCGAAAGAAAAGGCGAAAGCAGCAAAAAATAACCAGCGCAATTTGCTCCACAAAAATACTTTGCGAATATTGTAAAGCCCTTGCGTGATATTTAATGTGAAATGTTCACTTGCTTTTCTTGTCTCTGGGAATTTATATAAAATCATCAATAAGTTGATGAAACACATGCATCCTGCAGCAATAAAAGGAACGGCGTAACCACACCAGCTTGCAACAGAAGGATCAGCTAATTTTCCTCCCAAAAAAGGACCTACAGTAAAACCAAATCCTAAGCTTGCATTAAAAAGTGAAAAACGCCTGGCTTTATTTGTTTCGTCACTCATGTCTGCAATCATTGCCTGCGCAACAGCAATTGTTCCTTCTGCGATTCCGACTAATATCCGATACATGAAAAGCAATAATAAAGAATGGCTCCAAATTCCTATAACGGCTAAAAGATAACCCAAGCACCCGACCAGGGTGCCATAAATTAATATGCGTTTGCGACCCTGAAAATCAGAAAGCATTCCCAAAATAGGAGAACTGAAAAATTGAGTCAGGGGCGTTAACCCAATTAATATTCCCAGCATCGCTCCTCGATAAGCTAAAGAAGAACCTATAGGAATAATGGGATCATTGGGATCGAATAATAAAGAAGCAAAGACAGGATAAACAAGTCCAATCCCTAAATAATCAACAAAAGCAATGAATAAAATGGTAAAAAAATTCAATCTCGACAACATCTGATGTCTCCACTCAATAGATAACGATTAAAAGACACCATATCCTTAATGTGCATGCGATCATCAAATTTCAGGTTGCATAAGCAAAAAACCAGAAAGATGAACATGATAGACAATTAAAGGATTGGATAAAAACGCACAATCGATGAGCGCGACGAACCGTTGAAGACTTAAAAAGCTTCTAGCTCGCGCTCCTGGCGGAGAATGGTCACTGCCCCCGAACGCAGTTAGGCGTGACCAGATGTTGTAATGAGTGGGTGATCCATAATACTTTAAGGATACCATAAATCATTATTGTCATCAACTTATTCTCATCTGAGAGAAAATTTTAGCTTTTCTTGTGTATTGGGGTCAGCTCACGAAACGGAAAAAATTGCACACTAAGCACTCACTAAATCGATATAAGAGTTCAAATAGGGGTCAGCACAGAAAAGGAATTTTGCTAGAATTCACGAGACTTTTAAAATCTAAGCTATCATCAACTTCCAAAAATTTTGGGATTGAAACGTGTAATCCACCTTTCAATATGAGAGGAATAAAATTATATAATTACTATTCCAGAAATTGGAGTTCTCTGAGTACTAAGATTAAAGATATAAAGTGGAATAGTTGCAAAAAAAGTTATCTTGTTATTTAGAGCCAACCCAAGAGCATGTCCAAGATAGAGAGTTCCTCCAAATGCCAGCAACAAAGCACAATGTCGTCCTTCAGAGTCGATTGGTATAAGAGGTTTATTGAAACGACTACTTAAATAAATATTAAAATTTCTCATTAAAGTCATACATGTAGCGTGAACAGTTGTTGCAATAGTAGCAAGGAAGCCTCCTGTGAGGCCGGATATCGGATTACCGCCAGAAAAGAGAGTGCTTACTGCAAACGAGTAAATAAAAGATTTCACGCTAGTTTTAACAAAATCTTGCGAAATCTCGGGAATATACGAATCAAAAAAAATCTGACAATAATTACAAGGACGTTCATAAAGGCTATAAAAGAAAGTCGTCATTTTCGTTCCTCTAAAAAAATTTAAAATTAACGTCCTATAAATTGGGGTAAGTTGGGTAAATATGTCAGTATAAAGTATACTCTATAAGGAGAATTTAGGCTAGTAAGCCCAATTGAAAAGTCTTAGCGTGCAATTTTTTCCGTTTCGTGAGCTGATCCCTGTATTTGATTTCAAAAGATGATTAATTCTCTGCATAAGGTCCAAAAAGCTTTTCTAATTTTGCATGGCGATAGGCAAAGATTCCCTCTAAGTCTCGTTTAACTTTAAGGAAATGGATTGCTCGGCCAATGATTCCTAGAGACAATTGATAGTACACAATATCTGTCATTTCTACTCCATGAGGAATAGGCTTGAAATGATGTTCGTGATGCCAAAATTTATAGGGACCAAAACGTTGCTCATCTATAAAGTAGAGAGGTTCTTCTACATGTGTGATTTCTGTGATCCACTCTAAAGGCAAATTCCATAAGGGCCGAATAATATAAGAAATGATTTGTCCTGCATACATTTTGTCTTTCCCTGTCTCATTTGTAATCTGGAAAGATAAATATTCAGGAGTTAAATTTTTTAAATTGGTAGGCGAAGAAAAAAAATTCCAGCTATCCTCTAATGATAAAGGAATCTTCTGTGAATATCTAAGGCTATGCATGACCTTTTCCTTTCTAAGATTTTATTTGCAATTTGTAGTCATAAAATAACCTGATTTTTGAGTCTAATAAATTTAAAGGGGGCCATTCTTACTTAAAAGAGCAAAACGAAGATTTTTATTTCAAAACAAAAACCTTTATTTTAATAAGCTTTAAATTTGATGAATTGCAAATAAGAAATTCATTTATTGTCTTAAACCAAAAAAAATATGCAAATTTTCAATAAAATTAATCTATTCTCAATTTATCTAGATCTTTAAAATAGGTTTAAAAGAAGGTGATAATGGGACTGCTAAATTCAATTGGAAATTTATTGGACCGTTTATGTGTGGTTGCTGGCGCTTTTATGGGAAGTCAAATCCCAGAATTTATGCAGCAATATACACAACGTTTAAGTGGGCATGTTGCTGAATTGCAGCGCTTGCTTTATCAAATGCGACAAGTGGCCTCTTACTCTAACAAAAATTTAGAACAATATATTGAAAAGTTTATCTCGAGTTCGGATCCCGATTTTGCCCGCCAAGGAGAGTTTATGCAAGGAATTCTCTTTCGCTGGGAAGAGCTCAATCAAACGCTTGTCCATTTAACGCAAAGTTCAATGTGGGTTCGTCCTTATGTCTTTTTGAAAGAATTGCAATCTGATATTGCACATGCCACCTTTGCCAACTTTCAACCAGGGCTCAATTTAAGTATAGAAGGATTGTGCTATGCAGGCATAGGAATTTTGCTGGGATGGGCTTTTTATCAAATCATCTCTCAATGTATAGGTTTGGGGTATTCGCGTGCGATGGCCGTTTTTAAACAGAGCGTTTAGCACTTTTCTTTTCTATTTTGGATGGATTCTTTGCCTGCAAGAGGCAGCAGCAGGGGATTCCTATTATGGCCTTTTATTGGTTTTAGGCACCGTTGCTTATTATTTATATTGCTCTTCGTGCCGCAAAGCAGACTATCTTCTTTTAGGATTAGTCGTTTCACTAGGGCCTCTTTCTGATATTTTTTATTCCAAATTAGGATTGTTGGAATATCATAGTCAATTAAACACGCTTGGAGAGCTTCCACCTTTGTGGGTTTTTCTTCTTTGGGGATTATTTGGAGTGAATATTCACTTGTTCTCTTGGCTTAACCGTCGTTGGTGGTTAGCAATGATATTGGGGGCCTTAGGTGGCCCCATGAGCTATTTTTCGGTTTTGCGGCTTGGGGGCGCCAGCCTGCTTAAGCCATTACCTTTGGCTTTTATCACAATTGGTGGGATATGGGCCATTTTTCTCCCTAGTTTTATTTGGTTAAATCAGTTTCTAAAAAAAAGGTTTAGGGAATATCCCTAAACCTTTTTCATTCTACAATCTTTTTATGTTTAGACTTTAGTAGAAGGATTAACTTCCCATTTTGCTCTTTCTTTATTTGCTTGCTTTAAAGATTCAGAGTGTTTCTCTATGATTTGGAGATCAACCCTCATATCTGCAATATAGCTGTCGTAAGTCTTAACTGCAGTGTCTAGTAAATTTAAACGAGCTGGCATCGTTTTCTTTTCAAATTCAGTTTTCTCTTGCTTTAATTGTTCAAATTGTTGAGCTGTTTGGAAATAAATCACTTTTCTGTTTTCTAGAGAATCAAATTGTTCCCAATGATTACCTAACACAACATCTTCTTTAAGAGATGTGATGCGGTTAAGAAGATCAAAAGCTTGAGTTTGGACTTCACTGAATTCTTCAATTTTTACTGGCTCTGAATTCTTTAGTTCAGTTTCTGACAACGTCAGATTGAAATCAATTTTCCGTTTTTCAAGGAATTTGGTGATTTCTAGATATCTCGTTTCTATCGCTTCTAAGCGTTTTGCTATTTCAGTTCTTTCTAGTTTTGCGTTTAGATATTCTGATGATTGAGGTCTGCCTTTTTCTCTTTCAATTGTTTGATCCAATTCTTTAAGACGCTCTTGTGCTAAAGTTTTTAGTCCTTTTTGAATATCTAGTTCATTAATCTTTTTGTCTTCAAGTTTAGCTTTTAAATCTTCTGCCAATTTTCTATGGTAAAGATAAGAGGTTTTAGCTAATTCACTTTTGGCATATCCAAAAGTATCTTTTTGAGTTAAGGCGTTATTATAAACGTTAATCTCTTCCTTTAATGCACTAATGTGACGAGATAACTTTGCTAATTCACCTTGGATTTCAGAAAAGTTTGCTTGCTTATTTTCCGTAATTTCTATGGAATTTTCTTCTTTCTTTAAGCCTAAATTTTTTCTTCTTATATCCAAAGCTCCTGAATCTTGGGCGTGAGAAATTTCACCAAGTCGGAATTCTGCTCCATATCGACCTACGGAGTACATGGACAAAGGATTTTTCCAATAGCTGTCGTTTCCTTCTATCGCTTGTTTTTCAAGAGCTTGTTCAAGAGCATAACGTTTTTTTGCATCTTCTAATGCTTCTTGTAACTTTGTGATACGCTCAGAATACACTTTCTTAACATTATCGCAATTTGCAAATATTTGTCTTAATGTTACGCTTTCGCATTCTCTTAAATCATAAAATTCTTGACGAACTTCATCTCGTTTTTTAATTGTTTTATATTCTTCATTATAGCGATTGTTATTTGCTTTAAGTGTTCCTTCAAAATCAGAAATTCGCTTAATTTCAAATCGTAATTGCTTTGCAAAAGCTTGTTGCGAATCTGCTGCCAAATTAGAAAGTTGCTCATTAAGGTTTGTTAATTCATCACTCAATGGAATGGATTCTTTTACTTTGATTGTTTCTTTAGGGGATTGAGGGCTTAAAGTAGAAGTGCTTGTTTCCTGCTGAGTTAAGCTGCCTTTTTCATCGTTAACTGCATTTGGGTTTTCACTTTTTTCTAGAGCGATACTTGGAGATTTTTCTTCAGTATCGGACGAAGTTTCAATCTCTTTCTCTTCATTTTCGTTCTTCACCTCTAATACCACTTCTTCTGTAACGCTAAGTGGACTTGGATCTTCGCTTTTATCCTTAACAACAGTATTTGGCGACTCTTCAACTTTGCTATTTTCATCAGAGAAAGATTCTTGATCTTCCATTTGTACATCATTTTGCTGTTGAGTTTGTTTTTCAAGTTCTGTTTTTTTAGCCTCAACTTCGTTTGTTAAGTCCACAGAACTTTTGCTTTTTATATCTATCAATCCTTGAGGAGGTTGCGTTAAAGAAACAATTTTTTGTTGTGCTATTTGAGCAGTTTTCTCGTCTACTTGTTTGTCTAATTCTCTAGCTAGTTGTTTTTGCTTTCTTTTGGATAGTGTTTGAGATGGTTCTAGATTAGTATTTTTACTTTCGCTTAGGGTAGGAAACGCTCCTCCTAGACTAAATAATTGATTTGGGGTAGCCATAACGACTCCTTATGGTATATATATTAACGATACAGTACTTTGTTTATAAGGCATAGCAAATCAATAGCTTAATATAAAAAATCAAGAAATCTCTCTGCTATAAACAAATACTTCTTAATTACCCTAAACATAGTTTTTGCTTAAGTAAAATTCATCAAGCGAAATATTTTTTATATAGGTATCTAAGAATGAGTCACTTTTTTTCAGTAAGAGATTGCCAATATTTTTGCATATCAGCAGATAGAAAAGGGGTGAGTTTATAATAGCGAACAGGAGCTAAATGATAGTGCTCTGTATCAATAAAGGCCATGTGCCCTTTTTTCGTAAAAGGGATATTATCAGGATAAACAGAATCAATGAGCCCTTCTTCTGACAAGATCGTATAGAGTTCTTTTAACATCGAGGAACTCATTTTATTCTTAAAAGCTTTTAAATTCTCTTTTGAATCTAAAATCTGCATATTGTCAGCAATCAAAATAAAATTCTTGCGATGATAGCGAGGATCTGAAGGGGGAGAAGGATCTTTAGGTAAAGGATAAATCCATTTACAAGGAACCGCAAAATAACGAAAGCCATGCCGTTTAATACAAGCTTGAATGGCACGTGCTCCTTCAATTCGTTTGATCCAGTTTTCCCACTCCAATAAATCCGGTTGGGTGTCCAAAAAAACTTTAAAAATGTGATCTTTGAATTGTGGATGTCGCCCAATGACAATTTGAGTAGGTTTTCTTTCTTTCGGTTTTTCGAACCCAGCTTCCTCCATTGTTTCTCTGGACTGTGTAACGCGTTGCTTCTGAAATAGTCGATCTAATCGGGCTTTAATAGGATGATTGACTGGTAAAAAATAGGGTTCAAGCTCTTGCCAAAGTGATGATGGAACGAAAGAATGATAGACATAAGCATCAGCTTTTTCGGCAAATAAGGAAAAGAAATTGAGGTCATCTTGATGATAAGTCAGAGGTAAAGCTTGCCTTTTGAATGATAAAGGGTTAGAAGCATCTTGTTTGAGATGAGTGCGTAAGCGTTTTAGTTCAGATCCATAGATATAAATGAGTGGCGAAGGGTTAGACAATTGTCCGTGATTGGACGTAATGATGCGATAATAAGCATAATCTCCGTTAATCAAAAGTGCTGTTTCATTTGTTTCACAAATGAAATTGTCTACGATTTCTTTTTCTAAAAATAGTGTTTCATTGACAGCATTCAATTGTTCGTTAACATATAAGGAAGGAACAAAATCTAAAGCATTAGAAGCAAAAATGAGATAGCTTGTCGAAGAACTCTCTTGAGACTCCCACGAGAGTTTATAAACATGATCTTTAACTTTATCTAAAGATATTTCTTTAACATTGGCTGGTTTTAGAACTTGAAAAGCAAAAGGTCTAGACCAAGAAGCACAATCTGCACAGGCACGAATATAATAAGTTTGATCAGGATTCAAAAATGTTTCTTCTAGATCTGTAAGAGAAAGAGTATTCGTATAAGAAATTTGATTGTTTAAATTCGAAATAACAGTTTGAAAGTTCGAATCTGCCGAAACTTGCCACCATAAAGAATGAGGAAGCGCTGTCCCTTTAAATTGAATCGTAAAAACAGGTTTAAGATGGTCAAAACAGATTTGTCCGCTTACTTCAAGAATACCTTTTTCTTGGACAGAAAAGGGGGGGAAATCAAAACTTTCATTGGTAGGAAAATCAATTTTTGATTCTAACATAGCCCAGTTTTTCCAAGATTCTATCCAATTCATCGAATCTTGATGAGTGCCGGTTTTTGTTCGAATGACTAAAAAGGGATCTTCTAAAATTTCATCAAATGAAGCAACTGTTCGATTGTCTAAGTGCCAGTAAGTGGAAGCAGTCAATCCTGTTAGGTAGCAAATCGAATGCAAGGTGAGCCAAAAAGTCTTGAACATTGCTAATGCCCCTAATGAGTGATTTCAAAAGAAAAAGCAGGCGGATTTAATTGATCCGCCTGCAAAAACATTTAACCGCTGATCTTAGGAACACCTTTTAGAGGTTTATCCTTTACATCGCGACGATCCATTCTAGGAGGATTAGGTTGACTGATTCCATCAGGAATCTTTCCCCCTTTGTAAGTAATCTTCTGCCAATAGGATCTCATTTTTGAAGAAAAGCTGTGGTTAAGCTTTTGAAAGGGAACGGGCCACTTATGGTGATATTCTGTGTCGATGACAGCAATGCGTCCATCCTTGCAGAATGGGATATTGAAGCAGTAAACAGAATCATAAAGACCACAAACTTGCAAAATGGTATAAAGCCCATCCATCAACTTTTCTGTCATTTTCTTCTTATACATTTTTTCGTTTTGATCATGCTCTTGAATACGCATGTTTTCAGCAACTAAAATGAAGTTCTTACGGACATACTTAGAACTCTTTGGAGGAGAAGGATGTTTAGGTAAGGGATAAATCCATTTATGCGGGACTTTAAAGTTTGATTGAAGTTTATATTTTTTAATGCATTCTCGAATTGTTTCAGCTCCTTGAATACGATGAATCCATTTTTTCCAATCATAAATAATGCCTGTTTCACAATCGCAGTAGGCTTTGATGAAATATTCTTCTATATCAGGATGAGAAGAAGCTGAAACACGGCTCCAACGTCCAGGACGCCATCTTTTAAAACCAGCTTTTTTAAAAGTCTCTGGGCTTTGAGTAGCGCGAGATTTACAGAAAATACGATTTAATTTAGGCCAAGCAGGATGGTTGGCTGGCAGTAAATAAGGGCGGACCTCTTCCCAGATTTCTTCTGCAACATCAGGCAATTCATAATTGTTTTTTGTATCTACACGTGCTGCACGTAATAGAGACTGAATTTTAATTAAGCTATGCCCTTTGGAGAAAGGAACAGAAACGTGAGGTAATGAAATTTCATCTCCTGGATAAGCTGCAGGAAATAAAGTTCTTTTTGCAATCAAATGATGATCATCTTCCACGATTTGTAAAACGTTACGTGGTTGAATAAGATCTTGATCATACACATGAATAAGAGTAGAAGGAACAGAAAGCTGCCCCCGCTGTCTAGCAATTACACGATAATACGCTAAACTTCCTTTAATTTGAATTCTAGGCTCTGTCGTAATAGCAATTAAATTGTCATTGAGTTCTTCTTCGACAATTAGGCCATCTAAAATAGCATTAACTTGTTTTTCGCTATAAATAGAAGGAACGAAATCGAGCGAGTTAGATCCAAACACCAAATATTCAATTGGCTCTTGAGATTCTTCTGCGCAACGTTCCCAATTCAATTCATAAAGATTTTCTTCTATTTCGTTAAATTCAACCTGTTCCACTGCAACAGGTTTCTTCACAATAAAGCGATAAGGCTTGGACCATTCGCTCCATTTGCCATTGGCATATCCTTTGACTCGAAAATAATAAGTACTGTCAGGATTTAAAAATGTTTCACTAATTAAAGGTAGAGTGACAGCAGAGGCAAATGCTTGGATTTGATCAAAGTTAGGAGGAATAAGATTGAAATGACGATCAGATGAAATTTGCCACCAAATTTTCTCATAAATCCCCTGAGGATTGTCTAATTCGAAAGAAGGAGATCTGTAATCAAACGTATGTTGAGAATTCATCACTCGAATTTTAGATAAAGAACCTTGCTCTAAAGACTCATCTACTTCATAGCAAAAACGAGCGATGCTTGGATTCTTTTCTGTTCCTAAACTAATCTTATTCTTCCCTTTAGTTAAAGACGGAAACAAATTAGAACTGCAGATTCCAGATAAAATCAATTGTCCTTCAGGCTTTCCACAAAATTTTAATTGAAGATGGAAAAGACTGTGAGCAAAGCTATAGCTTTGGCCTGGTTCTAACTTAATCGATTGATCATTTAACTTAATTTTAATCGTGACAGAGCTATGATTTGTCAACTTTTGAATAGGAAAAGGAGAATCATAAGTCCAATGATGAGAAACTTGACGTGCATCTAATTGAACAGTATGTTCGATCAAGCGCTCATGTTGAGCAAGTTCTGGATGTGTTACAGGTGTTGCAAACAATAATGTTTCGCGAGGATAAAGATCGAGTCCTTGAGGACGATCCTTTAAATCTTCTGAAGCCATAAAAACGGGCATAGCAGAAACAGGCTCTAAAATATCGAATTGAGCCAACTGTTTCCAACTTTCTTTGACATCCACTTCAGCTGCGCGACGGTGATGTTTAGTTCGCAAAGCCAAAAAAGGGTCATCCATGACTTCTTCAGAAGAAGCTAACTTTTCGTTGTTAAGTCCCACATAAAGTTGTTGATTCGTTAAGTCAAGTAAACTCCATTCGTCATCTAAGCAAAAATCATAAAGCGTTTTTCCATGCACGTTTGCAAGCCGCGTTTCTATGCCAAGCGCATTACAAAGCTTAATAAATTGATCGTTAAAGTTTTCTGTTAAACAAACTCCTTTGAAGTTAAGAAGATCTAACGGATGGCAAGTAGAATCATGAATCACTGTATCATTGCGTGCAACGGATCGACTCCATAAATGATAAAGAGCTAGTAATGGATGCTCTTCTGCAGCCAACTTAGAAGCTAAGCTTTCAAGAGACATGCTCGGTGATTGATTGACATAAGGAAAACAATTTTTAATTGGTTGATTTCCAATGTTTTCAATTTTAAGCTGTTGGCAGTAAAGAGTGTTTTCAGCAGGGGGTTCTTCTTGAGTCTGCTCGGGAATATTAACTTCTAAATTAAAGAGTTCCTGAGGCTTATGATCCAAGAAAAACTCTAATGATTTTGCCTGTAGTAGGCTTGATACCCCAAGACTGACGAGTGAAAGAAAAACAAATGTTTTATTCCTGAGTTTCACAATTCAGATCCTATGTTAAAGTTTGTAAAATGGATGTTACTTTTTAAAAACTTGTGTAAACCAACTCATGACAATTAAAGCTCCTAATGTTAAGAGAGAGCTTAAAATAGCAGCTACTAAACTACTAAAAGTCTCATAAGTGTCGCGAAAAAAAATAAAAAAGGTCAAGATAAATACAGCTAAAGAAATAATTGCGATGATCCAGTGAGTGGTTAATTTTGTAGACATTTTGCTCCTTCATAAAGGGATTCAACGAATGCCAAATACTGTCAGATCTATTTTTTTCAGAGGAAGTGTTGATTGTCAAAAAACAGTAGGGAAACGAGAATTAACGATTTTTAATATTCAAGATCCACCTTTTAAGAAAAGAAATCTTAAATCCTTCTTGCCTTTTTCTGCAAAAAAGTTTTAATAATGCCATTAACCATTAAAAGTGCAAGCTATGATGCGCCTGATCTTTACCTTCTTAGTTGCAACGACCCTCGGAATAGGTTTTTTCTTTGCATGGTTTTCACACGCCAAATCAACTTCAAAAGAATTTAATATTCAATCATTTAAGCACGAGTTTGTGGTTGTTAGAGCTCATGAACTAATGGGCATTGATTTAATGGATCCTGAACAAGCACCGCCTAATATTCGCCCCAGTGTCATGAGAGGTTATCGCTTAGTGATGTATACAGGTTATTATGCGCCTCAATATGCACATAATGAACTCTCTTGTACCAATTGTCATTTTTGCGGCGGCGATACATTGGGTGGAAAAAATGGCGGTATTTCACTTGTAGGGGTCACAACTGAGTATCCGCAATTTTCTAAACGAGCAGGAAGAGTCATCAGCTTAGCAGAGCGGATCGAAAATTGTTTTCAACGCAGTATGAATGGAATTTCTCCTCCAAGAGATTCTAGAATGATGAATGACATCATTAATTATTTGACATGGATTTCAAGTGGAGTCACCCACATTAAAAACATTCCTTGGCTTGGTCTTCCTGAGATCAAAAGCAAACATAAACCCAATCCTGAAGAAGGGCATAAACTCTACACCCAATATTGTGCAGCTTGCCATCGTGAGGACGGACAAGGAGGAGGGGTTTTAGGGGAAGTGGAAGGAAAAACAATTCCTCCACTTTGGGGCCCTTATTCCTTTAATGACGGAGCTGGAATGAGCACAATGAACATGTTTGTTCCGTTTGTTTACCTTAATATGCCTTATCAACAAGCTGTATTAACAGAAGAGCAAGCATTAGATATTGCAGCGTACGTTCTTCAACAGCCTCGTCCACATTTTAACCGTTAAAATAAGATTATCAATTGAGGAGCGAGCTTATTCATGCTTAAAAATTTAACAAAAGCTTATCAAGCCCTTATTTTTGTCGGGGGATTGTTAAAGTCTCCGATTTTGTTATTGTGCAGATTATATTGGGGCTGGCTCTTTGTTGCAGCGGGTTGGGAAAAATTGAACACGATTTCTCAATTTGCTCAGTTGCTTGAAAATTATCACCTTCATGCCCCCACCTTTATGGCCTACTTGGCAGCCTTGACAGAATTGATAGGTGGATTTTGTTTGTTAATAGGATTTGCCTCTCGTTTAGCTGCAATTCCTTTAATAGTTACCATGTTAACAGCTTATTCAACTGTGCATGTTCAAGCCTTAGCGGCTTTATTTGAAAAGCCTAGTTTATTTGTGGCTGAAGCACCGTTTAATTTTTTATTAACTTGCTTAATTATTCTCGCCTTTGGTCCCGGACGTTTTTCTGTTGATTATATGCTGGAAAGATGGTTGTTCTCGCATGCAGAGGAAATTCCTAAGCATCAGCATTTATCTTGAAGATTTTTTTTGTTTTAGTCGCATAGAATTATTGAGAATAAGCAGTGTCGCTAATGCTATTTACTATTTTTCTTTTTGCTGTTGTGGCATGTCACTTAACTCGCGATCTTAATATTTACGAGACATAGATTATACGGTTGATTAAATGATCAAGAAAAGAGTTAAGAAAATCCAAAATTATCTATTAAAATAATGAAGAATATTTAAGCTGATAAAAGTTAAACCTGTCAAGATTAAGACAATAGCAAAGAGCTTTCTGATCTTACTCAATGCAAGTTGGTGAGTTAATTTGACTCCTAAAGGGGCGGCAATAAACGTCATCAAACCTACCGTTAAAAAGGCGGGGACATTGATATATCCAATATTGGTGGAACTAAAGCTATATTTCCAGCCAAAAATGATATAAGAAATGGTGCCAAGAGTCGAAACAAGCAGGGTAACGGCAGACGAAGTTCCGATGGCATTTTTATCTGGAATCTTAACGGATAGTAGCAAAGGAACTGTTAACACACCGCCTCCAATACCAAGAATACTAGATAAAGTCCCTATTCCAAAACTGGCAATCCGTATAATAAAAGAGCTCTTTTCGCTAGCAAAATTAAAGCGAGGTAATTCATCTCGAAAAAAAATTGTAGAAAGAAAACAAAGAAAAACTCCGAAAAAGATTTCAATTGCAATTTCCGGCAACCAAATGGTGAGAGTGGCTCCCACAAAAGAACCTATCATTAATCCTAAAGCCATTTTTCTAAAAATAGGCCATAAAACAGAATGCCTGCGATGATGAGCCCATGTTGCTGATAATGTGTTAAACACCATAGCTGCTAAAGAGGTTCCTATTCCTAAAGGCATTAAATCTTTAATGGGATAACCAAGCCATTTAAAAATGATAAAGAAACAGGGGACAGTGATCACGCCGCCGCCAATTCCCAGAAGCCCTCCAATCACTCCGGCGCTAAATCCGATGATGATGTAAAGGATCAATAGCCATAAAGGAAATGTCATTTGTCTTCTTTATACTCATGTTGATAGGTGGAATTTGTGTCGGTTGCTTGGAAAAAAGCCACTTCGCCTGTTGCAATGTCATACATGGCTCCGACAATCGCAACTTTACCTTCTCGAACCAACCGATCTAAAATAGAGCTATTCTCGCGAATTTTACGCATTGTCCTCAGGACATTTTGATAAGAAACTTCATTCGAGTAAATATCTTTTTGTTGAGAATCCCATTGCCGAAAGAGGGGACAAATTTTGGTATCTACAGATTGTTGAATCTGTGAAATAAGAGAATCCAGATTGACGCAACCCGTCACTTCCGAAGCGGTTTTATCATTGCAAATAAAGTCGACAGATGCTTTAACCGCTCCACATGAAGTATGGCCCATCACAAGAATTAACTTGGCTCCTGCAACAGCACAGCCATATTCTATGCTCCCTAATATTTCAGGGCTGACGATATTTCCTGCAATTCTGACGCTAAAAACATCGCCTAAACTTAAATCAAAAACGAGCTCTATCGATGTTCGTGAATCAATGCAACTTAAAACAACTGCAACGGGAAATTGTCCTGCAGAAGCGGCATTCAATTGACGATTCACATCTCTTGTCAAACGCGTTCCTTTACGAAAACGAACATTTCCCTCTTTAAGAATTTCCAAAACTTTTTCTGGCGTCAAAGATGCTTGTACTTCTAAATTGCTAAAATCGATATATTGAATGCGATCTTCAAGTTTAGGATACTTATTTTTGAATCCTGCTAAGCTTACTTGAACGCCATGGGCTTTTGCTGTCACATTTTGGAAATCAGTAATTAAATCTAAGATATCAGGATCAATGTAGGCTGTTTGAGTCGCATCAATTAAGACATGGCCGTTCCGAGGAACTTTTCTTAATGTTTCATCTAGAGAAGCTCGATGAAAAAATCCCGCTTGATTGGGCAGTTCAATATGAAGAACTTCTTCACCTGTTGCATGCTTTTCCATCACTTTTTTGAGCGGACTACGGATGTTGCTGTATAAAATGAAAAAAATAGAAGTCACAAGCCCAATTAACACCCCAATCAATAGATCAGAGAACACAATCGCAATGATGGTAATCATGAAAGGAAGAAATTGATTCTTTCCTTCTCGCCACATCTGCATGACAAGTTGAGGACTTGCCAGTTTTATACCTGTTACTAAAAGAATAGCTGCTAACGCTGCAAGAGGAATTTGATTTAACCATGTAGGAATTAATAAGACACTACCGAGGAGCAACATCCCATGCCAAATGGTGCTCACTTTTGTTTTCACTCCAGCATTAATATTAACCGAGCTGCGTACAATCACACTTGTCATCGGCAAAGCACCCAATAGGCCTGCACAAAGATTACCAATGCCTTGAGCGAGTAATTCTTGGTTAGGCGGACTTGTCCGCTGCAAAGGATCTATTTTGTCTACAGCTTCTAAGTTTAATAGTGTTTCTAAAGAAGCGACCAAAGCAATGGTTACCGCTGACATGTAAACTGCTGGCTTCCGCAAAATACTAAAGTCAGGAAATGTTAAAAAATTAAAGAATTCTGGCATGGAGTTTGCGATGGGCACTTGGACTAAATGACTCGCTTGGATGACCCACTTTCCTCCGTATTGTTGGAAAATGAAATTAAGGATGACTCCAATAAAAATGACAACGACAGGTGCTGGAATTTGAGTTTTTTTGAATAGAGGAATTTTTTCCCATAAAATCAGTACAGCAATAGAAAGAATTCCAATGAAAGCAGCTCCTGGATGAATATCAAATAAAGTGGCAATAATTTCAGAAAAAGTATTTTGATTATCTACTTGCAAGAAGGCTTCATCTCCGATGGGATCCATATCACGCCCCATCACATGGGGAATTTGCTTTAAAATTAAAATGATCCCTATAGCTGCAAGTAATCCTTTGATTACACTAGATGGAAAAAAAGCTGCAATAAAACCAAGTCGACTGATACTTAAAATAATTTGAATCAGTCCGGCCAGCATAACAGCTGTTAGAAAGGCTTCAAAAGTGCCAAGTTGACCGATTTTTGCTGCAACGAGGGCTGTTAAACCTGCAGCTGGACCACTGACACTTGTATGAGAACCACTTAAAACACCCACCACCAATCCGCCTATAATTCCTGCTAATATGCCCGAAAAAAGAGGAGCATTGGATGCCAAAGCTATCCCTAAACATAAAGGAAGGGCAACAAGAAAAACGACTAAGCCAGCAGTGAAATCAGAACGAAGAATATCAGAAATAGAAAATTTGTTATTCATCATCTACCGATTTAAAAGCGATTAGAAAATATTTGAATTTGTTATAAATTTTATTTTTAAACAATCCAATGCAATTTGTCTACTTTCATTTATTCAGAGACATTTTCTAAGGCAAAAAATGACAAAGATAAATTCCTTTATCTAATTGATAAAGAATGAAGATGAGGTTGCTGTTGAAGAATGCTTTCCCACATTCTCTGCATTCCATCTTCTAAAGTGATAGATGGGGTCCAGCCTAAGGCTTGTTGAATTTTCGCATAAGATAGGACGCTCCATGTAGGAGCAGGAAGAGAGGATGAGGGATAATGTCTTTTAAGAGATAGATGGGTGGTTTTATCAATGAGATCTAAGACAGCAGCGTTTGTAAATCCAAATCCGGAACTCAGATTAAATAAACGACACTCGCCCTGAAGAGGTGGTTTTCTAAGGATTAATTGAAAAGCTCTTGATACGTCTTCTAAATGGATATAGTCACGAACGCTTTCCAAAGAATCGAAAATGGGCAACTCATCTCCAGCAAGTAATTTCGCAAATGCCACACCAATTAAACCTTGAGCTCGTTTCGTTGGCAAAAGAGTTCCATAAGGGTTGCTGATTCTCAAAATCGTTCCACGAACTTTATACTTTTCACAAAGCTGTCTTAAATAGTGTTCAATTGTAAGTTTATGAGTCGCATAACTTGAACGCGGACAAGGAAGATCATCTTCAGTACGGACTGCGCCAGGAAGACTGGCATCATACATATTACCTCCAGAACTCGTGAAAATAATATGTCCTTCAGGATGACTAGACGCAAAAGCTTCGAAAAGCTGTAAGGTTGGAATAAGATTGTGCTCAACATCTCGGATAATGTTTTCGTTAGAGGAGCGGGGATTACTCGTACAAGCAAGATGAATTAAAGTGGAAGTGTGAGAGATAAGATTCTGAATATCAGTAATATTGCGAAGGTCGCCTTGTACCCATTCACAATGGGGCGAAAGATGTAAAGAAGAGTGATTTCTAGTCAGGCGTTTTTGTGGAAAAGGAAGCTGATCAGCGAGGTAACTACCAATAAATCCATTAGCACCTGTGAGAGCGAGCATAAATGAAATCCCAAAAAATTAAAGCTAAAATGGGGTTCATCATAGCGATTGTTGTTTTTCCCATCACCTATTTTATGAAAATGAATATAGAATCTTATTAAAAAAAGTCTATCTTGTGATTATTTTTAAATATCTCTATATATTCTTTTTTTTCTTTTAAGGATTCTCATATGATATCTTTCTCTTTTAGGCTAATTTTATCATTATCTGTCACCTTTCTTTGTTATTCAACTGAACAGCATTTTGATCATAGGGAATTTCATCAAGTTTGGGCGAACTTCTTATCAAACAGCGAGGAAGGCCCTCATCGTTCTCCATTAGATTTCGAACAGTCTTTAGAATATGAATTTTACTTGCTTGATGAATTTAGCGACGAACAAGAGATTCGTCAACGTCCTTATCTTCCAGATATCGATCGATTTGAAAGTTGCAGGCCTTATAGAGGTAACCACGTCACTCTTTTAGATGGAACCGAAATGAGTGCTTCTTTTATCTATCTCGGCGAAAATAACACAAATTATCACAATTTTATCGCCACCCAAGCTCCTTTTAAGCAAAACCGCCATCTATTCTGGCAAATGGTTTTAGATAATCAAATTGATCAAATCATTATGTTAACAGAGTGTTTTGAAGATCCTTTACGTGAGCTTTGCCATCCTTATTGGCCTTCTCATTTTAATGAAAAACTGATTCTTTCCAATCACATTGAAGTCACTTTACTTCATCAACAAGAATTATTAAGTGATTTAAAAGAAAATATTTTAATTCGACAATTTCACATTCGAAAACATGATTTAAATAGAGTCATTACTCATTATTGGTATCGCAATTGGCCAGACAACACAGCTCCCTGCCAAGCCGAAACAATTAAAACGCTTATTAAAACTGTAGAAAATGATAAAAATGAAAAAGGTTCTCAGTCTCCTATACTAGTCCATTGTGCAGCGGGCGTGGGAAGGACAGGAGTCTTTGTGACTCTTTATCATTTTATGCAAAGACTGAAATACCAAGATGAGAAAATTCCAGTATTTCACTTTATTGCTTATTTGCGTTGGCTAAGGCCTTATATGGTGGGAATGGAATCTCAATATAAATTTTGTCATAGAGAAGTTTCTCGATTATTTGATCTCTAACAGACATGAAAAAGCAATGAATGATTATTACACTTAATGCGAATTTGTTTTCTCTTCAGTCTCGTCAGAATGCATGAGCCTTGATAGAAAATACCAAAAATAAGATTTTAAAGTATGACGAAATTGATAATGAAAAATGACCTGCATAATTTCATCATTGTTCATTAAACTAAACGACCTTACAGATTGATCGATAAGATGATCTCTTTTTGTTTTAAATAAATGGCTCATTAACTTTTCTGCAAAGAGCCATTTTCTCCCAAAATAATGACTTAAATTTCTTTCGTAAGAACTTAAATTTGGGATCTCTTTTTTTAAATACCTTTGTATCGTTTGAGCTGCCAAACGAGCACTCACCATGGCATGTCGGATTCCTTCCCATCCTAAAGGATTAATACTAGAAATCGAATCTCCAATTGCAATAATAGGACCTTGGTGACGTAAATCGCGTTGCTTTTCTGTATAGTAAATCGTTTTTCCATGCTTATCCTGAACTTCATAGTTCCCGCAGCGATCTAATAAGCGTTGTAAATAGAATTTATAGGAAGGATCGTAAGAGACATAATTCTTATTCTGAAAATAACGAATGACTCCTACCTTAAGGAGCTGAGGGGCCATGGGAAAAATCCATGCATAGCCTTGCGGCATCCAATAATGTCCTAAAAAGAAGTTCAGCGCTTGAGCATATTCTTGATAAGTTTGGTTTTC
Source organism: Parachlamydiaceae bacterium (assembly GCA_044226925.1). Lineage (GTDB taxonomy): Bacteria > Chlamydiota > Chlamydiia > Chlamydiales > Parachlamydiaceae > JANWJE01. Next base: position 26,520 of record JBGAGC010000003.1, read on the forward strand.
AACTTGGATATGATATTCAATTCCTGTTGCAACAATCGCTTGTTGCTTATCATAATTTTGTTGGGCTAACACTTTGCGTTCACTTCCTGTTGCGTCGACAACAAGAGAAGCTTGCACAGGAAAGATGGTAGAAGAAGCAAGATCTTTTAAATAGACTTCCACATGTTGAGAATAAATCTGATGGCTTTGATATTGACATCCTAATCGAAATTCTCCTCCATTTCGCATGGTGTCTTCAGCTAAAAAAGAACGCAATTTATCAAAGTCAATGACCGGGCCAAAAGGAGAAGATGCCGTCCATGTTGCTTTAGATTTTGTCGATTCAATGCGTAAAGTATTCCAATACGTTCCAACAATAGAACTTGGTAACTGAAACTGAGACATAAAGTCTAGGGGAGCACCTCCACTAGAGTAATTATTTTCCAAAAAGCTTTTAGCTTTATCAATGAGAAGAACATGAAATCCTTGCTGGGTCAATTCACGTGCGCATTGACCACCAGCTGGACCAGCCCCCACTACGACAACATCATATTTTTTCATAGAATTGACTCAATAGCACTTAAAAACACTATAAGCATAAATTTAAAATATGCGCAAGCATCTAAAATTAAAAGGGTGGAGGAGTGGGAGGGCGGGAAAGCTTAGTCTTAGAGGGCGGAAAAACAGATTGGCCAGACTCATATTCACCACCTTCAATAGCAGCAATTCGATCTTCGATAGGAGGATGAGTCGCAAAAATACGCGACCAAAAAGATTCGTGTTCATTGAAATAAAGGTGAGCAAAAGGCTGACCACTACGGGGCATGTCAGAAATTGTAGAACGAGCAATCTTCCTCAAAGCATTAGCCAGACCTTGAGGATTTCTCGTATATTGCACAGAAGAAGCATCTGCCAGATATTCCCGTTGCCGGCTGACCATTGCTTGAAGAATAGATCCAAAAAACCAAGTAACGGCCCCTGCAACCAAGAAAATCAGAGCGATTAAAACAGTAGGGTTGCCTCCTCGACGGTCTTCATCGCGGCGACTATAAGAGGACATTTCAAGAAGGCGTAATCCAATATAGGTGACAATAAAGAATCCCATGACCATGGCGGCAACGCGCATACCAATGGTCATATCTCGATGATAGATATGTCCAAATTCGTGAGCTAAAACTCCTTGCAATTCATCACGATTCAATAAGTTAAGACAGCCGCGCGTTACAGAAATAGCAGCATTGTCTGGACTTGTTCCAGCCGCAAAAGCATTGATTTCTTGAGCTTCTAAAATATAAATGGGCGGAACAGGCAAGGACGTGGCAAGTGCAATTTCCTCAACAATATTGATCAATTGTCTTTCTTTAGGATCACGTGTATAAGGATTGACAAGATTGGCTCCAAGAGATTCTGCGACGTAGCTTCCCCCAGCCTGCAAATAATTCATATAGTTGAATCCAGCAACAGCAAAGGTAACCCCCAAAAATCCTAATCCTACATATGGAACTAAAGGGTCTCCATAATCTGGAGCTGCAAAAGCACGCATAGCGAGCTCTGCTAAAGTTGCTGCAACTAAGGTTAATACAATAAAAATACTAATGTAGAGGGCTGTTTTAGACTTTGCCCTCCTTTGGGCTTCCCAAAAATTCATCACCATATGATTTTTTCACTCCCTCTGTAAGCGCACATCAAGTCGTGGAGCTAGAAGATATCCTCAGCTATTAAGAAAAAGAAACTTTTGGAGCCTTTTTAACTTGCTGATCTTCAACTTGAAATAATTCAACAGGATGATGACCAAAAGTACTTGCTAATAAGACTGCGGGAAACTCTTGTTGAGTTGTATTGTAAAGCATAACGTTATCATTATAAGCTTGACGGGCAAAAGCGACTCGATTCTCTGTAGAACTTAATTCTTCTTGCAATTGCTGCATATTTTCACTAGCTCGCAATTGAGGATAATTTTCTGCTAACGCCATAATATTTGTAACCGCACCTTTTAAAGCGGCATCAGCTGTTGCTAATTCTTTAATAGAACTCTCAGTTGGTCCGCCGCTTTGGGCAACTTGGTTTCGTGCTGCTTGAGCTTGATTGCGTGCACTAATAACCGCTTCTAAAGTGCCTTTTTCATAAGACATATACCCCTTAACAGCTTCTATTAAATTAGGAATCAAGTCATAACGTCGCTGCAATTGAACATCAATTTGACTCCAAGCATTATTGACTTGATTACGCAATTGAACAAGTCTGTTGTAAATCCCAATACCCCACAAGACTAAAAGGACACCAATCACGAGCAAGATAATTAATAGGGTAAACATAGACTACTCCCAGGTTTGCTATTCTATTTCACTTTCTATTTTACATGTTTGAGATTTTATAGAGAAGACAATCAAGAATAAAATTAAAATATTTATTATAAAACAATATTGTTTTGGCATGGTTTTGAAAGAAGTTAAGTGTATTCAATCAAAGTATTGATTGTTTATGTCTTTTATTATTTGCAATTTAAGAGTTATTTCGCGCATTCTATTGCTATTTATCCATACTCATAAATTGCAAATGAAGTGGAAGGCTATCATGTGCTGTCCCTTAGACAACGTCAATGGAAGATTAATCATTCAAGCAGTTGCTCTCGAAAGGAAAAAACATAACAACATTTATTATGTTCGTGGAATATATAATCGCACACCTGAAACGTTAGCTGATCGAGCACATCGCTTTTTTCAGCGTTTAGAGTTAATAGAGAAAATCGCTGAAATTGCCGATGAGCTTTTTCATCTATTTGGTCCTTCCTTACAACGTTGTACAACAGTTCTTGTCTATCAAAAACTTCGCAATCTTCATCATGCTGCTCATGACATTGAACATGTGTTGCATACTTGCTGTTTTTTAGGAGACTTGACTCGTTTAGCAACGGGCAAATTTTTTGAATATGAAGACGAGGAGCGCACAAAATTGGATTATGTGCGCAGTGCAGCACGTGTTTTTCATGCTACTAGCCATTTATTAGCCACTGCATCCCTTCTATGCGAGCTAAAATTATATCAAGCGATTTATCTTGAAAAACTATTCAAATATACGTCTGCTTTTAGTGCCTTAGGTTATGGGATTTGGACAATTTCTCTTGTTTGGCGGCAGTATCAAAACAATTCCAATGATTATTTTGCATCTGACCTAGGCATTCATTTAGCTGGTTGTGTATTTGAAGCCATTCCTCTAGCTAAAACTACTGCCATTTTGGCTCCCTATGCGTATATTATCAACAAAATTGCTGCTGTGGCAGGTATTATCCATGCTTCATGTGTTGTGAGTCGCTTAATGCCCAAAGATAAAGAAAAAGTGGAGGGGCATTTTGTCATGTCAAAAAATGTCGTTTTTGCACATTCTCCACATGGTCATCACCATCATCAAGGGAATAGTCATCATCACAAACAACATTTGTCTTTTCATCCTGTCAAAACTTAAAAAGATTTAAAGAAGCGTTCCTTGTAAAATGACTAAGGCCAAGGTGAAGTAAATGATGACTCCTGTGACATCTACAAGTGTTGCCACAAATGGAGCAGATGAAGTTGCCGGATCCAGTCCAAATCGTTTTAGAATAAAAGGCAGCATAGACCCAGAAAGAGTTCCCCATAAGACAACACCAATTAAGGAAAAACATACGGTTAAGGCTATTAATAGCCAATGAGGCCCATAAATATTTGTAAATGCCCCCAAAGCTGAGACACGGAAAAAACCAATTATTCCCAAAACAGAGCCCAAAAAGATTCCTGAAAAGATTTCTCGGCGCATCACCTTCCACCAATCCTTTAATTTTACTTCGCCTAAAGCCATTGCACGAATGATGAGTGTACAAGCTTGAGATCCTGAATTGCCGCCGCTTGAGATAATAAGTGGAAGAAATAAAGCAAGAATGACAGCTCTTGAGATTTCGTCTTGAAAATATCCCATGGCTGAAGCCGTGAGCATTTCTCCTAAAAATAAAATAATTAACCATCCTACACGTTTTCGCATGAGGCTGAAAAAGGGAGTCTGCATATAAGGCTCTTCAAGAGCTTCCATTCCTCCAATTTTTTGAATATCTTCTGTATCTTCTTCATTCACCAAATCTAAAATATCATCAAATGTCACAATTCCAATTAAAACCCTTTCTTTATCAATGACAGGCAAGGCAACACGGTCGTCATACTTTCTGAAAATCTCAATAGCTTTTTCTTCATTATCGTAGGCAGAAAGAGCAATACATTGCTGATCCATTAAAGCGTTGATTTTCGTATCTAGAGGAGCAAATAGAAGCTCTCGAATGCGTAAATCATCTAGCAAGACCCCTTGCTCATTCACAACATAAATGACATTAATGGTTTCACTGTCGCGTCCATGCTTACGTACATAATTTAAAACCTGCTGCACCGTCCAATTTGGTTTAATTGCAATGTAATCTGGCGTCATCAAACGTCCAACACTATCTTCTGGATAACCTAGTAATTTTAGTGTCAAAAGACGCTCTTCTGGAGATAAGAGTTTAATCAATTGATTGACAACAGTAGGGGGAAGTTCCTCTAAAAATGCGGTACGGTCATCAGGCGATAAGTGATTTAAAAGATAAGCCGCTTTTTCCGAAGACAAGATGCTAAGAACAATTTTTTGACTTGGAAAAGATAGATACTCAAATGTTTCAACAGCAAGACTTTCTGGTAAAATACTAAAAATGTATTTTTGCTCTTCATTTGACCTAGATTGAATGTAATCAGCTAAATCCGAAGGAGAGCTAGTCAAGAGCGATTGGATAGAGTTGTTTTCTAACTCAGAGATATCATTCGCTAAGGGAGGGACCATTGCTATCCTTCTTTTCTGAATTAACGAACTTCACTTTAGTTAGTTTTAGTTTTTAGCAAAGAAAAAAATGTTTCTCTTCAAAATTTTTTATTTGTTACTCAGAGTGTCTAAGCGTTTGCTTTAAGATGAAATTTAAAACAAACGCTTAGCCAGTCAGAGACACCCTAAGAGCCTGTAAAAAAAACCTCCAATTCAAGCCACTAGAGGTTTTTTAACGGACTCTAAGAAACACGAATTTTTTCGGCAACGGAATGAAAGAAAGCAGGACTCCACACAGCAATCGCGTCACGATTCCGCACAAATGGCAAGATATCTTTCTTAGCTTGCTCTAAGTCTAAGTTTTTAATTTTATGACTTAATAAAGCATGAAAATGAGAAGAAGTCAGCGTTTCTTCGGGTAACAAATGTCTTGTTTGTTTCATACGCGCTTCTAAATGAGACAAATGAAGTGGAATTCCTTTTCCAACAAACCAGACAAAGTCATACCAATCGCGTCCTTTAACACGCTGTTGCCAGTTGCGAAAAAGCAGCGCATGCATTTTGCCAGCAAATAAATCAGCCTTGGCAAAAGTGACAATCGAAAAAGGAATAGGCTGCAGCAGAAAACTTGCTTCGGTTGAAAAAGCAGGGGGAGGATCTGTATCGCATTCCAATTTAATTTTTAGCGTTTCTTCAAAATGACATCGCTTGCGTTCAGACGCAGGAACTCCAATCCGCATGAAATGCTCTAAGGTATTTGCTTTTAAAAAAGCTGATTGAATGGCGGTTTCTTGATTCTTTTCAACTAAATGAAAGGAAACTTGAAAACCAAAACTTTCAAGTTCTGTTTGGATGGCGCGTTCGTAAGGAGCTAACGTAAATCCAGAATCGGGAACCAATAAGGAAAAATCTAAATCTTCACTAAAACGATCTAATCCATACAAAATTCGCAAAGCTGTTCCACCATAAAATGCCGCCTTTTCAAAAAACTTTGATCGCCAAAGTCCTAAAAGCGCAACCTCTTGAATAATTTCTTTTAAAGCATTCTTATAATCCTGCTGGGTCACGCATTTATAGCGGCTTAACAGGGTGGAAATCATACTGTGCATATTACTTCCTTTTCTTTAACCAATTAATTCAATTGAAAAAATACCTTAATTGCTCAAACTTGTCCAGTATGTCTATAATAATTGGACATACTGGATAAAAACAACAACTTTACAAACAAAGTAAACAAAAACTTAATTTAAAATAAATAAATAATTTGTTATAATATTTATTCAATAAAGTTAATAAATAAAAAAAAGAGGTTTTAATGTCTGGTAGTTTTGCATTAGCAGCAACAATTGTCGTAGGATTTGGCTCTGCGGCTTTGGGAACAATAGGAACTGTAGCAGAGTTAGCGGTAAAAGAAATCGATAAAAAGCATCATCCTATTATAAGAACAACAGCTGAAGTGTTTGCTAAAACGCTTCAAAATGCAGGGGCAGTCTTCTCATTACTCATTTTAGGCTCGCTTGTTGTCACAAATCCATATGCTGTAGCTGCCGTTGTGGTAGTAGGGGGGGCAATAGTTTTAACACCTGCTACCAATGGAGTAATTCAACATAGTAAAAATCCAATTTTAAAGAGAATCGCTCCAAAAATTCGCAAGGCAGATCAAATTGCAAGCGCATCAGCGAAAACAATTAATACTGTAGTTGTAACAGCAGCTGTATTTATGTCTTCAGGTGGTTTTGCAGCAGTCATAGCCGGTCTAGGCTTAACAGGTCTAAGTATTGCAACTTATAGAAAAGCATAAGATGTAAGTAAGATGCGCTGGCAGGTTTCATCACCCACCAGTGCATTTTAATTTAAAGCAATTTTTGCAACAGCTTTGGCAACTGCATTCACGATACTGTTGTGTCCATGTCCAGAAATAATAGCGTAACGTGCTTGATGATTCTGGATTTTCATTAAAGTGGAATCGTAATTAGGGACTTGCCAGTCGTGAGGTGATGCAATAAACGTATAATCACGTATCAGATTAGACTGAACTGCTGAATCTTTGTTCAACTGAACATTTCGAGTTGAATTGGTCGGCATTTCCTTAGATATTTCTTTAGACATGAAGCAAGATAAATGCAATTTGTTTGCGAGATTTGCTAAAGAAGATCCCTGACAAGCACCTACAATTGATATAAACTTAATTTTCTCAATATTTCCTTTATTTCCAGAATTTATAATCAGAGCTTCAATAGCTCTCGCAATTCTTCCACCATTAGAGATTCCAATTAAAATGAGCTCTTTCTTTCCTTTTGTCTGAGCCCATTTTTCAATTTCTGCAAAAATGGGGGCAGCCATATCATCTAACTTGGCATTTCCTTTTTGAAGGATACAGGGAGCATAAATTTCAACTTCAGTGCCAGTTTTGTGTTGCTCTATTTTATCAATAATCTGCTTAAACTGGGCAGGATGATTGTTTAGGCCATGTAGACACAGCACAAGTTTTTGCTTAGAAAAACCTTGGACGGCAGATTGTGTATAGGACAGCACTTGAGCTTTTGTTCGATACGAACTCAATTTATTTAGAGAATAAATAAAAAGCGTTCCTATACTTTGAATAAAGCTAGAGATTTTATGTATCCGAGAGCTCTTTTCAAAGTGAGAGATGCAAGATGAAGCATTATCAAAAAATTGAATCCCTTCTACTATGACTGAATTGATCATTGTTATCCTATTTTTAGTAGTAACTGAAACTTGGTTTAATAATATTTTATTGTTTAAATTTGACAAATAATAACATATTAATATCAATTTATCAACAAATTTATTTACTCAAAAATCTGTCATAGAAATCTTCTCATTAAGAATGCTCTTTTATCCATTTCAATAACATCCAAATAGAAGAACAATGATACAGATCAGCTAGTTTGGTCAAATTTCTTATGCTAAGTTCTTTGATATAAGTTTCTTCTATTCGCAAGTTATCGAAGAGGAATTCTAATAAATCATTCAATTTTAAAAAGGGTTTATGCTGTTCTAAAATGTCAGCTATTGCCTTTTCTGGAGAAGCCATAATAAAATAGCGCTTTCCATCTAGGGTGTGTTGCACTAATCCTTCGTGGTATTTTTTAGCTGCCAGGTGTTTATAAGAAAACACTCCCAAAGGAGTTCGAAAAAGCTTATTTTTTTGAGTTGTCATGCTTGTGATGCATTCAACTCTTTCCGGAATAAAACCATAAAAAGAGAGAGCATATTCTAACGAAAGATAGGAGGGACCATAAATTAAATTCGCCAATACTTCTAAGCTCACCAAATTTTTTCGATACGGCTCACCTAAAACATAAAGCCCCTTTTTTACACGAATCAAATCTCCATTTCTTAAATATCGAGTAATTTTATCTCTGGGCTTGGCAAAATCTTTTAAATAAGTCAGAAGAAAATGGTAATCTAATTCTTCTCCAATTAAATGTTGTCGCAATTTTTGCAAATTATCCATTTCTTACCTCACAAATATTCATGCTAATGAATCTATCTTATTTTTTCCAGTATGTCCTTTTGAATTAGACATACTGGAAAAATAGACTCGAATTGAATCAATTCGAGTCTGAGTAAGAAGAATGTTGATTAATAGGAATTAGCGTCAGATGGATAGGAATAGCTAGGAGTGGTGTAAGTGGAGTCAGTAGAAGGATAAACATAGTAATTATTATCATACACAACAGAAGGAGCGCCATAATAGGCTGGATAGGGATAGCCATAATAATAAACTCCGCCATGCCAGCCGCCACCATAGTAATAATTGTTGTGGGGACCATGCCAACTGCCATAATAGTAATTGTTATGAGGACCGTGCCAGCTGCCATAGTAATAGTTATCGTGTGGTCCATGACCATAATAAGCGCCATGTCCATCACCATGCCATTCGCCGCCATGGCCTCCACCATGACCGCCGCCACCACCACCGCCACCATGGGCAGCAAGTTGATTAAAAAGCATTGCGAGAGCAAACGAAGCACTTATCGTTAAAGACTTTAAAGAGTAAGACATTGACCCCTCCTTATCAGCTAAAAGGTGCGTTATTAAATAGTTGGCTACGAAATGTAAAACCTCCTATTTCTTAACATTTTCAATTTTTAATTTTAAATAAAAACAAGAAAGAGAAAAGAAAGATTTTTTTCAAAATTCTTGTTAGATAAAGGCGAGTTTTCTCAAAATCATCATTTCTTTAAAAATTTGAACAGGAATGATCATGATAAAAATTCTCATCTGCTTGTTATGTGTAATTCCAATGGTAACTTATCCTGAGCTAAAAATTGGAATTATCGGAGATTCTAATAGTTCTGACAACTGGGAGTACGCGGTAAACTCCTGCGAGCTTTACTATAGAGTAGCCGAACGATCTCTCCAAGCCCAAGAAATTGATGTTTCTTTTTATAGTAAAAGCCAAGGGGGGAGTCAGACAAGTCAAGGTCTCTACCAGCTGATCAGCTTATTGGAAGAAAATCGAGATATTAGCATGATGGTGATAACCTTAGGCATTAACGATGCCTTGCAGAAAATTCCCTTACAAAATGTATATGACAATTTAGAGTGGATGCTAAATGAATGCCAAGAGAGGGGAATTAAAGTCATTTTAGGTATTGTAGATGTGTCTTGGTACTCTTGGAATATCTATGGCGATAGTTTTAAAAAAGTATATGCCAGATTAATTGAAAAATATCGAGTCACGCCTTTTCTATTTATTTATCAAGGTCTTTTTCAAAACCTCCACCATCACATTGGCGATTATATTCATCCTAATGCCAATGGTCATAAAATTTGGGCTATCTATCTGGAAAGGGCCATTAAACAACTCTTAGGCCTAGAAATGTGTTTATTGAAAACAAAGCAGTTTTCCAAAAGAGCTTATTAAACGCAGATACCAGGACAACAATAAATATAAAACGACAATCTGGCAAAGAATTGCTAATAGACTATGTAGTAATTATTTTCAGGAAATATGAGTTGAAATTTTTTAAGGGATAATCATGCGAAATTATTTATTGATAGTTATCATGTTTTCATGCTCGGCGATTTACGCGGACAATCAAAAAACATGGTCGAATTGGTTAGGAAACGCAACTTGTGCGATTTGTGAATATGAGGAACCAAGCACCCTTGAGGAATTACAAGATCATATTACAGATGCCGCTTCCCGTCATTTACCTCTAAAAGTCGTAGGAAAAGGATATTCTAGAAATGATATTGCTTGCACAGAGGGGAAGCTGCTCAATTTAAAACATTTTAATCATATTCTTTCAGTGGATGATGAAAATCACTTTGTCCAAGTAGAAGCAGGAATTACTCTTGAGGAATTGAATGAACAACTTTTTACCTATGGACTTACTTTGGCTAACCAACCTGCTATGGCCAAGATGAGTTTAGCAGGAGCTTTATGTACGGCTGTTCATGGCACAGGTCATACAGGAACATTAGCAAGCTTGATTAAGGAAATTAAATTAATCACAGCAGATGGTATTTTAAGAACCTTATCCTCAAATTCTGATTCGGAAGCATTTGCTGCAGCTAAAGTCAGTCTTGGAACACTTGGCATCATCTATAATGGAGTTGAAATTAAAGATATTGTTGTCAGATTCGTAGAAGCAGATAAAAATACTTATCTAAGTCCGGCTTCGGAGGCAGTCGCTTATATTGCAATTGGATCACCATGTGGACATCAATATATTGCATTCTATCGGGAACTCGAAGATATATTGTTTCAGTATCAGGGAAAACCTCATTGGGGAAAAATTCTTTTTTTAGATCATGAGAAGGCTGCCATGTTATATGGTATCAATCTTCAAAAATTTATTCAGGTCAAACAGCGTCTAGATCCGCGTGGAATATTTTCAAATCCTTTTACAGATAAAATATTAAAAAATAAATCTTAATTTTAGGTGGGTTATAACAACCGTTGATGATGGTTTAGGTTCCAAATCACGCAAGCCTTGTTATATCCTTTTAATTTTGTGATTTTTCGAATGCGTTTTTAAAAAATAACGAGATTTCTTCTTTTTTAATTTCTCCCTTAGCTACTCCAAGGATCAGATCCTCATATTCTTTATCTGAGAAATTAGTACTTTTTTCATTAATGTCTAAAAAAACAGCAGCGCAAAATCCACCCGTTCTTTTATTTCCATCATTAAAAGAATGATTAGAAACAATGTGAAAAAGATAGGCTGCAGCTTTATCAAATAAAGTGGGATGTAAATCAACTCCAAACATAGCCGCTTTTGGCATTTCTAAGGCAGATAACAATAATCCCATATCTCTAATGCCTTTTAGGCCACCAAATTCATCAACAAGCTTATCGTGGTAGAGAATGACCATTTCAACAGGTAAGTACTTAATCATTTATCTGCTAGGCTCTTCCAAAGCTTGTGTTTTGCTTTTAACAATTTATCAGCAGATTTTTTGAATTCTTCGGGCGTAGCTTCCTCACTAACACTTTGAATAGTTAAACCATTTGGATGTACTGTAATTTGGAATGCTGAATTTTCGTTTAAACCAGCAGATTGTAATAAAGCCTTATCTATAACTAAAGCTTTACTGTTTCCATGTGAAACTAGATGTTTAATCATAAGACCTCTTTATGTTCATACTCAATAATAACATTAAGGAGTAAGGTTTGTCAATACATTGTTATCACAACGTTTATATTTGGGACCTCTTTTCCATAATCTTCTAAATCAAAAAGCGCGATTCAATTGATATAGCGAATATTGTGAAATAGACGTAAGCGAGCGTTTCTTTTTACTGAATGAATCTAATAAAATTGAGTGAAATCTGATTCTTAATCAATTTTGATAAAATCAGAATACCCTCAGGAGACAAATATGAGAGGGGATTCCTTATGTCTCTACTTTAGTCTTGCCTGTAATATGAATCATTTCGCTAATAATTTTATCACTTTTAGAAGAAATTCTAGATGTTAGAGCCATAATAGCCTCCTACTAATTCCAAGGTATTCCCAAATCTCAGTTTTAAAATTTCCTCTAATTCTTTTTATTATGATATAACCTTCATTAAACGCACGTATACGTCCATTTTAGTTGGTTATAACAACCATTTAAAGCTTGATCTCTATGATATGCACCTAGCTCCATGCAATTTTTGCGATATTCTTCATAGAATTTCACGCTTAGTTTTAGAGGATTGCGACTTTTCTTTTGATGCAAGATAATACTCTCTATCCAGCAGGTAAAATTTAAAATCTTCAGACGCATACAGATAATCAATAGCTAAATGACCAAAGATAATGCCAAAAAAAACTAGGGCATATATATACCATTTGCGAGGTGTCTTTGAACGTAAATTTAATAATAATCCCAATAATGTCACAAACGTTGCCGAAAAAATAGCGCGAAACATTTTAATCTCCACAGTAGAGGTGTAGGGGTTCCTTGTTAGCTCAAACTGCTGAGTTTGATGGCTCAGTCACCAACGAGCTTTGATTTAGATCACAATAGCAACTAAAGATCACATTTCAGTCAAACTTAAAGACTTTTTTTGCAGTAAATTTTATGTTCTTTTACGAGATAAAAAATGAAACTAGAGCTGTATTTTTATACATAAAGAAAAATAAGATCACTATAACCAAGTTAAGTAAAGAAATTGGATGCTCTCGAGAGCATTTAAATAAAGTGATTAATGGACAAAAGAAACCCTCAAATGGTGAAGTGAAAGCGGAATATCTAATGAAAGAGGAATAAGATGCAAAAACGAAGCCCTATAAAACCGTGCAACCTAACACACATAACATATATTATCAGACCTAAACTCCTTAAAAAACAGATATTATAAAGGTTTATTAAAGATAATTTTAAGTTGCTATTAAATAATAGTTTATTGATAATAGTAGCTATGTCTTGGATTACAATTTATAATGACATTCGAACGCAATTTTCACTTCCTCCTATTCGCTCTGAGGATTTGAAAAAAAAATGCTTGAATAAGTTTATTCAAGCATTAAGAGTTCTCATAAAAGAACCATCGCCTGTTCACATCAATCGGAAATTTAAACTTGAATTAGGGTTAACCTACTCGGTAATTGTTAGAAAATTTTTCTCTAATCAGACAAAGCCTGTAAAACTTACTCCTATTCTTCCGCCGCCACAAAATCTTCCGAAAGACATTTGGAAAACAATTTTCCAATTTCTTTCAAATTCAAATGATCATAAAAATGTTTCAGGAGTTTCCAAGCTCTTCAAAGACTTAATTGAAGAGCAAAAAGATCAAGCTCTACTAGAGAAATTTCTTTCAGAAGCCCTGCGTAAAGAAGATGTGCCTCTTTCATCTATCACACCAATAGCCAACTTTCTTGTCTCTTACTTCAATAAAATCAGTTTCGACGAAGAACGAACAGAAAAATGGACAAACCATCTTTGCAAACTCTTAAATGACTCTATCACGATCAAAAATCAGCTAGCTTTGTTCCAATCCATACTTTATCAGTGGGACAGCTATCGCACTTCTCAAGAAGCCGTCAATCCTCAACCATTTTTAAGCAGTATTTATAAGCATGAAAATTGTCCGCCAGCTTTGCAATTGTATCTCTCTCTCCCAACTTCCCTTTTTCCTACAGAATCACTAGCCGATTTTAATCCACCACCAGCTTCCTCTAGTGCAAACACTTCAACAAGCAGTAAAACTAAAAAATTAGCAGGTGCCGCATTTATAGAAAAAAAGCAGATCAGCGTTTTTCAAAGCTTTGCGGAAGTTCCTAAAGAATTAATCTCAGATGAAAGATGTTCTGCACTATCTATCCATCCTTATCATCAATTCCTGTTAGGAGAAGCTGTGGCAATTTGCTATCCAGGCTCGTCTATTTCAACTCCCCTGTTTCTCTACGGATGGGTAAAAAAAATTAAAAAGAATCACAACTATGAAGTTGAATTTGCTCCCCCAGAAAGCGAGACCAAAACTTTTATTTTGTCTGCAAGCCAAATAGGCAAATTTAATTCCCCTATTAACACATCCACTAGCCTATAATTTATACACTGTCCCTAAAACTTATCTTGAATTTGCACCAAAATTTGAAAAATTTTCACCTGGAACGTCTGATAATATTCAACAAAACCTTTGAAATTTTTGCCCATTTTTTAGTCATCCCTAACTATTTAGCTCAATTCATTAATTATTATGAAATTAGATTCGAAATTAATATAATTCTGCTATAATAGTTACTGGGGTTGGTATAAATCATTCATTTTTAGCTGTTTTTGCCTTAAATAAATCCCTTATGTTTTAAAAATTAGAGACTTAGAAATTCTGTTATTCATTTATTGAATTTAGCTTAATTAACGTTCTTATCGACTTTTCTAATTGATAGACGGCTTAGCAGATGATTTCATCTTCCTCATTCATCAATTCTAGGAGGATGCCTATGAGAAAGTTAACGTTTGATGAGTTAAATCATGTTAATGGCGGAATTATATCTGGAACTACAGCAGCGTCTCAAATAAGTGGTTCAGCCTTTGTGGGAAGTTCAATTGGTTCGCTAATTGGAGCTATATCTCAAAGTGGAACTGGTAGCGCTACAGGTATATCACTTAGCGGTACAGGCATATCAATAGCAACAGGGGTAGCTGTTGTGAATACGATTCCTTCCGTAATTAATGGAGGATCAACTTCTTCAGGATCAGTCCTTGGCACAGTTCTTCCTGCTGCAACCGTTGCTCCAACTACCGGAACAAAAGGAACCAGTCGCGTTCAACTTAAACGCCGTTAAGCATGTATTTGGACTATGCAGAATACTATTTAAATGGTCTTCAAAACATTAAGAATTTGAAGACCATCTGTGTGACAAAAATGAAAAAAAAGATTTTTTTATAAAAAATATGATTTGTTTTCTGTTTTTGCTATAATAATATATGGGTAATTGATGTACAAGTATTTTAAAGCCAAATACTTTGATCAATCTCTTAACGTTTAAATAAAAATAATATTGGTTTTATTTTTAGGAATTTGAAAATTATCTACCTTTCATGGGCTCTTATAAAACTTCGAATCATGCTGCAACCCTAGATGTTTCTTTTCATTTTCCTGTTAATTAGGGAGAATTTCATGAGAAAGTTAGCTTTTGAAGAATTATTAAGTATAAGCGGCGGTGGAACGTCATCAAAAAGTCCTGTAACAAAAAACCCTAGTGGAGCAAAGACGCCTAAACCAGCAACTTCAACTCCTACTCTTACAGCTAGTCCATCTGGTACAGCAACAACTTCAAGACAGAATTTAGTAGCAACCGCTACTAGTCCTTCTGGTCGTGCTTTATCAGGTACAAACTCATCGCCTGTTACGCCTATCACCCCAGTTCCTGTTTCAACTGGAGCTGTTAGCCGCGTTCAAATTCTACGCCAGGGAATTTAGGCGAGAAATACTAGAAATGATCTTCAAGCTCATCAAAGAGTTTGAAGATCATTTTTATTTTGTTTTTGTTCTTTTACTGGCTCGGATAATTCGGGCTGATAAACCTGTTTTTTTACCCACCAAGCAGGGAAAAAGTAGAGGAAAGGACGAATTTCTTCTATAAGACCTTTAAAAGTGCAAAGGGTACCGCTTGTAAGATGGATTGCCGGTCCCTTACCTGAGGTCCAGCGATATCCACTAATGGTAGTGGGATCACGTTGCGGTTCGATGATAACCTCTACAACAGCCTCATTTTTCTGCAAAAAATATTCAATTAAAGCGGGGTTGTTAATTAAACGAGTTAAACTTTCTGGCGAGGTTGCATATTGAGAGATGCTCACAATGTTTCCTAGCATAGCTCCATATTCTTGGGATTTAACCGCAGTTAATTCAATCTCAACCTCAGCATTAAGGCGAGCCTTCTTTCCTGCTTCTAGAGGCAAATAACCATAGAAAACTTTATGGCCTTGCTCTTTGCCTTGAATTTCTAAACGTGCAATTAATTCTCCGGTAGCGACATATCGATTAGGTGTAATAAACCACTCCAGCACTGTTCCCGCTACTGGACTATAAATGTTTTTATATTGAAGTTGGGCGCGTAATAATCGCTTCTCTTGTAACAATCCCAGCAATTGTTGATGTAAAGCGTCTACTTCTTCTTCTCGATAACTCTTTTTGAGCAAAAATTCTAAATTTGAAAGATTGGCTTTTGTTTTCTCCAGATCAATCTGCTTGTTCCATAAGAGTTCCTTACTTTGCTGCAGACTTTGTGAGTCAAATAATCCCCTTTCTGCTAAGTCTTCCTTATTTTTAACGTCATCTTTTAGAGTAGGGATTTCTTTTTCTAATGATTGAATTTTAAATTTGACAGCATCTATACTTTCAGACAGAGCTTTTTTTTCTGCTACAGCTTCGGATGCCACTTGAAGGCGCAATAAAATCAAGCGTCGTCGCACTGTATGGATTGCATCTTGGGCCACCCGAAGCCGACTCTCGATTTCAGGATTATAAAGTGTAACAAGCAAATCACCTTGTTTCACATAATCACCCACGTGCACATTTAAGCTTTTCACAACTCCACTAAAAGAAGTTTCAACGTTAGACAAACCTTCTGCATTAACTGCAATACCGACTCCTTGCGCCTCTATTGGAATAGATCCAAAAATAACCCAAGCTAAAAATCCAATTCCAATCAATGCTAAACTCATTCTTGTCAACCAACGTCGATAAGAAATAGGTTGAAGATTTTGCTCAAACTGAGCTGTATCAGCATAATGCTCAACTGCAGCAGGACGGAATAAAGTGCGTCCCTCTTCGCTTTCTTCTTCTGTCATACATTCATTACCTTAGAAGACCTCTGACCGCAGAGAAAATGTTTAAGTTTATCTTCCATTCCAGCGTCATTCTGCTTAACCAACTATATTAATGCAATATGGGCTCATTTCATTTTTTATTATTTAGTACATTGCCAAAGATGTTTATACGCAAAATAATTACAGAGAATACCAGCCTAATGAAGCAAAAAAGAGTCCCAAAATAAAATGAATCAAGATCACTCCGCTTAGATGAGGAACTCGCAAAAATAAAAGAGCCAAGCCGAAATCTTTAATAAATAAAGCAAAAGCTAATAAGGGTGAATAAGCAGCTGAATAACCTAAAAACAATAAGGCAGACAGAAGCGCTGCCCACCCCTCTCGATGATCTTCTAATCCTCGCTGTAAAGATAACGCAACAATTCCCCTCCTTAGCCATTCTTCAATAACGACAAAAACAAAATAATTTAAGATAGCAACAGAAGAGAAAGAAGAAGCGGACTGCCATGCAGTCGAAGAAAAAAAGTGAAAATGATTGAGATCGACTAATTGAGCGATTAATTCAAAAAAAGCACCAATTAAACCAATACAAATCACTGCTTGTATTAACGAACGATTGATATAATGTTTGGCCCATCCCCATTTTTGTAAGGAATCTTTCAAAACTCCATGAATATATCCAATTGGAATGAAGGCTTGCAAAGCTGTAATTCCAAAATCTAATCCACTACTTCGCCCCTTAAAGACATTGAGATAGCCAAGAATGACTCCTAACAAGCAAAGGATCCAAATCGATTTTTGTCGGAGAAGATGCTGAATTTTTAATTTCAAACTGATTTCTTCTTTATCTTTTACTAAATCTAATCGTTGCTCCATTAATCTTGCGCTATTTGTAAAGAGCGTCAGAAATGTTCTTTCTTTTTTTCCTAATTTTTCATTCATTTGATCGAAAGGCAACTGCAAAACTTTTGTCCTTTTGGTCGCCTGTACACTGATGGGAGAAGGACGTCCTGTGACAAAGCCAAATTCTCCAAATACATCTCGTGGGTGCAGCTTTTCAACAGTCACTTCATTAGCCACTTCTTCCAAATTCTTAATGAGGGCGACTTGTCCATGAACAATAAAATACAAATTTCGTGAAGTTTCAGCATTTTGAATGATGATTTCTCCTTTGCCATATTCTTGTATTTGAAAGAGTTGGTTAAATGACAAAAGTTCTTCTGCGTTCAAGCCTTCCGCTAACCAATGATGACGAAGGAATTCCAATTGATCAAATTGCTCTGAAACTATTCCTCTATCCTTTTGATTAGAAACTGTAGGCATATCGCCATAATCTTTTTTAATCAAACTTGCTTGATCCGGACTATATTGAGCTAAATGCAACAACATTTTTTTTACAGCAGGCTTTTCACCATATTGTTCAAACTTTTTCCGATCTAAAATCAGAATAGTTGAGGGATGAGAAGCTTGAATCGTGTAGGGAGAAAACACGGGAGCAATTAAGCTATTTTCTCCAAAATGGTCACCTGGCTTTAAAATATCGATAAGAATAAGTCGATGCTTAGCATCATTCCATTGAAGAGCATTTAATTGACCTTCTATTAACAAATAAAAACTATGCAGGGGATCTTTTTGTTGAACACAAAGTTGATCTTCATCAAGATGCTTCACGTCAATAATTTCTTCAATCTCTTGCCTTTCTTGGCTTGTGAATTCTTTTGGAAGCCATCTCAATAAAAATTCTTCTTTTATCGTCTGTAAAGACTGCTTTCTTTTTTCTGGTATTTGTTCCCTCTGAGCTTGCTCGCTAATCGCTAGCGGTAATTGACGATTTCCTCCTAATTCCACACGAATAAGATTTAAAATCAGTTTATTTAAAAGAGAGGGTTGATCGTTTTCTAGTCGTTGACGGTCTAAGCTATAGACAAGCGTCCCATCTTCAATTGCTTTGAATTCATATTGTTGAGAAGCAGGTTTAAGAAAGGATGATTCGCCTAAAACATTGGGGGATCTGACGAGAAAAGTGGTTAATTTCTCAGCATCATAAGGATGAGATTTGACAAAAGATACAGCTCCTTTAATGAGAAGATAAAGATGAGTGGAAATTTGACCTGCTTTAATCACACTATCATCTTTATGGTACTCTTTTTCTTCTAAGACTTGCTGTAGCAAATGAATTTCTTGCTCTGACAATCCTTGAATTAAAGGATGTTGAAGTAAATGTAAAAGAGCTTGTTCTGAAATAGGCATAAAAACTCTTAGGTTAAAGATTGTTTAGCCAATAAATCTGAGAAAAAACCAGGCTTTCCCGCTAACTCTGCAAACGTCCCAGAATCAGCAATACGACCTTTATCCATGACATAGATCCGATCTACATGTTGAACAGCATTAACTCTTTGGGCCACAATAATGCGTGTCATGGGCAGACGGCTCAAGTTTTCGTGAACAATTTTTTGTTTTTCATTGTCTAAAGAACTTGTTGCTTCATCAAGAATCAAAATCTTTGGCTTCCCTACAATAGCACGTGCGAGAAGAATCATTTGCCGTTGGCCACCAGAAAGAGATGACCCTCTATTGGTAAGAACTGTGTGAATTCCCATTGATAATTCTTGAATGAAAGAAGTTGCTCCAGATAAATGCAATGCTTCTTTGACCTCTTCTACACTATAATAGCGTCCACCATTGATGTTATCTAAAATCGTTCCATCAAAAATGGCTCCGGATTGCAAGACAACTCCCATTTGACGTCTTAATGCCTGTAAGTCTAATCCTCTTAGATCTTTATTATCATAATAGATAGATCCTTGATCTGAACGTTCAAATCCCAAAAGCAGCCGTAGCAAAGTTGTTTTTCCACAACCAGAGGGTCCCACGATTGCAATTGCTTCACCAGCGCGAATAGTTAAAGAAATGTCTTGAATGACAGGAGAGCGATTTGAAGAATACCCAAAAGTTAAATGATCCAAACGAATTTCCCCTTGTACAGTACCAGGGTCTTCTTGATTAGAGAATTCTTCAGGTAACGTTTGGGTGAAATGTTTTGATTTTTCCCAAAGCGGAATAATTCCAATAATATCTAATAAAGTTCCACCCAATTGCGAAAGAGCACTGCTAAAAAGACTATAGACAGACATAAACGCCATGAAACCTCCCAAAGTTAATCCTATAGAAGAGGCTTCACTTGATTGAGAGGTAATCATAAGGATGACAACCAAATATAAAATCCAAGTGCTTGTATTAGACCAAAAATTATTGAAAACACTCGATTTCAAATTCAAAAAGAGCAGCTTCAAATCCATTTGCTGCATACGCGCATAGGCTTGTTCCCAACGATGAAACATCCGAGCTTCAGCTCCTGCTAAACGAACCTTAGTTAAAGCTTCCACCATCTCTAACATTTTATTATTAGCTTGGATTTGACGATCTAGTAATTGACGTCCATATTGAACACCAAAATAAAGAGGAATCAATAAGCCTAAAAATTCAATAGCGATCACCATCACTCCGACAGCAGCTAAAATTCCGCTATAATAAAACATTAAAGCAAAGTAAACGATAGCAAAGAAAGCATTCAAAAACACTTGAATGATATGGCTTGTTAGCATTTGGCGAATGGTCGATACTGCACTGGTAAAGGTAAATAAATCATAGATGCTATAACTGCGAAAAAACCGAATAGGAAAATTAATTAATCTTTGCCAAATAGCCATAGATAAATCATGATCGCTTAAATTTTCTAAACGAAGAATAATGGATTCTCGTCCATAATTAAAAGCTAAGGTGGCAACGGAGATAATAAAAGCTCCCAAAATAATTTCGAAAAGCAAGCTTTCATTACGATTTGGAATCACGACATCAAATAGCAGCCTTGTTATAATAGGAATGCTTAAAGAAGCAAGAGTCCCGCATAAGACTAAAAATAAGAAAGTCATCCATTCGCGACCACGTCTAAAAAAACTAAATTTTCCAATTTGACGCAAATTTACTTTGCCAGCTGGCAGCTGACGATAGAACATATAAGCAACTGTAGAGATGCTCTTAGTGATTTCTTGTGTAATGGGCATTGTTCTTTTTGTAGCAGGATCAAATAATTGGTAGCCAAGCGTCGGATGGGGAATTAAAGCAACGGGTTGTGCATCTTTCTTATAAAATGCCACTAGTGGACTAGCTTGAGTTTGAAGCCATTGATCAAACAAGCGAACACGACGAAAGTAAATTTGAGAATTCATGCATAAAGACTGCAGACGTTCTTCTATCGTGTTAGCTGTCTCAATTTTTGGTTTTTTAAATTTTAATTCCCAATAGTTTCCCGCTGCTTGACAAGCTTGATAAAGTAAGTCTTGCTCATAACCTAAAATAAAAGAAGGTTCTGGATTGAGAAGACTCTGTAATTCTTCTATTGATTGATCAAGCAGAGTATGATCTCTTTGAATTTTTAATTGAGTTTCGTGCTGGCTTTTGATTTGTTGTTTATATTGAATAGCTTCTAAAAGACGCAAAAAATAAGTTTGATAAAGAGACAACCCCTTCCACAAACTTTCTTCTGTTGTTAATTCAGGCCGTGAAGGAAAAATTTCCACTAAAGAAGGCTTTAAACATTTAAACCATTCTAAAGAACGAAAAGGATATAAAATAGATTGATCTTGAACGGCTAAAGAAGGCAATCCCCATTCACACACATTGCCTTCATCAACTTTAAGCCAATAGATATCTTGTTCTATTCCTCCCTCTTTCGAGCGGGCATTAAAAAAAATTGCTCCTGTTTCTAGGCTATATTTTTCATAAGGATTTAAAATGAGAGGAAAAGACGAATGAGAAAACTCTGAACTTTCTATTTTTAAACGCTTGATCCACTCTTGAACTTTTATCAACGCGAACATTTGTAAAGTGGTCGAAAGAGGCAAAGCTTGACGAAGCTTTGGCAAGGAAATTCTAGAGACTGTGCAATTTCCTCGAGCAACTGCTAGAATGCAAAAAGAAATATTTGAATCATTCAATGGAAAAGGGAATAACCAATCTCCTGAATGAAATGAAGAGAGATAATTCAGTTGACCTGGGAAAAAATAGCCTGGGAACGAGAGAAAGCGTTCAGCAATATACTGCATGGTATGATTCACATTAGAATGCTGTCCCTCAAAAGATAGAGAATACAGATCAATATTGCCTTGCTCAAGAATGAACACGCTATCCTGAGACGAAACAAGAAAACGATGAGTCGAAAGAATCTCTGCTCGATCAATGAAGAATTCTTCAGAGAGCTCTTTTATATCTAAAGAGATTAAGTTTGAATTCATACTTCCTCTAATTCGCTTGCCACTTCGTCAGCATAAACCAAAGCCTGGTAAAGGCCTGGCTGTTGTAGAAGTTCATCATGAGTTCCTTGTTGAACAATTCTTCCTTTGCTCATGACAAAAATTTTGTCGCAATCACAAATACTACTTAAACGATGTGTAACAACCAAGCAAGTCCTTCCCCGTCGTCGAATATTATCGAAGATGTGTTTTTCTGTAAGAGAATCCACAGCGCTTGTTGCTTCATCCAAAATGAGAATAGAGGGATGACGATAAAGACCACAGGCTATTTCTAGTCGTTGCCGTTGTCCTCCACTAAAATTTGCCCCTTCTTTTTCAATAAGAGATTGGTATCCTCCAGGGCGGGACATGATGTCTTCGTGAATACAGGCATCTTGAGATGCTTGAATCAAAGCTCGTTGATCTAGATTGGGATCCATTAAACTTAAATTCTGTTGAACAGAGTCATCAAATAGATAAGGTGTTTGCTCTACAACAGCAATCGAACGAGAAACCACTTCTTGAGGATATTGCGACAAGGGAATACCGTCTAATAAAATTTGTCCACTTCTTGGAGTTAATAATTTCCCAATCAGTTTAATCAGTGTCGATTTGCCACAACCTGAAGGACCTACAAGCGCAACAAATTCACCGGGAGCAATGTTTAAATCAATGTTTTCTAAAAGCGGAGGATCTAACGGACTGTATCCAAAAGAGACATCTTTTAATTCAATATATCCTTGTAAACGATCAATGTGAGCAAGTTGTTTTAAAGCCATAGATCGTTGCCATAAAGGATCAATAGGATGACTTAACACATCGTCTACACGATACATATTGACTCGAAACAGCTGTAATGTTTGATTAATATTAACCAAATTCATGACAGGTCCTGTAAAATATCCAAAAAGCATTTGTAAAGCTAAAAATTCTCCAACAGTCAACTGCCCTTGAATAATACGCCAAGCCCCCATTGTGAGAACTGTCATAGAGCCTATCATATTAAAAAAAGGTGCAACTGTACCTAAAATCATGTCTGTACGCGCAATATCTTGAAAAGTGTTCAAAGACTTCGTATAAATTCCTCCAAGCCTCGAAATATATTGATACTCTCCCCCTACAGCTTTAAGAGATTCTATTGATTCTAATCCACTAATTGCAAAAGAAGTCAAGCGCCCTTGAATTTGCCTATAATTAGCATAAGCATCTTCTCGTGATCGATAGAGATAACGCATGAGAAATAAATTAAATAGGACAATCGTTATACCTATGAGAGTGATCGAAACATCATAATAGAACATGACAGCTGCGAAGACAAAAGCAAAAAAAACGTTAAGTAAAGCTGGCAAAACTTCTGCTACCCAAGCTTGTCCTACAGCTTCATTTAAGTTAATACGACTTGCGATTTCACCCCCATAACGCTGCAAGAAAAAAAGAATAGGAAGGCGCAACGTGTGCCAAACAAATTGACTAGATAATAATGTAGAAAGCTTAATCGAGAGACGAGCAAATATCCAAGACTGTAAAAATGTAATTACTGTTGCCAATAATCCAACGACGGCAATACCAATTAATACGCCCCAGCTCCAAGAATAGATTTTCGCGATTAAAATATTGTCCACAAATACTTGACTTAACATTGTCAAAGCAAGAGCCGGAACAATCGCAACCAATCCAACCAATAAAGTATATAAAATAGGCGCTCGAAAAAGCTTAAATCGCTTCCACAATAATGGCCACCATTTATTTTTAGCCACAGAGGAACGTCGAAATGAGGACGTAGGGTTAAATGTTAGGATAACACCTGTAAAAGCTTCATTAAGTTCTTCGTAGCTAATTTTTCTAGGACCGCTGGCAGGATCATTAATATAAACATAATTTTTACTAAATCCTTCTATGACAACAAAATGATCAAAATTCCAAAAAGCAATAACAGGTAATCTAACTTCGTATAAATCTTTTAGCTCGGTACTATAACCTTCTGCTTTTAATCCATAATACTCTGCTGCTCTTAGCATTTTATAAGCATTGCTGCCATCTCTGGAAACGGAGCACATGATTCGAATATCTTCTAAAGGAAGAAAACAACCATAATATCCCATAATAATACTTAAAGCAGCAGCCCCACATTCCGTCGCTTCCATTTGGATCACAGTTGGCGTTCTCACTCTTCGATATAAGCTACGCTTAGGGCGGGGAATTGCTGACGATGCTTTTACCATCATGAACTCCTCTTTCTCGCAACATGAATAAAATAACTAAATGATCTTATGCTTTTAGTCTCATTCCAGATTTCATCTACTAAAGATTGGCAACCTAAACTCATAGAGATCCTGACTGTGGTGCTTGTTTAAATTGTTTAAGAGGAATTAAGTAATAAATTGGATGAACATTTTCAATTGTTACTTCCACATCGCCTACAGCACCAGTTGATAAATCAATCAAGGGACCTTTTCCAGATGTCCAGGTATAACCACTTGGATCTTGAGAATTTTCAATAGGAGTTGCAATGACCTGCGTAACAGGTTGATGATTAGAAAGAAAGCGAGCTAAATTAGCATTATGAATTAAATTGATAATTGCTTTTTCTGAGACTGCATAATCTGAAACGTCATCTATGCGGCTCACAATTGCTCCAAATTCTTTTTCACTCACGTTCGATAACGCCATTTTCATCACATTTCCCTTGCGCACATACTTGCCAAGTTCACTTGGAAAATAACCATAAAAAACAAATTTTTTGTTTTCTGACAAAAATTCTACATTGACTAAGGATTGTCCTTCGTCTACGACTTCTCCTGGATTGACTAGGATTTCTAATATTTTACCTGGCCCCGAACTACGAATATAGGCTTGCTCTAAACTTGTTTTGATAACTGCTGCTTCTCCTTGAGCTTTTAATAATTCCAATTCTTTCGTTTTAAGCTCTTCCGTTCGATAACTTTTCATTAATTTTGAATGAATGTCAGCAATTTCCCCTTTCTTCTCTTCTAACGACACTTTCGTTTCAGCAATTTGTCGCTGTGTTTCCTGAACAACATTCAAAATAATGAGTCCCTCACGATAAAGTCCTTCTTTTTTTTTCAATTCCCGATCAAGAAATTGTAATCTCTCTTGTAAAGTTTTAACATCAAACTCAAGAGAAACTAGTTGACTCTCTAGGGATTGTTTGGAGGCTTCTGTTTCAATTTCTACTTGGCGGCGCAAGCGATCAACTTCTTTTGTTAAAGCATCAATTTGAATTTGTGTTGTTTTCAATAACATATCCTTTTGCGCATCATAAACCTCAGCTATCAAGTCTCCTTTTTGCACAATGTCTTCAGACTTCACAAGAATATTTCTAACGATCCCTTTGATAGGTGTTTGAATTGAAAATAATCCACTTTGATTTAAAATAATTCCTCGACCATAAATATTAACTTGCACCGTTCCTACAATTGCCCATACGACAAGTGCTCCGATCGCGATCACAAGCAAAGAGAGCCAAAACCATCCAAAGGGAGGAACCGTTCGTTTAGCAATTTGGTTAATCTGATGCTCAACTGGAGCTTGGAAATAGGAAGATTTATTTTTCATCACAATCTTTCCTTTCTTCCCAATTTTTGGCTGCTTGAGCATTAAAAGGAAGAGTCACAGCATCGCCTATCACGAATGAACGACAACACCCCTTACCTGGTAAAAATTGAACCAATGTTCCAGTTAAGAAACGAATTCGACTAATATTTTTGGCTAGCTCGCTTTGTAAGCGGATATGCGCAATAATTGCATTCGTTAATGAAGCTTCAAAACTTAATAAAATAAAGATTGTGCTATAACCAGCAATCAACTTTTTTCTCTCATTAATTAACAATTGCTGATATTCTTCGGCTGCTTCTTTTGCTTTTCTAATTTCCTCTTGAAGGTTAAGCTGATCTCTTAAAGCAGCGCTAATATCTGCAAGAGCTTGTTGTTTTAAGAGTTGCGTGTTTGCTTGAGCTTGAGACCATTCAGCTTGACGCTGTCGAATGAGACCTTTTGCATCATCGCGAAAAAAAGGAGTGGAAAAAACAACTCCAACAGAATAATCCTGCTGAGGCTGATCAAAACGCAAAGAAGAGAAAAGCTGTTCAGATCTTGAGCAATCAGTAAAATCGGTAAAACGTGCTCGTCCAACGACATCAAGTTGAGGAAGTTCAAAGTTTTTAGCACCTTTTAAAAGCAATGTATATTTACTTTCTCTCATCACAGAAGCCATGATATCAAATCGCCAATCATAAACGGTTGGGAATAAGCTGCAAAAAAGAGAGGGAAAAGCGAGTGGATTAAGATCAGTGATAGGAAAATCATCCGTCACATCAAATTCTTTAGTCGAGCAAGGACATAATTCATCCCATTCTCCAATAATAAACTTCAATTGTTGTTGCAATTCGTAATAAGCTTGCTCTGATCCCACCCGTGCAACGATTTGTGATGATAACTGCGCGATAGGTTGAAGTAAGTCAGCAGGAGCTAACTGTCCTCTTTGAATTAAAAATTTTACATTCTCAACAATTTTAGTTAACCTTTCTTCACTGTCTTTTTGAGCTTGAACTATCCTTCTTGCAGCTAAAGTATCCCAGTATAAAGAAACCGTATTAAATACCTGTTGCGAAATGAGCTGCAAGGTATCATAACGAACAGCTTCAAGTTCTTGTAAATTCGCTAATTCATTCATTCGATCCAGGCCGTAGCGGAAATCTCTTAAAAGAGGTTGATTGATTTCCATTGTGACGGAGCCTAAATTTAAGCGCTTAGGACAGACAATTGGATTCTTATATTGATCAATATCCACGCTTAAAACAAGACGAGTCCCTTCTCGAGTTTTTTGCCTGACATCTACATGAACAGTTGTTTCATGGGCTTGTTTGTGAGTGTGCAGTGCTGGAGGGCATATTAACTCATCTGGATCTGTTGTTCCGCATGAACTATCGCTAGGACAAGAACATATCACTTGTTGATTGGGATTATTGATGACTCCCCCATTAACATTAACGTTCGGAAGTCCATTTAATGGCACATCTTGAGCTGTATTAAGGAAAGGGCTTAAATTGAGTAAATCTCGCGAATAAGTATGAAGAATCTCACTATTTATCACCGGGTCAAAAGGTGATGCCGAACGCTGAGTAATCCCCCATTGAATATCAATATTATACAGCGAAATTTTAATAGCCGGTTGCTGCAATAAGTTTTTTAAAATCGCCTCTTTCAAACTGAGCGGATGAGATTGAGAAGAAGAGTGAGGCTGAGCAACAGTTGAGTCAGAAGGACAAGAATAAGGATCCTCGCACTCTTGTGATACTAATTGTGGACTTACTCCAAATCCTATCAACAAAAATAGCAAACAATAAATTCTTTCTAAATGAATGAAAGAGCTATGCAGAACATCTCTCACCTTATCTTTTCCCCTATTCGCCGATCATTCTTAATGATACACAGTATGAAAACCATTCTTATCAATATAAATTTTTAAGATATCGAAAGAGAGGAGATATACGAAAGATTTTTTTTATTATTACGTCTGATAATCTAAAAATTGTTATATGTTAATTTTAGGAGAAAACAAACTTTTAGCGATTCACATACGCGCTCTAATATGACAGCCACTCAGAAATCTGAAAGCGACCCCTGCAACGTCTGATAATTAAACACAAATAAACATCGGAACACAAAAACATTTATTTACGTCTGATAACATAAACACAAACCACATCGCTTATCGTCTGATAATATAAACCTCTCTGATCGCAAGTTTCTTTATCATTTATTTATTGACTGTTTGTATAGTGTGGCGCAATTCAAACCAACATCGGTTGGTTTGAATTTATTACCATCAAAAATTTTGAAAGAAATTGAGGTCTATGAAGCCGCTTAGTTTATGTTACCGTTTATTTATAGGCGCATCCATGGCTTTAGCCATTTGCTATCCAAGTTTGCAAGCCACAACCGCAACATTTGTGCCATCTGAAATAGCTTCTGAAACAACTCTTGAGCAATCTGGTGTCATAGGAAGTTTAGAAAATGGGATCACCTATACTTTTATTCCTTCTGCTAAACTAAAAGGAGGATCTTATATTAAATTGTCATGCGCCATTCCTCTTGAAAAAGAGCAAGCGCCAATTTCTTTACTAGCGCAACATTCTTTATTTTACGGGACACAAAAGTATGATAGAGAAGAGATTGCTCATCGCTTTAACCATCTTGGTTTAGATATCGAAGCTGATTCTTATCTCAAAGATAACGAATCAGAAAAAAGCCTACAATTTTGTCTGTCCGATTCTCAACCTAATACAGCGCGTGAATTATTTGAAATTCTCAATCAAATGTTATTTTTTCCAACGTTAACAACAGAAAATATTGAATTAGCTCGAAGCCATCTGTTAGTTGTTGTCGATCCATCTGAACAGACACAACTTCCTTTACAAACTATTTCAACTTCAGATCTTAAAAGATTTCATGATCAATGGTACCGTCCAGAACATCTCCATGTTACCCTTAGCGGCTTTAATAACTCTGACGAGATTCTGGCTATTTTTGCAGAAACGTTTGGATCTTCTATTAAAGATAAAGAGGAATTCACTTATCAAACCACAACAGAGGTCGAACAGCAGAAAGAGATTGATCTCTTAACCCCTCTCGCAGAAAAGGTGGAATGGACACAAAATCATGATTGCTTGGTCGTTGATGGCAAGATATGGATGAAAGAACCTAATTGGATCAATAAAAGTAGCAATGGGAAAACTCTTGGAGCACTTCTGACTATTTTAGGTATCGTAGGGATTGGCGGAATGATCGTCGCTTTTCCTGCTGCAATTCCAGCAGCTATTCTTGCAGGAAGTCTCACAACCATAACCGGTGTTTATTTTTTAAATAGCAGTTATCTTAAAGATCCTCATTATGTAGAATCGATGCGTCAAATTGATCTTCAAAAGGGATGCGCATTTGCTTATAAAAATTCGCGCGCTGGCATCACTTTGACCCCTTATGAACGACGTGCTCTTTTTCTACAAGAAATGGTTGATCACCCGCAAACTTTAAGTAAACTTCCTATTTTACTCTTAGCTGATTTATATCAATTAAATGATCCTGTTCTCGCAGAGATTTTTACCGTAGATGAATTTAATGTGCTTGCAAGACTTAAACGCGATTTTGTGCAGCAGCGCAATCAATATAAAATGCTAAAAGAAAATTTAGATAGAGAATTAGCCTCTTTAACGACTCCATACGCAATTACTCGAGATGCAGGACTATCTCGTGCACAAGAAGCCTATAATCAAAATTATTACGTTGTGACTAAATGTGCATTGGAAGTCAATCAAGATGCAAGCATCGCTGATATAAAACGTGCATTTGAAGAAAACAGGATTTCTATCGATGAAAGAGATTCACTGATTGAACAAACACGAGCTTATTATGAAGCTTGTATTTCTGCTCCTGATTTCAAAGCTGGTTTAACTGCTGCTGAAATTACCTTAGTGCAAGCTCAAATGGAAATACAAGCAACTTATTCTTATCAGGTTGAATTATGCAAACAATCCATGCAGTACAATCAACGAATGGAATATTACAAGCAAGGTTTAAATTCTTTAGTTAACTATTATGACTATGAATTACACAGTTTACTTGCAGCATTTCCTGTCTACTACACTATTTTTCCTGATTACTTAGATCTAAGAGTGCTATAGTGTTCACTTGCCAGCTTCACCTTCTAATAAAGGTGAAGCTCTATAGTTCGGAACTTTTTAAGCTGCTTTTTTAAATATTTCAGCGAGAATGGGAACAGTTAATCCGCATTCTTCCCATATGTGAGGGCTATCAATAATAGATTTTCTCAGTTGACCTTTAAGAGCTCGAAGAGTTAAGCGCTTAGCAGGCTTTCTCCAAGGAGGATCATCTGTAAGAGGGGGTTCATCTTGATAAGTTTGCAAGCTTACAAGCAAAAGAGCACTATAAGCTGCAACATGTAAAGCTGGTTGCTTTTCAACTGATTTTTCATTTCTTACTTGAGCTTGTCCAACTCCTAAAATAGACTTTTCATCACGGTGATTATATTCGATTTGCCATCTATCGAAATAAGCTTGAATGACTTTAAGGGTATCTAGTTCTTGATCTGTACAGAGGAGAAAAGCAGGCTGTCTATAGCACTTTTTACCAGCTTTTCGATAGGCTAAAGGAGCAATCACAATAAGTTTTAAAAACTTGCGCTTTGTTCCCGATTTCCAAAGAACATTTTTGATTTGCTTATATCGAACAGGATTAAAATAGCCGCCATAGTAAATAATACCTTCTTGCCATACAAGTGTCTGATCTTGTAGGACAGAGAGAGGAGTAAAAGTAAAGTCATCGTAAAACTTTCTTTTCTTTTGAGAAGAAAAACAAAGTTTAGCATCTTTTCTACATCTTGCAACAAGACTTGTTCGATCGAGATCTATTCCCATACAAATTTTATTACAAAAACTACCATCTCCAACTAAAAGAAGTTTTTTATCTTGATAACCCATCTGATCTAAAGCTTGCCTCAATTCGTTTGCATGCTCTTTAAACAATGTAGATAGATTGAATTGCTCTTTTGCAAGCCGATATTCTTTAATTTCTTCTTCACTTGCTTTCTTATGAGGTTTCTTTATATGCGGAGCATTAATAAATCGAATAGGAATCGCTCTTGGCGGCTTTTGCCATAAACGATGAAGAGGCATAAGAATAGAAAACTGTAAAAATCTTAATCCCCAGATTAAATTAACACAAAAAGCTGGAGACATGGGGTCTCTATGCCAAGAAGTAAAAGGAATTTTTTTACCTGTCTTCTTAAGTCTTGTATCATCGACTCCCACGGCTATGAAATCATCTGGAATATAATCCAAACATTTTTTTAGGATCGGATTAAAAACATCTTGCGTTTTCCACTTGCATTTAGAGTATAATTTGTAATCTGAACTTGGCTTTGTTTTCGCTTTTCCAAGAAAAATTGCAAAGTTCGTAATCGTGGCTCTGCCAAAAAGACATAAAGCTGCTACCGCATGTGCTTTAGCTTTTAAAAAGGCTTGTTTCTTTGTGAAAAGTGGACGCCATAAATCTAATGTAGTAACTAAATTCTTTAGCAGGTTCATATATTGTTCTCCTTTGGTCGGGAAGAACATCTATTTTATGGACCTGCTCTTTTTTTTGGAATTTAACTGAAAAAGTTCCGAACTATAGAGCTTCACCTTCTAATAAAGGTGAAGCTTTATATGCATGAGCTTTGTATGATCAATTATATTTATAACCTGAGTTTGGAGTTTATCTAATTGGCAGGCAATTAGATAAATCAAAATTGATGACAAAAGACCTCTTAATGATTTAAAACATTTGTTTCTCACAACGAATGTTAATCACAAGAGGTCAAAATGGATTTAACAACATTGTATTGCAGCGTGGATGATTTTTGGAAGTCCTTTAAACAAGAATGGAATAAAAATCTCATTGATAACGGCAAAGCAAAGCGAGGACCCGAGCCCAGGTTATCGATTCCTGAGATGATGACAATTGTAATTTTATTTCATCAATCGAATTACCGAACATTTAAGTATTTTTATGAATACGTTTGTACATATTTAAGAAGGGATTTCCCAAATCTCATTAGCTATAGCCATTTTGTTTATTCAATGAAAAACCTATTTATCCCATTATTTGCTTACCTCCTTCAGAGAAGAGGGGAAATAACAGGAATTGCTTTTATCGATTCGACATCAATAGATGTTTGTCATAATAAGCGTATTAAAAGGAATAAAGTTTTCAAGGGATTAGCCAAGCGCGGAAAGACAACTTCTGGATGGTTTTATGGATTTAAATTGCATCTTATTATCAATGAAAAAGGTGAAATTTTAGCTTTTCAGCTAACTCCTGGCAATGTGGCTGATGTATCTGTTGTAGAGAATTTATCCAAAGGTATTTTCGGTAAGCTATTTGGCGATAAAGGATATATCTCAGCCGAACTTGCGAAGCGGCTCTTAAAACAAGGACTTGAGCTGTTTACAACGTTAAGGTCAAATATGAAGCAAAAACTCATGCAATTAGCTGATAAAGTACTCCTTCGCAAGCGAGCAATCATTGAAACAGTCAATGACCAACTAAAAAATATTTCTCAGATAGAGCATACACGTCACAGAAGTGCTGCCAACTTTTTGATTAACCTTTTAGCGGGAATAACGGCCTATACTCATCAATTAAAAAAACCGTCTATTAATTTAACCCAAGAAGATCGTCTATTGTTAATGGCTGCGTAAAAACTCCAAACTCAGGTTTATAGTAATGAAATTTCCAGCCAAGGCTTTTGCTTAGTGAGTTGTATGAGTTGTTGATTGCTCACTTGTGCGTGTTTCGATAAGGCTAAAGATTGCAAGTCATTCAATGTCTCCAGGTATTGAAGCCCTCTGTCAGTAATCTTCCGACAATTTAACAAATTTAAAGATTGTAAAACTAGCAAGGCTTGCAAATATTGAAGTCCTTGATCGGTAATCTGATCACAATCCCATAAATCTAAAGTTTGCAAAGCAGTCAAAGGTTGCAGATAGCGAAGCCCTTGATCGGTAATCTTTTTGCAGCAAAATAAGTTTAAAGATTGCAAAGCAGTCAATGTTTGCAGATGTTTCAGTCCTTGGTCAGTAATCTGATCACAGCTCACTAAATCTAAAGATTGCAACGCAGCTAAGGCTTGCAGATATTGAAGACCTTGGTCGGTAATTTTATCGCACTCATTTAAATCTAGAGACTTCAAGGCCGTCAAAATTTGCAAATATTGAAGTCCTTGGTCAGTAAGTTTATTGCAATGATTTAAGTCTAAAGTTTGCAAATCAGTCAACGCTCGCAGGTATTGAAGTCCCTGATCAGTTATGTGATCGTTCCAACTTAAATCTAACGTTTTTAATCTTTTCAAGGTTTGCAAATACTCAAGCCCTTGATCGGTAATCTTCTCGCATCCACTTAAGCTTAAAGATTGCAAAGCGGTCAAAGCTTGTAGATATTGAAGTCCTTGATCGGTAAGTTTATCGCATTCACCTAAGTTTAAAGATTGCAAAGCGGTCAAAGCTTGTAGATACTGAAGCCCTTGATCGGTAAGTTTATCGCATCCACCTAAGTTTAAAGATTGCAAAGCGGTCAAAGCTTGTAGATACTGAAGCCCTTGGTCAGTCAGGTGATCATATTTCCATAAATTTAACGATTGCAAAGCTGTTAAGGCTTGCAAATGTTGAAGCCCTTGATCAGTAATCTTACTGCAGTGCGTTAAATTTAAAGATTGCAAAGCAGTCAAGGCTTGTAAATGTTGAAGTCCTTGATCGGTTATTTGATCGCTCCAACTTAAGTCTAAAGATTTTAAACTTTTTAAGGCTTGCAAATGCTCAAGCCCTTGATCAGTAATCTTACTGCAGTGCGTTAAATTTAAAAATTGCAAAGCAGTCAACGCTCGCAGGTATTGAAGTCCCTGATCAGTTATGTGATCGTTCGAACTTAAATCTAACGTTTTTAATCTTTTCAAGACTTGCAAATGCTCAAGCCCTTGATCAGTAATTGTTCCACACACTTGTAAAGATTGCAAAGCAGTCAATGTTTGCAGATGTTTCAGTCCTTGGTCAGTAATCGAATTCGATTTGATCGTTAGTTTCTGCAAATTTGGGCAATATTCAGTAAGGATTTTGAGATCTTGATCTTTAACTGAATATTTTGAGAGGTCTAATTCGTCAACTTCCTTACCATTTTTTGCAAGATAAGGAAACAAAAGGCTTGAAGTGCCTGATTGTAAAATATATTTTGGAATAGGTTGTAGACTAGGACGCGACTTTGCAGAAAAAAGTGAGTAGCATCTTTTCACCACATAGCAGGCCGCTAAAAGGGCAAAAGTTACTGAGGCAATAAGGAAAATTTTTTTTTGTTGAACTGTTAGGATATTCTTTTGCAAACCATGAAAATGAAGCGATGGGTAAAAAGATGGGAAATTAATATTCATTTTATTTTTAAATTCCTATTATTTTTATTAAAACAACAAATTTACAACAAACAAAACTTTAAATCCAATAA
This sequence comes from Parachlamydiaceae bacterium, assembly GCA_044226925.1. Lineage (GTDB taxonomy): Bacteria > Chlamydiota > Chlamydiia > Chlamydiales > Parachlamydiaceae > JANWJE01. The sequence continues at coordinate 60,412 of JBGAGC010000003.1, forward strand.
AAACAACAGGCACTACAGACAACACATTAAATTACAACAATCTTAAGTTTAAATTTCATTCGTTAGCGGTTCTCTCTTTCATCCTTTATCTTCTATCTTTCTACCTGTTTTTATCTTCAATTGCTTTGAGGCAATAATCTTAAAAAAAACTCAATCCCCGAAATTAAAATAATAATTAAAACTTCATCAAAACAAACAAATCAATAACAATTAAAAAAGAATAGAGATTGACATTTGGTACAATGTATTTATATAATTTGAGCCTTTAAGATTTATAAGTTTTTAGAGGACATTAAACAAATGGGCATCCAAGGATTATCTCCCCTGCAACGCTGGTTAGAGAAAATTGACGATTATTTAGCAAAAGAAGATATGCTAAAGGCTCGTTTAGCTTCTTTTGTCTTGCCTATTTTTGAAGCAATGGAATGGGTGACAACAGTCCATCATATTTGTTTTTATGCTTCTTCTAAAGATGAACTAGAGTCACGCTCTCATTTAATGATCAAAGCAAGCATTCTAGCCTTTAATGTATTATTTTCTTGGTATTTTGGCTTAAAAGATCCAAAGGCTTGTTATAGATTTCATCAAATCTGCCAGCTAACTTACCAGAAGTCACTTCAAGAGCAAATTCAAGATGAACTTTTAAATATTCAAGATCAAGACGTCGCAGTTTCCCCTCAAAAAAAACAAGAAGCTGAAGAAGATGAACTTTTAGATATCGAAGATCGAGATGTTGAGCTTTCTCCTCAAAAAAAACAAGAAGCTGAAGAAATAGTAGAAGAATTGGTCATTCCTCATGAATCTCTAAAAGCTGCGCCCCCTAATCTTCAGGAAAAACAATCTCCGCCTCATTTAGTTTCAGATTCAGAAAACGGCGAAAAAAAAGCTGAAACTAAAGTTAATAAATTAGTGACAAGATTAAAGCAAGCTCCGCAAACACTGCAAAGGAAAAATTCTTTTGACGATGTGAGAAAAAAGCTTGCTGAAAAAGCGAAAAGTACGAAGAAATTTAGATCTGTTCCTCTTAGAAAGAAAAGTTTTACACAATTACCCTTCGTTGGAAATTTGACCGGAGGTCATCCTCACGTTCGTCGCTTAGCCTCTGCTCCTTCTGTGATGGACATCTTCCAAAATCCACCTTTATCAAAAACAACCCCACAGCCTATCTTAAACGTAAAAAGCTCTCCTAACCTTCTGAAAACAAGTCAAAAAATTTCATTAGACATCAAAGAGCTAGATGATCAAGCTGTTGAGAACATTCCAACAACTTCTCAGGCTTCGAAAAAAATTGCTGAAGAACTTAAGCCTATTCTTGAATTTATTCAAGCAATTAAGTCTCAAGAAGGATCTTGGATCGTGAAAGATGGAAAAATTATTTTCCGTCAATACGCTAAACATACAAAAGCTTGTTATTTTTCTGCCGAAGTTCTCGATGTTTTATCAAAAGTGCATAAAAAAGGCTTTTTCTCCCTTTTAGATATTGATCAAGCTTATAATCTTAACTGCAATCTAAAAGTCTATGATCTACCTAGTACAACGAAAAAAGGCAATCAAACGCTAGATTTGATTGAGATGTCTAACACACTACAAAAACACATTGCTGAGTTATTGATTAAAGAAGATATTAATAATAATCATTATTACACGAGCTGCTATCAACTTATAGATAAGATTCTTCATTTATTGGAGAGCCAGGCAGCTTTTACTACCGACGACCGTTTATTTGAAAAGTCAGATACGTCTGATTTAGGTGATCTATTCCACGAATGGAAATTCTCTTTATTAACAAAAAAGAAATGGAAAGGTTCCCTTCAGGAGTATTCGCATATTTTACAAACATATTTCGATCATCTTCCTGATCATATTAGACAAGAATTGACCAATTTAAAGAATACACAGGATAAAAATAGCTGGTATCAAGCTCTTGATACACTTTCAAATGAAGACAAAATTTTGATTAAGAATCTTCTCACCATGCTTTCCAGTGCTTATCAAAAAATTTGGGGGAAAAATTTAAAGGAGATGTTAAAAGCCACTTCTAAGATAGTTGACATGTTTTGTCCCAATGCTCCTTCCAAAAATCCTATTGATGAGCAAACTTTTAATGAAGCGCTCTTAAAAAATCTTTTATCCGATTTTTCTTCGAAAACACAGAAAATTTAATATTATCAAAAAGATAGATGTGAAAATTAAAAGCATTTGCATAAGAGCCTGTTAAAAAACCTCTAAATGGTTTGATTTGAAGATTATTTTTTTCCTAAAAAGAAAAAAGAACTCAAATTCAAGCGATTAGAAGTAATTTAATAGGCTCTTACATCTTCTCTTTTTCATGACAACTTTTCATTCTTTTGTTAATTTGAAAGTTGCCTAATACTTTCTCAATGGATTCATTTTCATGACTAAGACTTTTAACGAACTCTATCCGCCTCAAAGCAGCAGACCAAACATTTCTCCCTCTGTGTGGCAGCGAGCTATTAGAGTCTTATATGATGCTGCTCGTGGATTCATTGAAGATGATTGTTATGCCAAAGCTTCTGCATTAACTTTTTACTCGCTTCTCTCTATTGTCCCTGTATTAGCTGTTCTATTTGGAATTGCCAAAGGATTTGGATTTGAAAAAGCGCTAGAATCAGAAATTAATGAGCGATTTATAGAACAACGCGAATTAGTCGATAAATTGATTGAATTTGCCTATTCATGGCTTCACAATGTACAGGGAGGAATCATTGCTGGAATTGGAACTATTGCACTATTCTGGTCCGTCCTAGGACTGTTAAGCAATATAGAAAGCACTCTCAATGCAATTTGGAAAATTCCAGTTTCTCGCCCTTACAGCCGAAAAATCAGTGACTATTTAGCAACAATGGTGATTTGTCCGCTTTTCTTTGTCACCTCTAGCAGTATCACAGTTTTTCTTATTACCCAGATTACAGCTACTGCTCATAGCAATATTGTCTTCGAAGCAATTAGTCCTGTTCTTCTTTTTATTCTAAGGCTTTTTCCCTATTTTTTAAGCTGGGTCTTATTCACTTTTGTTTATCTTTTTATGCCAAATACTAAAGTGTATTTGCGATCTGCCATCATTGCAGGCCTATTAGGAGGAACTATTTTTCAGCTTTGGCAATGGATTTATATTAAATTTCAAATTGGAGCTTCAAGCTATGGAGCCATTTATGGAAGCTTTGCCGCCCTCCCTCTCTTTCTCATTTGGCTGCAAATTAGCTGGTTGATTCTCTTAGCTGGAGCGGAAATTGCTTTTGAGATTGAAAATGATCTTTTTCTTCCATTTCGACATTTAACCGCACTGTCAAGCAAGGCTGCTGCCCTCCTTATTACTTTTCGCTGTATCGAGGCATTCATCAAAGGAAATCCTCCCTTAACTGATCGAATGCTTGCACACGAATTAGGAATTTCTCTCAACCATTTGCACTCCATTTTAGAAGCTTTGCAACGAGAGAGAATTTTATCTGCAGTGTCATATAAAGATAAGACGATTGGTTATCAACCAGCAAGAGCAATTGAATCCATTACTTTTACGAAGGTTTGCAATGCAATTGATAAAAGCAATGAATTACTTGCTTCTGTTCAAGACTCAGCTTCTTTGAAAAAAATTCAAACTTATATTGAACAAACAGATAAAATATTAGAGAATTCTCCGGATAATCGACCTATTTATTCTGCCCTTGAATAGATCACATAGCCTTTTAGAGGCTGTTAACTGAAAGAATTCAACGGCAATTGCTTAATTATTTTATATTTGAGCAACAAGTTTTTACTGGCCTTTAGATTTTTTGCTGAAGCAACTCCTGAAGATGGGCTTCTCCCAAATCTAACAGCAAACGACTTTCTTTCAACTTTGTAGCTTTGGTCATCAAAATTTCCTCTACTTTCTTCCTTGCCTTGCCTATAATTTGCCAGCTTGATTCTTCCTTAAACTCTCTTTCTAAAACACGAACAACTTGTTCTTGCTTATGAGTTGAAAGTTTCGTTTTAACAATTTCTAAATGCTTAAGCTGATCTTCATTGAAATAACTCTGCACCCACGCTTCAACACTTGCATAAGAACAAATACCATTTCCTTGTTTTTGCAACATGTACCAAACGTTGCCCTTTTTCAACTTGAGAGCTTGTCCCTCTTTGACTAATACCTCATCATGCAATGCATAAAAAGGTTCCATCAATTCTCCAACAAAGATATGTCTAATCAGTTGAGCAAAAAATGGATAAGCTAAAACTTTCTTAGGAACGTTATTAAAGACTAAAGGACAAGCTCTGTCCCCGCTTGGGTCAACATGATGAAATGCATTAACTCCATTTCCTGTATTAAAAATTTCATAACAGTAAAGTCCTGCCGGCTCTACATAAGTTGGCAGCTCAAAACAAGAAATTCTAACCGTAACAGTATGCGTTTTCGAACCAAGTAAAAAAAGCCTCGACTCCCCTTCCTGCATTTGATCGATCAGTTCTACCATATCCCACGCTATTTCATTTTCTAATGCTTTCAAAGGAATAACACCTGATTCAGATAATGTATATTTTTTATCAAATTCAGCTTTTGTCATCTTGCCAAATTCACGAGAAAATTTTGGGTACCCATAGGCAGCTATATAATCTTTAAAATAAGAAATTTCAGCATCTATCTTAGCAAGCTCTTTAGGATTAGAAAGTTCAGAAACATAAGAGATTTTAATTGCCAAAGGAATAATTTTATGAATGATATTCAATAATGCTTTTCCAATACGCCGCTCGTTTGAATCTCCGTCAGCAACAAAAGCTTCCAATACTCGTGACCAACTTAGCACACTATAAATTTCTAGACTTCCACTATAAAAATCCTTATTGATCTCATTTAATTTTGCATCATTTAATTGATTTCCTAACAAATGAAAGTATTCAATTTCAGCAGATTTTAATTTACCGTCATTCGTGTTAATGCTAGTTTCTTCACTTTTTTCTTTTATATATTTATAAAAAAAATCTCGATCTGAACCAACATTAAAAGGCAAACGATTAGTCTCTGCAATCAATCGCCTTAACTCTCCTATTCGACTTCCTAAAGTTGGAAGAGTCCATTCATCTAATTTGCGAGAAAAATATTTGGGCCCTCTTAAATCAAGTGTCCTTTTACGAATTTCATCGATTTTTAAATAAAGTCCATCCAATTTGACTATTCGATACGCTGTCTCCCACATGTCTTGTGGATAATTGACATACATGCGATCATCCACAAGCACGTAGCTTAAATCTTTTAAAGCATTAGCAAAATTTTCTCGAGCCTTCTCATCAAATTTTTTCTCATATTTAAGAGCTAAATTAGTATAATCAGCCGTTTTCTCAATTTTCTCACACCAATAACTAAAATCAACTAAATTCATTTTACAACATCCAGATTAACAAAAAATTTAAAAACTATTAATATGGACTAAATTTGTAAAAAAACTGTAAAAAACACATTAAATTACAATAAAAAAAATCATGAATAATAAAAAATTAAACCCACAAAATATTTGAGTTTATAACAAACTAACGTTTTAATATTTATTAATGAGGGATATATTTAATGATAAACTCAGAAAACATAAAAATATTTATTCCCAATGAATCGGAAAACAATAGATTGGATTGGTTGGGGGATAAAACCTATTCGAGAGAGCAAAAGAATCATCTCTCTTCAGCAGTTATTGTGAATATTGCTGAAGAGTGTTATTGGAATGAACTTCCATTAGAAATTCAAATTAAAATTCTAGCTAATCTAAAATTAAAATCTATTAAACACATGCGTCTTGTCTCCAAACAGGCATTGATCGCAGCCAATTATATTCTTTACCAACACTATCCTCATCAAGCAGCATTGCTAGATAGTAAAAAAGCTCAAGAGCTGATGACAAAAAGATGCAGAATGATTAAGCGAAGTTTCGTCATAGCCACGCTCCCTCTTACAGTGCCTGTTTTAACTTCCTTAACGCTTATTTCTGGCGGCTGTTATTGCTTTGCGGGTTTTGCAGCTTGTATATCAGCCAGCAACATTAAGAAAGAAACTAAACCCTGTCGCCAGGCAACAAAATCATTAATAAAAATCAATTTAGGATTGATCAAGTTTGCTTTTAAAGGCTAAAAACATTAAATATTTTTTTCTGATTTAATATCAAATAAACATTAAACACTTATTTGATATTAAATCTATTTATTTAATTTTATCGTCTTTTTTTTATCAAAATTGCTAAGGAGCGTTTTGCGTTCCCAATCCTTTTGTATTTGTTTGTTTTGAAAAAACTTGTGAAACTTGCTGCAAATGTGTTTTTCCTAATTGTAATAATAATCGCCCATTCTCTAATTTTTGATCTTTTATCGGAGGGGCAGAAGATCCATTGCTTTGCTGAGTAGAGTTTTTCAATTGCGCTTGTTTTGCTTTTTGTTCAAGAAAATTGACAATTTTTTCCTGTTTGCTAGTAGAAAATTTCGCTTTAACGAGTTCTAAGTGTTTGATTTGATCTTCTGTTAAGTAGCTATTCACCCAGGCTTCAACGCTTGAATAAGTACAAGTTCCATATTCCTGTGTGAAATGAAATGCGCCGCTTAATTCATCTTTTTTTGCTCCCCCCTCTTGTACGAAAGCGCGATCATGTAAGGCATAGAATTCCTCAACATTGCGGGATTGAAGAGACAAACGAGCCAATTCAAATAGAAAAGAATAAGAAAAGACTGTTTGTGGAAGATCATGAAAAATGAGAGGCCGCACCATCAGTTTGCCATTTTGTTTTTCTGTATAATGAAATTGCTGCATTCCATCTCCCGTATTAAATACTTTATATCGATATTTTCCTTTACGGCAAAGGTAAGAAGGCTGTTCTAGGCAAGTCACCTGAACAATGATGCTATGTTCGCGGGTTCCTACAGGAAAAATGCACTCTTCATTTGTTTTCATGGCTTGAATGGAGGAAAGCATCGCCCATGTGATCTCGTTGATTAACACACTAGCAGGAAGATCCTCCTTTTTAGCTAAGCTGTAGGTTTGAAGAAAAGTACTTTGATAAGTCGTTAATTGCTTTCCATTCTCTTCCGCTTGTTTAAGTTTCATCAAATCTTTGTAATATTTTTTTTCTTTAGAAATGTCATTTGTCTTTATTTGAGGCAATTTAAAAATAAAATTCATTTTAAGAGCAATGGCAGTCGCCTGTTTGACCATTTGCAAAATTTGATTTCCCATTTTTGCCTCAGAAGAGTCTCCTTCTCCTATAAAAGCTGAGATGACATCAGCCCAACTGCTTAAACTATAAATTTCTAGATTATTAACGTAAGGACTAATGTTAATTGTTTTGACCTGTTGCTGATCTAAAGAATTGCCTAAAAGATGAAAGTATTCTTTTTCAGCATGCTGAGTATCATCAGATAGGCTTGGCGTAAGACTCTTTCTAACGTTAATTAAAAATTGACGACGATCTTGCCCTTTTTTGAAAGGTAAAGGTTCTAATGATCCCAGATGTTGGGTGACCTCTTTTATTCGACTTTCAAGCAAAGGTAAAACTTTTCGTTCAATTTTTTTAGTAAAATAAGGTGGAGTCTTTAACGTAAAGATTTTTTCACGAATTCTTTCAAGTCTATTGTAAAGGCTTCCAAATTTAACAACATGATGAGCAACATCCCAATTTTTTCCGGTGTATTTTCTATAAGACGCATCTTGCCCGAGCAAGTGAAGAAGACTTTCTAAAGATCTATCAAAATGTTTTCGCACAGGATCTAAAAAATCTTGGTCTGAATTGAGTTTTTGCTCCGTCAAATCAATCGATTTGATCACAGTCGTCATCTGATTATCAAAAAATAATTTATTCATTTTTATTCCATGAATTATTTAATTAAAAAAATATAAAAAAAATATAAAAACATAACAACAATAATTATTTCAAAAAAAATCGATATTAAATTATACCAGCAAACACTTTTATTAATGAAAATATTTTTTCTTGAAATTATAAGATTGGTCAATATTGTTACTAAATCGAAATAGAAAACGGTGTGAGATCTGAAGAAGCCTGCGACTTTGTTTAAATCTATGACGAGCTAATTTTAATCCTGGATAAGATAATTGATTAAGAAATTTAAAACGTTCTTGCACGACTTTAGATTGTTTTTTAATAAGAAAATGAAGTTTATTTTTTTGGAAATACTCAACTTCTTCTTCAGACAAGTGATGAAATACAACCATTTCTGGTGCGCTATAAGTGCAAACTCCGAATTTTGGAATAGGAAAAATAAAATCTTGAGCAGATTTTAACCGATATCCTTGTCCCAAATCGATTAAATAGCGTTGTTGAATTTGATAAAGAGATTGAATGGATGTTCCTTTCAAAACACAGTTGAGGACTTCTTTCCAAAAATCATAAGAAAGCGCTTGCGGCTGGATTCCTCCAATTTTCAAAGGAGATACGAATTCTTGCTGATCTATCAGCTTAATCATGTGATAAATTTCGCAATCTTCACCCGTATTATAAAGCGTCCAAGAATAGGTTTTACTTCCAAATACAATTGCCACATCTAGCTGCGCCATCACAAAATGATTGAGGGTTCCAAGAGGAATTAATACATAATCTCCCTCTGTTAATTGCTCTGCAGCTTGAAGAAAGTCCCAGCATAAATCTTGCAAGATGACAGCTTGCGGTAATGCGCAATTTCTTAAATTGGCTTGTTTAAAAAAAACATTCAATTCTTTTTGAAAAGGGCCAGACAAAAGGCTTTGAATATTTTTTTTAAGATAAATTCCTTTTTTGTTATAAGCCAGAGCTTGTTTCTGCTCTAAAGAAGCGAATACAAACTCGCTTTGACTTAGCAAATCAACATAAGTTGAATTTTTAAATCCAATGGGGCGCGCTAGAGCTATGAATCTTTTAAGGCAAACCTTGAGTGCGAATTGCAAGCGTCCAACTAATTTCTTTTTATTTAAGGTTAGATCACCATACTCTTTAATCATCTCTTGAAGAACCTGAATTAAATTAATTAAAGAGCGACAATTTTTATTACCTTCTAACTTTTTTGTTTGAATGCCGTTAAAATGAGTCCACTGACTAGCTAGCATATGAAAGGTATCGACATCCACAGCAAACAAGTGTTCGTCATCAACCTCTTTCAGTTCCATGTGATTGAAAATAGCATGCTTTTCTTTTTCAATTTCATTCCCATATTGAATGGGAAGCCGACCCTGAGTCCACATGAGATGTTCTAATTTCTTAACTTTTTGATTTAAAGATTTAAGCGTTTGTTTATATAAATTTTGATCTTCTGAATTAATTTTTACAATTTTCGAGACGCGACGAACTAAATAAGAGACTTCTCTTGATAAATTGGAAAAATTTTTCCACCTGTTAACAAACAAATTTGAAAAATAGTCTGATTCAATAAGAAATTGATTATCTTTATCAATATAACTAAGAGCTTTTAATAAAATTTGATTGAGGTTTTCTTCTATAAGGCGTGAATTTTTTTTTTAAACAAGACTTGGTTATTAAGATCTGAAGCCTCATTAACCAAACGCGAAAGGCAAAAATTAAAGTCATTTTTTAATAAAACTTGATTCATAAAAACAAAAATATATAAACTATTAATAAAGTCATTTTTTTATAATGTGATAGATTTAAAAAATGTTATTTTTTATTTTAGGGAATATTTATAGCAAATTGTTTCTTTTTTGAGAATTTTTTTTGACCTAGAAAAAAGCGGCTTTTAAAATTTTAACAACCAGTGACTTAAAAATTTAAATTCCTAACTTGTCCATAACGAAGACGAATGTTAGAATGCTAGCCAAGTTCGAATGGAACATTGGAAAAAGAATAAGAAAAATTAAAACTGGTGGAATGATACGTATTTTATGTTTAATACTTCTTCACCGAAGATTCTCAAACAAATTTGGGGACTCCTCACCAATCGTTGGGCAATCGGCTGCTTTGCTTTGCTAACGTTTCAGCAAATTATTGAAGCCTCATCAACGGTGTGGCTAGTCACAATGATGAAAAAAATTACAGGTGGAGAACCTTTCTTTGCCTATTTGTTTTTGTATTTAGGTTCGCTATTTTTCCCCTATATTCCGGGATGTTTGGCAAATATTTTTAAAATTACATGGAAGCAGGAGTCACAGCGATCCTTTATTCAGGCATTTGTTGCTTCTAATCGCAATCAAATTGGCGAGTGGAGCAACAAAGGAATTAAAGAAGAAAAGCTTTCTATTTTAACAGCTGAGGGTCCTAACGCCTTACATGCGTTAATTGATTACATGTATGACCTGTACAGCTATGTTTTAAGTGTAATTTTCAATATTTTAGCTTTATCAGTTGTAGTAGAGCCGTTGTTTGGAATGGCTTATACTTTAAGTGTGCTTACTGTAATTTTGGTGATGAAAGTGAAGCGCCGCATTCAGCGAAGGTTGACTCAGAAAGCTTTAACAGCTCGTTTAGATTTATATCAATCTTTATTAGCTGCTTGGGACAATGTTTTGCTAGGCAATTTCTATAATTTTAAGTTATGGCAAGATCGAACAACGCAACGGGTCAACCGTTGTTTGCAAAAAAATGTGGAATTAGAGCGTTTCGACCAAGTTTTAGCGATTGTCATTTCTCTCTTAACTTCTATCCCTTCTCTTCTTGTTGTGATCTACTATGCGTATCTCAATAGAGATAGTATTCCCAACTTGACAGCTTTTTTAGTCACATTGCCTGTTCTCTTTTACATTTTATCTTATACCTATCAAACATTAAGTTTGATTTTCCGCTGGGCGATGCACCGCAGCAAATTGGTTTCGATCTATAAAGCGATCCAGCCCATTCAAAATTCAAATGCAGCACTGGAAAAGAAAATTAAGTGGCCCAAAATTCAAATTGTCAAGTCTACAGTTCTTTCTACGGATGCCTCTGAAGATCAAGTTTCTTTGGCGGGCCCCCGTTTTATTTCTTCTTATCAAGAATTGTTGGAGTATACGACCCGTTCTGGGCGGGTCACCTTGCGTGGCGAAAATGGTGCTGGAAAATCCACTTTATTGATGTTAATTAAGAATAATCTTTCGGATCGAGCATTTTTTCTTCCTACTCAAAATCAATTGAGTTTTACGTCTGAAACCAATAAGTATTCAACAGGCGAATCTTTACGAAATCGTTTGCTTGAAATCTTAGAAAAAGTCGATGTGGATGTTTTACTTCTTGACGAGTGGGACGCCAATCTTGATAAAGAAAATCAGGAACGCCTTTCCTTGCTTATTGATGAATTGGCTGAGAAGAAGTGTGTGATTGAGGTTCGTCATCGTTAAATGATGAGATAGAAGGCTTTTTTTATAAACATGAAAGGCTTATATTAAAGAAAATTACACCAAGTCAACACAAAAATGGATTTGGACTGATCAACATTGACAGTTCATCTAGTGTCAGTGGATTGATATCAGGAATTCGCTTTCTCTAATGGAATTGGGTGCATGTATAACATTGCTTTCAAAATGCTCTTAAGGGACCGAGCTAAATACATTATGCTCATCAGCGCCTTGACCTTTGCTGCCTTATTGATGACACAGCAAAGCTCTGTTTTTGTAGGTCTTATGCGCTGGACAACAGCTGTATTGCAAAATACTCAAGTCCCCATTTGGGTGATGGATCCCAATGTTCAGCAGGTGAATGAAGTCAAAGCCATGCGTAACACAGATCTTTTACGTGTTCGTTCTGTTCCAGGAGTTGCTTGGGCTGTTCCTTTTTACTCTAGTAATCTGCAAGCTCGTCTATATAATGGAAATTTTAAGTCTATTCAATTAGTGGGTCTCGATACCTCTTCTTTAATTGGCGCTCCGCCAGTGATGATCAAAGGAAATTTATCTGATCTTTATCAATCTAATTCAGTTATCATTGATTTAGTGGGAGTAGAAAAATTGAGTGAAGGACGTCCCACACCTCTTGATGTGGGAGACCTCTTTGAAATTAATGATCATGAAGTGCGAATTGTAGGGATTTGCAAGGCAGCCCGCTCTTTCTTTGGTTATCCCTTTGTCTATACAACTTTTGATCGAGCAGTTCAGCTGGCTCCTAAATCACGTAAAACCCTTACATTCATTCTTGTAAAAAACAGTGAATCCGTATCAAAAAGCGTATTAGCTAAAAGAATCACAAAAGAAACGGGTTTAAAAGCCTTGACTGATGATGATTTCTTTTGGAATACAGTCGTTTGGTTTATTCGCAACACAGGTATTCCCATTTCTTTTGGAACAACGATCTTACTAGGATTTATTGTAGGAATTGCTGTTGCAGGCCAGACGTTTTATTCTTTTATCTTAGAAAATTTAAGAAGTCTTGGAGCTCTTAAAGCGATGGGAGCTAGCAATTTTCTGCTATGCCGCATGTTGCTTTTACAAGCTCTTATTGTAGGATTTATTGGCTATGGGATTGGAGTTGGATTAGCAGCTCTATTTGGATTTGGAACTTTAAAAAGCGGGCAACCTCCCTTTTATATGCCCTATCATATTCCTCTTATGACATTTGGCTTTATTATTTTTATTTGTTTTATTGCGGCATTGATTGGCATCCGCAGAATTAGCAAACTTGAAGCTGCGGAGGTTTTCCGTGGCTAGTCACTCACCTCCATCCTCAGAAGCTGTTAATGTCAAAAATGTCTATAAGCAATTTAAGCAAGGCGGACAGCGGATTGAGGCTTTAAAAAATGTCTCTCTGCAAGCTTTTACGAACGAACTTTTAATGATTGTTGGACCGTCAGGCTGCGGAAAAACAACTCTTTTAAGTGTCATTGCGGGAACATTATTTTTTGATCAGGGTGAAATTTCTTTATTTGACAAGCCTTTGCACCGCATGAGCCAAAAAGAAACGACTCGATTTCGGCGTAAGCATATTGGATTTATTTTTCAGCAATATCACTTAATTCCAACGCTGACTTGCTTAGAAAACGTGACTATTCCCCTTCTTTTAAATCAAATGTCTCAAAAAGAAGCGGAGCATCGAGCTGCTATCGCTTTAGAAAAAGTGGGGTTAAAAGGACGTGAAAAAGATAATCCCCGTAAATTATCAGGCGGTCAGCAACAGCGTGTTGCAATTGCAAGAGCGTTAGTACACGAACCTCAGTTATTGATATGCGACGAACCAACTGCAGCTTTAGACGCACATTCTGGTCTGAAAGTGATGGATTTAATGAAAGAGATTGCACAGATGGCAGACCGATGCATATTAGTTGTGACTCATGACAATCGTATTTTCAAATATGCTAATCGTGTTGTAGAAATGGATGATGGATGCGTGACGAATGTTTATGTCAATCACTCGTCTTAAATTTAAGAAGATAATGGAAATCATATGGCTATTTTTCGCAGTTTAACTTTCTATTTAGCACTCGCTGGAATTGCTCTCGCTACTGTATTTATCAAACAGATGACAGCTCCAGCCCCTGAGCCTGTCCATTTTGAGCCCGCGATTAATCCTTATGAAAAGACAATTGCCGCATCTGGCATTATTGAAGCGATTGATAAGAACATCGAAATTGGAGTGCCTTTATCTGCTCTCGTTAAAGAAATTTGTGTAAAAGTAGGAGATCCAGTCAAACAAGGACAACTGCTTTTTAGATTAGATGATCGGGAACTGATTGCCCAGCTGTTAGTCCAAAAAACGCAAATTGCGATTTCAAAAGCCAATTTGGACCGCTTAAAGGATCAACTGGCTCGTTTAGAATCAATCAAAGATCCCCGAGCAATCAGCCAAGAAGAGCTTAACATGCGCCGTTTTGATGTGGCAGTTGCAACAGCCGAAATGGAAGCTGCTGAAGCCCAGGTTACACAAACGATTCTATTACTTGAACGTTTACACATTTGCGCTCCACAAAATGGAGTGATTTTGCAAAGTAATATTCGTAAAGGAGAATTTGTCTCTGCTGGAGGACTGCCAGCTATTATTTTAGGAGATTTGGAGCATTTGCAAGTAAGAGCAGAGATAGATGAACAAAATGCCTCCTATCTTAAATTGCAAACGTCTGCAGCTGCTTTTCCCAAAAATAATTCATCTTTGGAAATCCCTTTGCGCTTTGAACGTATCGAACCTTTTATGATTCCCAAACGTTCTCTCACTGGATCTAGTGATGAAAGAGTTGATACACGAGTACTGCAAGTTATTTATTCTTTTGATAAGTTACAAGACTTTCCTCTATATGTTGGACAACAAGTTGATATTTTTATCAAACAACCTGATCAAGCAAACCACAGTGAATCCATTGCACAAATAGAGGAGAATCCTGCCGATGCGGCTTAATCCTCTGACTCGTCTAACATCTATCGCCGGATTGTTGTCTTTAACTTTATTAGCCGGATGCCAATTACTACGTCCTTACATAGGACCCATTACGCCTACTCCTGATCATTGGAAAAGAACCTATGACGCCCCAGATGCTGGCAAGCCCACCATCCCTCAAGCCTGGGGAGGAAAAGAGTCTGCGCAGCCAATTCCCCCTAAACTAGAAAGCAATCCTCTAACCGTTCAGCCCTGCGAAGATGTTGCGAGCGTCAATCGCGAAGATGGTGCACATATTAATCCTGAAGAGAATCATCCGGAAGCTTCTTCTGAACCAAAATTCGAAGAGATGTGCCGCAATCTTTATAATTGGTGGGAAGTATTCCAAGACCCTGTTCTTAATCAATTAGAAGAGCAAGCACTCAATTCCAGCTATACACTTTGGGCTGCTTTAGAACGAGTGATAGAGGCCCGGGCCATTGCTCGAATTAATTTTTCTCCTTTGCTGCCTGGTCTTACATTTACTCCAAGCTTTAATAAAACAGGTCTTTTAACACAAAGTTCTTTTTCAGAACTATTTTCCGGTCAACAAACTGCTCAAACGTATGCGAATCCAGCAAATCCAACAGCAAGCTTATTTAATAACATTCCTAGTGCGTTTCGTTTTGTTCAAACACAATATCTAGTCCCCCTGAATTTAAATTATGAAGTGGACTTATGGAGCCAGCTCAATAATAGTTATTACGCTGCCCTTCTTCGTGCCCAAGCGGCTTCTCAAGCTTATTTAAGCGTGTTATTATCCCTAACTGCTGATGTGGCTTCTACTTATTTCCAAGTACGTGGATTGGATGCTCAACAAGAAGTCATTCAGAGAAATATTCTTGTAAGAAAAAACGCTGTTGAAATCAACCAAGCACGCTTCGATGCAGGTTTGATTGTTTACTTGGATGTTTCTCGCGCAGAAGTTGAACTTGCACGAGCTTATTCTGATAGTGATACTATCCGCCGCTTACGAGGATTGCAAGAAAATATTCTTGCCACTTTAATCGGTGTTCCCGCTTCTGTTTTCTCAATTGAATATAACCCTATTATTATTCCACCCCCTGTCATTCCCGCAGGACTACCATCTGAGCTTCTCTGTCGCCGTCCAGATATTGCACAAGCTGAACGCAACTTAGCTGCTGCTTATCGAGAGATTGGTGTTGCTTATGCCGACTTTTTTCCTTCTCTAAATTTGACAGCATCTTTAGGTTTTGAAAGTCCATTTGGTGAAAAACTTTTCGATTGGAGAGCTCGCTATTGGCAAATTGGTTGGAATGTCTTCCAAACTGTTTTCGATGCAGGGCGCATTCAAGCTAACTATGATTATTATAAAGCATTATTTCGTGAAACATTGGCCAATTATCAAGAGACTGTCTTAAAAGCTTTTCAAGATGTTGAAGATTCCCTTGTCAATTTAAAAGAATATGCTGTTCAAGCCCAAAACCTTTCGGTTGCCGTTAAAGCTGCACAAATCACCTTAGAGCTTGCACAAATGCGTTATAATAGAGGTTTGATTAACTACTTAGATGTGGTAGATGCCGAGCGCCAACTTTTAGAAACAGAACAGAATTCTGTCATTGTACTTAGCAATCGCTATGAGTCAACCGTGTTGCTGATTCGAGCGCTTGGTGGCGGCTGGGGTCCATGCGAAAGATGTTCGCAACAAGCTGATGAATAACAGGTTAAAAAAAACATTTTTTCTTAAGATAAACGTCAACTATTAGTGGACGATTTGAATCCCTTTAGGCAATTTTTCCAATACAGAAAAATCAATTTTATGCCATTTATGCAAATTAATTTTTTTTATTTTTTTTGGTAGATTTTTAAGAGCCTCTGAAGAAAGATTCACACATCCTGATAAATCTAACTCTTCAAGATCTTCAGGCAAATGACGTAGCATCGAATCTGTTAATTGAGTACATCCCTTTAAACGAAGAACCTTAAGCTTTTTAGGTAAATACTCAATAGCAACACTGCTGAGACGGTGACACCCAGATAAATCCAAAGTTTTCAAATTCTGCGGTATCGTCTTGAAATCTTCATCTTTTAGATGACAACATCCTGATAGATTAAGGCTTTTAAGAGTTGGTGGCAAACACGTAAAATCCATATCGTGCAAATTACTGCAGCCCGCTAAATTAAGATGCCTAAGACGAGGAGGTAAGAACTTGAGCGCTGGCGCATCCAACTGTTTCCACCATCTAAGATGAAGACTTTTAAGATTTCTTGGTAAATTCATTAAAGCTGTCTGAGAAAGGTGGCCAATCGCAGTCAAATTAAGGTTTTCCAAACCTTGAGGCAAATATTGTATTCCTTGATCCGTTATTTGCTTACACTCTGTTAAATTCAACTTCTTAAGTTTCTTAGGTAAATCTTTTATCTCATTGTCAGTGAGATTAAGACATCTTGAGAGATCAAGGTTTTTGAGATTTGGTGACAACCTCTTAAGTTGCGACGCTTCTTGTATTTTAATTTTACTTTCATTTTTTAAAAAAAATTTAATTAGGTAGCAAGCAGCCAACACCCCAAAAGCAAAAGATGCAATTGCAACAATTTTTTTCTGCCGAGTTGTTAAGGCTGAAAAAAAATTTTGCTCTATAAGATAATAAGTAAAAGAAGTAACAATATTCATATCAACTAACCAAACAAAAACAATTAAATTAATGAATAAAGCAATAACAATCAACACAAATTTTACCAAAATCAATTACTTTAAAATTTGCAACAAATCTATTTTCAACACAATAAAATCAGATTCATTTCACACTGGCTTGTTAAACAAGCTCTAAAAGCACGACAAGAGTCCATCTTCAGATAACGACAAGTCAAATTTAGTGAAACTTTACAAAACCAAAAAAATATTTAAACAAATTAATTTTAAACATCTCACGAAACAATTATATTGTTTATCCTCATCTTGTATTAATATTAATAAAACAAATCATCAACAAATTCTTTAACCTTTGTTTGACATTTAATCCTTTTTTAATTAAACTTTCACATTTTGTAGATCTCTGAGAGGAAATATAGATGCGTACTTTTTTTTCCCGTCTAATAGTTTTTTTTCTAATTCTATTGATTGTCTGTGGGTTATTCATCGCGTTACTACCTACTCTTGCTAGTACGAGCTGGGGAAACAGGCAAGTCGTGAATTGGATTAATCGCTCAATACCGGGAAATGTTGAAATTAGATCTTTAGAGTTACACTGGGGCAAAGGACAACGTTTAGAGGGAATTCTATTAAAAGACCCTGAAGGGCAATCTGTTTTAGGCATTGAAAAATTTTCAACTGAAGCAACCCTATGGCAACTTCTCAGTAAAAGCACACATTTAGGTATCACTGAAATTCAGGATCTTAACGCAGCTATTGTGACAGATGAAAAGGGGTGGACAAATTTACAGCGAGCAGTAGGGATTCCTCCTAGCAATGATACTCCTCCTTTAGCTCCTTCAACAATTGTTTTATCAGATGTCAATGCTCATCTTGAATTATTTACTTCACGAAATCCTTTTTTTGTTCACATTAAAGGTTTAACAAAGCAAGAGAATCTTAATGGTTCGTTTGATCTCCATGTTTCTTTAGAAGAATTGCAAGGATCTGATTGGGAAAAATTAAAACAAGATGCACAAAATTATTTGAATGTTGATGGAAGCAAGGAAGCCAAAATACAGGCCAAAATTGTCAATTTTCCTGTTGATTTGATTGATCGTTTAGTGGCTCTTAAAAATCCTCAACTCAATGGATTTTTCCATTCTATTCTTGGTGATCGTGTCAATTTGACAATTGATCAAGAATCTAGCACAGAAGGATTAGCATTTAATTTAACAGCCCTAACACCTCTGATGCAAGGCGATGTGAAAGGCAAGATGGCAAATGGGGTTTTAATTTTACAAGAACCTGCTATTTTTCATTTCAATTTGACACCTGAATTTGTGAATCCTTTTACTCATTATCAAGTTGAATTTTTGCGTCCATCTAGGTTAAAAGTTATTTTTCCTAATCTTTCTTTTCCTTTGAATTTTTTAGACAGTGAAGCTTCAGTCGATTTTTGCTTATTAGGATTTAATGCAGAAGTTTCACTTCCAGAGACTGAAATAGATGTTTATCCTGTTGGTAAAATGACCATTCGCAGCCTTCAAGCACATCTCGATTCACCTCCTTGCGATAAGATAATTCAACTTAAGGTGGTTGGAGAAGCTCAACAGGGTAAAGAATCATTTGACATCCGTTTTGATTCCAATTTAAATAAACCCAAAAACCTTTCTTATCTTTTACAGCAGCTTCGGCAGAGTTTACAATCTTCTGTCACCATTTCTCATTTACCGCTTGAACTCATTCCTTCTTTGCATAAGCATCCGGAATGGATAGAGCAAATTGGACCTTACGCAGATGCTCAATTGAGCCTTATGCCCAAAGGAAGAGATGAGTGGGAAGCTACATTATCTTTTCAGACACCTCATCTCGGTTTAAAAGAGGCTCAATTTCATATTGGCAAAGAAGTTGATTTAAAATCCCCGGCTCAATTGAATTGGACCGGAGATGTTGATTGCTTGAAAGTCCTATTTAAAAATGAAGCGTTATTGCTCGATAAGCCCTGTTCTTTACAATTTACAATTCGACAGTTTCACTTGCCTCTTGAAAATCTTCAATTTTCGAAGTTTCAATTAGAATCTCAAATACCTCGCCTTCAATTTACAAACTTAGCCGTCTGGGGAAAAGTCCATGTTCAAGATTTATTTCTTAAAGTCGATGGTCAAAATTTGAATCAAATCAGCAGTCAAGTTAAAGGGCAGCTAGCTCTTTTAAATGCTGCTGGAAGCATATCGCCTTTATTGAAGGAGGCGCTCAAATTCAATCAGACATCCAATTGGAAAATTGGATCAAATGGGGAAATTGAAATGCCTTTTGGGCAATTCCAATTGAATAATTCCCTTACCCATGTCCATATCGAAGGGCATCTTAATTCCAATTTTCAATTAGAATTAAGCCAACCAGCAGATATTCAATACACCTTGACACCGACCGCTTTACAGACGTTGAGCCAATTATTAGCAAAAGAATGGCCGAAATTGCAAGAGAATGCGAATCTTCATCTCTTGATTAATCCAACCTCATTTGATCTTCATACATTTCAATTAGCTTCGCTTCATCTGCAAGGACTTTTATCTCTTAATCATGTTGTTTTGCAAGAAGCTTCAGGGCTCTTAGCTTCTCTTGAAGATGTGGTGATGCCCTGGGTCATCGATGGTCGCTCCAATCACGTTGATGTTCATCTTAAAGGGTTAGCTTATACGCAAAAGAATGCAAAACCAAGTCAAATTTCTGCACAACTCCAATTTTGGCCTGATTTTGGACATTTTGAATTATCCCGTACAAAAACAGAAATTCAAATGAATTTTGCAGGAATGCCAACATCCATTCTAAATATGGTTTTGACGACGCATGATTTTAGTCCTGTGATCGGACCTATTATTGATTTAAATTTTAAGACTTTTTATGACCCTAGC
Organism: Parachlamydiaceae bacterium; assembly: GCA_044226925.1. GTDB lineage: Bacteria > Chlamydiota > Chlamydiia > Chlamydiales > Parachlamydiaceae > JANWJE01. Next base: position 80,208 of record JBGAGC010000003.1, read on the forward strand.
AAAGAAAAGCCGGGTTATTGGGATTTAAAATTAGATAGCTCTCAATTCCACATTGACGGCCGTTTTAAATTAGAGGACGCCATCACTTTACTCGATGCTAACAAACCTGCTACGGTTCGTCTAACAGTAACACCAGAAAGCTATCATTATTTAAATAAAATCTTTCAACTAGCAGATGAGCGAAAACTCGCCTCTCCTTTCATCGTTTCAGGGTATTTATCGCAGTTTTATCTTCCGCTTAAAGAATCTTTATTAGATCGCGCTCAATTTGACTTTCAACTTTCAGCAACAGACATTCAATGGCAAGATAAGGCAATTCCAACGGCTCATTTAGAAGGGCATCTTAGCAGTAAAAATGTCCTAGATGCAATTCAACTTTCTCTTGAAGTAGGATCTGCATCCCAGATGTTGACTCTCAAAGGAGCTTTAACAAATTTATTTGATCAGAAGCGACAAATGCGCAATTGGCAAGAAATGAGTTTAACAGCTGATCTTGATGGACAGCGTTTAACGCCTCCTTTCTTTCAAAGCCTGCTGTTACTCAACTTAGATCAAACTCAAAAATTAGCAGCACTTTTAGGAGAATCGTTTGAAATCAAGGCAAACTGCCAATTGAAAAATCTCAATGGGCCTGTTCAAGTATTCCTGAAGGGGACAAATGGAGAAATCCATTTAGATGGTCAAGTCACGCAAGGAATTTTAAAGCTTAATCAGCCCCTTGAAGGATCTGTTAAAATGACGCCTCTCTTAGCTCAGGCTTTCCTAGCGAAGAACGTTCCCATCTTGAGCACGGCGATAGGATCCGAAAAACCGATGACGTTTCGAATTGAAGCTGATCAATTCTATTTGCCTTTAGTCCCATTTAAATTGGGACAAGCCAAAATTGGAAAAGGAACGTTAGATCTTGGCAAAGTACGTTTTCGTAACGAAGGTGAACTCAGCTCTCTCTTAGGGTTAATTCGCACTATCTCTGATCCTTACTTAACGATTTGGTTTACTCCTTTATATTTCCAGCTCGACCATGGAGTCTTAACGCTGAAACGAATTGATCTCCTGATTGCCAATCTCTACACCTTGGCAAGCTGGGGAAATATTCATTTAGAAAACCATCGTGCTGACCTCATCATTGGACTTAGCGCACAATCTCTTTATTATGCTTTTGGCATTCAGGGCTTAGATGAACAGTATTTGCTACAAGTTCCATTAAATAGTTCAAATGGAAAAATCTCCATTGATAAAAAGAAAGCCACAGCACGCATCAGCTCATTAGTTGCACAAAGCCAAGGTGGATCTGCAGTGAAACTATTGGGCAACTTACTTGACTTAGCGCTATCAGATAATGGCGAAATAGCTCCAGCTCCGACGGCTCACCCCTTTCCCTGGAGTCAAGAATTTAATTCTCAGGTTCCATCGGTTTCAAAAGAAATCGCTTCGGACCCCCTTTCTTCTGATCCGACGCCCGATACAATAGAAGGTAAAAAGAAAAAGAAGCATAAGCATCGCCAAGAATTAGACGCTAATCAGGCAATTAAAGGCTTACAAGAGGGTGCAATTCAAATCCTCGATCATCTTATAGAACAATAAATTTAACTAATATTTTTATATAAATGAGGCTAGTTTAATGAAAATTAATTTTTTATCTATCCCTAATCAAGTTGTGGAGCACTTTAAAGGGCTCAATTTGCCAACTCTGAATCCTCAACAAAAGAGTGTTTTAGGAATCGCTTTAGCTGTCTTTACAAGTTTAACAGCTTTGTATTTGATTAAACGCTGTTTTACAGCAAAAAAAATCAATTATTCACAACAACAACAGAAACCTCTCGTTCAATCAGATAACTCTCTGGCTAATCAATCGCAAAACCAAGCAAGCTCTATTCCCTTTATTAAGGGTCCCAATGGCTCTTTACTCAACTGGGAACGGCAAGAAGTTGAAAATGTATTTTTAAGCTTTGATGATATCACCCTCTTTCCCTCAGAAGACGAACACAAACGAGCTCAAAAGGTTTTGGCGGATTTTAAAAAACTCACTGAGACAACTGTAGCATTTGAGTCTCGCATTTCTGTAATTTTTTATAAAGCAGAGGGATTTAGCAGCGGTGAAAAGGAAATCCAGGAATGTTATCAAAAAGGTTGTCATTTCTTTACTTATCGATTTAATAGTAATTTCAGTTCAAGAATATGTAGAGAACTTGGATTAACAAAAGATTTTGTCAATGCTTTTAACACAGGTGACGCAAGCAAGAAAAAAGAGCTTTTATCGAAAGTCGTCGCTGAAATGGAAGAAGCGATTTCATATGTTCAAAAGACGGATAAGGCTATCTAGCACTATTTAAAAGAAACTATAGGAGGCATCAAATATTTTATTCGAATAAAATATTTGATGCCTACCATTCAAGAGCGCATTCTTTCATGCAACTCTATTGAAGACGGCTATTTTTCTTCGCCATCTTCCTCTACATATTCTTCCTCTTCGAAGTCAACTTCATCATAAAAAAAGAAATCTTCTAACAAACCTTGAAGAAAGTTCAAATGAGCAGCAACATCAATTTTGTCTTTCTCTGCTAATTTATTCAAATTCTTATGTTTAGAAATTTTTTCTTCTAAAATATCGATGACTTGAATCAAAAGCTTGCTTAAAGGAACTAAATCTGGATCTTCTTCGATTTCCAATTTAATATCATTCCTTGCATTCGCAAGCATTTCCTTAACATCTGTAATTTCTGGCAGTTGAAGTAAATCTTCGTTCATATATATTTCCTATCTTTAAGGTTAAAGTAAAAGCAAATTTCTTCTGATTTCGACCGGTTAATTCTGCAGAATCGTCCTATTTTATACCAGGTTTTTAATCAAAACTTCTTTTGTTGGTGGAAATAGCTTTTATGTAAGAGCCTATTAAATCACTTTCTCATAGATTGAATTCGAGATGATGTAATCGACTCTAAAGCTCTTGCAACTCGCTAAACAAACCTTTCTCCATGCGAAAATAAAAAAAATTGATTCGATCTCGTTTTTTTACGAAATCGAAAATCACCATTATCCGTTTTGGTTTAAAAGACTGATACGCGCTAATAGAACGGCTGCAGTCACAAAAAGAGCCCCTCCTGCCACACAGCGTGAAATTAAATTAAGTTGTTGAGCCGCTAGGATAGCGGTAGCTGAAACAAGAGTATTTGTGCCTACGTATAGAGCTTGGGGAGAAACATGAAAAGGAAAAATCATTCGATTTAAATAAGAACGTCCCCAGTAATTGGTCACAGCAAATAAAATCGTATTAGCTAAACCTGCAATGACCAAAACTTGAGCAGACAGTTTTGGATCAACATTTGCAAACCGCCCTAAAGCGTAGCCAATTCCTCCTAGCAAAAGAGCTTCAAATGAAATTTGTGACAATTTAGGTGTCAAAATCATAAAAACTTCTCCCTAACATCTAAGTTAATGTAAAATTGCCATTTTGTATGGAATGAAATTTCATCAGATACAAAATAAGATCAAACGTTAGGGTAACGGAAAAAAAAAGGCAAGAGTTTAAGATTTAAACTCTTGCCTTATATAAGCTAATCATTGACTGGCTAGCTTGAGACGCCCTGTTAACCAAAATTCCTTGCTTGATTAGAGCGATAGTTAGAACGGCCACCACCAAAGGAGTCTCCACGCGGTTCCCTTTCTCTTCTTTCAGTACGATCTCTTTCTTGTGCTAAGCTCAAGCGAAGAGAACGATCGAGTAAAGGTTTCCCATTAAGCTCACGGATAGCAGTTGTTGCATCTTCTGCATTTGCCATTTCTACAAATCCAAAGCCTTTGGATCTTCCTGTAGTTTTATCAGTAACAATCTTGGCACTCACTACCTGGCCGTAGACTTCGAAATGAGCTTTTAATTGCTCTTCCGTTGTTTTCCAAGATAAGTTACCAACAAATATTTTCTTCATAAAATTCTCCATAGAATTAAGTTAACAAGGGGTCTTATGTGTTCTTACTCGGTTCCCCTCGCCCCCGAATAAGAACAATTGTCACCATGCTAAAAAGCATAGTTAAAATTCTTTGCTCTAGCACGCAAATTACTCATGCACTAGTGTAAGAAGCAGGGGAAACAAAGTATCTCGCTTTGAGCTGGTAGGAATTGACTGCAATAGAAAAGAAGCTATAAATAGTCGCCTTCTTCTAACAATCCTCAAAAAGTATACGTATGAACCTCTTTTCGCTACACTAACTGTATGCGTAAAGGGTATGTTATTTGGCCGTGCTAATACCTCAATTGATGACTAACCTTAGTATAACATATTTTTCATTTTAGTCTAGTACTATATCAAAAAAAGATTCTGTTTTAGTAAAGTTTCGGGTATCATAAATCAGTTTATTCAGTATCGTTCCTCAGTCAGAAGGCTTGGAAATATTTAAAAAATGCTAGCGTCATAGGTGCAATGTTCTATTGCTTCAATCATTTTGAAGCTAGAATTTTAACATTTTTATACATTTCCTTCGGTTAAAATCTCATTCTAGACCGCATAAGCTTCAATAGTCTTTCGATATTAGGTAGGATGCTACTTTTTAACAACCCCCTAAAGGTCTCAATGCCTGAGCTACCAGAAGTCCATACAATTTTAGAAGATTTAAAGCAAGCAGGTCTCGTCGGTCACGAAATTCAAGATGTAAAAGCTTACTGGCTAAGGACTATAGGCTTTCCCTCCCCTGCAGAATTTTGCCATTTACTGCAACACAAACGAATCATTAAGCTTGATAGGAGAGGGAAATACTTAATTTTCACTTTGTCCGAAGGATTATTCCTTTGCGTGCACTTACGCATGACAGGACGTCTTTTATTAGTTGAGCAAAATACTCCTGAAACTCCTTACGTCCGCCTTCGTTTAGATTTAGATCATGGAAAGTCCTTATATTTTCACGACACGCGAAAATTTGGTCGTTGGTACCTTGTTTCAGATCTTCAACAAATTGTAGGAAAAATTGGACCAGAGCCTCTATCAACCGAATTTACATTTGAACTTTTTTGGAGCCACCTAAAACAACGTCATCGCGCTCTCAAACCTCTTCTATTAGACCAAACTTTTTTAGCAGGCCTTGGCAATATTTATGTGGATGAAGCTCTTTGGGAAGCTCATCTTCACCCCTTGCAGCCAGCCGATACATTGACTTCTCAACAAGCGCGTCAATTACATGCAGGAATTATTCATGTTTTAGAGCGTGGCATTGAAAGCCGAGGAACAACACTGGGCAAAGGAAGAACCAATTATTATCGTTTAGATGGAACGCGTGGAAACCATCAAAGGCTTCTAAATGTTTTCCGCCGCACGGGCCTCCCCTGTCCGCGTTGCGGTCATTCGATTGAACGCCTGGTTGTCGCTCAAAGAAGTACTCATCTTTGCCCCCATTGCCAGCCAACTCCCTCTTTTTTATAAAACCTTTAAAAATTACATTTAATTTTATAGATAAACCAAGTAATATCAAACTCTTAAAGTTAATTAGCCTAACGAGGGCTTTGTTATGTTCACGGGAATCGTTGAAGAGTTAGGGATCATTCAAGCCATTGAGTGGCATTCACAAGGAGCGCGATTTCATATTCAAGCTTCGCTTGTTTTAGAGGATGTAAAAATTGGAGATTCTCTTTCTGTCAATGGCTGTTGTTTGACAGTTGTGAAACATGATTCAAACAGATGGACTTGTGATGTTGTACAAGAGACTCTCAATCGAACAAATTTAAAGCATTTGAAAGTGGGAGATCGAGTTAATTTAGAGCGATCAGTCCGCTATCAAGATCGTTTAGGAGGACATCTTGTCCAGGGGCATATTGATGAAGCGGGACAAATTCTAGATAAACAGCCTTTATCTGATGGCTCGTGGTGGGTGACCATTCAAGCATCTCCAGCGATTTTACGCTATGCTGTTTATAAAGGATCGATTGCTGTCGATGGAGTAAGTTTAACGATTGCAGATTTGCAAAAAACGCAATTTTCTTTTGCGATGATTCCTCATACAGCTCAAGTAACCAGTCTAGGTTATAAACAAAAAGGTGATGCAGTTAACTTAGAAGTTGACTTGATGGCAAAATATGTCGAGCGTTTTGTATCCCCTTTTCTTTCAGTCCCATCAACAGGAAATTTTGGCTATGATCAACACAATTGAAGAGGCCATTACAGCTCTAGCAAGCGGCCAATTTGTCATCGTTGCAGATGATGAGAATCGAGAAAATGAGGGCGACCTCATTCTAGCGGCTGAAAAAGCCACTCCTCAAGCCTTAGCTTTTATGATTCGTTATACAACCGGAATTATTTGCATGGCGATGGAAGGAGAGCGTTTAGATGAATTACGTCTTCCTCAAATGGTCGTCAATAACACAGACCGCAAGCAGACAGCTTTTACTATTTCCGTCGATAGTCCTTATGGAACAACAACAGGTGTGTCTGCAGTCGACCGAGCAAAGACGATTTTAGCACTTCTTGATCCTGAAACTCGGCCAGAAGATTTATGTAGACCTGGACATATTTTTCCTCTTCGCTATAAAGAGGGAGGTGTTCTTAAGCGTGCGGGCCATACAGAAGCTGCCGTTGATTTAGCTCGTTTCGCTCAATTATACCCAGCCGGTGTGATTGGCGAATTAATTAACGACGATGGGACGATGATGCGAATGCCTGATTTGGAAAAATTTGCAGCCACTTTCCAAATTCCTTTAATTACAGTAGCTGATATTGTGCGCTATCGAAGAAGACGGGAAAAACTCATTGAACGAGTGTCTCAAGCACGGCTTCCTACTGCATATGGTGATTTCACTGCTTATGTCTATGAATCAAAAATCGATGGCATGGAGCATATAGCGCTCGTCAAGGGAGACATTCAAGGTAAAGAGAATATTTTAGTCCGCGTTCATTCAGAATGCTTAACCGGAGATGTTTTTGGATCGCAACGTTGCGACTGCGGATCTCAGCTCTCTTGTGCCATGAATCGCATTGCAGAAGAAGGACAAGGAGTTATTCTCTACTTGCGTGGACATGAGGGCAGAGGTATTGGTTTAAGGCATAAATTGCGCGCTTATCAATTACAAGATCAGGGACGAGATACTGTAGAAGCTAATTTAGAGCTTGGTTTACCCATAGACTCGCGCGAATATGGGATCGGCGCACAAATTTTAGTTGATCTTGGGCTTTCTACCATTCGCTTAATGACAAACAATCCTTCTAAATATGGTGGATTATCTGGATATGATATTTCTATCATCGAACGCGTTCCTCTTCCCACTGTTCCAACTGAAGAAAATCGCCGCTATTTACAAGTAAAAAAAGAGAAAATGGGACATCTCTTAGACATTATGAATGCTTAAGAAGGGATTTGCAATCTGCTAAAGGAGTCAACATGAAAGAATATAAAGGACGCTTAATTGCCCATCAAATCAGAATCGGAATTGTTGTGGCACATTTTAATGAATTGGTGACTAAAAGTCTTTTAAATGGAGCGCTAGAAGGATTACAGCGCTATGGCATACCCGAAAGTCATATTACTGTTGCTTGGGTTCCTGGTTCTTACGAAATTCCATTAGTGGCTAAGCAATTAGCTTTAACCGGACAAGTTGATGCAGTCGTTTGCTTAGGCGCTGTGATTCGAGGAGCAACAGCTCATTTTGATTATGTCGCTGGCCAAACTGCTTCAGGAATTGCTCATGTTTCACTTGAAACAAATCTTCCTATCATTTTTGGAGTTTTAACAACAGATACGATTGAACAAGCCATTGAACGTGCTGGTACTAAAGCAGGTAATAAAGGGTTTGAAGCCGTTCAAGCTGCAATTGAAATGATTGATCTTCTTCGCCAAATCAAGGGTGAAAACACTTCTCTTTCCTACGCCACACGCTACTCAAACCAAGATGAGTCTTTAAAAATTAAATCCAATGTGCTAAATCCCTAAAATAAGAACTAAGCGTTCAACCTTAGGTGAATTGAGAATTCCTAAATTCAACACCTCTAGACCGGAGGTGTTTGATTTTTTCAGCACTAAAATTTTAAACAACAATTAATGATTTATTATTATGTCAATTCCTATAAGTGATAATAGAATTGAATCTATTTGTAGCAAAACAAAAGAAGATTTTAGCCCTTTAAAAAAAATAAAAACTTCGAATGGTTTTTCTATAAACTCTTTTAATGAAGAAGAAGAGGAAATTTCTTATTATTCATCAAATTTATCTTTTTTGTCAGACCTTCCTTCTTCAAGTTTTTCCTCTACCGACAGTGAACAATTTTTGAAAAATCTTGTCGCAGAGCCTTATTCAAAAGAAAACTTAGAAGGAACCGATGAGCGCTGCAATCAAATTTTAATCAAATCCCCAGACAGTTTTTTTGCCAGCAAGTTGCTGGATTCCCCCTTTAATGAACAGCCAGGACATCTAAGCAAATTGCTGGATCCCTCCCCTGATGAACAGCCAGGACATCTAGAAAAAACTGAAGACTCAAAAGACGATTTTCAATGTCAACTTTTTAATTTTGAAATTGATTCTACATTTGTGGAAAACTGCTTACAACAAGGATTTGGTGAATTAGCAATCCAAACGTTAAATCATTATTTAGAGTTTAATCCTCTTGATTTCTCCATGCATTTATTAAGAGCTAAATGTTATTTCCAAACAAAACAATATGGGTTAGCTCGTCAGAGTATTATTGAAATTGAGAAAAATTTGTCGTTGCTAGACGAAGAACAAGAAATAGAGATGCATTATCTACATGCCGAAACACATCTTCAATTAGGCGATTTGGATAAAGCTTATCAAGAGTTTAAAAGAATTTTAGATCTAGCACCACATCATCTTCAAGCATTAGAGAGATGTTTAAACATCTGTTTAAAAGATGAAAGCAAAAAAGATAAAATTATCAAATATATAAACAAGCTAAATGAATACTACCCCCATTTAACAATATGGCAGCAGTTTTATACATTATACAGCAAGCATACTTTGTATTCTGAAAACCGAACTTCCGAACACATGCAAGAACTCGAGAAGCTTTGCTTAGAGGGATTAAGTCTAGATCCTGAAAACCCTTGTTTTCTTTATTATCATTCCTTCATTTTATATGAACTTTCCCGCTATGATGAAGCAAAGGAGGTCTGTTTAAAGGGTTTAAAACAATACCCGAACGACACTTCCTTTCTTTCCACATTAGGTTTTATAGAAATTACTAAGCAGGACTATAATTCAGCTCTTCAATATTTAGATCGTTGTTTAACCTTGGATCATAAAAAAAAAGAAGTTAGAAAAACTAGAGGATCCCTTTATTTAAACCAACAGCATTATTCATTAGCATATGAAGACTTTAATTATCTGGTAAAATCTGGTTTTAAAGATCCTGATTTGTTCCTCTATTCGAGCCAAGCTTTAGCTGGAATGGAGCAATTAGAATCTTCATTAGATTATGCTTATTTTGCTTTTCGACATGCGTCACAGAATTCAACATATCGCGGCCAAGTGATTCTGATCGCTGTTCGGATTCTTCAGCAATTTTCAGAGACTGAAATCCCCTCAAATTATCGGCTCGTAATCGTTAAAAGCCTTTATTACCTTTCCATTATAGCTCTAAAAGAAGGAAAAATTGAAGATGCTTTAAAGCGTTTAAGTGATCTCTTGAAAATTGATCCGACTTATTTTCCCGCTTGTTATGCAAAAGGTGTTTGCCTTTTTAAATTAGACCAATTATCGGAATCACAGGCTTGTTTTTCCTCTAGTATCGACAATCACATCAAAACCATCCAAGCCTCTCTTTCGCCAACATTAGAAAAAATGATGCAAGACGCTTGGAAGAAAAAAGGTGTTCTTTTGCGTCCCTTTCAAGTCGAAGATGCTACACGCTTTGTTGACTTTTATGATAGTCTCTTCGATGCTCCCGTTATTTTAAATAGCTATTCTCTCGAGAAACTATATGAAATGGGCCATATTCTAGAACAAGACAAGACTGACTCCCACAATTGCGAAATCATCTGCTTACAAGTCCCTTATTCCATCAAAATCAAGGGCTGCGCTTATTTTAAGTTTATAGAATTTGATGACAAAATAAAAGTATGCAAACTATTCGCACTAAAAATTGCCGGTAGTTATCAAAAGCATGGTTTTGGAAGCTTGATGTTAAATTATATCATTCAACGAGCAATTAAAAGAGGATGTCATTTTGTGACTCTTTATTCAGCAACAGCGGGACTGCCGCTTTACTTTTCTTATGGCTTTAAACCAGCAAAATTAACTCCCGAGATGCTTCAAGAATGGGAAAAATGTCATTCACAAGCAAAAATTGATTTTTTCAATAAAGAAGAAAACGCCATTTTTTTAAAACTAGACATCACCGATGACAATATTTTGCTCAACGTTCAGAAACATCTTAATAAGACACTTTCTCGTCCTTTTAAAATGCCAGAAATCAGTGATGATTGACGAAATTCTTAACAGGAATACCTTTTAAGATCTATGCACCAATTTTAAAAGATCACATAGCAGATAAGAAGTTGGCTCTTTTTCTGTTACGTGATCTCATTCCAATCAAATTATCGCACTTGCCCTTTGAGCTTTTCATAAGCTTGATAACGCTCAACAAAAGCAGCTGCAATTGCTTGAATATTTTGCTTAAGTTGATCTGCAAATGTTGATTTTGGTCCTACAATAAGCGTTTGTTTTTCCCATGTAATCGCTTGAAAAGCCATATTGGGGTCCATTTTAAAGCGATCTAAAGTCACAGATTCAAACAATCGCCCATCACAGCAAGCTGCATAACCTTTTTCTATGGGATAGACAAAAACCTCAAGCTCAAAAGCAGGCAAGGGCGGTCTTCCTTGAGCTGTCATAATGACAGGTTTGATATTTCCTTGTTGAAAAATAGCTTCCACTTCTTTTTGCAATTGCTCATTCGTGACATCTAATGCCTCTGATTCAGGCTTAACAATTGTCACATAAACACCAATGTTATTTGAAATATTAAGCAAATGATCACTTCCTTCCCATTGCCCATTAAGAAAAACAAGAATTCCTGGATGCAAATAAGTGGCGTGCTGAACAACTTGAGGAGTTGCTTTAATAAGAGGTGCTGAAGTTTTAGGCGGTGTTGTCGAATGAGCTTTCGACTCTGGCTTTTCTAAGTATTTCTTTTCTTGTATGGAAGAAGAGGGTTGCGTCGTAGATGTCATTTTGGCTGGAGGAAGTTGTCCCATTAATTCGTTTGCTGATAGGACACACAACAAGAGTGATAAACCCGCGAAATGAAATTTTCTCATATAACCTCCCATATACTAATCATCATTTAGCTTATTAAACAATTTGAATCAACGATAGACTTCACAGACTGGACGTTGAATATGGCTGATATAACCATTCGCTCGCTGCAATAATTGTTTCCAACTAGGCTTTGGCTCTGTTAATTCGTAGCTCAGACTCGTAAAAAAACACTGCGTATATAATCCACCAAATCGAGATCCATAGGCATATTGCCCCTCACTACAGCTTGAGACAACAATGCATCCTTGAGCATTGCAAAATAGCTGCTGATAACCTGGATGATAGGGTGGAAATTGACGCAAATTGATTCGAATGTTTTTTGTTTCACGCCCGAAAAGGCCTTGCTCAATGAAATTATTACAACAATCTGTGATGACAAGAGCAAATTGCGGTTTTTTATTCCAAATTGTATCCGCAATCCATTGAATATCTAACCCTGGTTTGTAAAATTCAAAAGTAATAAATGGCCAAGGAGTTGTTTTCTGCGCAGTGCGATAGCCATGCCCAGAAAAATAGAAAACAACAGCATCATTTTCATTTATATTGAGATTTTTGAGATAGCTTCTAATCGTTTCTTTATTGAAATCCGAATCACAAAAAATTTTTTCTTTGAGCGTCATTTTTGTATGTTGGCTAATGCTGCGAAGCTCTTTTTGCCATCGACACAAATCAGGCCAAGTAATGGAGCGTATTTCATGAATGGTATCCGCAACAAGAATGGCATGTAATGTTTTAGCAACTAGCGTTTGTAGAGGTAAAAGCAAACAAAAAAAACAAAAAATGAAAATAAAAAGCTTGTTCATAGCAAACCATCAATCTGGCAGGAAACGAAATACTAACTTCTTTCCAACTTATAAGTAAACGCCATTTTTATAACGAAGCAAACTCAAAATTGAAACTTAAACTTGGCCAAAACTTCAATTTTTGAATTTATCCTCGGCAAAATTTTCACTTCAATTTGTTTATTGTTTTCAATAAAAATCAACTAAAAAAAACAAAACACATTTAGTTGAACTAGATTTTATTGTATTTATTTTTTAATATTATGTTTTTATTTTTAATAAACGTTGAGTATCTATGTCTATTTTTGTTCCATACAATCAAGCAATCAGATTCAATTATGAGTCTGCAAAAGAACAAGTTGTTAAAAGATTGACTCTTCAGCAAAAGAAGGTGATAGCTGTAGTTCTAACTATCTTCGCAGCATTTGCTATTGTATATACCATGCGAAAGTCTTTTTTTTCTCAATCTCTGCCTCATTCTCAAAAAAATTATCCGCTTTCTGACGCTCAGCTTGCAAATTTTACAGAAGTTTTAAATCAAAAAGGCATTTGGACATGGGCAAATCAAGATGTTCAATTTAAGGCTCTTTTAAACGATCCTGGTACTTTAACATATTTTTTAACTCAATTTTCCTCGGACATTTATGTGAAAGTAAGATTTGAGCTTGCCCTTTTATGTGGAAAAAAGCTTAAAAGTCTCGATCTAAGTAGATATCCAGATTTTGATGATCAAAAGCTCGTTCAATTAATACGAGCATGTCCCAACCTTGAAATTCTTAACTTAAGCTGGACCTCCATTACCAAACTAAACTTGCCATTAGGTTTAAAAGAACTGCATTTAAATCATTGTGGTGATCTTTCAGCTCAAGAATTGGAAAAGCTTTCCGTATATTCAAATTTAGAAAAACTGAGTGTATCAAAATGCAAAATTGCCAATTTAGGTAAACTACCTCAAAGCTTAAAAGAACTTTCTTTAGCCCAGTGTCATTATTATCATTTTTCACCTCAAGAATGGGCAAAACTCACCTCTCTCCCTCTTTTGGAAAAACTTGATTTATCATTAAATCCTTTCTTAACAACACTAAAGCAGCTTCCAACCAGTTTAAAAGAATTGAATTTAAATTATTGTCAAAATATTCCCGCACAAGCATTTGATTATTTAGCGACTCTCACTCATTTAAAACGCCTTCAAGTAGAGAACACGCAAATTGCAGCATTGGATAAGCTTCCCAAAAACTTAAAAGAGCTTAATTTAAATGATTGCACCAACTTGCAACCTCAACAATTTAATAGCCTGCGCCATTTTTTAAATCTAGAAAATCTTTATTTAGAGAGAACAAAAATTGACAGCTTAAATACTTTCTCTTCGAGTTTAAAAAAATTGAATATAAACCAGTGCCAGGACATTCCTCAACAAGAATTTAATCACCTGGGTTCCCTTCCCCATTTAGAATGCCTTAATGTAAGAGGAACGAAAATCGAAAGATTGAATATCCTTCCTAAAGGTCTAAAACAATTAGTCCTGGGGTATTGTCCGAACATTTCCTCGCAACAATTTTCTTTTCTTCGCTCTTTTTCTAAACTTGAAATTCTCGATTTACAACAAACTTGTATTGAAGAATTAGATATTCTTCCAAGAAGTTTAAAAGAATTGTATGTTAATGATTGCAGCAATCTTCTTCCTAAAAAATTTGATTGTTTATCTTCTTTTTCTCTTTTAGAAACATTTGGTGCCGCGCAAACGTTAATTACAAGATTAGACCTGCTTCCCAAAAGTTTAAAAAACTTAGATTTAAACAATTGTAAAAATTTACTGCCTAAAAACTTTGCTCACCTCTCTTCTCTTCTAAAACTAGAACAACTCAATGTAGGAGGCACAGAAATTATTTGTTTAAATCTTCCTGCTAAGAAGTTGAAAATGATTGATTTATCGAGATGTCAAAATTTGACATTTCAAGAGATCAAAAAACTCGCTTTTTTCCCGCGTTTACAAAATCTCTTTTTAAACTTTTACCTCAGTAAATTGAAAGATGAATTAAAAAATAAGCATCAGGCAAACTTTTACGACTCCCACTTGATAATCTGGTAATAGTCATAGATGTGTCATTTTTTCAAAAATGCATGTGAGCTAGTTTTTTCTGTCAAATGAAAAGACAGGATATGAATTTTTTGTTCTATTGTTATTTAGCCGATTCATTCTTTCAATCAAGAAGAATGAACTGCACAACGGTTCATTAACATGGCATCAACCAAAACAAGTGCAAACATCGCCTCCACGACAGGAACAGCACGAATCGCAACACAGGGATCATGACGCGATCCTTCTGGAAGATAAAAAATCTGTGGTTGACCTTGAAAATCGACTGTCGACTGATTTTTCCCAATACTAGAAGAAGGCTTAAAAGGAACCCGAATTACAATCGGCATTCCATTAGAAATTCCGCCCAATGTGCCGCCTGCATGATTACTCAATAAGCCAATCTGCCCCTCTTCTGCATAGAAAAGATCATTATGCTCTGATCCTTTCATTCCTGCAGAAGCATATCCAGATCCAATTTCAAAACCTTTTGAAGCAGGTAAAGACAACATAGCTTTTGCTAAATTCGCTTCTAATTTTTCATAAACAGGATCTCCCCAACCAGCAGGAACATTAAAAGCCACCGCTTCTACAACACCTCCGAGAGAATCTTTTTCTTGTAATGTTTGATTCAAAACTTCCTGCATAGATACCGTTGCGGCCTCATCCGGACAAAATAAAAGACTTCCGCGGACTTGTCTTTGAAGTTCTATTTCTTTTCCCAAAACGTCTGATAATGCAAAATTCGACTGCACAGGCCCTATCGATTTGATGTAAGCAACAACAAAAACTCCAACATCTGATAATATTTGTTTTGCAATAGCTCCTGCAGCTACACGACACGCAGTTTCCCTGGCGGAGGCACGTCCTCCTCCTCTATAATCAAAACGTCCATATTTCTCGACATACGTATAATTGGCATGTCCAGGCCTCAGAACGTTTTTAAGGGGCTCATAATGTTGTGATTGTTGATCTTGATTCCAAATAATTAGCGAAATGGGAGTCCCTGTTGTTCTTCCTTCAAGAACTCCAGACAAAATTTCCACTTTGTCAGGCTCTTTTCGAGGCGAAGTATATATTTTGGCACCAGGAGCTCGCCAAGAGAGTTCTTCATTGATAATTTCTTGACTCACCACAACTCCTGATGGACAGCCATCCACCACAACCCCAATGGCTTTGCCATGTGATTCTCCCCAAGTGACAATTTTAAAAAGTTTCCCAAAAGAATTTGAAGCCATTTCCTTCTCTCCTAAATCAAATAAGACAAAGCAACCAGATGCTTCTTGTGGCATTCTGCTTGTGCTAGCTTATTTTTCTTATTAAATATTGACGATTTGCAATAGCTGCTGCAAAGCCTCTTCTTCTGTTAAACCATCCATTGCAATAGTCCGATCGGCCCATTTTTCATAAAGCTTTTCTCTTTCTTGATACAGGTGAGCAAAAGCATAGTCTGGATTATTTCCACTTAAATATGCAGGCAATGATTTTCGTTGCCAAATACGATTTTTTAATATCTCTAAAGAGGTTTTAAGATAAATTAAATCACTTTGAGATTTCAATTTCATTGCATTGGCAGGATCAAGCAAACTTCCTCCGCCAATCGCTAAGACAAGAGGAGAATTCAAATTTAACGCATCGATAACTTGGCTTTCAACTTTTCGAAAATAGGAAGAGCCAAATTGCTGAAAGATTTCTCGACAGTTCAAAGTAGGATGCATTTGCTCTATGAGTTGATCTGTATCAGTAAAAGAATACTTTAAATGAGATGCAAGCAATCTCCCCAATGTTGTCTTGCCAGATGCTTGAAATCCAATCAAAGCCAGGCTAATTTTCCTCATGCAATTTTGCTCCAAGCTTTTGCAAATCTTCGATAAAAGTTGGATAGCTCTTATTGACGCATTCAATGCCCTGCACTTCTGTTTCTCCTTCAGCACCTAGACCAGCTACCACAAGAGACATTGCCAAACGGTGATCTCCATGACTATTGACTATTGTTCCTTTTAGCCGTGATTGACGCACTTTTAATCCATCTACAGTTTCTTCAATCACAGCTCCCATTTTTTTCAACTCTGCTGTGATGCAAGCAATACGATTACTTTCTTTACAACGTGCAATAGATGCATTAATCAATTGAGTTTCTCCTTCGGCAAAGCATCCAAGAACAGCTAAAATAGGAACTGCATCAATAAAATCATTCACATCAATCGTTTGCCCTTTTAGTTTTCCAGCAGGAAAGACTTTTAAAAGTTGACGAGAGGAATCAATTTCTAAGTGGGCTCCCATTCTTTGAAGAAGATAAATGATTTCTTTGTCTCCTTGGATATCATGAACATCCACATGATGAATCCCAAGTTCTGATTGTGTAACTAAAGCTGCAGCGAGAGGAAAAGCGAGAGCGCTTAAATCCCCTGGAATGGTCACTTCAAAAGCAGGCCGCACTCGCTGTCCTTGAACAATAAAATGCTCTAAATGGCGATGCGTATAACTGACT
The DNA here is from genome assembly GCA_044226925.1 of Parachlamydiaceae bacterium. Taxonomy (GTDB): domain Bacteria; phylum Chlamydiota; class Chlamydiia; order Chlamydiales; family Parachlamydiaceae; genus JANWJE01. The sequence continues at coordinate 96,809 of JBGAGC010000003.1, forward strand.
CCTAAACGATTTAACCATGACAAAGTTAAGGCCAACCAGGGTTTTTCTCCAGCATGATTGACTTGAATTTCGGTTTGGCCATCAACGAAAGCAGCTGCCATAAGCAAAGCGGAAACTGGTTGTGAATCCTCCCCTTGCAAACTTGTTGAACCTGGATGAAGAGGTCCTTTCACAATAAAAGGAGCATACCCATTTTCTCGAGTGGAAGCTGCCCATCCATTTAACCCACGCAATCCTTCTATTAATGGTTGAATAGGACGATTGGAACGAATGGATTCATCCCCTGTTAGAACAGTATATCCATCTGAAAGCGCAGCTAACGCTCCTGCAAAACGAAGCACTTGTCCTGAATTGCCCGCATCAATGACATTATCTGGAGTACGCGGATATCCCGCTACTCCTGTGATCGCCAAACCGTTGTCAATGGGAGTCACTTTGGCACCCAATTGGCAAGCTGCCTGGACAGCACAAGTTTTATCTGGAGAGTCCAACAAATGATATAAAAAAGAGGTTCCCTTGGCCATAGCCGCCAATAGAATAGCGCGAATGGTGTGCGATTTAGAAGGGGGAAGTGTAACACTTCCTTGCAAATGACTTTTTTGCACACACATCGTCTTAGAATTTTTTATTTTTGGCAGTCGTTGTCGAATGATTTGTTCAACGCGTTCTCTGGGAATTTCATCTCCAAACCAACAGACAAACTGTTCTACTGCTTGATGAATAAACAGCTCTCGCCCAGAAATTGCTCGCCCTCCTCTTTTTCGTATATCCCGTAAAAGACGCGTTTCAGGTGGATTAGAAATCACATCTAATACACTCACCTCTTTTGCAATCCATTCTGCTGGAACCGGCGTTTCTTCTGTGGCGGGCGCCATCCCAACTGATGTGGCTTGAACAAGACATGTATAATCTGTTTGAGAGAGATGAGGTAATTGATCCAAGGTCCCCCATTTTGCATCAAGTGGCTGAGCAATCTGCTGTGCTCGTTCAACAGTGCGGTTAAGGATGGCAAGTGGAATCCCTCTTTTCCTCGCTGCCTGTGCAATTGCTTTCGCTGTGCCGCCTGCTCCTAAAATCACCATCTTTTCTCTATTTAAAGAAGAAGAAAAACCAAGGGCTTTTAGAGCTCCAATTCCGTCTGTGTTATATCCTTTTAACCCATGCATAGTCCAAACAAGGGTATTGCAAGCAGCAAGTTCATGCGAACCATCAAGCCACTCTAAGACTTTTTCTTTAAATGGCATCGTGACGCTTAGGCCCCGAATAGGCAATCGTTGAATCTCTTTAAGGAAAGCAGGCAATTCTTGATCTTCAAGATGAAACTTGACATAGACAGCATTAAGACAAAGTTGGTGAAAAACAGCATTATGTGTTAAGTGGCTAGAACTTTTATCAACTGGCCTTCCAATTAGTCCAAGCAGCTGGGTATTCCGATTGATTTCTCGAAAACGATAGATATTCATCAAATCTTCTGCTGTCATTTGGCCCGGAGCTGTTTCTTTTCCCCTTTCTAAAGCAGCAAAAGTAAAGGGATGTCCAATGATAGGCCCCAAAAGGCGTGTCACTTGCCCATATTCTCCCATGCAAAGACCACATAATTTTCGTTCTTTGTGGTTGTATTTAGAAGAAAAATTGAGCATTCGCAAAGCATCAGTCGTGGTTTGAGCAAAAGTCACAATTTTATAATAGGTTGCGGGATAGCGGCTGACAAGTTGATAAAGCCTCTCTAAATCAGTAGGAGTTTCCTTTTGATCATGCCAAGAAATAATCCATTGCGTATGAGGAGAGAGCTCTTGCAATTCTTTGATAAAAGACTCTGGGGTATCTGCTTCAAGATCCATGAAGTCAGGCTGGAAGTGTTGAAGAATAGAACGTAAAAAATCAAAACGCACTTGCTCTGTTCCGTAAAAAGAGCCTCCATGGGTTGCTTTACGCATGGTTAAAATCAGAGGGCAAGGACTTCGCTGTTGCAATTCTTTCAAAAATTCTACTTTTACTTCTGCCATTTTATCTAAGCGGATTTCAATGATATCTGCCCATTGAGCAGCTCTTTGTATGTGCTCTAATAATTTGGAAGGAACAGCTTCTCCCAGTGAAATACAAAGTTGACAATTATCGAAACGAGTGGTTTTCATGTGATGATTCTTAAATGCTTTTTGCCTAGCGAAAATAAATTGTTGTTTTGAAAAATTTACGAAAGAATCTTAAGGCAATACCAACCTTAAGCTTTGAAATAGTTGTTATTTTAAGGAAAGATGAATTTAAGGTCATTGATCTTCTGCAAATGGAAAAAGCTTAATTCGCTTTTTCCTCTTGCTTGTCATCTTTATCTAAAAGTTGGAAAGATTTAATAAAATAGGAATAGTCTGCAGGATCAAACTCTTTTAAACGAGTAATATAACTTAATATGAAGACTCTTTTGCCATCCATTAAGGCTTTACCTTCTACATGAAATTCGCGATTGTTAAAGTTAAAATCAAAAGATGGTCGAGTCTGATATAAACTTTTTTCAAGCCTAGCAAGTTCGTTGTCTGGTTTGCTATGCATTAATTCCATTACGTTTTGCTTTAAAATATCATCTGTGAAAGAAGTATCAATTTCTGGCGGATAGGTAATCACATTAACTAAAAAAAGAGAGCCATCAATCTTTTCCGATGCGTACATATCATAACGACGTTTTTTATCAGTATCTGGAATTTCAACAAAATCTTTTGCATATTGCGGAGGTTCAGGTAAATCAACTTTAAATAATTCTGATTGCGGAGTGAATTCTTTCCATGTTGCAAACTTTTCTAAATGAGAATTTTTTGAGGATGCCATACCGGGAATGGTACGTTGCAAACTAGGCACAAAGTAAGATAATCCAAGCAAAATAAGAATTGCCAAAACAATGATCATTCCAATTTTATACATAAGATAGCCCCATTCTCAGATCTTTAATGATGTGTATACCTAAAAAAATAAATTGCAACAATGGAAAATGAGAAAATTTTGATATAAAGTCTATGAGCAAAAATCCAGAGAATCTTAGTCAACAAAGAAAAGAAAAAAGACGCAAAAGGAGATCAATGAGAGGTTTGCGCCATCCTTAAACAAGAAAGAGCAAGTCAAAAAGCTTGGCTTTCATACAGAAGTGTTAGAGGAGGTTGATTCACCAATTCTTTCGGTCCCTCAAATTGAATTGGACCTGGACAACAGTACAAATCTTCTAACCGCCACTTTTCTCTTTTCTCTTTAAAAGCACTAAAGACAGGACCTTGAAGATCGACGAGTGCTTTTTGAATGACTGCCTGTTTTTTGTTCTTACGGATTTCAAAATGAAGCATATTGACAATTGGAACACCTAAAATTTCCCATTGATCGATGGGTTTTGTAAGGTTCTTAATACAGCATATATATCCGGAGGCACCTGATTGAATTAATAAAGCTGCTACATGTCCTAAAGCATAGCAATACTGACAGTCAAAATTAGAAGGCAGTCCAGAACGCCCTTCATAGCCGCAGAAAAGAGGTTGGGGACTAAATTTTCCGGTATATGTTCCTTTGGTTTTACGCTGATTTAATTCTTTTTCAACCATTGCAATTAAGAGACGTTCTGTTTCAATTTTAGACACTTGAATATTACCATGAGGATCGCGATCTAAGAGCAATTGCCTTTGGATCTCTTCTGGAAGCAGAGAAAAGCTCTGGGCAGCTTCTTGGCTAAGGTTTTGTTTAATGATTGCAATTTTATTGCTAAACGTAGCTTCTGCAAATTCTTTAGTCAAAGCAGAATCACCGCTCAAAAGCTGATTTAATTCTTTGATCATGTTTTGACATTCGGGAATAAATTCCAATAGCCCTTCTGGCACAAGAATCACACCAAAATTTTTATCTTTCTCTGCTCGTTCGCAAATGAGATCTGCGATTTGTTGGACAATGTTTTGCAAGGTTTCCTGATAGAAAGCGACTTCTTCTCCAATTAAGGCTAAGTTGACTTGAGTTTGCAATGCACATTCTAATGTCACGTGAGAAGCAGATCTTCCCATCATTTTGACAAAAAAGTAATATTTTTTTGCGGACAAAGCATCTCTTAAGAGATTTCCGATTATTTCTGAATACACTTTGCTAGCTGTATCAAATCCAAAAGAAACTTCAATAAAATCGTTTTTAAGATCTCCATCTATTGTTTTGGGCACTCCAATGACACGAGTAGGCAGATGCTGTTGATGGCAAAATTCAGCTAGAAAGGCCGCATTTGTATTGGAATCATCTCCACCAATAATGACTAATCCATCTAATTGATGTGATTTTAATGTTTGAGCAGCTGCTTCAAATTGTTCAGGTGTTTCAATCTTAGTCCGTCCTGATCCAATGATATCAAACCCTCCCTGATTGCGATAAAAAGCTAATTTTTCTTCTGTCAAAGGAATAAAACGATTTTTAATCACTCCACTAGGCCCATCTAAAAAACCAATCAATTCAGAATTTGGATGTAATGTCTTAAGCGCATCAAACAAACCTGTGATCACATTATGACCTCCAGGGGCTTGCCCTCCCGATAGCAAAACACCGACTTTCAACGGTTTGACCGCCGGGGCTTTTCCTCGTTTAAAGGTTAAGATCGGTTGTTGAAATGTATAAGGAAAGAGGTTCTGCATAGCAGGATCTGAAACAACCGCAGATTCTTTTTGCGATTCAGGAACTAAAGCGTGTAAATCGGCTAAAATGTCAGGTAGTAAAGGCTGATACTCCAAACGATGCCGTTGCAGCAAACTGAGAGAATTCGTCATAAAACCTCTTAAAACTTTCAACAAACTCATGTCATTGGATTTAGAGCTTCCGCCATTTTGTTGACTTTGCCAGATTAAATGCAAGATGACAAAACAAAGAAAAAAACTTAAAAAAACTCTTAAATTTGATGAAAATTCTAAAGCTTTAAGAACCTGTTAAATAAATTCTAATCGTTTGAATTGATTTAACAGGCTCTAGACATGCATTTTTGGAGCCTAGAGAGTGTGCTGATACCAATCACATGTTTCTTGAATGGCAATTGCCTGTTCAGCTACATCAGAAAAATCATGATCGCACCGAGAAAGATGAACAAAGCGAGTATTATCTAGACCTACACGAGCCTTCTCATAGGCCTTCGCATGCTCCATCTTAACTACTCGATCTTGCTCGCCATGAATATGTAATAAAGGAACTTTCTTCAAGCCCTCTAATTCACTTTCAATATCAAGCTTAAAAAACTGCTTAAGAAATTCTAAATTAGGAGCATTAGCTGGCAGACTACGCAGCATTTCTTGCTTGACTTGATCAAGCTTTTGATTCGTTTGAAAAGATTCCCATAATTCGCGCCAAGGATCACTTTTAAAGACGGGCGCCCAGAGCGCTAAGCTTTTGATGGGATAGCGACGCGCAGTTAATACGGCAATTGCTCCTCCAAGCGAACGCCCCAACAATCCTAAGCGAGAGGCATCAATTTGGGGATCATTCGCTAGAAATTTGAGACACGCAAGCGTATCACTGATTTTTCCTTCTAAAGTAATATCGCCAAACTCTCCTTCACTATCGCCAGAACCTCGATAATCGAAACGTAGAACAGCGATTCCTTTCTTAGCGAGTTCTTTGCCTAATGTCACGAAGATGCGGAATTTACCACACTTATTCCCCGCAAAGCCGGGACAAATCACAACAGCGGGAACATTTTTTGCTTGGAGAGGACGATGTAAAATGCCAAAAATTTTTTCCCCATTATTTTCTAGGGTAATTGCTTCTCGTACTTCCACTTGCTGCATACACCTCTAGTCCTTTAGAAAAACTTGATTAATGGGTCTTAATAAAAAGCACAACCTTAACATTCCGGAACATTAACAGCTAGTCCCCCTTGCGAAGTTTCTTTATAAATGGACATCATATCATGACCTGTTTGCCTCATCGTTGCAATGACTTGATCCAAAGTCACGCGATGTTGTCCATCTCCATGCAAATGAGCAAGACGCGCTGCATTAATTGCTTTAGCTGCTCCCATTGTATTGCGTTCGATACAAGGGATTTGTACCAGTCCACCAACAGGATCACATGTTAACCCTAGATTGTGTTCCATCCCAATTTCGGCGGCATTCTCAATTTGTTCATTCGTTCCACCTTGAGCTGCTGCCAAGCCAGCTGCTGCCATTGAACAAGCAACACCTACTTCTCCCATACATCCCATCTCAGCAGCAGAAATAGAGGCTCCTTCTTTATAAAGGATTCCAATCGCTCCCGCTGTTAATAAAAACGTAATAATTCCCTCTTTTGTCGAACCTTTAACAAACTTGTCATAATAATGAAGAACAGAAGGAATGACTCCAGCTGCTCCATTTGTTGGAGCTGTCACCACACGCCCGCCGGCAGCGTTTTCCTCATTAACAGCTAAGGCCCACAGGCTCACCCAATCCATAATCTCTGCTGGATCTCGTTGTTCTAAAGGTTTCTTATCCTGCTCTTGCAAATAACGATATATTCCGGCTGCTCGACGTCTGACATTCAAACCTCCAGGCAACACCCCTTCTTGCTCACACCCTCTCTTCACACAAGTTTGCATCACATTCCAAATACGCCACAATCCTTCTTTTACTTCTTCTTCGCTTCGCCAAACTTTCTCATTGGCCATCATCAATTCTGCAATTGTTAAACGATGTTGACGGCATAAATTTAGCAAAGCTTCAGCCGTTTTAAAAGGATAAGGAATTTGATGATGGTCTTGGATGATGCTTTCATCTTTCATGGCAGCTTCATGCTCAACAATAAATCCGCCTCCCACCGAATAAAAGATTTTTTGAATAAGAACTTTATTCTGCGCATCAAAAGCTGTAAAACGCATACCATTAGGATGATAAGGAAGCTGTTTGTCGTAATGAAATAACAACTGAGAAGATTCGTTAAAAGAAATGAAATGGTCCTGCGCCAAATGAAGCTGATGCTGTTGACGAATGTTTTGAACTCGCGGCTGTACTTGATTAGGATCGATCCCCTCAGGAGTTGCCCCTTCCAATCCTAATAAAATGGCAAGATCTGTCGAATGCCCTTTTCCTGTTAAAGCCAACGAACCATAAAGATCGACTACCACACTTGTCGTTTCCTGTAATATATTCAGTTGCTGCAAATTAAGCACAAATTGCCGAGCAGCGCGCATAGGACCTACTGTATGAGAACTCGAGGGTCCAATTCCTATAGAGAAAAGATTAAACACGCTAACAGCCATGTCATTTATCCTTGTACATATTCTATGTTCTTTATAAAGAGTAATATATTAGCAAATCATCCTCATAATTCAAAAGAAAAAGAATAAGCTTTGTGAAGAAGTAGTTTTTTAAATTTTATTTAAAAAAATAAATTGTCAATTAACAATCAATTGTCATCTTTAAATCATGAATAAACATGATGAGATTCTCTTTAAAGCATCAAGAAACTGCTGTCCTACCTTTCTCAAGAAGAATTCATCATCAATGAATTCTTCTCCTCTCGCATTAAAAAGTAGTAAAGCAGGTATATTGACCTTAAGTCGTGATGCCAAATAGGGAAAAGTGAGAATTTCTTCGAAAATTTAAGACTAACCCTTCTATTACAATGCAAAGATAGCAGAACTTGATATTTTGTATTGCTGCACAGGCTAAAATTTCTAGCATAATCCGATTTGCAGGGTGAGCCACGAATGAAGCTAGATGAGACCATTGATAATCTTTTGTTATAAATAGCTTTGCCGCCCACTCTTTAGAAAATGCTGCAATGGCATGAAAGCCAATATTTCTGATTTTCTCTAACAAGCGTGACCAAAAACTTGATGGAGGTTGATTTCCTATCTCTTTTACATTCTTTTCTTCTATTTTCTCTGGAATTTGTGGCATTCTGTCTTTTTCTTGTTGTTCAATTCCCGCAAGATTTAAAAGAGGAAGTCTCTGATAAATCGAAACTTTTTTTCTCTCGATTGAATCCACTTCCAGCTCAATAGCTGCTTGAGTACGCTGAATCGAAAGGGCAATCTCTTGAATATGATTCTCAATTATTCCTGCCACTTGGAGAGTTTGGCGAATCCATGTGTGATTTTGGCGGATGACCGAAGCTCTTTGCATCACTTCGCCGCATTTTTGCTCAATTCCTTGAAATTTTAAGAATAAACCCATTTGGTCTTGTTTAATGTTCAACGCTTTCTGGAAAAGGTCGCTACATTTCAATTTGAGATCGTTTAAGTTTAGCCGAATCATTGCCTGATCCTTTTGAATGACGACAACATTTTGGCGAACTTTTTCTTGTTTTTGGTAAACGACAATTTGTTTGCTTTTGATATTTTCCTGTTCTTTCTGAATATTGTCAGCAGTTTGGTGCATCTCTTGCTGCTCGTGTTGAATCGTCTGTATTTGCTCACGAACGTTGCTCATTCGCTGACGTAGGTTTGTCAGTTTTTCTTTAATGGACATTTTCTGTGAAATGGCAGGCAAAAGTGATAAAGGCTTCGAATGAAAAATATCTAATTGGACTTGATTTTGAACCCGGAAATCATGAATCATAGCTTAACCTCATATAGGTTTTAAATTTCTGTAAACCATTTAATAAAATAGATCTTTGCCTAGACATAATAGAGAATGATCTTCTATTTTTAAATTTGGAATAAATTTTCTTTTGCTATTTTGACGAATTTCTATAAATATCGTCAGCATAAGAATAAGTAAGGTCCTCTCGCATTATTATAATTAAACTTCATAAGGAATATTTATATGCAAGTGCCATTAAATCCGACACCAAATATCTCTGGCGTGGAGCAGCATCTCTTATCTTCTGACCCTACTTTGTCTAGCATGTATGGCCGTCTTATCAAGCTAATAAGAGACTCTAAGGGTGCTCCCATCAATGAACAAGCCATCGCAAACATTCTAACTACAGCTTTTCAGCAAATGGCAGAAGAACAGCAAGGCAAAGATACCCTAATCGAAGAATTAGAAGCTCATAATAATGAACTTGTACAGAAGGTTCAACAAATCGCTCAAGAACATAAGCTCTTAGAGGATAAATTTTCAAATTTAAAGCAAACAACACAAAATTTGAAAGATCAGTATGAAAATTTAGAAAAACAGCAATCTGACACAGAACGTAATAATGAACAATTGAAAAAAGAAACAACTGACTTAAAACAAGAGTACGATGATTTAACTACTCAGCACCATGCCCTACAGTTGCAATATCATCAATTAGAACAAGATCATGAGGGACTAAAAGGAAAAGCTGATACCTTAGAAAAAGATTTTGACGCGCTCGATCAAGATTATCACGATTTAGAACAAGAAAATGTCGCATTAAAAGACGAAGCCACAGTTTTAACGAGAAAATATCATGTTTTAGAAGTCCGTTATAGTGCATTGAATGGGCAAACAAAAAACTTGCAATCCAATTTTAAACTCTTAAATAGTGAATACTCTAAGTTGCATACATTTTTGAACCAAGTCATTACTAATCAAACAAAAATGCAAGCTGAAATGGATGTACAAATTAAACGCGCAAACGAACTCAATGAAAAATTTAATACCTGTTATCGTGTTGCAACGTTCGTCGGAAATCAGATGTTTAATGCATTCTTTCCACCACATCTTCAAAAGCTTTACGCTTATGGAAAGCAATATCTTTCTCAGATTTCAGGAAAAGAGCCTGTGAGAAAAAGTTTTTTCTAACGACAGCTTCCGGTTGAAAACAGGATATAAGGATCCGAGTGCTCTTATCCTGTGCATCCTTCCCATCTTGTTCCTTTTTTTAGAAATAACAGGATGAACAGGATAGACAGGATAAAATAGCCACAGGAATTCCGCTAAATTCATCTTGAAAGAGTTTTTCATCCCGACCCATTATCCTGTTTATCTCAATTTTAAAAACAAGATAGCGGGTCATTCATTCTTTTTTCTATTGTGATTCTCATTTCCTATACTCAGAATCAAAGATTTCATACCAAAAAAATGCTTTAAAGATTATGAAATAAATAAATTATATTTGGATATTTAGATGTCTCTTCGATAAAGGCTTCGCCAAGAGAGATGTTCAGAGATTGATAGACAAAGGAGCAATTCCATGAAAAAAGATTCCTGGCTACTTGTAGCGAATAGCAGCTTAGCGCGTATTTTTAAATTAGTTAAAAGACATGAATTACAAGAACTTAAAACATTCGAACATCCTGAAAGTCGTTTACACAATCTCGACCTTGTGTCAGATAAACCTGGTAGAGATTTTGAAAGCGCAGGAATAGGCAGGCACGCCCTTGAACCTAAAATAATGCCTAAACGACAAGAATTTGCGGTATTTGCAAAACATTTAGCCGACTATCTAGATGAAGCGCGCAATCGTGGAGAATTTGACACTCTTTACATTGCAGCAAGCCCTTCTCTTCTGGGCTTATTAAGGCAAGCGCTGGACCCTCATACAGCTAAATTGATTAAAGGCGAAGTCGATAAAGATATGACGCAAATGAAGCCCCAAGAAATTCCTGGCCATCTTCCTTTTTTGTTTTAGCGACTAAGTTGAAAGTCATCGGGCGAGTTTCTCAGAGACTTAAAGCAAATAGAGAAAATAGGCAAATGATACGCATTTGCCTTGTTTCAAATTGAATAAACTTAAAGATTTGAAATGATAGAAGATTTTTGGAATGAATTACATGAAGGAGAAATTCATGTTAGGGACAGTCTTCAATTTGAATTAAAGTCTGAATTTTCTATTAATCCTCATCTTCAACAAAACATCTATAAGCAAGAAGTCTTCCTCTTTATTCCTAATCCTCTCCAAATTAATGAACAAACTTATTCTAAAGAACAATTTTATTTGGACCAAACCAATCTTATCCGTTACAAAACACCGACCTTTACATTATCTGAATTAGCTGATCCTGAGAATCCCTTGTCTCCTCTCCATCGCCTTCGCCAATTTCTTAATGAACCAGAAGCTCAGCAAAACTTTGAAACTGCATCTGACGAATTAAAGCTATTCGCTGCCATTTTTAGAGCAACAGTCAGAGACCGAGTCTATGAATTAATCACTCATTTTATTCGAACAGCCTCGCAAGAAAAAGAAAAATTATCACATTCCATTACTTCTTTATGCACAGAAATTTCTCAAGTCTGCTACGCATTTAGACAGTTGGAAGAGGATGCCCGCGCCAAGTTGCATAAACCTCAATTAATTCGCCATTTTAAATATATTGATGAGTTTATCAGCACGATGACTGATGAATTTATGGCAATTTTGCTCAAAGAAATTCGTTCTTTAGAACAGCATGATTCTTCTAGCGATAAACACATTTGCCTACTGATCTTAAAAGAAAAAATCTATCGCAAAAAAAATCATATTGGACCTAAAACTGCCAAAGGACATGTTTTTGCCAATGAATCGATTTTGTATCGTCACGGTCTTCTGAATCGGTTTATTTTAGAGTCATTAATGCTCAATAACCATCGGTTTTCATTGGCAGAAAAGCACCTCCATGTCCTCGGAGCCATTGCTGCCGGAATAGCAATGTTCGTTTATATGGTTTTCTTTGTCTGGCAAATCTCTACTTTCGTCATCAACTCTTTTCCATTTATCGCTTTAGCTGTTCTTTTTTACATTTTAAAAGATCGAATCAAAGAAGGGTTTAAAATTTTATACTATAAGCAAGCTCATCGCTGGTTTCCAGATTACTCAACCGAAATTAGAAGTCCTAAAGGTATCAAAATCGGAAAGTTATCCGAAAGCTTTACCTTCATCGAACCTAACCAACTTCCTAAGGGCTTTCTTAAAATCCGTACTCACAATTTCCACGAAGAACTCCAAGCACTGCAAAGACACGAAACAATTATTCACTATAAACGAGAAATGACATTAAGCCCTTTAACATCAAGAGGAAAAAGCCGACGCAAAGAATTAACCGCCATCTTCCGCCTAAATATTCATCGTTTCTTACAAAAAGCAAGCGATCCTTTTCAAACCAATTTAACGTTGGATACTTATACACAAGAGATTACTGAAAGGCTTCTTCCAAAGGTTTATCATCTGAATCTCATCATCCGCAACACCTATTTACAAGCAGATTTGACCCCTAAAGTTGAGATTAAGACTTTTCGAGTAGTTGTGGATAAAGGAGGAATCAAACGTGTCGAACATATTAAATCTAAGTGAATACTATGCAAATCGAACCTTTAAATTTATCTCATCAACAGCTACTTGAAGAGAGGTTTCGATCCCTTGATTCTTTTTTGTCTGAATATTCATTTGCTAATCTCTATTTATTTCGCCACCTTCATCAATACCACGTCATTCGATATGCAGAAGAGATATTTATCAAGGGAATAACAAGAGATCAAATTCCCTATATTATGCCAACTACTCATCCCGCAAAACTTCCACAAAAAATATGGCAAGATATCCTTCAAGAAACACCTACCCTTTTTCCGATCCCAGATAACTGGTTTGACTTCTTTAATCCCTTTCTTTTAGAAGCAAGCTTTAATGAAGCGGATAGTGATTATCTTTTTACAACTTCTAAGCTGGCACATTTTCCTGGACGACATCTTCAAAAAAAGCGCAATCTTGTTAAACAACTCTTAGAAATAAGCGAAGTGAAAAGTGAAAATCTCTCAAACCAATTTGATGAGGCGTTGCAAATACTGGAAGAATGGCAATTAGGACAAATGCAAAATTCTTCAGAAACAGATTATAGAGCATGCCAGGATGCTATCCAAAACTTTCACCAACTTCACCTTCATGGAAGAATTGTTTATATTGATCAACAACCTGAAGGATTTGCAATAGGTGAATGGATTTCAAAAGAATGTTATGTCGTGCACTTTAGCAAAGCTAAGCGAACGATCAAAGGTCTTTATCAATATCTCTATCAAGAGTTAGCAAAGCAGATGGAAGGGTCTTGCGCATGGATGAATCTTGAACAAGATCTAGGCATTGCAGCTCTTCGCCATGCTAAGCACTCTTATTTACCAGATCAATTATTGCGTAAATGGCGCATTAAATTGAAATTGCAATAGCCCTAAAAAAGAACGCTTTAAGCAATGCCTAAAGCGCCTCAAGATGAATCGATATTTTACGCCTTACTTGCTTGGTGAAAAAAGAATCACATGCGTAAAAAGAGTCGCGATGCTAATTCCCGCAACAGCAAGTGGAGTAAATGGGAGCTTTGTATACTTTGAGAATGCAGCAACACCTGCCCCCCAAGTTCCTACCCCTACCACAACTCCAACAGCTTGAGCAAAGGCTTCTTTCGCGTTGGTGTCATTTGGCAGAATTCTTGTCACTAAACGACTGAATAAATCCCCTATGTAAAGGCAGAGAATATTAACAGCTATTAAAGACACTGCTGCAATGCGTTGATCTTGCAAATAAGGTAATGCTTTTTCAGTACCAGACTTCACAATCACAATGCTCCTTCCAGTCCACTCGCTAGATTTAGCTGCAGCAGTGTGATAAGCTTCAATCAAGCTACTCTTTACGTTATTTAAGTCTATGTTAAACGCCGTCATATTTACTCCAAAACAATAGCAATATTTAATTAACAAATTATTTTTACAAAACAGTCAGGATAGGAATAACGCTAGTTTGCACTATTAATCTACCTTTTTCTATTCAACCCATTTTTTCTAGTTCTTAAACTTAATTAGCTATGTTTTCTAATTTAAGTTTTACAAAAAATGTTCCCATTGCAAGTGCAGTTACCACTAAAGGATCCAATTTGATTTTGGTTGCTTTAACAAAAGCCATATTTCCAGCAAGAGTAAGAGCTCCTACTAAAGCAAACAGGCAAACCTTTCGAATAGATTCTTTTTTTGGTAAGAAAAAACCAGCAAAAACACTGATACGGAAAGCAATTTCTAGAATCACAAAATTAGCTACAATAATAGCTGCACTAGCTAAACGTCGATCTTGGAGATAACTAATAGCTAAATCTAGCTTAGCCACTGCACGTCCACACCATTCACTTGCAACTGAATTTAAACTTGGTAAAATAGAACTAAACCTATTTTCCAAATTTAGTAATGCGATCCAATTCATTCCTGCCCTAAAATAAATATAAGAGTTTAAGAAACTCTTGTTTTCCAAAAAAGATAAATGACTATGGTAGGTAAAGTAATGACAGCCCATTGTCCTATAGAAACTGGAAGTTGAAGGACTTTACAAAAAGTCCAATTTGCCACTCCAAATGTCGCAGTAAACACAACTCCTAATTCTACACTTCGGATTTTATGATCATGATCCGATAAGGCGTCAATAGACTGATAATAATTAAGAATTTTGTGAACCAGATGACTAATGAATGCAGCAACCTCAAAACACACCATATTAATTCCCACTAAAACAGAGCTCTCCACCCAAATGTTTTGCAAATAAGGCGAAGATTGATTTATCCACCTGACACTACGCTGAGCCCATTGAATAGCTTCAGCCTGTAGAGTTTGATAAATCTCTTTTACAGGAATAGATATGAATGAGGTGAGGGCAACTCCCATTTCTAACTCCTAAGGCACCTGATTATTCGCTAGCCTTCCCTACTTTACCGCTAAAAAATCCTACAACCACGATGTATGTCGTCAAAGTTGCTGCGCTAAGTGCTGCTGTTGTTAATGGGCTTAGAGGTAATCGGAGTCCTTTATATAAAGCAGTGTTCAATCCAGCCATAGTCCCACCAAAAAGAGTAACAGCAGTAAATCCTGAGAAATGCTTAACACCATCGCTCCAGTTGTCTTGATCTTCACCGTTAAAGTGGCTAAAAACTCGATTCGACAAATTGATAACTGAACCTGCAATTTCAATAAAAGCAATGTTAGAAACAATCACAACAGGAACTGCAGCACGAGGATCTTGTTGAATACGTTCTAACACAGGTGTAAGAACACGTACAGTGTGGTTAAGCAGTTTTCCGCCTACCTCGACAGCTGTATGATAAGCTGCTGTTGCTTTCTCACTAGCAAAGTGATAAGCTGTATTCAACTGATTTTTAATCGCAGCAAAGTTAATATTCATCTTTAAAGTCCTTTTTTTAATTAAACGAAAGGTGTAATTTTAATTTTTTAAACATTTACATTCAAGTAAAAAAAACAAAATTAAACACTCATTTCTTTATTGTTTGTTTTCTTAATCACGTTAATTCTACAAATTTTCCTTTACAAACACCTTCAATTTTATCTTAAGGATCAAATCATCATCCTTAAAAAAGAAAATTAAGGCAAAAGACACGCTTGTATATTAGCGCGATTCTAAAAAATCCTTTGAATAGAGGATTTCTTAGCATCAAGATATTGCAAGGAAAAGATTTTAAAATAAAAAGAAATTTTTCTCGCTAGAAAAATTCTATATCTTTAAAGTCTCAACCATCTTCAATTTCATCTCATATGAATTTTAGATTCTTTGTGCTCTTTTATTTGCCCAGCAACATTGCTCAATAAAAGCCAAATGAGAAACAAAAGAATAAAGTTATTTCTTTAAAGCTGAGGTATACTTTAAATAAAAATTTTATAATGGGTGCACATCTTGCTAATAAATCGCGTTAAATTTTTTAGCTGCTTCACCCTACTTTTAAGCACCCTGACTATTGAGCGGGTCGCCATTCTTGCAGCTCATCAAAAGCGCAAGATAATTTAGATGATTATTAATTTTTTGACAGAATGGTTGGAATGAAGTGAATCAAAAGTCTCTAGATCATAATGAACAATACTATTGGGTTAGAAGGTGGGGGGCTCCTTACTTTGGAATCAACGAAAAAGGGCACGTCAGCGTAAAACCTTATCTTCATGGCCCAGAAGGTGATTTATTTGAATTAGTTGAATCACTTGTTCAAAGGGGAATTGAAGCTCCGATTTTGATCCGCTTTGATGATATTATTCGCGACCGCATTCGCTTTTTACAAGCAGCCTTTGATGCAGCCATACAAGAATTTGAATATCAAAATACTTATCGTATTGCATTTCCCATCAAAGTTAATCCACAATGTCACGTTGTAGAGCTTATTGAGCAGGCTGGGCAAAAGCAGCAAATTGGATTAGAAGTTGGAAGCAAGCCTGAGCTTTTAGCTGTCATGACGTTCAATGAAAACTTAGAAGCGCTTCTTTTGTGCAATGGATATAAAGACGCTGCTTATATCGAATTGGCTTTAATGGCACGCAAATTGGGAAGACGTTCTATTATTATCATCGAGCAACCCTACGAACTCCCCCTTGTTTTAGAAGTTGCTGAACGTCTAAATGTGGAAGCAGAAATTGGCTTTCGCATGAAATTATCAAATAAAGGGTCTGGACGTTGGCAAACATCTGGCGGAGATTTAGCAAAGTTTGGACTGAATATTCACGAGATTGTGTATTGCGTAGAACAACTGCAAAAGAATCATAAAGCTCATTGGTTAAAACTTTTGCACTTTCATGTTGGAAGTCAAATCACTTCAATTAAAGCCGTGAAAAAAGCATTGCAAGAAGCTTCTCGCATGTATACAGAACTTGCCAGCATTTGCCCTTCTTTATGCTTTTTTGATGCTGGAGGAGGGCTTGGTGTTGATTATGAAGGGACAAAAACCACCTCTGATTCTTCTATGAATTATAGTGTAGAAGAATATGCTCGTGATGTTGTATCTTCAATTGGAGAAGCTTGTCAAAAAGCGGAAATCCCTCATCCTATTATTATTACTGAATCGGGACGCGCTTTAGTTGCTCATCACGCAATTCTGATTACGGAAGTCATTGATGTTGCTCCTACTGTCAATCCTTTTTTAGAACTTGAACCTCCTCCAAGTGATCATGATTTATTAATCACGATTTCCGATCTTTATCGAAACGTGACTCCTGAATCCTGTCAAGAAGCTTTACATGATGCTTATGAACTTAAAGAATCTATTTTAGAGAATTTTACCCACGGTAATTTAACCTTACATGAAAGAGCGTATGGTGAGAAAATCTATCGTCACTTGATCGCTAAAATTCGCCTACTTGCTAAACAGCTGCCTCATATTCCAGAAGATATAGAAAAATTAAACCACGTTTTATTTGATACGTACTTTTGCAACTTCTCCGTTTTTCAATCCCTTCCCGATTCTTGGGCGATTGAACAATTATTTCCTGTCATGCCCATTCATCGTTTGAATGAAGAACCTACAAGACGTGGAATTCTAGCCGATATGAGTTGCGATAGTGATGGAAAAATCAATTGTTTCGTAGGCCAACGGGAGCGCCAACATGAACTTCCTTTGCATCAATTTCAAAATAGTCCTTATTATTTAGGCATTTTTTTTGTCGGAGCTTACCAAGAAATCTTAGGCGGCTTGCATAATTTATTCGGAGACGCCAATGCCATACATGTAGAGCTTGATGACAACGGTCAATGGATTATTAAACATGTAGTAGAAGGCGATACAATCGAAGAAGTTTTAGCTTATGTTCAATACAATCCTCAACAACTTTTAAAGCAATTGCGCATTTTGATTGAAAAAGCTTTGAGAGCAGGCCGCCTATCGAATGCAGATTCAGCAAAGCTGCAAAAGAAATTTAAAGAATCTTTAGAAAGTTACACCTACTTGACAGTCTAACAGTTGGAATTTGAGAATATGGAAAGTTTACCCGTGGGGCAAGGCCATGGTATCGAAGGACGATATGGAGGCTTACCTGATGAATTTTCAAATTTTGACACTTCGCAAGTTGTGATTTTACCTGTTCCTTTTGATTTAACGACAACTTATCAGCACGGTACACAAGAAGGTCCAGCAGCTCTAATTGAAGCATCACGCAACATGGAACTTTATGATATTGAAACAAATTCTAATATTTACCAGATTGGTATTTATACTGCTGCTCCAATTGAAGCTTCTTCTTCTGAACAAATGCAGAAAGAACTCTATCAACGGACAGCTGAATATTTAGCTAAAAAAAAATTTGTGGTCACTTTAGGAGGAGAGCATTCCATTTCCTTTGCTCCTATTAAAGCGCATACTGAACGTTTTCCTGGCTTAAGCGTGTTACAAATTGATGCTCACGCTGATTTACAAGAAGCGTATGAAGGAAATCCTTGGAGTCATGCTTCCGTCATGGCTAGAGTCAGAGAAATTCCTCATATTACATCTATTGTAGCTGTTGGCATTCGCAGTATGAGTCAAGAAGAAGCAGAAGTTGTCGATAGAAAAAGAACATTTTTTGGTCATGACCTCGACATTTCTGGCCATTGGATAGAAAAAGTGGTCGATCAATTAAGCGATCAAGTTTATATCACATTTGATCTCGATGGTTTTGATTCCTCTTTAATGCCATCTACTGGGACACCTGAGCCAGGTGGATTGCAGTGGAACCAAGCAATGGCTTTATTAAAAAGAGTTGCTGAAAAGAAAACTATTGTAGGATTTGATGTCGTGGAACTGTGTCCTACCGACTCTAATGTTGCACCTGATTATTTAGCAGCCAAACTTGTCTACAAAATTTTAAGTTATCAATATTTTTATCATCCTCAAGCATAGGTGTACAAGCCATGACGAACATTTGCACGTTCATGAAGCGTAATTTTAAACATTTTAATGCAGCAGTTTGCGTTGATGCGGCTGAAGGTTGGATTGCCCATTTGAACAAAGGGGGCAAAATGCTTATTACGCTAGCTGGTGCGATGAGTACTGCTGAGCTTGGCATCTCGCTAGCTGAAATGATTCGTCAAGATAAAGTGCATGCCATTTCATGTACAGGAGCTAATCTTGAAGAAGATATTTTTAATCTTGTTGCCCATCATCATTATGAGCGTGTTCCTCATTATCGTTACTTAACGGCTGAAGATGAAGTCAAGCTCCTTAAAAAAGGAATGAATCGAGTAACAGATACTTGCATTCCAGAAGATACAGCCATTCGTCGTATAGAAAAAGAAATCTTGGAATTATGGCAAAAGGCCGATAAGGAGAAGAAACGTTATTTTCCCTATGAATATATGTTTCAATTACTGGACAGCGGCCTGCTAGAACGTTATTGTGAAATCGATCCCAAAGATAGCTGGCTTTTAGCTGCAAAAGAGAAAAATCTGCCAATTTTCACTCCTGGTTGGGAAGATTCAACGCTAGGTAACATCTTTGTCTCTCACGTTGTTTCAGGAGATTTAAGCAGTTATCAAATCGTCAAATCAGGACCTGAGCAAATGGGAGTATTGATTGATTGGTATAAAACGACAACTCAACATTCTTCTATTGGTTTTTTCCAAATCGGAGGAGGAATTGCAGGCGACTTTCCTATTTGTGTGGTTCCTTTGATCCGGCAAGATTTGCAAGAAAAAGTTCCTCTTTGGGGCTACTTCTGTCAAATTAGCGATAGCGTCACTTCTTTTGGTTCTTATAGTGGTGCTGTGCCTAATGAAAAAATTACATGGGGAAAATTGGATGCCAAAACACCAAGTTATGTTATTGAATCAGACGCTTCGATTGTAGCTCCCCTCGTGTTTTCCTATGTCTTAGGACATTAAAAAAAGAAAAAGGATAGAAGAAATGATGAAAAATACCGCTTGAAAATGAGTCTTTGCTGAATTAATGAATCAAATGCCTTAAGAAAAAAGATAAAAGGTTTTTAATTAAAATTAATAGCAAAAAATTTGAAAGCTTTTGAAATTTTCTTCTCAATTTCTTGCAATTTTTCTCGTCTGTTTGTTTCAAAGCTTTATATTGAAGCTTTGAAACAAACAGACGAGAAAAAAAATTCAGATTACTATTCTAAAAAAGTAAGGCTGCATACCACAAATTTAACCTTCTTAACCATATATCCCATCCCTATCTTTAGTTTGTAGGCATTAGTGACAATTGCTTTAGCTGGTGCGAGTAAAAACTCTTCTTCCCCTTGTATGCCTACATTTTTGCCAAGATAAAGTCCTTTAATGTCTTCATTATACTTAAACTCAAACACAAACACAGTCAATTTTCCTTCTTGAACCTTAGGTTTTGGAGGTTTATTAGTAATTGAAGTAGATATAAAGGAAGGAAAATTCCACGAGTCCCTAATAGAAAGCCTTCGCGAAGAAATTTGTTTTCCATTTACTTCTTGTTGATAGTTGTTTGACTCTGTGCGAAATAATCTAATTGGATGTTGAAATCCATATGTGCCGAAACCTCTGAAAATATCACTCATATATAAACTAATGGCATGATCTATTTTATTAATACCTCGCATTTGTTTATTGATTAACTCATAACCAATTGTTTGAGCATAAAATTTTAGCGCATTTTGCACTCGAGCATCTTGATAAGATATATCTTCAGCTAGACTAGGAAGATACTTTTCTAAATCATTAATAGGATTTTCATTTAAGGCTATTTCATCTATATCAAAGCAAGCCCCTAAAGGGGTTTCTTGAGGAACTGCTATATTATAAGTATATAAAACATTTGAAGTCATATTTCATTAAACACTCATTATTAATAAAAATTAGTTTAATAACATAGACTATTAACAATAAACATCACAACAATTTAAACTCAACAATTAACTATGAACACAATCTATCAAATAAAATTCTATTTAAATTGATAAATATTTGATTTAAATGAGGTGCTATAGACGACCTTTAGGGACTGCTAAATAACTTCTAATAGGTTGAAGTTATTTAGCAGCTTCTTACAACTCGGATAATCTAGCAGTAAAATCATATCCTTCGAACTCAAAATTGAATTCAGACGCTCTAATACCTAACGTATAGATATTGCTCTGATAAACTTGAGTCATGCGTTGATAAAAAGCGAGTGCAGTTTGATTCGTATAGGAGGATGGCGAACCTTTATTGTTATGAATATTGGGTTTTTCTTTTCCTTGAGGATCAATTAAAAAAACTTGATAAAATACATTCGTTACTTGCTTAATTGTATGCTTTCTAGTTTTATCGTTCTGAACAATCTGTTTTAAATCAATTTGAAGCCCTCTTTCAGCTCTAGTAATATGCTGCTCACGAGATTCACAATAATAACCTTGTTTATCTGGAGAGGTTTTCACACGCACATCTGCTTGTTGATTATAGCACGAATCAGATAAAACAGGCCCAAGGCACGCTAGTGGCGATAAATTTTCTCTGTTCAAATTACAGAAACTGGGCGAATTTCGCACAATCTCATGAACATAAAGAAATTTTCTTTCTTCACCTGTATGTCCATAACAAAGTCCTGTCGCTTGACTAAGATGAATAGCAATCAATTGACCACTCAAATCAAGATAAATACCACCACTACTTCCGGGTCTTGTCCAGTTAAGAACAGTTCCACACATTAACTCAGAAGACATGGAGCAGGGAGAAACAATTGAAATCACAACCTGACCATTTTCTAAAATTTCTGCAAATAAGCATTGATTGTGGTGAGAATTAAAAGTTACCTGGGGCACCAAACAAGGGAATGTTCCTGCCAACTTAATTATACAGTAATCTTTTTCAAAACCATCTTCCATTATATAGTGAACTTTCAATGGTTCATAGCAATATTGATCATCATTATAATGAATACGAATTGAACTCACTAAATTCTTAAGATTAGAGCCACAAATAAAACCATCAGTTGTATGAATTAAGTGACGTGGTATTAATAATTCATCATGATTGATGAAAACCCCCATCCCTCTGTAGGATTCACCTATATATAAAGACGCCATACATTTTTGAGCTACCTTCATTGCAACTTGCCATTGTGGCCAGTTACACCACATATCTTCTAAATTTCCTGAAGTTGGCTTATGATATGCTTGTGGTGAAGAGTGGTAACTAGGTGAAAGACAACTAAAAGGTCTAAAATCCATTTCAATTTCCTAATGCAATGTTAATAAATCTACAGTAATATCAGCTCGAATATCTTAATATCAATAGTATTTAGCAAAAGCTTTTCGCTACTACCCCTTCAGTACCATAGCAGGGCGCAAGCGGGCCACTCGATTGGCAAGCCCAGCCTCTTCAACAGCTTCCACCACTGAATCCACATCTTTGTAAGCATCAGGCATTTCTTCTGCAACTGTTCGATAAGAACTTGCCATGACTAAAATCCCTTGCTTTTGCATATGATTAATTGCTTCTCTTCCTTTTCCCCATGCTTTCATCGATTGATGGCGGCTTCTCGCCCTTCCTGCGCCATGACAAGCACTGCTCCATGTCATAGGATTACCCAAACCAGCCATGATATAGCTTGCTCTTCCCATATCTCCGGGAACCATCACGGGTTGACCTGTTTGACGAAAGATAGGAGCTAATTCAGCCGCCCCAGGACCAAAAGCACGGGTTGCTCCTTTGCGATGAACGCATACATGACGTGACTTTCCCTCGAAGACATGTGTTTCAAATTTAGCAATGTTATGGCAAACATCATAGATAAGACGGACTTGCTCATGAGGGATTTTTGAGACCTGCAAAAAAGCTTCTCGAACGCCATGTAAAATTTGCTGACGATTATTAAAAGCAAAATTTGCCGCTGCAGCCATTGCCGCAAAATATTGCTGCCCTGCCTTGCTTTTGATGGGTGCTGCCACCAATTGACGATCGGGCAAGCCTTCTGCAAATCCTTGTTTGATAAAACTATTGAGTGTATCTTGGCAAATTTGATGGCCAAAACCGCGCGAACCAGAATGAATTAAAATATAAGTCTGACCTTCTTCAATTCCCCAACTTTTTGCAATTTCAGGTAAAAAAAGGCGTTGAATTTCTCCAATTTCGACAAAGTGATTACCAGATCCCACAGATCCCAGTTGATCACGACCTCGCAACATGGCATCTTTTGACACCGCTTCAATATTTGCACCTTTAATGCATCCATTGCTTTCCATATGTTCGAGGTCTTTCTCAAATCCATATCCTTGTGCAATAGACCAAGCAGCTCCCTGCTCAGCCAAATGACGATAGTCGGTATCACTTAAATCATGCTTTCGTCCTTTATGTCCATGCCCTACCCCGGCAGGAATAAGGCGAAAAATATGCTCTAAAAGTGCCTTTTTTTCTCTTTCATCCATGTCTTTAAAACGAATAGGAGCAACAGCTAATCTGACCCCGCAATTAATATCATAACCAACTCCTCCAGGACTAATCACTCCTGTCTCAGCATCTGTTGCTGCTACTCCCCCAATTGGAAATCCATATCCCCAATGAATATCAGGCATTGCAATGCTATAACCCACAATTCCTGGAAGGAAGGCTACATTACGCACTTGTTCCAAAGGTTTTTCAATTTCAACCTCTTCTAATAGAGAAGGTGTTGCGATGACTAAACCTGGGACATGCATCCCTCCTTCTTTGGGAAGAAGATAGGTTGCTGGTTTAATTTTTTCTAATTTAAACATCGATAATCATCTCCCATTGTAATAACGAATTGTGTAAAGCAACAATTTCCCCATGAAAGCTAACAGCTTTCAAAGGACAGCCAACCTCACTATCCACTCGGGCAATCGCATGATTTAAAGCAATGATCAAGTCATCCAGAGTCTGCAAAGAGGGCTCTGACATAAAAAAATCTAAAAACTCAGGCGCTTTGAAAGCAAGAGCGGTAAAGGCATTTTGATAAAGCTCTTGCAATGTTTCACCACGAATAATAAATGCCATATCAGCAGTATGATCAATTTCTTCAAAGGGAGCTTTGATTGGATAACTCCAAATAGGAATATAATT
The DNA here is from genome assembly GCA_044226925.1 of Parachlamydiaceae bacterium. Lineage (GTDB taxonomy): Bacteria > Chlamydiota > Chlamydiia > Chlamydiales > Parachlamydiaceae > JANWJE01. The sequence goes on from JBGAGC010000003.1 coordinate 120,416, forward strand.
CAAATTTCCTGTGCTTTCATAAAGATGAATAGAACTGGTGTAAAAAGGAAGGGGTTGAAAATCTGCTTCCCACTCACGAGGGTTAAAAGGTTGCCGACAAACGGTTACATGAGGCTTCCAAGGACGAGTATCAATAGAATAATTGTGAGAAAACAACCATTCTTCTACTGATTTTTGAAAAGCTTTCATAGAAGCTTCTTGAGATATCCAGTGGGCATGCCACGCCACCACATGGGGATGACGTGGAGGAAGAATTAAACAAGAATCAAAATATCCTACAGTCCCAATCTGCATCGGAGGTGTTGGAAATATTTCTAAAATATCATGTAACGGTGCATAGGGAATATTTCCTAAAAACACCAAAGTCATATGACGATGTGACTCATCTAAAAGGCGACCTCGAGGTAAATGAGAGGGCCACGGAGCATGCACCTCTATCCCAAAGAATAATCGTTTGATCTCCTCTACCATGCTACTCTCACTGCAAATTTAACAGGTTTCAATCAGCGATTTTGCCATACAACAAGCTATCTTTTGGAGTTAACAAGACATATTCGACTAAGCCTGTTAGACAAGAATTTTTACAAACCTTATATGTCTTTTGATCTGTTTGTGCACTTGCACATTTCAAAAGACACTGAGCTTGAGCAATTGAGACCAATTCATAGCGATCTTTTGCAGGAAAAAACAGTCTTTCGCTTCTGATGATGTTCATTTTTTTCACATAGCTATACTCATGAATTTTCTCTAAAAATTTTTGAGCTTCTTGACAACTCATATGATGCTGAGTTTCAATCAATTCAGAGGGAATGATAAAGCTTGTTCTACAACCTTGCATATTAAAATTTTATCCTCTTTTAAAGTTGAAAATGTGTCTATTTTAATTGTGCAGCAAAACTTTTACAGGCAAAGCAATCAAGAGTTTTTAAACAAAGAGATGTTAATTTTAAGATACTGATTTGATTAGAAGAAAAAAAGAGATAAAACATCCATTCGTAAGTCTTTAATTTTAAAATTAAAGTAACAAAAAAAATTCCAACATCCATCACCCTGAATGTTGGAATCGCAATCTCTATGAATAAAGCTTCATTTCATTTAATTTTTCTGCTCTTTTAATGTTCCAAAAAAGCGATCACCAAAATCCCCTAAGCCTGGAACAATATATTTCTTTTCATTAAGATTGTCATCAAGAGCTGTCATGACAATATTAATATGGGGAAATTGATGAGTTAATTGCAATACCCCTTCTGGCGCAGCACAAACAGAAGCAATAATAATATTTTCTTCTTTTACCCCTTGTTCTTTAAGTAGCTGGATGACCATGCTTAAAGTTCCGCCTGTCGCAATCATCGGTTCTGTGATGATGACAGGACGATCTTGCCCTATTGAGGGAGCAAGTTTCATATATTTAAACACAGGCAATGCTGTTTCTTCATCCCTTTGAACTAAAATTTTGCTGATGCTAGCTTTAGGGAAATGCTTAATAAAGATATCTAACAAAGCATCTCCAGAGCGCATAATAGAAACTAAATCCAAACGTTGATCTAAAGCATCTCCTTTACATGGTGCTACAGGAGTTTCAATTTCAACTAATGTTGTAGGGATACATTCCACAACTTTCGCAACAAGCAATTCCCCTATTTTTTTAGCTGCAGCGCGAAAAGCTTTTGTTGAACTATTTTTATCTCTTAACTGGGTCATCAAAACACGTTCATATTTGCTTGGATGGAAGCAACAACGAACAGTAGGAAGAATCTGTCTTAAAATTTTCTCATTATCTCTATTTGTTTGAATCACTTTTAATTCCTCGGATAACCGTAAAGAATCATTTTCTTCCACACATTCCCCCCAAGACCCCACCATTAAAAAACTCAATGCTAATCCTAAAATACTTTTTTGTATGACATGTTTATTCATCATCCACCTTTTGGTTTTTTTTTAGCTGAATAATTTGTATAAATTTTTCTATACTTGCAAGAAAATTATTGATTTGTAAAAAAATTCATCCTATTTCCTTGATTTTCTAAACTAATACGATTTTAGAATCTCAACAAGAAACGAACAATTTTTTCATTTCAAAGTAAAAAAACCAAAAGTCTTGGAATGGCGAAAAGTCATCTTCAAGCTTTTATCTCCACAGTCATCAAAGACTGCAAATTCCTCTCAGATTTCTGCATCCAATAAAGAGGAATCCCTAATACCAACGCCCCTAATCCCCAAATTAATTGCGATAAGGAGGCTTGCGCAAGTAACCAGCTAATTCCCATTAAAGCAACAGCTGGAATAATGATGAAAAATAAACGTTTGACTGGACTTTGCTTATGAGACATTTTTTTGTGCAAAACAACAACAGCTAAACAAGTAGAAATATACTGAGCAAAGCGAGAGATCACGCTAATAACAATCAATTGTGAAAAGCTTCCAGAAAGAGAAAGCAGTCCTGTGAGAGAAATAGTAATCAAAATTGCCCAAGTATGAGTATCAAATCGTCCCTTGGCAGCAATCCATCTCGGAATCATTCCATCTTCTGCTAAAGCCACTCCACTACGGGGAGTAATAAAAGAGGCTGACAAATTAATTCCACCAATCGAAACCAGCATCGTCAATGTGACAAACCATTTTCCGGAATCTCCGAATAACAATTGCGCAGAATCTGCTAATGGAGTCATGCTTGTCGCTAAAGATTCACCCAAAAGTCCAATGGCAATCAACTGAATAATGAAATATAGCAATGAACAAAAAGTGATGACAAGCATGACAGCTAAAGGCAAATTCTTTTGCGGATTTTTCATCTCTCCTGCTGCCACAACTAACGTCTCAAATCCACCAAACGCATAAAAAATCACTAAAGCGGCTGCTCCAAAAGATTTCATTTCTAGCTCTTCCCAAATCAGTGGAGTATAATGAGAATGTTCTACATAAAAAAACCCGATTAAAACAAACAAGATAAGAGGAATAATTTTTGCCACAGTCACAAAATTATTGATATGTTTAAAAACTTTAATTCCACAAATATTCAATAAACCCAATCCACCCACTAGACTTAAAATCAAAACACTGCGGATAGGTTCTTCTAAAACAACAGGCCAAATAGAGCTCAATGCAGTGACAAATCCCACAATAAGGGAGGCCCATGCCATCATTCCTACAACCCAACGCATCATTCCAATTTCAAACCCAATAAAATCGCCAAAAGCCTCTTTGGCATATACATATGCCCCTCCATTTCGATTAAACAAAGTTGAACACTGAGCAAAACACCAGGCAATAGACAAGACAAGGAAAGTGACAAAAAGGTAAACCGCAATGCTCCAATTTCCTACAAGGCTCATGACTTGTCCAGGCAATAAAAAAATTCCAGATCCAACAATTCCATTAATTCCAAGCAATATCATGCTCCAGAATCCTAAATGATGACTTCTGTCTTCTTTCATGTCCGTCTCCTTTTTTTCGCTGCTTCCAAGAAGGCTTGAAAAATTTTTAACATGTTAGAATGCTTCTCAATCATCAATTCAGGATGCCATTGGACACCTAAAATAAAATCAGGCCCTGGACTTTCTACTCCTTCGATCACTCCATCTGAAGATTGTGCATTAACCACTAAATCGGGAGCTAAATCTTTAATAGCTTGGTGATGAAAACTATTTGTCAAAACCTTTGTCTCATTCATAATGCTATGCAAAAGGGATTGAGAAGAAATGGTAATAGCGTGCGTCGCTTCATCTGGTTTTGCTTTTGATTGGTGTTGAAGAGCAGAAGGAATAGATAAGTTAATGTCCTGGTAAAGTGTTCCTCCTAAAGCTACATTGAGCAATTGCAGACCTCGGCAAATCCCAAAAATCGGTTTATTTGAACGTTGTGCACTTTGCACAAGTTCAATCTCATAAATATCGCGTTCTGGACAAATGGCTTCTAATCCAGGCTTGGGATCCTCTCCATAGCATAAGGGAGAAACGTCATATCCTCCCGATAGTAAAAGTCCATCGATTATTTCAATTTGCTGCTGAATCAAGTGATGCTCATTCACAATTGGCAATACCACAGGAACCCCTCCTGCCTGCTGTATCGCTCGAATATAATCATATCCTACAGCACTGCGTTCGCGCCCCATCAAACAACCAGACTCAATCATTAATAATGTGGCCGAAATACCAATAATGGGACATTTCACTTGATTTGTGTGTTGCATATCGATTCTTCCTGAGTTAAAAATAAAAATTTAAATTAAACAATATCTCTCAAAGCTAGTGTTTTTAAAGTGGACTAACTTTGGCTTAAACAGCTTTTAAGAAGTAATGTGAAGTAAAAAAATTAAAGACGACAAGTAGAGTTGTGATCCGGTCTTGCCGGACAACCACAACAAAGACAACCACCAACGTCGGTAGCGATGACAGAGGAAAAGTGATTGAAATAAATTTTAAATAAGGTCATATGATAAAATATTGTTCATTTTCTAAATTTTATTAAAGTTTTTAATTTTTTGCAATATTTTTAAAATTTTATTTCCATAAAATCCACATATTTGTTAATATTTAATCTAATTTTTAAATTAAAACCTTTGTTTAATTCGCATTTACAACCTCAAAATGAAATTAATAAAAAAACCAAAATACAATTAAACAGTAATTTTTTTACAGTTTCATCTACAGCAAATTTAATTATTGCTTTTAAACCATATAAATTAACATGAATATTTATTTTCCTTCTTTTCTTCCACCGCTTCAGTTACCTGTTTTGAAAAACACTATCGTCGCGATTCAGCAAAAAAAGATTATTGCTATTGCCTCTATAGCTTTTGCCTTCTTAGCTGCTTGCTACATAGTGAAGTGGTGCTATTCACGGCTGTTTATCAAGCCACATTCTACCCCCAAAAGCGCTCCACCTACTCCACAAATCGTTCTAAAAAATATTTTGCAATCAGGCAATCCAACGCTCCTTTTTGCTGATCTTGCCATACATGGCAAGCGAGTCAAAGAGCTAGATCTCTCAGCATTTGCAACACTTAATGACCAAGATCTCAAAACCATCACTGCACAATGTCCAAACTTGCAAAAATTAGTTATCCATTCCAGACAAATCACCGACCAAGGACTTCAATCTCTGCAAGCCTTGACTGCGTTGCAATCTTTAAACTTACATTGGTGCAACAAGATTACTGGCCAAGGACTTGAATATCTGCAAGCTTTGACCTCTTTGCGATCTTTAGACTTAAGTTACTGTGTTGAGATTACCAACCAAGGGCTTCAACATCTGCAAGCCTTGACCACTTTGCAATCTTTAAACTTAAATTCATGCAACAAGATTACTGACCAAGGACTTGAATATCTGCAAGCTTTGACCTCTTTACAATGTTTAACCTTACATGGATGCTCTAAGATTACCAACCAAGGGCTAAAACATCTGCAAGCCTTGACCGCTTTACAATCTTTAAACTTACATTCGTGCAAAAAGATTACTGACCAAGGACTTCAATATCTGCAAGCCTTGAAGGCTTTGCAATCTTTAGACTTAAGTTTCTGCAAAAAGATTACAGACCTAGGACTTCAACACTTACAATCTTTGACCGCTTTGCAATCTTTAAACTTAAGTCTCTGCAAAAAGATTACTGACCAAGGACTTCAATATTTGCAAGCCTTGACTGCGTTGCAAGATTTAAACTTAATTAAGTGCCCTCAGATTACCGACCAAGGACTTCAGCATTTACAAGTTTTGAAAGCTTTGCAATCTTTAGACTTAAGATCCTGCAATCAGATTACGGACCAAGGACTTCACCATCTGCAAGCCTTGAAGGCTTTGCAACTCTTAAACTTAAATTGGTGCGAAAAGATTACGGACCAAGGACTTCACCATCTGCAAGCCTTGAAGGCTTTGCAATTTTTACATTTATGGGGATGCAATAACATTACTGATCAAGGACTGAAACATCTGCAAACCTTGAAGGCTTTGCAATTTTTAAAATTAACTTGGTGTGATCAGATCACCGATGAAGGGCTTCAACATCTACAAGCTTTGAACGCTTTGCAATCTTTAGACTTAGCAGGATGTAATAAGATCACTGACCTGGGGCTTGAATACCTGAAAGCCTTAACTGCTTTACAATCTTTAGAATTAACAGGATGTAATAATATCACTGACCAAGGACTTGAATATCTGCAAGCCTTGACTGCGTTGCAATCTTTAAACTTAAGTTATTGTGATCAGATTACCGATCAAGGACTTCAATACCTACAAGTCTTGAAAGCTTTAAAATATTTAGAATTAAAAAAATGCAAACAACTTACTTCTCAACAAATCCAGCAATTGCAAAGCCAAATGCCTAGTCTGAAGGTTATTTCATAGTCAATTCTGCAAAACTCTAAGCATGATAAGCGGAGCATTTCATCCTTTATCTCTAAGATACAAGGATGAAATGTCACTAAGTTCTTTTCCACCGCAGCGTTTGTTGACCTCAAGAAAATGCTTTCGCAGTTAAGACTGAATTGATTTACATAAAAAATGATCTTTTCATTTTCAATTCAATTATCAAACTTTGACAAAAAAAAATAAAAAAATTGATTAAAATCAAATTAAAAATAATAAAAAAAATCAATAAACCACATACTATAAAGAGAAAGTTACTAATTTTTCCTTCTGGCTAGCTACAAAGCATGTGATTTAAACATTAACCACAAAAAAAGTGATTGTAATTAAATCACATTATTAACCATAATTTCACTTTTAATAAATTTAGCCATTATCTTTAATCCACATAAATGAATATGAACATTTATTTTTCTTCTTTTTCTCCATCTATTCAATTGCCTGTTTTGAAAAACATTGCCTTGACGACTCAACAAAAAAAGATTTTACTCATTGCCTCTGCTGCTTTTGCCTGCTTAGTTGCTTGCTACATGGTAAAGCAATGCTATTCATGGTTGTTTATTAAATCGCATTCTATCCAAAAAAACATTCCGCAACCCACTCCAAAAAACATTCCGCAACCTACTCCGAAAACGGTTCCAAAAGACATTTTACAATCAGGCAATTCAACACTCCTTTTTGCTGATCTTGCAACATATGGCAAGCAAGTCAAAGAATTAGACCTCTCAGCCTTTTCACGACTCAATGCCCAAGACCTCGAAACCATTGCGACACAATGTCCAAACTTGCAAAAATTAATCATACAACCCGGAAAGATTACTGACCAAGGGTTAAAACATCTGCAAGCCTTGACAGCTTTGCAATCTTTAGATTTAAGATTATGCACTCAAATTACTGACCAAGGACTGAAACATCTACAAGCCTTGACAGCTTTGCAATCTTTAAACTTAGAGAGCTGTACTCAAATTACCGACCAAGGGCTAAAACAACTGCAAGCCTTGACCAATTTGCAATCTTTAAACTTAACTTGGTGCAAGCAGATTACCGACCAAGGGCTGAAACATCTGCAAGCCTTAACAGCTTTACAATCTTTAGAATTAAAGCTATGCGATCAAATTACCGACCAAGGGCTGAAATATCTGCAAGCCTTGACAGCTTTGCAATCTTTAAACTTAACATCATGCGATCAAATTACCGACCAAGGGCTGAAATATCTGCAAGCCTTGACCGCTTTACAAAATTTAAACTTAACATCATGCATGGAGATTACTGACCAAGGGATAAAATATCTGCAAGCCTTGACCTCTTTGCAATCTTTAAATTTAACATCATGCGTGCAGATTAATGACCAAGGATTTCAATATCTGCAAGCCTTGACCGCTTTACAAAATTTAAACTTAACATCATGCATGGAGATTACTGACCAAGGGATAAAATATCTGCAAGCCTTGACCTCTTTGCAATCCTTAAACTTAACGCAATGCCTTCGGATTACTGAAAAAGGACTTGATTATTTAAAAGCCTTAACCACTTTGCAATCTTTAAACTTAAGTCGCAGCAATATTACTGAGCAAGGCTTGAAACATCTACATGCTTTAAAAGCTTTACAATCTTTAGACTTAGCAGAATGCAGTAAGATTACTGACCAAGGACTTCAACACTTGCAAGACTTGAAAATTTTACAATCTTTAATCTTAAGAGACTGCCATAAAATTACTGGCCAAGGGTTTCAATATCTACAAGTCTTGGCCACTTTGCAATCTTTAGATTTAAGGGGATACCCATCATGTACTTTTCAACAAATCCAGCAATTGCAAAACCAAATGCCTGGGGTGAAGATTATCTCATAATCCATTCTGCAAGACTCTAGTTGGGACATTTCATTCTTCAAAGATGTAAGAGGAAAATGTTACCAGATTTTTTCTACTGAATCGTTTGTTGATCTCAGACAAAACTTTCGCTGTCAAGGCTAAATTGATTTGCATAACAAGAATGATTTTCGCATAAATCATAACAATCCATCTTAGAACAATTGAAGCAGTGTTTAAGCAAAGTTCTGCTTTCCTGCCGAAAAAATTCATTGTTAAGGATTCTAGGTTTGAATTAAGTTATGAGATTTGTCATAGCATGAGCAATAAATTTTGCCTTTATTGAGCAATACCAAACTTGGATTAACTATAATCCAGGTTTGTTTTTATTTAAGAATATTTTCTTATTGGTTTATAAAATTTTAATTTAATGGATATTGATATGAGCCAGGATCTTGAAAAACGCTTTGCTTTCCCTTGGTATCAACAAGGCCTCAGATTTAGTTGTACTCAGTGCGGTAAATGTTGCACAGGCGAACCTGGTTTTGTCTGGATTACTGAGGAAGAAATTGTTCATATGGCGCAATTTTCAGGTCTATCTATAGCAGTTTTTAAGCGTCTATATGTCCGTCGAGTAGGTCAACAATATGCTTTAGTTGAGAAAAAATCACAGAACCATAGTTGTGTCTTTTATCAAAATCAAAAATGCCAAGTTTATGCAGTTCGCCCTCTCCAATGTCGAACTTATCCCTTTTGGCAGGAAAACCTTCTTTCTAAACAAAGCTGGGAGCAAACAGCGCAAGAATGTGAAGGCATCCGATCAGAGGCTTCGCTTGTGGATCTAGAAAACATCGAGCATTTATTAGAAGAGCAACGTAAGCAAGGCCCTGAGGAACATTTTGTCGTTTCTACAGAAGCTTAATGTTTAAATGACGAAAGACATCTAATAGTGAATCCGAATTCACATCAGCCACTTTAATTAAAAAAAACTTAACATTCTCTTAATTATCTATAAGACAAGATCGATTGTAATCTTGAACAAAATTTTTAAGGATTAAAATTTAAGATGAATATTCGTTTCCCTTCTTTTTATCCATTATTTCAGTTACCTGCCTTGAAAAACACCATCCTCACCATTCAGCAAAAAAAGATTGTTCTCATCGCCTCTACTGCTTTTGTTTTCTTGACTGCTTGCTACATCGTGAAGCGCTGCTATTCATTTTTTTCTGTCAAGCGACCTTCTACTCCACAACCTATTCCTAAGGATATTTTACAATCATTTAGTCGCCTTTTCGCCTATCTTGCACAAAACGGCAAACAAGTCACTGAACTAGATCTCTCAACACTCACCGATCAAGATCTCAAAACCATTACTGAATACTGTCCAAATTTGAAAAAATTAAAGATCCAATCAGGTAAGATTACCGATCAAGGGCTTCAACACCTGCAAACTTTGACTGATTTACAAGATTTAAACTTAACTTACTGTGACAAAATTACCGACCAAGGACTTGTCTATCTGCAAAAATTGAAGACTTTAAAAATTTTGAACTTAAAAGGTTGTTCTGAAATCACCGACCAAGGACTTCAACATCTGCAAGCATTGAATGCTTTGCAAGATTTAAACTTAGGAGAATGTCGCAATATTACAGATCAAGGACTTCACTATCTTCAAGTCTTGACAGGCTTGCTATTTTTAAACTTAAGTAATTGCAGTCAATTGACAGATCATGGGCTTCTGTATCTTCAAAAAATGACAACTCTACAATCGTTAGACCTGCTTCATTGCTTTAAAATCACTGATCAAGGGCTTAACCATCTGCAAACCTTGACCGCTTTGCAATCTTTAACTTTAACTGGGTGCTCTCAGATTAGCGACCAAGGACTTCAGCATCTGCGACCTTTGACTGCTTTGCAATTCTTAAATTTAGGAGGATGCAAGAAGATTACTGACCAAGGCCTAAAATACCTGCAAGCCTTCAAGACTTTGCAATCTTTAGATTTACATCGTTGCTCTGAAATTACTGATCAGGGGTTGAAACATCTGCAATCCTTAAAAACTTTGCAATCTTTAAACTTATGGGGATTTGAGAAATGTTCCGAGCAAGGACTTGAATATTTAAAAACATTACCAGCTTTGAAATCTTTAACATTATGGTATCGTTCTAAGATTACCGACCAATGGGTTCAACAAATTAAACAATTAAAAATTCAACGACCTGGGCTAATTATATCATAATTCACGATCTAAGAACTTATGGTTGCTTCTTTTGTTTTTACTCAGATGTTTTACTCGCTTAATAAAGGTGACTCCATATTAGGACATGGTCTTTATTGACCATTGAATGAAATAAAGAAATTCAAATAATTGCATATTTTAATTGATAAAAAATTAAAATAAATGTATGTTATTTTTAATTAACTAATTAACTAAAAAAACAATATGCATATTAATTTAAATTCTTTTTCTCATCATTCAGTTTCTTTATTTAAAGAACGTGTCCTAACTTCTTTAACAACTCAGCAAAAGAAAGTTTTTATTGCAGCTTCAGTTGCCTTGGGATGTTTAGCTGTTAGCTACGCTGTCATCCGGTATGACCTCTTTAAAGTTGCGACAGAAAATTTTCAGAAAATCAAACAGACATTTTATCTCATATTGATTCACCTCAATCCCAATCATGCTAAAGCTTATTGCAATTTAGGAGCAATGCTTCCACCTAATGGCACCATTCAGTTGCTCGATGGAACACGTATAGGCCGGCTTGGACTCCTCCTCAAAGCTATTGACCTCAATCCTAACGATGCTAAGACTTGTTACAATTTAGGAATGGAGACACTAGATCAAGGCAATTTTTCTCTGAAAAATGGAACAGTCACGTCATCACAGCAGCTTTTTCTCCAGACGATCCAGCTCGATCCCAATTTTGCTTTAGCTTACCAGAGTTTAGGAGCAATACTTCCTACTAACAGCAACATTCAGATGCCGAATGGAATATTCATGACACCGCAGGAACTTTTTCTTCAATCCATCAGGCTCGATCCCAGCATTGCGATGGCTTATAATAGTTTAGCAACCACACTTCCACCCAATGGAAGCATCCAACTACCCAACAAAAAAATCATGACTAAGCAAGATCTTTATCTCCGAGCTATCCATCTTGATCCCACCAAAGGTTTTGTTTATTATAATTTAGGGTCAATACTTCCATCCCACGGCAGCATTAAACTGCTCAATGGAACGGTCATGACGAAGCAGCAGCTTTTTCTTCAAGCTATTGAACTTGAACCCCTCAATGGAAAAGCATATAACAATTTAGCATCAGAACTTCCATCCAATGGCAGCATTAAACTGCTCAATGGGACAGTCATGACGAAGCAGCAGCTTTTGCTCGAATCCATTCATTTCACTCCCACTTTTGCAGGTTACTTCAATTTAGCATCAACACTTCCACCCAATGGAAGCATTCAACTGATCAATGGACTAGTCTTGACACAGCAAAATCTTTACCTCAAAACTATTCAACTCGATCCCGATTTTGCCCCGGCTTATTTCTATTTAGGAGCCACTCTTCCATTTAATGACAGCATTAAACTGCCGAATGGAGCAGTGATGACACATCAAGATCTTTACCTCCAAACTATCCAACTCGATCCGAATCATGCCCAAGCTTATTTCTATTTAGGAACCACTCTTCAACTCAATGGAAGCATTAAACTGCTCAATGGAACAGTGATGACACAACAAGAGCTTTACCTTAAAACTATCCAACTCGATCCGAATCATGCCCAAGCTTATTTCTATTTAGGAACTACTCTTGCATTTAATGACAGCATTAAACTGCTGAATGGAACAATCATGACACAGCAAGAGCTTTATCGCAAATGTCGAGATCTCATGACTTGATTTGACAATTGTGTTTAAGAAAACTTGATCAATTTAAAGAAAGCTTTTCTCTAATTTATGAAAAAATTCCAATTAACATCGCTAAAACTCATTTTGTCACTTTTAATGACAAGTGGATTTGCTTTCACACATGTGACTGCAGATTCAAATTGTTCATTCTACAAAAACGAAGAGACCTCTCATTTCCAAGAAAAATATTCGTTTATGAGTAAGATTGGAGAAGGCACACATAGCACGGTCTTCTTATCTAAAAATGATTTAGGTGAATTAGTTGCAGTTAAAAAATATTCCATTGACGATCAAAAACTCATCGAATTATTCGAGCAAAATGGTGTTAGCGTTAGCAACTATCTTCATCAATTAGCTGAAAAAGAGCTGAGAATCGGTCAACTGACAGATCATCCAAATATCGTTAAAATAAAAGAAGCCTGGTTTGAAAGTTCTGCAGCTTACGTCGTCATGGAATATGTCAAAGGCAAAACGTTTAACTATTTTGAAAATTATCCCTTGGAAACACGTCTCATTTTTATGCAGCAATTTTTAAGTGCATTGGAGCATTTGTTATCAAGAAACATTATGGTAGATGACCTATGGTCTGGAAACATCTTAATCTCTGAAGAAAACGGTTTGACTCTCATAGATTTAGGCGGCTACGAAATGATTGATGATGAGACACATATGCCTGTAGGGCATTACCTAGACATGATTGAAAACATGCTGAGGCAAATCGGTGGAGAAGCATCAAAAGTAGTAGACAGCTGTGAAGACCTTCTTCCTGTGACATTAAAAGACGAAGTGCTATCAACTGCTCATATTGACGTGTTAATTGCTTGGATAGTGGCAATGCAAACGCAACTTCAACTAGATTCAGTTGAACATTAACACGAGTGGGATCACAGATCCTATTTGGAATGCTCAACTCAAAGCAATTCCTTTTATTTCATTTGAGTTGATTTGCAAAAGCAAAAAATTTGAAGGCCTCTACTCTTAATTTTTAACACCCTCCATATTTGGATTTCTTTATCAATAAAAAAATAGCAAGAAAATAATTGAGTTTTTAATTAAAACTTGAAACGATCTAAAATCTAATTTCTCATCTCTTATTTTCATAAAAAATTAAATTTAATTTAAATTCATTTGTAGTAGTCAAACTTTTGGATATACTCCAAAATAACTTTAAGAGCTAGAAATGATAGGAAGACAGTGCTTATTTTTAGCTAATGCGACTGTTTATTTTTAATACGCAAATTCCAAGCTATAAGTCATTTAAAAAATTGATTAAAAAAACCATAGGCTGAGACGATTTAAATTGTTGTAGTTTTCTTGATATAAAAAAACACATCTGTTTAAATATAGTGCTTTTTTAGAGACAAAACAAACCTTGTTCAAGTTTGCTTGTTGACGTTTATGTAGCGTCCTAAACCTGGCTTCTTTTATCAACCCTGATAGAAAATGACCTTGGCACTCTATTTAGAATAGTTGAGAAGAAGAAATGAGAAGTTGAATAACTTTCTATAATAAGCTATAACTTGTATAAGAAAAAAAGTTTTCCTTCAGTTTTGAACAGACTACTTTTAGTCGTAAGATCATTTTACACAAGTGATCGAACGAATTGTACATGAGAAGAATGACCCTTTAAAAATTGTATATCACTTAACAGTAAGGAGATAGTATGAATACCGAACTAACCTCTTTAGGCTCTTACCCTAGCGTAACTCCTGAACCTTCCAACAAGGAAAAACAACTTTATCGTTTATTAACAGGCGAAGCTTCCTATATTGAATCTAAAATGGAAGAAGGAACTCAAATATTTAATGAATCAATACAGAATTTATTAACTTTACAAGCAAGCATGAAGCCAAAGCTCTCTAATCCAATGGAACCATTGAATTCTGATAAGAAAGTTAATGTTTTATCAGATGTAGAAGAAGGTCTAATTCCTGGACCAAAACGTCAAAAACTCCATGGTGTAGCAAAAACCACAGCGGCTGTTTTTATCATTATTGGGACTACCGTGATGGCTGTTAATTCTCAAAAAAGTTTTTGGGGGTTTTAACTCTCAAAAGTTGAGTTAAACAAGTAAATGTCGAATTTTATTCAGTCACCAAATGATTTGAATCTCTCAGGTAGACATATATCATTCACCCTCTCTTCACTTTTATAGAGAAGAAAGGGTGAATGGATTGCTGAGAAATTATTTTTTAGCTAATCAAAGCACATTTTCAACTAGCTAAAAAAGCAACAAAGTTCATTTCCTCGACCATGTATTCATCTAATCGAGGTGTAGATTTCCCTGTTTTCTCAGTTAGTAAAAAGTAGACTAATTGAAAGCAAATACTTCTATTTACAAAGAAAATTGAAAAAAATTTAACCTTAATAAAGGTGTATATGATAGTCCCTACCTCTTCTAAAGATCTTACGCTTAGTTCAAATCAAGGCATCTTAGCAATTAATACCCCGGTCGCACATTTAGGAGAATATGCTCGGCAAACTCACCACTTGTGTCATATCATTCTTGTCAAAATTATGACAGTAACAAAAGGTCCGGGGGAGGTATTTCGAAAATTAACATGCAAAGATTTATCAAAAGAAGATCAGATAGATCGTGCAAAACTTATTCGAGAATTTGAATATACTTTATTAGAAAAAGAGCAACAGGCAGTATTTGAAGAGTATCAAAAAGAAAAAGAAAAATATGACAAGGAATTAGAGGTTTACCAGACAGAATTAAAAAAAATCGAAGAAGATTTAAATAAAAGCATCATGACAAAGTTATGGAATGGAGTTTTTGGATCTACTGAACAAAAACCTCCTTTACCTATTCCAAGCAAAAGTGTCCAAAATCCTCCAAAGCCCCTCTCTTTAACACAATTTTTAGAGCAACGACCTATTAAAGAAGAAGATTTAGAGTTGAGTTATGAAGCGATTAGTGTTTTAGTTAGCCCAGCTTTTCGAGAAAAATTAGCATCTTTACCCAGTTACAAATCTGTTGCTGAAAAATATTCTGATATAGCAGCTAAATTTAAGAAAGAAGCTGAAACAGATTTAAAATTTTTGAAAAAAGAATTAACAGTTATTATTAAAGATTTGTACCTAGAGGCTATTGAGCAAGATGGAGATGCTAACATGATCTTTACAGATATTATTAGCCTACAGCCTATCAGCGATTTTCCCTATAGCTTTGTCCCAGGCCCTCATAATAACTTAATTAGCTATCAAACAGCTCTTACACTTATAGAAACTCATCAAAACAAGGAACTTCTACACCCTCTTACAAGAGAAAAAGTAACTCATCTTAAACCTGCTCGTGATGCCAAATTAGACATTCAAAATCAGTTGATAGGGATCATTCATCAACTCTATGATCATATAGAACAACACAGGCATTTTATCTCGCAAATAGCCAAGATGCAATTAGATGAAATGAAAGAGGAAAAAGTTGAGGCAAGCCTTCCAAAAATTCCTATTCCCGCTAAAATTGTTGCTTTTGATAAATATGTGATTCTAGATCCCGATAATAAACCTTATCCGCAATTAACAACTGCCTTGTTTGCCGGAGTTGAAGCAGATCTCAGAATAGAAGCACAAGATAGTTTAAAAATTCATCTTAAGGAACTTATTGCGTTACGTAATGGCAGTTCCAAATCTTTATCTGATGAAAAAACTTTGCTTCATTATGTGGCAAATATTATTTATTTGGAACAGGTTAAAACTGGTAAAGTAGGTACACAACTTATCAAAACAACTGATTCTGAAGTCTTAAAAAGAGCAAAAGAAATGAAAGCTGTTTGGGGTAACTATGGAAATTTTTTGCTAGAGAATTATTCACTTTATGTTGATATCACTGTCGCACCTTTGATTAAAGAATTGATGATGCTGCCTGTCCATGCTCCACTTCCTTTAAAATTGCGTGAAGTCCGTGTATTAGCCATTTCGGATAAAGCTTAAAGATCTCTTAGCTAGCTCATTTATTTTACAAAATAAATGAGCTCTCTAGACTGAACGATTTTTTCAGAAAAATAATTTTAAAGAAAAAAGCCCATAATTTCCTTTATAATAGAGTTGTAACGACCTATTAATCAAGGAGGTGATTATGGGCTTACTAATTACATTTATAACACTTTTAGATTTATGGCGTCCAGAGTTTTGCAAAAAGAAATTATTTGAAAGAGTGAGAGCTTTAGCCATTGGGTTTTTAAGTGTTGTGCATAGAAAAACAATCGCCAATGTTTCTTTATTTTTAGGCAATATCAAGCAAGGCTATGAAGCAAACTGTGCAGTTTTTTCTAGAAGAAAGTGGGAGGCTGTAAAGCTTTTCGATCATTTGATAAAACCTGCTTTATCTTTAAGTGAGGGTCCTTATGTGTGCGTAGCAGCCGATGATACACATATTAAAAAAAGCGGAAAAAAAATTAAGGGAGCTGGCTGGAAAAGAGATCCCTTATCACCACCTTTTCATCTTAACTTTTTATGGGGCTTAAGATTTTTGCAATTTTCGCTTTTGACTCACCCCTGTGAGTTTTCAAGAGCAATTCCCATTGATTTTATTGAAGCACCAAATATTAAAAAGCCAGGCAAGAAAGCTCCAGCTTGGTTTTTTGAAAGATATAAGCAAGCTAAAAAAGAATTTAACCTTTCTTCTTTATTTATTCAAAACATCAAAAAACTAAGGCAAAGGCTAGATCAAGCTTTTGAAAGACGCCCTCTTTTAATGGTAGTAGATGCCAGCTTTTGTAATAAAATATGCCTGCGCAATCAAGAAGATCGAATTGAGATTTTAGCAAGATGTAGGAAAAATTCTCGTCTTTGCTTTGGATATACAGGATCCAATAAAAGAAGAAAGTATGCACAAGATAAATTTAGTCCAGAACAAGTGAGAATAGATCCTCGCTACGCTTGGAAAGGAATAGAGGTTTTTTATGGAGGTAAGAAAAGACTTCTTTTTTATAAAGAAGTTAAAAATGTCCTTTGGCAAGGAGGAGCTGCCTTAAGACCTTTGCGGCTTTTTGTTTTAGCGCCTACAAGTTATAGAAAAACAAAGAAAGGCAAGCTCTATTATAGACAACCAGCCTATCTACTTTGCACAGATTTATCAGCTGATGCCTCTTATTTAATACAGGCTTATTTGAACAGATGGCAAATTGAAGTGAATCATAGAGAAGAAAAATCTATTCTAGGTGTTGGACAAGCTCAAGTTTGGAGTTCTAAATCCATTGATAGACAGCCCATCTTCCATGTTGCTGTCTATAGCAGTCTTCTTTTAGCTGCTGCTTTGACCTACCAAGATAGACCTCTTCATTTTGACGATGATCCTAAATGGAGAAAGCCTCCCAAGAGACTGACGTTTAGAGCAATGCTTGGAATCATGCGCACAGAAATTATTTCTAACCCGGACATTTTACATCAAATTCATATTCATCCAGTAGAAATTGCTTGTTTATTGAAGCAAGCTGCTTGAAAATCGTTCAGTCTAGAGAGCTCATTTATTTTACAAAATAAATGAGCTTCTTTTTATTAAAACCATATTAACAGAAAACACATCTATTTAGTCATTGCTGAATTAATGAATAAAATAGCTTCAGATAAGAATAATAAATGATTTTTAAGTGAAAACTTATAGCAAAAAACTTCAAGTTTCTGAAGCTTTTTTCTCAATTTTTGGCAATTTTCTCTTCTGTAATCTCTGTGGTTTATTATTCTAGCTATTATCGTCAACCCAATTCACAATATAGCTAGAATAGTAAACCACAGAGGTCTCAAAGAAAAATTGATAAAATTTTTATTCAATCAGATTCGACTACTTAATTTGAAATTACTTCAGATGCTCGTCGAGAGTCTATTGCTCTCCAGCGAAGATATTTTTTCGGGTGTTAACATGTTAAAGACATTCCCTAATCAATCTTCAATTTTACTTTGAGTCTCTAAATAACTGTTTAATTCTTGGATGAGCTTTAATATAGCAACTTCTTTTGCTTTTGCTTCAACTTCTACAGTCAGACGAGGAAATTTTAGCCAACATAAAGGAAAGTCTTTTAAATCAATAAAATCATGATGCCTTTGAGGTTTATCCCCTTCCCATCCTTCTAAAGGAGAAGAAAGGTGAAAAAGAGGTTCTCGATTCCAAGTGCTATAAGCAAGATCGCTTGCACGTTCAATCGTTAGCTGATCTGGTAAACAGCGATGATGATGTACATCATAGACAAGAGGAATACTTAATTGCTGGCATAAAGGGAACAGATCTTCTGGAGTATAGGATTTATCGTCATTTTCAACCGTTAAGCGTGTCTTTACATCTTGTGAAAGTTGCCCAAAATGTTGAGCAAAACGTTCAAGGGCTGCAGCCTTATTTCCATACACACCCCCCACGTGAATATTAATGACGTCTGCGCCTAGTAATTTGGCCATTAGTCCATGATATTCCAACTCTCGAACTGAATTTTGAACGATATGTTGATCAAGTGAATTTAATACGACGAATTGATCAGGATGAAAGGTTAATCGAATGTTTTTTTCTTTAGCTAGATTCTTACAATTCGAAAATTGCTTAAAAATCTCTTGCGCATTTGGCATTTGCTCTAACTGATATCCATGCTGAATATGACAATAAATAGGTAAAAATTGACTCGTTATCCTAAAACTTCCGATTTTGTGCTCAGCACAATACTTGATGCTATGCAATAGAGCTTTTAAATTATCTAAGATTATTTGATCAAAAAATTGAAGGCAATCGTGCTGCTTAGCCTTTACTCTTTCAATATAAGAGACTGTAGTTGAACGGTATTTAATTGAAACATCTCGAAATTGGCAGCACAATCCCCAACGAATTTGATTCATTCTATTTTCCTTCTCTTTCTATCGTTAATCTTGTCTATTCTTCCCTCGTGAGAATTCAAAACCGCTGACATCACAAGAGAACTGCTCCTGAATTTGCTGAAATGTCTTAAAGATTGTCATCAAAAAACATCTCTATGTTATAGGTAAATTTTTTATGAGCCTTTCAAAAAGGAGGTTGTATGAAGCTCAATACATTAAAATTAAGCGCATTATGGTTATTAGCTATTTTTGCGCAGTTCGCTCTATATGCAGATGACATTGCCATCCAAAGCTCTTATCGCATCACTTCCAATTGGGGCTCAGGCTATATTGCCACGGTCGACATTAAAAACTCTAGTAACCAAGCTCTTACGGCATGGCAATCCTCTTTTACAATTCCAGATGGACAAGTATTAGATAGTTTATGGAATGGACAATTTATTCGCACAGGGCAAACTGTAACAGTTAAAAATGAAACTTGGAACGCAGATTTACAGCCTGGCCAATCGATTTCTATTGGAGTACAAATTAGTAACCCTCAACAAACAGAGCCAAAACTCAATCAACTTTCAGCTAAAGGAACTGTGAATTCGGGAGGGACTCCCACCCCTAGTCCTTCTGGAGGATTGCCTGTTCAACTTGTTGCACAATTTAAAGTAGATTCAGATTGGGGATCTGGAAAACAGCTGAGCATCACGATCACGAATGGAACAAGTTCTACTGTCAATCAATGGTTAGTGGAATTTGATTTGGCACAAGGACAATCCTTAAGCTCTCTTTGGGGTGGACAATACTCTGTTCAACAAAAGCATGTCAAAGTGACCAATCCTTCCTGGAGCGGAGGCGGCTTGATTGCTCCTGGTAGTAGTGTAACCATTGGATTAATTGTAAATTCAACACAAGCGACAAGCACTCCTATTATCAATTTAATCGTAACTGGGAATCCCTCTTCAACACCAGTCCAACTTCCTCAAGCTCCTATTTTGAATCCCGTCAATAACGATGATCGTGATGAAAATTATTTGATCAGTTGGCAAGCAGTTCCCAATGCCACTCGTTATACTTTAGAATATTCATTGAATTCGAATTTTTCAAACTCATCCATTGTCTTAAATGAAAATGTTTTACAAACACAAATTCAAGGACAAACGAACGGAACACATTATTATCGAGTTTATGCTTCGAATGACGGAGGAAATGGTCCATATAGTAATGTTCAATCTGTTCTTGTGCAATTATCCCAGCCTACTGGAACTCCAACTTTACAATCCATCGTCAATGCAGATTTAGATGGCAACTATCAAGTCAGCTGGACAGCTGTCGATAATGCAACTGGCTATATCCTTGAAGAATCAACAGATAGCAGCTTTACTACTGCACAGACAGTCTATAATGGAGTTGATACAAATAAAAATTTCATTGCGAAACAGAATGGAACTTTTTTTTATCGGGTCAAAGCCTACAACTCATCAGAGACTGGAAGCGCCAGCAATGTTCAAGCCGTGACAGTCATGGTGACGACTCAGCCTATGCAACGTAAAATCATTGGTTACTACACTAATTGGGCGATCTATCGAAACCCTTCTTTCAAACCTCAAGACATCAATGTCAATTTAGTCACTCATATTAATTATGCATTTGCACAAGTCGATACGAGTGGTAATATTCTTCTATTTGATTCTTGGGCTGATATTGATTACCGATCAGATTGGAATACTGAAAAACCTTATTGGGGTAATTTCAGACAACTCTATGACTTAAAGCAAGCCCATCCACAATTAAAAACTCTTATTTCAATTGGAGGCTGGACTTTATCAGATACATTTTCAGCCATGGCTGCGAGTCCAACAGCTCGGGCTAATTTTGCTCAGAAATGCGTTGAATTTTGTAAAAAATACAATTTTGATGGAGTCGATCTTGACTGGGAATATCCTGGATTTGCAGAGCACAATGGCCGTCCCGAAGACAAACACAATTTTACCCTTCTTTTACAAACAGTATCTGCAGCATTAAAAGCTCAAAATCCCCCCTTGCTTCTAACAATTGCAGCACCTGCAGGTCCTAATCATTATAACAATATGGAAGTGGATCTTATTCATCCTTATTTAGATTGGATTAACTTGATGTGCTATGATTTTCATGGCCCATGGGGTGGTGAAGAAGATGCTGTGACCAACCATCTTTCAGCTTTGATGCCTTCACAAGTTGGAAATAATCAATTCAATGTGGCCGCAACTGTGAATTTTTATTTAAGCAAGGGTGTTCCCTCTCAAAAACTTGTGTTAGGAATACCTTTATATGGTCGTTCCTATGCAAATGCTAATTCTACTCCTACAGGACTCTTTAGCACCTATTCAGGTCCTGGCCGAGGAACAACAGAAGAAGCTGGTTTTGTTTTCTTCTCAGACATCAAGAAAAACCTTTTAAGTACCTATCAATACTATTGGGATTCTCAAGCCTCAGCGGCTTATTTATATCATCCTACCTCTAAAGAGTTTATTAGCTTTGACAGTGAAGAAGCTTTGGCTTTAAAAGGCCAATACATTAAGAGCTTAAATCTTGGAGGTGCAATGATTTGGGAACTTGGTACTGATACACGTCCTGCTTGGCAAGGAATGACAACGATTTTTAATTCTTTAAAAGACTAAAACGTCTGCCCACCTCACTCTTCAGAAGAGTGAGGTGGTAGGTGGTGGTGGTTTTATCATCCGATCTTTTTTTTTACATCGCTATAACATAGCCGGACGGTATATTAAGCATGCGAGTGTTGTTTTGATTTTGCCAATACTTCAATAATCGCAGGGCAAAAATAAGGGAGATCTTCTGGCGTACGGCTAGAAATAAAATTGCGGTCTACAACAACTGCCTCATCGACCCAGTTAGCACCAGCGTTAACCATATCGTCTTTGATGCTAGAAAAAGATGTGCATTTAACCCCTTTTAATACATTGGCAGAAATGGGAACCCATCCTGCATGGCAAATGAAGGCAATTAACTTACCTTGTTGATTGAATTTGCGGACAATTTCAATTGCTGCAGGATATCTGCGCATTTTATCAGGAGCATATCCTCCAGGAATAATAAGAGCATCAAATTCATCGACTTTAACATCTTGAAAACCGATCTCAGCTTGCAAAGGGTATTCATGCTTGCTCTTATAACTTTCTTTCGCTTTAGGACCTGCTACAATAACCTTAGCTCCCTCTTCTATTAAACGTAAACGAGGATAAAGCAATTCTAAGTCTTCAAATATATTTTCAACGAAAATTAAAATTTTTCGTCCCTCTAACTTTTTAGACATTTTACCTCCTTTATCCTATTACGCAATTGTAATAGAATGGTCTAAATAAACATCTTGAACGTAATTGAGCAGCTTAATCCCTTCTTTCATTGGTTTTTGAAAGGCTTTTCGACCAGAAATCAACCCTGTTCCACCCGCTCGTTTATTAATTACCGCCGTTCTGACAGCTTCCACCAAATCATTTTTTCCAGACTCGCCGCCAGAATTAATTAAACCTACACGCCCCATATAGCAATTCACAACTTGATAACGTGTTAAATCAATGGGATGATTTGTTGTAAGCTTTTCATACACTAGCTCACTTGTTTTGCCAAAATTAATGGCTTTATAGCCCCCATTATTAGTTGCTTGCTTTTGTTTAATAATGTCTGCTTCAATCGAGACGCCTAAATGATTGGCCTGGCCTGTTAAATCAGCGCTTGTCGAATAGTCTACGCCATCTTTTTTAAACGCACTATTGCGTAAATAGCACCACAACACAGTCGCCATTCCTAACTCATGTGCACGGGCAAAAGCTTTGCTAGTTTCAATAATTTGACGATGAGATTCTTCTGATCCAAAGTAAATGGTAGCTCCTATAGCAACAGCTCCCATTTCCCATGCTTGCTCAACTTGGCCAAAATAAATTTGATCATAAGAATTGGGATAACTCAGAAGTTCATTGTGATTGAGTTTCACTAAAAATGGAATCTTATGAGCATACCGTCTTGCCACGGCGCCCAACACACCCAAGGTTGATGCAACAGCATTGCAACCTCCTTCGATAGCCAATTTGACGATATTTTCTGGGTCAAAGTATTCAGGATTGATAGCAAAACTTGCACCGGCTGAATGTTCAATTCCTTGGTCAACTGGTAAAATGGATAGATAACCCGTTCCTGCCAAACGCCCAAAATTATACATTTGAGCTAAGCTTCTCAAAACTCCAGGTTTACGATCTGTTTGAGTAAAAACGCGGTCAATAAAATCAGGACTTGGCAGATAAAGCTTATCTTTAGAAATCGTTTTACATTCATGTTCGAGCAAAGATTTCGCTTCATCGCCTAATAGTGTCTGAAGATGTTCTAACATATGGTCTGTCCTTCCTATAGGGTAACGGATAAAAGATCTGTTAAAATAGATTGTGTTTGCTTTACATCTACATGATGAATGGCCTGCATGCCTAATTTCGCTCCAATTTCGACTAACATGGGACGGTCGTCAATATAAATCACTTCTTTAGGATCAACTTGAGCCATATCCAATGCAATGCTATAAATGGCCTCATCAGGCTTTCGCAATCCGACAAAGCCCGAGCAAACAAAAAAATCAATAAATTCTTTCATTTTAAAGCGCTTGATTCGTTGAATCATTAATTCTTTACCTTCATTACTCACCACAACAGTGCGAAGAGAATAGCGCGATTTAATGTCTAGGATCAGTTGAATCATTGCGGGATGAGATTGAGATTGGTCATACATAAATTCTTTAAATTCTTGCGCAGAAAACGAACGAGACTGATAAAACACAACACGATTAAGATATTCATCTAAAGTGATTTTTCCAATCTCATATGTATCAAATGTTAACGCATGCCGGCTATTCATTTCCTCATAATTTAAACCAAACTTTTCTGCAGCATGCTCGCGCATGTGGTGATCCCATCCATTTGTTAAAAGAACTCCTCCAACATCTAAAAATAGCGTTGTATACTTTGAAGCATTCATGTTTGAGCTCTTCCTTTCAACTTTAATGCATTAAAAATAGCGGCTGCTGCCCCAATCACTCCAACCTCTTTACCTAATTCAGCCTTAGCAATTATTAAGGATTGTGTCGCGGCTTTAAGAGCGATTTGACGCACTCCTTGTTCGATAACACCAATCAGTTCAGGCAGTCCATCTATCACTCCGCCTCCTAGAATTAAACGGCAAGGATTGACAATATTGACCAAACTCGCGATTCCCGCAATTAAAGCTTGCTTCGCCTGTTCAATGATACGTTTTGCAAGTTCATTTCCCTCATGATAAGCCTCTACAATAAGCTTGGCAGTAATGTCCTTTAATGAAAAATTCGCACTTTTTAAAAGCAATTGAGAATTCATTGCAGAACGATTTTTTTCAATTGCTTCCTGTGCTCGCGCCGCAATTCCCCATCCGCCTGCATAGGCTTCTAGACAACCTCGTTTCCCACAAGTACAAGCTGGACCATTAAGATCAACTGTCATGTGTCCAATTTCACCAAAGGTATTGCTGCATCCTGTCAAAAGACATCCACCACTTACCACACCACTTCCAATTCCTGTTCCAACAAAAATGCATAGAAGGTCCTGACACTCTCTACCCGCTCCATACAACCATTCTCCCCAAGTAATGGCTCTCACATCATTAACAATTTGAACAGGCTTCAACAATTTTTTTTCTAAGTTTACTTTCAAGGGAACGTGATGCCATTTAAGATTGGGAGCAAAAATAACTTCGCCTGTTTGAGAATCAATTTGTCCTGCCGCTCCTATCCCTACTCCTAAAATCGGAACTTTAACCTGACGTTGCAATTGATAAACGCTTTGTAAAATTTGCTCTTCCACCGCATGCGGCCCGTCTTCCACTAATGTTTCTAAACGTTGTTTTGCATGAATAGATCCTTTTTCATCTACAATCCCCAATTCAATCTTAGTTCCGCCTAAATCGACCCCAATTACATGTTGCAAAGATGGGTTCCCCATGATTCAAACTCCTATTTCAATTAGGGATTTGAGATAAAATTCATGCATGTATAATCATAAATCTAAAATACATATATAATTCTTTTGCTTTTTGGGATACGACAAAATACTTGGTGTTTTATTCTGTTGGATTCACTTTAATCTATCAGATTCCGTTAAACCTGCTGACTCTTGAATACTTTTAGCCAAAGCAAAATAGACATCCCACTTTTCTCTTCCTTGAGCTAAATTTGTTAAAAAACGTTCACTCATGAAACTTGCAAAAGGCATCGGCGTTTGAGACTCTGCTGCCATATTCAATAAAAGAGAAACATCTTTAAAAGCTAAAGACGTCTGAAAATCACCTTTATCCTTTTGAGGATGAATGATTAGTGGACCATAATTCTGATAAGTGGGACATGCAAAAAGCGTTTGGGAAATCAAAGACCATAACTGAGAATCATCAATGTCATTTTTTCTTGCTAATGTGATTGTTTCAGCAAGTGCTTCCATGGCAGTAAAAATTAAAAAATTACAAAGCAGCTTAACAGAATTTGCTCGATAAGCTTTCTCTCCAAAGTCAAATACTCCTTGGCCGATTAAATGTAATAAAGGTGCCACACGTTGTTTTGCCTCTTGTGCGCCAGCTGTTACAATCCATAATTTCCGGTTTTGAGCAACTTCTGGGCGTCCCAACACTGGGGCCGCTACATAATAAGCTTTCTTTTCCAAATGAAAATCTTCCAAACGACGACTGATATCGGGAGAGATGGTACTCATTGACAGATGAATGTCTCCCTCTTTTAATGTTTCAGATAATCCTTGCTTTCCATAAACAACTTCTTCTATCGCCTGATCATTAGAAAGCATCGTCACCACAATAGAAGCTTTTTGCAATGCCTCCTTTGGAGAATCTAGTAATGAAGCACCCTCTTTTAATAAAGGCTCCGCTTTTTCTTTTGATCTGTTATAAACATATAAAGGATATCCTCCTTCTAAAAGATGGCGGGCCATTGGCAATCCCATTTTTCCCAATCCAATAAATGAGATACTCTCTTTCATACAGGCCTCCTACTCATTAATATTTTCTTAATAATTGGATTACCAGCGAAAACCTCTATTAAATCCCCACATCTTTACACAAAATTTATAATATCTTTATCAAACGTCAAAGGAAATCTATCAAGTTTAATTTGTTTACCATTAAATGCAATCTACTTACGACTTACGGGAAATTTTTCTCAAGAATGTCAAAAGTTCAGGAGATTAAATGATGCAAAAAGCAGCAAAAAAAACTCAGGCTAAAGGCAAGTTTAAAGTTCACAATGAGAATGGATTATACTCACTTCCTTCTTCGGAAATTGTGAGATGTGCCACCTCTTTTAAATCACAAGTTTATTTGATTTATCAAAGACAAGCCGTCAATGCTAAGTCTCTGCTAAGCATCTTAACTTTAACAGCATCAAAGGGAGCTCAAATTAGAGTAGAGGCGAATGGAGAAGATGCAGAAGAAGCTGTGAAATCTATTGTGGATTTAGCTAATAATAAATTTCATTTGAATTATTAACATTCCTTTAGCAAACGAACTTTTTGCAACTTCGAAGGACACGCTCTTTTCGACAAGCATGTCTAAAGTTCTCAAAAACTTAATAAAATTCCTCTAGTCTCTTTTGATCTTCATATTCAAAATCCAAGAAGGAAAAGACTAATCGGTTTAGAACTTTCCTCATTCTTATCAAGACGATCTTGTAAGACAGCTTTTCTAGCTTCATTCTCAAGAGTTTCTCTAAAAATCTTATCTCCTATACGATGAGGCTCAATCTCTCGAATTTCTTCAAACGTATACCATCCGTCTTCTGTTCTTGCTGTTTTATCGCTATATTCTTTTACACCCTTAAGATCGTAAGGTATGTGTTTGATAAAATATTGAATGGTTTCATCAAGTTCTTCACTATAAAGAATTCCGTCCTTTTCATTCTTTCCCATGATCTTATAGATCGGCATTCCTTTGGGATCATATCCAATAGGCGCACGCATTCTTCCATGATAAGAAGGATAAAGCGTTGACTTATAGACGTCGGAAACAACTTCACATTTCGCATGAATTCCCAAAGGATCGACGACGAGATGAATCACACTCGTTTTGGCTTCCATAAACGGAGAAATGGATGATTCAATGTAAGAATTTTCTGCTAGAATTTTACCCATCGTTTGATGAACAATGCTATTCACAATATGTGATCCCTTTGTCAGATCACAATTTTGAACGATGGAATTCTTAATATAGACCCCTTCTAACATTCTTCCTTCTTTCACTTCCTCAAAAGTCATTTTCAATGCTTTACCTTCGACGGTAAAATCTGCGACTTTATCTTCCGTAATCCCACGCATCAACCTTGCTTCAAAACTACGTTGATGTAAAGGCTCGTCAACATCTAGTTCTTCTACTGATCCATTAAGCTGCGTCTCGATTTTTTTACCGATTAAATCTGTTAACATTTCAAATTTTTCATTCATGATATCAATAGGACGACGATAACGAAACCATTGTGTATCATCTCCTAAATCAATAAAACCAAATATCTTTTCTAAATTCGCAAAAGAAGAGGTTTGCCGATAAAGCAGATAAAACTCTATAGCTTCATCTAAGCAAGCAACTGCCTCAGCTCTTTTCTTTTGATCTTTTTCGTGATTGACATCTTCCCATATATAGGCATGCGCTTTAGGTGCTGACTTTTCCAAAATGATATCAAATTTTTCTCTTGCAGCTTCAAGCTCTTCTTGTGTGAAACGATGAGAAAGATCTGGAAGTTGCTCATCTATTTGCTGTCTATTCGCCAAATCATTCAATCCATAAAGAACGCGAATAAGAGGTTGAATAAAATGAGGATCAATATCGCGTTTTACATTCGTGTACACACCATTCTTTAATATCGATTCAAATATATTCTTTTTTTTCCAGTAATCGATCATCAACTGCCACATGTCGAGACTGACAGAAAAGGAGCCAAAGTCATAAGCAAATCGATCTCCTTTACTTAGCAACTCCTCTTCAAATTTCTCTTTGTCCACAACATATTGACTTCCCTTTCGTGCTGCGAATCGTTTATTGCCATAAAAAGCTGTCATGCGCCCCTCTTTTGTAAGAGCAGCTGTTCCAAAATCTGCAATATTTTGAGGAATAAGATGATGCTTATCAAATCCAACAAGAAATTTATCGAGTTCAAAATTTGAGCGCATCAGTTGATCATGAGGATTAGAACCAAAAGCAATTTGCGACGTCCAAAAAATATCAATGTGTGTTCCTAAATTACTTAAAGCAAAACTGGAACACTGAAGAACAACTCCAAGTAAAACATCAAGTTCGAGTTCTTGCCCTTGACGATTGGTGATAGAGCCCACAAGCTTTTGTACCCCACGAGAATTTCCCAAGCTTTGTGTTAAAGGACTGCATCGCTCTCCTCTACCGCCATTGTGAAAAGCTGCAACTTTGCATTTCTTTGCTTTGACATAATCCACTAAACTGTCGTATCCCTTTATCAAATCGGGATATTTAAGCCGCATCTTTTCTTCTGCTTTCATCCATGTATAAATAGCTCCAATGACTTGCCCTCCTTCTGTTAAGTCTACAACAGATAGAATAATGGGCCTTGCTCTATTCTCTTGGCACAAACTTGTGAAATTTTTTTCGAATACTTCTTGCTGATAATCTGCTTCCTCTTCTGTTGTTGAGCTAATCATGATGATATCATAACCCTTATAAGGACAGTGCAAAAGCGCATTGCGCATTAAATCAATATTATGCAAACGATTAGAAATCGCTTGACTATCTTGAGCAATAGCTTGGGAAAATATGAAAATGAGAAAAAATTGAATAAAAGTTAAAGCTAGAGAGGTTTTAACTCTCCCATCACACATCCAATATGTCTTGTGATTCATATAATAGACCTCCATCAAATTAAAGTTTTCTATCCTCCACTTTCGCCTAATCCCCATCAAGAGTTTTATACAGAAATCTTAATCATCAAAAAATCAATAGCTTAATATTCATCTCAACAAGTAAACCCGCTCAGCAACCAGTCATTAGATAGGATTAAAATAAAAAGTTGTCGTTTTACAACAAATCAAAAGGAAGCTATAAACGAACTATTGGAGTTATTGAAACAAAGGAGAAAGAAAGTGGAAGAATTACAACGTCACCGCAATTTATTATTATTTGAGGGAATTATTTTTGCCATTTTGGGTTTTATCGCGGTCGCTTTGCCAGGAATTTCAACGCTGAGCGCGGAGTTATTTATTGGTTGGCTATTGATTTTTGGAGGAGTTGTCCAGCTATATCGCACTTTTAAGACTCGCGATGGATGGCCAGCATTTATGGGTTCGCTTTTGACTTGTCTCTTATATTTAATTTTCGGGATTTTACTCGTTTTCTTTCCTATCGCTGGCATTTTTTCATTAACAATTTTGCTCATTCTCTTTTTTATAGCAGAAGGGATCGCAAAAATTATTCTGGGATTACAACTACGTCCCTTTCGCCGTTGGGGATGGTTTCTTTTAAATGGGGTTCTTGCACTTATTATGGCTTTTATTATCTGGGCTGGATGGCCTGGAACAGCTTTTTGGGTTCTCGGCCTTCTTGTTGGAATTAATATGATCTTTTTTGGATTATCTTTAGTTTTCCTTGCACTTGGAATTCCCAAAGTTGATTCCAATAAAACATCATAACTCATACAAGCATTTGGTAAGACATCCTTGCCAAATGCTTCCAAAACAACATGTTGATCACTCTTGATAAAATTTCTAAAACATTTGACCACGATTCTATTGTTGAAGAAATGTCTTTGACCTTTTTTGAATCGCGAACAACCGTTATTATTGGTCCTAGTGGTTGCGGAAAATCTACTCTTTTACGTTTAATCATCGGCCTTGTAGCTCAAACATCCGGAACTATTTATTTGAATCATCAAGAGCTGACCTCTCTCAACGCGAATCGTTGGCGGCAGAAAATTGGTTATGTTACTCAAGATGGAGGACTTTTTCCTCATCTAACAGCTCATCGTAATATCACGTTGATGGCTCAATTTCTTCATTACGACACTTATTGGATTAATCAGCGATTGCAAGAGCTTTGCGAACTCGTTCGGCTCCCCTATCGTTTACTTACTCAATATCCTTCAGAATTATCTGGGGGCCAACGGCAACGTGTTAGCTTGATGCGAGCACTGTTGCTCAATCCCAGCTGTTTATTATTAGATGAACCTTTAGGTGCATTAGATCCCATTACTCGCTATGAACTGCAAATTGAACTTAAACACATCTTTTTTCAGCTGCGCAAAACAATTCTACTCGTGACACATGACATGCGAGAAGCAGCTTATTTTGGAGATGATATTTTATTAATGCGTGCTGGACATATTGTTCAAAGAGGTGCTTTTCAAGATTTGATTGAACATCCAGTGGAACCTTTTGTCTCCGATTTTATTCGTCTGCAACAATTTCCTGGAACTTATGATCAGGAGCTTCAGACATGAAATCAAAGGAAAAAAAGTTTAAAAAACTATTACTACTCCTTTCCCTTGCCATTTTTTTCTCCCTTTATTCATCAACAGAAAAAACAGAAAAAAATTTATTGATCATTGGTTCTAAGCGCTTTACTGAATCTTATATCTTAGGTGAAGCCTTAAAGCAAATTGCAGAACAAGTGAATGAAACATCTGTCGATTATCGTCCCGGATTAGGAAACACTGGAATTATTTATGCTGCGTTGCAAGAAAGTTTGATTGATATTTACCCTGAATATACAGGTACGATTGCTTTCGAAATTTTGAAGCGTCCTCATCTTTCCTCTGCTACTCCCGCGCAACTTAATCCCTATTTAAATGCTTTAAACCTCCAGGTAAGCGAATCGTTAGGATTTCATGACAACTATGCTTTGGCTATGTTGGAAAGCCGAGCAAATGAATTAGGAATTCAAAACATTTCAGATTTAGCTGCACATCCTGAACTCATTTTTGGTTTTTCTCCTGAATTTTTAGGTCGTTTAGATGGATGGGAAGGACTCAAAAATAGCAGGTACATTTTTCCTCAAAAAAATGTGAAAACAGTCGATCACAGTTTAGGTTATGAAGCCCTAAATCAGAGCAAAATTGATGTTTTAGATATTTATAGCACTGATTCAAAGATAAAAAAATATCAACTGAGAGTCTTAAATGATGATCTGCATTTTTTTCCAGTTTATGAAGGAGTATTGCTCTATCGTTTGGAAGCAGCGAAAAAATTTCCTCAAACGTGGCAAGCTTTTCAGCAGCATCTTGTTCAACAGTTATCCACTGAAGAGATGATTTCTCTGAATGCACAAGCAGAACTAGAAGGAAAAAGTTTTACCAATATTGCTCGAGATTTATTAAATCATCCTCCGATAAACCAAAACTCTTCTCCTACCCATTCTTTTTGGGACCATTTAATGGGACCTGATTTGTGGCCTTTAACACGTCAACATCTCTTTTTAGTTTTCGGAGCTTTAGCTCCTGCAATTTTAATTGGCCTTGGATTAGGGATTATGTCTGCTTATTGGCCGTTGGCCAGACATTTTGTTCTAAATATCGTTGGAATCATTCAAACCATTCCCTCCATTGCTTTATTAGCTTTTCTCATTCCAATTTTCAAAGAAATTGGAACCGTTCCCGCATTAGTCGCATTATTCCTTTATTCATTACTTCCTATTGTTCGCAATACCTATGCCGGTTTAACAAATATTTCCTTCTCGCTGCAAGAAGCTGCCTTAGCTTTAGGACTGCCGTTTTCTCATCGTCTTTATTTAATTGAAATTCCGTTAGCTTCCCGTATGATTTTAGCAGGGATTAAAACAGCCGCTGTCCTTAACGTCGGCACTGCAACAATTGCTGCCTTTATTGGAGCTGGAGGATATGGAGAACGCATTGTGGCAGGACTTGCACTAAATGATTATTCCTTGCTTTTAGCTGGAGCGATACCCGCTTGTGTTTTAGCAATTTGCATTCAATTAGGCTTTGATTTATTAGACATTTGCTTAATTCCTCGAGGACTTAAAAAATAACACTAAAGAACCAAAGTGCCATTCTTCTCTTTACATTATCTTTCCGATATTAGATAGTTCCAATTAGATTGTATTTTTATAGGTCAAAGGGGAAAAATTATGAAATTTGTTACCGCTATTATTTTAGGTTGCTCTCTTTTGAGCACAGGTTTATTGCTAGCTCAGCAAGGTCAACCAAGGGGCTGTGCATGCAAAAATTGCAAATGCAATGAACGTTCACACTGCGGCTGTTTCTCAAATCGCGGCTGTGCATGTGGCGAAAATTGTTCTTGCGGTTCTAATTGTGGTTGTGGAGGTCGTTTACTCAGTGTGAATGGTTTCCATCATGGAAATGCCGATGAACACGAAAATGAGGGATCTGTTTAATAACTCGAAATCCTTCATTCTCAGAGCCACTTAAAACCTCTCTTTTATGATATGCGCTAGGCTCTTTCAGGGATTAAGCATCGCTGATTCAGCGATGCTTAACGCACATTGTCAAGCTTACGATTTAGAATGATCTAAGTCTGGTTGAGGCGTTAAACGTAAATAAGATTTGAGTTGTTTATATCCTTTCGGAAATAGCTTCTTAATCTTTTCGGGGTCTGTAATGCTGGGAAGAATGACGCATTCTTGTCCCCATTCCCAATTGGCTGGTGTCGCCACACTATTCGAATCTGTCAATTGAATAGAATCAATCACTCGCAAGATTTCTTTAAAATTGCGTCCTGTAGAAGCAGGATAATTTAGGGTTAAACGCACTTTTTTTTGCGGATCAATAATGAAAACCGAGCGAACTGTAAATGTGTCATTGGCTTTTGGATGAATCATCCCATAAAGCCTTGCAACTCTACCATCTTCATCGCCAATTAATGGAAAATTAACGGTCGTATGTTGAGTTTCATTGATATCTTTAATCCAATCGCCATGAGATTTCACATTATTCACACTCAGCGCAATCACTTTTACATTACGTTTATCAAATTCATTTTTTAAGCGTGCAACAGCTCCTAGTTCAGTCGTACAGACAGGTGTAAAATCTTTAGGATGTGAAAAGAAAACACACCATGAATTTCCTATCCATTTATGAAAAGAGAGTGAACCCTCTGTTGTTTGAGCTGTAAAATCGGGAGCAAGATCTCCGATCTGAATAGCTTGATAAGAGTCAGATATCGTCACTGTCATCCTAAACCTCCAATTAAGTTAAGCGTTTGTTTAACACTTTTTGCCATTTTCTAACATCATGGGCAAACCTGCTTGTTTCCATGCTTGCATTCCTCCCCGAATATTAATGACTAAGGGAAATCCGTGTTTTTTTAATAAAGAAGCGGCCAACGAAGCTCTTATTCCACTTCGACAAACAAGCGCAATGGATTGATCATGCGGCAACTGCTGACAAACGGTTTCTAAATGAATCAGTTCTACATGGTGAGCTTCAGGGATATGTCCCGATTGCCATTCTTCTGGTGTTCGCACATCTAAAATATAAAGTTGCTGTTTTGCCACTTCTTCTGCATCCATCACTTTAAATGAGCTTAAAGATGACTCCATTTTCTCTTTTTCTTTTCCTAATAAAATGACCCAGATCTCTTGATCGAATCCCATCAGTCGAAGTTGATCTACTGCTTCACAATAAAGGCATGTACTTTCAGCAATCAAACCAATAGGCAATTTGTCTGGCAACATCCAGCCTGCCCATTGACAGAAAGAAGAAGAAAAAGGAATATTCAACGATCCCTGGATATGAGAAGAAGCAAAAGATTCAGGATGACGGATATCCATAAGAAAAAGCTTGTTAAGCTCCGGAGCTTCTTTTTCTTCATGCCACTTCAAGGTTTTTAGTGAACTTAATAAAGAAGGTCCTTGTAAATTGATTTTTTTAACTCTTTGAAAATAAGGCGGAGGAGGCGCGAGTCCTTTTAATAAATTTTTCGTCCACACGTCTCTGCTTTCTTTTTTGAAATAAGGATTAAAAAGTCTCTCATAGCCAAATGTAGAAGAAGGACGGGCTTTCAACGATTTTCCGCAGCTTGACCCCTCTCCATGACCAGGAAGAATTTCAACAAAATCAGGCAAAGTTGCAAGGGTATCAAAGAGAGTATGGTAAGACTGAGAAGATAGAGCAGAGACTTCATTTTCTCCAAGCAAATCAGGGCGTCCCACGCTACCTACAAATACACAGTCTCCAGTAAATGCAAACCAAGGAGTTTTAGAACTGCGCGAATCATCATAGCAAAGCCATGCGACATGTTCAAAAGTATGACCTGGAGTGTGAATCGCCTCTAAACGCACGTCACCTATTTTAAGCTGAAATCCATGTTGAACAATCTGATCTGCATAGGCAGGAACTGATTGGCTGCCCCCCATTCCTGAAGCATAAATGCGAGGCTTTCCATTTAATTGATGCTTAAGTTCTTTTGCACCAGATACGAAGTCGGCATGAACATGTGTTTCTAAAATATCCGTGATATCTAATCCTGCGTTTTGAGCTTGCATAATATAGGGAACGACATTGCGGGTAGGATCAATGACAACACACCGTTTTGTTTTCTCATCTCCAATCAAGTAGGAATTGATGGCTAACCCTGAAGTAAAAATTCGCTGGAAGAACATATGATTATCATTCCTTTTCTAGCAATGTATTCTTAGAGTCTGTTAAAAAACCTCTAATGGTTTGAATTGGAGATTATTTTCTCCCCAGGAGAGGCTCTTGATCCCTAGGCAATATTGCTTTAATATTGCCTAGGGATCAAGAGCCTCTCCTAGGGGAAAAGAACTCAAATTCAAATTATTAAAGGTTATTTAACAGACTCTTAGAGTCTGTTTCTTTAATTTTAAATAAACTTTTTTGGCACGCTAATTTTTTGAAGACATGCCCTAGCTTTATCATATTTTAAATTAAAATGGGATGAAACTTCGTTTTATTTTCCATTTTTCTAGTTAGAAAAGTTTCTTTTTACTTGCCGATTCTTGAATTTTTTGATAAAAGCGCCGAATCGTGGTTTTAACTTA
The DNA here is from genome assembly GCA_044226925.1 of Parachlamydiaceae bacterium. GTDB lineage: Bacteria > Chlamydiota > Chlamydiia > Chlamydiales > Parachlamydiaceae > JANWJE01. Next base: position 155,348 of record JBGAGC010000003.1, read on the forward strand.
TTCATATAAGGGCAAAGCTATGGTAAACGTCCTTCTTGCTCCCATCTATCTTCATCAACATCACTTTAAAGCAACTAAATTAATTGCCGACAGTGGCAAATCTAATTGGTTGGGAAGACATATTGAATGGTTAAAAGAAGACTGTGGAGGTTGGAAGAAAATTTTCTTGGTTGCTTTGGCGATTCTAGAAAAACAGATCTTAATGGCTACTGTTGTCGGATGGGTAGTGCTTTATCAAACGATGCGAGAAGAAAAAAAGCAAAAAGCTAGAGCCGCTTTTTTTGACCAAGCACAACATGCGATTCCTCCTTCTGATACTCGCATAGAGATTCCTTCTAAAACGCATGCTTTTAATCATGCACAAGAGTTTATCATTAAAGATGACATCATTTGGACACGCTTGCGGCATTACTCTACATGGACCCCCATCTATTTTGATGGATTCGCTGAAGGGCGTATTCCTAAAGAAATTGACTGTGATGGAGCGAATTTAGTTGTTTTAGATGATTTAGGTGAATTTCACTATAAAAAAGTATTAAGAGAATTTCGTATCACAGAAATTAAAAATCAACGTCGAAAACAGCTTGCTCAAGCTGATATTGATTTTTCTCAAGACACCTACGTTGCGATCAATAAAAGTGCTCGTGATAACTGGAAAGATAAATGGTTTTCTTTGCCTTATATTAGCTTCATTGTCAATTTATTTACGAAGAAGAGACTCCAACTTGTTCCGGGAGCAACAGCTTGGGCCATTTCTCATCGAGGGCGCTATAACAATTATTTAGAGGACAAAGCACAGCAACCTCATTTTGTTGGAGTAGGAACAACTACCTTATACGTTTTGCATCCCAAGCGCAAAGATGTTTATAAATTTGATCCTTGGTCACCTAAACACGCCAATATTATTATTCCGTTGCCAGAAACGTCAAAAATGACTTTTGAAGCTGAAGACCACATTGATGCAAGCGCTTCTACCATTATAGTAATTGGTTATGAGACTCACAAAGATAATCCTAAAAAGCAAAGGTTGCAAATTTACACAAGTCTCGCTGACATTGATTCTGAAGGATGGAATCCTGGATTTAAATATAGCTATTTTAAGCATTCTACAGACCCAGATGTCATTGTTATTCCATTGCCTCGCTGGCAATCCCATCCCATTCAGCTCGCTCCTGGTGATTTTATTACAAAAAATGCTTGCATTTTACAATGTGGAGAAGGAAATCATTCGCGTTACTTGCGTGTGCCGGGCCAATGTCAAGGGGAAAAAGGATTTTATTTCAAAAAGATTGACGAACTTGATTGGCGTTTTGAGCCATTAGAAGATGAGTTGATAGAAGAAATCAGTGAAGACGACGCATTGCCAATAGAAAAAGATAACTTAGAAAAATTCCAAACAACTGTTCACAATTACGATGGAAAGTTGACGCAATTGCCTGGCTTTCGCACTCAAAAAGTTTCAAGCCATTTGACAAATTTTGGTCAACGTTCTTACCATTCTCAGCTTATTCTGAAGGTAAATCAAATGCAATATGAACTTGAATTGCATAAAAGAAAAACCTTAAGAAATTTCTTAGGCTTTGAAGGAGATTATTATGAAATCGTTGTGCCTGAAATATGGCATCACGATAAGCAACTGATGCAAGCTTTAAAAGGTCAAAAAGTGATTCCTGTTCAAGTGACGGAAAATTCATTCGATGTCATAATAGAAGATCAAAAAAAACAATACTTTAAATTTGTGTTTGCCCGTCAAAATTAATACAAGGAAAACTTATGGTAACACCTTCAGGTCCCAGTTCCTCATCTATCTTGCAAATCGATTGCATCAAAGATTACTCGGAAATTATTTCTTATGCAGATGAAAAAGATAAAGAAAAAAAACTTGAAGTCATTGCCGATCGTCTTGCGTCTTTATATGCCGATTATTTAACTGTTGGTGGCCATAAAAAAATTCATCAAGCATTGATCGATCAAGGATATTTAAAAGATAAATCAATCGTTAAACAAGAGACGGCACTCTGTTTTGCTGAATTAGTAGCATTTAAAAATACTCTACAAAATGCAATCGTTAAGGAATTCAACGAAAATGAAAAATTCCTTTCTGCTTATAATTCAAATACAGCGTCTGTGCTCACAACAATTACACATAGAGACTTTTGTCAGGGCCCTTTAGGAAAAACCATCGATCAGTTAAAGCTTCGTCAAGAACATTCTTTGATTCAGATCGCTTTTTTCCCTTCGTCTCGACAAACTGAAATTACATGTAATCAAGAGAAAAAAGAATTCAAAGTCAGTATTATGACTCCGAAGCCAACAGGCATCAACACTTGGTTTTGAATTCAAGATTATGATGACATCGTTGTGCCTCAAATATGGCATCACGATTTTTTTGCTTGCAACTAACGTCTTTGCTTTTAGATCAAATAATTAAGCGTAATCTAATGATTCGCAGAGCTTTATATAATCAATCATGATTTAATGAATAACCCTGGTATTTGGGTTTTCAATTGATGAATTTGTTGATCGCTAATCAGAGTGCATCGAAATAAAAATAAAGATTGTAAGCTAGTCAAAACTTGAAGACAACGAAGCCCCTGATCGGTAATCTTCTTGCATTCTGTTAAGTTTAAAGATTGCAACGCAGTCAAGGCTTGCAGATGTTGAAGACCTTGATCAGTAATTTGCCAGCATTCTGTTAAGTCTAAAGATTGCAAAGCAGTCAAAGTTTGCAGATATTGAAGACCTTGGTCGGTAATGTAATTAGTGCATTCAGACAAGCTTAAAGATTGCAAAGCCGTCAAACCTTTTAGATGTTGAAGCCCTTGATCGGTAAGCTGAATGCATCCCCCTAAGTTTAAAGATTGCAACGCAGTCAAGGCTCGCAAGTATTGAAGGCCTTGATCGGTAAGCTGAGAGCATCCCAATAAGCTTAAAGATTGCAAAGCAGTCAAGCCTTGCAGATATTGAAGCCCTTGATCGGTTATTTTATCGCATCCCCATAATTCTAAAGATTGCAACGCAGTCAAGGCTTGCAGATGTTGAAGCCCTTGATCGGTAAGCTGAAAGCACCCTCCTAAATCTAAAGATTGCAACGTAGTCAAGCCTCGCAAGTATTGAAGGCCTTGATCAGTCATCTTACTGCATCCCCATAATTTTAAAGACTGCAAAGAAGTCAAAGCTTGCAGGTATTGAAGCCCTTGACCATTAAACTGAGAACCCCCTCCTAAATCTAAAGATTGCAACGCAGTCAAAGCTTGTAGATAGCGCAGTCCTTGGTTCGTAATCTGATCGCATCCCACTAAGGTTAAAGACTGCAAAGTAGTCAAAACTTGCAGGTGTTGAAGTCCCTGGTCGGTCATTTGCTTGCATCCCACTAAATTTAAAGATTGCAAAGCTGTCAAACCTTTTAGATGTTGAAGCCCTTGATCGGTTATTTTATCGCATCCCCTTAAGCTTAAAGATTGCAACGCAGTCAAGACTCCCAGGTATTGAAGGCCTTGATCGGTTATTTCCTCGCATCTCGTTAAGTCGAAAGATTGCAACGCAGTCAAGGCTTGTAGATGTTGAAGGCTCTGGTCAGTAATGTGTTTTGATGAGAGCTTGCATTGCTGCAAGATGGGGCAGTGTTGAATGATAGTTTCGAGATTTTGATCATCAAGGGTTGAAAAAGCTGAAAGGTCTAGCTCTCTCACTTGCTTTCCGTATTTTGCGAGATAGGTAAAAAGGCGAATTTGATCACCGGATTGTAAAATATCTTTTGGAACAGGTTGTATCAACGGTTGTGGAATAGGATGTGGTCTGACATAAAAAAATGAGACGCACCTTTTCACCATATAGCAAGCAGCCAAAAAGATAAACGCTGCAGAAGCGATGAAGACAATCTTTTTTTGCTGAACTGTCAAAAGATGATTTTCCAAAACAGGCAAATGCACGGAGGGGTAAAAAGAAGGAAAACGAATAAACATTTGGTTTGTGCCCCTTAGAGTGTGTGAATTGCTAATTATTAATAGATAAAAAAAATAAAGATCGATAGTAATTAAATGGATTTTTTTGATCAATATTTGATTTACCACCTTTTTTAATTAAACAAGTCTTAAACTATTAATTCTTAGTAAAATTTATAATAATTCCAAGCACATCATACTGAAAAAGTTTGAAAATAAGAGCAGATAAAACTTTTCCAGACAGAAAAATATTTACAATACTCAACTAAAAAAAATGACCAAAAAATTTAATTTTTTTACTAAAAATAATTTTAATTAAAATAATTAGAAATTCACATTATGTGTCGTATTAGTACTTGCAAAGATTTTGCTTGTATTTCCCCGGTATTCAGCTAGTTGTTGGTTTTACAGCAGCAATTTCACATTTAATATAAGCCGTCGCTGCTCTTTGGATGCAACTATTTGATAAAAAACGGTTTGAAATTCGCAGAAAAGATATAGAAAGGAAAATTGATGAAGTAAAAAACAGCGTTCTAGATCCAGCACAATAAGAGAAAGAAACATGTTATTATAGATATTAACAAGATAACTATTTAGCCTCTCTTTCCAGGTTTTGCTCTAGCATTATCCAAGCTATACCTTTAATTGGAATCTGCTATTCATTATAGATTTACAGCACTTCATCAATTTACATTTCTTCAATTCCAGACATAACATGCGGCTAAAACGTGTTTTTTTCTAAGATCAGGCCAGGAGCGTTTTTAGGCCGTATTGTGACGTAAAACGCTCTGGACCTGGCTTTCGTGGGTTTGTTAACCACGACAGTTTCCCGACTCAGTTTATGCTGTTGATCTGCGAATTATTCCTTATAAGTGATGTCATAGAGAAGAATATTTGCCATCCAACCGATTCAAGTCTTTAATTTAAGTTAAGAGAAGATTTTGTCAAATTTGTTGTCTTTGCAGCTTGCTGCCTTTAAATACTTCTCTCCGGTTCTTTTGCTAGTATTCTCTTTATTTCACACAATCATAAGAACAAAGTCAACATATTAGACTTAACTTTCATTTTTAACCTTAGTCAAAGTTAAGATAGGTTGACCCTCACTATCTTTAAACATAATCGTTTCTGGAAGTTTATCTTCCTGATCTGAATCTACAATTTGCACAGCTGAGTCTGACGGCGGATTCAATCTCAGGTTAATATATTCCATTCCAGCTCTGAAGGTTCCATAGGCAAAAGAAATAGCTCCACTTGAGATAACACCATTCGCAAAGTGTTTGCTCGCTTCATAACCAGTTCCAATAACTCCTTCAGCAATTGATTTGATAGATAAAAAATTAGGGATTGTGAACAATTTAGAAGGAATTGATTGCATAAAGTCAGGTAAAAATGTTTGCGAAGGAATAGTAACAGGAGAAATTCCACAATTGGCTGGAATCAATGGAATGTTAGCTTGGAAAGCACCAAACAAATTGTTCATAGGAACAATCAGTTGTTGATTAAGCGTTTGCCCTACAGTTCCGCAACTGCTGCCAAAATTAGCAATATTCTGATTTAAGAAAGAAATCAATTTTGAAAGAACTTGGCTATTAAATTCATTTGTCACACGACTTCCTTCTAGTTTTAATGCATTGATTAACGCTTCAGAAAATGCATTGATGATCATAAAGAATTTTGCTATCTCTTCATCGGTCTCATCAATTGGTTTTTTTGTTTCTTCATTCGCCTTTTCAGTTGCTAATTTCAAAAGCACTCCAGTGAGGATAAGAAACAATCCCAACAAAAGGAAAATATAAACTGAGGGTTTTTTGATCACAGCGATTTTATCAAGCAATGCTTCAATTTTTTTCTTAATTTTGTCTAAAGCTGGCCGGTTAGACAAATCAATTTTTTTGAGACGCGCAACTAGCTTTCCCGTTCCTACAGCAAATAAAGGAATACTCGCACATCCCAAAGCAACTAAGATATTTCTTGCAAATTGAAAGAAATTATCAGAAGCTGGCTGAGCTTTTCGAAAAACAGGTTGAAGAGGACGTTTGATGGCTGCACTTGAAGCATCAAATGGAGGAATCGTCGAAAAATTGAAATTGACTCGATTGTTAAAAATCAAATTGGGAAGATCAACCCGAGGAATCAAGTTCGGATTGGGAACAATCACTCGAAGTGCTGGATTGGCAAACAGCTGATTCACTCCCGAACCAAAAGAATTTGAAACAAGTTCAAGGGCATTAAGGAGTTTATTCGCCTGCTGGATGGATAAATCCACAGGGGCATTTACTCCAATTTCTAAACCACCGCGAAATTCTTGAATCGCCACATTCAATCCATTTACAACATCTTGTGGAACCTCTTGTGTAAAATGATTAACCAACTCAGCTCCCTGATCTAACAAATCATCTAGATGAGCCAAAAAAGTATTGACATCTTGGTTTGCTTGATTAACTTTTACAGTTCCTAAAACGCTCAAATAAAAAAAAAGCGTTCCGAACGCAAAGGGAATAAAAACTGCAGGCGCTGTAGCTGCGTTTAAAACATGAAAAGTATTTTGTTTCCATGTTTTTGCTCTCTCTACAGGGGGAAGAGACGGGCCACTAACATAAGAAATCTGAAATTTTTTAATTTTTAAATCGGTTTCTTCAACTTTAAGTTTTTTCTCTACTTCTTCAACTTTAAGTTTTTTCTCTACATCTATCGCAATGGTATTTCTGTGATTTACACCAGGCAGATTGACTGCCCGAGGTGAACTTGATCCAGATTGAACGTTCATGTATTTCTCTTTTTTTGATTTATTTTTTTGTAATCATGTGACGTAAAGTATTAAATAATTTCGTTGGACTAGGAGCTTTTGGGCTTTCTTCCGAATTTCCATCTTTTTCCAACAGAAGGGATTGCCTCGCATCTTTTGAAGAACTTCTTTTTACCTTATTTAAGTCAGCAGAACTCTGTGAAAGTGAGCTTTTTTTCTGTTCTAAAAGTTCTTTAATTAAAGGATGAAATTCAACGAGCGAGGAGTTTTGACTGATCTTACGCAACTCTTCCTTATACTCTAAACAAACTCCTTCCATCCAGGCAATCGTCATGTTTTTTTGCTGAGGATGTTTCTTAAACCATTTCAAAACTCTTAGTTTTTTCTCGATCTCAAGATTGTTAAATCCACCTTGCTCTCGTACCTCATTAGGACGAGAGACCAAATAAAATTGACACATTTCCAGTAAAAGTTGATGATCGAGAGAAATCGCTTTATAAAAAGTTTCAAAATAAGAGCACGTAATTAAATCTTGATGATGATAATCTTTCAAGCCAACATCCGACTTCTCTTCTTTGCTTTGTCCTACTTTTGATGAAGACATCTCTAATTGAACGGTGATTTTTAAACCGCAAACAGGATTGTCACCCGAATAAAAGTTATCTTGGATTGTGAGATTACTGATCTTCACTCTATTAGCTTCTAAAATATCTGCTAGGCAAAGTTTGCAATAAAGATAAATCTCACAAAATTGTCGAAAATCATCTGCTGAATATGGATATTTAATGCTAGTGACGACTTCATTCTTACTGTTTCCTTGAGCTGATTTTACTTGTTGTAAAACACTATTCGTTAAGGATATTGCTATCTCTTGAGACGCTGGTATAAAATCATATCCAAATTTAAGAACAGCTTCTTGCACATCTGCTCCGAAAACCTCGTTCGATAAACTTTCAATTTTTTTAATAAGCACTGAATTTGGGAAAAATTGATGTAGCCATTTTAAAACGTTTTTTTGACTAAATAAGCCTATCATTTTAAAATTTTTTTTAACATCTTCATAATCTGCTTTGTTTAGCTGATAATGAATCTGACAAGCCTTTAATAAATCTTCTCGTTGATGAGTCATGCCATAATCAATTGCTTTAAAAAAATCCCAATAGTCATCTTGTACTTCGATTGAAACAAATTTCTCTTCTTCGATTTCCTCAGAATTTGAACTTGCTTCACTCTTTCCCTCTTTAGAATTAAAGAGAAAAGAAAGGGATAATTGCTTTGTTGAGGGATTTGCCTCGGTCACTTCAATTCGATCTACTTCTATCCCCTTAGATTGCAAGAGATCAGGAGCTATCCCCTCATAAAACTGAATGGTCTTATAAACATCAATAAATTCTTGTCTCTGATAAATGAGGGGAACAAATAAGGTGCAACTAGCTTTCGCAATCCCATTTTTAAAAGTTTGATAGATAGACGAAAGGGCAATAGACGCCTGCCGTGTAGGTAGACCTAAAAATAGATTAGGAGAAGAATGCTGTTTTACAACACCTTGAATATCTTTATCAGAAAAGATTAAATTCAACGGCTGTGCTGGAACTTCTTTTTCTACTAAATCTTTCTCTAGTTTGAATTGAGCAGCTTTTTTTACTTTTTTAACACTGACTTTTATTTTAAGTTCAGTCTCTAAAAGTAGAGGAATATCTTTCAAAAAACAATCCTCATTTTCTATTGATTCTTCTGGGCCGATCAATTTGACCCATTTGACGTCATAAGTAATGGACTCTTTTGTTTCCGAAGCACCCTTTAACTTATCCCTTAAATTTTTTGCAATGTCTTCAACAACACCAGCCACTTTCTCTGCTTGCTGGTCATTTAAAACCCTCGATTTATTATTCATAAACCACTCAAAAACATTCTGAGATTCTAACCTTTTCAGTTGAGAATTTTCATTATACTGACTGATGGCTAAAGAATTGAAATTCGCATCAATTAGACTCATAAATTATCCTTAATTTTTATTGCTTGACTCATCTAGTTTTAACTTTCAAAAAAAACTAAACATGAGGAAATAATTCTTAAAATCTATTACAAAATAAAAATTGGAAATTTTATCCTGAAAAGAAAACCATAAATCTAAACCATTAGAAATGATTTAACAGGCTTTAAGAGTGTGTCTCTGAATTGCTAAGCGTTTGCTTTAAGATGAGATTTTAGGCTCCCTTAAAGTTCTATGTCGTCTACCATATTGCATAAATATGGCAGACGACATAGAACTTTAATGAAGTCAAAAACTCACTTAAATCAAATGTTTAGCAATTCAGAGACACACTCTAAGCCATTAACAATGGATGAATATTCCCTAAAATTCTTACTAAACAACTTTCAAATTGCTAAATTTAATTTTTCAAAATTTCGTAAGGTTGAAAATACTAGCAAAACAGAATTTTTTATTGGAAAATTTCAAGCTATTAAAAAAAACTTATTCTCAAACGCTCTTAAATCAACATCTTAAATTTAACAATAAAACCTCACTATTCATCATGACAGATGAATTTTCTAAGTCATGTCAAAAAAGTTCCCGTACTTTAAAGCTTTTGAGCCGTTTAAAATCACACCAGTTTTTGAAAAGCTTTCTTTTTTTAAAATGATCGTCAGCCGATCAACTTGCCTCTATCAACTCTTGATTTGATGCACAAGGAAAAGCCTTCAAGTCTTTTCGATCTATTTTAAACTCAATCTTCATCTAGAAAAAAACTCTTTATTTTGATTAGAATTATTCCTAAAAACTTTAATTAATCATCTATGTTATTTATTGTTTGCGCTTTAAATTGCGAAGCCCTTCCTCTTATTTCTCATTTTCGCTTAAAACGTATAAGTGTTCCCTCTCCTTTTCCCATCTACATAGCTCACTCGATTTATCTTATTATCTCGGGCATAGGAAAAGTTCAAACTGCGGCAGCAATGGGCTATTTGCAAGCATTAACGGGTCATTTAGCTCATACCGCTTGGCTCAATGTTGGAATAGCGGGACATTTGTCCTATCCGCTAGGAACAGGAGTTTTAGCTCACCAGATTATTGATCAAGCGAACGGTAAAAGATATTATCCTGTCTTTGTCATCCAGCGTCCCGTTCCTACAGCTTCTATTTGGACAGTGGATAAACCAGAGAAACAATATGGAAATGAACAAGCTGTTTATGAAATGGAAGCTTCTGCTTTTTGGAGTATCGCCTCGCGTTTTACAACAGCTGAACTCATTCATTGCTATAAAGTCATCTCCGACAATCAAATCGATTCAGCCTGTTCTTTGACACAAAACAAAGTGGAACAGCTGATTAAAGGAAATCTTTCTCACATTGATTTGCTTGTTCGCGAGCTACAAGCTCTTAGTCAATCGTTGTTAAAATTGGAACTTCCTAAAGAAGAAATCGACCGTTTCCTTCAGCACTGGCATTTTACCAGCACACAACAAATTCAATTAAAACATCTATTACAACGTTGGAGAGCTTGCACCTCTCAACCTTTTAGTGATTTATGGGATTCTCAGTTATTAGCTCAAACTAAAAGCCAGCATGTTCTTCGCGATTTAGAAACTCGCTTGCGGGCCCTTTCTTTTCATTTAACAACATAAGGCCTTTCCATGTTTGAGTTCATTTACATCGAAAAAGAGGTGATTCATCATCCGCAAACACAAGCCATTTGCAAACGTTTTCCTTCGATTCCTACTGTGATGTGTGAACGCTATGGAGAGGTTTTCAATCGGCATGCTCAAAATTTTCGTTTGCAAAAGCAGCATCCTTCTTTAATTTTAGCACGCAAATTTGATCATTTTGCTCTTCCCACTCCCGCAGGATATGGAATTGGCGGCTCTCGCAATTTTTATTTTTCTCATATGCTCAATTGCATTTACGATTGTCGTTATTGCTTTCTACAAGGCATGTATAACTCGGCCCATTATGTGATTTTTGTGAACTTTGAAGATTTTGAGCAGGCGATTGAAACAAAAATTCTGGAAGCTCCAAACGAGCAAAGTTATTTTTTTTCAGGTTACGATTGCGATAGCCTTGCTCTGGAACCGATCACTCATTTTGTAGAGCAGATTCTTCCCCTCTTTCAACGTTTTCCTCAAGCTTTTCTAGAATTACGTACTAAAAGTATTAATACTGCATTCTTATCAAAGCAAAAGCCTCAACCTAATTGCGTTGTTGCCTTTAGTTTAACTCCGAAAGTAATTTCAGGAGCTTTAGAACATAAAACACCTCCGATTGCCCGCCGTCTTAAAGCGTTGCAAGATCTTCAACAACAAGGTTGGCCAATTGGATTGCGCTTTGATCCTTTGATTTATTGCGATGACTTTCAAGAACATTATCGACAGTTATTTCAAGAAGTTTTTCAAATGATTGATTCTCAACGTCTGCATTCTGTCAACTTAGGACCTTTTAGACTTCCTAAAGGCATTTATAAAAAAATGGTGAATCTTTATCCTGATGAAAAACTTTTTGCTTATGCCTTAGAAGAGCGAGGATCCATGGTCTCCTACTATCCACAGTTAGAGCAAAGACTTACCCAATTCTGCAAACAAGAGCTGTTGCAATACGTCCCTGTATCCCGTTTATTTACATGCGAGTTTTAATATGTCTACGTCTCCTATGATCTTAGTCACAGGCGCAAGCAAAGGAATTGGAAAAGCAATTTGTGAAAAGTTGCTCAAAGAAGGTTATCATGTTGTGGGAATTGCCCGTCATTTTCAACCTTTGAACTTCGCTCATCCCAATTTTGAAGCCGTTTCGCTTGACTTAAGCGATTTAGAGCGTTTGCCACAGGCATTGAAAGAATTGAAAGCACGCTATCCAAACATTGGTACCCTCATCTGTAATGCGGGACGCGGACATTTTAAACATTTGGAAGAGTTTTCTTTTGAGCAAATTCGCTCCTTAATCGATCTTAATTTTTTATCTCACGTGTATTTGACCAAAGCATTTTTACCTCTATTAAAACAACAACCACATAGTGATATAGTCTTTATTGGTTCTGAAGCTGCCTTAGCAGGCAAGCGGCAAGGAAGTATCTACTGTGCAAGTAAATTTGCTTTGAGAGGATTTGCCCAAGCCCTAAGAGACGAGTGTGCGACAAGCCCTGTCCGCGTTTGTTTAATTAATCCAGGAATGGTCCAAACCTCTTTTTTTCAAGATCTTTCTTTTTCTCCAGGTTCAGATCCAACTGAACATCTTCTTCCTGAAGATATCGCAGAAGCTGTTCTTTTGGTTCTACGCTCTCGGGAGGGGGCTGTCTTTGATGAGATTAATGTTTCTCCCCATAAAAAACGCATTTGCTTTCATAAGAAAACACCTTAGATGCCATTTTACTCGCTTTGCTTTATTGTTAAGCTAACCGTTTACCATTAAGTTTCAATGATTCTTCCAAAATGTCGATAAAGTAACGATCATTCAAAATTGCTTGCATGGTATCTGTTCTAATGGCTAGCTTCTTTTCTATAAGAGGATTAATGGCAATCTGTTGATTTTTCTCAACGTCAAGAGGTGTCACAATATTTTTTTTGGATGCAGATTCTCGTTCAATATTATCATCAATAAAGATGCTGTGTGTGTGCTTAGAGTTTAATTTGATCAAAAATCTTTTGGCATGATCTTGACTTTCTTTATTAGCATTCCATTCCTGCCAATGATCTTTAATTGCAATGTGTTTGCATTCTTGCGACTTAAAAAATTGATAGACTTTTTTGACTGTCTTTAAGCCTTCTTTTTTAAGACCATTCACAGTAGTTATATGCCATTCCCCATTTAAATATTGACCTGTATGAGTAAATTTCTCATCTGGAAATGCTTTTTCTATTTCAGCTACAACTTTTTTGGCATCATCGCCAAATGTTCTAAAAACGATGTGAAAATTAACGTTCTTCCTGTTTTTTAGCCATTTAATAAAGCGAAAAAGAGAGGGAAAGATCAATTGTGGTTGCGGCAATAGCTTTTCTTCCATTTGTTTATAATCAGCTATTACCTGCTTTTTTAAAGCTTCAAATTTTTTTACATCGATTGCTTTGAATTTTTTCAAATCTGCAACAATCTGACTTTTTACTTGATTGATTTTTTGCTTGATCTGCTCAACATCATCCTGGGGATGCTCTTTCAATTTTGCAAAATGAATTGTCGAATCAGATTGAAATTGCAAGTTCATTAAAAGATGGACAAAGTCTTTAAGAATGGCTTGCCTTTGCTTTTTGATGAAGCCATTATGGCTTCCAGGGATAAGAGTGAAGACATATTCCTGAAATGACATCTCTTGTCCCTTCCATTTCGCTGTATAATTTTCTGATAAAAGCATTGCGAGGATATCTGTTAATGAAAATCCAGCATTAGGGTCATCTGCCATAACAGTTCGATTGATATCGATATTGAGAATTAAATGAGAAACAGGTTGCGAAGGTTGTGGAAAAAACTCCCTGACACGATCTAACACATTGAATAAAAAACTATTAATCCGCTGAGCATAATAATGATAAATCAGAAGGCTGCTGACCATGACACTTAAGGCAGCGAAGGCAACAGCCGCAATTTTATTGTGCAAAATACTGAGTGACTTCACTGGATAGCTGTTTAAAGAAAGAGAGTTAAAGCTAGCCTCTCTGCATGCAGGATAGAAAATCATCATAAATATTCTCTTTTAATATTTGGATATAGATCTTATATTGCGGATGTACTGAAGTGAGCTCAAAATTGGAGTTTGGGCTTGGCCAAAGTTTCAACTTTTGAATTCACTTCGGTATCAAGCTTAGTTCTTTCTAATAGCTGTTTTATAATTGAAGAGACTTGGCAGCTAGCATAGAATAAAATGAAATTTCAGAAACTATTTTTTTGACGTTTGCTATCAGAAAGGGAGGAATCGATGTGTGGCCGTTTTTCTCTTGCTTATGCTAATATCTACGAATTAGCCAACCGCTTTCATGCTCATCCTCCTTCAATCTCCATTGAGCCTCATTATAATATTGCTCCTAGCCAAGAAATTTTAGCTGTTGTCAATTGGCAGGGAGAAAGACAATTTGTTCCGATGCAATGGGGATTAATTCCCTTCTGGAGCAAAAAAAGCGCAAGACCTCATCCTCTTGTCAATGTCCGCAGTGAAAATTTAACTGAAAAGCCTATTTTCAAGTCGTATTTTGAACGCCAGCGTTGTTTAATTCCTGCTGATGGTTTTTTTGAATGGAGAAAAGAAAGCAACCGTAAGATTCCTTATCGTGCTGTTGTCAAAGATGAACCTATTTTTGCTTTTGCTGGTCTTTGGGAACAGATTCATCATCGCGATGGGAAAGCCTCGATTTGCTTTACAATTTTAACAACAGAAGCCAATCGTTTACTTTCTCCTATTCATGATCGCATGCCGGTTGTTTTGACATTAGAAGCAGAAGAGCAGTGGTTAGATCCTAAGCTGCATTCACCCCAACAACTAGAACCTCTTTTAAAGCCATTTCCGGCCAGCCGCATGGCACTCTATGAGGTGTCGACAGAAGTTAACTCTACAAAGCATGATAATCCAGAATGTATTGCTCCCGTGCATCATCAATCTAGAAAATGATCATACATTGAGATGTCAAATTTGAGGATCTTTCAGTCTAAGCTATCTTTATACCGAAGAGAATTCAAAAATTGAAATTTCGGCTGCGTCAAAGCCCAAATTCCAATTTTTGAGTTCTCTTCGGTATAATCATTTATTAAAGAGTTGAATTGATTAAGTGACAGTTTCATTTTAAGCTAGGCCATTTTATTAATTTTAGCCATTATAAAAAATGGCACTGCGATTAATTGGATGATAACGGAGAAAACGACTAATCCTAGAATAGAGATATCGTATAAGTATCCCATTAAGGCGCTTCCTAAAAACCAAAAAATGCCAAACCAAAGATTTAGCATTCCATAAGCAGTGCCCCGTCTCTTAGTACTCACAAGATCTGCTACAACCGCTCTTAAGATTGACTCTTGGGCTCCCATGCCAATTCCCCATAATATCATTCCTATTAAAGCTGCTGTAAAACCTCCGAAAAACGTAAAAGGTGCAAAGAAAGCTGATACAATAGTAGCGGCAATTAGAATATTTATCCCTTTCTTATCAAATAGACGGCCTAAAAGAAGCGCAGCTATTCCATCGACACCCATTGCAATAGAATAAAGAATAGGCGTCCAAATATCCGAAAAAACTCTTGTTTGTTCAAAATGATAAGAAATTAAGGGAAAATCGACATATCCAGCAGCGACTAATGAAACACCTATCACATAAATCCAATAAGATTTAGTCAATCCTTGAGGTGCAATAGCGGAATTGTCTATTTCTAGATGTTCGGGATTCGGATATAGGAATCTAGCAATGGTGAGAATGGCTAATGCTAGTAAAGCAGGAATAAGTAGAATGCCAAAGCTCATGGCATAACTTCCTCTATAATACAAAACCAGGGCTACAATTAAAGGACCGATGATAGCACCAATTTGATCTAATGCTTCATGAAGTCCAAATCCCCATCCCCTTCCGGTTTGTTTCGTGGCATAAGAAAGCATCGCATCCCTTGCCGGATTGCGAATGGCTTTGCCGAATCTTTCCGCTATTATCAAAGTCACAGCGAGCGGCCAATTGTCTGCTAAAGCTAACAAAGGAACGGCTAGTAAATTAATGATATAACCAATGAAAGTAATTGCCCAATACTGTCCTGTTTTATCACTGATATAGCCAGAAATTAATCTTACGCCATATCCGACCAATTCTCCCAATCCTGCCACGATTCCTACAACCATTCCAGAAGCTCCAAGAATGGCAAGATAAGGACCAGTAATACTACGCGCGCCTTCATAAGTCATGTCAGCAAAAAGACTGACAATTCCTATTAAAATAACAAATTGAATAGCTTTCTTTTTTAATGAATTTTCCATTGCTCTTTTGCTTTAAGATAATCTTAATAAACTAAGGTCAATGCCATCTAAGCTAGGTGAAGATCTATTCATCCTACTGTCCATGGAATATTGATTTCGTAATACATTTCTTTGGCAACGCAATTTTTATCATCAAGCTCAAGAGCCCTTGTAAGCTTTTTTAAAGCCTCTTCGATTTTTCCTTGAGAAGACAAAAGAATTCCATAATCTGTTAAAACTTGTACATTATCAGGATTGATTTCTAGCGCTTCTTCAAACTTTTGTTTAGCCAAATCCTTGTAACCCATGAGTTGAAGGGTTCTAGCATAGCCTCCTATTACAGAGCTCAATTTTGTAGATTTTAAAATAATTTCATACATCGTTTTTGCATCTTCTAGTCGTCCGAGAATTTGCAACGTGTGAGCACATTTAATCGCAGCAAAAGGCTGAAAAGTTTCCCAAGATTGTAAATTGAAAAAAACCACATGAGCTTCTTGCGCCTTATCGAGAAAAAGAAGAGCCTCTGCATAAATAAAAACTATCCAAGTATTTGAAGCAAATTTTAAGCAGTTCGCAAATTTTTCTTTTTGCTCTCCCTTGAGATATTGACTTAAAATTCTTCCATACCTGAAAAACATTTGCTCATTTTTGGGAAAAAGGGTTATCACATCTTCAGCACACGCTATTCTGAATTGCATGAAATCAGGACTTAATAACCAAATCACGACGACTTCAAAAAAGGCAATTTTTGCCTTATCATCTGGAGCTTTATGAAAAAGATCGATTAAGTCTTCTTTTGAAAGGGACTGAATCTCTTTTTGACTTTTCTCACAAATGAGAGAAAGAGAACGATAAATATAGGATTCGACAATTGGTTTCAAAAAGGACTGAGGTGTAGATAACTCATTCAACCAATTTAAAGCATCTTCTGGTTCTAACATTTGAGAAAATGCTTGTTGACAATAGTTTAAAAGGTCTGAAATGACAAAATCATAAGCTAAGTCTGCCAATCTAGCAACATTTTTACGATTAATGACAATGTATCCTGTTTGTAGGTAATTGAAAATCGCTCTTAATTCCTCTGCCTTAACTCCAGCATCTGAAAAAGGAATGACTCTTATAGAGCTATTGTTAAGATTGCTTTCTTGCGAACCACTCTCTAATATTTTCTTAAAATAGTTTGAGCGAGATGCTAATAACTCAGTATGAGCTTTGATTTGTTCATGATCAACTTGAAAAATCACACTATAGTGAGTTTGTACAAAAACCTGCATCATGCAAGCATTCACTCGTTTGCTATCATTAACTACCCATTCTCGTTGAAGGCTCTGCTTTTCTTGTAGGGATGGCATTTGCTTATATTCTTTCTGCAGGCTTGCTTGACTGTGAATATGACTTAATGGATAAGATTCAATGGTTTTTACCCATAGAAGACCGCTATCTTTTTGCATTCCTTCTACTTGTAAAAGCTTATGAGCAGAATTGTCTTTTAAAATCGTTCCAGGATAAATTCCATATTTTAAGAAACAAGCTTGCGGGGTGTCCATTGTAATTGTTTTACCGTTCCATTGTTGGATACTTTGGGGATAAGATAATTCCATACCTGAATCAAGATGCATATTTGCCATTTGATCAGAGAGATTTTGCAGATTAAAACCCATATTATTCCTCACAATTTGTCTTAATTAAAGAATAGATCCCTTTCGGGGTGCTTATTTTAAGATGAGATTTTAGGCCTCATGGATTTTCTTTTCTCACTGCCATTTTGTTTTAAAAGAACAGTAAGAAAAGAAAATCAATAAACTCAATCATCTCGAATTCAAACGATTAGAAGTGATTTAACAGGTTCTTAGGTCGAAGTGAAGAACATAAACAAGTTGTAATTAGAAATTTTTAATTGCTAAAACATCGCTTTCAGAATATTAAGATTCGTGACCTGCATTCCGTTCTTCGCGCAGATTGCGTCAACGCATTCTCTTTTCGCTTTCTCCTATGTCTAATTCCTCATCGCTTTCATAATCTTTTAATTGTTCAGCTGTATCTTGCTGATAAGGCATTTTATCGAAAGGAAAATGTGGGGATTTTCTTATTTTTTTTGTGTTTTTTAGTCATGCTTTTTCTCCTAAGAAGTTTTTGTCCCTGATACTATGAGTCAGGGATAAAAAAATTTATGAGCACACTTTAAGAGCCTGTTAAATAACTTCTAACGGCTTGGATTTGAGATTATTTTCTCCCTAGAAGGGCTTCTTGATTCCTAGGCCATATTGCTTTAATATGGCCTAGGAATCAAGAAGCCCTTCTAGGGAGAAAAGAACCCAAATCGAAACCATTAGAAGTTTTTAACAGGCTCTAAGCAGGTTGGAAAATTTCTTCTTTTACCTTTTCAAACTTTGGCAAAGTTTTCTTTTTTTTTTTGGAAGTTTCCCGAGTTGTAAGCTGTGGACTACCAATTCTACCAACGAAGAAACGGTAAACAAAGCAATTATCTTTTTGTTCCAAATTTCTTTCTAAAGCTTTATCTCGAACAAAATAAGGCTGAAGATTAGGAGGAATTTCATAAGAAGATAAAAATTGCCGCAAACAAAATCTAGCTCCTGGTTTTGCTGTGCGGATCATGTTTTTCAACAATCTGATAAAATTAGGATAGCTAAGGTAAGAAGCCACATCAGACAATGAAAATACATCAAATGTAGGCCCTGGAAGAGATTCTAAGTATTGAATCACGTCTGTTGTACGAATTTCTAGAGCTGATAAACGTGTTTTAATTGCACGAGTTCCTTCTTCTGTTAAATAAGGCGAGAAAGCTTCATGCGAAACTTTTCCTCTCATAATAAGAGATAGGAGCGGATTTTTTTTTGCCAAATCTTGCTCAAGACTTGCATGGATGCGCTCGTAAATATAAGATCCCGGTTTAATATCAGAACCTATATTGGCTAATCCTGGATCTTTAATGATCAAACGAGAAACCAAAGGATTGAGTAGAAAATCCATCACTTTTCGCCACATATAGCTATTCCACTCATTTCGAACAAATTTCTTTTGTTCTTCGAGACAATCCATTTCAAATAAGCGTTTAACTTTTTTGCCGCGTGCTAAAGATAGCAACATCGCCAATAAATAAGTCAAACGTTCAACTCTGCCCTGATAAAGAATTCCCTTGGAAACCATCTTTTCGTTCTTTTTCCAAAATTGAGCAGCTTGAGGATCCATATGTGGCAAAAGATGTTGCAAGGTTTGCTTTCTATGTTTTCCTGGGACGGCACCTAAAAAGGCTAGATAATCCTCATAATCTAACTGGTGCATGGCAGCTGCTTTTAATTGAAGCAGATAATTTTGAACCGAGTTAGCATCGACACACACAATTTTTTGACATTCACGTGCGAGTAAATTAAGAGGACGATCTCCACTTGCAGTAATACAGAGAACTTGATCTTGAGGTTGAATATTTAAAGCTGCTTCTTCCGTTCTCCAATCTTCGTTTCCAAAACTATAGCGTAGGAGAGAAAAAAAACTGGCCATGTATGTTTCCTTTGTTGCTGGCGATAAAGATAAAAGGAAGAGGGGCTCTCATCCGCATATTCCTAAATTTATATTGATTAGAACTGTTAAACAGCTTTTACATATCATAACGATTGGGATCTGTTTCACGAGGAATTTTATCTATCAAAATATTCACAAAATCACTCCATTTACCTTGTTGTAAAGCAGGTAAAATCAATTCTGGATCAATTTTGACTTTGCTAGCAAAGTCTGGAACAAATTGCAGTAAATTCTTTCTTCCTCCTTCCTCATTTAAACTTCCCACTAATCCATCTATAAAACCACTCCATATCCATCCGCCTCGATCGCGAATAGCATGAATCCCAGCTTTAAGTCTCTCATCTGTAAAAACAGTCATTAAGAAACGTAAAGGATGAAGATGGTCAATACGATCACCTGCTTTTTTCAGAGAAGACTTAGCCGTTCCAATACTAATGAGAGATTCATTACCTAACGTGGTGACAATATAAGTAATATCTTTTTTCTCTTGTTTTGCTACAGGTTCATCATAATCACGCCATTGAGTTTTTTTCGCTCTTGCTGTAATCCCTGCATGCGATATCACAAGGTCAAATTGAGGAGACAAAACGGAAATTTCTTCACCTGCAAAATTTGACGCTTCTTCTTCAGCCCCTTCTAATGTCTCGACTTGAAAATAAGACTGAATCCGATCCACAACATCTAGAAATTGATCGGTTGCCTCTACTTCCCATTCCGTGCTTTCTCCTGAAGAATTAACTAAAGTGACTGTCTTGCTTAATGCTGTTTGAGGGATCCATCCTCCTATTAGCAAAAGTCCTAACCAGACATGTCTAAAGCGTCGCATGCATTCCTCCATGAATAGGGGTTTCTTAGTTCATTAAAGCGAGGCAATTTTTAAAATCATTCATCTAGCAGCTGTGGCTGAACCTATAGCGAATGCGAGAGAATGAATCAAGCATAATTTTATTTTGAATCAGTTAAAAAAGATAAAGCAATTTCAAAGTTGCGCCATAAAGTTTTAATTTTGTGTCTAAAAAATCAAAAGGAAAGTTTGCTCGATGTCCATAATGCCGATATTCAAAAAATGGAACTAAACTCACGCCTAAAGGATGACATTTCCAGCAAAAAAAGTAGGTTGCAGGAAGCTCTACTCGGTATTGGAGTTTTTCATCATAATTTTGTGTCATATGATCATGCTTCGGATCATGAGAGACATGTTGTTTTCCTTCTAAGATATATCTCACTTTAAAATTCAGCCCTAAGCTGAAATTAGGGACGATAAAAATTTGAGAAAGAAATCCCAATGGAACATAAGAGAACTGATTCTTAAAGTGAATGTGCAAAGGTGAAGGATCTTGATAATTATTTTTTTCCCAAAAATAACCGAGTCCCACATAGGGAGTCAGAGAAGCGCAACGCCAGCACTTGCTTTGAAGAGTATATCCCACTCGAGCTTCGACATTAATATCTGTAAATTGCGACTTGAGTTTTTCCTCGCGAACATTGCCTTGCAACGATCCTGTTGCCCAAAAAGCTTCTAATCCCCAGTACAATTTATAACGTCGGACATGGTCATATCCTCCCCGTATACCGTAAAGAGTGCCTCCTTGTTCGGCCCCGCCTTCCTTTAGTCGCTTCATGTAGTAAATTTCTGGCCCTATATAAGGAGCTGTTGAATAAGTTTTCGTCCATTGTTCAGAAGGCAAAATACTTGGAATAAAGAGTCCAAGCAAAACACTCAATTTGAAAAGACATTTCATTCGTTGTTTCCTTAAGAGACTTTATGAAAGTGGCATATTGCTATAGGATATTTCTGTTGTTAAATGACCGCCCCGAACTTAAAATTTGTTCCATTAAGTCAGTTTTAAGAGAAGAACTCAGAATAGCTAAGTATTTGTATCTTAAAATAAAAGCCTAGCAATTCAGGAACATACTCTAAATTCGTGCACTTTGCTAAAACAAATGCTCTCAAATGCAGGGACTCCAAAAGGAAGAGTTTAAGAAGTTTTTATTAATTGTCAATGCGACTTTTTAAAGAAAAGTTATCGCTTTTGACTCTCATTTAATCGGCCATTTTGCAACTTTAAAAAATTTACTTAGCACTAAACAAGAAGAGTTAATTTTCACCAGCGACATGAGAAGAGCTTTGCATTTTTAGGCTGTTGCTTTAAGATGCTATTAAAATTTCACAAGCAATTCAGAGACACACTCTAAGAAACAGTTTATAAAGGTTTTATGGTCAATCCTGGACAATCTCCTCAACCTACCGTAGACCATCATCAATACATTTATTTTACTTTAAAGTGGGCGCCACGCGCTATTGTAGCAGGAGTGGCCGGCTATTATAGCCTGGGGTTTGCCTATGATAAAGGGATCATGGCCGCTATTGATCGCCTGGCGATTAGCATATTTCGACATACAGTGGGATATACAGGAATTGGAGCCTTTATGCCCGCTTTTCAATGGTATTCTGCATGGGGTGTACGTATGACAGCAGCCCTTGGAGCTGGTGTTCTATATGATGTCATAGAGCGAGTGGTGCGTTCTGCGTCCACATCTTTTACCACATCCAATCCTCAAGAAAAACCTTCTCTCATCCCGGCCCCTCTTTTTCGCCACCCTTATCACCACTCATCGCCTTTACATATTCGCTTCATCCACAAAAAGAAAATTCAAAAACATAAATGATTTAAATTAAACATTTTATGTTTATTAAAGCATTAATTTTTATGCGATAAGAGATAGATCTGATTACCAAAATAACATTGAACATGGAAAATCTGCTGATGCCACCAATGATGAATTTAGCATGATTTTCTAAGAGAATAGCAGAAAAAGCTTATGAAATGCTTACAAGCTAAGAAATCGATTAATTTTTCTTATTCTTTCAAATCAAACCGCTTATCTTGCTCTAATCGATTTTTTAAAGGGTTTCCATATAAAGTTAAAAAAGTCAATTTGGATGAAGCTGTTTTTGCACTAGCTAAAAGAACCTTCAAACCTTCATCATCAATGAGATTCTCATCCAAACATAGCTTACTGATTTTGCCTGCTTCAATGAAATGGCAAAAGAAAGATAAATCTTCATTTTGAATCCCAGCATTCGATAAGGCGAGTTCAATAGGAAAAGAAAGATCATGGAAGACTTTTTGCAATAATTCTTTTTGTAAAGAATTTAATCTTTTTCCCGTGGAAAGATCTTGTGGATAATGAAGTGTAAGCCCACGTGTCATCTCGACGGATTGCTTTAATAGAAGAAACACAGCTTCTTGATGCTCCTCTTGAATTTTTACAAAAGGCAGATGATCTGGACTATTATTATCAAAAGATAGTTGGGAAGAAATACTAAAAACTTGGCCTAATTTGCAATAATCCTGTCCTATCCACATCCAGTAAGAGTTAAGTAGGTCTGCTCGCAAATTCTGATAATGAGACAGAGATGACATCAAGTTGCTACTTTTCAGAATCTCTAAATGATAATAGCCGAACGTGCTGATCACGTGACTCAAGTTCATATTTTTTTGATGGATGCATTGGATGTATTTTTCTTTATAATCAACGATTTGTTGACTATCAAGCGAATTATCGGGGTAAGAAAACTTACTTTTCGGGAAATCTCTTTCTAAGTAATGCCTCCATAAGAGGTTACTATTGCTGATTTCTGCAAAAATCTTGCAAGCCGCTGAAACAGTTAGAACTTCAACGGGTGAAAGAAAAGAAAAAATTTGATACACTAAGTTTTTTGGGAAATTGTTAAAATGATTAATATCTCGATTTAAAAAAACACCCATAAATCAACAAAACCATCATAAATTACAACAACAAATTATCATATTTTATAATTTATAAAAAACAAAATGATTTTGCTGAATAAATAAATTACTAGAATTCAGTGTGAGAGCCTGTTAAATAACTCCATTAGAAATTATTTAATAGGCTCGAATAGACTAACATATACTGCTTATTAGACCTACATGCCCTTGGCTTAATTTTCCTTGAGGGAGTAACGTTTCTAAGTCTTTTTTCATTTGCGCAATTTCTTCGGGCGATGCCAAATTCTTTGCTTCAGCAGTTTCAATAACCTTTGCAATCTCTCTAGGCATAGCACCAATAGGTGTACGGCTTATCGCTAGATTTGTGCCTGGATCACTATCCATTCTTCTAAAGACCTTCATAAAAGTTTTCAATTCTGGATATCCTACTTCAAAGGCGCCATAAATGGATGCTTCGGGATTGTTAATGATATACTCTGCCATTTTTTTCTCTCTTTCCATTTCCTTAAGTAAAGATTGTTCAGATTGCTTAGGGAAAGCTTTTTCTTTTAGTGTAGTCTTTTTAGACATAAGGTGGCTTCTAATTTTTTCTTTTAATTCTGTCAATGTTGTATTTTCATCAACGGGAATTTGATATCTATTTTTCAACTCAATAAGTCTCTGAATGGCTTGTCCTCCCACCATGCCTTTTGTATCTTTTAAATCTACACTCACATCTCGAGCAAGTAATGAGTTGGCTTCATAAGGTAAATTAATTTTTTTATTAAGTTCTAACAAAGTTAGGACAGCCTCTTGATAAGCTTCTACCATCTCTTGAAATTCATTTTGGGGATAGACGAGTCCTTCTGCTTTCATTTTTTGCATCGTTTGATCCATTTCTTTTAAGCGCTGCTTTAAGAAATCACGAAACTCTTCAGGCACTGGGCGAAGACAATCAGGATGAGTAATTAAGCAATTTCTAAAAACCAACGTAGGAATAGACAACATCGAAACATCAACTGCAGGACCCCATCGGCCTTCATCAACGCTAACAATACATTTTTTTTGGGAATGATGAGGATCTGGTCCTATCATAAATTGTTTTGTATGAAAATCTGTTGCATTAATTTTTGTTTCGTAAAAAGCTAATTTACATAGGCTAAGTGGATCAATTCCATAACTCAAAAGAGCATTTTCTGCATCGGCTAACTTCTCTTTTGTTTCATTTGAGACTTGACCATTTTGCTTGAAAAACTCTACGTCATAATTCTTTCGAGCATCTCCCCACTTATCCCAAATTTTAGAATCAATATGTTCATATCCTTCCAAAAAAGTAGACTTGATAGGAAAATCGACCGACTGTTTTCCCCATGTAAGCTCAAAATTTTCTGTTTCAATCGCTTCTTTTAGATGAAGAATATCGCTATAACCTTCAATATCAGCTTTTCTAGAAGCTAAAATTTCACGCATATTTTCTTGACCACCCTTAAGGACTATTGCTTCCGGCTGATCAATCATTCGTTGGCGAAGGGGGCGAGCAGCATCTTTTTTGATAGCTTGCTTAGCAGCTTCTTTAATTGTTTCGTTTTTGATATCACTCTGTTTGATAAAAGCTTCCACATTTTTTGTTAAAGCTCCAGATTGAGGATCCATTCCCATCATCTGATAAGCTTCTGTCAATCCTTTTTCATCAATATAAGGCTCACTTTGCTTTGTAAAATTTTTAATAACCGTAATAACTTTTGAGGCTTCCGTTTTATCAGAATTATTTAGTAAAAGATAAAGGTTATTAATCACATTTTCTTTATTAAACTGCTTTGGAATACTATTTAATTCAGAACTTAGGTTGGAATTTTGGCTAGAAATCAACTCAGCCTCAATGAGGCTGCTTGGTAAAAAATAATCCATTTTTAATAAGGAAACAGGATTAGACGAGGCTCCTAATTTATGAGATTGTAAATCTATAGAAGTGCGTAATTTAGATGAAGAGGCACCCACTTGAGATACAGTCGTTATGCTTCCCGATACACTGAATAATCGTTTTAATTTTTTTTCTCCGGTTGCAGCTTGAAGATGTTTAGCCTGAATAGGAGAACGAGGTTTTTTTCCCTCTACTTCTTGATTAAAAGCTCCTTGCGCAATTCCTTTCACAGTTTCGCTTACAGAAGTTTCATTAGATTTCTTCTCAGCAGCAGAGGAAAAAGCTGCCATCTCAGCTATATCTTTTGTGTCTCTTGGTGGAATAAAATTCGTACTTTCCATTATCAATCTCCTTAACAAATTTATTAATTAATTAATAAATAATTAATCAATAAAATCGTTACATCAAATTTAAAACAATTATATTAAATATTACACACCTATTATACAACACTGCAAATTCTTTTATTAAAAATTTTTTATAAATTTTATGTTAAGATGATTTAATCTATATAAATTCTATTTCTCTAAAAAAAATCAGGTTAAAAAAAACCGCATAATTCAAATGGAATTTGGAGTAGTGCTAAATAGGTAAGGCTATTTCAATAAACTTGTCTCATTTGATAAAATCACTGTTCTTATTGAAATGGAGAAGAACAATGAAGTGTAATCACTGTGGATCGGATTTAATAAAGAAGAATGGCCATACAAGACATGAAAAGCAAAATTTTCGCTGTTGGTAATACGGCAAACAATTTAGTGAAAGCAGGGACGATAAAATTATCAATGAACAAACAAAAGAGGTTGTAAGAAAAACGCTTTTAGAAAGAGTTTCTTTGAATGGAATTTGTCGGATTTTTGATGTAAGTATGTCCTGGTTGCTGGACTTTATTGACTTTATAGTAGGGAATTTACCAGAAGATTCAAATGCAGAAGTGACTGTAAATAATGAAGATAAGTTAGAGATTGCGAAACTTGAAGTGGATGAGCTATGGAGTTATGTTGACAATAAGAAAAATGATCAATGGTTATGGCTTATTTTACATAAAAAGAGTCGACAAGTTCTTGCAATGTAAATCGAGCCTCGGGATAAAAAGACCGCCGACGTTCTTTTTGCAAAATTGCCCGAATCATTTAAAAAAAAGCCATCTATGTCACAGATAAGTTTAATGTCTACTATGAGACCATTCCTTGGAGTCAGCACCAACCAGTTAGCAAACAGTCTGGTCAGACAAGCTATATTGAAAGATTTAATTGTACACTCAGGCAGAGATGTTCAAGACTTGTAAGAGAATGTTCACAAATTCCTTATTCTCGCTAACATTAATCTAGACATGGCCAAATAATAAGACCTTCACTGCTTTTTGTTCTATATTCATAACCTGAGTTTGGAGTTTTTAAGCAGTCATTAATAACAGGCGATCTTCTTAGGCTAAATTAATAGACGGTTTTTTAAGATTGATGAGTATAGGCACTAATTCCAGCCAAAAGGTTAATCAAAAAATTTGCAGCGCTTCTGTGGCGTGTGTGCTCTATCTGAGAAATATTTTTTAGTTGGTCATTGACCGTTTCAATGATTGCTCGCTTTCGAAGAAGCACTTTATCAGTTAACTTTATGAGCTTCTGCTTCATATTTGACCTCAACGTTGTAAATAGCTCAAGGCCTTGTTGTAATAGCTTTTTTGCAAGCTCAGCCGAAATATACCCTTTATCGCCGAAGAGCTTACCGAAAATGCCTTTAGATGAACTCTCAGCAACAGACACATCAGCCACATTACCAAGAGTCAGTTGAAAAACCAAAATCTCTCCTTTTTCATTGATAATGAGATGTAATTTAAACCTGTAAAACCATCCAGAAGTTGTTTTCCCGCGCTTTGCTAGTCCCTTGAAAACTGTATTCCTTTTAATACGTTTGTTATGACAAACATCTATTGATGTTGAGTCAATAAAAGCAATTCCTGTGATTTCTCCTCTTCGTGCAAGAAGGTAAGCAAATAAGGGAATAAATAGGTTCTTCATCGAATAAACAAAGTGGCTATAGCTAATTAAGTTAGGGAAATCTCTTCTTAAATATTTACAAACGTATTCATAAAAATACTTAAATGTTCGATAATTCGATTGATGAAATAAAATCACAATTGTCATCATCTCTGGAATCGATAACTTGGGCTCAGGTCCTCGCTTTGCTTTGCCATTATCAATCAGATGTTTATCCCATTCTTGTTTGAAGGACTTCCAAAAATCATCTACGCTGCAATATAATGTCGTTAAATCCATCTTGACCTCTTGTGATTAACATTGGCTAAGCAGATTTTGGAAAAATTGCTAGAAATTTAAAAGGAGGCAGAAAAGGACAAATCTATTGATCAATCACATCAATCAAAAATGGCTTCTAAGAGCCTGTTAAACTTCTTCCTAAGAGGGAGTTCAAAAAGGCATTTGCAAAACTTTTCTAGATACGCATTTTAAATCGCAGTCATGCCACGTTTAAGCAGCTTTTTATCGCTTTCAAATAGTTCATTGGTTTACAAATGTATTTAAGATTATGTGGAAACGAAGTTGCCCATCTATCGATTCATTAATTTGAACCCTCATTCCATTAGAATGATTCTTCATTATCTGATTGGATGCTTTTAGCATTCTAATGAAAGAACAGTTCCCGGCTGTGGGATCAGAAATTTAAAAGGACAATGATTTTTCAAAGCAAGAAATTCCTGTTTTTTTTGCTGCCGCTCTTTTCGATTAATGTGAACAAACGCTAAGACTTTTAGATGAGGGAGCGATTGAGCAAAAGAGATGACAGTTTCTGCTGTTTCATGCCCTTTAAAGGGTTCTCTTAATTGAAAGGCATCATGGATAAGAATATGACAATCTTCAAACAATTGTTTAGAAGCTTCAGTCAATGCTCCATCACCACTTATCCCTACTCGAACATTTTCCGCTTCAATTTTAACCGCCATATTTCTAATGCTATGCTGAGTTTCAGCAAATTGCAGCTTTAATTCATGAAAAATGATGGGGGTATCTGTTTCCTCGATTTGTAATGGATAAGAAAGTTTTGCCTGCATTCCCCGATAGCCTATTTCAAGCAACTGATTGACAAATGACTTAAGACCAGGCTGTCCTATCAATGTCAAAGGTTTAGTTCGTCCTTCTTCTTTCCAATAGCTTAATAAAGGAGGCAAACCAAAAGTGTGATCAGCATGAAAGTGAGTCAAATAAATAGCATCTACAGCATTTGAATTATATCCTCGTTCAAAAAATAAACCTGGCACACCGTATCCACAATCCACCATTAACCAAGTCTGAGACTTAAGTAAAAAAGAGGCGTTTCCTAATTGAGGTTCAAAAGCCTCACCAACGCCAAGAAATTCTAGTTCCATAGATAGCTTTATTTAAATTGAGTTAGATGAAGGAAGATTCTAAATAATCAAGGCTTTAATGATCTATATTTTTGAAGAGAGTAAAATAGGATTGTCAAGAGCTAGAGAACAGAAAAGTCAAACAGGTAGAAAATCCTCTACCTGTTTGACAATAGGAGACGCAATTAGCGTTAACTAAATTAGCCTCCGCAACCTTGTGGGCCACATGGTGTTGGGCAAGCAGGTTGTTGGCATGATGCGCAGCATGTGCGCTTATAGTAGTATTTTGGAACATAACGGCAGCAGCGTTCACAAGTATACTTTGGACAATAGTGACATTGGTAAGTATTATAGTATTGTGGACAGTAGCGGCAGCATGTTTGGCAATAGTACTGTGGTACATAACGGCAGCATTGCTTTGTATAGTACTGTGGTACATAACGGCAGCATTTTTTGCATGTGTACTTAGGTACATAGCAGCAGTGCCACTTGTTATAGTAGCATGGCTCATAACGACAATATAAACAGTAGCAGTCACCTACTTGACGCTCAGGTGGGCAACCACAGTTTCCATCACCATTATATCCATCGCCAGCATAACCGCCATCGTATCCATTACCATCATAGTTACCTACAGCACCACCAGCATATCCATCATTGTATGGATTGCCATCGTAATCTTGTGCGTAGCTAAAAGAAGCCATGAACACACACAAAAACATTGATAGATACAGGCATACTTTTTTCATATTCAACCTCCTTTGATAAGTTGAAGCTAGTTAAGTCGAGATCGCCAGTAAAGCTACATGACGACTTCTACCGATAAGGATCTAACCTTATGCAACCGCGTGCCTAGTCGCCGATGCACAAAGAAACCTGATAACTTCAATCTGAATTTTTTCCGAATTTTTATCAAAAAAAATTTTAAGTTATCATAAAAAAATTGAAATATAAGACACCAAGCAGGCCAAAATTTTCAATAAAAAAGTCAATAAAACCACTTCAAAAGATTTAACACTTAATTTTTATCGTGTTTTTAAAAACTAATAAAAATTAAAATTTGATACAAATCAACATCAATTTATTTGTTTTTTAAAAACAAAACATTACTAACGCAAACTAGCAACACAAGACCTCAAATTCAATACGACTCCCTGTTTTTTCTCCTTTCTTTTAGCACCATTGACTCTGAGAAAGAGAGTTGTCTATAGTGAATTTCAAAAATTTTACCCCCTTCGGTCTTATGATTTTTTATTTTTATCCTAAGTGGTTTCTTTGGACTTCTTGTTTTGCAGCTTTGTTTTTTCTAAATCCGATCTTTTCAGCTCCCATTTCCCCTTCTCTGACTCACTCGAATCAATGGGATGTCCCTCAGCCACAACATTTAAAAGGAAAAGTAGCTTCTTACCTATTTTCAAGCCGTATTTTAAAAAATAAGCGTGATATTTGGATTTATACTCCTGCTTCTTATGAATGGAGAGAGGGCCCTTATCCTTTATTGATTGTATTTGACGGACAAGCGTATACAAGCCAGCTAATTCCTGGACCGACAATTTTGGATAATTTGATTGCAAAAGGCAAAATACCTCCTTTAGTCGCAGTATTTGTAAGCAGCATCGACCAGCCTACACGCAATCTTGAACTTCCCTGCTATGCTCGTTTTGTGGAGAGTCTAAGACAGGAATTAGTGCCTTGGATTTCTCGACGTTATTTTGTGACTAAAGACCCCTCTCTTACAATTGTTGCGGGCTCTAGTTATGGTGGATTAGCTGCTGCCTTTGCTGCCTTGCGCTATCCGGAACGTTTTGGCAATGTTTTATCACAGTCTGGCGCTTTTTGGTGGAATCCTTCTAAAGATGCCTCTGATCCTTGGCTCGTTAAACAATATGAACTGGCAACAGCTGGGTCTATCTGTTTTTATTTAGACGTTGGAGATCAAGAAACCTCTTCTAGCAACCATCAAATGAGCATGGTGGATATCAATCGCCAGTTCCATCAACTTCTCAATCAAAAAGGGTATAAAGTTTCATATTATGAATTTAAAGGCGGCCATGACTATGACTCCTGGCGTAAAACCTTCGCAATCGGTTTGATGGCCTTATTTGGAGATAAAGGGCAAAAACCGGTGACACCTCTTGAATAAATCTTTTTCCAAGCCGCCTTAATAAGGATGAAAAAACCATTAAGCATTTTTCTTGAAAAAAGATCTGATGCGTGTATAGACAAATGATAGACTTTTGGACATGATTTGATAGAATATCCATCCTAAAATCATTCCGACGCCTGCATAGGATAAACCTTCAATTGTCAAATTAACTCCTGGCTGAAAAGAAGCAAAGGTGGAATGAGCAATGTCTGGTTGAAGATCTTTTAAAAAGTAATAAGGTCGTACCCACATAGAACTTTGAGTCAAATGATCTAAAGCTTGTTGAAGTTCAGCCCAACGATTTAAAATTCCTTGCATAAAGTCGCCTTGAAGAACAAATTCAGGATCTGGACTATCTTGGAACTTCTGGATATATTGCTCCAGAGTTTTATGAGAAAGAGATGAAATCTCACGCAATTGATGGATCATTTTTTGAAGCGCCTCCACATGCCCTGCTAAACGTTGGGTGTATTGCTGCATGAATTGAGGGATTTGACTCCCAATAAAAGCTCCTATTACTACACAAAGACGGTCTAATAAATTGCCGATAAAGGAGAAGACTTTCATAATCATTCCCTGATTTAAGTGAAAACTTCATGACTTCCTACTTCTATTTTAAAGGTTTCAATCAATTTGACCTAGAAGGGATTTCGATCTTGTAAAAGGAACTTTCCATTTTCCTATATTGAAGGAAATATAGCAGAGCAGATAGAAAGACAATAAAACAGATGAGCTTTAATAATCTCTGGTTAAGCTCTGCTTTACAAAAATAAGTCCGGACATTCATGCGAAATCCAGAACTATATACAATAGCAGCCGCTTTGCTACCTCGTTTATTAGGCTTCATTTACTTTTTTGCTTTTGGCGCCTTTCTTTTTCAAATTAAGGGCCTCCTAGGCAAAAACGGGATTCTGCCA
This sequence comes from Parachlamydiaceae bacterium, assembly GCA_044226925.1. Lineage (GTDB taxonomy): Bacteria > Chlamydiota > Chlamydiia > Chlamydiales > Parachlamydiaceae > JANWJE01. The sequence continues at coordinate 186,565 of JBGAGC010000003.1, forward strand.
ATTACGGAATACTTAAGTTATTTCTATAGGCATTCCTTTGTTAAACGCCTGTTCTATATTCCTACTATCTTTTGGTGGAAAGCCACCGATCAAGCTCTAATGGGAGTGACTTTTCTAGGAACTTTCTTGTCGGCTATGCTCATGTTAGGATTTTATCCCTCTATTTGTTTAGGACTTCTATTTTTACTTTATCTTTCTATTGTTTCAGTAGGACAAGACTTTTTAAGTTTTGGGTGGGAAAGCTTTCTTCTTGAAATTACTTTTTATACATTTTGGTTAAGTTTAACGCCTGTTCCCAACTTAATGATGTGGATTTGTTTAAATTTTCTTTTGTTTCGCTTTCACATTCAAGCAGGAGCCGTTAAGCTACAAAGCGGCGATAAAACATGGCGTAACTTGTCAGCTTTAGGATTTCACTATCAAAGCCAACCATTACCTAATACTTGGGCTTGGTATGTTTATAAATGGCCTGAAGGATTTCATAAAGCTTCTACATTTCTCATGTTTATCACTGAACTCATGATCCCTATAGGGCTTTTCCTAACAGATGACATTCGTGCAGGTGTTGGAATTGCTTTTATTGGCTTGCAATTTTTTATCTGGTTGACTGGCAATTTTTCTTATCTTAATCACTTAACTGCAGCTTTTTCCATTATAGCATTCAGTAATGCTTACTTATCTTTTTTCATTCAGCCTGAACCAGCTCCTCCCTCTCATTGGCTTTTAGTTGCCTTAATCTCTGTGATAGGAACAATTTTTCTTATTTTACAAATGCTTCGTTTTTGGCAGCATTTTCAGCCCTATCGTCGTTTTTTAAATCAATGGTTGTATTGGATTGGTTCTTTTCACCTTGTCAATCGTTATGGTCTCTTTGCTATTATGACAACAAAACGGTATGAAATTGTTGTAGAAGGAAGTGAAGATGGTAAAATTTGGAAAGAATATCTTTGCTGGTATAAACCATCCGAAGTGACTCGTCGACCTCGTCGAATTTCCCCTTACCAACCTCGATTGGATTGGCAAATGTGGTTTCTTCCTTTTGATAACTTTGAAGGAGAAGCTTGGTTTCAAAGTTTTCTTTATCATCTGCTAAAAGGAAATCAAGAAGTTCTTAAATTGATTCGTTTTAATCCATTTCCCGATCATCCCCCTACTTATATCCGAGCCGTCATGTATGATTATCAATTCAGTACCTATCAGCAGAAAAAAGAGAAAGGATGGTGGTGGCAACGCGAATTCATGGGATTATATAGTCCGATTCTAACTCTTAAGAAAATCGTTCATCCTCAAAATCTCTAAGAACCTGTTAAATTACTTCTAATGGCTTGGATTTGAGATGATTTCTCCCTAGGAGAGCCCAAATCGAAACCATTAGAAGTAATTTAATAACCTGAGTTTGGAGTTTTTACGCAGCCATTAACAATAGACGATCTTCTTGGGTTAAATTAATAGACGGTTTTTTTAATTGATGAGTATAGGCCGTTATTCCCGCTAAAAGGTTAATCAAAAAGTTGGCAGCACTTCTGTGACGTGTATGCTCTATCTGAGAAATATTTTTTAGTTGGTCATTGACTGTTTCAATGATTGCTCGCTTGCGAAGGAGTACTTTATCAGCTAATTGCATGAGTTTTTGCTTCATATTTGACCTTAACGTTGTAAACAGCTCAAGTCCTTGTTTTAAGAGCCGCTTCGCAAGTTCGGCTGAGATATATCCTTTATCGCCAAATAGCTTACCGAAAATACCTTTGGATAAATTCTCTACAACAGATACATCAGCCACATTGCCAGGAGTTAGCTGAAAAGCTAAAATTTCACCTTTTTCATTGATAATAAGATGCAATTTAAATCCATAAAACCATCCAGAAGTTGTCTTTCCGCGCTTGGCTAATCCCTTGAAAACTTTATTCCTTTTAATACGCTTATTATGACAAACATCTATTGATGTCGAATCGATAAAAGCAATTCCTGTTATTTCCCCTCTTCTCTGAAGGAGGTAAGCAAATAATGGGATAAATAGGTTTTTCATTGAATAAACAAAATGGCTATAGCTAATGAGATTTGGGAAATCCCTTCTTAAATATGTACAAACGTATTCATAAAAATACTTAAATGTTCGGTAATTCGATTGATGAAATAAAATTACAATTGTCATCATCTCAGGAATCGATAACCTGGGCTCGGGTCCTCGCTTTGCTTTGCCGTTATCAATGAGATTTTTATTCCATTCTTGTTTAAAGGACTTCCAAAAATCATCCACGCTGCAATACAATGTTGTTAAATCCATTTTGACCTCTTGTGATTAACATTCGTTGTGAGAAACAAATGTTTTAAATCATTAAGAGGTCTTTTGTCATCAATTTTGATTTATCTAATTGCCTGCCAATTAGATAAACTCCAAACTCAGGTTAATAGGCTCTAAGATGCGTAAAATGGGCGATTTTATCTCATTGATTCTTCATCTAAGTTGATGAGAGATTTTGGTTAATTGTCGAAACAAGCGACTTTTATGCTGTCGCTTGCTTCAAAAAAAATGAGAATTATTTGCTATTTTGACTTTCAAATCCTACGCCCCATGCTCCCAAGAAGAAATTTTCATTCAGAGGACGCCTTGTTTTAGCAGGAATGTTTTGTGCTTCTTCAAGTGTTTCATATCCTATAGCCATGATAGACATCGGAATATATTTGGAAGGAATATTCAATGCTGACTGAATCTTGAATTCGTCAAAACCCCCCATTTGATGCGCCATCAGTCCAATACTTGAAGCAGCCAAAGCCATACAAGTCGCAGCTGCACCTGTATCGAAAGTTCCCCACCGATTAGTTGTTTGTGTTTTCTCAGATTGGGTATTTGCTGAAATAACAATTAAAAGAGGGGCATTTTTAGCCCAATTTTGATTGAATTCGATCAAACAATCGAACACTTTCTCATAAGCTTGAGGATTCGTTGTACGATCGCAAATAATAAAACTCCAAGGCTGCTCATTATTAGAAGAAGGAGCCGAACGGGCTGCTTCAATTAAGAATTGAATTTGTTCACGCGACACTGCATGCGAACTATCATAACTACGCCCACTATGTCGCTCTAAAAAGGGAGAGATGGCAGATTGTGTTAATCCTAATTCATGACCCAAGCAAGGAATTGAAAAACAGCAAGCTAAACTTAAAATGAGTGAATATTTTTTCATCGTCAATCCTGAAATAATAAATGTCTGAATTCGCTATTAACTCGTCATGGCGGCGTAAATACGACGTTTGCCTTCAAAAGTGGCACGTCCATGCATCGCCAAAATATTATCTAAGACAAGAGCATCGCCTTTTTGCCAAGGGAATGCAATTGTTTGGGAATCCAGCACATCCATGACATGATAAAGGTCTGATCTTGGAATCGGTTTCTGATCGGCATAATAGACTTCATGCAGACGAGTGTGTTTGCGACAATAAAACAATTTAGCACCGATATAGCGCCAAGTTCCCAACAATTTCGGGCTAAAATCATATAAATGCGCTTGGTTAAACCAGATATTTTCTCCAGTATCAGGGTGAGCCATAATGGCAGGACGCACCTGACTAATTCGTAACCAGCCATTTTTAGTCCATTGATACTCAAATTCATGATCTCGACATTTTTTTTCTACTTCTGCTTTAGAATCTGTTTCGAAAACTTGAATCCACGTTTTGTGAGAAGGAGCAATTTTATTCAGTAAATCCATCACTTTGCTTTTATGATAATAGCATGAGACATAGCGAATGCCTTTTTCCATAAAGCGTTGCCTGACCACTGGATCGACGTGTTCATACACTTTTCTTGCATCAGCGATAATGGTTTCCCCTCCAACTGGAGATGGAGTTTCGCAGAAAAAATAAATATGCCGAGGATAATGTTTAACAAAGGATAATTCGTTATGAAGAGGAATTTTAATATAAGGAGGTGCTTCAGTAGAAGTATAAACACCATCTTTTATTTTATTTCTTGGACTGTCTCCTCCGATATAATCTACAGCACTTCCCAGTCCTAATTGACGGATAAAAGCCGCAAAATCATCTGCATTTTGCAAGGGAAATCCGCGAAAAAGGATACCTCCATATTTTAAGAGCTTCTCTTTTAACTCAGCGCGATGAGAAGTGACTAAATCAAAAAATTCAGCTCTTGATGAAATAGTCCGAGAAGGCTGGATAACTAACGGAAGTTGTTCTTTGTTAATAAACACTGTCTTAAAGCCTTCCATTCTTCCTCCTAAGTTGGTAAATGTAAAATTAATTTTTCTTTTTATGATTAGATCATGGGATCTTGTCAAGTGAATTCATCTCGCGCGTATTGCGGAAAAAAAAGAGAATCTCTCTAATGAGAATCGGATAAAAAGATCAAGTGTTAGGATTGTGAACTGCTTTAATGCATGAATGGATGGAAAGCCATCAAATGAAATTTCTTTGCGATCACATGCTTAGCCGTTTGGGAAAATGGCTCCGCGCTGCAGGATATGATACCTTGATCATTACGACATCAATTTCTGATCATGAAGTTCTGACATTAGCGTTATCCGATGCTCGTCTATTAATCACTCGCGACCGCCATTTTTTAAAAATGAAACAAGCAGATCCTATTCTTATCTACCTCAAAAACAATGAATTTGAAAAATGCATCCAAGAACTTAATCAACGAATTCCTCTTAATTGGCTGTATGCTCCCTTTTCACGATGTCTAAATTGCAATACTTTACTAGAGAAACCAAGCCTTGACATCACTCGCCAAATTCCGCCTCGAATCCGAGAAGAGAAAACAAGGTTTTGGTATTGTCCCATTTGCCAGCATGTCTATTGGGAAGGAAGTCATACGATTAGAATGCTTTTTCAACTCACCCAATGGCAAAAAGACGTTCATGAACACTTTTCTTGATCTTTCCATGATGACTAAAAACATTTTCATTACAGGCCGCCCCCGTGTCGGGAAATCCACTTTAATCAAATCTTTCGCTCAACTTTTAGGCGAAAAAGCTGGAGGATTTTATACAGAAGAAATTTCGGGAGAAGGAATTCGAGGCCGACGCGGATTCCGCTTAATCACGCTTGCTGGTGAATCTCACATTCTTGCAGAAGTCGACGCTCCTAGCTCTTATCATGTAGGACGCTATGGAGTTTTTCTTGACGTTATGGATAAAGTAGGAGTCCCTGCAATTTGGCAATCTATTCAAGATCCTCATCAAACGTGGATTCTCATTGACGAAATTGGAAAAATGGAAGAAGGAAGTGAAAAATTCAAAGAAGCTTTGCTTGCAGCCCTTTCAAGTTCTAAAAGAGTCCTTGCCACCATTCGATGGAATGATAGCTCTTTTACTCAAGCTCTTAAGAAACGCAATGATGTTGTGATGTACAAAATAACGGTGCCTAATCGCGAAGAAATGACTCGACAATTGAAATCTATTATCTTCTAAATTTCTTTGACTCCATCAAAGTCTAAAACCTCATCTTATTCGATTATGAACATTTCTAGCTTAAAACCAATTCTGACAGGTTTTTATCATTTAAAAATGAACAAAATCTTACTCATTTTTGCAAGGATCATAATGGCAACATTTAGCCAATTGTCAGCTGTCCTTTAAAAAAACTTCTGCTTTAGAGCTTTCTTCTTGAAATAAAATTTTTCGAATTTGTAACAGCATTAGCATAAGTTTTGTTTTTACTTAATACTCCCAATTTTGGATTAAATAGAAAGTTGTTGAGTTCATAATAGCCGATCGATAAACTAGCGGCGAAAATTTTATCTTTGCTTAAAAATTTTAATTAACTACAGCATCGAGATAAATAATAAATTTAATTCTTAAATGTATTCACAAACTATTCAACCTTAATTATTCACTCTTAAAAGAAATTCATCTTAATCGCTGTTAGACTAACCTTGTTCGTGACTACACTAAGAAAACTAAATAATATCAAGCACATAAGGAATCATCAATATGTCATCTGTCAATTCGAGTACCCCTTTAAATCCTCCGTCAGAATCTTTTAATTCTAATACACATTTTGACTCAGATCTTTCAACACACTCTAATACATCAAATTCAACGAGTTTGGTTGCCCAACAGACCATATCAGAAAGTCAAGTAACCGAAAGTCAAGAGAAACCAAAGAATAATGATCCACGTAGACTTCAACGCTCTTACTCTATTTTTTTTCCCAAAGGAGCCTACGTCGACGAAAAAGGAAATTTTATTCCTTCTAAAGAATCTTCTCAGCCTCAAAAACCCTCTTCACAGGAAAATTCGCAAGAAATTGTAATGATAGGTGATTCTAACAGTCATTCACCATTATCTGATCACTCTATCGTGAGTTTGCAAAATGACAGTGATCAAAAAAGCTCTTCCAATTCTCCCTCAAGCCCTGTACTTAAAAGCCTTTCAGGATCACCTTCAAGTCCTTTACTTAGAGCTGCTTCAAAAGCCAATTCTTCAAGTCCTACAAGTGTGATTAAAATCAAAACACCAACTGTCGAACCTAAAAGTCCCTATATTCCCTTAACTCATTCGCCATCCGTAAAAGAAGTCTTATTTGATGAGAATAATCCAGAGGGATTATTTGATGATGAATGGTTAGAAGTGGTTACAAATTTAAAACGTTATAAAGGACCTCGAGCTCAACATTTAAGAGAAACCTTGCACAGTTGTTACTTCTTTTTCACAGATATTGAAAAATTAATGGAGGCTTTTGCAAAGTCTTTGTTAGAGCAAAAAACGGCTTTAGACGCCCTGCAATATTTTGAATTAATTAAAAATTTCATTTTGAATCTTTATCTACACGAAGACGAATTCAAAAAACCTAAGATCGCAACTTCTCTTTTAGCCATTCATGCGCATTTTAAAGCGCTTGCCGAGAATGAATATGACTTATATAGCGCATCTTATTGGGAAGCTTCTAAGTTAGTGATGGATTTTTATTTTCGTTCTAATTCTAAGGAGTTATTTTCCTTTTGTAAAGAGTTGCAAACCCACTCTCCTTGGGTTTTAGAGAGTGCTAAGCAAATGGAAAGCTATACAAAGCGAATTCTCTTTTCTCAAGCAACAAAGGTGAACGGCCAATTTATTGTTGAATTTCTTAAATTAATTGAAGATCTAGAAGAATTGCATCAAACAGGCCATCGTTCTAATAAAACTTATCTGAGTGTACAAGATCAATTATTTAAAGCGATTGAGGAACTTGGCAAACGAATTTTCACTCCTCTTGAATGGTTAGAGTTTTTTTATGCCAATATTTTACCTACCAATTCCGAACAAAAAAAAGACCCCCTATCTAGAAAAAACAACGATATAAAATTGAAGTGTTTTTCATCTATTTTAGATGAACTTTATTTATTCAATAAAGATCTATTAGTTGCGCATGAAGATAGAATAAAACATTGTGCGCTCAGATGCTTATTTAAAGATAATCAAGAAGTCGATGCTGCTCGCCCTCTTTGGAGTGAATATGTAAAATCTTCTAATAAAAAGGATTTTTTTGAAAAGCAAACACTCTTTGGCCAGTCAGTGATAAAATTATTTTTAGTTTTCAACCGTATAGAAAATCGCAAACAAGAATTAGTTAGCAAAGCTACAAAAGACAAAAAGAAATCTAAACAAGAGAAGACACAAAAAACAGAAAAGGAGAACGCAGAAAAAAACACAAAAACTCCTTTGCTACAACCTCCTGTCGAACAAGCAATTCCTCCCGTTGAACAAGCAGAAAAAATTCCCGCCTATGTCTCAAACGGCTCCTTTTTAAAAGATTTATTTTTTAATCACCGCAGTAAAGAAATATTAGATTTAAATTTATACTTTTCAAATCCGCGGCAAGCTTTGGGAAAGTATAAAGGAGAAACCTATATGAAAAAACTAGATGCTGCAGATCCTCTTGAAATAGAAAAACTAGTAGAAAAACACTTTTTATATCAGTATGAATTGTCGCTCGCTCAAGAGATTTTCTCTATCAACCTACAGCTAATGAAACAATTAACGCCTTTAGAGCTTAGTGATGTTGCTAAAAAAACCTTAGAGAAGAAAGTAAAATCAGAAATTGCAAGCTTTTCTTCTCGCTTGACTTACTGGGTACGGGAAACGCTTTTAGCTGCAGAAAACACCAAGCAAAGATTAGAGCGAATTGATTTCTTCTGTAAAATACGAGATCACCTATTGTTTTTAAAAGATTATGGAGCTTGTAGTGCCATTTACCTTGGCCTAGAGCTTGGGTGCTCAAGAAAGCTGACTGCAACCATGAACTCTTATTTAGCAGAGAAAGAATCAAGAGAAAAAACAAGAGAATTTTATGAACAACTCTTTTTTCCTGACAAGCAATATCAGAACATGAAAAAGCAAATTGCAAAAGACAAAGTATCTATTCAAAAATATATGGATTTGATCAAGGAACGAACAAGTGAAATTGAAAAAATTATTCAAGATCACGCTGGTGCACTTACTGTAATGAGAAAAGAAATGAATGAAGAAGACATGAAACTTTTAGAAAAAATGGAAAAGTGCATCTCTATTCCTTTTATCGCTCCTTTATTAACCACATTAAATGCAAAAATGGAGAACGATTTAGGTGTTAAAATGGCAAAAAAAGAAAAAGCAGAACGAATTCAAGTCCTTTTTGAAGATATAGACATCTGTCAAAAGATGTTTGATGCATTTATAAAACCAACATCATTTCCTTCTTTTTTTAGTGGATTGAACACCAATTTAGCTTTAATTTTATCCTCTGTAAGAACAGATGAAAAGAGAGAGGATGAGCTGTATGATAAAGCTATAGAAATCAATAAAGCAGATACGGAAGCTTTAAAACCTAAGTCTTTACTAGGTCGCTTACGTGGTAAGAATTAAAAATTTTAACAATTTTTTATAAAAAACTTATTCCTAGATTTGAGAAGAACTTACTCAAATCTAGGAAGTTTTATTTAAATAGAAATTTAATCATTTTAACAATCATTAACTATAAAAAATCTTTGATTCAATCCAACGCTTAATGAGATTTAAATGATTATTTCATTTTTACTTCGCTTGTTTTATAATCAATGTCCTTTCTAATTTTTGTATAGATAAGAAGAAATTTAATTTATAGTAGGAGACAAATATGGCAAGTTCTTTAGGATTCGGTGGAATCGGTTCTTTATCAGCACTCGAACAATATAAAGCAAAATGCGAAGAATATACAAAACAATGTATCCAAGAAAAAAAAGAGCAAACAAAAACATATCTTGATCATTTATGCACACCTTTGATTTATAACAATGGCAGTGAAAAAATTGTACAAAACTTTTGCGAGCATATTGACCTAGTTGTTAATCATCCAAACTGTGATATCGCTCTCAAATATATCATGCGCTATGGAAATGAGTCCCAAAAAACAAGCTTTTTTAAAGAAGAAAAAGTAGCAGACAAGTTAACATTTGGCATGATTGAAAGTTTAATTAGTTCTGATTCTTCTGCTTTAAAATATATTCCAGACAATATAGAAGATTATAATCGAATTGTACTAAAAATTGTCAAAATTCGTCCAAGTGCTTTAATCGATGCGCCAGATTCACAAAAAGACAGAGAAAAAGTTTTCAAAAGGGCTGTGAGACACGATCCAACAGGAGAAGTTTATCGCTGTGGTTCTGATCGCTTAAAACAAAATTTAAGCTTCTTTATAAAAGCAATTAAAGCGAGTGACGGGAAAGCTTACCCATATGGAAACGAGAATCTCAAGAAAGAACAAGCTGCTATTACTTGCTATCAAGAGACGACTCATGCAAAAAATTCAATACAAGCAGAGCAAAATGTTGCACAAGATTTGTTAATGGCAAAAAAATTAGGTTTAACTAAAGATCAGATAAAGCCATTCTTAAACATGCGAGCAGCCATAAGAATAGCCGAAAAAGAACAAAGGGAAAAAGAACAAGCAATTCCAGCAGGCAGAGGTATTGCACCAGCATAATAAGGCTATTAAATGGACAGGCAAACAAATCAAATTATTCCAGCCTTCTTTGTAGTCCTTCAGACTACAGATGAATGAATACAAAGACCCAGGGCGTTGCCCTGGGCTAGTGCAATGAAGAGCCTTTCAGGCTAATAGATGATATTTCATTGCGAACATCTAAAATAGATAAAAAATTACTTCAATTCTGTATCGTTGTTTTTTCTAGATTCATCTTCTTTTTTCAATTCTTTCCTTAATACTCCCAGTTTGAGTTTTTTTTGCCTGTTCGGTTAGCTTACAAGCTCTCGTGGCAAAACTCGGGTCTTTCATGCCCGCTGCCAATCATCATGGGCATCACGTTAAAGCAAGCAGGTGTAGCTCAGCGGCGTGAGCCGCGTCGGACCAATAGCCGTGGGTGTTAACCCACGGTAGACCCAAAAAAACAGTTAAGCCACATAGTGGCGTAGCTTTCCTACGGCACTATGTGGCTAATGATGTGGCATGACTTCCGTGGGTTAACACCCACGGCTATTGGTCCGACGCGGCTCACGCCGCTGAGCTACACCTGCTTGCTTTAACGTGATGCCCATGATGATTGGCAGCGGGCATGAAAGACCCGAGTTTTGCCACGAGAGCTTGTAAGCTAGCCGAACAGGCAAAAAAAAATTCAAAATTCAAGTTAATAGCATATATATATCATAAGATAAGCTGCCATTCCGCAAAAAATAGATTTGATGAAAGCTTTCTTGTATAAATAAATTTCGAAAATATAAAGCACTCGAGGACAATCCTGCGGCAATCCAGGGCAAGAAAATCCATTAATTTTTTTTCTTGGTGAACAGGACAAAGAATTTGATGAAGAAAAATTTTTTATTAAAAATCATTCTAAAAAAATAATTGATTTAAACTAAAACAATTGTTATTATTTTAAGTTATTTATCAACATTATTTATTAATAATATCACAAGGATTAAATAATTTAATGAAAACGCAAGATTTAGCAGCTATTCAAACAATGAATCCCTCTCAACACTTGTATTTAGAGGTAGTTGAACAAGGAGGCCAGCAATATTTAAAATGTACAAAAAAAAGTTGGCTGGGTCGTTTGTGGATGTGGCTAGGTTTTAGTTCAGCTTCTTTCTCCAAAGTAGCGAATTATATTCTCAAAGAGAAAAATGCATTTGAACAGCCTCAATATGCTCATCAAATAAATTTCGAAATTTTAGTGAGTAAAGCCCAAACATATCATCAAAGGCATCTTAAGAATATGACGATTAAGCCAGCCTTGGAGATTTTACTAAAAGGAAGTCTTTATCTCCTTTTAGAAAAAGTTAAAGTAGAGAGAAAGAGAGCTCAATTCCAATATACTAGACAATTCCTACCAGCTTCGCAAGCGCGTTCTAATACATCTGTAAACATGTATTACAATTCTGAAGATGGTCAAATTTATGTATTAAAGGGTGGAGAAGGAGTTTTTTATCAAGCATTATTAATGAAGCTTGTTTTAAAAGATAAAGCTTCTACCCCTGTATTTATCAATGATCCTAAAGGTAATCATTGCGTTGGAACAAAATATGAACCTACTTATCTTCCTCTTTCTCAAGCAGATTTAAATGATGGAAACAATCTCGATGATTTAGCAAAAATTGCTGTTGCATCCTTTCTATTTGCTAATCTTGAAATTCATGATCTTTTCAATCCTTATTTACGCAGTAAGATTGGAACAATTCAAACTTCTAATGGCAAAAAGCAAGTTTGTTTGATCGGTACTCCTACATCAGCTTTCAGCTTTTATAACCCTCATTGGGGAAATACATTTGACATGGATGCTAAATGGAAAGAAAAAGTGCTTGCTTATTGGAAAAAACAGGGAATTTCCTTTACTTCAGCTCAACTAGAAAAAGCTGCAAAAGAAATCGCAGACATTCCAGAACAAAGTTTTTCTGATTTTTGCCAATTAGGTGAAAAACTAGCAAAAGACTATAAAACAGCTTTGAATGCTAAACAAATGCTTGGATCACACAAGAATTTAGAAATCATCATCATGGAACGCATTAAGGCTTTTAAAGCTCTCGTCAGGTAATTATACAAAGTCGTGCAAATCAACCGATTCTGCACGACTTCTTCATCCAATCGATCTCTGAATTTCAGTAAACTCTATAAAAATGCGGTGTGAATTTTTTGTCATTTTCAATATAAATTGAAAAACAAAAAAATAGAGATCAACTATCCGCTATGCCCCTCATCACTTCATCTTTTATTTCGCAGTATCTTGTTGAAACATTCCAAAATCTTGTTGTCATTCCTTCATGGGGTGAAACAAGTTTCTTTTATAATCCTCATCATTTAAGTCCAAGAGGAACTTACTTTTGCACAATCAAAGACCATGACGGAGAAAATGACAAAGCGTCTGCATTACATCGCACTGATGTTTTTCGCTTTAATTTCGGAATTCCAAAATCCATTTTTTTAGAATTATTTGGAAATATTCCTAAGCGTCCTTCTAAAGGAGGCATCATCTCCGGACCATATGATTTTACTCAACTTGACATTCTGTATCCACATCCAATCTATGGTTGGATGTACTGGGTAGCTATTCTTAATCCTTCCGAGAATACTTTTATGCAGATTAAAGATTTGTTATTGGAAAGTTATCAGCTAGTCTTACAGAAACACTTGAAAAAGAATAAGAGTCATTAACCCCATAAAATCATTTGTCATCTTTTATAAAAATCTTATAAATTTTCTCCTCTTTGATTATCTGTGGGTTGTTATTCTCGCTATATTTTGAAGCAACTTGATGATAATAACTAAAATAATAAACCACAGAGAGGACAGAAAATCACAGAGGAGAAAATTTGCAAGCAATTGAGAAAAAACCTCAGAAACTTACATTTTTTCTATAAATTCTCATTCAACAGTAACAATAATTTTTCCAAACTGTTGATTGGATTCTAAATAACGATGAGCTTCTACAATTTGATCTAAGGGAAAAGTTTTATCGATAATAGGTTTAATTTTTCCTGCATTTAATGCATCTAGAATAAATTGTTTGGCTTTTTTGAATCTTTCTTCATCACTAACAATTTCAAAAAGGACATAACCTCGCATCGTTAAAGATTTCATCAAAGCGGCCATGAGGGGAAAAGGAGTAGGTTCAGGACTTAATGCTCCATATTCAAAAAGAATGCCACCAGGAGCCATTGCATCAGCCAACTCGAGTACAGTCATTCCTCCGACAGGATCAAAAACAACGCGAGCTCCTTTCCCTTGCGTAATTTCTTGTAATTTTGCTGTCACTTCCCCTTGTTCTGAAATCACAATATGAGCAGCTCCAGCTTTTTTTAAAGCTTCTTCTTTGGCAGTTGTACGTGTAATGGCGATTGGAATAGCTCCTACCATATTGCAAAGTTGAATTGCTGCCAATCCTACGCTGCTTGATGCTGCAGGAATGACGACATAATCCCCTTGCTTAATCGCAGCAATATCTATCAAAGCTCCATAAGCGGTCATATATTGCATCCAAATTGCTGCAGCTTCGTTAAAAGAAAGCGAAGCGGGATGCTTAACAACATATTTTGCAGGAACAGTTGCTATTTCTCCATAAACTCCATATTTCTCTTGACTTGCAGCAGGAACAACACTTACTGCATCTCCAGGTGTTAATCCAGTGACTCCTGACCCGATCGCTTCAATAATTCCTGCAGCTTCATATCCAAGGCGGGAAGGAAAATGAGGTTCTTCCAGATATGTGCCCAAACGAAACATTGATTCAGCTCGATTAAGACCCAAAGCTTTAACTTTAATTCTCACTTCACCTTCAGAGGGTGGTGGAACGTCAATATGATCAATTTGTAAAACTTCGGGCCCTCCAGTCTTATGAAAGCGAACAATGCGTGACATGATCATTTCTCCTTAGTGTATTTATTTTTCAGATGCTAAAAGTTGGCGTAAAACAAATGGCAAAATTCCGTCTTGCTGATAATATTCCACTTCTAAAACAGTATCCAAGCGAGAGATTAAGTTGACACGTCGCTCTGAGCCATCAGAATTTTTAATGACCAATACCACTTGTTGTTGTGGGGTCAGTTTGTCATTGATTTCTTCTAAAGAAAAAACTTCATCCCCTTTAATTCCTAGGCTATCTGCATTCTCTTCACTTTGAAATTGTAAAGGTAAAATTCCCATTCCAATCAAATTGCTTCGATGAATACGTTCAAAACTTTGAGCCACAACAACTTTAACCCCTAAAAGAGCAGGGCCTTTTGCCGCCCAGTCGCGAGAGCTTCCCATGCCGTAATCACGTCCAGCAAACACAATGAGTGGAACTTTACGCATTTCATAAAGCTGACAAGCATCAAAGATCGTCATGAGCTGTCCTTCCGGCATAAGCTTAGTATATCCCCCCTCTTTACCATCGGCCATTTTATTGCGAATGCGCACATTAGCAAATGTTCCACGCATCATGACATGATGATTTCCTCTTCGGCTTCCATAACTATTGAAATCTTCTTCCGCTACCCCCAGCGATAATAAATATTGCCCTGCTGGAGAATTCGGTTTAAAAGCTCCTGCTGGAGAAATATGGTCTGTCGTAACAGAGTCTCCAAATATTGCTAAAGGGCGCATATTCTGAAGCTTTGCTCTTTCAGATTTGCTAAGTTTAAAACCTTCAAAATAAGGAGGATTTTGAATATAAGTGCTATCTGAATCCCATTGATATTGTGCACCTTCACTTGTCTCAATGGTTGCCCAAACAGGATTTTCATCTAACACATTCGCATACCGTTTTTTGAACATAGAAGGCTCTAGTCCTTCATTTAATGCTTGATCAATTTCTTTTTCAGAAGGCCAAATATCACGTAAAAATACAGGATTTCCGTCTGCAGTATAAGCTAAGGGATCTTCATTTAAATTAATATCGACACGTCCTGCAATCGCAAATGCAACCACAAGAGGAGGCGACATCAAAAAATTAGCTTTTACTGAGCCATGAATCCTCGCTTCAAAATTACGATTTCCGCTTAGAACGCTAGCTGTGATAAGATCATGTTCTTTAATAACTTCTTCTATCCTTTCATCTAATGGTCCGCTATTTCCAATACAAGTCGTACAGCCATAGCCAACGAGCTGAAATCCAAGAGCATTGAGATAATCTTGTAATCCTGTTTTTTGAAGATAATCTGTCACAACTCGAGAGCCCGGCGCTAGGCTTGTTTTGATCATTGGATTCACTCTTAATCCCTTTTCAACTGCCTTTTTAGCTAAAAGTCCAGCAGCCAACATCACGTTAGGATTGCTTGTATTTGTACAGCTTGTAATAGCAGCAATGACAACGGAGCCATGCGTCAGAATCACATCTGCTGACACTGTTTCTGAGTATCCTGGCGTAGCGACAATTTTATTAAAGGGACGGTTGGTGACCATTTCCTCTTCACTCCAAGCAGCTTTTGTTTTCTTGGGTTCAATGTCTGGAATCCCTCCACTCTCATGAGGTAAAAGATCAAAATGTCCATTAGCATGGAGACGAACGCGTGGTGCGTGTGTTTCCTGTTCTTTTCCATATCCGCCAGAAGGAATAGGAGCTTTTAATAATTCTTTAAAACGTGTTTTAACATGAGGCAAATCGATCCGATCTTGAGGACGTTTGGGACCTGATACACAAGGATGAATAGAAGTTAAATCTAGCTCAAGTTCTTTTGTAAAATCGACTTGTCCCTTTCGAGGAATGCCAAAAAGTCCTTGCGCAACTAAATAATCATGAACTAATGCAATATGCTGTGGATTTCTTCCTGTCATTTCGAGATAATCTAATGATTTTTCATCGGCAGGGAAAAATCCCATTGTTGCTCCATACTCTGGCGCCATATTTCCAATGGTGGCACGATCAGCAACGGTCAAACTAGAAGCTCCTTCACCAAAAAACTCCACAAATTTGCCAACAACCTTTTCTTGACGCAGCATTTCGGTAATACGAAGAGTTAGATCAGTTGCTGTCACGCCTTCTTTTAAACGCCCCTTTAAGTGAACTCCAATAACTTCTGGTGTTTGAAGAGAGACTGGTTGACCCAGCATTGCAGCTTCTGCTTCAATTCCACCTACTCCCCATCCGACAACGCCTAATCCATTAATCATCGTTGTGTGCGAATCTGTTCCTACTAACGTGTCTGGATAAAGAAGAATTTCGTCTCCTACTCTTTGACTATAGACAACGGTCGCTAAATGTTCTAGATTGACTTGATGAACAATTCCAATGGCAGGAGGAACCACTTTAAATGTACTAAAGGCTTGTTGCCCCCATTTTAAAAATGAATAACGCTCTCGATTGCGTTCAAATTCCAACTGCATATTAAAGGCAAAAGAATCGGTAGTTCTTGCTCGATCCACTTGAACAGAATGGTCAATGACAAGATCAACAGGAACTTGAGGTTCAATCGTATTCGGATCTTTGCCTATCTGAGCAACTGCATCTCGCATGGCTGCTAAATCCACCAATAAAGGAACTCCTGTAAAATCTTGTAAAATCACACGAGCAACAATAAAAGGAACATCTCCTTCCGCTGGATGCTTAGCATTCCAATTGACAAGCTGAATCACATCTGACTCTTTGACACGTTTTCCATCGCAATTACGTAATAAAGACTCTAAAATCACTCGAATGGAAATAGGAAGACGCTTAATTTGAGGGAATTGCTGTTCTAAGGCCGGTAAAGAATAATACTTCCCTTGCTTAAGAGATTTTAATGTATGAAAATGATCATTTAAAGCAGACATTGTTTCCTCCCGCCTCAGAATGTCTTTGAATTTAATTGCTTAAGAGCTTAATCAAAACTTACACAACGCAACATTTTCTAGGAATTTTTATTTGAATTTCTTAGCAAACAGTTGAAATGATGGGATCTTGCTTTTCATTTTTTTCATTCTCATTTTTGGATTGGCCAATCCACTGAAATAAAAGGGAATCAAGCCACCAATACCGATGTTCTTGTCCAGCCCATCCCAAAAATCCCATATGTCCTCCATGCGGGGAAATCCAAATATTCACTGAAGGACTCAATGAAGACTGCAAAGCTGGCCGATAATCCACAAAAGGATCGTCAGCGGCAAAGATGAGATGACAGGAATGTTTGATCAGAGGAAGAAAATTCTTGCTACTGCATTGACGATAATAATCAAAGGCATCTTGATAGCCCCAATAAGCAGCTGTCACTTGATGATCAAAATCTATAATTGAATCGAGGTGAGAATTGCCAATCCAGCGAGTTCCAATCCTCCGAAGGCGTCTAAGATAATAATGGTGGTACAAGCGATTAGACCGCTCAAGTAATTGATGAGTTGTTTGAGCCAAATCTACAGGAGCACACACTGCAATCGTACTCTCTATTAAAGATCTCGCATTTTCTCCTAATTCCCCCATCAACTTTAAAGCGATATTTCCTCCTAAAGAAAATCCAATTAATATAAGAGGAGAATGAGGAGTCAAACGCTTTAAAGTAGAAATGACCTGTAAAACATCTTGGCTTGTGCCACCGTGATAAGGACGTTGAGCTACATGTCCCTCCAAATTAGTTCCCCTCAAATTGACACGCACACAACGATAACCAGTTTGATAAAATTTACGACTTAGGCGAATCATATAGGACGACGCATGCGTTCCTCCAAGTCCATGAATTAACACAATTGTTTTCTCGCTAGAATTCCAATTAGGCGGCGTCGACAGCATACAACATAATGTATCTCCATCTTCCAGCGAAATGAAAAAAGGAGCGGATGGGGGTTCTTCCCCAGCTTTCAGAAAAGTGGGCAAGATTGTCTGAATATGTGGAGATGTTAAGCCTAACGCTGGTCGAAACAATAATGGTCTAACAGATGAATCTTGACCTTCTCCCCTCACCTCTTTGGCATAATTTTTAATCATGATCTTTTTGCTCGTCTGATAATAAAAATGAACCCAATATACTATTACGTCTGATAATATTTTTCTTAAAGCTCTAAAATATCAATTCTTTCTCCATCGCAATTATAGACAAAAAGTAGGCCGTCTTTTTGCCGCACATATTCTGTTCCTTCGCTTGGGATAAAAAGATGTCCATTGGTTAAAACACAACATTGGATGACATCGTCGTCTTCTTGTAGAACAAGCTGATCGTTTCTAAGTTTGAATGTATACTCATCGTCTTCATGTTCCACAGAGAAAAAACTATGCTTATAAGGAGCAACGTTGCATTTTTTTGCGTCTGTTTCAATCATGACTAAGGGTGTATTTTTCAAGAGGAATTTGGACAAGTTAGCCGTTATGTAATCAGCAACAAAATCCACGTTATTTCCTAATACAACAATCAGAAGATGATCCTGAGGATAGAGACAAAAATCGGCATAAAAACCTGCTACTGATCCATTATGATGAATTCTTTTGTGTCCTAAAAACTGATCGACAACCAATCCGTACTCTTTCTTGATCATCAATTTCACAGAGTCAGCACTTAAAACTTGGGAATGTCCCTCTAATACTTTGCTCCATTTGGCTAAATCCACAACAGTTGAATACATGCCACCATCAGAATACAAAACTGCAAATTCATCGCGTGGATCTTTAACAACCTTGAGATTTTCGACATAATATCCTAGAGCCATAGGCGGGCTAGGGACATGATGAGCATCTCTTAAACCCGAAGAGGTCATTCCTGCAGGAATCAAAAGCTTTTGCTTGATAAATTCTTCGTAAGTCAGATGGCTTTGTTCTTCAATGATTTTCCCTAACAATTCATAGCCTGTATTACTATAACAATAATCGCAACCGGGAGAAAACTCAAGATGCTGCCGTTTAGCCTTTTCAAGAACAGCATCAACGGTCAAACCCTGGCAGATATTCCAGTAATCATCACAATCTGTATAATTAGGAATTCCCGCTTGATGCGCTAAAAGATGATGAACAGTGACATCATGCCATTTCGAACATTGATATTGCTTAGGAAGATAAGAATTAAGCGAGACATCTAAATCAATCTTCTTTTCTTCATGCAATTTCATGATAGCTGCGGCTGTAAATTGCTTGGTAATCGAAGCAATCTGGAACTTTGTCTGGGGATCATTTTTACTAGTTTCATTAGCTTGTCCATATCCTTTGCGTAAAAGAATCTCTCCATTCTGCTCAACAAGCACAGATCCCATGAAATACGCATGCCGCTCCATGGATTGTAAATAGAAATCGATGGCTTGTCCTTTAGAACCTAGGATGACTTCTGCCAGAGAAGAATCTAAATTCATCATGCTTCCTCTTGGAATTTATTTCTTTGATAGCAAATATTTAAAAACAAAGACTTTTCAACGATAGGCTGTTCTTTATTTTTAAATGTATAAATAAGAAAAGGCTATTTATCAAATAAATTAACCTTCTAAATAGATTTTTTAGAAAAGAAGGCAGAATATTGAAAATCAATCACTTCAAAGAATATTCAGAAACTCTTGCTGTTTATATTATATCATACACTTTCTTTACCTTAGCTAGAATTATTCAAAAAAATCATATAAAGAATTAAAATAAATAATAAGGGGATGTGAGTTTTTGCAGGCTTAGTAAATAAAACTCATGATTTGATTCAATTGGAATTAAACTTCGTATTTATTTGATTCGTTATTTAGTCTAGGAGGGAAGTCCATGTCTCAAGATCAGTATGGTTGTTCTCTCTCTACAGAAAGTCCAGCAGTCGTTAATTGGGTTAATTTATTTTCATCTGAACTTTTGCGCTTAGGAAAGAAAATGGATGGAATATTAGAAGCGGTGGAAAAATATCCAGATGAAGTGATTCTCCATATTTATGCAGCGATTTTTTATTTGTATGGACAGACCTCTCAATCTCAGCGGAAAGCAAGTGAACATTTGGACAAAGCTTCTCATTTATTAGACCGAGCCAATGATCGAGAGAAAAGTTTATACTCATTTGCCTGGCATTGGCTCCATCATTTATTATCCGAAGCTTTGAAAAGTATTGAACGCCACTGTTTTAAGTGGCCGAAAGATTTAACAGCCATTAAAATAACGGAATTTTTGTTCTATTGTAAAGGGCAGAAATATGAGAGCAAGCGTTTTTTAAGATTAACAAGTCATTGCTATCACGAACATAAGGACAATCCCTTTTTTTTAGCCATTCATTCTTTTGCTTTAGAATTAAGCGGTAAATACCAGGAGAGCATGCAAACCGTTAAGCAAGCCCTTGAAATACAATCAGAAAATCCTTGGGCTCATCATACATTGTCTCATCTTTATATGAATAAAGGATTAGTTCAAGAAGGAATTCGTGTTTTAGAACATTATGCTCCCTCTTGGCAACAGTTTAGTCATCTTATTGAATCGCATAATTTATGGCATTTAGCTCTTCTCTATTTAGAAAATTTGGATTTTGAAAAAACTTTGCAAGTCTATCAGAGAGCTGACTGGGAGCATCAATCACAACTCGTCAGTGAAGAAATTGATGCAACCGCTCTTCTTTGGCGTTTAGAAATGGAAGAACACCATTATCCTCAACTTTGGCAAAAGCTAGCAGAGGCTATTGGCGATCACGCTAACTTTGGATCTACTCCATTTATTAATGCTCAGCTGTGTTATGCACTAAAAATGGGAAATCAGGAAAAAGCTTTAGAGAAGGCCTTAGAGAAAATAGAAAATTTTACGTTAGAGCAAATCAAGGAAGATCGTTTTGTATGGAAAGAAGTCGGTCTTCCTCTTATTTATGGGTCTTTAGCCTATGCAGATAAAGATTATGGCAAAGTGCTTAAGTATTTTGATCCAATGATTTCTAAAGTAGGGTGCGCAGGCGGAAGCGATGCCCAAATTGATCTTTTTTACCAAACTTATTTAAAAAGTTTAATTGGTAATCGTCGTTACCAAGAAGCTGAAAACCTTTTACATCACATGACGCAAGGGAGAGACTTAACAAAATTGGAACGTAAATGGTTAGTCGAGTGCCAAAACTCGGCTAAAAATTCTCTTCACTATGCAAATTAAATTCTATCTCCAAGTTTAGCTCTTATCTTTTTGCATAAAATAGGGGCCACGATCGTATTCTTATTTTTTTATGCTCGATAAAATTGTCACCCTAATTCAAGTGTTGTCATGCCATAGACGTGATTTAAATTAATATCAGGAGCCCCTTTTGTATACATTCGCAACGTTTTAAAACAAGGTTGCATATGATAACGTTCTACTAACCTTAATGCAAAGGCGTTTGGTTCTGGAACATCTATCAAAATACATCCTTCTTTTGCATAAAAAGCCAAACCTTGAAAGATCTTATCCGCAATCTCAAAAGTTTCAGCAAATAAAGGCCCTATTTTATAACCTTTAAAACAACGTCGAAGAACTCCATATCCTTTTACCTCTCCATTAACGACATATGCTAATGGAACATGATGGTTGGCAGGTATCAGCCATTTAGCCAGAAAAAGCTTACGAGGAGCTGGAAAATAAAGACGATCATAAGCTTCTACTAAGGGTCTTAGCTCCTCTGATATTTCAGCGATATGGTCATCCATGACAGGGGTGAAATCACCTTGACTTTGATAACGAATATTAAGATGAGCAGAACGAAATCCTATTCGCTCATATTTGGGACACATGTCAATTACCCCATCTAAGCCAATATTGCGATCTCCCACATAATTTAATCGATGATGTGTCAATTGTATGCCATATCCCTGATGGCGAAACTCGGACTTCACAATATAACATCCAAAAAAAGCGAAATTTTCATCGTAAATTGTTGCAGCACAACATCCAATAACCTCACCATTTAAAACTCCCTTAAAAAATCCATGAGGATTTTGGGCGTAAAAATAGTTTGCATCCTTTAAACCTGGATTCCAGCCCTCAGCATTTGCCCATGGAATAAAGATATCTTGAATCTCTTTTTCGTCCATGGTGGTAATGATGAAATTTTTCTGATTCATGGGAACTGCCCTCCCTTAAATGGAAATCGATTCATCCAAAAGGTTGCGATCTCTTGCCGCTTGCATATCCACACCTCTTTAGCATGAATATATTCAATAAAACGACGTAACGCTTCTGTTCGAGCTGGACGACCAGAAATTCTAGCATGCAAGCCAATCGACATGATGCTAGGCATTTTATCTCCTTCTCTATAAAGACAATCAAAGCTATGCTTGAGATATTGAAACTCATCTTCAGCAGAGGCCCAGCCGGGAGAGGTACAATACCGAATATCATTGCAGTCTAAATTGTACGGAATGATGAGCAAAGGTTTTTGCTGGTTTAAAACCCAAAATGGCACATCATCCGCATAATTTTGCGATTCATAAATAATAGAAGTGTCAGCAAGCAGAGCTCGTGTGTTTTCGCTCGCACGTCCTGTATACCATCCATAGACTGTTTTCTCAGTCAATTGTTCTATTAACTGAATGGTTTTAATCAAATGCTCTTTCTCTGTGGCTAAAGGAATCGTCTGATAATCTATCCAACGATAGCCATGTCCCGCAACTTCATGATCATGATTTCTTAAATATTGGCAAAGAGAAGGATTTCTCTCCAAAGCTAGGCCGACAGCAAAGAATGTTGTGGCGATTTGATAGTCATCAAATAAACGAAGCAATCTCCAAATACCCGATCTGCTTCCATATTCGAACATGGATTCACTAGAAAAATGCCGTTTTCCTGGTTGGGTTTTAAGGTGAGGGATATCAACAAACAAATTTTCTGCTTCTGGATCTCCATCTAAAATATTGCGTTCGCCTCCTTCTTCATAATTAATGACGAAGTTAATCGCAATTTTAGCTTGTTGCGGCCACTGAAACTGAGGCTTAAATTGTCCATATCCCTCAAAATTTCTATTCATAAAAATCACGAATTTAATTTTAATTAGCTTCAGATAAATTTAGGGCGTTGTATATAGAATTTTCTATTCTATATCCTTAAGAAATTGCTCAAAAATATCTTGATCCACATTTTGCCCGCTAATGAGAATGACAATATTTCCTTTAATCTGGCGGTGTTGAGTCAAAAATCCCGCCACTGATACAGCCCCTGAAGGTTCTACAGTCATCTGCTACAGTCATCTGCATGTTGACATATAAACAATGCATGGCTTTTTTGATTTCTTCATCGGTAACAACAGATGTAAAATCGACATGGCGATTAAGAATAGGATAATTTAATTCACCCACGACCGCTGCGCGTAAACCATCTGCAATCGTGCAAATTTCATGCCAATTTTCTCTTTTTCCTGTTTGACGCGAAGCACTATAATCTCCAGCTCCTGCAGGCTCAATGCCATGTGTGATAATACTTGCTCGTGTTTCTTTTAAAGCTGTCGCACATCCACTTAATAAACCGCCACCACCGATAGGACAAAAAAAGTGATCAATTTGTGGACACTCTTGCAAAATTTCTAAAGCTGCGGTTCCTTGGCCTGCCATCGTCTGATCATTATTGTATGGATGCAAGCGAACAAATCCTTTTTGATTTGCGAGTTGAGCAACAATGACATCTCCCTCTTCATGCGAATTTCCTGAAAATACAATGTGTGCACCATAATGCTGCGTTCCTTTAATCTTCGTTTGAGGTGCATTTTGCGGCATGACAATGGTGGCTTGAATATGGAGTTTTTGTTCAGCAAAAGCAACAGCCTGAGCAAAATTTCCACTTGAACGCGTGATTACTCCTCTTTCACGCTCCTCTTGTTTAAGTTGAGAAATCGCATTAAAAGCTCCTCGCACTTTAAAACTTCCCGTTGGCTGTGTATTTTCTAATTTAAGAAAAATTTTCCCATTAAATTGAAGCTCTTTCTCTAATGCTTCGCATCTGATTAAAGGCGTCGGCTCTAAATACTCTCGAATGCGCTGCTGAGCTGCCAGAATGGTATCGAGATTGAGTGCCGATTCTTTTGCTTCCGCAAGAAAAAAAATGGCATGACAAAAAAATAGCATGATCGAAATCACTAGGAACAGTTGATGACAGCCCATTAGCACGACTCTATCTCTTTTGTGGATTGCTTAACATAATTATAAATTGATTGTCTTGTAAGTCTTAAAGCTTTAGCCACTGCGATCATTGCACCCTTTTGCCTAAAACAACGTTTCTGATCCAAATAAGCAACAATTTTTTGCTTATCTGAATAAGTGAGCTGAGTAAGATGTAAATGGTGTTGAGATAAATAAGTCTGAATATGATGGTCAATTTCTTCTTCTAAACTAGTCGCAGCAGTGAGTTCTTCTGCCCCTCCTAAAACGTGCTCTTCGCATTGGGTGAAGGTTGTTAAAAAATGACGAAAATGATCAAAAAGGGATAAATCAAAATTAAGACAAAACGCCCCTATCATATCTCCTTTATCGTCGCGAATCGCAAGAGAGGCTGATTTGAAATAATTTCCTTGGGAATTTCGATTGCGGTAATTGACAAGCATATCCGGAATGTCTTCTCCTCCAAGTAGACGCCGTAACCCCAATTCCGTCGCACCATCTCCTACCTTCCGACCAGAAAGCTGTCCATTCATCATAAAAATAATTGAGTGATCAAGATCCGAAAAATCATGCATAATAACCTCTAGCATGTTCGGAAACATTTTTCCTAGCATTTCAGCTAGTTCAATATAACGTTTAAATAGCTTGACGTTAGACACAAAAGCTCCTTTTTAAGGATTTACATACTGTAAACATTTTTACATGTATGTAAATTCATGATTTTTTTGGCCAATAAATTTCTTCTTTTTTATGCTCACGCTTTTGTTATTGAGAAAAGGAATAGACTATGAACTTTAGAGAGTTAATTGATCTTTCTGTGGCTTTAGAAAATAATTTATATTCAGATCCGGTACCATTACTGCCTAAAATTTCTTATATTAATCATCAGCAAAGCTTTAAGCAAATGGCCTCTTTTTTTCCTGAATTAGTTCAAGAAGAACTGCCAGATGGCGAGGCATGGGCAATTGAACATGTAGAAATTTCTACACACAATGGCACTCATTTAGATGCACCTTATCACTATGCCAGCACAATGGACAGAGGCAAAAGAGCCATGACGATTGATGAAATTCCTTTAGAATGGTGTTTTCGACCTGGCGTGAAATTAGATTTTTCTCATTTTGAAGATGGCTATGTTGTCAAAGCACAAGATGTTCAAGATGAGCTGAGGCGCATTGATTATCAAATTTCTCCATTTGATATTATTTTAGTTCACACTCGAGCAAGCCAAGTTTATGGAAGCCCGGAGTATCTTTCAGCTGGCTGTGGAATGGGACGTGAAGCCACTTTATTTTTACTTGAACAAGGCGTGCGCATTACGGGAACAGATGCTTGGAGCTGGGATGCTCCCTTTAGTCATACAGCTTCTCGCTATGCCAAAGAAAAAGATTCTAGCATTATTTGGGAAGGGCACAAGGCAGGAAGAGAATATGGATATTGCCATCTTGAAAAGCTCAATAACCTTCATTTATTACCATCACATGGCTTTTACATCTCATGCTTTCCTGTTAAAATCAAAGAAGCTTCCGCGGGCTGGACCCGAGCTGTAGCCTTTGTCTCTTAATTTTAGTCAGTGCTGAATTAATGAGTAAAACCACCTTCAGATAGGATAATAATTGCAAGTTAACGAAGCTGCTTTCTCAATTTCTTGTCAGTTTTTTCCTCTGTGAACTCTGTGCTCTCTGTGGTTTATTGTTTTAACTATATTGTGAATTGAATTGGTGATAATTAAAAAATAAACCACAGAGAGCACAGAGTTCACAGGAAAAACTTGATAAGATTTTTATTCAATCGGATCGATTTTTAAATGGTCATAGAATAAGAAAATAAAGATCCGACCTTTTAGTTAGATCGGATCTCATCCATAAACTATTCAATTCTTCTTATGACTCTAATTGCCGCTACGCGGGGAAATAGAATAGGTTGGCAAATCGTATCCGTTGCATTTTGAATTTGTTGAGTTGCAACATCTAAAGAACGAATGCTTAAAGTCGTCACTTTAGTTCCACAGCCAAGCCTTCCTGTTAACAAAATCTGTGGCAGATTATGAAGATAGATATCGATTGTTTGCTTAAAAATGAATGTAATCACAAGCGATCCATTAAGGCAGATAATTGAATTCTCTGTAGTTGTTTTAAGATGTCTAGGTTCACGAACCTCTGAGCTCGAACTAGTAAAATAGAACACAGGTTGGGCAAATGGAGAAGTATTATTCATAATTTTTATAAAGTGTTAAATGTTTATTTAAAGTTAACAAATGACTGCTTAATAAAAGCATTAACATCATAATATAGACGCCAGTAAAAAACATAAAGGATTAAAAAAAATGAATTTATCCAATAAGATTTTGATTATTTTTCATCCACTCTCATTGCTAACTTTTGTGTTAAGAAAGTCTCTAAATAGCAGCTAGTTCGGCATTTGAATCAGGCAAACTTTTTTGAACAGCTTGCTTCCATCCTCCAACCTTATAACGCCATCGATAGGTCAAAAATGTCATGATAGCATAAAATGAAATGATCATCCATCCCTGCGCTGCACTTCCTTTAGCTAACCCCAACACTAAATAAGCTGGCAAAATATAACCAAGCCAATTGAGAACAATCCCAGCATAAAGAAGAAATTTTGTATCTCCACAAGCCGTCAAAAATCCCATGTAGGTCCATCCAAATCCATCAAATAAAAAGAAAACGCACATCCAGATAAGAGCTGCTTGAGTTGTTGCTCGAATTTGGGGGTTTTGAAGCAAAGACATATCTTGGTCAGAAAAAAACATAGTCAGCAAAGGATCAGAAAAGAGCATTAAACAAGCAAATAAAATGGCTGCAAAAACAACCTGCAAGCGAAAAGTAGAATTTAATACTTTATGAATCAATGCATCACTTTGCTTTCCTCCAATTAAATTTGCTGCAATTGAAGAAACGCCTTTGGAAACACCTTCAATGATAAACCCCATGAGAAGATAAAAGCTTTGAACAACTGTAATAATCGTTAAATTTTCACTACCTGATAAAAGAACAATGCGAAAAAACACAAAGTGTGCAATGACTTCAAGAAAACGTCCTAAACCAGCTGGCGCTCCTATTTGAACACTTTCCTTAAAACAATTTTTATCGAACCTAAAATTTGCAGTTTCATATTTTTCCCTGTAAGTTTTTTGTAAAAAAATAAAACCCAAAAAAAGTGTTTGGGCCACTTGCGATAAACCTGTAGCCAAAGCTGCCCCTTTGATTCCCATTTCAGGAATAGGCCCATATCCAAAAATGAAAAGAATATCAAGACCCACATTCACTACATTTCCCAAAAGAGCACAACAAGTGACGATGGTAACGCGTCCAATCCCCACAAAAAAACCTGTTAATGCAATTGTTGAGCAAAAAACTGGAGCAAAATAAATGAGCCACTGAAAGTAAAGAGTCTCGAGCTCTTCATTTCCGGTGCCAGAAAAGAAAAAGAAAGGAAAAATCCAGGCACTCAACAGAAAAAGGGGTAACGTAGCCGCTGACAGCCAAAGCATCTGCCAGACAGCTTTGCCCACTTCCTTCATCTTTCCTGCTCCATGATATCTGCCTACAAATACTTCTGAAATTCCAGCTATAATGAGAGGAATAATCATCAAAACGTAAGTCGCCATTCCCGCTGTTGCACAAGCATTCAAAGCTGCTTTAGAGTAACGAGCTAATAACAAGCGATCAGCAAAAAGCATAAAGCTACTAGATAAAAGCCCTAGCATTAAAGGCCATGAAATCGTCCAAATTTCTTTTAAACTTCCAATTGGATGCCGAGTTAATTGGTAAGGAGATGAAGAATTCATAAGTCTCTGTAATTTAATAAATATGGTTAAAAAATTTTAACTAACCAGATATAATTAAGTCAATTATTTCATTTAGATGTAAAAACGTTTCTGAAACAGAAATGTCTTTTATCATTTCGTTTGCTTGTTTACAAAAGAGATGTTTGCTGGAGTATCTCCAAAATTTATCTATGAACCTGAGTTTTGAGCTAAAGGCTAACAATGTCAAGTTCACCTTCTTTTGATGCACGCCAACCCTCTCAGCAATCGGTTTGGGGATTGAGTGGATTAATTTTTTTTCTTGCAAATGTCCGGCATGGCGTAGGACCTCTTTTATCTGCTTATTTACACACTGATCTCAAGTGGGATCCTAGCAAAATTGGCTTAGCTCTCGCCATGACTGATGTTTCCTCTATTTTTAGTTTGGTTCCTGCGGGACTCTTAGTCGATGCTGTGCATTATAAGCGAAAATTGATTACCTTCTCCTGTTTATTCATCATGGGAGGATGCGCTTTAATCTTGAATTGGCCTAGTCTTTGGATTGTTCTGATCGCACAATTATTCATGGGAGTGGCTATCGCTTTAATTTCGCCTACATTAGGAGCGATCACTATTGGCTTGTTTGGGCGATTAAATTATCCCAAACGAACCAGTAAAAATGAAATGATTGCCCATACTGGTAAGGTGGTAACAGCATTAAGCGCTGGGACTATCAGCTATTTGCTAGGTAATCAATGGATTTTTTATCTTGTCATTCTATGTGCCCTTATTTCTTTAATTTCATTGTCTTTTATACGTCCAACTGAAATTAATTATCGAGTTGCTCGAGAAATGGCTGAAGATCGGTCTACTGGGTTACCTTTACCTCCGACGTCCTTACGTCAATTATTCAAAAGAAAAGCCATTCTTATTTTTAATCTTTCATTTATCTTTTATTACCTCTCTAATGCAGCACAATTTGCCATGGTAGGACAAGTATTGGCAAATCAACATCCTCAGCAAACTGCGCTTTTATTAGCGGGTTGCATGCTTATTGCAGAAATAACAATGATCGCTGCAGCTTTTGTCATGGGACTTGTCGTCAATCGTTTTGGAAGAAAACCTATTTTCTTAACAGCTTTTCTCATTTTACCCATTCGAGCTTTGCTTTACACTTTGACCGACCAGCCCGCTTTGCTTTTATCTATTCAACTATTAGATGGTGTAGCTGCAGGAATCATCGGAGTGATTGGAACAGTGATCAACTCTGATCTAGCGATAGGAACGGGACGTTTTAATTTTCTGCAAGGATTAGGTTCACTCTCTGCGAGTATAGGATCATCATTAAGCAATGTGGCAGCCGGCTGGGTTGCCGCCTCTTTTGGATTTAATATCAGCTTTTTAGCGCTAGCTGGTATTGGACTAGTAGGAGCTTCTATTTTTGGATTATTGATGCCTGAAACCAAACCAACTTCTGATTAAATTCTATTTAACTTCGTCATTGAATATTAAAGACTATTATAAATCACGAATGTTGAGAGAAATCGGACTATACATCCAAGCCTTTTGAAATTCCTCATTGACCCAATAAGCATCATAGACTTTTGATTGAGCTTTTAAACTTTCTCTCAAGCCAAATAAAAGACGTCCGCTACGAGGTTGTTTTTTGAGTCCATCTCTAAAAACGAGTTCTGCTTCGCCTGGTTTTTGTATTCTGAGCAGAAACCCTCCAAACATTTCTCTCATAGAGAAAAACCAATCAGCAGGCTCGTTATAGCGAAGAGTATCTTGCTCTGCAATTGCTTTTTGATAAGACTCTACAGCTTTTGAAAAATCCCCTTGAGCTTCAGCTAATTTAGCTTCAAGAGAGTTCTCTGCTATTTTGAAAAATTTATCAGCTTTATTATATCCATACAATTTATCAGAAGCGACTTGTTTGACTTGATTTAAAAATTGTTGTCGCTCGTTCAGAGCACGAGGAATGTCTTTTAACCCTAGAAAAGCCAAAGCTCTACCAAAATGCCATAAAGCTGTAGAAACGTGTAAAAATGAATCAGGTTTTGGCAAATCTAAGATATCTTTCCAACGCTGAAAGGCAAGCAAGACAATTAAAGGAGCTGAAGCATAATATTCTAGATCTGACATATGTTCTAAATGAGGAGAATAAAAATCAACGAGTTCATTAGCTGCACGCTTTGCCTCCTCAAAACGTCCTAACATGATATAAGCGCGCGAGAGGAGGAAAATATTATGAGAGAGATAATGAACAGGATAAATTCCCTCTACTCCATATTCTCGAATATACTCACGATCGGCAGCAATAGCCTCTTCATTTGAACGAGCAGCTTGAAGATAGTCGCCGACTAACATATAAATATGAGAAGGCATATGTAAAAGATGGCCTGAATTGGATGTCAAATTTTTCAATCGTTCAGCAGCCATTAAAGCCATTTCCGGATAATGAGAAGCTTCTACAGCATGGATATAATAATGATTTGCACCAAAATGATCGGGATTTCTTTTTAAAATAGCTTCCAGTCTTCTGACAGCTTCCATGGTTCCTTCAAGCGGTTTGCCTTCAGGACTCCATTGATTCCATGGATTAAGATCTAATATACTTTCTACAAACAATGTTGCCGCGTCTAAATCGTCAGGATATTTATTTGATAATTCTCTCATTGCTTGATTGTAATCATGAGCTAATTGTTTTAAATCAGCCTGGGGACTAGTGGAATAACGTCGTGCGAGCGCTCGAATATAATCTTTTTCATTGTCTGGACTATTTGAAGATAATTGAACAGCTCTTTGTATGGCATTATAAGCAAATTCTAAACGCTTAGAAGTAATTTCCATATTGATATTTTCCCCTAAAGCAAGGGCCATTCCCCAATACGCCATTGGCATATTGGGATCAATTTCCGATGCCTTAAGAAAGGACCAATAAGCTGCATCATGATTAAAAGCGTAGATAAAACTGAGTCCTTGATCAAAATAAAGTTGAGCCAATGGATAAGCAGTTTCAACTGGATGATGGGTCAGAACATATTTCGGATTTAATTTAAAACTAACAGGAGGCTTAAAGGGAAAGAGCTCTTTATTCTCTTGAGAATGGATAAAATTGAAGCAAGATAAATATAAGATTCCACAAATGGAAGCTTTTAGCACCATGTCTTTAATATTATGCATATGTTCTACCCCAAATTTGTTTCTTTCGTATTAATATAAATCTATATATTCGTCAAACCAGGTAGTGCCTTCGCTCGCCTTTTTTTAAAATTGATGACGATAAGGTGTTTTTTTTAATGTCAGCAGACGAGCAAGATGTTACACCTTAACCCTAAATAGCAGTTAAAAAACAAAACACAAAATCATGATTTTTCTTTCTTTTCAAGCAAGAAAGCCTTGTCATTATTCCTGAAATTAAATTAAAAAAAAGTCAAATAAAGAAAAACAACTCTTTAACTGACTAATAAAATTCATGTTTATTATTCATTGTAAACTATTCATCAGGAAATTTTAAATGGAAGTTAGTGCTCGCTCTTCCCTCAGTATTACTGAATTCGAATTAAACGAAATCCGCCCTGAATTGGGTCTGTCTCTCAATTCAAATCAAACACCTGAAATCGTGCAAATTATTTTTAAAGAGTGTGTTCAAGAAAATTCGAAACAATCAGAGACAAAATGTCTTAAAGTATCCAGAATTGCACTAAAGACGGCAAGCTTTGGGATGGGAATAGGAGGTGCTATTCCTAATATCGCAGTGGCTATGAAACTTGGGGGTGACAATGTTGCCCTAGGTGTTAGTGTTGCAACAGCCAACTTTATTACTCGCACTTGTTTAGTGACTTGGTCTTACCATAACATCATTGATGGAGAGATAGGCCAAAACGGAAAGATAAAAAGAAAAATCGCTCATAAAAAACTTAATTGCTGTGAAAGAACAACCGTCAAAATTGTTGTCATGGTCATTGCGATTATTGCGCAAACACCCCGTGCGATTATAGCGCTTCGATACAATGGCAGCATCGTCTATTTGCTTTTAACTTATGGAGCCTTATCAGCTATTCCCGCTCAATCTCTCGATCTTTCTGTTAAGGCTGCAATAGACTTAAAAAAATTGACGAAATATGAGCAATCCCTAAATGAAATTAAAAAAATAATGGCAAAAAACATTCAAGAATGCCGTTTAAAAGTCCTTCAATTACCAGCGAACGAAAGAAAAACATTATTAACAAGCTTTATGGCATCAGGCGATCAATCCATTGATTCTGCGGTCATGGCTTTTTTTTCTAGAGTTTGCAGAGAAGGAAATTTATCTTCAAAACCTCAAACAATGAGTCAAAAAATCAGAACTGTGGCTTCACGCGTTTTAGGTACCTTGACTGCGGGGGTGACTATTGCCGCTCAGTGTGGATTTAACTTTTGGGTAGGAGTACAAGGATCTAAAGCCTTATTGGATAATCCTTATTTTAACTATACATTAGGAGCTGTCATTCTAGCGAGTAATGCTTATTTAACCACCAAAGTCATGATCACTCGTTCACAGGGATTATCTCATCAACTCTTTTTTAAGCCAAAAGAGCTTCTTACAGGATCTTCCATTACCTCTGTTTTAATGCCTAAGATTCGTGGTAGCGCAGGATTAGTGGCAATCGGAACATCGGGTTTCTCAACGGGAACAATGGTACAAGCTTCGCGTGATTACTTTTCAGGAGAACTTGCCATCGCGATGCAAGTTCTTGTTCCTTTAGCCATGTTTATTCTTGGCCATCAGGCCACAAGTGATTTAGTGGATAAAATTTGCTTGGAAACGATGATGCATTGCGGCGTCTCCGAAACAGAAAAAGAAATTTTAAAGCTTGATCAAGCACTCGAACGACTTTTTTTCATCATTCAAACGATGTCGTTTAAGCACTTTGCAAAGTTTCTTCTGGCTTTACCAGACGATCTTTTTTTAAGTTTTACAGCGCAAAAAACCAATAAAGAAGAATTAATGAATTATTTAGACTTAAGTCAATCCAGATCAAAAAAATGATGTAGACAGTTAACAAACAAGTGCTTTAGAGCTTCAAACGCCGTAATCTTAGAGAATTCATAATCACTGAGACAGAGCTGAAGCTCATCGCTGCTGCTGCAATCATGGGATTCAAGAGTAATCCTGTCCACGGATACAACACACCGGCTGCAATAAACACTCCAAAAATATTATAAATAAAGGCGAAAAATAAATTTTGCCGAATATTGGTCATCATCGCATGACTTAGATGAATCGCACGCACAATTCCAAGCAGATCGCCTTTAACAAGCGTCACATCAGCACTTTCCATTGCAACATCTGTACCTGTTCCCATTGCAATCCCAACATCAGCAGCAGCAAGAGCTGGTGCATCATTAATGCCATCGCCTGCCATGGCAACACGTTCATTCTTGCCTTGTATTTGCTTCACAAACTCTTGTTTATTCTGCGGCGCAACCCCTGCGTAAAATTGGTCAATTCCAAGTTTTTCTGCCACAGCTTGAGCCGTTTGTTGATTATCTCCTGACAGCATAATCACTTTTAGGCCTAATTGATGCAGAGCTTGAATGGCTGCTGGAGTTGAACTTTTAATTGGATCACTAACGGTAAGCAAACCGGCAGCTCGATCTCCAATTGCAACAAACATCACTGTTTGAGCTTGTTTTTGCAAATCTTTTGCTTTCTGTTGTAAAGCTTGTCCATCAATCTGGCGGCCTTGCAAGAATGAGAGCTTACCAACCAAAACTTGCTGACCCATGACTTGACCGCTTACCCCGCCGCCAGTGACAGAGCTAAATTCTTCTACTTTCGGAAGGCTTAGTCCCCTCTCTTGTGCACCTTGGACAATCGCTGAAGCCAATGGATGTTCGCTATTTTGTTCAACTGCAGCAGCCAATCGTAACACTTCTGATTCTTTTTCTGGCTGAAGAGCTATGACATGAACTAATTTAGGCTTTCCTTCTGTTAATGTGCCTGTTTTATCAATAACCAATGTCTTCACTTTTTCTAATTTTTCCAATGCTTCTGCATTTTTGATCAAAACCCCCGCTTCAGCTCCTCTTCCCATCCCTACCATAATCGACATCGGTGTTGCCAAACCTAAAGCACAAGGGCAAGCAATAATCAAAACAGCAACAGCATTCACCAAAGCATACACAAATGCAGGCTGCGGGCCAAACAGACTCCATATCAAAAAAGTCGCAACTGCGATCAAAATAACGGCTGGAACAAAATATCCTGCTACTTGATCCGCTAAGCTTTGAATAGGTGCTCTACTTCGTTGCGCATCTGCCACCATTTGAACAATCCTTGAAAGCAACGTTGCACTGCCAATTTTTTCTGCTTTCATCAAAAAACTACCTGTTTGATTAATCGTACCGCCTATTACAACATCGTTAATGATTTTCTCAACAGGAATCGATTCACCTGAGACCATTGACTCATCTATAAAGCTTTTTCCTTCCACAATCTTTCCATCTACAGGAATTTTATCCCCTGGGCGGACACGTAAAATATCTCCAACTTCAACTTGATCAATAGGAACCTCCTTTTCTTGCCCATCTTGAACAATTCTCGCAGACTTTGCCGCTCGCCCAAGCAATGCTTTAATTGCTTGGCCTGTTTGACTTCTTGCTTTGAGCTCTAACACTTGTCCAAGCAAGACGAGAACTGTAATCACTGCAGCTGTATCAAAATAGATGGGAGTTTCCCCTTGATGTTGAAATGTTGAGGGAAAAAGATGCGGAAACAAGAATGCAACCACACTATAAATATAGGCTACTCCAACGCCTAGTGCAATTAAGCTAAACATATTAAGTCGACGATTCAGAACAGATTGCCAAGCACGTTCAAAAAATGGCCAACCTGCCCACCAGACGACGGGAGTACTTAAGATAAATTGTAAGAATCGCGACCAAACAGGTGAAATGACTTCTTTTATACCTGGGATTAAATCAGCCATTGCTAGAAAAAGGACAGGCAGGGTCAATAGTGTTCCAATCCAAAATCTTTTTTTCATCTCTCGATATTCACCATGATCGGCATGAGCTTCAATTTGTTTAGGTTCAAGCGTCATTCCACAGATTGGACAATTGCCTGGTGAATCTTGTTGGA
Organism: Parachlamydiaceae bacterium; assembly: GCA_044226925.1. Classification (GTDB taxonomy): domain Bacteria; phylum Chlamydiota; class Chlamydiia; order Chlamydiales; family Parachlamydiaceae; genus JANWJE01. The sequence goes on from JBGAGC010000003.1 coordinate 221,358, forward strand.
TTTCAGGATGCATAGGACAAGTATAAATTGTTCGATGAGAATCTTCGTGCGGAATCGAGCTTTCTAATGCCATTCCACATTCTCGACAAGTACCAGGATGATCTTGTTTTATCTCAGGATGCATAGGACAAGTGTAATCAGTTTCCCTCACTGGCTCATGAGATACAATTGACTGAGTATTTTTTTGCAAAAAGAGATTGGGATCTTTTTTAAAACATTCCAAGCAATACGCACTGCAGAACGCATAATGATGGCGATCATTCTCATACTTATAAGGCGTTTGATCTGGATTGACTTTCATCCCACAGACGGGATCAAACTGTTCATGGTCAGTCATTGATTTTTCCTAGTATTTAATGACTTGCTTTTCTCAATCAAAACATATTTTTTTTATAGAACAAAACAATCTTTATGCAGCTGCCACTGAAATTTTTTCTAATTCGCCAACAATCAGGCGTCGCTCTAAATCTGAAAGGTTAAGCTGTAGAGCCTTTGCATTTTCAAGCGCTTGTGCCGCATTTCTAGCTCCTACAATTGCCGCCGTAATGCCTGGTACATGGAAGGTAAAATTGATAACAACTTGAGAAAGGGTCGCTCCATGCTTTTCTGCAATAGGACGAATTTTTTCTAATGCCTTGTGAACTTTATTGCGATTATCAGAAGAAAATGTGGGAGAAAGTTCACGGTGATCGCCTTTGGGAAATTGATAACCAGGAGTCATTTTCCCTGTTAGTAATCCTCTTTCTAAAGGAGAGTATACAATGACTGAGATATGATGATTGATTGTAAAGGGAAGAATATCTTTTTCAATCTGACGTCTAACCAAGCTATAGGGAGGTTGAAGGCTATCGACGGGATAAATCGCATGAGCTTCTTCTAGTTGTGCAAGGCTATAATTGCTAACACCAATCGCGCGCACTTTACCTTGTTCCTTCAATTTCACCATAGCAGACCAGGCTTCTTCAATAGAAGTTGTGGGATCTGGCCAATGAATTTGATAAAGATCAATCACATCGGTATTCAATCTTTTCAAGCTTTGCTCACATTCATACCTAATACTATCAGGCTTTGAGTTTTTTCGAATGACAACGGGATTTCCCTTCAAATCCTGTTGCGGCCATGGATCGCCGCCTTCTTCGCTATCCCAACGCATTCCACATTTCGTTGCAATCACGACTTGATGACGGCGTCCTTTGATCGCCTTAGCAACTAACTCTTCACTATAGCCCATCCCATAGATAGCTGCAGTATCTATGGCATTAACGCCATGATCCAAGCTCGTTTGTATTGCTGCAATGGCATCTTTTTCATTAGATCCACCCCACATCCAGCCACCAATCGCCCAAGCGCCGAAAATAATAGGCGTAATCTTGACACTTGATTGGCCTAACTGACGTAATTCCATAAATTCTCTCAAATGTAATAAAACTAAAACAGTTCAAAAAGAAAACTGCTTAGTCTTTCTTTGCAATTTTATTTTTATTCAGATTTCAGTACTAGGATTAACCTTAAACGGGAACAATAACAAGCGGTCCACTTGGTTTTTTAAATTGATCAAAAAATTCAGGGGACTCATTAAAAATGGAAGCAAGCACTTTATTAGAATACGATCCCATCACTTCTGCAACGCCTATAAAATCTGGTTCTGCGTGGCTAAAAAAGGCCATCACTTCCACTTCCTCATTCCCAATGTTTTCAATATTATGAAAGTGAGAAGCCGCGGCAAAAGCTCCTTGACCGCCCTTGACCTCTAACACATCAAGATTTCCATCTGGTGCTAGAACGGTAATACGAGTTTGTCCATTAATAATATAGATTAGTTCTCCTGCATTGGTATGCCAATGAGGCTCTACAGAGCCTTTTGGATTTAATCCAAATCTTAAAACTCCTAATCCATCTAAAACCTGTAAATTGGATTTTGTTCCTGCTTGAACATATCCTCCCTTGGTCAAGATGACTTTTGTGCTTGCTTTCAAATTAAATTTAAATCGATTGGCAATAAAAGCAGGTCCTTCTGTTTCTGTAGATAAAACAGAAATTTGGTTTTGTTTTTTAGATTTAACCAACGTTTGGTAAAATTCTGGTGAAGTATGAAAAGTACTGTCAAACACCGATTCAGAAATCGAATGAACAGCTTGAAAAAAAGACATTTCATTAGGTTTGTCGTGATCTAAAGCAAAAATGATCTCTGTTTCCTTGTCTAAATTCGTGATATGATGCACAAACCCTTTAGGAATAAAAAACATTTCTCCTTCCTCAATGGTAAAGACCTCAACACCCGTCGGTGTCCGAATTGCGACAAGAGCATTTCCTTTCAAACAATACCCCATTTTATCTGCATTTGGATGCCAAATAGGATCTAAAGCCCCTCCCTCGCTTAGTTTTAGAGCAGAAAATGAAATATTCACCAAGCCAGGCATTTCATCGATTGTGATTTTAGAAACACTTCCGCCTGCAGCTTTAATTTGATTTTTCGTTGCCGCTAAATTAAAAAAATTCCTACTCGTCATTTTTCCTCCTATCACAAAACAATTTCTGATCATCCGATTTTAGTCTTACAATCATTAAAAAATATTTAATTTTAAATATTTTCTTATTTAGATTTACTCAACCAAAACTTAAGAAGCTATTTTTCAACCACTAAAAAAGCAAAACAGGTTGCGTAACATCGAGAATTTAAGGGAGGAAATTTACAATAGATCTCTTGCATAACCTGGAATAAATGTTAAAATGGCTAAAATTTAAAGGATTTTAGCCATGAGATACGAAAACTTGAAAAAATTTAAAGATGAAGATTTCCGCAGGTTAACAGGAATCAAACGAGCAACCTTTGAAAAAATGGTAGAAATTTTAAAAGAGGCAGAGAAGAAAAAAAAGAACATTGGCGGCAAGCCAAACAAGTTGATAATAGAAGACAGATTATTGATGGCGCTGGAATACATCAGAGAGTATCGAACGTATTTTCATGTTGCTGCATCTTATCAAATTTCAGAGAGCGCTTGCTATCGCAATATTCGTTGGATAGAAGATGTACTAATCAAACATCCTGATTTTGCCTTGCCTGGTCGCAAGGCTTTGCTAAAAAGCGATGTAGAATATGATGTGATTTTAATTGATGCAACAGAAACACCAATTGAACGGCCTAAAAAAAACAAAAACGCTACTACTCGGGAAAGAAAAAGAGACATACATTAAAAACTCAGCTTGTAATGGATAAGAAAAGTCGGAAGATCATTTGCACAGCTTTTTCTAATGGTAAACGGCATGATTTTCGATTATTTAAAGAATCAAAAATACATATTCACCCAGAAATAAATGCATTGACGGACTCTGGCTATCTCGGATTGCAAAAACTTCATGCTAAGACACAAATGCCTAAGAAAAAAAGTAAGAGGAATCCTTTAAGTCAAAAAGATAAAAAGAAAAATGCCGCGTTATCCAGCGAACGAGTAATCAATGAAAATGTCATAGGTCTGCTGAAGCGATTTAAAATTATTGCTGATCGCTATAGAAATCGAAGAAAACGGTTTTGTCTGAGGTTTAATTTAATTGCTGGGATCTATAATTGGGAATTGCAAAATTAGGTTATGCAAGAGATCTAATGAATTCATTTTAAAGAAGTTGTTCAACTTTTTTCATTAGCTCTTTGAGGATAATAGAAATTTTTCTCTTCTCTTATTATTTTAGAAGTTACGCAGTTAAATAATTTTCATAGATTGGATTCTCTAAGTAATTTCTAACAGCTTCCCTTACAATTTGAGTTTTAGCTTCAAACCAAGAAAGTCCAGTCTTAAAGCTAAACCGCTCAATCCTTAAAAAGGCACGAATAGAAAAACCAATATGGTTTTGCTGTGCGACGCCAAGACGTGCTTGGCATTTTTCTACTCCACAGTATTGTTTGATTGCCTTATGATAACTTTCAATTGCCCAATATTTTTCTTTAACAGTAAGTAATCTCAATTCATTCATCCCTAAGAAGCTGGTTGCAAAGTAATTAATGTCTCCATTTTGAGAGACAAACTTAAAGACCTTGATCATTCCATAACCTCTTAAATGGACAATTCTACCTTCTTGCGGAATATCGACTTGAGCTATCGCTCGGTTTCCTGTGTGGTCAGGATCGATTTGACGATTACTTTTCAGTTGAGTAAACCAATCCCAACCTAATTTCTTAATTATTTTAAGGTTATCCAAGCTAGAATACCAAGAGTCGAAACAAACAAATTTAGGAGAAAAACCTCTTTGTTTTGCCTCAGTCAAAAGATCGGCAAAGTGTTCGTTTTTTGTTTTTCCATCACTATGGTAAATACGATAATCGACTGGAATGTGACTGTCTCCATCCGTCCAAAGCAACGTCTGTAAATTGATACCCTTGACAACTTTATGATGCTTGCCTGACCAATGCCACGTTACAAGCTCTATTTTCTCTGCATACAGCTTATCTAGCGTTGCATCATCTAAAACTAATACCCCTTCTTTTAAATTCACATGCTTCTTGGCTTCTTCCCATAAAGGCTCTGATCCGGGTTCTATGCGATATAAAAGCCTATTTAATGAATCATGATGCGGCGCATCATCCTTCTTTGGTTGAACTTTTGCCGCCTCTGTACAGGTATAAGTTTTTTGAGTCGCAACTAGAAAACTTATGTAGTCATATTCATTGCATCTAGGTTTATTCATCTTATTCCTCATGTGAATTTACCTAGATTTATTATCGCATAATTAATTTAAAAATTATTTAACTGCGTAACTTCTATATTTTCAAATTCTGATTTTTTCATTCCTAACTTTCTGATTTTATGTCTAAAACAAAAAGATAAAAAATTTGATTTTATAAAATAAAAATATTTTTTACATTATTGATTGACTCATTCTTCGCTAGACAATGTTATTTAAAATATTTTAGCACCATATTCATTTGTTTAATGTTAAACAAAGTAAGGCGAAAAAACAGAGATAGAATTCAACGTTAGAGGACTTATGCTTTGACTTTTAAGTCTGGCAATTATTTTCAAAAAGTTGAAAAGTAAAAATTGAGAATCCATTCACAAAGGAGGACCTATGACCCAAAGTCTTTTTAAACATGTTCAGCAGTGGCTACTAACAAGTTTAGTAGTTTTAACCCCTTACATCTGTCATGCGGATGTTTCAGAAAATTCTGCATTCTTACAAGAAAACCTTTTTGAGCATCCTTTCGCAGAAAAATCTAGATTTAATTGGCGCCAAGATAAAGTCAATGCTTCTGAACTTTTTACTCAAACCTTTTACAAGTTTTTCATTGATTCACATGATATTACACTTAAACTTCTTTGGAATCCACCTGAAGCTATACCTTATGGTCTTATTGTAGCAAATGATGTTGAAAATGCGGGTGTAATATTAGGAAAATTTGATGCTGAGAATGCGCAAACATTTTTCGCATTGCTTATTAACTTCAATGCTTTGAAGTCTGCATACACTTTACTAACACCACAATCTTGCATAACACCTAATTCGATCGAAGAATCAAAGAGTCAATTTAGAGCCGCAGGATTACTTTTAGCCAATTTTATTATTACAAGAACTTCGCTTTCAGAAAAGCGAGCAGAAGAAGTGCGAGCTTTATTTTTAGAATGGACCAACGAACAAATTCGCTATATTGATAATGCTGCGCCAAGTTGCCTTAATCCTGCGATTCCAGTTAACGCATCTGAATCTAACGAAGCTTATATACGATCTACAGCATTGCTTGAACCTATTATTGATCTTATTCTTGAGGCTTTCTCCGCATTATAAAACAATGATTAACTTTTATTAAAATTATGGTTTAGGAGATTTTTATGATCACTCATGTTTTTAAACCTTTCAGTCAGTGGGTTTTAACAGCTTTACTTGCAATTGCACCATCTTTAGCAATCGAAGCTCATTTAGATAAAAGCTTAGCCCCATCGTTAGAAGCTTCAAAAAGAAGCCATCCTCATTACAATCAACAAGAACTTGAGCAACAAATAACTGGTGCGCTCGAACAAATAACCATCTTTCTTCACGACTATGCGTTTGCTATCTTGGGAGGTTTGCCATCAGAATTTGCTATTAATGACGATCTTCGTGCACGTCAAAATGCACATACTCTTGCACTGCTGACCTCTTCAGATCCAGCTACACAAGCTCAAGCTGAAGCCTTGCTAAATCTTTATATAACAGCTGGAGAAAATTATGCTAACGTTGTGCTAGCTAATCTGTTGGAGCCTACTAATCCTGCAATTGAAAGCGCTCTTCAAGAATGGCTTGTTGTTTCAAATCAATTAGCTGCTGCTTTACATCTGCTTAATCCTAAAGTTATTAGTTCTAAAGAAGCTCGAAGACTTCTCACTACTTATACTCTTGAATTAGCCGCGATGATTAATCGTTTAGCTCCTACAGTTCTTAACAACCCTAACTATACAGAGTCTTCTCATTTTTACACGGAAGCTCGAACTCTTATTGCACAAGAATTAGGTCCTTTAGTCTCTAAAGCAGTGTCAAAGTCTAAGAAGCATCGCCCACTTGACATTTTATAATTTGCTCGAATTATTTTTTCAGCCTTGCTGATTAACAAGGCTGAAAATTTTTTGTTGATTTAAGTTGTAGACAATTAAGAGATGAGTCAGTCAAACACACATAAAAAAAAGATGTAAGTTTAAAGTGATATGCTCTCCTAAAACTTAATCAGTTATTCATTCAACATGGATTTAAGATCATTTATGGGTAACAGGCTCATCCTCAAATCGAAATGAATTCTAATAATCCCCTCTTATTACCAAAAAGTTAAACTTTAGCCTTGAGAGCATATTCTTCAAAGCTCTTTACTGAGCCGCCCGTATGGCCGACTCCAGAACCATTAGTCTTACTGTAGATATCAAAATGCAGTTCATTAGTAGAAGTTGAGGTGGCTTGGTTTAATTTTAAAGTCAAAGTAAACTGCAACGAATTCAACATTAAATTTTTTAAGATATGCTTTCGTCCAGCTTTAACTTGAGATTGAACAAACAAATCATTAATTTGCTCTGCCAGTCCTTGACCATCATCTATCACTTTAAATTCTATACCATTATCTAGAAAATGAGTAGGACTTGAAAATGCTTGGCTAATCTGTTGTCCTACAACTGGAAGAAGAGCCTGCATAAATTTGGAAGAACGATCGTATTGAGTCCAATACACTTGGTGGAGTTTTCCACTTGTATCTGGATAAGTTTCTCCTTTTACTGGACCGTGAAATACATCGATTTGTAAGCGATTCATCATTGTCGCAATGATTTTTTTTGCTATTGCTTTCACCTCAACTGGTTTAAGCTCAACGACCTTCGCTTCAAGTGTATTTGGTTTCACTATAACTTTTTTAATTTGGTAGGCTTTTAAAGCATTTTTATGCTGATTAAATTTAGTCCAAGATTTAGCTATTAAAGAGTAATGATTCATCAGGATATAGCAGAGAGTCAGACAATTAAAAGCTAAAGATACACCTAACAAAATATTTTTTGCCTGAGCTGATAAAGCAAATGATGCATTTTCTCTAAAGCGATAAACGGCATGATTAGACAAAGAATTTAAGCTAATATTCATAACTCCACCTATTTAATTAAATAAAAAAACAACAAGCATCATCAAAATTTATTTAACTGTCAATTATTTTAATTTAATAAAACACCTGATTATGATTTTAGCTTTAAGATAACCTTATGAAACTAAAAACCACAAAAACTTATAATAAATAATATAATAAGTTGAGTTTTGATTAAATTTGTTTTGAACGATGCTTTGTAAGGCAAAATCAGCTGATCCTTTAGTTCACTATACTTAATCTCCTAAGACTAACTAATTCGCCTTCACGATAAAGTTCTATTAATTGTCCTAAGAGAGTGTCTCTAAATTATCTCACAAGTATTTCCAAATTCGAAAGAGGTCTATTATATAAAGGCTAATTTCCACTATTTTCAAAAATGAGATGAATTTTTGATTGCAAATGCCGTTTTTATTTTATAGCAAGTTGCGTCATTGTTCTGAAATTTCGTAATTTAATTGGACTAATCCACTTGGATAGGATTGAGAAGAAATCAAACGGCATGGAAGTTCTTTACCTATTGCCTTGAACAGAGGAATTCCACCTCCTAAGATTACTGGAATGATAGATAAAGTCATAAAGTCCACTATCTGCAAATCTAGAAATTGCGAAATGGTTACCCCTCCATCAATCCAAACATGTTTGATTCCATCTAATTGAAGTTGGGAAACTAGCTGAGTGAGATCTCCACAAAAAAGCTCAGCTTCTTCCCTGACAGTTTTCAAACTATTGCTAAGGACGATGATTCTTTTCCCTTTATAAGGCCAATCAGGAACAGTAGCAGCTATTTCATAAGTGTTGCGTCCTAGAATTACTGCATCAATACTATCAAGAAGTTTCTGAAACCCATAATCTTCATCAAAACCTCCCACTCGGTTAAGCCAATCGAGACTGCCATCTTGGCGTGCAATGTAACCATCAATACTTGCTGCGATATAAATTGAAATTTGCGGACGATTTTTATCCATTTTTACTCTTTTTACAATTTATTTAATGCTATATTAAATTATTAAAAATGTGTAACTTCTTACCAAATAATGTCAAAGATTATAAATTTTAATTTCAATATAGTCTATCACTAAAAGTAAGCGCCTGTTTTAATTTGTAACTCTCTATTGGATGTATCTCATGACTATTACCCTTAGTTTTTGATGCTTTATGCTTTATCTTTTGCCAAAGAAAGTGTTTTGCCATTACTAACAGACCAACAGAAGAAAATCCTAGCAGTTGCTTCCATTGCTTTTGGCGCGTTGGCTGTTGCTTATGTGATCAATCGCTCGATCATTATCCTTTGAAGGATGAAAAAGGCACGCTAAATAATAAAGGAATAAGGAAGCTTTATGATGGTAACCAAGTAGAAGGAATATTGAAAGATGGCTATTTACAAGGTAAAGGAAAGAAGATCTATTCAAAAGGAACGATCGAAGAAGGTGAATTCAAGGATAATGAATGACATGGCCAAGGAAAAATCACCTATCCCAATGGAACAATAGAAGAAGGGAGATTCGAAAACGGAACACTTATTTCCGTCTAAGATTTAATTCTAAACAATCCTCTTACCTAATCAAAATTTCCTTCTTGGATTGTCATCTTTTTTGAATGACAAAAAAATGACACACGCGATTTGTAATTTCAACAGAGGCTTCATCTCTTCTTTTTCTAAAACTTTACAAGAATGCCAATAATTTCATGTTAATATTTTAGCCTCGATTAACTTTGGTACGGAGTCCGATACCATACTAGCAGATGGCAAACCATGAAAAAATGTATCCATTTCTCTTTTAGAAGGCGCTAAAATTTCAATGGAGGGAGGAAGTCCTTCAATATCTTCTAAAAAAATTTTTAAATTTTCTAGTCCATATTCTTTTCCTTTACGCCCATAACTAAATGTCAATACATAAGATTTTAGAAAATCATTCGCTTCCTGTGGCTTGTCAAATTGCCTTTTCAGCTTTAACTCTCCTGTTATGCCTTGTTTGATTTTCACCTTATGGACAAGCTCAACCATTTTTTGATTCCAACTTGCCTTCTGAAACACTCTTAATCGAACAAATTCGAGGTTTAAATCATAAGCTCGCTCTTTAGGATGGTAAATATAATCCTTGAAAGCATAGTCACTAAGCTGCGATGCCCCAATTTTTGCTAAATGATTCATTGTTAGCTCTAAGCTTGTTACATAAGCTCTGACTTCCAGCATAAATTTTTGCTCGTTAATTACAGGACTGATTTTATCTCATCAGTAGCGACAACAAGCTTGCACTAAAGAGTAAAATTAATAAAATTACATAAAAGCTAGATGGCAACTGAAATATTTAATGATAGAACAAATGATGTAGCGGCAGCCGGACTTGAACCGACGACACACGGATTATGATTCCGTTGCTCTACCAACTGAGCTATACCGCCAGAAGAGAAAAAAAATAGCGGGGGAAGGATTCGAACCTCCGACCTTTGGGTTATGAGCCCAACGAGCTAACCCCTGCTCCACCCCGCGTCAGATACAAACTTGGTTTGCATGAGGAAAAATAAAGATAACAAACCGGATGATTTAAGACAACTACATTTCTGAAAAATTCTTATTTTTTTTTCTTCTTTATCTTAATTATATCATTTTAAAAAAATAATCACATGTTTTTTTTACGCCGTTGGATCATCCAAAATAGAGGATGATCCTAGCGCTAAACCAAAAACAATTAAGAACTAGCAATAGCTGCATCTTCCGTTTCTAATCTAGAGAGAAAGGGATTTAAAGCGGTTAAGGTCCGCTTTGTAGATCCTTTTAAATCCTTGACTAATTGCAAACCTTTCGTTCCAATTTCTTGCCTTTCTTGAGAATTTTGGATCCATTGCTCTAAAGTCGGCTTTAATTGTTCATGTTTGACTTGCACTCCTGCTCCATATTGCGTCATTAAATCGACCAACTCTAATTGTGTATGCATATGAGGACCAAATAAAACAGGCTTGCCATACCAACAAGGCTCTAGAATATTATGTCCGCCCACTTTATCTGTAAAACTTCCTCCCACGATTGCAAAATCAGATAATTGATAACACATTCTCAATAATCCCATTGCATCGATTAAAATCACTTGTTCTTTACCTGTTCGTCGATTGATATCTGTAAAGCTAATCCAATTGATTCTTTCTCTTTCCAATAGAGCGCCTACTTCTTTAAAGAGCTCGGGACGACGTGGAACTAAAATGACGCGCAATTCAGGTGTATGCTTCCAAATTTCTTTAAGATTTTGCAGAAAAAATTGTTCTTCCGGAGCATGAGTGGAGCCAATTGTTAAAACGAGTTGATTGGGTTGAATCCCTAGTTTTTGCCTCCATTGCACAACTTCGTCATTGGATAACTGAGGATAATCTTCATCAAGTTTTAAATTGCCTGTGACAACCAGTTTATCCAGAGGAGCGCCGGCTTCAACAAAACGAGAACGGTAGAGATTGTTTTGTACGCACAAAACGTTAAATAAACCAAAAAGGCGTTTTGCAAAGAATGGCACTGCATGAAAGCGCCGCATCGAACGTTCTGACATTTTTCCATTAATGAGAGCTAAAGCGGCACCTTGTTTTTTGGAATAATAGAGAAAATTCAGCCAAAAATCTGATTCGCATAAAATGACAAGTCCAGGCGCAGCATGCTTGATGACTTTGTAGACTGTCCAGCTAAAGTCAAATGGAAGATAAACATGGTAGTCAGCAAAAGGCAAACTCCGTTTTGCCTCTGCATGGCCTGTTTCTGTCACAGAAGAAATAATTAAAGGATTGTCTGGAAAACGATGCTTTAATTCTCTGGCAACCGACACCATGGCTTTCGTTTCTCCAACAGAAACAGCATGCATCCAAATCGAAGGAAAAGGCTGTTTCCGAAAAACGGGATAGCGAATACCGAATCGCGGCAACAAACTTTGACGATATTTTTTGTAGGCAAAAAAAGAATAAATCGTCTTGGGAATAGCTAGGAGAGCAATGATCCATAGCACAATTTCATAGAAAATTAAAAGAATAAAATTCACAAAACACTCTTGGTATAAAAATGATTTTAATTTACTTCTCTTGATTCACCAGGGTTTAATACCCAAAATTTTTCAAGTGGAAGATGGTGATTTTTTAAGGATCTTTTTAACTCCTGAATAGGGGCGTGAAGATCTTCATCAGCTAATTGGAAAGTTCCAAAGTGAATAGCCATACTTTGCTTAGAGCCTAAGATAAGATGCGCCTTAACAGCATCTTCCGGAGATAAGTGCACATGATGCATAAATCCTCGAGGCTCAAAGGCTCCTATAGGGAGCAAAGAAAGGGTAGGTGATCCCAAACGGCTTTTAATTTCTTCAAAGTAAGAGGCATTAAAACCTGTATCGCCGGCAAAATAAATGACTTGCTTTGACTTTTTAATGACAAATCCTCCCCATAATGTTTTATTACGATCTAAAATACCGCGAGCTGAAAAATGCTGAGAAGGTACAAAATATAAATGCTCATTAAGGCTAAAGTCTACTTGATCCCACCAATCAAGTTCTTTCACTTGTTTTTTGATTCCCTTAGACCTCAAGTAAGAAAGATTCCCTTTAGGAACAAAAAACACTGGTTCATGTTCCTTGTATAGGCGTTGAAGGGTCGGAATATCCATATGGTCGTAATGATTATGGCTCAATAAAACAATATCAATGGGAGGAAGATCTTCAAATTTAACGCCAGGCAAAGTAATTCGTTTTGGGCCTATCCAAGAAAAAGGACTCGCTCTTTTGGACCAAATAGGGTCAGTCAGAATATTCCATCCGCTTAATTGGATTAAAACAGTTGAATGATTAATAAAGGTGACAATGCATTCTTCTTCTCCCGTACGTTCTTGTTGAACTTTTTGTTGCTCAACAGGAACAAAAGGCCAAGGTTTTACCTTTCGCTTCCATCTCCATCGCACCACATCCCAAAGGGTTCTGTAAGGAATAGAGGGATTATAATATCGACGTCCGTCGAAATGATCCGAGGGTTTTTTCATAGTCGTTATACATTCCATTAAACAAATAGCATAAGAATAACCTGGCTTCTAATATAACGCAACTAACAGACAACAATCTATACAATGATAAAGTAAAAATGGGTGGAATATAAATCGTTGCAATTGTTCTATATAAAAAACTAAAATGCATGACATCATCAGATTAAAAAAAAGAAAAACAATCCTTGTGATTTATCTTCATTTATCCTATGATTGACCCGTTATTGAATTTTTATTTTAAGTTACAATGGCAATTAAAGTTTTAGGGATTATCCCTGCACGTTTCGCAAGTACACGTCTTCCTGGTAAGCTACTGATTCCCATCCTCGGCAAAACTCTCCTCCAAAGAACATTTGAAAACGCTAGTCAAGCCTCTATTTTAGATAAACTTCTTATCGCAACAGATGATCAGCGTATTTCTGACCATGTCAAAGAATTTGGTGGACATGCTGTCATGACTTCTTTAAGTTGTCCTACGGGAACTGACCGTCTCGCAGAGGTTCTTCATCAGTATCCAGAATGGTTAAATGCAGAAGCAGTGGTCAATATTCAAGGGGATGAACCTTGTGTCGACCCGCGAGCAATTGAAGAAGCCGTCAGGCTTTTACTTCAAGATCCACAAGCAAGCATGGCAACGATTGCGACACCTCTAAGAAATGAGGAAGAAGCTTATAGTTCTTCGATTGTCAAGTGTGTGTTAGATCAGCAGAAGAACGCTTTATATTTTAGTCGTGCTTTTATTCCTTCTAATAAAAAGCACGCGTTTAATCCGCAAGGGCCCTATTACCGGCATATTGGACTTTATGTCTATCGTCCTACATTTTTATTGCGTTATCAATCGTTAAGTCCAACCCCCTTGCAACTAGAAGAAGATTTAGAACAGTTAAAAGTATTAGAACATGGGTATCGCATCAAAGTGGCAATCACAGATCAAGCCAGTATTGGTGTGGACACGCCCGAAGATCTTAATAAAATTGAGCAGTGGATATGCAAACAAAATATATTTTCATAACGGGAGGCGTTTGCTCTTCTCTCGGTAAGGGCTTGACATCGGCAGCAATTGGGTTGCTGCTCGAAAAAAAGGGACTCAAAATTGCGATGTTAAAATTTGATCCCTACTTAAACGTTGATCCTGGAACAATGAGCCCATTTCAGCACGGTGAAGTTTACGTGACAGATGATGGAGCCGAAACAGATTTAGATTTAGGTCACTACTATCGTTTTACTAATTCTTTCCTTTCCCGCGCATCCAATGCAACGTCAGGACAAATTTATAATACGGTAATTAAGCGTGAGCGACATGGAGATTATTTAGGAAAAACAGTCCAAGTTATTCCTCACATTACCGATGAAATCAAACAACGCATTTACAATTGTGCAAAACAACAAGAAGGAATTGACGTTGTGCTTGTTGAAGTGGGTGGAACAGTTGGTGATATTGAATCGCTTCCTTTTCTAGAAGCGATTCGTCAGTTTACCAATGAACACCGCCCTAACTGTTTAAATATTCATTTAACTTATGTTCCTTATTTAAAAGCAGCCGGAGAAGTCAAAACAAAGCCTTCTCAGCACTCTGTACAAGTTTTGCGAGAAATTGGAATTTTTCCAGATATCATTATTTGCCGCTGCGAATTTTCTTTGTCGGAAGAAGTCAAAGATAAAATTAGTCTATTTTGTAATGTCAATCGCCGTGCTGTGATTGAGGAAGTGGATGTCAAACATAGTATTTATGAAGTGCCTATTCAGCTTCATCAAGAAGGAATTGACACATTGATTTGCGAACTATTAAATTTACCCAACTCCCCTGTTGATCTCCAAGATTGGGAGAATATTGTTGAGACTGTCCGGCACCCTAAAGGAAGCATTACTGTCGGAATTGTAGGAAAATATGTTCAACATCAAGATGCGTATAAGTCAGTATTTGAATCATTGATTCACGGAGCATTGGCAGCTGGGTATAAGCTTCACATTAAACGTTTCGAAGCAGACAAGCTACCCACAGATCCTCAAAAATTTAGAGAAGCTCTTCAAGGTTGCGATGGCTACCTAGTTCCTGGAGGCTTTGGTGAAAGAGGTTGGGAAGGAAAAATTCAAGCCGCTAAATATTGCCGTGAAGGAAAAATTCCTTATTTTGGAATTTGCTTAGGCATGCAAGTCATGGCTGTTGAATTTGCCCGGCATGCTGCCGGCCTTAAAGATGCTAATTCGACTGAATTTGACACAGACACGAAAAATCCCGTCATTTCTTTGCTCAGTGAACAGCGTGGAGTCCAAGATTTGGGCGGAACAATGAGGCTTGGTGCTTATACATGTGAGATTAAACCTCATACACATGCCGAGCGCGCCTATAGACAAAATCAAATTAGCGAACGCCATCGCCATCGTTATGAATTTAATAATCGCTATAAAGAGATGATGGAGAACAAAGGATTTAAAATTTCTGGTATTTTGAAAAATGAAAACTTGTGCGAAATTGCAGAGATAGACAACCATCCTTGGATGGTAGGGGTGCAATTTCATCCAGAATTTAAATCTAAACCTACGGATCCTCATCCTTTATTTCGTGATTTTATTCAAGCTATGATTCATCACCAAAAGCAACATCATGCAACCGATAAATCCGCCCAAAGTTAAACCTAAACGTTTAGTGGGTATCGATTTCGGAATGAGTCGTCTAGGATTAGCTCTTTCTGATGAAAGGCAAATCATAGCGACTCCTCTTCAAACGATTCAGGCTGAAAAGAAAACAGAACTTACAGTCGCCAAAATTTTGGCGGCTGTTTCTGAATTAGAGCAAACGCACACCTGTGAAATTGAAGAAATCATCGTAGGCTTACCTTTAATGATGAGTGGTCGGACAGGCTTTCAAGCAGATGAAGTCAAGCACTTTGTTCAACTTCTCTCGCAAGCCACCACTATTCCTGTCAAGACATGGGACGAGCGTCTAACAACCGTGCAAGCAGAGCGCTCTTTGAGGGAAAGTCAAATGACTCGGAAAAAGCGCTCTAAAGTTGTTGATATTGTCAGCGCCGCAATTATTTTGCAGAGTTATTTAGATCATAAGCATTTAATGAAAGAACGCTTTGAGACCTCCCCTTAACACATCTATGTTGTTTTAGCAACTTCCCCTTATGTATTATTAAAAAAATCTACTCTATTTGATGCAATGCTAAGGTCCTAATAAGTCGCACAACAATTTACTCATCACTTTTGATCTTGAACTGTAAATTTATCGATCTAATTTTTCTATTCATAAGGCATCAAATAAAATCTAATATTATAATTATCATTCAATTTATTGAAAAATTATATTGCATAATAATTTTGTTAATTAATACTATATTAAAATAAAATTAGCAACAAAACCATTTGATATAAAAATAATATGATAAAAAATTCTCATTTTTCCATACCTTATGCCATCCAACACCAAAATGTGGGAAAAAATCAAAAAAGAATTAACATTCAACCTCATCACTCATTCATCAGCAAAATATCTACTCTTGTTTATAACTTATTTAAGAGCTTAACCCATTTAGCTCAACTGACTTTATGCCAAATTTCTGCAACAATCAATGAACTTAAATGGAAAATATTTGTTGTGATAGCCCCTTTCTTTTTCTCTCAAAATAATAGAGAATTAGCACGTTATCTTGTCATCAATAATTATCGAGAGGCTTTAGAAAAAATTCTTGCAAGAGGAGTCGATCCTAATAGTGTAAACAATGCAGGCCATACACTACTGATGATCGCTAGTTTTTTTGGCCATAAAGAGATTGTTCATTTATTGTTAGATAAAGGAGCTGATCCTAATCTTTTATGTCAGGACAATGAAAATAGCGCTCTTCACTATGCTGCTAATCAAAAGCAAAAAGAAGTTATCCAGATTTTATTAACAAGGGGTGCCGATTCCACCTTGTTAAATAAAGATGGTTTTACACCAGCTTTACATGCTTATAAATGTGGTTATTACAGCATAGGAGATGTTTTAAATGGGCAAGATTCCTTTCATCAAACATGGCTTTTTCATCACATGATGAGTCTTCGGTTTGCTTGTTCAATTAAAATTCAAGATCAAGGAAGAACAATTTCTTTGAATGGAGCTAATCCTCCTATTACTTATCCTATTTTGTTAGACTCCATTAATCGCTTAAGAAATTGGCAATCTCAAGGTCCCGCTGATTGGAAAGATAGTGATACAGAAGAAGTGTTAAAGATCATTGAACAAGCTTCTCTCTTTATCAGTAAAGAAACAGTTTCTTTAGAAGAAAAAATTCGATTGGCATGTGAGAAATATGCAAAAAAAGAGACATTTATTTTGCCAATTGAGCCAAGTCCTAGACACATCAATACGATCATCTTCACGCCAGATTATGTCATCAGAGGGGAGCGAGGGGGAAAGGGATATATGAAAACTCATCCTATTACTCCTCTTAAACCTGGTTTATTAATTCACACTGTCGCAAATCCAACAAATGTATCAAATGTCATTAAAAAATTGCTCACTAACAATGCGACTCCTTTAGAAGATGGAGTCGTATTTGTTTATCAAAAAATTGAAGAAGAGTTAAAACTTTCTTCCCCTTTTTATTGTGCTCATGCCGATCAACGTGGTCCAGTATGTTCTTGGACTTCAGCTAAACTAGCATTTCGCGGAGCCATTATTTCTCAACTCATCAAAAAGGGGTATTCTCTACAAGACGCCGAAACTTATAGTAAGAAAATGTACAAGTTTTGGGTTGAGGAAGATCGTTTGACGGCTATTCAAGATTACATTGACCAAGTAGATGACAATCATAAGACTTATATTCTCGCTTGTATTTACAAATTACAAACGCTTAAAAAAAATCGAAAAGGAATGGCGAGTAATCCCATTTTAGATTTGATTGAAAATCAAGCTGATGATGCCGTTCGTTTATCAGCAAAAGTTACTATCGAGGAGGATAGAAGTCCTTTAACTGGAAAACTTTTTCTCCACAACATTACATGTTGCTTACAAGCAAATGCGTCAGTTAAGAAAAAACCTTGAACAGTATGGGAAGTTTCTTATAACACTAAAAGACTTGTAATAGGATTATTCAACCACGGCATATGAGTTTCTTTTATTTACTTTCGCATTTCTAAATCAATTGGCTTCAAACTATTTTTTGAAATGCAAAGGTAAATCAAAAGGCTTAAATCCTTATTATTTTGTCGAAATATTAAAGGATTTAAACCACACCAGCTTACACGCTTGATGCGCGGACGCGAGCTTCGCCTACCTGTACGACTGTGGTAGAACCAGTAATGAGTTCTTTATATTTACTAAAAACAAACTCATCGATGTGTTCCTTTTCATTGTCATACGCAACAATTGCCTGTTCGAATTTTTGTCTAGCCTCAAATCCATTACCTAGCGCTTGAAGAGTCAATGCATAGTGGCCTAATCCAAAAGAGCTAGATTCAAGAGAAAGAGCTTTTTTAAATAATTTTTGTGCCTCATTAAGCAATCCATGCTGACGAGTGATTTCAGCAAATCGACTTAAAGCAAAAGAAAGATTCTCATTTAACTTAAGAGCCGCCCAAAATTTTTCCTGAGCTTGAGAGGTTTGATTATTCAATCGAAGAGCTTCTCCCAAAAGGGCTAACATCCATACATTTTGATGAGCAGAAGTAAATAACTGAAGTAAAGTTCCGTGTCCCACTGATGATTGATCAATATAAGGGCGTAAAGACCATGCATAGCGGCTTAAATGCACATCTTCTTTTGGTAAAAGAGGAAATAGTTCTGCTACAAAACAATTAAATCGCTCTCCTCTTTGATTTTCATCGGGATGATGCAACCAAAGCATAGTCATCAAAAACATCTCATCTTTTTTATCATTTGGAACGATTCGAATCAAATGAGATAAAGTTTCTTTTGGAAGATCTAAAATAACTTCTTGTCCTTGATGGCAAATTTGCATCAAATGGGCAACCACATAGTCTTGAATGATCGGAACAAGGAAAACGTCTGTTCCACAGACTTCATGAAAATAAATTAAAGCCTGATGAGGTTGAAGAAGCTCTTTCATGCGTTGACCACAATGTTCTTTCAATTTATCAACGCCAAAGCGATTGGCTAGTCCCGCCACCATCAAAATATTTTCTTCATCAATGACAATCATTCCAGTATATAAATATTCCAGAAGCATCTCGAATTCTTCTGCTTCCAAATCGTCTATTTTCACAATTTTTTCATGAGATTCTTTAAAATCACCATCTACAATTGATCGAAAATAATGACTTTTTTGCTTTAAAATCGCGATGTGTCCTCCAATTTTTTTCTCGCCTACTTGAAAGAAAATATCGCAACCGATTTGATTCCTCAGCATATTACGAACTGTTTCTATTGCTTCTGCAGTATCATTAATTTGACTTGCAGTTGGCATGATTTGAGTCATCACTGCCCACTGAAAACCTGCTCTAATCAGATCTGTTTTATTTTTAAACTCTACTGGAAAGCTTTTTCGCAAACCTGTTTTTCTTCTCACCCATAAATGTCCATCTGATGCCCCCAGCCCCATGACCTCTAACTGATCTTGTGGATTTTGAGATTGAGTTGGAATCAAAATAGTGCCGGGTATCACTCCAAATTTCTCTTTGCACTCTACAGGATCTGCAAGAGAAATTTTTCTGCCTAACCAATCTTTTATCGTTTTCGGAGCCGATCTTAAAAAGGCTGTCATTCCTTGAATATTCATAGCTGGAATTTGTCCAACATTTGCATAATTCATGTTTAATCTCCTGTTAATATAGTTAATAAAATCATTGATCGAATGTTTCTTTTTCACTGAATGTTTAGACGATTGTGATAGACTCTTCGTGATAAGCATTCTGAATTTGTCCCACCTCTTGTAAGTGAATTGGAGGAGTACTCATAACGAGTGTAACTAGAGAAAATGCCTGAAAACATAAACTCCAATAAAAGTGTTCATTTTAAGTTTCTGATCTGCTTATAGTTGAATCATTTCGGCAGTTTGCAAAGTTTTTTGAGCTTAAAAGCCCTATATTCCCCTCCTTAATTTTTGACATTTAACGAGTTGCAAGAACTCTGAACTATGAATATTTTAAGAGAAAAGAGTAATAAAAAAAAGACTACAAGAATATTAGCTGAAGTGGCTTTGACTCTAAAATTTATAATAAAAATTTAGAATCAGAGCGATTTATGCTAAATGAAATTTTGCCTTTTAATTCCATTCAGAGACGCACTTTTAGCCCATGATTCACGATATGCTTTTTTATTTCAATTATAAGTTTTTCTTTTTTAAAAACTGTTGACAAATTCATTGGCCTGGGAAATTGTAAATTAGTATGATGAGAGCTTTAATTTATATCGGTTGAGTTATGACAAACACAGCGTCTTTTGTGAATCCTTTAACAGAAACAAACCGCTCATTTAAGACAGCAGAGTCTTGTATTTTAGTGATTTTCGGGGCAACGGGCGATTTAACAGCGCGCAAGCTGCTTCCCGCCCTTTATAATTTAGCAAGAGAAGGTCAACTTCCTGCTCACTTTGCTTGTATCGGCTTTGCAAGACGTCCTAAAACTCACGATCAGTTCCGCGATGAAATGCTGGAAGCGATCAATCAATTCTCAAGATCTAAGCCTGTTGATCCTCAACTTTGGAAGACAATTCGCGAACAAATTTTTTACTTACAGTCCGAGTTTCATGATGATAAAGGATATGAAGAGCTCGAGCATTTTTTACAGAAGCTTGACTCGCAGTTAGGAACGAAAGGCAATCGTGTTTACTATTTATCTGTGCAGCCCAGTTTCTTCACAACCATTGTTGAAAAATTAAGCCAGCATGATCTGATTTATCCATTGGATGTAAAAAATAAATGGAGCCGTATCATTATTGAAAAACCTTTTGGTGAAGATACGGAATCAGCAATTAAGCTACAGGAAGAACTCATTCAATATTTGGATGAAAGTCAAATTTATCGCATTGATCATTATCTAGGTAAAGAAACCGTTCAAAACCTTTTAGTCTTTCGTTTTACAAATCCCATTTTTGAATCTGTTTGGAACCATCGTTACATTGATAATGTTCAAATTACTGTTGCAGAAGAAATTGGAATTGGCACAAGAGGTCGTTTTTGGGAAGAAGCTGGGATGCTTCGCGATATTGTACAGAACCATGTCATGCAACTGTTATCATTAGTTGCAATGGAACCTCCGACTAATTTACAAGCATCTTCAATCCACGATGAAAAAGTGAAAGTCTTAGAATCCATACGCCCTTTTCCCGAAGATCGCATCGATGAGTTTGCAATTAGAGGGCAATATGGTCCAGGCTTTATCAATGGTGAACTTGTCAAGGGCTATCGAGAAGAAGAAAATGTGAATCCCAATTCATTTGTAGAAACATACGTTGCTCTTCAATTGTTTATTGACAATTGGCGTTGGTCAGATGTTCCTTTTTATCTAAGGGCAGGAAAGCGTCTGCCTAAACGAGCAACAGAAATTGCCATTACGTTTAAAAAAGCGCCTGGCTATTTATTTAAAGATGCAAGTTCTGCTGTGGAACCCAATATCTTAGTGATTCGTATTCAACCTGATGAAGGGATTTCATTTAAAATTAACTGCAAAGTTCCCGCTCTCAATAATGTCATTCAGCCAGTGAAAATGGACTTCCGTTATGGATCTTATTTTGGTTCTACTCCACCCGAGGCCTATGAACGACTGATTTGTGATGCAATGGCGGGAGACAACACTCTGTTTGCACGCGATGATGAAGTTTTAAGATCTTGGGAGTTATTAACTCCAGTGTTAAAGCATTGGCAAGAGCATCCTGCTTATGATTTTCCTAATTATGCAGCGGGAACTTGGGGACCAGAAGAGGCTGAGGAAATGTTACAACGTCAAGGACGTCATTGGCGTTTAATGTAAGTGGATAAAACGATGGAAACCGAAAAAAAACAAAATAATACAACTAATATCCAAGCTGAAATTAGTCGCTTATTAAAATCTCAACCTAATAACGACGGAGCCAAAGCTTGCTTATTTAATTTAATCGTCTATACACATGAACCCCGTCGAACACAATATTTTAAGGGGCTTGTGAAGATGATTATGTCACGATTTCCTTGCCGCGTGATTTTTATTCAAGGAGATCCTTCTTCTAAAACGAATGAATTAAAAGTTCAAGTTTCAACAGAAAAGAGCCAAGATGAACGAGGGATTGTTTGCGAACAAATCTTTATCGAGGCCTCTGGACAAGATATCAATCGTGTTTACTTTCTTCTTTTTCCTCTTTTTGTTCCCGATCTTCCAATCTATCTTCTTTGGGGGCAAGATCCCACAACTGAGTATACAATTTTACCCCATCTTCAATACTTCGCAACGCGCTTAATTTTTGATTCTGAAACGACAGAAGATTTGCAGCAATTTAGCAGGGACATGTTAAATCGTTTAAATTCTTCCCCTATTCAAATTGTTGATATGAATTGGGCAAGAATTGGTGGATGGCGAGAAGTATTGGCACATATTTTTGATAGTCCGGAAAGATTTGCACAACTAACAGAAGCAACTCAAATTGAAATTATTTACAATAATCGTCCTAGCGAATTTTTCTCTCACCCCGAGACACAGGCCATTTATCTTCAGGCTTGGCTAGCTTCACGTCTAGGATGGCAATTTAAGCATGCAGAAAAAGAGGGTCACTTCCAAGTTTTATACTATCAAAGTGGTCAGATGACTCATCAAATTCGACTTATTCCTAAAGTAGACCTAGAGTTTGAATCAGAATCACTTTTAGGAATTAATATTGCTGGCGGCGATTATGAAAGCCATTTGAATCGCATCAAAAGTGATCAAGTGCAAGTGCATTCTTCCAATCAATATCAGTGCGCTGTTCCCTTCGTCTTATTAATGCCTACTTTACGATCCGGTAGAAGCTTTATGCAAGAAATCTTCTATCAAAAAGTCAGTCATCAGTATATTTCAATGCTAAGATTGATTAGCTTAATCAATTGGAGATAACGCATGGAAGAGTTTGTTTGGAAAAACAAGATAGAATCTTTCGATGATCGCCGCGACATTATCATTCCAGGAAATGCGGAAGAAACCATTCTGTTTTCTACTCGTCAGTTTATTCAAATTGGCCAAGAAGCCATTCAACAAAATGGCTCGTTTATTGTCGCCCTGTCTGGCGGTCAGACCCCTCACGCCATTTTTAAAGAACTCAGCAAGCCTTCGTATCGCCAAGCGCTCGACTGGTCAAAAGTCATCTGCTTTTGGAGCGATGAGCGAAGTACTCCCCCTGACAATACAGAAAATAATTACTTTTCTGCCATGCAAGCAGGACTTGCGACTCTTCCTTTGCGTCCTGAAAACATCTTTCGAATGCCAGCAGAAGAAAATATTGAAGAAAATGCTCTAGCTTATGAGCGTTTAATTCGGAAAAAAGTTCCTTCGCTTCAATTTGATCTGATTATGCTAGGCATGGGAGAAGATGGCCATACAGCATCTCTGTTTCCTCTGACTCATGGATTGCATACAAAAGATCGTTTAGTCATTGCGAATTATGTCCCACAAAAGCAAACATGGCGCATGTCTTTCACTTATGAATGCATTCACATGGCTAAACAAATTTGCATCTATGTCATGGGAGCCAAAAAAGCCGATATGATTGTTAAGGTCTTAATGGGACCCTATGATCCTGATCACTTTCCCGTCCAGCGTATTGGAACACCTTCTCATAAAGCCCTTTGGATTCTTGATCAAGAAGCCAGTAAAACACTTGTCCGTTTAATGAAAAATCCCTAATTGCGCGTTAAATGTGAAAACTGTTTTTCATCACTACTTTGCTTATTTTCTTCATCGACAGCAAATGTTAAATTTTCTATAGAAGAAGAAAAGGCTTTACCAAAATGCAAAAAGAGGTGACTCATGGTCAATTTGAATCACATACGGGACTGGAATATCGCAAAGCACTTAATATTAAGACGTTGGGACAAAATCAAACCACAAGAGCTTGAAAGAACGCCTGCTGATTTTAATGAAATCGTGAGACTTATCCAAAGACATTATGACGATCCAAAACCTAACATAGAATCTGATTTAAAAAATTTAATTGATCAAATTGATTCCTGATCGTGCTTAGCACGACACTTTACTCGATGAGTTAAGCCAGAATTAAATCGCTATGCCCTGGTCGATTTAAAATATAAAATTTCTTTTTTTGCTGTCTTTCTTCATTTGAAAAGTGATAAAGCGTTCGCTCATCAGGGGTAAAAGCAACTTCACATCGATACCAACTAATAGGCTGCTTAAAGAGTAAACTTAAACTCCATGCATCATTGATGCTTCCCTGCAAATATTCTTGATCGGGCTGGCGAGCGTCTGCTCTTTGCATGATTAAATCAAAAACAGTGACTGTTCCTAGAACAACGTCTTCTTGATAACTTAATTGTTTAACTAAAAGCCCCATCTTATCCATATTGAGAAGAATATGGAGAGACGAAGCTTTTCTTAAAAATTTAATGAGATGTTGATCAAATTTTTCGATTTCTAATAATTCAATTATCTTTTTTTGCAGCTCAGAGACTGTATGCGACTCTTTGTAGCTTTGATTAAATAAAAGAGAAAGGTTGTCATATGCAGACTTTAGCTTGATAACTTGTTCCTGAATCTGATTTTGATTTTCGTGATTTTGAAGTTCTTTGACATGGTTTTCGAGAATTAAAACCATTCCTCTTTTTTCATCTAATGAAGCCTGCAGCTTTTGCCCCTCTTCATTCAATGTCTGATTTTCTCTTCGGTAATGCTTCGAATGTTGTGCCAACAAATTTTCTGTTTGTTGAATATCTTTTTTCTTTTGATCTATTGAAATCTGCAACTCTTGAATCTTTATAGCAAGATGAGAGGCATCTTTTTCGAGCTGAATCGAAATTTGTTTAAATTGTTCTAATAGATGCTCAAGGGACGACTTAGAGTCTTGTGAAAGAGCTTGAAGAATGAGGCCTGCTCCTATTGATCGAATGGTACAATCCCCATCTCCCCTAATTGAAACAAAAAGGCCTTGTTTGATTTCAGGACACGTTTCTTCTAAATATAACAAATTACTCTTTTGAATGCTCTTTTGATTTAAAGGATACTCTTTTTGGAACCAAAGAGGAAAAGGATCTGTATTACTTTTGATAAAACAGAGATGGGGATCAAGTATCTTGTCATTCACCGCTTTAATGATAGAACTTAGGTTCTCCCATGAACAATGAGCTGTCTCTTTCTCTTTTCTTTCGCTTTGTAATTTTTGAACTCTCACCACTCCAACTTTATCGCAAGACATTAAAGCAAAATAAGTGACAACTCCGACTAAGATTCCAAAGTTTCCGACTAGACGACTTACACCAATTCCAATCAAAATAGAAAAAGCAATAGCTTTTACTCTTTCTCGCAATGCTAAGTTCATGGGGTTTAATTCATGAACATGAAACTCTTGCACAGAATGAATAATATTCTGAAAACTTGGAAAATGAATGGATTTCATATATTTAAAAACTGTTAATTACGACAGTATAGAACAATTAATTATTTTAATACAAATTTATATTTTAAAACCATGTGATTAAAAAAACAATGTTAAAAACAATTTACACTTCTAGTTAATTATCGAGCTTTTTAAAAACGATGTGATAAATTCTTGTTTTAGGAATTGAAAGGACATGTGACGAAACAACCTGTGGTCGTTGTCCAAGAGGGGCGTATCCTTATTATCAAATATTGTAGTTCCTAAGCTCAGTGCCAACACTCTATTGATTTGTATTAAAAGCAATAGAATGAATATTCACTGATTTGGCCATTGATGACGCGAAATGCCATTTCTACGCACTAGTAAAGATGAATTTAAACCTTTTCCTCAACAAGGCCCAAAATATCAGCCATTGTTTTAGCAGGACCTTGACCTTGAAAGATTTGAAGCCGCACCTGAATATTTTTGTCTTTTAGTTGCTGTTCATATTCCTTTGCAGCAATGTAAAATCCCTTAGCAACATTTTCTACTCTGTTACGATAAACGCCTAGCCCAGGGGCTGTTGGTTTAAAAATCACTTGTTTTTTAGGATTCCGTGTTGCTAATTGAATAGCCTGTTGAAATTGAGCTCGATATGCATATAAGGCGCACAAAAATTCCAGGTCTTTTTTTTGATCATCTGTGACAGAAGAATTCGCCGCATAAACTCCAAATGCAGGGGCTGAGACTAACATCTCGTATACTTTTTGAGTATTCTTTGTTCCTTTTGGAATATTCCCAATACACAGAAACTCTATTTTATCCCCCTGTTGTTTCAATTGTTCAATAATACTTTCAGCAGATTCTTTTGTTTGAGGAGTAAAATATCCATGTTGTACAGCCGTTTTAGTTGTCTCATCCAACATTTGGCACAATCCATTAAATCCTAGGTTTGCTGCATCATTAATGATTTCGACTTGGTGATTAGGAAATTGCAACTGAGCAGCAGGACCTTGAGTTTTGTCCGACTTATAAGTTTGGACAGCATCTCCTGGAATTGGTGTAAAACGACTAGATGCTTCACTGGAATTGAATTGGCTTGCAACTCCATACAATACAACTTGATTTTCAAGTTTACCATCTCTTTGAATATCGCCTTGAACTCCTTTTGTGTTTTCCCAAGTAAAAATGGTTGAATCCAAATTTTTTTTGATCTCGACCTTAGCGACTTTTGGACAAGGATGAACACAAGCAGGTGAAACAAAAAAAACGTCTGCTTTCATGTTTTTTGCTTGTTCCATTAAATAATTTTTAGCTGTGTTGTGAGCCTTTCTTTGTTCATCAATTGACTGGTTTTTTGTAAATTCCTCGTCAATTGGCTTAATCTTAGTAGAGACAGAAATTTCAGCTTGATTTGTGGTCTTTTGAAACAGCTGACTAACTTTTTTGTGCTGATCAGTCGCTTGAGTACGTCTTAACCTTCTCCAAAGAGCGCTTAACCCATGTGCAATTCCAATCGTTCCAATCCCTAAAATGATAGTGATTGCCCATGCTATTCCTTGATTAATAGGTTTGCGACTACTATGGCTGGGATCTATAATAAACGATGTGACACGATCTAACACGTTTCTTATATTCATCTATTCCAACTTTAATTTTTAATAATTAAGGCTCATTGAATCTAAATTCAACATAAAACCTAAAAAAATTTTCTAAATTCAGATTAATTTAACTAAATTATAACACAAATACTTCTTAAAACACTTTAAGTCTTGGTAAAGAAATTGTAAAAACATTCACACTAAAAAACACCATCAGCTCGATAAAGTTCCTAGAGCCTATTAAATCACAAAATTTACAATAAAGTTTATATTTTCAATTAATTAGCAAATATTCATAATAACTTGAGTTAATAGAATAATTTAAAAAATGATTTGATATATGCTTGTTTTAGGGATTGAAAGTACATGCGATGAGACAGCTTGTGCTGTTGTTCAAGATGGACGGATCATTTTATCGAATATTGTAGCTTCTCAGATCGATTTACATCAAGAATATGGCGGTGTTGTTCCTGAGCTTGCCTGTCGGCGTCATATTGATCTGATCATGCCTGTTTTAGATCGCGCTTTAACACAAGCTCAGCTGCAACTAAAAGACATCGACTTAATTGCTGTTGCTCATGGTCCTGGATTAATTGGAGCTCTTTTAATTGGCCTAAACACGGCAAAAGCCTTGTCTTTAGCTCTACAAAAACCTTTTATTGGCATCAATCATGTTGAGGCACATCTTTATGCAGCTTTGATGTCACAAGACAATGCTGTACAATTTCCCTGTTTAGGAGTAGTTGTCTCGGGAGGGCATACAGCGTTGGTTTTAATTAAAGCACTTGGCGCATATGAATTGATTGGTCAGACTGTTGATGATGCCATCGGTGAAGCTTTTGATAAAGTAGCGAAGATGCTAGGCCTTCCATATCCTGGAGGACCGCAAATTGAACGCTTGGCATTAAAAGGCGATGCAAATCGCTATTCTTTTCGAGCGGGGCAAGTGAAGGGACGTCCTCTTGACTTTTCCTTTAGTGGACTTAAAACAGCCGTCTTATATGCCTTAAAAGGACAGCCTCATCATACCACCTTACAAAGCGAACTTTCTGAACAAGATAAGTGCGACATTTCAGCCTCTTTTCAACGAGCAGCTTTAGAAGACGTTGTAAAAAAAACTTTAATTGCGGCTAAGCGTTATGGGACAAAAACTATCCTTTTAGGTGGTGGGGTCACAAATAATCAGACTCTGCGTCAAATCTTCGCCAAAGAAGGTAAAGATCATTATCAATTTTTGTGGCCTTCTTTTGGCTTAAGCTTAGATAATGCCGCTATGATTGCGGGGTTAGGCTATTATCGCTATCAGATCCAAGGACAAGGAGATTTGATAGACTTGGAACCTTTGGTTCGCATTCCTTTTAGCCGATCAGCTGAATTCTTATAAAATGTTTGACTTATCGAAATAAACTCTTCTTCTTAGAGAATGTCCCTCAATGAGCATATAACGATTGATTTAAAATCATTTATTAGATTAAGATAGATGGTTTTAAAGAAACCCCTCTTTGATGGAGCTTATCAATGGCAAGTAAACGTGAAAAAATTAAAATGAAGAGTTCTAAAAGTCATTATCACTATTATACAACAAAAAATAAGACAAGCACACCTGAACGCTTGACTCTCATTAAGTACGATCCTACAATTCGCGAAAAAGTTGAATTTAAAGAAACGAAGTAATTTTTGAACTTTTTTTTCTTATTTTAAGGAAGTATGTTTGAGCTTTCTGTCGCCTGCAAATATCTTATTCCTCGCCGGCGACAGCTCTCTGTTTCTATTATCAGCTTAATTTCCGTCTTAGTTATTGCTTTAGTCGTCTGGCTCATTGTTGTTTTTTTTTCTGTGACAGATGGCCTTGAAAAAAGCTGGGTGCAAAAATTAACCGCTTTGACTGCACCTGTCCGCATTACCCCCACAGATGCTTATTATCACTCTTACTATTATCAAGTAGATAGTATTAGCGAAGCCTCTAATTATTCTTCTAAGACAATCCATGAAAAACGTCTTGCTGCGCGCACTGATCCTTACGATCCGGAGATGGATGAAGAAATTCCCGCTTATTGGCCTGTTCCCGATCGCGACTCCAATGGAGAAGTCAAAGATTTAGTGAAACTTGTCTATGCTTCTTTAAATGGCATGTCTAATATCCCTGGGCTTCACGGCCAAGAGTTTGAATTGACTGCTACTCATATTAAACTTCGCCTTTTACGCCAAACCACAGTTCTCCATGCGCATAATCTCTTTGGTGGAACAACTCAATCTGCCTTGTCCTATCCGGCTTATTTAGGAAATTTTGAAGGTGATAATCAACATTTGGGTAAGACATTATTAAAAATTGAAAATCAAGATCTGAATAACCTACTTTATTTGATTGGCGTTGCACATGAAGGGACAATAGAAGAAACGACTCAAGAAAAAGTCTTATTTCCTCCTGACGTGTTGCAAAGACGGTTAAATGAATATTTTGATTTTGTAGATATTCAGCAATTGAAAGCTCGGCCTGCAGGGTGGATCATTCCTCGACAATTGCTACCTGCCGAAGCCCAATGGAATGTTTGCGTGATTTTAAAAGATCAAGAAGTGACCAGAATAGTGATTCCCAAACAATCTCAAGATCTTTCTTTGTTGCAGAAAACATTAGAAGAGCAAGGATTGACAGCTGTCGCAGGTCAATGTGTGGTAAAAGAGGGAATTTTTTCTCTTTTCTTAAGAGAAAAGGAGCTTCCGCTTTCGCCTCGTTTAGCGTTAACTCTTGCTGGAGGGTCTTCATTTTCTGCGCGGTTAGACAAATCTTCTATTGAAAAAGCCAAGCAAATTGATGATTTACTCTTTGACGTTGAGATTCCTATTCAAGGGAATCTCTTGAAAGGAAGAATTGCCTATCGAGGATTAGACATAGCATCCGCTCATGTCCTAGATGCTCAAGACGTTCCTTTTTGGATTCATTCCTCTTCTCAACAGAATAAAGCGCTTTCTTTTATTTTGCCAAAAGATCAAGACATTGGTGAGGGAATTGTTCTTCCTAAAAGTTTTCGAGATGTCGGTGTGATGATTGGAGATCGAGGTTCATTAAGTTACTTTTCTCCCACTGCCAGTGTATTACAAGAACAGTTGATTCCTATTTATGTAGCAGGATTTTATGATCCGGGCATTATCCCAATTGGAGGCAAATTTATTTTAGCCAGCCGAGAGGTGACTTCTTTGATTCGCGGCGCTCATCAACAAGATGACAAAACATCAATGACAAATGGGATTAATGTACGTTTTGATCGAATTGACCACGCAGACGAAGTAAAATCTAAGCTTTTAGAAGCTTTCAAAGCTCAAGGCATCAGCCGTTATTGGAATGTAGAAACTTATCGCGAATATGAATTTACTAAAGAAATCATGCGCGAACTGCAAAGCCAAAAGAATCTCTTCATGTTGATTGCAGTTGTGATTATTCTTGTCGCTTGTTCTAATATCATTTCGATGTTGATTATCTTAGTGAACGATAAAAAACTTGAAATTGGCATTTTACGATCGATGGGAGCTTCTTCAAAAAGCATTGCTTTAATCTTTGGCTTGTCAGGTGCATTAATTGGCGTAGTGGGCAGCTTTGCTGGAATTCTTGCCGCTATTTTAACGTTATATCATTTAGATACGTTGATTGGCATGTTGAGCAAATTGCAAGGACACGATATGTTTAGCGCAAGTGTCTATGGGCAAGTTTTACCACATGAGTTAAGTTTTGAAGCGCTTTCTTTTGTTCTCTTTGCAACTGTTTGCATGTCGCTGCTAGCTGGTATTGTTCCTGCCATCAAAGCCTGTTTATTGCGGCCTTCACATATTTTAAGATCAAGTGGAGGATAAAATGACATCAAATCCTCGCTCCCTGCTATTGGAAGCCAAAAGCATTGCCAAAGCCTTTTATCATCCCAAAACCGTTCTTATTCTCAAAGACATTTCATTTCAAGTTCACGCTGGTGAATCTGTTGCCATTATAGGACGTTCAGGTGAAGGAAAAAGCACTCTTCTGCAAATTTTGGGAACACTTGAAGACCCCTGCCAAGGATCTTTATACATTGAAGGACAAAAAGTTTCTTCTTCAAATCGCACGCGTTTACGTAATGAGAAAATTGGATTTGTTTTTCAATCATTTCATCTTTTAGAAGATTATACGGCGTTAGAAAATGTTTTAATGCCTGCTCGCATTGCACGACAATCAACTGGTCGAGGCAGTCCTGCCGAACAAAGAGCGCTCGCTTTGTTAGAAAAAGTGGGTTTATCTGATCGCGCTCATTTTTATACTAAACTTCTTTCAGGTGGAGAAAAGCAGCGAGTAGCTCTTGCTCGTGCCATGTGCAATAATCCCAGCCTAATTTTAGCTGATGAACCATCTGGCAACTTAGATCGTCAAACAGCACAATTGATTCACGAAATCCTTCTTTGCTTTGCTCAAGAACAACAAAAAGCTCTACTTTTGGTCACTCATGACCGCGAGTTAGCTCGGCTTTGTACTAAGCAATATGAACTTCGTAATGGAATTTTAATTGAACTAGAAGCTCTTTAATGAGTTCTCTTCGGTATACTGCTTAGCTAAAATCGCATAAATGAGAGCATGTCTTTAACGTGCTAATACCCTAAAGAGCAGGCAAAAATCGCCGAAAAAGACGCTCTCGCAAGCTAGCCGCTCTTACATCTTGATCGCCTAATTGATCGACTAAGTGATTGCACGCACGAACATACATATAAGCAGCAGGAACAAAAAGAATATCTTTAACGATAGATTGCATCACAATAAACAGAGGAACGCGCGTGTGATTAGGCAAAGCAAACCCTGTTCCATTCGTTAAATGATAAGCCAATGCTGAACTAACACTCGCCAAGAGAGTCGCCTTAAAAACGCGCCAAGCACGATATCGGCACATTTCAAGAAAACTCGCATCTTCGACATTATCTTCTGTTACATCATCGATAGGACGAAGACCTAAATACTTCACAACAATTCTATCGATCATTTGGACAAGCTGGTTTTTCAAACTCATGATTTTCCAGCAGTGATAACGAATTTGATCATCTAACTCTAATTCATCTTCTGGAATTTGCTCTAGCTTTTCTAAATAAGCAGTTACCCCAAGAAAATCTTCAAAATGATTTTTTAACAAAATAAAAGTTTCTTGGATTTGATAAGCAGCCGCAAACCAGATGGCATAATGTAAGGGAATAATCCCCGCTTTGGGATAGACGACTCGCCCAATTAAGCCATACGCCCCTCCCATTGCTCCTGCCACTAAAAGCGAACCCGCTGAAGCATGAAGCCGCTCAGGGCCTGGAATCATCCTATTCCATCCGAATGGGATAGAAGAATCAACAGACACAATCATAGTCAGTCTCTCGGTGAGAGTTTACTTTACAAGAACAAGATTCCTTAAAAAATTACGCTGTTGTTGATTGACAGGAAAAGGTGCTTGGATGGGATCCTTGTCAGGAGTAATAGGCTTTCCATGCTTATCGTTTTCTCTAACCGGCAGACCTAGAATA
Organism: Parachlamydiaceae bacterium; assembly: GCA_044226925.1. GTDB lineage: Bacteria > Chlamydiota > Chlamydiia > Chlamydiales > Parachlamydiaceae > JANWJE01. The sequence continues at coordinate 253,532 of JBGAGC010000003.1, forward strand.
TTCCCCGATTGAAAAACGGTATGGCGGAAAGCTAAGTCATCTTGAAATTCAACCGGATCAAACTCTGGAGTTGGCCTCATAAACATGGGTTCATTTTTAATGATCGTGTCTTCAATGTCTAACTCATCTTGATGCTGAGTAGAGGGATCTTGAGGTTGATCATTTGCTTCTCTAGCATCTAATTTATCAAACTCAGCCGGATACATAGCAGACAAGATATCGCAATACATTTTATTTTCGCTCTCTTTCAGATGCTGTTCTGCCTTCTCATCAAGTTCCATTTGCTTATAGACTCGTCCAATTCGATTAATAAGCCCGCTATTTGGCGGTAAAGGATCTTTAGAAAAAGGATTGGGAGGCGTCATACCAAAAACGAAATTGAACGCATGCAGCCAAATAAATAAGTGACCACCTAAAACTGTATAGCCACAAGCCTCAACAGCACAAACTCCTAGCTCTTGTGGAAGAGCTGCTATAGCTGTTTCATGAACTTGTTCCCAAAAAGCGCGACGAGCAATTTCCATAAAGTGAAGCTCGCGATCAGGAATGTTCTTTTGTTGAATTTCTCGAGTCGTTCGAATTTGCAACGTACGAGAGAAAACTTCATCTGCTTTTTGAGGAATTTTTTCTAATCCACTAATGACTTTCCAACTTCTCTGGCGCAACCGATCAGCAGCGGAAGCCTTCTTTGAATTTAATTTCTCATATTTATTTCTATCGCCTAATACACTTAAAGCCACATCAGATGTTAAGCGAGCTCCCTCAATAATGGCAGCGCTTGCAAGCCCTACTAGTACATAGGGAAGAGGAGTGATCGCACTTCCGCCAGCTGCTCCAAATGCCCCGAATTTATCTAATAAACGAGTAATCCAATACACAATATAACCCGAGAGAGCCCCTCCAATGAGCGAAGCACTGATTTCAGCTGTTCGTTTAGTAACTGGTGAAGATTCAATAATGGGTGATGGCTGCTGTGGAGCTACTGGTTGTAAATTACTCATTTACGATTCCCTTAAGTAGTATTATTAAGATAAATTTGATAATTACGTTTAAAATAAGCAATAATTTTATTAAATATTATTATTCCTGTCAATGAATATTGAATTAATTTTTTATAAATTTATTCCTAAAATTCTCGCGATTTTAAAGATTTGCTCAATGAAACGAAAGAGGACGTTTTTGAGTTAGGATGAGGCGACATTTGAACTAAAAAAACACCTAAATTATTGATGAGTGTACAAGTAAAATTAATTAACTAAATAAACATAAAACTAAATAATAATCCAACAAAACAAATATTATTACTAGAAACTTAAATCATCTTATTTTAAAATAAACAACAATTTTGTTGGACATTTATCAAAACACCCTATTTAGAAAAAGAAAAAGAAAATTTTCAAATTACAAAACCACAAAAAATTCCTTGACAGATTCAGATGTCCTGCACAATATAGGTAAACAATAGGTAAACATGAATACATTACACTCTATTTTAACAGCGAAGGGCCAGTCTTTTCGATGGAATTTTTGGTTAATCAGTTTGGCATTACTTGTCGGTCTGGTTTTATCTGCTCTGTCTTGGTTAGAGCTTTGTGTAGAACATTGCTCATCTAACCAGGATTACCGCCTCTTTGGTTTACCATTTGCCATTGTAGGAATCACATTTTTTACCGTTGCGATAGCTTTACATGGATTATCGTTGCGTTATCCTTTTTTTGAACGCGTGGTTGGATGGATAATTGCCTCAGCTCTTGGAGCCGAGCTCATGTTTATTTTCATCCAAAAGTATGAAATTGGGCATTGGTGTCCTGTTTGTCTAAGCATAGCGACTTCAGTTGCAATAGCGGCTGGAGTGCTGATGATGGGATACATCAAAAAATTTAAAGTAACCATTCAACATCAGAACCGAGGTGACATCATGAAAAAAGTCAGACAAGGTTTATCTTCCTTTTCTTTCCTTTTACTAGGTTTTCTAGTGGCTTTATTTGGAATCGGTAAAATTAATTATGCGGAAGCAGCTGTTGATGAGATTAAAGACCGCGTTGTGATGGGAACAAAAAGCAGCCCTGTCCATGTGTATTTTATTACGGATTGGTTTTGTCCTTCTTGTAAAAAAGCTGAACCTCAAGTTGAGAAAATTTATTCTAAAATTAAATCGAAGGTTGCTTTTTACTTTATCGACTATCCTATTCATAGAAAAAGTCTTAACTTTACTCCTTACAATCTCGCTTTTTTGGTAAATGACAAGAATCATTACTTTAAAGCTAGAGAACTGTTAAATAATCTTGCAGAAGATAATGAATCTCCAAACGATGAAGAAATCAAAGAAGCTGCGCAAGATGATGGCCTGACATTTAAAGAACTTTCATTTTTGGAAATCAGAGCCGGAATCGATTACTTTGATACCATTGTTGACAAATACGGGGTTCGCGCAACTCCTACGATGATCATCACAAATACTAAGAATAATAAAGTTGTCAAATTAGAAGGCAGAGATCAAATCACTGAATCTAAGATCCTAGATGCGATTGACAAAGTCAAGTCTTAATATTGAGAGAGTGTTCTGATAGTGAATCATTTTAACTATCAGAGCACGCCTTGAAAGGAGGATAACCATGAAATTCGCTACTAAAGCGATTCATTTGGGATGGCAGCCTGACTCTCAAACCGGCGCAGTCATGCCTCCTATCTACATGACCTCTACTTTTGCTTTAGATGCACCTGGGCAAAGTCGAGGTTTTGACTACACTCGCGCGAATAATCCCAATTTCATCATTTTAGAAAAAACCCTAGCGGCTCTTGAAGATGCTGCTCATGCCACCGTTTTCTCATCTGGAATTGGCGCTTTAATGGGTATGATTTCCACCTTATCTCAAGGCGATAAAGTCGCCGCCATTGATGGGATTTATGGGGGAACCTATCGTTTATTTACAAAAGTCATGAAACGCTTTGGCGTAGAGCTTATCGTTCTTTACTCCACTTCACCTCAAGAAATTGAAAAAGCGCTGAAATTAAAGCCTAAATGGCTAATGTTTGAAACTCCCACCAATCCTTTATTAAATATTTTTGATATTGAAGTTTTGACTCAGCTGGCCAAGCAACACGGCGTTTTAAGTGTCGTGGATAACACCTTTGCTTCTCCTTATTGTCAAAATCCTCTCAAATGGGGTGCCGATGTTGTCTGGCACAGTACAACCAAATACATAGGAGGACATTCAGACGTTTTGGGTGGTGTTGTCATGACGCAAGACGCTCATTTTAAACAAGAATTAGATTTTGCTCGTAAAACTTTAGGAAGCAATCCAAGTCCATTCGACTGCTGGTTAATTACTCGAGGTGTTAAAACACTCGCTGTCCGCATGCAGCAACATCAAAAAAACGCCTTAGCGGTTGCAGAGTTTCTTGAGCAGCATCCCAAAGTCAAACGTGTTTATTATCCGGGTCTTCCCTCTCATCCACAACATGAGATTGCTCGTAAGCAAATGATAGCTTTTAACGGTATGTTATCTGCAGAGTTTCATTTGTCATTAGAAGAAACTTTAACATTCATTTCTTCTTTTAAGCTGTTTACGTTAGCAGAAAGCTTGGGAGGAGTGGAATCTCTTGTCTCCCATCCAACCACTATGACCCATGCGATTGTCCCTTCAGAAGAACGCAAACTGTTAGGATTAAGTGATGGTTTAATCCGTTTTTCTATTGGAATTGAAGACGCAGAAGATTTAATTGAGGATCTTAAAAATGCCTTGGAAAAAATTGGTTGATCAAAAGCCTGATTTCAAGCTCTAATAGAAACTTCAATTTTAACAGGCTCTAATTATTATAACAAACTTTAACCCTTTACTCTTCTAGATTATGAATCATTTTTACGGACATTTAGAACAGCAATTAAACGATTTAAAATCTCAAGGTTTATATAAACAAGAAAGAGAAATTATTTCCCCACAAGATGCAGAAATTAAGATTAGCGGCGGTCGCCAAGTCGTCAATTTTTGTTCGAATAACTATTTAGGTCTAGCGAATCATCCTGAAATTATTCAAGCAGCTATTGAAAGTTATTCTCACTATGGATACGGCCTTTCGTCTGTACGCTTCATTTGCGGCACACAAACAGTCCATAAGCAGCTTGAAAAGCGTCTATCACAATTCCTTGGAAAAGACGATACGATTCTTTACACCTCTTGTTTTGATGCAAACGGTGGTTTATTTGAGACGTTATTAGGTCCAGAAGACGCCGTAATTAGCGATGCGCTTAATCATGCGAGCATTATTGATGGGATCCGCTTATGCAAAGCTAAACGCTTGCGTTATGATCACAATGATATGGCAAGCTTAGAATCTCAATTAAAAGAAGCTAAAGACTCTCGCTTTCGTCTAGTTGCAACTGATGGCGTTTTTTCTATGGATGGAACAATTGCTAATCTTCAAGCAATTTGCGACCTAGCAGATCAATATCAAGCTTTAGTCATGGTCGATGATTCTCATGCGACAGGATTCTTAGGTAAGCAGGGACGCGGATCTCCCGAATATTGCAATGTCATGGATCGAATCGATATTTTAACAGGAACTTTAGGAAAAGCATTAGGAGGAGCTTTGGGAGGATATACCTCTGGACGCAAGCCTGTGATTGATTGGCTACGTCAACGTTCACGCCCCTATCTCTTTTCCAATAGTTTAGCACCCAGTATTGTCGCGGCTTCGCTTAAAGTTTTAGATTTAGTTGAAAAAGCAGACGACCGCCGACAACGCCTTCAAGAAAATAGCCGTTATTTTCGCAAACATATGCAAGCACTAGGCTTTAGCTTAATTCCTGGTGACCATCCTATCATTCCTGTTATGCTAGGAGAAGCTAAGCTGGCACAAGAATTAGCAGCTCGCATGCTCCAAGAAGGAATTTATGTCATTGGATTCTCTTATCCCGTTGTTCCCCAAGGAAAAGCTCGCATTCGAACACAAATGTGTGCGAATCACACCCCCGAAGAACTTGATCGCGCTATTGAAGCTTTCGCAAAAGCAGGACGAGAGCTAGGAATTATTTAACACTTTCATCAAGTGTTGGTTACCTATATCTATCCAATCATGCTCTTAGTCAGCCCTTGTCTGTAAGGCAATCAATAGCCTTGCGAGCGAGGGCTAGTTAAAGAGCGTAAGAGTGTATCTCTAAATTGCTAAGATGAGTTTTAGACTCCCTTAAATCAAATGTTTAGCAATCCAGCTTTCCTACACCACTCCGTGGCTTAAATGCTTTTTTTGTTTACCTTAAGTTAACACCCTACGGCTATTGTCCGACGCGACTCACGCCACTGAGCTGCACCTGATTGCCTTAACGTAATGCCCTTGATGATTTGCAACGGGCATGAAAGACCTGAGCGTTAGCATGAGAGCTTGCAAACTAGCCAAACAGGCAAAAAAACTCAAAACTCAGGTTATACCGAAGAGAATTCAAAAATTGGAATTTCGGCTAGCGTGAAAGCCCAAATTCCAATTTTTGAGTTCTTTTCGGTATATTAGAATTATTTCTACCGACCTTTATTTATTGGTAAAAAAAAGAGACATTCTTTAATATTTTTACTTTTCCTTATATAACTATAACCACTTAATTAATGAATTAACTTTACTAGTGGAGCATAAATTTTAGCATGAAAAAAATTATTGTAATTGGAGCTTCTGGACAAATTGGTACAGAGTTAACAGTTGAATTACGTAAAAAGTTTGGTCATGAAAATGTGATTGCAAGCGATATCAAACAAGCATCTGACGAAGTCATGAATTCAGGTCCTTTTGAAATTCTAGATGTGATGGATGAAAATCAGGTTAAAAATGTCCTTCAGAAATATAAAGTTGATACTGTTTATCTTTTAGCTGCTTTGCTATCGGGCACATCTGAAAAAAATCCCAAATTTGCTTGGGATCTAAATATGAAAAGCCTTCTTTTTATTTTAGAAATGGCTAAAGACCAAGTTATTAAGCAAATTTTCTGGCCAAGTTCTATTGCAGTTTTCGGTCCTACTACTCCCAAAAAAAATACTCCGCAGCAAACCATTATGGAACCTTCTACTGTGTATGGAATAAGCAAGCAGGCAGGCGAAAGATGGTGCGAGTATTATTTTAATCGATATGGAGTAGATGTACGAAGCCTTCGCTATCCAGGCCTCATCAGTTACAAAGCAGAAGCAGGCGGAGGAACCACCGATTATGCCGTTGAAATTTTTTATGCAGCGATTCAAGATGGCCATTATGAATGTTTTCTCAAAGACAATACAGCGCTTCCTATGATGTTTATGCCGGATGCGTTAAAAGCAACTCTTGATCTCATGAATGCTGATCCTGCTAAAGTCAAAGTACGTTCCAGTTATAATTTAAGTGGAATTAGTTTTACTCCAAAACAAATAGCGGCAGAAATCAAAAAGCACATTCCTCATTTCACCATTACTTATCAGCCAGACTTTCGTCAAAAAATTGCAGATTCATGGCCGGAAAGCATCGATGATAGCGAAGCTAGAAAAGATTGGGGTTGGAAGCATGAATATGACTTAGCCAAAATGACAGAAATTATGCTCAAGGAAATCAAGAGAAAATTAAATCGTTAGAAAATTAAATCCTTGCAATTGCGAAACTGCCATTTAGCATTAGGTTTAAGACCAATCATGCAGTTATCATTCATAAGAGCCATCTAGCACTTGTGCTAATGGTTCTTTCTTTATAATTTTGATGCAATGTCTGCCAAGCATAAAAGATCTGAGGGTTGCTGAACAATTTTTTTACCGACTAACAGACTAATGGACTGACAACCTAAGGAACGAAATTTCTCCCACGCTTGTTTTAAATGGGTATTTTTACACAAATACCGCTGCAAACAGAAGATAGGATATTGATTCTTTAAAATGCCAAAAGCTTGCTCAAATAAAGATTCTGAAATCTTTAAGACCTCTGAGTCATGACAGTTTTCTAACTTTTTACTTCCTTGTTCTAGAATATCTCGTTCCTGCTTGCTGACATTTTTAAATCTAAGTAATTCTTGGCATAAAAAGAAGCAATTTTTTCTCACTTTAGATGGATCTTGTTTAGCCAAATGAAGTTCTTGTGTGATTCTTTTACTATCAACTTTGTGTTTTTTCTCAGCATCCATCGGATCCAGCTTGTCATCACAAATATCTATAAAAATCTGCCATAGTTTTTTAAAGTTGTCATCAGGAAGCATATCTAAAGAAGAGGTTAATTTCTGAATTAACTCTTCAACAGCACGTTGAGCTTGTGCAGAGATTCCTAAAAATTCTAAATCTTCATTGGTTTGAATACCCAAAAGAGTGAGTTCCCCTGGATGAGTAATTCCAAGAGGACTGTGTTGGCTAATCCCCAAATAAGGCAAAGTTTTCTCCCGCACCAAAAGCCAAAATTCTGTATATAAGGTTTGCGTAAGATCGATTTCTTCGTCCTGAGGCCAATCTTTAACAATTTTTTCTAATTGCTGAAATGTGATTGTCATAAACGCATGAGGCCCTTCAAACCAAGTACGCTTACTAGTCAATTGGGTGGTGATTTGATTCCATTTCAAGAATAACTCTGGAATTTTCTTTGTCGCTTGCGATTGTTTTAAAAATCGGGCCAAACATTGACAATCCATTGACACGGGTCTTTGAAGTAACTTAAAAAGCGTATCTTTCTTTTTTTCTAGTTCTACGTAATACGTATAAGTAATCAATTCCCCATCTTTTATCTGATATAATTGCTCTTGCAGTTCTTTATCGCCAATTAAGAATTGATCATAATACTCTTTCATTTTTTGTATTTTAGATGTGACATAACATTGAAGCTGTTCTTCTGATAAAATTTCTAAAATTTCCATCAAATGCTTAGGTTTTAAGGAAGATTCAAAACGTTCAAAAACCGCACCTATTGTTTCAGGAGGAAGTGTAACCACCAAAAATTTCAATTGCTCATCGCTTAACAAATTGATCAAATTAAGGAACAGTCCTCGGTGATTAGAATTCATTGTTAAAATGCCAATAAGAAAAGGAGGAATGCTGGTTAAAAATGAGGCATACGTCTCCCACATCTCCTTGTTCTTTACAACTTGCTGCAAAACCTCAATACAGTTACCTAAGGTTAAACTTTCCATAGGATCTACACTAAAGTGCTCAATGCGAATTCCCATTAATTGAATCAAATGATGGCGCTCTGGCATTTTTACAAGAGCTTCTAAAAGTTGATAAGTTGTCGAATCAGCAATACCATGACTCAGCAGTCGCGAACGCAAATCCAAAGGAAACTGACAAATAAAATCTTTAACGATTTCTTCAGAAAAACATATCAACAAATACGGGGTAATAGGAGATTCTTGCTTATCTAGAAGAGATAAAAAATCATTGACTTTTTCTTTGCCTATACAATTGAGAATATGATTGATATTGTATTGACGTTGAAAAAAATCTGGCTGATGTTTAAATAATCCATCGACGAAAGAAACCATGAACGAAAGATGCCCACAGTATTTTTTAAAAATCATCTCCTTTTTAGAAACAGACATAAGAGTTAAAAAACAAATTTGCGCATCAGAGTTTAATCGATTAAATTGATCGACAAATCGTTTAAATGTTTTACGACGGTAAAATTTATCTAATATTTGATTTAAAACAATGTCGACTACATCGGGACTATTTTTTTGCTGAACGATTCCTTGAATAAAAGGTCCAAGGCCCTTTTGAGTCAAATTCAATTGATGTGTGGCTATAAAGAAATTAAGGATAAACCTCCGTTGTTGATCCAGAACTAAAACAAAAAAAATTAAATTTTCTTGCGTTAAATTTTTAACGCAGAATTTTAACCATTGCTTGCAGTTGCGATGAGGTATATGAGTTAATATAAGAGAGAGAAATTTTCCTGCCTGAGTTTGCTTTAAAGAACCACTCGGCTCTGTAACTGACTTATCTAAAGAATGAAAAATTTGTCCTAAAATCAATTTCCATTCTGGATTGATATAAATCAAATAAGTGAAAACAAAAGCGCTTGTTTTATAATCGCAACATTCAAGTAAGTTTAGAGAAAGAGCAGGATAATCTGTTAATAGCTTATAGAAAGTGGTTTGAGGAAGTTTACTAATAAAGGCACGCACACAGTCATTCATCGCCTTTGAGTCATGTTCAGGCTGTTTCAATAAAGACATGAGAAAGTCATTACAATTTGCAAGAGCTTGGGGATCTACCTCATCTTTCCCTCCTAAAATAGATTCCATCACAGCGTCTAACTTTTGAGTCTCTTCCATCACTTGACGAGCATATTCTCCTATAGTGGAAGTTGATGGTTGTAGAACTACCATTGGCATCTCCATATTCAGACTAACAGTAGGAAGTAAACTGCTTATTTGTTGCATTAGAGTCCCCTTTTTGATTCGACTACAATAATTTGTACTAAAATGATAAGAATCTTAAGGCTTATTTCCAGATTGGTAGGGCATATTTTTAATAGGCTAGCGCCCTAATGACAGCGAAGAATAGTTCACTTGATAACTGACTGGTTCGCTGAGCTTTCAACATCCTTTGACATTGATCACTTAGGGGTTCTTATTTCCCTTCTAACCTTCAACTTATCGGTTCATCTCTTTTTTTTGCAAGAAAGGACAAAAATCAAGCTTCTCTCAGAGTTAACAAGGGAAATCTTTTGCAGAAGATGTTAAAGAGACACGTTGAGCATTCAACAAGACAATTAAACTACTGATAACCATAGCAAAAGCTGCAAATAAGGGAGTGAGCAATCCTGCCACGGCAAGCCCTAGCCCAATGCAATTATAGAAAAAAGCCCAAAAAAGATTTTGCTTCACAATTTTTCTTCCTTTAATCGCAATTTTGCGCAGCAAAATCAGTGCTTGAAAATTATTTGTTGTCAGTAGCAAATCGGAAACTTGAATAGAAATATCTGTTGCTGAAACAACAGCAATTCCAATATGAGCTGCTGTCAAAGCAGGCGCGTCATTCATTCCATCGCCAAGCATAGCCACAATTTCTTTTTTTCCACGCAATTCATCGACTAAAGCTTTCTTTTGCAAAGGATGAAATCCTGCACGCCATTCTTGAATGCCGCAACTTTTAGCTACATGGGCGACCGGGGCAGCAGAATCGCCCGACACCAATAAAGTTTTTACTGGAAATAAAGAATGAATAAATTTCTCCACTCCTGTCCTGATTTGGTCGCCTAAGATAAAACTTCCTAACAGCTCGTTTTCTCCAGCAAAATAAACAGTTGTCAAAATAGAAGCAGGATCTTTTTCTTTTTGTTCAGGAATTGTTATTCCCTGCTGCTTCATGAAAAATGAAGAGCCTACATAATACGTTTTGCCATCGCATACTCCTTTAATGCCTTTTCCTACAATTTCCTCTATTTTTTCGAAGATTGCAGGCGGACATAAAAGAGTATGATGCAAAGCAACAGCGATAGGATGGAGGGAGTAAGAGACCAGCCCTTTAAGAATTCGCTTGTCATCGAATGTCAAACTTTCTATTCCTTTTCGAACAGTAAATCGCCCTTCTGTCACAGTTCCTGTTTTATCCAGGATAAACGTTGTTTCCTGACCTAAAAAGGCCAAACATCCACGATTACGTACGATAATTCCAGATTTAGCCAGCATATTGAGCACATAAGATTCCGCAAGTGGAGCTGCAATTCCAATCGCACAAGGACAAGAAATTAAGAGAACAGAAATCGCGCGAATGATTGCTGTTTGCGCAATGGTTTGATCGCTATCTGCTACTCCCCACCATAAACAAAAAATTCCTGTTATTCCTGCTAAAACGACCACAAATGGCACAAACCATCGAACAATTTGATCAGCAGCTCTTACGTAACGAGATTTATGTCCAATTTCTTGTCCCACCATATCTAATATATGATGCAAAGCCGTTTCTTCTAAAGAAGCTGAGATTTTAATAACAAGATAACCTTGTTGTAGCAAGGTTCCAGCAAGCACGCTCGCTCCTTTTTGTTTCATCACAGGCTGAGATTCCCCTGTCATCAACGACTCATCACAGGTTCCTTCCCCTTCATCTACAATTCCATCAAGGACAATTTTTTCTCCCATTCGGACAATCAAAAAATCTCCTGGTTTGATGTCTTTAATGGGTACAAATAATTCTTCTCCATTTTCCAAGCGCTTGCGACCCCGACGAGGCAAGGCCAACGATAATTTAACTAAAGCATCTTTAGCAGAAAATTTCGCCTTTGATTCAATCATTTTACCCAATAATACGAACATAATAATAACGGTAATCGAATCAAAATATACATAAGGAGTGCCTCGTACTAATTCATAAATAGAAAGACTAGTAGCAGCCGCAACGCCAATGCTCACAAGAGCTTCCATTCCCCAAATCCCTACTCTAAGTCCATTCCAACAGCGCTGCCAAATCGGCCATGCACTGTAAAAAATAACAGGCAGAGATCCTGCTAATGATAACCAAGCAAAAAGCGAGGCATAGCCTTCTTGATCTCCTCCATCCAAATATGTGGCATAAATGGGATATGCAAACATCATCACATTTAAAGAAAAGAAGGCAGCAATCACGAAGCGCAACATTAAAGAACGGCTAATTGCTTGCTGACGTGGATCTTGAAGAGATTGAGGATGATAGCCTAGCTGTTGAATGAGCCTGATGATTTTCTCTTTTGAAATAAGCCGAGGCGTATATTCAATAGAGGCTAAATCAGTAGAATAATCCACTACACACTGGCGCACTCCTTTTTCTCTGATTAAAATAAGATGGATCACTTGCGCACATGAAGGACACCACATATTTTGAATCGTAAGATGCAATTTTTGAAAATCTTCTTCTGGAAGGTTGCCCTCTTCTGCTTTAGAAACTTGAAAATGAGGATTAGTAATCAACCCAGCTTGCAAGGCTTGCTTGTAAACAGGGTGATCTTGGAATTGTCCTAGAGAATCTTGAGCTTTTAAAATATGATAAACAACTTGGCATCCTTTACAGCAAAAATGCTCTTCTTCTTCTACTTGATGACTATATGTTGTGATGGAATTGCGACAGAGCAAACAAGTAGTTGGTGTTGTAAGTGACATAAAAAATTCTGTATCAATTTTATTTCTTATCACGTGATTAAATCATTATCATTCTAAATTAAAGAAATGCTATGTCGCTCAAGGGCACGCATTTCTTTAAGTTGTGGACATGGGTACACCCTAATAAAGAGTTTCTAAGTGTCTCAGACCGCTAACGTTCTTTAAGTTGTCTTGTTTTTATAATCTTTGGCTTGATATAATTGGATCACAGTAAAAAAAATCTCATTTTAATTGAAAGTCAAAATCTATGATTCTTCGCTTAGCCTATTATGGTGATTCAGTTTTAAGAAAAAAAGGCGCACCCGTGCTTAATATTGACGACTCGATTAAGCAACTCGTTAAAGACATGGCAGAAACAATGGAAGCCAACGATGGTTGTGGTCTAGCAGCTCCTCAAGTTCACCACTCTCTGACTCTTTTTATTACATGCATTCCACGCTATATTGATGAAGAGACTGTTCTACCTGGCGAATTGCGTGTGTTTATCAACCCCAAAATCATTGCCTATAGTCAAGAAGTTTGGCCTTGTGAAGAAGGGTGCCTATCCATCCCAGGTCTTCGCGAAACTGTTGTGCGCCCTCTAAAAGTGACTATTCGAGCAACAAATTTAGACGGTTTAGTTTTTGAAGAAGAATTTATAGGTTTTGACGCTCACGTCATTATGCATGAAAACGACCATATTAATGGTGTACTCTATATTGACCGTCTTCCCCCTAGACGGAAAAAGGAAATTGAAAGCTACTTGAGAGCAATTAAGAAAAAATACAGCAAAGATTAAATCAATCTTCACCTTAGCAATTCACAACTGCAAAATGGTGATTTTTTTTGATTTTAACGCCATAAATATAGAAAAATATGCATATTTTCTAGAACCCACATAATTTTCATGTTTTTATTAATTTGCAATTAAATCAATTTTTAGTTATACTGTATGATTAATTACAATTATAATGACTATTTTGCATTTACACTCCACCTTAAACTTAAAGGTCAAAGGTTCTTACGCAAGATACCCTAGCTTGAATTAGCTAAGCTTCTTGAGTTGATACTGGTTAACCAGGAGCTAAAAGATTTAAGATAAACAATAAATTTATAAAAAATAAACAACTAATAATTAATAACCACAGTTTTTTTATGTCTACATTTATTCGCTCAAGTTTTAATTTTGTTCAAAACCATTCTTTTAACCCCATTACGTTTTTCCAAAACAACGTTTCAAAACATGCAAAAGTTGCAGCTATTGCTTTATTTATCTTTGGTGCTCTTTCAACTGTAGGACTCATTGCTTTTCATTGTTTTAAGAAACGAAAATTCACTCAGCACAAATCTCCCCATCATCACAAGATTCCTCTTCCTAAATCCCCTTCACCGCAAAACGCTAAAGATGACTTAGCAGCAAAGCAAAAAGAAGCCGAAGATAAGCAAAAAGCTGCTGAAGCTAAGAAAAAATTAGAAGCTGAAGCTAAGAAAAAATTAGAAGATGAGAAAAAAGCTGCTGCAGAAAAGAAAAAATTAGAAGATGAGAAAAAAGCTGCTGAAGCTAAGAAAAAATTAGAAGATGAGAAAAAAGCTGCTGCGGAAAAGAAAAAATTAGAAGATGAAGAAGCTAAGAAAAAAGCAGATGCTGAAAGAAAAGCTAAAGAAGACTTAGCCGCCAAGAAAATTGAAAAGCCAGTAGAACAACCAAAGAAAGCTAATCCAGTTGAATCTTCGCCTTATGATCAAGTAGAAAAAATGTGTGGAGAAGTTACTGAAAAGGTCTTTCTTCAACCTCAATTTTCAGTTGAACAACTCTTTGCTAGTATGGATAAGAAAACGTTTAATCAAACATTGAATACTCTTAACGAACTAGTGACAGCATTTGAAAAACAATATTACATTAGTTCACCTATTGCTTACGGAAGCTCAGTACCCGCTTATTTTGCTCAAGTCTCTGATGGACAGTCAGAAGCACAAAGAAAATACCTCAGTTTAGTAGGTATCCGCAATATGCTGAAGTACGGCCCCAGCATCGTAGATGATTTCCGTAGCACATTATTTTTAGGTGGAGAACACCATTATTCTCATGGTAAAGGGTTGCATAAATTTAAAACATATACAGGCACAGTTGTTGATTTAGATACAGAAATTGATGCGAAAAATGATGACGATGCCAATCAAAAGGCAAAGGATTTAATTGTTCAATTCGGTAAACTTTGCGGTTTTAACGGACTAAGTGCTGAAGAAGTTGCGTCAAAACTTCCTCACCGCAAACTTGATTTGCAAATTGGTTATGTCCATAACGTAGGTCAATCAAATACTGACCGTTCAAATCATGGTGCCTGGAAACGGCTATCTCCAAATGGATTTAAAACACATTATTTCGTCAATGTTCCCAATCATGAAGTTGTACTTCTTGCTACATTAAGATTCCCTTATCTTATTGCAGAGCTTGTCGAAAAAGCAAAAAGCCAGAATAACGGTAAATTAGATCCAAAGTTTGTGGATGCCTTTTTCAATCAAGGTCTTTCCACAATGTGCTTTAACGATAAAATTCGTGTTTTCATGAATTTTTATCACGAATGGATGGGAAAATTTAGCGGAGCACAATCTCCAGAAGCAGAAGCTAAAATAAAAATTCAGAATGGCGGCTTTGGTCCAGTTATACAAAAGCAAAATGCAGATCAATTAGTCAAAAATGCTCTTACTCTTGGAAAGTTTAGAAACTTATTCGAAGAGTTAAGATTTGATATCGATGACGAGGATCATACATCGGATCGTTTGAATTCAAAAGACGAAGCAGAACGCCTGTATGATTTTAATGTGAAAGGCCAAACATGTGATCAATGGATCAATGAACATATTTTGACGTTTATAGATATTCTCACAAAAAAAGGACTCTGGGAGAATTCTTTGTATCGTACAGATGAAAATAGCGATTTTTTCGTCTTGGATATGCAGTCTTTAGTAACTGCCTTAAAAGGTTACTATTCTTATTTAATAACATTTTAGTCATCCGGTGATAATCTAATCACTCACTCCATCCCGTTGTTAAATAGAAGCATAAAAGGCGCCGATCTTGATTGTTGAGAAAGCAAGAAAGATCCGCGCCTTTTGTTTTAACTGCATTGAAAATCAATTTTCAATTTATGATAGAGACGTTGCTAAAGCAACTTGCACTTAGACTAAGCTTTCCTAAAGTAAAAAAACAAAGCAAAAAGAATTTTATCTTAGTTATTTAAAACTAATTTCTTATTTACCTAAAGGGCAAAATAATAAAGGCATTGATTGAGCTTAACGATGTTTGAATAAGCTAAATCAATGCCTTTAGATCACATTTTGACTGATTAAAATTAAGACTCAATATGCTCCATTGTAAATGCAGGAGCGGTTGTCTTAGAGCGTCCTAAAGCTGATGTCCATAAAGAGAGAAGGATACAAGCCACGAGAAAAATGAGTGCCAGCCAAGCAGTAAAACGTTTTAAAACATCTGCTGTTGAAGTTCCAAATAATGATTCGCTAGCTTCCCCTCCAAATGAGGCACCTAAACCAGAACTTTTGCTCTCTTGCATCAAAATCACTGTGCATAATAACACACATAAAATCATGAAAAGGGCAATTGTAAAAAAATAAAGAAACGTCATATAGCCTTAACCTACCGATTGAATTTTTGAATATCTATCATTCACGATTTGAAGAAAAGATTCAAGAGAAAGTGATGCTCCTCCAATCAGTAACCCATCAATATCAGGCTGGGCAAGCAAGTCATGTGCATTGGATGGATTAACAGAGCCCCCATATTGAATAACAATTTGCTGAGCCATTTCTTCTGTCAATATCCTTGCTAAGACTTGTCGGCAAAAATGTTGAGCTTCTTGCGCCACATCAGGTGTCGCACTATGTCCATTTCCAATTGCCCAAACCGGTTCATAAGCAATCATTAATCGTTGCAATTGATGAGGCTGAAGATCCTTTAATCCTTCCATCAATTGTCTTTCAATCACAGCATGGGTTTCCTTTGCTTCATATTCTGCTTTGGTTTCCCCAATACACAGAATCGGTTGAAGACCCACTTCTATTGCTTTTTTTATCTTACGATTGATAAAGGCATCCGTTTCGCCATATAAGTGCCGGCGCTCGGAATGACCCAATAAAACAAATTGAGCCCCTGCATCTTTCAACATGCTTCCTGCAATTTCTCCGGTAAAAGCCCCTTCAGATGCATCATTCATATTTTGAGCACCGATCAATAGATCTTTTCCTTTGACCTCTTCAGCTAAGGGATGAATAACTGTAAAAGGAACTGCTAACCCCACGACCTTCTCTTCAGAAGGTTGAAAAGAAGAAAGCAAATTCTGCACAAAAGTTCGCGCTTCTTCTATTGTTTTGTGCATTTTCCAATTACCTATAATGACATAAGGTCGATTGGCCACCATAAAACACCCTTTGTTAGCTGGTCAAATCATAGAAAAAGAATAATTGACTATTTACAGAAACTCAAGTCTTTTTTACTGATTTAATCTTTTTAAGATGAATTTTTTAACATTTTTGATTTAGGGTATAATAAAAGATAAAACAGAATCGAGCGGGAGATTTAAAGATGTGGCGAGATTCAAAATTCTTATGGCTTTTGTCTGCAGCTCTGCTAGTTGGATCATTAGAATTTCTTGCTCTAGGCGGCATTCGCCTACCTTCTGCTATCGAAATTCCCTTCTTCTTAGTTCTTATTTTGGCCGTTGGTCATCAGACTCTTTGGCACGGACTTCAAGCTCTTGTCACTCTTAATTTTAAAAGCATTAACGCTTTGATGTTAATTGCCGTTGCTGGTGCTTGGTATTTAGGTAAATATGAAGAAGCAGCGGTAGTCATTGTTTTGTATACTTTAGCCGAAAAGTTGGAAGATATTGGAATCGAGAAAAGTCAATCTGCGCTAGGAGCATTGCTCAATCAAATGCCCAAATTTGTACTTCTAAAACCCGATGATCGACAAGTGTCTATCGAAGAAGTCAAAGTTGGGGATATCATGGTTGTGAAACCCTCGGATATGATTGCCCTAGATGGAAGAGTGATCAAAGGCGTGTCATTTGTGGACGAATCAGCCATTACAGGAGAGCCTATTCCACAAGAAAAATTTGTGGATGACCTTGTTTATGCTGGGACTCTCAACAAACAGGGCTATTTAGAAGTAGAGGTCCTAAAGACTTCGCAGAATACAACGTTTGCCAAAATTAAAGAACTCACTTTCCAAGCAACTCGAGTCAAAGCACCGACTCAAAAATTTATTGAAACCTTTTCTCAATATTACACCCCTTTTGTCATTATCCTTGCTTTCCTTTGGATTTTTGTTCCCACTGTCTTGCTTGGATACCCATTTGATCCCTGGCTTGCACGAGGACTTTCTTTAATTGTCATTGCCTGTCCTTGTGCCCTTGTCATTTCCACCCCTGTTTCCATTTATTCAGCAATTGGAAATGCCTCAAAACAGGGAGCACTGATTAAAGGGGGTAAATATTTAGAAGCCATTGGACAAATCAAAGCCATTGCTTTGGATAAAACAAGAACTCTCACTTATGGACGTCCAATCGTCAGCGATATCATTCCTTATGGCAATAGTTCAAAAGAGCATTTATTGGAATGTGCGGCAGGCATTGAGATCTTTTCTGAGCATCCCTTAGCTCAAAGTATTGTAGAAGCTGCTCGAAAAGAAAATTTATCTTTGCATGCGGTAGAAAATTTTAAGAGTTTTGTAGGAAAAGGAGCACAAGCAGATTGTCTTGTTTGCACAGATAAACACCATTGTTTAGGTAAACTTCCCTTTATTTTAGAAGAGCATGTGGTACCGGAGGTTATCATCCAAGAAGTGGAAGGCCTGCAAAAGCAGGGGAAAACATCCGTCATCATCGCCACTCATCGAGAGGTTGAAGGAGTCATAGCTTTAACAGATGAAATTCGTCCAGAAAGCGCAAGCCTAATTAAAGGATTGAAAAAGCTTGGAATTGTTCCATTTTTGCTAACAGGTGATCATTATTCACCCGCTGAAGTTGTAGCTCGCCAGCTTGGAATTGAAGAAATCAAGGCAGAACTTCTTCCTGAAGATAAAGCCCATATGATTCAGCAGCTCGTCAAACAATACAAAACAGTGGCAATGGTGGGAGATGGAGTCAATGATGCTCCAGCTCTTGCTTTAGCTAATGTTGGCATTACCATTGGTTCTCTCGGCAGCGATACCGCCATTGAAGCAGCCTCTATCGTCATTCTCAATGATCGCCTAGATATTATCCCTTATCTTGTCAAACTGGGTAAAAAAACAATTCAAACGATTCGCTTGAATGTGGGATTAGCCATTGCTGTGAAATTTCTTTTTATTATTTTAGCTTTATTAGGAATGACTAATCTTGCTTTAGCGATTTTTGCTGATGTAGGAGTCACTTTAATTGTGATCTTAATTAGTTTACGTCTATTAAATTGGCAGGTTAAACCAACGGAATAGAAAATGATGAAAATTCTTGTTACAGGTGGATTAGGATTTATAGGATCGCATTTATGCCAGCATCTTCTAGCAAAAGGCAACTACGTTTTTTGCTTAGATCATCAACTTCCACACCAAAAACCGCATCTTCAACATGTGATCAAACATTCTCATCTACAATTTATTCATCACGATATTATAGAGCCTATTCATGTTGAAGTTGACCAAATTTACCATTTAGCTTGTCCAGCCTCTCCTATTCGTTATAGAAAGGATCCCATTAAAACGCTTCAAACAGCGATTTGGGGCACAAAGAACATGCTTGATCTTGCAACCCAACAACACATCCCGATTTTGCATGCTTCCACGAGCGAAATTTATGGTCATCCCTTGCAACATCCTCAAATAGAAAGCGATTGGGGAAATGTGAATTGTATAGGAATCAATAGTTGCTATAAAGAGGGCAAAAGAGCTGCAGAATCTTTCTGTATAAATTACTTTCGTGAACATGGCACTCGCGTCAAAATTGTTCGAATTTTTAACACTTATGGACCTTATATGGATCCCGATGATGGAAGAGTCATCCCTTCTTTTATTATTTCTGCTCTACAAAATCAGAACTTGCCTATCTTTGGCAATGGTTTACAAACTCGTTCCTTTTTATACATTGATGACTTGCTTACTGGCTTTGAGCGCATGATGCAACATCCAACTTTTATTGGACCCGTTAATCTTGGCAATCCGCTGGAGATTTCTATCCTTAATCTCGCTGATCTTATTCTTGAACTTACGGAAAGTCAAAGCACTCTTCGTTATGATGAAAATTTATCTGATGATTCCCCAAGAAGGCGTCCTGATATTTATTTGGCAAAAGCAGAGTTGTCTTGGCAACCAAAGATTCCGCTAAAAATAGGTTTAACTAAAACAATTGAATATTTTAGAAAACTCCTAGCTTCATAAGTCTTAAGGTCAAAAACGTTTTATCTCTTCAAATGTCGAGCTAAGAATTGCTGGATATCCAAATAGACTTGCTCTTTTTCTTTAAAAATATTCGGGAAAAAATAGTTCAGTGATGAATTTAAATGAGCAACATTGACATTTAAATCAATAATCGTCGCTCACTAAAGGATTCTTTTGCAGACCTTTAAATAAAATTTTAGACAAAAGAGAAAAATTGGCCCTTTTCTTGCATGAATGAAATATTCAACAAGCTAAGGATTTACTATGGAAAGCACACCTTTGCCTCCATTACCTAAAGATATTTTGTTGCAAATTTTTTCTTTAACGCCTGAAAAAGAAATTAAAGATTTAGCCAGTGTATCAAAGGATTGGAATACTGTGATTAAACATCACTTAGCCTCTTTATTTCAAAACTACACTAAAAGTGACTTGTTGACTCCCTATACAGAGCTCGCTAAAAAAAAGTTCACCGCGAAAAATAAACAAGAAGAGCTCACTATTGAAATCAAAAGAGCGCAATTTGTCTTTCAACAGATTATGAAAAAAGCTCAAGAATTGGGTTATTCCAAAGACATAAAAAAAACGACATCTCAAAATATTTCTGTTGAGCATCTACAAGTAGTTGCCAAGTGGATTCAAGAAAAAGAAGCCCTTAATTTAATTACTTTTGCTTCCGCAATACCTGAAATGAAACATATTGTGCCTAAAAAACTTTCCATATTGGATCAAGCACAATACATCAGAGATTGGTTAAAAAACTCACCAAAAGCAAAGAAAATTAAAGAATTGCATCTTGGAAATGCACAATACCTTGAAAAACCTAACATATTCCTGCCCATTCTTCCAAAAGAAATTCAATATTTAACGGGCTTAGAGTCCATTCAACTCAATCGTTGTGAGTTGAAAACATTGCCAACTGAAATCGGATTACTGACTCAGCTACAAGAAATTGATTTCTCTAATAATAAAATCACAACTCTTCCAACCGAAATTGGGTTATTGACCCAACTAAAAATCATGAATTTCTCTAATAATGGAATCACAGGACTTTTTACTGAGATTGGATTGCTCTCACAATTGCAGACAATTAAGTTTTTTTCTAATAAAATCAGAGAAATTCCAACTGAAATCGAAATGTTAACCTCGCTAAAATCACTTGATGTTGCGCATAATAACATCTCAACCTTGCCAACTGAGATCGGAATGTTAACTTCTCTAGAATCGCTCAATATTGGATATAATAACATCTCAACCTTGCCAACTGAGATCGGAATGCAAACTTCACTAAAGTCACTTCATATTACGAGTACTAATCTTTCAAATAGCAGCTTTTCAGCATTTTCAGAAGAGGCCATAAGATTTTTATCTAACATAATCGTTTTATAAAACCGTTTAAACGCTTTAAGGAATTTGCCTTAGTGAGACTTTTCTTAAATTGTCCCAAAACCAAATCATTCATTTTTTTATACTTGATTTGGCTGATCTTAAATTCTTTTGTTCCTACAAACCTAAACTTCCCATGCTAGAAAGATAAATAAAAGAGTAGAGATAGTTTCGCGACACTCTATTAAAACCTTGCGTGATCCTGATATTCATCTAAAATTATTTGAAAAATTATTATAAAACATTTAAAGATCAATTTGTTTATTTTCAATAAGAGTGCTCGATGCAAATAGAATTTATTTTGGCTGGCGTCATCAGCCTTCTTCTTCTTATCTATTTAATTCATACCATTTTATATCCCGAACATTACTAATCGCAGAGGACAAAGAAAATGGAAGATTGGCTTGATTATGGAGTGTTTATTGTCTTGCTTTTATTCGCTTCCCCATTATTAGGCCATTACATGGCTGCTATTTTTCGAGATAAACAAGATAAAACTTATAAGTCTTATTTCTTATTAGGCTGGCTGGAGAAAACCATTTATAGGCTTTGTCATATTGATCCTCATCAAGAGATGAATTGGAAAGAATATACTAAAACCATGCTTTATTTTAATCTTTTCGGCTTTCTCTTCCTCTTTTTTTTACAACTTATGCAAGGATGGCTTCCTCTTAACCCTCAAAGCTTACCTGGTGTAGAACCTGCATTAGCCTTTAATACAGCCATTAGCTTCGTCACAAATACGAATTGGCAAGCTTATGGCGGCGAAAATACAATGAGCTATCTTACTCAAATGCTAGGAATGACCGTGCAAAACTTTGTCAGTGCTGCGACAGGAAATGCTGCACTTTTAGCACTCATTCGAGGAATTAAACGTCATTCTTCAGAAACAATCGGCAACTTTTGGCAAGATTTAATTCGCACAGTCGTCTACCTGCTTCTTCCTCTCTGTGTCATTTTCGCATTATTTCTAGTAAGTCAAGGAGTCATTCAAACTTTAAGTCCTTATGTTCAAGCAACCACCTTAGAAAATGAAACACAAACCATTCCTTTAGGTCCGGTGGCTTCACAAATTGCTATTAAGCAATTAGGGACAAATGGCGGAGGATTCTTCAACGCCAATAGTGCACATCCTTTTGAAAATCCAACTCCTTTATCCAATTTTTTTGAAAATTTCGCCATCTTATGGGTTCCAGCAGCGGCTGTTTATATGTATGGTTTAATGGTTAAATCACGCAGGCAAGGATGGGTGATTTTCTCTGTTATGCTTGCTTTCTGGGGTGGAGGATTGGCGATCGCTGAATATTCAGAATTGCTCAACAATCCTGTTTTGAAAATCAATCCCGTGATGGAAGGCAAAGAAACCCGTTTTGGTTCTAATAATAGTGTATTATGGGCAGTGACAACAACAGGAACATCCAACGGATCAGTCAATAGCATGCATGATAGTTTGTCTCCTTTAGCAGGCGGGATTGCTATGTTTAATATGATGATTGGAGAAGTGGTTTTTGGCGGAGTAGGTGTTGGATTATGCGGCATGTTAATGTTTGTCTTACTCACCGTCTTTTTATCAGGTCTTATGGTAGGAAGAACACCCGAGTATTTAAATAAGAAAATTGAGAAAACAGAAATGCAATGGGTCATGCTAGCGATCCTTACTCCAGGAGCTTTAATTTTATTGGGAAGCGGAATAGCTAGTATCTTACCCGATGCCTTGGAAAGTTTAGGAAATACAGGACCACATGGCCTTTCAGAAATTCTCTATGGCTTTTCATCTCCTGCAGCTAATAATGGCAGCGCTTTTGCAGGACTTAATGCCAACACTTATTTTTACAATATTGTATTGGGAATTGTCATGCTGCTTGCCCGTCTAGCCATTTTAATCCCTAGCGTAGCAATCGCCGGCAATTTGGCCATTAAACCAACCGTTGCTTCGTCTGAAGGAACATTTGCAACAGATACAGTTCTTTTTGGTGTTTTATTGTTCAGCGTTATTTTTATTGTTGCTGCACTTACATTTTTTCCTGCCTTATCTTTAGGACCAATTGTTGAACATATTCTTATGTTAAGAGGACACTCTTTTTAAAAGGATCTTATGAAAAGAAAAGGTATTTTAACACTCGATTTAATTATTGAAGCTTTGAAAGATTCATTTATCAAACTTAAACCTCAAACACAATTTAGCAATCCCGTCATGTTTGTGACTTACCTGGGAGCCATTTTAACAACACTATTAACAATTTTAGAGCCTTTTTCTAGTTTTAATTTTCAAATTACATTGTGGTTGTGGTTCACTGTTCTTTTTGCCAATTTCTCTAGTGCCATCGCAGAAAGTAGAGGCAAAGCACAAGCAGCTAGTTTGAGAAAAACACAAAAAGAAAATATTGCAAGAAAAATCATCAATAATCAAGAGGTAGAAGTTCCGGCAACTAGCCTAAAGAAAGGTGATATCATTGCTTGCAACATGGGAGATATTATCCCTGCTGATGGAGAAGTCATTGATGGAATTGCAACAGTGGATGAATCTGCTATTACAGGAGAATCAGCCCCTGTTATTCGCGATAGTGGAGGAGATAGAAGTGCAGTCACTGCTGGTACGCGCATCATCAGTGATCGCATTATCATTCGTGTGACATCTGAAAAAGGACATAGTTTTTTGGATCGCATGGTCTCTCTTATTGAGGGAGCACAAAGGCAAAAAACTCCTAATGAAATCGCTCTTAATATTGTTCTTTCTTCTCTGACCATTATTTTTATTCTGGCTGTTATAGCGCTTAAACCTTTTGCCGATTATAGCGGAAGAATGGCCAACCAAGATCTTTCTGATATTGTCACTGTTCCAGTTTTAATTGCCTTGCTCGTTTGCTTAATACCCACAACAATTAGTGCTTTGTTAAATGCGATTGGAATTGCAGGAATGGATCGTTTACTTCAGTATAATGTTATTGCCAAAAGCGGAAGATCTGTAGAAGCAGCTGGTGATATTGATCTTTTAATTTTAGACAAAACAGGGACTATCACGCTAGGTAATCGCATGGCAACAGAGTTTTTGCCAGCACCAGGCACATCAGAGAAAGAATTTGCCGAAATTGCCCAATTAGCTTCTTTGTCTGATGAAACTCCAGAAGGTAGGTCGATTGTTGTACTTGCCAAAAACAAGTTTAACTTAAGAGGCGGAGCATTAGCCCCCAAGACTACAAATTTTATTCCTTTTTCAGCTCAAACAAGAATGAGCGGTATTGATTTTGTTGATGAAACTGGAAAAGTAACGCGCTCCATTCGCAAAGGATCTGTAGAAGCTATTCAAGCTTATATTGAGCAACTAGGAGGCTCATTTCCCAAGCAAATTTATGCAACTGTAGAACCCATTTCCAATAAAGGAGGAACTCCTCTTTTAGTTGCAGATGGAAATAAAGTTGTAGGAGTCATTCATTTGAAAGATGTGATTAAAGGAGGCATCAAAGAGCGATTTGCCGAGATGCGTCAAATGGGAATTAAGACTTTGATGATTACAGGAGACAATCCCTTAACTGCCGGTGCAATTGCTGCAGAAGCAGGAGTCGATAACTTTGTGGCTCAAGCAACGCCAGAAATGAAACTAACGCGCATTCGTCAAGAGCAACAAAAAGGACATTTAATAGCAATGACAGGCGATGGCACTAATGACGCTCCAGCGCTTGCACAGGCTGATGTAGGAGTCGCCATGCATACCGGAACACAAGCTTCAAGAGAAGCTGGCAATATGGTAGATTTAGATAGCAATCCGACTAAACTTTTAAATATTGTTGAAATTGGAAAGCAATTACTCATGACACGCGGAGCTTTAACAACTTTTAGCATTGCTAACGATGTGGCAAAATATTTCGCTATTATCCCTGCAATGTTTGGGACGCTTTATGCTTTTTCAGGGCAAAAAGGCCCTTTAAACCTATTAAATATCATGAATTTACAATCTCCACAAAGCGCCATTTTAAGCGCTGTGATTTTTAATGCTTTGATTATTGTAGTCCTCATTCCCCTCGCTTTAAAAGGCGTCCCTTACAAACCGCAATCAGCTGCTCGTCTTTTGCGTCATAATTTACTTATTTATGGCTTAGGCGGCATTATTGCTCCTTTTATAGGAATTAAGTTTATTGATCTTCTGATTAACATAACAGGGCTTATTTAGTATGGATAATAGACCTGCTGCTCTAAAAGTGCTTGCTACAATGATTATTCTAACTGGCTTGCTTTATCCTCTATTAATTACTGTCATTGCTCAAGTCATCATGCCTAAACAGGCAGGAGGAAGCATTATCAAAATAAAAGATCGAATCATAGGATCGGAACTTATTGCCCAGCAATTTAAGGGTGATGCTTATTTTTGGCCACGTCCCTCTGCTGTAGATTATGATCCGATCAAACCAGCTGGGGGAAGCAACTTGGGACCAACTAGCAAAAAATTAGAGAAAATAATTGAAGAAAGAGTAAAAACATTAGGCCCTCACCCTCCTTCAGAACTTGTTTATGCCTCTAGTAGTGGTTTAGATCCTCATATTAGTTTAGAAACTGCATATTTCCAACTTGATCGTATTGCAAAAGCACGTTCCATCCACGACCGTAATCAGCTTCGTTCTTTAGTCGATAGCTCAGCTCAAGGCTTCTCAAAAAAATATGTTAATGTATTAGTACTTAATAAAGCTCTCGATAAACACTTTCCTCTTAAAAAATCATGATCTCTGAAGAGCGGCCTGATCCAGATCAATTGTTAAGAGCCATTCAACAAGAAGAGAGAAAATCAAGCTTTGGGCGTCTCAAGATTTTTTTTGGCATGTCAGCAGGCGTAGGCAAAACTTATGCTATGTTAGAGGAAGCGCACCAGCGGTTAGCAGAAGGTATTAACGTGATAGTAGGCGTCGTTAATACTCATGGCAGACAGGAAACCGAGAAAATTTTAAAAGGATTGCCTATTCTTCCAGAAAAATGGATTGAGTTTAAAGACAAAGCTTTTAAAGAGCTGGATCTAGAGAAAATTTTAGAAATAAAACCTCAACTTATTTTAATTGACGAGCTCGCACATACGAACGTTCCTGGCTCTAGGCATCTTAAACGATGGCAAGATGTTATTGAAATTTTAGATGCCGGAATTGATGTCTATACCACACTTAATGTCCAGCATTTAGAAAGCCGAAAAGATCTTGTGGAAAGTATTACTGGCATTACAGTACACGAAACTGTTCCCGATCTCATTTTAGAACGAGCAACAGCGATCGAAATTATTGATATTCCCCCAACCGAACTCTTGGAGCGATTAAAAGAAGGAAAAGTCTACCTTGGAGATCAATCGATTATCGCCGCTCAAAATTTCTTTCAAGAAGATCATCTGACTGCTCTTCGCGAAATTGCATTACGTTTTACAGCTGAAAAAGTGGACCATGATTTACATGGAATTTTAGCTTTAGGAAAAGGGTGGAAAACTCGTGAGCATTTAATGGTAGCTGTGAGTCCAGCCTACTCCTCTTTACAATTGATTCGTACTGCCCGCCGTCTGTCTTTCGAGCTCGATGCACCTTGGGTCGCAGTTTATGTCGATACGGGACAAAAACTTAACGCAGATGATCAAGCTAGACTAAATCGGCATTTACAACTTGCACGAGAATTAGGAGCTGAAGTCGTGACAACAAGCGATTTAGATATTAGCAATGCTTTGCAGCGCATCGCAAGACAAAAAAATATTACTCGTCTTGTCATTGGAAGGCCAACAAAACGTTCTTTTTTTCAAACACTTTTTCGAAAAAGTATGATCGAACGCCTAGAACAAGAAAATAAACAAATGGATATTTTAATTTTGAGGCAAGATAAACTTGTCAGTATTTATAAGCAATTTCTTCCCATTTTTCAATTTACCAGCTCGATGCGTTCCTATGAAATCGTATTTGCAGTTGGCGGATCAGTCACATTGCTCGGATACATGCTAGATCCTATCATTGGATATAAAGCGGTTGGATTTATTTTTTTATTAACAATCATGATTTTGAGCTTGTTTGTAGGACAAGGTCCCATTTTGCTCGCTGCTATTTTAAGTGCTTTGAGTTGGGATTTTTTATTTATTCCGCCTGTTTTTGAATTGTCGATTGAGGATCCTAATGATATTGCTCTTCTGTTGATTTATTTTTGTGCAGCGGCAATCGGGGGAATGCTAAACACACGCCTCCGAGAAAAAGACTTTTTTTTACAAAAAAGAGAAGAAAAAATAGAACATTTGTATGAAGTCATGCGGGAAATTACACAATCCCCCAATTTTCAATATTTGCGCCTTAACGTAGCAGGAAAACTCAAATTCTTATTTGGCGGTGAATTTGATATTCTCGTCAAAGGAAGTGATAATCAACTGATCTTTGATAGCCAAATTCCCATTTTGAAAGAAGAAATAGATCATTCGGCTGCTTTATGGTGCTTTCGTACAGGCAAAATGGCAGGATGGTCGACAGATACCTTGCCTTCTGCTAAAGCGATCTATTTTCCAATTAAATTTTTAAAAACCACACTTGGCGTCTTAGTTTATCAACCTAAAGATCAAAAACCCTTATCAACAGATGAAATCAGTTTTCTAGAAAAAATCAATGAACAGCTAGGCATTTACCTAGAACGCTATATTTTTGAAGAACATGTACAAAGTCAAAATTATAGTAAACAAGTGGAGAAACTATATACAGCAATTTTTAGTTCTTTATCTAAAGAATTTTATACACCTTTAGACAAAATTTTTAGTCTTAACAAACGATTCAAACAAATCGCTAAAAATTCAGAAGAAAAAAAGCTTGCTTATGAAATAGATCAAGCTGGAGAAAACCTTAAAATCGTCTTCGATAATATTTTAACGCTTTCTCAATTGGAATCAGGTTTTGTACAATTTGAAAAAGAAAAATCCTCAATTAAAAACTTAGTAGAACAAGCAGTCCAAGAAGTTCAATCTTTAGTCAATGGTCATCTAATTCGCTTTGATTTGCCAAATCATGATTTGTTCTTTAACTTTGATTCAAAGTTAATGAAAATTGCTCTCAAAAATCTACTCATCAATTCCATAGAATGCTCTCCAGCCAATAGCCCTATTAACATTAAAGTGGAAGTCAGAGAAACAGAACTTATTCTTTCAGTCATAGATACAGGACCTGGTATTTCCAAAAATATGCTGCCTTTTATTTTTGAAAAATTCTATCGTCTATCAGACTCGCGAATGAAAGGGATTGGAATAGGCTTAACTACCGTGAAAGCTGTCGTTGAGATTCATCAAGGGCGAATAGAGGTTCAAAGTCAAGAAGGCCAAGGAACAACTTTTTCCATTATTTTACCTAAATTAGGATTTAAACAATGAAAACATACTGGATTTTACTTATTCAACTGAGTGTTGCAAGTTGGACACACGCTCAGACAACAACATACAGCTATGATCCAAAGGGTTTTTATTATCATTCTGAAAGTTATAAGGGAGATTATGAAGATTATCAAAATCAAAATAGTGCTCCCGAAAAATCTACTCCTTCTCAAGATGCATCTAAGCAAAATACTCAGCTCTCAAATACTCAAAAAACTTCCGGTCAAGAGACAAAATCAACCCCTTCTCAAGATACAACAAAAGTAACAAATCAAGACAAGCAAAAGTCAGAAGTAAAAGAAGAGAAAAAACAAGAATCGGAAAAAAAAGAAGAAAAGAAGGAAGAAGAGAAAAAGGATGAGAAAAAAGAGGAGAAAAAAGAAGAAGCGAAACCCAAATCTCCTCATACGTTTACTGGTTCTGCCAGTTTTGTTTCTGATTATCGCTTTCGTGGAATTTCTCAAACCATGCGACGTCCTGCCGTGCAAGCTGGATTTGAATATTCACATGTCAACGGTATCTATTTAGGTACATGGGGATCTAACGTTGATGGAACAACGAATTTTTATAATAATACAAGCCTGGAATGGGATTTTTATGGTGGTTACAAAAATAAACTCCTTCCCTGTTGGCTAAAAGATATGACTTACAATATGGGCCTGATTTATTACTATTACCCAGGCGGACAGGCTAAAGTTCCTAAAAACGTCAAATACAACACATGCGAATATTACATTGGGTTTGCTTATAAGGGATTGGAATTTAAAATGTGGCAAAGCTTAACCGATTATTTTGGCGTTAATCAAGATAATCCGCCAACAAATTGGAAAAAAAATCGAACAGTTCGTCCTAATGGCAGCTCTCGAGGATCTATCAACGTTGAATTGAGTATCACATTTGAATTATGGCAAAAAATTCGCTGGCGTTGTTTACAGGGAGGAAAATTCTATTTATTTGCTTTAGTGGGACATCAAACTGTAAAAAATTATGAACAGTTGAGCTGTACACACTGGAGAGTGACACTCACGCAAGAATTTGATTGGTTCAACGTTTTTATCACTTATGTAGGAACAAATGCACGACATGCCTTCTTTGACGTTCCTGATAATTCTTTCCATCCTCATAAACGTCATTTAGGCGCTCAAGGATTTGTGATAGGAGTCATTCGACCATTTTAATTCATGTGTTTGACCACTCTGCTATAGAATAAGAAAAGATGAAGAGAATAGATTTTTACACTTGAAGTATAAGATTCATTTTTAAAAAGTATCACTTTGATTTTTAACCACTTAAACAATTTCAGCTCTTGCTTCAAATATTTTCCTTGGTCTGAAATCTTTGAGCAGAGATAATCTCGACCTCAAAATGAATTTAGATCTTTAAGATGACGGACTCTACTACATCTCAACGCATGCCTCCTTTAACTGTTACACAGTTAACTAACGCCATTAAGCTTAGCTTGGAATCCACATTTCCGGTTGTTTATTTACAAGGAGAGATTAGCAATTTTAAGCTTCAGACTTCCGGGCATCTATATTTTTCGCTAAAGGACGCAAATGCTCAAATTGCAGCAGTTATGTTTAAAGGTGAAGCTTCATCCCTCAAGATCATGCCCAAAGGAGGAGATCAAGTTGTTATCAAAGGTGAATTAAATGTTTATCCTCCAAAAGGCAATTATCAGCTGATAGTCCGTGAATTGTCCTATATAGGGTTAGGAGAGCTGCTTCAAAAGTTAGAATTATTAAAAGTCAAATTACATCAATTAGGTTGGTTTAAATCAGCGCGCAAAAAGCCTCTTCCCCGCTTTCCACGCCGTATTGGAGTGGTCACGAGTCCAACAGGAGCTGTTATTCAAGATATTCTCAACGTGCTATCTCGCCGCTTTTCGGGCTTTCACTTGATTCTCAATCCTGTCAAAGTACAGGGCGAAGGCGCTGCTCAAGAAATCGCCCAGGCGATTGAACAGTTTAATCGTTACAATCTCGTCGATGTCATGATTGTGGGTCGTGGCGGAGGAAGCTTAGAAGATTTATGGGCCTTTAATGAAGAAATTGTTGCCAACGCCATTTATCATAGTCGCATTCCTATTATTAGCGCTGTAGGACATGAAACAGATCATTGTATTGCTGACTATGTAGCTGACGTTCGTGCTCCGACCCCTTCTGCTGCAGCTGAAATCGTCATTGCCGAAAAAAGCCAGCAATTAGAATTTTTGAATGTCTTAAAGAAACGCATGCAGCAGACTCTTGTTCATTTAATTCAACAAAATCACTATCGCTTACAAGGAATTCTCAAGCATCCTTTTTTCAACCATCCTTATGAAATCATTGAATGGCGTATGCAAAAGCTGGATGACTTCCGCATAGATATTGATCAAGCCCTTCACCAATTTTTTTCTCTGCGAAAGCATTTATTAGAAGCACGCATTCAGCAATCATTAGCATTAAAACCTAGCAATCAAATTAACCATTTTAAACAACGTTTTTTGATTTGTGAACGCTCTTTGCAGAAGCAAATTTCCCAACGCATCGAGCAAGACCGGCAAAAGTTAATGTACAAAAAGCAACAGCTGAATCATGTGTGGCAAACGAAACAAATACAACGCCGCCACGCCTTTAACAAAGAACTATTAACTCAAGAGCTTCAGCAACTTATAACCGATAAAATCACTTTTTACCGGCAAAAACTCACCCACATCAGCGACTTATTGCATGCACTGGATCCGAAAAATGTTTTAGAGAAAGGCTATAGTATTCTATTTGCTGAAAAAAGCAATTTCGTTATAAATTCTGTCCAAAAGCTTAAAAAGGGACAACAAGCCAGGCTTTTATTGTCCGATGGCGAATTATTCATTACTATCAACGAAGTAAATAACCGTGACCATTAATCTATCGCAAGAACAAATTCAAGAACAAGAATCTATTCCTCTTAGCTTTGAAGCGGCTTTTGCACGTTTAGAAGAAATACTGGAACGTCTCAATGGCGCAACAATCAGCTTGGACGATTCTCTTAAACTTTATGAAGAGGCTGATCAATTAATTGCCACTTGTAATAAACGTTTAAATGATGCTGAACGAAAGATTGAAATTCTTGTTAAAAATCGCAATGGCGACTTGACATTTGGGAATGATGACAGACCTCTTACGCAAGATTATAAAGTTTTATCCCCTTGATTTAAAAAAACTTACTTATCTATCTTGATTGATATTAACTTTCTTGACTTTATCTTTCAGCCAAGGATTAGGCTTTTTTATTTTTTAACTTTTATTTAAAGTGACAATAAAGGCCTCAAATGATCTAAATTCCAAGAACGATTTTCTCCTAAAATCAGTTTCTAACAAGTAAAATAGGCTCTACAAACACTTAAGGATTCTTTATGCTGATTGCTTTGTTTCCTAATGAAATGAAAAATCAATCCCTAAAAATTGCAACTGAAGTTTGTCAATTTTTGAAAAGCAAAAATGTTAATGTTGTAGCAGAAGATCGTTTAGCTCCGATGATTGGAGCTCAAGAGCTCTCAAAAGTTGAGATAGATAACATAGACTTCCGCATTTCCCTTGGAGGAGATGGAACTATTCTTCGCCTAGTCCATCGTCATCCCAACTTACAAGCGCCATTATTAGGAATAAATTTAGGCAGCCTAGGTTTTTTAGCAGACATTCCCCTTCATGATATTTATTCAAGCTTAGAAGATCTCCTTAAAGGCTATTATACAATCCAAAAACGAATGATGATGGAAAGTCTAACCTCTAAAGGAGATACTTGTTTTGCTGTTAATGAAGTTGTCGTCCATAGGGCACAAAACCCCTGTCTCATTGATTTAGCTATTTATGTTGATGATGTTTACCTTAATACCTTTTCAGCAGACGGCATTATTTTATCTACTCCTAGCGGATCAACAGCATACTCTTTAGCTGCCGGAGGTCCCATTCTTACTCCAGAGCTAAATGCTTTTATTATTACCCCCATTTGCCCGCATACCATTTCCAATCGTCCCATTGTGCTGATGCCAAAACAAAATATCCAAATCAAATATCTCAGCCCTTATATGCCTGTCGAAATTTCTTACGATGGCATTTCTAGTTTTACCTTAGCAAAAGAAGAAACATTGACAACAATTGTTTCCGAGCAACGTTTTCACCTCGTCAATTTAGCACGCCACGACTACTTCTTCACTCTCAGAGAAAAACTTGGATGGCAAGGCCACTTAAAAGGTTTTCCTTAAAATTATTCTAAGTGGACATCTCAAAAAGCTAGCCTTTTGAGGATATGCCTGAAGTTATAAAACAACAAAGATAATTATTGAATCTATAAAGATTAATGAAATTATTTTCAAAAAAAATTAATATTTTTTTGAAAACATTTCAACTTTATTTGCTATTACTTCAACCCCTTTCTACAGAGTATTGTCAATTTTAGAAGTATTTGATTAAGCATATATTTGAGAAGGTTTTTAAAAACCATAATAAAGCGGCTATGTGAATCAGAGCGAAAATATCAGCCCATTCTGCTTGCTCAAGAAGGCTATTTTGCGCAATTTGCTAAAGATATAAACTCCCTTACTGCAAGCTTTTTGAGATTTGAACTCAACCTTCTAGCTTTCATTTAAAATTTCTGTTTTTAGATCAAAAATTTTTACTTTGCTATTTATGCCATCTATCATTTTGGTCTTCAACATCTTAAACATTTTTTTATTCCAAAAAACAACTTGATATAAAAAATTCTTCTGGAAGATTTATTTCCCAAGGCGTATTTAAAGGAGATAAATCCTTTTTGTTCATCGGCTCCTGATCAACAAATCCGAACTGGAAAAGAGAAGTCAGGAAAAGAAAGTCGAGCTAAAGGGGTAATAGGAACGCAACCAAATAGTTGAAATCCTTAACTCTATAAAAAAATCAACAGGAGTATGTGTATGAAAAAGAAATTATTAAGCTTAGGTTTTATGGCTGCTGTGGCTCTTTCTTTAACAAGCTGCTGCTGCGATCGCGATTCGTGCTGTGATCCATGCTGCCCACCAAAGCCACGTTGCTGTGAGCCAAGACCATGTTGTCCAAAACCTTGCTGTCCTCCTCAACAATGCTGTGAGCCAAGATATTTCGACAACAACAACTGCTGCTACTAATTGCAATTTGCATGCCATAGCATGTAGAAGTTAAAAGCAGAGGGAATGCATTCCCTCTGCTTATTTAAGGATTGACCAAGAAGGTCAGCCAGCATTGCCTATCAGGAATACGATTTGGTTGTTCGAGCAGATGTACTGATGAGTCTTATCTGAATGCGAAAACGACTTGGAAGGACCAACAAGTTCGCAATCAAATATGAATCATGAGTAGACGGAAAACGGGAAGTTTAATCATGAATCACTCAGTCTCCCCAATAGGTTATCTGAGCCGTCTAAATAAATCTGCCAAGATCTATTTAGGCAAACGACTAAGATTAAGATACAAGAAAATTAATCGGAAATTCGTACAAAACAAGACCTTAACACAAGGAGTCTTTTAATGAGAAAACAACTGGGAATATTAGCCTCGTTGCTTTTTTTGGGTGTTTCGGCACTTCTTTGGACAGGTTGCAATCGCTGTGGTAATGATGATTGCTGTCAACCTTGCGAGCCAATTTGTGAACCTTGCAAGCCGGTATGTCCTCCTCCCTGCAAGCCTGTTTGCCCAGAACCTTGCAGAAACGTATGTCCTCCACCATGTGTAGAGCCATGCCAACCACCATGTCCTCCACCATGCGCAGCTCCATGCCCAGCGCCATGCCCACCAAAGGCATGTCCTCCACCATGCCCAGCACCATGTGCTGCTCCATATCCTCCACCATGTGCACCAAGACCATGTGCTGCTCCATGCCCAGAGCCATGCCCACCAAAAGCATGTCCTCCACCATGCCCAGCACCATGTGCACCAAGACCATGTGCTGCTCCATGCCCAGAGCCATGCCCACCAAAGGCATGTCCTCCACCATGTGCGCCATGTCCACCAAAACCATGTGTTGCTCCATGCCCAGAGCCATGCCCACCTAAGTGTGCAGCGCCTCTTAAGCCTTGCAAATATGGTCCAAGTGGCGAGTGCTCTTGCAATGGTGTAACTGTACGTGCTAAAAACCCAAGATTGTGCATGTTGGGCGACCAATATCCGCTTGATCTTGAAATCACAGCTCATTGCGATGTTTGCGAAGTTATTTTAACAGCAAACTTACCAGAAGGCGTATCTTACATGAGAAGTCAGCCTGAAGCAAGAGTTGAGGGTCGCACATTAGTATGGCCATTCCCAAGCATGTCAAAAGGACAAACACTTTGTGCTAGAATTTGGTTGAAGTGCGAAAGAGAAGGCGATATCTGCACATGCTTCTGCGTAAAAGCAACACCTGTTGCATTCTGCGCATTGCTTTGTGCTAAGCCAGTTCTCGTTTGCGAAAAGTGTGGTCCAGCTGAAGTATGCCCAGGCGAACCTATCAATTACACCATTACTGTAACAAACATTGGAACAGCTACAGCTGAAGAAGTTGTCGTTTCTGATATTTTACCAGATGGTATTGAACACGCAAGCGGACAAAAAACACTTAACTTCAGACTTGGTAGCTTAGAGCCTTGCCAAACGAAGAAAGTTAACCTCTGTGCAAGTGCTTGCAAGCGTGGTAAATTCTGCAATACAGCTATCGTAACTGCTTGCAATGCTAACCAAACATCTTGCGAAGCTTGCACATGTGTTTGCATCTGTGCTGTTGAGTGTCAAAAAATTGGTCCAAAAGAAATTCCTGTTGGCCAAAATGCTGACTATCAAATCACAGTCGTTAACACAGGCGACAAAGTTTTACATGAAGTTGTTGTAACAGATACAGCTCCTTCTGCAACAACAATTGTTGCTGCTCCTGGCGCTAACATCTGCGGTAAGCAAGCAGTATGGAAACTTAGAGAGTTGAAGCCAGGTGAGAGAGTGACATTCAACATTACGTTGACAACTTGCACTCCAGGTTTCTTCACAAACCAAGTTACAGTAACAGATTGCGAAGGTTGCAATAGCTGCTGTGAGTTCGGTACGCATTGGAAAGGTCGTCCAGCTGTCGAAATTTGCGTCGAAAGCTCTGACAACCCAATTTGTATTGGAGAAACAACTCGCTTTAAGATCGTTCTTGTCAATAAAGGACAAGAGTATGATTCAAATGTTAATGTTGTCGCAAACTTCCCACCTGAGTTAGTTCCAGTGAATGCATCTGGTGCTACTGCAGCTCAAGTTAGCGGTCAAACAGTTACATTTGCACCATTCCCAAATCTAGCTCCTCGTCAAACATTGGAATACTACATCACTGCTAAGGCTGTTGGCCGCGGTGATTTACGTCCAAAGTTCCAAGTAAGTTCGGATTTCGTCAAGAATCCAATTACTGAAGAAGAGAGCTTGATCGTGAACTAAGACATCTATTCATCTGAATAGATTCAAGAAGGCAGACTTCTTTAGAGAAGTCTGCCTTTTTTGTTTTTAGCTTTAGCATTCTCTTCTCTTTACAGATAGATAATTCAGATTTATTCTGTTTTCTTTCCTATTAAGCGATCTTCTAAAGTTTGCAAGAAACGAGGATGAATGACTTCTATTAAAGCTCTTTTAGATCCTATTTGATGAATTTCTTTCAAATGATCAATCATTTGATAACCGGGAACCTCTAAATCCGCAATCTTACTTGGAATAAAACGGACAATCCCTTGTCCTTTTAATTGTTCTTTAAGGTAATAGCGTTCATAGAGAGAGACGAATAAAGTTGTAAGGAAATGCATATCAGCCAGAATTTCATCTTTAATGGGTTCTTGGCAAGTTTGTTTAAGAAATAAGCTTAATTTTCTCAGCAAAGCAGGCTCTGTCCAAAAAAAGAGAATAATTTCTTCAGGGTGAATCCACTTAAAATCAGGTGGAGTATAAAGGTCTTCATAGGTCGAATGAAGCAAATGGAACTTAAATAAATGATAATAGATTGCGTAAACAAAAAGCTTTATTCCTAAGAAAATATGAGAAATTTCAAAGTTTGGATTGATTCGGAATAAAGGATCAAGAAAAGGCTCTCCATGGATAATACGACGCTTAACCTCGTAAAAGTCATCTACCCATTTCCAGAAAATTTCAACCGGACGGCTATATTTTAAATGAAGAAGCGGACGTAATTTATGTTTAAAATCTGCTGCCGGATGCTTATCATTAATCTCAAATAAAGTTTCAAAACTTGAAGCCAAAAAAATGACATCTTCTGGTTCAAAAATTTCTTCTGGAAAATGTAACCCTTTTCCAAATAAATTGACAAAACGTTGAAAGAAGCGGTCTACCAAATAACGAATGGACCGCACTAAACGTTTATAAGCTTGAATAGTAGCCGCATCGTGTGTAGTTCCTCCTTTATAAATGACATCTAATGCTAAGCCAAGCCCCTTACAAACTTCAGAGTCAATAATGTGTAAACAAATCGTTTCTTCTCGATTTGTTTCCTCGATATATAAATTTTCCCAATTTTGTCTCTGGCTAATAAAGTTGAAAGAGGCGGGAATCATTTTACGGAAGGCGTTAAATGAAGGACTTTCTTGCCCATAATAAAGATTTCGAAATGTACAGGCAAAGTAGAGCAAGTACAAAGAATCAATAAGAACAAATTCTCGTAATTCACTTGGAATATTTTCTGCAATGGATACACAGGTTGTTCCTTTAGGAGTCAGAGTCATTGTATGGACGAATTCTCCTAGTTTATCTTGATTACGCGCTTTAATGCGACCCACAGCCTGCATATATTCTTGAAATACCGTATGAACATCAGGATGTAAAAATTCTTTTGATTTTGAAGCTGGCCAAAATATCACGGGGCCTAGACGAATCGTCGATTCATGTGCTAACTCAACAAAAGGCAAGCAAGCATAAAGATGAAATTCTTGAGAATCAACATGATGCTTAGCCATACCCCTCTTCCTCCTCATGATTGTCTTTTCTATGCAAAATCAGTGCCAAATCTTAATTTCTAGGATTTTGCTCAATAGAGAAGATGAATATCAGCAGAGAAAAGGCAAAATAGTCTCACCTCCTCTACTTCTTTTTTCTTATCCCTTAGAGTCTGAGATAATAAAGGCATAGAGTTCAAACGATTTAAATTAAAAAAGATTTAAAGTGAGTTTGGATGCGATGAATTTCATCCTGTAATTCCTCACAAAAAGGAGTCTTATTGAGATCGCGATCCACCTCTTGGATTGTATCAGGATCTATTTCAACTGAAAAGAGAAGTAATTTGATTTCTTCTTTGAAAGGACCTATTCGATAATTAATGATGAGATTTTCAATCACACTTTCTGCTTCGATCCCAATTTTTCTAACCTCATGACACACTCTGGCGCGCAATCGATAAAAATATTCATCGGCAGAAGGAATTGTGAACTTTCCTTTATATTTCATTTCAACTTCATTAATTTGGCTTTCGAGCTCTTGAATGATTTTAAATCGATTTTGAAGACTTTGAACTCTTTCTTCAAAAAGCATTTGTAAATAATGAGAAGAAGCAATCAGCATTAAGCGCGCCTTTCTCAGTCCCTCACTATAACTGATGTCTAGCTCTTCTAGTTTTTGCTCCATCTGAGTAACAAACATTAAGAAAGCAAGCCTGCGAGCTTCTTCCTCAGCATGAGCTTGTTTCCCATGATGATCCGCAAAAATAGAATAAGCATGTTGTTTAATCTCATTGAGACGCAACTCAATAAAATAAGCATCTCCTTGCTTGAGATAGACAAAGCCATAGTCATTTTTCAATGAACGAAGCTTATCTGCTTGGAAATTGAATTTTTGTAATTGCTCGATCACTTGAGGAGGATCTTTTAATAGTTTTTCATGAAAAAGAGAAATCATTTTATCAATTGCTTCCAAATGCCCCTTTTCATTAAGGTGTATTTGCAGCCAAAAGACAAATTTTTCCCAATTGGAAGAGTGAATAGAAGGTGCTTGAATTCGTTTGCAATGACCGCGATAATCTTGTCTAAGCGTTTCATTCGACTTCAAAGGATTGCAAATTAAATCTTCAATATCAACCTCTATTCCATAAAGATTGAAAGGATTCCAATGGCGAATTAACTTGGTAAGCATATAAAGCTCCACCTAGTATATTTTAAGTATAATATTTAAATGATTCTTAATCAATAAATTAAAAAAATTTCACCTATAAAGCCACTATGTCTATTCAAGTACGGATCTTTTTGGGATTTCTTCAAGATAAGGAATTAAAAATTCATCTCAATCAGAGTTCTAGCTGGCAAGAAGCAAAAATGCTGAGTCAATCAGACTTGTTAGAAACGAATTGGCAAGACAATGATTATCTCGGACTTTTTATTCCTTCTTATTCAAGTTGTGCCCAAATTAAAGGGAAGGAACAAGAAATTAGGGACCAGTTGCACCTTTTTTGCCCTAAGCTTAATTTAGACAAACATTCCATTTATCTTTTTGCTCAATTATTTCTTCTTTAATAAAGTTTTATAAGCACTTGCTTAAAGCAGAACTTTGAGTTATATTTGCTTTCCTGGTTTTTCTTATTAAATTTTCAACGAAGAATAAGAAAACAGCTAAAAAACAAACTATTATTCAATCTTTTTAATTTAACATTCACTTTATGCAACTTATTTTAGGTTCTCAGTCGCCAAGAAGACGCGAAATCTTGAGTTATTTTAATATTCCTTTTAAGCAAGTTTCTTCTCATTTTGATGAAGATTCCATCCCCTTTGAAGGGAATCCTCAAGAATATGTCAAAATTTTAGCACAAGGAAAATTAAACAGTTTAATCTCTCAATTTCCTTCTTCTGTCATTTTGACAGCTGATACCATTGTATACAAAGACGGTAAAATTTATGGAAAGCCTCGAGATGAGCAAGAAGCTTATCAATATCTCAAAGAATTATCAGGAAAATGGCACAGTGTTTTTACAGGCTTGTCTATTTACTCCCAAGGAAAAATCTTTGAAACATTAGAAGAAACACGCGTCTTATTCAATTCTTTAACTGAAGAGCAAATGCAAATTTATCACCACATTCATGAATTTGCCGATAAAGCAGGCGGCTATATGATTCAAGGATCGGGTAGTCTAGTTGTTAAACGAATCGAAGGCTGCTACTACAATGTTGTCGGCTTGCCAATTAATGCTCTTTGCGCCGTCCTCAATCATGCCGGAATAGACCTTTGGAAACATCTTAAAGGAACTTAAACATGATCAAAAGGCAACTATTTATAGCATGCCTGTTAAGTCTTGGATTTCTGGGAAGTCATCGAGCAAGTTGGGCTGAAATTGCATCTCCTACTCATCTCCAAGCAGGACGCATTTTATTTCTGGTTCAGCAAGGAGAACATGAACAAGCTTTGAAACTTTATCAAACAACTTTCCAAGCTAAGGGACAGCATGATTTCGAACTTTTGCATCAAATAGGATTACGCATTCTAGATGATGGCTTTCGGCAAAATGATCCAGAATGCCAGCTGCTTGCTCTTTTTGGAGCTAGTGTATCTGCGCATGAAGATGCCTATTACATTTTGGAAGAAAGCCTCAAAAGTTCATATCCTCAAATCCAGCTTGTGGCTTTAAATGCTCTTGCCCGCTTTCAAAATGATCGAGCAGACCTTGCTTTAACACGAGCTCTTGGAGCTTCTACATTGCAAGTGCGCTATGAGGCAGCCCACCAACTTTGCAAAAAAAAGCATCCTCATGCGGTCAGTCAGACAGAATCTTTGATGTATAAAACTCCCAAGATGTTTTGGCCTATCTATCCCTCTTTATTTGCCATGGTGGGAGATTCTCATTCTACAAAAATTTTGCGTAAATTACTGGCTCATCCTTCAAAAGAAGTCCGCCTCGCCGTGATTATCAGTGTCGCAAAATATGATCGTGATGATTTATTGCCACAGCTTAGGCAACAAATGGTTCAACTTCAATTTGATCAACAAGAAGCTTGCGCACATGCGATTGGAAAGTTAAAAGATGAACAGGCAATTCCCAAGCTGGAAAAATTGACGTTATCTCAATATTCAACAGTCGCGTTAGCTGCTCATTTAGCCCTTTATGAATTAGGACATGAAAAATCCATTCAAGCGATTGAAGAAGCTGCTCGACAAGAAGACTTATTTGCAATTGCCGCCCTTGGATCGATTTCCGATCACCCTGCTGTTTTACTAGATCTTGTGAATCAATCTAATTTACAGACCCGCCTTAATGCTTTAATTGCTCTTTTAAAACAGCAACATCCAAAGGCTTTGAAGTTAATCGATGAAATTCTTATTCGAGACAAAAAAGATTTAGGTTTTACCTTATATCGTTCACCTGGCCATTGTTTTAAAGCTTGGAAAGTCATTTCTTCTGCCAGTCAACTCTTAAAAGATGACTTAAGCGCTTATCAAAACCATTTAGAGTTAAAAGAATCTCTTTTAGAAAAAGTACGGGAACTTTCAGAAACAAGGTTTATCGCCATTGCCCATCAAATTTTTGCGAAACAGCAAAACGATCTTGTTCCGAAAACAGTAGAATTATTGGAAGATCTAGGGACTCCTAAGGCTATCGAATGTTTAAAACAACATCAACAACAATTAGGAGCGCCTCTCGTCCGACATTATTGCAGCCTAGCCTTGTATCGCCTACAAGAGCCAGGACCCTATCGAGAGCAGCTGCAACAATGGGTTCAAACACAAATTCAAACACAGTTAATTCGTTTCGAACCTTTTAGTCCCTGGGAATGGGGAGAAAATGCCTATACCCTAACACCCGAAGAAAGCTCAAAATTGCTAATTGATGCTTTTGAGGCTTTCACAGCTCACCAAGATGCACAAGGAATGGAAATTTTAATAGAAGCAATAGCGACAGGTCATGCTAAAAATAAGTATGCCTTAGCTGGATTGTTACTACGAGCCACTCAGTAAAAAGTTAAAGAAAACCTACGCAATTTAAAATCATATTGATTCTTATTAGATCAACCTGTCTTCGTATGATTTTAATATTTCAGCTTAATTATTTTCGTTTTTAATCTGAGACTCTTGTTTCAATTCGCTTTCTAAATTGCAGGCTTCTTGTTGAACGACTTTTGCATTCACAGCTTCTTCTATTTTGTTGTTTTCTTGCTTATTTTCTTGGAAAAATGGATTCAAAGAATGCCATTCATAACTCTCTTGACAATGACCATCTTTTGACTCGTAGATCGATGTAAGTCCTAAAGTTTTTTTTCTAAAGAGAAGTTGATGATTTAATCCAAAAATCACCTCTTGTACTTTCTTGGCCATGAAACAAACCATCTGCTTAGAATTATCGTGCGCTTCA
This sequence comes from Parachlamydiaceae bacterium, assembly GCA_044226925.1. GTDB lineage: Bacteria > Chlamydiota > Chlamydiia > Chlamydiales > Parachlamydiaceae > JANWJE01. The sequence continues at coordinate 295,040 of JBGAGC010000003.1, forward strand.
TAGTATCTATTTCTTGGAATCATGTCCGATTCAAAAACAATAATAGGTCTTTGACAAGAGGTTGCAATATAATTGGCAACAATTCGTCCTAATCTCCCATTTCCATCTGCAAAGGGATGAATCCATTCAAATTTATAAAAGGACTCTCCTAAGAATTTGCAATACTCCGCATCATCCCTAAGCTTATCTTTATCTGCTAAACCTTCATTTATTTGCTCTAGTAAATAAGAGAAAAGCGTGGGGACATGGTCATAATGTGGCGGAATGTGTTTGCCAACCTTCACATTTTTGGGAAGATTTGGACCTCGGATACAACCCATCTCATTTGGCTCTAAGTGATGGCCATGTGCAACTTGCTCCATTGTAACGAGACGCTGCCACTCTTTGATTTTCTTATAAGTTAGAGGTTCATCATTGATTGCATCTTGTTGCGACAGAATGAATGCGCCGAAATGACCTTTTTGAGGATCTTGATATTCTTTTTGATTGTAATCAATTTCTTTAATACTCTCGATACGATTACTTTCATTAAGAAAATTAATCATTCTTTGAAAACCGTTAGTTTCAAAACTGTGAGGCAATTGCAATAACATTTTCACCTTTTGAGTTATAAAAAAATAAATAATACATTTAAATAGCATAACAATCATAAATTATTTACGAAATAATTACCAAATTTATAAACTTTACTTCGGCAAAAAAATAAACAATCATGTAGTAGATCTCTTAATTAAACTTTTATCTAACAATTATTATTTGAAAGTAAGATAAAAAGCTTTTGTTGAGCTTGATAGTTCATTTGAAATATTTTGGGAAAGCTGGATCTTATCTAAATGAAATTCTTTCAAATCTCTATAGAAGCTTATAAAAGGCTTTTTATTGAGTAGTTTGGAAATTTTTCAAAGAATGCCATTCGTATAGTTCTTGATACTTTCCATTATTTGACACATAGCGAGACGTTGCGCCAGAAAGGACTTCTTTTTTTAAAAGAACTTCTTCATACCATCCAAAAATTGCCTCTTGTACTTTTTTGGCAATAAAGACACTCATTTTTTCTGTAGAAAAAACAGCTTCGTTGTATTCACTTTTTTCTGTTTTGTTAGCATAAAAAATCATAATGGGGCGGTGGCAATAAGTTGCGATATAATTCGCTAATAATCTTCCTAATCTTCCACTTTCTATAGGATAATTTTTTCTTATTTTTTGAAAAATATCGCCTATAAATTTGCAATATTCGACGTCATCTTGCAATTTTTTTGAATCTTGCAAAACGGTATTGACTTCATTAATCACAGTCTCAATAGATTCTTTTTCTTCGTCTGAATCGCTTGTTGAAAGAGTTTCCTTAGATTCTTCTACCAATAGATACTGCCAGCGCTCAATTGTTTTAGCTGAGAGAGGAGCGCATTCTAAGGCACTTTTCTGCGATTCTACCAGTGCTGCAAAGTGGCCATGATCAATTTTTTGAAATTCTTTTTTAGCATAATCTATTTCATCGATATTTTCTAACCGATTGCTCTCATTGAGAAAATGAATCATACGATCGAAAGTATTCTCTTGAAAACTAGATGGTAAAAGCATTTTCCCTCCTTTATTCGCTAGAACAAACCTTAAGATTTTCTATTTTCATTTTAGGTTAATAGGCGTTTGCTTTCTTGTATTCCATAAATAATCTTAATGATAAATTTTTCTTGATGTGGAACAGGTGAATCTAGAGGAAATACCGCGTCTAATATATCTTTGCCTAAAACAGGAGGAGGTAAAAAAAACCTCTCTAAAACATAGTCCATGACGAGACGCGCAAATCTTCCATTTCCATTTTCGAAAACATGATAAGAAACTAGTCTTTGATAAGCTTGAGCAGCAAAAATAATAGGATTTATTTTTTTTTCTTCACATAGACGAAGATTTTCATTAAACCAAGGCATAAAAGCTTTTAAATTATCCATCAGATATTCAGCTGAACAATAAACATGAGCCCATCCTCCAGATGTACGAACAACTTCTCCAGCTTTTCGGCTTTCTCCCGGATGCTTAATCCCTTCCTCTCCAAAGCATAATAGAAAATGCAACATTTGCAAAGAAGCCCATTTCACAGCATCCCTTGTTCCCTGATGCTTCACTACATACTCAGTTCTTAGTTCTTCAGCCTTCAACCAGCGTATTGCTTCCAAACTTTGCCATTCTTTTCCTTCCACAGCTTTTAAAGTCGTCGAGCTTTCTTGCCTAGCTTTTAACCACTCTTTATATTTTGCACCTTTGCCATAAGTTGCCTTAATAGAGCTCAAAAACTCGATTTGAAGAGTTTTCACAGACTTTTCTGCTAAAATAAATGTATCGCTAGAGATATCCTTTTCTTTAAGAAAAACATAATCATATCTTTTTACCGAAAAAGCATATTTAAGAACTTGCGTAAATCTTATCCTATTGCTGGCAGCATTGAGTTCTAGATCGGTTAGAGTTTTTAATAGACGATCAAATAAAATATTTGAGTCATCTTCTTTCATTAAGAACTCAAAGTAGCTTTCATTGTCCCTTCTAACAAAAAGAAAAAGTTTGAATTTTTCTATCTGACTTTTATTCAATAAGCTAAAATTGCTTAGGACCTCCTTGACCAAAGGAGCCAAAACTTCTTTCGGACATTTGTCTGCCACAAAGTCAAAAAAACTTTCTCCGTAATCAGAGAGATTAAATAATAGGCTAATATCATTCTTTATTAATACTTTAACAACTTCAATATCCTGGTTATTGATTTTAACCTGATTATAAATATCTTCAAGCTGAAGTTTGACTTCTTCTTGAGAAGACAGTTTTGCTGATTCTTGTAACTCATTCATTTCAGCAAAAAATTGACTAAGTTTATCTTCTTCTATTAAAGCAGCTGTTGGACCTTGCGCTTTTGGTTGTCCCAGATAATGAATTTCTTGCTCTAAATGCTTTAAACCCTTCGCAACTTCTTGTTTTTCTCGAAGAGCACAATTTTTTAAGATTTGCTGAGAAATTGTAATAATATCCTGAAGCGTTAAATCTATTTCTTTTTCATCTACTGAATTAAGAATTTTAAAAATAATTGCTTTATCTGTTTGTATCAAAACACCATGAGCCAAATTTGACTTATTTGCTGGATTGATATTCTGTAGGAGCTCTCCCCATTCGTTTCCATTAAACGTTTGAGAAATTGGGCTAGTCATATCCTCTCCCTACAGATAGAATATTTTTTTTAAAAGTCTTAATTTTAAGATAATTAGAATATTTAAAAATTAGTTGAAAACCATGAATTTACAAACTTTTATGGACAACCAACAAAAAAAACAAAACTCACAATACACTTGAATATATATATATTTATATAAAACATAAGTTAATTTTTAATTAAATAGGATTAAAGAAAAATTAAATGATTGGAAAATTTAAATTGCAAATAAAAATGGAAGAAGATTTATTTGAGAACCATTAGAATAACGGTTGTTAACTTATTTAAAGTTAAAATTTAAATTTAAAAATCGAATTTAATGTCAATTATTTTTTTAAACTTATTAAAAAACAATTGAACGTAATATTATTTTACGTGCAATTAAAAATCATACTATCGATATAATAATAAATAGAGTTTGCAAGTAATTTATTTGCAAACACTATCAATTTATCCATTGGATTTAATTGTTTAATTTAATGACTTCTTATCAGAAAAAGTTATATGAAAAAATTAATAAATAAAGAATTAAATTCTATTGCAGGTGGTCTATCAGTTGAAGAATATGCGATACTAGCTGGTATCTATCAAGACACAGGAAATATGGGCTTAGTTTTAGGTGGTCTTAATACTGGCATTTTGGAACCAAGAAACCAAAGAGGCGCTGACGTCAGTTCAGTCGCTCATTTATATGCTAATATCAACAAGGGATAATGAAAAACGACCTTTAGCAGTCACAACATTGCTATAAATTAAGATGACCATTCTTCAGTTCAATTTTAAAGTTGATTAACAAAAACAAATGTCATTTTCCAGAAGGTTCTTTTAAGAAATACAAACTTAGAAGAACCTTCTTGTGTATATTGAATTAAAAATTTTAAAAACAACCACCACAAAAAAGTAAGAGAATATCTTTGAAAAACTTTGATTTATTTAAATTGTAAAAATTAAGACATATGCCTACAACTTCTTATCTTCTGAAATAATTCGACTTCGCTCTATAATGATTCATTCTGACTTGTCTATCGGGATTTCTTTTGAATATGAACCAAGCCCATCCGCATTGTTTAACACCATCCACTTGCTTATGGCTTTGTGTCTGGAATAGACAAACAGCTAGTCTGCCATTATTTTTTTATCTCTTCTTATTTATAAACTTGCTATGTCTAACTTTGCTCGGCGCTCAAGAAATTGAAAAAGTTTTAGAGGCTGGCTTGCAAGAAAGCATCACAGTTGATTTGCGAGAACCTTTTTATTCAGATGGTGTGCTATCAACAAACAAAGGGGGAGTCATTTCTACATCTCAAATTCGCATTCAAGCCATCCATCTTTATTACACACGTAAAGAAGTGGATAAGAAGTTAACATGGACGATTGAGGCTGAAGGACAGTTAATTGTCGAATTTGGAGATTATGTTTTTGTCGGAGAAAAGTTATTCTATGATTTTCAAGCAAAGGAAGGTGTGATTTATAAAGGAAGAACCTCTGTTGAACCTTGGTATTTTGGAGGAGAGAAGCTTGAATTACGACCAGACGGAAGTTATGTGATTTATGATGGTTATGTAACAACTTCTGAAAAATCTGAACCTGAATGGGGCATTTATGCAAAAAGGGTCCATATTGAAAAAGAGCATTATTTGAAAGCTCAGCAAGTCAATGTTCGAATTTCAAGCTATACAGTTTTATGGATTCCCGCTTTTAGAGCAAATCTAGATACAATATTTGATAGTCCGATCCGTTACCGATTTCGCTGGGGTGGAAGGCAAGGGCCTCGTTTTGGTTTAACTTATGAAATTTTTTCTTGGGAAAATTGGAAAACCTTTGTTCGCTTTGATTATCGATTAACAAGAGGACCAGGAGGAGGGATTGAATCTTATTATCTTTCTTCTGACCGAAAGACAGAATTTCAATGCATTAATTATGTTGCAAAAGATTCTTCTTTGCTAAAGCCTCATGAAAAAGCCCGCTACCGATTAGAAGGTGTTTTTCGGAAACTCATGGATGGGGATAAGACAAGCATTCTGTTGACATATGATAAAATTAGCGATAGGGATATGCCTAGCAACTACTATGATCGCGATTTTGATTTTGACACATCCAAGCGCACTCAACTATTAATTCGACGGCAAGAAAAGAATTGGATAGGTAGCCTCTACACGCGTGTCCGAGTCAATAATTTTCAAACAGTCAAACAAGAATTGCCTACATTAGAAGTACACTTTAAACCTTTTGAGTTGTATCATACAGGCATTATCTTTGAAAATTGGGCGAGTGCATCCTATTTAGATTTTGAATATTCCAAATTTCTCTTACATACGCATGACTATGCGTCAACACGTTTTCAATATCTCCCTACACTCTATCGCCCTTTTAATTTTGGAACTTTTTTTACTCTCACACCTGAAGCCGGATTAGTCGCCATTTTTTATGGTAATAGCCCAAAACATGCAGAAAGATGGGCTGTATTAGGAAAAGCAGGCATTAATTTACAAACACAACTTTATCGCTATTATGGCTCTGTCAAGCATGTAATTGAACCCTATGCATTTTATCGCTATTACTCCTCACCAACTTCCTCTCCCCATGAACACTATATTTTTGATTTAAGTGATGGTTGGACTCGCCTCAACTATTTATCCTTTGGAATTCACAACGCTTTCTTTGCTAAAAGATGCAACTCTTACATCTCTCGTCTCTTGTCCGCAGATATTTATACTTTTGCTTTTTTTGATACTCATAAATTTCATCAAACCATTCCCCGAGTCTATGGACAATTGACACTTTTTGCCCTTCCAACTGTCAAACATATCATTGACACTGCGTGGAACATGGAACATCATCAACTTGATTATTTTAATTTTCGTTCCGAATGGACATTGAACGCAGATTTTGCTGTTACATTTGAATACCGACACCGGGGTCCTTATGTTTGGCGAAAAGTAGATAAAGAAAATTTCTTTTTAGATGTTTTTCGGAGTGAACGACAACTTGTTCATTCTCCATTATCAGATCGTCGAGATACTTTATTAGTCCATTTTTTCTATCGCTTTCATCCCAATTGGGCTTGTGAGCTGACTTCTCGGCAAGGATGGAATCGTCGAAGAGAACCTAGCTATTTTGAATATGAAATTGATTTATTAACAACTATCCAAACAGCTTGGCATCTTCGGTTATCATTCCAACATCAAGAGAATGATAATCGCATCGCGATGTATTTAAATGTGGGTTTAAAACGACCAGATCCACCCGACTGTTCAAGAAAGGTGATTTGCTATGACTAATATAATAAAATAAAAAAACTCATAGATAAATATACTCATCTATGAGCTTTTTTATTGATAATCAATTATTAAAGCTTAAATTTAGCTCGAACTTGAATGGGTAGACCGGTTGCATCAACAATGCGGGTATAAGTGACCTCTATATACTTTCTGCTCACTCTTTTTAAAACAATTGTTCCTTCAAGATCAACACTCGTTCCAAAGTATTCACCATCTACATTACCTAACAAAAACTCATGAAATGTTGCTGGTAGAACGCCAAGAGCAGCAGCATCAATTCTAATTCTAGCAAGATTGTTTCCTTTATTGAGAACAGTTAAAGAAAGCTCTCGCTCAATAATGGCACCATCCGAAAAAATCGCAGATGCAGATTTAGAGAAGATTGTCAATCCCACAGGTGGAAGGCCATCTCCATTACTACGAGCACGAGATAAGTCTAACTCCTCGACATGAGTCACTGCTTGTAAAGAATCAATTTGTTCAGAATCTAATTTTTTAAATCCTAATTGCTGCTCTTCATTTGCGAATACAGTCACTGTTTGAATCGCAAGTAAAAAAGATATTCCTAGTAAAATACGCTTCATGTAAAACCTCCTGTTTTGTATTTAACACATCTTCCTATCGAAGAAGCTCTTGATTTAATACGATTTATTCCGAACATTAATAAATTAAAAAAAAATATTCAATCGATTCCATGTATTTTTTATTTTAAAAACTTTGAACGAAAGCATAATTTATCTTTTCGATAGTTTTATGCATGCAGCAAAAGTCTCAATCGATTATGCTTTGCCATTCAAAGCGTTCAAAGAGTAGGAATTTATGAATCTTCTAATGATCGGCGTTGGATATGTGGGATTAGTCAGCGGAACCTGTTTTTCAGAAATGGGGCACCATGTCACATGCTTAGACATTAATCCTGAGCGAATTGAGAATCTCAAGCAAGGAATTATTCCCATTTATGAACCGGGCCTTGAAGAAATGGTCAAACGCAACATTAAATCTAAGCGTTTGAGCTTTACAACAGATTATGCCAAAAGCGTTCCTCAAGCCGATGTTTGCTTTATAGCTGTAGACACACCGACAACAGAATCTGGAGCTGCCGACATTTCTCAAGTAGAAGCTGTTGCACATACATTGGGACGCTATATTGAACGTTATTGTGTTATAGTTACCAAATCAACAGTTCCTGTCGGAACAACAGCTAGAGTTGCTGAAATTATTGGACAATGCTTAGAAAAACGGCAATTAACGATTGATTTCGATGTTGTTTCTAACCCAGAGTTTCTTAAGGAAGGGAATGCTATTCAAGATTTTATGAAACCTGATCGGGTCATCATAGGCGTTGAAACACCTCGTTCAGCTGCCATTATGAAAAATATTTACTCTCCTTTTATGCTTAACCATGATCGTTTGCTTGTCATGGATATTCTTTCAGCTGAACTCTCTAAGTATGTGGCAAACGCAATGTTAGCGACCCGCATTTCCTTTATGAACGAAATCGCAAATTTCTGTGAGAAAATTGGTGCTGATGTTAATTGGATTCGAAAAGCGATTGGAGCAGATGAAAGAATTGGTAATAAATTTCTCTATCCAGGTGTAGGATTTGGCGGTTCCTGTCTTCCCAAAGATATTAAAGCATTAATTGCACAAGCTCATGCTTTTAATACAGAGCTTTCCATTTTGAAAGCTGTTGAAAACGTCAACCATTGTCAAAAAACGATGATTGGTAAAAAATTACGCGCTTATTTTGGTGATAAAGGAGGTCTTAAACATAAGACTATTGGGATTTTAGGACTTTCATTTAAACCTGATACGGATGATATGCGCGAAGCTCCATCTCTCGTCTTAATTCATGATTTGCTTAATCAACAGGTTAGATTAAGACTATTTGATCCTATTTCTATGCCTAAAGCCAAGTTGATACTTGGAGATCATCCATCCATTACCTGGTGTCAGGATGAAATCGAAACAGCTCAAGGAGTCGATGCATTGGTGTTGATGACAGAATGGAAGCAATTCCGTTTTCTTAATTTTCAAGCCATATTACCGATAATGACAGGACGGGCTTTTTTCGATGGACGCAACCAATATCAATGTGAAGACATGCGAAACAAAGGTTTTGATTACTTTAGTGTTGGACGTCAACCTGCTTATGCCAATGACTTAAGTGATTTATATGAACAAGAATCTATATTAAACATTCCAGTAGAAGCCAAGCAGGTCTAGTATGACTGAAATCGCTCATTATTTAGAAACTCAAAGCCAGCTTATCGAAAAACATTTAGATCATTTGATTCCTCCGCACCATGGACCTCAGCAGCTGTTATTCGAAGCAGCTCGCTACGCGCTGCTAGGAGGAGGGAAGCGCTTGCGTCCCATCTTAACATTAGCCACCACACAAATGCTTAAAGGAGATCTTTCTCTGGCCATTTCCCCTGCTTGTACGTTGGAAATGATTCATACCTATTCCTTAATTCACGATGATTTGCCCTGTATGGACAATGATGATTATCGACGCGGCAAATTGACTGTCCATCGAAAATATTCGGAAGGTCATGCTGTCTTAACCGGAGATTTTCTTCTCACTCATGCTTTTGAAATTCTCGCAACAGATGAACGATTGGGTACAGATAAAAGAGTACAGCTCATGACAATTCTTGCTCGTCATAGTGGCAGCGAAGGAATGATTGGTGGACAAGTCATGGATATAGCCTCTGAAGGCAAGCAAATTTCTTTAGATACTTTAAGCCTTTTGCATCGCAAAAAAACCGGAGCGCTTATCACGGCAGCCATTGAATTTGGCGGGGTGATAAGCAATGCAAATCTTCTTCATTTAAATCTTTTGCGCCAATTTGGTGAGGCCATCGGCCTAGCTTTTCAAATTATTGATGATATCTTAGATGTCACCTCCAGCCAAGCAAAACATGGTCGAGCAATTGCTTCAGATGTCATGAATAAAAAATCGACTTATGTTTCTTTACTTGGATTAGAACAAGCTCAATCTTATGCTTTAGATTTTTATAACCAAGCGCTTAAAGCTTTAAAACCCTTACCTTATGACACTTCCCTTTTAATTGGCCTAGCAGAATTTATGATTCAAAGAAAGTATTAAAAGCTTTGAAGCACTTCACAAGCATGGATTTTTTTTTGCTTAACAGTTATAAGGTTGGTAGTGTCAAGTTTAACCCCCGAGTAGTTAAAGCCTATGGAAGACATTAATAATTTATCGCCTAGTGCGCCCATTATGCCTCTTCATTCGCCACTTAATTACAAAATTAAACATATTCCAATTAAGCGCGGATTCGACATCTTATTTAGTTCTCTTTGCTTATTACTTGGCGCTCCCGTTTACTTGATAATTGCTTTATTGATTTTTGTGACATCTCCTGGAAAAGTGATTTACTCGCATGAAAGAGTGGGACGAGGAGGAAAGCCTTTTCGCTGTTATAAATTTCGGTCTATGTATCCAAATGCTGATCAACGCCTTAAAGAGATTTTAGCTTCTAATCCTGCTTTAAAAGAAGAATGGGAAAAGAATTATAAATTGAAGAAAGATCCACGTGTTACACCTATTGGATCATTTTTACGCAAAACGTCTTTGGATGAATTGCCGCAATTTTGGAATGTTCTTAAAGGCGATCTTAGCGTAGTGGGTCCCCGTCCGGTTGTCAAAGAAGAGATTGAAAAATACATGTGTGTTAAAGCCTATAAAATTCTTTCGATTCGTCCTGGTTTAACAGGTCCTTGGCAAGTCTCGGGTCGTAGTGACATTAACTGCTATCAAACTCGTATTCAACTCGATGAATACTATGTGGATAACCATTCACTTCTATGGGACCTCAAGTTGATCGCTAAAACCATTCCTGCGATGATGTTGTCAAAAGGAGCCTATTGAGCAGAAGACAGAAGATAGAAAGTGGAAGGCTGAAGGCATTTCTTGTGTTAAGAGAACTTTTGTCTTCTTTCTTCGTCCTTCTCTTCTTCTATTAACAATAGAAAAGGCCATCTCACAATGCTCTATCTCTTTGGCATATATGCCTATTCATTTTGCTTAGCCATGTGTCTCCCTATTTTCTTTCCCTCTCTACATCTCATTTTTTTTGCTCCTTTTCTTGTGCTATGCTTTTATCGATGCAGTCTTTCCCAATGTCTTTGGTGGTCATTGGCATGCGGTTTTATGATCGATCTTTTAGCTTCTCAAACCCGTTTAGGAGTTTATGCCTTTAATTATTGCTTAACAACCATTTGCATTTATCGATATAAATTTCATTTTTTTGAAGATCGCTTAAGTACATTACCAGCAATGACATTTTGCTTTGCTTGTCTATCAACTTTAATTCAAGCAGCTATTTTTTATCTAACGGGCAAACCCTTTTCTATTTCTTGGGAATGGATAAAAAATGATCTTTTTTTAAGTCCTTTTCAAAATGCTTTGTATGCCGCTTGTCTATTCACTTTTCCTTTCGTGTTCATGTTGCATTTTAAAAGACGTTATTCACTATTTCTGACAGCAAGGAGAAGAAAAGGATGAAAAAAGCTCCACTTGCAGAAGAACTTCGTCCAAAACATCTTCAAGATATTGTCGGTCAAGATCATATTTTAGGAGAAAACGGACTTATCACTCGCACGATCCGTTCAGGAACTCCCCTTTCCATTATTTTGTGGGGTCCTCCAGGTTGCGGTAAAACCTCTATTGCCCGTTTGTATGCACAGGCCTTTGATATGCGTTTTATTTCGATGAGCGCGATTTTTAGCGGTGTGACGGATTTAAAAAAAATTGTTAAAGAAGCACAAGAACATCCTCTTTTAAACAAGGGTACCATGTTATTTGTTGATGAAATCCATCGCTTTAACAAGGCCCAGCAAGATGCTTTCTTGCCTTTCATTGAAAATGGAACTTTGATTCTAGTAGGAGCTACAGCAGAGAATCCTTCTTTTTACCTTAATGCAGCTCTTCTTTCCCGTCTCCGCGTTTTACCTCTTTATCCTCTTGATGCTTTCTCTCTTGAGCAGCTTTTACAGCGTTATGAAAAAAGATTTGGACCATTGCCTTTAACCCCAGAAGCTCGTCAACTGATGATTCTTTGGGCACAAGGAGATGGACGATACCTTTATAATCTCATCGAAAATATTCGTCATACATCAGAGAATAGGTTGGATGAACAAGGTCTCCATCAAATCCTACAAAAAAAAGCAGCTCTTTTTGATAAAACTGGAGATCAACATTATAATCTGATTTCAGCTTTACATAAATCGGTACGAGGCTCAGATCCAGACGCGACATTATATTGGTTCGCTCGCCTGCTAGAGGGTGGAGAAGAACCTCTTTTCTTAGCTCGACGCCTCATCCGCATGGCTGTTGAAGATATTGGATTGGCAGACCCGCAGGCACTCCCTCTTACTATTGCTGCCAAAGATGCTTATGAAATGCTCGGATCACCAGAAGGAGAGCTGGCTCTCGCCGAAGTAGCCGTTTATTTAGCACTGGCTCCTAAAAGCAATGCTCTTTATCAAGGATTAAATGAGGCACGTGAACAAGCTTCTCAAACGACTCATTTAACTCCGCCTGCGATTATTCTGAATGCTCCTACGCCCTTAATGAAGAAGTTAGGATATGGCAAAGGCTACGTCTATGATCAAGATCTCCCTGATGCTTTTTCAGGACAAAACTACTTTCCTTCTTCTATAGAAAGGCAATCTTTTTATCGTCCCGTTGAAAGAGGTTTTGAGCGAGAGCTTAAAAAAAGACTCGACTACTTTCAGCAGCTGCGAATAAAAAAAAATAAAAAAAGTGAAAAAGACGATTAGGAAGAGGGTGATAACGGCGAAGACTTGACTTGTTGTTGACGAATGCATTCAATGAAAAGCTTGCTCTTTGCAGCTTGCATTTCATCAAGCAAGGTCTGAATTTGATCTTCATTCGTAATTCCATGCGACTTTAAGACTTGTGCAAAAACTTCGTAAAGAGTTTCTCGATAAATTTTAATTGCTAAATCACGCTGGCTTAAATCTTTAAATGGATTAGGATCTAATTTTGCAGCTTTCTCTTCCACGATTTTAGCTAGCTCACGATCTTTTTGAGATAAATCGGCTGCGATACCGGACGCTTGTTCTTGTGGAATATGAGCTTTCTTAAGGACATATTGAACCACTTGCTGAGGGAAAAAAGTCATGAGTTCTTCTTTCGTGCAAGCTTTGGGAGTTGCGAGGAGTGTCTCTTCTGTTTCAGCATTCAAATTTGTTACACACAGCATCGAAATAACAGTTGTACAACATAAATAAGAAACCATCTGCTTCATAATCATCCTCTTTTCGTTTAGAATTAGAACTTTTCATTTTATCAATTTTTTTCTAATTATCACTCAACTCTTCTTTTAGAGCCTTTTAAGTCACTTTTTATGGCTTGGATTTGATTTTTTCTCCTAGAAAGGAAAAAGAGCTCAAATCCAAGCCATAAAAAGTGACTTAAAGGGCTCTAAAAGGGTACAAAACACATTATGCAATCTAAGGCGAAAGCGGCATCATTTGCATCTTCCTTTAGCCTAACGCGATTCACTGTTTTTTTCACTAAAAAGCATGCCATCTAAAACAAATTCTAACTTCTTCATCTCTAGACAAATGATTAGAATGTTGAAAAACCGCCGGCTTTATTTTCCTTAGAAGCTTGTCCTAAATCATTTAAATCTTCTAAGAGTCCCTTTTAAAAGAGATGGAAATGAAAAATATTTATCTAGAGTGTTTTAATAATTAGAGAAAGCTCTTTCGATAATTTGGAGGCGATATTTGATTCCTTTCATAGTCGTATATAGATACACTTCTTTATTTATCTTAAAATCAAAAGCCGTATAAGTCTGCCTAACCTTCTGAAGCTTATTAACGACTGCCTTTGTCTTTGAGTTAGGTTTTTTTATGCTTTGAAGAGTTTTAATTGTTTCATTCAGGACGGATAAAGACTGCATAGATTTCATCAACGATGGAGATATTTGATCTGTTAATTGAACTCCAATTTTTACTGTTTTTTTAGGATTTTTATTCAATTGAAACGAATAAGGGTTCTTTTTCTTTTTTTTGTCAGGCTTTTGCAAACTTGTTTGCATATCACGAATCGCTTGCCTTTTGGTTTTTCTCACCGTCTTGCAATCATTAATGACAAAGAAACCGCAGTTGCTTTGATCTTTTTGCCTTAAATAAAGCGTTGATTGAATATCAGCCTTAGCCAGCACCTCTCTAGTTAAACTAGCGATATAATTTCCATCAGCAAATAAAGCTTCAAAGCCTCCACTATCTAATAAAAAAACTTGGCTTTTTCCTGCTTTTTTATTGAGAATGACTAATGACTGATGAACGCCTTTATTGTTTTCTTTGGCACATCTGAAAATAAAGTACCATTCTCCATCTGGCTGATCCACCGTCTCTTCTAGCCTTTTCTTATAATCTGTATAGCTATTGCAAATGACATACTTAGAAGCAGATTCTGCATCTAATTCCTCTTCTGCTTGTATTCGATCCACTAGCAGTTGCATTCCATCAGGCATAAATAAAATTTTATAAGGAGCTAAAGAAGTGTTATATAGGAGTAATAATTTGTTTTGAAATAACTGAGGATAGCCGACTAAAATTTCTCGGATTAGATTCATATGCCTTTCATACATCCATTCCATCAAAACACTTTTTTTCTGCAAAAACTTAGCTCGAATCTTAGGATCCGTCACCTTTGCCTCTTGCTCTCCAACCAATTTGAGCCACTTGAGAAATTGGGTATAATTCTCAGTGAGATCCCGCATTAATTCCTTTGTCTGATGCTTTCCCATTTTCGAAAGATAATCTGTCAAAGTTACAGAAGATTTCTGTTCTGAAATTGCAAAAAGAGGTTCAAGTTTAGCGTTATCTTTAAAAACAGGGATGCCATTAAAAGAGAAAGAACTGGATAAAATTTCTTTTTTAATTTGAACAAATTTAGTTTTACTGTCTTCCGATAAGTCTCTTTCCTTGTCACATTTTAGAGCTTGATGCAACTGGAAGATTTCAGATTTTTGCAAATAAGGATAAATATCAATGTTGGTATGGACAATTTTGATTGGAAGATTCCCCTGTGAATAGGTCACTATATACCGGAGAACTCCTATAGAGCTAAGCTTCCCAAAAAATTTAGTCTGAATGAACTCTGTTATAAAAGCGTTAGGAGAAGTGCAGCGTAATTCAAAATTTTTGATATGAGGGCAATGAGATAAAATGGTTTCTAAAAATGTTTGATCCATTGGAAAATGAGCTGTCGATAAATCAAGTTTTTCCATATTAGCAAAGAAATGAAGATTTTGTGAATTCACCAACTCATGTTTAAGTGCCAAAGAAAACCATTTAGCAGCTTTATTTTTAGGAAGAAGCGGTGAATTAAGATCACTCAAGTATTTCTTTAACTCTCGTAGCTCTTTTTTTTCATTTTCTGGACCTTTAGATGCATTCTCTGAAATCAAGTTTTTTGGAGGGCTCAAAACTTCTTTCCACTTGTACTTTCTCTCTTGACTAGTTAAGGCCTGACGCCATTCATTTTGAACATATTGAGAAAATAAAACCCCCACACCCAAAGTCAACGCACTAAGTGCTAAAGCTTTTATACCGTGGACTATGCTCCATAATTTTCCATGCTTTAGAATGCTAACCTCTAGTAGAAAGATATGGCCCTCTTGATTTTTAGGCTTTTGTACCGCATCAGGTCTAGTCAAAGCCTTTAACTGATGATTAAAAGGATTTAAAGCAGGATCAAAATGAAGCATACACCCTTCTTAACAAAAATAAATTGATTTTTAACCACTAATTTTAATTAAACGAATAATTTTATATACTATATTTTTAAAAATCAATAAAATTAAAATATAATCTTTTTAGTCTATCAATAATTTTATTTAATCAGATTCTATCAACAAATAGGGCATATCTTCGAACTTTTAATGTTCTAAAAGTCTGTTAAATAATCTTTAATGGCTTGAATGGGAGATGATTTAACAGGTTCTCAGCGGGATCTTAATCGTGGTTTGTCACGATTCGTTTACACTCAAAACTAGATCATTTTGCTTTGCTCCGTTATAATAAATGGATTGAGGGTTTAAAAAAGGAAATGCGCATGATTATTGACGGAAAAAAAATTGCAGATGAAATCCAGCAAGAAATTAAACATTCTCTTCAGCAATTTAAAACGGCTCGTCCTCCTTGTTTGGCCGTTGTTCTTGTCGGTGACCACCCCCCTTCTCAAATTTATGTAAATAGAAAAACCCAAGCTTGTGAAGCCGTTGGAATTCATTCAATGAAATGTGAACTACCAGCTTCAATTTCAGAAGAAGAATTACTTGCCAAAGTCGAAAATTTAAATGAGAATCCTAATGTAGATGGCATTCTTGTTCAGCTTCCTTTGCCTTCTCATATCAATCCTATGCGGATTACTCATTGCATTGACCCTGATAAAGATGTCGATGGATTTCATCCCTACAACGTTGGAAAAATGCTAATAGGAGAAATGAATGGATTTTTACCCTGTACACCGCTAGGAGTCAAAGTTTTGATAGAACGCAGCGGAATTGATATTTCGGGAAAGCATGCCTTAGTGATTGGTAGAAGCAATATTGTAGGAAAACCCATGGCAGCTTTACTCATGCAACCCACGCCGGGCGGCAATGCAACTGTCACGATTGCTCATCGCTACACAACAAACTTAAAAAACCTGTGCCAAGTTGCGGATATTATTATTGTAGCCATTGGACAGCCCAAATTCATTACAGCAGATATGGTAAAAGAAGGAGCAGTAGTCATCGATGTTGGCATTAATAAAATTGCCGATTCCAGCAAAAAAAGTGGTTATCAAATTGTAGGAGATGTCGACTTTGCCAATGTTGCTCCTAAATGTTCTTATATCACTCCTGTTCCAGGAGGGGTAGGCCCCATGACCATTGCGATGCTGCTCCATAATACCCTGTTAAGTTATCAAAAGCGCATGCATTTTTCCCCTAGCGAAATGGAAATAGATAAAAGTTCACCTGAAGCTAAAATTCTGCCTTAATTTGGGAACGATAAATGGTCATCATAGACAAAATATGGCGCTCTCTCAGCATAAATCTTATCTTCTCAATTTTTAGCAGCTTTTTCACACTTGCTTTCTGCTTATCTCTTCTTTCAAGTTGCCAATCCCCTACACCTCCACCTGCTCGGTTGACACATTTTTCGCAAAATATCATGACAATTGATTACCATATTTCTATAGGAGATCGCTTATCAGCTCAAAAAAAAGATCAAGTGCAAAAAATTATTCATGCTACTTTCCAAGAAATTGACTCCATTTATAACAAGTGGAATCCATCCTCTGAAATCAGCCATCTCAATCAGCTCTCGGCCCATACTCCTTATTCGCTCTCTCCTCAACTTTATCAATTCTTGCAACGTTTAAATGAATTGGTTGCCTTATCAGAAGGACGTTTTGACCCCACTATAGAACCTTTGCAACAATTGTGGAAAAACCGACTAGCAGAAGGCACATTCCCTTCTCGGCAAGAAATCGAAGAATTAAAGCCCTGTCTAGGCTGGCATACCATCCATTTTGCCAATGGAACATTTTATAAAGAAGATGGGCGAACTCAATTAGACTTAGGAGGGGTGGCTAAAGGACTTTGCGTGGATTTACTAATTGACCGTTTGCATCAAGCCGGTCTTCAACATCTTTTTGTAGAATGGGGAGGAGAGATTCGTACTTTAGGCTTTCATCCTTCCAGACGTCCTTGGCAAGTTTATATTAGCCAACTAGATAATCCCGACCCCTCTCAAGCAATTGCTCATTTAGAACTCACTAATCGAGCTCTAGCAACAAGTGGCGATTATTACCAGTATTGGACAGTTTTGACAGCAACAGGAGAAGAAAAAGCTTATTGCCATATTTTCAATCCCCTCACTTTAGAACCTTTGGAAATTAAACCAGGTTCCGTTGCCAGTGCAAGCTTGTTAGCCCTTGATTGCGTAACTGCTGATGCTTTAGCTAAAGTTCTCATGCTTTTTGATACAATTGAAGAAGCTCAAGCTTGGCTAAAAACACTCCAACAACAACACCCCTACTTGGCTTGCTGGATCGCAACAAGATAAGTTAATTATTCTTTTTTGAGATAGATGATAAAGTCTCTAATAAAGCCTCATAACCTTGAGCAAAGCGATCTCGGAACAGCTTGACATCTTGAAACAACCGTAATCTCACTTCTTGAGCATAATGCTCAAAAGGTTCGCTATCCTTTTGAATCTCATTTTTTAAAACATCTAGCATACACTCTGCCAATTCACTCATTTTCATGATTTCTTGATCAGACACTTGGCTAGTTTTTGAAGGCTTCGATGGATTGTTTTCCGATGATGGACGCATTCTTTTCTCCTTATATAACCCAATCATGCAAAATTCTGTCTTATTAACCTGAGCTTTTTTCGCCTGTTCTGCTGCTTCAAAGCTTCATCATGAGAGTTTTCAATCTAGTTCAACAGGCAAAAAACTCAGGTTATGACAGCTAAATTACTAACTCCCTTATTTCATTATATTCAATAGCACAATAACAACAATTAAATAGCACAAAAAAAATTTAAAAAATATATAAAATTTGTTTACAATTGATAAAATTTGTTTTTATTAATAAAATACCATTGTCGATTTTTTAATTCTTACTGATTGGATGACTGACACTTAATTACAGTGATTTACCTCATTAGGGTGAGTTAAAATTAAGAATATCGACTCAAAATCAAAATGTTTTAATTTGAAAACATTTTTTTAAGCATCATTACATATTAAGTCGGTTAATCTATGTTATCTTCTGTACAGCAGCGCAAAGCTAAAATTACTTTAGCTGATTATTCGTATCTTCGCGATATTGAAAATCGCATTTTAATGGCTCAATTGAGTGTATTTGAAGTGAATGTTCTTCAAGCAATTACTCATCATTCTCTTCAAATTTCAATTGAACAATTAGCAGAGGAATTAGAAGTAGAAGCCGATCGCTTAATTCCTATTTTAGATAAATTAGGCTCAACGAGATTATTCAAGCGGCAAGGATCCAAATTAATTGTTGACAAGGAGCTTCGAAAATATTTTGAGTTTCAGCTTAAAAAATTCGACGATGACTTCCAACCAGATCTTGAATTTTTACAAAATGTTTTAAACAAAGTTCCCATTCAAGTGCTGCCTATTTGGTATGCTATTCCTCGCTCTTCAGATAACATCTTTGCTTCCATTATTGAGAAATACTTTTTAACTCCTAAAATTTACCGGCAATATTTGAATGAATTGCAGTTTGACAATCCTATTCTAAATGAAATCCTTCAAGATGTTTCCCAAGCTCCTAATTTTAAAGTGACCGCCACCCAACTGATGAATAAATATCAGCTTTCAAGAGAAAGTTTTGAAGAATCTCTTTTATTATTGGAATATCATTTCGCCTGCTGTTTAAGTTATGAGCGAGTGGAGGATAAGTGGGAAGAAGTCGTGACTCCTTTCGCAGAGTGGCTTGAATTTCTGCAATTCGAGGCTCAGGCAAAGCCATGCCCTCTTCTTGGCCCAATTGAAAGCAATAACGAAGTCGACTTCCCTTTTATAAAAGATTTGGTTGCTGTTTTACAAAGCTGCCAGCGTAAAAAGATTTTTCCTCAAGATGTAAAAAATCTTCATGCTCATACAGCTGCTCAACTAGACAAAATTGTAAATAAACTGATTGAAGTTGAATTTGTCAAGCAATATGCCAATGATCAGCTCATGGCAACTGAAAAAGGAAAGACATGGTTATCCAAACCTCTTCCAGAACAAATCGCCAACTTAGCTGCTGACCCTCTCAATACATTATCGAATGGAGAAAAATTTTCTTCTTTATGGAACATCCGCAATTTGCATGTCATAGAAAAAAGCCTGCAAAAGCTTAATCCAAATGAATGGGTAGAACTCTCTCATTTTATGAAAGGATTTATAGCCCCTATCGCAGATAGAGAGCCTATAACCTTAAAAAATAAGGGTAAAAAATGGAAATATGTTCTTCCTAATTATACAGATCAAGAAAAACAATTTGTAGAATACGTCATCATGGAAAGATTGACCGAACTTGGAGTTGTGAAAACAGGATTGCATCAAGGCAAACCTTGTTTTTGCCTAACTCCTTTTGGCAATCATTTTATTCACTATCATTAACGTGAATAAACTTCAGATGCTCTTATAGTCTATTGCACGGCTTGAAACGCTCATTGATGATACTGGTTAATTTTTATTTTTTACCTTTCATTTGCCGCGTGCGCCGCTTTTTCAATGAAGGGACTGCAGAGCGATTTCCCTGCTCAGATGGAACAGGAATTTCTATCAGCTCTCCTTGAGAAGAAAGAGCTAAAATCATCCCATCCATTGATTGTAAAAGAATTTTCTTTTGCAAAAGAACACGAATTTGCCTTTCGTTTAGCTCTTGTCCTTTGTGTTGTTTCCATAGCACAAAGGAACAACCTTCTTTCCATTTTGAACAGCCATATCCTTTGTTTCCTTTGATGATAGGACTTTTACACTTAGGACAATCACCATATTTGTCATCATTCACTTTGTAGAGATCACTTTCCAGCAGAAGCTGCTTTGTGAATTGAGCGATTCCTTGCATAAAATCTGCTGCAGAAAATTTTCCTTTTTCAATGTCTTTTAATTTAGACTCCCATTCTCCTGTTAATTCTGGCGACTTTAAGTTCGGATCTTGAATCAAAGCAATTAAATAACGTCCTAAATCAGTCGCTGTAATGGTTTTTCCATTTCGTTGAATATATCCTCTTTTAATCAGTGTCTCAATAATGGATGCTCGTGTGGCAGGAGTGCCTATTCCCTTTTCTTTTAAAATATCTTTCAAATTTTCGTCTTCTACAAGTTTTCCTGCAGTTTCCATAGCACCTAATAATGCATTTTCATTATAATGAGCAGGCGGCTTTGTTTTTCCTTCTGTGATATAAGCATCATGCGGACCACTTTCTCCTTTCTCAAAAAGAGGCAATTCTTGTATCTCTAAAGGCTGTTTTACATCTACATTATCTTCTGACTTTTTGGGATAAAGAAGAGTCCATCCCGCCACAAGTATCCTGACCCCTTTCGCTTGAAAGTCTTTTTTATTTGCACTTCCTTCAATTGTAGTGACTTCTTTTAGGCAGGAGGGATAAAAAACTGCAATCAATCTCGTGATAATGGCATCATAAATAGCTTGTGAATGAAAAGATAATCCTTGAGGAAGACTGCCAGTTGGAATAATGGCGTGGTGATCCGTCACTTTTTTATCATTGATGATGCGATGAGAAAAAGATAAGTGAGATAAGTTTAATGCCTCAATTTCTTTCATTTTGATTTTTTTTAATTGGACTAAGGTTTCGGTTACTTGATTTTTCATATCAGAGCTTAAGTAACGAGAATCTGTACGTGGATAAGTAATCAATTTTTGCTCATATAAAGCTTGAGCAATTTGCAGGGTATCGGCAGCTGTCAATCCATGCTTGCGATTCATATCACGCTGCAATTCTGTCAAATCATATAGCAAAGGAGGATGCTCATTTTCATTTTTAATCGTGAGTTTATCAATAGTAAACGGATGACTTTTAATCTCATCTAAAACTTTCTGGGCTTCCTCTTTTGATTTAAAGCGATCCCCCTTAAATTTAAAAGCGACATCTCTATACTTTGTCAATAATTCCCAGAAGGGTTCTGATTTAAAATGACGGATTTCATCATCTCGTTTCACAATCATAGCTAAAACAGGAGTTTGAACCCGTCCCACACTCCACAAAGTTTTCCCCCCTCCATACCGCACTGTAAAGTTCCGTGTCGCATTAAGCCCTACAATCCAATCAGCTTCACTTCTACATCTTGCCGCAGCATAAAGATTGTCATATTCACTGCCCATTTTAAGATTTTGAAATGCAGAGCGAAGAGCCTCTTCAGTTAAAGAAGACAACCATAACCTCTTCCAAGGTTTATGTATGCATTGCGTCATGGAAAGAATGTAGCGGAAAATCAATTCTCCTTCACGCCCCGCATCGGTCGCGCAAATTAATTCTTTAGCCGACTTAAAAAGCTTTTTGATAATCGCAAATTGCTTGCGAATGCCTTTATCTTCTACAACCTTTAATTCGAATTGAGGTGGAATAAAAGGCAGCGTTGCAAGCGTCCATCTTTTAAGAAGAGGATCGTACTCTTCTGGCTCTTTTAATGCGATCAGATGACCAAAAGCCCAAGTGACCTGGTAGCCATTCCCTTCATAGTAACCTTCATGGCGTTGTCTTGCTCCAAGGTAAGCCGCAATATCACGTGCAACGGAAGGTTTTTCTGTTAGAATAACGATCATGATAATTCACCATAAATTATTAAAAATTAAACGCTTATATTATCCTAAAAGAGGCATTTTTTCAATTTTATTTCGTTAAAATCAACTTGAATGAAGTCGATCTGATTTGTCATTGTTTACACCATACTTGCTGCAACTCTTTCTCCCAAAGACAATCTTCCTAATGGATTTAAAATGACAGGAAAAGACTTACGCTCAAAACCATTCAACTGAATCCTACTAGTCTCTTTAATGACAACAATTTAGTTGAAAGCAATGTTTTCATTTTTAGAGCTTGTTAAATCATCTCCAATTCAAACCATTAGAGGTTATTTAACAGGCTCTTAGAAAAATCAATTCAATTTCTGGGATGACAATTGACCAAAAAACAAATTTATTTGTTGTAGATAGAACTAAGAAAAGAACTCATATACATTTATTTAAATTTTTTCATTTCTCGCAAGTGTACTAACAGAATCAGGATGACAGGTAAATCTTGTGAGTTAAAACAGCCTAGTTTTGCCTTGACACTGAGAACTAGATCTCGTATCTTCAATCAGCATTAGCATTCAGGTAAAGGAAGGGACTATGAAATTTGTGATTTCTACTCAAGAGCTAAACTATTTGATCAGCAAAATTCAAAATGTTGTTCCTCAAAAGCCTACGATTCCTATTCTGACCAATTTTTTAATAGAAGCAAGTAATGATGAACTTGTTTTAACAGCGACTGATTTGACTGTGGGCATTCGTTGCAATACAGAAGTTAAAATTTTAGAAGAAGGGGCGACAACTCTTCCTGCTAAACGCCTCGCTCAGCTCGTTCGCGAACTGACAGCCGCAAATGTCGAAGTTTCTTCAAACAGTCATGAAATGACAACTTTGGTAGCAGGGTCATCTCGTTTTAAATTAAATGGGATGAGTAAAGATGAATATCCTTCTTTACCGGATCTTTCTCATGCCAACACTTTTCAAATTAAGCAAAAAGATCTTAAAGATTTACTTTACCGCACTTCTTTTGCTGTTTCAAAAGAAGATAATCGATACGTTTTAACAGGCGTTTTAATGCATATTGCAAGTGGACAAGTTGTCTTTGTTGGAACTGATGGAAAACGCTTAGCTCGTGCTCATGCCCCCATCAACATGCCTTCCAATTTTACAAGCCAATCCATTATCCCCTTAAAGGCTGTTGATGAAATTCTCAAAAATTTAACAGATGAAGAAGGTGAAGCTAAAATTTCATTAATGGCAGATAAAATTGCCATAGAAGCGAATCAAACGCTTCTATTGACAAAGTTGTTGGCCGGTGATTATCCCGATATTAACCGTGTCATTCCTGAAAATTCAGAAATTATTGTTTCTCTGCATCGGGAAGAGTTGATGGCCCTTCTACGTCAAGTTTCTTTGTTTACTGCTGATCATAACCATTCTGTACGTTTTACTTTCACAAATGGAGAACTTAAGTTGACAGCTAATACAATGGATATTGGTGAAGGTCATGTTGGCATGCCAGTCAACTACCATGGAGCCAAATTAGAAATTGCCTTTAATCCAGGCTTTTTTATCGATATCTTACGCCATTGTAAAGAAGAAACTGTGACTTTAGGCCTTACAGATCCTTATAATCCTGGCATTATCACAGATGGAGATCAACCAGCTAAATTAAACCATGCATCTCCTCTTTTTGTTATTATGCCAATGAGACTGTCTGAAGATTAGAATATTTTTAATGACTCATAAACTAAATTCGAATCTATTGCTAGCAGTGTTTCATAAGCAGACATCATGACGCAACATCCAAATGCCAGTTATCTTTACTTTTGTGATATCTGGCATTAATGATCTAAACAGGCTCTAAACGATGCATGTACGCTCTCTTTATTTAAAACAGTTTCGCAATTATAAAGAAACTTACTTCGAGTTTGATCCAGCTTTAAATCTTATTTGCGGACCTAATGCCCAAGGAAAAACGAGCATATTGGAAGCAGTACATTACCTCATGATTGGACGCTCCTTTCGCCCGTGTGTCCATCAAGATTTAATTCATATAGGAACCTCCTCTTTTTATTTAGAAGCTATATTTTGTAAACATGATGTTGATCAAAAGCTGCGTCTCTATATGGATGGCAAAGAACGAAAAATCCTTTACAACAGCACCACTTTGCCAACTGTTTCTAATTTACTTGGGTTAATTCAAGGCGTTATCATGACGCCTGACGATGTCAATCTTGTCAAAGGTCCACCTTTAATCCGGCGTCAATTCTTAGATATTCAAATTGCTCAAGTTGATCCTCTTTATGTCCATTATCTGGCTCGCTATACAAAAGCAATGCGCCATCGCAATCAATTGTTAAAACAGAAAAAACCTATGAGCATTGAAAGCTGGGAATATGAAATGGCTCAAGCAGCAAGCTATATCATCATACAGCGGCGTCATGGCATCCAAGCTTTGCAAAATCATTCTCAACGCTTCTATGCTTATTTGACAGAAGAAACAGAAAGTTTAACCCTTGAATATTGCTCTGGAGCTTCAATTTGTCAAAACGAAAAAGAAATCAAAGAATTCTATTTGCAGCAATTTCAAAAAAATCGCCACAGAGAAATGCTTTTAGGACATACCTTAAATGGTCCTCATAAAGATGATATTTGGATTGGAATAGGCGGACGAGATGCCCGTTATTTTGCTAGTGAAGGACAACAACGAAGCTGTGTTACCGCATTGCATGTAGGGGAATGGCAACACCTTAAACAAGTTGCTGAAGACATCCCTTTATTTATGATCGATGATGTAGGAATCAGCTTAGATGATAAACGTCGAGAACGCTTGCTTAATCAATTAACCTCTTTAGGACAAGTTTTTTTGACGACAACAGACTCTCATTTAATGGATTCTTTTTCTGGATCAAAAAAAATTTTCCAGCTTCCCTTTTGTTTTCATTAATTTCATTTTTTTATTTTAAATAAAATTTCTCTAGAAAATAAAAAATGTACTAATCAGATCATCTCTCTTTTCTGCAGACTTCCTATCTCCTTGCACCTTACTCTTGCATAAGGTAAAATAAAGAACGATTAATTCCGTTTGATCTAATATTTCAATTCGACCCCTGTTAAGAAAATTTTTAAAACACAAAGTCTTGTAATTCACGAAAGTTTTAATTTTTTCTAAGGCCTTAATCATAAGTGAGTCTATATCTATATGAGTCAATCATCTAATGATCTTGTTTCTAATCGCCGAGCGACCCATGACTATGAAATTCTGGAAACATTCGAAGCTGGCATTGTGTTGCAAGGAACAGAGATAAAGTCCATCCGCAACCATGGCGCAACTTTACAAGAAGCTTATATTAAAGTGCTAAATGGAGAGGTGTGGCTGATCGGTAGTAGCATTGCTCCTTATCGCTTTGGAAATATTCATAACCATGAGGAAAAGCGAGATCGTAAGCTTTTAATGCACAAACGAGAGATTAATCGACTCAAAGTCGCTTCTCAAGAAAAAGGACAAACAATTATTCCTTTGGCTATGTATCTTAAACAAGGACGCATCAAGGTCCGTATTGCATTAGCAAAAGGTAAAAAAAGTATCGATAAACGAGCAGATATTAAAGAACGTGACGAGAAACGTCGCATGCAACAAGCTTTAAAGCAATATCGAACTTAATTTTAGATATGCTTAAATTTAAAATCCTCTCTGTTGGTAAAACAAAAGAAAAATGGCTAGATGAAGCATTTAACGAATATATTAAACGCTTAAAACCCTCTGTTCAAATTGAATGTCTATGGGCTAAAGATACTTCCCAATTAATTCAATGGGCTCAAAAAGAAGGAACCTATCTTTGCCTAGATCCAGCAGGTCGCTTGTTTACAAGTGAAGAATTTGCTCATTTTTTATCCCAACAATGGGATAAAGGGGGGGCCCGTTTAACTTTGATTATCGGAGCAGCAGAAGGACTTCCTTCAGAATTAAAGCAAAAAGGAACGTTAATTAGCCTTTCTCCCCTTACATTCACCCATCAAATCACTCGTTTAGTTCTCATTGAACAAATTTATCGATCTATTGAAATTCTCAAAGGATCTCAATATCATAAATAGTTTAACTTGATTTTAATTACAAAATAGATTTTAATTTTAAATCAACCGTTTTAAAAAATTAATAATTAATAGAGCAATATTATATGAATAACATTAGAGTTGAATATTTTCCTTTTTGGGAAGCAATTAAATTTACAGATGATTCAACAATTCTTGAAAATCCTGAATCAGGGTTATCACTTACAGATTTATTTTGGAAAATAGGAAGTTGGGCAGACCAATATCTTTATTTAGGTCAAACATCTTTTATCGTTAATGCAGAATATGTCGATACCAATAAAATTTATTATGAATTAGTTGATGCTGAACAACAACCTATGAAAGTGTCAGCGTTAAAAGTGGCTTCTTACGCATTATCTCTTTTTACCTTGCCAGCTCTAGCTCTTATCGCTAAAGTTATTTTTAAAATTTACCTCAATACCTATTTAACGATGACTAGAGCAAGTCCGAATACAGTGGTTGCCGAAAAGCAATTTGGAAAAACAAAAATTGTCTTATTAAGCGGCTCTTTAGTTAATGAGACAACAGATGCGATTGTCAACGCAGCTAATGATCGTTTGGCTGCAGGAGGAGGAGTGTGCGGTGTCATTGCAACACATGCGGGTATGGGTGTTTTTAAAGAATGTAAGCAGATTTTGAAAACCAGAAAAATTAAATCTATTAAAGATGGCGAGGCTGTTTTAACATCTGCTGGCAATTTATCTTCTAACAATAGAGCCATTGTACATGCTGTCGGCCCTTATTATGACGACAAAGTGAAGGATAATGCAGAAAATAGCGCTAAAGCACTTGAAGAAGCTTATACCAACAGCTTAAAATTAATCACCTCATCACAGTATGATCCCAATTTAATGAGTACAGAATTAGAAGATTTTAAACCTATGTATTCCATTGCATTTCCTTCTATTAGTACAGGGATTTTTAATTATCCATTAAAAGAAGCTCCAAAAGTCGCTTTCAAAGCTGTTATAGATTTTATTGAAAAAAATCCTGACGCTTTGGAAGAAGTGCGTTTTGTCTTTTTACCCATCGATAAGGATCCACAAAAAACTCTGACTTATTATCAAAAAGCTTTTGAACGACTAGATAAAGAAGAATCTGACGATGAAGACAGCTTAAAGATAGAGAAAGACGAATCAGAAGTATCTGAGGAACCTGACGCCGATAAAGATATCGATATAAGACAAGCAGAATCTGTTCAAAAACAACCTGATACGGATACGGATAAAGACCTACAGAAAAAACCAACGGAAATAGACAATAAATCCTAAGAAAATAAATTGATTTCTTGTCGCTAAAATTAAAGCGACAAGAAATCAATTTCATTCATTTAGACAGAAGAAGTTTGCTGACGCACTAGCCAAGCTTGTTTAAAATATAAGATGGCACCGTTAATTAAAGCAGAGCCAATAGCAACATCTACCCCTCCTCTAATATCCTGAGTTGTAAAGCGCATGAGTATTCCAAGCAAAATCATAGAACCTAAGAGAAGATAATAACCAGGCGTATAAATTTTGCTTAAACTGACTGGATCGGAAAGAGTTAAAATACGGCTAACACTGCGTTGAACACTTTTAGCAAACACACGTCTTCCCTTTAAAAATCCAATAAATAATGCAAGCACTATCCAAACCATGGCCGCTTGATCAAGGCCTCCGACATAAGGGGCTAAAAAATTGAGAACAGGATGAGGCTGTGCCGCATTTTCTTTCAGAAGGCAATCCACAATAAAGTTAAGACCTAAAGGCAAAAGAAAACAACCAACAACTAACCATACAAGACCTGATAAAAAAATAAGAGTTGAGCGACTAACTTTAGGCATCGTGTAAAATCCTCTTTTATACATTGGGATTGAGTGTAAAAAAAGCAATGGTTTTATTGCCAAGAATTTTTAATGAATTTTACACTCTATCTTTTAAACAAAATTTTAACCACCTCTAATTAACAATATTTTAATTTACATCTTAAAACACATTCGATATGATTTATTTCTATTTTTAAATCCTATAAAAAAAATTCAAACTAGGCTAATATGAGTTCCTCATCTATTATATTTAATGTTTTGAATATTCATTCCTTAATTAATAAAGATTTCCTACTTTACCAAGAGGGTCAACATCTCGACGTTTCCCACCTTCCAAATGATATTCTAATCGTTATTTTTTCCATGTTGAGTGTTAAGGATTTGTGTAGTACCGTTGTGTTAGTGCAAAAGAAATGGCGAGTACTTATTGATAAAGAAGAAAATTTATGGCGAGCTCTTTGCGAGAAAGATTTCCTCTACTCTAATCGTTTTTCAAAGCAAAAACCCAAGGAAAAAATTCAAAATACGTGGAAAGAAATCTATCAATTTTTAGCAAAGCAAACGCATATTTTTAATTGGCCTGATGGATCGATAGCTGAAGGGAAGTTTAAATATGGGCAGCTTTATACAGGAACTCTACTTTATGCTGATGGAACCCGTGCAAAAGGCGAATTTATCAATCATCGCTTAAATGGTAATGGAGAGCTCATACGCCCTAATGGAATAATTGCAGTTGGAAATTTTAAAAATCATCAATTGAATGGGAAAGGAACTCTTAAAGAAAGCGATGGAACGAGAAAAATAGGTTATTTTCGCAAAGATCAATTACATGGCCTTGGCAAAGTGGTCTATTCTGATGGTCGCACAGATCGTGGAAAGTTTATTCAGGACGAATTAAACTCGAATATTAATTTAAAGATTCGTCCCTTAAAAGGGAAAAAAATCCGAGGATATAACGGTTCATTTAAATTGGAGAAGTCAAAAAAGCAAAAACAAAATGAGCTGCCTCTGATTCCATTCTAGCGATCCGAATACCTATATATCACTAAATTTAGAGAGAAAATCATCTTGGATCCAAACCGTGAGAAATGATTTAACAGGTTCCAAGATTCTAATACCCTCTAATTAAGTTTTTTAATTTATGTACAAAAAATTAAGATTTTGTTAAGCTTGAATAAGCCGACTTCCGGAATTTCACCGGAGCTAAATTATCATCTAGCTTTGAAGAGGAATTCATCAACTGGCAAAATAAATTGCATGTCAAGTTAGGGAAAATTTCTTTCTCTAACATGTTTGATGATAGGAGAAGCCTAGCAGAGCCTTTAAGCATCAAGAAATCTTCTTGAGCCAATCGTCTTCTCTTCAAAGAAATTTAACCATCGTATGAGGTAAAGAGTTATAAATCATGAGTATTTCGCTCTCTCTTATTCAAGTGTTATTTTCTATTATATGCATTTTATTTTCAGTTAGTTTTACGACCCATTATTTTGAAGGCGGATTTCACTGGATTAATGTTGCAGTTGGCCTCTTGGGAGGATCTGTTTTAGCAGGAGTTTTGATTGGATTGGATGCTGTTTTTAAACGCTTCAATTTACGTTCTTTTAACACTGCCATTTTGGGGTTATTTTTTGGATCCTTAATGGCACAAGCCATTTTATTCAGTCTAAGCGGTGTGCTAGGATGGGAAGTGAGCGCTACAGAATTTATGCCTTTACGCTTCTTGGTCTATCTTCTTTGCGCGTATTTGGGAATGATCATGACGATGCGTGCATCTGAAGAAATTCGAATGAGTATTCCCTTTGTAGAATTTAAGCAGATGAGCCATAAGAAAAAAGATATTTTAGTTGATTTATCTATTCTTTCAGACCCTCGTATTATTGACTTAGCTTCATCGGGTCTCTTAGATCATCATTTGATTATGCCTCGTTTCGCTGTTAAAGAGCTTTATGCTCAAGCTGAAAGTGGAGATGAAATGACAAAGGCTAAAGCCCGTCGCTGCTTGGAATTGATTAAAAAGCTCGAAGGCATGCCTTCCCTAGATCTCCGCTATATTGATACTGATTTCCCAGAAATTAAAGAACCGATGATGAAACTGATCCGTTTAGCGCGTTTTATGGACACGCACATCATCACGTCTGACATTAACCGCATTCAACAATCTTCGATTGAAGGTGTCAGAATCATTAATATTCATATGTTGTCTAATGCGCTTAAGCCTATTACGCAAGCAGGCGAATCTATCAATATCAAGATTCAAAGATATGGAAAAGAAGCTCGTCAAGGCGTTGGTTATTTAGAAGATGGAACAATGGTTGTTGTGAATGGCGGAGCAGAATTTATTGGAGAGAGTATTAAAGCCTATGTTCTTTCTGTGAAACATACTTCATCAGGACGTATGATCTTCTGTAATGCTGCAGAAGAGGCAGGATTAATGATGGATCAAGATTATCACTCAAATTCAAATGAACTTGAGGCGCATAAAAACTTTTTAGCTCTTTAATCCTTTATGATCTTGGGGATAGGCAATGATATTGTGGAAGTCGCTCGCATTAAAGCTGTTCTTGCACGCTATCCTCAACGTTTTTTAGATCGTGTATTTACCCCTTATGAGCAGGAATATTGCCTTAAGCGCAAAGATCCTGCTCTTCATCTCGCCGGTCGTTTTGCTGCAAAAGAAGCTATTGTTAAAGCACTCGGAACCGGATTTACGCAAGGACTTAGCTGGTTAGACATTGAAATCCGTCCAGATTCTAAAGGCAAACCTGAAGCATTCTTCTCTCCTTTTGCCCTTAATCTCTTAGGTCACCCTGCTGTTTTGCTTTCCATTAGTCATTGCCATCAATATGCCACTGCTGTGGCAATCTGGACTCAGCCTAGATAAAGAAATCAAGAAACTAAATGTGGCAAGATGAACTTCCACTATCTTTCTGATTCTAAATGCTTTATAAGCCAAAAGTATAGAGAAGTTGTGCTACTACATGATGAGTATAGATTGGAAAATTGTGTGCATAAACACGATAAGAATATTCTAAACTAGCACTTCCCAAAAATTCCAATAAATATGTGTAGCGCAGTCCAATATCAACGGACTGATGCTGAACGGGCCCATACCCGCGAAAATGTTCTTGGTGTAATTTGTGACGTCCTAGACCATATAAGGAACACATAAAGATTTGCATCTCATGCTTATCCCATAAACGCTTTTCATATGATAAATTGAGACGCATCCAAGGAGAGCCTCGATCCGCTATCCCAATTCCAAACATGGTCCACCAACGAGAAGCCCAATTTGTCTCGATAGGGGTCTCTTTTCCTATTGAAACAAATAATTCAACTTCTCCGCATCCATGATGAAAAGAACTAACATCCCTTACACTATGGCGAGGCGCATAAATAAGACTAAGCCCGGTCATCAAACTTAAAGGATCACCTGCAATATCGTCTTGCCAAATATAGCGACCTGTCATTTTAAATTGATCTAAACCGCCTCTTTGGCGACGTGTGCTCGCTTGAGTTGCCTCTATTTCAAAACCAAGGCCTGAAGGCAAAGCATTACTCAAACTGGCATTCAGAAAAAAATCGTTCGATGTATATTTTTTCAGATGCGAGCCTGAGGATAGCCATGTATAGCCTTGGTAGAGCAAAGATGAACGCAACTCAAATTCATAAGGGTTGCCTAACCAAGGCTGGTATTCGGTTGCCGTACCGGGGCATAATCCTAATAAGAAAAGTAAGATATAAAACCTTGAATTTCTTATGAGTCTTGGCATTAAGAACCAAAATCTTTTTCGGCTAACCATCTCTCAGCCTCCAAGGCCGCCATACATCCCGATCCTGCTGCAGTAATTGCTTGACGGTATTCATGGTCCTGCACATCTCCTGCTGCAAATACACCTTCTTTATTCGTGCGCGTCCCTTTAAAGACTTTAATATATCCGTTTGGATGCAATTCAATCTGCCCTTGCAAAAAAGCTGTGTTAGGAGTATGGCCAATCGCAAAAAACAATCCTCCAGCTTCTTGGGTTGTCCTTTCCATTGTTTTGACATTTTCCAATACAACATGCCGCACCACAGAATCACCCTCAACAGAAACAACAACAGAATCCCAAAGAATTTCAACTTTAGGGTGGTTTAAAGCCCGCTCTTGCATAATTTTAGACGCTCTTAATTGATCTCTTCTATGCACGATATAGACACGGCTTCCAAATTTTGTCAAGAATAGCGCTTCTTCAACCGCCGTATCTCCACCTCCTACCACAAAAAGAGGGCGATTGCGGAAAATAGGAGCAGCTCCATCACATACTGCACAAGCTGTCACTCCCTTTTGCCAAAATTCTCCGTCGCGTGCTCCTGGAATATCTAGACGCTTAGCTGTCGCTCCAGTTGAAATAATAATAGCATTCGCTTCAACCTGTGTCTTAGATCCCCTACTAATAAAGGGATAACTATCTAAATTGACAGTTTCAATATCCTCACTAATAATCCGAGTTCCAAAACGAAGGGCTTGTGCTCGAAATCGCTCAATGAGTTCAGGACCCGTGATTCCCTCCGGAAAACCAGGAAAATTTTCAACTTCTGTCGTTGTCATCAGTTGTCCACCAGCTGGCCCTGTATAAAATCCTTCGAATAAAATGGGCGCCAAATTTGCGCGAGCCGCATAAATTGCTGCTGTATAACCTGCCGGACCCGATCCAATAATTAATAATTTTGTTTTTTCCATTCTTCCTCTCTACAATTACCTTTAAACATGTGTCTTACATGTCAAAATAACGGCTCTTAAAAATTCTTTGAATGCAAACAACGTGTTTTAAGAAAATATTACGCTGATCAGTGCTTGCTGATATCCTTGCTTTTCTATAAAAGACAAATCTTTTTTCAGCAAAATTAGCCATTCATCAACTTTTAGCAAAATGCTAAAACAATAGTTTAACTGAGGTTCAAACAAAAGAGCAAGAAATAATTCTTAATTTAAAATTAATAAATAATTAATTTAATTAAACTTGACTGTAAAATTAATTTATAATAAAATTATTAACTTAGTTTTAAATTTAATTAAAAACAAAATGTTTAATTTATTAAAAGGTGATTAAAATGGTTGATATAAGCGGAAACATGCGCCTTCAATTCCAACATCTTTCTCATCGAATCGAAGAGACTGCCCAAAGCGTATCAAATCAGGTAGCTCATACAGGAGATTATCTTGTTTATTCTATTGACTCGATTTGTCAAAAATGTACAGCAGTAACTGAGAAAACATCAAAATTTGTTATACAAAACAAACAAACGATTTTTTTTATAGGTTGTTGTGCGATCACGGCTTATACAAGTCCTTTTCTCTTTTTCCCAAGTCTTGTTATTACCGGGATTCTTCGCTTAGAGCTTGAGCGCCATCTTAAAAAATTTATGAATGAAAAATGGAAAGATGAGCATAATCCTTATAAAATTAAGCCTCAATATGGCCCTTCTTACATTAACTCTTTTGAATTAGCATTGGCTACGATAGGAACTGTAGACGCCATAGCCTTAGCCACTCTTTTTGTTGCGGGATCTTGGACAGTTGCTCTACTTCCTGCATTATGTGGCGTAGCAGCTGGAAGCTGCCTGGCTAAAAAAGGTATGGACATGGGCTATTTTTTTCCTTCTCAATCAGTTATCTCTCCTGTTATGCCTCCTTATGATGCTGAAGCTATTCAGCAATTCTCTTACAATCCAACATTAGACGTTTCCTATATCCCTCCCTATTATCAACCTAATTATCCTCCTAGTTAATTATCTCTTATCCTAAACGGGTCTTTTTAATGAAGACCCGTTTTTTATTTCTAAATTACACTATTGATAGAACGTTTACCGATTTTTCTTTCCCTTAAAATTATCTCTAATTTTCACCCAATTTCTGTTTTAATTTTAAAATCGATTTAATATAATTTTATTAACAAAACAAATTAAAATTAATTCTTGTCAATCTATTCAAGACAAGAGGGGGAGAGGTTAATCTAAATAAGAGATGGGTGCAACACGAAAGGGTCTTCTACAGCGCATTTTTAATATTTATCCAGGTGAGGAGCATCATGCGCTGATTTTTGCTTTTTTAGGTTTTATCTGGGCTTTTGGAGCAACCTGCGGGCTTAAATTTGCCGATGCCTTATTTTTATTACATGTGGGAGCGGAGTCCCTTCCTCAAGCTTATACTCTGATCTCGTTTGGAATGTTTGGGTTGTCCTTCATTCTGCTTTATGCCTTTCACAAGTTTTCTTCTTACAGCATTTATTTGACGACTCTCCTATTGGGAATGAGTTTTTATCTCTTTATCTTTATCTGCATTCTTTTTGGGGTTGGTGAAAACTCTCAATGGCTTTGGTATGCATTAAAACTTGCTGGTTTTTATTTATTTGCAGTTTTAATGACTTGTTATTGGACTTTTATTGATCAATACCATCACTTACAGGATGCTAAACGTCTCTATAGTTTATTCAGCTCTACGATCTTTTTAGGTGCAGCAAGCACGGGTTTGCTCATGCATTCTGGTTTATTGGATCTGGAGCATCTTATTGTCTTGATTATTGGATTATTAAGTTTTACCTATTACTGGGTGCGTAAAATTGCGATTAAAATGCCTGTTATTGCTCACGAAGATGCAGAACAAGAGGGACAGATTTACGAACAAGGAAGTTATTTCAAGTTCTTCATCAAATCCATTTTATCCTCGCGCTTTACCATGCTTCTGATGACCAGCAACTTTTTGATTTATCTTTTGCTTGTCATTACTGAATATAATTATATGTTCACGTTTGAAAATTATTTTGCCGCCCAACCCGGCATTACTGCTGGCGAGGGAACCGAAGCAAACCTGACATTATTTTTAGGAAAGTGCTTAGCAACTGTCAGCGTGAGCAATCTTTTTTTTGGCCTTTTTATTTATAGCCGTTTGGTAAGGCGTTTTGGCATTAATAGCTTATTAATCATTACTCCTGTGTTATTAATTATTGCTTTTACGGGATGGTCGGTCAGTAGCAGTCTTATTTTCCCCTTAATTGGATTTTTTGTTGTAGAAGGAACTTTATACGTCATTGATGACAGTAATTTTAACCTGCTTCTTAACGCCGTACCCAACAAATTGAAATATAAAATCAGAGTCATGATTGAATCTTTTTTTGAACCAGTAGGGATGTTGACCAGCGCTTTATTGCTTTCTTTCTTTCAAAACCAAAGTAAATTGCTAGGTCTTATTTTAGCCATTTGCTCACTTTGCATCGCATTAGCGCTGTCTGCGAATTATTTAAAAGCTCTTTTTTTCAATTTGTCGGAAAATGCCGTTCATTTTCAGCGAAAAGTTGTTGCTTGGATTAATAAAATGACAGATAAACAGCAAAAAGTTGCCGAGAATCGCTTATTAGGAATTTTAAAACTAGGAGATGAGCAAGCACAACTTTTTGCCTGCGAAGGTTTATTAGCTTTTGAGGACTCGACAATTTTGAAGCGGCTTTTGAATTATGCTTCTCACATGAAAGCTTCCACTAAAATTAAATTAATTCCATTGCTAGAGCAAAGTATTTTTGCCAAAAACAGCTTAGTTTTAGATGCTCTGCAAGAATGGATTCAACAAGACTTTGATTCTCAACTGAAAAGTGCTGTTTATTTTTACCTTGCAAAACAAGGGTTGCTGCATCCTGAAAAAGTTTTGGGAGAACTAAAAAGTGCTGACATTCAGCTTCAAGGAGCTGCAATTATTGCATTGAAAAAGTCTTTAGCCTACCTTCCCCCAACGACTGCTGCATATAATAGAACTTTGGCAGCTCATCATTTGAAACTGCTACTGGATTCTCATCACGAAGAAGAGCTATGCATGGGTTTACAAATTTTAGGAATTGACGGAGATGCACATGATATTGATATTTTAATTTCCTATCTCAAGCACCCCTCTTTAATTGTCGCTCGTACGGCAGCCAAATCTATTGCTCAATCTGAAATGTTAGATTCCATTCGACAAGCTCCTTTAATTATTTCTCAATTGAATCAAATCACCGATAATGAAGCGCGTTTAGCCTGTTTAAAGGCATTAGAGCAAGTCAATGATTCCAGCCTTGTCTATGATATTATCCAGACAAGCCTTCACTTTAGACCTAATGAAAGACGTTTAACCGAAGAAGTCATTTATAAAATGGGCTTGCGAACAGTTCCAACCCTCTTATCTATTACTCGCGACACAAGCATTCCTGATCGAAGCCGTCTCTTAGCCGGACGTATTTTAGGACGCTTAGCGCTTCCTCAACTAAGAGCCAATTTGTCCGACATTATCCGCCAAGAAATTGAACGTGCTTATCTTTACTTTTATCATTATCATACGATCCAGTCCCTTAATCCTGAATTAGACTTAAGTATGCTGCAAGACGTTTTAATCACAGGTTATCACTCTGTTTTGGATTTCATCATCCAAATTCTTGGAGTCGCAGGCGAAGTCGAAGATGAAGAATTACTGTCGCGATCTCTTCGCAGCCGCAATCCAAAAGTGCGAAGCCAAGTTGTAGAAACGCTAGAAAAAACATGCGAACCTACTATCTTTCGCCTTTTACAACCACTTGTGGATGACATTCCTTACGAAGAGAAAATTCGAGCTTATGTCAAATCAGGACATAAACCATTAAATTTGAATGAATTATTAGATAAGATGAGCGAATCTTCTGCTCAAATTGATCAGATTATTGCTGCAACAATGAAATACCATTTGGATTTTCCTAACTGGCGCGAGTCTTTGAGACAACAAATGTCGCGTCAAGATGAAATTTTCCATCATTTTGCTTATGAGTTATTAGAATCATGAAACGTTTAACATTAATTGATAAAGCGTTTTTACTTAAACGCACCCCTCTTTTCAGTGCTTTGGATTTAGATCTCCTCTTAACCATTGCCGATAAACTAGGATTTGTGATGTTTGATCCTGGTGATTATATTTTTGTGGCAGGAGAAGAAGCCAACCGTATGTATTTTATTGTGAAAGGACAAGTAGAGATTCAATCGGTACATCAGCAATCTATTTGTACATTAGGAACTGGGGATTTTTTTGGTGAAGAGTCTTTATTTAATAATAAGCCGCGAGCTTATGCTGCATTTACTCCTATTGAGACGCAAGTTCTTACTCTTTCACGTACCAATTTATATACCATTATGTCTGAATGTCCCTCTGTTGCCATAGGATTCTTACAAGTGTATACTTCTGTACTTCAGTTTAGACCTATTAAAAAAGTGGAGACTGACAAATGACCATTCGTTCTCGTCTTTTGCTTCTTTTGCTTCCTCCACTTACCGCTTTTTTAATTCTCATTTCATTCTTTTTCTATTTTAATTGGTCGCGGGAAATTCTAAATGGATTCAAAAGCCGCCTACAATCTGTTGTGGTAGCCGCTTCGCAAACAATTCCATCTAGTGAAATTGAATGGTTGGCACAACATATTCGAGAATCGAATATTTCAATGGATCCAACTTATCAAAGTTATCGACAAGAACTGGCGGCTCTTAAACAAAAATTGCCTGTTGCGAGCATTTATATTAGCCAAATAGAACCCATCCAACAAGGAACATCTTTTACAGAAACAAATGAAGGAACTCTTTCTGCTAGTCATTATAGACAATTAATTCTTCTTCATGTTGCTGATAAAGATAACATGACTTTTCAACCAGGTGAATATGACCATAGCGAGACAAACGAGCATCAAATTTATTTAACAAAAAAAGCTTTTGTTACTCCCGTTTATGAAGCGCACAAAAACCAGGAACGTTTAATTTCTGCTTATGCTCCCATCTTGAATAAGGATGGAGAAGTTCTTGCTCTTTTAGGAGCAGATGTGAGTATGAAAGAAATTGATCAGAAGTTGAATAATGCTTGGCTCATTATTCTTTTAGGGTCATGCATTACTTTATTACTGGTCATTAGCACTGTTTTCCTTATTGCTGAACGCATTAGCAAGCCTGTAAGGCAATTAAATCAAGCTGCTTTAGAAATTGCTGCGGGCGATTATGAAGCTAATATTAAAGTGAACGGCCCTAAAGAAATTTTAGAACTTGGCCATACATTGAATACGATGAGTGAATGTTTAGTTGAGCACATGAGCCGGCTCCGCGAAAGTTCGCTGATCCGCGAACGTTTGTATGGAGAATATGAATGTGCTTTGCTTTTGCAACACTATATGCTGCAAAAAGTAATAGAAGATTTTAATCATTCGCATCTACGTATTCGTCTCATTTCCATTCCTCTTTCTCCTCTCCAAAAAGGCTTATTCTTGAAGGTTGATCGCTCCTCGAACAATTTAATATTAACCTTATTAGAAGCTCAAGATCAAGGCTTCGCAGGTTTGTTCCAACTTAACCAATGGGCGCATTTATCAAGAGAAGAATTGCAAGATAAATCTTTTATTGAATGTCAATTTGTTGATCATTATAGAATTTTAAGATACCATACTCATACACTCTTGCCACCTCTTGTTTGGTCTGTTAAGTCTCAGCAGTTTATAGAAGGTGAGCATCAAGAGATTCCTTTACAAAATCGTGATATGATTTTTTTATATAACAGTAGTGTGGTTGAACAATTTGAGACAGAAGAGGCCATAAAAGCATGGTTTGCCCGTGTTTTACGTCATTTTGCAGAAGATGGCTTAGATACGATTCATACGATGCTAACGAATGAGTTGACATTTTTAGCTAAAAAACAACACGCCAAACGTAATTTTAAAATTATTGCCCTACAGTTAAATATTAACGAAACGCCTATAGAGTAATTTTTATGCATTTGCAAGTCATTGCCGCTTTCATTGTGTATTTTAGTCTTCTTCTAACGATGGGTCTAGCTTTTCACAAAAAACAGACAACTTCTTCTGATTATATTATGGGTAATCGCTCTTTAAGTTTTTGGCTTGTTGCTCTTTCTGCACATGCCAGTGATATGAGTGCTTGGCTTTTTATGGCATTCCCTATGAGTATTTTTGTTTTAGGGCTGCCGCGTATTTGGATTGCTCTTGGCTTGTTGATCGGAATGTATTTGAATTGGCAGCTTGTTGCTCCCCGCCTTCGCTCTATGACGGAACATTACAACTGTTATACCCTATCCTCTTTCTTTGAAAAGCGTTTTAAAGACAACTCCGGGGCTATTCGAATTATTTCTGCCCTTGTCATGGTGATTTTTTTAACACATTATTTATCTGCCGGCCTTATTGCAATGGGGAACTTGTTCGAGTCTTTGTTTGGCTTAGATTATTTTATTGGTTTATCGATCGCAATGTTTGTTGTTGTCCTTTACACATTTGTAGGTGGATTTACTACTGTTGCCTGGACAGATCTTTTTCAGGGAATTTTTCTTCTTATTATGATTCTACTTGTTCCCTTTATGGCCTTCTCAAAAATTGATGGATGGACTCAAATCGTTGAAGTGGCGCAAAAACAAGGTATTTCACTTTCTTTTATTCCTGAAACCAACTTTGATTCTATTTTTACCATTTTCTCTTTAGCTTTAGGCTGGGGATTGGGTTACTTCGGAATGCCTCACATCATCACGAAATTTATGGGGATTAAGCATGTTTCTGAAATGAATAAGTCTAAATGGCTAGGAATGTCTTGGCAGCTTGTTGCCTTGGCTGCAGCTGCATTAGTCGGCGTAATAGGAATTGCTTATTTTCCCAATGGCCTGGAAAAACCAGAAATGGTCTTTATCGAGATGGTGAAGGATCTATTTCATCCGTTTATAGGAGGATTTATTTTATGCGCCATTATTGCAGCCAACCTCTCCACAATGGACTCTCAAATTTTAGTCTGCGGCTCTATGATAAGCGAAGATCTTTACGTTCCTATGCACCATAAACCCCCTTCTGATCGCAAAGTTCTGTGGTTTTCTAAAATTAGCGTTGTTGTTATTTCAATTGTAGCGTTACTGTTAGCCTTTAACCGCAGTTCCACCGTTCTAGATACCGTTCTTTATTCCTGGTCAGGCTTAGGCAGTGCTTTTGGTCCTCTCGTTTTAATGAGCCTTTATTCCACTACCATCAATCGTTATGGTGCAATGGCTGGGATTATTGTCGGAACACTGGTGTCCATGGCATGGCCTTCTTTGAATCCAATTCTAACAAATTATGAAATTCTCCCTATGATTCCAGGCTTTATTTTAAGTGCACTTTCTATTTATTTTGTTTCACTTTGGACACAAAATGAGCAAATTCCCTCAGAAAATAAAATAGAAGCATAGAAGGCAGCACTTGTTGAAAATCAATAGGTACGATTATTTAGCCTGCAGACTCATGTTTAAAAAAAAATTGACAATCTCGCACGATTAAAGACATTTGCTTAAAATAATCCAGCTGATCAGTCAAAGTTTTTACAATCAAATAAGATTGAAGAGCTGCAATATCTGGATCACTATACTTTTGAAGTAAATTTAACATATTTTATGCAATGTCCAAATTTTTCTAACATGGAAACAGTGCTATAAAATTTAATTAAGCCTTTTACAATCTCTTGATATTTTTTCTTTGAGTCACCAAAAGAGCTTTAACAGGAATATGCATTTTCATTTGATGCGGAGAGACAAGATTAGACACAAAGACTTCTAACGAAGATGAATCAAATTTAAATTTTGGCTATTTAAGGGGCTCTTGTTCCTGATTGAAATGATTATTAGGTTTATAGTGTTTTTTCATTAAAGGTCTGTCCTCTTCGGCAAGAGATTTAAAAAGATGTGCACTTTGAGCCGGCAGGACCCAGCCATGCTTTTGATTCGGAGGAACAATTCCCGTTCCTCCATAACTAGGGTTTTCACTAGACCACATCAATTCCCACCCCCCTCTTGAGCTAGGAGCTAATAGTGGTTCTGGAATGGGATTATATTCAAAATCTTTTCCCAAATTAATAATCAGCAAGCGATCATCTCCGTTTTTGCCAAAGTAACGAATAGCAAAAACAAGCGTATCTAGAACAGTGCCATCGATCGCAAAGCGATCTTGCATACTAATCGTAGGATCTTCTCGTCGAATACGCAAAAGGTCATGATGCATGCGATAGATATCCGAATTTTTTTCTCGCTCAGAAAAATTTAATTTAGATCGCTGAAAGCTTGTTGGAGAAAAAACTTCAGGCAGAAAACGATGTCCTTCGGGGCTTTGATAGGCGGATGCAAAGCTTGGAAATTGTTCCAAAAATTTTCTACGTCCTTCCATAACATTTTTAATGAGAGTTTCTTCGGCATGATCAGCAAAAAATACAAAAGGGGTAGAAGCAGCAAATTCTTGTCCCATAAAAATTAAAGGAGTTTCAGGCGCTAACAAAAGCAAAGCTGTTAAAGTGCGGAGGCGTGCCCAGTCTGTGAGAAAATGAAGGCGATCTCCTCGCAATTCATTAGATATCTGATCATGATTTTGTAAATAGAAGATAAAGGAGTAAGCAGGCTCCGATTTGACGATTGTTCCACGCGCTCGATCATGCCATGAATAGGCCTGACCTTGGTAGAGATATCCTCTTTTTAAAAGAGAAATAAATTCTTGAGGCATTCCATTATAATCTGTGTAATAAGCTTCACTTCGTCCTTTTAAAGCAACGATAGCGGCATGATGGAAATCATCATTCCAAACGCCATCCAAACCATAACCATTCTCTTTTTGCGAACGAATGAGTTTAATATCTTGCGGTTCATTTTCAGCAATCAAAATAATCTGGCGTGGATACGCGACTTCTCGCGAACGTTCTGAGAGCTCAGCTAAGAAATGTTTAATCCCTTCGTCATATAAGTCATGACTGGAATCAAGCCGTAAACCATCAACATGAAATTCAGAAATCCAATAACAAGCATTGCTGATAAAAAATTCACGCACTTCTTTGGAACCAATACCATCAAAATTAATGACATCACCCCAATCGGTTGTGTATTTTTGAGATAAATAATAAGGACTGTATTGCGCAGTATAATTACCATCAGGCCCAAAGTGGTTATAAACCACATCTAGAATAACTCCTAACCCTATAGAATGTGCTTGATCGACAAATCGCTTAAATGCTTCATGATCCCCATAAAGATGCGTTGGAGCAAACAAATCGACTCCATCATATCCTAAATTCCAACGTCCAGGAAATTCTGCAATTGGCATCACTTCAATCACAGTGATTCCTAAACGTTTTAATTCTGGTAATTCTTTAATAGCTGCATCAAATGTTCCCTCTGAAGTAAAAGTCCCAATATGAAGTTCATAAATCACTTGCCCTTTCATTGTTAATCCTTTCCAATCTTGATCATGCCATTGATAACGATGAGGATCAACAATCATCGAAGGGCCGTGCGGTCCTTCTGGTTGAAAACGGGAACATGGATCAGGATACTCTTTGTCTTCATCTAGACGATAGCAATACAGAGTGCCTGATTCAAGAGGGCTGCTCCTTCCCCAAAAATATCCATCTTCTTTTTTTTCTAAGGAAATCATTTGATGGTTATGCTGAAGGACAACATCAATTTGTTTACATTTAGGAGCCCAAACACAAAAAGAGACACCTTCTGGATCCCAACTAGCTCCTAGATTAAGTTTCCAAGGATTTTTCAAAGCCAATCCAACATTAGCTTTTGTATCAGTCGTCATAGCTTTTCCTTATTTGCGATCAATTTCCTCTATAGCTCATTTTCTTTGGCGAATACAACTTTTTATTCCAAAGATTAAAAAATTCTAGTGTCCAAAAATTTAGGCATATTTTTTTTGAAAAGTAATCGCTTTTTCCAATACATACATGTGAAATAAGTGATTACAAAGAAGCAATAAAACAGAAAATGATACGCACTAATTATAAAAATTTTTTAAAAAATTGAATTTAAAATTTTAATTCAATCTTACAGTAATTAATTAAAAACAAATTAAATAGTTCAACACAAATAACAAACAACCCATCAAATCAAACACTTTGAAACGTTTTATTAAAATTAACACATAGTAAATCAGATTCAATTAAAACAAATGTTTTAGTTTGAATTTAAAAGATACAAATGTTAACGTTGTGTTCAATTCTTTTAAATTTTTCATAAATAGACGTTAACTTATAGGATGATCATGACGAGCCAAATAGGACAACAACGCATTATTTTGGTGGATGACATAAGGTTAAACCATCCAGCCAAAGTTTCTACTCTTGGATTTCGTGCAACACTGCGGCATTGGATGGGGCGAACGTTGTCGACGTGTGGTCATTTTTCTTATCTCTTAGCTTGTTTAATTTCTCGAACTAACAGCATAGCTAAACCCATTGTTGAGAAAGCTAATCAGAAACAAGAGGAAATTCCCATTAAAGGAAAAATCACGCCTCAAGCCTCTCCTAAATTATCAGATAATCTTTCTCCCAGTCAAACCTCTCCTAAATTATCAGATGATTTTTCTTCCGATCAAGCATCTCCTCTTTCTCCTCATAAATCAGATGACATTCTAGATCCCCTTGATGATGCAGAGGAGTCGACTTCCATTGTAGGTACTTTATTGCAAACTATGGGCTTACAAGTTTCCGGAAAGAAACTGCTACAAGCCAACAAAGTTTATGATATGAGCACTGGTAAACTAATGTCTAAAGATATTGAGAAACTTAATGGCTATTTACAGGTTGAGTGGCATTTTACTGAAAGTGAATTGCCTGCAAAACTTGTTTATAGAGGCAACCTCCGTCATGGTGTTTTTCATGGAGAAGGATCAATTTCTACTGAAGAACGAGAAGATGGAGCTGCTCTAATCCTCCTAGATGGTACATTTCAAGAAGGTGAATTTGTTTCTGGAATGTTGGTAAGAGATAATTGCTACATTCAAGGAACATTTAACAAAGGCAAAATGAATGGCCAAGGAACAATTCATTATGAACCTTCTATGGTCAAAGATTTTAAAACGGGTGAGGATTTATTATATATTCAAGAATACCGAGGAAGTTTTGTCAATGGTGATCCTTGTGGCTCAGGTAAGATTTTTCAATACTCTAAAGAAGGAGTCAAGCTTGTTGGTATGGGAAATTTTAATGCTGGGCGTCGCATAAGTGGATCTTTCCAAGAACCAGATGGAACAATTTTTCAAGGTAAATTCAACCATCAAAATGATAAAGAATACTTTGAAGGAACGGTCCTGAATTTTTCTAATCATTTGAAATATGAGGGTGAATGTAAAAACCTCCAATTTCATGGAGAAGGTAAACTAGAAACTCAATTCATCTGTAATCAAACAGCATTAGTACCTTCTGAAGGAAAAGATGATGAACTTATCATCACAGACATTGACTTAAAAGTTGCCTTAAAAGAAGTAGGTGTATTTAAAGAACATCAGTTGCATCAGGGTGACAAAACGATGATCTGGGAAGATTATGAGGGACAAGAAATTTGTGCGGCATCAAAAATACAAGATGGCAAGATAGTTGAAACTATTGTCGAGATGCCTGATGGCGTCAAGTATAAAGGTGTGTTTGAACAATTACCTGAAAAATTTGATGGAGAAGGGACCATTTATACAAGTGATGGTCGAAAATATTATGAGGGTGAGATTGATTGCGGCCGTCCTCATGGTAAAGGAAAAATTTTCCATGAAGATGGATCTTTCGAAGAAGTCGAAGTGGAATATGGACAATTAGTAGGTTCCGAAGAATAAATTTCGAAGCGTCATTCATCCCGTCAACCATCTTTTTTGCTTCAAAGAGATAAGGCCTCCATTTTAATGGAGGCTTTTTTTATCACTCATAAAAAAGTGGATAAGACGAATCTATTTTGATCTTTGTAATCAATATCTTCATTTTTACAGCTTGAGCATGTGAGTACGGAGGATAAAAAAAGAGCGTATCTTAAAATCTCCAAAATGA
The DNA here is from genome assembly GCA_044226925.1 of Parachlamydiaceae bacterium. Lineage (GTDB taxonomy): Bacteria > Chlamydiota > Chlamydiia > Chlamydiales > Parachlamydiaceae > JANWJE01. Next base: position 339,581 of record JBGAGC010000003.1, read on the forward strand.
ACTTTGGAATTTTTAAAATACGCTCTACAAGGGCAAAACCCTTTTCAAACTTTTACTTCATCATTAAAATTCTCTTAAAATTAAGAGAGCAAAGCTTTAGCATTATGCAGCATTTCGCTTTTCTAGGTAATTAATGACGTCGCGCACTGTTTTAAGTTTTTCAGCGTCTTCTTGAGAAATTTCACATCCAAAACGCTCTTCAAATGTCATGATGAGCTCTGTTAAATCTAAAGAATCAGCATTTAAATCTTCTACAAAAGACTTTTCTGGTGTGACATCATCTTTATCAACGCCGAGTTGTTCAACGACAATGTCTATGACTTCTTGTTCAACGGACATAGGATTTCCTTCTATTTTCCTTCTATTCTAGTTCAACCCATTCTGCACAAATTGCACAGAATTAATTTTTTTTAATTTTTATTTCTTTCTTTCAAAAGATTGGTAATTTGAGATCAAGAATAAGTATTGCTATTTGCCACTTTGTGCAATAATTGCGACCTGATTAAGAGGCTCAATAGGACTGATTTTCTTTACTCAAAGTCTATGAAACTTTTTACCTTCTAAAAACATTTATTTTCTTAAAAATTATCAATTTAAATCAAGAATTAGAAGAGCTAAATTGTTTTTTTTATCATAAAGCGTAGAATTTATACCCAAATGAGCTTTAAAACTGGGAATTTACCTTGATTCAAAACGCTTTATAGCTCTCTACATGACCATCCCTCCATCAATTGTGATGACTTGACCAGTCATATAATTGGATAAAGCGCTAGCCAAAAACCATACAGCATTAGCAATTTCAAGTGGATCTCCAATTCGAGCCAACGGAATATCTTTTAAAATTGCTTCTTTTTGACTCTCCGAGAGAGCATCGGTCATTTTTGTTTGAATAAATCCTGGTGCAATACAATTCACTAAAATCTGACGGGCTGCCAATTCTTTTGCTAATGCTTTCGTAAAACCAATCATTCCAGCTTTAGAGGCCGCATAATTCACTTGACCTGGATTACCTGTTAGCCCGACGACTGAGCTAATATTAATAATTTTTCCTTTTCTTGCTTTCATCATGGATCTGACAACAGCACGGCAGGTATTATAACAAGATTTAAGATTGACTGCGAGAACTCGATCCCACTCTTCTTCCGTCATTTTCATTAATAGCTGGTCGGCTGTTACTCCTGCGTTATTCACAAGGATATCAACTTTCCCAAATTCTTCTAGAATCTTCTTAATGACATCTTCAACTTGAGCAGTTTTTGATACATCAACTTGATAAAACACAGCTTGACCAGATGGAACCAAACGTTTAATTTCTTCAATAGCAGCGGTTCCTGTTTCAAGATTTGTTCCTAGAATAGCGACTTTAGCACCCTCTTCTGCAAGCTTTAGAGCAATTACTTTACCAATTCCAGCATTACCGCCTGTCACAATGGCCACTTGATCGAGCAATAGATTTTTCATGAGAGTTCTCCCTTTTTTTCTAGTTGAGAGAGTTGATCTAAGTCTTCAACTTTTTCAATTGTAATCGTAGGAGCTTGCACACCAATTCTTTTATTCATTCCCGATAAAGTTTTTCCAGGTCCAAATTCAATAAATAAATCTACTTGCTGCTTTTCCATCGCTCGCACTCCTTGTTCCCAACGAACTGAATGCGTCACTTGCTCAGTTAAGTTTTCTTGTACTTTCTCAACGGTATCTACAAAATCTCCTGGAACATTCATCACAATTTGAGAAGAACCTTTGACAATAGGAGCTTTTTGAATATAAGGAGCTAATTTTTCTTTAGCTTGCCGCATCAAACCACTATGGAAAGCTCCATGAACTTGCAAGGGCAATACACGTTTAGCATGCCGCGCTTTTGCTGCCGTAGTTCCAGCCTCGATTCCTTTTAAAGTTCCGGATAATACAACCTGCCCCGGACAGTTAAAATTTGCTACCCAAAGATCGTTTGGAAGGTTAATTTCCCTTACAAGCTCTTCGACAACAGGAGCATCTAACCCCATGACGACAGCCATTGTTCCAGAAGTCGCTTCGCATGCCTCATTCATAAATTGTCCACGATATTGAACAAGAGGCAAAGCTTGGCGAAAAGAAAGCCATTCAGCTGCTGTAAGAGCAGTATATTCCCCTAAGCTTAATCCTGCGCAAACAAAAGGCTTCATATCATAAAGCTCTTCGACAACTCTTAAAATTGCCATGCTTGCGACAAAAATTCCAGTCTGGCTATTTTTAGTCTCTGTCAAATTTTCTTCAGGACCATGTAAAATAATGGTTGAAAGAGAACGTTGAAGCAGATCATCAGCTTCTTCAAATGTTAAACGAGCGGCAGAAAAGTTTTGAACAAAATCTTGCGCCATTCCTGGATATTGCGCTCCCTGGCCTGGGAAGAGAAAAGCAATTCGTTTAAAAGTTTTTGTCATGTTAACCTGCTACTTTGGTAAGAATAGAGGCACCCCATGTTAACCCTCCTCCAAAGGCTGTTAACAAAAGACGTTCTCCCTCTTTAAATTCATGTTCTTCCACTAATTCATGCAAAGCAATCGCCATGCTAGAAGAAGAGGTATTCCCATATTTGTGCACTGTCTGATAAACCTTGCTTTCTGGAATATTAAAATTTTTTGCAATTGCATCAATAATTCTTTTGTTTGCTTGATGAGGGACTAACCAACTCACGTCTGTTTCTTCTAAATTTGCCTTCTCTAAACATTCACGAGCCGCTGCACTCATCCGACGCACTGCATGCTTAAATACTTCATGACCAGACATTTTAAAGTAATGAAGTTTTTGTTCAATGGTTTCTTGAGTGGCTGGATGTCTAGAACCACCAGCAGGAATCTTAACCAGATCTGCGCACGCACCATCAGATCCCAAGCATAGCGTATCTATGCGTAACCCTTCTCCCTTCCCAGCCACAATAGCAGCAGCAGCTCCATCTCCAAAAAGCACACAGGTTGATCGATCATGATAATCAATAAAAGCAGACATTTTTTCTGTTGCAATGACCATAACATGCTGAAAACAGCCTGATTCTACATAAGCCTTAGCTATGGATAAAGCATATAAAAACCCTGTACAAGCCGCTTGAATATCCATAGCAGCAGCTCGCTCGGCCTTAATTTTGTCTTGAATCAAATTCGCTGTGCTTGGAGAAATATAATCAGGACTCATTGTTGCAACAATAATCATTTCAATATCATTTGGGCTCAATTGACAAGCTTCAAGAGCTTGCTGTGCAGCTTGCGCTCCCATATCAGAAGGAAATTCGTTAGATGCAGCAAGACGCCGCTCATGCATACCAGTTCGAGTCACAATCCATTCATCCGAAGTCTCAACCATTTGCTCGAGCTCTTGATTCGTTAAAATCCTTTTTGGAAGATAAGAACCTAAGCCAATGATTCGAGCATCTATGCGATTTTTCATATTTATTTCCTTCTTCATCCATTCTACTAAGCGTCAATGTCAAGCAGTTTTTCTTATAAAAAAAATTTAAGCTTTGTTTCTTAAATTTAATTATTTTTAAGAGTTTATCTCTAAGAGCCTGTTAGATGACCTCTGATGGCTTGGATTCGGGATAATTTAATAGGCTCTAGGCTCGAACACACACTCCAAATTTAGGTTAATACTATAGCAAACCCAAGAATAAATAAGAAGTCTATCAAGGGATTTATTTTACAAACTTCTGTTTAACTTTAAATATTTGTAGCTAAGGAGACTCTATAAAACAAATCTCCTCAATTTATTTTTTCCACCAATATTAAATAGTTTGATCTCGATAAGACTAGAAATTTGTTTAAAATTTAGCCATTCAGAGACACAATCTAAGAGGCAGCTAAGTTTAAAGAAAATAAATCATTCACACAAATAAGATAATCATTGCATGAATTAGACAAATAAAATTTATTATATTAGAGCCTATTCAATCACTTCTAATCGTTTGAATTTGAGTTCTTTTCCCCTTTAGGAAGAAAATCATCTCAAATTCAATCCATTATAGGCTCTTATAGCGAATTAAAATAATTTTTATTCTAAGAGAGAGGTTGTATGCAATCTTGGAGGGCGTTATGGAATAGACAAAGCCTACGCACCCGCCTCATTGCTTGGTTTTTGCTCATTTCACTCATTCCTGTTGTATGGACAACAATCATTTCTTACGAATTATGTAAAGAAATTCTATTGACACAAGCGATTAGAAATTTAAAAGCTTTAATTGTGCGACAAGAAAAATTGATCAGTTTTTATTTTGACGAGAAAAAATTAGATGCTAGAGATTTTATCAAAGACCGCACCTCTTTAGAAGCTCTCATCGCTTTGGGTGATGCGTTAAAGCATTATGGAATTAATTCTCCTGAGTATATCAAAGCCAAAGATACATTTACACCCAATCTTAGATATCGAATGAAAGCCCTCGATTATACAAATCTTTTTTTAATGACTCCTGAAGGAGATGTCGTCTTTTCAGATTTATCTTTTCCTGCTATCGGAGAAAATTTAGTCAATTCAGATCAATTTAGTAGACTCGCAAGGATTTTTGAGAGAGCTCGCGATTCCCAAGAAATCCAGATGTCTTCTTGGGTCCTAAGACCAGACAGAAGTTCTTTAAATACATACATTTCTATTCCTATGATCAATCCTAATAACAAGCTAGCAGGAGTTGCCATTGTAGAACTTAATACAAATGCAATGTATCGCTTTCTTTCCAGCTTTAATGCTTTAGGAACGCTTGCAGACTTAATTTTAGTGACTAAACTTAATAATAAATTATTCTCCATTTCACCCAAGCCTTCTACTCCAGAAACACATTCAAAAGAAGAAATTGATATGAATAGTTCTTTTGGTCAATTAATTGAGCAAGTATTAAGAGAAAAAACTTTAGTTGCTACCGATGTTGACTATCACCATCAGCAAGCTTTGATGGTTGGTCGAAGATTTGAAAATGCTTATAATTGGGCAATTATTACAAAAATCAATCAAAATGAGCTATTAGCTCCTATTTATCGACTTCAATATTTATTTTGGATTTTAGTCACGCTTACAGCTTTAGCTGTTCTTTTTGCCGCTTCTCGGATTGCTCGTAAAATTGCTTCTCCTATCTTAATGTTAACGGAAAAAACTAAAACATTAGCTGCCGGTGATTTATCACAACGCATTGAAGTGACTTCTCAAGATGAAATTGGACGGCTAGGTGAATCCTTTAATGAAATGGCTGCGCAATTACATCATATTATTAGCCATCTAGATTATTTAGTTGCGAAACGCACAGAAGAATACGAAATCCAAAATGTTAAACTTGAACAAACAATTAAAGAGCTCCGAGAAACAAGAGATCGTTTAATTATTCAGGAGAAATTGGCATCTTTAGGAGGTTTGACAGCAGGCATCGCTCATGAAATCAAAAATCCTCTTAATTTTGTTAATAACTTTTCAGAACTCTCTTTACAAGTCGAAGAAGATCTTAGACAGCATCTCAATCATATTCAATCTTCTATCTCTCCAAGCGAGTTTGAAGAACTGCAGGGACTATTCGATACTCTCAAGCTGAACATCAGCAAAATTTATGAACACGGAAAACGTGCGGACAGCATTGTCTATAACATGCTACAACATTCTCGAGGAATGCCTGGCGAAAGAGTAAAAACTGACGTTCATAAGCTTCTCGATGAATATATTACTCTTTCTTATCATGGAATGCGTGCTCGAGATACAACTTTTAATGTTAAAATTGAAAAACAATACGATCAATCCCTTCCTCCTATCAATCTTGTTCCTCAAGAAATGTGCCGTGTTTTTCTTAATTTACTCAACAATGCCTATTACTCTGTTCATCAGAAGAAAAAGCAACACTCCACTGACGCATCCTATCAGCCAACAGTTAGAATTACAACAGAGTATCATCAAAACTTTATCACCATCAAAATTTGGGATAATGGACTTGGAATTTCTCCTACTGTCTTTCCTAAACTTTTCACTCCCTTTTTTACCACAAAGCCTACAGGAGAAGGAACCGGCCTTGGTTTATCACTTAGCTATAATATTGTCGTTCAAGGACATGGCGGAAGTTTAAACGCTAAGAGTCAAGAAGAAGAATTTGCAGAATTTACAATTACTCTTCCAAATTCCAAAACCTAGATTTAAAAGAAGCTTCTTGCAAAACATAGAAACAACATTGAAATTATACTCACACGAGATTATACGAGAAAGAGGGAATGAAAAGTGAGAAAGGCACATCAAGTATAGTTGAACTTAAAGGATAAATCATGGCCGTAACTAAAATTCTTGTTGTTGATGATGAGCCGGATATTGAATTACTGATCCGACAAAAGTTTGCTAAGCAATTAAAAGCAAAAGAAATTGAATTCGTCTTCGCTTCTAATGGGTCTGAGGCTCTCAAAGTCCTTTATCAAGATCCTGAGATTCATGTGATTTTAACGGACATCAATATGCCTGAAATGGATGGACTCTCTCTTCTTTCTCATTTACAAGATTTTAATCGCATTTTTAAAGCAGTTATCATTTCTGCTTATGGCGATATGAGCAATATCCGTAAAGCCATGACGCGCGGAGCTTCAGACTTTATCACTAAACCTATTGATTTCAAAGATTTAGAAGTCACTGTTTTTAATGCTGTTGAACAATGTTTAAGTCTGAAAAAAGCTATTGAAGCTCAAAAAGTGCTTTCTGATTTAGAAAAAGAACTCACAATTGCTAGTAATATTCAACGCTCTGTCATCCCACACGATTTTAAACCTTTTCCCAATCATCATTCATTCGAAATTGACGGAAAAACAATTCCCGCAGCACTTGTAGGAGGAGATTTTTTTGATTTTTTTCCTCTTGATGAAAACCGCTTAGCTTTTGTTATGGCAGATGTTTCTGGTAAAGGTATCCCCGCAGCATTTTTTATGGCAATGAGCCGTGTCATTATTCGAACGATTGCACTTAGAACTTCTTCGCCAGAAATTTGTTTAGAAGAAGCAAATCGCATGTTATGCATGGATAATGAAGCATGTATGTTTGTCACAACATTCTACGGCATCTATCATGTTCAGACAGGTCTTATCGAATGCGCGAATGCAGGACATGTTCCTCCTTATCTTTTAAAAGCAGATCATACAATTTCAGAAATTGCACGAAATGAGGGCATTCCTTTAGGAATTCTTCCTTCTTCTTCTTATAAGAAAAATCAATTTACACTTAATCGAGATGATTGTTTGATTCTTTATACAGATGGAATTATAGAAGCGCGCAACACGCAAGATGAAGTCTATGGTGAAGAGCGTTTAGCTCATGATATTCAAGATTGGCCTTTTGGTCCTCTTTCAACACTTACGACGCATGTATTCGATCGCCTTGCTTCATTTACTCAAGACGCAGACAACTTTGATGACGTTGCGATTCTTTGTTTAAGGCGAACTTCTTAAAATCATTTTAAAGCATCAACTTATCTTGAAAAATACCATTTACATGGCATGAGAATTAACATTCATTTCAAGAAATAGACAATGGGTCAACACCCATTCAAAAGTAAATAAATGATTTGATAACGGATCATTTTTAAAATTCAATCAGGATAACGATAAATAGGAACAAAGGAAGTTGCATCTTCCCAAACGATCAAGGGATGATCTCCTGTATCCCATTGATTCCAAGCCGCATTTTCATCAAAACGATGAGAAGACCGCATGAGTTGTAAGCTTCTTTTGAGTCCCTCTTCGTTTTGTGTTTCATAAATCGTTATTCGTCTTAAACGATGAGGATCTAAACTACTATATCGTCTACAGGCAATCCAGGTAGGAACATCTGCTAAATTTTTTGGTAAATATTCTTTCTCATACCAATCATTAAACTCCTTTTCCTTGTCTAAAGATTGGATTTCAATATTCACAGAAAAGAAAGGCCTACCAGCAAATGGACCATCTAATGGCTTTCGAGGATGAGCATATCTCTGTTTGTATACCGCTGCATGTTGCAAATTTTTTAAGTATCCTTTCTCCCATTTTTTCCATTCCGCTTGTTGTTTTTCTCGTCCTGGACGCTTTTGAACAGCTTCTAATACATCTTGCGGATGGTCTGAACTAAATTGATAAATAGTCCAAAACTGTTTTGAGTAATAACGTAAAGAACCCTCTGTTTCATATTCTTCATATCTTCTTATTGACTGAATTTCAGGCACAACTCGTAAGAGGCTAGGAATATAATCATGATGATAAAAATCATTAAATTCAGCTTCTTTACGATGGTCAATGGTTAACGAGACCAAAATAATATTATCCGCAGCCATGATTTTCCTCTTAGTGTTTATCTAATCATTTATTTAAATAAACCAATCAAATTCCTCTATTCTTTTATGTTTTTATGTTTTAAATAAATGATTTAGGAATTATTTAGCGATTAAATATTCAAGTCTTGCCATGCAAGAATCTATAAAGTTAAGAAAGAAATAGGAAGTAACAGATGCAAGAAAACAAACATTCTTCGAATCTGCGTATAGAGCGTGATAGCATGGGAAAAGTGGAAGTCGAGGACGAATATTATTATGGGGCTCAGACAGCTCGTTCGTTGATTCATTTTAAAATTGGTAAAGAAAAAATGTCCAGAGGCATTATTAGGGCTTTAGGCTTGATTAAAAAATCAGCAGCTCAAGTTAACGAAGAGCTTCAACTTTTGCCGTCTGATAAAGCCAAAGCGATTATTGAAGCAGCCCAAGAAGTCATTGATGGAAAATTGGATCTTCATTTTCCTTTGAGTGTATGGCAGACAGGAAGCGGCACACAAACCAATATGAATGCGAATGAAGTCATTGCCAATCGAGCAATTGAAATATTAGGCGGGGTAAAGGGCAGTAAATACCCCATCCATCCTAATGACGATGTGAATAAATGCCAATCGTCTAATGATGCGTTCCCTACAGCTATGCATATTGCAACCGCAGAAGAACTTATCCATTCTTTACTGCCAGCTATTCAAAAAATGCGCGACGAACTTGCAACAAAAACTCGAGAATTTGAATCTATTATTAAAATTGGCCGCACACATTTGATGGATGCTGTTCCACTCACATTAGGACAAGAGTTTTCTGGCTATGTTGCTCAACTCGATGATTCTATTGCTCATATTAAAACTACTTTACCAGGCCTATATAAATTAGCTATTGGCGGAACAGCCGTAGGAACTGGTTTAAACACTCATCCCAAATTTGCAGAGTTGATGGCTAAAAAAATTAGTGAAAACACAAGTCTCCCCTTTGTTTCGGGTCCAAATAAATTTGCTTTATTGGCTGCACATGATGATTTAACTTTTGTCAGCGGTTCTCTTAAGACTTTGGCAACAGCATTAATGAAAATCGCCAAAGATATTGCTTGGATGGGTTCTGGCCCAAGGTGTGGCTTAAACGAGCTTTTTTTACCGTCTAACGAACCTGGATCTTCTATTATGCCAGGAAAAGTCAATCCCACGCAATGTGAAGCGATTTCAATGGTAGCTATTCAAGTCATGGCTCATGACCTTGCCATCACAATAGCCAATTCACAAGGAAATTTTGAATTAAATGTTTTTAAACCTTTAATAGCTTTTAATATTTTAAATTCTATTACTTTGCTAACAGATAGCTGCTATGCTTTCTCTAACTTTTTAGTGAATGACATTAAACCTAATGAAGATAAAATTAAACAATATGTGAGTCAATCTTTAATGCTTGTCACAGCCTTAACACCTGAAATAGGTTATGATAAAGCAGCTCAAGTCGCTAAAAAAGCTTATGAGGACAATCTGAGCTTGAAAGAAGCTTGCATCCAACTTCAATTTCTTTCTGGAGATGAATTTGATCGATTAGTAGATCCGTCTAAAATGCTTCATCCCAATTTAGGAAATGGTCAATAAGCAGATAGCAAAAAGCAATTTTTTATTTTGCAACTATCAACTTTTTTCTTTATCACACAATTCGTGATAACAATATATTAACAAGCAAAGCTCTTACGCTAAAATTAGACGTTCATCAAAAGGTCTTCTCATTAAATATTTCGTTGCATTCCAGATTAAGGTTCATCCTATCTTATGCAGATCAATTCAATATTGGCTATGAAAGCATCTCTTTTGAAAACAACAAATGACTAATAGAAAAGAATCAGGTCACATTTCACCATTGCATTTTAGAAATAAATGATGAAATGCTCACGCTTATTATATACTTAAGGGCTTGCATGATCAATTATGATTTAATCTTTAGCCCAGGCATTTGATTTTCCATTTGCTGGATTTTCTGAAAATCCAGTTATTGGCCGCATCCTGTTAAAATTAAAGACTGCGAAGAAATTAAGGCTTGCAACTGTTGAAGTCCTTGATCAGTAAATTGAGAGCTCCAATATAAGCTTAAAGATTGCAAAGACTTCAAGGCTCGCAAATAGTGAAGCCCTTGGTCTGTAATTTTGTCGCAACAATTTAAGTTCAAGGATTGCAAAGCGGTCATGGTTTGCTGGTATTGAAGTCCTTTGGTCGGTAATCTGATCGCATTCATCTAAGTTTAACGATTGCAAAGCTGTCAAAGCTTGCAGATAGCAAAGCCCTTGGTCGGTGATCTGTTTGGATGGGATGATTAATTTAAGCGGGTTTGGACATTGTACAACGATGACTTTAAGATCTTGGTCATGAAGTGTTGCAAATGCTGAGAGGTCTAGCTCTCTCTTACTTGCCATCTGTTGCAAGATCAGCAAACAGGAGCGTGAGATTGCCTGATTTTAATTTTTTTTGAAACGGCTCGTGGAATAGGTTGTGGAACGGGATGTAGCTTGATAGACAGATAGGAGTAGCACCGCTTGATCAAGTAGCAAGAAGCTAAGAAAGTAAAAGCTGCAGAGGCAATGAGCAACATCTTTTTTTATTGAATTGTCAAGATCGTGTTTTTCAAAACAGGCAAATGAAGCGATGGAGGAAAAGAAGGAAAATGAATATTCATATTATTTTTTATTATTTAAACACTATTGGTTAAATTTATTAAAAAACCATAAGTGTAAATAAAGCGTGCCTTAAGAATGAGCATTTTTATAGTTAATCTCAATTTAGAATTGCTAAACATGAATTAAATAAAATTTTTTAGGCAATAAGAGGTTTCTCAACTATAGAACTAAAGATAGGCTCTCTATAAGTCAAAGTTTAAGTAAAGGCTTGTTAAGTGCACGCTCACACGGGATTGAAATTCAAGGTAGCGTAATCTTATACGAATTGCTGATGAGCCAAGAAAGATGTTGAAAATCCCTAAAAAATGCTTTGGATAATTTTCTAATTATCTAAATTTTAAATATTTGAATTTTTCAGCATAAAGAATTTTAATTTTCATACATTGAGTGATCCATTTTTAATCTAGGTTATGACTCTCTTAATAGCAAATTTCTTTACAGCTGAAAAGCCCTATGCTAATATTTTTCATTTCATTAGACACCCTCCTATTCAAAACCATGATGCGTTATCCTGACCATTTATTAAAACTGATTCAAGTCTTAAAGCGTTTGCCTGGTGTTGGAAATAAAAGCGCAGAACGTTTTGCTTTTCATTTATTGACTTGGCCTGAAGAACAACTGCGCGAATTAGGAGCAGTTGTTAGCTCCACTAAAGATAAGCTTCAGCATTGTCAAGCGTGTGGGTGTTTAATGGATAAAAATGAATGTTTTTTTTGTGATCATCCAAAAAGAGATTCTAGTGTGATCTGTGTTCTTGCCTCTCCAAGGGACGTTTTTGCGATTGAAGAAACCCAAGAATACATGGGGCTTTATCATGTCCTTGGAGGAGTGCTGTCTCCATTAGAACGAAAAGGCCCTGAACACCTTTCAATTACAACATTAAAAGAACGCATTCTCTCTTTAAAGATAAAGGAAGTTGTGATTGCACTTGACTCTACTTTAGAAGGTGACGCAACTGCTTTGTTTCTGAAACAAGAATTGCATCATTTTCCTATACAAATTTCTCGTTTAGCCTTTGGTCTTCCTATGGGAAGCTCTCTTGACTATGTCGATGGCGGAACATTAGCCCGCGCATTAGCTGGTCGCGGTCATTTTTAAAATCTTGCAAAATTAACAAGTTATTAATTCCCAAGATTTTTGTTTTTTATTTCAACAAAAACAAAACAAAAAAAATTAAACCCTAATAAAATTGAAAATTTTCATTTCAAAAAGTGAAATCGAAATGAAGAAATTTTTTAGGCTTTGCCTTCTTACTTCTTTTTTTAAAGCTCATATTCCTCATACTTCTAGTTGCAAAATAGACTTTGATTGCCTATGATCAGTTACCTTTTCCTATTAAGAATTGATGTAATGAAGCTTACCCTTTCCTGCCAACGCTGAGGCTGTTTATGATAAAGAAATTTTCACCTATCCTTCTGTTATTCGGGTTTCTATTTCCTATTCATTGTATTTTTGGACAAATCATACAATATGAAAACCAAACAATTGATAAGATTGAATTGATTGTTCATACCCGTTCTGGAACAATTGTCGACACAGATGCTATTTTAACTCGTTTAAGCACTCAGCAAGGAAGACTCTTCTCACAAGCAGAGTTTGATGAGGACTTAAAGATTCTCGCACAAGATTATGATCGAGTTGATCCCAGTGTGGAAACGAATGATCAACATGTAAATATTACCATTCATGTTTGGCCTAAACCTACCATTCGGACAATTCATTGGTGTGGCAATCATCATGTAAAAACTAGTCGTTTACAAAAAGAGTTAGGAATTAACTGCTTTTCTCCTTTTGAAAGACAGGCTTTTAACGTAGCTTTTCACAAGCTTAAAGCTTACTATATTCGCAAAGGTTACTTTGAGGCTCAACTAGATTATCATGTTGAAATGGATTATGAAACCAATGAAGTCACGATTACCATTCAAATTGAAGAAGGTCGCTCTGGTAAAATCCAAGAAATCGTTTTGATTAATTTCACAGAAGAAGAGCAAAGCGAAATTCTGGGTCAAATGATTACCAAGAAGTATAACTTATTTACGAGTTGGTATACAGAAGCGGGAACGTATAACGAAGATGCGATGCAACAAGATAAGCTAATCATTACGAATTACTTACAAAATAGAGGTTATGCAGACGCTCAAGTAAATCTTGACGTCATGGAATCTTGCAAAACCAATCGCATCATTGTCACGATTACAGCTGAGAAAGGAGAACTCTATACATTTGGTCAAATTTCATTTGAAGGCAACTGCGTTATTCCTGATGAGAAAATTGATCGTTTATTTGAAGTCCGACCTGGCGATCCTTTCTCTTTAGATGACATTAGAGAAACCATTGAGTTAATGACGGATGCTTATGGCCGTTTAGGATATATTGATGCTGTCATCGATTTTGATCCTGAGCTAGTTGAAGGCCAATATTGTTACAATGTAAAATTCAAAATTGAAGAAGGGGAGCAATTTCGAGTAGGCTTAATTCGCGTATTTGGAAATATTTGCACAAAAACTCCGGTCATTCTGCATGAAACTCTTTTAATCCCAGGCGAAATCTTCAATACGATTAAATTGAAAGCCTCAGAAAGACGCCTCACCAATATTGGTTATTTTAAGAGTGTGAATGTTTATATTGTGAAAGGTTCGGAATCTTCTTTGTTAGAAGGCAATTATCGCGATGTTTACATTGAAGTAGAAGAAACAAATACGGGGCAATTTAGTGCTTTCTTAGGCTATAGTAGCGTAGAGGAGCTCTTTGGTGGAATTAACATTACTGAACGCAATTTCAATCACGAAGGAATTTATCGCATCTGGCGAGATGGTTTGCGTGCCTTAAGAGGGGGCGGTGAATATCTTCAATTGACCACTCAAATTGGACAAAAGAGTCGTACCTATACGTTGTCTTGGACCAAGCCTTACTTCATGGATACTAAGTGGACGATCGGTTTTGATTTATCCAAATCAACGACCCGTTATATTTCTAAGGAATATGACTTAGATACAACCTCTTTAGCATTAAGAGCACAATATGATATTAACCCATTCTTACGTTTTGGAGTCCAATACCGCTTAAAAAATGGTTTTGTTGACCTTCACCATGAAGCAAACCATATCAATCAACTAGAACGAGAAGCCAATATCCATGGTCTCATTTCTGCTGTTGGAACTTCTTTAAATTATGATTCGACAGACCACCCGATTAAACCTTCTTGTGGTTTTAGATCAAGATTGATGTTGGAATATGCAGGATTAGGGGGTGATCACCAATTTTTCAATCTTGCTTATCTGAATAGCTATTATTATCCAGTTGGAAGCCGCCTCGTTGTCAAATACCGAGCTGATTTTCGCTTTATTCAACCTTTAGGTAGCACACGGTATCAGACAATGCCTTTAGATGAGAGAATCTTCTTGGGCGGCGAATTTATGGTGAGAGGTTTTCGTCCCTATCGTTTAGGACCTCATTATAGACATTTTCCTGATGTTCCTAGAGGAGGCTTGTCTTTACAATTCTACTCAGTCGAAATGTCTCGCCGTATTATACAAGATTTTGAAGTGTTTGCATTCATGGATGCTGGCCACCTTTCAAAAAGAACTTGGAACTTTGGTCGGATGAGCGTCTCTGTTGGATATGGAGTGCGCTTTAAACTCATTGATAGCATTCCACCCATTACATTAGGCATGGGCTATCCGCTTAATGCTCACCATCGCAGTGATGTGAAAAAGTTCTTTTTTTCTTTCGGTGGAAACTTTTAAAATGGCATGATAAAAGCGTTAACTTATTAAAAGGAGATGTTATGAAAAATTTACGTCAATGGTTTTTAAGCTTAGGAGTTTTAATTGCTTCTACCAGCACCATAATGGTTTATGCTCAACAACCGGTTCAATCAGCAGCTGGTTCACAACCTAGTTACTCAAGCTCTCCCAATTTTTCTAGCAGCCAAAATACGCCAGCTGGACAAACAACATTAAGAGTTGGAATTGTCAACACGAAACGATGCTTAGAAGAATCAAAATTAGGTAAGCAAGAGCAGGCAAATTTTGAAAAAATGAAAACCCAAATGGAAAACATTTTACAAGAAAAAGAAAGAGCTCTAGAAGAGATTGAAGCTAAATTAAACGATGACGACTACATGGATAGCATTTCTGATGAAACAGCTAGCGAACTTAAGCGTAAAAGACGCACGATTCGTAATGATGGAATGCAATTGCAAAGCCAATATATGCAAACTCTTCAACAAGCCAATATCAAAGTTGTTCAAAAGTTGACAGAGGTGATCAGCAAAGCATCTTCTCAAGTTGCACAAGATCCTTCTCAACCTCTTGATGTTGTTTTAACTGATGAAGCTTGCACATTCTTCTCTCCTCGTCTTGATATTTCAGATCGAGTTGTAGCTAAAATGAATGCAATTTTTGATGCAGAGCAAAAGGACAATCCTTCCAAGTCTCGTTAACTTAATTTAATATGTTTTGCAAGTTGAAAGAAACTTGCAAAACATATTGTCTAATAGTAGCAAATCTTCTTTAACTTTCAAGCTAAACCATTGTTTATGAACCCAAAAAAACCTTTTACATTAGAAGCCATTGCAACTTTCACAAATTGTCGCATCGTCGGAAACCCACATCATGTGATTTCTGGAGTTGCTGACTTAGAAACTGCAACAGCTCAAGATGCATCTTTTTTCTCTAATCCTCGCTATCAACAAGCTTTAAAAGGTTCTCATGCGGGCGTCATTTTTGTGGATTCGCAAACTCCTTTACTTGAAGGAAGAAATTATCTTATTTCCGATCAGCCATCGCGAGCCTTTCAACAATTAGTCGACACTCTTCATCCACCAAGGCAGTTCCCTTCTGGTTTTAAAGGTATTCATCCTTCTGCTGTGATCCATGAAACAGCTCAATTAGGGGAAGGCGTTTCAGTTGGTCCTCATGCAACCATTGATGAAAATGTAAAAATCGGAACTGGCAGCTTTATTGGTGCAGGATCTTATATTGGACCTGATACAACGATTGGCGATGCATGTTTAATTCATCCCCGCGTCGTCATTCGCGAAGAATGCGTCATTGGTCATCGCGTCATTATCCAACCGGGTGCTGTAATTGGATCTTGTGGTTTTGGGTATATCACAGATAAACAAGGAAAGCACATTAAGCTCAATCAAGTTGGAAATGTGCGAATAGAAAATGATGTTGAAATTGGTGCCAATACCACAATTGATCGAGCCAGATTTAAAAACACTCTGGTTAGTCAAGGAAGCAAAATTGACAACCTTGTTCAACTAGGGCATGGAGTTCGTGTTGGGCCTCATAATATTATCGTGGCTCAAACTGGAATTGCTGGTTCTACTTCTACTGGTCGTCATGTCGTGTTAGCCGGTCAAGTAGCAGTTGCTGGACATATTCACTTAGATGATGGCGTTACAGTAGCAGGTAAAAGTGGTGTTTCTAAATCTTTATCTACAGGCAAATATGGAGGAATTCCAGCTGTCGCATTGCAAGAGCATAATCGCAATCAAGTCTTTTTACGTCATATTGAACAGTACGTTGAGCAACTTAAAGCTTTAGCTAAACGCATTGAAGCATTGGAAAATGCCATTTCCACTTAGCAAAACGATTAAGTTATTTCCATTCCCTTCTATACCGAAGAGAATTCAAAAATTGAAATTTCGGCTAGCGTGAAAGCTACCAAGGTTAAAGCATCACGAAAAGATTAATATTCACCTCAATATTAACCTTTTCGTGATGCTTTAACCTTGAGGCTTTGACGCAGCCCAAATTCCAATTTTTGAGTTCTCTTCGGTATAAAGCTAGGCACCACCCTGCTGCGCTTAAAAAACTATCAATCAATCAAAGACAAAAATCAGAAAAGGAAATTTAATATGATTCATTCTCTGACTTCTTTTAACTTCTAATTAATTAAATTCAATTTAAGCTATAAATTAATGAATGTCTTTTGGATTTTTTATCGGATTTAAAGGAACTAATTGATTAACAGTCACGCGATTCCTACAGGCTTCTGACTCAGCAGCTTCAACAGATCTTTGTAAATCAGATGCTAAGCGCTTTAACCTAATAGAGTTTGTTTCATACTGAGTGAACATAAAAATTAAGGTAATAGAGGCTGCTGATATTCCAAGCATTGTCATGACTCTTTGACTCAGCAATTTTCCCACTACACTAACAATGACAGTTGCATAAAGGGTTAATCGGTAATAATAAACTTCATTAGTAAAAATTTGCCTAAACTTTAAAAGTTCTTCAGCTTGATCAAAAGCTGTGTTCATTCTTCCTTGCAAAGCAGTAGTATAGCTTAATTTTAGCCCACCATTCCAAAAAGATCGATCATCTCTTAAAACCTGTTCCATTTGCTCATCTGATCTCCCATCTTGCTGAGAATCAGAAAACTCATACCCAAATAATACTTTTCCTAAAGCAGATAAAATATTTTGAGCAACATTCCTTGTGTGAATGACTTGATCTGGATCTTCTTGATCATAAAAGTTTGTATCTTTTCTAAAAGGACGGAAACGACTGGTCGTGGACTTTTGTAACAGAGAGTCCCGCTTTGCGGAAAAAGGATCTTGCTTAATATTAACGGGTGCAACTGCAGCCTCAATATCTGAACGATTTCTACGATCTGCTATGGACTGCAAGTGGCTAAGTATCTGAACAGTGATGTTTTCAATATCATCGACTTTCACACTTTTCTTTGAAACAGGAGATCCAAAAAAATCAACAAGCTCGTCATCCGTTAAGGCATCTTCATAAAAGCGACCATAATCACCCATATTCTGAAAACCGGGAGAACTAGGAGAACCCGGAGAATTAGGAGAACCTGAAGTCTTAGGGGAATCTGGTTTATGTAGCTTTAAGGGATAAACCACCGTTTTTGGTTCCTCGTAAATCACATAGGATTGATTAATTGGCCTGGGTAATGGATGTACCATTTGATATACTCATTGTCATTTTATTTATTAGAAAATTTAATAAATATAGGTAAAAAATAAATAAATTATATGTTAAGAACAAATAAATATATAACAAATAAAAATTTAATACAATATCATTTTAATTAGCCAATTAATAGAATTGAAGGATTTTCTAAAAGTTTTTTTACAGTTTGAAGAAAAAGAGCTGCTGCAACGCCATCAATGACTCGATGATCTACAGATAAAGTTAAATTTAAAGTTTTACCAGGAACAATAGCTCCATTGCGAATAACAGGCACATCTTGAATTCCACTAACAGCTAAAATGGCTGCCTGAGGAGGATTTAAAATAGCTTGAAATTCGGCAACTCCATACATCCCCAAGTTTGAAATTGTAAAAGATCCACCTTTATATTCATGAGGACTAAGTTTTCCTTCTCTAGCTTTTTGAGCTAATAAGCGAATTTCGAGGGATAATTCTCCAAGATTTTTATAATCAGCATGTCTAACAATAGGTGTGATGAGACCTGCTTCAACGCTAACTGCAATTGCAATATCAATTGTTTTGAATTGAATAATTGTTTGATTGACTGAATTAAATCCACTATTAATGACGGGATGCTGGCGAAGAGCTAAAGCACACGCCCTTACAATAAAATCGTTAATCGAAAGCTTGATCTCTTGATTTTTGAGTTGTTCGCGCATCGCAGCTAAGGGGTCGGCGTCAATCACTTGAGTCACATAAAAATGAGGAATAAAGGATTTAGATTCCTGCAAACGCTGACCGATGACTTTTCGCATTGGCGAAAGAGGCTGTTCTTCATAAGAACCAGGAGGTAATGAAGGAGCTTGACGGTGACCAAAATTCACTAAGCCAGAAGGTTGAGCTTTGATTAAATCTCGACTCATAATGCGCTGATTGGGACCCGTTCCTTTGACGCTTGAAAGATCTAGCCCTTTTTCCTTGGCAAGTTTTTTGGCTAGAGGGGAAGCGAGAATACGTTTTTCGGCTCGTTCTGTTGGATATTCAAATGTGTAATTCTCAATAGGAGGCTCAGGACTAAATTGAGGTTGTGCAACGACACTAGCGGCCTTCTTTTTAGAAACCTCTTCGCTGGCAGTTATTTGATCTGCAGGTTCGCTAACAACTGCTGGCTTTTCTTTCTTTTCGTCAGTTTTAGGGGTTATACCCTTTGGTTGATACCCTTCTAGACTTTCATCTTTCTCAACTGTGAAAACAGCAATAGGCTGATTAACTGTAGCTTCCTTTCCCTCTTGCACTAAAATCTCACGTAGCCACCCCTCATCCAAAGCATTATATTCCACCGTTGCTTTATCAGTTGCGACTTCTAGTAAAAGATCTCCTGCTTGAACAAGGTCTCCTACTTTTTTATGCCATTTCACAATAGTTCCTTCTTCCATAGTCGGAGAGAGCTTAGGCATTGTTAGAGTAAAAGGCATATTAGAATTCTCCTACGATTGATTAAGGCATTTATAGACAGCTTTTAAAATTCTATTCACATTAGGCACAGTTTCTTGTTCGAGCACCTTAGAATAAGGCATGGGTGTTTCGCGTTGGCAAACTCTTTCAATGGGAGCATCTAAGAATTCAAAACAGTGTTCCATAATTTGAAAAGCCACTTCAGACGCAATACCAGCGAAGATATGTCCTTCTTCCACCAGTACAACATGATTGGTTTTCTTCACAGATGTTGCAATTGTCGCAATATCGAGAGGTTTAATTGTTCTTAAATCGATAAGCTCTGCTTTAATTCCCTTTTTGGCCAATTCTTTGACAACTTCTTTGCAAACATTGACCATGCGGCTATGAGAAATTAAAGTAACGTGCTGACCTTCTTGCACGACTTTTGCTTTTCCAATAGGAACAAGGTATTCCCCTTTTGGAATCTCCATTTTATCTCCATAGGACAATTCCGCTTCTAGGAATAAAATAGGATTATTATCACGAATGGCCGACTTCAAAAGTCCTTTTGCATCGTAGGGATTACTTGGAGCCACGATCTTCCAACCAGGCAAGTTTCCATAAATTGCCTCTACACAATGGGAATGCTGGCTAGAAACTTGCGCAGCCGCGCCATTAGGGCCGCGAAAAACAATAGGAACAGAAAAACGATTACCTGACATATAATACATTTTAATAGCATTAGAAATCAGCTGATCTGCCGCAACAAAAGAAAAGTTAAAACTCATAAATTCTACAATAGGCCTTAAACCTGTCATAGCCGCTCCTACGCCAAGGCCTGCAAAGCCCAATTCAGAGATGGGAGTATCAATAACTCGTTTAGGCCCCCACTTCTCCAACATGCCCTTTGTAACTTTATAAGCCCCATTATATTCCCCAACTTCTTCTCCCATAATCAAGACGTTAGGATCGCGCGCCATTTCTTCATCAATCGCTTGGCGCAAAGCTTCGCGCATTTCTACAATTTGTGTTTCATTATTCATGCATGTATTCCTAAAGCTAAATTAAGAGATCTCCTAAGGAGCAAAAACATCTTCTTCTAAAGTCAAAGGATCTGGCCATGGACTATTATCAGCAAACTC
The DNA here is from genome assembly GCA_044226925.1 of Parachlamydiaceae bacterium. Classification (GTDB taxonomy): domain Bacteria; phylum Chlamydiota; class Chlamydiia; order Chlamydiales; family Parachlamydiaceae; genus JANWJE01. Next base: position 360,013 of record JBGAGC010000003.1, read on the forward strand.
CAATGCTGCCATGACACGCTCTTTCATTTCTTTGTCCAATGCTTTCATTTGTTCTTCTGTTAATATCCCCGCTTCTAAAAGAGCCTGTTGCATAATCGTAATAGGATCACGCTGCATCACTTGCTTAAGAGCATCTTTTGAACGATAAAGGCCAGGATCTGAAATAGAATGCCCTTTAAAACGTTGGGTGATTGTCTCAACTAATACAGGGCGCTGGGTTTCTAGAACTTCTTTAAAAATATGTTCGAAACCTCCATAACAATCAAAAAAGTCCATTCCATCTAAAGTATAAGCTTTCATGTTATAACCTGGAGCTTTATCTTCCGCTAACCGAGGAACGCATACCGCTCGATTAACAGCTGTTCCCATTCCCCATTGATTATTTTCAATGACATAAATACAGGGAAGATTCCAAAGAGATGCTAAATTTAGAGATTCATGAAAAGAACCTTGAGGAACCGCTCCATCTCCCATAAAAACAATAGAAACTTCATCTTTATTTCCCTTATATTTAAGGGTAAAAGCTGCTCCTGTTGCAACAGGAACCTGCCCTGTCACAATTCCAAAGCCCCCAAGCAAGCGTTCAGTAAAGAAATGCATAGATCCTCCACGCCCCTTCGCATTGCCTGTCGCTCTTCCAAAAAGCTCAGCCATGAGTTCGTTAGGTGTAGCGCCCAACAAAAGAGCTAGAGCATGGCAGCGATAAGACGTCGTATACCAATTATTAGGCCCTAATGCTTGAACAGCTGCTGTCTGAATCGCCTCTTGGCCGATATAAGCATGAAAAAAACCGCCAATCTTTCCTTGTTGATAAGCTGCTTCTGCCCTAAGTTCGAAATTTCGAATGAGAAGCATACGGCCCAGACAATCTTTTAAAAGATCAGGACCTAATTTTTTGATAATTGCATGGCGGTCAACCTTGAAAAAGTGGGGAGAACAAGTACTCATTCTAATCCTTATAACAATAGTCGTTTAATATAGATCTTAACAAATTGGATAAAAAAAGCACAATTATGAGAATGTTCTTTTACGTTATTTCTGATGATATCTTAAAATCCGTTAATAAACTTATTGAATTTAGAGGGATCTTAAATTTCATCTTATAGGAAAAACTTCTACGTTTATTAAAGAAAAACAATAAAAAAAATGTTCAAGCGAGCAAAAAAGCCTAAAACTTAAATCAAATGCCTTTTTTTTGAAATAAAAAATTGAGCTTTTGAAAAAATAACAAGATTAAGATGTTCAAAAAAAGAAGCGTTAAAACAACTTAGTCTACTTTTATGTGCTCTGAATTTCTATAATTTTTATTTCAATCTTGTGGCCATCTCAATAAAGGTAAGATAAAATTTAAATGACCTTACCATCTTCAATCATTTGATGGATTAGAGATTCGTTACAGCTTGCTTGATCGGCATTGCCTTTTCAGATTGGTCTAATGCAATTTCTTGGGAAATTTCTTGTTGAACAACAGCTGTTACACAGGAATCTGACCACACATTAATCGCACTTTCTAACATGTCTATTAATGTGTAAAAAGGTAAAATGACCCCCAAGATATGCAAAGGAACATTCATTGCAGCAAGAAATGCACTAGCTAAAAAATAGCACCCCATTGGAACACCAGCATTTCCAATTGCTGCAATAGTTGAAAGAATAATCCATAATCCCATTTCAGGATAAGTATATGCCATTCCTTGACTCATGGAAACAAACAAAACAGTAATCAAAATAAATGCCGCGCAGGCATTCATATTAATTGTCGTACATAATGGCAAAGAAAAGCTAGCCACTCGTCTTGAAATTCCTACATTTTCTTCCGCGCAACGCATTGCCATAGGAAGAGCAGCTGCAGAAGACTTGGTAAAAAAAGCAACGGATAAAGCAGGGAACATTCCTTTTGCCATTCGCCAAGGAGAAACTTTTTTAATTTTGAGCAATCCTGGCAAAACAATAAAAGCCTGAATAAGATTTGCTGCTAAAACACAAGTTAAATACAAAGCCAAGCTCTTCACATCAAGACCCTGGTTCAAATCCCTCACAAATAAAGTAATAAATGCCCAAATAGCGACTGGCATAACCATAACGATCCACTTCGTAATCGCAATAATAGCAGCATAAATACTAGAAAAAAAGGAGTGTAAAACCGAACGATGCTGCGATGGAAGAGTCACAATAGCAAAACTCAGAAGCATCGCTAAAAATAACACTCCAATCACATTATTTTCATTGAAAGGCTGGATGATATTCGAAGGGACAATTTGAATGAAAAAAGATAAATAGCTGGGTTGAGAAGCCAATCCTGATGTTGCAGTTTCTACGGAAGACGTAATAGCTCTTACAGGATTAATTCCAATAAATAAAGCAAGGGCAATAGAGGCAGCTGTCACTGTTGTTAATAACGTATATTTAATGACTTTTTGCCCTAACTTTTTAATTTGTTCAATATTTTCCATTCCTGAAGCTGTAGAAACGATAGAAAGGAAAATAATAGGCAAACTGACAAGTTTTAATAAATTGATAAATAACTGAGAAATTGTTTCTGCCAAACGATACAAAAAAGAATCTTGAATGTAGCCTGTCAAAACTCCTAAAAGAATGGCAACAGCAAAAAATATATTCGGATTAACTTTGCGCTTAACCTCTGTGCACATGATCAGCCCCTAACTAATTTAAAGAGAAATTTAAAAGGATGACGCTGAACGGAGAAGCATTTTACTCTAAGCAAAAGATGCTAGATTCGATTGCTAAACCCAAAAGCCTCTAAGAGAGTGTCCCTGAATGACTAAACATTTGATTTATATGGTAGACGACAGAAAACTTAATGAAGCCTAAAATCTCATCTTAAAGCAAACGCATTAGCAATGCAGAGATACTCTCTAACTAAATTTAGAGACAATCTAAAATAAAAAATTGTTTTCAGCAACAAAAATGGGTAGTGCTAATTTTATATTTTAAAACGATCAAAGCTTTTCTCTCATTTACCATTCTAAATATTTATTTTTTTGGGTGTTTATCAACTTTTATAGACATAAAAATCCCAAAAAGACAAAATTGATGTTCAAAATATTATAATATCATAATTAGGAATATTAAAATGAATAATTATTCAATTAGTAACACTTTTATCTATTCAAATAAATCCTTTGCAATTAAGTTAGCAGACAAGGGGCTTACACCTCTAAGAATTGCAAGCAATCAATGTCCTATTTCACTAACTGGGAAAAAGAAGCAAACCGACCATAAAACCTATCACATTGCAATTAGACTGTTGGCTGGTTTAGCTGTTTGTTTAACATTTCCCATCACACTGATTTGCTTAACAATCAAATGGTGGAAAAAAGAAGAAGTGCAACAAGCTATCTTGCGCAATAACCATCAGAATCAAGACACTCCCCCTATCGTTGTAGATGAAATAGACGAGATCGAAGATGAAGAAGAGCTATCTTTTGATGAAGAGGAAGAAGACTCTGCAAAAGACAAGTTTAAAAAGATTATTCAACAAGAAATGAGTCTTATTCAATCCCTCGATCGCAAATTACCATCTCCTCAACCAGACTCTTGGAGGGAATATGGCGAAGCGCATGGAGAGGTTAATCAAACATTTGACAATCATCTTAATTCCCATCGAAAATCTTCTTGGCCTGATAAGCGTCCTCTTTACATTCAGCGATTAGGGACATTTAATGATGAAGATTTAAAGATCATTTCAATCGTATCAGATTATTTGCAAATCTTTCACAATCTTCCCATTCAATTATGCAAAACCATTCTAACAATGGATCAGATGAAAGAAAAATTGTTAGTTTTATCTCAGCAAAATCTTAAAAAAACCTGTCGAACAAATAAAGAAAAAGAACAACAAGACAACATCAAAAATTGGTATGATTTACTTATGAGGAGAATGAAAGCAAATTTTCCACGAGCAAACGGACAATATGAAGGGGATATTGCATTGAATTTAATGAAAGAAACTTTAATACCTGAGCTGAAAAAGAATCCGCAAGAAAAGATTCAAATGATTGCATTTACAAGTGAAGATCTTTTTACACAAGATCTCTCAAATTTTGTTTTTGGCTGTGGCTCTTTGACAGAAGGAGTCGGCATTTGGTCAAAAGCTAGATTTGGCAATCCCTCATCTAGTCTTCAAAATTTTCAAGCTTGCCTTTTACGAATGATGAAAATTTCCGCTCATGAATTTGGACACATGCGAGGACTTCCTCACTGTACAGATTATGACTGTAATATTGGCGGTTATATGAGCTTGCAAGAATTAGATAAGCGTCCTCTTCTTTATTGTGTACAAGATACTGCGAAGATTTGTTATTTAACCCAGACAACAATGTTAAACTATCACAAGAAAGTCTTGCATTTTTTTAAAAATTTTAACTCCACCTATCAATTAAATTGTGATTTTTCGAAAGAAATTAAAATTTTAAATAAACGCATCTCTGTTTTAGAAAAATCTAAGGTGTCTAAGACAGACTAACCTTTATTCTATGCTTTTTGTTGACAAGATGATTCTATCTTGTCAACAGATTCTTCTTTATCATGCCTTTCAATTTATAGATATTCCTGTGAGACGTTTAATCAAGGCATTTTCGTTGTCTTAATGTTTCCGGCTATGCTATTAAAAGTTTTTTGCCTATTAAGGAGAGGTATGAGTGACTATGCCATTGTCGTCATTGGAGCAGGATCAGGTGGATTAGTTGTAGCGATTGGAGCTGCTCGTGCAGGAAAAAAAGTCCTTCTAATTGAAAAAGGATCTTATGGTGGAGATTGCACAAATTTTGGCTGCATTCCTAGCAAGTCCTTAATAGCATCTGCTCATGCTGCCCATACCATTCAAGAAGGAACTCAATTAGGCATTCAATTAAATTCTAAAGCTTTTCAAGCAGAACAAGCCCTCGAGCGTGTACGCTCTATTGTTTCGGAAGTCCGCTCGCATGAAGAGCCGGAAGCACTTCAGAAAAAAGGAGTTCACACATTCACAGGAACGGCTTGTTTTGTGGATCCATATACCTTAATAGTACGAGATGCTCAAGGCCAAGAACAACGAGTATCAGGTCAAAACATTGTCATTGCAACTGGATCTTCGGCCTATATTCCTCCCATTCCTGGATTACAGGGAACACCTTTTTTAACAAATGAAACAATCTTTGATCTTAAAGCAGTGCCCAAATCTCTTACTGTATTAGGAGGAGGCCCTATAGGTTGTGAGCTTGGACAAGCTTTTCAACGGCTTGGAAGCCAAGTTAGCCTCATTCACAAAAAAGAAAAACTTTTAGATCGAGAAGAGCCGGAAGCACAAAAAATTATTCAAGAGCAGTTTATAAAAGATGGAATGCAACTTTTTCTCAACAGCCAAATTCAACAAGTGCGATATGAAAATGGTCATTTTACTCTTTTTATTCAGCATTTCGATGATCCTATTTTAAAAACAATAGAAACGGAGCATCTATTAATTTCGACTGGCAGACGTCCCAATGTTTCAGCCCTAAATTTAGAAGCTGCTGGCATTCGCTATACAGAAAAAGGAATTTCTGTTGATGAATATGGCCGTACTAATATCCCTCATATTTGGGCTATTGGAGATGTCATTGGAAGCCCTTATTTTACCCATTTGGCAGAGCATCAAGCTCGTGCTGTGTTGACATCTTTGCTTCTTCCCTCTTTTTTGAGAAAAAAATGGGACAAACAGCCCATTCCACGCGTAACTTATACTGATCCAGAAATAGCTGGCGTAGGACTATCCGAAAAAGAAGCTTTGCGACTTTATTCTCCTCATTCGCTTGCAACTTATTTAATTCCGATGTCTTCTGTGGATCGTGCGATTACAGCCGGCCGCACTGAGGGTTTTGTGAAAGTTATTACAAAAAAATGGAGCAGTCAAATTCTAGGCGCTACAATTGTGACAGATCGAGCAGGAGAACTTTTAGGTCAAATTTCAATTGCGATGTACGCACGTCTGCCTTTACGCAAATTGGCTAACATTATTTTTCCTTATCCGACATATAGCCTTGCCATCCGTAAAACAGCCGATCAATGGTTGACAAGCACCATTTTGCCATCGATTACAAATTTCTTTAAAAAAAAATCAGATAATTCCTTAAATTAATAAAAGTTTGCTCTCCAAATTAAATTGAACATTTTAAAGCAGCAGCCTGCTTTGCAACAACTCGAACACCTTAATGGCATGATCAAAAACATTCAGTTAAAACCTCTGATTCCCTTTGTCATTATCTTGATTGTGATGATCATCGGTTATGTCACCTCCTATTTTTACCCTTTCACATGGGATAATCTTAAAACATTTCATCTTGCTTTAAAAAACTTTGCAGACACCCATTCCATCCAAGCTCCTATTCTTTTTATGATGGTTTATATTCTTTATGCGGTTTTATCTTTGCCTGGAATCTTTGTCCTTTCTCTTCTAGCTGGCTGTCTATTTAGCCAACCTTTCAGCACTTTATACGTCACAGTTGCAGCAACTATTGGAGCCTCTTTTCTTTTTTTAGCTGCTCGTACCGCATTTGGACAGTTTTTTTATCGTAAAGGAGGAAAGAGCCTATTAAATAAGATGGAAAAAGGATTTCGTGAAAATGCTGCAAGCTATCTTCTTTTTTTAAGGCTCATTCCCTTGTTTCCTTTTTGGATCGTCAACATAGCAGGAGCTTTTTTCGAAGTTCCTTTCTGGATATTTGTTTGGACCACATTCGTAGGAATGATTCCTTCCGTACTTATTTATACTCAAGCTGGGAAAGGCATCATCATGCTTCTTTATAGTCCTGATCCTCTAAATCCTGCTAATTTGTTTAATCCTTATTTAGTCGCGTCCTTATCAGGATTAGCCCTCTTATCTTTACTGCCTATTTTATTGAAATATTTTAAAGTAAAAACTTAATCAGGGAAAATTTAAATCAACAAACCCAAAAACAAACGCGATCTCTCTTACTAAGCTGGTTTGAAAATTTGAACAAATGGTTTAAGAAATAAATCTGTTGTATGATAAGCAAGTTTTCCAAATATAAACAGTTCGTCCTTTTAGAGAATCGCTTCTTGAAAATTCAGCAGAAGGGGTGCGCTGCCAAGCAGATTGAAGTTCATCCTATGGATTAAAGTGACATAATCAAAAAAATCATAAAAACTCTTAGCTTGATATAATTTCGATTTAAACAATCGTTAGGTAATTTATCACAGCTTTATAAATTTTAAAGAATCACAGGAAAATATTAAGCACGTTTGTTATTTACATATAAACATTGTTCTGACATACAGAAATAAATTAACACTTTTTGACAACATTTTAAATATCTTTATTAAATTTTGGTATGGAGGAATGACACCGTGTTAAGTCACTTAAATCATCAGCTTAAAAAAATTCCTGTTCTGAAAAAATTAAAGAGATATTTATTATCGAAGCTTCGCTCATCTACTCTTCAACCGTCTTTACCAATAAGTGGTAAATATCCGCGCTCTTGGCCAACTCTGCAGTTGACTATAAAAAAATATGCAACTGAAACAGGCGTCATGAGTAATATCCATGATATTGACTATATTTTTCGATTTTTACTAGAAATGATGCCCTCATCTGAAGCTGTAGCCTCTTATTTTCAAGATGGTGCAAATTCAGGAAAAAAATTATCAAAAATATTAGAAGAGCTTAAAATCGAACGAACCTCCAAAACAGCATTACTTGAATTCGCATCTGGCTATGGAATGGTTACACGCCATTTATTGAAAGAATTATCTCCTATTCGAATCGTCTCCTGTGATATACATCAACAAGCTATAGACTTTTTACATTCAACATTAGGCGTTGAAACTATTTTGTCTAAGTCTGTTCCAGAAGAAATAAAATGGCAAGATTCGTACGATGTTGTTTTCGCTTTAAGCTTTTTTTCACACATGCCAGATCATTCCTTTGGAAGGTGGTTGAAGACTTTGTTTGATGCCCTTAAACCAAACGGATATCTTATTTTTACAACACATGGCATCTCTTCAACAAAGCTTAAGAACTTAACTATACCAGCAGAAAAAGGCTTTTTGTTTGTTCCTATGAGTGAACAAAAAGATTTAAATGAGAATGAATATGGATCATCTTATGTGACATCAAAATATGTCAAACAGCAGGTCAAACATTATCTCCATGCAGATATTCTTTCTTTAACTGAAGCTGCGTGGTGGAATCATCAAGATCTTTATATTATTCGAAAAACTTAATGAATCATTACCTATTGCTAACTGATTTTAATGATTTTTAGTACATTCTTATAAATTTCGATACTGGATTACTTGCTTTAAATCAATGCTTGAGAATTTACCTGCTTCGCTATTTTATTAAATCGTCGTTGCTTAATTAATGAATAAAACATCTTCAAGTAAGAAAATAAACGGTTTTTGAATGAAAATTTATAGGAAAATTTTGATAAGATTTTTATTACATCGAGTTCGACTAAATCTGCTTCTTCAAAATTTTATTATTTTAGAGACTCAAGCGATTTCCAAAAATAGCGGATCCTACTCTTAACAACGTCGTGCCTTCTTCAATGGCGATTAAATAATCATTCGACATCCCCATTGATAAATGATAGAAAGATTTTGGATCTTTCATTTTGCTGCGCCACTTTTCACGCAATTGATAAAGCTTTTGAAAGCATGAACGAATGACTTTTTCATCTTCTGTATAAGGAGCCATTGTCATCAATCCTTGCACACAAATATGAGAACATTGATTGATTGAATCGAGTGAACTGTGCCATTCCTCACTCGTAAGACCATGCTTTGTCAATTCACCAGAGGTGTTGACTTGCAGTAAAATAGGAGTGATGATTCCTTTTGCTTGGCTGGTTTGAGAAATCTTTTCTGCTAATAACGGATTGTCAACAGAATGAATCAATTGAAATGCAGAGATTGCTTTTGAAACTTTATTACTTTGCAAAGTTCCTATGAGATGCCATTGGCAATCTTCTGGCAAAAGAGGAATCTTTTCAAGAGCTTCCTGTACTTTACTTTCACCAAAATGTCTTCCACCTTCTTGATAAACAGCCTGAATGCATTCAACAGGATATGTTTTAGAAACAGCAATTAATGTCACTTCTTCCGGCTGACGTCCACAAGCTAGCGTTTTTTCTATTATCTTTTCTTTAATCTGAGAATATTGCGTGCTAAAGGTCATAATGGACGCAAACTTTTTGGTTTATCCATAATTTCTTGATAAATAATTAAATCGCGCCGGCGAGATAAACGTCTAGTAGCAATTTCCACTCTTGAACGTCTGATCGATCCTTCTCCATTATGATGCGGCAACCCCATTGTGTGCAACTGCCTTTCTTCTAACTTTTGAGAGAGTGCGCTTTTTAGACGGTAGTTCTCCAGTGAACTTTTTAGCTTTCGCTGTTCTATTTGACTTGGAGTTTGATAATTTTCAAGATTCGAAGAAAGGGGTGCTTTTTTGGACGGCTTGGATGACTTAGATGTGAGAGGTCTTTGAATAACACGAGGGGGAGGAGGAGGAGAATGTCGAGCTGCTTCTCTTGCCGCAGCCTCTCTTTCTATTTCCTTCATCCATTCATTTAAAGGATCTTCTTCTTCCTCTTCATTTGTAAAGTCATTGGGATTTTCTTGCCTTTTACGCACAGCTGCTTGTTGCTGAAAAAAAAGATAAAGAAGTGCCAAAAAGCTAATAATAAATCCAATGACTTCTACAAATGACATGATCGATTTCCTAAGTTTGCTTTTGTTCGCTTTCTGGCTTAGCAAGAGAATTACGCATATCGGTATCAGCCTGAATATTTTGAATACGTTGATAATCCATAATTCCCAATTTCCCTGATCGGAAGGCTTCAGCCATTGCAAGAGGAACTGCAGCTTGTGCTTCGACAAGCTTAGCTTCCATGTCTCTTACCTTAGCTAAGTTTTCTTGTTCCATCGCGACTGCCATTGCTCTTCGCTTTTCTGCTTCGGCTTTCGCAATACGGATATCAGATTCTGCCTGATCAGTTCGCAGCCTAGCTCCGATGTTTTCTCCTAAATTGATCTCAACAATATCAATAGATAAGATTAAAAATGCAGTTGAAGCGTCGAGTCCTTTTTCCAAAACAAGTTTAGAAATTCTTTGAGGTGATTCCAAAACTTGTTTATGTGTATCTGATCCCCCAATCGCACTGACAATCCCTTCACCTACACGAGCGATGATTGTTTCTTCTGTCGCTCCCCCTACCAACTGCGCAATATTCGTACGTACTGTAACTCGAGCACGGCAATTGAGCTGAATCCCATCCTTTGCTACTCCTGTAATATATCCTCCATGGCTAGGACAATCAATCACCCGAGGATTGACTGATGTTTGAACGGCATCTTTTAAATCTCTTCCTGCCAAATCAATCGCTGTTGCGCGACGCCAATCCAAAGGAATATTCGCTTTGTCAGCAGCAATTAAAGCCTCTACAACATTTGGAACGTGTCCTCCTGCTAAGTAATGCGTTTCAAGATCTGAAACGCTAATTTGCTTTAATCCCGCCTTAAAAAGATTGATCCTAGCATTCACAATAACACGTGGAGGGATCTTTCTTAAGCTCATCCCAATAATATTAAATAAAGGGATAGGCGTTCCTGATACAAAGGCTTGAAACCATAAGCTAATAAATTTGCCTAAAATACTTAAGATAATAATCAAAATAATGGCAACAACAAGGATGATAAAATAAAATCCCATGTTGATATCGGCTGTGGCCGCTTGTAATAACTGCGTCATGATTTGTGTTCCTTCTTTTTAACCATTAAACTTTGCTCTTGGCCGCCAACCACTGCCACATGTTCTCCTTTAGCAATATAGCCGCTTAACGAAATGGCGGCGTGTTGACGACCTTCTATCAAGATATATCCTCCAGGTTTAAGATCTGCGATGACAACTCCGGTTTTTCCTATCGCATCTTTATCATAGTCAGAAGCCTGGTATCCTTCTTGATCATCTGCGGAATAAATACTATATTGAGGCTTGGCATGAACGATACGCCAAAGGGCAAAACGAATTAATAATCCTACACTAACTGCAATCCCCGCTAAAAATAAGATAAGAGCGATAACTGAATCGGTTTCTGAAGCAAATAGAATAATTCCAGCAAGAATAGCCATTCCCCCTAGAATACCAATAATCCCCCCTGGCAGGTAAAATTCTGCTAAAATAAGGAATAGGCCAAGCAAAACAAGTAAAAAGGAAGTGATCATACATTTTCTCCTCGCTGACGATTCACAAAAATGACACTCCCTTCTAAACGATCAACAATCACTTTTTCACCAGCATCAATAAAATCTCCTGTACTGACAGCATCATAAATGCGATCATTTACAATAATTTTACCAGCAGGACGCAAAGTTGCAAAAACTTCTGCCTGAGTACCCGTCTGAGGTAAATCAGCTGGGTTTTCTCCAGCCACAAAACCTTTCGAAGCATCTTGCTCATGTCCTGCTAACACAAAGCGATTAAAAGTGGAGAAACTGGGTAAAACATAACGAGCTAAAAGAGCAATTGCAATGATACTTAAAATCAACGAACCACACAACCAAGCTAAACGCTTAAAGAAATACTGGCCGGCTGCATTAAGAGTTTTTGTATCATATTCAAATGAAACGGAATCCAAGCTTGGAAGAAGCATACCGAATAAGCCAAAAAGAAATAAAACAATTCCCAAGACCCCTAACAAACCAAATGTAGGAAGAACAAATAATTCGACAAGAACTAGAATCAGGCCAGTCAAAAGTAAAATTAATTCCAACCAATTTGCAATTTGCAGTGAGAAGCTCGATAAAATGATGAGGAAAAGACAAGTCACTGCTATAAAACCGGGCAAGCTAAGGCCTGGAGAACTAATCTCCATATATGCGCCTATAATCAGGCCCATAAACAAAAGAGAAGAAATCAGCGGTGTTGTTAAAAAAACAAAAAATTGTGTTTTCCAGTCCATGCGATAAGACTGAATTGTAGCTTGAGGAATAGCAGAAAAGAAAGGAGCTTGAAAAAGAAGCGTTTTATCTGCTGGCCATTCCCCTGCTTTTTCTTCTTCAGGAGTAATCTTTGACAATTTTGCTGGAGCCAGCATAAAATCAGCCACTCCATAATCCAGCATTTGCTCGGCATTTAAAGTAAGCAATTTACCTTTCGGAGAGATAACAACATCTGGATCTGGACCCGTTAGACGAATTTGATTTTCATTATCAAGACGCATGATACTGCCATGTCTAAGCACAAGAATCATATCTTTATCCACCATTGCTTCTGCAATGAGAGGATTGCGGTCAAAAAAACGAGCGCGGTTAGCAAAATCTGCCCTTAGCGCAGAATTCACTTTTTCCGAAGCTGTCTCCATTTTGCCACCTTCACCTGCGTAGACTGGCTCTGCAGCGCCCATACTCCCATCTTTGACAACGGTGATAAACCGACAAGAGTAAGCAAGCATCGCTCCTGCTGAAATCGCCCAATTGTTAATAAAAGCCACAACAGGAATATTAAACTGTGTATCCATTTCTTTGAGCGCGTCTGATATTTTTTGAGCGGCAAAGACTTCTCCACCTGGGGTGTTCAACTCTAAAATAATAAAAATAGGATGTTGCTTTTTGTAGAATTCTAAACCTTGTCTAATGTAGAGCCATGTCGATTCGCTAATTGCTGTTTCGTGATCTCCAACGTAGAGATGACCAATCAAATTAGGACCTTTTTCATTAAAATGAATATATTGATTCAGATTTTTTTCTATTGTCTGAGACGAAAGCTGAACATTTGATTTTTCCTCATTTGAAGCAGAGGATGCTTCCAATTTCAACTGATACTTTTTCTCAAATTCTTGAGGAGATAAAACAGATTGGACAAGTCCAAGCTCTAGTAATTGATTTTGATTAACAACAAGCGTTTGCCCTGCAGTAGAAATCATTGGTGTTTGAGGATCTTGATGTCCAGTCGCAATCTTCCAACCTTGATCATTAACAACTTGCAATGCAGGATCTGACATTGCATCAGCCAGTACATAGAGCAATGAAACATGAGGATTCTGAAGATCTATTAAACTGCGTACTCGGTTGCGTAAAATATTGGGAGGCAATGCGCCTTCTGCGCTTAAAGGAATATCTCCCCATGAGACATATAAAGAACAGTTCAATTCATCTGCCAAGAAAGGAAGACTGGCTGCAGGACCTAAAGCATTATCATGAATATAAACAATGACTTTTAGCTGGTTAAGCTTTTTAAGCTCATAAATTGTTTTGGCAAAATCAAGCACTTGCCCCAAATCGCCTCCCATCGAATCCACTTCTAATAAAAGAGTAGAAGAACGGTAAGAGCGCTGAGATAATTGCTCTAAGGTAGATTTCGCTTGAGATAACTTATCTTTGCTCAAAAAACCTTTTAAACTTAAAAAAGTCGTTTGAGCCTCCTCTGCTCTAATGTGATAGGCAGCTCCAAGAGCAAAAAGACAAACCGTCAAAAATAATAATCTCAGGGAGTATTTCATTGGATTTTTACTCTGATTGATCCTGTTATTAACATACTGACAAATAAAAGGAAAAGCAAGCAATAAGGTAAATTTTTATTTACATTTCATTTGTAACTTTAAATCTTCTTATGCTACATACCTTTCAAATTGACGGTAGGCGTCAATTTTATTTTCACCTTTTATTGCCGCATCTTTTATTTTTCGAGAAACAATCAAATAAGGTTTACATCAAATTCCAAACCGAGAGTTACAACAAAATGATTAAGCAAATAGTCAGTCAAAAATTCATTCGCTTCGCCAGCGCTTTTTTATGTGCGATGTCCTTCTCTTTATTAGAAGGACATGAAGAAAAATCAAATCAAGAACTTAAGTTAGAATTCATCCATGTTAAACAAATGCAAACGAATGACAATAAAGGAATCGCTGGACTCAAGCGATCATTTTTGGAATTATTGCAAAAACTTTTTCAGATTGATACCTTTATCGAATCAGGAACTTATTTAGGTGACACAACAGAAAATGCTTCTCAAGTTTTCTCTCAAGTTCATACGATTGAATTAGCTTCTGGTCTTTATGAAAAGGCAAAAGCACGTTTTGCCAACCACCGAAACGTTAATGTTTATTTTGGAGATTCTGCAAAAGAATTGCCTCACATTTTGACAGCTCCTCAAGGAAAAATCCTGTTTTTCCTTGATGGACATTTTAGCAAGAGAGATACAGCTAAAGGCGATAAAAATACTCCGATTAGTGGAGAAATTGAAGCAATTATCCAAAGTGGAATTAAAGATAGCATTATCATTGTGGATGATGTGAGATTTTTCCAAAATTCCATGTACGAAGATCCAGATCCTGCTGTTGCAGATTATCCTTCTTTGCTTGAGTTATTTAAACAATGCCAGAAAATTAACCCAGATTATCAAATCGCCGTGATAGGAGACTTAGCTCTTATTTATCCTGTTCAAGAAAAAGTCAATTTAAGTCCTATTGTAGAAGCCTGTACAGCAAGCCGACTTTTGTATGAACTACATTTACCCTACTCAGAAACTAAAGCCCTAGAGAAAATCATTGGCGCTGCAGTAGATGAAGAGCTTGATTGTATTGAATTTCTGTATCATCACTACGGCCAAGGAGAAATTCGTTATGGACTTAGAAGTTTCTCAAGCTTGTGGTATGCTCTTACTTTATTACAAAAAGGCGAAGACGAAGCAGCTAAAGTTGTTTTAAAACAAGCGGTTGACAATAGCCTTCACGATTGGCAGGCATTAGAATATTTACAGGAGACAAATTCTCTTTAATTTTTTCTTAATGAATCTATTAAGAATTTTAAACCATTCTCATGCAGTCTTTCGGGACTGCATGAATAAGATTCAAATTAAGCAGGATACTAATGAAAGCTTTTTTCAACGATTTAAGGTCTCCCCTCTTAGCTTCTCTATTTATCATTTCAATGATCATTTCTTCTCCACCTCTTTTTTCACATAACAGCCTAAATGACAAATACAAAGGATTTTTTTTTGAATTAAGTTATGCGGATGGCTTAGGTGCTGTGATTTGTGCAGTTATAGAGGCTTTGAACTTATATGATCAAGGAAGTATGGTCGGACTACACGTTAATTTGGATCAAGGACTTTATGTAGACCCTAATGCAGGACCTAATTGGTGGGAATATTTTTTTGAACCTATCCATTTAGGAAATCTTTTCGCACCACATTACAGGCCTACGACAGAAGAAGGAGTACAATTAGTTCTCGCTAGCTTTCAATTACCTAGAAAAAGAGCTTTTGAAATCATTCAAAAATATATCCGCTTAAAACCGCATATTCAAGCAGAGATAGATGCATTTGTTAAGCAGCACTTTAAATCATGTTATGTCATTGGAGTTCATCACCGTGGCACAGACAAAGGACTTCAATGGCCTCTTGTTTCGTATGAGAAAACCCATCAAGCCATTAAGCAAGCGATCAAAGACCATTATTTGTATTCTCATAAAAAAAAGATTAAAATCTTTGTAGCGACTGACGATCAAAATTTTATCTCTTATTTAGAAAGTTTTTATCCTTCTCAATTGATTTACACCAATTTTATTCGTTCTACAGATAGTACTCCTTTGCATTATGGCAATGTTGAACG
This sequence comes from Parachlamydiaceae bacterium, assembly GCA_044226925.1. Lineage (GTDB taxonomy): Bacteria > Chlamydiota > Chlamydiia > Chlamydiales > Parachlamydiaceae > JANWJE01. The sequence goes on from JBGAGC010000003.1 coordinate 375,627, forward strand.
CTATAACAACAACTATCAAAAAGGGAAAGAAGCCCTTATCGATTCTCTTTTGCTCTCTCGTTGTCAAGCGTTGATAAGGCCGAAGTCTTCCGCTCTTAGTCATCTTTCAACATTTTTTAATGCTGACGTCTCTGTGACCTCTTTAGTACCAAATTAAATCAATATATCAGGTATGTCCTAACGTTAAAGGAAAATAATGAAAAGATATCTCAACAGTTTAGCGCTAATTTTTATTGCCATCTCATTCTCTATTACCTCGCCTGCTAAAGCTCTTTCTCAAGCTAACGACCTTTCCAATCGATATAAGGACATTTATGTAGAGCTAAATTTTTATAGCGGCTTAGGCTCTGTCATCGGTGCGGTCTTAGGAGCCTTGCAAGTCTATGATCAAGGCAATATGGCAGGACTGACAGTTCATCTTGATCATCTTTATTTAGATCCAGCTGTAGGACCTAACTGGTGGGAATATTTTTTTGAACCTATCCACTTAGGAAACCAGCATGCTCCACACTATCAATGTACAATGCAAGATGCAATCGATTTAGCATATCTTGGCCTTCCAACACCTAGCATAAATAACTATGCGCTTATTCAAAAATATGTCCGTATAAAATCTCATATTCAAGCAGAGATAGATGAATTTGTCAGGCAACATTTTGAATCATTTTATGTGATAGGAGTTCATCATCGCGGAACAGATAAAAATACTGAATGGCCTATTGTTTCTTATGAGAAAACATATCAAACCATTAAACAGGTGATTAAAAAGTCTTATCCTTTTCCTCTGAGAAAAAAAGTTAAAATCTTTGTAGCTACCGACGATCAAAAATTTATAGATTATTTAGAAAACCTTTTTCCCAAACAATTAATTTATAATAATTTTACTCGTTCAGCTGATGGCTCACCTCTGCACATTGGAGCAGTCCAACACTATACAAGCAATTATCTCAAAGGAAAAGAAGCCATCATTGATTGTCTTCTCATGTCTCGCTGTCATATTTTAATACGCCCTCAATCATCCTGCCTTAGCCTTGTCTCTACTTTTTTTAATCCTTATTCTCAGGTGATTTCTTTGACGGAAAATTAATGTTAGAAGTTTTCTTGCGGCGGGCCTTAGAAGTCAAGGCCGCCTTATCCAAAAGATCTTATAAAGAGGATTAGAACGCGCTAAATCACGAATTGTTTTTTGTCTTCAATTAAAAATAATATTTCTATTAAATAGAGAACTTTGGTTTATTTTAAACTTCTTTTGCTACAAATCAAAATGAGATAACTCTAAACTGCTTTTCGAGTTTATAACTACTTTAAAGCGTGCTAATAAACGACACTTAAAGCTTTCAACCATATTTAAAAAGTTAAATATTTAATGAATATGACAAAAAAATATTTTCACAATTTAGCGCTAGTCTTCCTCATCACTTTACTTTCGATCCTTACTCCAGCTAAAGCCGTTTCCCAGGCAAACACTCCTCCCAATCTATGCTTTGAATTAACATATAATAGTGGAATGTTTGCTGTATTTGGTTCAGTTTTAGGGGCTTTGCACTTATATGAGCAAGGTCATATGGCAGGATTGACGATTAATTTAGATCAAGGAATTTATTGGGATCCAGAGGCAGGGCCTAATTGGTGGGAATATTTTTTCGAGCCTATCCATTTAGGAAATCAACAAGCTCCACGCTATAAGTCTACAATAGATGAAGGATCGCAGTTAACTTTTACTGGACTTTCTTTGTCAAAAGAGAGAAATTTTGGATTAATTCAAAAATACATTCGCATAAAGCCACATATTCAAGCTGAAGTTGACGCTTTTATTAAACAATATTTTAAGTCTTTTCTTGTCATCGGGGTTCATCATCGCGGAACGGATAAACAAGCAGAATGGCCCATTGTTTCTTATGAGAAAACATATCAAACCATTAAACAGGTGATTAAAAAATCTTATCCTTTTCCTTTGAGAAAAAAAGTTAAAATCTTTGTGGCGACTGATGACCAAAACTTTTTAACGTACTTAGAAAATCTCTTTCCTAAGCAATTGATTTATAATAATTTTGTTCGCTCTTCCGATGGTACACCTCTCCATCATGGGGCAGTTCAACATTACGCCAACAACTACCAAAAAGGAAAGGAAGCTCTTATTGATTGCTTGTTATTGTCTCATTGCCCGGTTTTAATTCGCCCGCAATCTTCTTGTCTTAGCCTTGTGTCTACTTTTTTTAATCCGTATTCTGAGGTTATTTCTTTGGTTAGAGATTAAATCGCCATATTTTTTAAGAAGCTTTAATACATTTCGAAAGATTTGACGAAGACAATGAATGTACTGAGAAAAAAAGAAACGCTATGGATTGTCTTCTATTATCGCATTGTAATATGATTGATCAATCCGGCGACATCCTGCCTAAACTTAATATTGACTTTCTTTATTTTTATCCTACATAAAAATTTTCTCTAACCAAAAGGTTATGTTATGTCTAACAATGTGCCTCTTGTTTCCATCGTTATACCTGTCTACAACCATGAGAAATATGTAGAAGAAGCCTTAAATTCTGTTCTTTATCAAACATATCCTCGTTTAGAAGTCATTATAATTGATGATGGCTCTAAGGATAGAAGTGTCGATTGTGTAGATAAGTGGCTAGTAAAGGCGGAACAAACAAACAAAACCGGTCGATCTTTCACATTCATTAAACAGGAAAATAGAGGAGCACATAACACTATTAATAGAGGCTTATCTATTGCTCAAGGTGATTATTTAGCTATTCTTAATTCTGATGACATTTACGACGTTCAACGATTTGAAAAACTTGTCAAGCGCCTTGAAGAAGAGGGAGGACAATTTGCTTTTACAGCAATTAAAGGGATCGACGATGATGGCAATGCCCTTCCTGCTGATCATCCATGGCGGCAAGGGTATGAAAATTTAAAGCATGGCTTAGCAGACGCTCCTACAGTAGGCTTCCAGCTATTGCCCGGTAATTTAGCTATTTCTACAGGCAATTTTATTTTCTCTCGCAAATTATATCAACGCATTGGAGAATTTAAAAATTTAAGACTTGCACATGATTATGATTTTCTTTTACGAGCCCTTGTTGTCACCGAGCCTATTTTCTTAGACGAAGAATTATATTTATATCGAATACATGGTGATAATACGTTTTCTAAACTCAACGATCTTTTAGAGATTGAATTAAGTCAAATTTATCGAGACTATTTATTACAAGTCTCACAACATCCGCCTGAAAATCCCCAAGCTCCTTGCCATTGGTATTGGCCAAACGCTTTTTCACGTGCTCGCTTAAAAACAAATATTGAAATAGGATTAAATTCTTATCTCACAAAACCTGAGAGCAGTCCTGATCATCCATTAAGTGAAAGAAAAAAACAGCATGAACCTCCTGTTAAAATCAAAGTTTCAAAGAAACACAGAAAAATTTCTTTTATTACGCATGAGTTGACCTTTACGGGTGCTCCCAAAGTTGTTGCTGACTTAGCTTTCTCTCTTAAAGAGAAGGGATATAAAGTCAATGTGATTAGTTTATTAGAAGGACCCATGCGCAAGGAATTTGAGAGTCGTCAAATTCCCGTTTATGTGCTACCAAAACGAATTGCAGTGGGTGTGCTTTACAACACTCATTTCTTGATTAAAAACTGCTACCGTTTATTCGCAAGTCTTCTTTTACTATTCAAATCGCGCAAAATTACAATTGGTAACACATACCTAACCGGTCCTCTTCTGACTTTAATATCCCTTTTAAAGCCATTCTCTCGCCTTATTTGGTATATTCATGAATCCTCTCCTCCCTCTGCCTCTCTAAACAAGGTAGGATTAAATCGCAAACCTAAATCTTTCTTAAGCCGTGCAATGCGCAATCCTCGTTTTGAATTTTGGTTTGGTTCTCACAATACACGACATATCTGGGAAAGCGCAGACTTTAAAGGAAAAACAGTTTATTGGAGCGGAATTCCAATTTGCCACTCTCCTGCTCAATCACTTGAAAAACCTATTAAAAATATTTTATCAGTAGGCACTTGTTCTCCTCGCAAAGGCACTCATTATTTAATAGAAGCTTTTATGATGGGGGTAAAAGAAGGATTAATTCAGAATGATGTTTCGCTAACAATTATTGGCGTCCATAGCGATCTTGCTATTCGACAAGAGTATATGAGTGATTTGATTTTACAGATTGCCCATTCTGGATTAAAAGATCGCATCCGACTTCTCACCCATATCCGCCCTCACCAGCTTGAAGCCTATTATCAAGAGGCTGACTTATATGTACAATCTTCCATAGAAGAATGCATGCCATTAGCACTCTTTAAAGCCATGTCAATGGGATTGCCTATTGTCACCACTAACGTTAATGGATGTGTAGAAGCTATTGAGGATGATAACACGGGTTATGTTTGTTATCCTAGAAATAGCCGCTTACTTTTAAATGCGATTTTAAAAGCCATTAACAATCCTCAAAAAAGTCGCATGATGGGATTAAAAGCTAAAGAATTTTTTAATGAAAAATTTTGTTTAGAGAAAAATCTCGAAGAGGTTTTGCAGCAATTAAAATGATATTTCTGCCAGAAATGGTCTCACCAAGCGCTTCATCAGAAGCGCTTTCTCTTAGCTGCATTCTAGTGATGACACAAAATGCTTATTCTTTTTTAAGAATCAAATCTTTTAACTTTGCGCAATAATGAGTCACTGTTCTTAAAGGCGCTGTTAATCGCCAAGAAGTAGAATTTAAGAGGGCTTGTAATTGTGGGTCAACTTTATCAGGATCATAGGTTATGGCATTTTCAAGAGCCATTTGAAAATAATCTTGTTGAAAGTCAGGTAAAGAAGGACAAGTTAATCCTTTCATTTCGGAAGGATGTTTCATTAATTCTGCTTGTAAAATTTCCGGGCGGTGATAGCGTGCATAATGCGCTCTTGCATATTGAGATTGCTCGGCTAAAATGTGAGGTGTAATTGTCGTCAAATATTGAAAAAGTTGATCAGGTTTTCTCCAACAAAACCCTTCTGGATAAATTAAGCATTCGCCTGCTAAAAATTGTGACTTATAGTGACTATGCGCAATGACAGGTGTTCCTGATCCCATGGCCTCTATAGAGACTTTTCCTCCACCATGAGGAAATGAAGTAATGTAAAGATCTACCTGTTCTTGGATAAGAGTTTCCCATACACTTTTAACCCATGGAATATGAATGAAACGTTGGCGCGGAATCTGTAAATGGTTGAGGTCGCGATAAATCGAATTTAATGTAACCTCTGACAACGGACCAATGTGTAAATGTTGACCGCCGGTTTGCTTAATTATTTTAGGCACTAATTCAGCATACCGATATAAATAAAGATCTTCAAATTTAGTATCTCTTCCAGATGAACAAGTCTTTAAAAAACCATCCTTCATGAAAGGCTGTTGAGGAGGTCGACATCCTTTATCTAAGGCACATAAAGGCCAATAAATATTCTTTTTAATTCCTAATTTATGCCGACAATTATGAAATCCCATCGGATGGGGATCAACATGAATGAAATGAGGGACATGGACGCCTAAACAAAGTCTATGATCGCCGTGATGATAAAAAATCACATAAGGATGAACATGAGGCTGTAAAGCAGCAATAGCTACACTATCGTGATGGTGTTGAAAAAGAAAAACAACACCAGGTTGATAAGAGGCAATTTGATTAACAAGCCAAACAACTTTATCTGTTAAAGATACAGAAGGAGCCCAAATGAATTCAGCAGATAGATTAGAAAAACGTGCCAAAAGTTCCTCTTTAGAAGACTCTGGAAGAATATCTGTAATCAGAATAACATGCTTTTGATCAGGTCTTAATTGAATACAATCTGCTATAACTCCAATATGCCCTCCACCCGTTAAATATAACTTCGTTACAACATAGATGACAGTGTTTGATTCTGGTTTATAATCGATGTTTAGCAATTTTTTTTCTCTGCAAATCTGTTCCCCAATTTTAAGGCACAATTCATCAAGTACTGCAGAGCTAAAAACGAAAGCTGTATTTAATGGACATTTAATCATCTTCATCACCACATCTTGAATCATTTTTAATGCTGAATCAAAATCTTTACGCTCTAAACTTTGGTAAATGAGGTCTTGCAGATGATGAAGGGATTGAATCATGAGATCCGACATTATACACCACTAAGCTGATAGGCATTAAGATTTTGCAGAGTATGAATCACTTTTTGAACTTGTTTTTCTGTCATATGTGGCCATAAAGGCAAACTTAATGCATGACGTGAAATTTGCTCAGCAATTGGAAAAGATCCTTCTTGATATTTCATCTCAGCATAAGCCTGAGAAAGATGAGGAGGGATAGGATAATGGATCAAACATTGAATCTCTGCATCTTTTAAATTTGCTATTAAGGCATCTCGCTGCGCATGCTGCACGACAAATAGATGCCAAACTGGATCTGCCCATGTTGGAACAGCTGGAAGTTTAATAGAATCACAATCTGCCAAAGCTTCTAAGTAACTCTTCGCTATGTTTTGTCTTTTCTTATTCCATTCATCCAATTTTTTTAATTTCACATTTAAAAAAGCTGCTTGTAATTCATCTAAACGACTATTACATCCTTTTATGTCATGGATATATTTAATAGAAGAACCATAGTTACGAAGCATACGTATTTGCTGTGCAAGATCGTCATCTTGCGTTGTAATAGCTCCTCCGTCGCCAATAGCACCTAAATTCTTTGTCGGATAAAAACTAAAAGCTGCTGCATGCGAAATTCCACCTGTTTTTCTTCCTTTATAACAAGCGCCATGTGCTTGAGCTGCATCTTCTATCACTTTTAAATGATGTTTTTTTGCAAAAATATTAATAGAATCCATATCAGCTGGTTGTCCATAGAGATGCACAACAATAATAGCCTTTGTTTTGGATGTAAGAGCTGCTTCAAGTCGAGCAGGATCCAAATTATAAGTCCCTAAATCTACTTCCACAGGAACTGGCTTGGCACCTACAGATGAAATAGCCAACCATGTTGCAATAAAAGTATGGGATGGAACAATCACTTCATCATCTGAACCTATTTCCATTGCTCTTAAAATCAGAGTTAAAGCATCTAACCCATTTCCGACTCCAATTGCATGCTTAACCTGACAATATTTAGCAAAATTTTCTTCAAAAGATGCTAATTCTTGTCCCATAATAAAATGGCCGGAATTCATCACGCGCTGATAAGCCTCGTCAAAACCAGCTTTTAACTCTTGATATTCAGCGTTTAAATTTAAAAAAGGAACTCTCATTTCGACCTCACAGCTGCTAAGAACTCTTCATAATTTCTATAGTAATCGGATTCATCATAATGAAGGGATGCTAAAACTAAACAAACGGATCCAGAAGAAAAATTATTTAACTCTCTCCATATCATAGGGCAAACATAAAGTCCTTGGTAAGGACGATTCAATTGAATTGTCTTTTTTTTAAAACCGTCCTCTAAAACAATATCGAAACTTCCTGAAACAGCGATAAAAAGTTGTTGCAATTGTTTATGAGCATGACCAGCTCGGCTTTCTCCTGCAGGGACATCGTAAAGATAATAAACGCGTTCAATTATAAAAGGAATATGTTCTTCAGCTTCAATGACTGATAAGTTGCCACGTGCATCTGTAATTTTAGGTAAATTGATCAATTTGCAATTTTCTATTCCCATCATCATGATTTTCCTTTACATGGCTTGCGTATTATCTTAGAGAGCATCTCGATTTTTTTGGCAGTTGAATTTGTCAATCATATTGGTTATTTTAAGCGATGAACAATTAGGATGGTCTGAATTTAGTAAAATGGTATAGAGAAAAATAAAATCTTAATGGTTTTTACGCAAGTTTTAAAACAAAGCGTTAACAAGCTCCTACACAGCATCAAAACTTGACAAATAGTACCTTTTCAATAATAAATAGACATACATTCATTTATCTTAGTAAATTCTTTTAATAAAACAATCTTTTAAACAATGCATACATCGATGAAATTTTAATCTTGGTTCCGCGCTTTAAAATAAAAGACCTTGAGAATAATTAAAAAAACACTTAATTAAATTTATCCGCATTTGAATGATCAATTCTAAAGATGAGAGATCAACTAAATTAAAGCAAGCAAATGGGAAAATCTTATGACCAAGTCAAAAAAAATTGTCATCATAGGCGCTGGAGAGTTTGGTGAAATTGCTTATGAATACTTCACCCATGATTCTAGATATGAAGTCATTGGGTTTAGTGTGGAAAAAGAATATTTAAAACAAAACACCCTTTTTAATCTACCAGTTGTCCCCTTTGAAAGTATTGAAACTATCTTTCCTCCAAGTATTTGTGAAGCCTTTGTTGCTGTTACATTTACCAAATTAAATCGTATTCGAACACGCTTATATCAAGCTGTAAAAGAAAAAGGTTATACAGTTGCAAGCTATATTAGCTCTAAAGCTTTTGTTTGGCATAATGCAAAAATTGGAGAGAATTGTTTTATTTTTGAAAATAACGTGATTCAATATCATGTTCATGTTGGCAATAATGTCATTATGTGGAGTGGCAATCATGTCGGCCATCGAAGTGTGATTGAAGACAATTGTTTTCTTTCATCCCATGTCGTGGTATCTGGTTATTGTCATATTGGACAAAATTGCTTTTTAGGAGTTAATTGTACATTAAATGATCATATTACCATTAGCCCAGATTGTTTAATCGGCTCTGCTTCATTAATTGTAAAAAATACAGAACCTAGAAAAATTTATACAGGAAACCCAGCAGTCGCCTCTAAAGTGGATACGTTTAGATACTTTAAAATTCAAGAAGAAGCGCTGACAGCATGTTAAAAATGACATCTATGCAATGGACAAAAAAAGGCTTAATTTATCAAGCAATTGATCATCAATTAGATTGGGCCCAGGATTCAGCATTAACACCAACTCCTATTCTTTTAAATCCAGACGTTATCCGCATTTATTTTGGAGCTCGTGATAAAGAAGGAATGAGTCGTATTCGTTTTGTCGATGTCAATGCGCATAATCCCCAAGATATTCTTTATATCGCAGATCAACCTTGCTTAGATATTGGCGAATCAGGTGCTTTTGATGATAACGGTGTAATCTTAGGCGATATTTTAAATCATGATGGCCGCCTCTATATGTTCTATGTTGGTTTTCAACTAGTCAAAAAAGCAAAATTTTTAGCTTTTAGCGGATTAGCACAAAGTCTCGATGGCGGTCTGACATTTAAAAGACTTTCACGTACACCTATATTAGAAAGGTCCAACGAAGGCCTTTATATTCGAGCCATTCATACCGTCCTATTTGAAAATAATACGTGGAAAATTTGGTATGCAACAGGTAATCAATGGACAATGATCAATCACATTCCTTATCCTAGTTATTTTATCAAATACGCAGAATCAAATACTCCTTTAAGTTTTCCTCAAGAAGGGATGACCTGCATTGAAAACCAAGGCCATGAATATCGCATTGGACGCCCTCGCGTATATAAAACACTTGATGGATATTGCGCTTATTACACCAAAGGGGAAACAAATGGTTCCTACCTTCCAGGTTTCGCAACTTCAAAAGATGGAAAAAATTGGCAACGCCAAGATCATTTGACGGGCATCACAACCTCTTTGCATGATTCTTGGGATTCTAAAACATTATGCTATCCAAGCCTTATCAAAGCTGCAGACAAAACTTATATGTTTTATAACGGCAATTCAATGGGTAAGGATGGTTTTGGCTACGCTGAATTAACACCATGATTACAGTTACTCCTTATACATCAGAAAAGAAAAGCATTTGGAATCAATTGATTCTCAATGGTAAGAATGGTCATTTCTTATTCCACCGTGATTATATGGAATATCATGCGGATCGCTTTCATGACGCCTCTTTATTATTTTATGACCAAGAGACTTTATTAGCTGCTCTACCAGCAACTAAAATTGAAGATCAATGCATTTCTCATGGCGGATTAACTTTTGGAGGCCTAGTTATTGATAAAAAAGTTAAAATGTCACAAGTCCTCGATGTTTTCTCTGCTTTAATTCATTATTTACAATCGCAAGATTTCAAAAAACTACGCTATAAAGCCGTCCCTCATATTTATCATGAAGTCCCTGCAGAAGAAGATCTCTATGGTCTTTTTAGAAATCAGGCTAAGTTAATTCGTCGAGATGTTTCTTCTACAATTGATTTACACAATAAAATAGGATTTAGCGGTGGCAAGAAAAACGGAATTGCGAAAGCAAAAAAAAATGGAATCATGGTTTGTGAGTCAAAGAATTTTGCTAAATTTTATACGATGATGAATGTGATTTTATCCGAAAAATATCAAACTAAAGCAACTCATACTGCAGAGGAAATGACACTATTAGCTGGCCGTTTTCCCGAAAATATTAAATTATATAGCGCATTTCTAAATCATGAAATGGTTGCAGGAGTGATCGTTTACCTCTCTAAAATGGTGGTACACACCCAATATATGGCTACAACTGAAGAAGGAAGAGAAATAGGAGCATTAGATTTCTTGCTTCATACTCTTATTAATGACATCTACTCCTCTTCTCCACAATGCTATTTTGATTTTGGAATATCGACAGAACAGCAAGGTCAATATCTCAATCAAGGCTTAATCTTTCAAAAAGAAATGTTTGGTGCTAGAGCTATTATGTATGACACTTATGAGATATCTTTATCTTCATGATTCCTTGCATCCAAATTCTCAGCTAAATTCCTCTGCATATCAGCAAAAATAGTCAATCCCATAAACATTAAATCATTTATTTTAAATCATTGAAAATGCTCATCTTCTGATGAATTTTAAGAGATTTATTCAAGAGGCTTGACATAAAATGATGTAACGTTGTAACATTACAATTTCAAAACATTTCAAAAACACTTACTCTTCTGCGAGAAGATAGAAAGATGAAGTTAAAAAAACAAACTTACTTATTTTTGCTGATTTCATTGTCGCTGCTCCTCTACAGTTTCGTAGTATGCTTTGGCAATATTTCATTTAGCCTGTATCAAAAAATTGACTCTTTTTTAAAAGAAAATCAATTTCAGGGAGCTGTTTTAATTGCGCAAGAAGGAAAAATTCTTTTTGCTCGAGGATATGGATTTGCCAATGAGGAGGATCGAATACCCAATACACCTCAAACAATCTTTCGCATTGGTTCGATCACGAAATCTTTTACCGCAATCGCTATTCTACAGTTGCAAGAAAAAGGCTTGCTCAATGTTAACGATCCTATTATCAATTATCTACCTGATTACCCAAACGGGAATCATATCACGATTCACCACTTGCTTAGTCATACCTCTGGAATTCCAAGCATCACTGATTTTCCAAACCTGTCAGAGATCCAACGCCATCCCTCTCATACTTATCAAACTCTCAGTTATTTTAAAGATTTACCTTTACAATTTTTTCCAGGAAATGATTGTAGCTATTCAGATTCAGGATACATTGTTCTTGGAGCTATTATAGAAGCAGTTACTAGTCAAACTTACGAAAGCTTTATTTTGGAAAACTTCCTCCAACCGCTAGAGATGACATCCACTTACTATGATCATCATCAGTCTCTCATTCCTAAAAGAGCCATAGGGTATGTAAAAAATGCTAAAGGAGAAAAAGAACATGCAAATTATATCGATATGTCTTTCCCTCATGCGGCAGGTGCATTGGTTTCTTCTGTCCAAGATCTCTACAAATTAGATCAAGCTCTAAAAAATCATACTCTTCTTTCTAAGCAAAGTATCGATGCTTTATTTGCTATCCAAGGGTCTAACAAAGAGACTCACATTTCGTACGGCTATGGATTTTTTATTGGACCTGATAATTTTGAACTAGAAGGTGCTCATGAAACAATTATCGGTCATTCAGGAACAATCGAAGGTTTTCGCGCGGCTTTTTTCCGTTATCCTGATGAGGATTTAAGCATTATTCTTCTTTCTAATTTGGAAAACACGCCTATCAACGCCCTTCATTTACAGCTTGCCCATTTCATTTTTTCCTCCTGGCGCTAGAGCGCCATTTAATCCTCTTTCTAATCCAAAATATTAATTAATTTTTAATAAAACTAATGGAGTTTAATTTTATGGTAGTCCCTACTCAAGAATCTGCTTGTCACTATTTATTTGGAAAAGAGGCAAGCAGCCTGTATGACACGTCCAAGATTTCGGAAAATTTTGTTAATCAAAGCTTAGAAACTTTAATGAAAATCAATGTGGTTTTTCTAAGCAGAAAAACAAATGATGGATTTTGCCTCATTGATCCAGCGGCATTCAATAACCAATGCCATCTTTATGCTCTACTTGCGGCAAGAATCAAGATAGGCTATAAAACAAAAACAGAAGATGAGAAATTAGCTAGAACTGAAGAAAATCGCTTTCTTCATTTATTATTTCTTTTGGGCTGGACTTTTTTAACTGAACGCAAGTTGTTGTGTCAAGCAATTGACTTAGCTTCTAGCGAAAAAAAAGTTACGCTTCCAACTCCTAAAGAAGACTTTCACTCTTTTATTAAAGATCCTCATGGCGTGCTCATCCGAACAGCTCGTCAATCTTTAAATAATGTCTTTGAACATTATATTAAAGAGGCTTTTTGTGCAGCAAAAGAAAAAAGTTTGCTTCACAAAGAATTATATCAATTGTCTTTAGAGGATTTGCAACATCTTCCAAGCCGCGGTAATCAACCTTTATATACACTTCCAAAGCTTGCTGGAGTTGCTTATTTAATTCATGAAACAATTCCTATTGTCATTAAAACAAAAGTGATCACATCGAAAGGAAATGGAACTCTCCTTTATCAGAGCACTCCTCTAGATCATCCAGATGAACCCGTTCTTCTTTTTGAAGCGATTGCAAGTGATGAATTATCTATTCAGCAATTTGAGTCAATTGCAGAACGTTGTCCAACTTATTTCTTTCGTCAAGTGAGCAGTAAAAATAGACATTCTGAAAAAGAGTCATGCACTTTTTGTCAAAATGAGAAAATTGATCTCGATCCATATAAAAAACGATTGATAAAAGTCACAGCATGCATTCAAAAAACATTCTACGCTCTCGGCGTTGATTTTATGCAAGAAGTGCAAACTTCATTCATCAAATTTTTTAAGGATGAAAGTAAATATCCTATTTTAACGAGCATCTTTCAAAAAGCCTCTTCCGATATTGATGAATTGCAAGTTTCCATGAAAAAGCCTTTGGCTTTTACCGTACATCACGTCTACCTCGATGATGCACAACATGCTCTTAGTCCTCAACTACGCATGGATTCTTTTCCTGAATCATTTTTAAAAGAAAGAAAATTCCTATGAAAAAGCTTGGAATTATCGGCGGTGCTGGCCCTCTAGCCAGCGCCCTCTTATATGAAACCATTATTCAAGAAAGCTATACAGCAGGGAAAAAAATCCCTGAAATTGTTCTCATTAATTACCCTTTCACTCGCGGATTATCTTTAAGCGAGAGAAAAGAAAATGAGAAAATCCTGCAAGATGAACTGCTTTATTGTCTGAAGACGCTCAACACGAGCGGTGTTGAAATGGCAGTTTTAGCTTGCAATACTTTACATCTGTTTTTAAAAACATTACTACCTCAGGTTCCTTTCCCTTTTCACTACCTGCCGAAACTAGTTGTTGATGCAGCAAAAGAAAGGCAACACCATCGCTTGCTCATCTTAGGAACGCAAAATACTTGCCATTCTCACCTTTATCAATTGGCAGGAATTCAAACGATTTATCCTTCTAATCAAGATCAAATCGTTATTGATGAGGTCATTGATCGTATTTTAGAAGGAAAAGTCTTAAAAAATGATTCTTGCCTAGTCAGTCAAGTCATTGAAAAGATGTCTTTGCTGACTGAATTCGATGCTGTGGTATTGGGATGTACAGATTTTCCGGTGCTTCACCACCGGTTTCCCATTTCCACAACAAAACCCATTTATGATTCCATTAAAATCCCCGCTAAAACACTAGTAGGTTTGCTATGAAACCAGTTATTTATATATTTTTCTTTCTTCTATTGACATTAGTTTCTTGTACAAAACAAGATGACAACAAAATTGCGATCGCAATTTTGACACCTGTGACACATCCAAGCCTTGAACAAATCGAAAAAGGGTTTAAGGAAACCTTGGAAATGCAACATCCAGGGCTCTATCGCTTCGTGACTTATAATGCTCAAGGCAACAAAACGCTCATGCGTTCTGAAATTGAAGAAATTGCTCAAAAAAATTATGCCTTAGTCTTTACTCTTGGCACTTCAGCTTCTCAAATGACTGCTGAGGTTTTTAGCAAAAAGGGAAAGCAAACACCCATCGTATTTACTTGCGTCAATGATCCCGTTGGCTTTCAAATTGTTTCATCAGAACAATCTCCTGGTGGAAACATAACAGGCATTAAGGAAATGCTACATTTCAATGATGAGCTATCTGCGTTGCTTGAGTATAAACCCTCCATTCGCCATGTTGTCCTCGTTTATAATCCTGCAGAACCAGGCTTGCAAAAAGATCAAAAAGAAGTGGAACAGATTCTCAATCAAAGAGGCATATCTCTTGAAACGGTCGAGACTTTCCAAACAAATGAAATTCTTGCAAAGGTTTCTCCGTTTATGCCTCAGGCCGATGCTCTCATTGTGTTAAAAGACAATACTGTCGTGTCTGGGCTTGATACTTTGGTGAAACTATGCAATCGCTATCACATTCCTTTGATGGCAAGCGATCTTGATTCTCCAAATCGCGGAGCTGCTTTTGGATATGGTGTATACGAAATTGATTTTGGTATTGAAGGTGCTCGTAAAGCCCTTCAGATTCTTGCTGATGGAATCCACCCAGGGGCAATCCCTGTGACTCCAGTTTCAGAATTTACTCTAAGGATCAATGCAGAAGCCGCCAAAAGACAAGGAATTGAATTGCCATGATGACGTCTATTTTAGAACAAGCTTTGATTCTCTTACCTTTAATTATAGGGTCTTACTTGACCCTTTCCTTATTAAAGCTACCAGACTTTAGTATTGAAAGCGCTTATTTATTTGGTGCTGTGACTGCTTTCTTAATGCAAGATTTCCCCCTTATTTTAGTTATTTTAACTGCGACAGGAGGAGGTATGATTGTCGGGACTGTGGTTTGTTTTTTAAATCAAATTCTTCAAATCCCTTTTTTACTTGCAGCTATTGTAACAAATGGCTTGTTTCATGGATTCACCCAATATTTCTTGGGAACATCGGTAAAAAGTTTCCATCTCACTCTACCTGTGTCAGAACTCACTTTCCTAATCAGCATCGCAACCATTTTATTATTCATTTTTAGCATCGGAATGCGATCACAATTAGGTTATAGCTTCGCCATTTATGGAAATAATCCTTTGTTTTTTCGCAACCATTCCCTTTCGGGACGCTACGTCGTCTTTTGCGGCGTCATTTTAGGTCATGGCTGTGCAGGACTCAGTGGATTTTTATTTGCTCAATCGAATGGCTTTGTAGATCTCACCATGAACTTTGGTATCATTTTGATTTGCTTGACAGCCCTTATGATCGGCAAATTCTTTGTATCGACACAACGGCCCAACCTGCTAGTTCCCTTATTAGGAGTCCTCACATTCTTTATCATCCAACAGTCTTTATTACGCATGGGATTAGATCTTAAATACTTCAATGCGTTTCAAGCTCTTTTTATTTTAGCTATTTTGTATGTTGGCCACAGAAAAAATACACTTACTCTCGATCATTTAGGAGTTTAACAATGAAAGTTCACCAATTATCTTTCCAACACCATAAAAATAGCCCTTATTTTTTTAAGGATCTTAACTTTGAGCTTGAGCCTGGTAAAATGCATGCCTTGCATGGAAAAAATGGCATGGGAAAAACAGTTTTACTCAGTCTCTTAAGCCAAAAAATTCCTCATCAAGGAGTGATGACAGGTCAAATTATTGGAGCAGAGCATAGCGTGCTTGTCAATCAGCGTTTTGATCAAATGATTGCTGACCAATTTTCTTTTGAAGAGAATTTAAAATTTGCTTGTATGAATCGCTTTCCCTCTCCATTTTTACGCTTAAAAAATCCTCATTTTTGTCCTGATTTTCTTAAGCAATTTCACATTGATGTCTCTAAACCTGCAGGAAAGCTTTCAGGAGGGCAAAGGCAAATTTTGGCCCTTTTAATGGCTCTTCAACAGAAAAAAACGATTTTGCTCCTAGATGAGCCAACAGCTACTTTAGATGAACAGAATGCAGTCGTTGTCTTCGAATTTTTAAAAACGTTAACAACACAAAACATCACTCTTTTAGTCGTCTGTCATCAACGTGAACTCATTAATCAGTATGCCAATGGGCATCATTTCTTTCTTGAAATGGATGCAGAAGGATTGAGAAGATTGCGGACAACATCTTTTGATCAAATAAATTTAAATAAATGTAAAATAGAGGAATTTGATGTCAGGTTATCTTTATTTCAAGCGTGATTTCAAATATTCTTTTAATTCAGGAGAAATAATTTTCAAGGCATTTGATCCCCGAGTAATTTGTGCAATACTGACTTTATACGTATCAGCAATTTCTCTCTGCGTTAAATGACCTTCTATTAAAGCTTTAATGATTAAATAGCGAGAAGCTAAGGTTTCTTTTTCTTCAATTGTCAAGAAAAGATCAAAAATTTCGTTAAATTTCTCAGGTGAGTTAACTTTAGAACATAATTTTAAAAAATCTTGCCACCCATTTTTATCCAATGCCATGCCCACCCTTTCTTCTTTTTAAATTTTGACTTGATTAACCTTAAAAACTTATACAATAGAGTCATAAGTCACTTCAAGATATTTTACTTTCACATAGAAAACTATTAGCCATAAAATGGCTCGGTTTTTCCTAGAATTAGGTGCATTAACTTCTTAAAATGAATAGGTAAAAAGCAACTATTCCCATTGAAAGTTTACCGAACAAAAACTTCAAAGTCACGTATCTTATTAACAATCAATCACAAGGAAAATAAAAACTTTTTCCATCCTCAGTTGATCTTTTAAAATAAGGTCTGACAAATCGATTGAGACAAGTTTAAAATCATGCTATATTGCTAAACCTTTAGGCTAATAATGCCATTTTTGAAAAAAGGAATGACAATGATGAAAAGTAGCACAAGAAAAATTCCTGTTGGGATTCTAGGCGCCACGGGAATGGTAGGTCAAAAATTCATCGAACTTTTAGCAGAACATCCTTGGTTTGAAATTGTTGCCCTAGCTGCTTCAGAAAGATCAGAAGGAAAAAAATATGGAGAAGCAACTCATTGGAGAATGAGCTCCCCTCTTTCGCCAAATTTGTATCACTTAATGGTACAACCTTGTGAGCCAAACCTGCCTTGCAAAATTGTATTTTCAGGCTTAGATTCATCTGTAGCTGGAGAAATAGAGAAAAAATTTGCACAGCAAGGATATATTGTCATTTCCAACTCGCGCAATCATCGCATGGACCCTCATGTTCCTCTTCTCATTCCCGAAATTAATAGTGATCATTTAGAATTAGTCAAAACACAACAATTTGGCAAAGGAATGATTGTCACAAACCCAAATTGCTCTGTCATTGGTATCGTAACAGCATTAAAGCCATTAATAGATAAATGGGAAATTGAAAAAGTGCATGTTGTCACACTTCAAGCCGTCTCTGGAGCAGGCTACCCAGGAGTGGCTAGCTTTGATATTTTAGATAACGTCATTCCTTTTATTGCGGGAGAAGAGGAAAAAGTGGAAACAGAGCCACTCAAAATTTTGGGATCTTTTTCTAATGGAAAAATTTACCCTTATCATATGCAAATTAGCGCACAATGTAATCGTGTCGCTGTGATGGATGGACATATGGCATGTGTATCAGTTAAATTAAAACATCTCGCCAATGCTGAGGAAATGATTGAAGCTTGGCAAAATTTTAACGGCGAGCCTCAAAGTTTGAAATTGCCTCTGGCTCCTCAAAAACCGATCATTTACCTTTCTGATGAAAAACACCCCCAACCCAAATTACATCGTCATTTGGATAAAGGGATGGCAGTCTCAGTTGGACGCTTAAGAAAGTGTTCTCTCTTGGATTGGAAATTTGCTATTTTATCTCATAATACCATCCGAGGAGCTGCAGGATGCGCCATCTTGAATGCCGAATTAATGTTAAAGAAAGGATATTGTGTTTAAAAATGGTTCATTCATGAACCATTTTTAAACACAATAAGATCCATGTCTAAGCCATCTTTTACTTTAACGATAAATTATCTAAATCTAACAATAAATCATTTAGAACTTGATATGTCCTTCCATTCGCATGTAATAATCCATCTTCTGAATTAATTTTTACCTTAAGAGATTGTTGTTTACCTGTTTGCTTTACAAAACTTAAAACAAACTCACCCGAGTCATTCACTTCGTTTTCGATTTTCCACCACATTTGATCAACCGTTAACTCTGCTTTACGCTGATCATTATAGTACTCATTCACTTGATTTTTAAGTATTAAGCATCTTGCTGCTACTCTTTCAGAAACAGAATTAGGTTTGACAAATCGTCTTCCTTTTTCAATTGCTTTTTCTTTTGCTTGATCTAATACGACATTCAAGTTTTCGACAAACTCTTGTTTAGAGTGGATTTTTTCTCGATTAAATTCTCGAATCACTTGAGCACCCTTTTCAATACCTAATCGACCAGTACTCATTCCACTACCGCTAAAGAAATGCGGGCTTGCCCGGCTATCACCAAAAGCTGCAATTACAACAGAAGAATGTTTTGAATCTGATTTTAGAAGCTTTGCAGCAGTGGTTGTGGCTTTTTGCACAACATCGAATGTCCCAAAATTAATTAAGTACTCTTCATCAAGTTTTACTACACTAGGATCAATTCCAAAAACTCCTGCTAAGGTATTCATCCATTTTCTATCGATTTCTTTTTTGAAATTCTGCAGAAGTTCTTTTTCTTGAGAAGACGAACTAGCAATAATGAGTTTATCCAAGTCATGTAAAAACTCAGAAAGCAGAGGAGGAGTGTTTTCAGCTAAAAAGACGGTTGCATAATTCTCAAACGTTCTAATATTAAATCCGCAGATAGGTTGATCAGACTCGACATTAGGTAAATGATTAATCTCAATATTTTTTAATAAATCTTCAGTCAAATGTTGATATTTTTTCTTTATTTCTTCTGGAAGATTAGAACTTGATATAAATTGATCCAATTCCTGACTTCTAAGGGATTTTTCTATATGCGAACGCGTCAAATAAGGATAGCCCAGTTGGTCTAATTTCACATTTAAAAGGTTCAACTTGTCTTGCGAAAAATATCTCACATTTGCTTGGGATTCCGGTTTTAACCAGCTTGCAATTCCATAATTTTTAGGAGAAGTTAAAGGAACAGCGGGTTCAAGATATTCATCGCGTATCTTATCATTTGCACCACCTATACAAGCAAGAAAATCAAAAACAATTACAACAGGTTCTTTTTTTATTTTTATCTGTTCTTCGTCCCATTGAGCTTTAGCTTCTGCTTGTGCTTTATTGAATACAGTTTCCTGATCAATCCTATCTTCTGGTTGGTACTTGCTATACTTGCTTGAAAGAATTTTTTTCGTTAATTTTTCAATCGCCAGCCCTTTAAACCTTTCTGCATCTGGTGATGTTTTTGCGGGACCAATAATAGCAAAAAAACCTTTATCGGATGGTTGAACACCTTTTAAAGGAGCTTCAAAATGGAGATTTAAAAAAGTGTCTTTTCCCAAAGATGTTTTGTCCTTTATATAACTAGAGATTTCGACAGCTCGAACTTTCATGACATCTTCGAGCATTCTAGTTTTGATCGTACCAGAACCTCTTTGTGGATTCAAAACTCCCAATGCTTTCGGATCAACAAATAATTCGTCAAATTTTGATCCAAGGAGAAAATTAAGTTGAGCTATCCATTTAGGATCTAAAATCATATTTTGATTTCTTATCACTCTTTCGCTTCTATTATTAACAACAGATATGCTAGCACCACTTCTAAAAAATTGAAGAGCTGCATAAAGCCCGTTAGGACCCGCCCCTTCCACTAGCACTTTCATAGGAGAATCTTTGATTGGTCGCGATGTCATGTGATCTTCCAATATCGCTTGATTCAGCATCATGTCCACTTGTGGACCTTGCATAAAAGCAATTTCTTTAATGATCTCCAATCCTTCAAAATCTTTTTTTCCTATAAAATTAAGAATCTCTAAATAACTTCCTTCCTCCGTTGCCAAATTCATCCATATCCTTTTGCAATCAACAGCAAGCTTAACAACATCTTCTGGAGCAGTTCCCGCTTTAATCGCGATCGACATATCTTTAAGCTTTGTTAGAGGCGTTTCCTTTATTAATTCTACTTGAGCTTTGTGTAAGATCTGTTTGACAGACATAATAGCTTTTTCATAGTTCTCAGAAGTTTCAAGTAGTTTTTTTTCTGCTACACTTAATTTCTCATTTTGCTGCGCTTGTTTGCTTTTAATCTGTTTTAACAGCTGATACCCTTCATAAGAAAGCACTTCCCCAGGATAACCCTGCATGGATTCACCCTTTTTCATCATCTCAACAACTTTAAATATATTGTCCATTTCATTGATTTCTTCTAAAATTTGTTTGAATTTTTGCTGTAGGGTTTGAGAAGAAAATTTGAGATGAATATCTTGCTGCAAATGCTCGACTTTAGATTTGATAGACTCTAAAGATTGTTTGTCATGAGCTGATCGAGCTTGCTGATAAAGAGTTTCTACCATTTTCTCTGCAATTGATAGTTGCAAAAGAGATTCTTGCTCTTCTATCGATTTTTCAATTTCTTTTTGAGAACTTATATATTCTTGTTGAGATGATTCAATTTTTTCAGACGTTGTCTGAAGGTATTGACTTTTTTCTAGCGAAGCACTGATGTTTTTTTTGGCGGTTTCTGCGGACTCTCCTATTGGTCGCTGCTTAGCTAGTACATCCGTTTTTTTGGCCTCACCTAAATCTGGGCTTTTTGAAACCGGTATACCTTTTAACCTTCCTTCTTTTTCAGACTCATTAGATGTGTCTACTTTTGATTGGGGTAATTTTTCTGGACTTAAAAAATTTTCTAAGTTATTCATACAAAACCATAAATAAATAATTTATTAATATTTTTATAAATAAATCTTAACAAATAAAACGTAAAACATTAATTACAAAAACTAACCATCAATTATTATTTTATTTTTGTTTTTTTAATGATTGATAAAATATTTATTAAATTTTGACTTATGATTATTTATCTACTAAGTAGTCGTAATTACTCAGGTCTATTTAGGGATTGAATTAGGATTCAGGAAGGAAAAAGGAAGGATAATCCTAAACATTGTAATGCTGTTGAGAGGTGGACGGAAAAATGATGGAGTACTAACAAAAGGCAGTTCCTTTGACAAAAACCAGCTACCAAAACAGGCTTTGTCTCCAAAACTACCCGACAAGATGAGAAAAGTGCAAATAAGCAATTTCAATTTTGTTAGATTTTACTTTTAACAATCTACAAGCTAATTCATTTTTACTATAGTCTATTCTTAAACTGGTTTAGGGGATTAGTCAATATAATCTCTCCCTGGTAAGGGATCAAATTCTATATTGGTTTTAAATGGTTTATCTAACTCTTCCAATTTTAGCGTTGTTTCTTCATCTAATGCATTTTTACGAAGAAAAAGAGTTTCTAAGCGAGGCAAAGAGCTAATGAATTCAAGATCTATCTTTGTTAATTGATTATTACCAAGGCTCAACGTTTTCAAATTTGTTAATGCGGTAACAGAATTTGAAATTTCTTTTAACTGGATATTATCGAGATGCAAGCTCGTTAAATGTTGAAGATCGCTGATTTTTTCTAAAATATTACCTAATGGATTATCGCTTAAATTAAGGTATTCCAGATGGGAAAACAATCCGAAATTTGAAGGAAGATCTTGTAGATTGTTATGAGTCATACGAAGATGCCGCAAGTTGGGCAAATCTGCTAACATTTCAGGAATTTTATGTAACTTATTATGATTGAGATTAAGTAAAATTAAGCTTGAAAGAGCAGTCATTTCGGCTGGGAGTTTTTTGATTTGATTACTATTCAGATAAAGGTGTTTCAAATTAGATAACATACCTATTTCGGTTGGAAGTTCTACAAGTTGATTGAGACTAAGATTAAGTTCTTCCAAATTGGAAAGACAGAAAATTTCAGAAGGAAGAAACTTTAGTTGGCACTCACTCAAATCAAGGTTCGTTATTTGTTTTAAACCTTCGCTGTCTTTCAGAACACTATTCCAGTATGCTCTTCTATCCATATCATCAGGAATACTCATTTCCATTTGTTCCGCAATCTTTTCAACAAAAGTATTGAAAGTTTTTTCTTGATGAACGTTTATCTGTTCTTGAACTTTTTCCATTAAAGCCGGGTAATGCATCAATTCCCACGCTAATCGATTTAAAGCTTGGTCTTGATCCAGATAAGATTGATTGCAATCTAAACGTTCTGCTTCGTCATGAAGACGATTAATGATGATCATAAAAACTTTAACAATTTTATCGTCTGTAAAATTTTCTGTATCCACTGTTTTCAACGATGGCAATGCCCGCGTAATTTGTAATGTGGCTTGCGATAAACATTTTAAAGCAATTGCTCGCATCGTAGTATCGATTGTTAATAATGTTGAACAAATGGAACTATTGTGGCTTGAAAAATAAAATAAAACATCTTCATTTAGATAATCATAAACAGAAATAGAATTCATAAAACTCTTTAAAATTGTTGAAATTGGTTTCTAAACTTTTTCGCTCTAAGAGCTCGTTAAATAAACTTTAATAGCTTGAATTTGAGTTTTTTTACTCTAGGAGAGGCTCTTGATCCCTAGGCAATATTAAAACAATAATGCCTAGGAATCAAGAGCCTCTTTTATGGAGAAAAAAATCTCCAATTCAAGCTATTAAAAGTGATTCAACAGCTATTAAAATTCTTATAATACAACAATTAAGATTTAAAACTAATCTTAAATCCCCTTCTTATACAGAGCATTCACCAAGTAATTAATAATTCGCAAATCATTATACACTAAGATTTAATAAAAAAATAGTTTTATTTTATTTGATTAAAATTACAGAATATTAACGCAAAATTAATAAAAATTAATTTTATTAAAAATATAATAATAAAAGATAGTGCTATTTTAATTGAGGTAATAATATTAATCAACAATCAAAAATTAAATTACCAACATACATTAATAGCACATAAAATTTTTAAAACCTATTGAAAACTAAAAAACAAACAAACAATTAAAAACTTATTAAGGTATAATATATGAATAATGTTTCTAATTCAGGTAATTTTGATATATATAATACCCATACTTTTGAAATTGAGTTACCACGTAAACAGCTCACAGAAGTGTGGAAGTTGGAAAAAAGTGAAGATGCTGCTAGGCTGCAAAACTTATTTGATCTAGCTACTAAGCACAAAGATGACAAAGTTTTGTGTTCAAAGTACATCAATGAATACCAATCAGAGTTAGACAAATTACAAAGGGGTGGAAAACGAGAATTTACCTTAACTAAAGGGCACGTTTATGAATTAGTAGAACATCCTGAACATAAGAAATTAGAAGTGCCTATCCAAATGCAAGTGAAAGAAGGAGTTCTGACTTGGTATTTTAAAGCTCCGATGGATGTCACTAAGCAAACTTTTAGAGATGAAGTTTTTTTGGCTGCTGGATTAGCCCATGTGAATGTTGATCATGCACGTTTTAGATATCTGAGAGGAACTAACTCTTTACACGTCAAATTGATGCATACAAAAGAACAAGAATCTTTGATGAATCATAACCATTATATTTTAGATAAAGGTGTAGACTTTACTCCAGAACGTTTAAAACAACATTTAGATGGTTTTGTTAAAGCCGAAAGGGAATTGACAAAGGGAGGTTATATAAAAGACGTAGAGGCGACAAGTGGAAAAGAAAAGTTTTTAACTCAAGAAGAAGCAGATGCCATCGTCGAAGAATATAAAAAGCATTGGGCAAAAATTAATGAAAAAGTTGAAGATCAGCCATCATTACTTCAAGAAAAGAAGACCTTAAGAGATAAGCGATTAACGAAAGAAGATAAGCATGAATGGGTAAAATATAATTATGAATTTAATACTGTCATTGCTTCAGGGTATAAGAAAGTCAAAGGTAAAGAGAGTAGTGAAGATAAAGTCGTGAAGGACGATCAAGGATTATTGGAATCAGAGACCTATTTGAGTCAAAAATCGCATTTCACAATTAATCCTGATTGGCCTTTAGAAAAGCGGATCAAAGCTGTTAAACTTGCCATGAGAGGTGGATTTAGCAATAGAGC
The DNA here is from genome assembly GCA_044226925.1 of Parachlamydiaceae bacterium. Lineage (GTDB taxonomy): Bacteria > Chlamydiota > Chlamydiia > Chlamydiales > Parachlamydiaceae > JANWJE01. Next base: position 399,984 of record JBGAGC010000003.1, read on the forward strand.
TCAAGTCCGTCAAATGGCTGGTTCAGAGCTTCACGCATTAGCTGAAATTACAAAAATGAATGATGAAGTTAAAATTGACCAGAAATCTACAGCAACAACTAAAATAGCAACACCAGAAAAACCTCTAACTATTGGTGATGCAAAATCAACAATGGAAAAACCTCTGATTATTAATGATGATAAAGAGAGTAAAAATAAAGATACAGATTCAAAAATGGAAAAACTCGATTAACTCATGTTCTTCCTATACTAAAGCATTTGTAGATAGATAAATTGAATCTAAATAATTGATAAAAAGCCTAAAAAGCCTCTAAAAAAATTTTAGAGGCTTTTTTTTGTTTAGATTTGATTGTTTAGACGCATTTAAAGCAGCAAGTCATCTTCAATCATTTATTAGCTTCAAACGATTGAGATTGAGCGTCATACCAAACAATGTCGATGGGATAAGGCTTGTCCCATAGATGATTTAAGAGAATTCAATCACTTAAGACCCATCCTTGAAAAGGCAGTATAAAGCTTATCAACAAAATAATTAAATTTAATTTTTCACTTCTATCTCCCTTAACCACTATCTATCAAAATTAATTGACTCAAGTTTTATATTAAATAAATTTATTTGCAATATTTCTTAATTTCAGCAGTACAAATCATTTCAGCTGCTAAAAGCCAACGTTTTTTATCAATACATTAGTTCTTTTGTTATTTATCAGGCCATTTTCAAAACAAATTCAACAAATCAACAACACACAATTTTAATTAAATCAATTCTTTAAAAACACTTACTAAAAAATTAATAAACATTTCTTATTATGATTTAATAAAATAATTTGTAATGGTATTATTTATGCTTAATTCTTTATCTTCATCTTTTAACAGTTCTCAAAATGCTAATTACGAAGCTCTTAATCAACAAGAAAAAGCAGATTCTTTTTATTCTGACTCTGAAATAAATGAAAGTACAGCTTACTCTTTAGTGGACCAAGACTTGAATGAAGGCAAAACAATTGAATTAAAACAGACCTCGATAAAAATTAATGATTATATTAAAGAGTTTTTATTAACAGGGGGAATGGTTGGCGCTGATTTAGCTTTAACTCAAAAAATTGCAAGCTTTGCTACAAATCAGTTAGGATTTTGCTTAGGAAATTGGATGCCATCAACTGGACTTGCTTATTTGAATTCTTTTGTTGTGACACCTATTGTTCAATTGAATCAAAAGATTGGTAGTTTATTTGGCTCCAACGTAACTTCTGAAATCATTATTCCCGCAATGTGTGAAGAAATCGAATTTAGATGGTTCATACAAAATATATTACTAAAACAACTTCCTAAAAAGGTCATTGAGCAAATTTCCCCTGATTTAGTTGGCCTCGTTGATTCATTACCAGCTAAAGTAAGTCGTGTAACAGCAGCGGCCCTCTTTTTTGCGATTTGCCACACTTATGCTCTTGATTGCCCACAGGGAGGTGGAATTTATCAGCTAGTTGGCGGATTATTGTATGGAACTTTATATGAATTTTCTGAACAAAATCTTTTCTATTGCATTAATTTACACTCACTCTACAACCTATCTAACAGGTATTTATTTCATTCATAAAATCCTCGCTATGGTAACCAAAGAAGAAATTTATCTCTTGTAGTCGGAATGACTACAAGAGAACAGGAATTTACATCAGATCCCATGGCATCGTGAAATCAGCGATAAAGATTTGGCTTGTATTGTCAAGTCCACGCTTAGATGTCCACATTATTTTTTTCCCATCAGGACTAAAAACAGGAAGCCCATCAAAACTAGGTGAATGTGTCAAGCGATATTGTTTTCCATTTTCAATATTCAATAAATAAATTTCATAATGCCGATGACCATGAAGAGAAGTGGTAAAAGCGATAATCTTCCCATTGGGATGCCAATAAGGAGCCCAATTGACCGCATGGTTAAATGTTAATTGACGCTCATTTGTTCCATCTGATTGAATCACATAAATTTGCAAATAATCAGGCCGATCTCTATCTGCTCGAAAAACAATTTGCTTTCCATTAGGCGAAAAGAAAGGCCCTCCATTATAACAATGATCTGTATACGTCAATTTCTTTTGATTAGAGCCATCGGCGTTCATGGTGTAAATATTCATGCTGCCATCTTCATTGCTCGCATAGACAATTGATAACCCATCAGGAGAATAAGCACACTCTGCATGATAAGCTGGGCCTGTTGTAAGAGCAATTAAATCACTTCCATCAGGATTCGCTTCATAAATATTCATGTAAGGAGTTAAGTCCCATTTATAATTTCCCGTTTGTGTTTTTTGGGAATGAGGAGTTTTTGTCATTTGCGCATCTAACTCAGGATCTTCATGGCTTGAAGCAAAAATTATTTTTTTCCCATCTGGTCGAAAGAAGGCACAGGTGCATGCACCTTTCCCTGTGCTAACCCTAACAGGAACTTGCTCTACTAAGTCCATTGTATAAATTTGATAGTGTTCTTGTCCTTTAGGAACAGCTTGAAAAACAATTGTTTGACCATCAGGCGAAAAATAAGCTTCGCCTGCTCTTTCAAATCCCATTGATGGGCATGTCAATTGTTGAATGTGATGTAAATGAAGTTGTTCAAGAGTTTGATCAAACACTTCTTCAGCTAAACAAGATTGAGTTTTTCCAAATAACAACAAACTCAATAACAACATAAAGACACTAAATAATCTCGTTTTCATTGTCATTTTTTTTAAAATCATATGAACCATCTTAATTTTTGCGTGATTAGATACATCCTTTATTCGATTAAGCAACGTACGTTTTTTCCATAAAGGTCAGAATTGCTTCTCTTGTCTGATCCAAATGCTGATCTTCATGAGCATCAGAAATAAACCAAGCTTCGTGAGCAGATGGAGGAATATAAATGCCTTGATCGAATAGTGTACGGAACAAGCTGGCATAAAGCTGTCCATCGGTTTCCATTGCGTCTTGTAAATTACGAACTTGCTTTTTCCCAAAAAAGAGAGTGAACATGGATCCCACTTGTTGAATGCAAGCATTCCAATTTTTCTTTTGAATCCTTTCTTTAATAGGATCTAAAAGACGAGCAGTTTTGCGTTCTAATTCTTCATAAAATCCAGCACGTTGCAATAGACGCAAACTTTGCAAACCAGCTTCCATTGCAATAGGATTACCTGATAGAGTTCCAGCTTGATAAACCGATCCAAGAGGAGCCAAACAATCCATCACATCTTTTCGTCCACCGAATGCAGCCGCTGGAAATCCGCCCCCAATAATTTTTCCAAAACATGTCAAATCAGGTTTGATAGAATAAATTTTTTGAGCTCCCTTAGCATCGACACGAAAACCTGTCATCACTTCGTCAAAAATCAAAAGAGCTCCGATTTTTTCTGTTTCGCTTCTGAGAAATTGAATGAAAGCAGGCTCAGCAGGCACGACTCCCATATTCCCAGCAATAGGTTCTAAAATGACTGCTGCTATGCATTGCTGATAATCAGGATGAGAAAAAAGCTTTTGACAAGCTTCAATATCATTAAAAGGTAAACAGACGGTGTGTTTGACAATATCTTCTGGAATACCAGCAGAAGAAGCTGAGGGCGACACTTCTAATACACCGGAACCTGCTTGGACCAAAAAGAAATCAGCATGCCCATGATAATTCCCGCTAAATTTGACAATGATTTCGCGCTTTGTAAATCCTCTTGCTAAACGAGCGACTGTCATCGTCGCTTCTGTACCTGAAGATACGAAACGAATTTTCTCTATAGAATGAATATGGTTAACAACCTCTCTCGCTAACTCTCCTTCTAAAGCAGTTGTAATTCCAAAACTTGTTCCTTTTTCTAATCTTTTTCGGACAGCTTCTAAAATAGTAGGATTTGCATGTCCATGAATCAATGCTCCCCAAGAGCCGCAATAATCAATATAAGCATGTCCATCGGCATCTATAATCATATCACGATAGGCACTTTCTACTACCAATGGCAACTGCCCCATACTTTTGCATGAACGCACAGGAGAATTCACTCCGCCAGGAATCATTTGACACATTTGATCATAAATTTGTTGACTACGAGGACGTATTTTCATGGCAACTCCGAATAAAAAATAAAAAGAGGGTTTTTTTTATTTGCCGTCATTTTATAATATTTAGGGTATCGCAAATTTATAAGTATTTGATTTACATTTGCTTTCCCTAAGAGACATTTTCTAACATCCCTCTTTGGACACACTGAGAAAAATAGCGAATGTAGCTTAAACGCTTCTCTTAAAGCAAGTATTTATTAATTTAAAATCATGCTAAATTAAATATTTAAAGCGAATTGTTAGGATGAATTTAAAACAAACCGCTTTGCCCAAGCAAACAACACTTCTCTTGAATTGGATGATTCCTTTTGGGGTTATCTTCTTCTGCCTTAATTTTGCTTCTTTATGCTCCTATGAAGTGGAGTTTGAAGGAATTCATGATTCCGATCAATTAGAGCTTGTCCAATCCGCCTCTCAGCTCGAAAAATTAAAAGATTCTCCACCTGCCACTCTTCTTGGCCTTAAACGTCGAGCAGAGGGAGACATGGCTAACATTGTTCAAGCTTTGCAAAGCCAAGCCCATTACAATGCTAAAGCACATTTTTTAATTGAAAATAATCGTTCTCGCGTCATTGTTAAAGTTGAACCCGGACCAGTCTATCCTTTCGCAGCCTTCAACATCCGCTATCTACAAAATGAAAAAGAAGTTTCTGAAGATGTTTTGCAATGTCCTATTAATCTCGAAGACCTTAATATCGAAATAGGATCTCCAGCTTTGCCAGAAACTATTTTAACGGCAGAAGATATCCTGCTCGATAAACTCAACTTACAAGGATTTGCTTTTGCATCTATAAAAAAACGAGACGTTTTTGCAGATCAAAAAGCTCAAAATGTAATTGTTTGTCTTGCCGTAGAAGTTGGTCCTCTCACTTATTTTGGTCCTATCTCTATTAAAGGATTAGAACGTGTAAAAGAAAATTTTTTCTATAAAAAATTGCGTTGGTGCCAAGGAGATTTATATAACCCTAAAAAACTTGAGAAAACACAAGAAGCCTTAGAACTATCCGGCCTATTTCGCTCTGTGAATATTACACATGCGGAAGAACCAGTCGATGGGAATTTACTGCCTTTAGAAATTTCTGTTTTAGAAGGCAAACAGCGCAGCATTGGGTTTGGTCTAAATTACACAACATCTTTAGGACCAGGTATTACCGGAGAATGGGAAGATCGCAACATCTTAGGTGAAGGGCAAAAGTTAAGTGTTCGCAGTGATATCTGGCAAAAATTACAGCAAGGTAATATTACTTATTTGATTCCTGACTTTGGACGTCAAGATCAAAATTTAATTTGGGCATTGGATTATCAACGAGAGCGTACAAAATCTTTTACAGAAAATGCGCTTTCTTTTTCAGGCATTATTGAACGCAAACTTAATGAACACTTACGCGTTTCCTATGGCGGCATGTATAAAAGATTACGCAGCCAACGTTCCGATTTCAATGGAACGTTCGACCTCCTTAAAGCTCCTTTAGGACTTCGTTGGACGAATATTGATAGTATTTTGGAGCCAACCGAAGGAGGAACCTTACAACTCAAAGTCATTCCTTCTCTTCAAATTTTTCAACCTCGCTTCGCTTATTGCATTAATACTTTTACAGGGACGTTTTATCAATCCCTCACAAAAGATAAACGGCATGTTTTCGCCGTTAAATTAATGTTGGGATCTATTTTTGGGGCAAGCAAACATGAAATTCCTCCTCCTGAGCGTTTTTATGCAGGATCAGAATCGACTTTACGCGGTTATCGTTATTTAACAGTCAGTCCTTTAGGACGCAATGATAAACCATTAGGAGGGCGCTCGCTGTTTATTTATTCTTTAGAGCTGCGGAATCGAATTGGAAAAAACTTGGGCGTCGTATTGTTTTACGATATTGGAAATGTTTACACTAATTTTATACCAGATTTTAAAGATGGAGTACGCCAATCGCTTGGCTTAGGACTACGCTATTATACGCCTATTGGTCCAATCCGTGCAGATATTGCCTTTCCTTTAAATAAACGTCATATTGACAATACATGTGAAGTATATTTTAGTATTGGCCAAGCATTTTAAGAGCCAAAATGAGATAAGGACAATCTGATGACAAGAGTATTAAAATTTTTTGCCAAATTTGCCTTAGCTTGCTTTATCCTTGCTTGTCTTTTTTGGACACTGACTTTTGGTACCCTTCAAACTAAACAGGGACAAGATTGGGCGACTAAACATTTAATTGCTTATTTAGAAAAAAAGACTCAAACACAAATTCAAATAGGCAAAATTCATTTTGCTTTTCCTTTAGATTTACATCTTGAAGAAGTGTCTATTTCTCAAGATCATCTTCCCATTGTTTCCATTCAAGATTTAGACATTCGTTGCTCATTTACACATATGCTTCAGGGAAAATTAGTTTTTTCTAAAGTTCAAGCTTTCAACATCGCTATTCAACGCTTATCTCATCACTCTGAACATACAAAAGAAACAAGCTCTCGCCCTTGGGATGCCCCTCTTCTTCCGTTTTATGTCAAATTGGAAAATATTGATATAAAACAAGTTAAATTAGGAGAGAGTCTTATCCAAACGCTTGCTTTGCCTCATGACATTAGTCAAATTGCCAAAGAATCTTCTTTAAATTTCCAGGGAATGATCAGTAATAATCCTTTTAGAGGATCTATTACAGCTCACTTACTTATTACAGCTAAAAGTGAACATTCTGATTTGACACCTTATTCTTTAGGAATCGATACTCAAAATCATCACCTTTCTCTTTCATTCCACTGCCATCATTTTCCTTTACATTCCTTTGCAGCGGAAATTCCTGCTACTCTTAAAGCTCATTTAGCTTTATATGCCGCTGCTCCGGTTTCTTCTTGGCAACATTTGGCTCAAAATACCTCCCCGCAAGATAGAGCTCCAATTGAAGGACACTTCAAATTATCTTTGACTTCTCCGGAAGAAGAGACACCTTTTTTCTCGTCTCTTGTTGGAGCACAAACTTCTTTGCGAGGTCGCTATGTTGTGAAATCAACAGCTGAAATTGAATTTTTAGATCTTAAGCTCAATCATCCAGACTATCAATTAGAAGGAGATGTGATTTTAACCGATCATTTAGCAACACAACATACGAATTTTAAGGGAAAAATTGAAAATTTAGCACGCTTTCAAACTCTATTAGGCAAACAGATAGAAGGACAGCTTAATTTAGAAGGACATCTTGCAGGCCCCCTTCACTCGCCTTTTATTATTGTTTATTGCGATAGCCCGCGCCTATTAATATCCCAGCAAGTTTTTCAAAATGTACGCTCTTCTATCCAAGCGGCTTCTGCAAATCAAGCTTGGAACGGTCTGTTAACATTATCCCTTGATTATCAAAATACTCTATGGAATGCCACGAGTTCTTTTAATTGGGATCGCGAGAAGCAACTTAGACTATACCAATTACAAGGTGATGCCATGCGTTCGCATTTAGAAGGCGATATCACCTATCATGCTTTTGATTCTATTTGGGAGGGAAACATTGAAGCCGAAATGAATAATTTTAATGATATTGCTCATTTTTTCAATGTTCCAATCAGTGGAAATGGACAGATTCAATTGCAATTTACTGCAGCACAAGATGAGAAGGCTGAGCAGAGAAAGCAAATTTTCCATGCTAAATTGATGGGACAAGGCTTGCAATGGATAGATTTAAAAGCTCAACAATTTACCCTTAATTTAACAATTGATCCTTTGCAGAAAGAACCGTTAGTTCTGCAAGTTCAATCTGATTTTGAAGGACAGCAAGTAGGATGGAAAGACTATTTTGTGCAGAGTTGTCAGATTCATTCCATCCATGAGATCCATTTAGCTGACCAAAGTTTCCAGCATTTTTCTACTGAATGGGAAGCTCAAGCCATTCGATGGCCTACAGGGCAAGCAGCACACGTCAAAGGACAAGCTCGCCTACGCAATCCCTTAGAAATGATTGAGGGTAATATTCAATTTCATGCTGAGCATGTACAAACTGAAATGGCTCGCCTAGATGAATTAGAGGGGAGTGGTCATTTTGATCTTAATCAAACAGAATGGCCTTTTCAATTAAAGGGCCGCGGTTTTTGGAAAGATCATTTCCGTTTCTTTGCAAAAGGAAACTGGCATTTACAAAAAGAAAAATTTGAACTGCATACACATCAGCTCACAGGCGAGTTTGGCCCTTATCTATTACAATTATTGGAGCCCTTGCATGTGACGCGCCATTTAAATGGATTGCAAGTCACAGGATTGCATTTGCAATTAGGAGAAGGAAAAATTCAAGGTCAATTTAACCTTGACCAGCAAAATGTATTTAGCACATTTAAGACGAATGCTGTTCCTTCTGAATTGTTCCACTACTTTATGCCCGATCTGCCGTTAACTGGACGAGCAACGTTTCAAGGGCAACTCAGCGGACCTATTCAGGATCCCCGAGGAAAGCTTCAAATTGATTTACATAACATCCAAGTGATTGAAGATATTTTTGCTAAGAAACCTTTTATTGCTGGCAAACTTTACCTTGATTTAAGCGGGAAGGGAATCCAAGTGAGTAGCGAGCTCAAAGGAATTGGACACACACCGTTATTGATTTCTGGCCAATTGCCCATCAGTTTAAGTTTAGATCCTGTCAATTTTAAAATAGATCCCAATCTACCTTTTAAACTCGCTTTGAATGCAGAAGGAGAATTAGATCCCTATTTGCATTTATTTTATAACGATACAACAAACCTCTCAGGACAAGCAAAAATTGCACTTCAATTAACCGGTCAAATGATGGCTCCTCAAATTCAAGGACACATCGACTTGATCAATGGAGCTTACGAAAGTTTAAGTACAGGAGCAATTTATCATAACATCCAAGCGCATCTAGAAGGGAATGGATCTAAAATTGTGTTATCTAAATTTTCCGCGCAAGATAATAAACAGGGTTCAATCACAGCAGCAGGCACGATCACTTTAGATGCAAGCAAACGTTTTCCTTTCGAATTTAATATTAATCCCTCTCACATTTTTATTTTAGATTCAGACTACGCTTCTATTTCAGCCAGCGGCCCACTCAGCTTAATAGGCAATATGGAACAATCAAAACTTCGGGGTGAATTGACAATTGATCGCGCAATTGTCCACTTAGAAGAAACTTTGCCCCGTAAAGTCAAAACGGTTGATGTTAAATACATTAACTTAGCTGAAGGAGAACGTCAACCCAATTATCTAGAGAAAAAAGAAGGCAAATCATCGATCGAACTTGATATTAAGCTGCAAGCACCTCAAAACATCTCGATTGAAGCCAATCATTTAAAATCGGAATGGAAGGGATCAATTGCTGTTACAGGAACGCCGAATAATATTCAACTGTATGGAGATTTACGCATTGCTCGCGGCGAATACGATTTTAATGGAAAAGTGTTTACTTTAAGCCAAGGCAATATTCATTTTGCGGGATCGCCTGATAAGAAAACAACTTTATATGTGGTGGCTAGCAAAGATATTGATCGCATTCACGCGGAGATTATTGTTAAAGGTCCCGCAACTAAGCCTGTGATTAGCTTCCGCTCTAATCCTCCTCTTTCTCAACGTGAAGTGTTATCTTATATTCTCTTTAACCGCGGAATTTCTGATATTACTTCCGACCAAGGCGATCAACTTAGCCAATCTTTTATATCCCTTCAATCTAGCGATCAGACAAAAGCTAGCGATGACTTTTTGTCACGTTTACGCAATAACATTGGGATCGACCGCCTTGATTTTATTAGCTCCAACAGGAGGTTAGATCCTACCCGCCCCAATTATGATTATGAAAGAGATAATCAAGACATTGGACTGCAAATAGGAAAAAACCTGACAGAAAATATTAGTGTGTCTGTTAATCAAAGCATGGCTGCTCCACCTAGTATTGCGATTGAAGCAAAATTGCGCAAAAATCTCAAAGCCCAAGCAGAGTCTGGAGTAAATTCTGATGCTCCAGTCCGCATGTCTATTAAATGGAAAAAGGATTACTAATTAGTCAGTGCTTATTTAAGCTAAAGTTGCTAAGTCAGTTGCTTGATGCATAACCTCTAATGGTTTGAATTGGAAATGATTTAACAGACTCTAAGATGGGATTTTATTCAATTTTATTATCCTATCGTTAACTTGACTCTAATCACATGATTTCCTAATATTTGCTTGATATAATTCTAACTTTTTAAGTTTCTTAATGACTGCAAATATTTTGCATTTTTTAGCTGCTATTGGAGACTATGTTCTTTTAATCATAGGCGTGGTTTGGGTTTCTTTACGTCGCCCTCCCGCTGGGGCTTTGATTAGAGATCAGATGTTTGAGATTGGTGTTATGTCATTGCCCGTTGTTGCCATTACGGGTTTTTCGACAGGAATGGTGTTAGCAGCACAATCTTTTTTCCAACTATCGGATAAAGGATTAGCAAGCGCGACCGGATTAATGGTTACTAAGGCGATGCTAGTAGAACTAGGGCCTGTTTTAACAGCCTTTATGGTGACAGGCCGAGTAGGAGCAGCCATGTGCGCAGAGTTGGGAACTATGCGTGTGACTGAACAAATTGATGCCATGCGATCGATGTCGGTGAATCCTCTGCGTTACCTAGTCGCCCCTCGTTTTATTGCGGGTGTCTTTATGATGCCTCTTTTAACTGTTTTTAGTGCTATTATGGGGGTTCTAGGAGGTTATATTGTGGCTGTCGGTTATTATCACATGGCTCCAAGTTCTTTTCTAGATCCTCTCCCCATCCATGTGACTGTATTTGACTTTTTAAGTGGAATGGCTAAAGCGTTTGTTTTTGGAATTATTATTGTGACAATTTCTTGTTATAAGGGAATGACAACTCAAGGCGGAGCCGCAGGTGTTGGGCGATCAACAACAAGCAGCGTCGTGATTTGCTATTCAATTATTTTAATTGTCAATTTCTTACTTACTTTAGCGTTGAATGCTTCTTACGACTATATTAATGAGTTTATCCAGTTATGGTTTTAACGCAAAATGATTTACAACAAATGATAGTATCATGATCCATGTTCATGACATTTGGAAACGCTATGGCAAACTTCAGGTTCTGAAGGGACTCTCTCTTGATATTTTAGATGGAGAGACTTTAGTGATTTTAGGCAGATCAGGAGTTGGTAAAAGTGTTTTGCTTAAACAAATTATTGGCCTTGAATCTCCAGATAAAGGGTATGTAGAAGTGGATGGCCAGAAAGTGACAGATTTGACGCGACGAGCTATCCGTAAAAGCTTAAAACCGATGGGAATGCTGTTTCAAGGATCTGCCTTATTTGACTCTATGACAGTCGGCGAAAATACAGCTTTTTATCTGAACCAGCACTCACCTTCTTTGTCTGAATCGGAAGTAAAAGATCGAATCAAAACAGCTTTAGCTATGGTAGGATTGGAAGGGACAGAGGGTAAAATGCCATCTGAGCTATCAGGTGGGATGCGTAAACGAGCTGCTTTGGCACGATTAATTGTTTATCGCCCGCAAATTATTCTTTACGACGAACCTACAACAGGGCTAGATCCTATTACATCTATGCAAATCAATGAATTAATTAACCAAACCAAGAAAGAGCTGAATGCTACGAGCATTGTTGTCACTCACGATATCCGCTCCGCCTTAGAGGTCGGCGATCGTTTAGCTTTTCATAATGATGGCAAAATCGCTCAAATTGCTCCCAAAGAAGAATTCTTGCAAATTGATGATCCTATCCTGCATGATTTTTTTAACAATGCTATTATTGACAAATCAATATTAGAAAAATATAAACGGGCTGGAGGTTCTTAATTATCATGGCTGCTTCTATCAAGAACATCCTTATCGGCATTTTTGTCATTACCGCAATTGCAATTATTGTTTTTATCTTTCTTTTTCTTCATCCAAGCGTCGGTGATAATGCGAAAACTTTGCGTGTGCGCTTTACCGATCTTGATAAAGTCAATGTCGGAACACGCGTCACTTTTGCTGGACGTCCTGTCGGGGAAGTCGTTTCCATTAAAGAAATTCCCTCCGCTCGCACCGGTCGTGTCAGCGTCCACGGTGATGTATATGTTTATGAGTTAGAGCTTAAAGTAGATTCTGGTGTCGATGTTTATAACACAGATGAAATCATGTTACGCACTTCAGGCCTGCTTGGTGAACGCAATATTGAAATTAATCCTAGACCCTTGGAGCCTGGAGAAAAATTGCTAAGAGTCGAAAATGAAGTGCTGTATGCAGCACAACCTGCTTCGGTTGAAGATACGATGAAGCAAATTGGCGAACTGTCGAAAAAATTTGGCACGGTTTTAGAAGATTTTCACAATGTCATGGATGATATTAAAAGCGAACAAATTATTACAAAGATTGGACGCAGTGCACAAAACATTCAAGATATTACAGATGCGTTGAATGAACCTGAAAAACTGCGTCAAACTCTTAATAATGCCCTGACTTTTTCAGAACGCATTCATCATTCCCTTACAAGTTTTGATAACTCCTTGCAAAATATCTACGACTTAACTGAAAGAGCGCGCCGTAGTTGGACTACCGTTGATCATACATTAGACAATTTCCATCAACTTAGCTACCGTGCCAATAACTCTTGGAGTACTGTGGATCAAGCAATAACAGGATTTCATACCACAGCAACAAATGCTATTGCTTTTACGGAAAAAGCCAATCAAATCATGGAAAACACTAGTCAAGGCAGAGGAACATTGGGGCAGTTATTTGTGGGAGACGATTTATATTTACGCTTGAAGTCTATTTTACATAAGGGTGATGTTGTCATGAATGACATTAACGCGTATGGCCTTCTATTTCATAATGATAAGCGCTGGCAAAGATTGCAATCCCGCCGACTTCGCTTGCTAGAAAAGTTATCTAGCCCTTGCGAGTTTGCCCAATATTTTAATCAGGAAATGGATCAAATCTCCACTTCCCTTTCACGTGTCACTATGCTATTAAATGAATCAGATTGTTATCCTCAATCCTTAATTTATAATCCCGACTTTACTCGGCGGTTTTCAGATCTGCTGAGACGGGTAGAAAATATGGAAGAGTCTTTAAAAATGTATAACGAACAAGTCATTGATCAAGAGTAAAAGGAGTTGTCTTATGGAGCCTTACTCTCAAATCCAAAAAGGAACGTTTTTGATTGCAACTCCTGACATCGATGTCGGTTTTTTTTTCCGAGGAGTCATCCTCGTTTGCGAGCATAATGCCAACGGATCTTTTGGTCTACTGATCAATCGCGCTTTAGATCTCGAGCTTCCGGAAGAAATCATCAATGTCAACCAGCTTGCCAATCCCCATGTTGGGATTCGCGCAGGTGGACCTGTCCAAACCAATCAAATGATGCTGCTTCATAGTTCTAGCCAAATTGAACATCAAACTTTAAGAGTGTGCGACGGAGTTTATCTAGGAGGAGATCTCCAATTCCTTCAAGAATCTATTTTAGATCCCAATGGCCCTTTTATTCACCTTTGCTTTGGTTATGCTGGCTGGGGAACAGGGCAATTAGAGAGAGAATTCTTGGATGGCCATTGGTTTTTATATCCAGCTAATGCTAAACATATTTTTCACACTCAGCCAGATAAATTATGGCAAAACTTACTTCGCGAGATGGGCGGCAAATATGCCACTCTTTCCATGATTCCAGAAGACCTTTCCTTAAATTAATGACTTAAGCGGTTGGTTTTTTAGGCATTTGGGTTGCATCAAAGTTTCGCAATCCAAATACCTAAACAACCAACACTTAGGTTAATATGGAACCGAATTTACAAGTCATCCCTGTTCATGAAATGAATTTATGGATGGTCCCCCCAGAAATTCGAGTCAGCATCTGGTATTCTTTAAAAATCACTGATTTTGGAAGTTTATTACTTGTTTCGAGATCCTTCAAGAATTTTTTAGAAAAATTTGATTTAAAATACATGGCATTGACTGCTATGAAACTGAAGGGTTTAAATGAAGCAACTTCAGTCTCTGACATTAAAAAAGCTTTAGCTCATGCCCATCAAGCCAATAAAATTTTTGCTTCTCGTTTTTTACCCTCTTTCTCTTCATTTCTGATTGCTTTGCATGAACAAGTAGAATGTCACAGCATGAAAGATCCCGACATTCAACTCATTCGGAAATCCAATGCCCTTTCTTTTCCTAGTCCCAAGATTAGAAATCGCTTTTTCCTTTATTTGACACCTTCTTTTAAAAGTTTATTAGCTACTATAGGCAAAAGTGAAACTCAACATACAAGGCTAGCTTTAGAAAAAGACGAAATGTCCGTGCATTTGCAAGATATTCTGGAAAATGATGACCTCTGTGAGGAATTTGTCAAATCCAATTATGATATTCAAAAAGTATTAGAGAGTTTCGAAATCAAGAATTATGAGAAGGCAAAATATGAAGAACAAATAAAAAAATTCCTTGGCTTATGTGCTATCTTTAAATTTTTTAAATGCACTCCAAATGATTTAAGACAACAAAGTGTGATACAAACCGATAGAGAGCTGCTAGTAGACAAGTGGGATATCATCCACAAAGTGTTGTCTTTAGGTGGCGAAGCCAGCTTAACTAAATGGCTGCAAATTGATAAAGGAAAACGTTTTCATATGGTTCAGTCTTCTGTTAGCATCATCAAATTAGTGCAAGCTCAAATATTTAAGTTTTCCTCTCTTGCAGACTGTGTCTCACCTGGAAATTTGTGCGAAGCGCATAAAATGCATCAAGCTTTAACGATTCTTTGCAAGGGTATGACAGACCCTGTTCGAATGATATTCTTAAAAGAGCCTAAACTGGTTGAGAGCATGTATCAACAGTCCATCTATATGCAAGCCTTAATAGACAATCATCACTTGACATTAGACCATTTTCTTAAAGTGGATGCCGAAGACAGACAGAACTTTGTCACTTATTCGAGAGAAATTTTGAGATTATGCCAGCACCAAATTATGAGGATTGATCAATTATTCACAATTTCTCCAACATTAATAAAAGAATGGCTAAAAAATATTAATCATCTTTCGAATTTAGCTGCTTATTGGGAATTATCATTATCAAACCACAATTTATTTGACGCATTAAAAAACCAACCTCGCATGATGGAATTTGTGCTTTCTCATGCATCCTTGTTACTCCATTATGTGATGAAAACGGAATTAAGTTTTAAGGAATTTATTGAAAACTTTGAGAAAGTCTTAATGGAAATAGAAGGACAACGAACCGAATTAGAAAAGGAAGCTGCTTTTTTTTAAAGTAAAAGAAAGAGTGTGCCAACATATCACTCTTTCTCGGTTTTATTTTAAAACTTTGCTGCCATTTCCATTGCTTTTTCTTTAGCCACTCTTACCACTTGATCTTTTTGTTCTGCTGAGACTAATGTCGGTTCAATGACAATCGATTGAAGATCTGTGATTCCAATAAATTTTAGAATCGTTTCCATATAATTCTTTTGAAAGTCTAAGCCCTCCGCTCCTGTTTCTGAACCATAGGCCCCTCCTCGTGAATAAATAATCACTGCAGGCTTGCCCGTCACTAGACCCTTATAACCTTCGGAAGGCGAAAAACTAAAGGTGTAAGAAGGTTGTACAAGGACATCGAAATAGTGCTTAAGTTTATAAGGAATAGTAAAATTCCACATAGGAAGAGAAAATAAATAGCGATCTGCCCGCTTAAAATCAGCAATGAGATTTTCTACTGCTCTCCATGATTTACGTTGGGCTTCTGTATGAGATTGACCATGCATAATCGCATATTTAGCATCAATGACGTCTCCATCAAACACCGGAATCTCTTTGTGCCAAAGATCAAAAATTTCCACTTGATCATCCGGATGGCTTTGGCGATAAGCATCTAAAAAAGTATGCGCGACCTCAATCGAAGAAGATCTTTTTTTTCTAGGTGAAGCTTCAATATAAAGTAAACGTGCCATTTTTTCTTCTCCTGATAAGAATTTCTCCTTTTTTAGCCGTCTTTTTGCTTATTTGTCAAATTAAAATTTTATATTTTAATAAATTAGCATTCATTTTAAAATTAAACTAAATCAAGCAAGCATGGGTTTTCTTCTGTTTGTTGACTAAACAAAAATTTTCAAAGGAAAAGAAGATGAGAATTTTGCTTTCACTTATTTTGAGTACATTGGCAGTCTTTGTCACCACACAAATTGTACCAGGCTCTCATGTGAATAGTGTGACAACTGCTTTTATTGTGGCAATTGTTTTGGGGATTATTAACGCCTTTATTCGCCCCATTTTATTGATCCTAACACTTCCTATTAACATTTTGACTTTAGGACTGTTTACCTTAGTGATTATGGCACTTTGCTCTTTACTTGCCAGTGCTATTGTACCAGGATTTCATCTAGATGGATTTTGGTGGGCCATGTTATTTGCTGTTGTACTCGCAGTCATTAATAGCTTTTTGCATGCCTTGGGTGGTACAGACTCTTAATCTTTTGAGCATTTGCCTTCAAAGATAAAGAAGAAAAGCCTCTAAAAAATATTTAGAGGCTTTAAACAGATTTTTGCTAAAAGTTAGTATTTGAATTTTTGAGTTGAGCAGCCTTTAACTCGAGCTGCTGCTTTGTCATTTCAGTCCCATCTAAAAGCTTAATCGTCTCATTCGCTGCCATAGTGGTTGAAAGGTTAAGATAAACAAAAATTAAACTAGGATTTAAATGGATGGCTTTTAAATAGAGCTCTTGCTTTGTCATTTCTGTTCCATTTAAGAGCCTAATGCTGCCGCCAAAAGCAAGAGTATTTGCAAGATCGGCATACACAACTCCTCTAGAAGGATTTAATTCAATGGCTTTGAGATAAAGCTGCTGACTTGAGACTTCAGTATTATCCCTTAGCCTGGTCTTTTCACTGCGACTAAGAGTTTTTCCAAGCTGAACATAAGCAGCATCTAAAGTTGGATCGAGATGAATGGCTAATATGTAAAGATCTTGATTAGTCATCATTGTTTCATCTAGAAGCTTAATCTGTTCACCGCGAACAAGCGTATTTCCAAGATTCGTATAGGCAAGCCCGAAACATGGATTTAGAGAAATAGCTTTTAAATAGAGATCCTGATTGGTCATTTCAGTCCCATTTAAAAGCTTGATCTTTTCACCACGAGCCAGAGTATTTCCAAGGTTAATATAAGCAAAATCTAAAGTTGGATCGAGATGGATAGCTTTTAAATAGAGATCCTGATTAGTCATTTCAGTTCCATTTAAAAGCTTAATACTGCTGCTCAAAGGAAGAGTATCTGCAAGGCCAAGATAAGCTAAACTATAGCTTGGATTACATGCAATGGCCTTTAAAAAAAGCTCCTGAGCTGTCACTTCATTTCCATTTAAAAGCGTTATTTTTTCATTAGGATCAAGAATTTTTCCAAGATTAACATAAGCACTCTCATCAGAAGGATTGACTTTAATCATCTCTAAATAAAATTCTTTTTGCATCTTTTTTTGTTCATTTGAAGGGGAAACTTGTGCATTGTTGTTTAAAAAAGGTGCAAACTCCGCAGGAGCTTTAAGCTTTTTGCTTGAACTGTCTTTAGGATTTCTCGATTGTTCAGGGGGGCTTGCTTGTTCTTCAGGGATTCTTACTCGTTTTAAAGTTTTTGCCCGCTGCTCTTTAATTGTTTGAATAATCTTTTTAAGAGTAAAATTATGTCTAAGTTTTTTGTCTATTGTCATTCCAGTCATCGGACTGATTGTTGAGGTTTTGAAATGTTTTTCTATAGCGCTTTTTTCGTAAGAATGACCATCTTCAGCCATCATAGGCTCTTCCATTAGCACTCCAGTGATGGGACAACAAAGGTCTTTAAATTCATCCTCTAATTCTTCTTTTTGTTTTTCTAAAAAACTTGTTTGTAATTGTTGGCTAATACTATCTAAAGCCTCATCAATTTGCTGTGGATGGACCTTTG
Source organism: Parachlamydiaceae bacterium (assembly GCA_044226925.1). Lineage (GTDB taxonomy): Bacteria > Chlamydiota > Chlamydiia > Chlamydiales > Parachlamydiaceae > JANWJE01. The sequence goes on from JBGAGC010000003.1 coordinate 417,954, forward strand.
TTTTGTCTACATATGTTTGAATAATAAAGCTTGGTCGTCCAGGTTTAGCTAAATCCTGTTTTAAAGCATCCATACTTACTATCATATTATGATAAATATGTAAGCTCAAGATGCTGTTCGCCCATTTCTGGGCTAAATCTGGACTAGTTTTTTGCTTAATTTCTTTTTCAATCTCATTTACAGTTTTCTTTTCACTTTCCAATTTTTGAAGCAGCAATAACTTCTCTGATTTTCCAACTATTTTCGCAGATAAATCTGCTTGTGAAAGAAGCATTTCTTGGAATTGGAAAAACTGCCGGACAGCCTCTTTTGTTTTTTTTGCTTCTACTGGCAATGATGTATTTTTTAAAAGACCGAGATTGTGCATTTTGTCGCAAATGTTTTTAAAACAAAGTGCCTGATCACCTTGGTCTTGAATCGCAGTTTTAATGAGTTCATGACAGACAATCACTTCAAAAAGCGTTGGCAAGTAGGATTCAAAACTAGAATAAAGAGATTCCAACGGAAAAAGAGTTTTTTGATCGATGAGACTAGGTTGTTGTTCTACTACCTGAAAAATCATCTTGCGTAGCATATGAGCCGCTCGATACCTTGCCTCAAGAGACAATGACTGCTCTGATAAACATTTTAATAACTTTGGCAGCTCCTGAACCAATTCTTTAAAATCAAAGGTGAAATCATCCTTCTTAAATGAATTATCTCCATCCTTTTGTGTGAGCTTTAAAATGGCTTGCTCATCTCCCCTTTCGATAGCCTTAAATAAAGGATGAGATTGCTGAAAAACAAAAAATAGGGGCATGTCGATACCGCTTGTCATACTAGAAATTTGCATTGTTATTCCTTAAATCAATTAATTTATTAAAATTTTCAACAATTTTAATTAAAGATAATATTAAAAATCAACACTTTAAAATTTCAATTAAATCAGTAAATATTTTAATTTGTTGTTATATACATTAAATAAACGGACGACTAAAAAGAATGACGCCAAAAAGCAACAAAATAGAAAAGGCACCAAGGACGATGTCCTAAGTGCCTCTTTGAAAGGGAAAAATAAGATGGAATATTAACGCTTAGAGAATTGGAATCGCTTACGAGCGCCTGCACGACCGTACTTCTTACGTTCTTTCTTACGGGAATCTCTTGTTAAATAACCATGCTCTTTAAAATCATGACGTAAATTTTCATCATTTTCAACAAGAGCTCTGGCCAATCCTAAACGAATGGCAATAGCTTGGGCTTCAATTCCTCCACCTTTTACGCGAATGATCATGTCATAACGACCATGACCGCCTAATTTTTCAAGAGGAGCAAAAACTGTTTTTCGTTGAATTTCAAGAGGAAAATATTCTTCTAATTTTCTTCCATTAATATCAACTTGGCCACTTCCACTTCTTAATCTGATGGACGCAACAGCTGTTTTGCGTCGTCCAGTTGCTAGTGTTTCTTCTACCATAATCTTCTTATTCTCGCTTAAATGTTAACTTGGATGGGCTGTTGCGCAACAAGATTATGCTCTTCGCCTGCAAAAACGCGCAATTTTTTCAATTGCAATCTTGCTAGACGAGTCTTTGGCATCATCCCTTTTACAGCGTGTTCAATAATATATTCTGGCTTGCGCGCTTTCATTGTACGATAAGGAACTTCGCGCAGACCGCTCATCGATCCTGTATAATAACGATAAACCTTTTGAGCTTCTTTTGAACCTGTGACTTTTACTTTTTCTGCGTTAATGACAATCACACCATCGCCGCAGTCCATATATGTCGTATATGTCGGTTTATGTTTTCCACGAAGAATTTTAGAAATTTCAGAGGTCAAACGGCCTAACGTTTTCCCAGAAGCATCCAAAATAAACCAGTTAGGCTTTGTCTCTTTTTTGTTTGGAATAAATGTCTTTGCCTGTTTTTGCATGTTTCCGAACCTTAATGCATAAGTTAACTTTTCTTTTACCAAGAAAAGTGTGGCTTAACTTGAAAATGTTTAGATAAGCCGATGATTTTACTAGAAATAAAGTGTTATAATACAGATTTGCTCTTATTTTTGCCAAGCATTTTTTCATAGTTGAATAAAAGGAGCTGGATCTTTAAAATTACTCTTTCTCTTAAGAGGTATCCTCTAAATTTAAAACATTTGATTGAAAAAGCCAATTTCTAAGATGATCTTTGAAATTCATTCAATCAAATCATCCTTTATATGATTAAATTTAGAGGCATTGATAGGCTCTTCGAAATCTGTTAGGAAGGTTTCCATTTCGAAAAAGCCAATAAATCTTTTACTCAAAACTTAAAACAGCGAAACTATGCGACAACTTAAAACTTTTTATATCCGTACTTATGGCTGTCAAATGAACGAGCTAGACTCTGAAATTATGATTGGTCAGCTCGAAAGCCGTGGTCTTGTACGTTGCCATGATGAATTAGATGCCGATCTATTATTATTTAATACATGCTCTATCCGTGATTTAGCCGAACGAAAAGTCATGGGCAAGCTCGGTCAATTAGGCCGTACTCGCCAAAGTCAAGCCATCATTGGTGTCACTGGATGCATGGCGAATGCGAAAAAAGATACTCTTTTTCAAAAACTCCCTCATATTGACTTTGTTCTAGGAACTAATAATATTCATGAGCTCAATCACGTTTTAGATGAAGTCCTAGCGACAGGCAAACAGATGGTACGCACAGATGATCATTTTACTTATGAACTTGATTACTTGAATGCCAAGCGCGAAGATAAAGTCAAAGCTTATGTCTCTATTATCCGAGGCTGTGACAAATTCTGCACTTACTGCGTCGTCCCCTATACCCGAGGCTCTGAAGTTTCTCGATCACCTGCCAGCATTGTGGAAGAATGCCGTCAATTGGTTCATCAAGGATATAAAGAAATTACTTTACTAGGACAAAACGTCAACAGCTACGGAAAAGATCAACCAGAGTGGAAATGCTTATTTCATGACCTTCTCTATCAAATCGATCAAATCCCCGGATTGGAAAGAGTGCGCTTTATGACAAGCCACCCCGTCGACATCACCCGCGAGCTTATGGAAGCAATCCGCGACTTAAAAAGCCTTTGCGAGTTTGTTCACTTTCCTTTACAAGCAGGCTCTAATCGCATTCTTAAAAAAATGCACCGCATCTACACTGTAGAACAATATTTAGAAAAAGTGCACATGCTTCGTGAAATCGTTCCCAACGTTGCCCTCGGAACTGATATTATTGTTGGTTTTCCAACAGAAACAGAAGAAGAATTCCAAGAAACTTATCGGTTAATGAAAGAAATCGAATACTCGGTAGGTTTTCTGTTTGCTTATAGCCCTCGCAAAGGCACTCCTGCTATGCGTTGGCGCGATGACGTCTCTGAAGAGGTAAAGCAAGACCGCTTGCAACGTCTTCTCAAACTACAAGAAGAAATCTACATTAAGCAACGTCAAAAATTCCTTGGTCAAACCATCGAAGTTTTGGTAGAAAAACGTAATTTTAAAGATGATCGTTTCTTAAAAGGAAAGACCCGTTGCTGGAAAAACGTTTTATTTGCAGGAGGCGATGAATTGATTGGTACAATGCAACAAGTTCAAATTCATAGTTACAGCCATCAAACGCTTTTGGGAGACTTAATCTCTACTCCTTGCGCAAAAACAGCTTAACTTTAATACAAATGATAAATTTTTTTTAACGCAACAATCAATCAAAACCAACTCACAAAAGGTGATAAATGGTCAAACTTTTAATTAATGAAACTGTTGACACTTCCTTATTTATTGGTGGTGCTTACCTTTACAGCCAGCAAGCTAAAGTTTCCCCGGAGTTGACACTGTCAATTGCCGCTATTTCAAGAGTCGCACATTTCATCATCCAGCAAGCAGCCCTTTTCGCCGTTTATCAGAATAATCATACTAGAGAAGAGAGAGAATACACTTACTTATGTGTCAGCCTGACAATCGATGTAGTCTCTATTTTAGCTTTGAGATATTTCAATCTTATTGGTAGAACCGGAATGATTGTGCTAAGCAGTTTAGCCGTTATATATATCAAAGATTTTTTGAACGGCAACCTATCAGATTAGGGATTTAATCCATAAAAAGTGTTGAAAAATATAATCACTGGCGGGTTATTGAATCAAAATTTAACAAAGAGTTTTGAAGACGGGTTGATGACCCGTCTTTAAGAAGTTGACTTATCTGATCATTGTCCTTCCGGAAGCTGCCTCAATTAAACCGCAAGCAATTTTATCTCCAGAATTACCTGTAGGCTGTGTTGTAAAATCATCAGCACCTGCATGAATGACAATAGAACGTCCTAAAATGGATTTCTCCCCTTCAAAACTAATGACTTTATCCACTCTTTCGTAGTGAGCATGTCCTGTTTCATCGGCAACTAAGTTGCCTAAATCCCCGACATGTCGCTCTTGGCTATCGGGACCGCCATGCTTGTGACTCGTAGGATTAAAATGCGCGCCCACGGTTTCTGGACTGGTGCAATCGCCAAATTCGTGAATGTGGAATCCATGCTTGCCAGGCGTTAAGCCGTCAATATCTGCAACAATTTTAATGCCATCTGAAACCTTCGTAAAGACAACTCTTCCGTTAATTTGATCTCCTTTAAAAGATTTAATTTGCGCGGCAGCTTCTATAACAGGAGCTCTTCTTGAGGAAGCAAGCGCATCAAAGGCTGCAGCAATTTCCTGATCGCTGTACTTATTCTTTTTTCCTGAGTCTGCTGAGCGATTATCTGTACAAGCACAACTTGTCACTGCCGCAATCAAAAGACCAGAAGCAAAAAATTGAGAAATACAAAGCTTCGCAAAGCGAGATGAGAAAATAGATTTTTTCAACATATTTTCACCTTAAGTTTAAAAATAAATATTAACCTGAATATTGATGTATCACGCTGTTTAATTTTATCGCAACAAACCTTCATAATAAGGCTGTAAATTCATCTTCATTCAAAATCGTAATCCCGAGTTGTTTTCCTTTATCTAATTTTGAACCTGGATCAGCTCCGGCAACAATATAATTTGTTTTCTTACTGACCGAATCTGTCACTTTTCCTCCCCGTTCTTTAATTAAGCTGGCAGCTGCTGACCGTGTATAATGCTCTAAGCTGCCTGTTAAAACAAAAGTTTTCGATTGAAAAGGATGGTCAGTAAACTGTTGAACTTCTTTTGATTGAGGCTTTACTCCTAATGCCAATAAACGATTGATTTCTCTTTGATGGGCTGATTGTAAGAAATAATGCACAACAGCATGAGCAACTTTTTCTCCAATTCCCTCAATTTGCTGCAACTCGTCTTCCGTCATCTGACTTAACCGTTCAATAGATCCAGCTTTAGCTGCTAAAAGTTCTGCCGTCCCTGTCCCAACATATTTAATTCCCAACGCCATTATAAAACGCTCTAGGTTGACTTCTTTGGATTTTTCAATGCTAGCTAAGAGATTATGGACAGATTTAGCCTTAAATCCAGTTAACTGCGCTACCTCTTTCTCTGTCAATGTATAAATATCTGAAGGAAGTTTAACAAATCCTTTTTCAACCAGCTGGATAATCACCTTTTCGCCCATATGGTTAATATCCATTGCATCCCTCCCAGCAAAGTACATGAGGCGCCTAATTTGTTGCTCAGGACACCCCTCTTCATTTGGACAACGAACTGCAACCTCTCCCGCAACACGTACAACAGTCGATCCACAAGCAGGACAAGTCTCAGGCATATGCCAGCGATGCGTATGAGAGGGACGCTGAGAGAGATCAACACTCACAACTTTGGGAATGACATCTCCTCCCTTCTCAATTGTCACTAAGTCCCCTATTCGAATATCTTTACGATGCACCTCTTCTTCATTATGCAGAGTGGCTCGGGCAATTGTACTACCAGCTAAAAAGACTGGATGTAACTCAGCTACTGGAGTTAAGACTCCCGTGCGCCCAATTTGAACAGTAATGCCTTGAATACGCGTAATCGCCTGCTCGGCAGCAAATTTATAAGCAATAGCCCATCTTGGATTTTTTCCCGTCATGCCTAAGCGTTTTTGCTCTTTTAAATCATCAAGTTTAATGACAATTCCATCAATATCATAAGGCAAAGAGGAGCGTAAAGAGCGAATTTTTTCGGCAAATTGCCAAATGTCATCTAAAGATTCACAAAAGGTCCAATGGTCTAGCGTTGGCAAACCCAGTGAGCGCAAAAAAGGAATTGTTTGAGATTGCTTGGTGAAAGTTTTGGTCGATTCTTCTACAACGGCATAAAAGACAACGGATAAAGAACGCTCTGCGACTTCTTGAGGATCGAGCAGCTTAAGTGAACCTGCCGCGGCATTGCGAGGATTAGCCCATAACTGTTCTCCATCTTGCAACTTTTGTTCATTCAGCTTCTGAAAAACAGCCTTAGGCATGAAAACCTCACCTCTTAATTCCATAAAGTCAGGAACATTTTTGCCATATAGCTGCAAAGGAAGATTATGAATGGTGCGCATATTCGAGGTAACATCATCGCCGCTTTGGCCATCTCCACGCGTCACACCCTGGACAAATGCCCCTTTTTCGAAAGTTGCAGAAATTGCAATCCCATCCATTTTTAATTCTGCTGAGAAAGCAAAGGGCTTATTTCCTACAAGCTTTTCAATACGTCGAATAAAATCTTCAATTTCTTCCTTAGAATAGGTATTGGCTAAAGATAACATGGGAACGCGATGAGTAACAGTCTTAAATCCTTTTGTTAAGCTTTCCCCTATTCTCTGTGTCGGAGATGAGGGAGAAATCCATTCGGGATGTTCTCTTTCTAACTGTTCTAACCGCTTAAATAATAAATCATACTCCTCATCTGAAATTTCGGGGGCATGGTCAATATAATATAGACGGTTATGATGCCAAATGACCTGGCATAGCTGATCGTATGTTTGTTTCGTCGTCATAAAAAGTTGCGTTAATATTGAATCGTTAAGAAGGGTAGGTTTGCTAAAAACTATAGCAAACCAACGACAAATTGAATAGGTAAATAGCTTCTTAAAAAAATAAGTTGTTTTTCTCTCTAATTTAAATCTAATTTTAAATCGTTTTTAATATTGTCTTTATTTTTATAATCTATTATAATTACTAAAAAATAATTATTTACAACACTCTTAATAAAGAAGTAAAAAAATATGTATAATGTTTCTAATTTATCTCAATCCGTTCATGAACTGCAAGCAGTTCCTCAGCATTCGGAGCAAATCGGCAGTCGATTTTGCGAAAGAATGAAACAATTAGTTGGAGCTGCCCTTATTTTAAAGAATCTTGCGGAAGTTTCGTGTAACCATGGAACTCGCATGATGACTGCAGGCGTTACCATTGCAACAGGTATCAGTTATATCACGTCAGGCAGCCTTGTTTCAGGTGGCGCAATGACATTAGTGGGCTTAAAAGAAGCAGCAAACATCTGGAGTAAATTGAATCAGCAAAATGATGTCGCTCGTTTACTTGATGATGCAAATGCTGGCGTTGACATGATTGAAACGCTTGAAGAAGCAAATACAGAATCTTTCAAAGTTGTGAACTCTAATTTAGAGTCAATTGGCAAGAATGTCAAAAAAATGAATGATCGTATGCAGAAGATTAAGCATCTCGCATCTCATGGCCATAAAGAAATTGAAGAGATTAAAGGTAGTGCGATTGCTTTATACGATGACGCTCATGACCAATTCAATGAAGCTCAAGCAAATTTTAATCTTGCTCAATCAAGATTCAAACAAGCAAGCAAGCTTTTTGTCAAAGCATTGAAAGAACTCAATGAATTGTTTGATTTAGCTCAAAAAGCGGAAATCAGCAATAAAGAAAAAGTTGAGAAGTTTGTTAAAATTGCCCAAAGAATTCACCAGCAATGTCTCGCGGCTCAAACCGTTTTAAAAGAAGGCAATGAATATCTCCGAAAAGGTTTAACTTCACTAGATCTAGCGCTTGAAAAAGAACAAGATGCCTATGGCGAAGCTGTTCGAGCGATGACACTTGCAGAAAAACAATTTGAATTGATTGAAACACAAGCGAAATTCAAGCGAGAATATGAAGGCAAAGTTAAAGATACACAAGACGAACTCAAAGACATTCAAGATAGGCATGCGGATGTCAAAGCTTTGCTCGATGAGTTATCTGATGACTTGAAAAAAGCAAAAGAAGCGAATAATGAACAATTTGGAACCTTTAGCGTGATTTTTGGTGCTGTTCCAGGTGCCGTTATGGGCTATGGAATGGGTGGACCATTGACAGCTGCTGCCGGTGGATACTTTGGTGCAGAGGCGGTTCATAGACGTGGAGCAATTTTCAACAAAGTTGATACCTTAATCAATGGAGCTGTTAATTACGTAAAATCTGGTTTAGCAGGAAGAGTCACTGTTAAATTCCAAGATCGTTCAACTGGCTGGTTTAACCGTTTTATCAGAAAAGAAACACAATCTTGGACAGCAGGCGTTGTTGATATTCAAATTGGTAAAGAGCAACTATCTCTTAATTTTAATTTGAACCAAGACAGCCAAATCAGCAAGACAGATCTATTTGACTTGCAAAAGCGTTTAGCGAAAAACGTTATTAGTGGAGACATTACGCCACAAGAATGTTTACATATCATTGAAGAATTAGAAACTAAACATATTGATCGCGGAACGAAGCACAAAGCTCAAACAGGAATCATTCCTTCTAATTCCGTCTATTTCAATGAATTAAAGCGCATTTGCCGCAGAATGGCTACTGAAGTAGTTAGCAGCAGCTAATGATCTTTCATCTTGAACCCCTTCTTTAGGAATGGGGTTCAAGATCCTCTACGAGTTAATCTAATTATGATCTTATCAATTAAAAAATAACAGGATACACATCGCAACTCAGTCTGTTCATTCTGTTTTTTAAATTTTCATTTATTTTTGATGAATATCTTCTCTTTTGCTGCTCCATCCTATGAACCTATCCCGATAATGTTTTTAGCTTATTTATCCAAAAGAAAATAAGGCTAAAGGTTAAAAATCCTTTCCAATAGCAAAGACGTCTTTCCCAGCGGGCAACAAGTCGCCTAAATTTTCTTTGCAGCCTCTCTACTTTCCATCTGAATTTAGCTAAATTACAAACGATTTTCTTAGCTTTTTTCGCAGCGCCTATCCTTCTATAAGGAATAAAAGGAAAAATCCTTTTTTAAGCAATTTATCTCTCAACTCTTCTGCATCATATCCTTTATCTGCCTCAACAATAAGAATCAATCCTTGTAACGTATATTGCCGCTTGGTAAATTCTTCTATCCCATCTAGGAGACTGTTGTAACGTATATTGCCGCTTGGTAAATTCTTCTATCCCATCTAGGAGACTGTCCACCTGTTGCCTTTCATCTCCTTTAGCCGAAGTCACTTCAAAATTAATAGGATTGCCATTGCCGTCTGTCAATAAGTGAGTTGTAACACCTTTGCCCTTATAGCCATAATCAATTAGTTGGCCTCCTCCTTTGCCTGCTGAAAAAAAACCATCTGCAGCCAATCTTTCAAAATTGAGTAACCCTCAAGCTCTGCTTGCTTTCTAACAGCCATTAATACCTTTTTTAATGTCCCGTTTGCTTGCCAAATCCCTAGCCATCTATGAGTTGCTGATCTTGAGGCCCATTGATCTCCTTTTGGCAAACCGCACCATCTAGCCCCATTAATCAAAATCCATAGAAGGTTATTGCACACTTCTCTTCCAGGGTGTATGAGGCTTACCTTTTCCCCTCTTCTCTGGCTCGTTAGGAAAAAATATCTCTAATAGTTGCTATTGATTATCACTCAATCCTTCAAATCGATTACCTTTCATTTCTTTCCCTCATTTTCATGAAAATAAGGGAGGATAATCTGTTTCTTAAAAAAATGCATTATCGGGATAGATTCATGGATTAAACTTTTTAGACATGATAGAAAAATAGATGAAACTTTCTACATATTACATAATTTAATTATTAAACAATTCTTAAACGACTAGTCTGACAAGGATTGGCAGCTTGAAGCAAGCTTTCATATTTATCTAGAGAGATTTTAATTCGTCCTTTCTCATATTGAGCATATGCATTTGGAGATTTAGAACCTAAGCGTTCAGCTGCTTCTCTAATTGTTAGACAGCTTTTTTCTCTTTGTCTTCTAAGAGACAGCGCTAACATCAAACTATTATCATTCGTGGTAATACCAATAATACCTTCTATCTAGGAAGGTTGTTATTTACTCTTATTTCAAGCTTTTTTAGTATTATCTGAGAATAAACCACTGAGGTATCTGATTTTTCAATTGCTCGATTTTAAAAAAGTCAAATTGGGTGCATCTTGCTAAGTTTAAAAGACGCAAATAAATCAAAGTTTGTAGGTATTGAAGCCCTTGATCGGTAATTAGAGAACATCCCTTTAAGCTTATAAACCGCAAATTGATCAAAGCTTGCACGTATTGAAGCCCTTGATCGGTAATTTGATCACAAGACTCTAAGTCTAAAGATTGCAAAGCAGTCAATCCTTGCAAATATTTAAGCCCTTGATCGGTAATTTGATCACAAGACTCTAAGTCTAAAAATTGCAAAGCAGTCAATCCTTGCAAATATTTAAGCCCTTGATCGGTAATCTGACCACAACAAATTAATTTTAAAGATTGCAAAACAGTCAATCCTCGCAGGTATTGAAGCCCTTGATCGGTAATCTGATCACAACACCCTAAATCTAAAGATTGCAAAGCGGTCAATCCTTGCAAATATTGAAGCCCTTGGTCAGTAATCTGCTTGCAGAACCTTAATTTTAAAGATTGCAAAACAGTCAATCCTTGCAGATATTGAAGCCCTTGATCGGTAATCTTATTATCACACCAACTTAAGTCTAAAGATTGCAAAGCGGTCAATCCTTGCAAATATTGAAGCCCTTGGTCAGTAATCTGCTTGCAGAAACTTAAGTCTAAAGATTGCAAAGCGGCCAATCCTTGCAGATATTGAAGCCCTTGGTCACTAATCTGCTTACAACAACTTAAGTTTAAAAATTGCAAAGCAGTCAATCCTTGCAGATATTGAAGCCCTTGGTCAGTAATCTGATGACAAGAATCTAAGACTAACAATTGCAAAGCGGTCAATCGTTGCAGATATTGAAGCCCTTGGTCAGTAATCTGATTACAAAACTTTAAGTTTAAAGATTGCAAAGCGGTCAATCCTTGCAAATATTTAAGCCCTGGATCGGTAATCTGACCACAACAACTCAAGTTTAAAGATTGCAAAGCGGTCAATCGTTGCAAATATTTAAGCCCTTGATCGGTAATCTTATTATCACACCAACTTAAGTCTAAAGATTGCAAAGCGGCCAATCTTTGCAGAGATTGAAGCCCTTGGTCACTAATCTGCTTACAATAACTTAAGTTTAAAAATTGCAAAGCGGTCAATCGTTGCAGATATTGAAGCCCTTGGTCAGTAATCTGCTTGCAGAAACTTAAGTCCAAAGATTGCAAATTGGTCAAATTTTTTAGATAATCAAGCCCCTGGTCGGTGATTAGAACGCATCCCATTAAACTTAAAGACTTTAAAAAGACTACTCCTTGCAGATATTGAAGCCCTTGATCGGTAATCTGATCACACCAACTTAAGTTTAAAGATTGCAAAGCGGTCAATCCTTGCAAATATTTAAGCCCCTGATTAGTAATCTTAGAGCATGCCGATAAGTTTAAAGATTGCAAAGCGGTCAATCCTTGCAGATATTGAAGCCCTTGATCGGTAAGATTGCAATTTGCCAAGTGTAAATCATCCGGCATTCTAGTTTTTAAATCTTCGCCGGTAAAGACTTTCGATTTGATCTCTAATTTCTGTAGGTTTGGACATTGTTCACATATTATTTTGAAATCTTGATCATGAAGCTTTGAAAAGTCTGTGAGGTCTAGCTCTTTGACTTGTTTGCCGTGTTGTGCAAGATAAGTAAGAAGAAGAGCGAGATTGTTTGACTGTAATATATTTTTTGGAACAATTTGTGTAATGGAAGATTGAACAGGGTGCAACTTGGAATATAAATTTAAGTAGTACCATTTTAGCATGTAACAAGCGGTTAAAAAAGCAAAAGCTGCAGAAGCTATAAGAGTAATTTTTCTTTGTTGGGCTATTAAACTGTTGTTTTTTAAAATAGGTAATTGAATAGATGAATAAAAAGAGGAAAAATAAATAGTCATTTTGATTTTTATTGTTTAATAGTAGTAATTAATTTTAATTAAAAAAAAGATCGTAAACTATATTGAATATATAAAGCAACCATTTTATTATAGTTTTAAATTTTATTTTTACTAATTTTTATTCCTTAGGTTATCAATCATGTCAAATTAGAGAACACTCTATCCTAATGTCCGGGCACCTTATTTTTCAACTCATCGTTGAAATCTTCTCTAAAAACTTTTTTCGTTAGGCAAAGGAATATTTTTCCTGTCTGCCTACACTTATTAGCTTAGTTTACGATTTCAACCTAATCAACAGTTAAGGCTAACATCTCGTTAATGCTTATCCATGAAATGCTAATGATCATTAGCATAATAAGGCTCGATGTGTACAGTCACATCGCGTACAGAAGGCCACGCTTTTTGAATTTCAAGTCTCACCTGCTGGCTGATTTTATGCGCCTTTGCCACTGTTAAAGAAGGATCAACTTCAATGTCAATATCAACATGAGCATCAGGACCATATTGTTGAATGCGAATTTTCTCAGTTCCCTCTACTCCGGAGGTTTTTAAAGCTGCCCGTTTGACTCGGTCAAAAAATTCAACATTGGGAATTTTATCCATCAATTGATGAAAATTTTCACGAGAAGCAAAGATTCCTATACCTATCATAAAAAGAGCGATAATTATTGCCCCTGCATGATCAAAGGTAGTGCCCAACTCAGGCCAAACAGAAGCAATAATTAAGGCAAAAGTCGCAAATAAGCTTGTTAAGCTATCAATGCGATAATGCACTGCATCTGCGGCTAAAGCTGGACTATGCTCTTGCTTAGCAATATAGCTCATGTATCGATAAGCTATTTCTAATACAGCCATTGCGATAGCAGGAAAAAGCCAAGCCCAAGGATGGATATGACGATGAATTTCTTCTTGAAATAATCCCAAGACTTGCTGAACCATCATTACTCCACCCAGCACCATGAGTAAAATTCCCAATAGCAAACCACCTAAAGGCTCATAACGACCATGTCCGAAAGGATGATCTTTATCTGGCGGTCTCTGCGCCAATTTCATGCAAAAAACAAGAAATAAGCTAGAAATCACATCTGTTAAACTCGAAACCGCATCTAAAAACAAAGCTGAGCTATTGATTAAGATGACTCCAACAAACTCGAATAAGATGACAAAAATACGAAAGGAAATTCCTAGTTTCGCTGCAGCAATGACTTGCTTATTGCGTTTGCTTCGAGAAGCATGGATTTGAGTTGGTAAAGGAAGCGGTTTGGGAAATTTAGGCATACTTGTGTCTCAAGACAATGAAACGGAAATTGTGATTTATAAGATTTTTATTTAAGTTTTAACATAGACTATAAAGAGTCTACGTTAAATCATGATTAGTTGACTATGGTGGCTCTTTCTAGATGACCAAAGAGATCAGTCGCTTGTTTAAGAGGAACCTTTTCTCCTACGACAACTAAAACATCATCTGCTAATAATTGAGTGTCAGGAGTAGGATTAGAAAGAACATTAGCTCCCCTTCTGATCAATAATACTGTCATTCCATACATTTTGCGTAATTGCGATTCTGACAATATTTTTCCTACTAAAGGTGAATTGGGATGTAAACGGAAAGAGCCAATTTCAACATTAGAAAGATTTAGCTTAATTTCTGATAATTTTGTTGCTGTTGGATTTTGATTGCGCAACATTTCATATCCATCAGCTCTAATTTCAGTTACAAATGCGTTAATTTCTTCATCAGGAACATGATATTGCCGCAAGACACGAGAAAAAATTTCAACAGATGTTCCGAATTCATCCGGAATCACTTCGTCCGCTCCTAGTTTATTGATAAGGGATATTTCCTGAACGTAGCGTGCACGCACGATAATATATAAGGAAGGATTAACCTCTCTTGCAATTTTCACAATCTGCCGAGAGGCAATAGGATCATTGACAAGCACTGCAATAGCTTTTGCATCATGAATATGAAGATGCTCTAGAACAGACAAATGGGCAGCATCACCAAAGTGAATGGGCTCCCCTAATTTTTTCTGTTCTTTTACGGTATCAGGATTCATTTCTAAAATAGTATAAGGAATTCCCGCTAGTTTACAAGAACGAGCTAAATTACGTCCGCTAATTCCAAAACCTATAATAATGACATGATTTTGCAAGAGCTGTTTCTCTTCAGCCATTTGGCCGCGCAAGCCGGAGCGCAACTTTTCAGGCAACGGAAGAAAAGAAATCCATGAAGCAATTTGAGGAGAAAGATTAATCAAAATAGGGCTAATAATCAGTGTTAAAAGAGCTGTCGCCAAGAAAAGTTGGTAATAATAATCAGACCCCAATCCATTTAGAACCCCTGTTTTAGCCAGCACAAATGAAAATTCTCCAACTTGACTTAAAGCAATTCCCACTAATACAGCAGTCCGAATAGGAAGTCCTAAAAGAATGGTTGTCAGTCCTCCTGTTAAAGTTTTGAGCAGCAGTACTCCTATCGCCAAAACTAAAACTGTCCATGGTTGATGTAATACAAAGTCGACGTTGAGCAACATTCCGACCGAAACAAAGAAAAAGCTAATAAAGAGAGCTTGGAAAGGAAAAATATGACTAATCGCTTCATTGCTATATTCAGACTCCGAAATAATTAAACCTGCTAAAAAGGCTCCAATTGTCAATGAAAGGCCTAAGCTATAGGTGAAGAGAGCAACTCCAAAGCATAACGTTAATACACTGAGCAAGAACAATTCTTTATTGCGTGTTCGCGCAACAAGTAAAAGAAGGCGTGGTACAAGGCGTTGGGCACTAAAGAAAACAATGATTAAAATAAGTAGGCCTTTGATGATTGGCCATAAAACAGATAAATTCATTCCCTGTTCGCTTTGTCCTTCCCCTAGTAAAGGAGTTAACAAAAGCATTGGAATAGCAACCATGTCTTGAAAGATGAGAATTGCTATTGATAAGCGTCCATGTGGACTACTGGATTCTCCTTTTTGATCGAGAATTCCTAGGACAATTGCTGTACTACTCATCGAAAGCAAGCAGCCTAAAAAAATTGCTTCATTCCATGGACGTCCCAGCCCTTTAGCAATTAAAAGACTCATTAAAATTGTCAAACCGACTTGTAGAGAACCACCCAGCAAGAAAAGACGCTTAATTTGCACGAGTTTTTTCAAAGAAAACTCCATGCCGATGCCAAAAAGTAATAAAATGATTCCCAGCTCTGCAAGCTGCTCTACTTCCTCAATTCCTCCAACAAGTCCTAAACCATGTGGACCAGCCAAGACTCCTGTTAAAATAAAACCGACGACAGGGGGAATGCGTAAACGATATCCTATCAACAACACCACAATTGAGAATGCTAAAATGATCAGAAGATCTTTAAATAAAAAAAGCTCCATGCAATTACCCTATTTTACTTCCTCAATTGTTAAAAGTGTCCTAAGCGATTAATTTAATTTACTCTGTTTCTGTCTGTTCATCAAAAAAGATTCCATAGTTTTATTCACAGCTTGGATATATCCTTGGTAGCCATTTTGTAAATCTTCTGCAGTGATTTGATATTCAATATCAGGCGTAACACCTAAATTTTCTATTTTTTTCAAATTTGTTCTTTCTGCAATAGAAGCAGTATAACTACATAAAGCAATTCCATGCGAGTTCGGAAACTCAAAGGAGGAAACATAACCTCCAGCACCCGCTGTACGACTGCCAAATAGTAAAGCACGTTTATTATCTTGCAAAATTGCTGGCATAAAGTCACCACCAGAAAAATCCATTTCATCAATTAAGATTAAAATAGGCTTAGTATATCCATATTTAGGATGCGGGTTAATTCTATCAACCCCTAAGATTGGAGTTGGATCTGTTAAAGAATGTCCTTTATTCCACTCATCTAAAATAAACTCATAATAAGTTTTCAAGAACATCAGCTCTTGATAATTAAAGAGACTATCTTCATCTTTTTCGTCGTTCTTTTGCTCTTCTTGATTGTCACCATGATGAGGAGCTTCTGAAGGTTCTTGGTTTTCCAAAATGATTTCTAGTAATTTAATGTATTCAAGCGCTTTGTAAGCTCCTAAAGCGTCTTTCTGCGTAATTTTGATACGATGGTAAGGTGTTTTAAAAGGTTCAATAGCTAGCATAGAAGCAAGTTCATATTGAAAATGAACAAATCCTCCAAAATTGTGCACTTGATCAATGACAAGTGCATCCGTGTTTTTTTCCATAAATTCTAACAGTTGACCAAAATCTTCACCACTAATCGAGGAGCCTACATAGTGCGGAATGCGAAGATATCCAATCGCTTGTCCATGAGGATGACGATAAATATAAGCATACCAATCAATTTTTGAACTCAAAAACATCTTTAAGTCATGATTAGCTTCATCTGCTTTTATCCAGAGCACTTCTCCGAGCGCTGGAATAAAGCTTTTACGAGATCCTAATATTCCCTCTCGTTCAGCATACTTTTTTGCATAAGCTTGATGCAAGGGATTTGCCATTATCAATGTTGAGAATTGATCTTTTTTCTCTTCTCTAAAAGGCAGATTAAAAAACGAGACTTGTTCAGCAAAAGGAAGAAAATCTAACGGATTTTGAACATATTCGGGTGTGTAAGACCAGCACAATTGATAAGAGGAAACTTTGCCTGCTGACGGTGAACGAGTTTTAATCATCACAGATCCTTTCGGGACAACATCGCCTGCCATTCCAGAACGCAAAGTTAATTTCATTTCAGCTAATGTTTGCTCTGTCGTTGAGGTTGCTAATCTTCCACTTGTCTCTTTAAGTTCTTCAATAATATCATTAATAGGACGTTCATCGAACTCAAGCAATTCATCTCCGACGCGAATAGGATAGTGAGAGGGAGGTAAGCGTAAAGGATCTACCCAAGTAATAAAATATCTTCCCTCGGCACCTTTAATAGAAAATGGTAATGAAGAGGCTTCGGTGGAAAAAAAGATGACATCAACATGATAATCTTTCATCGTGTTGATAAAATTTTTTACAATCACTTGAAATTGCTTTGTTGTGATTGCTTTTGTATTCAAAATTTGATTCTTAAAATATTCAAAAGCTTCTTCTATGTCCCAGCCTGCGTATTCTTTCTTCCATGCAGCAGGTGCATATCCGATCTCAAAATGATGTTTTATAACTTCCAAATCTTTAACCATCAGCGTTTTTTTCTGCTCTTCAAAAGAAGTTGCCGACAAGCAATTAAATATGACATTAAATGAGAAAAAAGTACAAAAAGCCTTATGAAGGATATGTTGCATGGATATTCCTTATGAATACAGTATCACTCTTATTTAAATAAAAAAGCTAAGATCTCATTTTAAAGCAAACGCTTAGAAACTCAGAGATTCGAAAAAGCATACTAGAATTTTGCAATTCCAATAAATCATCCTTATCATATCTCATATGAATAAAATATCAACATAAAATAAGGGTAAACAAAAATAAAACTTTGCATAAAGTTTAAAATTAAAAAACAATAAAATAAATAAATGTAACAGATCTTTTTCTATTTCATCAATATCACAATCCTTACCCATAGATCTAAAATTAGAGCTGATCAAAAATAATTTGTGCTTCACTACTATTTGAGCGTTCTATTTAAGTCTTTTAAAAATCAGCAAGAAGTGATATGACTCTTCACGAAATCTGATTTTTCGCAAATTTCTCATTAAATAGAGGCGCTATGAAATTACACAAATGGTTGATTATTTTTCTTTTGACTTGGAGTTTTTTTCCTCTTTACGGCGAAGCCGACTTTATTGCTAACAGAGCAACTCTTAAACGTTACAATAATGACGAGCACGTTGTAATTATTGCAAGTACTGGACGTTCGGGAAGTACAATGTTAACATCTGCCATTCAAAAGCATGCTTCTAATTATAAAGTGTTAAAAACTCATCTTTTGCCGCCCAGCCCCAAATTTAAAGGCAAAATTCTTTTTATTTTTTCTAATCCTGATAAAGCTTCTGAGTCAGCTCTGCATATGTCTTTACGCTACAGAAAATTTGCGAGAAACCATTTTGTTCATGTTGAAACAGCTGATCGCGAATGGGCTAAACGCTTGGGAGGAGCTGAACATCAAACAGAGGAACAAAATTTGTTGACTTATGATGCTTTGGGGATTGCTGAACATTTGAAAGTATGGCTTTATACAGGTGTCACTCCCGTTAATGTCAATCAAGCTCAAATTTTGGCCATTAAATATGAAAATTTATGGGAAGAAGCAACAGTTGAAGCAATTAAAGCTTTTTTAAATATTCCAAATTTCGAACTTCCCCCTTATAGACCCAGAGGAGAAAAAGAAGAACGGTTACTGGCTAAAGAAATTCGTTTTAGACAACTGTATAACTTAGGAACAGAGCAAGAGCCTCGCTATGTAGCTTATGATGAAGCTAGAGTTTTGTGGGAACAAGCTCCCCCGTTTCAATTTTTTAGAATCGGACGTTAAATGACAGGTAACTCCCCCTTTAGAATTAGAGGGGTTTTGTTTCTCATCAAAAGCATTCATTGATCAGTTTGAAATTTGGCCATTCAAGGAAGAATTCTCATTCAAGACTATTTATAGACTCATTTTGTAGGTGTTTTTATCTTATGTGAAGAAAAATCCACAGATTAACGTCTGATAATACACCTTCCTTGATAGAAGTTTACAGGATAAAAAAGGACTTCTTTACCCTGTAAGCAATCAACGTCTGATAACAGTGTTTTTAATAAAATATTTTCGAGGGTTATCTTTTCCCCAAAATCACCACGTGCATTTTAGAATCTTCATTGATATTGAATGATGACAATTTTTTATCATCGTCCTCTAATGGTTTTGAATTACAAATGATTCTTAAATATTCTTTTTCAGATAAATTTAATTGTTCGCCTAAAGCTTTTTTTAAATCTCTTACTGTTACCTTTTCAGGGTCAACATCCACACCTTTTATTTTCATCTTGCCATTCACTAATTCTTGAATTACTTGAACAGTGCTATTTTGCTCTTGTTGTTTGTTGATTTTTGATTGCGAATGACGAGGAGCTTTTACTCGACGTCTAGAATGAGTAGGTTCAGTGTGAGATTTTAATTCTGTTTTTTCAGGTGCGTCTGAAATCTGGGTGATTTCTCTCTTTTTTTGTAGAGAGACAGAACTTCCTACAAGTCCAGGACTCCATTCAATATGATCATTTGGAAAAAAAGAAGAAAGTAATCCTATTGTATTCCCTTCTTGCAACGAATGACTGTCTTGTGTATCCCCTGTTGTAGGAGGATTCCATCCCCATTCATGAGATGATGCTTCTTCTAGCCTACTATCTTCCTTATTTTGCTCTTCAGATGGATAAAAGGAATTGAAAAAAAAATCACTATTAAACTCAGTATTAAAATTCATAAAAACCTTAAATAAATTAAATAAAAAAAACAATTCTATTAATTTCAGTTGCGTTCCGACTTTCCAATCTTCTATATGCCAAAAAGACGCCACATTAACGTCTGATAATAGAAATCGGAAGTCTCCATTCACTTTTTAAAAGATGTAAATTATATTTTAAATATTTAAGATAAAACAAATTTAATAAAGCTAGATAAAAAAATTTTAAATTATTGATTAAGAGAAAGAACCTCTCTCACGTCTGATAATATTGGTTTTGGGAATAAAAATAAGCAGAGTGACCGAGCTAGCCAACTCTGCATATTAATTTTTAAAGAGAAGAAAAAGGATTAGAATAAAAGTTCGACTTCGTGGGCTTCGCCTTCATTTTGAAAGATTCTTGTTTATTTGGCATTGAAGGTTGTAAGTTATCTCTTTTTTGTCCTACGCGAGCCGTAAGAGAAATGCGTCGTCTTTGAGTATCGACTTGTAAGACTTCTACTTGAATTTTATCTCCTGTCTTTACGACTTCACTTGGATGTTTGATATATTTATCCGAAAGTTCAGATAAATGAATTAATCCATCTTGATGGACCCCAACATCAACAAAAGCGCCAAAAGCTGTCACGTTGGTGACAATTCCCTCTAAGCGTAAACCTGGTTTTAAGTCTTCAATGGATAAAATATCATCGCGGAAAGACGGTGGTTCAAAAGTTGCACGAGGATCTCGTCCAGGCTTTCTAAGCTCCTGAATAATATCAGCTAAAGTCAATTCGCCTGCCATCTGTGCATACCGTTTTAAATCAATATGATCCGTTAATTTAGGATTGGACACAAGGTCTGCAACAGATACTTTCATATCGTCGGCCATTTGTTGCACAAGGTCATAGCGTTCAGGGTGCACAGCTGAAGCATCTAAAGGATTCTCTCCATTACGAATACGCAAAAAGCCGGCCGCTTGTTCAAAAGTTTTCGCTCCAAATCCGGACACATCGCGAAGATGCTTGCGGCTACGAAAAGCTCCAGAAACTTCTCGATGTTTCACAATTTTTTTAGCGAGCGAAGGTCCTATACCTGAAACATAAGATAACAGAGAAGCGCTTGCTGTATTTAAATCAACACCTACTTTGTTTACACAACTTTCGACAACATGCTGTAATTCATCTTGTAAAAGAGGTTGATGAACATCATGTTGGTATTGTCCAACACCGATCGACTTAGGATCTATTTTCACAAGTTCTGCAAGAGGATCCTGCAAACGGCGCGCAATAGAGATGGCCCCGCGAATGGTGACATCTAAATCTGGAAATTCTTCTCGAGCAACGTCTGAGGCACTATACACACTGGCACCAGCTTCATTAACAGGAACAACTAACGCGCTTGTCCAAGAAATTTCTTTGATAAATTGACGTACAAATGTTTCTGTTTCTCTTCCTGCTGTTCCGTTTCCAATCGCAATGGCATAAGGATGATAAGTTTCAAGTAAACGTTTTAAACTCTCTTTTGCTTGCTTCACCGCTTGCTCTCCTTGAGCCAGATAAATCGTTGTTGATTCAAGGTATTTACCTGTCGCATCAATAACGGCACACTTACAGCCTGTTCTCACACCTGGATCTATTCCCAAGACAGGACGTCCTCCCAATGGGGAGGCCAAAAGTAAATGTCTGAGATTATCAGCAAAAATTGCAACAGCGGCTTTATCTGAAGCTAATTTTAAATCCAGTCGTACATCTGTTTCTACGCTCGGACAAAGCAAGCGGTGAAAACCATCTTCAATTGCTTGCTTTAAATGTTCGCTGGAAGGAGAAATTGGGTTTAAAAGCAACATATTCTCAATATAGCGAAGGGTGGAATCTGCCTCAACATGAATAGAGAAATCTAAAATTTCTTCTTTCTCTCCTCTTCGAATAGCTAAATAACGATGAGAAGGAATCGTTTTGACAGATTCTTTAAAATCATAATATTGCTCAAACTTGGTTCGCTCTGCAGCTTTCTCTGGACGCACTTTTGACACCACCACACCCTCAGAAGCAAAAGCTTCTCTAACTGCTGCACGCACCGCGGCATTTTCTGCCGTTCTTTCAGCAATAATATCTCGAGCTCCTGCTAAAGCTACTTGAACATCGTCAATTCCTTTCTCCAGATCAACATAACTTTGCGCTGCTACTTCAGGCGTAGGCTTCAAAAGCTGTTGACAAATGAAATCTGCTAGCGGCTCCAATCCTTTTTCGCGCGCAATCATAGCTCGCGTACGACGTTTGGGCTTATAGGGTAAATAAAGATCTTCTAAAGTTGTTTTTACTTGGCAGGCGAGAATTTGTTCTCTTAATTCATCTGTCAATTTACCTTGATTTTCAATGGAAGTTAAAATGGTTTGACGGCGCTCCTCTAATTCCTTCAAATAGGTATAGCGTTCTTGAATATTTTTAATTTGAACTTCATCTAAATTACCGGTTGCTTCTTTTCGATACCGAGCAATAAAAGGAATTGTATTTCCTCCTTCAAGCAATTGAATGACTGCTTGAACGCTGTTAGCAGAAAGAGCGAGTTCTTTAGCAATCATATGAATAAAAAGCGAAGTCTTTTTCTCTTCCATTATTCCTCTCAAATTAAAGACATTGAATTAGAGTCATTTCTAAGAATGTGTCTAATTGCTAAACAAATGTTTAACAATGCAGAGATAACACTCTAAAAGCGAACTCACCGATTGGAATTCACTTGGGTATAAAGTTTTATCGGAAGAGAGAGCTTGAAAGCAAGGATTTTGTGAATAGAATGCCTTTTTTAGCTTCCTTGAGGATTAAACCTCAAGGAAGGATGCGAAAGATGGAACTTGTAATCAATGAACTTGATAAGTGAGAACGCGCCATTTGCCATCTGTACCGCGGCGCAGTGTGAGGAGCTCTCCCGCCTCCGCTCCATTGGCAAAAGTTGTTTCAAATTCAACAACCATATAAGGTCCTGGTGGAAGACCTTTTGGATTCCAAGCGGGCCGCTGGATTTTAAGTGTACGAGACTTGGCCTTTCCTAATTCTTTTCTGCTCGCATTCAATGCTTGTACCCACTCATCTTGTGTAATCGTATGCTGGAAAAGCTGATCTCCTTTTGTCCAACTTTGAACATATTGTCCATTATCTAGAGCATTCACATACTCTTTAGACACTTGAGCGGATTCGAGCATCCATTCAGGCATTTGATCTTTATTGCCATTATCAGCTTGATTGTTAGTTCCTTGCGAGTTATCTTTTTTAATCTCAGTCGACTTGCCATTGGTTGAAGTAGAATTGGATGGTTGAATCGCTCCTTGTGCTCCACCTTTTTTCACCTCTGTTGAAGCCGTTGAACCATAAGAGGTTGTACCCGTGCTTGCGTCTTTCGTAGATGCAGGCAAGTTGGGAGAAGTCACGGCTGATTGGAAAGCGTGAAGCGATAATGGATTAATACTACAGCTAAAAAGCGTAGCGACATAAAATATTTTTTTCATAGGATTACATCTCCTTTATGCGAGGGTTAAATCCCTTCATGACATAAAAAAGATTTTTTTTTAAGAACGAAAAATTAATTGATATAAAAGAAGGACATTATTTTGCCTAATTTACTCGAAACGTACTACTTAAATGTTAAAGATTGGCTCAATCAAACTCTATGGATGTTTAACAATTCTCGCATCACTCCATTAAATCTATTACAATTTGCTTTTCTGATCTGTTTAGTGATTTGGCTCTCGCGTTTCGTTTTACGCACCATGAATGGAATGGCTGAGAAAAGATCTTTCCCGCAGCGGTTCATGCTTTATCGGTTAGCTCGCCTTGTTTATTATATCATTTTAGTCCTTGGGCTATTAACAGCCATTTCAACAATTGGCGTGGATTTTACCCAACTTGTTTTGCTTGCTGGTGCATTAGGTGTTGGTGTTGGCCTTGGATTACAGACGATTTTTAATAATTTTTTCTCGGGAATTATTTTATTATTTGAAGATCAATTAAAGTTGGGAGATTGGATTGAGTTAGAAGGAGGTGTTAAAGGCGAAATTCGCGAGATTAATTTTCGCACGATTACTTTGAGAACACAAGACGGAATGTCAATTTTTGTTCCGAACTCTTCTCTCATCAATTCTAGAGTAACATTACATTGGACTCCTCTTACACCTTACCGATGTTTGCGAATCCCTTTTGCTGTTAAACCAAATTCAGATAAAGAAGTCATTTTTGAAATTCTTCCTCAAGAAATTAAAAAGATTCCTTTGACAAAGTCTAATCTTGAACCCTCCGTTTATTTGACCCAATTAGGAGAAAATAAATTGAATTTTGAATTATGGGTTTGGGTTGATGAAAAAGAACGTCTTCAGATACAGCAAGAGGTTGTTTCTATTTATTTAAATGCTATTGAGACTCAGCTTAAACAAGCCGGAATTGACCTTGCCTGATGAGTTTGATCTTTAATATTTCTTCTCAGACCATCGTGTCGCTTGATCCTTCCTATCTTGTCCATCCTGTTATTTCTATTAAAGGAACAGGATGGGAAGGATGGACAGGATATTAACAAATCTTGAGGTGAAATGTTTTTAAGATAAAGGTGAAAGCAAGCTGGTTGCTTTAGCCTTCCTATCTTATCCATTTTGAGTGAAAAATTACGCTTCACTTACGCGGCTTATTGGGATTTCCTTTTTGAGAGCTTGAACTTCCAGGATGATGATGTGTTGAACAACTTAAACCTAAAAACTCATTTAATTGTTCTTCAAAACTTCCAGTGCACTGTTTGTTTTCCATTTTCTTACGCCATTTTTCATGGTTAGCTTCAGAGATAAGACGGGCAAGATCATCCATGTGTTGTGCATTTGCTCTAATATGATCTTTAATTTTCTCCTTAAGAACTTCCATCCATGCAGCATCAGCTAATTCAAGAAATCTGCTTGCATAACTGCTACCACATTGTTGACAGCCACAACTGCATGATTGTTGTTTGCAGCTACAGCCACTTCCACAACTACTGCAATTACAAGATTTTTGATAACCGCTACTTCCACAACCGCAATGTGACGAATGACATCCGCATCCACTTTCATTTTTCGAACAACACGAATGATGATGACAGTGACTCATAGGAACCTCCTTTCATGAATACATGCCTTATTGAGTAAAAGCTAAGATAGCCTTTCTATCTTTAATCTAGTTGGGAATAAAAAATAAATTCAAGAAATTTTCATTATGATAGAGAAGGAGAAAGACAACATTTTTCTCTTTTAACTCATACTCATCGAATCTACTTGCATGAGTCGAATACTAAGAGAGGAAAAGAAAGAATTTGCTTCTAGTCACCCAAACAATTTTTTTCTGTTATTTTGAACGATTGACTTTATTTTCCCCATTAAGAATTGCAACAGCCTCATCATACGTTTCGTATTTTTTTGTATAATAGTTATACATATCTGATGGATCCTCTGTGAAAAAACCCACTTTTCCCTCAGCATTTGAAGCTACAGAAATATGGGGGAAATAATGAACAATGTGATCTTTATCGAAGTTTAAAATTGCCAAATTCAGATTTTTGGCTGTAAATGGATAATCTCTAAGAAACGGTTTAAGCTGTTCATCACTATTAACAGCCGCTAAAAAATCCTCTACACAATGAATAAGCAAGCTTCTCGCCTCTTTTTCACTGAGAGGATCACCATACCTATGAAATGATATGCACATGAGCCAAACCTTATCCATACCTCCTAAGCCATTACCACTTTGCCTCATCTGGTATTTTTTGCCGATAATTTGACCTTGCCGATTAATAAATTGATAAAGCATTTTATCTTCATCTGATAATCCTTGGTATACGTCGGGCTCTCCTTTTAAATCAATTGCCGCTATTCCAACGAATAACAAAATAAGTGGTAAGCAAATTTTTAGTATCTTAAATAAATAATTTTTCATATTCTTTATCTCGCCATATAGTCTTCTGTTGTTATTCTAATTTCTGGTACATAAGTTCGACTTGTAAAGTTGTGGTCATTTAAATGAGCTTTTGGGTGAGGTTGAAGCGTTATAATTGTATCTTGGCATCTTTTTCTACCAGATTTGTCTAGCTTTGGAACAATATCCCGTCTGCTCACATAATGTGTAACTTTTTTACAAAGACTACGAGCTATATACGCACCAGGAGCAATAGCTGCAACTTCCACGCGGTTTCTTTCTTCTTGCGGAGAATCGATTAGTCCATTTCGACCATAAACACATCCCCTGCTATGAAAGAAAGCCAGCAATGATTTTTCGGGGGTATTATCTGCATGGAATTTCTTAACAATATCTTGAAATAATCGTGCCCCTTCAAGGCAAACTTGATTTCTCAACGCATACTCATAACATTTATAATCCAATGGCAAACCAAACGTCGGACAAAAAATTCCTTCGACATTATAACCGCCTGATAATTTGGCTAGATGATGAAGACTATCCTTAAAATCTTGATAAGTATTGCCAATTCCACACATAAACAAAATCTTTTTCCCAGCAGGCATTTCTTTAAAGTTATAAGATTGCCCAGTATGGTCTTTGAGATCGTTAATATGATAATGGCCAGTTCGATAAAATGGGCCCGTGCTAAAATTATGTTCTGCTTCAAGTTTATCTTCAATGCCAAAGTGCCAAACATTCCCAAATTGTGGATCGTTGATTGTCCCAAGGCCTAAAGGGGTGCAAAAGTGTTGAAAATTATTTTCAAGGAAAGGAAACCAGCCGTTCATGAGGGGTGATAATGTATCTGCAAAAAGTCCAAACTGATCAATATATAGCAAGGGATTATTGTGGACATAGGTATACAAATTAAAACCATCAACAAATCCTGCTGGATCAGGTGATATCCAACGACCTAGCTCTGGATCATAATAGCGCATTCCAAAGGCAATGAGTCCCGATTCTTCATCCATCCGCTTGCCCGCATATTGCCAGGGATTGCCAATTGCTGATTGAAGCCGCCTTTCGCCTAATGTTCCCAAGATTTCTCTTTCTCCATAAGCAGTATACCGATACTGTTCAATGACTTCGCCCTGAAGGTCTAAAAGAGTGGAAATATTTCCATTGATGTCATGGATTGGGACATAAGGGCTTCCATGAATCTCAAGAGCTACAGTTTGACTCTGCTGATTTTTCCCAATTAGCCTTATCTCTTGACAAATTCCATTTTTCCAACGTCCAATCTCATCCTGCCCTTGGTAAAGGAAGAGTTCTTCTTCTCCATTGATGATTTTAGCAATGCGACGGTCAAAGGCATCATAAGAATATATAGCGCAAAAACCATTGCCAGAAACTTTAACAAGACGATTGAGCGCATCGTAAGCATATTGATAAGGGCCATTGAGGATTAAATTACCATTAAGATCATAAACGAGCTCTTGTTCTCCTCTTTTCACAAGTTGATTCAAAGCATTATGATAGTATTTTTCTTCATCTTTTGAAGTGCGATTTTCAAGGGAATCAAATGAGTAGGTGTGGAAGCAATAGCCTATTTCTGATTTGACTTGATAATGGTCATCGTAAGAGAATGTATAGGGAATATTTTGAATTTCAAATTTAAGGAGATTTCCTACAGGATCAATTCCATTGGGTGGAACAAATTGATTAAATACTTGGGACTTTATCGAGTGACAACGACGCAAAGAATCGAAGCGATAAGTCACCATTCCATTTTTGCCAGGAAGTTCTGCTTTAGTCACTTCTCCCGATAATGAATGTTCAAGATCCCTGTGCACATAGGCGCGTTGTCCATTAACGATTCGATAGACCTCTTTGAGATCCACAGCATTGTAGACATACTCGATGCCTGTTTGATCAGGAAAAGTCACGATACGGGCTCTTCCGGTCCGATCATAGGTATAATCAACTGTTAATCCGTTGGCGAGAGTTTCTTTTTTTAAATTTCCTTGAAAATATGCGCGTTGCGTTGCTTTACCCGTGTTTTGATCTGTGATGCGTACCACTTGATCAAGAAGATTATATTCATACAAATAGGAGATTGATTGATCTGATGATGTCATCGTTTTCAATCGTTCAAATGAATCATAAGTATAGCGGATTTCAGTTCCATCGGGTTTAATAAGAGTCTCTTCTTCTCCATAAGCGCTATAACGCTTATGGGTAACTTTTTGCTCCGGAGTCCCAGCAGCCTCTATGATTCGAGTGATTTGGCCCGCAGAATTATAGGAGAAAAGGGTGAATATCATTTTGATGACTTCACCATCTTCTATTATCACTTCTTCTGCAATTTGTGTTTGTTTGCCTGATAAATCATAGAAAAAACTTTGACAAGCGACTTTTTTACCGAACGGATTCAAGCGAATTGTTTCCGCAATACGCTCGGCTGCATCATAGGATTCAATTGTGCGATATCCAAGAGGATCAGTTGTTGTTTTTTGTAGGACTCTTTGCCCATAAGAATTGATAAAATGAGTATTGTATTCAATGTGCGTTTCATGTCCCAAGCTATCAATGATTTTAATTGGTTGATTCCTGGTATTATATTCTGTAATCGTCTTTTGATCGCCTGTTTGAGCAAGTGTTTGATTCCCTCTCCTATCATATGCATAGCAAGAAAAGTGGAGAATTTTCCCCTCTGCTGTTTGAAGACATTCTTCGATGATGCGATCGTGATTGTCATACTTTCTCATGGTTACACGGTAATCATGGGGTTCACAGCCATAATACTCCCGAATTTCAGAAAGTCGCCCAAGGCAATCGTAGAAATGTTCTGTTCTTTGATCATGTTTCACTACTGCTTTCAATCGGCCAGCCGGATCATATGCAAAAGAGCTGCGATTGCCTTCAGGGTCAATCGATTCGATAAGATGGAAAGCATTATAGAGGTTTTTGGTTTGTTTGATTGCATCTCCTCCATAAACAATCTCTTGGGTGATTCGACCAAGGGGATCTCGAACATATTCCGTGCGAGTGCCATTTTTCGCGATTTTTTGCATGAGCCATCCTTGAAAAGAATAGATCATCTCTTCTTTAGTTCCATCGGGATAGATTATTTTGGTCGGCTGGCCGCGAATATTGACTTCAAATTGAGTGATTTCTCCATTGGCGTCTGTTTGTGAAATTGGAAATCCTGAAATGTTATAGGCAGTTTTAACAATAGGAGTCATTAAGACTCCGTCTTTAGGAATTTCCGGGTAGTGAATTTCAATTACCCTTCCAAAATCATCAAAGATTTGCTGGGTTTTGTGGCCATAAGGATTAATCATTGACCTGCAATTGCCAAGATAGTCATATGCATGACTTATGACAAACTCTTGATCGGAATGGACTTCTTTCTGTTCGATCAGACGATTGGCAAAATCATAAGTATTCAAAATGGCAACATCAGAACTATTTTGCTCGATGAGGTTATCTGTGCCTGGATCATATCTCTTCGCAACTGTGATCCCAAGAGCATCCGTTTCACTTATTAAATTACCGTGAAGATCGTACTCCCATTTGAGAAGATAAGCAGGCAATCCATTTGCATCAAAAACTTGCTCTTCAAGGAGTTGTCCTTGTGGAGAATAAACGTAGGAGGAGCTCTTAAGGCGGATTTTGCTGTGCGATTGGACATCAAGAACCCACTCCTCTGAGCTTTGTGGAAGCCCGACAGGAGCTTCTGTTCTTGGAGTAATCAAAGTATAATGCCGCTCAGTGACACCAGAAAGATTGCTATAGGATTCTTGACATCCATCATCAACAACTTTTTTCTCTAATGCATGGTTATCGTCATAAAAACTAAATTCCCTAAGGCGGATTTTCCCATCATAGGAAAGATATTTGGCTTTTAGAAGATTTGTTCTCTTATGATATTCATATCGGATTGTTTTTCCTGAAGAATCTGTTTCAGATAAAAGAAGGTTCAGTCCATCAGTGGAATAGGTATAAGTTTTAGTTTCTCGCTCATAGCCATTTTCAATAAGTTTGCCTTTAGAATCGAGCAGAAGAGGAGAAGACAACTTTCCTGTGAGCTTGCCACATAATGTACTTGTCAAAACATTTCCGTAAGAGTCATAAGTGAAAGTTCTAGCATGATGAATATTACCTTGTTCATCTTTGAAGATTTTGGCAATGAGACATCCTTCATCGTCCCAGAAAAATAATTCTTTTGTATAGGGAGAATAACTTGAGGAATCTGTCCCAGAGTAGCGAATGACTGAGACTAAGCGATGCTCTTCATCATATTTGTAGCGAGTTTTATGACCTTCCGCATCATAGACATCCGTATAGCCATGATCAACTTTTTTACGCCCATTTTTTTTATTTTTTTTAATAGAGGCGTGATAATCAAAACGATAGGTCGTAATAGGAGCTTGATCAGTTCCAACAGGGGCTTGGAGCTTTCTTACACGATCGAGACGAAAATCATCTTTATCTTTGATGTTGATTGTTCCAATTTCTCCTCCAACATGATTTGATCCTTCATGGTAATATTCAATATTGAGAAATCGTCGTCCTTCGTCCCTCTGTTTAGCGGTGATTTGTAGATCTCGACTTAAGGCTTTTTCTTCATAAATATACTCTTCAGTTGGCGCATAAGGGTGATCTACTTTGCATAGATAGAAGCGATCAATAGAAGTTGTAGTTTCTACCGTCTTCGATTTTTCTTTAACTCGATAATGATGATGCCTGAAAAAATAAGAGAGCTTTCTCCCATCGCTAGTCTTAAGCGTTTGAAGTCTCATCTCTTGCCCTATGGACTTTTCGCTGAACTTGATAGAACTATAAAATTTCTTGTTTTCTTTATTTTCACAAATGATTTCCTCAGCTCCGCTGATTCCTACACTTTTTCCCTCATAACGAAGGTGGCTTCCATTTGGCTTTTCTTCAGATATTTGACCACAGACCGGCCACCCTTCCTCCGTCCTACCTATTTTTTTGAATATTTTGCGGCTTCCGGATCCCGATTGAGCAACAATCAAATCTTCATCGGGGTGAAAATGGAGAGTTTGGTTCTTCACATTTGTTTTGCCGCTCAAAACAGAAGCACCATTGGTCAATCCTTTTGGAACCACAAGCTTAAAAGGAATTTTTTTAAGTTTTTGATGCCCCTCTTTTTTCTCAAAAACGTAATCCAGTTGCGCACCCGAGGGTTGCCTAAAAGCAATCAGATATGAAGGGATTCCTTCATAAAGAACATTACCCAAGATCAGATTGTCATAATGATTGAAAGACCATGGATTCGCATAGGAAAAACTCGTATAAACACGGCTAACAACTAATGGTTCAGGCCCTGGAATGATTGCATCAAGAACGGAATCGATATACTCACCTGAGATGACACATACCGATTGATTGACTAAACTAGAGGGAAGCCCTTCAGTTGTTGCAACCTCCCGTGGTTCTGTATATTCTTGCGATGCATAAAGAGAAAAAATAGAAAAGAATGAAATGAAAAAAAAGAGGGGCTTATTCACTTTGAGTCCTAAATTTTTTCCCAAACGTTTTACACATTTAAATCTTTCCTATCAAATAAAAAAGATTTTAGAAAAAACTCTTTGCAAAATTGCTAACGATCTAGTTTTGCAAGAAGTCTATTTAAGATAGTATTCTGTGTTTACTATTTAAATTTGAGAAAAAAAGAGGTCATAAACGGAACATAAAGAAGTGCAAATAATGTACTTAATACAACCGTTGCGGCTGCGCGCTCTGGTTGGCAATTCATCAAAGAAGCCATAATCACTGTATTAACAGCTAATGGCACAATGGAAATTAAAAGAAGAGCTTGATGGGCAACAGGGTCATAAAGCCCTAAAAAGGATTGGTCTATTGCAACAATTGCAAAAACAATTAAAGGCCACACAAGAAATTTCGCTAAAAAGGTCATTCCCACAAATTTGAAATCAAGCTTAAATTCGGTTAATCCTGATAGTCCTATCCCAACAATCATCATCCCCAATACAACATAGACCCCTTTAATGGAGGTCATAAATTCTGTATAAACCTCAGGCATAGACACTTGACAAACATTCATGGTAATTCCAGCCATAAAAGCATAAAGCGTAGGCAATCGAAAGATTTTCATTAAGCATTCCATTGTGGTATAGGAACCTTTCACACTAATGTAATACCCCAATGAATTATCGTATAAAGTGACTCCCAACAACGCCATGATGTAGATTCCTTGCGATTGCTGATCAAAAATCATCATCGCAAGAGGTAATCCAAAATACCCTGTAGCACCCGAGCCTGCGCTAAAAGCCATAATATTTTTAGAGGAATCGGTCCAAATTTTGCGCGAAAATCGATAAAAAACGATACAAAGCGTGCAAGAAATAACGAAAGTTAATAAAGGCAACGTCAAAATACTGCTCGTCAATGTAGTGTGCAGGACACCATTAAAAATGATTAAAGGACTAATCATATAAAACATTAATTTTGAAATTGTCTCTTGATTAGCCTGCAGTTTTTTGCCAGCAATATATCCTAATAGGATATTGAAATAGAGAGGAAGCAATTTAATCGCAAATGAGACAGCAAACGGCATATATTTATTTGGTGTTAACCATCCAACCCGAAAATTTGTCTAAGAAATGCAAGAAACCATCCATATACTCCATAGGAAAATGATATTTCTCGTCTGCATTTTGAAGAATTTTTTTAAAGCATTGCAGCCAAACTTGCCGAGCCGCTTCATCAATTGTAAAAGGCAGATGGCGTTGACGCATGCGAGGAGCACCGAATTGTTGTTGATATAAAGGAGGGCCTCCTAAGATAAAAACAA
This sequence comes from Parachlamydiaceae bacterium, assembly GCA_044226925.1. GTDB lineage: Bacteria > Chlamydiota > Chlamydiia > Chlamydiales > Parachlamydiaceae > JANWJE01. Next base: position 450,189 of record JBGAGC010000003.1, read on the forward strand.
AGAAGGCGGCAGATCTTTCAGAAGCGGTTTTCATATCCTCAGGAAAAAGATGTCTGATAGAAGATTTTTCTAGCTCTGCGTAAAAATCTTCCAACATTTGATAAATGGCATCCTCGCCCATTCTAGCATAAATCTGAGGACTTGGAGTAATACCCTGAGGAGGGCCTTCAGGAGGAACATAGAACTGACGTTCTTCTGACATGATGATTCCCACAAAAAATGAGAATAACACTCTACCATATCTTAAGGTGATTGTCCAGTTCTTTATGATGAAACAGGAGTCTTCAATAATTTTCTTGTAATCTTAAAGAGTTTATGTTAAATACTATTTTAATTTTTTTAGGATGGTTTATGAAACAGAGATCAATCGTTATTGGCTGTTACGCACTATTAATTTTCATAGGTGGAATCATTGGTTACTTCGTCGCCAATAGTTTGATTTCCCTTATTGTTTCGAGTATGTTTGCTCTTTCATTAATGATCTGCACTGCTTTGGTTTGGAAGGGATCTCTCACTGCTTATCATATTGCCACTACACTCACCTTCTTGCTATTTGCTTTTTTCAGTTACCGTTTCTTCCTCACTTATAAATTGGCGCCTGCTGGAATCATGGCTGTCCTTAGCGGCTGCCTATTTGCTTATTTATTTGCAACAAGACAACGGGCAGCTCATCTTTTTGCCTTAAGCAAAGTAAAAGTCAAAAGATGATTAAGCCAAAACCACTTCTTTCCATTTTTCGCTTTTAAAACGCCAAAGATAAATGAGACCTGATGCCAAGGCATAAAAAGCAATTAACATCCAAGTGACATGAGCTGGGGCACCCCATTTAAATACAAAAAGATACACCGGACATAAAGCAAACACAATAGGAGCAGCTCCTCCCACTTTCATTACAAAGCGCGTATCGCCAGCTGCTGTTAAAAGACCGATTAAAAGCCAGCTAACGCCATCAAAAAGAAAATAAATCCATACCCAAAAACAAGCTGTTTTAATGGTCGATTGCGTTGCTAAACTAAGAGAAGCTGCTTCAGGGATAAACCACCCAATCAAAGGCTCTGGATTCCAAGCTAAGAGCACTCCTAAGACAATAAAAAAACAAATATAAAACTTTGTTCCTGACGCCAACAGCTTCCATACAAGATCTTGTTGCTGCGAGCCAATAAAGTTTGATGCAATAGCTGTCGCTCCTTTTGAAAGCCCTTCTGTGATAAAAGTAAAAAGAAAAAGAATACTTTGAGCGATTGTAACAACTGTCATATAATCAGACCCAAGACGAGCCATTAAATCAAAAATCAGCACCCAGGCAAAAATTTCAATGCTATGTGCCACTGCATTAGGCAATCCAATCGCAACACAGCTGCGAAAAAGACGTTTATTCAACCACCAACGTCCTGTTCCATAAGATTGACGATTGCTTTTGCAAAAAAACGCTGAGAACAAGATTGTTGCCTGGCAAATCAACGCAACCCCTGTTGCTATAGCAGCTCCAGATATTCCCAATGGTGGTATCCAAGGTTCAAATCCGAAAATTAAAAGAGCATCTAAGAGAACATTAATAAGATTTGAACCAAGCATGACTCCTGTTACAAATTTAACTTTTCCCCTACCAATATAAAAAGCAGACAAGGCGGCAGATAAAGCTGCAATAGGAATAAAACAAGTCAACAAACTAAAATAAGCAATTTCCAAATCTTGATAAGTTTCGTTATAAAAAAGATAAGGACCTGCAAATAAACCAATAGGCAAGTAAATAAAGAAAGTTCCTAATGCAAGCCAAATCATTTGCCAGACTGGTTGGCCTAATTTTTCTAACTTGCCAGCGCCGTTATAACGCCCAACAAACACTTCTGCAATACTCACTGTCGCAATAGACCAAAATTGCAAGAATTGAACGGAAGCTCCAGCATGTGCAGCGGCATTTAAAGCTGTCAAAGAATAATGAGCTAAAAAAAGCCGATCTAAAAATAGCATCAAACTTGCCGACATCAAAGAAATAATCAGAGGAAATGATATCTGCCACAACTCCCTTAAAGAACCTTGAGGATAGGGTGTCAGACCGTTTGGCTTAATAAACAATGATGGTGGAGACATGAAAACACCTTTAATCTCATTAACTTCAATGAACTTTTATTTATTTTACTTAGACTTTGTCACCCATGAATGGGCGCATCATTTTGATCTTGCCTGATAATGTGGTTTAGACCCATCGGGTCCAAAGAAATCAAGAATTTCGACTTTTTATTTTGGTCGTTGGTGAATGTCTTTTTTTCATCCTAGAATAACACCTTGTAATTGTCAATCGATGGATATTGAATGACTCGAACTGGCAACAATGCACTGCCTTTGGTAAAAAAAAGAGAGCGTTCTTTAAGTACAACTCAATAAAAAAATTGATTATTTAACAAACAAACACAAATCATTCCTACTAATTAATTAAACATAGAAGTTACGCAGTTAAATAATTTTTAAATTAATTATGCGATAATAAATCTAGGTAAATTCACATGAGGAATAAGATGAATAAACCTAGATGCAATGAATATGACTACATAAGTTTTCTAGTTGCGACTCAAAAAACTTATACCTGTACAGAGGCGGCAAAAGTTCAACCAAAGAAGGATGATGCGCCGCATCATGATTCATTAAATAGGCTTTTATATCGCATAGAACCCGGATCAGAGCCTTTATGGGAAGAAGCCAAGAAGCATGTGAATTTAAAAGAAGGGGTATTAGTTTTAGATGATGCAACGCTAGATAAGCTGTATGCAGAGAAAATAGAGCTTGTAACGTGGCATTGGTCAGGCAAGCATCATAAAGTTGTCAAGGGTATCAATTTACAGACGTTGCTTTGGACGGATGGAGACAGTCACATTCCAGTCGATTATCGTATTTACCATAGTGATGGAAAAACAAAAAACGAACACTTTGTCGATCTTTTGACTGAGGCAAAACAAAGAGGTTTTTCTCCTAAATTTGTTTGTTTCGACTCTTGGTATTCTAGCTTGGATAACCTTAAAATAATTAAGAAATTAGGTTGGGATTGGTTTACTCAACTGAAAAGTAATCGTCAAATCGATCCTGACCACACAGGAAACCGAGCGATAGCTCAAGTCGATATTCCGCAAGAAGGTAGAATTGTCCATTTAAGAGGTTATGGAATGATCAAGGTCTTTAAGTTTGTCTCTCAAAATGGAGACATTAATTACTTTGCAACCAGCTTCTTAGGGATGAATGAATTGAGATTACTTACTGTTAAAGAAAAATATTGGGCAATTGAAAGTTATCATAAGGCAATCAAACAATACTGTGGAGTAGAAAAATGCCAAGCACGTCTTGGCATCGCACAGCAAAACCATATTGGTTTTTCTATTCGTGCCTTTTTAAGGATTGAGCGGTTTAGCTTTAAGACTGGACTTTCTTGGTTTGAAGCTAAAACTCAAATTGTAAGGGAAGCTGTTAGAAATTACTTAGAGAATCCAATCTATGAAAATTATTTAACTGCGTAACTTCTATAAACAATTCAAATTTTGATAATTACAATCTCAAATTCATACAACACAAAAAAATTAACATAAATCATTGACTGTTAACTTAAAGCTTTTAGAGTTGTTAGTAATTATTTGAAAAGATACATACATAAATGCATCCTTATTTCAGTGACAAACCATCGCCCTTTAAAGTCTAACACAACTTTTTTATTATACAAGCTGAGAAAATCATATGAGAAATTTATCTATTGTTTGGCAAAGATCCTCTTATATTTTGGTCTTTTTGTTTTGTTTGCTGACATTTTTCAATTACAATGTAGAAGCTGCAGTTATCGTCGTTCCTCCTGGAGGTAGCATTCAAACTGCAATTAATAGTGCGAATAATGGAGATACGGTACAGCTCTCTGCGTATACCTATACAGAAGAAATTCAAATCATTTCTAAGAGCATTAATCTTGTCGGAGCCGGGCAAGGCTTAACTACTATCAATGCTCCATCGGCCGCCACTCATTTAACTCAGAGCTTTAGCTTCGGGGGCTCAATTGGTTTTGTGTAGTCATGGTTGATAACCAAGCAGCGCCTACACCCCAAATTGTTGATATTAGCGACTTGACTGTCAATGGAACTGATCAACAAGATGCTCTACCACCCTATGGAGCTTCTGATAGATTTTTTGCTATCGGCTATCACAATGCAAGTGGAACTGTTCAAAATGTTCATACAACGAATACAAGACAAACCGTAAATTTTAATCAACTTGCTGGCGGAGGAATTGTCAACGCTTCTGATTTAGGAAGTGTCTCTTTTAACATTACCAGCTGTCTTATCGATTTTTATCAAAGAGCTGGGATTGATTGCCGTGGTTCCGCTTTAACAGCCCATGTTTTAAACAACACAGTTGATCGGGGTTTTATTCTTACTCCTAATACTTCGACAGCGACGCCTAATGGCATTCAAATTAGCCGCCAAGCCTCAGGCAGTGTCACTAACAATATCGTAAAACAAAATATTGCAACAGTCTTTGGCTCATCTGCAACGGGAATTCTTCTCATTAGAGTAAGCGAAAATTTTATGGTATCGGGAAATACTACAGATAGCAACGATGTTGGAATTATTGGTATTAATTGCGACAATAATCTTCTCATTGATCTGAATACCGTTAACTTTACTTTAACTCCAGGCATTAATCCACCAGAAGGAATTGCGATACATGACCCTCTTGGTCTCACAACGATTACTTCTAATGTGATGAATCAAATTCCCAATATTGAAATGAATTTAGTTTCTTCTACAAACCAACCTTTTAGCCTTGCCAATAATCGATTTATAGGCGGGCAAACAGGCCTTCTCGTTACAGGCAATATGACTACAGGTCCTGTTGTGACGATGAATAGTGATTCTTTTACTGGAACAGTTGGTTTTTACATTCAAGAAGTTGCTGCTCCCAATGATATTTGGCCATCCACAGCAACCGTCTTTTTTGATGGTTTGCTTTCTGGACATATGACACAAGCCGAGTTCGATTTCGTAGACTCCAAAATTTTCGATCGACATGACGATCCAGCTCTTGGGCTTGTATTAGAATTTATTCCTCCTTCACCACCTACTGTCACAGGCATTTCTCCTTCATCGGGTCCAGAATCAGGAGGAACTCTTGTCTCAATTACGGGCTCTAATTTTATTAGTAGCAATACACGCGTTTTCTTTGGTTCTAATCAAGCACTTAATGTGATCGTTGTGTCAGATAAGCTTATTATTGCAACTGCTCCTCCAGGAGGAGGCGTTGTCGATGTGATTGTAGTCACCTCCATTGGAACATCTCCAGCGACTCCAGCATCGGCCTATTTTTACAACAGCACACCTCCACCACCTGTTACTCCACCCCTTCCCCCTTCTCATTTTACTGGAATTGTTAGAGTCAAAAGACACTTTATTTTGAAAGCAACATGGGATCCAAGTCCATCACCGGATGTTTCAGCTTACCGCGTTTACAAAGGAAACAAATTAATAGAACAAATACCAGCTGCCTCTCCTTTGGAGATTAGAAAGAAAGCTCATACTCTTCGTTCCTTCAAAAAATATCGCATTGTCGCAGTCAATGCTTATAATTTAGAGAGCTTTTCTGTTCCTCTTAAAATTGTTTGTATTGATTGATAAACATAAACAACCCTAATTCTTCAATATAAGGAGGGATTAAAACATGAAAAATAAGTTTCTATATCTTATAGCTTATTTAGTTTGCTTTCTGGCCTTTTTCAAAGGCGATGCCGAAGCGGCAACAATTATTGTTGGCCCTCCCCCAGCAAGCATTCAGGCTGCCATTAATAGTGCTAGCAATGGTGATACGATTCAACTTTCTGCAGGCACTTACGTTGAAGAGGTTCAAGTGATCTCTAAGAGTTTGAATATCGTGGGCGCAGGAATCAATACCACAACCATTCAAGCACCCTCTTCTGCTACTCACCTGACACAAAACTTTAATTTTGGGTCTAATTATTGGTGTATCGTGATGGTCGACAACCAAGCGGCTCCAACTCCTCAAACTGTTAATATTAGTGACTTAACAGTGGACGGTAGCAATCAACAAGATGCATTGCCTCCTTATGGTAGCTCTGACAGATTTTTTGCTATCGGCTATCACAATGCCGAAGGAACTATTCAAAATGTTCACACAACGAATACAAGACAAACAGCTAATTTTAACGAACTTGCCGGAGGGGGAATTATCGCAGCTGCTAATACAGGAACTGTGACAATCAATATTCTTGATAGCCTTGTTGATTTTTATCAAAGAATTGGAATTGACTGTCGAGGAACAGCTTTAGCAGCTAACATTTCTAACACTACTGTTAATCGCGGTTATGTGCTTCCACCAAACGCCTCGACAGCAACTCCCAATGGAATTCAATTTAGTGGAGGAAATACAGGAACGATTGATGGAAATGTCGTTGAGCAAAATATCGCGACTGTTTTTGGAGCAAGCGCTTCTGGGATTATTCTTTTTGGAGCTGGAGATAATGTCACAGTCTCTAATAATTCAGTCGATAGTAATGACTTCGGAATTGTTTCCATTTCTACAGGAGATAATCTTTTAATTACTGACAATGAACTTACCTTCACGTTAACTCCAGGAGTTAATCCTGCTGAAGGTATTGCTGTTCAAGATACAGCAGGTCTTACAACAATTACCTCCAATGTGCTGAATCAAATTCCTGATATCAATATGGATTTGATTTCTTCAACTAATCAATCTTTTCAATTAGCCAACAACCAATTTATTGGTAGTCAAACAGGCCTTCTTGTCACAGGGAATACCACTACAGGTCCTGTTGTCACCATGGATGGCGACACTTTTAATGGAACAATTGGATATTATATTCAAGAAGTGGCAGCCCCTAATGACATTTGGCCTTCCACTGCCACCGTTTATTTTGATGGCTTACTTTCCGGACACATGACAGTGACAGAATATAACCAAGTGCTTGCAAAAATTTATGATCAACATCAAGATCCAACTTTAGGACTTGTCTTAGATTTTATTCCCCCCTCACCACCAGCCGTCACTGGCGTCAGCCCCTCTTCTGGACCTGAAGCTGGCGGAACATCTGTGGTGATCACCGGATCTAATTTTATCAGCAGCAACACTCAAGTTTTCTTTGGTGCAACCCCAGCTTCTAATGTCACTGTTGTTTCAGACACAACCATTACAGCTGATTCTCCAGCTGGAACAGGCACAGTGGATGTCATTGTGACAACATCGATTGGAAGTTCAACTGCTACTCCTGCAGATAAATTTACTTATACTGTAGCGCCACCCCCTCCAGTTGTGACAAACCTTTCTCCAAACTTTGGTTCACCATCTGGAGGAAAGACTGTCATTATTCATGGTTCTGGATTCTTGAGCAGCAATACCCAAGTCTTCTTCGGGCCCAATGCAGCTTTAAGCGTAGTTGTTATTTCAAATACATTGATTAAAGCAATTACCCCTCCAGGAACAGGTTCAGTCTATGTCACAGTGACAACACCCGATGGAAGTTCTCCCAACTTACCAGGATCAGTTTATACTTATCAATTGAGCCATCCTCTTTCTCCTCCTCATTTTTTAGGAAGAGTGATTGTGGATCGCTATTCTAGCGGAATAGAGTACTCTTTACTCTCTTTCTGGGATCCAAGCCCTTCCTCAGATGTCATTGCTTATCGCATTTATCAAGACGATCTATTCATCACAGAAATTTCATCTGGATCTTGTCTAAATTTTGAAACAGCTTTGAATTCAGAGTTGGAAGGCAAAACTTTCTATGTTTCTTCTTTAAACACAGATAATTTAGAGAGCACGCTCGTAAAAATTAAGATTATAGAAGAATAAACTATTCAACCAGGAACTGGCAGCATAAAAATGCTGCCAGTCCAGCATTAAAATTTAGAAAGTTTGACTCGTCCAATTTTCAAAAAGAGCTCTTTCACCCTCTAGTTTACAATTTTAATTCATAAAAAATTCAAATAATTCCAATAAATCTAAAACATCCTTTGTTTCGATAGAAAACACTTTTGTATTTTTATTTTTTAAATAGAGAACACCATCACTAAAATCAACCAACAAATAAAAAATTTAAAAAATAACAATTTACAACATAGCAAAAGAGATTTATATTATTTAATATTTAACAAATCAATTGGTAATGTTTATGGATTCTAACAATCAATTATCTCCAATTCATCCCGGTTATTATATTAATGATGCAATTGATAATGTGAAAAAATATTTTAAAGGAAATGAAAAAGAAAAATTAGAAAAATTAAGAATAAAAATTCTTTCAAGTTCATTGACAATAGAAAAATTTTACAAACTTCTTCAGATTTTTAGCTATTGTCATGACCTTCAAGGGATTGAAATCATGAACGGTGGCTATCATATTTTTTATACGCAATTAAAAACGAGGATTGATTGGACTTCAAATCATCTCTTCATTTCAACAGGAATATTAGTCGCGGAGGGAGGGAAGAAAAAAGTAAGATTTGCTCTCGATTTAAAAGATCCAAAAAATCCACACATTTGGGTACGTGCTACTCCAAAAAAAGTCATCCCTTCCTCTGAACACGATAAAGATGAAGCCAAAGCTCTCACTGAAAAATTTAAAGCAGACCTTGAACAAGAGTATTCAAATTACCAAAAATATTTAAAAGGATCGGAATATTTCGTAAAATTAGACCTGTTTGGAATTGAGCTTGTCAAAAATACTCCTTACTTCTACATGGATTTTTATGATGGTGGAGATCTGCTTAATTTGATCGAAAAAATAAATGTTTATATTAAGTTAAAGAAAACTTTTGGCGAAGTGGAAATAAAATCATTATTTCAAGTAATCGAATGTATTTTGTTAGGTCTCAAATATTTAGAAGACAACTCCCTCTACCATAGAGATTTAAAACCAGAAAATATTTTCATCAAATTTGATGATCAAAAAGGAATAGTTGCCCATATGGGGGACTTTTCTTCTTTAACAAAAATAGAAAAAGATGCTGTCGCCCAAGAAGTTGTTGTTAGAAAAGAGGCAGAACGCATTCGCGTTTTATCTTTACATGGAACCTATGATTTTATATCTCCTGAGATAGGCAAGGGTTATGTTAAATTCAAAGAGGCAGAAAAAAAAGCTGAAGAGCTGGTAGGTAATTCTAATTCTCTTGGACAAGAAAAAACAGAGTCACCCACACAATTATATCAAAGCGCTTATGACTTGTTACATAATCCAAAAGGAGATATTTGGTCTATAGGATTAACTTTATGGGAACTCTGTTGTTTAGATCGCGGGAGATTGCCTACAGATCTTCCTAAACTTGAAGCTGAAAATAACTGCGATTTTTTATTTTTTTCTAAATCATTAGCCGCCCTCGAACAAGATGTGATTGACCAAGGATTAGATTTAAGGGAGGAACCTTGTATCCAAGGTCTTATTCAAGGAATGCTGAGAGTTAATGACGAAGAGCGTTTTACAGCTTCTGAATGTCTCGAATATTTCTATAAAATTAAACAAGCTGAGGAAAACTTTTTCTTCGATCGAAATAACAAATTCGACATTCCTTTTTCCGATAGTGAATTGGATAGCGAATCCGATAGTGAATAAGTTTAATTAGTCGCTTCAACTTTGGCACAATAACCAAACGACATTCAAAATTTGGATTTGAGAGCTGCCAAAGCTGAAGAGATTTGATATTGTACAACTTAATTTAAATTTAAAGAGGCGTTTGCCTGCGAACTTTATGCCTGCTAAGATTCTAATTTTGAACGTTTCCCGCTCTAATTTCTTTACTTAAAAATAATAATCCGATTATATTTATTAGCTTCATCAATTTTTTAATTAGGTTTTTTTAAAATGAGCAATCCAACAACTTTACAGCCAATTAATTTTTTAGATCTCGTAATTAATTATTACGAAATTGCTAAAATTAAATTTGATGGAATTGAAAGAACTAAATTCGAAAAATTGGATCCTAGAAATGTTATAAAAAATGAGAAATACAATAGAACTTTAGAACGTCTCCTTCTTATATTTAATACGATTATTTTGTTTGATAGGCAAAAAAAAATTCCTGAAGGGTCCCTTACGGGCTTTATCCCTTTGAAAGCAGGAGGAAGGCTTAGAGCTGATTGTGTAAATAAAGCCACTTATCTTTCGACGGGAATTTTAATTGGCAGTGGAGGAAATAAAGAGATTAAACTCGCCATTCATTTAAGCAATTCGGGTAAACCTATTGTGAAAGCTAGAGCTTCAGCAAAAAAATTGAAATCTAATAAAATGAATTCAAGCGTGGTGAAAAATTATAAAATAGCAAATCAAGAAATAGAAAAAGAGTTTAATAATTATAACCAATTCGTTGCAGGATCTTCTTCTTTTATTAAAATTGATTGTTTAAATAAATCAACCTCTCCAAACATAACTGGAGAAAAAACAAACAAAGCAGATGAGAAATCAGTCTTTTTCATGGATTATTATGAAAAGGGAAGCCTTTCGGATATTATCACGACCGCAAAAGACAGAAGAAATTTTTCCACAGATGAAATCCTATCTTTTTACGATCTTGTGAGAAATATTTTAGAAGGATTGGTTTATCTAGAGGCTAATAATTTGTTTCACGGAGATTTAAAACCGGCTAATATATTGGTTAGAACAAATCCTGAAACAGGAAAATTAGAAGCCAAAATTGCAGATCTTGCCCTCCTAGAAAAATTAGGAAATAAAGTTAAAAAGGCCAATCCAGGAACTTACAGCTATTTATCACCCGAGTATTGTTTAGGAAGAATCAAACAAAGAGAAGTACATCTCACTAATCAGCAGTTGCGAATTAAGGACAAGAAAGATAACGATGACACTGTTATAAGTTGGGACGCATTTCTAGAAATTAAAGATGAGAATAGAAAAACACTGAAACAGGCTTTCTTTTTAACCCACAGTACAAAAGTCGATCTTTGGGCAATAGGTTTAACTTTATATGAATTTTGTAATCGTGAAGAGGAGCGTCCTTCCGTTCTTCCAGATGTCGATGACTTTGAAGGTAGGCAAGCTTATTTTTATGCAATGAGCAGGACAAGCCAAGAGACGATGGATGAAATTTTTGATGTCAAAAAGGGAGCACATACTTTACAAGGATTAATTCAATGGATGTTAAAAATCGACCATACTAAAAGACCTTCGGCGAGACAGTGCTTAGATTATTTTGATAAAATTGAAAAGACAGAAGATAATTTCTTTTTTGAGTTACCCTCAACCTATTGTCCCTTTTACCTAGGAGACAGCGAAGAAGATAGTCAAGATGTTAAAAGATCAAGATCAAGGAACTCTTCTGAAGAAAAGAGTTAATTTAATGAATTGGTCTCTGTTATTGAAATAATCAAAATTCAAAATTGAAGTATTCTTGACTATTTGCTTGCTTTCAAGATAGGAACGACTATTAGCCTATCACTTCTTTTGAATTTTCCAACATGTCGTTTTAAAATTCTCTTTTTCTAGAGATGAAAAAGTTTTTTTCAGGCTTGACTACTTGATTCAATAGATCTTGATTATTTGCCCATCGAATGGCCAGCAATCCAACCTGTTGTCCAAGCATTTTGGAAGTTAAAACCACCTGTAATCCCATCTATATTGAGAATTTCTCCAGCAAAATAAAGACCTGGACAACGACGGCTTTCCATTGTTTTAAAATTAACTTCATCGAGGGCTACACCGCCACATGTCACAAACTCTTGCTTATAGGTCGTTTTCCCTTGAATGGTTAATTTGGTTGCTCGTAATTGTGTCACCAAAGATTGGATTTGCTTATTAGAGACATCAACCCATCGTCGATCATCCTCTATTGCAGCCTGCGTTAATAGGCGCTTCCATAATTGTTTTGGTAATGCAACAGGAGCTTCCGTGCTCATTTGACGAGCAGAGTGCAAACGCTTAGTTGTCTGTAAAAGTTGTTTTAATTCTTCTTCAGACAAAAAAGGAAGCCAATTAATGACCACCTGTGTCTGATAATCAATAGCATGTAACTCTCTTGCGGCCCATGCAGATAATTTAAGAACCGCAGGACCGCTAATTCCCCAATGAGTGAACAGCAAAGGTCCTGTTTGTTCAAAACCTAATTGAGGCAGTTTAACGGAAACAGGTGTCACAGAAATACCACTCAAGTCGAGAAAAGGAGATTGAGGTAAATTAAAAGTAAAAAGAGAAGGAACAAGAGGCACGATAGTATGCCCCAATTGTTCTAGCAAAGGATAAATTTTAGGTGCACTTCCTGTCGCCATCAACAGCGTGTCGCATTCTAATTGTTTGCCATTGCTCAGATCAAGAATAAAACCACCTGAATGTCGTTTATGAATGTATTGAATTCCATGCTCTAAACAAATGTTTACTCCGACACGCTCCGCTTCTTGTAATAAGCAATTGATAATCGTTTCAGAAGAGTCCGTAATCGGAAACATGCGGCCATCTTCTTCTGTTTTTAAGCGCACTCCTCGGCTTTCAAACCATTGAATCGTATCTTGAGGTTGAAAGCGGCTAAATGGTCCTCTGAGTTCTTGATTTCCTCTAGGATAGTTTTTCACGAGTTGAGCAGGATCAAAGCAAGAATGTGTCACATTGCATCGTCCTCCTCCTGAAATACGCACTTTGGCTAATAGCTGCCGCGTCTTTTCTAAGAGAATGACTTGATGATTGGGAAATTGTTGAGCGCAGATAATGGCGCCAAAAAAGCCTGCAGCACCTCCTCCTACTACGACATGCGTTAGAGACGGACTCATGATGCATTAACCTCGCTGTTCTGAAGCTCAAGACCAGCTTTCTCCCATTGTTCCATTGCTTCAAGAAGCTGCTCTTCCATTTGATTTTTTTCATTGACTAATCGAAGTTGTTCATCACGCGTTGTTTGCTGATAAAATCCTTCTGATGCCATACGAGTTTCTAGCAGGTAAATTTTTTTCTCGAGTTGATGACACGCTTCTTCTGCTTGCTCAACTTTTTTTCTCAGCTGAGCTTTTTGGTTCTTTAAACGTTTTTGATCGCTGTAAGTAGTTGAAGAAGGTGTTTGCTTTGAAGCCACAGCATCGTGGGCATAGCGTTGACTTAAAATGGGACGAGTAGCCAAATAATCAATAGCTTGTTTTTCTAAATATTCAGAATAAGTTCCTTTAAAATCCTTCACTCCCTGATAAGAAATCTCAATTATGCGGTTCGCAAGGCGTGAAACAAAATAGCGATTATGACTAACCAATAAAAGAGTTCCATCAAAGTTTTCAAGAGCTTTAGATAGCTCTTCAATTGCCTCCATATCCAAGTGGTTGGTCGGCTCATCAAAAACTAAAACATTAGGTTTTTGCATCATCATCTTGGCAAGGATTAAACGGGCTGTTTCTCCTCCACTTAAAGTCTGAATGGATTGATTAACTGTATCTCCAGAAAAAAGGACTCGTCCCAACAGATCTCTTAATTTTTCCTGCGGAATATCTCGATCAAATTGACCAAGCCATTCTAGAAGACTCAAAGTTCCTTTAGCTTCTCTTGAATGATCCTGTGGAAAATAAGCAACACGTGCAGCAAAGCCCCATGTAAAATGTCCTTGATCAGCTGTTTGGTTCTGAGTTAAAATTTCTAATAAAGTCGATTTTCCGATTCCATTAGGACCAATAATGGCAACTTTTTCTCCACGTTCGATCTCAAATGTCACCCGATCTAACACTTTTTTGGGTCCATAAGCTTTATGAATATCTTTGACTGTGAGAACAGTCACTCCCGAAGCTCGAAGAGCATCAAAACTCAATTTAGGGTACAGACGCGAACTTGGAATGAGGTCTAAAGCATCCATTTCCTCTTCTAGTTGTTCGACAATTCGGGCTTTCGATTGCGCTTGTCGAGCCTTGGTTGCTTTAGCTCCAAACCGATCAATAAAGCCTTGCAGATCTGTCCGCCTTTTTTCGTGCTTTTGCAACATATGCTCTTTTTGCTCACGATCAAGTATCTTTTGTTCTTGGAATGCCTCGTAGTTGCCTTTATAAATTTTGATTGTGCCGTAGTCCACATCAGCTATATGTGTGCAAATTCCATTTAAGAATTCGCGATCATGCGAAGTGACCACAACAGTTCCTGCAAAATTTCGCAAATAATCTTCCAACCATTTAATTGAGTATAAATCAAGATGGTTGGTCGGCTCATCTAAAACTAAAATGTCGGGTTTTCCAAATAGCACTTGAGCCAGTAAAACACGCAGTTTATATCCCCCAGAGAGCACATCAAGCGGCTGACGATGGTATTCTTCCCGAACACCTAATCCTTCAAGCAATTTAGCTGCTTCACCTTCTGCGACATATCCATCTTGCTCTTCAATGATTTTTTCCAACTTAACTAAGATTTCACAATCTTGTTCATTAAAAGAGTTTTTTTCGAGAAGCTCTCTTTTTTTCTCGAGAGCTTCCCATAACTTTTTTTTGCCCTGTAAAACGACATCAAGGATGATATGCTGGCGATAAAGATAATGATCTTGACTTAGCGAGCCCAAACTCAATTGCTGCGGAAGATTAACTTGACCACTCTCAGGAGTCACTTCACCTGTCAAAATTTTAATCAGAGTTGATTTTCCACATCCATTGGCCCCCACTAACCCATAGCGATTCCCCGCATTGAATTGCAAAGAGACATTTTTAAACAGAATTTTAGCGCCAAAACGCATCGAAAGTTGAGAAAGAGTCAGCATATTGATCAGTCTATTTTAAAATTTTATTAATAAATAATAATAACAATTATTATAAATAAAACAAATTAAATAGTAACATAAATTATTAAAAAATTTTATTACAATAAAATATTTTCTTATCAGAACACGCAACATATCGTATAGATTGCTTTCCAATGGTTTTAAAGACCATATCTGCCGGATGCAATTAAATTATCTGGATCAAATAGCCTTTTTAAAGCATGAAGTAGATCGTGATAGGAATCTTTTTGAGTCAATAACTTATTCATTGCATGAATAGAGATGCGATAAGGGGGATATCCTTGTTGAACAGATTGTTCAAAAAGATCGTGATAACACTCAAACGCTCTTGTTTTCGCTTTTTCATCCATTCGATTAAAGAGAATGGGAATTGTCCCTACACACGTTCTTCCTCCAATTGCAGTAAATGCAGGACAAAAGCGAAAGTCATATTTTTTTATAATTGTTTTGCTCAGATTAGCATAAGCAAAAACATCTTCTCCTTTTAAAGGTAAGACAGGTGCAAACCAAATGAGACCGCATCCATCGCGATCTGGATCTAAGTTTTTTTCAGGGATAGGGTGTTGCGACTCTAAATAAGCGAGTTGAAGAGCTTTTTCTTCAGGTTGACCATGAAAGCGCCTATAGGCCATATTTAAGCCTTCAATTTTCCATTCTATTTGCTGACCAAAAATCCATTTTAGAAAAGAGGAGCAGCGATTAATCCACTTAAGCTGAGTGGATGAACAAAAATAGACTTTAGCGACTTTTCCTAATATTTGTTTCACTTTGCGTTTTGTTAATTGGACATGCTCGTTTGAGCCATAAATCCCAAAAGAGCCTACCCATTCATATCCAATGGGATTAAACGTTTTTTTAAAATCTTCATCTTTTTTTACTAAATAAAGAGCGAGGCTATCTCGATGGCTCCATTTTACAGCACTTGTTACTTCTCCCATTTGTTGAAGAGACCGAATGGCGTCTGTTGCCTTTGTTAATTGGACAGAATCTTTAAAATAAAAAAAGCTCGTCAAAATTGTTTCCGGCTTTTTCATGAGTTTAATAGCCATGGCTGTCACAATGACAAAATTAGATTGACCAAACAGAGAAAGGATAGAAGGGCCCACCCCCCATTTATAGAGGTATTTGGCCTTTGCATCATGGAAAAGAGGTGGAGATGTTTCGATTTTTCTTCCATCCGCTAGCACAGCTTCAATGTGTAAAATGCCTTCTGCTCGTTCAGCTAATGGTGAAAAGCCAAAACCTCTTTCCAGATAATTGCCAATTAAGCTGACATGCGGTCCTGCTCCGCTTGCATCCATCATAAGCGTTGGAGCATTTGCAGCTAAATACTCATATAATTGTTGTTGTGTTACCCCAGGTTCGATGATGGCATAAGCAAATTCTTCATTGACTGAGCGAATAGCTTTCATCAAACTTAAATCGAGAATCACTTGCTGATCTTTTACGGGCAAGCGGCTTCCATATCCCCAATTTAATCCTCGACTAAGAGGATAAAGAGGAATTTTATAGTGATGCGCAAGTTGTACAACGATCTGCGTTTCATCTGTATTTTTAGGTAAAATAGCAGCGGGAATGGATTTTGAGAGGCCCAATGTTGATTGCTGATATTTTTCTAGTTGTATGGGATGAAGCAATAGAGCCTCTCCACCAAGTTTTTCTTGAATTTGGTTCAGAAAAAGTGTCAATTCTGCTCTATTCATAGATTTTCCTTTAAATGATCATTCTTTCTTCAATTTGTCTTTTTTAAAAGCAACCATCTTACTCAAGACTTGGCGAATTCTATTAAAAACATTTCGACTGAGAGAAAGTAGATAAGGATCTTGTTTACGAATCACATTAAATTCAGATTTTACAATTTTTTTTCGGATAGGAATGTGGCTAATATGAGCAATCAAAAGACCAACAGTAGGAATTTGATTGGGAACAAGCTTCTTTATCTTAAATCGGTCTTCAAATTCTATTAAAAGCTCTGTGATCTCTAAAGAATCCAATCCCAAGTCGCCTTGTAATTCCATGTCTAGCCGAATGCTAGCAGGATCGACACGTGCTTTATTTGCAATAACTCTTATGACTTCGTGTTGAATTTTTTTGGAAACTAATTTCAAATTAAAAGAGTAATGAATCGTCGAATACTCATATTGAATGTAAGCATTTTTCCAAAAGTAATTTGGGACAATGTATAAGGGTTCTCCCTCTTCTCCCCAATCTTGATTATAAAATGCTTCCAAATAACGATTCATTTCATGACGTGATCCAAAGCGTGGAAAATCGGAAGGATTAGTGACAAATTCAACCGTCACTTTTCTCCTAGGAATAAAAAACACGAAATTTAAAACCAACATTTTTACAACACTCCACCAAAGACCATGCCAGCGCTGAGATTCATTTTTCCAATGCATTTCTCTTTTTGCCGCCCAAGAAAATCGACTTCCCCATAACCCCACTAACTTAACCAGTACAATATTAGCATTAGGACACTGACGCAAAATATGATAAACAGCTGAAGCACCTCGTAACTCCTCCTTCGGTATCCGCTTCGAATGACCTGATGGAAAAATGAGATAATTTTTTTGTTTGTGCAATCCATCAACCGTACGACGAAAAAGTTTAGTCAAAAGCCTTCGATGCTTAGCGCTGCGCTTTTCTGAAATGTTGGGAACCTTCATTAAACGAACATGTGAGATATCTTTGACTGCAAGCTTAAGATAAGGAAGATTAAAGACGAAATCCACGCTCCAAATGGAAAGATCTTTATCTCTTTCACTTAATTGGCTCTTACTTAGACAATAAACTGTAAACACGGGATCAATATTGCTTGAGTGATTAGATAAAAATAGAGTACCTATCTGAGGATCTCTATTTTTTAAAGACTCAATACCGATTGTTTTAATGTTATATCGTAAGCCAAAAATAAATAGAGCAAAGTCATGCAAAAATTGTCGGTAGAATTGATAGCATTTATTCAGCATGAGCAATCAAAACTCTAATGAATTAAATCTCTGCACAACATCTATTTTATTGATAAAACAAAAACCATAATCTATTATAAAATAAAATTTACTTTAACAATTTTTTAGAAATTTCACAGATTGGATTTAAAAACGCTAACGTTTAGAGCTTGTTAAATAACCTCCAATGGCTTGAATTGGAGGTTATTTAACAAGCTCTTAGCAGGTTTGATAGCTTGAAAGAATAAATAAACCAAAGACACCTTTGTCGCAATCAGTTAAATGGTATGAATGAGGTAAACAACAAGAAAAAGTCCCACTAAAAGTACCAGTAGAGCAAGCATCACATCCAATAAAGCTGAGGGACGATAATTATACTGATCGATTTGCTTTTCTACTTGCTTATATTTGATAAAAGCAAACACACCAATCAGGCTTCCTATGCCAACTAGAAAGATACCTAAGATGAAAGAATATCCAGGAGAGGTAGAAGGGAGATGAAGGTTTTCATGTACGCCTTGTTTATCTAAAAGATAAATAATTTGCCTTAGAAAAAGGGCGAATCGCTCGATCACAAAACCTAGCGCCATGATTCCAATGCTTGTTCTAATCCAAGCTAAAAATGTTCTTTCATTTGCTAAATGCTCACTACAATTCAGAGATTTTATCTCCTTCCGCTCTTCTGACATTATTGACCTATTTTTATGCTTTTATCTAGATAAAATAAGCTTAAAATGACCTCGCACTTTTTTATCCTTTAAAGAGTGATTCATTTATATCGTTCTAGCCAAAATTTTCTTGCTTAAAACACCCTCAACAATCATGTTGCAAGATAAGACAATTAAAAGGTTGTTTTTACAGCTCTATCATTTTAAAAGCTTCTCTCATGAGGAGGTAGATATGTTACATACTCTTCAAGTTGTGGGAACATTTCTTTTTATTGCTATCTTGCTAGAGCTATTTCTCATTCAAAAGAAACTGGATCAAGATCCAGAAGAATAGAGAATGAGGAAAATTGTTGAATTAGCTAGAAAAAGTTCACTCCATTGAATGATGCCTTTTTCCCGACAAAAGCTAAGAGTGGGTGACAGGAACCTGCCAATTCATAAAAAGAAGCAGAAGGCCAATTAAAATTAAGAGACCTCCGCCAATTAGGAACCACATCGTTCGTTTTGTATAATGTCCCGTTACGCCCTCAACAACTTTATTAGTTAAAGTTTGTGTTCCTCTGAAACCAAACCCTATGAGAAATACCCCAACCACTAAAATTATCAAACCTATTAAGCTCAGAATAGTCATTGCTCCCTCCTCTGTTTATGCAATTTAGTGATGATAAAACTCTATGCTAGGCCGTTTAGAAGAACCTTGCCAGATAAAAATCGCAGTGGGATGAATGGCCACCCCTTTGATAACAGGTCGAGATTTCTTTTGAGATTTATTTAGTAGCAATAATCCTACCGCAAGCATGCCTAGGCCAATCAGTTGATAGGTTTTCATATTGACCTCCATTCAAAACATGTTGTCGCATAAGAAAACGTGTCTCTATACGGCAAAGCCCATGCTGCATGCTAATGAATATTTTAAAGAATGTCAACTTTGTTTAGTTTTTGCAACCTTTATCCCTTCTTTGATTCAACTAAAGCACAAAACTCTGAGATAAAATTGTTTAATTATTTACACCTTGTCTTGACGTCTGATAATTTTCAACAAAAGAAATTTATGATTCGCCAAAATTAGCTTCTCTTTAAAGTGAGGTTTGAAAGAATGAGAGATTGTTGAGAACTCAGCACACTTCACATTCAAGAGTATGTCCTTAGGCTCCCTCTTTTGTCGCATGGCGTTTTTGTTTTAAATGGGAACATTCTCTCTAATTGCGAAACACCTCTTCGTTAACAAAGGATGGTTTTATGTCTATTTCTTTTCCTGTTCCCTCCCAAATTGACGCTAGTCTTCCCCCGCTACAAATTTTCCAGAGCCATTATAAAGTTCAAGAAAAAAATAGCTTACTGCAAAGAATTCAAACTCTTATACCGGCTGCCGTCCCACTCCACTTTAGTGTTTTGTTAGAAGGCGTTTGCCATTGCAATTTTAAAGTGACTGTTCATGATGCAGCGTTAATCCAAGATTTAAAAAGAGCTACTCTATTTTTTAAAAATCATCCAGAAAAGTCTGATGAAGCAATAATAGAGGCGTCATGGCAAAAGATCGCAGATAAATTAGATGTGTTAATTCAAGAAAAGGCTGCTTTTCCTTTGCACAATCTTCCTTTTGATATTTTACTGAATATTTTGTCGTATCTTTCTCTATCAGAATTGTCAAAATTAATTCAAGGAACATCTATTAAAGTTTTCAATACTCAAGTTGCCGCATCAAACGCTATAAAGAAAAAACAACACTATAGCGTGATAAGAGATGACGTTCTAGGCGAGTATCCTCTTTTGATTTTAAAAACAGTTAAAAGCCAAGCATTCTTCCAAGCTCAAGCCTGCCATCAATTAAGCAAGGTCTGGTTTTCTCACAATCAACCAGCACTTCTAAATTTATTTTCATTACTTCATGATCCTCGACATCGTCTTGTACGCCATTATTATTTAATTCAATTGCGAGATAAGAAATTGTTTGACGCCTTTTTAGCTTATCCAGCTCCTAAAGATAACATTTTGTTACTTGATATTTTACCCTCTTCTTATCCTTCTAAATTAAAAAGCGGAACATGGGCTTTACCACCTCTTCTGCAACCAAGCTCTTATCGACTGGAGGATTGGCAAAAACTTATTACAAGCCAAATGCATGTGGAATCTCTTTCCATCACAACAAAACTTGATGATGATCTAACGATTCAACAAAGAAAAGAGCTCCTATTAAAAACGATCGCGCAGCTACAAAATGTAAAAAATCTAGAATTATATATTCAAAATTTAGCCCAGACCCTTCCTGCTTATTTCCCCTCTCAATTGAATTTTTACAGAGAATTTATTCAAAGATTCCCGGCTCTTGAAACTTTAGCTTTAATTGACAGAGAAATCAAAGAATCAAAAGTCCATTCTGAAAAAGAAAAAATCACAGCCTATCAATATTTTAATCTTTTAGTAGATGGTGAGCGAAAATTAAATATCCTGACGAATAATATGCAGAAACTTCTTCATCAAAACCTAAAAATTAAACATCTTTCTCTTGATGTGGATTGCTTTCCCCACATTCCAATCAAAACCCTGGAAGAACATTGTCACAGCAGAAATCGTCCCTATTCCATTTTTTACCTCTATAAACTCCTCCCTGTCATTCAGGTAGGATTTACCTTAAAAAACATTTCAACAATTCAGATTACGATTCCCAAACCTTTAACCCTTCCAAATTTTAACGATATTCTAGCTAGCCCTCAACTCAAGTTACATTTATTACCTGGTACGCCAAGCATGAATGTTGGAGAAGATAAACTCACTTTTGTTTTCAAAATAGTATCTTTTTCTTAATCTGATTAATTTTTTAAGCGCAGTCATCCTGAACGATTGCGCTTATTTTTCTCTTTTTTCAATATCTTAATAGATAATTTTTATAAAATTAACAACCACTATTTATAATTTATACTTTAAATTATTTTTATTTTAAATCAGATAATATATGATTCATTCTGCCTCTCCTAATCAGCAAGTCATGATTAATGTTTCACCTTTACCGGATGATCAACAACCAATCAAGCTTTCTCTTTCTTTAAAAGACAAGAAGAAGCTGATTATTAAGCAGATTGCTATTGCTACTTTAAAAGAGTTAATCATTAGTTTAGCTTTTACTGGTGCGGCTTGTCTATTTGTTGCCACTCCGGCTATTCCTACTCTTTTAGCGACGACTATTGCAGTTATAGCAATGAACATCCTGATTAGAACCTTAACAGGCGCTCTTGTCTATGACATGCATCGAATGAAAAAACAAGGCCTTGCTCCTTCTAAAGAGTTACAAGCCTGCCACGATCTTCTCCAATACCTTTGTCCTATTAGCTTTACAATTTTGGATACAACAACGCGAGCTGTTTTAATTCATGAAGGTGGACATGCTCTTGCAGCTTCTCTGCTTTATCAAAATGCAAGACCTACGATTGAAATTTTTCCTCTCAAGGGAGGAGTAACAACTTATTGGCCCCGCATGTTGAGCAATCTCGGCCTTTATTTTGGATCAAAAAAAGCTGACCTTATTATTTCAGCAGCAGGACCTGCTGCTGGAATATTGACAGCCACAATTGATCTTGGATTAGCGCATTGTGTTAGAAAAAAACACCCTGAACTTCATCGTTATTTAGTGTGCACTGCTGCAATGAACATTTTTCAACATAGTATATATGCGCTTTCGGCTTTCTTTGAGACTAATCCTTTTTCTGGCCACGATTTCTTTCATCTATGGAAAGGCGGAGGAATTCACCCTATCGTATCCGTTATTTCCATGGTTGCTTTACCTTTAATTCTTCGCGCCACTTTATTCGGAATTGACTATTGCCGTCATAAAGGCTCCTCGACGTCACCTTTAGCGGCAAAGAAAATTGCACCTGTTAAATCCCCTTTAGCACCGATTCATCAAGCTTCATCTCCCAACAAATTCGCTATAGTTGTTTAAAAATCCGCAATTATCGCCTTCGCATAGAATAAGTTTCTCTTTTGTAAAGGAAGATATCATTGAGCTTTAAGCTCTGTGGGTGTAAAAAACAAGTTTATTTCTCTTTGAGTTTAGAGAGATTTATTGTTGCTTAGCAGCTATTGATTTCAATTCATACCAATCATATGCCAAATGTGCTATGATAATAAAGCTAGTGTGACCAAGAACTAAATTCAAAAATTTAAATGATTGTAATGAAAAAAGTTACCATGCAAGAAGTTGTCATCAGCGGGGTAGGAGTTCATTTACCCGAACATGTTGTTTCGACAGAAGAATTGGTGGGCAGCTATAATGCTTATGTCGCCCGCCATAATCGGCAGCACGCAAAGGAAATTGCAGCAGGATCTAAAGCCCCCTTAATTGAATCAAATGTTGAATTTATCATTCAAATGTCTGGGGTTAAAGCAAGGAGAATGATTGATAAAAAGAACGTTCTTGCATGTGAGACCATGCGTCCTGTTTTTTCTCTTCAAGATAACGCTCCTTATTCTCTTCAATGCCAATTAGCCATTCCAGCAGCTCGAGAAGCACTTGCAGATGCCAATAAAACACCAGCCGACATTGACATGATACTTGTAAGCGCCTGCCATTTACAACGGCATTATCCAGCGATTGCCATTGAATTACAATCCGCTTTAGGAGTTAATAAAGGGTTTGCCTATGATATGAATGCCGCTTGCTCATCTGCAAGTTATGCGATTGCAAGCGCATACAGCTTTATTCATAGCGGACTTGCTCAATGTGTCTTAGTTGTTAATCCCGAAATTTTTACTTGTAATATTAATTTTCGAGATCGAAAAACACATTTTATATTTGGCGATGGATGTTCTGCTTTGGTTGTGGAGAAAAAAGATCGCTGTCAAAAACAAGATGCTTATCAAATCCTGGATATTAAATTGCAGAGCCAGTTTTCTAATAGTATTCAAAGCAATTTTGGATATATTAATCGCTATATTGATGGTTTAACAAATCAAGAAGAAGCTCAATATTTTACACAAAACGGCAGAGTTGTAGCTGAAGAAGTTGTACAATTAGCCTCTCATCATATTTTAGACCATTTGGAGGTGCACTCCATAGAGTTAGCCAAACTCAAAAGATTGTGGTTGCATCAAGCGAATATTAATATGAATGTTCAAATTGCTAAAAATGTTTTTAACCGTGAAGTGGCGGCTGATGAAATCCCTACCGTCCTTACTGAATATGGGAATACGGGATCTTCAGGTGCAATCATTGCCTTCCATCACCATCATCGTGATTTAAAACCTAAAGATATTGGTGTGCTTTGTTCCTATGGTGCAGGTTATACCGTGGGCAGCGTCATTTTAGAAAAAATTTAAACGGGATCGCGATTGTTGGCCTAAATTCGGATTAATCCAGCAGACACGATTTTTAAGTAGTCGAACTCGATTTAATAAAAATCTTATCAATTTTTTTGCTATAAATTTTCATTCAAAAACCGTTTATATTCCTATCTGAAGATATTTTATTCATTAATTCAGCAACGACAAGCAGAAACTATCTTTTGATAGTTTAATAAATTCCGCCTCGCAATCAAAATAAAAAGCTCTAGAAACAGTTTCTAGAGCTAATAACTATCTTTTTGCTGACAACTTAACGATCTATTTTAGAGGATACGTAAGTTATTGGAACCACAAAAATTCACGCTATGTGTCATTTTTAAATCTTGTATTCCTAGAGTTTTAATAGAGGACGATAAAAGAAATAAATATTCTAATCGAGGACAAGAAGAGACTAATTTCTTAATTTCTTCAAACTTGCAAAGACAATCTTGCAAAGAAATTTTTCGCAAGGTTTTAGGAAGATGGTCTAGTTGAACAATCGTCGTTCTATCACCTGTAAATATTTCTAGGTTTGAAAGAGAAGCGAGTTTATTAAATTCTGGGCTCAACAGTTGTGCACAATCATGCAAGTCTAGTTTCTTTAATCCGGTGGGAAGCGCATCTAAAGTGATAATAGATGTAGCTCCTATATTTAGTTCTTTCAAACAAGTCGGAAGAATATCTAATCTATTAATCGACGTCGTTGACACGTCCAATGTTTCCAAAAGCGAAAAAGAAGTCAAATGATTAAATTCTTGCGGAAGAAGCGACTGACAACGATTTAATACCAAGCCTTTCAAACTCTTGGGAAGAAAATCTAATCCAGCAATTGCTGTCCCTGATAATTCCAGCGTTTCCAAAAGAGTACAAGAAGCTAAATGATTAAATTCTTGCTGAACAATTTTCGAGCACGCATTTAAATTTAATTTTTTTAAATGAGAAGGAAGCCACTTGAGCGTTGTCATTTGAAGGCCAGCTAAATTGAGATTTTCTAATTTTGAAAAAGTGGCAAGCTTTTTCAATTCTTCTTCCGAAATATTTGAACAGTTGCCTAAATTTAATTCTTTTAGAGTGGTGGGAAGTTTATCTAAACTGGCAATTTGCGTTCTTGCTGCTTGAAGCTTCTCTAAAGAGGAAAGAGAAGCCAAGTGATCAAATTCTTGGGAAGGAATCGAATGCTGTTCATTTACATTTAATTCTTTTAATTTTGAAGGAAGTTTACTTAGTCTTGTCATTTGCGTACCTTGTACGTCAAGTTTCTCTAAATGCTCAAGAGAAGCCAGACAATCTAATTCAATCGAAGAAATCTTTTTACATCCTTTTAGATTCAATTCTGTTAATTTGGAAGGAAGCCATTCAAGAGATTCCACGTTGAGATGTGCTAAATTCAATTTTTTTAGATTTGAAAAAGCGCCAAGCTTTTTTAATTCTTGAGTTGAAAGTTTGGTACAATACTCTAGATCCAGTTCTTTTAAACCTGTTGGCAAGTTTAAAGTAGAAATATAAGTAAAACGCAAATTGAGAACTTCAAGATTGGGGCACGCCTGTGTCAATTGAGCTAATTGTTGATCTTTAATGTCGTCTAATCCTTCACTAAGATCGAGAACTTTAAGTTCTTTTCCACAGTAAAGAGCCAGCTCAAATCTCACTTTAACAGAAAGTTCCGAAGAGAATCGGGTTAAAAATTGAGTTAACGCAACAGGATCATCTAATAGCGTTTTAAATTGAGGATCTTGATTAGCCAAATCCGCCATTTTTTGCTCATACAAAACTTTTACAAATTGTGCGAGTTGTGAGTCAGAAAATGAAACTTTTTGTAAAGGTGAAACATCGGGAAGATAAGGTAAGTGAGCTTTCCTTTTGGAATAAGCTAAAAGTCGAGAAACAAAAAAATTACTCATCGCATAAAACGCAGTAAAGGATACCAAAACAGCCAAAGCTACGGCCATGATCTTCTTTTGCTGAGAAGTGAACGCATTCACTCTTTGACCTTTAACTGTCTGATATACAGTTCCGATAATTTGACAACTTTTAGAAGCAACAATATTCATAATTAAAAAACCCAACAAATAACAACAAAACATTTACTATACAACAAACATCGAATTAAATCAAATAAAATCAAAACAAATCATTTTTTAAGTTTTAGGTTTTTATGTGATAATAAAAGAACAATCATTTTTTAAACGAGGACAAGAGGTTAATTTTTGAATCTCTCGAATTGTAAGATTTTGACATCCTTCTAGCAGAATCTTTTGTTGTTTAGGCCAATCTTCTTCAAATATAATCTATGGAATAACAAACAATTAAAACCTCTGGAAGTGCTTCTCCAGGGTTAAACATTGTCATTTTACATGACTCTCAGATAAGAGCCGCCAAAATTGGCACGATGCGCCTTTTGCAAATCGTCTCCGACTTGCTGCAAAAAAAGAGAAACGTGCTGTAAACGAGGAAGTAAAGCAAGTTTTTGAATCTCTTGATGGCTAAGATTTTTACAATCTGTCAATGCAATTTCTTTTAAATTCTTAGGAAGATAACTTAAGTTATTAATTTCTGTATTTCTTAAATAGAGCGATTCTAGCTTTAAACAAGAAGCAAGATGATAAAACTCTTGAGGTAATATTTTTTTACACCTATCTAAATTTATTTTTTTTAAGGTAGTGGGAAGGCTATTTAATTTTGTTATGCCTGCACCAGTCAAGGTTAAATTTTCTAGCTGAGAGAAAGAGGCTAGTCGATCTTGTGCAGAAATGTTTTTACACGAGTTTAATTCTAATTTTTTTAAGGTAGTAGGAAAATTGTTTAAATTTATTGTAGAGTCGTCTAACAGAATGAGTGTTTCCAATTGAGACAAAGAAGCCAAATGATCCAATTCTTGCCGCTGAAGATCCGTACTGTTAATCTCTAATTTCTTTAAACCTGAAGGAAGAACATCTAATTTGGCGATTTTCGTCGACAACAACATTAGTGCTTTGAGATTAAAAAAACGGTTAAGTTGGGCAAATTCTTGTGCTGGAATATCACGACAATAACTTATATCTAAGTACTTTAAATTTAAAGGAAGAAAACTTAATTGTGCGATTCCTGTATTCAGGACTTTCAGTTTCTCTAGATTGAAAAGACGGTTAAGTTGAATAAATTCTTGTGCGGGAATGCTTTTACATGAATTTAAATTCAATTCTTTTAAAGTACTAGGAAGCTTATCCAATTTTGCAATATTCGTTGCTCGCATCCCCAATTTCTCTAGATGGGAAAAAGTGATGAGTCGATCAAATCCTTGTGCGGGAATGAGCGCACAATCGTTTAAATTTAATTCTTTTAAACATGTTGGAAGGCAATCAAGCGTTGCAATGCTATTTTGTTCCAAATCCAGTTTTTCCAAATTGGAAAGCGAAGACAACTTTGCCCATTCTTGCGCTGATAAGGGAACTCGACAATCACGCAACGAAAACGATTTTAAGGTTTGAGGCAGCTTGCCTAAATTTGCTACGTTGCAATGCGATAAATTAAGGATTTCCAAATTTAAAAAATTTTCAAGCTTTTCTAATTCTTGAGAGGAAAGACTTGTACAATAGTCTAAATGCAGTTCTTTTAAACTTTTTGGCAAGTTTAAGGTCTGAATACGCGCAGTGTCTAAGTTGAGTTTTTCAAGCTGAGAGCAGGCTTGTGTCAATTGAGTAAGTTTTTGATCATCAAGATCTGAAAAATGCGAAAGATCTAAAGCCTTGAGTTCTTTTCCACAATATAAAGCTAACTCAAACCTAACTTTAACAGGAATCTCTGAAGATTTTTGAGTTAAAAATTGAGTTAAAGCAACGGAATCATTTAATAGAACCTTAAATTGAGGGTCTTGATTAGCCAAATCTTCTATTTTTTGCTCATGTAAACCTAGTATAAACTTTGCAACTTGAACATCAGAAAGAAGAGTTTTTTTTGTAAATAAAACCTTTTGAAGATAGGGTTCAAAAGCCTTCTTTGAGTAGGACAAAAGATGCGAAACCAAGCATCCACGCATTGTATAAAGTATAGTAAAGGCTGTGAAGATAACAATAGCCACTGCCATACCTTTCTTTTGCTGAGAGGTAAATGCGTTTACCGTCCGATTTTTAATTGGTTGATATGCCTGCCCAATCATTCGACTGTTCTGAAAAGAATTAATATTCATACTAGTTACCTTTAATTCATTTTAATTAAAAAATCAGGTAGTTCTCAACATGTAATGCTAAAAAAGCGGTAGTTCTCAACATGTAATGCTAAAAAAGCTTGAAATAAGAATAAATAACAGCTTTCCTAGATAGAAAATTTATTTAGGAAATGAAATGAATCTTACTTGCCCAAGCTGTAATTCTGAATGTGTCAAAAAAAATGGCCATATTCATAATGGAAAACAGAATCATAGATGTTTGACTTGTGGTAGACAATTTGTAGAAAAAAACGAACAAAAGCTTATTACCGAAGATAGAAAAGAACTAATCCAGCAAGCCTTATTAGAAAGAGTTTCACTTAGTGGAATATGCCGTATATTTAAAGTGAGCCTGACGTGGCTTTTGGAGTTTATGGAAGGGATTTTTAGAAAATTACCTAATCATTTAAATGTAACTTATATAGCTGAAAATGAAGAGTTAGAAGTTGCTATTTTAGAAATGGATGAACAGTATAGCTATGTAAGAAATAAAAAAAATGATCAATGGCTGTGGTTGGCTTTTCATTCAAAAACCAGGCAAGTCATTGCTTTTCATGTCGGTAAAAGAACAAAAGCCTCTGGTCAAGCATTACTTGACTCACCTTACGCAAGCACAGCTTTTTCTTTCAAAATTTTTAACTCTTGAAAGGCCATTTGGTTGGCCTTTATAAGTAGCTTATATTTGAGAGCGAAATGACCTAATGAAGTTTTGATCCTTAATATTTCAAGCTTGCAATAAGCGATAATAGATGCGAAAATATGATTCTTTTGAGAACGCTCAACTTTAGTGGGCGATTTCTCAAGGCTTGCGTTTTGCTTGATCGATTTATGATATTCTTCTATTCGCCACCTTTTTTGGTAGACTTCATAGATGTGGTCAGCGCTATTGTCTAAGTCATTTGTCACAAGGTATAGAGTGCCTGTAGAGCCGTCTTCGTTTTTGAAGATTTTGGTAATTAAAGAGACAGGAAAGGATAAATCTTTAAGCCAGACAATCCTTTTTTCTCCATCTTTGGGTTCAAATGTATTGAGATTTTGGTACTGACCTTTTTTCTTATCTTCTAAAGAAAAAGCAATGAGTCGATTTGATTTTAGTCCCATAATAAACTTCTTTTTTACTTCATAATGAATAAACTCCATATTATCTTTGGCTCCAAACCAGTTATCAGAAAGGATATAATCAAATTTTACCTGATTGATGATTGCTTGCTCGATAAGCAACCTAAATCTTTGATTTTTAGTGATAGATGATTTTCTTTTCTCTTTCTTTGTTTTAAAATCAGAAAAATGAAGATCTTTAGAAACAAGATCATAGCCGATAGGAAAGGCAATATCACCATAGCGAACAAAGCAAGACAGAAGATTAATGCCTTTAACACAACGTCCTTTGGCGTGTGAGAAATGCCAACAAATGATTTGGTTTTCATCTGTATAAGGCTTTTCTTCTATTGAATCATCAATAATCAAAACACCACCTTTTTCTTCTTCATGTCGATGAATTTTAGGCTTGATATAAAGCCATAAATCTTTTGAGCTAAACTGATTGTTATTTAAAAACCTTGTGATTCTGTCATGACTAATTTGGCCATCTAATAGGGCCGAAAGTCCCGTTGCTGTTGCGTATTGATTTTGGCTGATGAGGTAGTCTGTATAAATATCAAGAAGATCTTCAGGCATATTTCCTCCCTTATAGAGAGGAAATTTTAAACTCTTAGAATGTCTTTTTCAATTCATCTTTGCGTAAGGTGAGTTACTTGATAAATTGCCTGAAGATTTAAAAAAAAAGCCATCTTTTATACTGATAAATTCAGTGTTTACTATGAAATCATCCCATGGGCACAGCACCGACCAGTTGGAAAAGAATCTGGCAAAACAAGTTATATTGAAAGATTTAATTGTACTCTTAGACAAAGACTCGCAAGACTTGTGAGAAAAACTTTATCTTTCTCTAAAAAACTAGCTAACCATATTGGAATGATCAAGTACTTTATCTGTCATTACAATTTAGCATTACATGTTTAGAACTACCAAAAATCATATTATTCAACATATTGAACAAGCTTATAAAAAAAAGTCGATAAAAAAATAAAAACAACTCACAAAATATTAAATCTTGTCTAATTTTAAAACTTTGTAAGTTGTTTTATAGATCAATAACATCAAATCAAGAAAGAAGATAAAAAAATCTAGAAATAGACTAAAGAAAACTTATTCTTACTCACTTTACTAAAAATGCCTATCCTTTCTTTTACCAGACTTTTAACTTGGAATGGCCATAGTTCGCACAATGTTTTTGTATCAAATCATCCTTCACTTGCTGACTAATAGAAAAAAGAATGATGTTCTGTAAGTTAGGAAAAGTCGTAAGTTTTTGAAGTTCTTGAGTTGTTACATTTGAGCAATTTTGCAAAACAATCATTTGCAAACTTTTAGGAAGAATATCTAAGTGAACAATTTTTGTACCCCTTACATCTAAAAACTGTAATTTTACAAAAGAAGAAAGATCGTTAAATTTTTGAGGCTCTAGATTGACGCAATTGTTCAGATGCAAATCCATTAAACTTAAAGGAAGGATATCCAATCTTTCGATTCGCGTTCCGTCTACCATCAGAACTTCCAAATGAGAAAAAGCATCCAAGCCTTCAAACGCTTTAGAATCAAGGTTTTTGCAAAAAGAAATTGACAATTTTTTTAAACTTGTGGGAAGAATATCCAACCTTTCTATTTGTGTTTTATCTGCCTCCAAGATTTCTAAATGGGAAAGAGCTGTTAGACTTTCAAATGCTTTAGGAAGAAGATGATTGCATCTATTAATCTTTAACTCTTTTACAGTTTTAGGACAAATATCTAAGGTTTCAAGAAAAGTGCCTGTTAAAACAAGTTTTTCAAGTTTAGAAAGAAAAGAAATAAATTTAAATTGCTGAGATAGGAGATTGGAACACGAGGTTAAATCCAACTCTTTTAACTGACGAGGAAGCTTATCTAGTCTCGCAATTTGCGTTTTGTAAGCTTTCAATGTCTCTAAATGAGGAAGAGTACCAAGGCGATCAAACTCTTTTGGAGGAATGTCTTCACACTCATTTAAAGTCAATTTTCTTAAATTTGAAGGGAGGCCCTCTAGTGTCGTCATATAACTATGTGTTAAATCAAGCTCTTCCAAACAGGAAAGAGAAGCAAGTTTCATCCATTCTTGTTTTGATAAAGAGGGATTCCGGCAGTCGGTTAAACACAGACTCTTTAATTTTTGAGGTAGTTTGCCTAAATTGGTAATCTGAGTATTATATAGGTGAAGTTTTTCTAATTTTGAAAAGTTGGCAAGCTGTTCTAATGCTTGAGAAGAAAGATTAAGACAATGGCTTAAATGTAGTTCTCTTAAACCAGTTGGCAAATTTAATGTTTGGATGGAAGCTGAGCTTAGGTAGAGAATCTCAAGATTAGGACAAGCATGTGTCAATTGAACAAGTTTTTGATCATCTAAATTTTTAAAACCAGCAAGATCCAGAGATTTAAGTTCTTTCCCGCACAGAAGAGCAAGCTTAAATTTTACTTTTCCAGGAATTTCAGAAGAAAATTTAGTCAAAAAATGACTTAAAAGAACAGGATCTTTTAAAAGAGTATCAAATTGTGCATCTTGATAAGCTAGTTTCCAAACTCCTTGCTGTTTTAAAGCTTGTGCAAACTTTGCCAGTTGATCGTCAGAAAATGCAGCTTTTTTTGTAGGAGAAGCTTTTTGAGGATGAAGTGGAAGCTGGGAAACAAAAAAGCTTCGCATAGCATAAATGACAGCAAAGGCAGCAAAAACACTAAGAGCTATTGTTAGCACTTTTTTTTGTTGCGGTGTAAGAGCATTCGTGGCTCGTTCTTTTACAGTGTCATAAAGTTGCCCGATTACTTGCTTGTTTTGAAAAGAAATATACATAGTATTGTTCGATCAAGTTTAAATCAATTAAATCAAACTAAATCATAAACAAGACAAAACTATAAATTCAACTTCTATTTAATCAATAAATAACCTGAGTTTGGAGTTTTTACGCAGCCATTAACAATAGACGATCTTCTTGGGTTAAATTAATAGACGGTTTTTTTAATTGATGAGTATAGGCCGTTATTCCCGCTAAAAGGTTAATCAAAAAGTTGGCAGCACTTCTGTGACGTGTATGCTCTATCTGAGAAATATTTTTTAGTTGGTCATTGACTGTTTCAATGATTGCTCGCTTGCGAAGGAGTACTTTATCAGCTAATTGCATGAGTTTTTGCTTCATATTTGACCTTAACGTTGTAAACAGCTCAAGTCCTTATTTTAAGAGCCGCTTCGCAAGTTCGGCTGAGATATATCCTTTATCGCCAAATAGCTTACCGAAAATACCTTTGGATAAATTCTCTACAACAGATACATCAGCCACATTGCCAGGAGTTAGCTGAAAAGCTAAAATTTCACCTTTTTCATTGATAATAAGATGCAATTTAAATCCATAAAACCATCCAGAAGTTGTCTTTCCGCGCTTGGCTAATCCCTTGAAAACTTTATTCCTTTTAATACGCTTATTATGACAAACATCTATTGATGTCGAATCGATAAAAGCAATTCCTGTTATTTCCCCTCTTCTCTGAAGGAGGTAAGCAAATAATGGGATAAATAGGTTTTTCATTGAATAAACAAAATGGCTATAGCTAATGAGATTTGGGAAATCCCTTCTTAAATATGTACAAACGTATTCATAAAAATACTTAAATGTTCGGTAATTCGATTGATGAAATAAAATTACAATTGTCATCATCTCAGGAATCGATAACCTGGGCTCGGGTCCTCGCTTTGCTTTGCCGTTATCAATGAGATTTTTATTCCATTCTTGTTTAAAGGACTTCCAAAAATCATCCACGCTGCAATACAATGTTGTTAAATCCATTTTGACCTCTTGTGATTAACATTCGTTGTGAGAAACAAATGTTTTAAATCATTAAGAGGTCTTTTGTCATCAATTTTGATTTATCTAATTGCCTGCCAATTAGATAAACTCCAAACTCAGGTTAAATAAAAAGACATAAAAGACCAAAAGGACAAAAGAGACCAAAAGGAGCTTCATTGTGGGTCATTTAGATTTTTTTAGAAAAAAAAAGCCCTAAAAAGATTTCTCTTTCTAGGGCGAAGAAAAAGCTTGGCGACGACCTACTCTCCCACACTCTTGTGTGCAGTACCATCGGCGATGAAGGGCTTGACTTCTGAGTTCGGGATGGGATCAGGTATTTCCCCTTCTCTAATATCACCAAGCAAACTTTGAAAAGATAATCTAAAGAACGCTTTTGGCGCACTTCAGGAGTTAATTTAAGCTTTCACTTACAAAAAACAACGCTTGAGAAAAGATCTTCACACGCTTGAATTTTTATTTTGCGACCACACGTTTTGTGCCTGAAGGGAATGTCTTCATCCTTCAGAAGAAAAAAGGTGGTCAAGCCGATGGACTGATTAGTATTGGTAAGCTGAACACATTACTGTGCTTACACACCCAACCTATTTACCACATCGTCTATATGGAGTCTCATAGGGATACCTTATCTTGAGGGAGGCTTGGCGTTTATATGCTTTCAACGCTTATCCTTTCCGAACATAGCTACCCAGCAATGCCCTTGGCAGAACAACTGGCTCACCATTGGTTCGTCCACTCCGGTCCTCTCGTACTAGGAGCAGCTCCTCTCAAGTATCCAACGCCCACAAAAGATAGGGACCAAACTGTCTCACGACGTTTTGAACCCAACTCGCGTACCGCTTTAATTGGCGAACAGCCAAACCCTTGGGACCTTCTTCAGCCCCAGGATGCGATGAGTCGACATCGAGGTGCCAAACCATGAGGCAAACTTTGAACTCCTCCGTTACTCTTTAGGAGGATACCGCCCCAGCAAAACTGCCCGTCTGGCAATGTCCGACTCCCAGCTTCATGGGATATCGTTAGATTCCCGACTTGTCAAGACCGGTATTTCAACGGCGACTCCATCCTACCTGACGATAGGACTTCTAAGTCTCCCGGTTATTCTACACATGACAAGTCAAGAGCCAATACCAAAGTACAGTAAAGGTTCACGGGGTCTTTCCGTCTTATTGCGGGTAAACAGCATCTTCACTGCTACTACAATTTCACCGAGTCTCTTGTTGAGACAGTGCCCAGATCGTTATACCATTCGTGCAGGTCGGAACTTACCCGACAAGGAATTTCGCTACCTTAGGACCGTTATAGTTACGGCCGCCATTCACCAGGGCTTAAATTCAATGCGTTGCATTGCTGCTAACATCTCCTTTTGACCTTTTGGCATTGGGCAGGCATCACACCATATACTTCGACTTAGACGTCTTTGCATAGTGCTGTGTTTTTGTTAAACAGTCGCCTGGGCCATTTCTCTGCGGCCGCCTGATGCTCTGACAGCAAGTGTCATGACACCCTGCGGCTCCCCTTCTCCCGAAGTTACGGGGATAATTTGCCGAGTTCCTTAACAAGAGTTCTCTCGCGCGCCTGAGAATCTTCTTCCCACCCACCTGTGTCGGTTTTGGTACGGTCGCCATCAACGGTTAGAGTCTATTTCTTGGAAGCCTTGCGCTACGCTATCGGTTCCCCCGAAGGTTCCCCTTAGTTGCAACCTGGAATCCTGCTGACGGATTTTCCTATCAGCCTTCCTCATTGCCCCACGGACAATCCAATGGTCCGCGCGCTTAACGTACTTCGTCGACCCATCACCAATGTTTTA
Source organism: Parachlamydiaceae bacterium (assembly GCA_044226925.1). Classification (GTDB taxonomy): domain Bacteria; phylum Chlamydiota; class Chlamydiia; order Chlamydiales; family Parachlamydiaceae; genus JANWJE01. The sequence continues at coordinate 484,777 of JBGAGC010000003.1, forward strand.
GGCGGCACAGGAATATTTAACCTGTTTTCCATCACTTACGCTTTTCAGCCTCAGCTTAGGGGCCGGCTAACCCAGGGAAGACGAGCTTTACCCTGGAAACCTTAGGTTTTCGGCGAGGGGGATTTTCACCCCCTTTATCGTTTACTCATGCCATGCATTATCACTAGTATGCGCTCCAGTGCTCCTTCCGGTACACCTTCTGTGCACATACTACGCTCTCCTACCGCTTATTCTTATACAGAATAAACCCGCGATTTCGGCTCTATGCTTTCAGTCCCGGATATTATCGGCGCAGAGTTTCTCGATTGGTGAGCTGTTACGCACTCTTTAAATGATGGCTGCCTCTAAGCCAACATCCCAACTGTTTTTGAAACTCCACTTCCTTACTCACTTAGCATAGAATTTGGGGCCTTAATCGGCGATCTGGGCTGTTCCCCTTTTGACAACGTAGCTTATCCCACGCTGTCTATCTCCCGGACAACTTAATAGTATTCGGAGTTTGATTTCCTTTGGTAGGCCGGTAGGCCCCCGCGTGAATTCAGTGCTCTACCCCTATTAAGCTTTGTCCGAGGCTAACCCGAAAGTTATTTCGAAGAGAACAAGATATCTCCAAGTTTGATTGGCCTTTCACCCCTATCCACAACTCATCCAAAACTTTTTCAACAGTTACTAGTTCGGTCCTCCACAAGGTGTTACCCTTGCTTCAACCTGGTCATGGATAGATCACTTGGTTTCGTGTCTGCGCCACACGACTAAATCGCCCTTTTTAGACTCGCTTTCGCTTCGGCTTCGGAACGCTCGTCCCTTAACCTTGCCATGTAACGCAACTCGCTGGCTCATCATGCAAAAGGCACGCCGTCAGCCGTTTCCACTAAAGTGGACATAGGCCTTCGACCGTTTGTAAGCTATTGGTTTCAGGTTCTATTTCACTCCCCTAACAGGGGTTCTTTTCACCTTTCCCTCACGGTACTGGTTCACTATCGGTCATCAACGAGTATTTAGCCTTGGAGGGTGGTCCCTCCGGATTCAGACCGGGTTTCCCGTGTCCGGCCCTACTCAGGTGCCAACTTAGCTAGTGTTCTTTTTCGCATACGGGGCTATCACCCTTTGTTGCCTAACTTTTCAGAAATGTTCTGCTAAAGTCTACTAGCCGTTAATGTTGGTCCTACAACCCCACTATCAATGATAATGGTTTGGGCTCTTCCCAGTTCGCTCGCCGCTACTGTGGGAATCTCTGATTTGATTTCTTTTCCTCTGCCTACTTAGATGTTTCAGTTCGGCAGGTGTCGCCTCTTTAACCTATGGATTCAGTTAAAGATCATTAGGATTTCGCCTAACGAGGTTTCCCCATTCGGATATCTCCGGGTCAATGCTTTTTTCCAGCTCACCGAAGCTTTTCGCAGGTTTCGCGTCCTTCATCGCCTGTTGATGCCAAGGCATCCACCAATAGCCCTTAAGTGCTTGACCAAAAATTTTGATCTCAAGCAATTAAGTAATTGAGCTTACGACTCAACATAAGTGTTGCCACTTATGTGATCTACTTACTTTTTAATGTGAAGATTCTTCTCAAGCGTTGATTTTTATCAGTGAATTGTTGATGACATTTTTGTCATCTACTTTAACTTACCTATTAACTTTTAGCTAATAAGTAAATCTTACGCTTAATTAGATTAACTTGATTATCTTTACTTTGACTTTCAAAATAGCATCTTGTGTTTTGACAGCACAAGGAAGACAATATGCGAGCTTGGAAGCTTGCCCAACCTGTTTGCTTAATCTAAGCAAACTGTCCTTTAAAGGAGGTGATCCAGCCCCACCTTCCGGTAGGGCTACCTTGTTACGACTTCATCCCAGTCATCAGCCTTACCTTACACGCTTCTCTCCTTGCGGTTAAGCCAGCGGATTCGGGTAAAACCAACTCCCATGATGTGACGGGCGGTGTGTACAAGACCCGGGAACGTATTCACGGCGATGTTGCTGACTCGCCATTACTAGCAATTCCGTCTTCATGTAGTCGAGTTGCAGACTACAATCTGAACTGAGGCCGGTTTTTGGGATTTGCTCCACCTCGCGGCTTCGCTGCCTTCTGTACCGACCATTGTAGCACGTGTGTAGCCCCAGACATAAGGGCCATGCGGACTTGACGTCATCCTCACCTTCCTCCTGGTTAACCCAGGCAGTCTCATTAGAGTTCCCACCTTAAATGTTGGCAACTAATGATAAGGGTTGCGCTCGTTGCGGGACTTAACCCAACACCTCACGGCACGAGCTGACGACAGCCATGCAGCACCTGTGCAGCAGTCCCGAAGGAAAGGCCTATTTCTAGACCGGTCTACTGCATGTCAAGCCTGGGTAAGGTTCTTCGCGTTGCATCGAATTAAACCACATGCTCCACTGCTTGTGCGGGTCCCCGTCAATTCTTTTGAGTTTCAGCCTTGCGACTGTACTTCCCAGGCGGTATACTTAACGCGTTAGCTTCGGCACAACTAGGGTTGAGTCCAGTTACACCAAGTATACATAGTTTACGGCAAGGACTACCAGGGTATCTAATCCTGTTTGATCCCCTTGCTTTCGCGCCTCAGCGTCAGGAATAAGCTAGAAAACCGCCTTCGCCACCGGTGTTCTTCCACATATCTACGCATTTCACCGCTACTTGTGGAATTCCGTTTTCTCCGCCTACCCTCTAGAGATACAGTTTCAAATGCAGTTCTGAGGTTGAGCCCCAGGATTTCACATCTGACTTATATCTCCGCCTACGCGCCCTTTACGCCCAATAAATCCGATTAATGCTTGCACCCTCCGTATTACCGCAGCTGCTGGCACGGAGTTAGCCGGTGCTTCTTTACCTAGTACCCTCAAATCAGCTGGTTATTAGCCAACTTCTCTTGTTCCCAGGCGAAAGAGCTTTACGACCCGAAGGCCTTCTTCGCTCACACGGCGTCGCATCGTCAGGCTTTCGCCCATTGCGAATGATTCTCGACTGCAGCCTCCCGTAGGAGTCTGGGCAGTTCTCAGTCCCAGTGTTGGCGGTCAATCTCTCAATCCGCCTAGACGTCTTAGCCTTGGTGCGCCATTACCACACCAACTAGCTGATATCCCATGTGGCTCTCTCTAACCGCAAGGTCTTGCGATCCCCCACTTTAATAAGCTAAAGAATCCTTTAGCTCACCCTATCTAGTATTAGCGGTCGTTTCCAACCGTTATCCCAGTGTTAGAGGTAAGTTACCCATGTATTACTAACCCTTCCGCCACTGAATCTTTCGATTCCGTTCGACTTGCATGCCTCATCCACGCCGTCAGCATTCAATCTGAACCAAGATCAAATTCTCACAGAAAAATAAAACTCTTGAAAATTTGGTAGTTCTCTCTAAATCTCGTTTAGAGCTCTACTATATGTGACAGTAAACCATCACACACAAGCTTCCATTTATTATGCTTGCACATTGTCTCTCTTATACTGTCAAAACAAACATGTAACCACTCGATGGCAGTTATTTTTTATGCCGTTAACGGAAGCATAAACAAATCCTTAAACCAAGATCTAAAGATTTGCCGTTCACAAACAATAAAATTGTTAGGAAAACTTTAATTAAGCATCTAAGGTGGGTATAAAAAGGGCATGACGCTTGCTTTTCCCTTTTCTAATTTAATAATACAAAACTTTAATTATTTGTACAATTAAATTTTAACATTTTACACGCTTTTCATTTTACTTTGTGAGTCAAACTACTTTCGTGCTTGTGTTTATACTCCCATATTAGCAATCCGTCTTTTTTTTTGCAAAGCTCTTTGTAAAAAAAATAAAATTAAAAAAAATACTAACAAAAAATAATCAACTCAACCCTCTAAAAACAAAGATATTATAAAGCACACCTATTTTCTCATTTTTTTGAGAAATTACGAGAGAAAAAAGAGATTTTCTAAGATTTTTGCGGTTTCAAAATCTCAATTTTTAATCATTTCCCCTTTAATCTCTAGCTGATCAAGAAAGAGGAAAACTTCATTTTTCTCTACAAGAAGCCCACGAGTCGTTCTATTAATAAAATTAAATGATGTATAATTATTATAACAAATTAATTTGTTACAAACTCAAAAAATTCATTTAATTTTACAAAAGAGAATTAAAATGAATCTCACCAATAATAATAATGATCCAAAATTACCCAACTCAGACATTCAAGATCTTTTACGCTTTTCAGCTGAGCTTAATAAAAGCAGTGAAAGCGTCAAAAAAAGCTTAAAAACCCTAAAAGGTCGGTCAGTCACAGCCCTTCTGAAAAAAGTCGATAAGATGCCGAAATGGGCAATTCATCACGTGACCATGCACCAACAATTTGTTAAAAAAATTTATGAGTTAGAGGCAAAAGGCAATAAAATCCCAGACGAAGCGCTTCAAGCTTTAAAACAAAGTAAAAAAGCTTTGGATTCCCTTGTCTTTAAGGTTTCTTATCCAGCCTTTTTGAAAGCCTTCTTGCCTACTCAAGAGACGATTTATACAGATTCGAGCAAGCTATTGACCCCTTTAAAACCAGACTCTTCCAGTCATGCTAATACAAGAGAATGGGAATTGAATTATAGTCTACTCTACGCAGCTTATGAACACGCAGATGAGCTAATGAGAGAAATCATTCTTTTTTTGATGATTAATTATCTTTCAAAAGCTGCTTTTTTAAATGAAGGCCCAAAAGCAGATTTGTCAGAACAAAAGATGGCCCATTACCGAGAATTGCTACAAATTGGACAACTCACTATGGGAGGCATGTATCACCGTACAGCGCATGAACAAAGCCCCATGTTAAAATTTCTTCGTGTAGAAGAGAAGATTGGCGCTTTGGACGAAACTTATCAGGACTTGATTGCATTGGACATGATGGAGGTTCAAGATCTTTATAAAATCAGTTTTGCTCCAAGCACCTTGGAACATCCTCAGGCAATTGTCGATCTTTTGGTTTCTCAATTTGAATCTTGTCTAGATCAGTTTCCTGCTGAAAATATGCCATTCCCAGTTCTTATTGATGTCACAGATCAAATAGATCAAAGTTTAATTACTGATAAAGATCCAGAAAAAATTAAGAACTATGAAGATAAACAGAAGCTTGTTAAAGAACAAATCAATGGCATCATTAAACACGCCGCGGCAATTATCAAAAAAAAACATCCAGATAGAAACGATATCCAGGCCAAACTTGAAGATTACCTTAAAGTTAATACAGCTGTTGTCTCTAGAGCGAAGGTAAATGATCATCTTGCTGTTCTTGGCTTGCACAGACATCTATTTACTGATGAAGATTTCAATGAAGCTCAGGATGAAACCGGTTATCGCACTGTTATAAAACGCCATTCTTTTCTTTCTAAAAAAATCAACGAATGGGCTGGCTTATCAGCTGCTAGCCTAGGGGCTGTCAATTTTCGACGTGCGATTGCAAGTACACATCAAGATCCTTCAGAATTACTAATGCTTGGAAGAGCTCGTGGAGCAAAATATGCTGGATTAGGCAAAACTGACATTATCATGTATTCAAAGCCAGAAGATATTACAAAAGCCACACATTTTAAGAAGCTCCGCAGTATTGCTGATGACGAAGTCCCTAATGTTGGGGAGGCACAAAAACTCCTCGCACAAGCAACAGTAAAAATGATAGAAACTTTAATCAATCAAATAGAAGATAAAGGTTGGCAAAAAGAGAACCGAGTCGAAAGAGAACTCATACAAACAGCCATTTTTCGAGCAATGCAGCACCTTGCTATTGCAGAAAATCACCTCCATGATTTTAGAAAATTCAGTCAAGCAATTGATCGAACACATGCTGAATTGACGACTCTTTTAGCTCTTTATACTCCATTTGATCCCGCATCTTTTGATTCAAAATATAAAGAATTTCTTAGATCTATTTTTCCACCCTCTTTAAATCCTGTTGTGGGACTTGCCAAATCTGCGATGAACGTCTTTAGCGGAGTTAATGCTGCTGTGTTGAATAACAACCCTAAACCTGTAAGAGTCTGTGGAGCACACTCTTATTATGAGGAAGCAAATCTCGTGGGTGGAAACAGAAATTTAGACGATGTAATTAAAGATCCTAAAATTGATAAAGTCGATCTATACGTTGCAGAATTTTACCATAATATTGACATCAACCCCCAACACACAACTTATCAAAAAGGCACAGTCATTCAAGATATCAAAAAAATATTTGCAGCAAAACCAAACACAGACCAATTAACAGTTGCCATTGATGCAACAATTGACTTTGTGCAATCTGCAGATATGGCAGAGCTTTTGCAAGAATTTGAAAAGGAAATTAACGAAGGAAAACTTAATATCGTTGTTTTTCGAAGTGGGCAAAAATTTGATATGTTAGGGCTAGATCATTACTATGGTAGTCCTTTCTATATTGTGAACAATGGCGACAAGAAATGGGCTGAATTTAATAAACTTAAAACGGAAAAAGCTTATCGCACAGATCTCTTATCTGAGCAATACTTCACTTGGATGGTGGAATCTGGACCTGAAACTGTTGATGAATATAAAAAACTCATCTTTGATAATACAAGAGACATCTTAAATATGGTTCCTGCTGAGCTAAAGCCGGAATCTGACTCCGACGTATGTGTATGCATTTTTGAACCGGGAGTAAAAACACCTCTTATTGATATCAAAATTGATTTACCAGATTGGGAGAAAAATGACGCATTGCGTCAGTGGGCTCAAACACGCTTTATAGAACTTTTTACATTGGAAAACAAGCTCGCCTACGTCAGAGGAAGCTTTGGATTTGCACATCCGAACATCACTTGGATCGAACCCAAGTTAAGAATTAATCCTGGGATTGATCCTGATGATAACCGAATCTATCAAATATTTTTTAATGAACTAAAAGACAAGGTACATAAAACTCGCGCTCAAAGTTTAAAATAACCTCTCCATTTAGCAAATAAATTGCTAGATTTAGAGTAAATATTTTTCACCACTACTTGCTCGTTTTGACCTTCCGTGGTCTGCTGAAATAAAAATTGGGACATTTCCGCGGCAACTTCTTGTGCTAAATTATTCGTATAATCAGCAAACAATTTAAAATGTTTTTTAGGTGAAAAATCATGAGTTGCTTTTTCAAGCTGAATCATTTTTTTTGGACCTTGATACTTTGCGTACCATGATTCAATTTGCCAGAGCAGAATGCATTCATCATTTTGTCCATGATAAAAAAGAACAGGAATTTTAAGTTCTTTTAATGCCACAAGACCATCTGTTTGAGTTGCAAGAAAAACAACACCTTTAACCCGCCCCTCTGCTAGTGTATTTAATTGATACGCAACCAGTGCTGCAACCGCACCACCCATCGAATAGCCAATAAAATAAATGTTCTCATAGCTCTGAAGGCTTTCCAATGCAATTTCTGAAATTTGCTGAACATTCTTATTAACATCTTCGGGCACAGTCGTAACTGATAAGATCTTGATCAGTTTGTCATTCCAATAATTTTGAAGAACTTGATAAATTCCTTGCGGCCCGCTAGAGCCCCCTTGACTTCCTGAAATTGCAATCACAAGATCTGTCATTATTTATTATCCTAAAAAAAATTGATACTAATTACCTAAATAATAACAAGACGCTAAAATTATTTACAATAAATTAATATTTTAATTTCAAACAAAACTGTTTAAGATTATTAAATTTATTTGTATCAACACTCTCACAATTCGTTTTCTATTACTCTAATGTTCTCGATATCTCCTCTCTCTTTTGTATGTACAAAATACGTACATGATTGTTATAATGGAATTGACAAGTAAGAGGAAAACCATGAAACAAGATCGTATTGAACTAAGAGCAAGTCAAAAGGAAAGAGAGCGTTTTTTAGAAGCTGCTCATTTCTCTGGGATGTCTCTTTCTGCTTTTATTCGATTAGCCGCTTTAGAGAAATCAGAAGATATCTTGAGAACGAAAGAAAGTTTGACTTTATCCGATCGAGATCGTGATGTATTTCTTGAGGCTTTAGAGAATCCTCCAAAGCCAAACAAACGCTTGCAGCAAGCGTTTAAGGCATATCAAAAAAGAAAAGTCGGCAAAACATTCAGCAAAATCACTAAAGACAAGCCATTACCAGGTTAACTGTGTACGAGACAATTCCAGTCACCCGTTTAACAGACGGACAGCGTCGAACTTTTTCTTGTGGAGTAGAAGCTCTTGATGATTACTTTAAAAGATTTGCTAAAGGAAATCATCTCAAAAATATTGGGAAAACATTTGTTTTGCTTGAAGGCGAACAAGAAGTGATTGGATACTATACGACTAGTATGGGAAGCATTGATTTTGCTTCTTTGCCAGAAAATTTATGTGCACGTTTACCGAAATATCCTATTCCAATCGCCCGCATTGCTAGACTAGCTGTTGCTCAAACAAAACAACGGCAAGGATGGGGCGAGTTTTTACTTGTCGACGCTCTACATCGCATTTTAGAAGCTTCTTTAGCAGTTGCAGCTTTTGGAGTAGTCGTCGATGCAAAAGATGAAAAAGCCAAAAATTTCTATTTACGTTTTGGTTTTACACCTTTCGTTGATCATCCTCTTTGTTTATTTTTACCAGTAGGATCTATTCCAAATTAAGTTAAGAAAGTTGAGTCTCCTACAGATAGGGTTCAAATAAAATTTTTACACCACTTCTGTAGGAGACTCAACTTTCTTAACTGTTTAGGAAGATGGTCTAATTTTTGAATCTTCGTTTCGTCCAAAGAGGAAGATGATCTAACCTTTGGATTTTTGTCCTACATACATTAAGTTCTTCTAAATCAGAAAGAACTGCTAGATTTTTAAATTCATCGGATGGGATATTTGAGCAAAGGAACAAGCTAAGTCTTTTCAACTTTGGAGGGAGATTATCTAATTTTTCAATTTGTGTATTAACCATTTCTAGCTCTTCCGAGCTTATATTTGAACAAGAACTTAAGTTAAGTTCTTTCAGACAAGCTGGAAGGCCTGGCAGCTTACAAATACTTGTCGTGCTTAAATTTAATTTTTCCAAATTAGGAAAAGAAGCCAAGCATTCGCAGTCTTGATCTGTCAGCTGTTTGCAATACCCTAAATCTAGTTCTTTTAAAGTTTTTGAAAGATGCTTTAAGTTCTGAATTGGCATTACCTGTAAGCTCAATTTTTCTAAATTTTGAAGAAAAGCAAGCTTCTCAAGTTCTTCTTTAGGAAGTCTATCACAATTTGATAAATCAAGTGCTTTTAAGCTTGTTGGAAGGCTGAGTGTTTCAATGAAAGTATTCTCTAGATTGAGAGATTCTAGAAAGGGACAAGCTTTTGTTAATTCTTCTAGCATCTTATCGTCTAAATCTTCAAATCCCCCTAAATCAAGTCGAGTAAGCTTTTTTTCACAACGAAGAGCTAGTTCAAAACGTTGCTCATAAGACAAGCCTTTTGAAAATTGATTTAAAAATTGCGCGAGTTGTATGGGATTTTTTAAAAGTAAACCAAATTCAGAATTTATTTTGGCTAAATGATCAATTTGCTGTTTGTTTAAAGCTATAGCAAATTGACTCCAAGATTTTTTATTGTCTTGAATGTGATGTTGATTGATTTTTTCAATTGATCGTTTTAATACGTAAACAAGAGCAAAACTCGACAAAACAGTAAGCGCAATTGCTAAGACTTTTTTTTGTTGAAAAGTCAATTCAACGAGAACACGATTTTTAAAAAATAATCCTGCTTAAGCGATTGACTGACTAGTTCTAGCGGTGGCATAAATAAACATAAAACAGATTATTAAATGGTTTGTCAAATTATTAAAAATTGAAAATTATGGGTACTTATTCATTATTGTCAATTTCAAGCTAATCAATAAATAAAAAGACATAAAAGACCAAAAGGACAAAAGAGACCAAAATGAACTTCATTGTGGCTCATTTAGATTTTTTTAGAAAAAAAAAGCCCTAGAAAGATTTCTCTTTCTAGGGCGAAGAAAAAGCTTGGCGACGACCTACTCTCCCACACTCTTGTGTGCAGTACCATCGGCGATGAAGGGCTTGACTTCTGAGTTCGGGATGGGATCAGGTATTTCCCCTTCTCTAATATCA
>JBGAGC010000004.1:0-475564 GCA_044226925.1 Parachlamydiaceae bacterium
CACAGAAAAATAAAACTCTTGAAAATTTGGTAGTTCTCTCTAAATCTCGTTTAGAGCTCTACTATATGTGACAGTAAACCATCACACACAAGCTTCCATTTATTATGCTTGCACATTGTCTCTCTTATACTGTCAAAACATCTTGCGAACACTCATCGGTATTCACTGTTTTCTCACTTGTTTTCACTGTTTTTTTCGTGTTTCGTTCGTGAGAAGTTCCTAATGTACACAAAACGGCTGATTTAACGCAATAACCTTTTTCAAGTCATGCATTTTTTCATCAACATATTCTCATTATAAGTTGCTTATGAATAAATGATCAAGTGGGAAAAAGTGATGTTCTCATTTCTAAAAAACGAAATTTTTGCGAAAAAAAAACAAAAAAACATTCTCTAAACAATAAACCTTCACTTTTTTTGATTAAAATAATTTGTTTATTCGTATAATTCGGACATATTAATAGACAGTGATTAATTTTCTCTATAGGAGGTCTTTCATGCAATTTCTATCAAAAGCTCTATGGATAATTGTAACAGTTTCCCCTTTGCTTAATGGCCAAATCCATGCGCATTGTGCTCGATGCGAACGAATTGAAAAAGAACGGGCAATTGAGCAAACTAAGAATCCCAAGCCTGCGGGTTATTATGACGATCAAATCAGTTTACACTCCTCCACAGAGGAAACTTCATCTTCTGATGATTCCTTAAGTGATACAAAAACAAGAAGCGATACAAAGAAAAATTTAAACAATACAAATCAGCGTCATCCCACTAACAAAAAAAAACCTTCCAAAACATCTCCAGATTCGCAAGATAGCACAAGCAATCTATCTCAGCTTTATCTGGAAGAAAATTTAAATCTTTTTGAAGCTTCTTATTTAGCTCAAAATACTTCTAATACAGAACGCTTTGAAAAAACAGGCAACTCTCAAGCCAATACCAATTCAACAAGTTTTAATAGAAATGAGGAGAGCAATTCCCCCAGAGAAGGAAATGCTTCATCATTACCGGAAGATCGCGCCTACTCCACTTTACTAACTGCTTTAAAAACAAGACTTTTTCTAGAAACTTTAGATGGCTCTTTTACTCTTTTTATCCCTACAAATGCAGCTTTACGCAAGCTACCTCCAGGAACATTAATTGAATTGGCTGGACCTGAAAATCAAGAAAAATTAGCCGCTTTGATTAGCAATCATGTTGTTGCAAAAAAAATCCTTAGAAAAGACTTCGAAGCTCTTGAAGATCAAGAAATAAAAGCCATTAGCGGACGAAATTTAATGATTCATGCACACAATGGGCAACTTACAGTTAATGGTGCTCAAATTTTACGTATCGAGCCTGCTGGATATGATGGTGTGATCTACATTATAGATAAAGTTCTTATTCCTTAACAGGCTCTCACGAGTTTTTGATTTTCCATGCTGGCGCGCCGTTCTTTAAACGGTTCGCCTGTTAAAAACATTTCATTCTTAATCTCTTCCTTCTTTCTTCATCTTAAATATCTTCGTCTTTCTTCTTTTTTAAACTGCTATAAGTAAAAGAATTTATATAACACTGCGGGATTGAGAGTTTTGATTAATTCATTACTCCTTAAAAAATAAAAGATTTTTCTTTATTAAAAAAAATTTTTTAGGCATGAGAAATTATAAATCCTTTATTAAAATTGACATCTAAGGAGTGTGAATATGAATAAAATGACCAAATTATTTATGGTAGCTCTTGCATCCGCTGTAGCTACATCTTCTGCCTTTGCTGCTAATTATTCAGCAGGACAACCATCCAGCGGCTATCCAGCTTATGCTGACCAAGGTCAATATTATGACCAAAGTCCAGACGTGGGTGGAGAGCATTCTTATATGAGAAGAGCAGATAACCGTTTCTCTCGCATGAGACAAGACAATCAAAATATGTACTTGCAAGATCACAGTATGTCTAGAGAAGGTTATGACCCAAATGAAAGCTATTATGGCGAAACAAATCCTTCCTACCAAGGGCAATTTAGCAGACAGGCAAGACAAGATCAGCCCATGCATAGAGATGCGGGATATCCACAAGGAGCCTATTATAATGCAGGTTATGATGCTAGTGCTCCACAAAGCTATCCTATAGATGATTCAACACATCCTAATGCTCCACGCGGCGCCAACTTCCGTACTCAAGGGGCTTATGGTCCTAGAGGATATGGCAATGCTAATCAGAGCTATCCTAGAGATGGCTCTTCAAGAGTAGTTAAAGAAGATGGACATGAAATTAAGCATGAAGGCACTGATCAACATCCTGTTTATGAATACATGCTTGGAAAAGATGGTAAATGGCATAATGTTCCCAGCCAAAACCGCAATCCTAACTGGCAGCAAAGCGGTAGCTATGAACTTGGATATAACGACGATAGCCATCATGGTGAAAAAAGTTCTCCTGAAAGCTATGCGTTAGATGGCAATTCATCTACTCAAAAAGATGATTCAGATTCTAGCTCAAGATATTCTCCTTATGGATCTCGAGGAGATGCATCTTCTTCCTATAACGTGAATAACAGAAGAACCTCTTCCACTTCTAATTGGAATACAGAGGAGGACAACCTTGATCAATCAGGTTTCAACCCTGGTAGTTCTTCCACTACTAAGCGAAACGCTCAGCGTTAATTTTCGTTTTGGTGGGTATTCCTACCCACCAGTTGAATATTATTCAAAAGAGAATATTCTCAATTTGTTTAATTAGAAAGGAGTATATATATGCGCAGATTATCTACATTAGCCTTTTCTATACTATCTACACTTGTAGCTAGTAGTGTATTTGCTCAGTGCCCACTTGGAGGTTGTGGACAAAGAGGTGGTTGGGGTGGTAATTATTCTTACAGCACACCAAGCTACAGCTATGATTCCTCTCCTTATTATGGTCATGGATACAACCAACCATATGGTTATTCTTCTGGATCATATGACATTAATTACCCAAGCTATCCATCAAATGATGGTTATTCTTCCTATCCTGGCCATATGCAAGGAAACATTTATTATGATAACCAACCAGGTGGCTGGTCTCATCATGGCTATCAAACTAGTCAGCCAGGCTGGTCTCATCAGCCAAGATGGTCTCAGCAACAAAGCTATAGCTATCCAGTTAACCAACCAAGCTGGTCTCAGCAAAACTGGTCTCAGCAAGGTTATAGCCAAAATTGGTCTCAACCCGATTATAGCTACCAGCAACAGGGATCTTATGACAATGTAGGACAAGGTGGTTATTATAATCCAAACCAGCCAGGTCAGATGAGCGGACAAGGTGGTTATTATAATCCAAACCAACCAGGTCAAATGGGCGGTCAAGATAGCAGCACAGCTCCAGGCGCTTCAAATCAAAGCACTACAGCACCAAATCGCTAACCCTTACTCGTCAGTTATTTAAACTAAAGGGCTCATTTGAAATTTTAAATGAGCCCTTTTTATTTGTTTGGAAACATACTCAGTAATATTCCTTATAAGTCTTAGAATTTAAGGGATTTTTATCTTTTCTTGAAAATATATCGTCTTGTGCTATTTTTTCATCTCATGCATTTATCTGAAGCTTAATCAAGGAATTTTTCTCGCCTTTTGGGCTAGTTTAAAAAACAAAAAAAACGCAAAACCCAGGTTATGATGGATCGCATTTATTGAATGAATGCTTGTTGCATATAAAAACAATTTATTTTACGGTCTGTCTTTTATTGGTGATAAGCCTACAGCAAAGCAAAGGCATTTAAAAATCACTTAAGGAAGGTATTAACATGGAAAGATATCACAAATTATCCTCTAATGAGGATCAGATCATCAATAAGAAAGGAACAGAATATCCTGGAACAGGGCAATATTATCATCAAACAGAGCCAGGTGTTTATGTTTGCCGACGTTGCGATACTCCTCTTTATCTTTCAACAAATAAATTTTCCTCTCATTGCGGATGGCCAAGCTTTGATGATGAGATCGAAAATGCGGTTGAAAAAAAACTTGATACTGATGGCGAAAGAACTGAAATTTTATGTAAGCGCTGTGGTGGACATCTAGGGCATGTCTTCTTAGGTGAAGGATATACAGAAAAGAATACCCGTCATTGTGTCAATTCTATTTCGCTTTCATTTGTTCCTGCAAAAACAAAGGAAGGTTATGAACGAGCCATTTTTGCTGGTGGATGTTTTTGGGGAGTTGAGCATTTAATGAAAGAACTTCCTGGAGTCATTCGCACTTCTGTTGGTTATATTGGAGGAAAAGTTGCTAATCCAACATATAAAGAAGTCTGCACAGGAACGACAGGCCATGCAGAAGCTCTTGAGGTCGTTTTTGATCCCCAAGAAATTCATTTCGAAACTTTGGTAAAGTATTTTTTTGAAGTTCACGATCCCTCTCAACAACAAAGACAGGGGCCAGATATTGGCAATCAATATCGCTCTGCTATTTTTTACCTGACAGAAGATCAAAAGAAAACAGCAGAAAAATTAATCAAGATTCTTCAGGATCAGGGAGTCAAAGTAGCAACTGAACTTGTTCCAGCGGGTCCCTTCTATACTGCCGAAGATTATCATCAAGATTACTATGAAAAAACAGGACACCAGCCTTATTGTCATCGTTATGTCAAACGATTTCCTTCTTAACATGGTAGAGGCAAAAATAAATTCACCTATTTTGTTCTGATCCAGCAAAATAGGTAAAACTTTTTAATTTAATTTTTCTAACACTACCATTGGCAGCTTTGCGAAAGCTTGATGTAAAGATAAATGGTGATCTTGAGTAGACGAGATTTCGATCCCGCTTAAAACATCGCGATAATTCCCTTCTAATTGCGAAGGAAGGACAAGGGTTGTATCCCCCCAGATTTCCCCTATTGGATCGATTGTTTGCGAATCTAAGAGTTGAGTATAAAAGCGTCCCACAGCCACAATAATTTGTTGTTGATCTTTTAATCGGCTAAACGCAATGACATGCTTAGACTTTGCTCCTGTTGCCTCTAATGGAAGATATTGTCCTTCCTGGAATAAGAGTTGCTTTTGAAGACGATAATTGAGAATTTGGGAAGTCATATAAAGTTTAATTCTGCCATCTTCTGGAGTTTCCATTAAATGGCTAACAAGAATTCCGCGATCTTCTTGGGCTTTTTGTTTAAGCATATTCAAAAGATTTTGACGATTAGAATAATCTACTGGACGTCGATTATCAGGATCGACTAAGTTAAATTCCCATAATTCACTTCCTTGATAGAAATCAGGAACTCCAGGAGTCGTAATTTTTAAAACAGTCTGGGCGAGAGAATTAAACATTCCAGCTTTAACGATTGGTTGAATATATTCCTCAAAAGCTTTGAGGAATTGATTATCAGGATCTAAATTAAGAATTTTATGAATAAATTCCCGAACTCCTTGCTCATACGCCTCATTGGGATTTACCCAGCTTGTATGAATTTTCGCTTCTTTGATTGCTTTGATGAGATATTTTTCTACACGGTCGACATATTGAGCTCGAGCGGAAGCATCCATTGGATAAAGAGGCCAAGAACCTATGAGAGTTTGATAAAGTAAAAATTCTTCATTATTATCGGGAACTTCTCGATTTTCTATGGTAACTTTATATCCCTGATTCAAAGTACTCCAATGATGCAAAGCTTCTTTCCAAGCCTCTGGATTTTCAGAAAGCACATGAATGCGAGATCTCACATCTTCACTTCTTTTAGTATCGTGAGTAGAAGTTGCCAATAGAGTATGAGGCCAGTTTCGTTGACGCTCTGCATTTTTTTCATGAAAAGTTGCAACATCTGTTCCAAAACTTGTCGGATCCATTCCAACTTCATTTAATGAAGCAAGAGGATAATAACGATAAAACGCCGTGTCCTCTACTCCTTTAGCCGTTACAGGTCCTGTCAGTTGTTGAAAACGCATGACAAAATGACGACGGTGAACAATCTGTTCTTCTGTTAAACCTGGTGGATCTTCTAACAGCAAAACACTTTCAATAAAATCGAAGATCGAAGGATCGCTTGCAGGATTTCGTCGTTTTGCCTGCTTAATGGCTGTGACGACATATTGTCGATCGCCTTCCGCCACCATTGAATCTTCTAAGCGAATATAGCTTCGATAAACAGGAAAACAAGCAATGACATCCCTTAAAGCCGAACGCAACGTTTCAAGTGTATAATCTCTCGACCACCGGTGTTGTTCACTCACCTCTTCTAAATGTCTTGCTAAAATATGAAGTTCACTAGACATAGAAAGAGTTAAAATTAATTTTTTGCACACATAAATCACTTCGTTCATTTCATCATGATGATTAATGAAATGATCGTAAATTTGCTTGATTTTGTTCCGATTTTCCCGAACAACAAAAACTCCATTAACAAGATTTAGATAGTCATAACCTGTCGTTCCAAAAATAAGCCATTGCGGAGGCAGTTCTTCTTTTCCTCCCAGAATTTTCTCGACAATCACGTAAAAATTGCGATCCGGATTTTCTATTTTTTCGCTTAAAGCTTCAGCGCAAGCACGTTGTAAGCGAGCAAAATATTGCTGAGGATCAAACAATCCATCGACATGATCAAGGCGAAGCCCTGTCACCCAGCCTTGTTTAATATACTTAAGAATCAATTCATGCATCGCTTCAAAAACTTCTTCTTCTTCAACCCGCATGCTAATTAAATTATTGATATCAAAAAAGCGGCGGTAATTAATCTCATCATTAGTGACGCGCCAAAAACTGAGACGATAAGCTTGTGCTTTTAACAATTCCTCTAATCGATCGAAACTATGAGGGTCTTCCTTTTTCCCATTAAGAGTATCTGTTGCTGTCTGAATGGCTTCTTTAATAACAGATGAGTTTTCAGCCAAGGCAGCCAACCTTCTTTTACTCACTTCTTTTTCACGATTAAGCTCTTTACGCTCTTCAAAATCCACTTCCTCTCCAGCTGGCAAATGCTCAAGAGCCGTAATAATGCTTTGCAATTCTAATAAATCTGGGTTTGCCTCGCCTAGCTTAAGCATTAATTCTTCTACTACTGGATTCAAAATGGCAGGCCATGTATGCGGATTGACAGGAAATTGAAGGGTTTTATAAATAATAAAAAAAGCCCCGCCTTCGTACACTATTTTAATATCTTGATTTTCAATTACTTTACCAAATTGTTGATCTAAAACAGCTAAAAGAACTTTATTTTTCAATTCCGTTTTAGGTGGATTCCAAATGACATTAAAATAATTAGCATACAAAGAACTAGGGCCATTTTCTAACACATCTTGCCACCATTTATTTGTTGAATCACCAATAGACATATGGTTAGGGACAAAATCGACAATAAATCCCATTTCCAAATCCTGAAGTTTTTGAATCATTTGACTTAAGTCTTCTTCATTTCCAACTTCAGGATTCAATTGACAACAATCTAAAACATCATATCCATGCGTACTTCCTGAAGCAGATCTCATAATGGGCGAGGCATATAAATCAGAAATTCCCAATTCATGAAAATAATGAATGAATTCAAAAGCTTGTTTAAACGTAAAGCGCTGATTAAATTGTAAGCGATAAGTAGCAGAAGGAATGCGAAGTGCCATAAAGATTCCTCTATTGTTTCCTCTTAGCATCGTAAAGAGGAAGAAGTTTCACAGTCAATAAGATTATCAATTTATTTTTTTACATTTTTTAATTTTCTTATTATTGAACTTATGGCTATAAAAACAAATTTTTATTTACAATTTTATATTACTTTGTTTAGCTGCCTAAGCGCCTATTAAATAACTTTTAATGGCTTGAATTCGAGATGATTTTCTCCCTTGCAGGGAAAGAACTCAAATTCAAACAATGAGAAGGGATTGATTTGCATGCAAAAAGAGTGAGTATTGGAACACATATTCGAATTCCTTTCGTCATTTGGGGAACTTTATATTTTGTCACTATTCTAGCAATTGGAACAGTAGGTTATCAATTTGGCCTTTCTGATGCGCACTACAGAGGGGTTATCGTGTTACTTATCCTAACTTTTTCTTTGGAGACCTGAGTTTGGAGTTTTTACGCAGCCATTAACAATAGACGATCTTCTTGGGTTAAATTAATAGACGGTTTTTTTAATTGATGAGTATAGGCCGTTATTCCCGCTAAAAGGTTAATCAAAAAGTTGGCAGCACTTCTGTGACGTGTATGCTCTATCTGAGAAATATTTTTTAGTTGGTCATTGACTGTTTCAATGATTGCTCGCTTGCGAAGGAGTACTTTATCAGCTAATTGCATGAGTTTTTGCTTCATATTTGACCTTAACGTTGTAAACAGCTCAAGTCCTTGTTTTAAGAGCCGCTTCGCAAGTTCGGCTGAGATATATCCTTTATCGCCAAATAGCTTACCGAAAATACCTTTGGATAAATTCTCTACAACAGATACATCAGCCACATTGCCAGGAGTTAGCTGAAAAGCTAAAATTTCACCTTTTTCATTGATAATAAGATGCAATTTAAATCCATAAAACCATCCAGAAGTTGTCTTTCCGCGCTTGGCTAATCCCTTGAAAACTTTATTCCTTTTAATACGCTTATTATGACAAACATCTATTGATGTCGAATCGATAAAAGCAATTCCTGTTATTTCCCCTCTTCTCTGAAGGAGGTAAGCAAATAATGGGATAAATAGGTTTTTCATTGAATAAACAAAATGGCTATAGCTAATGAGATTTGGGAAATCCCTTCTTAAATATGTACAAACGTATTCATAAAAATACTTAAATGTTCGGTAATTCGATTGATGAAATAAAATTACAATTGTCATCATCTCAGGAATCGATAACCTGGGCTCGGGTCCTCGCTTTGCTTTGCCGTTATCAATGAGATTTTTATTCCATTCTTGTTTAAAGGACTTCCAAAAATCATCCACGCTGCAATACAATGTTGTTAAATCCATTTTGACCTCTTGTGATTAACATTCGTTGTGAGAAACAAATGTTTTAAATCATTAAGAGGTCTTTTGTCATCAATTTTGATTTATCTAATTGCCTGCCAATTAGATAAACTCCAAACTCAGGTTTGGAGGGGACCAATTTGGATGCTCATCAATATTTTAATCATCAGAGCTCTTCTTCATTATTATCTTTACTACGGAGATAATTTCAAAATTGAATGTCCTACAGGCTCAGGAAAAATGATGAATTTATTTGAAGCGAGCAAAGAGATTAGCAATCGTCTCATCAATATCTTTATTCCAAATGCACAAGGTCAGCGTCCTGTGTTTGGGGGCAATGAGAAATTTCAACATGATCCTCATTGGAAAGACAATGTTCTTTTTTATGAATATTTTCATGGAGATAATGGAGCCCGAATTGGAGCAAGCCATCAAACGGGTTGGACGGGTTTAGTTGCTGTTTTAATCAGACTTTTCGGTTCTGTAGATCCTGACTATTTACTTAAAGTAGGAAAGATCGGCGGCTTTAAACCTCAACAGTGAAAAGCTATCCTGCTGAAATTACTTTAATGCACTCTGATGTTCTAAAACAAGACTGCGTAAAGCTTCAATCCAAGCAGGGTGGCTATTCAAACCTTCCACTAATTGTAATTCCTCGCCACCCATTTCCTTAAATTTACTTCCATACTCATAGGTAATTTCACAAGTTGTTTCTAAACAATCACAAACAAAAGAAGGACTAAATACAAGAAGTTTTTTATATCCTTGACGAGCACATTGATCAAGAACATCGCTAAGATAAGGTTGAATCCAGGGTTCTTTTCCTAAGCGAGATTGAAAGCAAACAGTATAATCCTTGCTAGTGATAGACAAACGCCGCGCTATTGCATGTGCAGTTGCATAACATTGAGCTTTATAGCAAAAACGATGCCTTTGACATGATTCTTGACAACATTGAGCAGAAAGACATTTGCCGGATGGATCCGCTTTCCGAATTTGCCTTTCAGGAAGTCCATGAAAACTAAAAACCACATGATCATAAGAAGAAAGAGAATATTGCTGTGCACGATTACAAAATGCTTCAATAAATAAAGGATGGTCAAAAAAGTGATTAATAAAGACTAACTTGGGAATAACTTGCCAATTCTGAAGAACTTGCATGATTTTTTGATGAACCGATCCAGTTGTCGCAGAGGCATATTGAGGAAAAAGAGGAAGAATGACAATCTCATCTACTTCTTCTTGTTTAAGTTTTTCTAACGCTTCTGGAATGGAAGGAAATTGATAGCGCATTGCTAGGACAACTTTAAAATCTGGGCCTAGCACATGTTGCAATTTTTCTTGTACAGTTTGTCCATGAAAAAGAAGAGGAGAACCTTTTTCAGTCCAAACATGACGATATTGTTCAGCTGATTGCCGATAACGAGAAGGAACAATGACTCCTCTGACTAGGAGTTGCCGTTTAAACCAAGGAATGTCAATGACACGTGGATCAGTAAGAAATTCATTGAGATAGCGAAAGACATCTAAAGGCCGATGAGAACGCGGTGTTCCCAAATTTACAATGAGCACCCCTTTCTTCCCTTGAGATGTCTTTATTATCATATCCTCTTATCCTTATTTTTTTCGCCAGCGATCAGAAGGTTTATTTCGTTTCATTGGCTCTTTAAGAGCAGATTTTTTTTTATCTGTTGTCTTTTCTATTTTATCGACTTGTTTTTTAGTAGCTAGCTCTTTTTTTTCTTTAGAATCCTTTTCTTCATTCCCATCGAGAAGAGGAGAAAGATCTTGCTGTTTTATCAAATCATCTTCTGGATTTTCGCTTATTTCAGATTCTTCATCATTTTCTATTTCAGTTTTTTTTTCATTTTTCAATTCTTCATATAAATCATCTTCAACAGCCTTAGCAACATCTTTAGATTGAAGATAAATTTGATTGATCAGGTCTTCATCGACTTGAACAGGCATTTCATTTCTGATTTTATCAATTTCACTTTGCAAAATGGTTTTCATCGCATCAATAGCATAAAAATGATACCAAAGATACATCACCTTCGCATCTTGGCTAATACTTTTTTGGGAAATAGATGGTTTTAGCTTATCTTTTATCACCACTTTTTCTACATCTTCTTCTGACTCTTCTATTTCCAAAACTTCCTCTATATCAAGATCAAGGTCTTTAGGTTTCGGAGACTCAGAACCATCAGCAGCCCTAGCCAAAAAACGCGTTAACCGATAATAGTCATTCGTTAATTTACGCTGTTCTGCAATTAACTTCTTAATCTTCGCAACTTGTCCTTTATGACGATCAAGTGTTTTCTCAAGAAGACTAATCTTTTTTTGCAGTTTTCGACTTTTTTGCAGAATCTCTGTTTTAGCTTTAACATTTTGCATGGCTTGCAATCTTAATCCTTGATATTCCTGACGAGCGTCGCTAAGTTCAATTGGAACATAATGAGGATTATATGCTGTACGGCAAAACGCAATAGCATCCATCAAAATCTTAATCGCTTTAGCGGGCCTGCCAATTCCAACTAGATAATCTTCTTGATTAGAAATATCTAAAATGGCTTCAACAGCTTCATCAGTTACAGGAACATCTTTAGCAACTCGATAAATCAGTTCACGAATAATGAGACGACTTTGCTCATCAGTGCTAGAATCAATCATAATCGGCACGATTCTTCTTCTAAAAGAACCATCGGTATCAAGTTTTTTAATTTCTTCAAATTGCTTAAATGTGATGGCAGCTACAAATTTAGCATGCGGCTTATCTTCTAAAAACCGCTTTTTAAAAGCTTGGAAAGCTGCTGAGCTGGTAGCAATGGGAAAGAATTCATCAAAGAAAAATAACACATTCCCATCATACCCCTCTGTTTGCTCTTTAATTTGGTTAATAACTTCCGAGTGTCCATAACTATAGCTTGAAACAATAAGACCACAATCCACTTCAAACACCGTTAACTGCTTTAACTTATCTGGGAGTTCTCCCTGATGCTTCTTTTGAATAAAGTGATGCATAAGAGCTGTTTTTCCATCTCCAGAATGGCCAATCAACAGAACATTCGATTCCACTTCTAAAGCAGCGATCAAGCGTTCTAGCTCTCTAGCCTGCCCCACTTTAGGATCGATTAATCCCATTTCTACTTGTTTATCTAAGTTAACACAATCGACAACTTCATCTGGAATGGGTCTGAACCAACGCTGATAAGAGCTAATTAAAACACCTGTTGCAACAATAATCACAGCAGAAACAAGATAAACTTTTGCTGTCACAACAAAGACAGGCTGTAAAATTTGAATCAGGCAATAAGGAATAACAAAAAACTTATAGATGATTTCCAAAAGCAAATGCTTTTCCCAAAGTGTTGTAAACTTTTTATGGGCGTCTAAAAAATTAAAAGCCCCTAAAAAAATATTAATTAAATTTGGAATTGCATACAGAACAATAGGGCGACATTTTTTCCATTCAGAATAAACGCGAGTTTTCAAAGAATGATCTTCTGGCTCCGGACAAAAAGGAGCATGTTCAGCAGCCCAATCAAAAACATTGTCATAAGGAACCGCTGAATGTTTTTCTCTAAATTTCACCGTATCATCTAGCAATTCAAAACTGATAATGTCAATAAGAAATGCCATCATTTTTTGAGGATTTTGTTCTATCCCCCATTGCGTCAATGTCTGCAAAAATTGATCCACTTTCTCTAAGTCATCTTTATGGTCGGCGAGAAATTCTTTAATTTCTTTTTTACATCTTAACAGCTGATCAACATTGTGATTGTTTGAAATTAAAAAATTGGCTAGGTCCTCTAAGTCATTACAGCCAAGGAAAGTATCTTTTTTAGGAACTGTTGCTGAAACAATAGGCCAATTTGGCAAAAAAGAATGAATGGTCATCAACATGATAAACTCTTGGGTTATGCATCAATCTCTGATGTTTACAAAACATTTCAAAATCAAATTTATTAAAAAGTGATTTCAAAACCATTCAAGACAACTTATTGATCTTAAGTTGTGTGAAATAGAACGGATTTTAAAATCTTTTGAGGGAAAAATCGATCCACAAGTTGGCTGAAATAAAAGAAGAAATAAGAAATGAATTGCTTTATTGCTACCATTCGACGAAAGAGCCTTATGAATGAGTTTCCCATCCTGTCTTTACGGAGACAGTCTATTGCGAGCTTGCAATGTTGATAGGGATAGAAAAGCAGGTCTTCTGGCTTCGAAATCATTCTACTAGCTTCACCTTCCCGCTCGAAATCTCTTAAAATTATAAATAATTTTAAAATGCTTTCTATGCAGTGGCTTTAGATAGTGAAAACACACTCTCTTAAGCGTTCGTCTTTCGTTACAGCGGCCTAACCGTACAGGATTTGCACCTGTTTCCCTATTCTCCCCTTGCGATTTACAAAGGGCACTTTTCTATCAATATTTTTCACAACCTAGGGGATCTCTAAAGATTCCTCAAGAAAAAAGCTTGATGGAAACTTTTAGACACCCCTAACATGAAAGCCGCTTAAGTTTATAAACTCTCTTTCTAAAATAGTCAAGATGAAGACTATTTCTTTCGAGATTTAAAACTTCTTCCTTGAGAAGAAGTAGCAGCAGGTTTAGCTGATTTAAACCGTTTAAAAGGCTTAGAATGATTTTGCCCCCTGCGCTCCCTATTATTATTCTGTTGCCCTGCTCCCTGTTTTTGCATTTCATATGAACGGCGTTCAAGACCGATATGTTCCGGTCCTATCACAGCTTGTTGAGCAAGAAGAAAAGAAATTAATTTTGATGCAATCGCTTTTGGATCCTCGCCTTGCATTAATTGCAACATATGATCCGTTTCTTCGTGAAGAGCTTGCATCATAATTTGATCGGCTAATTGACGGCGTTTTGTACTTTTCACCTCGTGTAAAGTTGGAACTTCTCTTTGCTTGATTCTCGTTCCTAAAACTTTTTCGAAACGCTGAAAATCACGCCACTCGCGCGATGTTAAGAACGTACTTGCCACACCTTTATTACCAGCGCGACCTGTACGACCGATGCGATGAACATAGCTATTTGGATCAAAAGGCAAATGATAATTGAAAACATGTGAAACATTGGAAACATTCAATCCTCTAGCAGCAACATCAGTCGCTACAAGAAAACGTAAATGTTCAGTACGGAAATTACGGATTACTTCTTCACGTTGCGGTTGTTCCATATCTCCATGTAAACCTCTTGCCACGTACCCAGCAGTGACGAGAAAATGGGTTAAGCGATCGACATCTTTTTTGGTTCGGCAAAAAATAATTGCTTTTGCTGGATTTTCATAATCAATCAATCGAATGATTGCATGATCTCTTTCCTCTTCACGAATCATGTAATAAAATTGTTCAATATCTTGGTTGACAGTTTCTTTTTGCGTAATGCGAATAAAAAGAGGATTATGCAAAATTCTTTCTCCTAACTGTTGAATAGGAGCCGGCATAGTTGCTGAGAAAAGGAGTGTCTGCCGTTTTTGAGGAAGATAAGTAAAAATTTTCTTGATATCTTCTAAAAATCCCATATCAAGCATCTCATCTGCCTCATCTAATACAACAATTGTAGGACGGAAATGAGGAAGTTGATTAGATTGAAGAAGATCTAATAAACGACCAGGAGTCGCAACGAGAACTTGAACTCCCTTTTGCAGAGATTCAATTTGGCTTTTAAATGATTTGCCTCCGCAAATCGTTGCTGTTCTAATTCCCAACCCTTTACTAAAACGGTATAATTCATCGCTCACCTGCTTAGCCAACTCACGCGTTGGAGTCATGACTAACATGTGCGCTCCAGGATTTTGCTGAAGAAGATGAAGAGCTGGTAAACCAAAAGCCCCTGTTTTCCCTGTTCCCGTTTGAGCCTGTCCTATAAGATCTCTTCCATTTAAAATATGTGGAATTACTTCTTGCTGAATAGGGCTTGGAACTTTAAACCCTATTTCTTGAAGAGTTTGCAAAAGGGCATCGGCTAGACCGAAAGATTCAAAAGTTACATCTTGTGTCATATTTTCTCTTATTATTTGATCCCTAGAAAACTGATCTAGGTTATCTTGTTAAAAAATCAATTTTTGCATTCTGCGAATGACAAAATGCCAACGCTTGCCTATCACCAACATAACAAGAGGAAAAATAAGGATTGATTAAGAGAAATGCACATTCTGAGATGTGAAAAATAACAACTACAAAATCAATATACTCTACAAAACTAGAGCCAATGGAACAAGTGGCATTCCATTACTTTGACCGCCTCTCGATCTATGAAAAAAGGCAAAAAAAACATTTATGTCTTTCTATCATAGCAAAATAGAAATTTATACCCAAGCAAATTCAAGGATTAGCCTTTAAAACTTCACAATTAAGCGATCGTTAATCAATCTTAACTATGCCAAACTTCCAGTCCAGGTTTTTGGTTTTGCAATTGTTGGATTTGTTGAGGAGCCAGTTGTTGACATGCACTTAAGCATAAAAATTCCAAAGACTTCATGGTTTGTATATACTGAAACCCGTGGTTGGTAATATTACATTCCCTTAAGACTAAAAATTGCAAAGCAGTCAAAACTTGCAAATGTTTCAACCCTTGGTCAGTCATTTCCTTGCAGCTTGTTAAATCTAAAGCTCGCAAATTCATCAAAGCTTGCAGATGTTGAAGTCCTTGATCGGTAATCTTATCACATCCCGCTAAGTTTAACGATCGCAAAGTTATCAACTCTTGAAGATGTTTAACACCTTGGTCAGTAATATGATTGCACCAACTTAAGTTTAAAGATTGCAAGGCGGTCAAGACCTGCAGATGTTTTAGTCCTTGATCGGTAATCTTATCACATCCCTCTAAACTTAAGCACTGCAAAACTTTCAAAGCTTGCAAATACTGAAGCCCTTGATCAGTAATCTCGCACCAACTTAATTGTAAAAATTGCAAAGTCTTCAATGTTTGCAAGTGTTGGAGGCCTTGATCGCTAATCTTCTTGCACTCCCTTAAGTCTAAAGATTGCAAATTCGTCAAGGTCTGCAGATAAGGAAGCCCTTGATCACTAATCTTCTCGCATTCCATTAAGTTTAAAAATAGCAAAGCGGTCAAATCTTGCAGATGTTGAAGTCCTTGGTCAGTAATCTCGTGACACCTCTTTAAGTTTAAAGATTGCAAATTCGTCAAGGTCTGCAGATAAGGAAGTCCTTGATCAGTAATCTTAACGCATTCCTCTAAACTTAAAAACTGCAACGCTTTCAAGACTTGTAGATGTTTAACACCTTGATCACTAATGTATTTCGATTTGATTGTTAATTTCTGCAAGTTTGGACAGTACTTGGAGAGGGTGTCGAGATCTTGATCATGAATTGTCGAAAATGTAAAGAGATCTAGCTCGCTAACTTGTTTGCCATTTTGTTCAAGATAAGCAAAAAGATTAGCTTTATTTTTTGATCTTAAAATATCCTTTAGAGCAGGATTTAAAACAGGTTGTGAAACTTGACGCGGTTTGACAAATAAAAATGAATAACAGCACCTTGCCATGTAACAGGCAGTCAAGAAAGCAAAAGCTGCAGAGGCAATGAGGAGAATCTTTTTTTGTTGAACCGTCAAGATGTTGTTTTTCAAAACAGGTAACTGAATCGATGGAAAAAAAGAAGTGAAATGAATCGCCATGTTTAATTATTATCAATTAAATTTAATTATTAAATTAATTAAAAAATTAGATTTTAGATGAATTTTACTTTATTAACAACTATTTATTTTTAACCAGATTTAAGCGAATTTCATAAAATATAGATAGTCTATTAGTGTCTTTAGAGAAAATGACTCAAGCATAATGAGTTTGCTTGAGTCAACAGTTCCCATAATCCATTATGATATAATTTCCAGCCAAGGTTTTTGGATTTTCAATTGCTGAATTTGTTGAGAAGTAATCCCCTTGCATTGCCGTAAATCTAAAAACTCCAAAGTCTTAAAGGCTTGCAGATATTGAAGCCCTTGGTCAGTAATCTTATGGCACGCCCTTATGCATAAAGATTGCAATTTTTTAAAGGTCTGCAGGTATTGAAGCCCTTGATCGGTAATTTGAGGGCATCCTGTTAAGTTTAAAGATTGCAAACCAGTCAAGGCTTGCAGATGTTGAAGTCCTTGATCGGTAATTTGAGTGCATGATGCTATTAAAGATTGCAAGCCAGTCAAGGCTTGTAGGTAGCGAAATCCTAGGTCAGTAATCTCATGGCATAATGTTAAGTCTAAAGATTGCAAACCAGTCAAAGCTTGCAGATGTTGAAGTCCTTGGTCGGTAATCTTGCTACCTCCTGTTAAATTTAAAGACTGCAACGTCTTTAATACTTGCAGATAGCTAAGCCCTTGATCGGTAATTTTATAACACCAACTTAAATCTAAAGATTGCAAGACGTTCAGGGCTTGCAAATACTGAAGTCCTTGATCGGTAATCTTATCGCACGCCCTTATGCATAAAGATTGCAAAGTCTTTAATGCTTGCAGATAGCTAAGCCCTTGATCGGTAATTAGAGAGCATCCTGTTAAGTTTAAAGATCGCAAACCAGTCAAGGCTTGCAGATGTTTAACTCCTTGGTCGGTAATCTTACTACCTCCTGTTAAGTTTAAAGATTGCAAACCAGTCAAGGCTTGCAGATAGCTAAGCCCTTGATCGGTAACTTTCTCACATCCCCGTAAGTTTAAAGATTGCAAACCAGTCAAAGCTTGCAGATGTTGAAGTCCTTGGTCGGTAATCTTCCTACATCCTGTTAAGTTTAAAGATTGCAAACCAGTCAAAGCTTGCAGATGTTGAAGTCCTTGGTCGGTCATCCCATCGCATTCACGGAGGTCTAAAGATTGCAAACCAGTCAAAGCTTGCAGATGTTGAAGTCCTTGGTCGGTAATCTTCCTACATCCTCTTAAGTTTAAAGATTGCAAACCAGTCAAGGCTTGCAGATGTTTAACTCCTTGATCGGTAACTTTCTTACATCCCCGTAAGTTTAAAGATTGCAAACCAGTCAAAGCTTGCAGATGTTGAAGTCCTTGGTCGGTCATTCCATCGCATTCACGGAGGTCTAAAGATTGCAAATTTGTCAAGGCTTGCAGGTGTTGAAGCACTTGATCGGTAATTTTCTTACATCCCCGTATGTTTAAAGATTGCAGGTTTTTCAACACCCAAAGATGTTTAAATCCTTGATCATTAAGGTAATTTGATTGAATGGTTAATCTCTGTAAGTTTGGACATTCTGTAATGATATTGTTCAGATCTCGATCATAGAGTGTTGAAAATGCTGAAAGATCTAGTTCTCTTACTTGTTCACCATTTTGTCTAAGATAAGCAAAAAGCTTAACGTCATCGCCTGATTGTAAAATATCTTTTGGAACGAGTTGTACAATGGGTTGAGGAACAAGACGTGCCTTGACATGATGCAAAAATGAAGAACACCATTTTATCATGTAACGAGCAGCCAAGAAAGCAAATACTGCAGAGGCAATGAGCAAAATCTTTTTTTGTTGAGTGGTCAAGATATTGTTTTTTAAAACAGGTAAATGAGTCAATGACGGAAAAGAAGGAAAACAAACAGACATTTTTAACTCTTGTTGATTATGAATTGACAATTGATTTTACTAAAAAAAATTAAATTTTAAACGAGAAAACAGTTTTAAGTCAAATTTTTAAAACAAATCATATAAAACACAAAATCTTGAAATAATAACTAAAAAAATG
Source organism: Parachlamydiaceae bacterium (assembly GCA_044226925.1). Classification (GTDB taxonomy): domain Bacteria; phylum Chlamydiota; class Chlamydiia; order Chlamydiales; family Parachlamydiaceae; genus JANWJE01. Next base: position 18,609 of record JBGAGC010000004.1, read on the forward strand.
AAAACAACTATAAATTGTAAAAAAAGTTCATCAATTGGATTACTGCCAATTTTTCTTTAATATTAGCACAGTTACATCAGATGTTATACAAAAAAAGTATGAGACTCATTGGATAAATGAGCAGCTGCATAGAGAATTAAACAAACAACTGGAATTGATCAACGTGGATTTGAATTCAAAGAAACTATATTGCTTCGGTTTTTCTGGTATGGATCAAGCTCAAACGAGTTGGTTACTAAACATGCAAAATTATCTATAATAATTAAAAGAAGGGCTTTTGAAAATTATTTTATGGATACAACTCAAAATACACTTTTGAAGTGTGGATCTCCACACTTCAAAGAAAAAAAGAATAAGTTATCTACGGAGCTTTTGGTCTTGCTGAGGAAGATCAAATTCATTTTTTCCTTCAGCATAATCTAACTCTTCTTCATCTTCTACTTCGCTATCATCTAAAGGAATCGCTAACGTATCTGTATCTTCATTTTCATCTCTTTCCATGATATTGAATTTTTCTTGTACAGAACCATCAGCTTTCTTTGCTGAACTTGTTGCCTGATTACGATCAGGAGACGCAGCTTGCAAAGAAAAAGACAACGCACATAGCGCGAGACACATTAAAACATAATTGATTTTTTTCATTGTAAAAAACTCCTTTCGGGGTTGTTGGCTAAATGATATAATAAACGTTTTAATTAGAGTCAAGAAGAATCAAAATCAAGTTTAACTAAATTAAAACTAGTATAAAATATTTTTAAGGCAGTAAACATTTTTTTCAAAGCTAAAAAGAAAGCTTTTTTTGCTCAATATGAGCATTAATTTTGATCCAACCAGGATGTTCTTCAAACAGCTGCAGCACATCTTTTAAACGAAAACGAGGATGATAAGGATAAAGGTGTTCTAAAATCAAGCGAATGAGAGCAAAATCTTCGGGAGTATCGACGGTCCATCGATGATGAGCTAAAGAAGGGGTATGCGTGATATTCATTAATTGAAATTGTTCCGGATGCCGATAGATATAAACTGTCACATGCTCTCTCTCTTCTGGATGACGACCAAATTTAAAAGCTTGTTCGAGTGCTTGAAAAGAAAACACTTCGACGTCGAGACCTCTTGGAAATGTTCGTTCTAAACCATTTGCAACATAGTCAATCGGAGGATTGTTTTCCCGAAAGATTTTAATGACTTGATCGATAATATCCGGATCGACCAACGGACAATCTGCTGTAATTCGAACAATTCCATCTGGCTTTCGCGTAAGAGCTGCTTGATAATAACGATCTAGCACATCTTCTTCTGAGCCGCGAAAGCAAAGCACTTGCTTTTCTTTGCAAAAAGAAGCAATCACATCATCTTCTGGCTGCACGCTCGTTAAAATGACAATTTCGTCAATTTCTTGGCATTGACGAAGACGTTCCAATAAGAAATCAAGCAAGGGTCGTCCCATTACTTTCTTCAACACTTTCCCTGCAAGACGCGTCGATCCCATTCGAGCTTGAATAAAAGCTTCAATCCGCATGTTGAGCCTTAAAAATTTCCCAGCTAACAGGAGTTCCTTTTTTAACCGCTTGCTTTAGCATTAATCCTAAAATATGAGGCAGTTCTTTGGGTGGAAGGCCCTTAGCAGGCCTTACCGAACGGATATGGTAGGATTGAATAATCGTTCCCGCCGGAATATCATCTACAAAATAAAGAGAAGGACGATGAGAGTGAGTGATTCGTTCAACATATAGAGGAGCATAATGAACGCGACCCAAGGCTTCCCATGCTTTTTTTGACTCTTCAACCAATAAACCAAATTCGGCAGGTTCCATAGAAAAAGCGCTATCAACTCCTTTTTCCGCTCTAGAAAGTGTAAAATGCTTCTCAATCAAGCAAGCTCCTAAAGCCACACTCGCAACAGCAACACCTATTCCCAATGTATGATCTGATAATCCTACTAAGGTATCAAAACTTTCGGCTAGATGAGGAATTGTTCGCAAATTCGCATCTTTAGGCGACGTAGGATATGCAGCTGTACATTTAAGTAAAATCAGCTGACGACACCCTGCTTGTCTTGCCACTGAAACCGCTTCGCCAATTTCCATCAATGTAGAAGCTGCTGTTGAAAGAATAAGAGGTTTCCCAGTCCGCGCAACTTGACGAATCAACTCATGATCGACAATTTCTGGAGAGGCAATTTTATAGCAAGGAACATCTAATGTTTCTAAAAAATCAACAGCTGTTTCGTCAAAAGGAGTGCTGAAAATCGTCATTCCGCGTTCTTGGCAATAATCAAAAATAGGTTGGTGCCATTCCCATGGAAGATGTGCTTCTTGATAAAGATCATAAAGTGTTCGATTTTTCCATAAACTGTCCTGATCCTCAATAAAAAATTCTCTACCCTTTATATCAAGCGTTAAAGTATCAGGTGTATAGGTTTGAATTTTAACTGCATGAGCACCTGCTGCTTTTGCTTTATCTATGAGTTCAAAGACTCTTTTTATAGAGCCCTGATGATTTCCTGATAGCTCAGCCACAAGATAAGGAGGGTGCGAGGGACCAATATACGAAGAACCAATTTGGATTTCTTTCATAAATTTGAACCTTTATTTTGGCAAATATTTCTTAAGCGTTGAAGGAGCTTATCATCTAATTCTTGTAAATTGGAAATTGTGAGATGTGCATCATAAGCTTCTTCTACTTTATCGTGACGATATGGACCTGTTAAAACACGAATCGTTTGAAAACCTAAGGGCTTGATTCCCACAAAATCTTTATGAGGATTATCTGCTATATAAACGACTGATGAAGGTGGAACTTTTTCTAACGCACAGATTTTTTCAAAACAATAAGGAGATGGTTTTCGTCGATGAAGGCCATGAGCATAAGTAAAAAAACAACGACGAACGAACAAATCCAATCCCAAAGCAAGAAATTTTTTGCGCTGCACGAGTTTATTCCCGTCTGTTACAATATAAATAGGATAATCATGTAAACGAGCCAAGCATGTCCGTGCTTCAGGAAAGAGATGAAGCTTAGGTTCATGTCCTCGATATGCACTCACACAATTCTTCACGACTTTTTGATTTTTTATTCCTTGGCTTAATAAAAAACGATCAAATACCTTCTCTCTCTGAGTTTGGACTTCTCGATTTAGCGCTTCCACAATTTGCGCTTGCGGAATGCCAATGAGAGGAGTTAAGTAATCGGCAACAGCTCGAAAACCACTCCGCACGAACGAGAGTTCTTCATAAAGAGTATCATCTAAGTCAAATACGATGACCATGGCAATACTCTATCGGTAACAAAACGAATTTGTCGAATTTCCCCTTTACGACGCATGAAGGGATAATCTTGCAAACTTAACCCTAAACATTCCGCAAGAAACCAAAAAAAGCTATCTAATCCTACCGCAATACTAGCAGTCGAAGCACCTCCAAAGCGCGGATTACATTCAATCACGTGAAAATGCCCATTTCCATTTTCAATTAATTGAAAAATAGCATGTCCTTGAATGTTCAATTTGTCAGCCATCTCCTGGCACAAATGCTCTAATGCTGGATAATGAACTGTTGTCGTCACTTGAGATTCTCCATTTACCACATAATTCCGTTGTCTTGCGACACACCCCTTGACTCGTCCCTCAAATGAACGATAAACATCCACGCTCCACTCTATCCCATTAATAAAAGGTTGAAAAATGGGTTCTTTAAGCATTCGGCTATGTTCCAAAGCATCTTCACGACTTAATTGAAGGCCAATATGTTCGGAGGCCGCTCCCCGTCTTTCTTTTACAACATATAAAGACGATTGGACTTCATCTAAAGATAAAAATGTTGGAATAGCAGGAAAACGCTCTTTCAGCAACACATCTGCAAACTTCTTTTTATCTAAACACATCTCTATCGTTTCTAAAGAAGAGACCATAGGACGGATTCCCTGTTGATGAAAAAGGGGCAAATGGCGGGCATAAAACTCAAGATCTGCATCTCGTGTTGGAATAAGTGCTGTAATCTTATGTTCTTGGCAATAAGAAATGACATCTTCTGCTGTCATCTTTGATAAAAGAGGGCTATGCCAAAATTCATCCACACCATATTGCCCAATACATAACTCATTGCTATCGCATCCATAAATAAATTGAAATTGCCCTAATTTATTCGTCGCATTTCGCACAGCATCAATGAGCGGCATTTTTTTTGAAATACTCGTAATTAAAACAGAAGGATGTTCAACCGCTAAAGGCGGAGTTTCTTGCACTTCTTTCTCAAATTCAATTAATTTAGGAATCGCAATTTCTAATGAATGAGAAGGTTGCCAACCGGTTAAAGATACTAGACGCTCAACAGACGCTTGCGAAGCTTCAAAAGGAAGAGAAGAATCTTTATATTCTGTTTTGAGATGAGGAAAATGCTGACGTAAAATATGAATCACTTCTGAAATAGAACGGGCTTGTCCCGATCCCAAATTCACCACACCTTGAGCAGAAGTTGCGGCTAATTTCAACAATCCTTCTGCTACATCATCTGCAAAAATGTAATCAAATCTACCCTCTGGACGATAAATATGCAAAGACTCATCACGCAAAGCCGCCCTCACCCATCGTGAGATCACATCTTTCGAATGGCGTCCATAAGCGCGAAAAATGCGAGCCGATACACACGACAGTTGATTTCCTAAAAAATGATGGAGAAATCGCAATTCTAATTCATGAAAGAGCTTCGCTCCTCCACAAATATTACGAGGATATAAAGGGGATTCTTCTGTTAGAATTGTCGTTTGTTTGGGATTTTCAGAAAATAAATAAAGAGCGGAATCATAAACCAAATAGCTGGAAGCAAAAACAACTTTTTGCAATGAGGGAGCACCTTTAAGGCAATTCATCAAATAATGGCTAAGTCTCAAATTATGATGAAAATTTTCCTGAAAAAAAGGAAAACTTTCTTCTGAACGTTCAAATGTCGCTGCCAAATGAAAGAAAATTTCCGGATCAAAAGCAATCAAATCTTGACTAGCAATTGCATTCAAATCGCCTTGACGATATTTAACTTTTCCAAACCAAGATTTAGGACAAGGTTTAAGATCGCCAACAAAAATATCTGCACCCTCTTCCAACAAACGTTGCACAAGAGCTGTTCCAATCACTCCAGCTCCTCCACTGATAAACACTCTTTTATTTTTCATGACTCCACTCCCTAGATAAAAGACCATGCATCACCGAGTCATGCCAGTGATGGCGTTTAAAAACATGTTCTCTTAAAATCCCCTCTTGTTTAAATCCAAATTCTTCTAAAATCTGCATATGATAAGTTCGAAAAGCAAACGTTTCTGTGAATAAGCGATGTAAGGACAGAATTTGAAAAGCAATCTGACAAAGCAATGTCAAGAAATGTGTGAAATCTTGCTTATATTGAAGCCCATCCTCAACACGCAAAGGATCCACCAAAAATGACACTTCAGCATGTCTTGCCCCCCAATCTATATTTGTCAATCCGCCATAACCAATACATTGCTTATAAAATAGAAAACTAAAAATTATTTGTTTAGGTTCTTCTTGAGAAAAAGTTGGATAGATGACCTTTTGAAAATAAAGTCGTTGTTCTTCTAGGGAAAGAACTGTTTTCTGTCGAAGAATATCAATCTGAGCATTACGCCAAAGACGAATTAATTCCATATCTTCTTGTCTAATTGAGGTGATTCCATACCCCTCTGGATCTTCAAACCAATTGTTTATTAAGCACTTATACATCACTTCACTTACAATATAAATTCCTTTAGAAAACTCTAACATGTTTAAATGTAAATGTAAAAGGCCGTATTCTGCTAAGAACCTGTTAAATCATCTCCAATTCAAACTATTAAAAGTTATTTAACAGGCTCTTAGCAGAATACGGCCTTTTATTTATCGTATATACCGAAGAAAACTCAAAAATTGGAATTTGGGCTTTCACGCTAACCCAAATTCCAATTTTTGAATTCTCTTCGGTATAGAGTGGATTAATTTATGCTTTGATTCTTTTGCCAATAGATTGAATTTCTGCTTGATTATCTTCTAATAAAACTTCATGCAGCCTTAATACAATTCTAAGACCTGGATTTTTTTGCTCTCGCAGTTCTTGTGTAAGAGCCTCAAAGTTGGTTTGTACGTGGTTGAGTAAATCATATTGAAATTGAGGATAGGTATTTCCCAGGAGATCTTCCAATACCTCATTCAACACTTGAAAAGCACAAATTCCATTGATTTGCAACTCTTTAGGGGGGCCAGATTTTCCTTTATTTAAGTAACCGGTCAACGCTTGATTGATTGTAGCCATTGAACCTCCCACAAGCCTATTTTGAAGAACTTCAACTAACATTTCACCAAACTGCTCATGCTTGAAGTCTGCAGCAGGATAAGATTTTTTAACAGGGGCCTTTCCGAAAAAACCTGCACTTAAAAAATCTGTAAATGCTTTTAAATTTATTCCCTTCTCAATGTTCTCATCAGCCCCATCTCCCGTATTATAAGTAATAGCTTTCACTTGTTCGTCAGATGTTTTCTGCAAAATTAATAGTGTTTCATGCTCCTTCGTTCCAATAGGTAAGTAAAGCTTCGCGGGAGGTTTCATCTTGTCAAGTTCACTACATATCTCTTTTTGAAGTTTGATTAATTCTTCTTTGGCATGAGGATCGTTTGGTTGATCTGCACATTCCATTTCAATGATACGTGCACGAAAAGCCAACGGTAGACTACGCTGAAGGTCTGTTTGAAGTTCTTTTAACTTTTTAATATAATCTACATTCTGTCCTTTTGATTCTAAACTCTCAATATATGTGTTTAAATAATGTGCAATATAATACATGTTGATGAGACCTGTTCCCCCCTCCAACATTTGTTCCAGATGTTCGACATTAAAATCTGGATGAAGTCTTGTTAATTCTTGAATTGTTTTTTTATGTCCAACTGAAAAGCCAAAAATTAAGCGTCTTTGATACGATTCATGAGATTTTTTATCATTCGTGAGCCCTAGCAAGGATTGAATGAATAAAGCGAATTGTTGTTCTGTAGAGGACGCTGTGGATGGAAGTTCAAATAAAGGAGATTTCACTCGAACAACAAGTTGACTAAAACTGAGTGGCGAATAGTTAACTTCAACTGGAAGAGCTTGTAGTTGAAGTTCTTGTTGCTCCAATTGACTTCGTTTTATATCAAATTCTTTTTTCTTAAACTCAATAACCTTATCTTCTTTAGAAAGATCTTGCTTAATTGCATTTAACTGAGCTTCTAATTCTTCTTTTTTCTCTTGGATTTGTTTTATTTGAGAATCAAATAATTGGCGCTCTATCTCATAACCTCGCTTAAATCCTTCTAATCTATTTAAATTTTTTTGAGCACTCTCAATTTGCTTCTGCGTTTCCTTCACAACTTTTAGTGCTTTTTTGTAAGCAGTTCTTGCAGGAGAATCTTTAAATAAAGACTTTTCTTTAGCGCCTTTCATTCTACCCGCAGCTTCTTTTTCTTTTTCTGCTTCTTTCAGCTGTTGTTTCAGTTTTTCTAATTCGATTTTTTGCTTAGCTTTTAAAGCCTTCCAATTTCCCTGAATCTGCACACCTAATTTTTTAGCAGCTTGACTTTCATATTCTTGTAATTTTGTATCACGTTGAATGCTTTTTTCTAGAAGCTGCTGGGTATAAGCTTGCACTTCTTGCTCATATCGCGCTTTTATCTTGTTTAAAGGAGATTTGGCTTGTGCTGTTTGAAGTTGTGTTATAGTTTGCAGAATTTCTGCCATTTCTTGTTCTAAGAGTTCAATTTGCAGCGTTAAACGATGTCGATTAACACTGTTGATTGCGCTATTAATTTGCCTGACAATATTGTCCGTTTTATCTTCTACGCCAAAAAAATTTAATATGAATCTAATGATCATTGGTGTGGACTTCTGATGGCTTCGAATGCGGCTACGTAATCCCTCTAATCCCTTTACCACATGACTTAAGTTTTCAACCGTTTTTTGAGCTTGTGATGAAGTTTTAAGAAAAAGGCCTGTTTTTTCAGCTTCAGAGACAACCTCTTGAACTTTCTTTACTATTTCTTCTGCTTTAATGCCCTTTTCTCTTTTTCCTTGCTTCCCCATCTTTGTCACATATCGATCGCCACCTTCCATAGAAAGGTAAACCTTATCCCTTAATCTCACTTTAACTTCCTGCCTACCAATGTACTCCATAGCTGAAGCGAGACTTTCAAAACTTTGCTGCGTCAAGTTAACAGGATTTGTCATAATATCCCAACTATTCAACAATAAACTCTACTAATATTATAACAAATGAACAAGTTTATAAAAATTAACAACACAACAAAACAGCAAAAATTTAAACAAAAACAAAAATAAACCCATAAAAACTTAACAAAAAGAATAATTTTTAATAAATTTTAATAAACACCATTACTCCCACGAATGGTTATCAATTATTTGTTTTATCATACGATGATGACAAGTGATTCTTGATTAAATTTATTTTATTTGAAAATTAGCTGGCTTGCCATTGAGCATGAATAATGGGTGAATCTTTTTCTTGATGAAGGGTAAACCCTAAATTTTTGCAAATTTTGAGCATCCCTGTATTTTCTGACAAAATGTATCCATCCACAACATGGATTTTTTCTTGCTTTGCAATACGTAGTAGTTGCTGCATCAATTGTGTCCCAAGGCCTAAATGGTGATAGGCATCGCTAATAATTAATTTATATTGCGCTTGAGGCAGTCCTGGAATGCGAGTCAAGCGTCCTATTCCGATGATTTGCTCTTTATGATTGTGGATGGTTTCTGCCACAATGGCCCATTCTCGGTCATAATCATTAAAGCAAATACGAACTAAACGTTCATGAGCAACCCGTTGATCTAAGCTCACAAATTCAAAATAGCGTTGTCGAACACTATGCTCAGATAATTCTTGATGAAATTGAACAACTAAAGGTCCATCTTCTGGCCGAATGGGGCGCAACGTCACAGGTGTTCCATCTTTTAAATTTGTAGCCAACATATAGTTGAGGGGATAAGGACGTATCGCAAGTTGAGGAAGTTGACTATTGGGAATTGAAGGTTCATGTAAAACAATCCGAGCATCTAAAGCAATAATTCCTTCATCTGACGCTAGCAATGGGTTGATATCACATTCCTTGATGCGTCGATTTTCAACAATTAATTGAGAAAAGTTAATTAAAATTTCTTCCAATTTGGCCATATTGACAGGTTTACGCCCTCTGACTCCTAGCAAAGCTTCATAAATTTTTGTTTTTTGCATGAGTTGTCGAGCCAAATTAAAATTGAGAGGAGGAATTGCGAGTGCGCGATCTTTAAACACCTCGACTAATTGCCCTCCCATTCCAAATAGGAGCACAGGGCCAAATTGCGGATCGGTTGAACTTCCCAAAATCAGTTCATAGCCCACATGTTTAATCATGCGTTGAACTGTGACACCTTCAAAATGCTCTTTTCCCACCTTTTCTGTTACAGAGCGTTGAATATCTTCAAATGCCTTTCTTACTTCTTCTGGATTGCGTAAATTTAGTTTGACTCCTCCTACATCTGTTTTATGCGTAATCGTTTGTGAAAAGAGTTTAAGAACAATGGGAAATCCAATCTGTTGAGCTTGTTCAACAGCTTCTTCAGGATCATGAGCAATCAAGGTTTTAACAACGGGGATCCGATAATCAGCCAAAATTTGCTTAGATTCAAATTCTGTTAATAAAGTTCGATTTTCTTTTAGCGCATCTTGAATAATCTGCTTGACATCGCTCGGCTGTCTTCCGATTATCTTTGCTTCTTCTTCAGCAATAGCATGATGAAAAACGGGAACTTCATATAAAGCTTGAAGGTTTTTGCTATAGCGCCACATAGTAGCAAAAGTTCTTGCTGCATCATCGGGATAGGTAAAAACTGGAATTTGTGCGTCAGATAATATTTTCGTTCCTTCCTGAACGCTTTCGCCGCCCATCCAGCTTGCTAAAAGAGGTTTATCTGGTGTATGACCAAATCTTTTAATACTTTCCGCTGTTCCAGTTGCATCCGTCATATCTTGAGGAGAGAGAATCACAAGCAATCCATCTCCTTTAGGGTCTTTTTCTAAAAGATCAATTGTTTTTGCATATCTTTCAGCATCAGCATCTCCTAAAAGATCAACTGGATTGCTATGGCTCCAAGCCGGAGGAAGAATTTGATTTAATCCTTCTACAGTGGAAGCTGATAAAGAGGTTAATTCAGCTTGATCAAGGACGGCAGCATCTGTTGCCAATACCGCTGGCCCGCCAGCATTTGTCACAATTGTTAAATGAGGGCCTTTGGGACGAGGTTGTTTAGCCAATACAGAGGCCATATTAAAGAGCTCTCCAATCGTATTGACACGTAAAACTCCGATTCGCTCAAGAGCTGCATCAAAAACCTCATCACTTCCAGCTAAGGATCCGGTGTGCGAGGCTGCTGCTTTTGCTGCCGCCAGACTTCTTCCTGCTTTGATTACAATAATAGGTTTTTCCAGAGCAACTTCTCGAGCAGCCGTCATAAATGAACGAGCATCTCCCACTGTTTCCATATACAGCAAAAGACTATGTGTATGAGGATCGCTGCCCAAATAATCAATCAGAGTTCCCCAATTGACATCTGCCATTGAGCCAATAGAAACAAAGGCACTAAATCCAACTTTCTCTTGAAAGCTCCAATCTAATACTGCTGTACACATCGCTCCAGATTGACTAATAAATGCTAAATTGCCTGGCAAAGCCATTCCTTTGGCGAAAGTGGCATTAAGTCCATAGACGGGATTCATGACTCCTAAGCAATTAGGACCAATGATCGGCATTTTTCCTCGTCTAGCGTAGGCAAGAATATCTTCTTCCAGTTTTTGTCCGGATTCTCCAAGTTCTTTAAATCCAGCCGAAATAATAATAGCTGTTTTGACTTTTGCATTGACACATTCCTCGACAATTTTCGGAACAGTGGGAGCGGGTGTGACAATAATTGCAAGGTCGATTTCCTCTGGAAGACTTGAAATGGATGGATAAGCTTTAAGGCCTAACACTTCGTTGCGTTTAGGATTAATGGGATAAATTTTTCCACCAAATGATCCAGAAATCAAGTTAGTCATGATTGTTCGACCGACGCTTCCTAGGTCATCTTTTGCACCAATTACTGCGACTGTACGAGCATGAAAAAGAGCATCGAGAGGCTGAGGGTAGCGTTCAATAAAGTTTTGTGAAGGATCCGTTTGACGAAAATTTCCACTAAACATGCCACTGACTCCCCTCTTTCGTTAGAAAAAAACTATTATCATTTCATGATTGCATTAAACCAATATAGCCATTAAAAAAAAACTTAAGATTATCATTCTATCTGCTTGCTCATCATTTGATGAATTTTTCTTTCTTTGAAAGGCAAATTTATTTCACTTTAATGTTTTTATCTTTAGTATTCGTGATTTGGCATAATCGTTAAAAACTCTAGCTTTTTACCTTAAAGCGGCCAACATAACTTCATTACTCCTTATTATCATTGATGTATGCAAACAACGGATAAAATCCCTATCGACTTAACTGAAATTGCAAAACAAAGCATGTTAGAAAAGCAATTTCTAGTGAATTATACGACTGAGGCTCTGCGGCAAACCGAGAGCCTTCAACTTCCTGTACCTCCAAGTCTGACACGTATCAAAGATCTTCGCCATTTATTGTGGTTCTCTCTAGATAATACGGATTCAAAAGACTTAGACCAGTTAACTTTCGCCGAAATAATTGATAGCCAAACCTTCAAAATTTATATCGCCATTGCCGATGTTGATCATCTAGTCAAAAAAAATTCCCCTATTGATCTTTGCGCGCAACAAAATACGACATCTGTCTATACTCCTACGAAAATTTTTCACATGCTTCCAGAAAAATTATCTACCAACCTTACCTCATTAAACGAGAATGAAGATCGTTTCGCTATCATCGTCGAAGCCAATGTTCGCTCTAATGGATCTTTAGGAGAATTCGCGATTTATCCCGCTTATGTCAGAAACAAAGCAAAATTAGCTTACAATAGCGTATCTGCCTGGCTTAAAGAGAATGCACCACCACCTCCTGCTATAAAATCAAATTCTGATTTAGAACAGCAAGTCCGTCTTCAGGATCAGATTGCGCAGTTGCTGCGAAAGGCACGCTATGAACAGGGTGCACTTACCCTGCAAACCATTGAACCAAAAGCGATTATTCGCGATCACAAAGTCGTTAATATTATCACTTCAGCTAAAGGGCGAGGAAACGATTTAATTGAAGATTTTATGATTGCAGCTAATCGATGCGTAGCCGCTTTCCTGCATGAACATCGCATTCCTTCGTTGCGAAGAGTGGTGCGCATTCCCAAAAGATGGGATCGCATTGTGATTATAGCTCAAGAGTTAGGAGAGAAACTCCCTCCGGAGCCAGATGCCAAAGCTTTAAATGAATTTTTAAAACATCGCCTTTCAGCGGATCCTTTACGCTTTCCTGACCTCTCTTTGATTATTATTAAGTTATTAGGAAATGGTGAATATATCGTTGAATATCCAGGAGAAAACCCCATTGGTCATTTTAGCCTAGCAGTCAAAGACTACACACATTCTACAGCCCCTAATCGACGTTACTCAGACTTGATCACTCAACGCCTCATTAAAGCAGTCAAAGAGACTCATCCCTCTCCTTATAGCAATGAAGAATTAGAAAGCTTAGCTAGACATTGCACTCAAAAGGAAGATGATGCCAATAAAGTTGAGAGAAAAATGAAAAAATCGGCAGCTTGCTTATTTCTTTCCTCCCAAATCAATCAAGAATTTGATGCAGTTGTTACAGGAGCAGCTGCTAAAGGAACATGGGTACGCATTCTCCAACCTCCAGTAGAAGGCAAACTCATTCAAGGATTTGAACATGTCGATGTAGGCGATCAAATTCGCGTCAAACTCGTACATACCGACGTAGAAAAAGGTTTTATCGATTTTATTCGCTCTAAATAATTTTTGTGTATCAATTGAACAACTTTTAATTCAATTAGATATTCTTAGATAATGGATTGATTTCATTATCCATTATTTGTAATAACATAATAAAGGGATCTGTTTTTAAAACTATCGATTCTTCATTGGATTTGTTTTAAGCGAAGTTGATGTCCATTCTATGAAGCACGGTGATGCTCGTTTAGACTGAGTCAGAACATTTCATTCTCTCCTTCCTCAGCAGTTCCCTGCTTTATAAGCAAAATCATTTGAACTTCTTATCTAAAGGAGGAAACTATGAATAGAATCAATGCATTTTTAGATTCAAACATCCAACCAACCTCCCCAAAATCAAAGTCAAAATCTTCATCCAGCATATGGCTTTCACCCTCGGCAAATAATGAACAATCTTTAGGGTCTTTAGGGGTCTTGCCGATGGATATGATTCTTCTTTTTTTATCACAATTAGCTGTTAAGGACTTGCTAAACACTAGCCTTGTGAATAAGACATTTTATCAAATTACTCAAACACCTCAATTATGGAAAAATTTGGTTAATCGTCATCACCCCAATTTTATACCTATACAGCCAGTCCTCAATTGGAAAGAAACATTTAAAGATCTACAGGATGAAAATTTTTTATTATTTAGAAAAAGAACATGCTCTGCTATTTCTGATATCGTTCCTCATGGTATTACTTTGAGGCGAGCAAGGGCTTTTAGGGCTCTTACAAGCTCGCCTGTTGTCCATTACTTTTCTTTTAACGAGAAGGGTCGTCTGCAAGCAATTTTTTTTGAGCGAGTCAGAAAAGTTTACAATGTTGATGGAAAAATACAAAAAATTTCCGAGAGAGAATGGAATGTTAAAGCTGCTATTAATCGACAATTTATTTTTTTAAGTTTTTTTGATGCTCGTCATCCTTTTTCGCCCAGTATTGAATTAAATCCAATCGGAAACTTAAATTTACGACAGCAAATGGCTGTTCAAAAATTACAAAAAAACATCAACCGATGGTTTGCACAAACAATTAAAGCTCCTGATTTAGAAGAACAAGTTAAAGAAGCTTTAAAAGGACACTACAATCCTAATTTTAAGACTATATCTTGTGTGAATGAAGAACCAGATGCAATTAAAGCGGAACATAAAGCCTATTTTATTTTCTTCCGAGCTTTAATGGAAAATCCTTCTTTTGAAGAAAATCCTAAATATCATAAACCTACAAAATTATTTAACCCTAAAAAGGTGTAAAAATCTTGAGCGTTAGCGCTAAAGCCTGTTAAATAACAGGCTCTAAAGATTAATTAAGATCAAAAAAAAGGATTGTTGAATTTGTTAATGCTTTAAAATGAAGATTGACAATCTCGCTAATTGCTGCACCATCTCCTGCATCAAGACGAGTTCCATTGATCTCTATTTCTCCGGAGATCATTTGAACCCATCCATAGCGATTGGGTTGTAAGTCATAACTCAATTCGTTTCCTTGGTCTAAATCGGTCAAATAAATACCAACATCTTGATGAATATGCAAAGATCCCTCTCTCCCGTCCGATGACAGAAGAAGACTCCATTTATTCTTTCGGCTTGAAGATGGAAACATTTTCTCTTGATAGCTAGGCTTTAGCTTGCGTACTTTTGGCAAAATCCAAACTTGAAACAGATGAACAGCTTCTTTATCTGATGCATTTAGCTCGCTATGTGTCACCCCAGTACCAGCAGATAGTAATTGAATTTGACCAGGGCGCAAAATCGATCCATTTCCTAAGTCATCTTGATGACTCAACCCGCCTTCCACCACAATTGAAAAAATTTCCACATCTTGATGAGAATGCAAAGGAAAGCCAACTCCAGGACAGACTCTATCCTCATTGATGACACGTAAAGAGCGAAATCCTTGATAAGCAGGATCATCATATTGTCCAAATGAAAAAGTATGAGAGGTTTTAAGCCATCCATAATCAAAATATCCTCGATCCCAAGAACGACGTACTTGAATGGCCATTGGTTATCCTTTCGACTTAAAGGGTTATTGCTAAAGTTATAACTTGAGTTCACTTGGGTATAACAAGCAAAAATTTAAAAAAAAAGTGCTTTTGATCAAATCATCTCTATTTTTATAAAAAACATTTACCACAATCAACCAAAATTTTAGATTAATCTATAGAGACAAATTGTTGACTTTAGAAAAATTAAAATATTTTAAACCAAATGAGTCTTTAACTTCTTGCTAAAAGGACACTATGCAAACATTGCACCCCCATCATGTTTTAAACAACAATACTGGTGATAGTGTTTCGTTATGGATGGAGGAGGAGATTGCGACCCTCCCACCTTTAAATCAAGATTTGACAACGGATGTCTGCATTGTAGGGGGAGGAATTGTTGGACTTACCTGTGCATACTTCCTTCTACAGCGAGGTTTATCCGTTGCTGTTATAGAAGCTGGTGCTGTTGGAGGAGGTCAAACTTCTCGAACAACAGGACATCTCGCTTGGGCTTTAGACGATCGCTTTTTTGAGCTGGAACATTTATTTGGATTAGAAGGTGCACGCACCGCCGCACAAAGTCATCGAGAAGCCATTAAAGCAATTGAGAAAATCATTCAAAATGAACAGATCAATTGTGACTTTGAAAAACTGGATGCTTATTTATTTTTGGCTCCTCAAGATTCAGAAGATATTTTAGAAAAAGAATGGAAAACTTTACAAAAATTTGGAATGCCCGTTAAGAAGCTAGAGCAGGCTCCTATTCGTTCTTTTGATACAGGCCCTTGTTTACAATTTTCAGATCATGCCCAATTACATATTTTTAAATATTTAGAAGGTCTGATTCACGCCATTTTGAAAAAAAATGGAAAAATTTATGCTCATACTCATGTTAACCGTATTCAAGAAGGTTCCCCTTGCTATGTTGTGACAGATCACCATCACATTATTACAGCTAAATCTGTGATTGTCGCAACAAATACTCCTATTAATGATCGATTTATGATTCACACCAAGCAAGCTCCTTACCGCACCTACGTGATTGCAGGTACCGTTCCCAAGGGGTCTGTAGCGAAAGGACTCTACTATGACACCCCTGATCCTTATCACTACATTCGTATTCAGAAAAACGATCAGAACCCTGAAACGGACTGGCTCATTGTAGGAGGTGAAGATCATAAAACAGGTCAAGAAGAAGATAATTTTGAACAGTATTACCGTCTTGAAGATTGGACACGCCACCGCTTTCCTATGCTGCAAGATGTGAGCTATCGATGGTCTGGACAAGTAATTGAACCTGTTGATTCTCTAGCTTTTATTGGAAGAAACCCTCATGATAAAAATGTCTACATTGCAACAGGAGATTCTGGCAATGGTCTTACACATGGCACGATTGCAGGTTTGTTATTGACAGATTTAATTTTGAATGGATCTCATCCTTGGGAAAAACTTTATGATCCCTCGCGCAAAACATTGCATGCAGCCGGCGAATATGCCAAAGAAAATTTAAATGTGGCTGCTCAATACGGTGAATGGATTACGGCCGGTGAATTGGAATCTATTGCTCAAATTCAACCGGGAACAGGTGCCGTCATTCGCGAAGGATTAAAAAAACTCGCTATTTATAAAGACGAAAAGGGACATGTTCATTGTTTTTCCGCCACCTGTCCACATTTAGGATGTATTGTTAAATGGAATCAAGGAGAGAAAAGCTGGGATTGTCCTTGCCACGGATCTCGGTTTAGTGTTGATGGCGAAGTTCTCAATGGTCCCGCCATTAGACCCTTAACTCCTGTCGCAAAACCTTTAAAAGAAACCTGATTGAAAGATAACGATTCATTCTTAGCTGCATAGACGTAAGTCCATGCAGCAGATACATCCAATAATTAATAGCGGCTAGAGCTATTATAATAGTAACGATCTTGATTACGATATCCTGAAGGATAATTGCGATAATAATTTGGATCACGATATCCAGAATCGTAGTTTCGATAATCATTCGAATAGTTTACGTTATATCCTCTTTGATAATCATAAGCTGGACGGCGATAGAATTGGGGATCGAGCCAGTAAGCATCGTCTGGATCACCAATTCCTGGAGGTCTTTGATAGCGAAAATCTCTTTGCAATGCATTTGTTTGCTGTCCTCCACTATAAAACACATCTTTATCTTCGCGCCAGTTTTCTTTATAATCCCAGTCCCATGAACGCAACTTATAAGGATCTCTGTTTGAAACATATGTATCTCTTCCATAAGCGTCATCATTATAATAATAAGAACCTTGAGGATAGCTATATGCAACTTCTTCTCTTCCTGTATAGTATCTAGTAGAAGGAGGAGGAGTTTGCTCATATTGCGAATGAGAGGGATAATTGTAAACAGGGGGATTTCCATAAGCAGCTAAGGGCAACAAGCAAGTTGCACTTAGAACAAGGGACATGACTGATTGTGGTATCAATCGCTTTAACATAAACATTCTCCGGTTAAGGATTAATGAACAATAGCTTTTCAGTTTCAAGAAATGCTTGACAGTTCAGTCTTTGTCAATAAAAGCGATTTAAAGCAAATTGTCAACTACAATTTTTATTATAAGATGAAATCACGTGCGCATTATCTTGCTTAATTATCAACACGCTTATTGTTTTTTGATTTAATTTTCGTATATAATATAATTTCTTATTTACTCTTAATCTTAAAATTCCCTGTAAAAATTATGACTCTTCTCAGTTGTCAAAATCTTGTCAAATCTTATGGTAGCCGCCTTTTATTTAAAGATCTTTCATTTGGTATTTTTTCTGGCGACAAAATCGGATTGATTGGACCCAACGGATCTGGCAAGTCTACTTTATTGAAAATTTTAGCTGGCTTAGATACTCCAGATGAGGGCCTTGTTGTTCGTAGTCGTTCTTGCCGAGTAGGATATATTCCACAAGAGACAAATTTTCCCGATCTTCCGATTCAAGATATTATGCTAAATGCTTTGCAAGAAGAAACATACTATACTCTTGAACACAAGCAAACGCAAGTTGCCATTACATTAAGTAAAATGGGATTCCCCGATTCTTCAGTTTCTGCTGCTTCACTATCAGGTGGATGGAAAAAGCGGCTTGCATTAGCAGTGGAACTTGTTCGTTCTCCTGACATCCTACTCTTGGATGAACCGACTAACCATTTGGATCTAGAAGGAGTTTTGTGGCTAGAAAAGTTTTTAAAGGGAGCTTCCTTTGCTTACATTGTCATCAGCCACGATCGCTACTTTCTTGAGCACATTACCACGCGCATGATGGAGTTGGATAAAAGTTATCCTAAAGGACTTTTTGCAGCTGATGGATCTTACAGTGTCTTTTTAGAAAAGAGAGAAGAGTTTTTAACAGGTCAAATGCAACAAGAGCGTTCGCTAAACTCTAAGGTCCGCAGAGAAGTTGAATGGTTAAAGCAAAATCCTAAAGCACGCACAACGAAATCGCAATCGCGCATTCAAGAAGCACAAAGGTTGATTCAAGAATTGCAAGAAATTAAAACACGTAACACAACAACCAAAAGTCAATTTGAGTTTTCCTCTTCCAAACGTGAATCTCAGAAACTTCTTGTTGCCACTAATTTAACCAAATCGATGGGTGGCCGCTTACTCTTTGCTGGAATTGATTTAATTCTATCGCCTGGAGTACGTTTAGGCATCGTAGGCTTGAACGGGAGTGGAAAAACCACTTTATTACGTCTTCTTACAGGTGAATTAACGCCTGATAAAGGAACCATCAAATGTGCAGATGGAATTAAAATTGTGTATTTTGATCAACACCGCGCTCAGCTTCCTGCTGACATTTCTTTGCGCCGTGCATTATCTCCTCAAGGAGACACTGTTTCCTATCGAGGCCAATCGATTCACGTCAATTCTTGGTGCCGCCGCTTCTTATTTTCTCCTGATCGTCTGGATTTACCTTTCGGCCATCTTTCTGGAGGCGAAAAAGCTCGTGTGCACATTGCTCGTCTTATGCTTCAACCAGCAGACATATTGCTTTTGGATGAACCGACAAACGATCTTGATATTCCGACTCTTGAGATTTTAGAAAATAGCTTGCTTGATTTTCCGGGTGCAATTGTTTTGATTTCGCATGATCGCTACATGTTAGATCAAATTTCCAATGTGGTGCTAGGGTTAGGCACCCAAAGCGACACCGAATTATTTGCCGATTATCGTCAATGGGAACAGTATCAAGCTCAAAAAGCTGAGCAAACTAAAATCCCTCTTAAAGAAAAAACAGAAAAAAAAGAACCTACGAAAACAGAAGAACGCTCTCGAAAAATGACCTATTCTGAAAAACGTGAATGGGAGCAAATAGAAGGAAAAATCCTTCTTTTAGAACAAGAAATTGAGCAGCTACAAGCAACCATCCATAACCCAACTATCGCCAGCCAACCTGAAAAACTGCAACAGGCTTGTCAAGAATTAGATATCAAGCATCAAGCCTTGGACAAACTTTATCATCGCTGGCAAGAATTGGAAGTGAAACAATAAATGGAAGATAACCCCAGTGAATGTTGAGGCCTATCCTCATTCTTTAAACTAAAGACTTATCCCATCGCGGCATATATGGATCTCTTTGATCTCCTTAATCCAGTTTGCAAAGGGTCGCTTGCCGGTGGCGGTTTCGTAGATTTCAATGATGATCTCTTCCATAATCTCTTTGTATCTTTTAGGATGGATACACAATTTCAATAGTTTTCGTGTATAGAAGATCGAACATAGAAAAATTATTGGATCTGACGAAAATCGGAAATTTCTAATTTAGAAAAAGTGAAAATTTCTATTTTAACCTAATAAAATCTTAAAATATTAATGAAATAAATCCTTTAAAACATTATAATTACTCTTTTAATCATTTGAAAATTAGGATTTTCCATCTATGTCATCTCCTGAGTCTGCCCAAATTAAAGAGGCATGTGCAAAAAGACGAACATTTGCCATTATTAGTCATCCCGATGCTGGAAAAACAACATTAACAGAGAAACTTCTGCTTTATTCTGGAATGATTCACACAGCAGGAATGGTAAGAGGACGTAAGGGGCGCAAAGCCGCGACATCGGACTGGATGGCAATGGAACAAGAGAGAGGAATCTCTATTACTGCATCGGCTATGCAATTTACTTATAAAGATACCATTATTAATGTCTTGGACACTCCTGGTCACGAAGACTTTTCAGAAGACACGTATCGCACGCTAACTGCTGCTGATTGCGCAATCATGGTCATTGATGCGGCAAAAGGGGTAGAGAAGCAGACACGCAAACTTTTTGAAGTTTGCCGATTGCGCCAAATTCCTGTTTTAACGTTTATTAATAAAATGGACATGCCTGGCCAAGAGCCTTTACACCTGATGAATGAGGTGGAAGATGTCTTAAAAATTCAATCTTCAGCTTTAAATTGGCCAATTGGTAGCGGAAAAGATTTTATTGGAGTCGTCGATCGTCTCTCTCAAGAATGTTTATTTTTCACCAAAACTGCAGCTGGCGGAGCGCAAAAAGCGTTGATTTCCCGCTTTCCTTTGCACAGTTCAGAAGTTAAAGAATGGCTAGGATCTGAACGTTTTGAACAATTAAGTCAAGAACTAGAACTATTAGATGCTGCTGGAAACGCCTTTTCTCAGGAAAGATTTTTAGCTGGAGAAGTCACTCCTATCTTTTTTGCTTCTGCTTTAACAAATTTTGGAGTGGAGCCTTTTTTTGATGCTTTTATCCATTTAGCCCCATCCCCTCATGAGCGTTTAGCCAATAAGATGAATGGAGAAGAAATCGCTATTGATATTGACATGCCGTTTAGCGCCTATGTCTTCAAACTACAAGCAAACATGGATCGCAGACATCGCGATAGCATGGCATTCCTTCGTATTTGTTCGGGACGCTTTGAACGCGATTTAGCTGTTAAACATCATCGTTTAGGGCGAGAGGTTCGCTTATCACGTCCTCATGGAATGGTTGCTGGAGAAAGGACGACTGTGGATTATGCCTATGCCGGCGATATCATTGGGGTAATCAACCCTGGAGTTTTTGCGATTGGCGACACGATTTCATTGAGTGGAGATTTTAATTTTAAGCCGTTACCTCAATTCCAACCTGAAATTTTTGCCCGTGTTCATCCTAAAGATATTGGCAAAAGAAAATCGTTTGATAAAGGGATTCTCCAATTAACAGATGAGGGAGCGATTCAACTCTTACGTCCTTTTGATTTAAGCGGAGATTTGATTTTTGCTGCTGTCGGACAGCTGCAATTTGAAGTAATGCAGTACCGTTTAAAAGACGAATATGGGGTCGATACAATTCTAACAACTCTTCCTTATCAATGCAGCGCCTGGCTGCTCGGAGACTTTCAGACATTTAAGAAAACAACTTCTTCCATAGTTGTTCGTGATCGCTTTGAAAGACCAATTGTATTATTTGCAGAACAATGGGAAAAGCAATACGCTATTAAACAGAATCCAGATCATCAACTTGTTGATATCTTATCTTAAATTTAGTTTAAGCAGAGGCTAATAGAAGAGGTTCTTGAACCTCTTCTCATTTTTTTACTTCTTAAGATTTTCTTGAAATTTCTGCTGGTAAGCATGAGGAGACTCTTGTAGTCCTAAGTGAAGCTCTAAGAATTGATAAGGGCGGGCAGCTAGAATGCGCCACTGGCCATTTTGTTTTTCTAGCAAATAGACAATGTGATGATCTAAGTTTTCTGGTATCCCAGGAACATTTAAGAGGACATTTGCGTCTACCCAAGCCATCGTAGGGCTCAAAAGACGAATATTGGTAATCTCTTGCCGCATTTGACTTTTACTTAAAATTCCCTGTTGCTCTCTTCTTAGAATGCGAAGTACATTCGCTTTTCCCTTTTCCCATTCACCTGCCGGATTAATCAGATCTCCATTATCGGCCCACAGTTCATTTAATTTTTCTGGACGATGCTCATTCCAAGTTTTAACAAACAAATTTACAAATTGATAAATTTCAGGCTCTACTGAAGAAGAGCTTGGAATTGCGCTGATAGCTAATATCACAATGTTGGCACACAGAAAAAAAATGAGTAAAAACCTATCAATTTTCATAGAAAATACCTTAATGAATTTTAAATTCATTATTAAAACAAGTGCTTATTTAAAGCAACTAGGCGATTTTCGTACTTAAATTTGATAAAGATAGATAGGTGTTTGGTAGAGATCATCCACTTTAATGAAGCGAATGGGAGTCCAACCGGGAATTGCAAAGGTGTGACTGAGAACAAATGCTCCAGGAGCTAATTCTTGACTAAGTTTATCTTTTAAACGAGCCATCGCTTCGGGATAAAGATAACAAATGACAAGAGACACAGAATTAAGAGAAACTGTAAAGAAATCTTGCCTAACTAAGCACAAGTTATGATAAGGAATGAGATAAGAAATGAACTTCGAAATGTAGTAAGGAATAGGGGAAATTTCATAAGCATACACTAAAGTATTAGGAAAGCGACGAGCAATCGCAAAAGCAAGAGTTCCCCAACCTGAACCTAATTCAGCTATTTGTCCTTTAATTTCACTTTCTAAGGGAAGAATTTCTAAAAGACGAGCTTTGACTTTGGGGGAAGTAGGTGTCGGAGTAATCCCATAACGCCAAGAATAGATTAAAATTATTCCTAAAATAATTGCTAGACTCAAATTAAAAAGCCAGATCATGGATGTGAGAAGCCTTTATAATAGAAACTCAGTGACTGACAGCAAAAAGATTCGTTTGATTCAACTTTAAAGGACAGCAATGCCTAAAATTGGCATTGCTATCACTTTATCCTTAAACCTAAATCATTTTCAAGTTGGCAAGTCACTTACTTCTTTTTAGAAGACGACGAACTTTTTTTATTTGATTGACCAGTTGTCTTTCGTTCTTTATTGATTAAAGGATTAGAACGATTGGAGTTTTGACTAAGTTTTGAAGACATTTGATTTTTCTTGTTAGACATTAAAGAATCTACACCATATTTTAACACATACTGAGAAGCTTTCTTTGTTGATAATTCTTCTTCTTCTTCATAATCTTCATCTTCTTCCTCGTAGTCTTCATCATCATCTTCATCATCTTCATCATCATAGTCATCATCTTCATCTTCATCTTCATCTTCGTAATCATCCTCATCTTCATCTTCTCCTGGACGTTGCGCAAGCCGATAGGAATTCCCAGGTTTCGATGGATTAGCAGCAGAAGTTTTTTTGTAATGAGAAGAGGTGCTTTCTGAAGAAGCGCATGGATTGAATTCTTCATCTTCTTCTAGATAATGAGCTTTATCACCTTTTGATTTGTTGTGACACGAGCCTTTACATGATTTTTGATTGGATGTTGGAGTAGCTGGACGTCCTTTATCTCCTAATCCTTGCTTGTTAGCCATATTAAAACCTCAAGTTAAAATGGTTAATGGCTTGGTTAAAGCCAATTTTACTTTAGTTTTGTCCTTTTCTTTCCATTTCATGTCTTCTTTGCGTTTCTACACTTTTTCGAGAAGCTGCTGACTTTTCTGCATGAGATCTTTGAGCTGAAGCTTGAGTGACTTGACAAACAACTTGCTTGCGACCTTCACTCTTACCTGCCATCATCTCTCCTTTAATAGGCTCCTTTCCTATTCTTAAAAAAACCATTGAGCTTTAAAAAAGAATATGAAATAACGAACCTTTAAAATCGGCCAGAGCAAATTATTCACTATTTAAGGTAGTTCCTCACGTCTTATTCAGACAATAGAATAAAATCTTTATTCCGACAACAACTGCTTATTTTTTGTTTTTAGTATTTAAGCCTGTTAGACATAAATCTACAACACTTATCGACTTCTCTTAATTTTTGTTTAAAAAGGCATTGCTTTGATAAAGATCTGTATGACCAAGAAGGTATTTTTATGAAAAACCGAGACTTTTCATCTTTGACATTGACAGCCATTCAAGCAGCTCTAAAGGCTGGCGAAATTTTAAAAAGAGGTTTTGGAACAACTTATGAAATTACTGCCAAGCCTGGTCGTCAAAACTTTGTCACCGAATATGATAGAGCCTCAGAAGAGTGTATTATTTCTTTTATTAAAGAACGATTTCCTTCTCACAGTTTTTTAGCCGAAGAAAGCGGTTTTTCAAATCTCTCTGAAACTAGTGAAGTCATGTGGATTATTGATCCTTTAGACGGTACGACTAATTTCTCGCGCCATCTTCCCATTTTTACGATCAGTATTGCTGCTTATGAAGGAAATCAAGGGTTGTGTGGAGTTATTTTTCATCCTCTCACACAAGAGTTATTTGTAGCAGAGAAAGGGAAAGGAGCTTACTTGAATGGAACACGTTTGGCTGTTAGTCAAACAAATAGGATTGAAGATTGTCTTCTTGTCACTAGCCTTCCCTATGAAATCAAACCAACGCCCATGTTCAATATTGAGCAGCTTTTCCAAGCCAGCTTAGGAGGCGTTTCTTTGCGCAATTTCGGCTCAGCAGCTTTAAGCTTAGCTTATATCGCTGCTGGCAAAGCAGATGCCCTTTGGATGTATAATCTTTATCCCTGGGATTTAGCAGCTGGCTATCTCCTCATTGAAGAGGCAGGTGGACAATTCACTCGTTATGAAAGGGCTGGTTCTCATTTTCATTCTCCAGTCAATGTACTGGCAAGCAATCATGTTCTTCATCTTCCTTTAAGCCAATATTTAAAATATCACGAATGATCATCTTCATTAAGTTAAATACCACTCTTGTAAGAAGTATTCCTCTTCTTTTTGAGCAAAAAACTTGACCATTTCCATTTCAAATTCAACAAATTGCCGTTCTAACGCCACCTGCTCGCGCGCGCGTTCGGATGTTTCTAAAAACTTTCTTACTTCCTCCGATTCCACCCAATCCACTTGATCTAATCCAGAAAAAAGGGATTGAAAACACTTTGTCTTTTTATTGATGAAAATACTTTCCCCAGGCAAAAAAGAAAACTCCAGGCTATTACGAATCATCTTTTTAAGTTGACAGTAAGACAATCCATTTTCATACATAGCCAAGAAAAATTGCTCGCACAAATCCGCTCGGTTCACTCCGCAATCATCTGATCCGAGTACAAGGGGCACTTTATGCTTTAAATAAGTGTGGATAGGGTGTTGCTTTCCTGATACATTTAATATTCCCTTGTTACTTGATAGACAAGCTTCATTCGCAATACGTTTATCTTTCATTTCTTTTAATACGGCAGGAGCATTTTCTTCTTCTGTAATAGAAACTCCATGTCCCAATCGATGACAATTTTGAATGGTCATTTTAATGCGATCTTTAAGGTAATCAGGAGAAGAAAATTGCTGAGTTAATTCTCCTCCATGCAAAGCAATTTTAATTTGCTGATTTTCTTTCCATAAGCGCTGAATAATTTCCATCTGTTGTTTAAAATGTGTTTGAGAAAAAAAATGATCTTCTGGACCTACAATATTAAACGCCACGATATGTTCAGGGTATTCTTTAATGATCTCAATCGCATTTTTGACATTTTGTTCAAAAATAGAATCATCTGGCTGCACTCTTGAAATTTCTACTATAAACTTTATTTTTGGATTAGACGGCAATTCTTTAAAGGAGCTTGCTAATTGTTTCAGACTACTGAGGCCTACCATTAATTCTAAATAGCGAATATTTTGAAAACGCGCATGCTCTGCCACAGCTTCAACAAGTTCTTTGGGATCTGCATGAGACGCGATACTCTCAATGACTCCAAAACATTTATACATAAATTGATCATGACCTAATACTCCATTGATAGAAGAAGTTGCACGCAGGCTAATGGCATTGGAATATTGAATAAGGAGTTGAGAGTTTTTCGGTATTTCACTTGCAGGCACATCGCCTGGTTTTTGTTGCTTAGAAAAAGTGTTGTTGGTCGGATCAAAATAAAGAGAGTATTTAATTGCTAATTTCAAAAGAAATTCTGAATACAGACTTCCTACTAAATGATTATGTAAATCCCCTCCCTTAGGCATTTTATGAAGCCAAATTTTCATCTCAGAGGGACTTTTACGTAATGCCTCGAAAATTAACTCAACTTTTTTCTCTCGGTTAATTGCTGAAAGATTTTCTACTTTCAGCTCAGAAGAATTCTCTTTTTTCAAATCAGTGGATTGTGTGGAGGATGCTTGATTTTGCCCTGTTATCCAAAAGCCTAAGCCTAGATTTAATTGCACATTCCCTCCTTTCTGATAAACTTATTTGACAATCAATATGAATGTGTTTTAACTGCCTTTTCCTTAAAAGTAAATAACTGTCATATGGTATTTAAAAATAAGTTGATGGCCAGGTCTATGCCAATTCATTGACTTCAAGATTTTTATTAATATCTTTAACCAAATAAAAATCAAACACTTAAAAAGATCTTTTAAGTTAATGGTATGGAATACTATAAAAGATCATTCATTAGAGCTTGTGTAGCTTGATAAGCGACAAGAAAACCTCATTAAATAAATTATTATTAAAGAGTTTAAGTATGACTTACTCCTTTAAAAACTCCACAATTCTTATTACTGGTGCTAGTTCTGGCTTTGGCGAAGAAACGGCTCGTCAATTTGCAAAAGCAGGTGCTCGCCTCATCTTACTTGCTCGCCGACAAGAGCGCCTTGAAGCTCTTCAACAAGAATTTCGTGAAGACTTTAACACCGAAAGTGAAACGATTACAGCAAATATTATAGACTTTCATGCAATTAAAAAAGAATTACAGCGCGTTGCAAGTTCTTTTGGCCTGCCTGACATTCTCATTAATAACGCCGGGCTTGTGCGTGGCATGGATAAATCCTGGGAAATCATGCCTGATCAGTGGAATGAAATGATTGATACGAATATTAAGGGTATCCTTAATATGAATAGACTTGTTTTGCCTAATATGCTCAAAAATCAGCATGGGCATATTATTAATGTAGGAAGCACTTCCAGCCACGGAACTTATCCGGGAGGCAGTGTTTATTGTGCAACCAAATATGCAGTGAGAGCTTTAACCGACACATTACGCATGGAGCTCATTGCCACACCTATTCGTGTTTCTTTAATTTCACCAGGTATGGCAAAAACAGAATTTAGCTTAACTCGCTTCTATGGGGATGAAGCGAAGGCCGATCAAACTTATGAAGGAATGGATCCTTTAAAATCTACTGATATTGCAGAAGCCATTTTGTTTATTGCTTCCCGCCCGCCTCATGTCAACATTGCCGATTTAATCATGTATCCCAAAAATCAAGCATCCCCAACAATGATTCATCGTAAAACTTAAAATGATGTCTAAGAACTTCCATCGCACTGACAGGGCAAAGGATCTAAATGGTGTTTTGATGGATGAACTCCATAGATCCATCCTTGTTGAAAAATGTTAAGCGCAAATTCTAAAAAAGCTGACGCTTCTCGATAAGAAGATGTTAAAATCGTTTGACGTTGACTGAGAAGCCATGAATTGCTCTTAAAAAGAAAGCCAAACAGTTGTTTAAGCTTGTTTAACTGTCCCCTAACTGTCATTTCTGAAGGAATATCATTGATAAAAGTCTTTAAAAAGGTCATAAACTGATCCCAAGATCGCTCAAAATTTATTCCTGCAAAGTGAGCCTTAATTTCATGAAAAATAAAGGGATTAATGACACTGCCTCGGCCGATCATCAAAGCATCACAGCGGGTTTGCTTAAGCATATTGACAGCATCTTGAACCGTTAAAATATCTCCATTGCCTACGACTGGAATATTTAATAGTTGTTTTGCTTCTGCAATAAGATCCCAGCGAGCTGGAGGACCATATCCATCGACTTTTGTGCGTGGGTGAAGAGTAAGATAGCGGATGCCGCTTGCTTGAGCTGCTAATAGATTTTCTTTAAAAAGAGAAGTGTCTTCAAATCCGGAACGTAATTTCGCTGTCACAGGCACATCAACAGCATCTACCATAGCTTTAGCAACCTTATATAAATGATCGGGCTCCTTTAATAAGCTAGAGCCAGCCCCTCTTCCTGTCACAGTATTAGAGGGACAGCCACAATTCAAATCAACCCGAGGAGCTCCACGTTTCACCACTTCGCGTGCCATATCTGCCATCAAATCTGGATCTGATCCCATTAACTGAGCGGCTTGTGGAATGGGATAAGTTTCATCAGCGACATAACGCTTAGCTAAACTCACCACATGGGCATTTGTCGGCACTCGCAAAAATTCCGTACATGCTTCATCGAATCCCCCAATAGAAGCCATTGCGCGTCTAAAAGCACGATCACCCACACCTTCCATTGGCGCAAGAAATAAATAAGGACATCCATTTGAATCTTTTGATAGAAGTTTTGTCATAAAGTTTTGAATTAATATTCCTTAAAAGTGGAAAAAAACTAATCATTTAATTTTATTTTAGAGAATGAAATCATCCATATTTTACTGCCTTCCATCTAAATGGTGGCTTTTTCTCTTTTTCTAATTTCACATAAAGCGTGTTGTCAGACCACTGCTCTCCACTGATAGTCGATTCAATACTTCCTTGCCCATACAAAAAAGTGTGACATGTCCGTTGCAATTTTTTCCACTGATCGTCAGAAATCGTAGAAGGATGTTTTCGAGCTAAAATTAATTTTGTCAAAGGAATGAGCTTCGCGTGTTTTTGAGAAGCTCCTACATGTTTTGTGTAAATAAATTCTATTTTACCTGTATCAAATTGATCCGAATATAACTTTAATTGATCGTGAGCCTTAACTTTATTTTTATGGACACAACCACGCATTGAAACAGCATTAAAAACATCAATTAAAAGATCTTCTTTTGACGTTCGAGAACGCTCCAAATGCAAAATCATTCGATTAAAAATGACATTCAGGTCATCCTGATTTTGATCTAATTGCAAGCGAAGTGTAGTTTGCCGATCTCGATGATACCGAATTCCTGCGTAGGGGAAAATTGCGGTAGTTGCAATCAAAATCCCTAAACTATTACTGATTATCGCCGCTACCCATGCTCCTAGAGCAATAAAAGCGATCATCGTGATTTTTAAAACTTCTATTTTTGCTGAAAATCTCTCTTTCTTTATTTCCTCTAAAGTCTGAGCATACTCTTTAGTCATCACCACATTTTTCTGAGCAAGAAGAGTAAAATTGTCTAAAGTTGGTTTATAACAAGACAAATAGTTCATAAAACTAAAATAAAATTACACGATCAATTAAAAACAAATCTATTATACACAAATTGTTATTCAAATAAATCACAAAAAATCAAAAACAACTAAATTTTACGATAAAAAAGCAATAAGACATGATAAAAAATCAAGATAAGATTAAAAGAAAGGCTTTCGCATTCTTCTGCATGACTTGCAGCTAAACCATCAAGCTTCTCGCCTCATTTTGTTTGCGCAAGATCATAAATGATGGCAGTCATTTGCCCTTGATCTTCAAATATGGCAAAAACATCTTCAATTTGAGGCATTTGAGCATTGTTTACTGCAATCATAAACTCTATGAGATGGCCATTTTTTCCCTCTATATAGCCAGCCAAGGCCTGCGTATTTAAAAAGAATTTTTGTGTGGCTAGGTTATAGGAAACCCCTGTGCCTGTTTTCGCGTGGATTTTCCCTACAGCGTCTGTATTTTTTCCTACGTCTTCTAAAGATCCATCTATTCCTAAAATAGGCAAAGCTTCATAAAAATGCTGGAATTGTTCAGGTGGAAGCTTTCTAACATAATCTAATAATTGAACTTCAGCTCTTGGTGTGAGACGATTATTATCGCCGCCCGCTGCGTCAACAAAAACAAATTCATGAGGAGATATCTTAAAAACATCCATAATGATTTTACCTAAAAGAAGCATCCCTTCATCAAAGGTTGCTTTTCCTTTTTGAACAGCTAAAAGCAAAGGAATTAAATCTGCTCCCAAATTATGGCTGACTTTGAGAATTAATTTTGCATACTCTGAAAGAGGCGGAGATGTCCACACAGCAACAGGCTGCACACTTTGAAAAGAGTCAGAAGAGGGAAGAGAAGGCGTTTTGTTTGGATGCAATTGGACAGTGATTCCCTGTTGGCGAAGAGCATGAATAAAAGCGGCTTGCGCAAACTCTTTGGGATTTTTAACAGCAAACGTCCGCACCACATCTTTTTGATTAATGGGAATTGTTCCTTTGACAACAATATTCTTTCCTATTTCATCAGAAATGATTTCAATATTTAATGGTTCTTCTTTTGCCACAGTTATCACTTCATTTTTTACCGTATAACCTGGAATATTTGGCCGCCAAGTCAGCTGAGCTTTTTGTTTCATTTCACCCGGATTAATGACAATATCAATCAAATTTTCATTCACCATGATGGGAGAAATCAGCATGTCGCGCTTTTCCACAGTCTGAAACAAACGGTCATCTATCAAAACATTGCCATTAATTTGCTGAATTCCTTTTTCTCGCACTTGCTTGGCAAGATCATGGAGTCCATGTAAAGGATCTTGCTTTGTCAAAATAGCTCGAGGAAGGGTATTTGCATAAATATGATCAAATTTGGTGTAGGCAATCGTATCTGAATCTCCTTGTCTTCCACCCAAAGTCAAATCTCCTTGCGCCACAAGAACGAGATCTCCTTCAAGCGTTCCGTCTTTAATTTTTCCGAAAGCAAAAACAGGAGTTTTAAAGCGATAGCGGTCGCCATATGCATGTAAAAGAGCAGCAACGGAAAAGAGTTTAGTTGTCGATCCTGGAAGAAATAACTGGATAGAATTTAAGTCATAAAGGACTTGTTGCGTTTCACCATCCTTAACAAAGATTCCCCAATTCGCATGTTTGTATTTAGGCTGTTGCATAATTTTGAGTATTTCTTGAGGAATAATACTTTCGTTTGCTTCTAAGTTAGAGTAAAAACAAGAAGCGATCCCAACAGTCAGCCCAATTATCCAAGAGAGTTTTCTTTTCATTTTTATTCTTCTTTTTTTTCGTCAGTCATTAAAATATTGACTACTAATAAAACTCCACCTACTACGGCTGCTAAAAATAGCAACATGGCAAAGCCGGGATATCCCAAAATTGTAAATGACGTGTCGACCTTCATCAGCTGAGAAGCTCCTATAATAAGAGCAGCTAAGATAAGCCCCACAGTGATGCGATTCGCCACTTTTTCGAATCCTCTCATTAAACGCTTTTCATCAATAGCATCAATTTGAAGTTTGAGATCATTGCGAGATAAAATATGAGAAAAATCATTCAGCCTTGCTGGAAGATGTTGAAGAAACTCTGTAGCTTCAATTAATGTGCGATAAAAAATACCGCTTGTAAAATTGCGTCGCATCCTATCATCAAGAAGTTCTGCTGCATTTTCACGAATCGCATCATTGGGATTAAAATTGGGAGCTAAAATTTTGCCTGCTTGATCCAAATTTAAAAGAGCTTTCCCCAACATATTAAAAGTAGGAGGAAGAATGATTCCTGTTTCGCTTGCAATGCCTGAAATTTTTAACATCAACCGGCCTACCGGCAATTGTGACCAATTTAACTCTTGATACTGAGCGACTAAAGCCGCAACTTGATTGCGAAATTGATGGTAATTAAATTCTTCGGTTTGTCGGCCTAAACGCATGATGATATCAGCAACTTCTTCTCCTTGTCCTTCACTAATCGCCAATAAAATTTTAAGCAATCCCATTTGCATTTGGGGAGTTGTACGAGTGACCATTCCTAAATCAAGGAGAATCAGACGTTGATCTTCACTTAAATAGACATTGCCAGGATGAGGATCAACATGAACCAAGCCATCCAATAATATCTGCTTGAGATAGGCTTTAAAGACCTCATCTGCTAATTTATTTCCATTAATATCCATCCGAATGAGGGGGCTTAATTTCGTAATATTTTTACCCTCTAAAAATTCCATAGTCAAAACACGAGTGCTGGTATAATCTTTAATAGGACTGGGAACAATAATATTGCGAAATTCACGTAAATTACGTTTAAAAGTAATCAAATTAATCGCTTCTTTTTGATAATCTAGTTCATTAATCAAAGTTGAACGAAGCTCGCGAACTTTTTCAACAAAAGCGTATCGTTTGGCCCACTTTGTTTTATTTTCTAAAAAATGGGCTAATTCATCTAATACTTCTAAATCTTCAATGATTCCCTTGCGAATATGAGGTCTTTGAACTTTGACAGCTACAATACGCTGACTAGGCAAAATAGCACGATGCACTTGTGCTAAAGAAGCTGCAGCTAAAGGCTGTGGATCAAATTCGATAAAAATATCGCGAACTTTAGCTTTTAATTCTTCTTGAATGATTTTCTCAACTTCTGGATAAGGAAAGGGATCTGCATGATCTTGTAATTTAGCTAATGCGTCTGCATAAGCATCTGGAAGAATATCTGTTTGGGTACTCAGCAATTGCCCCAATTTCATAAACGTCGGCCCTAGGGTTTGCAAATCTTTGACAAGTTCTTCAGGACTTGGTGCATTTTTATCTAAAGGAGGGGCTTGTTCTAAAGGCAAATCAGGTTCAAATTCTTTCACAATGTCGAGCCGACCATATTTCATTAGCAGCCAGGCTAAATCTTTATATCTTTTGAGATGCTTCACTTGTAAAGTTGCCACTTACCTATCCTCTTAAAAATGTTATACCGAAGAGAACTCAAAAATTGAAATTTCGGCTAGCGTGAAAGCCGAAATTTCAATTTTTGAGTTCTCTTCGGTATAATAGGCATTATTTAGTAAAACTCATTAAGAGAAAAAAATATTTTTTTTGAAAGAGAAAACCATAACAAAGTGAATTCAAAATTGAAATTTATTAAATTTATTGTCTATGAGAATGAATAGCAATCTGATTGCGAT
Organism: Parachlamydiaceae bacterium; assembly: GCA_044226925.1. Classification (GTDB taxonomy): domain Bacteria; phylum Chlamydiota; class Chlamydiia; order Chlamydiales; family Parachlamydiaceae; genus JANWJE01. The sequence goes on from JBGAGC010000004.1 coordinate 51,358, forward strand.
AACTTCATTGATTTGTCATTTTATAGGAGAAAAGACATGGGATTGGTAAACGATAGAGAACTCTCAATAGGTTTTGTTTTATCTACGATAAAAGATTGGTTGGATAAAGAGCAAGAATGCTACGAAAAGGAAATGAAAGAAGAAAAACAAGTTGTTTACTACTTTGCTTATGGAGCGACCATTTGCCAAGAATTGTTCGAATCTAAAATTGGAAAAGTTGAATGTATTAGTAAAGCCGCCCTAGCTCACTTTCGACTTCATTTTTCAAAAATTTATCGAAATGCTCCTAGTATGGCTATGGTGGTTCCAGAAAAAGACGCCCAAGTGGAAGGAGTAATTTATAAAATTACCAAAGCACAACTCAATCGATTGGATTCTTGGAAAGGACATTCTCGTTGCATGGAAAGGCGGCAATTCTATCTAAAAAGTGACTCATCAGATCTATTTGCTCTTCCAATAGAAGTGTATATTGCCAAGCAAGAACAACCTTATACTCCCCCACATTTCCAATATATGCAATTTATGATGTTAGGAGCTGACAAGCTAGGTTTATCTCATGAATATAAAAAGCAATTGTGGCGTCATGCTATTGCAGCAACAGGACACAGCAAACTATAACATTTTCACTTAAGAAGTCGAAATCCATTCTCGTAAGGTCGCAGAATAAGCCTCATTAGAATGGATTTTCTCCTTTTTTGAAGTTATCTTTAAAAATCTGTTCATGTAATTGGCTAAAAAGACTATTTAAATGAATAAAGACTGCATGTCATTTACCTTAATCATTAAATCTTCAAGCGAGGATTTGTTTATCATGCTCTACTTTAAACACCAAGGCATAGGACCCATTTTTAGATTTAAAATCCTCTCTTCTTTAGTCTTAACCATGGCCTTTTCTTGTTTTTCATTTTTTTTATTTTCTGAGCCCTCTTCGTTTGAACAGAAAGTTGCCACTCTTGCAAAAGAAAATCAACATATTGAAGACTATTCTGAGAAAATGAAACAATTCTATGAATTGAAACCGAATGAAAAGTGGCGTGACATTACCGAAAAAGTATTAGAGAGCCCTTATACGGCAGAAGATAGTAAAGAAGCTATTCGGTACTGCCAGCGACGCATTGTAATTTTCCAATATCCGAGTGACAAGCTTTGGATCAAAGGTTTTATTAGTTTTACTCCCAATCCTATTCACAATCCTCTATTAATTCTTTATCGTTGGGGAAATGAAAACTTTGCTTTAATGAATCCTGGAGTTGTCTACGCAACTTATGGACATTATACAGTGGTTTCTTCTACTCTCCGAGGTGGAGTCAGCCAAGGGAAAGATGAATATGGAGGTGCAGATGTTAATGACATGAAAAACTTGATGGATTATCTTCCAACCCTTGCTAAGGAATTAGGCATTGAGTTGAAACCTTCGTGTATATTTATGCTAGGTCCTAGCCGTGGCGGACTTGAAATGTTTCTTACATTAGCCCGCTTCCCAGAACTTCAAAACAGAGTCAATAAAGTTGTCGCCCTTTCTGCTGCTTTAGATCTTCATCGCCTCATCGAGAATCGTCCCAATGATATGAAAAAAATGTTTGAAGCTCAATTTGGATTAAAAGCAGGCCCGCAAGGAGATGCTTGGATAGCGAAGCGTGATCCTCTCAATACAGTTCCGTATATCAAGAAATCGTTACCTATTTTGATTATTCAAGGAACCAATGACAATCGAATTAGCTTAGAAGAAGGGCAACATATGGTTCAAAAACTGCATCATCACGGCAATCAAGTTGATTATTGGGAAGTTCCCAAAGGAAATCATACCTTAATTAATACTCCTCATATTATGCATGATATTGTACATTGGCTTGAGTCAAATTCTCCTTGTATGTCTATTCACCTAGGCAGAAAGAAAGATTGAACTATTTTTAATGAAAAGCTTCTGATCCCCAAATCTCTTGTAATCGCTGATCTCTTCCACAATTGTAGCGATAAAATTTGTAGCGAAGGGGATTTTTTTTATAGTAATCTTGATGATATTCTTCGGCTGGATAAAAGGCTTGAGCGGGAAGAATTTCAACTAATATAGGCTTCAATTTATCTTGTTCAATGAGTTTTTGTTTGTAGTTTTCTGCTAATTTCTTTTGCTCCTCATTCGTATAAAATATCACGGGCCGGTACTGCGATCCACTATCACAAAATTGCCCATCATTTCGTGTCGGATCAATATTATGCCAGTAAACATCTAACAATTTTTGATAGCTCACTTCTTTGGGATGATAAACCACTTTAACAGATTCAACATGTCCAGTCCCTCCAGCTGAAACGTCTTCATAAGTTGGATTGACTTTTTGTCCGCCTGTATAACCTGAAGTTGTTGAAATCACTCCTGGTACTTGATCAAAATCATGTTCCACACACCAAAAACATCCGCCTGCAAAAATCGCCTCTTCTGTTTGAGCAGATTCTTCGCCTTGTAAAAAAGAATATAGAAAACAAAACATTAAGAATAAAGAAATGGTGGAATATAATTTAATCCTCATTTTTTCCTTCCAAATTTTTAGTCATCAAGATATTTAGTTAATTAAAGACAAACAAAAGAGTCAATATGCCTAGATTAGCCACATTTACAATGAGTGTTCTTTCTTTGTTAAATATCTTAATCATGAACTTCTGTCAATCAGAACAACAAGCGTCAACTAATACTTGCCTACCTGCCTATCGTTTTGATGGAAAAAAGCTTATTCTCTCTCAACAAGAATGGAAAGAACGACTTACGCCAGAGCAATTTGCCGTTTTAAGAGAAGGCAATACCGAACCTCCTTATAAGAATCAATACGCCGATAACAAAAAAGAAGGACTTTATGTTTGTGCAGGTTGTGCTCTTCCGCTTTATAGTTCAGACACCAAGTATGACTCGGGAACGGGATGGCCTAGTTTTTGGCAGCCTATTTGCGCTCAAAATGTGATTTACAAAGAAGATCGCCATTTATTTTTTTTCACAAGAACAGAGGTTTTATGTAGCCGATGCGGAGGTCATTTGGGACATGTGTTTGATGACGGCCCTGCTCCTACTGGTAAGCGCTATTGCATGAACTCTACTGCTCTTAAATTCATTCCAAAGGAAAATGAAAATAAAGAAAGATAGACAGGATAAGAAAACAATTTCTTATCCTGCTCTAATAGTCTTTAAAAACCAACTTGATTAACAGCAAGCGCTCACACAAGCCGTTTGCTTGGGCTGAAAGTGATAGACGTTATACTTTTTGCAAAGATCATCTACCCATGCAGCTTGATCATAAGTATTGTAATTTTCAGTGAGCTCTTCCCCTTTTGCAATATCTCTTATTGCAGCTGAGTATTGCCAGCCTAGCTCTCGTGGCAAATAAGATGGAGTTGCAAGATTTGGATTCTCAGAATGGTTAACAAATCGACCATTATCTAAACAAAAAATCAAGCTATTCATAAATGACTGGTAATAGGTATAGGTCAAATAATATTGAATGATTTGTTTTTCTGTTTTATGAAAACTATTGACTAAAACCTGAAACTGTTCTTCCGTAAAAGTTGCGCAGGTTTCTGGTGTGTATTGCCAAACAATATCTCCTCGTTTGATATCTTGATCAGCAAAAAGTCCCACCCCTGCAATTGTGCTTGGTTTTACAACTGTTTTAACTAGCAACATTTCGTCCCCCCTATAGACATTGGAATTAAAATGAAGGATGAGATTATATAGGATCACTTATCTAATCAAGAGGTATTATATAATTTTATTAATAAATTATATACGTCAGAATATCAATGATTTAAAACAACAAATTCCTACAACTTAAAAGGAGGATTCACATGGAGTCATTCCCCTTTTATTTTAATAGAAATAACAGGATGGTCAGGATAAGAAGGATAAAACAGTAAAAGTGATCATTCTAAAGCTCATCTTGTACTAAATCAATTCCTGCTTGTTGTACAAGTTGCTCATAAGACAGACGTAAAGCAAATTTTGCTTGATTCACTTGTTGTCGAGCCTCATGCAATGTTTTAATAGCATCTCGGTATTCAAAAGCTGACATCAACCCCAGTTGCTGTTTTTTAGATGCTAATTGCATGCCTTCTTCAGCTAGCAAAGCTCCTTCTTTGGCCATTGCATAAGACTGAAAAAATTGCTCCATTTCATTAATTAATTGATGAATATCAGCCATTGTTTCTAATTCAAGTTGATAATAATGAGAGGCAATCCCTCGACTTCCTTCTCGCGCTTGCTTAATTTTATGTTTAAGTGCAGGATCATAAAGATTCCAATCCAAATTTACTCCAACACCAATTGAAGGTTGATCATCAAATCCATTATTAATATAGCGATGCCCGACATTGGCATAGAGGCTTAAAGTAGGCCATCTTTCCGCTTGTGCTTGCTGAATTTTATTTTGGGAAAGTAAAAAAGCAAACTGTTCTTTTTTAAGCTGAGGCCGATATTGAAAAGCCCAACTCTTCCATTGATCAACATCTTTCTTTTGACAGTTAAGTTGCGGCAAAGGAATGTCTGTTTCTGTCAAATTAAAGGGAGTATTAGGAGGAAGCCCTAAAACAGTTAAAAGCTTAATTTTGCTTTTTTGAATATCTGTTTGCGTAGCAGATAGGTCAATCTGTGCATTCTTTAAGTGCACTTTTGTTTGATTGACTTCGTAAGGAATCGAAGCGCCTAATTCAAGATGACGCTCTTGCCTCTTGAGATCATTTTCCCAAATTTGAATGATCATTTGATCAACAGCTAAGTGAGCTTGATGCAAAATAATTTCATAATAAGCTTCACGTACATGAAACAAAATATCGCAAATTTGTTGCTGAACTTCCAGCCTTAATTGTTCCCATTGGATTTGAGCAGCTTTTAAGCTATGGAAAGCAGGCTTATCATAGATAGGTTGAGTCAATTTGACAACTCCATCTAAAGCTCTTTGCTCTTCCCCTTGCTTGGTCACACTCAATGATCCACTAGCACTCAAACTAGGACGAAAATAATCTTTAGATACTCGATAGCCATAATAGCCTTGTTCTAAAAGATGCAAACTACCATTCAACTGGTAATTATTTTGAATAGCTAAATCTTCCGCCTGCTTTAAAGATAAAAGCAAAGGCTCTTGCCCCTCTAAATTGGAAAAAGCCATAAAAAAAATGAGAACAAGAAAGAATTTCTTCATCATGAGTAAATAAAAATTAAAAGTCTTGAGTATTGTATTTTATTGATTTATGCAGAGCCTCTTTTATCTGATGCAACTACTCCATCTTGAATTGTGATGCAACGTCCAGCCCGCTCAGCGATTCCTTTCTCATGAGTCACAAGGATAATCGTCGTTTGTTTAAGCTGATTAATCGTACAAAAAAGATCAATAATTAAATGAGCATTTTCAGAGTCAAGATTTCCCGTTGGCTCGTCGGCTAAAATAATCGGAGGATCCATAGCTAGCGCCCTGGCAATTGCCATTCGCTGCCTTTGACCACCAGATAGCTGATTGGGACAATGAAACAACCGATGGCTTAATCCCACCATTTCTAATAGCTCTTGAGCTTTTTCACGTGCATACTTTTCTGCTATACCTCCATACAACTGAGGTAGAACGACATTTTCAATTGCGTTTAAGTCATTTAACAAATGGAAATTTTGAAAAACGAAACCAATCTTTTGATTGCGTACAAATGCAAGCTGTTTGGCAGAAAGGGATGAGATTTCCTGACCTTCTAAGAAAAATTGACCAGAACTTGGCAGGTCCAAACATCCCAAAATATGCATGAGAGTCGTTTTACCTGAACCAGAAGGACCTGTAAGAGCAACAATTTCCCCTTTTTCAATTTCCAAATCAATTTGGTTAAGTGCCGTTAAAGACGCTTCTCCGTTTTTAAAAACTTTCGTCAATTTCTTCGTTTGGATTAAGCATGTCATCATATTTATTGCTTCTTTTAGATAGATTGCAAAGCTTCTATAGGATTAAGTTTAGAAGCTTTATAAGCGGGATAAAATCCAAAAAAAACACCTACCGCTAAAGTCGTTGCAAAAGCGATGACAAGGGGTGTTTCTCGAATTGCCCAATCGAAATCAGTAACAGTTCCTAATAGATAGGTCCCTCCTATACCGCATAAAATTCCAGCCACTCCTCCCATTGAGCACAAAAGAATCGCTTCAATTAAGAATTGAGAGAGAATATGTGTAGAAGTTGCTCCTAAAGCCATTTTAATCCCAATTTCCTTTCTTCTCTCCGTCATAGCCACAAGCATAATATTCATAATTCCGATTCCTCCAACCACTAAAGAAACACTTGCTGCAATTAAAAGGAATTGATTGAAGACTTTTGATGATTTATGCGCAGCCTGCATCATCGCTTGAAGATCCCATATGGTAAAATCATCCGCTTGCTGATCAGATAATTGGTGCTGAAAACGTAGTAAACGGCGCATGCTTGCCACTAACTGAGTCGAATTTTTACCGGGAGCAGGACGAACAATCATGCTATGAATAGAGTCGTTTTCATCCGGAATAATCATCCTTTTCCAAACGGTAGAAAAAGGAACAACAACATTTAAGTTCGGATTTTGAATGCGATTGACTTTTTTAGGAGCTTCATTAAACACCCCAATCACTTTAAAAGAAAATTTGCCAATCAAAATAGTTTTACCAATAGGAGTTTCATATTTAAACAATTCTTTAGCTACATCAGATCCGAGCACAGCAACAGGAAGAGCATTTGCTTCATGATGAATAGAAAAAGGCATTCCTATTTTAATTCCACGCGGTTCAATGCGAAAAAAATCAGTTTTTAAACCTTGAATTTCTGCCACCAATTGATTGCCTTGATATTTGACAATTTCTTTTGTCTCCACACATGGTGTACAAGCTTGAATATCTGATGAAAATTGGCGTAAAGCAAGATAATCAGAATAGTTTAAGTTTCTTTCTCTTTTTTTAACTTTTCTGACTTCACCCTTGCTTAGGAAATTACCCGGCATAATATAGATCCAGTTTTCACCCATCGATAAAATTTCATTTTTCAATCGTTCATTTGCTCCTTCTCCTAAAGCCATCGTTATTGTCATAGATGCAATTCCAATGACAATACCTAAAAGGGCTAAACCTGAACGGATGGGGTGGCGTCGTAAGCTCAAAGCTGCCATTTTAAAAAAAATGAAAGGTGAAATTTTAACCATCTTTCAGGACCTATTTTAAGAAAATTTTATATCTTAGAGCCTGTTAAAGCTTACGATAAAGCTTTTCATAGATCTGTTGCATTTTATCATCTTCCAGGACTTCAACAACAAGCTCCTCATCTCCTTTAAGACCAGATTTTACCTGAAAATAAATATGATCAGTAATCCCTAGTTCAACAGGAATTTCTTGAAAACAGTTTTTGCATGATTGCCAAACAAATTGCACTTGGCGATCTGGATTTTTTGTTAACAAGCTTTGTTTTTCTTGCTTTGTCAATGGTTTAATAGAGTAATTCAATAATTGTGCAATCGGTTGAAGATGCTCTTGCTTAATAATAAAAGCTCGCGAAGTCAATGCGATAACCGATTCATCAGATGCGACATCAATTGTAGCATTGACTGTCATTCCAGGACGTAAAAGCAATTGATGATTTTCAATATAAGCTTTTGCCTGGTAGCAGCATTCTTTTTCATGACCCTCTTTTGCTGTAAAGCTGATATTTTGAATGGTACTTTCAAATACTTTAGTGGGATAGGTATCTACAACCATTTGCACTTTTTGCCCTTTTTGAATTTGCCCAATATCTTTTTCATTAATGTCTAATTCCACTTCGATTTGCTTTACATCAGGAGCTAGAGATAACAACATCCCACCAGATAAATCAGAAGACACTTTTTCCCCTTTAGCAACATCAATATGAATCACAATCCCTGATGTTGGTGAATATACCTTGCTATTTTCAAAGGCGATCACTTTCTTTTCATAAGCAGCTTTTAACGCTTTGACGTCTGCTAAAGTTGTTCGATAATTGCGCCTGGTTTCTTGAAGAACAGCTTCTGAAGTAAAGCGCTCTTCAAATAATTGTTGCTGACGCCGATAATTAGCCTCTTGATACTCCAATTCCGCTAAAGCTCTTTCATATGCTCCTTGAGCTTCCCTCACTTCTGTATCTGCAAGTCCAGTATCAATCTCAACAAGCAATTGTCCTTCACTAACAGAATCGTTCTCTTCAACATTAATCGTTTTAACTCGCCCCGTCACAACACTCCCAATTTTAATCTGATCTTTTAATTTAAGAGTGCCAGTTGCAGAAATGACTTGCTTGATATCTTGAATAGATGGAGCTTCGACATTATATAAGTGATCTAAAGAGGGAAGAGATATTGAATGGAAAAAAAAATAATAAATCGGAAATCCAATCAAACTACTCATCAATAAAATGACTAAAGTTAATTTCACAAACCTCATCTTCACCTCATTATTTATTGAGAAGTATATGACAAATCGAATTAACGTTAGTTATTTTAAATATCACCTCGTTTATAGACAACTCATTATTGTAAAAAGTAACATCTTGAGAAAAAGTCAAATTTTGCCCGTTTTTAAATTTACAACAAACTCAAAATAACCTAAAAATCTAAAATCAAATAATTAGCAAATTTAACATAAAATTAATAATTTAATAATAAAGCATGTTTTATAATAATAACAAAACCTCTTTAAATTTATTAGGTTATTATGGAAAGCAGTTCAATTTCCCCTTCAGATTATAGCGGAGAAATTTCTCCTCAAAATTGGATCAATTTGCTTAAACAAGTCGATTCATCCCATCAAACGACTCAGCATCAATATCTTGTATCAACGAAAAATGGAAAAAACTTTCAAGTCATGAGTCAAAAAGAAATCATAGATGCTGGCTCGAGTATCCATAAACTTTCACTGGCAGAAATTGTTCAAATTTCAAAAAAATGTTTCGATCGACTGCAAACGGATTATCAATTAAAGCGAGAAGATGGGTATACACTTTTGAATTTGACTAAACAAATTGCTGACCATACTGAACGTTTAATTGATGCGAGAGAACAAAAACGAAATCAATTGAGCAAAAAGGTTGCTCGGGGAATTGGATGGGGGTTATCTTTAGCTGCGTCTATGACTAATGTTGAGACAAGTTTTTATGAAAATATGCAGCAAGACTATGATACCTTTCAAAAGGCAAATCAAGAGTTTCGGAAAACCATGAACTCTTTAAGAGATTCTAAGTCTATTCAAGAATTAACCAAACGATTAGCTAAAGTTCCACAAATGGTTGTGGACGTTAAAGAATCTATTAGCGAAGATCACATTGGTCAATTTCTTACTTTAGAGATCAATAAGCAACTTAAGAATGGTTCTCTTAAAACACCGCTTGATATTTTCTCTAATGATATCAACAGAGGAATTAACTTTTTGCGGGAAGATGATGTCTTAGAAATCGAAGATAAAATTCCTATTCCAGAAAAAAAACTAGATGCCAACCAGAAGTTAACGGTTAGCTTTGATTCTTTACGTGAATTAGTTCTATCTAATCCTAATACAGAGAAAAGAGAGCCTTGGCTCGCCTCATTGCAAGTTGCAATTTCACAAACTTCTTTAAACGCTCTTTTTGGAGATTTGAAAGGATTTTTTACTACACATATAGGATCTAGTACTTGGAAAGAAAATCTCAAAAATACAGGCTTAACATTAAATTTTTCGAATGAATTTCCTCCCATTCATTTAGAGGTTATCCGTCATCCTGAAACCAAAGAAATCACTCAAGTCAATATTACTATGCAAGGCACTCTTGATATTCTGAAAATTGAACACTCCCAATTAGAAACGACGGGACAACTCATTGTTCCACAAGCTCTACTAGGAAGATTAAGTTATTCGATTACCTTAAATGAAAAGAATGTTGCTGAGATTAGCAACGTTTCTTTTAATTTAAAATCCAATCTACCTAATCTTTAATCGGTATTCGATAAGCTTCAACGGGCCGTCCATGGATTAAGTGTTCTTGAATGATTTGCTCTAAAACTTCTGGTCGACAGGAGTGATACCAAATTCCTTCCGGATAGACAACTGTAATCGGTCCTTTCTGACATAGTCTTAAGCAATTAGCTTTTGTGCGGAAAATTCCTACCTCTGCTGTTAAATGAAGTTCTTTAAGCCGTCGCTTAAGAAATTCCCACGCTTCTACCCCTTGTTCATACTGACAACATTTGGGATTTGTTTGATCGCAGCAGAGAAAAAGATGATATGTTGTAGGATAAATTTCTAAAGGACGCTGAGTATTCATAAAAAGTCAAAAGTTAGAATGATAAATGTTAAAAAGTCTAGAAAATCAGGAAGAAAAAGTAAAGGTAGTCTTAGCCTTTATCTCTTTGCTAGTTTTAATATTTTTATTTAGGAGTTGGTTTTAAATCGTTCAATAAAGGCTTGATGAATAGGAACATCCTCCCATTTTGATAACTTTTCCCCTCTTAAAGTTTCCTCATCATATCCACTTTTCAAATGATCAACTTTAATTATTCCTTCTTTCCAATCATAATACACACGCCATGTTCGATAAGCGAGCTCATACCTCTCTTCCGAAAGCTGCTTAACACGATTATTGGCGTAGGGAAAAGGAGATTGAAAAAGACGATGCTCGATAGCTTGTTGCAAATCGCAATGCCATTGTGTCGCCAAATAATCAAGTTGAGCTAATACCAGCGGCGACCATTCAATTTTGATTTCTGGCTCTGGCGGCAAATCATCCAACCACCCTTGATGGCAAGAGACAAAAGCATCCGCATAGTTCAAATAAGGCTTAATATCTAAAATGGGCGTTCCATCAATTAAATCATGATTGACGATAAACAGCTTAAGCCCTTTAATCGCTTTTAACTCTACGCAAGAGAGCCCAAGAAAATTAGGACGATGTGGAGAGCGTGTCGCAAAAACGCCTTGTTTTTTTCCTCCTCGAGGAGGAAGAACTTTAGGTTTCCAATGCTGATGACGATGAAAGCAGAAAATGACCCAAATACGATCAAAGCCCTCTAATCCTTCTAATGCTTGTTCAAATTGATGTCCCTGTTTCAATTGAATGACTCCTTCATTTGAAGGGGCTAAAGCTGGTTGTCGCGGCACCTCATAAGGAGAAACACAAGAAGTATGAAAATAACCAATGGGATCCACTGTAAACATGATTAAAATGTGAGAAAAAATTTGTTTTGTTTTAAATATTTTTTATTAAGCTTATTTATTGCTTCTTATCTGTATTCAAGTCATAACATGGCTTTTTTATCAAAACGCGATTCATTAGATGCTCTTAATCAGCGTTGCTACGACAATTGTTATTGGATGTGGGATCGATTTCCCTTTCCCCATCTTTTGCCGCAATGGATTTTGAATTATCATTCTCCTTCTTTAGGCCGAAAAATCCTCGATATTGGAAGCGGTACAGGTCAACTTGCCTTATGGTTGCAAAATCAAGGTTTTGACGTTTTATGCTTAGATCCTTCACCTGTCATGGTTCGGCAATGCAGATCTAAAGAGCTAACTTGTTTGCAAACATCTTTTCAAGAGTATCAAGAAAATGGTTCTTTTTCCACAATCCTAGCCATTCTATCCTTTATTCATATTCCTAAAAAAGAGTGGCCAGAGCAAATCCATAAAGTAGCTAGACTTTTGACTTCAAATGGATTATTTATCTTGGCACTCATTGAAGGAGAAAGCGAAAAAATTGATGAACCCTCCTTGAAATTTCCTCGTTTCTTTGCTTATTTTAAACGAGAAGAAGTATTACATCTCACTGAACAACAATTTGAACTTTTGAATTTTAATTCAATTTCAGGACCGGAAGCCACTTATTTATTATTTGCTTTTCGTAAACGTTAAAATTTATTTAACAAACTCCTAAATATCATGTTCACGATCTTCACAATATGCATTTAGCAAAACAAAGTTAAAAAATAGAAGTAAAAGCAAAATCGCAGGTTGTTACTCTCTCCGCCAAAATTTAAACTTATCAAGCAATATTTTGCCTGCTAGCTAACTTTTAAACCCTCCAGGGATTCTTCAATAATAAGATAAGACCATTTTAAGAACCTGTTAAATAATCTCCAATTCAAACTATTAAAGATTATTTAACAGGCTCTAAGCATATGATTTTTCTTTTTCTCAAACTTTCCTCATTTACTTGAGATATCTTTAATTTAAACTTAATGGCATATAAGTGCTTATATCCCCATCCTACCTAGCAAATCCCACATAAAAACCGATGAAAATCAATCACTTCTGAACTAACTAAAACACTAAAAATTTTTTTATTTTAAAAATTCACTTCACAAGCTAACATTTATTTTAAAAATTTAAGTTTACCTGCTTTTGTCATAGGAAAATTATGAAATTTAAATCATTTACAATAAATTTGTTCTTCAAAGCGCTAATTTTAACTTTGTTATTTCATGGCCATTTAAAAGCCGTTTATATTGAGCGCTATAACACAACAGATAATGGATCTATTGTTTTCACTGGTAACACTTTAGGTTTGAGCAAAGTGATTAACCAACACAATCCTGGTAAAGAAGATTCTGCCGGAGCTTTTATCACAGTAGACACCAGCCAGAAAGTTAATCTTTATCCGGCAGGAACGACTTTAGATTGGACCAAGAACAGTTCTGCCGCTGTATTAGACTTGCCAGATGAAAGCACTATTTTATACGCTGAACTTATTTGGTCTGGTAGTTATGGATTCCAAAACCAGATTACGATAGATGATATTAATGCACCCGTTATATTGACTACACCCGAGGGAGTGAGCCATTTTATTCCTTCAGACCCAGCGACGAGGCAGCAAGCTTTAACACCTGGTTATCAAGCAGCAGGTAATTATGTTAGAAGTGCTGCAGTGACATCTATTATTCAGGCTAGCGGAGCCGGAACTTATACTGTAGGCGGTGTTCCAGGAACCATTTCAGCTCTTGATAATACGCATAATGCAGCAGGTTGGACGTTAGCTGTTGTTTTTCGAAATGGACAAATGCTCACAAACAACATGACGATTTTTGTTGGGTGCGAACAAGCCTCTTATAATACAAACCAGCCAGCTAGTGTGACAGGATTTTGCGTTCCTCCTTCAGGAGAAATTTCAGGAACATTATTTGTCAGTGCTATTGAAGGAGATGCAAATAAAACAGGCGATCGCATGCTATTTGGAGGCCAACTCCCTTTAACTTTAGCAGCAAACTCTCTTGTTGGCGTAAACAATCCTATTAACAACTTTTTTTGTTCACAGATTAATACTTTGCAACCTTTTCGATTTGTAGATGACGGCAAAATTTTAAGAAGTGGATCAGGACAGTTGGATACACGAGGAACATTTGGTGATAGAAATGCGGATCCGTTTACAGCAACTATTCATCCAGGAGATAGACAGAGTTATGATATTACAAGCATAGATGTTTCAGATAAGCTCTCTTTTAATCAAACACAAGCTTACGCTCTCGGCACAACGACTGGTGATGATTACACCATTAACGCCTTAGGTATTCAGATTCAAGTAGGAGCTCCTATTATTAAATCTGTGAAATCAGTTAATAACTCGGACTCTGTTGTAGCTGAAGTAGGAGATGTTGTTAACTTTAAAGTAGATCTTTCTAATGAAGGAACAGCAGATGCGTTTTCAGTCATTTTTAGAGATGAATTAGAAACAGGTCTTAGCTTGGTGCCTGGAAGTGTTAAATTAAATGGCGTAACACTCATTCCTGATCCAGATTTAGCAGTCGGATTTTCGATTGGAACTTTAGTCGCACCCACTCCTACATCTCCTGGAGGACAAGCTACTGTTGAATTTCAAGCTAGAATTAATAATTACCCTTTATCGAATAACATATTTTATAATAATTCTAACATTGACTACAACTTCATTTCCTGTATTGGAAACCCAATCAGATTGACTAGTCAAACAAACATTGTTTCTATTGTTTTGCCATCTTCAAATATTCCTCTCATTCAGGCTACTAAGCTGGTAAATTCAGAAGAAAGCATTACAGCAAGAATAGGAGAAACGATTTCCTATTCTGTCCATTTACAAAATGTCGGAACAGGGAGTGCTCTATCTGTTGTATTTAAAGATCCTCTCCCACCAGGTTTATCTTTTGTACCTAACTCTTTTTTAATTAATAACATTATTGTAAGCCCTGATCCCGATCTTTCAGCTGGCGTATTAATTGGAGATTTAAATAATGCAAATTCAGATGAAGATTTAGGTTCTTCATCCGCTGACATTGAATTTAAAGTTCTTATTTCTAGCTATCCTGCAACAGGAAATTCCTATTCAAACATATCTGTTATTGATTATGAGTACATGCCTTTTGAGAATATATTTCGGCCCCTAACAACATCCTCCAACTCTGTTTTCACTTTTATCGAAACCGTTCCACCTCCGCCGTCCCCTCTTCTTCCACCTAAACATTTTAAAGGAAGGTTAAAAAAATGCGAGCTGCTTAATAGAAATCGTTATTCTCTCAAACTTACCTGGGATCCTCCATCTTCAAATGACGTTATTTATTATGTTTTATACTTAAATAACAAACAAATTGCCAAAATCCCAACAAGTAAACATCCCGTATACAAAACCTGTTTAAACTCTAAGAAAAAAAGCCATCAATTTGCAATTACCGCAATGTATCCCAATCAGCAAGAAAGCAAACAAGTTAAAGTAAGGATCGTAAATGACTAATTATTTAAATAACATACGAGTGTTTTTTCTATTAAGTTTAATAACTCCATTTATTCTAAATGCTTTAAGTCTAGAAATTCGATATGCAGGATTATATCCAACATCGAATTTATTCAGGCACTTATATGGAAATTCTAGTAGCTGGCAGCTAGAAGTTGATCAGCCTATGCCTTTCAATTTAAGTGTTTGGTCTAACTTAGATTATCTTTCTAGAGGAGGAGAGGAGAAAACATGCTCTGTTAAGACAAATGTTAAAATACTTAATTTGAGCTTAGGTCTTAAATATTGGCTAAATTATAATGACTCAACAGGTTTTTACATAGGGCTAGGACCAACTTTAGCCAAAACTCAAATTAAAAATAAGGGACACTGTTTTGATGAACATGACACAAGATTATCGGTTGGAGCAATTTTAAAAACAGGTGTCACTTACTTTTTTTATAAAAATATGTTTTTGGATATTTTTGTTGATTACCTTTATTTACCTGTTCATTTTAAAAAGCATTCTAATGTTGGAGGCTTCAAGCCAGGTGTTGGTCTTGGTCTCAGATTTTAGATAGGTTCTAACTCACTTGAATTTGTAATTTTCGCATCTTTTGAACCTTATCTGTTTACTATCTGTGCAACACTGCACTCAGCATATAGGTATTATCGCTCAGACCAAGTGCTATTTAATAAAGGAGTCAATTTCTCATATACACTTTATCTGCGAAATTTAGAATTTCATTTATCAAAGATCCACTCTTACTGAGTGCAAGTATTCTGTTGTTTTGCCATATGTCTCTATTTTGAGGGATGAGTAATCTGGTGAAAATTTTTAAATTAACCATCAAGAAATTTTAATGAAAAGATTTTGGCTTTTAATTGAAAAGAGATATTAAGCCACATTGAGAAATAATGTGAGTTTTTGCATTTTATCTCAATTTCGGGGTCAGAAAAAGCTTATTTATTATTTGCTTCTCATAAACGTTAAAAAATTATTTTTGAATTTTTAGACATTATGCTCGCGATCTTCAACATGCATTTGACGAAATAGCCAATGAAAAATAGGGACAAAAGCAACACCTATCGCAATCAAAAAGAGCCCTGCGCCTAATAATGAATATGTTCCAACAAAAATTTTGCCCGTATCTGTTTTGGGTTCTGTCAACATGCCAACTCCTGAAATGATCATTGTGACATTGGCATACGCATCTACCCAAGCAGTTTGTTCAAAATAACGAAACCCCAAAATTCCAATAAGAATCAGAACGCCTGTAACAATAATGGCCAGAAGAAAATTTCTAGCGAAATGTTTTAAAAAGAATTTAGAGTATGACCGATGAGTAGAAGAACGTTCTTTCATGATGACTTCCTATAAAATAATATATTTCCCGATTTCAGACTGTGATATTTTGTTATTTTTTTGCTAGAATTATAGGTTGAATTGCCATATCAATTTTTAAATTAAAGAGGACTTTTATGCCTTTTACAATTGGAGGAGAATGGATTCCAGAGCCAACCCCCTCAAAACCTAAGCAACCCATTAAAGTCATCAAAGAAAAAAGACGATCGTCTTTTGTCACGCTAATTTTAAACTTAGCAGAGGATGAAGCACAACTCAAAGACTTATGCTCAACATTAAAGCAACGATTAGGCTGCGGTGGATCCGTCAAAGAAGGACGCATTGAACTACAAGGTGACCAAGTTCAAATTTTGAAGACCTATTTGAAAGAAAAAGGTTTTCGTATTTCTTAAGATTTTTCTTGTTTGTAAAATCGTTAAAAATTAACTAATAGCACACTAATATAAAAGTGATAGATATTGATTTTTCAAGTTTGCCCATTACTTTTATAACAGACTTTGAAACCATTACAACAATGATAGTTAATCGCTTATGATTTCCCATTTCATTAAAGTCCTCATTGTTGAAGATTCTCCAATTTCAGCGAAATTACTAGAATTTATCATCAATTCCGATCCCCATTTAAAAGTTATAGGATGTGTAGATAGCGGAGAACAAGCTTTGCATTTTATTAAAATTGAAAAACCTGATGTCATTACAATGGATATCGTTCTCCCTAAAATGGATGGTTTTGAAACAACTCGACGTATTATGGAGATGTCCCCCCTTCCTATTATTATTGTCAGCGCTAACTACAGAAAGGAAGATATCGATAAAAGCTTTAAAGCAATTAGCGTTGGGGCAGTTGATATTTTAGAAAAACCAGTCGGCCCCCGAGATCCTATTTTCCGAGCCATGGCAGATGTCCTTGTTCAAACAATTAAAAATGCGGCGAAAATAAAACTTAGCCCTAAACGATCTCCTCTTTCCTCGCCTGCTCTTCCATCAACAGTAAAGCCTATGCCTAAAGAAGCATATCTTCTTCCCACTGACATTAAAGCCATTGCTATTGGTGCATCGCTAGGAGGCCCTAAAGCCTTAAATACAATATTTTCTCAACTTCCCCCTAACTTTCACATTCCCATTCTTGTCGTTCAGCATATTTCAACAGGCTTTACTAAAGGTCTTGCTGAATGGCTCAACCAAAATTCTCCCTTGACCGTTAAATTAGCAGAAAATCAAGAAAGCATTGAACCTGGCTGTGTCTATATTGCTCCAGATCATTACCACTTAGAAGTCAGTCGCTACCGAACAATTTATTTAAACAATGCTCCGGCAGATGAAGGCTTACGACCATCTGTAGGAAAGTTATTTCGGTCAGTAGCTGAAATTTATAGATCAAAAAGTTTAGGCATTCTTCTAACTGGAATGGGGCACGATGGAGCTCGCGATCTTCTTTTAATGAAAAATTGTGGGGCCCCAACGATTGCACAAGATCAAGAATCTAGCTTGGTATTTGGAATGCCAAAAGCGGCAATTTCTTTGGGCGCTGCTAAGCATGTTCTTTCTTTGGAGCAAATCATTACTTGTTTGCGATCTTTAGTTCATTCTTCTTGAATGAGCGATTTGTTCTCATTTTCTCTTCTCCTTTAAAATTTTCTATTTTGATATACAGAAGAATAAAATGACAGATTGTCTTTTTCATTGAGAAAGATGCTATTCTGACTCAAAACGCACAATAAGGAATTGAAAATGAAAAAAATATTGCTTGTGCAAGGAGCTAATCTAAACTATTTGGGAAAACGGCAGCCTGAAATTTACGGCTATACCACTCCAGAAGAATTAAATACTCTTTTACAACAAGATGCGCAAGCAAATGGCTATCACCTCGACATTTATTACACAAATATTGAAGGCGAAGCTATCAATCGGATTTATCAAGCAAAAGAAGAGGGCTATGATGGACTCGTCATGAATCCTGCTGGATTTACTTACGCTGGTTATGCATTACGCGACTGCATCTTAGGCGTCAACCTTCCTTACGTAGAAATTCATATTAGCCATCTTGCTAAGCGGAATATTCATTGTGTTCTTTCCGACATTTCAACAGGGCTTATTACGGGCTTTGGAGTGTATGGATATGTCTTAGCTCTTCATGCCATGTTAAACATCTTAAAGGAGAATTCAAAACATGCAAATCTCCATTAATCAATTACGTGCACATAACATACAAGCTTTAAAGTTATCAGGTTATGAAGCTAATGAGATAAACATATTGCTTGAGCATTTGATGTATGCACAATTAAGGGGAAATTGGCAAAGCATCATTCAATTCGTCACTCAAGGCTATCAAAAAAATCGAGAAGCAAAAACTATCACAATCATCAAAGAAACTCCTTTATCTGCTCTCTTAGATGGTCACGCAAATCATGCAATATTGGTTATGCATCGAGCCATGGAAATTGCGCTTGTCAAAGCAAAAGAGCATGGATTTAGTCTTGTAGGAACTAAAGGATCTAATGAAGGCTCCGGTGCATTAGGTTTTTATGTTCAACACCTTGCTAATCATGATTTGATTGGATGGGCTTTTTCTGGATCAAGCAAACGAGTTGCTCCCTTTGGTTCTTATGAACCTCTACTAGGAACTAATCCTATTGCAATTGGCATCCCCACATCGCAAGCTCCACTTGTTTTAGATATGGCAACTGCTGCTGTGCCATTTTTTAAAATAGTAGAGGCTCACCTTTATGGCCACCCCCTACCAGAAGATATTGCTTATAACTCTCATGGCAAATTAACAAATCATCCTGACGAAGCATTGCATGGGGCAATACGTGGCATGGATTTTGGACCCAAAGGTTCCGGCCTAGCTCTCATGATAGAGGCCTTAACCGGGCCTTTGGTTGAGGCTGTAGGAAAAGAAAACGATGATAAAGGCAATTTAATTTTAGCTATAGATCCCGAACTTTTGACCGATCGCCATCTTTTTAAAGAACGCATGAGTCAATTAAAAGAGACGATTAAATCCGCTAAAAAATTACCTCACGTTGAAAGAATTTTTGTTCCTGGAGAACGGGGAGACTTGCAAGCAAAGCAATCTTTAGAATCAGGATACATCAACATTCAAGATGAACTTTTTCAGCAGTTTCAACAAAAACTTAGCGCCTTAGAACCTCCATCATTAGACTCGATCATTTTAGATGATTTTCATTAATCTTTTATCTAAAAACCTGTTAAAAAAACCTCTAATGGACGATTTGCAAAATTAATTCGCCATTTTGCATTTCAAATATTGCCTTTATTTATTTTGAAATGATTCTGCATCCATTTGATAATGTTTTGAGCTTTTTTCTGCTCGTTTCGCCTGACAATGAATAATTACGAGAATTTCTTAAATTAAAATAATTTGTTACCAATCATAATAATGAGAAAACGTTCTGTTCATTAATTTCAGCAAAAAAAATTATTGGATTTTAATTTTTATGTTTAACAAAATTCATCAGGTTCTCTATCTGACCACTTTGGTTTGGCTGGAAAAAAAGAACACGACAAACATTAACAAGGAAACGTCCCAGTATGAAGACAAAATCGCCCTTCTTAGCAAGAAGATGGCTCATGATGATTTCGCTATTCTTGCTTTTGCCCTTACTCACTTCACAGACAACAGTTTCACTTCCCTCTGACATTCCCTCGTTGACGTTAACTCAACGTCAATTGTGTGATTTGGAATTGATTATGAATGGAGGATTTGCTCCCCTTGAAAGTTTTATGAATCGTCAAGATTATGAGCGTGTTGTTAATGAGATGCGTTTAGCAGATGGTACTGTTTGGCCAATGCCAATCGTATTAGATGTTCAAGAGAAAAACATAGAAAAAGTCAAAGGAGCAACTCAGATTGCTTTAAGAGATCAAGAAGGTTTTGTTTTAGCTCTTTTAACAATAGATGAAATTTGGAAGCCTAACCGCACATGGGAAGCCGAAAAAGTTTATGGAACACTTGATATTGCTCATCCAGGTGTAGATTATCTCCTAAATCAAACAGGCGATTATTATGTCACAGGAAAACTCACGAAAGTGAAATCTCCTCAACATTTCGACTTTGTTTCTTTAAGAAAGACTCCTCAAGAATTGAAAGCTTTCTTCAAAGAGAATGGCTATGATAAAGTGGTCGCATTTCAAACTCGCAATCCCATGCACCGTGCACATTTGGAATTAACCCAACGCGCTGCAGCTAGTGTAGGTGCACACCTTTTAATCCATCCTTCTGTAGGAATGACTAAACCTGGCGATGTCGATCACTTTACGCGTGTAAAATGCTACCAAAAACTCATTAAATATTTTCCCGAAGGCTCTGCAACCTTAAGTTTGCTTCCTCTCGCGATGAGAATGGGAGGCCCAAGAGAAGCTTTATGGCATGCGATTATTCGCAAAAATTATGGAGCGACTCACTTTATTGTTGGAAGAGATCATGCTGGACCTGGTAAAAATAGCCAAGGAGTTGATTTTTATGATCCTTATGCCGCTCAAGAATTAGTACAAGCCTATGCTAAAGAAGTTGGAATCGTTGTCGTTCCATTCAGAGAGGTTGTTTATGTTAAAGATGAAGATAACTACCAACCGATTGATGAAATTCCTCCTGGTAAAAAAACGCTAGCCATTTCTGGTACACAACTCAGAAAAATGTTAAATGAAGGCTCAGATATTCCAGAGTGGTTCTCATTTCCAGAAATTGTCACTGAACTCAAAAAAGTTTATCCTCCACGCGCCAAACAAGGATTTACAATTTTCTTTACAGGACTTTCTGGAGCAGGAAAATCAACAATTGCTAAAGGCTTAGCAATTAAATTAACAGAGCTTCAAGATAGACCTGTGACGATTTTGGATGGCGATATCATCCGCACTCACCTCTCTTCTGAGCTAGGTTTTTCTAAGGAACATCGCTCCCTTAATGTTCGTCGCGTCGGCTTTGTTGCAAGTGAGATTACAAAAAACAGAGGCGTGGCGATTTGCGCGATGATCGCTCCTTATGCACAAGATCGCAAATATAATCGCGATCTCATCAGCTCTGCTGGGAACTTTATTGAAGTTTACGTCGCAACTCCAATAGAAGTTTGCGAAGACAGAGATACAAAAGGACTTTATACATTGGCTAAAGAAGGTAAACTGACTGGGTTTACTGGTATAAATGATCCTTATGAAGAACCTATCAATCCAGAAATTTTAATTGATACGTCTAAGTGCTCTGTCGAAGAAGCGGTTGATCTCATTCTCAGCCATCTTCGTCTACTCAAGCACATCGATTAATACCACCATCCATTTGTAGCGCAGGCTTTGCTTGCGCTACATCAAAATAAATGATTTATTGATTTAAAATAATGTTATTGACCTGAAATGTTTTTAGATTTAATTCATCCATACAAAAATCAACTAAATCACCTATTTTATATCAACAAGTTAACATTGATTACCTAAATAAAAATATTTAATATTTATATACCGAAGAATTAGTACAAAATTAAAATTATGCTAAACCAAATTAGATCACATGACTAGCATTAATTCTTTTTCTCATTATTTAATACCTTTTATTAAAGAAAAAATTTTAATTTCTCTTAATACTCAGCAGAAACGAATTGTTTTAATTGCCTCTTTAGCCTTTAGCTTCTTAGTTGCCTGCTATTGCATTAAACGCCTCTTTTTTAGTGCTTATGTAATGAAAGCTAGGATAAAAGACGCGGCAAACATCAAGCATTTATCTTCTCATATCATAGAACTTGATTTATCTGGATGCCGTGATCTATCAAATAAATGGATCAAAGATTTACCTATGGGTCTTAAAAAGCTCAATTTAGCAAGATGTCAGATAACAGATGCAGCCTTGAAAGATTTACCTAGAGGCCTAAAAGAACTTGAATTAGCGCTTTGTTCTAATCTAACAGATGCAGGAATGAAAGATTTACCTGAAGGGCTTGAAGAGCTTGAGCTAGCGAGCTGCGAGATTACAGATGCTGCGTTGAAAGATTTACCTAGAGGCCTTAAAAAACTTGATCTAACACATTGTCTTAGCCTAACAGATAATGGCATCAAAGATTTACCTATGGGTCTTAAAAAACTTAATCTAACATTTTGCTCTATAACGGATGCAGCAATAAAAGATTTGCCTCAAGATCTCGAAGAGCTTTATCTAGCAGGTTGCCCTATAACAGATGCTGCGATAAAAGAGTTACCTCCAAATCTAAAAAAAATTAATTTGGTACACTGCAACCATGTAACAGATGCAGTCTTTAACATTTTGCCAAAAAATGTTGCTATTAGAAAATAGGTTCTGTGCTCATCTTTTATTTAATCCTTCTACTACTCAATATATAAAATCTTTTACCCATTTATCTCTTTCATTTCTTATTTCGAAAACAATTAACATGTTGATTATTAACGACGCTTTTTTTATCATTCATAAAAAAATCGCTTTATTGGCGAAGCCAGTAAATAACTCAAACTAATAATTAATTATTAAACAACACATAACCTATTGTATGAAGATTACTCATTTACTTTCTCCTTATTCAGTGCCTCTTATTAAAGAAAGAGTTCTATCTTATCTGACGATCCAGCATAAAAAAGTTCTTTTGATTGCCTCTTTAGCTTTTAGCTTCTTAGCGGCCAGCTATCTTATTAAACACTTTTTATTTAGTGCTCAATTAGGAAAGGCTAAAGTCCAACAACCCGCAAACATTAAGTTCTTTCTTCAAAACCCCATCAAATCTGCTAAATCAAATTTGATTAAGCTAAGAGATGCAGCACAAATCAAGCATTTACCCAAAGACTTATTAGAACTAGATTTATATGATTGCCCTAATTTAACAGATGCCCAGCTTCGAGATTTACCCGAAGGTTTGCAAAAGCTTTATTTAGGAAACTGCACTAATCTAACAGATACAGTGTTTCAGCATTTACCCCAAGGCTTGAGAGAGCTTCATATAATCAATTGCTCCAATCTAACAGATCCAGCGCTTCAAAAATTACCCCCAAATCTTAAAATACTGAGTTTAGGATATTGCCACCAATTCACAGATGCAGCACTTAAATATTTACCCCAAGATTTAGAAGAGCTTAATCTAAAAGGTTGCATCAAACTAACAAAAGCAGCACTTAAGCATTTACCCGAAGATCTTAAAATACTTAATCTAGAAGATTACTATCAGCTAACAGATACAGCTCTTGAAGATTGGCCCCAAGGTTTAGAAAAGCTTGAGTTAGTCAGGTGCCCTAATCTAAAAACGCTTAAAAATCTACCCCAAGGACTAAAAGAGGTTGTAGTGATAGGTTGCTCTAATCTAAAGGTGCTTAAAAATTTACCTGAGTTTCTTCACACCCTTGCGATAGCAGATTGCGCTAATTTAACAGATGCGGCTCTTCAGAATTTACCTGAAGATCTTCGAAAGCTCGAGCTAGTCAAGTGCCCTAATCTAAGAACGCTTCAAAAATTACCACAAAATCTTTTAGAGCTTATTCTACGTGATTGCTCTAATCTAACAGATGCAGCTCTTCAAAATTTACCCGAAGATCTTCTATCGCTTGATCTATCTGATTGCAATCAACTCTCAGATATAGCATTTCAAAATTTACCAAAAGGATTGGAAAATCTTTATTTAAAAAACTGCTTTGAGTTATCAAACATAGCTCTTCAAAATTTACCCGGAAGTCTTAAGACACTTGATCTAACAGGATGTAATCTAAAAACGCTTCAAAACTTACCCAAAGATCTTGAAGAACTTATATTAATAGATTGCCTGCATTTAGTAGATACAGCTCTTCAAAATTTACCCGATAATCTTCAATTGCTGGATCTATCTGATTGCACTCAGTTATCAAATGCAGCTCTTCAAAACTTGCCTAACAATCTTAAACTACTCAATCTATCTCGCTGCACCAATCTAACAGCGCTTCAAAATTTACCTAAAGGCCTTCAAAAACTTATTCTTGAAGGTTGTATTCTGCTATCAAATATAGTCATTCAAAACTTACCTGATAATCTTCAATCGCTAGATCTATCTCATTGCACTCAGCTATCAAATGCAGCTCTTCAAAATTTGCCTAACAATCTTAAATCACTCAACCTATCGCACTGCACCAATCTAACAGCACTTCAAAAATTACCCAAAGACCTTCAAAAACTTATTCTATTGGGTTGCACTCAACTATCAATTAAAGCTCTTAAAAATTTACCCGAGACTCTTCAATTGCTTGATCTCAGAAATTGTACTTTGTTAGCAAATGCAACTCCTGCCGATTTACCTAAAAATCTGCAAAAGTTTATCTAAAAATTGACTTAGAGATTTGAATTAAGATGCTCTAAAATTAAAAAAAATGTAGCACAGGCAAAAGTCTGTGCTACAGCTAGCTCTAGAAACGAATAGTTGCAAATTTAAGAAATTTTTTCTTTAACCCACCATTGATCAGAAAGATTGGGATTGCCCAAGACTTTTAAGATGACCTTTTGCATAAAATCAATTTGATTGGTTGAAAGGGCTACAGGAACAGGGAATCCTTTCTTTTTTAAAATATCTACCAATTTCAATTTATCAGCTTTTTGTGCCATTTTATTGACTTGGCTTGGCACTCCAATTAAAACTAAATGAGATGCTCCTTTAGAATTTAATGGAATTGGCTTTTGAATTGCTCTCCATCGCTCATTGCTGGATTCATATCCAACAAATACTTTGGAATCTAAATCTGAAATTTTATGTCCAAGAACGAGTACATAAGAGCCAAAACTACCTTCTCTTTGATTTGATACCCATGCTCCTCTAAAGGCTTGTTGATGCCTAACTTGAATTTCACCCGTTTTTAAAATCCCATTTATTCCGCTTTCAGTACTGCAACCTATCCCGATAATGCATTTTTTTAAGAAACAGATTATCCTCCCTTATTTTCATGAAAATGAGGGAAAGAAATGAACGGTAATCAATTTGAAGGATTGAGTGATAATCAATGGCAATTATTAGAGATATTTTTTCCTAACGAGCCAAAGAAGAGGGGAAAAGGTAAGCCTCATACACCCTGGAGAGAAGTGTGCAATAGCCTTCTATGAATTTTGATTAATGGGGCTAGATGGTGCGATTTGCCAAAAGGAGATCAATAGGCCTCAAGATCAGCAACTCATAGATGGCTAGGGATTTGGCAAGCAAACGGGACATTAGAAAAGGTATTAATGGCTGTTAGAAAGCAAGCAGAGCTTGAGGGTTACTCAATTTTGAAAGATTGGCTGCAGATGTTTTTTTTCAGCAGGCAAAGGAGGAGGCCAACTAATTGATTATGGCTATAAGGGCAAAGGCGTTACAACTCACTTATTGACAAGCGGCAATGGCAACCCTATTAATTTTGAAGTGACTTCGGCTAAAGGAGATGAAAGGCAACAGGTGGATAGTCTCCTAGATGGGATAGAAGAATTTACCAAGCGGCAATATACGTTAGAAGGATTGATTCCTATTTTTGAGACAGATAAAGGATATGATGCAGAAGAGCTGAGAGATAAATTGCTTAAAAAAAGGATTTTTCCTTTTATTCCTTATAGAAGGATAGGCGCTGCGAAAAAAGCTGAGAAAATCGTTTGTAATTTAGCTAAATTCAGATGGAAAGTAGAGAGAGCTATTTCTTGGCTGCAAAGAAAATTTAGGCGACTTGTTGTCCGCTGGGAAAGACGTCTTTGCTATTGGAAAGGTTTTTAACCTTTAGCTTTATTTTTTTTGGATAAATAAGCTTAAAATATTATCAGGATAGATTCATTTACCCGTAATCATAACATTAATTAATTATTAATCAACCTTGGATAAAAAAAATTTAAAAAAAACAATTAATCTTTAAAATCTGTTAAAAATTGATTGCTTGATTTTTAATAACAATTTAAGAGGGTGTTTAAAGTTTGTTAGGATTCTACTTCTTATTTAGAGGCTCATAAATCTCTTTTCGGCCAAAATAGAGAGTGACGACTCCTCCCGCTATGACTAGTGCCATCCCCAAAAGAGTGGAAGATTTTGGAATCTGATGCCAAGCTATAAAATCGATGATAACGCCAAATACAATGCAAAGGAACATAAGAGTTGAAGTGATTCTGACAGGAGCCTTAGCAAAAGCTAAAGTGCTTAAAAGTTGATAAATAGTCCCAAATAATCCCAATCCAGATAAGAGCAGCAAAGTGTGAGAATCTAAAGGTTTCCAATGTAAGGGTAAAAAGAGAGCTGTCAGAATGGAACAAATGAGGAAATTATAAAAAAGAATTTGCAAGATAGATGCAGTTTTCGTTAATGAACGAATTGTGACAATCGCAATTGCTGCAAATAATCCTGAGCATAACCCAATTAAAGAAGCAAACTCGAAAAAATTCTGAGAAGGATTTAAAACAAGCCCAATTCCTATAAATCCAATCATAATTCCCAGCCAAACTCTATAAGAAGTTTTGACGCCAAAAGTGAGTCCAGCAACAATAGGAACAAAAAGCGGTGCTGTGTTATTTAATAAAAGCGTATTAGCAAGAGAAATAAACTGGAGAGAATAAAAAAAGCAAACGAGAGAAAGTAGTGTCAATACACTACGTAAAAGAATTTTAGTAGGATGGCTAACTTCTCGAACATCCTGAAAATTGCTCATGACCCAAGGAAAAATTAAGACTAAGCTAGTTGAAAATCTCGCAAATAAAATTGTTTCGATGGAAGCTTTATCTCCAATTAATTTTCCAAAGAAACTCATCAGCGTAAAATTAATTGCCGCTAAAATACCAAAGAAAACTCCTAGAGCAATACTTTGCCTATGCCTAGGAGTTGGTGCTTTTATTTCTTGCGATTGATTTTTCACTCCGCTAAAGCTCAATTCATTTCTGCATTAATTCTTTTGCTTGTTTTACCACGTTGTCAACAGTAAAACCATATTCCTTCATGATAATATTTCCAGGAGCAGAAGCACCGAATCGCTCAATACCAATGATTACTCCTTTATCTCCTACATAACGTTCCCATCCTTGCGGAACTCCAGCTTCAACAGCAAGCCGAGCTTTGATATCGGAAGGAAACACGGATTCTTTATATTCTTGAGATTGCATTTCAAATAACTCCCAAGATGGCATAGAAACCAAACGCGCGTAAATCTTTTGTTCTGCTAGTTTTTGCTGAGCTCCAACAATTAAATTAACTTCTGATCCTGTTGCAATTAAGATTAAATTTGGCTTTTGGCCTCCTTGTGGATCAGCTAGTATATAGGCTCCTTTTCTTAATCCTTCTGCAGAAGCATATTGATTGCGATCAAGTGTAGGAACAGCTTGTCTGGTTAAGATAAATGCGATTGGTTTTTTATGGAGTTCAATGGCAACCTTCCAAGCAACAGCAGTTTCATTTGCATCTGCTGGACGAATGACAATTAAATGAGGAATTGCCCTTAAACTAGCAATATGTTCAATTGGTTGATGAGTAGGTCCATCTTCACCCAGTCCAATGCTATCATGTGTAAAAATAAACAATACTTGCAGATCCATGAGGGAAGCCAAACGCACTGCAGGACGCATATAATCGGAAAACGTCAAAAAAGTCGCGCCATAAGGAATTAATCCTCCATAGGCAGCCATTCCATTGAGAATAGCACCCATTGCATGTTCGCGTACACCAAATTGAATATTGCGTCCTGCGTAGCTCCATCCCCCCTCTATAGATCCCTGACGGTCGCCAAAATCTGTTAAAGGACTTTCAAACGTTCCCCCTTTATTAATAACCGTAAAGGTTGAGGGATTAAGATCTGCAGACCCTCCAATTAGTGCTGGTAAGTGGGGAGCAATCATATTTAAAACTTTACCAGAAGCTATACGAGTTGCAATTCCTTTTGGATCGGCTGGAAAAGAAGTCACATCTTTTTCCCATCCTGGTGGAAGCTTTTGCTCCATGATCAGCTTTAATTCTTTTGCTAAATCAGGAAAAGCTTTTTCATACACTTCCCAGCGCTTTTTCCATTCTTGCTCTGCTGCTTCCCCTTTTTTAATCGCTTCATGAAAATGCTTTTGTGCTTGTTCAGGAATGTAAAAAGCAGGCTCTTGAGGCCAACCTAATTTTTCTTTTGTTAATTTGGTATCTTCTTTTCCTAAAGGAGATCCATGCGCTTCAAATGAGTCTTGCTTAGGAGAACCATAGCCAATATGCGTGCGAATCAAAATTAAAGAAGGTCGTTCAGTATCTTTTTGAGCAGCCAAAACCGCTTCTTCTATGGCTCCAATATCATTTCCATCTTCTATCGTGATTGTTTGCCATCCATAAGATTCAAACCGTTGAGCGCGATCTTCGGTAAAAGCGACTTGAGTGCTAGCGGAAAGTGTGACCTCATTATCATCGTAAAGATAAATCAATTTTCCTAATTTTAAATGGCCAGCCAAGGAAGCCGCCTCTGAAGCCACACCTTCCATTAAGTCTCCATCACTAACAATCGAATAAGTGAAATTATTAATGATTTCATACCCTGGACGATTGTAACGAGCAGCCAGATAAGCTTCTGCCATTGCAAGTCCCACTCCATTGGCAAATCCTTGCCCTAAAGGTCCTGTGGAAACCTCTACTCCTGGAGCCAAACCTCTCTCCGGATGACCTGGTGTAATGCTGCCCCATTGACGGAAATTTTTAATTTGATCAAGGGGGAAATTATATCCTGTTAAATGAAGCATACTATATAAAAGGGCTGAGCCATGGCCAGCTGATAAAATAAAACGGTCGCGATCATACCATTCAGGATTTTTAGGATTATAGTGCATGATTTTTGTCCAAAGTACATACGCCATGGGCGCTGCATCAAGAGGCAGTCCAGGATGGCCGCTATTAGCTTTTTCCACAGCATCGACAGATAAAAAGCGAATCGTATTAATACAAAGCTGATCTAAATCTGTCTGTTCTAAAGTAGATGATTCCTGCATGTTTCTCTCCTTAAAAGGATGTTGGCGATTCAAATAATTTCTACTCTCCCTTGTACTCTAATTTTCTATTTAAAATAAATTCAATCTTTTGCAAAATCACACGATCATTTTCTTTTCATTATGAGCAGTTTACGAATTTACCATTCCGATACAACCATCTACTTAGTCAAGCTTTCTGCTTCTATGAATACCGATTTAAAGAATTTAACAGCTTCTTCTGCAACTTGAAATTGAATCCAGGATCGATCAATGGAAGCGTCATCTACTAGAAGAAAATTGATTTGACCTGAAGGATTGACAGCCTGCATCTTTTTCTCATTTAAAGCGGAAACAAAAATAAAATGCCCTGTTTTTCCTGGAATCATTTGATAAATAGATCGAGGAATATGACGAGCAAAAATTGCTGCTTGATTGCGTGTTCCCAAAATATGATCTTCTGTCCCTGCAATGACATAAGTGGGAATAGAAATTTTTGCCAAACTTTCTTCAGCAAATACCCATCCCCAGGCTGGAGACATGACAAAAGCAGCTTTAATTCTAGCATCACGCCAATCTTTACCCATCATATCTTTATTTAAAGTTGGAAGAGCCAATTGAATCAGAGGGGGAAGGTCTGGATTTGAAAGCACAGCATCTAGATCAGCAACCCGTCCCCCAGCAAGCCAAATCGCCGTTGTACCGCCTAAAGAATAACCAGCTATTGCAATGTAATTCTTATTAACAGCCTCAGCTAGAGAGCTAGCAAAAAATTGATCCAATAAAGTCTTAATGTCTAAGGGTCGCTGCCAAAGATTGCTATTTATTTTTCCTTGAATGAGATCGAGATGTTGAATTGCTAAAACAAAGAATCCCTCATAGACCAATCTTCTAATGAGCCAAGAGAGTTGATGAGGAGTTCCTGTATAGCCATGTGAAATAACAATTAAAGGCCTTTTTATTTTTGTTTGTAAGGGAGGAGCGTTGATGGCAATGTGAAAAAGATCCCAGGAATTCTTAGAGGGTTCCCCTGGTACTTGAGGATTAATAGGGTACCAAACTAAGGCTTGCCGTTGCATCTTCTGTAATTCATCAAAAAAAGAAAGTTCTTGATATCCTACAACAGGATAAGGAGTGACAAGCTGAGGTTCAAAAGCAATTAATGTAAAAGGAAAAACAAGCAATAAAAACAAAATTTGTTGTCTTATTTTTCTTATGGTCATATCGCCTATGTTTTTCATATAACAATTTCTTCCTTAGAGCCTGTTAAAAAATTTCTAATGAGTTGAATTGGAGTTCTTTTTCCCTAGAAGAGGCTCTTACGGTTGTTTTCCATCCTGTTTGATTGTTTTCTCTAAAGAGATTTTAATTTCTGGCGTCCCCACAACTTGTTTTCCTTTTTTCATTTTCTCTTTGATTTGCCCAACCAATGTTTCATAATCATCATGTAAGCATTGAAGTTCTTCGTCTATTAAATTTTCAATCATTAAAAGCTCATAATGTGCGCTCCTTTCATAGCTCTAATTATTTCATCTAATTTAAGATGAATAGCAATAGTATCGCGATTTTGAGTGTTCTGTAAAATAAAAACCATTAAGAAGGTCACAATGGTTGTTCCTGTGTTAATTATAAGCTGCCATGTATCACTATAATTAAATATAGGTCCCGTAATAAACCATATAAGAACCACTAAAATTGCAATGAGGAATGCGCGTGAATCGCCTAACTTCCCAGAAATCCATTTAGCAAATTTGGTAAACATATTCACTATTCACTCAACTGATATTAAATTTATGATGCATGAATTCAAGAATGTTCATTTTTCTCTTATCTTTTTAGATTTCCATAGCATGCTTCTACAACTCTTGACAATTAAATTTTAGGAAGAAGGCGAAACAACTTGAATAGAAAAATCAATCTTGGTGGGAAATCTGACTGAATTCGCAATAAAGCATTTCTCATGCGCTAGTGCATGTAAAGATTGCGCAAGACCTACTTGATCTAGGTTTGAAACTGTAATAAAAGGATGTAATGTTGCTTCTTCAAAAAATCCAGTTCCAGACGATTCTACTTTCATTATTGCTGTAGGACGATCTTCATAGCTGATAACAGCAATGCCATGGTCAGCGCACAAATGCAAATACCACAACATGTGGCAGGAAGACAATGAAGCGAGTAAAAGTTCTTCTGGATTCCATTTTGTAGAATCACCTTTGAATGCAGCATCTGAGGAACATAAAAGATCTTGTTTTCCCTCCGATAGAATCTTATGCTCTCGATCATACGCGCGATAATTTTTTGTTCCTTCTCCTCTATTTCCAGTCCAAACCACTTTAACTTGATAATGATATTCTTTAGTCATTATTGAACTCCTTTCATAAATAACTGTTGACAAGTTGAATTTAACAAACGGATGAAATGTATTGTATCGAAAGAACAATTTCGCTATTCCTACCTTTAAATCGCTTCAAATTTAAACCATTAGAAATCATTTAACAGATTTTAAGTAATTGAAATGCAATCAAGGAGTATAGAATGCTTCCTTTCATTTTATTTATTCTTGCTATCCTGTTTTCAATAGGTCATGTATGGATGAAAAAGCATCGGGAAAATACGGTAGAAATTTTTCTTTTTTATATCATCTTTTTCAATATCGGAATCATGGGTCTTTTATCTTTTTATGCTCATACGTTTATGGCTGCAGAAATCGCGAGACAAATTGGGTGGGAACCCGGAAGCCCTTTCCAATCTGAAATTGCTGTTGCAAATTTAGCCTTTGGAGTATTAGGCATTTTAAGCTTTTGCTTAAGAGGGTTATTTTGGGTCGCAACTGTTTTAGGGAATAGCATTTTTTTATTAGGAGCTTTTGTTGTTCACCTTATTCAATACTCGCTGGGAGATACAGCTCCTCTAAACAGCGGATTCTTTTTATGGTTTGGAGATTTTACTCTTCCCATCCTCTATCTCGCATTGTTAGCTTGCTACATCTACAATAATCGTTCGTCCTTGATCTTTAAACATTAAAGTTTCATGATTACTGTCGAGGACTAGAAAAACTATCAGATCAACACCGGTTAAAAAGAGTCATTTATGAATACATTCCAATCAATAATAGCCTTATTAGGAAGAATTTGCATCGGTTTATTATTTTTATGGGCAGGTGTAGCAAAAATTCAGGGTCTAGAAGGAACTGCGAGCTACATGGCCTCTAAGCAAATGCCTTTTATTACATTTTTTCTTCCTGCAGCCATCGTCATACAAATTTTAGGAGCACTTTCCTTGATCATAGGCTATAAAGCTCGGTGGGGAGCAGCCGTGCTCATTATTTTTATTGTTCCTGCTAGCATCATTTTTCACGATTTTTGGAATTTACAAGGCGTTGAACGACTCACCGAGCAAATCATGTTCATGAAAGATGTGGGAATTTTGGGCGGACTATTAGGAATCTTGGCTTTTGGACCAGGCAAATATGCTGTCAATTGTCATTGTATAGCCACACAAAAACAGCTTCAAGGATAAAGCAGAGATAAACGATGGATAACACTTCTTACCCTTACCAACCTAAATCGGGTCTTGCCTTTGCTGTCATTGTCTTTTTTGGCTTTTGTTCTGCTTTGACCGCTTATCTGGCCATGCATAATCAAACAGGATTGCTCATCAACAAGCTCTTGTATCTTTCTAGCCAAGGCGCGACTTTTTTCTATTGGCTTCTCAGTTTCTTTTCCGCTTTATTTATTCTTGCAATGATCTGGCTGCTGATTCAAAGCATGGGAAACAAACGCTCCATTCTTTTGACTTCTCAAAGCATTACAGCTCCTAAAAGGGGACCTTCTAAAGAGTTGATTACGATTCCCTATCAAGACATCACTTCCATATCGGTAGATGAAATATCAGGCACCCGCCTTCTTAAAATCGTTTCTCGTCGTCAGCAAATCATCATACCCGATAGTATGCTCAATCATGATGATTTTGAGAGATTAATTCATGATTTAACTGAACGTTTCCACTTGGCAAAACAAAAACAAATTTAAAAGCTCGTTCTTAATTCTCATTAAAGCGTATTTCCTCCTTATCTATAAAAACTTAACGTCTTTTCACCCCCTATTTTTAATTCAATCTCTAAAACCTTGTTTGTTAAAAATTAATTAACAAAAATAAATAAAAAATTAACAAAATATGTGTTATAATTACATTAACAAATTATCACTGCTATTTTATTAAATATTTGGAGAAAAAATGTCTCCTTTGTCTTCCAATTCACAACCTAGTTTTGATAACTTAGCTTCTATCATGGAAGCTTTGAGTAAACAAAAGTTTACAGAAAGCTCTAATGGACAGAAACATTATGCTCAAGAAGATAAAGTGTATGTCAAATTAGGAACAAAAGATACGTATGTCGCGGAAATAGGAAGGCAAGCGAAGAAAACAAAGGGTATTACAGCAGACGCTCTAGCCGAAACGGTAGAAAAAGTCGTCAAAGAAGCGATCACATCACGAGTTTTTCAGGAGCAAACACCCGAAAAGCTAGAGAATTTTATTAACGGTTTAGAAATTCTTTACGATCGAGTGCAGTTTCATCGAAGTTCATGGTCTTCCTTAAAAAGATTCTTTTTAAACGCATTCGGATATCAAGAAAAATATGATCTTGCATTAGAAAAAATTAAGAATGCTTTAATCCTGGCTAAAAAAGAAAGACTGCCAATTGAAATAGAACATTTAAGAGGAAAAGTTATTGCAAATAAAGTAGAAATCAATCTGATCGAGATGGATTTAGAGCGCTTGCAAAACAAAACTCTTGTTTCACATAAAACTGAAAAAGAACTTCAAGATCAATTAAGAGAGAAGCAATTAGAACTTGCAGAAGTACAAAAAAAATTCCAAGAAGCAGAAAATAAACTGCTTAAATTAAGAGAAGGAATCATTTCAGCTCCTTTACAAATGACTAAGCCTCTCTTCCAATCTCCTTTGTTAAAACTACTTCCAGCTGACACTCATGAACAGAGAAATTTTTTCAATTATTTGATAGAGAAGTTTGGTCCAACAGATCAAGGTGATCTTGATTGCTATGCAGCTTATCGACGACAATTGATCTTTGGCTTTTCAGTTGGACAAAAACATGCTCTTAATAGCTTGAATCAACAAATTGATTTTACAATAGAAGATTTACATCAAATGCTGGAAGGCGGGAATTCTTTTATCAATATGTTTTATGTGGCCCACTACTTAGAAAATTTTATTCCACTTGCAAAATCATCCGAAAAAGATCCTGTTTATATTCGTGCTCTTGAACAGTTGCAAGCTGATCTTAAAAGAAGTTTACCTCTTGCTTTTAAATTAACGGCGATTGGCAGCGATAGGAAATATCAACAACAACCTCATTTAGCTGATAAAGAGTTAAAACAATTGGCTGTTGATCTGAGATCTGAGTTACAATGTATGAAACCTGGTGATAGACTTCTTGTTCCACTTGGGACCAACGACCATAGCACGATGCTTTGTTTGCAAAAACGCAGCGATGAAACACTATTACCTGTTTTTTATAATACAGGTGAAGGCGTAGAGCAACATTTAACAATGGACATGAGTGCTAAAGCCTTTGTAGAATTTCTCAATGTATTAAATGAACGACTCCCCGTCACAAAAACGTATTCACCTATTGATTTGAAGGGCGACAATTCTAACTTTGATCAAATGATGATTGACTTATACAAGATGACGTTTTCTACTAGCAGTACAATGCTTGGGTTAAATCAAACATTGCGCAGGAATCTAGGTAAGGGATATTCTGGTAAACCAAGACGTATCCAAATAAGTGGTGTTTGCTCTTTCCAATCACTGAGCGAAGTCATTAAAGATATAATGGGATCTAAAATGACTTATAATACTCATAAACATGATTTCTTAAGCTATGTCCAGAATGAGGTACAAGAACTGACAGATGGGATGCAACCACAAACTGAAGATGAGAAAAAACTCTTACAATTGCAGCAGAAAATGTTACAAGATAATCAGATTCAAATTAATCGAGCTGCAAAAATGATCAGAAAACAGAAAAAAGCTACTTAAGCCGCTCAATTAAGCTTTTAAGCTCTTGGGCATTTTTAACAGCATGTCCTTCTTCATCAGTATTATCAAAATAACAATAAACACGCATGTTCTGATTAGCCCAAGATAAAATCTTGTGCTGCCATTCTATTATTTTTTTTCTACTATAAGAGCCTTGATAAGCAAATTTTGGGCCATGGAGTCGAATATAAGTAAAATGAGCAGTCATTTCTTCTGGAGATAATTTTCCTTTTAAATCCGTGATACACAAAGCAATCTGATGTTTTTTTAAACAATCATAAATTTCATCGACAAACCATGAAGGATGACGGAATTCAAATGTATATTGA
Organism: Parachlamydiaceae bacterium; assembly: GCA_044226925.1. Lineage (GTDB taxonomy): Bacteria > Chlamydiota > Chlamydiia > Chlamydiales > Parachlamydiaceae > JANWJE01. Next base: position 86,698 of record JBGAGC010000004.1, read on the forward strand.
AAGTTTGGAGTTAAGTGATTAATAAATTCCTCTAAACGCTCTTTATCTTTTTTAAAAGTGGCAGGTAACTGAAAAAGAATAGGTCCAAGATGCGGCCCCAAAATAACAATCTTTTCAAGCAATCGAGGAACTGTGATCTTATCCTCTTTTAATCGCTTTGTATGAGTAATAAAGCGGCTAGCCTTTACAGAAAAAATAAACTCTCCTGAAACTTGAGAAGACCAAGCTTCAAGTGTTTCTCTGAAGGAAGACGATAAACAGTGGAATTAATCTCAACAGTATTAAAATTCTCTGAATAAAAATGTAACTGTTCCTTATTCTTTACATTCGATGGATAAAAAAGCTCATTCCAATCTTGATAATTCCACCCTGACGTTCCAATTAGAATATTGGGTTTTGACATACATTTCCTGCAAATATTAATAAGGAAATTATTCAGCTATTGTGTTTCTCATTCTTTAATCTCGTGTTTAATCCGTCAAACAATTTCTTGATACAAATTACAAACAGACCTTATGAAGGGAGATAAAGAAGTCAATTTTCCTGAATCTTATTTTAAGTTGGCGATATGACAGTTCAATCACAAGAACAACAACGCATGCATCCTTTTCATCCAATTTCTAATGAAAGAGAACAACTTGTTCAGCTCGTCCGACGTTGGGGAAGTTCTACAACAGATGCGATATTGGATCCTCATTGCAGTTTTTTTTGCACTCCTAGTGTAGAAGGAGGCATTGGCTATCGAATTGTTTCGAATTGCATCATTGCTCTTGGAGATCCTGTATGTTCTCCGTCAGATATTTCCGAACTTGCGCAAGCTTTTCATCATTATTGCCAAGAAGAAAAAAAACGGGTGATTTATTTAATGGCTTCTGAACCTTTTGCAAAATGGTCTATGCAGCATACTTGCAAGTCTTTAGTGGAATTCGGAGAAGAACTTTCTCTTAATCCTCAGCAAAATCCACTTGAAAAACATGGCACACATGCCAGCCTTGTGCGTCGCAAGGTTAGACATGCGCTTAAAGAGGATGTTGCCGTTCAAGAATATTTATCACAAAATACAATGTTAGAGCGCGAGATAGAGCAAGTCGGAATGTCATGGTTAAAATCCCGACGAGGGCCACAAATTCATATTTCGCGTATTTATCTTTTTGAAGATCGTCTCGGTAAACGTTGGTTTTATGCTACGCATCAAGATGAGATTGTAGGAGTTGTTGTGCTTAATCAGATCCAAACTAAAAAAGGTTGGCTACTCAACCACTTGATGATTAAGCCTAATGCTCCGCATGGGACGCAAGAACTTCTTGTCATCACAGCACTGCAAGCTTTGCAGCGTGAAGGCTGTCATTTTGTTTCTCTTGGAGCTGTTCCGGCTACACAATTAGGAGAAATGACTGGGCTAAGTCCATTTTCCACTCAACTAACTCGTTGGATTTATAAAGGATTTTATAGATTCTTTCGCTTAGATGGTCTAAAGACATTTTGGGGGAAATTCGATCCAAAAGCTGAACGTTCTTATCTTTTATTCAGTCAACCTTCGATTGGTTTTAAAGAAATTCGAGCTCTCATGCATTCCATGAATGTCTCCTTATAGACATCGTGTACATAAAAGAAATTTAGGCCTTTTATATCCATCAAATTTTGACTATTTCATGTTTTTGACTTTTTGCGCCAAGACAACCGAGACAGTGCCTTCTTGGGTAATTCTGCCTTCTTCATCTTTTACTTTATTAAGATAATGATCAATTTTTCTAAGAATAGGCTCGCGCTGCGATTCTTTCACTAAATTCCAATAGCTATGCGATTGAATGCGCTCGAGATATTCTTGCTTGGTATAATAATTGACATAAGGCACAGTCGTCTCAACAATAATTTTAAATCCCTCTTTTTCTAACGCCAAAGCAGGAGGAACGACCTCTTTTTTAGGCTTAGGCGGCACGCCTGACTCTTCCAGAATTCGCTTAATATTACTTAGAACTGGATCTACAGAGGCTGGTTCCAAACGACTTTTAGAGCCAATCACAAAATAATATCCTTGAGGTTTTAAAATGCGGGCCACTTCTCTAATGGAAGAAGGATTAGCAAACCAATGAAAAGCTGAAGAAGCTGTGACAACATCAAATTCTTCATCTGCAAAAGGTAGCTCATTAGCGACATCTGCCTGGATATATCTAATAGAGCAATTTTTTGTATTAGCTGCTCTGGCTTCTTTAATCATTAAAGGATCTCGATCAACCCCGATGACATTTTTAAAACCGTTCTTACATAACTGCCTCGTTGAAATTCCTGTTCCGCTTCCCAAGTCAAGAATCGTTGCATTAGGATCGATATATTTTTGTAAAATTTTGTAAACAGTATCAGGCTTTTCTCTTCTTCCTACCACGTAGTGTTGGCTTAAAGGACCAAATTGAGACCATGGATGTCTAGATAAAGGTTCATCTGAAACTTGAGTTCCCTGCAAAGTTAAACACAAACTTAAAGTTATCAAACAAGCAATTCTTAGCATAATAGCGGTTTCTCCTTCATCTATGCTTACATCCAAGTGAATTCAACCTATTTAGGTTTAAATTTTTCACATCCGTTTCTTGATATTATACCGAATGAACTCCAGCAATTGTTGTCTTTACATCTGACAAATTATCTGATGGCAAATAAAAATTATGTTATGTCATAAGAATATTTTACAATCTTAAATATACGAATCATTAAAGAACATGAAAATTAAAGATCTAGTTCTTAAAGTTTTAAAACAAGAGGGAATCACTCATCTTTTTATGGTACCTGGCGGCTTAGTGGATCCCTTTCTAAGCGCTTTTGATGCTCAGCCTGAGATAACGCCGATCGTTGCAGCTCATGAAGGAGGTGCAACGTTCATGGCAGATGGATATGCCCGTGCAAGTAAAAGATTTGGGGTTTGCCTTTGCATAGGTGGGCCTGGTGCATCAAACACAGCCACTGGTTTACTAGCTGCCAAGAGTGACTTATCGCCAGTTCTTGTGATTAGCGGAGAAGTTCCAACTAATAGGGAAGGACTTGGATTCTTTCAAGATGCCAGCTTAGTTGCATTAAATGATTTTGCCCTTCTTAAAAATGCAACGAAGAGTTCTGTTTATATTGAGAATCCTTTTCTTTTCAATCATCACTTCCGACACGCTCTCATGTCAATGTTAAGCACATCTCGTTCTCCTGTCCATGTCGTTTTGCCAACAGATATTCAAGAAAGTGCTGTAGAAAATGAATTTCCTCCACTTGATTCCAGTTTTTATTTATCAGAAGCTGTCGATACAGCCGCAGCAACAGCTTGTTTAAATGATTTACAAGCTACTAAACTAGCTATTCTAGCTGGAGAAGGAATTGATACTCTTGAGGGCGCTTTAACATTGAGACAATTAAGCGAATCCCTAGAGATTCCTGTTGCAACAACCTTAAAAGCCAAAGGAGTTTTTCCTGAAGATCATCCTCTTTCTTTAGGAGTTTTTGGTTATAGCGGCACAGCACACGCAACTCAAGCCTTTCTTCATGAAAATTTGGAAGTTCTCCTTGTCTTAGGTTCAGGACTCAATCAAAGAGATTCCATGAACTGGACAACACAACTCGCTCCCACAAAACGATTTATTCAAGTTAATAACGATCCCACTGCATTTATTTCTTCTTATCCTCATTCTCATCTTGTTCCAGGAGATAGCCACGCTTTTTTAAAATTGCTTTTAGCAGCTCATTTACAAAAAAATCCTGAACGTCGAGCGTGGTTAGAAGCAATTAAACAACAACCTCGCTTATATGACACCCAAAATCTCAAAAGTCAAGCCATCCCGATTCATCCGGCAAGAGTTATCCATGATTTAAGAGAGGTTGCTCCTAAAAATACAATTGTGGTGGTGGATAGTGGAGCTCATCGTGCTTTCTGTGGTCACTATTGGACTGCTTATGGTCATGGTGAATACATTTCAGCAACAAACTTGGGACCAATGGGGTGGGCCATTCCTGCGGGAATTGGCGTTAAACTTGCCCGGCCTGATCAACCTTGCGTTGTGATAACTGGAGATGGCTGCATGCTGATGCATGGAATCGAGATACACACAGCTGCTCGTTATCATATTCCCGTCGTCTATATCGTCATTAATAACGATGCCTTAGGAAATGTTTATCTACGCGCTAAAGAACTAGGCAAGACCGCAATGGAATTAACGTCTCTTCCCGATCATGATTGGGCAGGCTTTGCCAAAGCATTGGGTGTACAAGCAGAAACGATTCGTGATCCAGATTCTTTGAAAACAGCTTTTCAAAGAGCTTTTTCCGCAAATGCTCCTTACCTCTTGGATATTAAGTGCGACAAGAATTTTCCGACGCCTGTTCAACCTTTTGCGGAAACTAAAAAAAATTGGAGTTACCACACTTAATTAATTAGGTTATCATGAGCCGTCTCCCAGATCCTACTTCTCATCTTCAAGGAACCGCTTTAGAGCTTTATCAATCTTTAAGCGCTAAAAGAGGAAGAATTGATGGCATGTATCGCACTCTTCTCAATTATCCTGAATTAACAGAGAAAGTATCAGATTTAGGCACGTATTTACGGTTTGAATCTATTTTGCCAAGCAATATTCGAGAATTCATCATTCTCTATACTGCTCACCAATTACAAGCAGACTATGAGTGGGAGAAACACCAAACTCCGGCTCATCAAGCAACATTGCCTTCAGAAATTATCACTGCTATTCAAAATAACGAATCTCTACCCGAACCTTATCACATGCTATCGCAAACAATTGAATGTGCGTTGAACTTAACAACTATTCCTCAAGATCTTCAGGAAAAAATCATTCAACTTATTGGAATTAAAGGCATTATTGAACTTGTGATCTTAACTGGTTTTTATCGAATGATTGGAGGTGTCATTAAGAACTTCGACGTTCCCTTACCTTCAGTTCGTTAGCTCGGCGATGTTAATCTTCTTCGTACTTGCTTTTCAATTCATTGATCACTGATTGATCAGCCAATGTGGTGATATCTCCTAAAACGTGTCCCTTTGCAATGTCTCGCAATAATCGACGCATGATTTTGCCGCTGCGTGTCTTTGGGAGATCTCGGATAAAGATAATTTTTTCAGGTCTTGCAAATGATCCAATTTTCTGGACGACATGTTGCTTAAGGCGATCTTCTAAATTTTTATTTGATTTATAACCTTCTTTGAGAGTGACAAAAGCAGCAATTGCCTGTCCTTTAATTGCATGATGAATGCCAATGACCGCCGCTTCTGCTACATGATGATAGTCAACTAAAGCACTCTCGATTTCCATCGTTCCGATTCGATGTCCGGAAACATTCATAACATCATCCATACGTCCCATGAGCCAATAATCACCATCTTGATCTCGCTCAGCACCATCTCCTGTGAAGTAATAACGTCCTTCCCAAAGTTTCCAATATGTTTCTTCATAGCGCTTTGGATCTCGGTGAATGCCTCGCAGCATAGAAGGCCAAGGAGAGGTAACAGCTAAATAACCAGCATCAACAGCTTGTCCTGATTCATTTAAAATAGCCACATCAATACCTGGCAAAGGCTTAGTCGCACTTCCGGGCTTAAGCGGAGTGAGTCCAGGCAAAGGGGCAATTAAAATGCTGCCGGTTTCCGTTTGCCACCATGTATCTACAATTGGACATTTATTTTGTCCAATATAAGTATGATACCAAAGCCAAGCTTCTGGATTAATCGGTTCGCCTACAGATCCTAACAAACGCAAAGAAGAGAGATCATGTTTTTTAATCCATTCTTCTCCCCATTTCATAAACGTTCTAATAGCCGTAGGGGCTGTGTAAAGAATTGTCACTCCATATTTTTTAATGAGCTTCCATAAACGATCCCTTTGCGGCCAATCTGGCGCTCCTTCATAAATCAATTGAGTAATTCCATTAGATAGAGGGCCATATACCACATAAGTGTGACCTGTAATCCAACCAATATCTGCAGTACACCAATAAATATCATTAGGTTTTACATCAAATACCCAGCGTGTTGTTACAGTTGCGCCTACCATATATCCACCTGTGGTATGCACAATCCCTTTCGGTTTTCCAGTTGTTCCAGATGTATAAAGAATAAAAAGTTCATCTTCAGCATCCATTTCTTCTGGAGGACATTCTGTGGCTGCTTCTCGCATTAATGCATCGTACCAATAATCTCTACCTTCAAGCATGGCAACAGGATGATGAGAGCGTTTAACAACAATCATATTGCGTACACAAGAACAACCATCAACAGCATGATCAGCAGCTTCTTTCAAGGGGATAATGGAACCTCTGCGGAATCCACCATCAGCAGTGACTACAAGTTTTGCTTCAGCATCTAAAATGCGATCTTTTAAAGATTCAGCAGAAAACCCTCCAAATACAACAGCATGTACAGCTCCAATGCGTGCACAAGCGAGCATGGCAATGACTGCTTCTGGAATTAAAGGCAAATAAATAACAACTTTATCTCCTTTCCGGATATGCAACGATTTCAACACATTAGCAAATTGATTGACTTCTCGATATAAATCTGAATAGGTTAAAATACGTTCATCTCCATTTTCACCTTCCCATATTAAAGCAGCTTGATGGCATGTTGAAGGACCTAAATGGCGATCAACGCAATTGTAACAGGCGTTAAGCCTTCCTCCAATAAACCATTTTGCATAGGGAGGATTCCATTCTAATGTTTGATTCCAAGGGTGAAACCATTGAAGACAGTTTGCTTGATTTGCCCAAAACGCTTCACGATTGTGTTGCGCCTCTTCAAAAAGATGCAAAGATTGCAAATTGGCATTTTCTTGAAATTCTCTTGAAGGATAAAAAAGCGAAGTTTCAGAATAAACATGAGATTTAGATGTTTCTTCAGAAGATTGGGAAGATGTATCTTGCATTTGAATTGCCATATGTTGTCCTGTTAATAAGAAGTTAAACAGCAACTCCAATGAGAGTCTATCTCACACTAAAAGATAGGTCCATACAGAGTATCTCAGAATTTCTAACCTTTTAATTGATAAGCCTGCATTGCAGCTATTGAATAACGTTCCCCTTTCGCAAAATGAGGAGGGACCTCTTCATTGAGCATTTTAAGCTCTTGAGCTGTCAACGTCACGTCTAAACTACCTAAATTTTCTTTTAAATGCTCAGAACGTGTTGTTCCAAAAAGAGGAACAATATAAGAACCTTGTGCTAAAAGCCATGCCAAAGCCAACTGAGAAAGAGTGCAATTTTTATGCTTTGCTAGCTCTTCTAAAAGTTTGACAATTTTCATATTGTGCTCAAAATTTTCTTCTTGAAAACGAGGAAGAAAGCGACGAAAATCTGTTTTATCTAACGATTGAGCAGATTTAATCTTGCCTGTTAAAAATCCCCTCCCTATAGGACTATAAGCAACAAAACCTATATTTAATTCCTTACAAATACTTAAAATAGATTCTTCAGGACCACGAGTCCATAAGGAGTATTCAGATTGAAGAGCAGTGATGGGATGGACAGCATGTGCGCGTCGAATGATCTCAGGACTTGCTTCGGATAATCCTAAATACCGAATCTTACCTTCTTTAATGAGTCCAGCCATTGCTTCTACTGTTTCTTCAATGGGAGTATCAGGATCAACTCGATGTTGATAATACAAATCAATGGTTTCGATGCCTAAACGCTTTAAGCTGCTTTCACATTGTTGCTTAATATAAGCAGGCTTACCATTCACTCCTCTGAAATGCGGGTCGTCTTGCTTGCGCAAAATGCCAAATTTAGTCGCAATTACAACTTTGTCTCTAAACCCCTTGACGGCTTTACCTAAAAGTTCTTCGTTACGCCCATACCCATACATATCCGCAGTATCAAAAAAATTAACTCCTAATTCAAAAGCTCGATGAATAGTTTGAATCGATCTAGCTTCGTCTGTTGGACCATAAAACTCAGACATTCCCATGCAACCAAGTCCCAAGGCTGACACTTCTAAATGTCCTAACATTCTTTTTTTCATCATTTCATCTCATTGAATGGGTTAAGAAATAAAAGATAAATCTTTGACATTTCCTAAACACTCATACAATATCCAGGAATTCATCAAAAGGTTAAACATGCCCTTTTAAACTAATGAATGGTTTTATATGACAGAAAATCATCGTATAGATCAAAAGACCAAACCCAAATGGAATGACGATGTCAATCGAATCTTATCTAATTCAAATTAAACATCTTCATTCTACATTTGGGTTTTCAACTTACAATTGATATAGGTTGAAAAATGATTATTTTCCGCGTGAAGTGGATTGCTTGTGATGAATTAAGCTAGATAATTCATTGCGATCATGATGAGGAAGATGGCAAAAAATCTGCTGAATTCTTTCAACAAGTTGTTCTTGTTCATCTTCTTGATCTGCAATGTCGTCCCAATCGATTTCCAAAAAGTGCCCTTCTACTTTTCCCTGTGAATATTGAACAAGAGCTTTTAACGCCTCTCTCATTAAAGGAATGATTTGATCTGGGTTACTTTGATCTCTTTTTTGATCCGCAACTCTTTGTTCAACTGCATGCAAATGATTTCCTTCGACAATAAATGCTGTATCTGGATTTTCACCAACGACTGCAGCGTTAAATAAATGCGCATGATTATTTTTCATAATGCCTCCCAAGAATTAAGTTTCATCCATTCATCTTAGAGATATCCTCTTCCTCTCCATTCACATAAAATGGACCCTCTTTTTCAAATTTTTTTTATAATGCAATGCTTTTACATAAGCAAGCTTAAAAAAAACACGTTAATTTTTGACAATATTTCTTCTTTTTTTTTAAATTCTTATTAATCTTTTAATTCCAGGATTTCATTTATGAAAAAATTATTTCTTTTATTCATGTTTTTGTTATTTACACAAGCAATTTACTCTCTCGATTTTGTTAATAAAACAGGACATCTTGTCTATCTTGAGCCTTGCCAAATAGAAGATCTTCCTTCATGTGAAAGCATTTTTATGACGGCTTTTAGTGAAGCTTATAAAGATTTTACTCCTGAGCAGTTAGGTGTAAAAGATAAGGTATTGTTTTTGAAAGAAGCTTTTGCGGATGTCTATGATGATGTATGTTTAGGCTTACAAAAGCTCATGGTTGCCAAAATTGCGGATCAAGTTGTCGGTTTTGTGGGCTTTAAAGAAACTGAACAAGCTCATCAAGTTTATATTAGCCAGCTTGCTGTAGATCCTGCTTATTGGAAACAAGGAATTGGAAAATGGCTTGTTTTCTCGGTTTTCGAACTCTTTGATGAAGTGGAAAGCCTTGTAGTGATTCCGCGCAAAATTAACAGAGTAGCGCACAATTTTTATTTTAAACTAGGATTTATGGAATCTTCCTATATGCATCCTGGGTATAATCCAGCACGATATATAGGCTATGAATGGAGAAAATCTAATCCCACCCATCAATAAAGCTCTTGAAGAATTCTTGATTAAGATGATTTTTTAAGCTATATCCTCTTTCTTTAGAGAAGTGATAAAAAAGCAAATAGATTAAAATTGTAGGCAATTTTAGTCGGTACTAATTTCTTTGATAGGAGAAGAAATGGTAGTACAAAAGAATTCTCCAAAGCTCCTCGAAAAATTTTGGAGCCTACCTTTAAAAGAGGTCTTTCAATACCTGGAAGTTGAACCTAGCATAGGCCTTAGCGATCAAGAAGCAAAACGGCGATTAAAGCTATATAAAGCTAGTGCCCTCCAAATCAAAAAGCAAATGAGTTCCTTAAAGCTTTTGGCATTTCAATTTAAAAATCCTTTAATTCTTATTCTTCTTTTTTGCGCGGGACTTTCTCTAGTCTTATACGACAAAGCAGATGCGTTGATGATTTTGGGCATTGTTATTGTCAGTACCTTTTTAAGCTTCTTTCAAGAAAGAGGTGCTATGCAAGCTGTCAATCGGTTGCTTGATATTGTTCGAATCAAAACAACCGTCATAAGAAATCAGCAAAAACAAGAAATCCCCATTGAAAATGTTGTGCCTGGCGATATCATTGAATTTAATGTAGGTGATGTCATTCCTAGCGACTGCTTAATTTTAGAAGCCAATCACCTATTTATAGATGAAGCAACCTTAACAGGTGAAACCTTTTACGCAGATAAATTCCCTGGCGAACTTGCAGAAAACACTCCTATTGCACAAAGAACCAATACTTTATTTATGGGCACTCATGTTGCTAGCGGCAGTGCCAAAGCCATTGTCATCTTAACTGGCAAGAACACGGAATTTGGCAAAATTTCTGGGAAGCTTGCTTATTCACCTCCTGAAACTGAATTTGAACAAGGTATTCGCCGCTTTGGCAATTTTTTAATGCAAGTGACTTTTTCTCTACTCCTTGCCATCTTAGCTTTTAATATCTATTTTGGACGAACACTTGCAGAATCATTGCTTTTCGCTTTAGCTCTTGCTGTAGGACTCACCCCTCAATTATTGCCTGCTATTATTACGATTAATTTGGCTCATGGTGCAAAAAAAATGGCCAAAAAGCATGTCATTGTCAAACGACTCGCTTCTATTGAAAACTTTGGAAGCATGAATGTGTTATGCTGCGATAAAACTGGCACACTAACAACAGGCAAAATTCATTTAGAAAATGGTTGTGGTATTGACGGAGAGAAAAATGAGAAAGTCTTACTCTATGCAGCTATAAACGCAACACTTCAAAGTGGATATACCAATCCCATAGATGAAGCCATTATACAAGACGTGAAAGAAGATCTGAGTTCTTGGCAAAAAATTGCTGAACTGTCTTATGATTTCACAAGAAAAAGAATTTCTATTTTGGCTCAGAAAAAAAAAGATCGTATTTTAATCACAAAGGGAGCTTTTCAACAAATCATCCAAATATGCACGCTTGCCGAAAACCCTTCTGGCGAAATTGTAGATATTAAAAATCTTTCTAATCAGATTAAACAACATTTTACAGAATTCAGTAATCGAGGTTTTCGTGTGTTAGGTATTGCCTATCGCAACGGCAAAGATCTTTCAGATTTGGAGCAAAACCATGAGAATCAAATGATTTTCCTAGGTTTTCTCCTCTTCTTAGATACACCTAAAAAAGATATTGAGAAAACGGTCGCAAAATTAGCTGGATTAGGTGTCGATTTAAAAGTCATTACTGGTGACAATAAATTAATGGCCATGCATTTGGCTCAAATTCTTGATATTCCCAAAGAAAAAGTTTTGACAGGTTCTGAATTACAACAAATGGGCGATCATGCGCTTATTCATCAAGTCAAAAAGAAGCAAATTTTCGCAGAAATAGAACCCAATCAAAAAGAACGTTTAATTTTAGCTTTGAGAAAATCGGGAAACGTTGTGGGTTATTTAGGCGATGGAATTAATGACGTCACTGCTTTACATGCTGCAGATGTCAGCATTTCCGTTGATAATGCAGCAGATGCAGCCAAAGAAGTGGCTGATATTGTTCTATTGAAACAAGATTTATCCGTTCTTCAAGATGGCATTAAAACAGGACGTGAAACATTTGCCAATACATTGAAATATATCTTTATGGCAACCAGTGCCAACTTTGGAAATATGTTTAGTATGGCAGGAGCTTCCTTGTTTTTAAGTTTTCTTCCCCTGCTTCCTAAACAAGTGCTGCTCATTAATTTACTTGAAGACTTTCCTGAAATGGCCATTGCCACTGATCGCGTGGATGCTGAATGGGTAGATAAACCACTGAGGTGGAATATTGATTTTATTCGTAAATTCATGCTTATTTTTGGATTGATGAGTTCTCTTTTTGACTATGCCACATTCGGACTCTTGCTTTGGTTCAACGTTTCTATGCATCAATTTAGAACCGGTTGGTTTGTAGAATCAGTTATCTCTGCTGCCTTCGTTGTCTTAATGGTCCGTACTTTCCGTCCCTTTTATAAAAGTCAACCTAGCAAATCTTTATTAATCAGCGTACTGTTCACCATTTTGGCTATACTAGTCCTCCCCATGACTCCCATCGCTCCTTTCCTAGGCTTTACCAGCCTATCCGGGCAGCTGTATTTGTTTATTATCCTTATTGTTATTATTTATATATTATGCGTTGAATTAACTAAAAAAATTGTGTTAAAGCGCTGGCTTCAATTGAAATAGAATAAACTTTATTCGACACTCTTTGGAAAAATGCTATCCTTTGAATAACGTTCCAGCTTTTAACTGTTGATTTTAAAACAATTAAAACAGATGAAATGACAAAACATATTTTCCTTAATCTCTGGATAGTAATAATTGTTTTTACAGATATTAAGTGATCTATTATTGCTTCTGGATAGGATAAATGATGATTGCTTTACCAACATGTTTATAATGCCTCTATCTAAAGGGCGAGATGATGACAGATTTGTTTGAACAATTTAATCATTTTTTAATTAAAGCACCTTTTCCCATCATTGGAGTAGGAAGCAAAGGAACAATTAAAAGTTGGAATGATCAAGCTGCAACGATTTTTGGCTGGCAAAAAGAAGAAATCATCCATCACAAAGTGACAAAAATCCTAGCCCCATCTCCTACACATAAAAAATCAATTGAAACATTAAACGAAGCTTTATTAGCGCAAGAAATAGAATTTCAGGGGCAGACTTTTGAGTTAATCGGTATGCATCGCGATGGCACAACATTTCCCATTAAAATTTTCCTCATTCCCTTGAAGGCCCATAAAACTTTTTTACGTTACATGTTTGTCAACGATCTTAGGTTACAGCCACAAGCAACACCTCAATTAAAACAGAACGAAACATTTTTTCACGTCTTAGTTGAAAACATCAAAGATTATGCCTTCTATTTGCTTGATCCTGTAGGAAAAATTATGAGTTGGAATTTAGGAGCTGAAAGAATTAAAGGATATAAAGCAGAAGAAGTTATCGGTCAGCATTTTTCTTTATTTTACTCCAAAGCCGATCTTGATGTTGGAAAACCTCAATATGAACTAAAAGTCGCCATCGCAGACGGCAAATATGAAGAAGAAGAATGGCGGATTCGCAAAGATGGCTCGCTTTTTTGGGCTCATGTTTTAATTACTCCTATTTGGGGGCCTCTTGAAGAATTAAAAGGATTTGCCGAAATTACACGTGATTTGACAGCTCAGCGGTTGACGGAAGAAGCCTTAAGGCAAATTCAAGAGCGTTATCGCCTGCTGGTGGATAGTATTCTCGATTATGCTATTTTTATGCTTGATCCCAAAGGAAGAGTTGTCAGTTGGAATATTGGAGCAGAAAGAATTAAAGGATATAAAGCAGAAGAAATTATTGGAGAGCATTTTTCTTGCTTTTATACCAAAGAAGATATCCAGGCAGGCAGACCCGCTTTGGGACTTAAAATTGCAGCTGAAAAAGGAAGGTTTGAGGATATAGGATGGAGAGTCAAAAAGGATGGAACGAAATTTTGGGCACATGTTCTCATTAATGCTATTAGAGATGAACAAGGACATTTTACCGGATTTTCAAAAGTCACACGCGATTTAACCGAACATCAAAAAATGTCGGAAGCAGAAAAAGCGTTAAAAACGAGAGATGAATTTTTGTCTATTGCCGCTCACGAATTAAAAACACCTTTAACCACTTTAAAACTACAACTTCAACTCGCAAAAGAGGAATTAAAATCAGAACTATTTATGTTATCATCTGCAGAATTGCTTAAAATTTTTGATGACTGTTTAAAATGGGTGAATTCTTTGACAAATTTAGTGAATGAATTGCTTGATGTTTCAAGAATTCGTACTGGCAATTTTGCTTTAAAATTAGAGAAAATTAATTTATCTTCTCTTGTAAAAGAAATCGTTGATTATTATCGACCGCATCTTGTGGCAGCCAAATGCCCAAGTGTAGAGTTAGATTTAGATTTAACAATCATGGTTTACTGCGATCGAAATCGTATTGAACAAGTCATTGTTAACTTACTATCTAACGTAATCAAGCATGCACCCGAAAGTTTCATTTATATTGTTGTTAAAAAAAAGGATGAAAATACAGCGATTTTTAGCGTCCAAGATTTTGGGCCGGGAATAGCAAAAAAAGACCAAAAGAAAATTTTTGAACGTTTTGAGCAAGCCATCGTTTCGCCTAGCGGGTTAGGATTAGGCCTTTATATTACAAAAGGAATCATTGAAGCCCATCAAGGTAAAATTAACGTTGAGAGTGAACCTGGCAAAGGTTCAATTTTTATTATTGAGCTGCCAATCCATCCTCACATGAATCATCAATAACAGGAAAAAACAATGTTTTCTTCTTCCAGACGTCTTTTAATCATTGATGATAGTGAAGATCTGCAGCAACTGCTCAAACGCATTTTTGAATCAAAAGGATATGAAGTTTTAACAGCTCTTAGTGGTAAAGAAGCTTTGGGCGTTCTTTTTTCAACTACTCCATTACCGGACTTAATTCTTTTAGATTTAATGCTGCCAGATATGAGTGGAGAAGAATTTGCAGCGTTAAAAGAAAAAAATTCCAAGATTAAAAATATTCCCATTATCTTGATGTCAGCTGGCGTCATGAATACAACTGAAATAGACCAAAGACTTTCCATCAAAGGCTATCTCAACAAACCTTTAGATCTATTTCATTTAATTTCGACTGTAGAAGATGCATTTTCTTAAAGAAAAGCCTCAAAAATTGCTTTTTCACTAATCAATTGCATACTCCATCGTGACGACAGCTTTAATCTTTTTCCCTACACTGCTTGTGTCAAATTCGCCATAGTCAGACACTGAAGAAGAAAAAACAGGTGTAATTTGAAACACCCCTTGCTGGGCTGAACGAAGAGAACCGACTTGCGATCCGCTTTTAGATACTAATTCCTCTGCACGAGATCTCGCGTCTTTGGCAGCTTCTCCCAACATGCTGATTTTTAATTCATCTAGTTTTAAATACAAAAATTGGGGAGAATAAGAATTGATGGAAACCCCCTCTTTAATCAAGCTCGTGATATCTCGCGCAATCTTTGCAACCCTTGTAATATCAGAAGAAGCAATCGAAAAGCTTTGATTCAATTCATAAGCTTCTATTTTATTCGTCGTATGCCCTTGATCATTTCGCCCGTAAATGATACTCGTGCTAATAGATGAATACTCTACCTGTTCTGCATTAATTCCTTGGCTCAACAAATATTGACGGAGTTGGTTGAGATTTTTCTCAAGTTTTTCATAAGCTTCAATTTGGGTTGATGCCATTGTATTAATTGTTCCACGCCAAATCACAAAGTCGGATTGAATTTCTTTTTCAGCACAACCTTTTACATAAATCGTACCTTGCCCAAATTTAATTTGCCTCATCGTCTTGGTAACGAGAAACGTAGAACCAATGATTGAAATGGCTAATAAAGTCAGTCCAGCAAAAGTCAAGAAAGAGCGATTTTCCATAGATGCCCCCAGATTAAAGGTGAGATCTAAGGAGTGTATGTTATCTTGTTTTTTCCCACTACAAGAAAAAACAAAAATTGTAAAAAAAACACCTTCTAGACCTATTAAGAGAAATAAAAGCCGATTTATAATTATCTTGGTTTACGGTAAATTTTCAACCGAGTTCTTCATGAATTTAAAAGATTTGCAAAAATGCAATGAACTTCTCAGTCAATTTTAAAGATTAAAAAGAGAATTTTTTTATCATAGCTCAAATGTTTAAAGGCAAGATTGATGATGAATAGTTTACTCATCCAGGTTAATTTTTCGGCGTAATCTCTTTTTCTCTCCATGCTTACTTTTTTTATTAAGATTTTCTTCTTTTTTACTTCGTGACATCCGAGTTGCAACGCGTTTAAGCGGACGATAATTAAGACGAGCCACTTTTTCGCGAAGTTTTTGAAGACAAATCATCTTATTGAGATATTGGCTGCGTTCTTTTTGGCACGCGACAACAATACCACAGGGTCGATAAGTCAACCTAACCGCACTATCTGTCGTATTTACATGTTGCCCACCACTTCCACTAGCACGAAAAGTTTCGATATCGCAAAGAGCCAGCAATTTCTCATCAGAATCTGGTAAAATGATTTTATCAGATGGCAATGTCATAATTGTACCTTGACTAATTTTTATAAAAATCAACTTATAGAAAATAAAGCAATTTTAATCATAAATAAAATCAACAAAACAATCATTAATTAGATAAAATTTAAACAAAAAAAACCATTCACTATTCTTATTCTTTTTCTAACTTACAAATTGCTCTAATGATTGACAAGATTGCAAGGCCTTTGTTCTAATTCAATTGAAATCAAATAACTGTTTTTTTAACTCGTTATCAAATTTTATTTTTAATAAGGAGAATTGAATATGACGAAAGGTCATGTTAAAAACCATGCTCAAGATCAGAAAAAACAAGCAAGAGATTTTGAAAAAGAATTCAATCCAGAATTTATGAAAAGAGCCATTGAGCTTAGCAAACGAGCTTCCATCATTGAGAAAAGTGGCGGAGTATTTGGTGCTGTGATTGTGAAAGACGGCAAAATTATTGCAGAAGGTTACAACCAAGTTATTAGACACAATGATCCTACTTGGCATGCAGAGATGCAAGCGATTAGAGAGGCTTGTAAAAAATTAGGCACCCCTCATTTACAAGGCTGTGTTATGTATACAAGTGCGGAATGCTGCCCTATGTGCCTAGCAACAGCTTATTGGGCACACCTAGATCATATTTTTTATGGTGCAACGACTGAGGATGCACTCAAATACGGCGATTTCCAAGATATCGGTATTCTGGATGAGCTTCGCAAAGATCCTCAAGATCGTCAAATTAAATTTTCAGAAAAAATGCGTCCAGAAGCTGTCGAAATTTGGAAAGAATTTGCCAGCATGCCCGACCGTGCTCGTTACTAAATTTGGTCTAGATGAATGGAAAGGCAGCATGCTATGTTTAATCATAAGCTTCCTTTCTTTTTATCTATTATTAAAATTGTATAAGAGATTTTTATGCTTAGAGTTCCTGAAAAAGCCACTCTTTTGACAATCAAAATCCATCTACAACCGGAAACTGTAATTGAATTTTCAAATTGGCAAGAAAAACTCCATGGAACGATTGTCAACTTTCCAGGATTTGTCAGTCTAGAAATTCGATCAACTGACCTTGCTCATGTTTGGACTATCGTACAACGATTCAATAATTTCGAAAATTTGTCTGCTTGGCGCACCTCTACAGAACGCAAGGATCTTGTACGAGAACTTCAGCCTCTCTTAAGTCAAAATGAGACAGAATCTATACAGGAAAGTGTATCGGAAATTTCTAATTCACAAAACCATGTTACAGAAGTTTTTGTTACCCAAGTCTCTCCAGGCAAAGAAAATGTCTATCATGAATGGATCTCAAAAATACACAAAGTCGAAGCCTCATTTCCTGGATTTAGAGGGGTTTATGTCCAATCACCGAGTGCAGAGCAAGGAAGAAATTGGATTACCTTGTTACAATTTGATACACAAGAAAACCTCGATCACTGGCTTTCTTCTCCAGAGCGAGCAGCTATCTTGCAAGAATCTAAACCTTTTATTGATTCGATTGAAAATCATCGAGTCATTTCTCCTTATGGAGGCTGGTTTGCATCAGTTACACAAAATGGCAAAGTTCCTTCAGCCTGGAAGCAAACAATGTTGGTTTTATTAGTTCTGTTTCCCGTCGTCATGTTAGAAATGAAATATTTATCTCCCTTGATTGCAAATCTTAATTCTTCTCTTGCTACTTTTATTGGGAACGCGATCAGCGTGACCTTAATTGCCTGGCCTCTTATGCCGATCGCTCTTTATTTCTTAGGTTGGTGGGTCAATACTAAAGGCAATTCTCAGCAAAGAACAACTCTTCTAGGAACAGGATTGGTATTAGCTCTTTATCTTTTAGAAATTTTAATATTTTGGAAACTCTTATAAATTTGAGTTTTGAGTTTTTTTGCTTGTTTGAATCTCTTTTCAAATCAAGCAAAATTTTCCCGTGCTGATTGCCATTTATACACTCATTTAAATTGTATTTAAGACCCACGAATGACAGTAAGACCTGACGACAATGCTTTGAGCGCTGTATTTGTTAATTTAAAGCATCCTAGTGACTTAATCTTTTGCAAGCATGGTGGTAAATCTTTGAGCGCTGCATCGGTTATCTCGCATGATTTTAAACTAACTTCTTTAAAATCTCTTGGCAAGTCTTTGATCGCTGCATCGGTTAAATTCTTACACCACCCCAAAGAAAGCTTTTCTAGACCTTGTGGCAAATTTTTGATCGCTGCATTGGTTAAATTCTTACAGCCTGCTAGATTAAGCTTCTTCAGAGCTTGCGACAAAGCCTTAACTGCTGCATCTGTTAAATTATCATAACCTAATAAATCAAGTTCAAGATCTTGGGGCTGCCTCTTGATCCCTTTGATCATTTAATAAATAATTAAAAATCAACATCAATTAAACTTAAGTTCTATTATTTACGTTATCAGGACTAAAAGCCTCAACAAGATTTGAGATAGGAAATGCGTTAATAGAAGCTTTAACGATGCTGAAAACATGATATAAAGCTTCTTACTTAGCATGAGTGATGGTATTGATATGCCTAACTTAATTGAGGGTTAGCTCTAGAGGCTGACTTGATTTAAATCATTAAATTCGCAACACAGCGTTACCTTGTGACCTTAAGTCCTCGCCGCAAATTTTTAAACGCTGCATGGGTTAATTTAGCACACTGTTTTAAACACAATTCTTCAAGATCTTTTGGCAGATTTTTAAGTGCGGCATCGGTTAAATTCTTGCATCCTGCTAAATCAAGCTTTTTCAAACCTGGCGGTAAATCCTTGATCGCTGCATCGGTTAATTTAGCACAATCTGTTAAATTAAGTTCTCTAAGACCTTTTGACAAATTTTTGAACGCTGCATCAGTTAAATTTTTGCATCCTGCTAAATCAAGCTTTTTCAAACCTGGCGGTAAATCCTTGATCGCTGCATCAAATAAATTCTCTAACCCTTGTAGACAAAGATCTTCAAGACTTCTTGGCAAATCCTTCATCGCTGCAGTGGTTAATTTTTCGCACCAGGATAGATCAAGCGTTTTTAAACTTTGTGGTAAGTATTTGATTACTCCATCAGTTAAGTTCTTGCATCCTGTTAGATCGAGCTTTTTCAAGCTTGGCGGCAAATCCTTGACCGCTGCATCGGTTAAATTCTCACAACCTGCTAGTTGAAGTTCTTCAAGATTTCTTGGCAAATCCTTGATCGCTGCATCGGTTAAATTCCTGCACCATGTAAGATTAAGTTTTTTTAAACTTTGTGGTAAACGTTTGATCACTGCATCAGTTAAATTCCTGCAACATGCTAGGTTAAGGACTTCTAGACGCTCTGGCAAGTCTTTGATTGCTGCATCTGTTAACTTAAAGCACCACGGTAAATAAAGTTTTTTCAAGCCTCGTGGTAAATCCTTGATCGCTGCATCGGTTAGATCCTCGCACTTCGTGAGATCAAGTTCTTCAAGATCTCGTGGCAAACCCTTAATCGCTGCATCGGTTAGATTCTCGCACTCTAGGAGATCAAGTTTTTTCAAGCCTGGCGGCAAATCTTTGATTGCTGCATCAGTTAAATTTTTGCAGCTTGATAGATCAAGTTCTTTCAGATTTCTTGGCAAATCCTTAATCGCTGTATCGGTTAAGTTTTTATTGTTTGATAGATTAAGTTTTTTCAAACCTGGCGGCAAATCCTTCACTCCTGCATTGGTTAGATAATAACACCATGAGAGATCAAGTTCCTCCAGATCTCTTGGTAAATTCTTGATTGCTGCATCAGTGAACTTAACGCCTCCTGCTAGATGAAGCCTCTTGAGGTCTTTTGGCAAAGTTTGGATCATCGCGTCAGTTAAATTTTCGCATTCTGTCAAATCAAGTTCCTCAATACCTCTTGGCAATTTCTTGATCTCTTTTGCATCTTTTAGTGTTGCTTTGAGTAATTGAGCTTTAAAGCATAAGCGACTGATGACATAACAGGCTGCTAAAAAACCAAATGCCATAGAGGCTATGAAAAGAACTTTCTTTTGCACATGAGTCAGCGGTGATAAGATTCTTTCTCTGACAAGAGGTGGAGTATAAGGAGACAAGAAATTGACGATATTATTCACATTAAACCCATTGTATTTTATAAAATCGATCAAATTTATTTAAAAGCCAATTAAAAATCAACACTTACAATTCAAATCTTCATTGAATTATTTTTAAATTAAATCTGAGATAAACCATAGAAATTCAACGACATCCCCCTATAAAAAATGAAAAGCCAGTATGGATTATCTAAAACAAGAAATCAATTGAGCTAAAGCTGCTCGATACATCTTAAAGTGGCAAAGCTAGATTATTGCAAAGCCTTAGCGAATGTCTCTTTCTTTTTTCCTAGTTTTTGTTTGCAATTGACAATTTCAAAAGTCTAACAATCAACAAATCCCAACAATAATTAAAAAAAATTAAATATTTGATTAAAAATCACAATATTAATAATATAACAAAAACACAACAATCAATTAAAATTATTTATGATTTACACAAATAACTCACAACAAATTTTAATTTACAAAATTCCTAAAGAAATCATAAGAGATGAAATTTTTTCTAACTTATCCGATAAAGAGTTGTTATTAACGATTACTTTAGTTTGTAAAGAATTTTTAGAAATTACAAATGAAGATTACATTTGGAAAAAGAGAATTCTCAAATTTGTTAAGCCTTCAATTGCTGATCAATTTTTCCAAACTTTTAATGGGTGGAAATTGGCTTATTGTCATTGTAAAGAAATGAGTAAACGAGGAGAGATTTTATCTCCAACAGAAATTATTGATTTTAACAATGTCAAGCGATCAGGAAAATTTCTACATGGAAAATTAGAAGGCGAAGCCACTGTTTCCTTTGCGAATAAAACATATAAAGCTAAGTTTAAAAATGGCAAAATTGCCGATCCTATTACCAAGACATTATATGATGGAAAAGTTGCTATTGGTTTTTTCAAAGACTGTTTGACTGGTGAGGGGACAATCACCCATCCTAGTGGAAAAATTGAAGAAGGCTTTTTTTATAAAGGCAAGTTACATGGTAATGGAATCAGAAAGTTACCATCGGGAGAGGTCTTAGAAGGACGTTTTTGCAGTGGATTTTTATCAGCGTCTGCAAAATCACGCGAAACTAAAGCTAAAGAATGCTCATAAAAATTGTTCAATAGGTCTAGTGAATCGCCAGTCCTTATTCATAGCAAAAAAATAGCAAGACATCTATTCTTTCTTACTCCCAACTTTCAGACTTAATTAAGGAAACTTATGAATAGAGTTCTATCATCTGAACTATTGAAACATCTCGATCAACCAGTTGAATTGCGTGGCTGGTTAAACAATGTTCGCCCTTTTGGAAAATTAAATTTTTTGATTTTACGTGATCGAACTGGATTTTCTCAAATCGTTATTGAAGACAAAGAGGAATATCGAAAAGTTGCAGCATTGCAGCCTGGATCTATTCTACGAGTACAAGGAACTGCTGTAAAGTCTTCCCATGCCGAATTAGGAGTCGAAATTGTTAAGCCCACTATTACGATCGAGGTTCCGATTCAAGAAGCGCCTCTTGTCGAATATTATAAACCTGAAATCCCTTCTGATCTTGAATTTATTCTCGACCATCGTCCCATTGCTCTTCGCAATCGACAAATTCAAGCAGTTTTTAAGATTCAAGCTGAGCTTGTTCATGCTTTTCGTCTTTATATGCATGATCAAGTGAAGGCCGTTGAATATTTTGCCCCCAATATTTTAGGGGCTTCGTCCGAAGGAGGATCAGAATTTTTCAATGTGGATTATTTTGGTTATCCTGCTACTTTAGCGCAAAGTAGCCAGCTGTACAAACAAATCATGGTCGGTGTCAATGAGCGAGTCTTTGCTTTGATGCCTTTTTTCCGCGCTGAAAACTCTCATACCACACGACATCTTTCAGAAGGGAAGCAATTTGAATTTGAAATGGGTTTTTTTGAGCATTGGCATGAAATTTTAGATATTCAAGAAGGCTGTTTAAAATTTATGGTAAATTACCTTCATACCCATTGTGCAGCAGAAATTAAAACGCTCGGCGGCAATCTTATTAAAGCACCTCTAGATGTTCCTTTTCCTCGTATTACGTTTGCAGAAGCACAAGACATCTATTTTAAACGCACAGGCATAGACGAGCGTCATGAGCCAGATTTAAGTCCTGCTGCAGAAAAAGAACTTTGTCGTTACGCTTCAGAAAAATTCGGGACAGATTTTATTTTCATTATAGATTGGCTGACAAGCAAACGTCCTTTTTATGCTTATCCTAAAGATGATCAACCTACCTTAAGCAACACCTTTGACTTACTTTGCAACGGAACAGAAATCACTTCTGGAGGACAGCGACGCCACACTCACCTTTCCATGATAGAAGGAATTAAATCCAAAGGAATGGATCCTTCTAATTTTACCGATTATCTCAGCATCTTTAAATACGGCATGCCTTCGCATGGCGGATTTGGAATGGGACTTGAGCGATTAACGATGACAATTTTAGGCTTAAAGAATATTCGAGAAGCTTCCTTGTTTCCTTCCGATCCTAAACGCATCGCAGGTAATAAAATTAAAGCCAAAGTCTTTTTTGGATGCGAAAATATTCGCAATGAAATTCTCCGCCTCATTAAACACCATCAGATGGAATTCCAACATATTGTACACGAAGCTGCTGCTCATTCAAAAGATGCAGCTAAAACTGGAGGGGTTCTTCTAGAGGAAGGTGTGAAATCCATCATCTTGCGTGGAAAAAACACGAAGAAAAACTACCAAGTCAATATCCCTTCTCACTTAAAACTAGACATGAAAGTTGTCGCTGAAATGGTTGGTGAAAAGTGTGAATTTGAAGATCCTGAAATTATCAAAGAACGCTTTGGAATAACCACAGGAGGCGTTCCTCCTTTTGGCCAACTTCTTAATTTGGAGACTTTCTTTGATGAAAGAATTCCTTTGCATGAATGTTCTGCTTTTAGCTGCGGCGTGCAAACGGAATCGATTATTATGAAATCTAAAGACTTAATTTCCTTAGTCCAACCAAAATTTGGCCGTTTTGCTAAGGAATAATCACGATGAATTTGATGTGCCGCATTGCTGCACATCAAATTCACAAGCTATCTTAAAAGGTTTGCTATTCTAGAAATTTAATAAAAGATGATGAGTTGATTAGAACCGGTGACGACTTCAGAATCTGAATAGTAGTGATGCAAGACCACTCCATAAGGAGTATATTCTAAGACATAAGATTGATTGGTATAGAGGACAATTCCACTATAAGTCATTGTTGTTTGTAAGCCATAATAAGGTCCTTCCAGAACAGTATAAATGACAGATTGAGGATAATTTCCCACATGGCAAAGTTGTCCATTAACATACGCTAGTGTTTCGGCATAAGGATGCAAAATCACCTGCGCTCTCATCGCTTCTAGAAAAGATTCAATTGATACTTTATCATCTTTCACATGCTCTGCCAAAGCACCAATCTTGGATTCTTGAGTCAGCTTTTCAAAATTCAGCTCTTCCACTCGAATCTCTTTAATCTCAGTCTTATCTGTAGCAGACTCTACTGATTTTGTTTCTTCTTCTGCGAAAGAAAAACTTGTTAAAAGAATAGAAGAAATAATAGCTAATATTTTTAACGATTTCATTTTAATACTCTCTTTGTTTTTTGGAGAATAATCACATTATCCGTGATCTTGCTATTTCACAGCAATTCGAATTGCTTTTTATTAAAAATTTATTTTCCACCACCGATATTTTATTGTAATTTTATAGCTTTTAATAAATAATCTAATAAAAACTAGTTAAAAAATAATCCAACTATTTATTTTAATTAATGAGGAATTTATGAATTGGCTACGTCATTTATCACTAGCTTATACATTGACTAGCTCTCTTGCTATTCAACCTCTATTGTGCTCATCTGAAGTATCAAGCACTATTGATTCTTGTCAAATTTGGAGCCAAGGAAACAAGCATTTTACGACAACTTTTTATCCTTATTTGACAAATAGCGAGCCTAACCTCGTCTTTTCTCCTATTAGTTTGCAGGTTGGATTGGCGATGACAGCTGAATTAGCGTCAGGAGCGACACAAGAAGAGATTTTAGAAAAAGCGATTTTGCCGTCAGAGGAAAGCATTCGACTGCTAGGTGTAGAGAAAATTCTTGCGACGCTTAATCCCACTACAGATGATCCAAAGGAATCCATTCAACTCAATCTAACAAATAGTGCTTGGCTTTCATCTAAAATCCCTTTTCGCTCTTCTATCAAAGAGATTCTGAATCATTATTACCAGTCAGAGTTATATCAATCAAATTTTCATTTGCTTCCTGAGGGAGAACGCGAAGCCATTAATGCTTGGGTTGAAGAAAATACGCAACATCAAATTCAAGAACTTCTTCCAAAAGGCTCGATTGATAAATTCACGCAAGTCGTTTTAGTCAATACTCTTTATATGCATGCTCCTTGGGCATACCCTTTTTCCCCCGAGATGACTTATGAAGCTCTTTTTTATGGCATCGAAAATCATCAATCTATGGCTTCTTACATGCAGGGAATAGGAAATTTTCCAATTTTACAAGAAGCCAATGCAACGATTATTGAATTGCCGTTTAAACAATCCGGCTCTCATCAACAAGCCTTATCATTTTTTGTTGTTTTACCAAGATCTGGATTCCCTCTTTCAGAATTAGAGAAACAATTGACGACTCGCAAACTTGATCATTGGATTACAAGCACAACACCTGCTTATATCAATTTAAGTTTACCCAAATTCAAAGTGTCTTCTAATTTTAATGCCAAGAAAGCTCTTCAAGAAATGGGACTACAACGTCCTTTTTCTCATCAAGCAGAATTTAATCTTACTCAGCAAGAAGATCATGTCATGATTACTGACGTTGTGCATCAAGCTGTGTTTGAAGTAGATGAACAAGGTGGAACAGGATCTGCTGCAACAGGAATTGTCATTGGAATAAAATCATGTTTGAAAATTCCTAAGACAATCATCGTCAACCGCCCTTTCTTATTTTTTGTCGCCGATAAGACAACGGGAATGATTTTATTTGCTGGACGCATTTTACAGCCTAGCAATCATTAATACTATTAGAAAAGCAAATGCTAAGCGTTAGCCCTCTACAATAGCTGGGGCTCATACCATTTAAATAGCAGTTAATTACTTTTATTCGATAATTAAAAACCTTAAGGATCAAAAATAAAATGAATATTCGTTTTCCTTCTTTTTACACCTCCTTTCATTTGCCTATTTTGAAAAATAATCTCTTAACGGCTCAGCAAAAAAAGATTACTCTCATTGCCTCTGCTGCTTTTGCTTTTCTAGCCGCTTGTTATATGGTGAAGTGGTGCTATCCCCGATTGTCTTTCAAGCTACAATCTGTTCCAAAAGACATTCTACAATCAGGCTATCAAGCGTTACTTCTTCCCTATCTTGCACAACATGGCCGGCAAGTCACGGAACTAGATCTTTCTGCATTTTCAACACTCCATGATCTTGATCTTGAAGTGATCATTAAGCACTGTCCAAATTTACAAAAATTATTAATCCAATCACAATACATGACCGACCAAGGGCTTCTACATCTGCAAGCCTTGAAAGCTTTGGAATCTTTAAACTTAATTGCATGTGATAAGATAACTGATCAGGGACTGCAAAATTTGCAAGTCTTGACCACTTTGCGGTCTTTAAATTTAAGAGAATGCAAGCAGATCACCGACCAAGGGCTTAAACACCTGCAGGCGTTGTCAAATTTGCAAGATTTAAATTTACAACAATGCCATCAAATTACAGATCAAGGGCTTCAATATTTACAAGCCTTGAAAGCTTTGCAATCTTTAAACTTCAGTTATTGCCATCTGATTACTGACCAAGGGCTTCAATATTTACAAGCCTTGAAAGCTTTGCAATTTTTAAACTTCAGTTATTGCGATCTGATTACCGACCAAGGGCTTCAATATTTACAAAACTTGATAGCATTGCATTCATTAGACTTAAGTGTATGCTATAAAATTACCGACCAAGGGCTTCAACATTTGCAAGCCTTGAAAGCTTTGCAAAATTTGAACTTATATTGTTGCAATCAGATTTCAGACCAAGGGCTGAAACACTTGCAAACCTTGACCTCTTTGCAAGATTTAAACTTAAGTTGGTGCGATAAAATTACTGATCAAAGCCTTCAATATTTACAAAACTTGACAAATTTGCAATCTTTACAATTAATGGAATGCCACAAGATTACAGATCAAGGGCTTCAACATCTACAAGCCTTGAAAACCTTGAAAACTTTATATTTAAATAGATGTAGACAGATTAAAGATGTAGGACTTGAATATTTGAAAACCTTGACTGCTTTGCAATCTTTAGATTTAAGTGGATGCGACAAGATTACCGATCAAGGAATTCAGCATCTTGAAGGATTGCCAGCTTTGAAAGATTTATCGTTAATAGGCACTCAGATTAGCTCTCAGCAAATCAAACAATTAGCAAGTCAAAAACCTAAGCTAGTGATTCACAAGAATTAATCGTATAAAGCTTTAAGAGCTGTTCAAGATTACTTTAGCTATTTTATCTAACAGCAGCAGACGTTAGCCGCAAGCGCAATAGCTACGGCTAGCACCATTTAAATAGCAATTCATGTCTAAACACATCTCCAAGTCTGTTCTCTTTTGCCCGATACGATTTTTTATTAATGTTTCTTAAAACACATCTTAAATAATTACAATCCATCAACATAGTTGATTAAAATAAATAAACAACACATAAAATTAAAAACAAATAAATTTTACTGAATAAAAAAATATTTTTTGTTATGTAAATTAAAATTTTAAATCACAAAAACAATATGAATATACGCTTCCCTTCTTTTTACCCATCTATTGATTTGCCTGTTTTGAAAAGCAACATTTTGACGGCTCAACAAAAAAAAATTTGTCATTGCTTCTGTAGCTTTTGCCTTTTTAGCTGCTTGCTACATAGCGAAGTGGTGCTACTCATTTTTTGTCAAGCCGCATCCTATTGCTCCACGAGCAGTTCCGCAGCACATTTTACAATCAGGCAATCAAACGCTCCTTTTTAATTATTTTATACAGCATGGCAAGCAAATTAGTGAGCTGAACCTCTCAGAATTTTCAACATTCAATAATCAAGATCTCAAAACCACCGTTGGATATTGTCCAAATCTGCAGAAATTAACAATCAAATCAGATCACCTCACCGACCAAGGACTACAACATCTACAACATTTGACCGCCTTGCAATCTTTAAAATTAAACGGATGCTACCACATGACCGGCCATGGGCTTCGCTATTTGCAAGCCTTAACGGCTTTGCAATTTTTAAACTTAAGTTGGTGCGACAAGATGACCAACCAGGGGCTCCGTTATCTGCAAACCTTAACCGATTTACAATCCTTAAACTTAAGGTTATGCAATCAGATTACCGATCAAGGGATTAAGTATCTTGAAGCATTGCCAGTTCTACAATCTTTAGTTTTACTGGAATGTAAGCAAATTAGCGCTCAACAAATCCATCAATTGGCAAGCCAAAAACCTGGTTTAGCGATTAAAGTGTGATGCCATTACCGTGCTCAACAAAGCTCATATCTGATCAAAGTCTTTTCATTTAACCATTTTTCTAATTCAAGCCAAGAGAAGTGATTTAACATGCTTTCATACTAACAATTTATTGAAAAACTCTCTCAAACAATCATCTTTTAATCAATGAATTGTTTTTAAATATAAAAAACTTTAAATTTTATCTCATTTTATCACATCCCATAGCAAATATCAAAAATTTTAAAGCATTCTCTACACATACAACATTAAGTTTTCCTACATTACAAAACAAAGCAAAAACAAATTAACAGACCAATAAAAAACCATTGAGTAAAAATATTTAATCAAAAAAAATTAAATTTGTTTTTTAAGTAATAATTAACTCATCAATTTTAAGGATCAAAAACAAAATGAATACTCGTTTCCCTTCTTTTTACCCTTACTTTCACGTACCTATTTTGAACAATCCTCTCATGACAGCTCAGCAAAAAAAAATTGCCTTCGTTGCTTTTACAAGTTTAGCTTTCTTGGCTGCTTACTATATGGTCAGGTGGCGCCACTCATTTTTCAATTTCAAACCGCATCTTATTCCATCTCCCCCTTCCTCTCCCCTTTTAAAAGATATTTTAAAACCTGTTTCAAAACCCATTTCACAACTGAATCTAAAAAACATTTTACAATCAGGCAATCAAAATAGCCTTTTGGCTTATCTTGAGCTACATGGCAGGCAAGTCAAAGAACTAGATCTTTCAGCCTTTTCAACACTTCATGATCATGATTTCAAAACCATTATTGAACTCTGCCCCATCTTGCAAAAATTAACGGTTTCATCAAAACACATCTCTGACCAAGGGCTTCAACATTTGCAAACTCTGAAAGTTTTGCAATCTTTAGATTTAAGTGGATGCACGAATATTAGCGATCAAGGACTTCAACATCTACAATCCTTAATTGCTTTGCACTCATTAAATTTAAGTTGGTGTACGCAAATTACCGACCAAGGATTTGAATATTTGAAAGCCTTGACCACTTTACAATCGTTAAATTTACATTGGTGTAACCAGGTTACAGACCAAGGGATTCAACATCTGCAAAATTTGACTGGTTTACAATTTTTAAACTTAGAATTATGCGACAAAGTGACCGACCAGGGTCTTCTACATTTACAAAATTTTACTGCTTTGCGATCTTTAAACTTAAGTTGTTGTGACGAGGTAACTGACCAAGGCATTCAATATCTGCAAAACTTGACTGCTTTGCAATCTTTAAATTTAAGTGGATGCCGCAACATCACAGACCAAGGGATTGAATATTTGCAAGCTCTGACAACTTTGCAAATTTTAAACTTAGAATTATGCGACCATATGACCGACCAGGGGCTTTACTATCTGCGAGCATTAACGACTTTGCAATCTTTAGACTTAAGTCAATGCAAGCAAATAACCAGTCAAGGGCTTCAACATTTACAATCCTTAAAAGCCTTGCAATCTTTAAATTTAACTAAATGCAAGCAAATAACCGACCAGGGGCTTTACTATCTGCGAACATTAACAGCTTTGCAAGTTTTAGATTTAAGTGGATGCAAGCAAATGACCGATCAAGGACTTAAACACTTGCAAACCTTGACTGCTTTGCAATCGTTAAGCTTAAGTAAATGCAAGCAGATAACTGACAATGGACTTGAATATTTAAAATCCCTGACCGCTTTGCAATCGTTGAACTTAACTTCTTGCTCTCTGATTACCGATCAAGGGATTCAGTACTTGCAAGCTTTGAAAAATTTGCAATCGTTAAACTTAGAAGTATGCAACCAGGTGACCGACCAGGGACTTCACTATCTACAAACATTAACTAGCCTGCAATTGTTAAACTTAAACTGGTGCGATAAGATCACTGATCAAGGACTTCAATCTTTACATGCGTTGAAAACTTTGCAATCGTTAAACTTAAACTGGTGCCATAAGATCTCTGATCAAGGACTTCAACATCTTCAAGTCTTGACCTCTTTGCAATCTTTACATTTATGGGGATGTGATCAAATTACCAATCAAGGAATTAAGTATCTTGAAGCATTGCCAGCTTTGAATCTTTTAATTTTAGTGGAATGCAGTCAGCTTAGTCCTCAACAAATCAATCGATTAGCAAACCAAAGGCCTTCGCTAACGATTCGCATGGACTAACTAATCGTATAATAAAGCTCTAGGTTCGACCAAGAGTTACTTTTTAAGCATTATCCAAAACAATAGGCGTTAGCCACAAGCAGAATAGTTGCGGCTAACGCCATTAATGGGAATTTATTTTTTATTAACCCATTCACTCATCATTATTTTTTAAGGATCAAGATTAAGATGAATATCCGTTTCTCTTCTTTTTATCCGTCTTTTTTTCTACCTGTTTTGGAAACCCATTTCTTGACTGTTCAGCAAAAAAAAATAGCTTTCATTGCTTCTGTTGCTTTTACATTCTTGGCTGCTTGCTACATGGTCAAGTAGTGCTGTTCATTTTTTTATAACAAATCGAATTCTATTCCACAGCCCATTTTACAATCAGCCCTAAAAGATATTTTAACATCGAACGATCAAACGGATCTTTTGGCCTATCTTGCACAACATGACAGACAAGTGAGAGAGCTAGACCTTTCAAACTTTTCAACACTCCATGATCAAGATCTCAAAACTATCTCTAAGTGCTGTCCAAATTTGCAGGAATTATTGATCCAATCGAAATACATTACCGACCAAGGACTTCAACATCTGCAAGCCTTGACTGCTTTGCAAAATTTAAATTTAAAAGAATGCTCTCACATTACTGACCAAGGGCTTCAATACCTGCAAATCTTGTCGGCTTTACAATCTTTAGAATTAAGTAAATGCAATAAAATCACCGATCAAGGGCTTCAGTCTCTGAAAATCTTATCTGCTTTGAAATCTTTCCTTCTATTCGAATGCAAGCAAATTAGCGCTCAACAAATCAATCAATTGGCAAGCCAAAAGCCAAAGTTAACGATTAGATTATGATGCTATTATTACGCTAGACAATGATCATTAATTAACCTTTCTTATTTTTTGCCAATAAAGCAAGAAGTTACTGAACAGATTCTTACAGCAAACAATTAATCGAGGAAAATTCTATGAAAGCGATAAGTATTTTAGCATGTGTATTTCTATTTAGTTTTCTTTATGCAGAAAAAAGTGATCGTCATATTTGTTACGACTCAGCTGCTACTGTGACAGGATTTGTTGATGCTGCATTTTACAAAGAAGCTGTCAGCCTATTACCGATCGTATGCCATAGATATTTTTGTATATGATCCGCAGCAAGAGGCTTATTTGTTAGTCTATCGCAAGAATTCTCCTGCCAAAAATACATGGTGGTATCCAGGAAGAAGGCTTTATAAGGGAGAATCGTTTTTTGAAGCTGCTAAAAGAAAATGTTGGGATGAAGTTCAATTGAGAGTTTCGCCCGTTGCTCAATTGAACACTTATTCGACTATTTTTCCAGACTCTAAGTGGAACTCTCCAACCCATACCATCAATATTGCCATTTTAGTCATTAAAGATGCAGATCAAATTCCGCAATTGGATCATGATCATCAAGGTTATGAATGGCGGTCTTTGCAAAAATCTCCGGGCGAAGATTTTTATCTAAGTCAAATCTACAAGGAGGCAATTAAATATATGTCGAGATCGCTGAGAAAAAATTGACTCATTTTTAAAATAAAGAAATCAGTCTTTTGATCCGAAATAGTTTAAGATAATCTTTGCCAAATTTCGTACACTTGCCCATTTTCGGCCTTAAATTCGCGAGGTCTCTCATTGCCTGGAAAAGCAAAGTTTGCCTTTAAGATATCGTGATCGAGCTCGAAAATTCCTTTAAATGTCTGTCCAGCAAATGGTCCCGAATCTGGCACCAAATCGATAGTATGAGGAGTTGTGTCTGTGCTAATAGAGATCTTTCCTTTATCGCTTTTAGGGAATCCTCCCGCATACTTAGGGAATGTCAAATCACCCCAGTCGAGACCAAAGTGATTGTTATCAGGAAAACTATAAATAAAATGTTGGAAAATAGGTGTAGGAAGCCAAACTGTGTTTAATTGACATCCAATAACTTTCCACTTACCTTGCAAATGACAATCTTTCATAATCATGCCTTTTAAAAGGGTTTCAATAACGCACTTCTACGCAATCTCTTATTTCATTACAATGGAGAAGATTGCTGAATGACCTCACCTATTAAATTGGCTAAACCAAAGCTCATTTTTTTCAGAACTTCTGCATTTTTGGTAATTTCGTAACTTTCTCCTAAAGAAATGGGATCCAGATAAGCCACTTGGACTAATCCATCTTCATCTTCCCAAATCAAAATACGCAATGGAAGCTCCATTCCAATCGAAGGATTTTCTTGCATGAGGAAAGTTCCAACTTTTGGATCTCCAAAAATTATGACTTTTTCATCTTTTAAAGACAAATTGACCTTTTGAGCTTCACCTGAATGATCGATGATTGTAAAAATCATCATCCCCTTTGCTTTAATAGCCTTTTCCAATCTTTCTACTGTTTCAGAAACGGAATAAGGACTATGTTGAACAACAATTTGTAGAGGATTCAATTTTGTCATAATTTGCCTATTGTGGTTAGAAGGCAAGGAATTTCCTACTAGGTTAAGAAAAGGTATCTGCATCAGAAAAATATAAAAAAGCAGTCTCACCTTAATCTCCCTTAGAGCCTTTTAAATCACTTCTAAAGATTTGAATTCGAGGTTTAGAAAAGAACTCAAATTCAAACCTTTAGAAGTCATTTAGCAGGCTCTTACGCCTAATTTAATGAGAGTCTTTTTCCTTTTATTTAGCCAAATCCCTCTCAATAAAGAGATTTGGCTTTTAAAATCATGAAAAAATAAAAATCAACTCACAAGAGTTGATGGTTTATTCAATAACATGTTCATCAATTTGATGTTCAAATCGATGTTGTTTCTTTTCGTGCTTTTTTGCCCTGCGTTCTTTGAGGGTCATCGTGGGCTTCTTTTTTTGATCCTTCCGGTGTTTTGTTTCTCGAGCCATACATTTCTCCTTTGTTGTGCTTTCACAACTTAGTTAGTGCTAAAGAACTCAAAACATTTAATCCCTCATCTTATTAATCATTTTATAAATAAATTTATTATTTGTCAAAAATAGGACAAAACGAGAAAACCAAAAGAAAATAAATGAGACAAATAAAGCTTTATTTTTCTTTCGAAATCCGAATTTAGATGAAATGTTTCACATCTTATCTATTTGAAAAGATTTATAAAATTCAAAAATTGCAAATTTAGATCACATATTTTGCAAATAACCAAAATTAAACATTTGACATTCAATCAAATGTTGTTGATTTTGCAAGAAGCTCGCAAAGCCAAAATCAGAAGTAAGTATGGAAGTAAACTAAACCAGAAAATATGACGTTAAGAACTTTGAAATATAGAGAATATCGAATGTGTTTTTATATCAACAATATTAAAAATAAAAATCCAAATGAATATTTACTTCTATTCTTTTTACTCATTAGTTAACTTGCCGGTTTTGAAAAACAACATTTTAACGGCCCAGCAAAAAAAAATTTTCTTTATTGCCTCCGCTGCTTTTGCTTTCTTGGCTACTTGCTACATGGTGAAGCAATGCCACGCATTTTTTCATGTTAAGTCTTGTTCCGTTTCTCAACCTGTTCCAAAAGACATTTTACAATCAGGTAATCAAATCTTCCTTTTTACTTACCTTGCAAAATATGGAAGACAAGTCAGCGCGCTAGATCTCTCCACATTTTCGTCATTCAATGGCCAAGATCTCAAAATTCTTACTGAGTATTGCCCAAAACTGCAGAAATTAATCATTAAGTCGAAACACATCACTGATCAAAGACTTGAACACCTGCAAGT
Source organism: Parachlamydiaceae bacterium (assembly GCA_044226925.1). Lineage (GTDB taxonomy): Bacteria > Chlamydiota > Chlamydiia > Chlamydiales > Parachlamydiaceae > JANWJE01. Next base: position 120,182 of record JBGAGC010000004.1, read on the forward strand.
ATTAACGGCTTTGCAATCTTTGAACTTACATAGTTGCTCTCAGATTACAGATCAAGGGCTCCTACACTTGCAAGCCTTGTCCTCTTTGCAATCTTTAAACTTAATGGAATGCGATCAAATTACCAGCCAAGGGCTTAAATATCTGCAAGCATTAACATCTTTGCAATCTTTAAATTTAACGGGATGTTACAACATCACAGACCAAGGGCTTCACTTTCTACAAGCATTAAGATCTTTGCAATCTTTGGAGTTAACAGGATGCGATAAGATTACCAACCAAGGACTTTGCTACCTACAACCCTTGACTACTTTGCTGTTTTTAGATTTAAGCTTATGTGACAAGATTAATGATCAAGGACTTCACCATCTTCAAACCTTGAGGCATTTGCAATTTTTAAAATTAATTGGATGCATTCAAATTACTGACCAAGGACTTTGCTATTTGCAAGCTTTGACTACTTTGCAATCTTTAGACTTAAGTTGGTGCTATGAGATTACTAACGAAGGACTTCACTATCTTCAAACTTTACATGCTTTGCAATCTTTAAGTTTAGTTTGGTGCAAGAAAATTACCGACCAAGGGCTTCTCTATCTTCAAAACTTCAAAACTTTACAATTTTTAGATTTAAGTGAATGCAAACAATGTACCCATCAGCAAATCGTGCAATTACAAACGACAAAACCTTGGCTAAGGATTGTATCATAATTGATCGTAATCATAACTTAGCATCATTAAATTGCTTTAATTATTTTTTCCAACAGTAATCTTAAAAAACACCTTTTAAACGTTTAGTTAACTATTCACTATAAACCTTGACAGCATAGAGTGTGTCTATGAATTACTAAGCGTTTGCTTTAAGATGAGATTTTAGGCTTCCTTAAACTGCCATATTGCATAAATATGGCAGATAACAGAGAACTTTAAAGGAGTCAAAAATTCGCTTAAATCAAATGTTTAGCAATTCAGAGGCACGCTCTTATTGAGAAGTGATTTAACAGATTCTTAGCTAAACCCAAAAATTAAGAGAAAGTTTTATACCTTGCTTCAGCAGACGCCATTAAAGAGGAATCATCTTTACTAGGCCTCCAGTTTTCCTCTTCACCTAAGCTAACAGATAATTGAGAGAGTGGGTGGGAGGAGGCAGAAAAGCCAGTGTTTCGATATCCTTTCGCTTTTGCATAAGCAACGAGAATTAAAATAGGCAGCTCGGTTCTAAGCAATTGATCATCGCTTTTTCGATAAAAATATAGAAGTTTCTTGATAAAATTTTCGTCTTTGTAAACACGAGAACGATCTACAATTGAACGTTTAAGAAAAGCTTCAAAGTCGTCAATCAATTTTTGTTCATGGTGTTGAGGCAGTTTCTCTCCCTTTACTGGATCTTTCACACGTTGTTCAACGGCTTTTACAATCGAATTTTTCAACGCAGATAAACTCACACTCCCCGCGTCCTCTTCTACCTGTCCACTTGTTTCATCAAAAAGTTCTTCTGCTAAATAAACATGTTTATGTAATGAGTCTGCTTTAAAAGATTTTACTAAATCTCTCAAAACTTGATCTCTAGTAGGGAAAAAGAAATCCGTTGGTTTAACCTTTCGGGGAACAACCCCCAAAGCACTACGGATTCTTGTCATTAATTGCGTAAACCAACTGGTTTGATTAAGTTTCAAATTGGCAGTCTCATCAAGATGATGGATCTTTCTTCTAATTTCAATCGCAAGATTTTCATTTTGAGCAATCTGATCTCGCAAATCATCAAATTTTCTTACAAGATCATTTAAGGCTATTTCTCCATCATCTACTGCTTTCCGCTTAAATTTTCTTCCTCCTAATATCCCAATATCCTTCGCTTCTAAATCATCAATAAATTGCGATAACCGATTTAGATTGTTTATTTCATTCAAATTGCCGATTAATTTATTTTGCATAAAATACCCCAATTCAAAGAAATTCATTTCAACTTTAGCTATATACTAAAGCGCATTAAAAACTTCAAAATTCAATTAGCAGTTTTTGATTTTTAAACGATTATTTTTAAGAAACTTACATATTTTTGATTAGAAAAACAATTAGCCAATTATCCCTTAGTAAGAGTAAAGAAATAATTGGCCAATAGATGCCGTGCTTCAAAAGGAAAATTGCCTCTCTCTACACTTGTAGATTTAAGTCATGCGCTTATTTAGTCCCATGCCCATCTACAAGGAAGCTCACTTTAACAATGACACGATACTTAGAAATCTTATTGCTCTCTACAAGAGCTTCGATATGCTCAACATTAACTTGTTTGATATTATGCAATGTTTTGGATGCCTCGGTCACGGCAGACTGCATGGCAGCTTCAATAGTATTTCCTTCACTGATTAATTCTATCACTTTTACAATGGATGTCATGTTAGCCTCCCAATCTTATTTTCTTCCTTAAATTACGCATCTCGACTATTTAGATCAATCAAGTTATGAATTTAAAAAAAATAAAACACAAAGCACGTGCAAGAGTTTTTATAGTTTAGGCGAAATTTATCGTTGGAGCTTGGCTATAAATGTCTACGAAGTCTTATCGTAAGCCCATTAATATATTAAATATTTAAATCAATAAATAACCGCAAAAAAGATTGCAAAATAAACAAAACATTCCCATATTATTTTAATGTTTAATTTATCCTTCATTAGTACAAGAGATTAAAATGAACATTTCTCTCTCTTCTTTTTACCCATTGATTAATCTACCTGTTTTAAAAAACAATATATTGACGGTTCAGAGAAAAAAAATTCTACTCATTGTTTCTGCTGCTTTTGCCTTCTTAGCCGCCTATTATATTGCAAAGCATTGCTGCTCATTTTTCTATATCAAATCACGCCCTGTTTCGTACCCCATTTCACAGCCTATTCCAAAAAACATTTTGCAATCCCGTGATCAAAATCGTCTTTTTGCCTACCTAACACAAAACGGTAAGCAAGTGACTGAATTAGACCTCTCAGAATTTTCAACAATCGATGATCAGGATCTCAAAACCATTACTAAACACTGCCTAAAATTGCAGAAACTAATCATCAATTCGAGGCAAATAACCGATCAAGGACTTCAACATCTTCAAACTTTGACGAATTTGCAATCTTTAGACTTAAAGTGGTGCCAAAATATTACCGATCAAGGGCTTCAATATCTTCAAACCTTAACAGCTTTGCAATCTTTAAAATTAAGTTGGTGCAAGAAGATTACCGATCAAGGGCTTCAGCATCTTCAAACTTTAACGAAGTTGCAATCTTTAAATTTACGTGCCTGTAGCAAAATTACCGATCAAGGGCTTCAATATCTTCAAACCTTAACGGCTTTGTATTCTTTAAATTTAAATCAATGCGATCAGGTTACCAGCAAAGGACTTCAATATCTTCAAGCTTTGACCTTTTTGCAATCTTTAAATTTACGTGCCTGTAAAAAAATGGCCGATCAAGGACTTCAATATCTGCAAACTTTGACAGCTTTGCAATCTTTAAATCTAGCAGGATGCGAATTGATTACCGATCAAGGACTTCAACATCTTCAAACTTTGACGAATTTGCAATCTTTAGACTTAAAGTGGTGCCAAAATATTACCGATCAAGGGCTTCAATATCTTCAAACCTTAACAGCTTTGCAATCTTTAGGTTTAGTAAGCTGCAACCAATTGACCGATCAAGGGCTTGAACATCTTCAAACTTTGACGGCTTTGCAAGATTTAAATTTAGAAAGCTGCAACCAATTGACCAATTCAGGACTTCGCTATCTTCAACACTTAACAGCTTTGCAATCTTTAAGCTTAGCGTACTGCAAAGATATTACCGATCAAGGGCTTCAATATCTTCAATCCTTGACGACCTTGCAATCTTTAAACTTAATGGACTGCAAAAATATTACCGATCAAGGACTTCAACATCTTCAAACTTTGACAGCTTTGCAATCTTTAGACTTAGGTTGGTGCTATGAGATTACCAACCAAGGGCTTCAGCATTTACAAGCATTAAAGGCTTTGCAAGATTTAAATCTAGAGGGATGCGATTTAATTACTGATCAAGGGCTTCAGCATCTGCAAGCATTAAAGGCTTTGCAAGATTTAAATTTAGGCGAATGTAACAAAATTACCGACCAAGGGCTTCAGTATCTTCAAACTTTGCCGGCTTTGAATTTTTTAACCTTAATGGAATGTAATCAGGTTACTGATCAGGGACTTCTTTATCTTCAAGCCTTAAAGACTTTGCAATTTTTAAACTTAGCGGGCTGTACCAAGTGTAGCAAGCAACAAATCACACAATTAAACATTCTAAAACCTTGGCTGAATATTCACCCATCATGATGCGACGAATGTGACATGTTTAGGAGTGCTGGATTTTTTCAAAAATAAAACACGTGCAAGAGTTTTCTTTTTTCTCTATATTTTAGGTTACATTGCAAATGCAACTGAAAAATGCAAAGAAAAATCGATTATGTTATTGAAATGATTCATAGCATGCACGACGAAGAGCTCTGCATGGTCAAACAACGTCAATGGACAGGTGAAAAATAGCCAATTGTTAAATGGATACAAGTCAACACAATAGCTCCTTATTCATCAGCAAGAAAAAAAATTCGCAAATGGAAAAAGAACAATTTCTTAACCAAGAGTAGAATATGAATTGTTGGACATGTGGTGCACGACTTTCTGACACAGAGAAAAAATTATCTTTTCGTGCTGTTTGCGATCATTGTGACGCAGCATTGCATTGTTGTAAAAATTGTAAATATTATGCCCCTGGTCGTCCTAATGATTGTGCAGTACCTGGAACCGAATACATTGCTAATCGTGAAGCTAATAATTTTTGTGAAGAATTTAGCGTGCTTGGCAACTCCCCTTTTTCTCCTCCTTCTCATACAAAAAAGAAGTTTGACGACTTGTTTAAATAATTCCTTTTCCCATTACCATCATAAGCGAAATCTTAAATTTCTAAGAGTATCTCTAATTCAACTCAAAATTAGGCAACCATCCTACTGAAATGAAATTTTCCAACAACGGTGAATCTTAGGATCATGAAAATCAATGGGAATTGTCTTAGAAGAGATCTCTTCTATGCGACAAGAAGGAAAAAGATGATTTTGGAAAATAAATTTTCTGGAATTTGTGCTAAAAAATATGATCCCTTCCTTCGAAAGAAGTTTAAGAGCTTGGGAAATTAAGAAAACATAATCCACTTGAACATCAAACAATTGACTCATTTTTTTTGAGCGCGAAATAGTGGGTGGATCAATAATGATGATGTCATATTTTATTCCAGAGCGCACTTCCTCATCTAAAAATTTCAAACAATCTGCACGGACAATTTCATTGTTTTTTAATGAAAGGGAGTTAAGGTTAAAGTTATCTCTACCCCATGCCGTGTAGGTATTCGACATGTCAACACTTTTCGTAAAAATAGCTCCAGATGCCGCTGCGTGCACACTAAAAGAACATGTATAAGCAAATAAATTTAATACACGTTTGCCTGAAGAAATTGCTGCAACTATTCGACGCGTTTCTCGGTGATCTAAGAAAAGCCCTGTATCCAAATAATCAAGCAAATTCACCTTAAATTTGACTCCACATTCAAGCACAGTAAAAAATTCTTTAGATTCCCCAATTTTCTCGTATTGCCTAGTTTCTTTATGTTTGGCGCGTGTACGCCAATAAATAGAGTCAGGATGAGCCCCAAATATTTTTCCTAAAACATGAGTGATTTCATCTGCTAGCTCAGAAGGAAGCTCCTCACTTTCTCTAGAACGAGAAAAATAGTGAATGCAAAAACGTCCTGCATAAAAATCGATGGCTAAAGGATATTCTCGAATTTCACGATCGTAGATGCGAAAACAATCTGTAGCGAATCGTTTAGCCCATTTGCGTACATGGCGATAATTTTTGCGTATGCGATTTCCAAGCTGCGAGCTTTTATCTTCGCCATCTGCAATAGTAGGAAGTTGAACCTGATTTTCATCCATACATCAATGCTTATTATTTTAAAAAATTAAATCATTTATTTAATCAACAGCAATCACTTTCAATGCCACCTTACCCTCTTGTCCATAATACCCGAGCAATTGAGATAAAGCATTCTTTTGTTGATTAGCAGAGAGAAAAGCTAACCCCTCGCCTGGATCCCACAAAGCCATTTCTCGATCACTTATCTTAACTAAAACAATAGTGTGGCGAGAAAATTGAATAAGATACTGCCCACAAGCCAACTTCATGAATTGATTTTGAATGTAGTCAGTACTTCCTTGTATGCGTCTGAAACTTAGCAGGTCGAGCTGTACGCTATCCATGATCGTTTTCATCACTGCTTGATGAAGGGAATCATACAACGGTTGATGACCATTCTGACTTTGACTCCATAAAGCATCTAATTCCAATGTTAAAGCATAAACATCAGGTGTAATCTCGATTTTTTGGCTCTCCAAATCACTAAACACAAACTGACGTAATGATTCTGCTCGATTTTTAACAGAAAGAAACGCTTCAACGCTGGCAAATAATTCATTTTTTTGGCATTGTCCAACAAGTTGTTTTTTTCCTTGCAGCATTTGGCAAAAAAACTTTTTCTCCTGTTTAGAAACTTGACCCGATTTTCCCATTAAAGCGTCATAAATTGCTTGTCGTTTAACACTTTCCTCTAATCCCCCTCGGCGGAAATGTGCAGCCGCCATCAAAAGAGAGGTTATTGGGCTATTCGTTTGTTTTGCAGACAAATACTCTACTAAAAATGTTAAAGACATTCCTAAACATAAGCCATTTGCTGGATGATAGCTGATGGGGTGTGTGACACGAAGCCCTTCCACTACTCCAATAGACTGAAACATTTCTTTTGGGAAAGGATTCCAAATCGATGAGAAACATTTTTCTAGAATGCCTATATTCCCAATATTCCAAGAAGGAATCTTAATGGATTTTTTAGGAAGAGCTGAAGGAAGATAACTCCAAGAACGTAAAATAATCGACGCAAGACCTATGGCATATTGAGTCAACATCACCATTTCAAGAAAAATTGTGTATACCACTTTAGAAATCGGATCAGAGAGAACTGTAGAGGTTGCAGCAAATAAGGAATGAGGCTCTATTTTTGAAAAAGCACCTATAGACGCTATCATGCTGATATAGGCCTCAAAATTCTTAGATCAGTTAAAATTTGCCGACAATTACATGATAACAATAGAGATCGAATATCATCCATGCGATTAAGATAACGCTCTAATTTTTTTTCCACTAAATCGCTATTTTGAGGATAATTTTTAGGCAATAGATAAATCCGTTGAAAACAAGGCGCTAAATAAAACTTGTCATAATGAGCTTTATCGGGATGCCGATTAAGCTTTCTTTCTAAGTTTCCATAGCGCTGTCGCGCCCAGTAGGGAAATAACATACCGCTCATGGCATACCCTGTCAATAGGGTGCCATACCCCCATACTCTTACACTATCAGTAGCAGTTTCACTAAAATCAAGCCAAAAGTCTTGAGAAAGATCTCCTGCATCTAAATACCCATAAAATTCTGACAGAACAATAAAAGCGGTCTTTGCAACACAATAGACACTTCTTATCAACGTAACCAAAGGCGTAGCAATCACAATAGCAAAACATTTGCCACGAATTAAGAGATGGGGGTCATGATTAAAAATTTCGCCTGTAGGAATATAACAAGGAAAGTAGTGATCTTGTTGTTGATGATTCAAAACAACAGATGCCCAATTTGTATTTCCATAGCGTTCTAGTCTTGAAGCAGCCATTTAATTCACTCAACTTTAATTAAATAAAGGTGTTTTTATTTAAAGCAAACCAAGCAGCATAATAAACAGCAAATGCTACAAAGAATCGAGCACGTAATAGGCTCTCCCTGTCTTTCTCGAGCAAGTTTTTGACGCTCTTCAATTAAATCAGTCAATTTCTGCTTCTCATCTGCCGATAATTCTCGCACAGTCACTTTGTGCTTCAGACGAATTTCTTCATTCGTAAATGCAAAAGCCATAAAAAAAGCCGCCACCGCTTCTCCTGGAATACTCAACAGCAATCCTATCACAACACGTAATACCTTTTGAATTCCTTGGCTTTGGATGGTTAACACTTCTTCAATATCAATATTTTCTGTACTGACTTCAGTAATCTGGTACTTTTCGCCTCCATTCCAAAGTTCTCCTGCTAACCAACGTCGAGGACCTCTACACACATCAGCTAACGCCTCTGCTTGACTATACCAACTATCATCTAGTATACTAGGAGCATAACTCACAGAATTAAAGAAACCCATTATCCTCTCCCTGATTTAATTTATTTGATTATTTTGTAACGACAAGAACAAAAGAAAATAATTTTTAATCAATTTAATATTTTAAGTCAACGACTACCATTTGTTTAGCAAATAAAAGAAAGCAACAAACTTAATATTTAATAGTCAAAATTTCTTTTTGCTTTGCTTTCCATGCAAAAAAATCAGCTATAAACTTTTCTCGATCTTTATACTTTTCTAGCACATATGTCCTTGAACTTTTCCAATGCTGAGCACATAAATCAAAATAAGCTAATATTTGATTGTGATCTTCATGTGGAAACAAAGCAAAAAAATAACCCAAACGCAAATCAATATCAGGTAATTCACGTAATTTCTCTGCCGCCTTTCTTTCTTGCGCATCTAATTGTTGTGCTTGCGATTTTTCTAAAGCTGAGACATGAATAATTTTGCTTCTAGATTCGCCGCCAATTTCTCCTTCAACATATGCTGTCCCAATCACATCAGGAAACAATCTTCTTGCCAAACGACTCATCGCTCGAGCATAAAGCATGTCTTCTGTATATTTTTCCAGACATCTCGCGATGTCAAGCCTGCTCGATACGCCTCTTCAATGGTAAATTGAACAGTACAAAAATCTTCTGAATCAATCCTTTTTCCCTCCAAAATACAACGTTGAGCGCTAATTTCTTTGACGATAATATGATGCCCAGCTCTTCGAATCATAAAATTCATTAAGCGAGCAGAGATCTCAATTCTTCCTAGGATATTCCATAATCCTCCATTCAGCGCCATCATGGGATTGATTCCAAGCTCGCGAGCTGCTAGTAAAATCATGAAAATTTTTTGTTCGTTTCCAACCCCTGTATATAAGCCAGAAGAAGAAGCGTTTCGAGCAATGGATTGCAACACTTGCAATTCATGAGCGGTAGGAATGATCTGTTTAGAAGGTAAGTTATTTGTCATAAAAGCACTTCCCTAATAAGTAATTAATTGCATTGATTATAAAGTATTTAGGTATTGACAGTCAATGACACTTCTTCACTAAAAACAGATCTTTTTAAAATAAATTTTATTTTATTAAACGCTCTGTAAAATGCTCTTTTTTTCTATTGTGACAAAGACATTTATATAAGAAATTTGTTGATCTTGAGGCAGAGATCGATTCACATAATCTGTCGAAGAAAAAGAATCTCCTGGATAAAATTGAAAGCGATAACCTTGATGAGTCATCACTAATATACATACACATTGTTCTAGAATATCTTCAATTGCTTGCTCTATAAATTTTTGTTTATCAGGAAACTCGAAAGCACGATGAGAGGTGTAAGTTGTCTTAGCATCTTGCAGCACAAGATAGCGAAATTTTTCATCCCTCAAATAACGTGCCCTAATTTGATCGCAAAAAAAGGGATAACAGGGATCTGTACAAATTTGTGTATTCCAATAAGCAATATGACATGACTCAAAATAGGATCTAAAACGATTGGTCAGCCCTTGTGCACGTTTGATACAGTCCTCCAACGCTCGTTGAGGATTGTCATACTTAAGACTCGCCACTTTTAAGTGAGCTTTGTCCGTTAATAAAATGGTAATTTTTCCTTTCACATGATTTTTGATCGTTGAAATGAAAGCATTCATTTTGAGTTCGCCTTCTAATCCTTCATGAAAAGCAGAATAAAGACTAATAGGAATCACCACAGACGCTTCTGTATTCAACCAATTTACCACTTCTGTTTTAAACGCTAATTTCCCTCTCATTGTCATATGCTGATTTGAGACCACAGCGGAAAAATTCTTCCTCCAAATATAAGACTTCATAAAACCCACGCAAAATCTAAGAAAAGGTCTCTGAATAATTCTATTGCCTTTTTGTCACATAATTATTAGCAACAAACTAACAAACACTTTTGTTGCTAATTTTTAATTGACAATTGCGTGGATTTTAATTTTAGTTTTTGTTTGTTAATAGAGCACTTTATACTCTATTGGTAGTAATCCTCCTCCTTTCAAAAAAAAACAAATGGTAAAATAATTTAATAAACATAATTTTTAACAACAAATTATTTACACCTAAAAATAAAAACAATATCATTTAAAAACCGAACAACAAATAAACATCTATTATTTCCATGAAACTATTTCAAGAAATGCTTAGAAAAATTGTAGCATCTCCTTATCACAATCAGATGATGCGATTTGTCGTACCATTGAATGATCACTTCGGAGTTAACCATTTTTGGTATTACCGAGTGACGTATTCAGGGTATTATTGCTTCTTAGGCACACACACTTCATGGAGTGAGTATTGTTTTGAACATCATCTAGTTGATTATTTCCCCTGTTTGAGGCATCCAGATACGCTTCAAAGTGGGATCAATTTAATGAAGAAGAGTTCAAGCTTGGATTATAAAAATGTTTTAAAGATGGCATGGGAGAAATTTAACATTAATTTTAACATTCAATTATTGAAAAAAGTTCCAGAAGGAGTGGAGGGATTTGGTTTTGCCACTCGTTTTAATCATCAGGCATCTGACGAGCGTTTGTTGAATGAGCTTCCTTTACTTCGTCATTTTATCCATGCTTTTCGAGAAAAGCACCAACCTCTCTTTGATTTGCTTTATGATCAACAGGTCAATCTTTCTTCTTATCTAGGCCCTATGTTCAATGAAAAGCGCAAATCTCTCAAGTTGCCTCATGATCGGGTAACCTTTTTAGAAAAAATAGGATTCAAATCAATTTTATCTTTAACAGCGCGCGAAAAAGACGTGTTCAAATTTATTTCTCATGGCTACCCCGCTTCCTATATTGCTGAGCAATTACAGCTTTCTTCAAAAACAATTGAAAATTACATTGCCGCGATTAAATCCAAACTTTTTTGTCATTCAAAAGTTGAATTAATTCAAAAAGCACAACTTCTTGATTCTATTGGTTATTTTGATTTTGACTACTAAAGAGATTGGAGGCTATTTTTAAACATCTTTAGTAATGGTTGCAATGACTTGAGGTTCATTTGAGCGCCACATTCCCTTTTGAGGGACATTACGTTCTTCTTTTTGCAAACCGATTTTTTCAGGATGGCGTAAAACATAATCTAAACAAAACTGTAGTTTTGAAATATCAAATGATTCTTGATTGGAAGGACACAATTCTGTTGCTAAAGCTAAAACTGCAATATCCTCTATAGATTCCCCAAAGAAATGGCATTCTCTCCATTCAGAGTGCAATTTAGGTTTTGTATTCGGATAACGTTGTCCTAAAAATTCAGCAATTGAACCATTAGGGCCAAGCAATCGATTACGTGCTCTATAAATAGAAATGAGATTATTGGCGAAAGATTTTTGTGGGTATTTTTGTCTAAAAAACTTTTCAGCCATTCCGCAAGTTGCTTCTCCTTTTGGGCCATCCATCAAATCTGCATAAACAATGAAAATGGAGCCTTGCGGCGCTAAAAGTCCATAAAGATAAGAAAGAGCTTCTATTAAGTCTACCTCAGCATCAATTTCAGGATCTGTAAATTCAGTTAGATGATAGATCATGTGAATGGCTAAGATCAAATTTTGCGGCTGCTTAGGCGCTTTTCCTTTTCGCTGTCCCTGATAATAATCTTGAATAGGTCCTTCATAGACGGAACCAATCGTTAAATTGGCATATTTCTTTAGCCGATTGACATAAGTCTTGATCATATGGGGGTTGGGATCTTCAATATTAACAACCGTTCCCTTTGAAGCATTTTTTAATGCATAATCCACAACATCTCCTGCTCCAGCTCCTACGTCAAAAACTTGTCCATGTTCGGGAACGATTTTAACTCTTCGTTGAAGAAAAGGCAGCATGTCCATGCGTTGATCTGTGCCATAAAACTCTCCTATTTTATCAGGAACAGGCTTCATCATCCGCCTTGAAAAAATTTTGACATATGCCATTGCATTCGTCAAATTTGTAAATTCTTGTATGACATTTTCAAACATTACATTGCCATGCTGACTTCAAGTTCACTATTTCTGTGTATAGGGATCAAAATGCGCCAAAAAGTAAGAACGCACAGCATCTTTTGCCCCTAACCTTCCAAATACAAAATATTTGACATAGTCAAAGAAAGATAATTCTTCTTTATTTGGAGCCATCGCCTGATTTAATTTACAATATGTTCCAGCTTGCCCTTTAAATTCTCCACCTTCTTTAACAATCTTATCATTTTCTTGTTTAACAGCATCCAAGCTATCTTTAATCGCTTGTCTAAATTCTGCTATAGCTTTCTGATTGCCTGCTAATCGCCCTGTGACACAAAAATGAATCATTTCATTATTTAAAGTATTAAAAATAAAATTACGCTTCTCCATTTCATGAGCAAAAGAATAAATCGCTCCTTTTTTCACCCCCCACTTAGGATCAATTTGTAAAGCAAAGACATTGACCTCTGGCTGCGCGCAAAGCTTCAGTTCTCCTTTAAATTCCTTAATAATGTTTCCTAAGTCGCAAGTTGTTTGATAAATGGCTTGTGCAATTCTTTGATATCCCTTTTGGCCAATCGCAAGTAAAGTTAAAAAAGCAGTAAAAGAAGGACTGCAAGATTTGCTACCAGGCTCATCTGGTGTTCCATATACTCCAATACCAGAATCTGGAAGAGCAAAAATAGAATAATAAGCTAAATTCTTTTCCCCTAGTTTTTTGGTTATAAGAGTGGAAGAACCTTTGCTATCCCATCCATTTTTATGAGTATCTGTTGAAACCATTGTGACGCCAGGATAAGTCAGATATGGAGCTTGATTTTCTAAAACGTTATTCACAAGAAATCCACCTAAGCAGCAATCAACAAGACAACCAATTTCATGTTCTTGAGCAATTTCTGCTATTTGCTTAATAGGATCTACAACACCTTTTGGATAAGAAGGTCCTGAACCAACAACACCCACAACATTTTTTCCATGCTTTTTAAGTGCCTCTCGCAATTTTTGCAAGTCCATCTGACCTTTTTCATCCTCATCAACGAGTTCAATTTTAACTTTAAAAGATTCCCCACCTTTTGTAAGAGCAGCATGCGCAGTTTTACAAGCAATAATAACGCATTCTCCTACAGGAATTCCTTTTTCTCTTTCTCCCCATTCCCGAAGCAAACGAACGCCCAACATCAAGCTTCCTGTTCCTCCTGTAGTGACAAATCCCATCACTTCGTCTGGTTTACCTCCAAACATGTTAGCAACCATACGAGTCAATTGATAATCAATAAACGATCCGACGGAAAACTCATCACCATGTAAAGAATTCCACAAACGAGAAGCTTTAACAGCTATGCTGGAAATATATTCAACCTTTTTTGATAGATAAGCGAAATAATCCTCATCATTTTTGAAGGAGTTGCTATCGAGCTCTTGAAATTCAGGAGCTTTAATTTCTTGATAGCCTTGATCAAGACTTTTAGAATAAACCGTTCCAGAAATATGCTTTCCTTGTAAACCCGATGCAGTGATTTCGCTATATTTAATAATTAAATCCAAAAGCTGCTTAATACTCCAACCATCTTCTGGAAGAGCTCTAATCGGTTCTCCAAATTTTTGCCATTTTTCTCTCACCTTTTCTTTTTGATGAGTGAGCTCTTTTTCAATATCTTTATCATATTCTTTCTTGGCGGCAGGAATGTGCATGATGAGACGACCCAATTTTTCTCTTCCTGTTTCGCCCCAACGAGGTTGAACATAATAGGCTAACATTTTAGCTCCTATAACTGTAATCACACCTGTTAATAGCATGAGAGTCGGTGATTTAATCAGTGTTGAGGGAAGTTGGCTCTCAAGTTGAGAGTCGGCAAATTCAGTTGCATCTGACAGTCCCTGAGCAACCATTCCTAATCCAGAGTAAAGCACATTCATATTTCCTCCTCCATAATAGGGAAAGGAGTCACTGTATAAAAAGAAAGGTTTTAGATCTAGTATCTTAATTCTAGTTGACCCAATCTCGTTCTTACTTTATTTGAGTAACTATAACCAAATTAGATCACATGATCAGACATCCCATACTCTGCAAGATAAGCCAATGGCAGAACAAGAAAAAACCTCTTCTTCTCAAGACTTAAATCCTTCTAAACAATCTGTTTGGGGATTAAATATCTTGCTGTTTTTAATTGCTGATGTCCGGCATGGAATTGGTCCTATTTTATCCCTTTACTTAAGAAATTCGCTCGGTTGGAACTCTGCAAGAATTGGAACAGCTCTGGCAATGACTGAAATTGGCGGCTTCCTGGCTCAAATTCCTGCAGGACTTCTCGCTGATGCGTCTAAATCAAAACGTCTAATCATTGCGTTCGCTTGCTGCATTATTATCATTGGATGCTTAACGATTCTCGTTTTTCCTTTTTTATATTCTATTCTTTTCGCTCAATTGATGATGGGAATCTCAATCGCTTTAATTCCTTCAGCTATTGGAGCCATCACACTTGGACTATTTGGGCGAAAAAAACTTCCTGTCCGTGTGAGTCAAAATGAAATGTGGAATCATGCAGGCAATTTGTTTACCACATTAACCATAGGTGTGGTGAGCTACTTACTAGGCAATATCTGGATTTTTTACACCTTTATTCTTTTTGCTCTTGCAAGCATAATTTCGCTTTCTTTGATTCGACCCACTGAAATTCATTATAAAGTCGCACGAGAATTGGTAGAGCCAGATCCGCAAACATATCATCAATCCAGTCAGCCGGTCCCTGTTTTAGATCTTCTAAAAAGAAGTCCGATTATTATTTTTAATATCGCTTTAATTTTCTACTATTTGGCGAATGGCGCACAACTCACACTGCTTGGCCAAATATTGGCAACTAAAGATCCCTCTCATAGCGCTCTTTTTATCTCAGGCGGTTTGATGATCGCAGAATTTACAATGATTTTTGTCGCCTATACGATGAGCAAAATAGTCAACCTTTTTGGCCGTAAAATCTTCATATTAACCGCCTTCTTTATTCTGCCTGTTCGAGCGATTCTTTATACTTTAATTGATCAGTCTGCTCTTCTTTTATGTGTTCAAATTTTAGATGGCGCAGCAGCTGGAATTTTGGGTGTCATCATGACTGTGATTAACTCCGACTTAGCAATCGGTACAGGTCGTTTTAACTTTTTACAAGGCATGGGAAATTTATCAACCAGCGTAGGAGAAGCTACGAGCCAAATTGTTGCTGGCAGCATCGCCTACTTATATGGATTTCATGCTAGCTACTTTTTTCTGGCATCTATTGCCCTTTTAGGAGCTTTATTCTTCTGGTTTCTTATGCCAGAAACAAAAAACATCGCAACTCAATCATCTTAAAAGCCTGTTAAATCATTTCTTATGGCTCGAATTCGAGATGATTTTTTCCTAACAAAGCTCAAATTCAAATCACTAGGGGTTATTTTAACAGGCTCTAAGAGAGGGATTTTGATGTCGATTTGCTGTTTTGAATAAACTGGAGATTGGGCCGTTTTTAATATCTATTTATCTAGACGGCCCTTTTGAAATTCATCATTAAAAATGAAAGCAATACTATTAAGGGACAGCATCTCTTTTGCGGAAATGATTATAAATAAATAAAATAATGAGAGCACCAATTAAAGACATGATAAACCCAGCTGGCTCGCCTTCTCGATAAAGTCCTAATATTTGTCCTAAGAATTGTCCTACAAGCGCCCCGCCAATACCCAAAAGAGTGGTAATAATAAAACCCATGGCATCTCGACCTGGCATGAGAGCTCTCGCAATTAGACCGACGAGAAAACCAATTACAATTGTTCCAATGATACTCATTGACTCCTCCTTTAAAATTGAAAAAAGAGCTTCTTAATTTTGCATCACTTAAAAGCGTAGTTAAACTGATTAGAAGGAAAACTAGCAAGTTTAAAGTTGAAATTAACTCGAAAACAGTCAAACTAAACCATAAAATTTTATAAATAAGAAACTTACATTCTCAATTGATAAAGTTTTGCAACAAATTAAATAACCTTGCTATTTGTACGATAAAAAGAAATGTCTCAAAATAAAGAGCATCGATATGATTTTTTTACGCCCATCACCTTTTAAATCCCCTGATATTCAACTCATCTCTTTTTCGGGACATAAAAGCAAATGTTCAATCTCTCAAAGAAAAACAAACCTTTTTTTCTCAAACTTTTTTACTTATTCACAAAGCATAAAAGAAGTGAAAAAACCGCATTTTACTCTTTCCTATTTTACTTTTTGTCATTCTTTAAAGATCAATTTTAAGAAAGCCCAGCAGACACAAACTAATCAGAGTTTAACGTCTTTCAAAAAACAATCGAAAAATATTTTTAGCACAACAAAAAAAACTGCATTAGATTTGATGTCTTCTAAAATTACTCATCAAATTAAAAATCATCATCTTTCGTCTTTATTTTTAATTCAAAAATCCACTTTCTGCGTTGCTTATAATGCCCAGCATCGCACACCTGAATGGGTTTTGGAGTATTTAACAGCAGATAATTTAAAAGGAAAAGCTGATCGTGCACATTCTGCATTTAAAGAAGATAAAAAGATTCCTAAACATTTAAGATCAAGAGTATTGGATTACAAAAAAAGTGGTTTTAATTTAGGCCATATGGCTTCCGCTGCCAATCATCGCATTGACCAAAAGGCCATGGATGACACTTTTCAGATGACAAATATCTGTCCTCAAAATCCTAAATTTAATGGTGGATATTGGGCAAAGCTTGAGAAGTACGCAAGAGATTTAACTAAAATATATCATCACGTAACTGTCGTGACAGGTCCTTTATTTTTGCCTGTCTTTGAAAAAGACACTGGAAAATATTACGTAAAATACGAAGTGATTGGAAATCATGTGGCAGTTCCGACACATTTTTTCAAAGTGATGATCATGGAAGATGGGAGAGGAAATCAAAAGAAAGAAGCCTATCTTTTACCTCATCAACCCATTCCTTTAGAAACACCTTTAGAGCATTTCAAAACAACAATTCGCAAAATTGAAAGAATCGGAGGTTTTATTTTGCCTAAATAAATTCATTGAACCTATCCATTAGTGGCGTATCTCAGCTTCTACATGAAAACCATATTCATTTTCTCTTAAGCAAACAATTTCTACAGGACAAAGAGCATAGCGCCATCCCGGAAATTCTACTTTCAGTTTTCCGATCATATAATCAGCAAGAGAAAGAACAGCACTTACTTTTTCAACTGAATCCATTGTAAAGACTCTGAGGATGTTTTTGAACTGATCATCGCTTGCAAGAGTTTGATTAACAACTGCAGCATCAATGTAAAAAACATCTATCAACTGTTCTCTAGGTTTTAAAGCACGGGAAACTTGACAAAGAGTTAACCACTCTTCATGAGAATACGTTTGCAATTTTTCTTGTCTCATCTGATAGGCATACAAAGTTTCTAAAAGTCGAAAGAAACCTGGAGCTGTTCTTCCATGAGCAGTGATATGCTGAAAAGACTCCAAGAGACATTCCTTGAAAACTTCAATTCCTTTGTAAAAATTTGGATCTGATTTTTCAGATTCAAACAGCATTGCTAAATTCGTACAAACACGATCCCATGCAAGATGAAGGATTAAATCATGCATGGTATGAGCTGAATTTTCTAATAATGCCTTTTCATACTTATTTAGAGATGTAAAGAAAAGTTCATTAGCCAAAGAAAAGGAAGTCTTTTGACGCTGTTTTTGAATTTGCTCATAGAGAAAAGCGGGATGAATTTGTGGCAAGTTTTTGACATGTACAAGGCACTCAACAAAGAGTTGATCATATAGACGAACTAAAGCATCTTTTTCCACGTCTAGCGTTAAAACATTCTTAATAAAAGCAAAAAGTTCGTTTTGTTCATCATCAAATTTAAGGAAATTCTCAAATAAAGCACCTAAATCCAGATATTCCAAAAGAGAAGGCCAGCCAAAATCAATTTGAACCGATGAATCTTGAGCTAAAGGCTCGGGATGAAGAAGAGCTGCTAAAAGAGAATTTCTTTCATCAGTAGGCTTAGTTGTTTTAACTTTCTGAATTAAGTTATTATCTATGAATATTTTCATAAAAATTTAATTATGGCTTAGAGGTTATTAAAAGCGAATGATATTAAAAACAAACCAAATTTGATAAGGGAATATCTCTAAAGCAAGAGGAATTTCCTACTTTTATTCCATTTGGATTGATTCCTAAAGGAGTGTCTTTTATTAATTATAAATCATTTGAACCTATTCCTATAAGTAAAATTTCATGATTTCAATCAATCGGTTTGAATAAACAATGAATCCCTTAAATCACCAGCTTACACAAAGCACATATGATGCCATTGTGGTGGGATCGGGACCTAATGGTCTAGCTGCTGCAATTACATTGGCTCAAGCAGGACGGTCTGTGATTCTTTTTGAGGCTAAAGATACAATTGGCGGAGGAATGCGTTCTGCTGAATTAACTTTGCCGGGCTTTGTTCACGATATTTGCTCAGCTATTCACCCACTTGGCATTGCTTCACCATTCTTTCGTCATTTACCTCTTGAAAAACATGGTCTCGAATGGATTCAACCCTTATCCCCTCTTGCTCATCCGTTTGATGATGGAACTGCAGCTGTTCTAGAACGATCCATTGATCAAACAGGACAAACTTTAGGAATCGATGCAGAAGCTTATCAGAATTTAATGAATCCCTTGGTTGCCAACTGGGATAAGCTTGAAGTTGACGTACTCGCTCCTTTGCATTTTCCCAAACATCCCATTTTATTGGCACATTTCGGCCTCATAGGCATTCGTTCTGCTTATGGATTAGCCAAAAGTTTATTTAAAGAAAAGAAAGCACGGGCTCTATTTGCCGGATTAGCTGCTCATTCTTTTCTGCCGCTTGAATGGACTTTAACCTCAGCTTTTGGACTTGTATTAGGCATTTTAGGACACTCTGCTGGCTGGCCTATTCCACGAGGAGGATCTCAAAATCTTGCAAATGCCTTGGGATCTTTATTTTGTTCTCTTGGCGGACAAATTGTGACAGGAATGGAAATTCAAAGGTTAGAAGAACTTCCTCCTGCACAAGCGATTTTTTTTGATGTGACTCCTAAGCAATTATTAAAAATTGTTGGCCATCGTTTTCCTTCTCTTTATCGTAGAAGATTAGAAAAATACCGTTATGGCCCTGGTGTATTCAAAATTGATTGGGCGCTTCATCATCCAATTCCTTGGAAAGCACAAGAATGTCATCGTGCCGGCACCATTCATGTAGGTGGAACTTTAGAGGAAATAGCTCAATCTGAAAGAGCCATTTGGAAAAAAAAACACGAAGAAACACCTTTTACACTTGTCGCTCAGCAAAGTTTATTCGATCCTACTCGTGCTCCAATTGGAAAGCATTCTGCTTGGGCTTATTGTCATGTTCCTTCTGGATCAACAACGGATATGACAAAACAAATTGAATCTCAAATTGAACGATTCGCTCCTGGATTTAAAGACTGCATTCTTGCCACATGCACTCAATCAACTGTCGAAATGGAACACTATAATCCAAATTATATTGGCGGAGATATCGCAGGAGGAGTACAGGATATCACGCAACTTTTTACTCGACCTGTCGCTCGCCTTGTTCCCTATTCAACCCCTCTTGAAGGCATCTACATTTGTTCTTCTTCTACACCGCCAGGAGGAGGAGTTCATGGTTTGTGCGGATATTATGCTGCGCAAGCAGCTTTAAAGCACACATTTAAACTAAGATAAGAAAATCAAAAATAAATCAGAATATTTCTCAGTGTTTATTGAAGATTGAGATGAGGAGTAAATTGAGATAAGTTATAAATTCCCAACTGTTTTTCTATCTCAGCAACTTGATTAACTGTTTTTTCAAATCCATCTTCTCCAAATAGTTGATGTTCTCTTTCTTCAAATTGATCGCCGAGTTTTTCGTATTCTTCATGAGAAAGAAGTCTGCGAAAAGCGGGAAATAAAACCGTATCTTCTCTCGCCTCATGAGGACGAAACATACGGATATAAAGACGTAAATAATGCGATAAAAGATGCCGCTGTTCTTCATCTCGAAGAGTTTCTGTATTCGCATGAGAGAAGATATAAAAGGTTTTTAAATAAGGAGCCATAAAGGTCCAGGCCCATTTGCGTTGTAATTCGGAAGAATGGATATAAGCTCTAACTAACTCTGCATCCCAATAAGAAACGTCAGCTTGCAAAATCGCAGCTTGCAACGAAATCATGACAAATACAAAGTATCTAAACATAAAAAACCCTATAAAAATTTGCATTGCTATAGGTTTTAATTTTTATTTAGTCAACTTTAAAAATTGCCCTATTTTTTGAGAAACTGCGCCCTTGATAATCTCAATTGGCGATTCTTTTTTCTGACCAACCACTTTCACTTTAAATTGCGCATAACAAAGTTGTGTGATTTGCTCAGAAAAATCATCTAAATAGTTTGCTATTTTTTTCGTATCTGAATCTGCTTTTACAGATTCATGAATCAGCATACTTGTCACGATTTTTCTGATAACATTCTGAACTTTATCTTTTTGATTTAAATCATGATAAGCTTCTAGCAATAAAATAAACAGTGTTTCTTTTGCTTGAGTATCACAAGAAATGTTTTGTGCGACTTCAAAAGCTTGATCTAAGTTTTGTTCTACGAAATGTCTATTTGCTAATTTAGCAAGAAAAGCTTCTTTTAGTTTCGTATTAGAATAAATCTCTTTGATCACCTCAAACGCTTTAACTAAATTGCCAGAGGCAAAGTGCTGTTCTGCCAATTTAGCAAGAAAGTTTTCTTTTGTTTGGGTATCCGAATAAATTCCTTTGATCATTTTAAGAGCTTCATTGAAATCACCATTGGCAAGGTGTTTATCTGCTAATTTAGCAAGAAAAGCTTCTTTTAGTTTCGTATTAGAATAAATCTCTTTGATCACCTCAAACGCTTTAACTAAATTGCCAGAGGCAAAGTGCTGTTCTGCCAATTTAGCAACAAGGTTTTCTTTCGCTTGTGTGTTATACTGGATCTGTTTAATCACTTGTAAAGCCTCTGCGGAATCACCTTTAGTAAAATACTCTTCTGCTAGCTGAACAAGAAATTTTTCTTTTGCTTTTGTATCATAGAGTATTTCTGTGATTACTTGATGAGACCCTCTCAAATTACCGTTAGCAAAATACTTTTCTGCTATTTTAAGAATAAAAGCTTCTTTAGTCTTTGTATCATAGATGAGTTCTTTAATCACTCGAAACGATTCAGCCAAATCGTCATTAGCAAAATGCTTTTCAGCGAGTTCATATAGAAGTTTTTCCTTAACTTTTGTATCCGAAGTATTTTGCTTAATCTGCTTCAAAAGCAGATCAGTATCTTCTTTAACAATGCGATTTTGCTTGCGCTTTTGAATATCATCGGATTGAGGAACAGGCTGTTGTAAAAGAACTTGTCGATTTGGAATGTTTGGCTGAGAAATGATAGGTGAAACCACCTTTGCTTTCGAGTATTCTTCTAAAAAGCAATCATAACAAGATTTTTGAAATTGACTTTCTTGAATATAATATAATCCATATTGATCATGAAAAAGAGACATCACTCTGCCAAACAGTTCTTGACCATCTCTAACGAGATAAAAGACATGCGCTTGGAAATATTCTGCTTGTCCCAAAAGCAGTTTTGGAATCCCTATAAAAATCGCTATTGCCATGTGATAAACTGTCTCACACAATACCCATAATCCTGCAGGCAGGGCTTTCATTTTTCGATCAAATCGATCTTCGTCACCTTCAGAAAAAGAATATTCTGCTGAAAAAAAATTATAAGACACACGGCCATATTGAAAATGTAAAGCAGACTTTGCCTGTTGTTCGATGGATTGTTTATTAACAACCAAATCTTCTTTTTTCATTGCTAAAAAGTAACAATTTTGATCAATTTTAATTCCCATATAATTCCTTTTTTTAGAGGAATAATACCAAACAAAAACAAAACAATCAACTTTAAATAATATTAACTGAATTGTTTTTGTTGTTTAACAGGCTCTAAGAAGATGAATTTTTAGTTCTTATTTAATCAGCTGTAAAAATTGTTCTTTTTTTTGAGCAACTTCGTTTTTAATAATGGCAATTGTTGAGTCTTTTTTTTCTTTATATGCTTTAGCTTTTATTTGCCCATAACAATGCTGGGCTAATTGATTGGAAAAATGATCCAAATGTGTTTTCATTTTTGCCCAGTTTTTGGGATCTGTCGTGAGATAATCTGCTTTTACAGCTTCTTCAATCAGCATGCTTATAATGATTTTGGTGATAAAATTAAGAATTTTATCCTCTCGATTTAAATTGTGATAAGCGCCAAGCACTAGAATAAACAATGCCTCTTTTGCTTGAGTATCAAAACGAATGTCTTGTGCAACTTCAAAAGCTTGGTCTAAGTTTTGTGCAACATAATACTTATTTGCTAATTTAGCAAAAAAAGCGTCTTTTAGTTTCGTATTAGAACAAATCTCTTTGATTACTTCATGAGCTCCATCCAAATCGCCATTAGCAAGTAGCTTTTCAGCGAGTGCAGATAAAAGTTTTTCCTTAACTTTTTTGTCTGAAGTATTTTGTTTAATCTGCTTCACAACCAATCTGAAGTCCTCTTTCACAACGCGATCTTGCTTTTGTGTTTGAATATCATTAGATTGAGAAGGTTGTTTGTGTAAAGGAAAATGCCGCTTTGGAATATTCGGTTGAAAGACCGCAAGTAGAGCCACTTTTGCTTTCGAGTATTCTTCTAAAAAACAATCATAACAAGATTTTTGAAATTGACTTTCTTGAATATAATATAATCCATATTGATCATGAAAAAGAGACATTACTCTGCCAAACAGTTCTTGACCATCTCTAACGAGATAAAAGACATGCACTTGGAGATATTCTGCTTGCCCCAAAAGCAGTTTTGGAATCCCTATAAAAATCGCTATTGCCATGTGATAAACTGTCTCACACAACACCCATAATCCTGCAGGCAGGGCTTTTATTTTCCGATCAAACCGATCTTCGTCATCCTTTGAAAAAAAATATTCTGTTGAAAAAAATTTATAAGACACATGGCCATAATGAAAATGTAAAGCAGACTTTGCCTGCTGTTCGATGGATTGTTCATTAATAGCCAAATCTTCCTTTTTCATTGCTGAGAAGTAACAATTTTGATCAATTTTAATTCCCATATAATTCCTTTTTTAGAAGAATAATATAAGACAAAAAAATAATTAGCAATATTGAACAACTGATTGATTCGTCGTCATCACACCTGCTTAAACTTGCTCGATGTTATACCAAAGAGAATTCAAAAATTGGAATTTGGGCTTTCATGAAAGCTCAAATTCCAATTTTTGAATTCTCTTTGGTATAAATAAGCTTGCATCATTTTTTATCGTTTCCTTTAAATGTTGATCAGTCATTGGGAGACTTTATGTGCAAAAAAAAGAGTTTTCACTCATCTTATATTGTCATTTTAACAATTTTTTTATTCAAAAATATTTTAACAGCATCTCTTGCTGAATACGAGAGCTTTGCTTTTAAAGAATTCGATCTAATCGAAAGCTCACTTGTCAAAAGAGAAGATGTCCAATCCTTGAACGATTATACTTATAATCCTTATGTTCCTGTTAACATATGGCTACAATTGAAGCCCTATTTTTTACCTTTTCATCATCCTGTTAGAAAAAAACTTGATCAATTGTTTCATCGAGAACGAGCCACGCTTTCAGAAGAAACTTTTGAAGCTGCTGGCTTTAGCATCACACGTCGCCATCGTCCTTTAAATGCCGTTGTGACAGGACACCCCAAACTGGATGGTTATCTTTTAAAAGTTTATTTAGACAGTCAGCTATCGATTATAGATTGGCAAATGTGGCTAAGGCGCATTCAAGGAGCCGAAGTTATTCGTGCTTGTTTAAAAAAGCACGGCTACAACCAATTTGCAGTCCCCCAAAAATGGATCTATCCTTTACCGGCTGAGCCCTCTCCTCCTTTAAGCAATCAGTATAGTCGGAAAAATTTCATCTTAATTGTGGAAGACATGCACATTCTCAATAGTAAAGAAAATAAACAAGCTTATAAACATAAAATGACAGAGAGCTTACTAGAAGCTCTCTATACAGTGCTAACGGAATGCCAACTGACAGATTGCGCCTATATCGGAAATATGCCTTTTACTAAAGAAGGCAAAATTGCTTTTATTGATACTGAATTATTTTTTAATGGAATTCCCAACTTTAACAGCATAAAAAAACGTCTTTCTGTTCCCATGCAACATTATTTAGAACAGCTCATTCATGAAAGACATGAACAATAGCATGACACTTTGTTTATTGAATAAGCTGATGCATTAAACACAGTGTCCCACAATAATTTGAATGTCCCATTCCTAGAAGAACCATTTGCACGGAGGATAGCTGTTTGAAACAAAATGATCACAACTCAAAAGCGTATGAGTATAAAGAAAGACTATAAGTCCTCGTACTGTTGAATGTTTAAGTTCTTATTTAACCAATTGTAAAAATTGTCCTTTTTTTTGAGAAACCTCGTCTTGGATAACAGTAATTGCTGACTCTTTTTTCTCCTCATAAACCTTAACTTTAATTTGTACATAGCAATGTTGCGCTAATTGAGTGGCAAAGCCATCCATATGCTTTTGCATTTTTGTCCAGCAATCGAGATCTTCTACAACCCCATCTATTTGCATAGCTTCGTCAAAAAGAAGGTTTATAATGATTTTTGTTATAACACCCAGCGCCTTATCTTCTTGATTTGAATGATGATAAGCCTCAAGCAATTGAATTAACAACCCATCTTTTACTTTTGTATCAGAATCAATCTCTTGTGTTATCTCAAAAACCTTATCTAGATTTCCTTTAGCCAAGTGATTTTCTGCTAATTGAGCGAAAAAGGCTTCCTTGATTTGTATATTGGAAGAGATTTCTTTGATCGCTTTAAAAGCCTTATCTAAATCGTCATTGGCAAGGTATTGTTCTATCAATTTGATAAGAAATTTATTTTTTGCCTCTTTATTAGAAGAAACTTCTTTGATTACTTTGAAAGCTTCATCTAAGTTGCGATTGGTAAAATGCGCCTCTGCCAATTCGACAAGACAATTTTCTTTTGCTTCTTTATCAGAAGAAATTCCTTTAATGACTTTAAAAGCTTCATCTAAGTTGCGATTGGTAAAATGCGCTCTTGCCAATTTAACAAGAAATTTCTCTTTTGTTTTTTTATCAGAATAAACTTCTTTGATCACTTTAAAAGCTTTATCTAAGTCACCACTAGCCAATAACTTCTCAGCTAGTTCGATTAAAAGCCTTTCCTGTTCTTTCGTGTCGGGTGTGCTTTGTTTAATCTGCTTAAGCACAAGATCAAAATTTTCTTCTTTATTAATGGTATGAACTAGCTTGTTATCTGGAATAGGATCGGAGCGAAGAGTATTCTGTTGTAAAGGAACGCGTTGATTTTGTCGCTGTTGAATGGCAGGCAAAGTAACCTTTGCTTTTGTGTATTCTTCCAAAAAGCAATCATAGCAAGCCTTTTGAAATTGGCTACCTTGAATATAATATAATCCATATTGATCATGAAAAAGAGACATCACTCTGCCATATAACTCTTGTCCATCTCTAATGAGATAAAAGATATGCGCCTGGAAATAGTCTACCTCTCTAAAAAGAAGCTTTGGAATCGCTATAAAAATCGTGATTGCCACATGATAAACTAACTCGCAAATCTTCCATAATATAGTTGGGATAGCTTTAATTTTTCGCTCACATCGTTCTTCGTTCTCCTCCAAAGCAGCATACTCGATCGAAAAACTTTTATAAGACACTCGTCCATATTGAAAATGTAAAGCAGACTTTGCCTGTTGTTCGATGGATTGTTCATTAATAGCAAAATCTTCTCTTTTCATAGCTGAGAAATAACAATTTTGATCAATTTTAATTCCCATAAAATGCCTTTTAATAAAATGTATCTGATATTTCTATTTTTTACATATCACTACAACTAAAGTTCTACTTTTAGCTTTTCATTATTCTATCAAGGAAATTCATTCAGCTATCCAATCTATGCGTTCTTCTTTTTTAGCTAAGAGATTGACCACCTCTTGAAAATCTTTTGGTGTTTTTTTGAGATAAATCATCGCCAAAACAATTTTAACGATTGAAGGAGTGTAGATTCCTTTCTCTTCATCCTGTTTTTTCAGTGCACTGACATGCACAACATAATGATAGAGCTCTTTATCTGTAAGCGAAAATTGATCATGGTTGTCTGCCCAAATATCTTTAATAAGACGCATACACCGATCAATTAACTTATTGTTTGAGGCTCGGACATCAATCATACGGTTACCATTTACCTTATTCATCAAGATCATAGAACCATTCGAGATCAAATTCAATGTTTGCTTGAGAATAATTGTTTCTGCGAATCCAATAGAATCAAAAGGAGTATTTTCCATGACTAATACATGATCAATGCCATACAATTCTTCTTCTAAATTGGGTAACTTTCCTTTGCAAATTAAAAGAATACCTGTTCGAACTCCATTTGATTTTGCGTTTTTTAAAAGGTTTTTTAAATGCTCGGGAATGGGCTGAAAAACATCCAATTTTGCAATTCCGACTAAGAAATTCCCTTTATGCAAGGGACGTTTTTGATAAGAATTCATTCCCTCTGCCTCGCAAGCAAGAAGAAAGTCTCCTGTATTTTTAATATCTTGTTCATGAATATTTCGGCCTACAAGAGCTTGCCAAGCTTTTAGATTATTTGATTCCCCTGCTAAATAAGCACAAAATTCAGGCTGTTTTTTATGCGATTCATTTTCTCTGCGAATGGGATTTGTTGAAAATGTTGGAGAGCTCTCGGTAGAGTCAATTAACACTTCACGTATACTATCTTCTAAAGCAATGAAGGTTACATATCCTTGGTTTGTCACATCTTTAACTTGACGAAAGTTAGAGCTGGGATTTGAGAATACTTCTCTTTCTTCATCTATAAATTTTGCAATATGTTTAAAATGACAACGAATCGCTTGGATACCCTCTTGTAGTTTTATCGCCAGGTCTTTTGGATAATTGGCAGCTAAATCTTCTTTTCCTTCACTTAAATAAAACGCCGCTGTCAACAAAGCCCCTAAATCAGCCTCTGCTAAAGTTGCACCCTGCAAGCGAGTTGATCCAGAAATTGCTTGAGGTCCAATATCTACACAAAGAGGAGTGACAGGATTATTTTTACGATCAAAAAGCTGCTGTGTCCTAGATGGAATTTTTTGACTATTGTAAAAATAAAAGACTTTTGCTTCATGATTTGCAGCAAAGTGGCCGCACCCGACATTAAAAGAGGCCGAGCCGCTTGCTGAAATGAGTATCACAACGTCCTTAAGTCCCACATGATATCCTTCTAAAGCTTTCATTCCATCACTTTCAGAGTCTTCAAATCCCTCTCTAGCCTTGACTAAAGCAGAATCTCCACCTGCAATTAGTCCTATGCATTGATTTTCATATTTTGGAAAAGATTGACTACATTTTGCTGCAATATCTACCGCCACACGCCCACTAGATCCAGACCCCAGCAAAAATACTCTCCCACCTTCATTAAAAGTTTTTGCTAAGACGGGAGCAACAGATTTTATTGTAGGAATGAAAGTTTCTAATCCTTCAATAACTTTCTCATCTGCCTTAACAAGTTGCTCTAATCCTTCTTCTACATTTTTATGCATGGTTTGACTTAATGCTTTTGTCAAAGGATGAAGCTGTTCTGTGGAAGTTCCTTCCAATTGAAATTTTTCTGCAAATTCTTCGAAATGTAAAAATCCGGGTGGCAAGCTATCGACAAAAGTGTTAGCGCTTTTAAATTGTAATTGAATCTGCTCAGCAGAAGAACTGCCTAAAAAAGATGTTGGATAAGTAGTAAAATTCATAGTAAAAATAAAAAATAGAAGTTAAATCAAAAATCGTAGGTCAAAGTAAAATAAAATTTCAATTTTTTCTATAAAAAAAATTTTAAATTTTAGAATTTATTTTAAGACTAGGCCAGAATTAGATAAATCTAGCCTTTAGAAATCTTAGGGTTTATTGACTTTCTGGAATGTAGGCAATGCAAGAAATTTCGACTAAAGCTGCTCGCGGTAAAGCTCCCACTGCCATCGTCTGGCGGGCTGGCTTTATAGGATAAACAAATCGTTCTGCATAGCATCGATTAACGACTTGAAAATCATTGATATCTTGTAAATAAACTTCTGATTTTATCACATTCTCAAATGTTAATCCTTCCTTTCTTAAAATAGCCTCAATGTTATCAAGAACTTGCCTTGTTTGCTCAGCAACCGTTCCTTCAACAAAATTTGAAGTTGCAGGATCTATCCCTAGCTGTCCAGAAATAAACAAAAATTGTCCTGCACGAACCGCCTGAGAATAAGGACCTATTGCTTTAGGGGCTTCTTCAGAAGTCACTTGATATAATCCTGAAATATCTGCACAAGCTGGTTGAAAATACCACAAGCTCATTATTCCTGCTAATAAGCATAATTGTCTCTTGATTAATTTCATTTGCGATCTCCTTTAATTTTGAATTTTTATGAATCAAAATTTTTTTATTCATAAAATATTTTTCAAAATTGATCAATTAAATCTATTGTGGCTGTTTGAAGTGAATTGCTACATCAACTTTTGCTTACTTTTGTATCGCAAGAGTTAGCAGCATCAATAAAAAACGATAATTCGGAAAGATTCCATTAAGCAAAGAAAAAAAGCGAAAAAGCGAGGCAATAGTTTCATGATTATTTCCCTACGCTTACTTGAAAACTGCTAATTTCTTCTCTTCGTTTAAGTTGGATTTAAATGCAAAAACATCTTAATGATGACGAATATCAGAGGCTGAACTAATTTTTTCAAACAAATTTAACCTATATTTTTTTGTTAATAAAAACTTGATTTAAAATTTTTCTGATTATACATAAGTAAGCTCAAGACAAGGCCATTCCTTTGATGACATCAAGAAAGAAATTGTCCGATTTTACACTCAGTTTAATCCCGAAAAACTCATCATGCATTTGCACAGCGAGGTAACAATGAAAAAATTCATTTTTTTTGTATTTTCCAATTTAATGAGCTTAAACATGACTCTTTATGGCATTCAGCCTGCAGATCTTCCTGTCACGCGTAAGGTGTCTATTATAGGAGGAGGAATTATTGGAGCCCTCGAATCTTATTACGCTTACCAAGATGCGCAAAAAAAAGGTGAAAAAGTTTGTGTCACTGTCTATGAAAAAGGACATTCTTTTGAATCATCAAATCCTCATCAACTTTCTACCAACACCGCCTATAACATTGCACCAAGCCTTACAGTAGATGAAATCGTCAGTGTCGTGCCACGTGGCTCTGAATTAATGGAAAAATTAGCTGTTTTATTTAATCGACCTGGTGGAATACGTGTCGATGATGTGGAGGGAGTAAATGATTCTGAAGCTGCTCTTTATTTTAAACAAGCTGCTACCCTCTATGGATCAGATAAATATCATGATGACCGCACACAATCTTTACTGATGCTCGGCAAAAAAAGCATGGATTTATGGCAGCAGATATACGATGAGGGAGATGATGAACTTAAAGCCATTTTAGAGGAATCTAATTTTAATTCTTGCAGAGAACCAAGAGATTCTTTTCATCAAGCATTACATGATGGATATCGGATTGATCTTATCTCTAGCATTCCCTATGCAGAGAAAAGCGCCATAAAAATGAAAGAACGTTATGAAAAATTAGGTTATCAACATTGTGCAATTTTATCTCCAAATGAAGTGATTGCGATAGATCCTTTTCTTGCAGACTTTTGCCATGAACATTCTATTTTAGATGAGAACGGCATCAATCGCATTTGGAAAAATGATACTGTCGCCTTGTGGAGACCAGGTGGATGCATTGATATACACACTTTTTTGCCAAAATTTTATGCTTATCTCAAACATGTCATGGGACAATATCAAGATGATCACCAGATTTTGAAAGATTGTTTTGATCTTCAATTTGGCAAAGAAGTAATTGCAATAGAATTTGATTCAAATTCAGATGAATTGCATATGATAGGATTAAAATTTAGCAATGACACATCATGCATCGAAAATAAACCCGGTATTGACTACCGATATGTCTTTTGCCCAGGAGAATCTGTAGGAACTTTGCATCGTCTTGGATTCCACGAACCTGTCTATGCAGGTTTTGCTGGTGCTTCTTTAAGGATCGATATCCCTCTCTCATCGGAACAGTTGGAAGCGTATAAAAAATTTTCTCACTGTATGGAAGTTCATCAAGAAGGAGTCGTTTTGGCATGGCAAGCTAAATGCAAAGAAAAGAGTCTCTTCATTGGAGTAGCTGGTACAAAAGCATTTTATGGCGACAAGCAACCAAATATTTACGAAGAATTTGCCAAAGATAGACATCTTTTACAATTGAATATTGTAAATAGCATATTGCCTCAGTTGATCTCCTTAGCATTTGGGTACAACACGGCCGGAAAAACACTTTCTACTGAAGAATTGATATTTTTAGAAGAAAAAGGAATAGTCACTCGTTGGGTAGGAAGACGCGCTGTGGCGTATGATGGTTTTCCAACATTCGGTCCCCTTTATTGCAACAATCGCAAAATCAATAACGCCCGCTGTACTACACACTTAGGATCGGGTGGAGTTGCATTTGGCCCGGCAGCTGTTTTTGTCAGCCGTAGCTCTGAAGATACAACAGACGATTCTTTCGTTCAGAAAATTTTAATGTATTCAGATTCAAAGCGTTCTGCTGATTAGAAAGTTTTTAAGAAGGTAAACAATGTTTACCTTCATTGTGATAGTCTCTTATTTATGGGTTATACCGAAGAGAATTCAAAAATTGACTTGTTTTATTCTCAATTTTGATGAATTTTGAATTTCATCAATCATTGGATATAATTAATGACTATTATTAATCATTGGTTTTGTTTGCCGATAGTAAATGGTATAACGTTTGTAACAGCTTTTTATATTGGAATAACAACGCAAGTTCTGGGAAGCCTCATTTCTCCTGCTTGCCTCGATCCACAAGAAGTGTTTGGCACTACTACAACAATCTTTTATGGATCTTCTGTAGAACCTACTATAGCCGTTAATCCAAAGAACAAAAACCACCTTGTAGCAGCTTGGCAGCAAGATCGAATTTCTAATGGAGGATCACTAGAAGCAGGAATTTCTTACTCTAAAGATGGAGGCAAGCATTGGCATAAAAGCAAAGTTCCTTTTCAAATCTGTAAAGGAGGCATCAATCAACGATCTGGCGATGAATGGCTAAGTTATTCTGCTGACGGAAGTAAGGTCTATCTTTGCGCCGCTGTACTTAATGCAACTCAAGAGCCTAATACACAAAATCAGTTTGGAGTTGTCATTACCATTTCGAAAGATGGTGGAGAGACTTGGAGTGAACCTCGTTATTTATTTTCTAGCATGAATTATCTTTCGGATCCGACACAACAATTTGCTAATTCTGACAAAACTTCTATTACAGCTGATCCTAATGATCCTAATCGAGCCATTGCTGTATGGACAACATTCAATCCGAGTACATCCTCCCATGGCAATAGTCAAAGCAGCTATACACGCAATGGTGGAAAAAATTGGTCATCAGCACAACTCGTCTATGATCCATTTCCAGATCTTACCCAGCAAGGCTTAAGTAATGGTATCCAAAATGATAATCATGCCAGCAATAATGTTGTTGTCATATTGCCAAAGAAGAAAAAAAGCCATAAACGCCGTTTGAATGGTGATTGGTTGAACTTTGCTG
This sequence comes from Parachlamydiaceae bacterium, assembly GCA_044226925.1. Taxonomy (GTDB): domain Bacteria; phylum Chlamydiota; class Chlamydiia; order Chlamydiales; family Parachlamydiaceae; genus JANWJE01. The sequence goes on from JBGAGC010000004.1 coordinate 152,223, forward strand.
TACGTGTCTATGCAAAGCCTGGAGCAACGAATGCCCAGTTCACGAACGATTCTTTCCCTTTTCAATATTCGCTAACTGATATTGTTGCTGTTCGTTCTAAAAACGAGGGTAAAACATGGCAACCTAACGCAACTGTCATCGTTCCAAGCTTTGTGAATAATTTAGTTTACACTGGTGGGTATACTTACGATAATGCAGGCAACATTACGGGAGGAGTGGGGACTCTCATGAGGAATGATCAAACGTTGCCTTCTTATAATGTCAATTCCCAAAATGGTTTTTTATATGTTGCCTATCAATCCAGCGAATTTAGGGCAGATCAACTTCAACAAATTGGACTTGTCGCTTCACGCGATGGCGGACATACATGGTCAGAAGGAGTTCAAGCCAATCGCACACCTTCTTATGCGATAAATCCACAAGCATTTGCCCCTTTTGTTGCGGTGACCAAAAAGGGAAGAGTAGGAGTGCTTTACTTTGATTTTCGCTATGATGATCATTCGGATGCCAACCAAACAAAAATGGATGCATGGCTTGCTATTTACCAAGAAGTCAAAGATCCAACAGGGGGAAGTACTCATATTGGTTTGGATTTTGTCGAAGAAATACGTCTTTCAGAACAATCTTACATTGCCCAAAACGGACCAACTACTACGCAAGGGGTCATGACAGATGGTGATTATCAATTTCTGACTACAAGAGGCAATCATTTTTATGCGATTTACACCAAGTCATCCAATGGCCCTTTTAATCCCCCTACTGTCTATTTTGAAGATCCTATCCATCAAGCCACAGTTCTTCTTGATGATAATCATCGCACAGCTCCTTTCGTTAGCGTGATTAGAAATTATCAAACAGGTGCTCACTTACTTTTCACAAAAAAATTAAAGTAAAACGAGGCTCTTAAAATGAGACTTCTCCTATCATTCAATTAATGAGTCTCCTTTGATAAACCGAGTTCAATCATTTTTTGAGCAGCAACATATAGCTCAGCACGAGAATGAATCTCTAATTTATTTTTAACAGAATCTAAGTAATGTTCAATGGTTCTTGCAGATAAGCCTAGGAAATCCCCCATTTCTTGATAGGTGAGATGTTGGCTCACTAATACCAGACATTCCTTTTCTCGATTAGAAAGTTTGAGGAATTTTGACCACTTAGAAGACGCAATTAACGACAAACGTTTTTCTGGAAGAATTTCAACATAATCAAAAGTATGTTGACTTACAGGGGCCTTAATATGGTTAATCATGATTCCTTCTTCCAAAATCGAATTTAGTGTTTTGTTTAAACGTGATTTGAACTCTTCAAGAAAGGTACGGAATAATCCCATTTCATTCATAAAAAGATTATAAAGAGGTTTTTTAGATAACAATCCAGAAAAAACTCCTGTTTCGAGATATTTCTTGTGATGATTCACAATCACAAGTCCATGATCTAATCCAAATATTCGACTCCGATAGCGATAAAAATCTTCACAACCTGGAAATTCTCGATTATGAAACCATAAATAGCGTCCTTCTTTTAACAATTGGGCCGTGTTAACAAGAGGATCATTCTCTAAGAAACCACTATCAATGAGTAAACGATCATGATCGGCATCAGAAGTGACCCAACTGACTCTTTCATCATGGTATACACGCACATAAGCAAAAGTTGTCACATCTAGTGCTTCGCGAAAATTCTTAGTTAGATTGCGAACACTATCCACACCATTATCTAGTTTTTTACAAAAATCACGAACTTCAGAATTCATCCTTTCTCCTTAATAATAGGATTTATCATGAAGGTTTCTCCCTCTTCATTTCTGTTTAATAATCTGCTTCCCATCCAAAATCCTGTTAGACCAGCAGCACAAGCCATCGCTCCTACTAGCATAGGTAATGTTGGATAGCTCAGCGCAAACATTCCTACAATTAAAGGTGGTATCCATTCTGCAAAACACTGGACAGCAACACCTAACCCCATGATTTCCCCTTGCTGATCAGAACCGACTTGATTAGATAAATAGGCAAAAACATTAGTGTAAGCGACAGCACAGCATAACATGGCGATGGATAAGGTAATATGAAGTTCCATAACAGAGACACTCTGTGAAACAGCCACTAAGGCACAAGCCAGGGCGGCAAGCGACCAAGGAAGAGCCGTCTGAGGTGAAATGATAGAAGCCAAGTGACGTGTTAAAACAAGGTGACCTATTGCCACAGAAAGACTAAGATTCACATACAACCAACTCACAGTGGTCAGATCACTATCTAATTGATTAATACTATAAGGTCCCACATATTGCACGAGCAAAAAGTTGGCTGAAATCATTAAAAAAGCAATGCAAAGAGGAAGCCATAATTTTCGCTGACGTAATAAAAACGAGCTCTTTTTCAAAGGATGAAGAGTACAATTAGGCGCAGAGTCATCAAATAGCCATAAAAGTCCCCAATTCATTAGAGATAATAAGCTCGCAATCCATAAAGGCAAGGAAGCTCCTAAAATCCAATTTCTTGTTTCATTTTCTAAAATTCCAACCATCAATGGACCTAAAAGAAAACCTAAGGAAGTCGTTAATGGAATTAAAGCCAATTGTTTTGTTTTTTCATGAGGTTGACTGAGATCGGCAATCACTGCATAGGCTAAAGAAAGATTAGCTCCCATCAATCCGCCTAAAAGACGTCCACATAAAATCATCCATGGAAGAACATAAAGAACACCTATTGCACAGATGGCAATTCCACAAGAACTTCCTGCAACGGTGATAAACAATAAACGACGTCTTCCATATGTATCACTTAATCGGCCTATGATGGGAGACCCTAAACATTGCCCAAAAGGAAAAGCTCCAATAAGGATAGCGTACATAAAAGAACGTTGCCAACTCCCCACTGCCCAATCGAGCGAAGTATCAGAAGAAACCATCATCTCAGCAAAGATGGGATAAACCAATCCAAGATGAAAGAAGTCCATGCCAGCTGTCAACAAAGCAATCAGGAGTTGAAGAGATTTATTATTGGCTTTATGATTCAACATTTTATTTCCTTTAGTGGTTTAGATGAGATCTATCATAAATCATCTGAATTTTATTCCAATACGGGGTTATTTACCGTATTACATTAATTTTAAATCTTTATCGGCGAGAATTTATTAAACTAACTATTTACCAATTAAATACTGACTAGATCTATTGAGTGAAAATTAGCGTAAACCTCCATCAATCTAGACTTTTGACTGGAATACTCAATTATCTTATAGTCATCACATATCAACGACATGGACCTATTGAGTGAATAAAAGCTTATGTCAACACATTCTTCCCTTACAGATGAACAGATCATTGATTGCTTAAAAGCTTATTACAAGCTTGACATTCTCTCCCTTAAATTATTGCCTTTAGGGGCTGACATGAATGCATCTGTTTATAAAGCAGAAACTTCTCAAGCTACTTATTTTGTCAAACTCAAGTATGGCCATCATCCTGATATCAGCATTGACATTTTGAAATTGTTACATCGTGCCAATATTCAACAGATTATCTCTCCTCTTAAAACAGGCTCTGGTGAATCCATCCAAAGAGTGGGGCATTTTACATTCATCGTCTATCCATTTATCGAAGGAGAAAACGGTTTTAATCAATCTTTAACTGATGAGCAATGGGTCGTATTAGGAAGAACATTAAGGCAAATTCATGAAATAAATGTTCCAGTCTCTATTCAACAACGACTACGACAAGAAACCTATTCACCGAAATGGAGAAATATTGTTCGATCATTTTTATTCTCGTTTCAGCCTGAATTGGCTGACGATGATATCTCGTTTAACTTTTTGTCTTTTATAAAAGAGAAAACACTATCCATTCATCGCCTATTAGAGCGAGCTGAATATTTATCTCAGCAAGTTCAAAGCGAATCTTCCCCATTTGTGTTGTGTCATTCCGATCTTCATGGCGGCAATGTATTAATAGGCGATCCTCATACTTTCTACATTGTCGATTGGGATGATCCCATACTAGCTCCTAAAGAGCGCGACTTGATGTTTATTGGCGGAGGAGTTGGAAATGTATGGAATCATCCATCTGAAGAACTTCTTTTTTATCAAGGCTATGGTAAAACCGAAATTAATCGAACGATCTTGGCTTATTACCGCCATGAACGAATTGTGGAAGATATTGCAGAGTTCTGCCGGGATTTAATTTCGACAACAGCAAGCAGAGAAGATAGGTTAAACATGTATCAACATTTCATTGCGATGTTTAAATCAAGGGGTGTCATCGATATTGCATTTGAAACCGATATACAATAAATGAATATTTCTTTAATTTTAAAGTAAATTCTATTATAGAAAATCATCTATTAGAAACCCCATTGGAATCAACTCCTAATATTTCTATTAATTTTTTACATGTTAAAGCTTCTGCTTTTTTTATGCCTATCTACTCTTTGTTCTACAGCATATGGAGCATTAGCAGGCGGACGTCCCAACGCATTTTCAGAAGGACAGAATGCATTTGCGGGGGTTGTTAATCCTGCAAATGCCGTGTGGATAGAAGACCGTTTTGATCTGGGAGCATTCTGGATTCATCATGAATCTAGTCTTAATAACCGCGATAATAATCCGCTCTTTATTCCTGGTAAAGCTGATCTTAATTACAAAACCAAAAACTTATTCACAGCTGATGCAGCCATTCAAAAAGGAGCTAAATTTAAAATTGGCTGCAAAACTTATGATTATTCTATAGGCCTCGCAACTTATACAACGCCCTCACTTTTAAAATTGCGTACAAAACAACCTGTTCCTAGTGCAGGAACAACTCCTTTACTTATTTACAATAAAGTCGAAACGATTTCTGCGATCTTTTCATTCAAATTTAACGCCCGTTACTCCATTGGCATGTCTGTCGAATATTTTTATTTTTCTCATCGTAGAAATGGTTTTCAAAATTCAGACAATCCCTTGCGCTCTGTTTCACCAGGACATGTTACAAATCGCGGAATGGATCATTCAAGCGGAATTGGCTTTACAATTGGATGGAGATGGAATATCACGAAACGCCTGCAATTTGGAGCTGCTTGGGCCAAGAAAAGCTACTGCGGTCAATATCGCAAATACCGAGGTTATGAGCCGTATCATGCCCAAAATTACATGCCTCAAATGTTTGGAGCAGGATTCAGGTATCTCTTTAGCTCAAAGTTAGCAGGGCGCATAGAAATGCTATGGTCAAACCAAAGTAACCTCCCTAATTCAAACAACAATATTTTACCAGATGGAAGCTTGAACTTACATAAAAGGGGATCAAAAAAATCTCCTGGTCCAGGCGCACAAGATGCCACATATCTCAATATTGGAATGGGCTATAAAGTCAATACCATTCTAGGGGTTGGAATAGGTTGGTCGCATAGAATAAAATTATCTCGAAGTTCAAATATGCTATCTCATACTTATCGATTCCAGACAGTCTACGATGTTCTTTCTCTAGGAGCTAATATTAGCTATCAAAAACATGATGTTTTCATCAGTTTTTCATATGGATTTAAAAATCGTGTCGCAGGACATATGCCTCAAGAAATAGGAGGAGGACGATTTATTGCAGAAAAAGAATTTTCTTCGCTTTCATTTTCTTGGGGATATAGATATTAAAGAATTTAATCACTTTTATCATTATTATAGGTTTGAGTCATGACACATTCTATATATTGCGACATTGCAGTCATTGGAGCTGGGTTAGCGGGTTTAGCAGCAGCAGATTATCTTCAATCAAAAGGATATCAAGTAAAAGTCATAGAAGCACAAAAGCAAGTTGGCGGAAGAGTGTTTACATACCACGTTTCTTCCGACACTCACTTCGAGGAAGGGCCTTTTTCTTTTGGAAATGGTGAGCAACCTTTATGGGGGTATATTGAACGATTCGCCCTTCCTCTTATCAAACATACACAAATGGAAAGAATGTTTTGGTTTAATAATCAGACAGGATTTCTAAGCGAAAAAGGACTCTTTCTTAAACAGGAAGAACAAAAAGAGCCTTTATATCAACTCATGAATATCTTTCGCTCCAAGCTAGAAAAACTTTCAGGAGATATGTCTCTAACTGATGCATTGCAATTGGTAGGAGCTTCTAAAGAAGCTATTGAATGGTTGCAAGCTAACACGCTCGTCGGATTATTAGGAAATGGATTGCACACAATCTCAATGAAAGCTGCATTAGCTTTTTTAAAACAATATGATACTTCTTCTTGTTTTTATGCTTTAAAAGGAGGAAATGATCAACTCCCGCAAGCATTTGCTAAAGAATTAAAAGATCATATTCTCCTCAACCATCGAGTAAAAAAAATTGAGCAACTAAAAGAAAAATGCTTGTTGAAGGGGGAAGAATTTACCATTGAAGCAAAGAGAGTTATTGTTGCTATTTCCCTTCTAGATCTACAAAAAATTGAGATATGCCCCCCGCTTTCTTCCGAAAAACAAAAAGCGATCGCACAAATTTCTTATACGACATGCACTCGTATTTCCATGATTGCCCCTCCTAAAATTTTTGGTATTGAACCTCGTGGAGGAGTCTTTTTGTTTTCAGATCATTTAGGTTGGTTTAGAGATCAAACAATCTTTCAAATAGATCCTACTAAAAAAAACGTGATCAATGTAAGCGTTGTAGGTGATCAAGCCCAAAAATTCTCTACATCGCCAGAAGAGTGGAAAAAATCTATCCACGAAGCTCTTTCCAAACTTTATCCAGATTGGAAACCTTCAGAAGTAGAATCCCACTTATTTACCTGGAAAGAAGGATACGCCTATTTTCCACCCCATACATATGATCAAAAAGATCTTTTAAGAGCAATCGAAGACAGAATGCATTTTGCAGGTGAGCATACCAGTCAGAAATTCGCCTCCATGAATGGCGCTATAGAATCAGGAATCCGTGCAGCAAATGAAATATTAAGTATCGAAGAACTTTAACTTAAGAAAACCAATATAAATAGATTATCAATTTCAGCAAAATCTTTAACAAAACACGTTCCCAGAAATCCCAAAACTTTATTTCTTAAAAATTATTTAAAATTAATTGAACAAAAATTGAATGTTAATTAGGCTTTTAAAAAAGAGGGAAACGCATTAGAGTAAGTCTCTGAATTGGTAAACATTTGATTTACGAGACTCACTCTTAACCAAATTTCAATGCAAATTATCAAAATGATCAAAAGAGTCAACTATTGCGGTAATAATACATCTTGTACTTGAAGTATGGTTTTATGCTACTCCTTTTAACTTTAAATGTTGAAAGGGATGGACATGAAAGTTCTATTTAAATTACTCCTTTGCTTTTTATCTGTTTTCTCTTATAGCTATGCAAACCATACATTTAATCCTAAAATCGTCTTTATTTTTGGAACATCGTGCGCGGGAAAATCTAGTTTATCAAAACAATTATTGCATCGTATCAACGAAGAGCAATGGAAATTGATTGATAGAGATATCATCATAGAAGAGTGTCAAAATTCTTATATTCACATAAATCCCCATGCTACAAAAAAACAAATACGACAAGCTTTTGATGAAATTGAATTGCGTGCGGATGAACTCGTTTTAGCTGAAATGAGATATTGCTTTCAGAATAGATATCATGTGATTATTGATACACAGTTTTATCATGATATTGTGAATCAAGTCAAAGAATACCATCCCTTTTCTGTACTTGTCTACGCCCCTTTACATCTTCTTCTTGAACGTGATCAGATAAGAAATCAGCATTTAAATCGCTCAAATAAACGCCAATTTTATGCAAAGGCTTTTATTTTTGAAACTTTTGCTCAATTATATCAATTAGAGCAACCTCAAGATCAAGATGCTAAACAAGTAGACCAAATCAATCCACATGATTGGGATAAAAATGTTTTATCGTATTGCCTGGATTCAGAAACAAAAATTTTTTTTGAAAAAATTTGCGATGCGAAAGAAATCTTCCCCCTATGGAGCAAAAACCCATGTGATCTTGTGATCGATAGTGCTCATCAAAGTATTGAAGAAGCTGTCCAAAGAATTGTCGCGTTGTTATTTTTAAATGAATTTGCAGATAAATAAATTGGCTTTTCTTTACTTTATAGATAACAAACAATTTTTCTGGGAAGGGGAAGCAAAGTCCCCTCTTTTAACAGATCTGCGTGAATCAATTATAAATCATCAACGACTTTTTTTAGATCAGGAATCTCACTAAAATAAGCCTCTAAAACATGATAAGCCTCATCTTTGGAAATTGCTTTTAAATTTAAAAACAATTTAATTGCCTCTGAAATAGAAACAACAATACTGTTGATATGGGATTGAACAGACTGTTGCTGTCGAGCAATCTCTCGTTTTTTTGATTCGATGAAAGACTCTTTCTCTTCAATAAATTCTTCTTTAATCTTCATCACTTTCTGATAATGGCTTTCGATCAATTTCTTTTTCTCTAGATCTTGCTCTATAGCCATCGCCTTCTCATAAGCTAAAATTTGCTGTTCAAGTTCAACGATTTTTGCAAGAGCATTCTGAATTCGATTATCTATCTTTTTTGCTAGGTCCGAAACGTTAGAGCTTTGATTTTTAATCCTTCTTATTTGATCAACCAAACCCTGTACTTTTAATTTTAAGTCATCAATATATTGCTTTTTCAGAGAATCTAATTGTTGTAGCATTGGATTTATTGGTTTTGCTGCTGACTCTTTAAGCTGCATGTCATGTTGCCTGCATTGCTCAATATAATTTGGAATAGGGTTTAACCAAAATTTTGCCTGCTCTTTTGCTTGATTTGATCGATGCCAAGAGAAATATGAAAAGCTTAAAATTACTAATGAAATCCCCCCTATCATCCATGCTCGCAACACCATCGCTGATACGATTCCTGTTACGCCAACTATCAAAGTAGCTTTAAAAAGGTTTTTGGTTCCTTTTTCCAAATCGATCCAAATAACAAGATTGACACCACGAATTTTATCAGATACAGTGGACACTTTATATGCATCGTCAATATGAACGGTTTTGGCAGTGTCATTTTCTAGAACCTTTGTTATCTTTCCTTTAAAATGACTCACAGTTCCATATTTAGTCACAGTGGTGTCGGATGGAAAATGATCTCTTCTATAGCTTTTTTGCTGTCCTTCAATCCCTTCTAATAAAAAACGAGGTAGAATCATTTACTTCTCCAGATTAATTTTACTAATTCCAACCAATCCACTAATTTTTCTTTATTTCCAAAATAGGATAAAAAAAACTACTTTTTGTTAAGTCTAATAAATAAGAATATATCGAATTTTCAACTACAGATTAGCCTTCCACATAAAAACCCTTCCCATCTATTTCCATTTTAGGGATAAATCAACAGAATCGATTTGATTAATAACCTGAGTTTAGAGTTTGATGCTTAAACTAGTTCAGCCCTTTTTTATGTAATGCCTGGATTGCAATCTATTTTTGGATTTCTTTTTCTAATTCTAGAATTTCGTCATTTAGTTTTTGGATTTTGGCTAATGCTTGAGATTGAAGTACGTTAAGAGCCTCTAGAACAAAATCAGGACCATATAGTTTCACTAGACTCATTAAAATACCTCTATGCGATTGAAAAGCCTGAGGATTGAACTGTTCTCCTACTTGATTTAACGCCATTTGTACAGGATTGCTTATCTTTGAAAGTTCTTTAAGGGCTAAAGCCTTAAAATCGATAGGCTGATATAAGATCATTTCACGTGATTGGGATAAAACGACTGCTGCATTGGAATCAAATGACATTTTGCCCACCTAGTTTTAAAATGTTAAAATGAATTTATTGAAAATTTAAAATGTTTATAGCATTAACTACAATGATAATTCATCTAACATTGTGGTAGCTCCAGAAGGCCGCATAAGAATTAAATCGAAGAATCGATTCTTCTCATTTGACAAATGATTTGAAGAACATGATAGAGTGACATTTTAACTTAAAAGGAGTTGTTGATATGACTAAAAAATTAGATGGAAAAATTGCTGTCGTAACAGGGGCTTCCAAAGGAATAGGAGCTTCCATTGCTAAGCAGCTTGCAAATGAGGGGGCATCAGTCATTGTTAACTATTCTTCGAGTAAAGAAGGAGCCGAAAAAGTCGTCTCTGAAATTACTCAGCAAGGAGGAAAAGCAGTAGCTATTCAAGCCAATATGGCAAATCCTGCAGATATTCAAAGATTTTTTTCAGAAGCCGCACGTGTTTTTGGAAAACTTGATATTTTGGTGAATAATGCAGGAGTTTACGCATTCGAGCCCCTCGAAAATATTACGTTTGAACATTATCACAAAATATTTGATTTAAATGTGATGGGCTTGCTTTTTGCAATCAAAGAAGCGGTAAAGTATTTGGGATCATCTGGAAGCGTTATCAATATTAGTTCTATTGCAAGCACATCCGCACCTCCTACTGGTTCAGTCTATAGTGCAAGTAAGGCAGCTGTAGATGCAATCACTAAGTCTTTAGCAAAAGAGCTTGGTCCTAGAAATATTCGTGTGAATAGCATTAATCCAGGAGTGATCGAAACAGAAGGGGCTCAAACAGCTGGATTTTTAAACAATGAATTTCTCAAAAGTGTTACATCTCAAACACCACTAGGAAGAATTGGGCATCCAATAGATGTTGCGCCAGCTGTTGTATTCCTCGCATCAGATGAGGCTTCTTGGATCACAGGTGAAACGTTATATATTTCTGGTGGATTTCGATAATTTTGAATAAACTATTTAATAGCCAAAACAATCGCAAACGAAAGATCAAGGATTTAAAGAAGTAGCCTCCTGATGATTAATGCCTAATAAGCTATCAAGGGAGGTTTTTTGGCGGGTTAGTAATCGATTAAAGTTAATACTGTATTGTGAGGTGTTAAAAAATCTGTATACTTGCTCATAAGAGCTCTTTTTTCTTAGCTTTAAATCTAATTTAAATTAAATGAAAAACTTGTTTATTGAACGTTGTGTTTTAACAATTTTATTAATACAATCAAATTCAAAAAAAACTAGATTTCATCAAAAAGAAATAGTTATTTATTTCGAACAGCTAATCTAGCACGGGTCATGCGCTCTCGCAACCCTCCATATTTGAGGAAATCTTGCTCTAATTTCCGAATCTGCTGATCAAGCAAATAGCTCGTCACTCTTATTAGACCCATGATGACATTAGCACAAATAGCTGGATCTTCGTTTTCAATACCCTTTTTAAAAGTTTCATAATTAGCCTCTGTTTGTCTATTTAGATCGCGCAAGCGTTTGCTATAAGGATGATTTTTTGTCCATTCTATGAGCTTTCGTACGCGAAGAAAGTCTTGATAATCGACGAGTAATTCCTCTAAGCTAGCACGAGCTACATTAGTAAGTTTAATTTCCATTTCCTTAGAAGTGCCTGATGCCAAACTTCCTTCAACTATGTTTTGTTTACCAGAGCGAGCAGCTTGAATCATTTGATCAATAGTTCGATCGCCTCTTTTATAAAAGCGACCTGTAAAGTAGACCGTAGCATCATAAATAATTTCTGCTTTCTGATAAGAGAGCAATTTTTTATAACCGCCATGTGCTGGCAAGAAATGGGTGACCATTTGGATCTCATAGAAAAGGACATAAAGAACACAAGAGACTTAAAAAACAAAAATTAATTTATGTCTTTTATGTCCTTTTTGTCTTTAAATAGGAAGAGTAAAATAAAAAGTTGTTCCTTTTTTTTCTGCGGATTCGAAATTTAATTCTCCTCCATGTCTCTCAATGATTTTTTTTGCGATGGATAAACCAAGCCCAAAACCTTTTATACCAGCTCTATTTTCTTGGCTATATAAAGCGAAAGGCTTAAAGACTTTTTCTCGATCTTTTTCAGAAATTCCCAAACCAAAATCTTGAACTTTGATTTTCACAGTATGCCCTACCATTCCTGAAGAAAGAATAATTTTTTCTCCTTCAGGAGAATATTTTGCTGCATTCGAAATTAAATTTTCCAACACACTCAAAATACTCGCGTAATCAAAATCCATTTTTGAAATATTTTCATCAAGATGTAGCTCGATGTTTGCTTTGCATTTTTCTGCGTAGCCTTTTGTAAGAGTTGCACTTTCGCACAGACAAGCATTAACATCATTTGTCTTTTTATTTAATGCCCAAAGGTCATCTTTCCAATGGGAATAATTTAGAAATTCATTAACAATACGCAACATTCTATCTGTATTTTTCAAGCATTTTTCAGCAATCATGTCGTAGTTGTTAATGAGTAAATACGGGGATTTTCCCCTTCCTCTCCCCTACAATAGACTTAAACCATTGCCTATTCCGATCCACAATGGTAATTGTTGAGACAGGTGTATTACAGATAAGTGAAGCTATATAGGTAATTCCATCATAGACTTCTTCTGAATCGGTATCGAGAATATCTAGTTGACGAATTAACTCCATCCTTTCAGATTCATTAGAAGGAATGGCTGGCTCTTTCATAATAGCTTCCAATAGATAGATAGGTAGATAAAGCCAATATTGTCCATGTAGAGATTTTCATCTAGGGGAATTTTACCAAAAATTGAAGAGTTTACAATTAATTTCTCTTTTAGACACATGACTTTTCAATCATTCCATAAAATCCAATAAGTTTGCCCTTGATTAGGTGTGCGAATAGAATGCAAACGTCGACTTACGATATCATTGGGCCGCAGTAAACGCTGATAAAGATCATCAAAAAATATTGGTGAATCGGTGAAGAAATGATGTAAATTCCGCACGGTATTGATCGGCGTTGCGTCCACAATGGAAATATTTCTCAAGCCTTGAGCTTGCAAGTCCAATAATTCTAAGGCTTCCTCAAATTCATATTCCCCTTTCCGTTGTTCGGGTGGCACAGCCACCTCAGATGTACGCCCAAGGCGACGAGCACTGTTGAGCCAATGGCTCATAAGTAAAGCTCGATCATTCGAAGAAACATACGCAGTCAAATGCTTTGATAATGCTTTAATCCTCTCCGAAAATTTCTCATCAAAAGCCTGTGCAGAAACATCTGGCGCCGACAACACCACATGAGAAAGTTTTGGCATCCCCTTAGTAAGATCGGGTTGGGTCTCGAGCCATGCAAAGGAATCACAAATAGTCTGACACCCCAGACTACTACCCATAAGCCATACATGTTCTGCTCCTGTCTCATGTAAAAGTTCTGCTAGGAAACGTCCTAAATCAGGAGCAGACTCTGTGGCCATCCGTTGTGAGGCAAGGTAACCTCTGGGTCCTTCCCCTTGATTGCCAGGCCAATCAAATAGCACCACCGGTGTATTAATATCCAACGCATAAGCTGTATAAGCTGTTTTCAACGCAGCAGATTGAAACCAATCCCTAAATCCCCACACAATCACTAGCACAGATTTATATGGAGATATTTGAACAAGCTGACGCAATTGACCTCTAAATTTGTTTTGGGAAAGTTCGGTCCGATCAACTAATTTCAAACTCATCTTGTCAAACCATACATGTGGTAAAATCTCCATATACGGAGAAATGAGCACATCGAATGTGCCTGTCAAAGTGGTATCTCCTCGCTCGTTTCCTCGTCCATTGAAAGTGTCCTTGCTATTGACACGATTAGTCGCATAGAAAAATTGGAAACGCCGTTGATCACCACCATCTGGGTTAGGAACACTTGGGAGACGTCCAGCAAATGCCGATCGTATAGGAGCAGGACCGATACCAGTTAAGTTGCGGCCGATATAGCTAGCCGCTATTGCCACAACGACAAGCGATGTTACGTAAAAGACTGTCCACAATAAACGTCGGTAAATAGTTCTCATCGACAATTTTCCTTTTAATGAATTAAAGCCAATTAGATATATAATTGTTATATAAATAAATTTTTATTAATTCGAAAGGAGTATAAGAATTTAAGAGAATGTCTTTAAAAATAGAGTACCTTTATTCACTCATCTTAAATTAATTCATTCAATTGAAAGTCTTGAATTTACGCAAAAGCTGCGCAAATAAAAAGAAAAATCATTCATGCGTAGGCGATTGAATAAACGCCTAGTTCCCATACTTGATTTTATCTATCTCAATTCGCTTTTCAACCCATTGGTTTAATTCCTCTGAATCTTCTGGAATCACTATACCTTCTGACTGTTGCAAATTCTCTCTTAAGAAATAATCATTTTCATAAGCATAACGAAGCCAAGCTTGAAAATTAATTGACTTTGCATTTTTTGCCCTGTAGGCATTACAAACTAAACGACAACGCACAATTTCAAAATCATGTCTCCAATGCTCATTTTCTTGTGAAAGAGTTTTGATTGTTTTGTGTGGGAGTCCCACATGATTCTCAAAATCTTTAATTGAATAGGAGTCTTTCTGTCTGCTCCATTCGTGTAATTGACTGAATAGTTCCTTGCTCATCTCGTCTCTCTCCTACACTTTCAAATTCCGTTCAGGGATGTCAACTGATTTGAATTTTCGCCTGATAGGATATCGATCCATCTTCTTTTTTATATTTCTAGCTGTAAATCTATTTCTCCAAAATCAATCACAGCAATCTAGCACAACTGAGAAATTAATCAAACGAGGGACTATAAAGCTCATAAATTCAAGATAAAAAAATTAATTACCAACACGCTATATATCTAACAACCTTGTATTTACGCAATTTTTAAGCAAATAAAAACAAATTAAGTTTTAGCGTTAATTCTTCAGTTTGAATTACAAACAGGGGTTTCAATTAGAGGCTTGTCGAAAAGTTCCATCTCTTCAGCAGTCGGTGCTTGGAATATTTTGAACCAGCAGTGTACTGTATCTTGCTTGATAGGAGGATTCTCCATGCCACGATGTTGGATTCTATCAAAGAGGACATCCATAGGGACAGAGAGATAATGCAATTCAACAGCAGCACCAAGAGCTCTAGCTGCAAGCCGCAAAGTATCTCGTTCAGATCTTCCCCATGTTCCCCAATCGATGATGATGCTGAGACCGAGCTTAAGAAGTTCCTGACCAAATTTCCACTGCAACGCTTCCAGCTTTCCACGCCTGTCTTCGTCGTAGAGATTTATCGAAAGACCATCCATCCATTCATCTGGAGAAAAATGAATTGCGTGAAGTTTATTTTCCAGAATCTTAGCAAATGTGGTTTTACCCGAACCTGGCAAACCACATATAATAATCAATCTTGGATCATTGCTAGATCTTTTCATAAACGATCATTATTTTAGTCATGTGATGATTTAGGCCACACACTCTTTGTATGAATAGTCAAGCTCGTTTACAGGCCTGCACTCCTATCAAGAGCTATCTATTTGAGTATTTCAGATTTTTTTTAGAAATATTTTTGAATGACTCAGCCAATAATTCTTTAACTCACCTATCCGTTCATAGCCATTTTTCAAATAAAATACTTCCGCTTGAAAATCCCAGGTATCTACTAACGAAAAAATGCATCCATTTTTAATAGCTTCTTGTTCTACGGCATCTAGCAATTTTGTGCCGTATCTTTGTTTTCGAAGATTTTCTTCAACCCACAATACGTCGATATAGACTGATTCCGTGCCTAAAAATGCTTGTATTCCACCGAAAACTTTTCCCTCATCATTTTTAAAAAAAATGGAAAATGCTTTATCTCGTTCACCTATTATAGTCTCATTGAATGCAATAACACCTTCTCTTACAACGTCATTATCAACATCACTAGGTGTATAATCAACAACTACTTTATACATATTTCCTTTGAAGTATTCATCATATTTCAACAGTTAATCGATTAAAGAAAGAACATACCGGAATTTGAGAGAAGATTCCAGCTTGATTCTATTAACCTGAGTTTTGATTCCAAGCGGTGCAATAGCTGTAAGGGTTGTGCCCGATTGAGTGATAAAATTGATTGCAGGCAGGAATTCCTTATTTCACCCCTTGATTTCATGTAAATTGAATGTATTCATCTCTTCTTGCAATTCATTGATAAATCTCGCAATATGAAATCCATCGCAAACAGCATGATGAACTTGGATAGCAATAGGCAAACATATTTTGCCATTCTGTTCAAAAAATTTGCCTGTTGTAAAAATTGGTAGAAGATAGTCTGTAACCTTTGGTAAATTCAAATTAAAGCCAGTAAAACTTACCCAAGGAATGCTTGAAATATTAAAAATATTTGACGGCGTATTTGGCTTTGCCATCAAGCTTTTGATTTCACCATAATTCTGAATATCTAATAAGTATTCTTTATAAAATTCGGGAAATGAAGAATTATAGTCGGTCCAAATATTTGTAAACGTCTGGCTATCTTTCTGAAAAACTGTATAGCAGGGATGCAGGAGGTCAAACACCCCTACATTGCCATTGATATCAATAGCAGTACGGAACTCTTCATGCCTATTTACAATCATAGACAACAAATAAATCATCGTAGGATAAAGTTTGATACCGCGTTTCTTGATTTCTTTAAGAAGAACTGTTAATTCCAAATTTAACGTCATGCTATAGGTGCATGTAACGTGATTAAGATAATGTTGAAAGTATTCTTTACGGTCCCATTTAGAGATATCTATTAATGTAAATGTCATAAAAAACTCTGATTTTTGGTCTGTATATTGTAGCTAATAACTATTCAAAATCTTCTTTTATAACATCTAAAATAGAGAGCTCTTCCCCTTCCTCAATATCTCTTAAAGCGATATTAACTTCTTTCTCAAAATCTGGAAATACATTCGGATTAGGAGAGCGGTTTACATGTCTTTCAGGTTCAAGATAGTAATAAATATTGCTATAACGTTTATGACAAAAATTTTCTTTCTCATACAACGGAAGCATCTGGTATTGTTCTTCTGTTAGAGTTTTAAGATCCCATTGGATGACAACTTCACCTTTCTTAAAGGCTCTTTTAGCAAAAATCCCTAACCCATCTTCAAATTGACTAATTTTTGATTTTTTTAATTCAACATCTCCAAAATCTCTTATTACATCTTTTTGTTCCATCTATTTCTCCTGTTGATATGTCATAGAATAATCCTTGCACATCATAGATCCAATTAGCTTTTTCCTAAGAAAAATAAATTTTCATTAATTAAAAATTGCCCAAGCTTTAGTTTATATCCGCTAAACTAGTAGGGAGGAATATGAACTGTAAATCTTTGAGATAAAGAATTTAGGTTATTAAACGCATTCACAACTCTTGACTTCAATAAATAGCTGCTTTTCAAGCCTTGACAAGATCTATTAGTATATCGGGCTAATCAAAATAACGATAACCAATGTGGTATAATGTGCCTGTCAAAATTGTCATTATCTAACCAACGAGGCTTATTCAGCGTTGACTATCTATGATAGTCATAAACTTCAATTTGGGATAGCATACTTTTGTAGATGTTTTCTTCTCTCACTTTCAAGTCAAGATTTAATTGTTAATCATGGTTGAAGTCATGATCAAAATAATTTATTTACTACATTAATTAACCTCATCATTCAATACATTGCAAAAGATTCTCAAAATTCCTTCTCAGGCATAAAAGTGTTTTCTGCACAGAACATTTCAATTTTGTAGTAATTGCAAAATTAAATTCAGCTTTCTGAAGAGCTGCTCATTAGATTGACTAGCCACCCCACAAGCGGGGATAATAATCACATTTTTAATTACAAATCGATTTCTTAATGATTTTAAAGTTTCCGCCAGGCTTCTTTAATCGCATTCTTTGATTCTTGAAAAAAAAATTTGTTAAATAATAGATAGAAAGTGATAGTCGATTGTGGAATTTAACAAATGATAATGAGGAAGAAAATTTATGGAAAAGATAAGTCGATTATCTTATTTGCAACACAAATGTTCGATAGGTTGCTCATTTTATCTTTTTGTATTGATAACCATTCAATTTTTCCATTTTTCCATTTTAGAAGCTCAAACAATACCTAATGCGATAGAAAATATACCAATCGGATCTTCAAGCTTCACAATACCCTTCATGGGCCACGAAATTACTGTGGAAACATTCAAACCATCCACTTATGTCGATCAACCACTCCTTATTGTAATACCTGGCGTGGTTCGATCCGCGACTAATGGACGCAACGACACGATTGGGCTTGCATGTAAATGCGCATGTCTTGTCGCCGTACCACGCCTTAGCACCGAACACTTCCCCACAGCAGCTGATTACGATCATGGAGGCGTCTTTCCAAACGATGCATACGATCCAGAAACAGGAGCGTTGCTTCAAGCCACACAACCTAATCCCCAGGATCAGTGGTCACTAAATGTTGTACGCAGCGTATTACACCACGTACGTGCAAAAGAAAACAACCCTAATCTCAAGTATTATCTTTTCGGAGATGGTGCGGGTGGTCAATTCATCAATGCGTTTGCGCTTTTTTTATTCCCACTCTTGCCAGCGCATGAACAACCTGAGCGCATGGTGATTGCCAATCTGGGAGTTGCCACCTTCCCTGGGTTTCCAATCATGAAAGAGGATGCGATAGATGTGAATCGCGATGTGTGCTATACGGGACCTAACAAACAACTCACCACGCGACGCAAGGTAAAACAAGGATTTCCAGACTATTGTGACATCACAGCAGCTTATATCAACCGCCACTACGATTACCCACGCAGGCGTCGTATATTTGAAGATAAGGGTCGCTTTCGTACCGCAAGTAGCAGCCAATTGCCGTATCCATTTGGTTTGGGAAACATTGTGCCTTTACCTGATATTGAACAATATCTTAATGCCCCACTAACCTTCTTCATGGGTGAACGTGATGTGAATGTTAACGGGGGCATCAATCCGAATTGTCAGGTCATATTCCCCATTGATCATGGACCGTTCGATCTGATTGAAGGACCCTTCCGCTTATTTAAAAATCTCAACTGTTACTTAACTGGTCACGCTCTAGCACTGCAGCTCGACACGACCTGTCGTTGGAAAGCCCTAGTGGCCTTTAATTGCGACCACAATGCAGCGGCCATGCTGAGTGCCCAAAATGCCGCGCAAGCCATTTTTGGCAACAAAACTTGCAAGTTTATCCGTAATAAACATTATCTTAGTCAGTATGTGGTGCCTGGAGCAAAGCCTCTTCCTCCGTAGGAATGCCTATATTCTAGGAAAACTGAATCCGTGAGATAGCGATGTTGGGATTAGAATATCGTGCATCGCTACTCTAAATCTAACTTTAACACTTAAGGAAGAAGCTGTTTTAAATTGAACGGCCTGACCTCCAATATCTACTAAGCGCTGTTTTAACGATTGCATTTGTGTAGGTTCACACTCTCTAGAAAGAGCTTTTAAAACTAAGCTTGCAATTCTCCTATGAACAACTCCATAAGTAACATCTATTATGCTTTTATCTAGTGTGTAAATAAATGAGCTTTTTGAACTGTTTTGATTTTCTAGTTGCGATATATAAGACCCAATAATCATGTCTGATCCAATCTGATAATCGTGCTTAGAATATTTTTGAAAAATTGAGTGAAGCGTAATCTATGAAGGTACCACTATCAATGCTTCCGTTTATAATAGGAAAAGCTAAAAATTAAAAACTCAATTACCTAAAACAAATATGAAAAATGTTATTGAAGTTTTCTCTAAACAACTTCAACAAATTGAAAAATATTTCTCTAGAGATTGGAATTTAATTTTTTAAGCTTGGTATAACTTGACTAGATGAAAAGGTATGCTGAATTTCTGTAGAGGAATAAATATGGGGGCGGTTGGACTCGAACCAACGGAGACCGAAGTCGAGGGATTTACAGTCCCTTGCAATTGCCGCTATGCGACACCCCCATAGAGGATTGCTGGCAGTAGGACTTGAACCCACAACCGTCCGATTACAAGTCGGGTGCTCTACCAGTTGAGCTATGCCAGCTTAGAACCATTTGGCTCTTGGAAAGGGTTGTTTATAGCAAAATGGGAATTTTTAGTTCAACAACTTTGTAAAAAAAATGATAAATCAGCCCTCCACTTATGCTAAAGGGCTAATTTTTTATTATTACGAAACTCCCTTTGATTCATCTTGTGCTAAATATTCGGAAGGATTTGGTGGAACTGGAGGTTTATCTTCATGCGAATGAAGAGCCTGACCGAATGAACGCTCCATTAAAGTGGCATAATCAACGACTGCCTTCACCTGTCCTGCCTGCTCTTGTCCCTCTGCTTGCTGAGGTTTATTGACGCCGCCTGCACTCAAAACCTTAGCCGTAAATTTACGCCCAGCTAGCCCGCTTCGCTTTGTTTGCTGCTTTTGTAAACAACAATTTTTATGCTTTTTTCCTGATCCACAAGGACAAGGATCGTTTCTTCCAACTTTTTCTGTCATATTACCTCTACCTAAAGTCTTCTTATTCCTTGCTTTCTAAGAGAATGTCTTTAAGAATTCAACTTGACACCTCTTAAAACGTCCTATAAAATATTATCCTTACTATACATAAGTATAACATCCCTAGTTGTTTCTAACAAATTTTATATAAAAACAGCTTTATAAATTGTTTTTTTATGTATTGATCTTTTTTCTAAGCATTTGAGTATAATTTAATCTTATTTTTTTAAACAATTGTAAAAACATTATTATCTATGACTCTTCCCATTGCCCGTCCTCCTTGGACAACTTTAGGTAAACGTCTTGAAAGTACCCTTCGCAAAGCTTTATTTGACTTTAAAATGCTCCAGGACGTGTCCAAATTAGCCATTGCATTAAGCGGCGGAAAAGACAGCCTTGCACTTCTATTTTTATTAAAAGCCATTGCTGGACGCGGATTCCCTCATTTTGATCTTTATGCCATTCATGTTTCAGGGGAATTTTCTTGTGGAGCTGGCGTAGATGAAAATTATTTAAGGGCGATCTGCGAAGAAGTGGGCGTTCACTTCATGACCCGGCAATCTACTCAAAAACTGGAGACGCTGGAATGTTATAGTTGCTCACGAGAAAGAAGACGCCTCATTTTTGAAGCAGCAAAAAGTGTAGGGGCTACAACAATTGCCTTTGGGCATCATCGCGATGACCAAGCACAGACAGTTCTCATGAATTTATTGCATAAAGGTGAATTTGCTGGTAATTTACCCAAAATTCATATGCAAGAATATGGTGTGACAATTATTCGCCCTTTAATTTATATAGCTGAGCAAGATATTCGCACATTTGCCCAACAACAAGGATTTGCTCGCATTATGTGCCGTTGCCCTGTTGGTCAAAACTCTATGCGGAAGCAAGTCGATCAATTATTAAGCGAAATCGAAGCCACATTTCCGAATGCACGTGAAAATATTGCCAAGGCTGGGCTATTATATGGATCTCAAAAAGCCGCAACTCCCTAATCGTCGTTTTTTTGATTTAAAGTATTTGAAACAGGAGCGATTATGACCGATTCAGTCCCAAGCGAGCACGAAAGCCGCGTTAATATTCAAGGTATCGAAATTGCTTTAGGATTTCCCGATGAATTTAAATTTGAATGGATTGGCCAACGAGATGTTTTGGAACAACTTCTAGCAGCTTGGCTTGTGATCGATAAAAATGACATTCCATTAAATCCTCGTCTAATCGGCAAACCTGGAGTGGGAAAGACTACTTTAGCTTATGCTGCCGCTAAAAAAATCCATAAACCTGTTTATATCTTCCAATGCACAATGGATACGCGCCCCGAAGATTTATTGATTACTCCTGTCGTAGACAAAGGAGGCGGCATCCGTTATGTTGCCTCAGCTCTTGTCACCGCCATGATTCGAGGAGGAGTCTGCATTTTAGATGAAGCAAACCGCATGAGTGAAAAATCTTGGGCCTCGTTAGCACCTCTACTCGACACTAGACGCTATATTGAATCTATCGTGGCAGGTCTTAAGGTGACAGCACATCCTGAATTTCGCATTTGCGTCACCATGAATGATGATGCCTCTACTTTTGAAATTCCCGAATATATCCATAGCCGCCTGCAGCCTCAAATTTATCTCGATTTTCCTGAAGCCGAAGAAGAACGGCGCATTTTACGAGAAAATCTTCCTTTTGTGGATGACTACATTTTGGAGTACGTGGTCAACTTTTTACAGCGTGCTCATGCACAACAGGAAAATTACACAATTCGTGATGGTATTAATATTGCGCGCTATGCCGCCAAACGAATCAAAAGCTTGAATGGCAACCGAGGCAATGTGGAAAATCTGCTACGCGAAGCCGTTTTGATGACTTTAGGTGATGAATCTCTTGCACATATTTTGTAAGAGGTTTTTCCATGCCAAGCGACGAACCTTATTTTTTACAAAAGGGACATCTTTATGCTGTCCCCATTATTCATTATAACATGGAAATGGCTGCTCAGGTCAAACTAGCATTCGAGTCCATTCAACCCGATTGCGTGGCAGTTGAACTTCCAGAAACCATGCAAACAAAGATGCTGCACGCTGCTTCGCGGCTGCCAGACATTAGTGTGATTTTGACTTACCGTCAAGACCTCTCCCCTCTTTATTTCATGTGCGAACCTTGCGATCCCCTGTTTGAAGGACTGCGAAGCGCTTCAGAAAAGCATATTGACGCTTATTGCATTGATTTAGATGTCGATGATTATCCAGATGTTCGAGAATCTATTCCTGATCCTTATGCAATCCAACGTCTAGGTCTTAAGCTTTATTATGAAATGTATGAGCAATCTAATCGTAAGAATCCTCCGTTTCATCCTCCTTTAGATGTAGAACGAGAAATGTACATGGCTCGCCGCCTTAAAGAGTTATGCTTGCGGCATGACCGCGTTTTATTTATTGGCGGCATGGCTCACATTGCTTCTATCTTTCAGCTTATCGATCAACGCACATTCCCAGAATTTCATCATACCAACCGAGAAGCTATCGAAGTATGCACATTAACTTCAGAATCATGCCGCGATGTCTTAGCGGAGTGGGGATATTTATCGGCTCATTATGAAAAACAACGTGAAAGAATTTTGCAAGAAGGGCCGCCCGATCGTCAAAAAATCATTTTTCAATTGTATCGAGAATCCTCAGAAAATTATAAACAAAACACAGGCAACGCTTTTCCTGGCTACCATTTGCGCAATACCATGAAATTTGTGCGAAACTATGCTTTGATTGGCGGACATTTGATGCCTGACTTGTTTAAGATTTTGACAGCAGCTAAAGGGTGCGTCGATCACAACTATGCGTATGAAGTGTGGGAGCTGGCGACGACTTATCCCTATCTTCGCAACGTAGACGGATTGCCAGAATTAGATTTATCAATCGAAGATATTTGGGGGCATAGCAAACTCATCCGCTTTCATTTAAAACAAAAAGGACGCAAAAATTCCACTTTTCCGAAATTAAGAAAAGATCGTTCTTCTTTTCGCTTTCGACCGCCCAGCCCTTTTACCATTTGTTCTTATCCTCCTGAAGATGTCGCTATTGAAAATTTTGGCAACTTTCTAAAGAAAAAAGGATCTCAAATTTTGACAGAAGAAGGAGCACGTACCATTCCTTTTTCCACCAGCATTGAAGATGGCATTGATACCAAAGAAACCATCCGGCATTGGCATGAAAAAAAATTGTATGTCAAAACAAAAGGCAAACCGCCAGCAGGAGTGGGATCCGTTTGCATCATTTTTGATGAGGATAAACCCGAAGAAGGAAAACCTTATCAAGAAAAATATCCGTGGCGCACCACATGGATTGGTGAACATCAACAAGAATCCGATATGGCTTTTTACGCCACTCCTTTATCAAAAAATATCGTAGGACCAGGCATTAGCCGTTGTGAATATGGTGGATTTATGATGTCTTACCCGCCTCGCCGCATGAGTAATGTTTGGCATGACCCTGATTACGAAGAATGCCGAACAAAGGCAGAAGTTCTTTTGATGGCAGCAATTGATTATGCTGTTAAACCCGTGATCGTCTATGTTGCCAGCTCTCCACCCAGAAGCATTCTTAAAAGCTTTGCCCGCCGCTTCGGAAAAAAAATTGTTTATCTTCCTATTGGCCAGCTTTCTTCTGTCACTTTAAATAAATTGCGGGCTTTCCATGTCTTAGATGGCCACGATAAACGAGAAATTGCTGACGAATATATTTATTAAGTCCTATCATTCCCTCTAAAAAATAAAAAAATCATTTAATGATACAAATTTATTGAAAATAAATGTAAATACATAGCTCTACACCTTAAAGAAATCATAAACAAAAAAAAGAAACTTTAAAGGAGAGATGTCATGCAGTTTTTCAATAAAATTGTTTGGATGGGGTTATTTGCCATTGGCAACTTGACTTCATTCGCTTGTCAAGCAAAAGATCCTCAGCCAAAAGGCATTTATAAAGCTCAAGTTTCCAAGCATAATATTCAACTACAAGTTGCTGATGCTTATGGAGTCCCAGTTCCTGGAACAGAATTCTGGGTCACCCTTCACGTTGTAAAAGAAGGGCAAAAAGTCATCATTCAAATTCCTGCTCTTAGTTTTACTACAGGTCCCTTAGCAAATGCTTCTTTTGAGCTCCCCTTTCTACCGCCTCCCATTTCCGGCGGTTATCTTTATACATCGGATGGTTTCTTACCCAAGCATCTTCGCCCAAGTGAGATTGTTTATCAATCTACTCTTGCACCATCCGATAATGGATTAAGCTTGCCTTTTTCATTTGCTCAAGATCCTAGTACATTTCCTGTTCCTATTACAGGTTATATTCTTTCTATTACAAATGCTGGAGCCTTAGCTGTGCAAGGAGCAGGCACGTTTGTTAATATTATTCCTCCAGGACCTCAAAATGTTTTGCCTACTGAAATAACTTATCTAGTTCCAACTAAAAGCGAGCGTAAAAGAGCTAAACTAAAGAAAAATTTCGTTTTGAGCACAGGATCTACTGATACGACCCAATTTACAGGAGGTGAAACAGGCGCCGCTGGAACAGGCGTGCGAGATACCCATATTAATGATGCTTTTGATGGCGTAGTTGGATGGGCTTGGACAGACAATTCCATGATTGCAGATAAAACCAACAATACCCTCAATGTCATGGTCGCAATCGGAGAAAATAAAAAAGGAAAGTTAAAAATTAAAGATCCCATTCAATTGACTGATCTTCCGCCAGGAATTTATGCTTGGGACACAGCTGTTGCTATTAATCGCACGAATAAAAACAATATCGTTGTGTCTTACTCTGTTTTAAATGCACCTTCTACTCCATATCGCGCTGTGTCTTTTGATGGCGGTAAAACATGGCCTTATAATGGTCCCATCA
Organism: Parachlamydiaceae bacterium; assembly: GCA_044226925.1. GTDB lineage: Bacteria > Chlamydiota > Chlamydiia > Chlamydiales > Parachlamydiaceae > JANWJE01. The sequence continues at coordinate 177,373 of JBGAGC010000004.1, forward strand.
ATATCCAACCAACAGGTCCCAATGGCGGAGGAGATAATCGTGGAGTTGCTAGCGATCAATTTGGCAATATCTGGTATTCGGCAACAAATTTTGAGACAGATGCGAGCATTGTCATTAACCAGCCTTATTTTGCTGTGAGCACAGACGGAGGCATCACTTATGAGCTCATTTACACTCTGCCTTTGCCTCCGGCAAACTTTGTTTATGATTTTCCTCAGTATTGCTTTGGGGGAGATGGACAAGGGAATTATGGCCTTCATTTTACAACAGACTTTATCAATACCCTAACAGGAGACTTAGTGCCTATTGTCGGATTTATTCCTATTTTTGGACATGGGGCCATTGGAACACCTTCGACGCCTGTTCTTTTATCGACATTTTCAAATAATAATCAAACTCCTTCGATTACAGCTTCCGCGGATGGAAGAGTTTGGTTCATGGGAACTCCTTCAGGACAAGTTCCTGGAGAATTACCAAACCCAGGAACCTCTATTTCAACTATCCGAAATGTTTTTAAATCTCCTGGGCCTCTTGATAGCAATTATTCGGGACCATGGGATTTTGCCTATCTCAACTTAGTGAATGAATTCTTTTTCCTGACGGGTAATGAGAAATCACAACCTTTCTTCGGTTTCATTCATAATACGCCTCAATCGAATCTCTTTGACGACCAAAGGCAAGCTCTATATGGAATAATTTCAGCCAACTTCCCTGATCATTCCCAAAATATGCGTCTTTATTTCCGTATTTCGCGCGATAATGGCCAAACTTGGTCAGATGCTATTGAAATTTCCACTAGTCATCGCGGTAATCGAGGTTTTCAATCTATGGCTCTAGATCCTGTGAGGGGCGATCTTTATTTTGGATGGTATGATGGGCGCAAGGATTCCTCATTCAATTCTCTTGAGTATGTTGGCGCAATGATTCCTGCAAAGAAGTTAAATCAATGGGTTAAAAAAATTCCTCTTTCTAACCCGCTTTATACTTTACCACCTGCTGGAACCCCTTTTGTGCCTTAGCAAATCATATTTGATTTAAATGCTAAAACTTATAGTCCTTTAGAACATCTAAAGGACTATAAGAATGAATAAATGAGATGTCAATTGGAGAACTTACTGAAGATGAGACAAAGCAAGATGAATTCCTGCTTTAATACCTTGAACCCTTTGTTTTAAAGGAAAAGGGAGAACTTTTTCATCTAAATCACTCACATGATCTAAAAGCCCTTCTAATCGAGCTAACATAAACTGTTTTTCACTTTCTTCATTTTCATCAAAATGAGCCAAATCTACATTAATATGATGAAGTTCTCGCTCCATAAAAATCAGTTCCCCTTCAATTTCTAAAAAGGAAGCCCAATCCCTTCCCTCCTCTAAATTCACAACATCCTTCATCACATGATCAATTTTCATTAAAAGTTGATCAAAATAACTTTCCCGCTTCTCTTGCAATTTTGCAATCCACTCTGAAGCTTGTTGCAGAGAAGTATGCGCCTTAGGTTGGTTGCGCAATGACATAAGTTGTTTCAAAGGCTCTTCAATCGCATGCGCTAAACGCTCTTCCACATTTTTAAATGTCTCGCTTTCTTGAGACAAGTGCGCTAATGACTGTGTCTGATAATCTTGAATCACCTGAATGTCTTTATCAATCAAATGCCTTGTACGATCTGCCACAACTTCTAAAATTTTCTCGACCAGCGCATTGCGGTCATGCCACTTTGCGTATAATTGTGCCCATCGCTTGGCTTGCTCATCCCAATCATCAGGTGTCGTTTGCTCTAAATGGTTTAATTTATCTTCAAGTTTTTCCTTTAACTGATCAGCATCTTGAATCAACGAATCCAAGACATCTTGAGCAATTGGCATAATCCAATTATCAAAACGCTGTAAAATCAGTTTTTTTTGTTCTTTAAAGTGATGAATAACGCTTGAAGCTGTTGTTTTTAAATCTTGCAAACTTTTGAAAAGAACTTGGTCAATAACACGTGCCTGATCCGTTAACTCAGGCATTTTCCGAATTTGAACATACAGCCGCTTAATGGATTCGGGCGAATTTTCGCTTGATTTTTCTTCTGATTTTTTAGATTCCATAAAACCTTAATTACGACTATTTATTCTTTTTTATATTATAACACGCAAATTATTATCTTTGAATTCCTAATTAGTTATTTATCACATAAATATTTTTATTAATTACTTGACTTTTCAATTCATTACGATTAACTTGTTTTGTTTAAATGAGGGTTAATGATATGACAAAGCGTCCTTTTATTTTAGTGACGAATGATGATGGTGTGTATGCCCCTGGAATTAAGCATTTATGGAAGTCAGTAGCAGACTTTGCCGATGTCATGGTTGTTGCTCCTGCTAATGAACAATCTGCTGTAAGTTTGTCGATTACCATTCGACATCCTTTGCGCATTGAAAAAGTGGATTGGCCTTTTACAGATGCGAAAGTATGGTCTGTCACCGGAACTCCGGCAGATTGTGTCAAATTAGCACTGAGTGTCATTTTGCCTACTGCTCCAACGCTGGTGGTATCAGGAATCAACCGTGGAAACAATGCCGGACGCAATGTCCTTTACAGCGGGACTGTTGCTGGAATTATTGAAGGAGTCATGCATGATATCCCAGGAATAGCTTTTTCTGTTGCCGATTACTTTAACCCAACTTATGAAGAGGTTGAGAACTATATTCCTCAAATCATTCGATACATTTTAGAACATCCGTTGCCTGCAGGATCTTTTCTCAACGTCAATTTCCCCAAGAACATGAAAGAAAGAGGTGTGAGAGGGATTCGTTTTACACGACAAGGCAAGGAGTATTGGGCAGAAGATCCAGAACAACGTCGACATCCTGCTGAAGGTAGTCCTTATTATTGGCTAGGATCAAAACTCGCTCAATTTGAAGAAGAACCGAATAGTGACATTGCCTGGCTAAGAGAAGGTTTTGCCACTGCAGTACCGATTCACATTAGCGATCTCACAGACGATGGGTATTTAAGACATTCGCAGCAAAGCTTTGATCATTTCATGAATCAAAATTTTCCCGACTACAGCCAACACAATGAGCACTTACATTTACGAGACGCCTAAATTAAAAAATTTAGTTTGAACGACGATTGTCATGCTGTTGTTTCGCCATTTTTTTTTCAAACGCATCCAATCGATTCAAAGCTTTTTCTTGACATTTCTCAATAATCTGACGGCCGCCCTCAAGACGATACAAGCGGTTAAGTTCAATGCGCAATTGATCACTAAGTTCATGATTCTGCTGCATATCCCCTTTATCGAGATCAGGATGTGCAGCAACGAATTCTTCCGCAGCCATCATGATTGTCACTAAACGGTCAAATTGTTTTTGCAATTTTGGCGCAGCATGTAAAAGCTGTTCGCGAGTATGAATAGCTTGCAATTCTTGAATAAGAGAACGGATGACCCCCTCTCCTTCTTCTTCAAAATCATCTAAAGATCGAGGGCCGCAACTTGTTGCAATCATCAACATAAAAAATATAACTAAAAACTTTTTTAGAAGCATCATAAAGGCATTTTCCTACTTGCTTAAGATGATTTAAAAGGAATATTTCTTCTATTAAAGCGAATTCATTTTTCCCTGCAAAGAACAAAATTATTTCACTCAAACAATTGATTCTGTTGTAGCTAGAAACAGGATTTGCATTTTTTTAGAAAAACCGCTTGCGTTAAAATCCCAATATCATTACAGTATAAGCTTATTTTGCAAGGGCGTATAGCTCAGTTGGTAGAGCTCCTGTCTTACACACAGGCGGTCATAGGTTCGAGTCCTGTTGCGCCCAAAGAATTGCAAAATGTGCGGGAGTAGTTCAATTGGTTAGAGCACCGGCTTGTCACGCCGGAAGTTGCGGGTTCGAGCCCCGTCTCCCGCGTCCTCTTTGGATAGCGTATTCATTACATCTAAAGCAACCTATCTGCTATTCATTTCTCTTGACGGACAGACGTCTATTTTCATAATAATCAGATTCATTAATGGATGGACGCCCTATTATGTATGCATCTCAGGCGCCTAAGCGCTCTTTTATTTCTCAATTTTTGACCTATTTCTGGATGGCCATTGGAGCTTTTTTGGCAGCATTTGCTTTGGAGGTATTTTTTATCCCCAATAACCTGATTGATGGAGGTGTTGTGGGTGTTGCCATGATTTTTGGAAACGTCTTTGGACAGCAATTAATTCCCTATCTTCTCATTCTATTCAACCTTCCCTTTTTGATCTTAGCTTACCGTTCAATTGGTAAAGTGTTCGTCATTCACATGATTATGGCGACTTTACTTTTTTCTGGATTTATGGTGTTTATTGCTCACATGATGCCCTTTCGGTTTCATGGAGATAGTTTAGAGGTTGTTGTCATTGGTGGTGCGCTGCTAGGAATTGGCCTTGGTTTAATTATACGAGAAGGTGGATGTTTAGACGGAACAGAAATTTTAGGAATTATTATCAATCGGCGTGCAGGCTTTACGGTTGGACAAGTTGTTTTGGTCTGTAACATTTTTGTTTTTGGTGCAGCAGGATTAGTCTTCAAGGACTGGCATCCTCCCCTTATGTCATTGATTACCTATATTGTAGTTATTAAAATCATGGATTCCGTCATTGTTGGCTTAGATGAAACAAAATCAGTTCTCATCATCTCTTCCAAATCTAAAGTTATTGCAGATGCTATTATTCATGAACTTGGCCTTGGCTTAACAGTCATGTATGGAAGAGGAGGATTTTCTGGTGATGAACGCGAAATTTTATATGTCATTGCTGAACGCTTGCAGCTTGCTGAGTTAAAAGACATTATTTTTAGAGAAGACCCAGAAGCCTTTATTGCCATTGAAAACTTACATGAAGTTTCTGGAAAACCCAGCAAACAAACTAAAAAGACACGTATCGAACATATCTTTTCAAGCATTTTACAAAAACAACCTACACAAGAAGAACAGGAATAAAAGCAAAACTTTTATTCCTGTCTTCCTTGCAATTCTCTCTTGATATCGCCTGCTTTTTCAAATCCATAAAAAATTCTTGCTAGTTTTTGACTAAACGCTTATGTCATTAGCGTTTGGAGAGATTCCTACTTGAGGTGATTATGATACAATACGAAGGCGAGCATGAAGCAGTCAAACAACTTTTTACTCACGATTCTTGGCGTGTTTTTCGCATCATTTCGGAGTTTGTAGACGGTTTTGAAACGATGACCAATCTGGGACCTTCTGTTTCTATTTTTGGTTCAGCCCGTCTTCCACCAGATTCTGTTTATTATAATTTAGCTGTAGATGTCGCGCGCCATATTGCTCGCAAAGGATTTGCGATTATTACAGGAGGTGGCCCTGGCATCATGGAAGCAGCCAATAAAGGAGCGCAAGAGGTCAAAGGATATTCATGCGGTCTTGCAATCGACCTCCCTTTTGAAACAGAACCTAATCGCTTTATTGATCCCAAATACCGCTTAAGCTTCCGCTACTTTTTCGTACGCAAAGTGATGTTTATCCGCTATGCTCAAGGATATGTTTTTCTTCCAGGCGGATTTGGAACATTAGATGAACTTTTTGAAGCTTTAACGCTCATTCAAACAAAAAAAATTAAACCTTTCCCTATTTACCTAATGGGCAAAGCTTACTGGACTGAAATGCTTAAATGGATTGAAGAAATTATGTTAGCTCATGGCTGTATTTCAAAAGAAGACTTTAATATGTTTCAAATCACTGACGACCCCGAAGAGGTCGCCAATGGAATTGAGCGCCATTATCAACGTGACCGCGCTATGAAAAACTTTTAAAATTCCTTTAATTTTTTGATTGTAACCTCTTAAAATTTAAATGCTACAATCGTACAATGATCCATTTTTCCTGGATTCTCTTTTTTATCTTTAGGCTCCCTAGCTTTTTCATCTGTTTCCATGATTTTCCGTCCTACTGATGTGATCTCATGGCAATAAGAAGTAATACATTCACAAATTTTATTTAAGTCCCCTTCTGTTTGATTTGCAGCTTGTGTCATTAAAGAACTCAACAGCTGGTTCTGGTAAGAACTTTCCAACTTTAAACGAATCTCTGGCAAAAGTTGAGACCAAGAGAGATTTTTTGGGGAAATAGAGGATTCTATATCTTGAGGATCTTTACCTAATTGTTGCGGATTAAAATTATCATGAACTCCATCTGTCATATTTAAAATCATCAAATCCTCTGCAGGTAAAGCCATGCATAAAACAGATAAATTTCTCAAATCAGGATCTTGATGATTTTTTCCTACATATGGACCTAAACGTCCACCTGGATCTCTTGCATCAGAACTTAGTCGTTTTGAATTGACAATCTCTTGAGCTTGATAGCCCTTGCTTGTCTCTTTTGTGACGATAAACGATTTACAATCTCCCACACCTACAAGGAGTAAATATTTTTTTCCTTCAGGATTTCTAAAAGCAAAGCAAATATTCATTGTCGTTGTTCCTGCTTCCACCACAGCTTGCTTATCACAGACAATTGCCTGATGAGCAACAGCTAAGCTCTGCACCAGAACATAAGCTAAAGTTTCTGCTGTATAAATAGGTTTAAAAGGATTTCCTAATTTCTGATCGATATAATGAGCTGCAGCAGCAACAGCTCGTTGGGCCGCTTGCCTTGAAGTATTTCCCCATCCACAACCATCTGCTACAATAGAAAAACCGCATTTGATGGCAAAATTTCCCCCCTTCCCTTTTTCATACATTCTAACATGATAAGCATCGCAATTAATTTGTCCCGTCGCATTATTACGGGGATAATTATTCACAAAAGAAGCACCAACAAGCAAACTCTTTGATTTTTTGTCCATTTTTTGGAGTTCAAGCAAAGAAGGATCCACTTGGCCTGGATTTAAATGAGAGTCTTGAATAGGATCTTGAAATGTTAAACTTTCAGTAAGAGCTAAATTTAAATGCTTTTCTATAAATTGAATGGCTTCTAATTTTTCCGATTGGCCAGACACGAAATTTGAAAGTTTCAATTGATGAAACACCTGTGTTTTTAAATCAGGATGGACCTTAAAATCTTCTACTCCTAAGCCTTCACTCGTAGAAACAATCGTATTAGAATTTGCATGTGTTAAATAAGAAATCTTTGGAGTCTCATTAAGATGCTTCTCATTTAAAAAATCTTTTTGCGGTTCCCCTTTTTTATCGTTATTACCTGGCAAATCGGTCAAAGAAGCTTGTTTCCACTGTACGGTTCGTATAGCCTCTTTTAACATCTTTTTACTTTCTTCATCTGACTGGTCAGGTTCTTCTAATAAAAAGGCTGTTCTTCTTAAGTCCTGTGAGTGAGGATTAGTGATTTTTTTTCCATTTAAAGAACTTTGAGGGGAATGATTGAAAATCAATTGAGAAGGAACCTCTTCCATCTTATGAGAGTTTTTAAATTTCATTTCATTCGTCTTACTTGTGTCTTTTATTGAAGACTCTCCCGTACAATGCAAGGAGAAGATAGACTGCGACGTTTCCATAGTTATCCTTATTTATTTTATAGGTAAAACTAATAGGCTAACACGATACCTTAGAGTGTGTCTCTGAATGGTTAAACATTTGATTTAAGGGAGTCTAAAATCTCATCTTAAATCAAATGTTTAACCATTCAGAGACACTCTTAAAAGCCTGTTCTATCACTTCTCATGACATGGATTCGAGATGATTTTCTTCCTAAAAGGAAAAGAACTCAAATTCAAAACATGAAAAGTGATGGAACAGGCTTTAATGCTAGTCTTATAATTTAAACATTCTTAATCTGCACATTAAAAACAGAAGCAACTCATTAATAACAGTTTATAAACATCAGGTAATTAATTGAATTTAATCATTTCAATTAAAAGCTGAAATAATCTATTTCATCACAATCAATTTAATCCAAAGCACTTATCAACAAAAAAAAACATCACAGAGAGACTTGGCAAGCATTTTGCATATTTATTTTGAATGCTAAGAGGGTTAATTTGACAAACATTCAAGTAAATTTTATAATAAAAACTACTATTAAATAAAAGAAACTGGAAAACTTTAAAATTTATATTAAAGTTAAAACACCATCATTTTAACTAACAGGTGCATTATGAAAGGTATCAAAACAAATCAAGAACAAAATAAACGTAGTGCAGAAAATTGGGTGGATATTGCAAGAAAATTTGGTGAAAAATGCGTAGCCATTCAACATGATCAGCAATTGAGTGCTGATCAAAAACTTCAGAAGCAAAAATCTTTAAGTGAAGAAATGGCCAAAGAAATTCAAAACGATCTTCATTTAAGTGAAGAGGACAAAACCACGATGTTAAATTCCATTACAAGTTATATTGAGGACTGGTCAAAGATGCATGACGCTTTAAAAACTGGTTCGGGCTCGGAAAGCAAAAAGCTCAAAAAATAAGTTCTGACATTATACCAAAGAGAATTCAAAAATTGGAATTTGGGCTTTCACGTTAGCCGAAATTTCAATTTTTGAATTCTCTTTGGTATAAACCTAAATCAAAGGCTTTAAGGATTTCTTAAAGCCTTTGATCGAATCACTCTTAAAAAGTCAGTCTCACTAATACAAACTGTTAATTATTAACAGTTTATTTCCATTTATTTTACATTTCATTGCCATGGCCTATATTTAGGAGCTTCATTCATTTGACTGCCATTGGCACCAAATGGACGTGTTGTAGGCGCTTGTTGAAGGCTTTGCCCTGGACGAAATGTCGGAGCTTGATACATCACAGGCCCGCTTGCCGTTCCAGTTCGTTGCACTTGTGGAAAAGGATTGGATGCAACATAAGGGGGATTAACTGGTGGAAAAGGATTAGCGGGAGGAGCTGAAAAAGTTTGTACCTTTGGGAAACTCGTTCCATTAAAGGGTGGCGGATTTTGCAAAGGTTGTAATTGTGGGTATAAAGTAGGTTGTAATTGTGGGTATAAAGTAGTTGGATGAACTTTTGGCGGTGATAAAGGCGGCACACTTGGGATAGAACCCAATTTAGTATGAGGAGGTGCATAGGGCTGCACTTTTGGAAAATAATTTCCTTGAGGCGGAGGCATTGACATAGGTTGCACTATGGGCATATTGGTAGGCACGTAAGGAGGTGGAGCTTGATAACGATTAACTGGCGCTACATATAAAGGACGAGGAATAAACCAGTTGTACCAGCTACGGTGATGTGTAACTGGAGAAGATGAAGCATGACCATGCTGTTGCTGGACATATCCATTTCCATTTGGCAAGCAGCGTTTAAGAAGCCATACCAAAGCCAATCCACCGGCCACACAGCGAAGCAATAATGCCCCATCTGGTGCTGTGCGCTCAAGTGCTTGAGCGGTCAAAAGAGCTATAGAGCTTAATGCTACCGTCACAATCGTATCACCAACAATTGAAGACCTTTGCTGTTGATATCCTTGCGGAGCGGGAGAATGAACCCAACGAGTAAAATTGATCATAATGATTCCTTTTAATTCTTATCGTGACGTGTAATTCGGGCTTGATACAATGGAAGCGGACTGAGATTTGATATTTTCTCATCGCTAGATGGAAGTGAAATTGTTGCTAGCGGCTTTCCGTTCTGTGTCACAACCGCCACATGAACAGTTGAAGAAGGCGGTATAGCGTTTGGAGACACTTGGATCACAACTGGAAAATTGTTCGTGCCAGGATTGGTCGGAAAAGAATGGAGAATCGGAGTAGATAAAACTTTTTGGCTAATCTGATGGATAGAAGTTAATTTTGGATAAGAAGAATAATTGGTGACAACTTGTTGCGAGCTTTCTAATTGGCTAGGATAAAGTTGTGCCTGAGGATTAGAATAAGTGGTAGTCACTTGCTGGGATTGAGGAGGAACTCCATAATTTTGAACAACGGAAGGAAAATAAGATGGCTGATTAGACTGCATAAAAACTCCTATATAATTTGGCTTAATTAAGATCACATTCCAGCCAAGCAATCTTGGCTCGATTTCATTGAATCACAATTTTAATGTTAATATCCTACCGGATAGCCAAAGAATTCCCCTTGGCTGCAAGGCTCTTTATACATATCTACATTAATAAGAACGTGCGGATAGGTAGCTGAATGCCAGCCGTTATTCACACCGATAAGAATGCGTTGCCCTTTTTGCCAATAAGGAAAATTCTGATCGGAATTGCTAATTTTCCATATTGTATTGTCGCTTAGATGGACTAAACGTGCATACGGTTCGATATTGACAATGTGAAAAGTGAATGCTCCCATACTCTCAGGAGGATTGATTAAATTTACTTCTACAGCTTGTTTTGTGGTGCGATTATACAAGACATATCGATAGGGTGAAAAGCAAGAAGAATAAGGTTTGATAAAGAGATCATCGCTTTGAACCCATTGCAAAACCATATACCGCTGGCTAGGATGTACAGTCCACTTAGAAGAATCGTACAGCTGAACAACTTCTCCATTTTCTGAAAAAGCAAATAAATGGTTATACGCATCTTTATGAATGCGATAAAGATAAGCATCTTCTGATTGATAAGCAAAAGCTTCTATCCAAGATGCCGTTTCAACTAAATCGCTTGCTGGATTCTCCTCGATTTCATTCACAACCTTTTCAATAGGTTCGACATCAGGAAAAGGAACTTCATCAACAGCAAAAAGATGGTTTGTACCTACGCACAAGCCTGTCATACACATCACAGCTAATAAAGAACGTAAAGATAAATACTTCATTTGAAACCTCCATAAATATGATAAGGATAGACCTTTTGCCATTATGCAAGAAGTCTTTGTTATAAATATTTCATGGCTTTTTATGAAGGATCGGAATTAAGAGAAAATAAAGAAGTTTTAAAAAATTGAATTTGAAACTTAAACACTTCTCTATCAATTCGCAAGAGATTAAAAAAAATTTGCAAAGCAAAAATAACTTACATTTATCAGTAGCCATTAGCCACTGATAAATGTAATAAATAATTAAGATTAAACCATTAAGAAAATCGCCATCGAATCTATTCTTTTTCGAAGCGGCAACCTTCTGCAATTAAGTTGTCAATATAGGTCAAATCAAAATCCGCATTAAGAAAGCGTGGATCTTCCATCATGTAAAGGTGGAAAGGAATAGTTGAATGGACTCCGCCAATATGAAATTCACGCAAAGCACGCTTACCAATCGCAATAGCCTCTGAGCGATCTTTTCCTCGCACAATTAACTTTGCAATCATGGAATCATAATTAGGGGGAATTGAATAACCAGAATAGCAAGCACTATCCACACGCACATGTGGACCACCTGGAGGCAAGTAATACTCCAATTTGCCAGGCGAAGGGGTAAAATTTTGCTTAGGATTTTCAGCATTAACGCGAAATTGAATGACATGGCCATCAAAGTGGACATCTTTTTGCTTTAAGTTGAGCTTTTCGCCTTGAGCAATGCGCAGCTGTTCCACAACAAGGTCGACGCCTGTCAGTTCTTCTGTTACAGTGTGTTCGACTTGAATACGTGTATTCACTTCCATGAAGTAAAAATTGTGATTCTTATCCAACAAAAATTCTACTGTTCCTGCTGAGAAATAATTAGCAGCTTTGACAACATTGACAGCGGCTTGTCCAATTTTTTCACGCATTTTGGGGGTCAATGCGGGACTCGGAGATTCTTCAATCAATTTTTGGCGGCGGCGTTGTGTTGTACAATCACGTTCACCTAAGTGAATATAATTGCCATGTTTATCACCTAACACTTGAACCTCGATATGTCGAGGATTCATAATCATTTTCTCTAAATAAACATCAGGATTCCCAAAGCTAACCTCTGCTTCTGCACGGGCAGCAGCAAATTGCTTGGTAAATTCTTCTTCATTATGAGCAATGCGAATTCCTTTTCCTCCACCTCCAGCAACCGCTTTGATGAAGATAGGAAATCCTAACTTTTTTGCATCATGAAGAGCATGTTTAAGATCAACAACAACTCCATTTGATCCAGGAATAACAGGACAGCCAGCCGCTTTAGCGGTAGCCTTTGCTTTGGCTTTATCACCCAAAAGAGCAATAGCGTTAGGAGACGGACCAATAAAATTGAGTCCGCAGCTCTCGCAAATAGAAGCAAAGTTAGCATTTTCACTCAAAAAGCCATAACCAGGATGAATGGCATCGGCTCCTGTAATTTCGCAAGCGGAAAGAATATTGGGAATCTTAAGGTAAGATTTGTGAGAAGGCGCTTCTCCAATACAAATGGCTTCATCGGCATGTAAAACGTGAAGAGCCTCTGCATCTGCTTGAGAATAGACTGCGACTGTTTGAAGGCCTAAATCGTGGCACGCACGAATAATACGAACAGCAATTTCGCCTCGATTAGCTATAAGAACTTTTTGCATAATTAAAATTTACTCAACAATTCGGAAGAGTTTGGTACCAAATTCAACAGGCTGACCTGCTTCAACAAGAACTTCTGCAACAGTTCCTGTCACATTTGCCTTAATCTCATTCATGACTTTCATGGCTTCAATAATACAAACAACAGTATTTTTATCGACTTTGTCACCCACTTTGACAAAGGTAGGATCATCTGGCGAAGGAGCAGTGTAAAAAGTTCCAACCATTGGAGAGGTCACATAAATACTGCTTACATCTTCTTTAGGCTGCTCAGCGGTCGTAGCAGCAGCTAAACGACTTGCAGGCATTTCCGACCCACGGGATAAAGTTTGATCAGCTCGGCTCCATGTAGGAGGCTGTTTAAGAGTTTCATCAGAAAATTCAAATTGCGGCTCAATAAAACGTCCACCTGCTTGTTCTTCTCTTTCGATCGTCAATTCGAAGTTTTCTTTTTTTAGTGTTAGACGTTTAGTTCCTGTACGACCCATGGCTGCCATGAGCTCTTTAATTTGTTTTAATTCCACTTCAATTTCCTTTCTCTTTTTTAATCATTAAACTTTTATTACAAATTTAGGCTAAAAAGAAGATCTGCCCGATTGATTGAGAAAAATAACTTCCTCAGGAGTCGACTCCCTACCCAAAACTGCATTGCGATGAGGAAAACGGCCAAAACGAGCGATCTGCTGCCGTTGCTTGATAGCATATTGGAGAAAAGCTTCCATGCGAGGTCTGATAAGCATCGGAGATTCTGCAACGAGCTGCTGATAATAAGCAACAGAAAGATTTTGCGTTTGTAAATCTTCTGCATGCTCTAATGGAAGATAGAAAAATGCCCGCTCAACAGGATAAAGATGTCTATCATCACCTTTTTGCAATCCTTCTAACACCAACGCCCTAGCCATGCGATCAGCCATAAAAGATTGTGCTGTGTTGCGATAAATATGACGAGTAAATTGATCTAATAATAAAATGAGCGCTAAACGTCCCCTTGGAGTTTCACGCCAATTATTGTATTCTCCTCGCATCGCATTGATCAAATCTTGTGAAAAATTATCCCGGATTTGACGATCAATTTCCGGTGATCTTCCAAACCAAATCGGCACTTTTTCCTCTGGGAAAATGGCTGGGTTAGGCAAATCGCCAAACCAAAAATTAAGAATGTCTTGTGCTCTTTCAGCAACAAGTGGAGCATTAGGCGCCAAAGGAGGCTGCATATTTTGTTGAATAAGGGGAGGCGTTGGAGGAATGACTCTCGGAGGAGGAGTTACAAAGGTAGGAGGCGGGGTCACAAAGACAGGCTCTGGTCTAGGTTCAAGTGGCACCACAGGAGCCACCGAAGCTCCTACCGTGTTAGGCACGATAGGCGCATAGCCAGAACTCGGATATTGAGCGTGCAAAAACAAAGGCAGACATTGCAATAAACAAGCGCCTAAAAGCTGGCCCATTTTGGGATATACTCTCATCGACACTCCTTTAAAAGTGATAACCTTTCCAATCCTACAGCCCAATGCCTTCTTTAAACGCGTTGAATATATTCTTCTGTTTTGGTGTCCACTTTAATAATATCGCCAGTCTCAATAAAAGGAGGAACTTCAATTTTAGCACCTGTCTCTAACGTTGCCATTTTTGTTCCCGCTGCAGAATTCCCCTCTTCATCTGTTTGAGTTTTCGCAACCATTAATTCTAAAAACTGAGGGAGTTCAACATTAAAAATCGTATCGCCATAAAAGAAAGCCTTCAGTTCGATGCCTTCTTTTAAAAAATTGACTTTATTACCCACAATAGGAGCCGGAACAAGAACCTGTTCAAGATTCACAACATCTAAAAACAAGAACCCTTCCCCTTCAGGATAGAGAAATTCAAGCCGACGTTCAATTAATGAAACATCTTTAATCGGTTGGTTCAGCTTAAAATTCTTTTCAACCGTTTCATTATTACTGAGATCTTTAAGCTTAGTCTTAATAAAAGGAGTTCCCTTCGGAACAGTAACTTTAACGCTGGATTCAACACGGTAAAGCTTATTGTTAATTGAGATGGTCATTCCTGGAGTTAATTGATTACTTGTCGCCATAATTCCTTTTAATTAGCTGTTACTGCGAAATAATGATTTATATTTTAAACGCACTCTCGGCTGCTGCTCGCATATCTGTGAGGGCAACTTTCATATCAGGTGCATGAAAAAGACTCGTTCCTGCGACAATGACATTCGCTCCTGCCTCGACACAAAGCTTCACATTGTCTTTATTTATCCCGCCATCCACTTGAATGTCAAATGGAGGAAGTCGATTTTCTTCAGATTGCGCATTTTTAGGCGTAACGCCTCCTGCCCGAACATTCAATTGATTACAAATATCACGCGTAAATTTAACTTTATCTAAAACATCTTCTATAAAAGATTGCCCCCCAAACCCTGGATTGACAGTCATTAAAAGAATCAGGTCACACTTATCTAAATACCGGGGAATCATAGAAATCGACGTTTCAGGATTAAATGCAAGCCCTGCACGAATGTTGCACTTGCGAATATAATGGAGTGTTTCTTCAACATCTTCAGTGGCTTCTAAATGAAAGGTAATACTATCTGCCCCAGCCTCTACAAAACGTTCAATATAATCAAAAGGGTTATAGATCATAAGATGGATATCTAAAAAGAGATCCGTCGCCCGATTAATCGCAGCAACGGCTTGTGGTCCCATAGACAAATTAGGCACAAAATGGCCATCCATGATATCAATATGCAAGGAATCGGCTCCAGCGTCTTGAGCACGCTTTGCTTCATCTGCTAGATAACCAAAATTTCCAGCTAAGATAGAGGGAGCAATTTTAATTGGAAGAGGTTGTTTTTTCATGAATGTCCATTTTTAAATTCAATTTAAGGCAACTCTCAAAATTCAAATTTTGCCTATCAATGATAGCTTTGATGCATCAAGATCATTTTGGCAAAAACAAGAGAAAATAAATATAACCTAAAATCTCATCTTAACGCAAGGAATTCTAAAATCGATAATCCCTTCATTCATAACTTGAAACTCAACCAAAAGTCAAGATAGGTTTCCCTCTTACTCTGATATTACTTAACTCTTTTCAAGAGTCTAAACCAATAAAAATCAATCGCCATGTCATTTAATCTCTAATTTTATAATTCTTAGATTATTTAGTTTGACAAAATTCACAATTAGACATACGATCTTGTTAAAAGATTAAATATAGTCAGTTCAAATGTCTGCTTTAAAAAGTCAATTATTTCTTATTTCCCTTTCTATTATTCGTATTGTGCGCTAAGCGCACGTTTACCCCCTCTTCCCTTTTACTTTTATCCTTATTATTTAACATCCCAGGTAAATGACCTGTGGAACATGCTCTGTAAGAGAACAACTTGATTTTTGTGAGTTCGCATTTAATTACAATTTTATTAAGAGATAGAATTATGTCTTTCAAATCATCTTCTCTCGTTCTTTCAACTGGCTTTGCCATGTTCTCCATGTTTTTTGGAGCAGGTAATGTGGTGTTTCCATTAGTCGTCGGGCAAACAGCGGGAGAACAAACACCCTATGCCATTTTAGGATTATTGCTTACAGCAGTTGGAGTCCCCTTTTTAGGTTTAATCGCCATTCTATTATTTCAAGGAAACTACCAATCTTTTTTTGCTCGATCGGGAAAAGTCCCAGGTTTTTTATTGGCCGCTGCTATTATGCTGCTAATTGGACCTTTTGGCGGCCTTCCTCGCTGCATTGCTCTTTCCTATTCGACATTAAAGCTCTCTTATCCGCTGCTTGCTTTTGGAGGATTTAGTTTAGCTGCATGTGCACTTATTTTCTTATGCACCTTTAAGAAAAGCCGCATGCTCAGCGTTTTAGGTTATTGTTTAACGCCTCTTTTACTTTTGAGCTTAGCGATCATTGTGATAATTGGATTGTGGACTGGTGATACAACTCTTCCATCTACTTTAACAGCGTCTCAGTCTTTTTGGCATGGGTTTATGGAAGGCTATAACACGATGGATCTTTTAGCCTCCTTTTTCTTTTCTGCAATTATTTATAACACTTTGAAACAAGAAACGAAAATTCAAAATCCACAAGAAGAACGCAAACTTTTTATTGTTTCATTAAAAGCAAGCTGCGTGGGAGGATTCCTGCTATCACTCATTTATATTGGCTTTAGTTTAGTTGCAGCATGGCATGCGCCCAGCTTAATCAATACAACTCAGGGAGAACTATTGGGAGCTTTAACTCTGAAGATTCTAGGTCCTTATGCAGGACTCGTTGCTTCAGCAACAATAGCTCTCGCTTGTTTGACAACAGCCATTGCTTTAGCAGCTGTTTTTGCAGAGTTCTTACAGAAAGTGTTATTCCGCAATTACCTTAGCTATACACAAGCCCTTATTATCACTTTGATATTAAGCTATGCTGTCTCTTTACTTGAATTTACAGGAATTGTAACTCTATTAGCGCCGTTTTTACAAATCGCTTATCCGGCTCTTATCGTCTTCACCATCTTCAATATCATCTACCGTTTAAGAGCTTTGAAAAAGCACAGTGTCCAATCTGATTTCATTGTTGAACCGATGCGTGCGACTTAAAGTAAATCTCATTTCCAACCTTATTCGAATAAGGTTGGAAATATTGTAAACCTGAGTTTGGAGTTTTTACGCAGCCATTAACAATAGACGATCTTCTTGGGTTAAATTAATAGACGGTTTTTTTAATTGATGAGTATAGGCCGTTATTCCCGCTAAAAGGTTAATCAAAAAGTTGGCAGCACTTCTGTGACGTGTATGCTCTATCTGAGAAATATTTTTTAGTTGGTCATTGACTGTTTCAATGATTGCTCGCTTGCGAAGGAGTACTTTATCAGCTAATTGCATGAGTTTTTGCTTCATATTTGACCTTAACGTTGTAAACAGCTCAAGTCCTTGTTTTAAGAGCCGCTTCGCAAGTTCGGCTGAGATATATCCTTTATCGCCAAATAGCTTACCGAAAATACCTTTGGATAAATTCTCTACAACAGATACATCAGCCACATTGCCAGGAGTTAGCTGAAAAGCTAAAATTTCACCTTTTTCATTGATAATAAGATGCAATTTAAATCCATAAAACCATCCAGAAGTTGTCTTTCCGCGCTTGGCTAATCCCTTGAAAACTTTATTCCTTTTAATACGCTTATTATGACAAACATCTATTGATGTCGAATCGATAAAAGCAATTCCTGTTATTTCCCCTCTTCTCTGAAGGAGGTAAGCAAATAATGGGATAAATAGGTTTTTCATTGAATAAACAAAATGGCTATAGCTAATGAGATTTGGGAAATCCCTTCTTAAATATGTACAAACGTATTCATAAAAATACTTAAATGTTCGGTAATTCGATTGATGAAATAAAATTACAATTGTCATCATCTCAGGAATCGATAACCTGGGCTCGGGTCCTCGCTTTGCTTTGCCGTTATCAATGAGATTTTTATTCCATTCTTGTTTAAAGGACTTCCAAAAATCATCCACGCTGCAATACAATGTTGTTAAATCCATTTTGACCTCTTGTGATTAACATTCGTTGTGAGAAACAAATGTTTTAAATCATTAAGAGGTCTTTTGTCATCAATTTTGATTTATCTAATTGCCTGCCAATTAGATAAACTCCAAACTCAGGTTAATAAGATTAAATATGTTAAAACAAATACTCCTTTTACACAATCATTACCTTCCAGTAGAGATTTTTGAGTAAATGTGAGATATCCTTACCTCTGTCAGAATGAGTCGTGCAAAGCATCAAATCATTCCATTTCACACAATGTGTGAAATTGAAATGCAGAACACTATCGCTTAAGCAACATTTATAGGGGAATTAGTGAGCTTCAACTTTTTTCAAGCCTGAATGATTCGTTTCCCAAGCCTTTAAAGTTTGGGTAATCGCTTGAAAGAATTGCTCTTTCTTATGTGGATCATGCGCACAACAAATGTAACCCACGCATGTATTTCCATGGGTTTTAACATAAGCATAGGCAAGCTCAGTCGATGGAATATGAAGGTCTTGAATCGCACGATGAATACTATCTTTAACTGAAAAATCTTCTACGATAACAAGAGCAAAAATATTGTAGGATTCAGCATGAAATTTAAGATAATATCCTTCTTGTTTGAATTCTCTTATTCCCTCTAAAAGCATGAGAAAAAGTGTTTTGAATGCACTAGGATCTAGTAAAGCACGCACAACAACAGGTGCTAAGGAATAAAAAAAGTTCTCCAATAAAAGTTCATCATAATCTTTAACATCAGAAAGAACGGCACGAATAGCTGATAAAAGTTCATGTTGTTTTGAAATCATGCCACCATTGTAATCTCTAACATCTCCCATCACCTTAGAAAGTTCTTGAACTACTGTTTGACGCGCTTTATATAAGTCAATGGAATGATCGGCCCTTAAAAAACCTTCTTTGGGCAATTTTAATCGAAACACTGTGGCTTCTTTCGCATATTTTTTCCGAACATATCCCATGATCTTTGTTCGTTCATGTAAATATTCAACAGCTGTGTCGCCTTGTTTGAACAAATCAGAAATGGAGCAGCTTTCTGGTTTCAATAGACGTGCTAGAATCACAGTAAAGTAAAGATGAGCGTAGGCTTGTTCATCAAAATTAATGAGAACTTGAGGAATATCTCGCACATATTTAATTTGATTAGTCAAAGTCAAAATATTCCGCATAACTTCTTCTTCATTGCGCGGCATAAAAACATTATGCAAACGATGCTCAATGCGATTTTTAAGATTTGAGGGCAAATCTCGGCGAAGTTTACGAACTTCAGCAGCTGTAAAATTGCTCCCATCTCTTTTTTCAACCTCAATGTATGCAATACAAATATTTTCAGAGCCAAGCTTATGAATAAAGAAAGAGTGATCAATAACCGTTGCAGAAGGAATATAATGTTGAATAGCTTTTAAAAGGTGTTTCTCACCAAAATTTTCTTGATCACGCAAGAAATTCATTCCTACAAGAACACTAAGAACACGTTTTCGTCCCGCAGGAGTCTGAATAAAAGCACGAAAAATTTTTAAACTTAAATGACGCCGATGAGAGTTCTTTTTAATCGCTTCTCTTAATGCTTTTCGAAATAAATATTGAATGCTAATGATTCGACTCAAATGACGTGCCTGACGTGCTGCTTTAAATTCATCCCGACAAGTCACAAGGACATGCTGCATTTCGGTAAAAACGTCTCGATCGTAATGACGAGGGAAGCGCTTTACCAAATAAGCAATAAATCCTTGAATAAGAGCTGTTTTATCATCAGCCGATAATCCTTTAATTTCCAAAATCCGTTGAGCATAAAATTCAGAGTGAATTCCTAGCGCAATTTCTGTTTCAATAATAGGAAAATTTCGTTGAATTTCTTCAAATTCTGCACGATTAGCTACGCTAATCATAACTTCACAAATTGTGTAAACCTCTTCACTTAGAAGTGTTAAGCGAAAATCAGTCGCATATACAAGGACAACATTAAGCCGTCTGCCAGGTGCCAGCCACCGGCTAATCATTTCAAAAAAAAACTTGAAAGAATTAGATCGATATTTAGAAAGAGCGAAAAAAGATAAAGTTCCAGGAAATTGTCTAGTGTTTGAGCAAGTAATAAGTGGAATCACTTGCTGGAGAATGCGTTTTTGATGAAGATGAGTGGCCTCAGGATTTTCTTTTCGCTCAAAAAAATCAGAAGGCAAAATTTTTTTAAGAGTGCGTAAAATAACATCGTGATAATTTTGATTACTGACGCCATCGCTTCCCGAAGGGTCAAATAAAGTCGCAATGACAAGTGAATCTGGTGGATGGTTAGCATCTGGCATAAGCAACTCTAATTATTTTCACTTCTCTCATAAATTGGGACATTTCTTCTAACTTTATCTGACTCGAAGATCATTGTTCCTGGATGATTTTGATATGAAGACATAAAGGATTGAACATGTAAAGGCAAGCCATTTTTAGCTGCCAGTTCAATGGCCCTTGCATTTAAGATTTTTGCGCCACGATTAACGATTTCTAATGCAGATTGATAAGTAAGATGAGAATAACACTCTGAGTGAGGATATTCTTTCGGATCGTGAGCAAAAACTCCAGGAACATCCTTATAAAACGCAACTTTCGTTGCATTTAAAGCTAGTCCTAACGCAACAGCTGAGGTATCAGAGCCGCCTCGCCCTAGTGTTGTAATTTCTTTATTTTGGCTGACTCCTTGAAAACCCGCAACAATCACAATTTTTCCTTGGACCAAACTTGCTTCGAGACGTTGAGGGCGAACATCAATAATTTGAGCATATGCATGGCGTTGACAAGTGATAATGCCTGACTGACTTCCCGTAAAACTCACAGCCTCTTGATTTTTCAGACAAAGTGCCATCGCTAATAACGACATACTAATTCTTTCCCCAACACTAATCAACATGTCATATTCCCGTTGAGGAGGTTCGGGATGCACTTGCTTGGCTAATTGAATCAATTGATCTGTCGTTTTTCCCATGGCGCTCACCACCACCACAATTCTCGAGAACTCTTGTCGTTTCGCAATGATTAAATCGGCAATATGTGCAAATTGAGCAGGAGTTGCAACAGCTGCTCCTCCAAATTTCATGATGAGCGTTTTCATAAATGTAAGCCTAATAATTAGATGATGATTTTACCTCTATTTCTCTTATTGTCAAGTTTCTCATGATGGTAATAATGGGAGATTCAAGAAAACCAGAAACAAGCTCTTGAATTCAAAAAATAATAAAACAGTTAAGATAAAAACAAAATATTCTTGAAAGATTGAACAAAATCTATCGAGCCCCCGCTTGCTGTTTCATCCTGTTTATCCTTCCCATCCTGTTATTTCTATTCGCTCCATTCTAGCCAGGCAAGCGATAAAAAAGAAAATACAAGATGGGAAAGATGGACAGGATAAGAGCAAAAAACTCATCAAATATTCTTGAAAGATTGAGTAAAATCTATCGAACCCTGCTTGCTGTTTCATCCTGTTTATCCTTCCCATCCTGTTATTTCTATTCACTCTATTTCAACCAGGCAAGCGATAAAAGATAGGCAAGATGAATGAACGCCACACAAATTTGGCTGCTAATCTCAAACCCCAAATTAAACAAAAGACTATATAATTCGTCATCAAACCCTAAAAATAAAATTTTGCTTATCTAAAATTTCTCTCTTAGTCTATAATAAAAACTATAAAGAGTGAATTAGAACTGAAAACCATTATTTTTTTGAATTTCTTCCGCGCTTTAGAAGTAGAGCACGTCCAGGTTATCGATTTTCAAGCTAAACTTTATTCTCTTCATTTCCTAATGATTGATTAGTTTTGGCGGCTGGGCTTAACTAATTTCATTGTGCAGCTCTTGATCTAAGTTTTCTTAGCACTCTTTTGATTGCATTTTTTCGCCTATATCTGGTAATCTACTACCATTATATGAAAATAAGGAGAAACCTTTAAATGTCTAAAAACCCACAACACACTTGGAATGAAAGCAACATCGTGGATGATGTCCAGTTCCAAGAAAAAGATGCTGAACTTTTTAAAAACCTTTTAACACAGAGCGAAGCCGTTCCTGTTGAAGAAAATTCCTTGATGAGTCCAGGTAGTATTCTCAAAGGAAGAATTGTTGAAATTACCAAAGATCACGTTGTCGTTGATGTTGGCTTAAAATCTGAAGGCTTAGTACCTATTGAAGAATTTTCTGATCCATCTCAAGTTTATCTCGACGCTGAAGTTGAAGTTCTTTTAGACCAAGCAGAAGATGATAATGGTCAAATCGTTCTATCGCGCGAAAAAGCTGAACGTCTCCGTCAATGGGAATACATTCTTGAGCATTGCGAAGAAGGTTCGATTGTTAAAGGCCGTGTGTTGCGTAAAGTTAAAGGCGGCTTAATGGTTGATATCGGAATGGAAGCTTTCTTGCCCGGTTCTCAAATCGACAATAAGCGTATTAAGAATCTTGATGACTATATTGGCAAGACTTATGAATTTAAGATTCTTAAAATTAATATTGATCGCAAGAACGTTGTCGTTTCACGCCGTGAGCTTCTCGAGGCTGAGCGCATTTCTAAGAAAGCTGAAGTTCTCGAGCATATTCAACCTGGCGACATCCGTGAAGGGGTGGTCAAGAATATCACAGACTTCGGCGTATTCTTGGATCTCGACGGCATCGATGGCTTGTTGCACATTACCGACATGACTTGGAAGCGTATTAAGCATCCATCTGAAATGGTACAATTAGGCCAAAAACTTGAAGTAATGATTTTAAGCGTTGATAAAGACAAAGGTCGTGTCGCTTTAGGCTTAAAACAAAAGGGACCGAATCCTTGGGATCAAATTGAGCAAAAATATCCGCCAGGAACCCGCGTCAAAGGTAAAATTGTTAACCTCCTTCCTTATGGTGCCTTTATTGAAATCGAGCCAGGCATTGAAGGCTTGATCCATGTCTCTGAAATGTCTTGGGTAAAGAACATTACAGATCCAAGCGAAGTGGTTAAGAAAGGTGACGAAGTCGAAGCTGTTGTTCTTTCTGTTCAAAAAGAAGAAGGTAAAATTTCTTTAGGAATCAAACAAACAGAGCATAATCCATGGGATGATGTTGAGAAGAAATATCCTGTTGGCCACAATGTAAAGGCAGAAATCCGCACATTGACCAATTATGGAGCTTTTGTTGAGTTAGAGCCTGGAGTAGAAGGGTTAATTCACATTTCTGACCTTAGCTGGATCAAGAAAGTTTCGCATCCTTCTGAAGTATTGCGCAAAGGTGATGTTGTTGATGCAGTGATCCTTTCCGTTGACAAAGAAAGCAAGAAGATTACATTAGGCGTGAAGCAATTAAGCACGAATCCATGGGAATCTATTGAAAAGACAATGCCAGTCGGCAGCTTAGTTAAAGGCAAAGTGACCAAAATTACAGCTTTTGGAGCTTTTGTTGAATTAGACAGCGGCATTGAAGGGCTGATTCACGTCACAGAATTATCGGATCAAGCATTTGGTAAAGTAGAAGATGTTGTGTCCAAGGGAGACGAAGTCACTGCAAAAGTGATTAAGTTAGATCCTGAACACAAAAAGATTGCTTTATCGATTAAAGAATATTTGATTGATCAGAATCAATATAATCGTGATGACATTGTTGTTACACCTGCTAAGCGTCGCAAGAAAGACGAGGGCAAAGATTCTCAAGAGAATGAAGATCAAGAAAGTGATTCTCAACAAGAATCGGAAGAATAACCTGATGCATTCCTTATAGATGATAGGGATGCTCAGTTAAGAGGGCCTTAAGCTGCCTCCTCTCTGGATGAGGCAGTTTTGTGGTATCAAGTCTATGTTAGAAAATAGGCTTTTTAAGACCTCCTTTACGGAGGTCTTATGCCATTTGGAGATTTAATTTAAATGACTCTCTTCTAATTATTGAAAATGTGATGCATTTCAATAAGGCATAGAAAAGAATCGTTTAAGTTAAATCAAATAAATCCTCATCGAAGTTCAGCAACAATGATTTGAGGATGATGATTCGTAAATCGCTATTACAGCAGCAGAGGCATTAAGAATGAACAAAGATCTCATTGCTATCTTTGAATATTTAGAGAGAGAAAAAGGCATTAAGCGTGAATTGGTCATTAGTGCTATTGAAGAATCCTTACAGGCAGCAGCACGCAAGAGTGTCACAGGGGCATCAAATGTTACCGTTACGATTAATCCTAAAACGGGTAATATTGACGTTTATTGTGAAAAAGAAATTGTGGAAGAAGTAGAAGTCCCCTCTCAAGAGATTTCGCTAGAAGTTGCACGTGAGATTGATCCTGATTGTGAAATTGGCCAATTTATTGATGTTGTGGTCACACCTAAAGATTTCGGACGTATTGCTGCCCAAAAAGCGAGACAAATCATTACTCAGAAGCTAAGAGGCGCAGAGCGCGATGTTATTTATGAAGAATATCGCCATCGCACTAATGAATTAATTTCTGGAACAGTCAAGCGATTTGTCAGAGGGGCGAACCTCATCATTGATTTAGGTAAAGTAGAAGCCATCATGCCTGCTCGCGAGTATCCAAAAACTGAAAAATATAACATTGGAGAAAAGGTTCTTGCTTTATTATTAGAAGTGAAGGATACAGAAAATGGCGGTGCTGAAGTCATTTTATCACGTGCTCATCCTGAATTTGTTCGCCAGCTTCTCGTTCAAGAAGTCCCCGAAGTTAATGATGGAACAATTATCATCGATAAAATTGTCAGAGACCCAGGCTATCGAACAAAGTTAACTGTACGCTCAACCGATTCCAAGATTGATCCTGTTGGAGCTTGTGTAGGGATGCGAGGAAATCGTGTAAAAAACATTGTTCGCGAGCTACATAACGAAAAAATTGATATTATCCCTTATTCAGCTGATCCCATCGAACTTTTGCAAAACGCTTTAGCTCCGATTGAAATTAGAAAAATTAGTTTAAATGAGGAAGATCACGTTATTTCGATTGTTGTCGAAGACGATGATTTTGCTGCCGTCATTGGCAAAAAGGGCATGAATGCCCGGCTAAATAGTCGCCTCATCGGCTACGATTTAGAAGTCCAGCGCATGACAGATTACAATCGCACAATGGCTATTCAACGTCATGAGTTGGCTTCGACAGACGATCCAACATTGGATCAGCCTTTAACATCTATTGAAGGGGTAAACAGTCTCATTTTTGATCACTTGGTAGCAGAAGGGTACAGCACACCACGCTCCTTGCTCCAAGCAACACCGGAACAGCTTGCCACAATCCCCGGCATTAGTTTGGAATTGGCAGACAAAATTTTAGAACAAATAAGAAAACAAAGGATATAGAGCTTTGGCCAAGAATCTTAAGTTAAATATTAAAAACACCCAAATTGCGGAAGCGATTAATCTTAGCGGGTTAAAAGGCAAATTGGCAAAGAAAAAGGAAGAAGAGGCTGCCAAGAAACCTCAGGCAGCTAAATCAACTCCTAAAGTAACTAAAGCTGAAGGAGAAGAGCTGCCAAAAGAAGAGGCTCCTCGTATTCGAGCTCGTTCCAAATCTGCTTTTGCTGAACCTCATTCTGAGCCTCTCTCTAAGGAATCTTTCGAGTCTGTTGAGCAGATGAGTGAAACTGAAGAGTCGTCTGATCAAGAAGCGGTCCAACCTTTACTACGAGAGGAACCTGTCCGCGTTAAAACGAGCGCTGAACTTCGCCAAGAAATTTTCGGAATAGACGAACCTACTACTGAAGAGGTTGAGACGAAAAAGGTGAAAGAAGCTGAACCTGTACAAGAAGCAGCAGCAGCACCTGCTGAAGAAAAACCTTTAGAGACAAAAACTATTTCTTCCACAGAAGCTATTGCACCTGTACAAGAAGCCGCACCTCAACCAGCAATGGTTCAGAAAGAAGCTCCTATTGCATCTCATCGCGAGCCGATTTCTCATCCTCCAAGAGATGTTAGAAGAGCGCCGCAAGAGCCTGCTACAGACAAATTAGGCCCAACTGGAAGACATATTAAGGATTACCTTAAACCTAAGCCGCCAGTGGAAACTCACCGACCTTCTTCTCCTGCTCCTGCAGCTCTTCCTCCCAAAGAATCTGCTGAGGGAAAAGATAAGCAGAAGGCAAAACCAGTGAAAGCAAAGCCAGCTGAAAAAGAGGATGTGAAAATCACCTTGGATGATGAAATTGGCAGCAAGAGTGCAAAGACAGCGAAGTTCAAAGAATTCCGCGATATAAAGCCCACACGCCGCCAAGAAACAACTCGACAGTTTGATGCGAGGGATAGACAAGGACTGCGCACATCTGATGAAGATCAGCATTGGCGCAAACGCCGCGGTAAACAACCTCGTATTCAACAAGAAGATTTGACCATTCGTCCGACTTCTTTGAAAGTTCGCTTACCGATTTCCATCAAAGATCTCGCATCTGAAATGAAGTTAAAAGCATCACAGTTGATCAGCAAGCTCTTTTTGCAAGGGATTGTGGTCACTTTGAATGATCTTTTAGAAGATGAAACAACAATACAATTGTTGGGTCACGAGTTTGGATGTGAAATTAGCATTGATACTGCAGAAGAGAAGCGTATTCGTATTACAGATCAATCGATTAAAGAAGAGCTTTTAAATGCCCCTGCAGATCAACTTCTATTACGTCCTCCGGTTGTAGCCTTTATGGGCCACGTTGACCACGGTAAGACAAGCTTAATCGATGCGATTAGAGCAAGTAATCGAGCCGCTGGAGAAGCAGGCGCTATTACGCAGCATATTGGAGCATTCCGTTGCAAAACACCAGTTGGCGACATTGCTATTTTGGATACTCCAGGCCACGAAGCTTTCTCTGCAATGCGTGCTCGTGGAGCTGACGTGACAGATATTGTGGTATTAGTTGTCGCTGGTGACGAAGGACTCAAACAGCAAACCATGGAAGCGATCCAACACGCTCGTGCAGCTGGAGTCATCATTGTAGTTGCTATCAATAAAGCGGATAAGCCTAACTTTAATGCTGAAAACGTTTATCGTCAGCTGGCTGAAAACGAGCTTTTACCAGAAGCTTGGGGTGGCCAGACGATTACTGTGAATTGCTCAGCCGTGACTGGCCAGGGAATTCCAGAATTATTGGAAATGCTTGCCTTGCAAGCTGAGGTTCTAGAATTGCGTGCTAATCCTCATACTCGTGCACGCGGATCTGTTCTAGAATCAGAAATGCATAAAGGAATGGGCGCCGTGGCAACTGTTTTAGTTCAAAATGGAACGCTCCGCCGA
The DNA here is from genome assembly GCA_044226925.1 of Parachlamydiaceae bacterium. Taxonomy (GTDB): domain Bacteria; phylum Chlamydiota; class Chlamydiia; order Chlamydiales; family Parachlamydiaceae; genus JANWJE01. Next base: position 204,467 of record JBGAGC010000004.1, read on the forward strand.
GGCGACGCGCTTGTATTTGGACAATTATGGGGCCGCGTCAAAACTATGCACAACGAATATCGTCAAGAACTGCAAGAGGCAGGTCCTTCTACTCCTGTAGAAATTACGGGACTATCAGGATTACCTGAAGCCGGACAAGAATTTATTGTTGTGAAGAGTGAAAAAGAAGCTCGTGAAATTGCTGAGGCGCGCTCAGAGGGAGTTCGTCAAAGCAACTTGCTATTACAGCAAAAGAAAAGAAGTTCAATGGAAAGCCTTTTCCAACAAGCTTCTTCTGGAACAGGAAAGAAAATTCTTAATCTTGTTCTGCGAGCAGACGTTCAAGGATCGCTTGAAGCTTTGAAAGCCGCATTACTGAAAATTGAATCTGACAAAGTGGATTTAAATATTATTTTCACAGGGGTCGGAGAGGTTTCTGAATCAGATGTTCAATTGGCAGCCGCTTCCAAAGCTGTTGTTTTGGGCTTCCACACTCAGATTGAAAGCCACGCTGAACCCTTGGTTAAACAGCTCGGGATTCATGTCCGCTTGCACAACATTATTTATCATGCCATCGATGATGTGAAAGTCTTAATGGCTGGCTTGCTTGAAAAAATTGCTCAAGAAACTGAAAAAGGTAAAGCAATGGTTAAAGCAACCTTTAAATCTTCTCAAGCAGGTGTGATTGCAGGTTGCCAAGTGATTGAAGGATCGATCCATCGTAGTAATTACATCCGTGTTCGCCGTGGCCAGGATGTCGTATGGAAGGGAACGATTGCCTCCCTTAAACGCGTAAAAGAAGATGTTCGCGAAGTCCAAAAAGGCTTAGAATGCGGAATTCTTCTTAACAACTTCTCCGATGTTCGTGAAAACGACATTTTAGAAGCGTACGAAGTGACTTATATTGCTCAAGAACTATAATGATTGACTATGGCTGTAAAAAGAACAGATCGACTCAACTCCCTCTTGAAAGAAGTGATCTCAGAGGTCATCAAAAGAGAAGTAAGAAATCCGCATGTGGCTGAACTTGTGACAGTCACGCGGGTTCAAATCTCTAAAGATTTGCGCCACGCTAAAGTTTTTATTAGCGTAATTGGCAGCGAACAACAAAAGGCTGAAACAATGGATGCCTTAACGTCTGCAGCAGGATTTATTGCTGTTCAGTCTTCTCAAAAAGTTGTCATGCGCTATTTCCCAGAGCTAACATTTAAACTGGATGATAGCGTGGAAAAGCACATGAGAATTGAAGAATTACTGGGTAAAATTAGCAAGGAGCGAGAATCTCGCCAACCACCTGTTGAAGATGAAGAATCCTCCCCCTAATCCAAATCCATCCGACTCCATTGAAGGCATTTTACTAGTCGACAAGTCTAAAGGACCCTCGTCCTTTAGCCTTGTTCGCACTTTACGGAAGCGTCTTGGGGTAAAAAAAATTGGACATGCCGGTACTTTAGATCCCTTTGCGACTGGTGTCATGGTCATGCTCATTGGCCGCCGCTATACGCGTCTTTCAGATCAATTTCTTTGTAATGATAAAGAATATCGCGCTGAAGTCTTTTTAGGAATCACAACAGACACCTATGATTCCGAAGGAGCTGTCATTGCACAGTCTACTCATATTCCAACCCTTGAAGACATTCAAGAAGCGTTGAAATTATTCCAAGGAGAAATCGAACAAGTTCCTCCTATGTATTCTGCAAAGAAGAAAGACGGGAAAAAACTTTATGAATTAGCTAGAAAAGGAATCGAAATAGAAAGAAAGCCAGTTAAAATCAGTCTGCAAACACAGTTTATTCGCTATGAATATCCTTATTTGGAATTGCAAATTGACTGTAGTAAAGGGACTTATATTCGCAGTGTTGCATATGATTTAGGATTAAAGCTAGGTTGCGGCGCTCACCTGACTAATTTGAGACGCACTCGTAGCGGCAGGTTTAATATAGAAGATTGCATTAGTGAAGCTGAATTAGAAGCTTCCTCTGCTAATCTTCAAGAGAAGTTTGTTCGAGACATTTAAAACCTGAGTTTAAAGTCTCTTTTACCACATTTGCTCATTGCTCATGAACATGATTTGCGGCCTTTAACTCCACCGCATCGGAAAACTTATGCAAGTGCTCGAGCGCCTAGAAGATTTTAAAGATCCACGCCATCCTCTTATTTTAACGATCGGCAATTTTGATGGAATGCACCGAGGACATTGCGCTGTTTTAAAGCGAGCTCAAGCTCTTCTTGGCGATGAAGGAGAAATTGTTGTCCTAACTTTTCGCAACCATCCTTCTGAGGTTTTAAGACCCGAGCAACCCACTCGTCTCCTCTGCTCTCTCCCTCACAAAATACATCTTCTTCAACAATTCGGAGTGCATCGAGTCTTACTCTTACCCTTTACACGTTACCTAGCTCAACACAGCGCAGCCTCCTTTATTGAACACATTCGTCAATTTATCCCTTTTACCTCTCTTGTACTAGGACATGACGCAACATTGGGACGAGATCGCCAAGGAAATCGCGCCACTATGCAAGATATCGGAGAACAATGGGGCTTTCATGTCTTTTACCAAGAAGAATACCGCTTTGAAGGTCAACCTGTTTCCAGTACCCGTATTCGAGAAGCCCTCCAAAAAGGAGATTTCGAGCAAGTCGAATTACTCCTAGACCGCCCTTACTCCATTTATGCCACTGTCTCTCATGGGGAAGGAAAAGGCAAACCATTAGGATTTCCAACAGCCAATTTAGACGTTACAGGCCTCTGTTTACCTCCCTTTGGAGTGTATGCTGTAGAAGTCCTATATGAATCTCGTTGGCTGCAAGGAGTTGCAAATCTAGGAATCGCCCCAACGATTAGAACGGACCAGGTTCCTATTCTCGAAGTTCATTTATTTGATTTTGACCAAGAACTCTATGGTCAGCAATTAGAAGTTGTATTCAAAAAATTTATTCGACCTGAACAAAAATTCCATCATGTAAAAGAGATGCAGCAACAAATCAGACAAGATATTGAAGTTGCAAAATACTCCTTCACCCAAAACAAATAAGTTTAAGGACTTATTTCTAGAGAATGTCTGCAAAATGCAAATCCCCTAAAAAAAAATAATTTTTATTTTATTTATAAAAATAATTTGCCATTTGAAGGATAAATCAGTTAATACATGGGATCTTCTTCAACCCACTATTAAAAAATAGGAGTAGTGCTTTATGCAAAGCAGAATTTTACTCGTTCTTTGCTTAATTTTTTTGATGGGAGCAAACAGCGCCCAATCTGCATCTTTTCCCCTTCAAGCGACTTATTTGATTGATTCTTCTTGGTCTGCAGGTTATCAAGCGACCGTGACAATTACCAATAACACGGCAACACCTACAACTTCTTGGACAGCAACCTTTACCCTACCACAAGGACAATCGATTACTAGTTTTTGGAATGGCGTTTATACTGCTAGTGGTCAAACAATTACAGTCAAAAATCCAACATGGTCAGGCGGAGGAGTCATCCAACCCGGCGCATCAACCACATTTGGAATGATTGTTAAAAAGACAGCAACTGGAATACCCGCTCTCAATAACTTGTTGGCTGCAGCCAATGGTAGTCCCACTCCCCCACCAATTCCTGTTGCTCCTGTTTTAAATTCTATTGTTCTCAATCCCAATTCAGCTAACAGCTATACAGTTTCTTGGAATAGTGTTGCCAATGCCGCGACCTATACATTACAACAAGACACCACAAGCAGTTTTTCTAATCCGCAAATTGTGGCAAATGGAACGAGTCTTTCTCGTACGTTTAATAACCAGCCTAACGGAGCTTACTATTATCGAGTTTCTGCAACAAATCAATCCGGAACCAGCCCTTATAGCAATGTAGAAGCTATTGTGATTAATGCTCCTACCCAATTAGCCACTCCTATTTTGCAGCCTATTAACAATTCCAATGGAAGCTCTCAATATCTTGTTGCTTGGACAAGCGTCGCTAATGCAGCAGGTTATACCGTGCAAGAATCGACTCAGAGCGATTTTTCAAATCCACATACCATTTATCAAGGTTCTTCGACCTCTTATCAAGTAACGGGAAAATCTCCTGGAACTTATTTCTACCAAGTCACAGCCTATGCAGGCAATGTGACCAGCACGCCAAGCAATATTGAAGGAACGATTGTCACACAAACACCTCCAACTAATCTTCCAGTCATCGAGGGATATTGGGAATCTTGGAATTCGAGAGATTCCGTGAGCACTATCGTGAATATGCATGCCAATGTGATCGACATTTCCTTCGCTAATTTTGTTTCTACAGGCACGCATACTTATCAAATTGGAGGCGTTGAAAGCGATCAAGCAACCATTGCACAATTAGTTTCTTTAGCACACAGTTTGGGTAAAAAAGTTAAAATTGCTGTTGGAGGTGCAACTTATCATCTCTCTGATAAATTGACGACCACACAAGATGCAGTAGGAATGGCTCAAGCCATTGCCACTTATGTGCAGCAAAACTCATTAGATGGTGTGGATTTTGATATTGAGGATTATCCAGCACCTGAACTGCAAGTTGCGTTAATTCAAAATACACGCCAACTTTTAGGAAATAATGCTCTCATCAGCTATACACCTGGAACACCTGCTGCAACGACTTATCCATTTAATCAAGTCATTCAAGGAGCTCATCCTTATCTGACAGACATTAGCTTTATGGCGTATGACTATGGTGTCAATTCAGGCTATAATTATCAGCAAGATGTCATCGGTTTAAAGAATATGGGAGTTCCAGCTTCTAAAATTATTATTGGCCTCATGCCTGGTTATGATGATTTGCATGTGATGACATCTGTTAATGATATTATCACGGCTGCTCAGTATGTGATCAGTCAAGGACTTGGCGGAATCATGTTCTGGGATCTGAATCGTGACCATGAAAATCTGACAGGTCTTGGCGTTGATGCAGCAACCAATGCAGCTTGGAATGTTTTTTCCGGCAGTACAAATACTAATAGCATTCAAGCCAGTGATCCTATTATGGAAATTGGAATTTAATCGAAAAATAACGATCAAGCCGTTTGCTTATGCAACGGCTTGATGTTTGTATCTAAGGACTCTCTTAACGATAACTTCCAGCGGTAAACCAATCGACAATCAACAAAAGCAGTGGTGTGATCAAATTTTAGCTTTTTATTGAGATACGTTAATGGAGGTTCAATAATCAGCAGCTCATCACAACAACCAAAGTGATTAAGATTTAATTTTTTAGCGAGGCTAGCAGTTTAGCGAAACCTTTGCCTCCAATCATTAATGAGAATCTAAGATTTAACTCTTCTAAATAGTAGATTGAGATAAGTTAATGAGATTAAATCATCATCTTTGAGCTGATCACAGCCCTCAATATTCAGTTTTTTTAGTGAGATTGGCAAATTTGCAAGACCCTTGCCTGTGATTTTCTTACACTGAGCAAGATCTAACTTTTCTAAATTCTTGAGATGAGTTAATAGGGTTAAATCGTCACCGTTAAGCTGCCCATTAATACTAAGATTTAGTCTTTTTAGCGAGGTGGGCAAACTTGCAAGAACCTTGCCTGTGATATTCTTACACCAAGAAAGATCTAATCTTTCTAAATTCTTAAGGTGCGTTAATGAGGTTAAATCATCACCCGTGAACTGATCATACATACCAAGATACAGTTTTTTTAGTGAGATTGGTAAATTTGCAAGACTTTTGTCTGTGATTTGTTGACAATTAGAAAGATCTAATTCTTCTAAATTCTTAAGGTGCGTTAATAAGGTTAAATTATCACCCTTGAGCTGACCACAGCTACCAAGATACAGTTTTTTTAGTGAGATTGGCAAACCTGCAAGACTCTTGCCTGTAATTTTCTCACACTGAGAAAGATCTAACTTTTCTAAATTCTTAAGATGCATTAATGAGGTTAAACCATCATCCGTGAGCTGATCACACATATCAAGATTCAGTTTTTTTAGTGAGGTTGGCAAACTTGCAAGACTCTTGCCTGTAATTTTCTCACACTGAGAAAGACCTAACTTTTCTAAATGCTCGAGTCGAGCTAGATACGCTAAATCTGCATCGGTGAGCTGATTACAGAACGCAAGATCCAATTTTTTTAGCGTGTTTGGCAAACTTGCAAGACTCTTGCCTGTGATTTTCTTACACGAAGAAAGATCTAACTCTTCTAAATGCTCGAGTCGAGCTAGCTGCGCTAAATCATCATCAGTGAGCTTACTACAATCTTTAAGACTCAATTTTTTTAGCGAAGTTGGCAAACTTGCAAAACTCTTGCCTGTGATTTGCGCACAATTAGAAAGATTTAACTCTTCTAAATGAGTGAGGTGAGTTAATTTCGTTAAATCAGCATCGGTGAGCTGAACACAGAACTCAAGATCCAATTTTTTTAGCGAAATTGGCAAAATTGCAAGAAACTGACCTGTGATTAGCCCAGAATAAGAAAGATTTAAATCTTCTAAATGCTTGAGATAAGTGAATGAGATTAAATCATCACCAGTGAGCTTGTTACAGCCAGTAAGATCCAGTTTTTTTAGCGAGGTTGGTAAAGCTGCAAGACCTATGCCAGTGATTTGCGCACAATTAGAAAGACATAATTCTTCTAAATGTTCGAGATAGATTAATGGGGTTAAATCATCATCGGTAAGCTGATCACAGCCAGTAAGATCCAGTTTTTTTAGCGAGGTTGGTAAAGTTGCAAGATTCTTGCCTATGATTTTCTTACAATAAGAAAGGCATAACTCTTCTAAATGAGTGAAATAAGTGAATGGGATTAAATCATTACCGATAAGCTGACGACAGTCAGTAAGATCCAGTTTTTTTAGTGAAGTCGGCAAAGTTGCAAGACCCTGGCTTGTGATCTGGGGACAGTTTGTTAAATCGACTTCTCTTAAAGAAGTGATTTTTGCAAAACAGGCAAGCTCGTGATCACAAAATTGTAAATAATTTCGAAAGCTTAAGTATTCTATGGGCAGACTGCTTAGAAATTGATAAAAACTTTGAAGATCATGCTTTTGGAACACTTGACCGAGCTTCTTCGGGTTGGACATTTCTTTTTTCACGAAAGCTACGACTTCAGGAATTAGCTTAAAGTTGTCATAAATGGAAAAGAGTGTCTCGAAATCTTCCTTTTTAAATTGATCGAAATTTCCAATAAATTCTTGAATGATGAGTAGACAGTTATTTTTTAAATCCGCTGTTTGAAAATATTCAATCATCTCAGAATTTAATACCTTGCAAGCTTGGTGCAAGTCTAAGGGATCTTTTTTTTTCAAACACTCGAGGAAGAAGTTAAATTCTTCTACTGTGAATAAATCTAACTTTAGAATAGGTTGTGTCTCTTCTTTAAATCCTCCTTGCCAAATGCTCCGAAAATAGAAAGATTCTTTCATCAATTGCTTCTTTAAATCGTTGTCAACTTGAATCATTCCATCAAAGAACTCCAAAGTATTAGGATAGGCTGTAGGCTCGAAAGAAGGTTTAGTTGAAATAGAAAAAGGTGATGGACTCTCCATGGAAGTTGCAAGTGTTAAAAGAGTGGAATTCTTTTGGGAAACAGGAGAAATCGGCTTGTTTGGCAAGAAAGCATTCAAACCAGATTGAATCGATTGGAAAAGAACTGTTGCCTTGGATTCACAGATCTTTCCTTGCAAGGCTTTTTGAATGCGACAAGCTAATTCCTCTTTATGTTCTGGATGGCTTTTTGAATTGAAAGCACTCGTCATGAGTTTTTGTAATTGTAAGAGATTAGAGCATGAACCCTCCATCCCTTGAACTTGTTTAAAAATTTCTTGCGTGATTTGACTGACACTTGACTTAGTCTGTGCACTTGTCATCTCTTCTTGAGCAAATTGTGCAAAATACAGCCAAGGAGCATCATTAAGTTGTTTTATCATAAAAAATTAACTTGGTTAAATTATTAAAAACAAAATAATGCTAAATATAAACAAAACAATCAAGAAAACAAATATTTTTATTAATTATCAAAGTTGTTTAATAAAATTATCTTTTAGATAGGCTAGCTTTATGGCTTATGACTAAGGTGTTAATTCAGGCTATCATTATTCAAGATGTGGTCTATCTAAAGAATGTGGAAAATATCTATTTCTAAGATGACTTGCATGTGATGGACATCTGTTAATAATATGCTCACAGCTGATCACTTTCAGGCTACTCTTCAGCTATTTACAAGAGTTAAAAAGAAACTTATACGGCAGCTTTGCTTAGACCTTAAACTATAAATCTTGAGAGATTTGAAAGATTAATTAAGGCTTTACGAGCAAGCTGCCGGTATTGCTGTAGATCTTCTAGAGATGTCGCTAACTAACAACTTCAATCTGGTAGCTAATTCAAAAAGTTCAAACTTGACAATGGTGAGAGAACTTGAAGTCCTTGGTTACTAATATGATTGCTGCTACTTAAATTTAAAGATTGCAAAGACTGCAAGTTTTGCAAATGTAGAAGCCCTACGTCGCTAATTTGCTTGCAATAACTTAAGTCTAAAAATTTACAACCTTGAAAGTGCTGACTCTTTAATAACTTCAAATCTAACTTTTTTAAATCAGTAATTGGAGCCGTATAGATTAATATGTTCAAATCATCACAGGTAAACTGAGACTCTGCATAATTAAACTGTTTGAGCAAATCTAGCAATATAGCTAGACCCGTGCCTGTAATCTTAGATGTGCCTCTAAGATCTAGCTCTTCTAACTGAGTGAGATGATTAAGTTTGACTAAATCATCATCTGCGAATTGATTACAGCCCTTAAGGCTAAGCTTTTTTAGCGAAGCTGGCAGTACGCTAAGACTTTTGCCAGTTATGTTGAGGCAGCCTGCTAAATTAATTTCTTTTAAAGAAGTGATTTTTACAAAAGAGACAAACTCTTGATCAGAGAGTTGCGGATAAGTTGCAAAATCCAACTTCTCTATAGGTAAGTCACTTAGAAATTGATCAAAACTTTGAAGATTAGGCTTTTGGAACACTTGACTGAGCTTCTTCACATTGGACAGCTCTGTCTTGAGTAGAGCTTTGACTTCAGGCATTTGACCAAATTCTTCATCAATGAAACTAAGTGTCTTAAAATCTTCCTCTTTAAATTGATCGAATTTTTGGACAAATTCTTGAATGGGTAATAGATATTTGTCTTTTGAATCCCTGACTTGAAAATAGTCAAGTATGCTCAATAAATCGCAAGCTTGTTGTAAATCAAAGTCTAAGAGATTTTCTTTTTCCAAACATGTGAGAAAGAAATTAAATTCTTCCTTCGTCAATGAATCTAACTTTAGAGTAGCTTCTGTTTGTTCTTTAAATTCACCTTGCCAGAGGGTCCGAAAATATAAAGATTTTTCCATCAAAAGCTTCTTTAACTTGTCGTCAGCTTGAATCGTTCCATCACAGAACTCCAAAGCATTAGGATAGGTATTAGGTTTGAAAGAAGGTGTTGCTGAAATAGAGGCAATAGATGGACTCTCCATCGGAGCTACGCTTGTTGAAAGCGTGGAATCTTGTTGGGACACAGAAGAAGTCAGCTCCTTTGGCAAGTAAAATTTCAAATGGGAATGAATCGATTGCAAAAGATTTTCTGCTCCTTTAAAGTTAAAGATCTTTCCTTGCAAGGCTTTTTGAATGCGACAAGCTAATTCTTCTTTATGTTCTTGATGAACTTTTGAATTGAAAGCACTCATCATGAGTTGTTGTAAGTTTAAAAGATTAGATTCTGACCCCTCCATCCCTTGAACTTGTTTAAAAATGTCTAGAGTGATTTGACTGACAACTGACTTTGCCTCTACACTTACCATCTCTTCTTGAGCATATAATTCAAGATACAGCCAATAATCATTATTAAGTTCTATTTTCATTGTCATAATGAATTACCTTTGTTAAATTTAATAAAATTAAAATTATATTTTGTAAATAAATAAAAAAATTAAAACGCTATTTTATATTAATAAAAAAAATAATTAAACAAATATTTTTATCAATAATAATCAAAAAGATTATCTTACAACTATGGTATAGATTCACGCTACTATCATCTGCAAAATGTAGTTGGTTGATTGGTTCAAAGATTTTTTCTTGCGCGATTGGACTGAGAGCTGATTTTGCCTCTGAAGTTGTCTTTTTTTCTTCACTATCTTGCACAAGAGAAGACAGAGGATCATTAGTTAAATTGATTTTCATAAATTTTTTTGATTAAAGTTAATAAATTAAAACAATAGCATACGCAAATCAAACAATAAAGCAAACAACGTTTTATTAATTATCAAAGTTATTTGTTCGAACCAAATTTAATAAAAACCCTATCAAATTTTCCCTCTTTGATCTCTGTGTTTCTCTATGATTCAATGTTTTAGACATACTGTAAAGGCAATTGGGGATAATAGCTAAAATCATAAACCACAGAGAAACACAGAGATCAAAGAGGAAAAAATCTGCAAGAGATTGAGAAAAAAAATCTTCAAAAGATTAAAGATTTTTTGCTATTAATCTTCATTTTAAAACCTTTATATTTTTTTTCTAAAAGTATTTTACCCATTAATTGACAGAAAGAGTATCTTTGAATTCCTAAATTCTAGAAATTCAGAAGCCCCTCTTAAAATGATTGGCTTATTCTTAGAAAGATTTATCTCTTTAAATGATTAGATTGAGATAAATTAATGAGGTTAAATCAGCAGAAGTGAGCTGATCGCAGCCAGTAAGATCCAGTTTTTTTAGGGAGATTGGCAAAGTTTTAAGACCCTTGCCTGTGATTTGCTCACAATTAGAAAGACCTAGCTCTTCTAAATGAGTAAGACGAGTTAATGAGGTTAAATCATGACCAGTAAGCTGAACACAGAAATCAAGATTGAGTTTTTTTAACGAGGTTGGCAAACTTGCAAGACCCTGGCTTGTGATTTTCGTACAACTAGAAAGATTTAATTCTTCTAAACGCCTGAGATCAGCTAACTTAACTAAATCATGACCAGTGAACTGATCACATTCCGAAAGATCCAGTTTTTTTAGCAAAGTTGGCAAACTTGCAAGACCTTGGCCTCTGATTTTCTTACAACGAGACAGATTTAACTCTTCTAGATGACTGAGGCGAGTTAAGTGAGTTAAATCAACAGAGGTCAGCTGCTCACAGCCATTAAGATTCAGTTTTTTTAACGAGGTCGGCAAACTTGCAAGACCCTGGCCTTTGATTTTCGCACAATGAGAAAGATTTAACTCTTCTAAATGAGTGAGACGAGCTAATTGAGTTAAATCATCACCAGTTAGCTGATCGCAGTGATTAAGATCTAGTTTTTTTAGCGAGGTGGGCAAGCTTGCAAAACCCTTGCCTGTGATTTCATTACAATTGGAAAGATTTAACCCTTCTAAATGCGTGAGACGAGTTAATTGGGTTAAATCATCATCGGTGAGCTGATAGCAGCCATTAAGAGTTAGTTTTTTTAATGAGGTCGGCAAACTTGCAAGACCCTGGCTTGTGATTTTCGTACAACTAGAAAGATCTAATTCTTCTAAATGAGTGAGATGTGCTAATTGGGTTAAATCAGCATCGGTAAGCTGCTCACAGTCATTAAGATTCAGTTTTTTTAGCGAAGTGGGTAAACTTGCAAGACTCTTGCTGGTGATTTTCGCACCATGAGAAAGATCTAACTCTTCTAAATGAGTGAGACGAGCTAGGTGAGTTAAATCAGTAGCGGTGAGCTGACCACAGCCATTAAGATTCAGTTTTTTTAGCGAGGTGGGCAAGGTAGTAAGACCATTGCCTTTGATTTTCTTACAATTAAAAAGATTTAACTCTTCTAAATGCTCGAGATTAGCTAAGTGAGTTAAATCATCACCGGTCAGTTGACCACAGTAAGTAAGTGTCAGTTTTTTTAGCGAAGTTGGTAAACTTGCAAGACCTTGACCTGTGATTTTCGTACAATTAGACAGATTTAACTTTTCTAAATGAGTGAGACGAGTTAAATGAGTTAAATCAGCATTGGTGAACTGATCACAAAAATTAAGATTCAGTTTTTTTAATGAGGTTGGCAAACTTGCAAGACTCTTGCTGGTGATTTTGGCACCTTGAGCAAGATCTAACTCTTCTAAACGAGTGAGATGAGTTAATTGAGTTAAATCAGCATCGGTGAATTGACTACAGTCATACAGATTCAGTTTTTTTAGCGAGGTTGGTAAACTTGCAAGACCCTTGCCTGTAATCTGGCGACAGCCAGCTAAATCGACTTCTTTTAAAGAGGTGATTTTTGCAAAAAAGGCAAGCTCTTGATCAGAAAATTGTGGATAACCTTGAAAGCTTAATTGTTCTATAGGCAAATTGCTTAGAAATTGATAAAAACTTTGAAGATCATGCCTTTGGAACACTTGACTGAATTTCTTCACATTGGACATTTCTTTCTTCACGAGAGCTGCGACTTCAGGAATTAGCTTAAAGTTGTCATAAATGGACATGAGTGTCTCTAACTCATCCTCTTTAAATGGATCGAATTTTTCGACAAATTCTTGAATGGTTAATAGGCAGTTGTCTTTTAAATCCGTTACTTGAAAATATTCACCCATACTCAATACATCGCAAGCTTGTTGCAAGTCTAAGCGATCTTTTTTTCCCAGACATGTGAGAAAGAAGTTAAATTCTTCCTTCGTCAATGACTCTAACTTTAAAGTAGCTTCTGTTTGTTCTTTAAAACCTCCTTGCCAGAGGGTACGAAAATATAAAGATTTTTCCATCAATAGCTTCTTTAACTCTTCGCTAGCTTGAATAGTTCCATCAGAAAACTCCAAAGCATTAGGATATTTTGAAGGCTCGAAAGAAGATTTAGCTGAGAGAGAGGCTGTAGATGGACTCTCCATTGAAGGTACAAGTGTTGAAAGAGTGGAATTCTTTTGGAAAAAAGGAGAAATCGGCTTGTTTGGCACAAGAACATTCAGATCGGAGCGAATCGATTGCAAAAGAGTCGTTGCATTTGGTTCAAAGACCTTTTCTTGTAAGGCTTCTTGAATGCGACAAGCTAATTCCTTTTTATGCTCTAGATGACTTTTTGAATTCAAAGCACTCGTCATGAGTTGTTGTAATTGTAAGAGATTAGAGCGTGACCCTTCCATCCCTTGAACTTGTTTAAAAATTTCTTGCGTGATGTGACTAACTTTTGACTTAGCCTCTACACTTGTCATCTCCTCTTGAGCAAATTGTTCGAAATTATACCAAAGATTATTATCTAAATTGTTTATCATACAATAATCATCACAATTAAAGTTAATAGATTCACAACATCTATACACAATATTATTATAAATAAACTAAACAACAAATCAAACAAATATTTTATTAAAAAATAAAACAATACGCCTTCTTATTGATTATCAAGTTGTTTAAACGATTGTTAGATTGGCTAGCTTGATGACTTATAGCTACTGGAGTAAATGGGGCTACCCATATCCGCATGATGCGGTCGATTTAAAGAATATCTTTGAATTTCTAAACCCTAGGAATTCAGAAACACCTCTTAGATGATGATTGATGTTAATCTTTAATTATTGTTTTAATATTTTTTAAGCCGGTAGTGAGTTTTTAATTTTCTTAGCAATTTTCTAATCTGTTATTGGAAAAATTTTGCTCTCACCATCACTATTGTTTAACTATTAAAACGATCAATGTTTAACGATTTTAACTGAGTCAAACGAAATGCTAACTCATTGACATCGCTATCAGCAATTTTTTTTGTTTTAGTAAGCATTAGTTTTTTTAAAGAAACTGGCAATGTTTTAAGACTTTGATTTGTGATGTTATAACAACCATAGATAGTTAAATCTTCTAAATGGATGAGATGGGCTAAGGAGAAATCATCAGTGTCCTCTGAAGCCTCAAATTTTAGCTTTTTTAATGATACAGGCAACTTAGATAATTCCTTTTCTGTGATTTGCCCACACATATGAATATCCAACTCTTCTAATTGATTAAAAGTTGTTAGACTGGCTAAAGCTTCATCTGCAAGCTCTACACATAAGTCTAAATAGAGTTTTTTTAGCGATTGTGGCATTTTTGTAAAACCCTGACCTGTAATTTGCATATTCCTAGACAGACCTAACTCTTCTAATTGATTAAAAGTCGTTAGATGGATCAAAGTTTCATCCGTAAGCTGCATGCATAAATTTAAATAGAGTTTTTTTAACGATTGCGACATTTTTGTAAAACCTTGGCCTGTGATTTGTTCACAATTATCAAAATTTAACTCTTCTAACTGATTTAGATGAGATAAATTGGCTAAATCTTGATCTGTGAAATTATCGGGCAGCGAAAGAACTAACTTTTTTAACGATGTTGGTAGGGTTTTAAGACCTTTGCCTGTAATTTTACTTACTCCCCTAAGATTTAACTCTTTCAATTGAACTAAATGAGCTAAATCAATGTCATCGATTTCTGAACATTCACAAAGATTCAGCTTTTTTATCGATGTAGGCAAAGTTGCAAGACTCTTGATTTGTTTACATTTAGAAAGATCTAACTCTTCTAAATGATTGAATGGGGTTAAATCATCATCACTGAGCTGATCGCAGCAATAAAATTTACGTTTTTTTAGCGATGTGGACAAATTTGCAGGATTTTTGCCTGTGGTTTGCTTACAATCAAAAAGATCTAATACTTCTGAATGATTAAAACGGATGAATAGGGTTAAATCATCATCAGTGAGCTGACGACAGTCATACAGATTCAGTTTTTCTAGAGAAGTTGGCAAAGTTGCAAGCCCCTTGCCTGTAATCTTAGAACAGCTTGTTAAATCGACTTCTTTTAAAGAGGTAATTTTTGCAAAAAAGGCAAGCTCTTGATCGGAGACTTGCTTATAACCTTCAAAGCTTAATTGTTCTATAGGCAAATTGCTTAGAAATTGAGAAAAACTTTTAAGATCATGCTTTTGGAACGCTTGAATGAGCTTCTTCACGTTGGACATCTGCTGCTGCATTAGCGATGCGACTCCGGGAATTAGTTTAAAATTATCATAAATGGACATGAGTGTATCGAAATCTTCCTTTTCAAATCGATCGAATTTTTCAACAAATTTTTGAATAGTTAATAGACAGTTGTCTTTTAAATCCGGTGCTTGAAAATATTCAACGAGTCCAAGACTTAATAAATCACAAGCTTGCTGCAACTCTATATCCTTTTTTTCCAAACAATCGAGAAAAAAATTAAATTCCTCTACTTTGAATGAATCTAACTTTAGAGTAGCTTCTGTTTGTTCTTTGAATCCTCCTTGCCACATAGTCCGGAAATACAAAGATTTTTCTATTAATTTTTTCTTTAATTTTTCATCAATCTGAACTGTTCCACCAGAGAACTGCAAAGCGTTCGGATAGTCTGAAGGCTTTAAAGAAGCATTTGTTGAAATAGCAAGAGGAGCTGTACCCTCCATAGAAGTTGCAAGTGTTAAAGGGGTGAGTGCCAAATCCTTTGGAGAAACAGAAGAAACAGGCTTGCTTGTCAAGTGAACAATCAAATGGGATTGAATCGATTGTAAAAGAGCTGTTGCGTTTGGTTCAAAGATCTTTCCTTGCAAGGCTTTTTGAATGCGACCAGCTAATTCCTCTTTATGTTCTTGATGGATCTTTGAATTGAAAACACTAATCAGTAATTGTTGTAGTTTTAAAAGATTAGAGTGCGACCCCTCCATCCCTTGAACTTGTTTAAAAATTTCTAGCGAGATCTGACTGACAGTTGACTTAGCCTCTACACTTGTCATCTCTTCTTGAGCAAATTGTGCAAAATACAGCCACAGATTATCATCTATTTCTTTTATCATAAATAATTATTTAGTTAAATTGAATAAATTTAAAATTTTGTAATAAAAATAGCAATTATACAAAAAAAATAATTAATTATATAACTAATTATTTCCTAGCATATAAACGCTAGTAGCACTCAAGATAGTGATTCTATTTTGAAATTGGAATGAGTGGAAAAGCAAATATCAAGCGCCTGCTTATATGACGACTTGATATTTGTCTACTTGTTATATCTAAATGTTCTTTTAACGTGTGCTTCCAGCCGTAAATAAATCGGCAATCAATTGAGTATCTAAGAAAGCATCGACATGGTCAATTTTATCATTTGGTGCGATATTGACCACCCAGCAATAACGATTATGAAAAGACTGTCCATCTTTCGTTGTCGCTTCTCCATCCATAATAATCGCCCCTTGCGGTCCATCCACCAAAATATCGCGAACTTTGAATCGAATAGGACCTGCTAATACCTGTTGTAAACGATCAAATGTCGCTTTTCTGAATTCTGATAATGAGCGATATTTTCCTGCTAAAGGATGAGTTCCTTCAACAATCCAAGTGACATCCTCTGAGAATTGATCCCAAAATAGCTTGTAGTCTCCTTTTTCTAAATAAGAAAAAATCTTCCTAAGAAGAGCTCGACTTTTGTTTTCCATAAGAACTCCTTCCTCTTGCTTAAATTTGATAACCAAGTCCTTTCAAAGGATCAATTTACCGTATTTTTCTCGGACAGGCGATAAGCCGATGCTGACATGACCTATTAAAAGCTTTAATAGCGAGCTTACCTTTGGATGTCAATTAAATAAAGACAGTTTATATGCATTAATTAAATATTTACAATTGTCTCTAAAGCATTATTGACTTAACTATCAAGATGCAGAAAAACAGCGCAATGCTTGGTTAGTCCTGTTCTGATAATTCCCATGCTTGAGCTTGCTTCATTAAGACTAAAATTTCTTCAGCTTCATATTCCCCTAATTCTGGAAGTTTTCTTTTTGAAATATAGGTTTCAACACTGCGAAAAATGGGCAAGCGGACATCCACTAACGCCCATTCATCAGTCAATTTTTCAAAGCACTTTCTTTTAAAAATCTCCCTTAAAGGAGGACTGCAAACACCAAATAATAAGCTATTGACAATCATAGGTTGATTTTCTATCAGAAGTTTAACGGTAAAGAACAAGGCTGGTCGAAAAACAGAAAAGGTTCTAATAAAGTATAATGTGTTTGAATTGCTTCGACAATGCGACGTGCATCACTTATCGTCAAATAACCTAAATAAAATTATTTAGCGCTCCAACGCAAAAATAAACGTAAAAATTTAGAATGCTGCTGAATCCATTTTTCATCTTGACAGGCATTTTCAAAAAAAACGAGAAGATCAACAACTTTCTGCCTCAAAACTTGAAAAAGCGCTTCATCCGTTGCAAAAGATTGGGATAAAGAGTCAGAAAAAAAATTTCATCTTTATTCATTCAGTACCTATCTATGAGGCTAACTCATTTACAAAGCATTTTTAAATATTATTTTCACATTTTTCAATTTTAAAATTATTTATCTTTATTTTTTTAATTATATTTAACACCTACTTAACACTATATTAACAGAAATATTTTATCTTTAGAGGTTAATTATCAATATCTTTAACAAATTTTAATTTAATCATTATTATATGCAGACGCCATCCATTACCTCTCCGGAGTTTTCTCCTGTCTATTCGACTTTAGTAATTTCTGATCAAAAGTTATCTAATGCCAACCACCTAAAGCCACCTTTAGCCATTATTGAAATTAGTCAGGTCGCTTTATCGCAGCTTTCTTCACAGTCTGAGCAGGCATCTATTGATAAAGACAGAGTTTCACCCCTTCCAGAACAAGATCAATTAAATTTAGAAATTGCTTTAAAAGATCAAAAAATTGTGGAAAGTATTGCAGAATCGCTCAGTGATGAAAAATTTATTTTGGTAGAAAATCATCAAAAAGAGAGCAAACAAGAGATTGAGGAAAAGGGCTGGCTAAAAGAATGGGCATTGACAGGAGGAATTCCTCTGACAGGAGCAGCGATTGGAACGACTCAACAATTATTAAAAAATCAAACAGGCTTTTCTGTTTTGCAAGGGCTTAACTTGCTAAAACAAATCGAAATCAAAAACTGTGCTTATGTTCTTCCGCTCGCTCCTCTTTTTTTCAATTTAGCAAGCAAAATTTATGAAGATCAGTCTGAAGATCCTTTCGCAATCAAAGTGATGAAAGCGGCAAAAGCTCTAGATAAAAAAGAACTGGCTTTCATTTTGATGTCATGTGGAATTAGTCTTGCAACAGCGGGTGTACATGGCGCACTTTTTAAAGCTGGACTTTTTGCATTCGATCTTTCCGGCCACATGATGACAAAAACGGTAAGTAGTGCAATTTTAGCCAAAGGTCTTACATCTGAACAATCACAAGCTAAGCCTTCGTTTTTTAAGCGAATCGCACTTTACTGCTATGTTGCATCCGATGCTCTCATGCTTCACAAAACAACAGGACTTTATCATACTCCAGAAGAAACGATTGCTGGCGCAATTTGGGGACTCATTAATTTAGGAGTAGCTCAAACTTTAGCAACAAAGTTTAACCCTTCTACACCTGAGGCCTATCTGGCTATCCAAGCAAAAGCAGAAGAAGATACTTCAACGGCGAACTCAAATGACACACCCAAGGTCATATTTTTCAACGAGGGGGATAAATTTGAGCCTGTGATTAGCGAAGATTACCCATTGACGAGCGAAAATCATCTATGCCCAGTTCTTGATCCATCGGATAAACCAAAAACCAAAATTTTGACCGATGAAAATACAATAGATTTAGACTCAATCATGATTGAGGATTACCAAGGTTCAACCTAATAAATTGCAATTGGAAACTTGAGTATTGGGTTTTTGTGCTTATTTAGCTTGAAAAATCAACTCACGCATTTTGTGGATCAACAAATGCGTGAGCCAATTCAAATCACCTTCTAGTGGCACTCTTTCTTGTCATTTTAGAATAGATCATACTCGAGTAAACGAGAATCTAATCCCCCGTTATTCAACACATGACGTTTTTTGGCTGCGAGGCCAACCTCTTTTGCTAATTCAAGA
The DNA here is from genome assembly GCA_044226925.1 of Parachlamydiaceae bacterium. Taxonomy (GTDB): domain Bacteria; phylum Chlamydiota; class Chlamydiia; order Chlamydiales; family Parachlamydiaceae; genus JANWJE01. The sequence goes on from JBGAGC010000004.1 coordinate 223,323, forward strand.
TTACTTGTAAAAACGTACCCACGAGCAGGTCTTGCGCTCTTTTGCTTCATAAAGTCACCCAAAGCGCGATAAAGAGGTCTAAGCTGATCTTCTTCATCTAAACGACGACCATGCGGAGGGTTTGTCACGATAAGATTCGGGGCAATCGATGGAGTAAATTCTCTAAAGTCTGATTGCTGAACATCCACTTGCTGGCTGAATCCAGCAGCTTTTAAATTGATTTTGCAAGCACGCACAGCAGCTTGACTGCGGTCAATTCCGAATAAATGTTGTGAAGTCAAAGAAGTGCGTTTAGCATCGATTTCATTACGCACTTTTAACCATTCGGTAGCGTTAAATTGCGGATGACGCATAAAACCCCATTGCTTGCGTAAATATCCAGGAGGCGTATGAGTCGCCATCAAAGCTGCCTCGATAAGAAAAGTTCCCGATCCACAACAAGGATCTAAATAAATTTGATCACCTGTATAGTGCGCTAAGCGCAAAATAGCGGCTGCCAATGTTTCTTGAAGAGGAGCTTCTACCGTTTCCTGTCGATAACCTCTTTTATGCAAAGGTTCTCCCGAGGTATCAAAACTGATCACTCCATTTTGCTGTTGAATAAACAAATTCACTTGCAAATCAGGGTTATGAAGTTGAACAGAAGGACGTCGTCCTGTTCGCTGACGCATTTGATCGCAAATGGCATCTTTGACAACCTGAGCTGCAAATAAACTATTGCGTAATTCGCGATGATGCACGTTGGCGTCAATGGCAAAAGTATCCTTATCTTTCAAAAATTGTGACCAGTTAATTTCCATGGCATGGCGATAAAGAGAGCGGCGATCAAGACAACGAAATCGCGCTAAAGGAAGAAGCACTCGGCTAGCTAAACGGGAGGCATAATTGATCTTGTAAATCGTTGACCAGTCCCATTCCGTGACAAATACTCCACGATACCCCTGATGCAGAGCCGTGATGCCAAATTCTTTTAATTCTTCCATTAAAAGAGGTTCTAAAGCTGGGGCGCAGCTAACAAAAAGATGATGTTTCTCAGAATTCAAAGTGAAGCTCCTTTAAGAATATGCCTATCAATTTAGAAGGTTTTGTTTTAATGACTTCATAAATTTAAAGACATTAGCAAAAACTGCAAAGTTAAAGAAAACACAGAGAAGAAAGAGAGAAGTCTTTGAAAAGTATAAAGTTCTAGGCTAACTTTTTCAAAGAGACAGCTTCTCTGTGTTCTCTATAACTTTGCGGTTTTCAAAAAGATGCCCTAAATCGAGAAGGATTTATTTTAAGACACTCAATTTAAGCTACTAAGTTTAGGGCTTGCTTCTCTATTCACAGACAATTTAAGAATGCATTCCAACAAAGGCAAGACCTTTTAATGAGAAAACATCTTTCTCATTAACTATCTTAAAATTGATTTTTAGGATATGCCTTTTTTCTCGCCAATCGCTTAATAGCTTATTTTCAATTGTTTAATGATGCATAAAAAGGATGACATCTCCATCCTTCACAATATAATCTCTTCCTTCTGCCCGGACTTTTCCTGCTTCCCTAGCTCCTGCTCTGCCTTTATAAGCCATCATATCATCATATGTCACGACTTCAGCTCGAATAAATCCTTTCTGAATATCAGTGTGAATTTTACCTGCTGCTTCAGCTGCTGGAGTTCCCTCTTTAATTGTCCAAGCACGGGTCTCAATTTCCCCTGTGGTGAGATAAGCGATTAAACCTAACATGCGGAAAGAAGCTCGAATCAAACGCTCTAATCCAGATTCTTGCAATCCCAAGCTTTCTAAAAAGCCACGACGCTCATTCAAAGGTAATTGAGCAATCTCTTCTTCCAATTTAGCACAAACAGGAATGACTGAATTGCCTTCTGCTTCTGCATAGGCTCTAACTTGACGCACAAATTCATTATCCATTTCTGGCAAATCATTCTCCGAAACATTTGCGACATACAAGACTTTTTTAGCGGATAAGAAAGGATAAGGTTTGAGACATTCTTGTTCTTCTTCATTAAGCTCAAGCGTGCGGACAGGTTTATTGTCGTTCAAATGAGCTTGCGCTTTTTTCAGGCATTCCACCGTCAAAGCTAATTCTTTTCTCGTTTTTAACTGTTTTTCCAATCTGCCTAAGACATTTTCAACCATTTGCAAATCAGCTAGACGGAGCTCTAAATTGATAATCTCAATGTCATGAATAGGATCCACTTTGCCTGCGACATGCACAATATCAGAAGACTCAAAGCAGCGCACCACATGAACAATTGCATCCGTCTCTCGAATGTTCGCTAAAAATTTATTGCCTAATCCCTCCCCTTTTGAAGCCCCTGCAACCAATCCCGCAATATCGACAAATTGCATCGCCGCATAAACAAGCTTCTTACTATGAGAAAGAGCTGATAATTGCTCCAGGCGAGGATCATAAACATCCACCACCCCGACGTTAGGGTCAATTGTACAAAAAGGATAATTAGAGGCCGCTGCCTGATTAGAGGTCAAAGCATTAAAAAGAGTTGATTTTCCCACATTTGGCAAACCTACGATTCCAACAGAAAGACCAGTGGCCATAAAATGAATATTCCTCGCAAAAATAAAAATTAAAATTTAAGAAAAGCAAAGTTTATCAGAAAGAATGAATTCCAGCAACTTAGAGTGCATTTCTGATCAAATATAGGCCATCATTAGGCTTAATTATCGCCCTTAGTCCAAAACACGCCCCTTTTCAACTAGCATCTCTTTATAAGATTAAAAAATTGTTTATTAAATAATTTAAACAACTATTAACAACATCTAAAAAATAAAAACACGAATAATTTGTTATAATATAATTACAATGTTGCCATTACATTATATTATTAAATTTTTCATACATAATATTATAAGGAGGCTATGATGTCTGTTGCCTCAAATTCGAGTTTTTTCAATTATTATAAAAATTTAGAAACTCATTTAGATGAAATTGGTACTTCGGGTCAGGTTTCTCACGATAAAGTTTATCATTTAATACAAGATAATCTTAAAGTCATCTCATCATTGGCTAAAGAAAAATTAGATCAAAGTCATTTAAGCTTTTCAAATGAAGGTCAAATTGTTCTCGACAAATGGTCAGCACGTAATCTGCGTTCCACTTTTAAACATTATGTCTATCAATATTCCAAGTATAGTGATGACATTCAGCATGACCTAACAAAGTTCACTCATTTTGTTAACGAATACTTTAAAGCTTATGCGAGCCAATTAGACCATCAAAAAGCTTTAGTTTTACAAACGATGTTAAAACAAACGGTGACAGGGTTAAAAAACTTAGAAAAAAGCTGTGAGCTGCAAGGATTAAAAAAAGATGCTGATAGCATTAAAGTGGCTTTAAAAAAGCTAGAAAAAACATTAAAAACAGTAGAGGAAAAAATTAGTCAAAGAAAATTAACTCCTACTGAGAGCCTTCAAAATTATATTGAACTATTAAAAACAAGTCATTTATCTGAGTCGGATAAGACAGCTTTGCTTAAAAACAAGCTCGATTCTCTTAAACATGCCCCGATTGTTTTAAATCCTCAAGTTGTGAAAAGTAAAACGTCTCTTGTTGAAGAGATCGAACAAAAAATCAAAACAATTAACGATAAAATTAAAGCATTATCAGAAAGTCCTAGTCATTCTGCGACAGAAGATGAAATCAAGATGTCAATGAATGAAAAGGAAAAGTTGCAAAACGATCCAGTTTATTTAGAGGCTAAAGAACTTCTGGTAGCTCAGCAGCAACTTGAAGATTCCTCAAAAGAAAGCTATTTATCGCTATTTGAAAAGAACCCCTATCTTGCCTATAAGAAATTTATTGATCAATTAGACTGCTATCCAAATGAAGAAGATCGCTCTTATTTGATTGCTAATCTTTTACTGACTGAACCTTCTGTAAAAGAATTAGATCGTTTATCATTAGAATTCAGTAAAATTAAAACTTCAGGAACAAAATTAGCTCCTGAAATTAAAAAACTTGAGCGCATCGCTTTGGCAAAGAGCAAACTTTTTGAAGAAGGTTTAATTTTTATTCAAGCTCGCAAAAAACGAAAGTTAGAAAATTTAGAAAAACCATCCGATAATTTTTCAAAAACAATGACAATTGGTAAAGCAACTGCAAACTTTATTGCAGCTGGAGGAATTGTGACTTTAGCCTTTTTTGTTCCTCAGGCCGCTTTTGGTTTACCTTATGTTCCCTCTCTTTTAAAGGCAGGAACACAAGAAGTGCGAAAGATGTGGAATCGTCAGACAATAGTTGAGCAAAATGAAATTAAAAAAGATGTGCAAAATCTGATTAAAGAAGTGCGTGAAAATCCTGCAAAGGCATTAGAAAATATTAAAAAACAATACGATGAAAAAGATAAAGAAGGAAAAAAAGTTCTTGAGTTTGTGAATCAATTGATCGAGTTATCGAAAAAAGGAGACGACAAAAAAGAGGAAGACCAAACCATCTCCATTGCTTTACAAAAATTTACACTCTCTGAATAAGATAAACCGAACATTCTCAATACTTAGCAATTTTTAGACATTTTGTAGGCAATATGCGTGTAATATTGCCTGCGCCAGGCTTATAATAATTAATATTATATAGGGAATATTATAACATCAAATAAAAAATAAAAACAATTTTTTATTATATTGACACTCGATTTACTAATCCGTTATACTATTATAAGAAGGAATGGTTCATTTTGCTATTTTGCAACCATTCTTTGGAGGACATATGGGTGAAAAAACCGAGAAGGCCACCCCGAAAAAACTAAAAGATGCTAAGAAAAAAGGTCAAGTTGCGAAATCGCAGGACCTTCCTGCTGCATTTACTTTTATTGCTTCTGTTGCAATTGTTTTAGGTTTGGCAAACAGCCTCTATCATCAGATGGCCGACTTCATGGTTGGAACCTTTCGTGCTGTGACGGCTCCGGATCTTGGTCAGACCATTTTAACTTTATTTTACAAAGCAAATGAAGTCATTTTCTTGGCAAGTATTCCGACAATGGGTTTGGTGACGCTGATTGGTGTGATTGTCACTTTTTTGACAGTGGGCCCTGTTTTTGCTCCTGAAGTTTTTAAGTTTGATATTAAAAAATTCAATCCGATTGATAATTTAAAAGCTAAATTTAAGCTTAAAACACTTGTCGAGCTTTTAAAGTCCATTTTAAAAATTGGAATTGCGACTTATATTATTTATCTTGTGATGTATAAGAGTATTCCAGTTCTCATTCAAACTGTTTCTATGCCGATTACTGGAGCATTGATTGTGTTCAATGCTTTTTTACTGGAAGTTGTTGTTAAGGTTGGGCTCTTTTTCATTGTGATTGCGATCGCGGACTTCATTTACCAGAAAGTTTCATTTGCTAAAGAAATGATGATGGAAAAGTTTGAGATTAAGCAAGAATTCAAAAATAGTGAGGGTGACCCTCATATTAAGAGTAAACGTAAGCAAATTGCACAAGAGATTGCTTATCAAGATGGGCCGGCAAATAGCGTCAAGCGCGCGCAGGCGATTGTCACTAATCCTACCCACCTTGCTATTGCCATTGGATATGAGCGGGAAGTAGATGTTGCTCCTTATATTTTAGCGATGGGACAAGATCTCTTAGCAGATCGCATCATTAAATTAGCTGAGCAATATGACGTCCCCGTTTTACGCAATGTCCCTCTAGCCCATAAATTGTGGGACGAGGGAGAGATTTATGAGTATGTTCCAGAAGAGACTTATGAAGCTCTAGCTGAGATTTTACGCTGGGTTGCTTCCTTAAAAGATGGAACAGAAATTCCTCAACCCCTACAGTAATAGCTTAAATTATTAATCTAACATCTTATTAAGTTATTAAGTGGAGAATTTTTCATGGATGCCATTCGTAAAGTACTCGATGGGATCACAGCCCGACTAGGGGGAGACCGCTCACTCAATACGATTTCGCGTTCAAGCGACGTGGCTTTGGCCATCATGATCATTGGGATTTTGGTCATGATCATTTTGCCTATTCCCCCTCATGTTATTGACTATCTGATTGCACTCAATTTGACGATTTCAATTGCTCTGCTCATGGTTGCCCTTTATATCCCTAGTGCCGTGCATTTGTCTATATTCCCGTCTTTATTGTTGATTACGACTTTGTATCGATTAGGATTAAACATCGCTTCTACACGGCAAATTCTTTTGCATGCCAATGCGGGGCAAATCATTTTCCAATTCGGAAACTTTGTCGTCGGTGGTAACTTCGTCGTCGGTGGTGTGATCTTCTTAATCATTACATTGGTTCAGTTCTTGGTTATTACCAAAGGTGCTGAGCGTGTTGCAGAAGTTGCTGCCCGCTTTACCTTGGATGCGATGCCTGGTAAGCAGATGAGTATTGATGCCGATATGCGTGCTGGAATTTTGGATTCTAACCAAGCACGCGAAAAGCGTCTTGCGATTCAAAAAGAAAGCCAGTTATACGGTGCGATGGACGGTGCGATGAAGTTCGTTAAAGGAGATGCCATCGCCGGTATTATCATTACCTTAATCAATATTATTGGTGGTTTGATTATTGGAACGACAATGAATGGTATGGAAACTGCAGAGGCGGCTAAAGTCTACTCTCTCCTCTCCATTGGTGATGGTTTGATTTCCCAAATTCCAGCTCTTCTTATTGCGATCACTGCAGGTATTGTCACCACCCGCGTCTCAAGTGAACGCTCTGAGAACTTAGGTAGTGAAATCTCCGGCCAGGTCTTAAAACAACCAAAAGCTTTAATGGTTTCTGCCGGATTCTTGATGGGCATGAGCTTAGTTCCGGGCTTTCCTATGCCTCCTTTCCTTATTCTTTCTGCAGCATTAGGTTTAATTGGTTATGCTCTTTGGAGCCGAGACCAAAAAGAAAGCGCTGCAATGGGCGGCGGTGCAGCTGGCGCTACGATTCAATCTGCAGGTGGTGAATCAGGATCTGTTGATACACCAGTGCGTGGACATAAAGTCATTTCCGGTGGCGGTGTTGATAGCTATGCCTTAACTTTACCGGTTGTTCTAGAAGTTGGAAAAGGATTGACAACAGAAATTCAAAAATCCAGCAAGGGCGGAGGAGCTAGCTTTATCGATCAAATGATCCCTAAAATGCGTCAAGCTCTATACGCAGACTTAGGCGTCCGCTTCCCTGGCGTGCATGTTCGGACCGATTCGCCTATCCTGGATAAAGATGAATATTCCATCCACTTAAACGAAGTTCCCATTGTTCGTGGTAAAGTCTTGGAAAGTTATTTGCTGACTAATGAATCAGAAGAAAATCTCAAACGCTATAATTTGAGTTTTACTTCTTATAAAAACTCTTTGGGCTTGCCCTCTCTTTGGGTTGAGGCCAAAAATAAAGACCTGCTCGATAAAGCAGGAATTAAATATTGGAATCCGCTTGAAGTGATGATTTTACATCTTTCCTACTTCTTCCGCCATTATGCGAATGAATTTGTCGGAATCCAAGAAGTTAAATCGATGTTGGAATTTGTTGAGAAATCCTTCCCTGACCTTGTCAAAGAGGTCACTCGTTTAATTCCTCTGCAAAAGATGACAGATATTTTTAAACGATTAATCCAAGAGCAAATCTCCATTAAAGATTTAAGAACAATTCTTGAAGCTTTAGGCGAATGGGCTCAAACAGAAAAAGATACCGTCTTACTTACAGAATACGTTCGTTCTTCTTTAAAACGCTTTATCAGTTATAAGTATTCTCAAGGCCAATCTGTTTTATCTGTTTATATTTTAGATCCTGAAATCGAAGATATGGTTCGAGGAGCAATTAAGCAAACCTCAGCTGGATCTTATTTAGCTCTCGATCCCGATTCGGTTCAGTTAATCTTACAAGGTGTGAGAACAACAGTGTCTCCCCCACCCCCTGGAGGGCAACCCCCCGTAATTTTGACGGCCATTGACGTGCGCCGATTTGTGCGAAAATTGATTGAAATGGAATTTACTGACATCTCGGTGGTTTCTTACCAGGAAATTGTTCCAGAAATCCGTATACAACCTCTGGGACGTATTCAAATTTCTTAACCTTCTCGATAAAAGTAGGTTATTATTATGTCCGACATGAGCCAATCGAGTAAATTGGATGCCGCCCATCTGGCCGCCTTTACGGAATCGATCAAAGAAACCCTAGAGGCCAGCTCAACAGCGGCAATGGAAAATTTAGAAAATCAGCAGGATGCAACAAAAGACACGCTGCAACAAGAGCTGACTGAAAACACGACAATGGCAGGGATCATTAAACGTGATTTGAAAAGAACCGATAAAGCCCAAGAGAAAAAAGTTGATAAAACCAAACATGTAGAAGAATCGATTCTTGTCCGCAAAGAAGATGCAGATGATTTAGCTGACCAATTTTCTCGTCGTCAAGGAAATCGGGAATATCATTTAGATCCTAAATTGCTCAGTCAGCTCTTGTTGGAAGAATTAGGAGCCGGCATCAATGAAAATTCAGATATCGAAACGATCATTGGATTGATCCGTAGACGAATGACAGTCAATGGAGAAATTCCTGATCCTGCCATTATTGACAGAGCCTTTGAATTTTTAGTAGAGGCGAATCGAATCCAGCTGAATAAACTAAGTGGCGACAATCGACAACGCCTTGCCAATATTGTCAGCAGACTTGAAATCGCAAAAGACAAACACTTTAAGGATCAAACACATACAATTACAGACAATCACGGAAAAGTAAAAACCGTTAATGATATCACAACGGCCCATCACATTATTGGCGCAGTGGATGCTGTCGCGCAGCAAACAGGGAGAAGCGTAAAAGAGACATTAGACTCTTATCGTGAAATGGTCCACAATCTTCCAGAAGTGGCGGCCTTGCAAAAATCTTATGAAGCTAAAGGAGGATATAGGAGAATGGCACTTGAATTTAAAGGATTAAGTGCCTATTTAGGAAGTGAACTTAAACGAACCAATTTAGACAACCCTGAACTTGCGCAACTAACAAAGGCTGCTCGAACAATGCAAGCGGCTCTTTTTGTGTACAAAATTGCAATGGGCCATTTGCCTACAATGGAAAGTTATCTGCAATTAAATGGCATATTAGATGACGCTTCTGCTCCTGCTGCATAACGAGTTATTATTGAATTAATGAACAAAGCACCGTCAGATAAAGTTATAAAAGATTTTTAATGTGAATTTATAACAAAAAAATTGCAAGTTTCTGAGATTTTTTCTCAATTTCTTGCAATTTTCCTCTGTGATCTCTGTGCTCTCTGTGGTTTATTATTTTAGCTATTATTACAATCCATTCACTTCACAGTATAGCTAGAATAATAAACCACAGAGAGCACAGAGGAAAAATTGGTAAGATTTTTAGTAAATCGGGTTCGACTAACTAATGTAGGAATGATCGCATGGATCGCAAAACGTTTCGTTCTCATTTGAACTTCGAAATCTTAGCTAAATTGTTTTTTGATATTGCGGAGGAACGCTATCCATCATCCGAAAAAATTAAACAACTTGTGTCGCGTCTTGTAAATCCTCTTGTGCAAGATCCAATTGAAAATATCTATATCCAAATTGCTGTCTTAAACGTAATGCGCGATATGGTCAAGGAAGTGTCTCCATCTAGACTTTATCGTTCTATGCAACATCGCGATGATGTCTATATGGCGATCATTGAAGCATTAGAAGATTTAGAAGATGCACTTGAAGAATTAGAAGAGCAGCAAATGTTAGAAGAGGAAGAAGAGGCTGAAACGTAGCTTAAGGAGATAAAAGATGGTCAGCTCGCAATTTGGTTCTATTCTTAAAGAATTTGAAGGGTTTTTTAAATGCCCTTTAGAGCCTGATGCCAATAATTCCTGTTTAATTAAAATGAAATTGGGTATCTCTCTTCAAATAGAAATGGATCGCTATGGATTCTTACTGATCGCATGCCGCATCGCCGCTCTTCCAATGAGCCGTTACCGTGATAATATTATTCAACAAGCTCTCAAATCAAATGAAGCCAATAACCCTTCTTCTGGCATTTTTGGCTTTAGCAAAAAATCAAGTACTTTAATTTACTTTATTAAATTAGACCCTGCTTATTTAACTCCTCATCAAATCAATTCCCTCCTCCCCCCTTTTATTGCTAAATCTAAAGAATGGACAGATGCCATCGCAAAAGGTGAAACACCCGCTGTAGCTGGTTCCAGCAAGAGCAATGCGCCTGCTGGCTTATTTGGATTGCTTTCCAAGAAATAGTCTATCTTGACTCTTTTATTTGACTAATTTCATTATTTTAGGATCAGTTTGCCGCTGAAGCGAAGCAAATTTAAGAGCTGCTTTCTTTTGTTTAACAGCCAATTCAACGATTTCTGGATCATTTTGCAAGTCAGGTGAAGCAAATTGAAGCGCCCACCCATTTTGCTGAACCGCTATCTTGACAATCTTTCGATCATTGCGAAGTTCTAGCGGAGCAAATTCAAGAGCCAAACCATCTCCCGCCACTGCAAGCACGATTAATTGTCTCATGGCATCTCTATTCTTGCGTAAGTCCTCTCCTGCAAATTGAATAGTATAACCATTCTTTTTAATGGCTAACAGGACAATATCGAAGTTATTTTGAAGCTTTGGAGCTGCAAATTGAAGAGCATATGGATCTTGTTCAATTGCAAGTTTGACTATTTCTTCATCATCTTGAAATTCTTCAGCAAATCGCAATGCCCAACCATTTTGCTGGACAGCAAATTTAACAATCGTTTTGTTTGTTCTAATCTCATCAGAAACATGCTCAAGGGCTAAGCCATCTTTTTGAACAGCTCGTTTAAACTCCTCGAATCTTGAAGGTAAAATGATTGGAGAATTCGCCTTATTTTTTCCATTCTGAGGCTCTTCTACTTTAATTTTGTTTGTTCGAAAATGATAATAACAAACGAAAAAGGTGCTAGCTAATAAACCAAAGATAACTAAAGCAACTGCCGCAATCTTTTGCTGTTGCGCAGTTAATGGTTTAAAAATTTGATTCTCAACAAAAATCGACATTGACTGATACAGAGATTGAACAGAGGAAACCATACATCCCATCCTTTTTTTTCAAAAAGGACTTCATTTGAGCTTAATTCTCTTCATTATTCTCATCTCCGATAAGCCCAAAAGAGACCCTTCATAGTTCTTGTTTGATCATTTGTGGCTCTCGCCAACTTCACTAAAACATATATAAAATTTTATAAAAACAAATACTTACCTTCTCTGCTTACAGCAATCTCTTATCAAACAGTCAAATAGATAGTGGCTTCAACAATCTGCATGGCAATGTTTAAATCAAAAATATTTGATTATTGATTCGTTTGCAAAAGCTTCACCATGAGAGCTTTCAAGCTAGCCGAGCAGACAAAAAACTCAAAACCCAGACTAAAAGAACTATTTTAATTTTATTTTGATATTGACTAATGTAACAATCAATAGAAACGACCTATAAACGTGAAGTTAAAAGCTTATGAAAGATGCTTCCTATTTAACTTATTCTCCAACTGCTCGGCACTGGCAAACGATTACGATTAAACCCCATCATGGAATAGCCATTCCTTTGTTTAGTCTTCATTCAGCTCATTCTTATGGAATTGGAGAATTTACTGATTTACCTTTGTTAGTTGACTGGTGTGTTTCTATTGGATTTGATGTGATTCAATTGTTACCCTTAAATGATACAGGACTAGGCATCAGCCCTTATAGTGCACTTTCAGCCTTTGCTCTTAATCCGATTTTTATTGGACTTACCTCTTTACCTCATCTAGAAGAGCATGACTTTTTAAAAGAAGAATTGAAAGTTTTACCCAAATTTTCCTCTGCTGCTCATGTCGATTATATCCGTGTTCGCGAGCATAAAGACCATTTTTTACGTCATTATTATCAAACGGTTGGCCCTCAATTAATGAAAAGCGCAGCTTATCGCCATTTTGTTGAGAATACGTCGTGGCTCAGAGGATATGCAGCATTTAAACTTCTCAAAAAACGCTATCATGGAGCAAGCTGGGAGACTTGGCCTGAGAACGAACGGATTCCCTCTCCCGAATTAATAGAGTCTTTATCTTTTCAGGAATCAGAAGAATTTAATTGGTATTGCTTTTTACAATTTTTGTGCGATCAACAATTAAGCGCTGCTAAAGAATATGCCTCTAAAAAACGCGTCTTTCTCATGGGCGATATTCCCATTTTGATTGATCGTGATAGTGCCGACGTCTGGCTGCATCAGAATCTATTTGAATTGCAATATTCGGCAGGGGCTCCTCCCGATATGTTTAGCGTCGACGGGCAAAATTGGGGCTTCCCTCTTTATGATTGGAATGCGTTAGCACAACGCAATTATCGCTGGTGGGTGGAACGTCTTCAATGGGCAAGTCGGTACTATCACATTTATCGAATTGATCATATTGTAGGCTTTTTTCGTATTTGGTCTATTCCTCTGGGATTACATGGAAAAGATGGCCGTTTTATTCCAGAAAATGAATCGACTTGGATTGATCATGGCCAACGTCTGATGATGATGATGCTCGATGCTTGCGACATGTTGCCCATTGGCGAAGATTTAGGAGTTGTTCCACCTGAAGTGCGCAGCTGCTTAAGTGCATTAGGCATTTGTGGAACACGTGTGATGCGCTGGGAACGCAAATGGAAAGAAAATGGTCAATTTATTCTTCCTTCCGAATACCCAGTAGAAAGTATGACCACAGTCTCTACACATGATTCCGAAACATTACAGCAGTGGTGGAAAAACGAGCCAGAGGAAGCCAAACTCTTTGCTCAATTTAAAGGCTGGTCTTATCAACCCTTCTTAAGTCGGGATCATCACCGAGAAATTTTATGGGATAGCCATCATTCAGGCAGTTTATTCCATATTAACCTCTTGCCTGAATATTTAGCCTTAATTCCAGGACTTAGCTGGCCCGATCCGGAAGACGAACGCATTAATGTCCCAGGCTTATTTTCTGAAAAAAACTGGCGTTACCGCCTACGTCCCAGCTTAGAAGAGCTTGCTCATGACCAAAGTTTAAAGCATCTGATGCAAGAATTAATTAAATGAAAAAAGAGAGAAGGCAAAAGCAAAGAATAAAAGCCCTTCCGAAAATTGGCAACTTTGTTTATTCTGTCTTCTTTCTTCTGTCGTCTTAAAATATGATGAGAACAACTTCTATTTTATTAAGCCTTGCCATTGGCTGGAATGCTCTTTGTATCAGCCATATAGAACCTTCTGAAGCGAAGTTGAAAACGCTCTATAATAGTTTGGATCCAGCGTCTATTTCTCAGCATCTGGCATTTTATGAACTTTATCCCCAACGTTCTTTAGGACAGCAAGCACTTAAAGATGCCTGGCATCTATTATCTGGCAATACGCTTCATCAAGATTTCTCTACTACTCTTTCTCTCTCAAGCGAAGTAATTAACACCTTAGTCACATTGGTCAATAAACCCCTTGACCAAGAAGCATCCATTGCTCACTTAGAGGCCATGGATACTCTGGTTAAATTATCGTCTCGTCTACATCACTATTCTCTTAAGGGGCATCATGTGTGGACTGAACAAGAAGTCTTAGCTCTCCCACTCGAAGAGATTGACGTGGCGCGAGGTCTCTTTTTGAGTCAATTTGGCTCTGATAGGCAACGCATTCAATCTTATGAAGCATTAATTGACTTGATGGCTTTGCAAATTTCTACACGTTTACCTAAATCAGCTTCTCCAGAAGATAAAATTAGAGCGATCAATACGTTTATTTTTGAGGAAATGGGATTTCGCTTTCCTCCCCATTCACTTTATGCTAAAGATATCGATCTTTATACGTTTTTACCCTCTGTTCTTGATTCAAGACGCGGAGTCTGCTTAGGTGTTTCTATTCTCTACCTCTGTATTGCTCAACGCCTGGCACTTCCCTTGGAAATGATCACCCCGCCTGGACATATTTACGTTCGCTACCGTTCAGGAGATGACATGATCAATATTGAAACAACAGCTCGAGGCATCCATCTGGATTCTGAAGAATATTTGAGCATCAATACCCGCTCTCTTCAACAACGGACGGTCAAAGAAGTGATTGGCATGGCACATTTCAACCAAGCGTCTGTTTATTGGCAAAATGGAGAATATCAAAAAGCATTGGACGCTTATCGCAAAGCAGAGCCCTATATGCGAGGAGATCCGCTTTTAAAAGAACTTATGGGCTACGTGCTTCTGTTAACAGGACATCGACAAGAAGGTGAACGACTCCTTTGGGAAGTTAAAGATGTTGTCCCCGATTATGCAATTGTTAAAAACACCATGGCTGAAGACTATTTTCAAGGAAATGTTGATGCTGAAGGGATTGCCGCGATCTTTACTAAAGTGGATGAAGATCGCAAATCTATTCTTGCCAAAAAGCAAGCTTTGGAAAAAACAGTGGAACGCCATCCGCGTTTTCGATCAGGGATTTTAAGCCTCGCCGTGACGTGGCTTCAGCTTCATCGTGCTAAAGAAGCTTTAGATCTTCTTAATCACTATCAATCTTTAAATCCCAACGATCCAGAAGTTCACTACTATTTAGCCGTTTTGTATGGCCAGCGCCATTATTTTCCCAAAGCCTGGTTCCACTTGCAGCAAGCAGAATCTATCACTAAAACACATCATCATGATACTAAAATACTTAAAGAGCTACGAAGAGAGTTGATTAGCTGTTGCCCAGAATAAACCAAACTCAAAGAGCATGGATTAACTCTAAAACCAACCATCCACCTAAAGAAATGATTGCGCGAATAACGCCTTTTGTTTCAATATAGGACTCTCAACTTTATTTGGGTTTAAAATGAAGATTTATACACGGACTGGCGATAAAGGCATGACATCTTTATTTTCTGGGGAGCGAGTCCCCAAAAATAATCCTTTTATTGAAGCCGTTGGGACTGTAGATGAAGGAAATTCATCTCTTGGACTCGCTCTATCATTTCTTCCCAAAGACGCAGCATTTACGCAAATTCGCGAGCAATTAGAGATGATCCAGCATGCTTTATTTGACGTAGGCGCGGCTTTGGCAACTCCCCGCACATGTCATGAAGCTAAAAAACTTGAAAAAACACGTTTTGACCATGAAGCCATTGAATTATTAGAAAAATGGATTGACTTCATGGATGCTCAACTTCCTCCTCTTAAGACATTTATTCTGCCAGGAGGTCATCCAGCCGGCGCAGCATTACATCTTTCCCGCAGTATCATTAGACGAGCAGAACGTCTCGTGATTCCCCTTTACGAACAAGCAGATGTCACACAGTCTGTACTTGTTTATCTAAATCGTCTCTCAGATTATTTGTTTATGCTCTCCCGTTTTGTGAATCATCAACTCCAACTCCCTGAAACTCAGTGGCAACCCCATAAAGCTCTTCAACAGTCTTTTAGCTAGTTTTTATTAACTAACTAAAGTTCAGTCTTTAATTTTCTGTAAAATTAATTTTATCTTATTAATTTTTTATTAATTTAAAAATTAAATTTATTTTAATAGAAATTTAAATATTCTTAACATTGATATGCGATAATTTAATCAAAGACATAAATAAAAACCGTTAATTACACGTAAAACAATTAATTAAAATTAAATTTACAAACAACAAATAGTAAATAAATTATAATTAAATTAGAAATTAGTTTTTTTCCCTTTAAATAAAGGTTAAATTATGGATAATATACAAAATTCTACGGCTCCTAATCCTCAAAGTAGTAGTAGGACTGAGCATGCTAAATCTGCAGAAAGAAAGGATTTGTCTAAAATAGATAAGACCACTCTGCAAAGCATAAAAATTTTAGTAAGAGAAAAACCAGAGCTTTTGCTAGTAGATACATCAATCAAACAAAATTTAAAAGACAGATTAGAAGAGCTTAAAGGTTCTACTGGTTGGGGTAGCTGGTTTATTAGTCGGATATCTTCCAAATCTAGAAAAACATACCAACAAAATGTAGAATTTAAAGAAGAACTATCTCGATTTATTGCCGAGTTAAGAATTGCAGAGTCTAAAGTAAAAGAAAAAGCTAAGCAAGCACTTGAGGCACAACAAAAGGCTCCTCAATCTAAAAGACAAAGCGAAAAGGCTTCAAACGTAAAAGCTTCTCAAGTAGAACTAAAATCAGTTCCTTTATCACCAGAGGATATCGAAGCTTCTGTAGCAGAAGAAGAGGGTGGTATACCAGATGCGCCACCACCGCCTGATGATAGTAGTATACCAGATGCGCCACCACCGCCTGATGATAGTAGTATACCAGATGCGCCACCACCTCCTCCTATGCTTGGTACCTCAACCGGAGCACCAACTGCTTTAAAAATACAGAAGAAACCAGAGCCAACTCTTGAAGAGTTAAAGCAAAAACACGAGGCAGATGAAAAGAAAAGGCTTGTAGATGAAGCGAAAGCAAGAGCAAATCCTGATTTCTATAAAGCTTTTATTCCTCCTGAAGATAAAGAGTTAAGGCCTTTAGAACGTCAGGAAGTCAAGCTAACAGAAGAAATTGAAGAAATTATGGCAATTTTAGCAAACGACCAATTGCCTGCAAATGTAAGAACACAAATGGAAAAACGCTTAGGAAAAAAACAAGCGGAATTAGATAGTGTAAAGACAGCTATCAGAGGACAAGAAAAACCTTTAAGAAATTTAGAAGACCCAGGATTTGCAGAAAAATTAGCGCAACTTACTGATGAAGAATTACAAGTCATTGTTGGAATGATTTTTAAAGGACAAAAACCTGAACAAGACTCCCCTGAATATAGCCGATATTCACCAGCAGTTATCCCAGCTAAAGATGGAGAGAAATCATACGAAAAGGCGCAAAGAGAGCAATCAGAGCTAAAAAGTCGCATAACTAAAGAAGCATTGGATGACATTTTCAACAGATGGTCTACAATCTCAAAAAGCAACACAGGCCTTGCTTTCATAGGAAATGAAAAAGAATGGGAAAAATATTTAGGGGTTAGTAAAGGTGCTTTCATCGAAACACTTGTTAAAAGAGCTATCACTAAAGAAGCTGCGCAGCAAAACCGTGCTCTTAATCCGAAAGATAAAAACTATGCGGTAGGAGCCGTTCATACAGCTCGACCTTTTGAACCACCAAAAAAACGTGCTCCTGTTGTGATACCTAAGTCAGAAGGCCAACCTGATCGAGGCGCTTTATTTAGTGCAATAAGAGGTGGTGCTAAATTGAAGTCCGTGGAAGATCGAAAAGACAAACCTCAAGAGCCAGTTAAAGAGGAGACAAACCCAACTTCGATAGTTGAAGAATTACAGAAAAAGCGAGGTCCATTAAAAAGTGCTGCAGCCAGAGATATCAAACCAAAGGAAGATAAATCTGCTGAATCAATTGATTTTCGAAAAAATTTAAAGAAAACAGATAAAACCCATCTTGAACAGCCAAAAAAAACGGAAGAACGAGAAGTAAAAGAAACTGGACTTGAACGGTTAAAAAAAATAGAGGAAGCAAAACGACAATTAAAAATACAAGAAGGTATTAATGAAGCTAAGAAAACAGGTCGTAGAGTAGGAGAGCACGCTAAATATCAAAAACTTGCTGACGAAAACGAAGAAAATTAGACTTTCTCTACTTTAGAGAATTTAAACTAAAAGGCGAACAAATCTTTGTTCGCCTTTTCATTTTTATCCCAGTCATCAAAAATTAGTGAATCATGAACTTATTTCGATTGATAAACCTAATTCAAAAAATTATTCTAAATAATTTAAAAAAATTAGCACTCAACATCTGTTCAATATTTAAACAAAAATTAATCTTTAATATCTTAATTTTTATTTAATGAGATCAAGTCTTATTCGTCTTGACTTCCCTCTAAAAAAGCCATACTCTATTTTTGAAGTTTCCGTTTAATTTCCTTTAACGGCGAGGTTTTATACTCTTTAGAGCCATTAGAAGTTATTGAACAGGCTCTCAAGCAAAACTTCACGATATTCACAATCTTATTTAAGTTTTGTGATAGATAAGTTTTTCAAGCATTCGAATACATTTGAACAAACTTCATGAGATAAAGGAGCATGCAAATGAATCATCAGTTTACTGATAGTGTAACAGAAGCTTTACAAGCTGCCTTTGCTGAAGCTCAAAGACGTAATCAAACAGAAGTCACCGAAAATCACCTGCTATGGGCTTTTTTACAAGATCCACAAGGATATTTTAACTCCATCTTATCTAACCTAGGCACGAAGCCTCAAACTCTTTTACGCGAAGTAGAACACAATTTAGAGCATCTCCCCACTTTTTCTAGCTCAACAGCTCAACCCCCATCCGCTTCGCGCAGTCTGCAAAGTCGAATTGCTGATGCTCAAAATATTGCGCAAAGCTGGAAAGATTCTTATACAAGTAGCGATCATTTTTTGGTTTCCTATTGGAAAAATGGTGGAGACCCCTTTGCATCGTGGAAAAAGTCAACAAAGCTTTCAATTAACCAAGTTGAAGAACAAATTAAAAAAATTCGAGGTGATCGACGTATGGATTCTCCAGGAGCAGAAGCGAACTTACAAGCCCTTGATAAATACTGCAAAAATTTAACTGAACTTGCTCGCCAAGGTAAATTAGATCCTGTTATTGGACGAGATGAAGAAATCCGACGTACCATGCAGGTGTTGAGCCGCCGTACCAAAAACAATCCCATGCTGATTGGAGACCCTGGTGTAGGAAAAACGGCTATTGCAGAAGGATTAGCCCAGCGCATTGTTCAAGAAGATGTTCCCGATTCTCTTAAAAATCGTCAACTTTTGGCCCTTGATATGGGAAGCTTGATAGCAGGGACGAAGTATCGGGGAGAATTCGAAGAGCGCTTAAAAGGTATTCTTCAAGATATTGAGAAAAGCGAAGGCACCATTATTCTTTTTATCGATGAGGTCCATACATTAATTGGCGCAGGAGCAACAGAAGGCGCAATGGACGCCGCCAACCTACTCAAACCTGCCCTAGCTCGTGGAACTTTGCATTGTATTGGCGCAACAACCTTAAATGAATATCAAAAGCATATTGAAAAAGATGCCGCCCTTGAGCGTCGCTTTCAACCTGTTATGATCAATGAACCTAGTGTTGAAGATTCCATTGCCATTTTACGTGGACTTCGTGAACGCTATGAAATTTACCATGGTGTGCATATTACAGAAGGGGCCATTCATGCCGCTGTTCTTTTATCATACCGCTATATTACAGATCGTCGTTTACCTGATAAGGCTATTGATTTAATTGATGAAGCTGCCAGCTTAATCCGCATGCAGTTGGGCAGCCGTCCTCTTCCTATTGACACGAAAGAGCGTGAATTAGCTTCTTTGATTGTCGAACAAGAAGCCATGAAACGTGAAAATACTCCTCTTGCCAAAAATGAAGTCGAAAAACTCGAAGGGCGTATTGCTAAAATCAAAGAAGAACTAAGCATTCTTCGCCAACAGTGGGAACAAGAAAAGAAGCTCATCGAATCGTTGAAAGAAAAGAAAAACAAACTGGAACAACTCCGTTTTCAAGAAGAAGAAGCAGAACGCAAGGCTGATTACAATCGAGTAGCCGAATTACGCTATAATAGTATTCCTGCACTGCAAAAAGAAATTGAATCTGCTCAAAAACAACTCGATGAAAAACCCAATCGTCTCCTCCAAGAGGAAGTAGATGAAAATTTAATTGCTCAAATTGTGTCTAAATGGACAGGTATTCCAGTTCATAAAATGTTAGAGGGAGAAGCTCAACGTCTCTTGCATTTAGAAGCGGAACTTGAAAAACGAGTTGTAGGTCAAGATTTAGCCGTAAGAGCTGTCAGTGAGGCCATCAGACGCTCTAGATCAGGATTAAGTGATCCAGCAAGACCCATGGGAGCCTTTCTCTTTTTAGGACCTACAGGAGTCGGAAAAACCGAACTTGCCAAAGCGTTAGCTTATCAACTCTTTAACCAAGAAGATGCCTTAATCCGCCTGGACATGTCCGAATACATGGAAAAACACACAGTTTCTAAGCTAATTGGTTCCCCTCCTGGTTATATTGGCTATGATGAAGGCGGGCAGCTTACAGAAGCCTTAAGACGACGCCCCTACTCAGTTGTTTTATTTGACGAAATTGAAAAGGCTCATCACGATGTCTTCAATATTTTGCTTCAAGTTTTTGACGATGGTCGCTTGACAGATAGTAAAGGGCGTGTTGTTAATTGCAAAAACGCTTTGTTCATCATGACATCCAATTTAGGCTCTGATCGCTTATTAGAGAAAATGGAGCGCGATCGTAAGAGTTTAACGAAAGAAGAAATCATGTTGACTTTGGACCCTGTAGTCAGAAGTCACTTTAGACCTGAATTCATCAACCGTCTAGATGATATTCTTCCCTTTTTGCCGCTTCATGAAAGCGATATGGAGAAAATTGTCACCATTCAGCTGAATTTGCTTGCTAAACGGCTCCATAGCCGAGATGTTGAGCTAACATGGACACCTCAAGTTCTAGCTCACCTCGCAAAAGAGGGATACGATCCTACTTTTGGAGCACGACCTCTTAAGCGTTATATTCAACAAGAAGTGGTTAATCAACTTTCCAATGCTATTTTGGAAGGAAAAATTCCACCAAAAAGCAAAATCAAGCTAGATATGGATAAAGATAAAATTGCATTTAAGGTGAATTCTAGTAAAAAATGAAAATAAAGTTTTCAGTCGCCCTAAAGGGCTCTGGAGGTTGTTTTGCCTACCCACAGTTCTCTTTGGTCACTGTGGGCTAAAACCAGACGCCCTCCAGGCTAGCAGCAGTTGATACATAACCAAACCCTCTTGTGGACAAGGGGTGTGGCTATGCTGGGATTCTATCTTGCTGTATTCTATTTTCATTAATAACTGGTCCATCCATTGATTGTTAGCTCGGAGGGCGTCTGGTTTTAGCCCAATGTCGTCAAGTTAAATAATTTTCTTGCTGCTCAGCGGCGTTAGCCGCGAAGGAAAATAGCCGTGGGTGCAGGCAACGCCGAAACCCACGGTGAGCATCACCATATCGTTTAAGCCACGTATGTGGCGCAGGAAAATCGCTGGGACCTAATCCTACGCCACATACGTGGCTTAATTTAATTTTTTAATTCACCGTGGGTTACGGCTTCGCCTGCACCCACGGCTATTTTCCTTCGCGGCTAACGCCGCTGAGCAGCAAGAAAATTATTTAACTTGATGACATTGGGTTTTAGCCCACAGTGACCCTTGGTCACTATGGGTAGGCAAAACAACCTCCAGAGCCTCTTTAGGACGACTGAAAACTAAAAACAAGCTGATTCTGCAGTAATCAAGAAATCTTAGAAGCCGTTAAACGATCGTCGAATGACTTTACGCAATAAATCATCATCCATTAAATCGCTGGCCAAAGAAAAATAAAGAGCGATAAGCCCAAGTCCTAGTGTAGGACTAAGCATTCCCAAAGTAAACCCTAATCCAGCAATGACAGTATTCATATAAATTTTCCAAAAACTGCGTACACCTCGATTAAGATTAGGATTTTGAAAAAGAGAAAGAGTAGCCAAAAGCGTCATGACAATCGACCAAATAAAAATTCCCAATCCAAAAACCAAACAAAAAATAAATCCCAATAAACAGACAAAACGTAAAGACATGGGCCCCTTCTTATTCAGAGACTCTCCGCCTTCAGTTTTCATGAAATCGGGTCTTCGGGAGGAATCAGCACCAAAATAAGTATATTGACTTTGACCTTGTCGATCGTCAATTAAAACAAACTCTGGACGCTTATAATGAGCTTTGTCTTCCTCAATTTGATTTTTACCAGAGGAGTTTTCTTCCTCTCTGGGGTAAAAAGGAACATGTGACATGGATAGAATCCTAATAAATGGGCTCTTAGACTTTTCAAGTAAAAGAGCAGCTGAACTACACTATTATAATAGCAAATTGGAAGATGAAATTCAATCAATTAAAATTTATAAATTTAAGTTTTGTTGATAATTTAGAATTTAAATTTAACCAAACAACCTACTATCTTTTAATTTTAATTTTATTGATTCCGTTTAAAGCGGCAATGCGATATCCCTCCGCATAGGTAGGATAGTTAAAGACATGATCAATAAAGTAGTCTAAGTGAGCCCGCAGGCTAATGGCCACTTGTCCGATATGCACCACTTCTGTTGCATTGCGGCCAATGACATGAATTCCTAGAAGTTCGAGAGTTTCGGCATGGAATAAGATCTTGAATAAACCTGAACTTGACCCCGTGATATGGCTTCTAGCGATTTCATAGAAATGTGCTCGGCCGACTTCATAATGAAATCCCCACGCTTTAAGTTCCTCTTCTGTATAACCACAAGAAGAAATTTCAGGAATTGTGTAAATTCCAATAGGATAAAAGGTAGGAAAGTGGTGAGTTTGCACCCCGCAAGCATGGCGAGCGGCTAGACGTCCTTGTTCCATGCTAGTAGAAGCTAAGCAAGGCCCTCCAATGACATCTCCTACAGCGTAAATATGAGGGACGCTTGTTTGAAAAAGAGCGTTAACAGGAATATATCCCTTAGGATCAACTTTAATTCCAGTGTTTTCAAGGTGCAGCGCATCGACATTTGCTGTTCGTCCTAAAGCATACAGCAGCACATCAGCTTCTAGTGTTGAGCCATCCTTAAAGCGAACAAACGCATGGTCTTCTATACGCGCAATTTCAACAGGTTCTTTTTTACCTAAAAATTTTAAACCTATATCTGTCAAGGCAGTTTGCAAATGAATACCTATTTCTGCATCCAGCATAGGCAACATATGTTCTTTGCGATCGATCACGGTCACAGCCGTTCCCAGAGCTGCAAAAAAGCTGGCGTATTCTGAACCGATAACTCCCCCTCCCAGCACAATCATGCTTTTAGGGACTTGTCCGATTCCCAGTAAAGTCGTCGAATCTAAAATTACTTCGTGATCAAAAGGAACGTCTGGAGGATTGCGTGGATTCGATCCAGTTGCAATAATACAAAATTCTGTAATGATTTGATATTTCAAGCGAAAATCATTGTCTACAATAATGATGGTGTTGGCATTTTCAAAGCGGGCAGAGCCTTGAATCAACGTGATTCCATTTTTCTTAAATTGACGGGAAATAATATTTCTTTCTTCACGTATAACCGTTTGTAAGCGATCATTTAAATCATCAATGGTTACTTCGGGTCTGATTTTCTCTTTTCCTTCAAAATGGCGATCATAAAAACGCGTTAAATCAACCACACCTTCTCTAAAAGTCTTGGAGGGAATTGTGCCAGTGTATAGACAAGCTCCGCCAGGTTCATGATCTCTTTCCACCACCACAACTCGTTTACCCAATTTTGCGGCTTGAATGGCTGCCTTTTGACCGGCAGGGCCTGATCCGATGACTACGAGGTCTGCTGTGATATTTTCCATAATCTGTCCTGGTAAATAGAGCTTTATCGCTAAGAGAATGCCTCTGAAGCTTCGATATATACATACACAGAAATAAGGTAATTTTTCAACTTGTTAACAAAAATATTTAATTTTTCTCTTTTCCAGTTAGTTTAAATCTTTTTCCTCCTGTTGCTGTTTTATTCTTAAAAAATTATAATATAATTAAAGAGCGAGAGGTTTTTTATGCCTAAAGTCAACTTTACTAAAGTCGAGACTGCTTTTGATAAAGCCTTACAAAAACTCTTTATTGATCATCTTTCCGAATTAGCAGCAATAGCTAATGTCATTCAAGATCCTCAGGCTAATGTCTCAAGCAAAACAATTGAAGACATTATTGCTCGCTTTCAAAAAGAGCTAAAAAAGCTCAAAAAGCAAGACCCTAAGTTGTATGAAAGGTTGAAGTTGTCACCAGAGGACGAAGAACGTTTTGCCTTGCCTTCCAAAGACTTTCTACAAGAAGATTGGATCCGTTTAAAAGCATTAAAATTAAGAATTGACGAATTAAAACATGAATTATACGGACAAGAAAGTCTTAATGCCGAATATGAAAAGCAAGTCTCCAAAGAAAGACGTCGTCATGTTAACAAGAGGTTCAACATCCGAGATGGCTGGCTGCCCTTGCATTAACAAGTCAAAACTTTTAAAATCCCTTAATTTAAACTTGTCTATTAAGTTCATCCCTGGTATATTGTTTATTTCATTTGTCGATCGCTATTGGAGAAAATCATGTCAAAAGTATGTCAAGTTACAGGCAAAAAACCCAGCCGAGGCTATAAATATGCCATCCGCGGTATTGCTAAGAAAAAGAAAGGGATTGGTCTTAAGGTAACAGGCAAAACCAAGCGTCGCTTCCAACCTAATCTAGCAAAAAAGAGAATTTGGTTTGCTGACGAAAATCGCTTCATTACCCTAAGATTGTCTACAGCGGCTATGAGAACCATTGACCGTTTAGGTGTCGCAACTGTTGTACGTGAAATGCGTGCACGTGGCGAACAAGTCTAATTCTCTAGTTGAATCTATTGATTGTAAAAGCCCTTAATTTAAGGGCTTTTCTTTTTATTTCTTTCCCTAATTCCTAATATTAAATTCTTTAAGAAAATTTATTCTTCTCTTTTTCTATAAGATTGCCCATTTTCAGGCTCTTAGAGAATATCTCTGAGAGACTATTAAATAAATAATTTGACAATTTATGTTATAATAAAGTTATAGTCAGAGTTTTCTAACTTTGACGATTTATTATTATTTGAGAGGTGAACGATGAAACGCATTTCCTCCTCTTCTTATCATGAAAATATCAATAAGCCCAAAAAGTGGGATCTTTTTTCTCTCAATACAACCTGGCCTAACTTATCTTCAGATCGAAAAGAATTAGCCGACTTATTAAAAAAGGGTGAACTATCCGTTGATCAAATGCTAGAAAAAGCCAAGCAATTGGGGCTTTCGTTGACTAAGCTCACTTTACGAGGTCCAGAAATTACAGACCAAATTGTTGAGGAGATTGTTAACGAATGTCCTAACATTCAAGAGCTTGATTTATCAATGTGTCCTCATTTAACAGATAAAGCCATTGAAAAGCTACCGAAGGGGCTTAAGATGTTGGACTTATCTTTCAATAAGATCACAAATGCCGCTATTAATCACTTGCCTGAGGCGTTGCAGTCTCTTATCTTGACTGGTTGCATTCATTTAACCGATTCTATTATTACGCGATTACCTCAAAATTTACAGCACCTTGATTTATCTGAATGCGATTTATTGACGAGTGAAGCCTTGGCAAGGCTGCCCCCAGACTTGGAGATTCTTGATCTTTCTTATACGCAAATTACAGACGATCTCATTGCAAAATTGCCGAGGAGCTTGCATTCGCTGAATTTATCTGGATGTCGAAATCTGGCTGGAACAACTTTAGATGAGCTTCCCAAAGGACTACAACACCTTGCTCTAGCTGATTGTCATAGTTTAATTGATGTTGCAATTGATCAACTGCCACGCGGCTTAGCAACTCTTGACTTTTCTCATTATTGGAATTTAAAGGATCATGATATTAGGCAACTACCTCCTCATTTACTCTACCTCAAATTAGATGGATGTCTCAGATTAACTAATGCTGCTATTGAAAACCTGCCACATCATCTGATTGATTTGAGCCTTTCTGGTTGTAAACGTCTCACCAATGAGATCATTTCCAAACTTCCCAAAAGCATCAAAATCCTGGACTTGTCTCATTGTTTGCATTTAACAAGGATTGATCGTTTACCTGAGCACTTGCAATCATTAAGTATTGCAAGATGTGAAAATTTAACAAATGAGGCATTTGCAAATTTGCCTTCTGATTTGAAAATCCTAGATTTATCTGATTGCCGAAAGATTACCGATACGGCTATTGCCAACTTACCGCAAAGCTTAGAAATTTTAAATATTTCTGGATGTGAAAATCTGACAGATGAAGCTCTAACCCATCTTCCTAGTCATTTACGTGTCTTGCATGCTGTTGCATGCCCTAAGATCACACGCCATGCTTTAAGTCAACTTTCAGGAAAAATTAAAGTCTTTTGAATTTGAAAATCGAATGAAGATAACAACCTTCTCGAGAAAATTCAATTGAATGAAATAAACAGCCTTTGTGTTCTTATCCTGTCTATCCTGTTTCTTATCATGAAAACTAACAGGATGGACAGGATAAGAACACAAAGGCTTTATCTTATTTAACTCACTTCGCTTCCAGGAGTGCTGTTTTCTACCAAAATAAGTTCTAGCTGTCCTTGACCTTTGGCTGCTAACAGCATCCCTTCACTCTGCACTCCCATCAGAGTCGCGGGCTTTAAATTCGCCACAACGACAACGGGCCGTCCAATTATTTGGCTTGCTTGATAGCTTTCCCCTATTCCAGCTACAATCGTTCTTTGTTCTAATCCAATATCCACTTGTAAGCGAAGTAACTTTTTACTTTTTGGAATAGGCTCTGCCTGGCGAATGATTCCAATGCGTAGATCAAGCTTACGCACATCATCGATTGTTACAGATGGTTTTAAAGGCGTTAAAGAAGAGGAAGAAGCTGCTGCAGATACAGGCTGCTCTTTTTTTGCACAAGCGGCCGAAAGCTGCTTCAATTTAGCAATTTCTTCTTCTATTTGACTGTCTTCGATTTTTTGGAAAAGAATAGTCGGTGCTGGAATTGTTTGGCCAGCTGGAATTTGTTCAGACAAAACTTTTTTCCATCCTCGTTTTTCAAGTGTATCTGAATAACCCAGCATTTTCCATACTTGATCGGCTGTCGATGGAATAATAGGATAAGAAATCAATGCCAACACCTTTAAACACTCTAGGCAGCATGCCAATGTTGCTTTCATGCGTGCACGTGTTTCTTCTTTTTTGGCATCTTGCCAAGGACGCTTACTATCAAAATACACATTTCCAAGCTGCGCAAGTTCCATGACTACTTGACTTGCTCTGCGTACTTTAAATTGATCATAATTTTCAGCTGCCTGCTGGACAATTTGCTCGATGTTTTGTAAGAATTCTTGATCCATCGATTCTAAGTTTTCAAGTGGAGGAATGATCCCGTCACATTGATTGCGCACAAAAATTAAAACACGATTGACTAAGTTGCCGTATTTTCCTAATAAGTCAGAATTGCAACGTGTTTGGAAATCTTTCCACGTAAATTCGCTGTCAGATGTTTCAGGTGCGTTAGATGCAATGGCATAGCGAATTTGATCGGTTGTATAACGTTTAAAAAAGTCATCAAGATCAATATACCATCCATCCGATTTACTAAATTGTCTTCCCTCTAAATTGTAAAATTCATTGGCTGGCAATTCATCCACAAGCTTATAAGGCTGATCTTGCCCCATAATCATGGCAGGAAAAATAGAAGCGTGGAAAGGGATATTGTCCTTACCAATAAATTGTACAAGCTTAGTTTTGGGATCTAACCAATAATCTTTCCAACGATCAGGTTGCTGATTTAGTTGTGCCCATTCCTTTGTAGCTGAAATATAGCCGATAGGAGCGTCAAACCAAACATACAGAACTTTTCCTTCCGCATCGGGCAAAGGAACAGGAATTCCCCATGCCATGTCGCGCGTAATAGCCCTTGCATGCAAATGATCAATATAATCTTTAATAAAATTAATAACGTTGGGCTTCCAATTTTTATGTTCTAGCCAATCTTTCAAACGGTCTTTAAATTTATCCAATAATAAAAACCAGTGCTTTGTCGGGCGAAGAACTAAAGGAGCATGAGTCAGTTTTGATTTAGGATTTTTTAGCTCGGTGGCATCATAACTTGCTCCACAACGTGGACATTCATCTCCTCTTGCATTTTCAAAACCGCAGCGAGGACAAGTTCCCACAACATAACGATCAGCCAAAAATTTTTGATCCGCTTCAGAATACAACTGATCTGTCGTACGTGCTTCAATATAACCGTTAGCAAGCAAATCCTTAAAAAATTGATGGGTGGGTTCAACATGACCTTCCCAAGTCGTCCGCGAATAATGATCAAAAGAAATTTGTAATTTTTCAAAAAAATCACGATTAACTTGATGGAAGATATCGACATGCTCTTTTGGAGTTCGTTTTGCTAAATCAGCACTTAAAGTAATAGCTATTCCATACTCATCAGAACCGCAAATATATAAAACATCATGCTTCATGAGACGTTGGAAACGGACATAGCAATCTGCTGGAAGATAAGCCCCTGCAATATGCCCAAAATGAAGAGGGCCATTTGCATAGGGAAGAGCTGATGTAACGAGAATTTTTTGAGTCATGGGTGATTTTCCTTACTAGAAGAGAGAATAGGGAAGAAGCCAGAAAAAGAATGCAGAAGATAGGAGCCTTTTAGCTTTAAAAGCATTCAAGAGGAATCGTTGTCTTTTTCTAACCTCTTTCTTCTTCTTTTTCCAAAATTTTACTTAATGGGTTTTTGCACAATTAATACTTCAAAGTTAGTTCCTGGAACAATTTTCCATCCCAATAGAACTTTTGTCTCTGGGTCCACGTAAAGAGGTCCAGGTTTTGTATAAGCATATTCGGGTTCAACCGCCCGAGGAGCAGGATTTGGGGAAGATTCCTCTGTTTGAAATCCCTCTAATGAACTATGTGAGTCTCGAATATAATCTTGCAACTCTTTGCTCAAGCTGCCCCAAGACACATAATGGCCTGGATAACGCTTTTGCAAGAAATTCCAATCAACATTTATGGTATCATACCACGTGACACAATCTTGAAAAATGCGTCCTGTCTCACGACAAAAAGCGGCACGTCTTAATTTAAAGATGCGGTTATCATATTGTCGAAGATCATATAAATATCGCAGAACACGCTCTGCAGAATAGTAAGAAATTTCCGAAGCACGTCGTAAAGGAACTCCAGTATAAGGACTTACAGAGTGAGAGCGCTGCGTTAGCCGCCATCCAAGCCAAAATAGCAAAATCAACAAGGCAAAAGAAACCAAGATGATTGCTGCTAGTAAAACGGCCCAGCCACTCCCCTCATCCATAGACAATACTCCTACTCTTCGCTATCATATGTATCAGATGAGCGATACTTTCTTTTTTCTACACGCTCTTCAAAAACCATTGCTTGTGGCGCGGTGCCATCTAACTCTTCTGAGCCAAAACCTGAAACCACTGTTTCTTTGATTTCATCAAATTGATCTTTCCCTTCTTGAATTTCTTCTAAAATCAACATCGCTCGATTTTGAACTTCAGACTTTACTCTCGCTTCGCGACCTGTTTTAATCATATTTTCAGCTAACTGAATCGCATAATTCACGAGATCAAAACTACTTTTAAATTTGCCTCGCACTTCTTCGTTTGTTAAATTAATCTTAGCTTTTTTGTCCATTTTTATCTCCCTTTATAATCATTAATTTAATTGTTTTAGATCGTATCTCTGAATGGCTGCATTTCATCTTAAAGCCAACATTTAGCAATTCAGTGACACTTTTTTAAGTATTCAGAAGCCTAGCGAACGCGATGACACTCGGCAATAAAAATGCTTCTAAAAACCTGATAAGCAATTTCTAAATCATCATTGATAATTTGATAATCATATTGTTCGGCAGCTTCGAGCTCTGTTTTAGCCCAGGCCAAACGTTTCTTAATCATTTCAGTTGTTTCTGTTTTGCGATGAATCAAACGAGCCTGCAACGATTCCAATGAAGGAGGTCGAATAAAAATAAAAACAGCTGGCAGCTGCTTTTTTAGTTGCAAGGCTCCTTGAGTATCAATCACTAGTATAACATGCTTCCCTTGATTTTGCTGTTCTTCAATCCATTGGCGAGATGTGCCATAATAGGTTCCATAGAGTTTCACAAATTCAAGAAAATCAGATGCTGCTATTTTTGCCTCAAATTGTGTTTCACTAATAAAATGATAGTGTACGCCATGAACTTCACCCTCTCTTGGCTGCCGTGTTGTATAGGAAATACTCGCAATAATGGAAGGGAATTCCTTTACAAGCCTTTGAACAAGAGTTGTTTTACCCGTTCCAGCTGGAGCACTGACAACGAAAATTAAACCTTTTTTCACTTCTCCTAACAATCCAGCCATACGAATGAACTACTCAATATTTTGAATTTGTTCTCGAATACGCTCAAGTTCACTCTTGATGTCAATCACAGCTCGAGCAATCTCTAAATCAGAGGATTTATTTCCAATCGTATTAATTTCGCGATTCAATTCTTGCAGAACAAATTCTAATGTTTTTCCTACCGAAAGACTCTCTGATTGAAGTAATTCTTCAAAATGACTCAAATGGCAAGAAAAGCGAGTGATTTCTTCAGCGATATCAATTTTTTCAGCAAATAACGCGACTTCCCTTAAAATCCGTTCTTCATTTTCTACTTGCCCTGGCAATAGCTCCTCTAGACGCGAGACTAGTCTTTCTCGGTATTTTTTTGTTGCAAAAGGAACTTTATCTTGAATGACTAATAAACTTTGTCGAATTTTCTCTAAACGATGAGCAATATCTACTTGCAATACCACTCCTTCTTGCGCTTTCATCTTCAAAAATCCTTGTAGAGCTTCTTCTAAGGCTTGTTTCAGGATTTGGCGATAGTTCTCTTCTTCATCTCGATTTTCTTCATAGCTCAAAAGCCCTTCGGCTCGTTCTAAAAGAGAAAGATGAAAGGCATTTTTGTCCAAATTCAATTCTTTTGCAATTTCACTCCATGCTTCTTTTAATTGCCGAGCTAATGGAAGATTAGGTCTAACAATAAATGGAACTGCTCCTTCAAAAGCAACATTGACTTTAACTGTCACTTGTCCGCGTGCAAGGTGAGGCAATAGCCATTTTTTCATCTCAATGTCAAATTGACTAAGTTCGCGAGGCAAAAGAACATTAACTTCTAAAAACTTTCGATTAACTGATTGAATTTCGATAACGAAGTGACCGACTGGAGTATGTAAGCTCGAACGGCCATAAGCCGTCATACTTTTTAACATAAAAAAAGTTGCCGCCTGGTTGAGATTTAAGTAATTATAATAAAATTTTCATTTCTGTCAATGCTAGAATAGCCAAACTGAGGAGTTTAAACAGGAATGTAGCTTCTAAGCCCTTGTGTCAACGTCAGCATCATTGCCGCTACAGGGGCAACCTTTACAAAGGTCGGATCCTTCCAAGCTTCGAGGCCTAAATGGAAAAAAATTGGCACTGCAACAAAATGAGCCGTGGCAATAATAATCTCTAACTTAGCACCACTTGTCAAGGAGGGGCTAAGCTGGCCTGGCATTAAATAAAAGACAACAGGAATTTGAAGTAATTGAATGGACGTGATGGCATATTTCACTTTATCTGATTTGACCATTTCTTTCATTTTTTCAAGAACCTGATAAGCTACATGGCTCACCAAAATCACACTACCTAGATAAAAGGCCCCATTAACTGGCTTATAAGCAGTAAAAAAGAATGTCCCCGCATAAGCACAAACCGATGCCAAACCAGTCAAAGCAGCTGTTTGTAAAGCACGCTCCTGTACTTCGTCGCTCACGATTCCATTACATGCATTCTTAATTGCGTTCATCCTTAACCTCAAATAAACATAAGCTTACTAATTTAAATAATTTATAATAAAACCCACCAGAAAGAATAAGCAAATCAAACAAATTATTCAATTCAATTAAAATTTTAACGAATAATTAGTTCTAAAATTAAACTCTAGAATCACACCTCATTGAAAATGATAGGCGTAAGAGGATGCAAACTCATACACCATTGAATTTTTCGAGAAGGTTTGCCGTCAAAGACCTTTTGTAATTTATCCTTCCTATCCTGTTCATCTGTTAATTTTCATGATAAAGAACAGAATGAGGAAGATAGACAAGATAAGAACACACAGGCTGTTTATTTTATCCGATCCTGTTCATTCTGTTTTCAGACATTTCAAGAAAATTATGTACAAGTTAATTCAAGTTGTGGCACTTGATTTTTCATGTCTTCTTTAGGCCAACGTGTTTTAATAGGATCAAAGGAATGGCGATGAATAGGACAAGGTCCATGAAGATCTAAAGCCTCTAAGTGTTGAGCTGTTCCATATCCTTTATGCTGATCAAATCCATATTGCGGCCATTGTTCATGATAAGCACACATTAGTTGATCGCGTGTTTCCTTTGCAATAATAGAAGCTGCTGCAATCGATTGAGAGAGTTGATCTCCTTTAATAATCTTGCGGCAAGGTAAAAAAGGATGAGGCAATCCCATACCATCCACAAGTAGATAATCAGGATAAGTGGACAATTGCTCAATTGCCTTCAACATCGCTTGAATTGTCGCTTGGTAAATGTTCAAGCGATCAATATCGATGGGTTCTATAATTCCGATGCCATAAATAATGGAAGGATCTGTCGTAAGACGTTCAAATAAACGTTTTCGAGCTTTGGGAGTTAATTTTTTGCTATCATTGACGCCTGCAATGAAGAGCCCTCGAGGCAACAGACAAGCGACTGCGACGACAGGACCGGCCAAAGGCCCCCTACCCGCTTCATCAAGACCAGCAATTAGATGGTAGCCCTGCTGATAAGTCTCTTCTTCGTAAATGACCATGTGTTGCAGACGAAGTTTTTCTTCTTCATCTAGTCCAGCATCAGGATTCATACATCACCTGCTAGCAAACAAACAAGGTTTTTACGATTTTTAAAGTGATACCGACTTCAGCATACCGCTGCAATGGAATATCATTTTCCCAGGGCAGCATGTACCCTGGGCGATAGTTAAAAGCCTTTTCAGGCAAACAACATCTTAACCTTCTGTCTAAGCTTCTGTTGCAGCAGCTTCTTCAGTGGCTCCATTTTCTGTTGTACGGCGAGGACCAAAACGACCTTTAACTTTAGAAGCTTTTCCAGAAGTTCCGCGCAAGTAGTAAAGTTTGCTGCGGCGAACATCGCCTTCTTTAACCACTTCAATTTTAGCAATACGTGGGCTATGCAACATAAATACACGCTCCATGCCTTCGCCATAAGCAACGCGATGTACAGAAAACGTTTCAGAAAGTCCGTTTCCTTTACGAGCAATCACTGTTCCTGTGAAAACTTGGAGTCTTTCTTTATCGCCTTCAATAATACGAAGATGAACGCGAACAGTATCCCCTATACGAAAGAAAGGAATATTTTTTTTAACTTGCTGGCTTTCCAGCTTTTCAATAACGCTATTACGACTCATTGATCAATTCTCCTAAAAATTTAATCTTTCTGCATGAGAAGGAAAGCCAACTTTCCTCTATCAAGCGACGTCCTTTACTTTTAATCTCCGTCTTTAAGTAAGAGATCCGGCCTTACTTCACGTGTCTTTTTTAAAGCTTGCTCTCGACGCCAATTTGCAATCTCTTTATGATTGCCGCTTAGCAAAACAGGTGGCACCGATTGACCTTCAAAAATTTCAGATCTCGTATAGTGGGGACAATCCAATAGCCCTTTTTCGAAAGAATCTTCTTCAGCAGCTAATGCATGCCCAAGAACGCCTGGGATAAATCGGCTGACACCGTCTACTACTACAATTGCTGCTAGGCATCCATTAGTTAAAACATAATCCCCAATACTAATTTCTTCATCCACCTCTTTGTCTAATACGCGCTGATCAACCCCTTCATAATGGCCGCACAATAAGATCAAGTGTGTTTCTTGTGCTAGCTCTCGACATTTCGCTGCTGTCAATGGTTTTCCCTGCGGCGAAAGGTAAATCACGCGAGCCTGAGGAGTTTTTACATGACGGATTGCCGCTGTCACAGGCTGCGGCATCAACACCATTCCAGGTCCTCCTCCATAAGGCCGATCATCAACACGTCGAAACCGATTATCTGAAAAATCTCGAATATCGGTTAAACGAATATTAACCAATCCCCTCTCCCGCGCCCTTTTGATGATACTTTCGTCAAATGGCCCTGTGAAATACCCGGGGAAAAGGGAAAGGATATCAATTAGCACGTGATGCTTAGACCTTCTTTTTCTCTTTGCGTTTTGTAGCTATCTTAGCACGGTGTGCACGCTGCTTCTCTTTTTGCTCTTGGACAATGTGCGGAGCAGTTTTACGGAGAAGACTCTCTACATTATCTGTCAATTGCGCTCCAACATTCAACCAATGCTGAATGCGGTCTGTTTTAATTGCGATTTTTTTATCATCTTCAGCTTCTATTGGATTATACCAACCAAGAGCTTCGACATACTTTCCATCTCTTGGAGAACGTGAATCTGTCACTACCAATCGATAGAAAGCACGGTTTGTGCGACCTTGCTGCCGCAACCTAATTTTTAACGCCATAGGGATCCTCCCAACATCTTTTCTAATTGTTTCATATTTGGCATATTTTTAAAAAACTGTTTGGCTTGCTTAAATGATTTTACAAGCTTATTCACATCTTCAATTTTCGTTCCACTTCCCTGTGCAACGCGCTTGCGTCTTGAAGTCGTGAGTTCACATTTTTCAGTTCGCTCATCGCGCGTCATGGAGAGAATCATGGCCTCGACTTTAAAGAATTCTTTTTCGTCAAAATCCATTGCGGGCATTTGACTCATTCCTGGCAACATTCCCAATAAACTTTTGATCGATCCCATTTTTTTGACAGTTTGAATCTGTTTCAAATAGTCGTCATAGGTAAATGTCGCACTTCGAATCTTCTGTTCAAGCTTTTGAGCTTCGGTTTCGTCTATATGCTCTTGTGCTTTCTTGACCAGGTTGATGGTGTCACCCATCCCTAAAATGCGGTCTGCCATTGAATTAGGATTAAACACCTGGAGATCATCCACGCGTTCACCTACCCCTTCAAATTTAAGAGGCTTCCCTGTGACTTCGCGAATAGAAATCGCAGCACCACCACGCGTATTTCCATCCAACATCGTCAAAATCGTTCCTGTCACAACCATGCGTTTATTAAACTCATGGGCGACATTCACCGCATCTTGTCCTGTTGTTGCATTCGCAACAAATAATATTTCTTGAGGCTGCAAGACTTCCTTTATTTTCTCCAACTGAATCATTAATTCATCGTCAATATGGAGACGTCCGGCAGTATCGACAATCAAAAGATCGTGCTGCCCTTCTTTAGCTTGCTTTAAAGCCTCCTTAGCAACTCGTATAGGATCTTTTTCGCCAGACATTGAAAAGACTGGCACACCAATTTGCTGTCCCAACGTTTTAAGCTGCTCAATCGCAGCAGGCCGCTGTAGATCGCATGCCGCGAGTAAAGGATTTTTCGCTTGTCCTTTTTTCTTTAAATACTTCGCCAGCTTCGCACAATGTGTGGTTTTCCCAGATCCTTGCAGTCCACATAACATGATAATGGATGGCTGTCCGGTCAACTGAAGCTCTGCTTCATTGCCTCCCATTAAAGCAATCAATTCATCATGCACAATTTTAATGAATTGCTGGCCCGGAGTCACAGATTTCAATACCTGTTCGCCTAAAGCCTTCTCTTTTATTTGCTTGACAAGCGTTTTTGTCACACTATAATTCACGTCAGCTTCTAGTAAAGCCAAACGAACATCATTGACTGCTTCAGCAACATTTTCCTCTGTTAACCGCTTCTTGCCCGTTAACTTAGAAAAGACACCCTGTAACTTTGTTGTCAATGTTCCTAGCATGAAACACCTTGTGTATCTTTTAGAAAACAATTCTTAAATGAAAATAGAATACTTAAAAAATCATTCATTTTCAAGGAAAAAGAAGCGATTGTGACCAGCCCAATCATTTTCAAGCCGTTGATTTTTCCAAGGAAGTCGATTAAAAAGCCTTTGGACAACCTCTCCTTGTTGATAGCCAATCTCTAACCAAACTTTTGCCTGGGGATATAAATAATTTGGCAACTCGCGAGCTAAACGATCATAAATCTCCCATCCCTGCACCCCGCCAACTAACGCCAAGCGCGGCTCATACTCTTTGACCCCTTTATCTAGTATAACATATTCCTCTTCAGAAAGATAAGGGGGATTGCAGATAACATAATGCGCCTTGTTTCCTTTAAAAGGAGTTAAAAGATCTCCTTTTACACATATAACCTTCACTTGATTTGCTACCGCATTGCGCGCTGCTAAAGCAAGTGCTTCCTCTGAATAATCCGACAAATAGACCGATAAAGCAGGAAAAGCCTTTTTTAAAGCAATTCCTATACAACCTGACCCACAGCAGATATCCCATAAAATTTTGTTATGAAAGTCTTGATTTTTTAAGCACTGCGCGACTTGATCCACTAAAATTTCTGTTTCGGGGCGAGGAATTAAAACAGCAGAGCTCACTTCAATCAAACATCCATAAAACTGCACTTGTCCAGAAAGATAGGCCAAGGGCTCACCTTGCAGCCGGCGCTGCACCCATTCTTGACAGATTTCCCATATCCTTTCACTTAATACGCGATTTCTTTGCTGATAAAGATCCGCTCGGGAACAATGTAAAAGATCGCACAACAAGTCTTCTGCTTGCCGTTTACTTTCCTCTAACCCATGTGCACTAAAAATTCCGGCAATAATGGTTAAAACCTCTTGAATAGGCTTCATC
The DNA here is from genome assembly GCA_044226925.1 of Parachlamydiaceae bacterium. GTDB lineage: Bacteria > Chlamydiota > Chlamydiia > Chlamydiales > Parachlamydiaceae > JANWJE01. The sequence continues at coordinate 259,664 of JBGAGC010000004.1, forward strand.
CCCCTTCAGGTCCTTTGAGTTTTTCTTGGTGATAATGCGCAACAAGAGCTGACGTGATATCATCTAAATCTCCTTCCATAATTTGGTCGAGATTATACTTCGTCAGGTTAATGCGATGGTCTGTCAAACGATTTTGAGGGAAATTATAAGTTCTAATTCTTTCTGAGCGATCACCAGATCCCACTTGAAGAGCACGTGTCGTCGCTAATTCTTGCTGACGTTTTTGTTCTTCGATTTCTGCCATTTTTGCTTTTAACAACCGCATGGCTTTGTCTTTGTTCTTATGCTGACTACGCTCTTCTTGGCAATAAACAACTATTCCCGATGGAATATGCGTAATGCGCACAGCACTGTCTGTTGTGTTGACGTGCTGCCCCCCTGCACCTGATGATCGATAAGTATCAATACGAAGATCCTTTTCATCTAGACGAATATCTTCGTTTTCATCGGGCTCAGCCAACACTGCCACTGTAATAGCAGAAGTATGGACGCGTCCTTGCGCTTCTGTTTCTGGAACACGTTGGACACGGTGGGTTCCAGCTTCATACCGTAAAAAACGATAAACATTAGACCCCGATAACACCATCACATATTCTTTAAAACCGCCTATTTCCGATGGCGTGCAGGATAAAAGCTCATAACGCCACCCTTTGCGATCAGCGTACAGTTTATACATCCGTACGCAATCACCCACAAATAAAGCAGCTTCATCCCCACCTGTTCCCGCTCTTAACTCAATAATGGTAGCGCGATGATCAAGCGGATCTGGAGGAACCAATAAATTTTCAATGACAACTTGCAACTCAGCAATACGTTTTTCTGATTGAACAATATCGTCGCGCAAAATTTCTGCAAATTCAGCATCCTTCTCAGACTTGAGAAGGTCTTGGTTATCGACAATCTGCTTTTCAAGTTTTTTCTTTTCTTCCCAAGCTGTTTTTAACTCTGTCAAATAGGCATGTTCCTGTGTCAGTGATCGATATTTCTTTTGATCATCATAAACTTGGGGCTGCCCCAGAACTTCTTCGACTTCAGCTAAACGTTCAAATAGTTGCTGTACCTTTTTTTCCATTGAATATGACTCTACTAAGTTAAAAAAACTTAAAATTTATTTTATCATGTGATTGATAAAGATAGAAAGGCTAACATGACACAATGCTTTCAAACTTAATTATCGAACCACAACATCTTGATGAAGAGAAGCAGCTTTGAAAGCTGCTTCTACCTACTTTAAAAGTTAGAAAGCAATTGTTATTGAGAAAAGAAATAAAAGCCTCATTTGAAATAATGTCTATCCCTTCAGACTTCCCAGAGGGATTTTGTCATGAGAAGCTTTTCCCTCACCAGTTGGGCTGTTATCTTCTTGTCCATTGAGCTGTAAAGCAGCTTACACTAAACTTTGATCATTTTTTAAATGATCAGGGATAAACTGGAAAGAAGAAGCAATTCCTAAAAAATCACCAGTATCAACACCCGTGGGTGGAAAAGAAGTAAAAGACATTAGACTTTTCCTCTTATAAAATTGCTCTTCATTTACTTTGCGCTTTTTTTAGCACCTTTTACTGCTTTCTTTTCAGCAGGCTTCTGCTGTTGTTCGCTTCCACCCTCTTCTTGTGAAGAAGATTCATCTTTAGCCGCTTCTTTTTTGCGCTCAAAACGCTTCTTAAACTTCTCAACGCGTCCTTCAGAGTCAACCAACTGCTTGCTACCTGTAAAGAATGGATGGGATGTAGAAGAAATAGACAAGTAACTCACTGGATATTCTACCCCTTCAAACACTTCTGTAGCCTCAGGCTGCAAAGTGGATCCACAAACAAAACGATGGCCAGAAGCAGAGTCAACAAATAAAACTTTCTGGTAAGACGGATGAATTTCTTTTTTCATTTTTATAGGCTCCTCAAGAGAATAAAGTTAAATAAATTTATCTGTTTTTTCAAGAAATTTTGCCAATGAACTTACTAGCAATTGCAGGATATATGACAGTTTGTCCCAACAATACCCAATTTTAGACAAATATCTCAAAGCTCTAGCCTTATTCTTTTAAGAAGAAAAGGCAAACAGAAATCCTCTAGGATAAAAGGTTAGCTTAAAAAAAACAACATCTTTTTTTCAAAGCTTCTTTTACACAATCTTTACTAAGAATTCAGGAGTAATTTAAAAATTTTTTAGCTTTCCTATTAATACAAATCATTATATACTATCTGAATTATAATAATTTAAGAATGTAATAATATATTATGAATATTTCTCCAGTTGTTAATACTGATCATGCACCTGCTCCGCATTTTTCTATAAGAAGTTGGATACCAAGAGTAAAATGGTTAGACCATGCATGGTCTCTTTGTATTAAGTCAATTGACTATCTTGCAAATCGCATTTCTCAAATTTCACGCCGGTCATTTTTTAAAGCTGCACCTTCTGGCTCTCACAACCCAACACCTGTTAAACAGTCAGTTCCTGCAATTCCAGTTCAACCTTCTCCTAAAGTTCCGCCAATAATTCTTCCTCAGCAATTTTTTTCTCCACAGCCTGTCCCAAGAGAAGAACCTCAACAAGAAGATCAAGCTCTTGATAAGAGCGAGCAAAATAAAGAATTGGACAATCCGATTCCGAACAAATCACCTTTAAATCATTCGGGTAAACCAGCTTCAGATCCCTCAGAAGATAAGAAATCTCAAATTGATCAATCAAAAGATATAAACCTTGAACCCGATCTAGCTTCTTCAGAGCATAATCCCAGTGTGATGAAAAAGAAAACTCCACCTAGCATCCAGCAAGAAGAAGGCAAAACTGAACATTCTCCTTCCAAGTCACTTCTACAAGCCACAGACCAGTCTTCTCCTCAAGCCAAGTCGCCGCAATCAAAGGCAAAAGAAAATAATCCTAGTAAACCGAACCCTTCACCTCCAAAAGAGATCTTACCCGTTAATTCTATCCCTTTGCCAGCAGAAGACACTTCTTTACCAGCAAATCCCCAGCCAAATGATGAAAAAAAATCAACTTTTGCTACACGATTCCGACGCTATCATCGAGATCAAAAGCCTTCTCAAATCAATACCATCCCCATTCCCAATGCTCCAGCGCCTAAAAATTCAACGCTAGCTGCATCTGTCCCTTTGACAACTCCACTGCCTCTTCAACCCATTATCAAACCTACAGCTAAACCTGTGGCAAAACCTGAAAAATCATGTCCTTATATTTTGATTGAAGCTGGTGGTGGTGGAGATTGCCAACTTTTATCATTCCTAAAAGCTTTAGAGATGCAATATCCCCAGCTATTAATGTATAAAGAAGATGATAAAGACGTTAAACTTACAATGGAAAAGCTTCGCACCATGGGTGTCGAATTTGCCAAAAAGGAAATTTTATCATTTCTCAAAGCTTTAGAAAAACAATATTCACACTTATTGAACAGCAAAGATCCTAAAGATGTTCGACTCATCATGGACAAACTTCGCGGCATGGGTGTCGATTTTTCTAAAAAAGACTGCGTGACGATTAAGCCATCCGAAGCTGGTTATTATGCGCTAGAAGTTTTAGGATATCTAGACGCTGATTGCAAAGAATACAATGATATTTATTTGCCAGAAATCAATAAAACAGAAGAGAACTATAAAAAAGAACTTAAAACATTAAATGAGCGCTTTCAAGCTAAGCGAATTACTCCAACAGCTTACAACAGTCAGCTCAACGTCATCAAAGCAAAGTATACAAAAATTGTGACTGCTTTAGAGAAAAGAGATGATGCACATAGAATTCGATCTGATGAAGAATTTTTAAATCGTTTAGCAAGAAAAGGATTTTCTTGTTCTTCTCTTCACCTATTTACGTTAAGCATCCTTTTTAAACTACCTATTCATGTGCATGATCAATACGGATCAAAAGATCATAATATTCAAGTATTTAACGCCACAAATTCTCAGCTAGAACCTGTGCACTTGTATCGCGTTAAAAGAGGTCATTATCAGTACATGTTGTTCACCAAAACTGGAACATAGGCTTTCAATTAAAAAGATCTTTTACTTCACGCTTATGATCTTTTGAAATATACAGTGAACCACTGTCTTTATTATTTTTGTTTCTTTAATGCCCATAAGGCCATTTGAACAGTTTGAATACCAGCCAACATCCCTTCTTCGTAGCGAAAATAGGGATGATGCTCGAGTTCTTGATAATCATTTGGCTGTAGCAAGTCTTCAGGTGTCAAATGAGGAACAATTCGCCGCCCGCTTTTAAGCAATTGTGCTTGATGAAATTGAACTAGCTCTTTCAAAAGTTGCTCAATTTCCTCCCAAGAAGGAATCGTTGTCATAATCTTCTCGCTTTTTTGTCGCTTTTCTTTGCCGTTGGATTTGAAAAAAGTCTTTCAGAAGTTGTGCGCAAAATTCTTGCAACACACCTTTGCGCACTTGAATAGCATGAGTGGGATGCACAGGTTCAAAAAGATCAATCCAACTCCCATTTGCCCCATGTCGCAGATCAGGAGCCCCCCAAACAAGCGTAGGAACGCGGGTAAGCAACATAGCCCCCGCACACATACTACAAGGCTCTACTGTACAATAGAGAGTGGTTTGTGCAAGCCTCCAATTATCAAGAGCAGCCTCTCCTGCTGTTAGACACAACATTTCTGCATGAGCAGTTGCATCTTTTAGCATTTCAACTTGATTATACCCTCTTGCAATGATGTGCTTATCTTTTACTAATACAGCTCCAACAGGGACTTCATCTGCCTTAAAAGCTTTCCAAGCCTCTTTAAGAGCCTCAAGCATATAATGCTCATCTTCATTTTGAGGTGTAATTCTAAAAGGAAAAGACATTAAGCACTCTTCTCTTGTTGCAACCTACGCTGTAATTGAGCAACTTGTTTCTTGAGAGTCTCGACATCTGTCACATACTTTTTCTGCAAACCAGCAAGCTTCTTTTCATATTTATCTGTTAAGCGGCCCATTTCACGCTCAAATTCTTTGCGCATTTGCTCTACTGTTAACTTCTCTGTGGCTTGTTGTGTTTCTTGAACTTCTTTCTCTTGATGTTGCTGAGCTTTAGTTTTGAGTTTATTAAAGCTTTCTTTTGGGAAAACAACAGAGTTTAAAACTGAGAAAAGGTAAGTGTGAGGAGCGCCGAATTGATGAATAGAGGCGTCGATTAAAGCTTGCGCTTGAGCAGGACTTATTTCTTCTAAACTTGTAAAATCTGGATTAATTTGACTGAGCTGTTGTTCAAAAAAGCCATAAAGATCGCTATTTTTAAGAAGCCAGCGAGAGGTAATAAATTCAGCAAGTTCTTCACCTTTTTCTTCCTCTTGAATCGCCTTCTGATAAGCTTCTGCTAATTCGTCTGTTGTGACTTTATGGATATTTTTGGAAGCAAGAAATTTTTTCACAAAGTAAAAATCTTTTTTTAAATGCTCATTGCGCAAATCTTTTTTAACTGAATCAATGATGTAGGGAATCCATTCTTGCAAATCAGCAAATTTTTCTTTATATGTTGCATTTTTATACATATTTGTTCCTTATTGAAGTTGAATGAAAAGAAAAAAATTAGCATGTTTGACAAGAAAAAGGCAAGACCAGAAAGAATTAAGAATAAAAGCCAAAGACTCCATTCCTAATGTCCTTTTTCTGATTAAGTGAAACGTTGACAATACTGGGCAAGCTCGTCAGGTCTTGATTAACTAAAAGTTTTTGCGCGATATTGAGATAAAGTTTCCGAAGTGTAAACCCCATTTAACTAAAATTCATTCCTTATGACACAGCACACAGAAGATGAACACCCTTTTTATGGCATTGATGTCATTCGTCGTCAAGAGCAGGCCTATATTCAAAATTTATTGAAGAAATATCGTCACGAACCTGTGACAGATGAATTGAAAGCCAAAATTTGGGACGAATTGCAAATGGAGAAATATAAAGGACATATCACCATTCCTTTTAAAGTCGTCATGCGCCGCGATTCTCTTAAAAAATACCCAGATTATATTGAAGTCATTTTGGACACTAAAGTTTAACATCCTAATTTAAAACTAGAGTTCTCACATCAAACTCTTATTGAAGTCTGTTAAACAGCCTATATTAATAAAAAAATTAGAATATTTATAAAAAATTAATAAACCTTCTTGTATAATAATATTTTTAACTGGTTTCTAATTACGAGACAAACTAAGAGATAGTTCGAATTTCGTTTTGGTTCTCGCTGTGTAAAATCATTTTTATGGCTAGTCTAGAGCGACTCGTACTTCCTCCTTGCTAATAATTCCTAATTTTGGTATCATTATACCAGTAATTTATACTAATTAAGCTCCAACAACTAGCCACTCTTGCGGCTTTTAACTTACGGGGGATTCCTGAATGTCTCTAGACAAAGGTACCAAAGAAGAAATTACAAAAAAGTTTCAGCTTCACGAGAAAGATACTGGTTCAGCCGACGTACAAATCGCCATTTTAACTGAGCGTATTACCGAACTTACTGAACATTTGAAGAGAGCACCTAAGGATCACGGATCCCGTTTAGCGTTGCTCAAATTAGTCGGTCAACGTCGTCGCCTACTAGACTATCTCAATTCAACAGATACTAAGCGTTATCAAACGCTTATCAACAAGTTAAAGCTCAGACGTTGATCTGACTGACTTACAAAAGAAAAAGGGGCAGCTGAGCTGCCCCTTTTTCTTGAAGCACAAGAAATGAATCATTAGCTGAAAGGACATAGAAATCAGAAAACTCCCTTTAAAAATTTGAAGCGTGTTTTCTGAGTTCTATTCTTTCCTTCACATTGATTAATTTCTTGTTTTTCTTCGTTTTAGAGAATTTTTCTTATGAACTAATCTCTAAATGACTAAAGGGCGAAGAGAAAACAGCCTTGCCTTTAGAGTTTAAAAGCTCTATCTTTGGTCCCATATTAAGATCTCTTATGTCATCCTATTGATTGGCTTTTTTAAGGATTCTATCTAGATTTTTATTGACGCTTATTTGACATAAGAGTTCGATTGACAAAGATAGAAATTATCAAGTGATATTTTTATTTTACGGAGTGATCATTTCATGCAACGTGAGACAATTTCTGTTCCTATTAATGGACAAGATATTATTTTTGAAACAGGTAAAATTGCACGCCAAGCTGGCGGTGCCGTTATTGTTCGCTGTGGAGAAACAATTGTTTTTTCAACAGCTTGTGCTGCCCCTAATCCAGAACCGACTGCTGACTTTCTCCCTTTACGCGTCGATTACCAGGAAAAATTTTCTTCGGCTGGTAAAACAGTTAGTGGATTTATTAAACGTGAAGGACGTCCTTCTGAACGTGAAATCTTAAATTCCCGTTTAATTGACCGTCCTCTACGCCCTTTATTTGAAGAAGGATATTATAACGAAGTTCAAGTTTTAAGTTATGTTTGGTCCTACGACGGAATTCATTCGCCAGATCCATTAGCCATTTGCGGTGCATCTGCGGCATTAGTCATTTCTGATATTCCTTTAATTAAACCTGTTGGAGCGGTTCGCGTTGGTTGTATTGACGGACAATTTATTGTGAATCCAACGATTGAGCAGCAAAAGCGTTCTAAACTAGATTTGATGTTAGCTGGAACAGAAGATGCTGTGTTAATGATTGAAGGCTTTTGTGATTTCTTAACTGAAGATCAAGTCTTAGAAGCTATTGCGGTTGGTCATGAAAGCATCAAGAGCATTTGCCAAGCATTAAGTCAATGGCAAAGCAAAGTAGGCAAGCCTAAAAACCGCGAAAAATTACGTCAAATTCCAAAAGAGCTTTATCAAGAAGTTGAAGCCATTGCAAATCCTCTTCTCGAAAAAGCTTTACGCATTGGCTTAAAACAGCAGCGCGAAGAAGAATTGGGCAATGTCAACAAAACGGTTAATGAAGCTCTTTTTCCAGCAGGAAGCGAACCTAGATATACTCTTCAGGATGTCAATTACGTCCTCAAAGATATTCAATCTAAAATGATGCGTCGAATGATTTTAAATGAAAACATCCGCTCAGATAGCCGTCAGTCGACACAAATCCGTCCTATTGATATCGAGCAAGGGCTCTTGCCGCGCGCTCACGGAAGCTCATTGTTCACTAGAGGCGAAACGCAAGCTGTAGCCGTCTGTACATTGGGTGGAGAAACCATGGCTCAACGCTTTGAGGATTTAGAAGGAGAAGGCAGCCAACGCTTCTATTTGCAGTACTTTTTCCCACCTTTTTCCGTAGGAGAAGTAGGCCGTATTGGAGCTCCAGGAAGACGTGAAATTGGCCATGGAAAGCTTGCTGAACGTGCTTTGATGGCGTTACTTCCACCAAAAGAACAATTTCCTTACACCATTCGCTTAGAATCCAATATTACAGAATCAAATGGATCTTCTTCAATGGCGACCGTTTGCGGCGGATGCTTAGCTTTGATGGACGCTGGTGTGCCGATTAAGCGTCCTGTGGCAGGAATCGCCATGGGGCTTATTTTAGAGGGCGATCGCTTCATTATTCTTTCCGATATTTTAGGAATTGAAGACGCATTGGGCGATATGGACTTCAAAGTGACAGGCGACCAAGAAGGCATTACAGCTTTCCAAATGGATATTAAAGTTGAAGGTATTACACTTGAAATTATGCGTGCAGCTTTACAACAAGCAAAAGCTGGACGTATTCACATTCTTAACAAAATGTTAGAAGTGTGCCCAACTTATAAAACACAAATGTCTCGCTATGCACCTCGTATCGAAACGATCCAAATTAAGCCTAGCAAAATTGCAACAGTTATTGGCCCTGGAGGAAAGCAAATCCGAGCCATTATTGAGCAAACTGGCGTTCAAATCGATATCAATGACGATGGAATTGTCAGCATTGCAGCTGCAGATTTAGAGAGTATCGAAAAAGCGAAGGGCATTATTTACGGTCTGACAGCAGAGGTTGAAATTGGCAGAATTTACACTGGAAAAGCCACTTCAATCGCTCCATTTGGAGTATTTGTTGAGATCCTTCCAGGTAAAGAAGGACTTTGCCATATTTCTGAATTTGATACTAGCCGCATTGCCAACTTAGCGGACTTTGTCAAACCAGGCGATACTGTTAGCGTCAAAGTTTTAGACATCAATGAAAGAGGTCAAATCAAATTAAGCCGCAAGGCGACTTTGGCTCACTCTTAGATGCATGAAAGCAGAACACTGATATTGTTAGTGTTCTGCTTTATTTTTTTTAAGATTTTCGAGTCTTTCCCATGATTTTCTGTGTCATTTCTTCCATTTTATCTTGAATTTGTCGATATTGTGCTTCAGCTTGACTAATATGTATTTCTCGTCCTTTAGCGACTGGAAGCATTTTAAGTAAAAATTGCTCGTTACGATTAATCATAGCAATTTGATCTTCAAGTTCAGGTGTTTGCCTAGCAAGCTCTGCTAATCTGTTGATTTCGGATTTTGCAATCTCACGAATGATTTCAATACAATAGATCTTACCCATCTTAATCAAGCTCAGCATTGCAACTGATGTACATTGATGTTGATCATTAATATCAGGCTGACTCATGAAAAATTCTTCCATTTTATCGATGTACTCAGTGACATCCACGTCTTTTTCATCCGCTTTTCTCGCCCACTCCTGGAAGGACATCCTTACAGTTCTCAATTGCCACTTCAATTCTGCTTGAGTTTGTTGGCTTGTGCGAAATAAACCTTCTTGAGCCAATTTACGGCTAATCACTGGATTGTATTTTTCATACATCTTGATTTCATACAGCATGCGAATGGATTCAAATTGATGCTGATCATCGGAAGCAGGAAGCTCCGCAAGAACTTGCTTCATTTTATTGGTATAGTGACTCACATCAATTCCCTTTTCATTGGCAACCGAGATGATTTTTTGGTATTCCAGACGTCGATCTTCTAATTTATCTTTCAAAGGCTTAGTGCTAGGTTTAAACAGATTAAAGACATATGGATTTTCTTGTTGAAAAAGGCTGTGCTTTGAAATTAATCTCCCGATTTCTAAATTACATTTCTCATAAACTTGAGTTTCATAACGTAGACGGGTGACTTTTGATGGAGAAAGAACCTTCACTTCTTCTTTCGTCTGTTTCTCAATATCTTCCATTAATTGGTTTGTATGTTTGCTAATGTCAATGTGCTTTTCTTGAGCAATATCAAGGAGCCTTTCATACTCTAGTTTATTTTTTTCCCGTGTCTGCTCGAGTTTTACATAACCTTTTTTTCCTAGCTCTCCAGATTTTGCACAGATAGAAGGACTCGAAGGAAAAGATGCATTAAAAGACACATTCATAAGAACCTCCTAGGTTAAAGCAACATTAGAGACACGGTGAAATGAATGAAAACTAGAGACGTTTAACAATTCACATACACACACATATCAAGCACCGCATCTTGTTAATTTACACATAAACTAAGATTTTTTTTCTGAGAACATATAGACAATAAAAATAAAAATTTAATTTCTTGACTTCTTTTGAATTTTTAAACAAAAAGTTCAAAACTAAGAGCATGTCTCTAAATAGATAGCAAAACAACTTAAAAAGTTTTTGAAAGGCAAAAAGCAAACAGAAGAACGTTTATAGAAATGGTTTTAGCAAAATTGAAAAGCTTTTTCTTCTACTCAAAACAGGCTTTTTTTATTACTTTTTTGCATTTAATAATTTTCATCATAAAAATAAGTGAGATCATAAATAAGTTATATTGAAAAAATCCTCTCTTTGCTCTATTATTTTTCTCTTCAAACTAAAGAATCATCGATGGATGAAGCATAAAACGAATTTTTTAGATTAAAAAACAAATTTCGTAAATATTTAAAAATTAAAATTAGCATATCACATGAATGTCTTAGGGAAATGCTGGAACAGCGTGCAACATAAAGTCAATGAGCATTTGAATCAATATCATGAGATGCCTCCTCCTGAAAAGCAGGATACCAATAGCCGTGTTTTAGCAGCAGTTGCGTTAGGAGGAATCGTAGGATCTTACATATCTCCAGGACCTATTGCAGCGGCTTCCATAGCTGGATTAGCAACTTTCGCCTATTTAACTCGCGGAAAAAACCAACAAAAATCTTCTTCTTTTCCCGAAAAGAAAAAATTATTGTGTCCTGCTCAAAAAACGCATTTGGTGGGTCAGGGGCATTTCATTCTTTTGCCATCAACATCTCTTTTTTCTCCAAAAGGAAATCCTCTTTTTCCTGAAGCACCATTTTTTGATAAACACCTCATCTCTCCTAGCACTATATTTTTTGATAAACAACTCATCGCTCCTCCTAGCACTACTGAACAGTTTTGGATAGGACCTTCCAAGCGAGAATATTCAGGCTCATCTGCTTTTTTCACTCCTCTAGATCAAGAAAATTCAGTAGAAAATTCCGAGCAAGATAACCAACAAGCAGGCATCACCTCTTCAGAAGAAACAGGCGGTCCATCAAGAGAAGAAAAAGATAATAGTCATCTTACCGATTCCCAAGAGCAAGCGCTGAAGGCTAAAATTAAGGAACTTAAACGTCAAAATACTTTGCTTAAACAAAAAGCTGATTCGACTGAACAAACACTCATCGATACACAAGATGCTTGGCATCAAGAGAAAAATTCCTTTGTAAGAGCTTTTCAAAGTTGGGAAGATCAGCGCATTAAACTAAACGCAATGATTGAAGACCAGAAAATTGACATTCAAAACTTAGAAGAGACTTTTCAGGCGTTATTACAACAAAAAACTACCGAAGTGTTTAAACTTAAGAATCAACTCCAAAGCGAAAAGAATGCTTATAATGAATTGTCGGATGCTCGTAGCTATCTCTTCCATACTCTTGAAGCTCTCAAAGAAAATCATAAAGAGGTATTGAAGCAAAACGCAAATCTTCGTAAAAAACTCGAAGACAACGAGAGTATTTATAAGCAATTGTTAGAAGACCATGAATTTCTTCGTCAAACTCATGAAAAACTCAAAAAAACACATCAAGAAAAGCAAAAGCAACATAAAGAGCTTTGCGAAAAATCACGTCTAACAGAAGATGCTTATGAGCAATTGTTAAAAGACCATGAACATGTCTATAAAACTTATGAAAAATTTCAGAAAACGCATAAAAAATTGATTAAAGATAATCAGGAAAAATTTACGCAAATCACAAAACAGCAAGAAGAAATTGTCGATTTACAGAATGGTGCTGAGCTGCTTTTAGAAAAACTCAGAAAAGCGGAAAATAAACTTATAACGATTAGAGACAAAGAAGCTAAAATCAGACTAAGCGAATTAGCAAAAGCGAAACAAACGATTGACGAACAGTCTAGCCAATTACTTAAATTACAGAGAGAAGCAAATCATTTCAAAAAAGTTTGCTACCATCTCCTTCCGTTTGCAAGACCAGCTCTTGATGAGTCTGAATTTAAAGCTATTGAAGCAATCCTCGATTAGCATTCCTTTTAAATATTAGTCATGAGGCAGAGATGAGATTGTTTAGAAAAACAATCTCATCAACACCCCTCTTTCTAAAGCTTTTTTCTCAATTTCTTGCAATTTTTCCTCTGTGAACTCGGTGTTCTCTGTGGTTTATTATTTTAGCTATTCTAATCAACTCATTTCACAGTATAGCTAGAATAGTGAACCACAGAGAACACCGAGTTCACAGAGGAAAATTTGATAAGATTTTTATTAAATCGAGTTCGACTAAAGAATCTCTGAAATGAAAAACGCCCTATCCGTTGCGCTTGCAATAGATAGAGCGTCTCCTAAAGATGGACTATGAAGAAAGCCCTAACGAGCTGGAAAGAGAACCTGGATTAGAAATCCCAGCTTCCTTAGGTGGAGGTGGTGGCGGTGTTCCTCCTGCTGGCTCTTTCTTATAAAGTTCTGCAGCTCGCTTCAATCTTTCACGCTTGCGAGTGATATCCCAATTTTTCTTAATCACAATTTCTTGAACATCTTCGCTATCTAGTGTTTCAAATTCCATGAGCATTTGAGTCATTAATTCCACTTGTTCTCGATATTCAAGAATGATTTTGCGAGCTGTTTCATGCGCATCGTCTAAAATTTTGCGGACTTCTGCATCGATAACTTTAGCTGTTTCATCGGAGTAAGGCTTTTCATGGAATTCACCAAAGCCATATCCAGAACCGCCATTATCAGAATGCTCATCATATGCAACAGCACCAAGCTTATCACTCATTCCCCACTTGCAAACCATGCTACGAGCAAGTTGTGTCGCACGTTCAATATCTTGCTGCGCACCGCTTGAGATATCTTGGATAAAAATCTCTTCTGCCACACGACCACCCATTAAAACAGCGAGTTGATCATGCAGCTCATGTTTCCAATAGCTAACACGGTTCTTCTTAGGCAGAAACATTGTAGCTCCCAATGAGATTCCTCTTGGAATAATCGTGACCTTATCAATTGGATCACCGCTTTTTACCACTAAGCCCACAACTGCATGGCCAGATTCATGGTACGCGGTTGTTCGTTTCTCATTTTCGTCCATCTCTAAGCTGCGGCGCTCTTTTCCATAAAGCACTTTATCTCGAGCTTCAATTGTTTCTTGAGCCGTCACAGCTGTACGTCCTTTCCGAGCAGCCAATAAAGCCGCTTCGTTCAGGATATTAGCCAAATCTGCACCCGAAGATCCTGGCGTACTACGAGCAATTGCCATTAAGTCAACGCTTGGATCCATCTTAATTTTGCGCGCATGCACTTTAAGAATATCATAACGCCCCTTAATATCTGGAAGTCCAATGACAACTCGACGATCAAAACGACCTGGTCTTAGCAAGGCTTTATCCAAAACATCGGGACGGTTAGTCGCTGCCATCAAAATGACGCCTTCGTTTGTGTCAAAGCCATCCATTTCAACCAGGAGCTGGTTAAGCGTTTGTTCGCGCTCGTCATGACCACCTCCAATGCCTACACCGCGGTGACGACCAACGGCATCAATTTCATCCATAAAAATAATACAAGGCGCTGCTTTCTTCGCTTGATCAAATAAATCTCGGATACGGCTAGCTCCAACACCTACAAACATCTCAACAAAGTCAGAACCAGAAATCGAGAAAAATGGACGATCGGCCTCGCCTGCAACTGCTTTAGCAATCAGTGTTTTACCTGTTCCTGGGGGACCAATGCATAAAACACCTTTAGGGATTCGTCCACCCAAAGATGTAAATTTTTGCGGATTCTTTAAAAACTCCACAATTTCTTGAAGTTCTTCTAAAGCTTCATCCACACCAGCCACATCTTTAAATGTGATTTTATTCTCCCCTTTATTCAAGAGACGAGCAGGAGACTTACCAAAGTTCATGGCCGTATTGCCCATGCCTTTCATTTGTCTTGCGAAAATTAAATAGAGAACCAAGATGACGAGCAAGACAGGCATCATGGTGAAAAGATAGCTAAAATAATTGGGAGAAGGCTCTTCGCTCTTAAATGTTTTTTCTAAAACTGTGTTAAGAGGTTGATCAGGAGCCCTAAAAATACCGCCGCGATTATGGTTAAAGTTATTCCATTCTTCTTTCGCTTTAGCAAACCATTGTCCAAATACTTCTGGATCTTGTTTTTCAAGTGCACGTGTTGAAAGCTCTTGATTATTGAAGTACCAAATCACAGGGGCAACGGACTGACGTGCTTTATCCAATTGAATTTGATTATCATCAAGGCGTGTATTCAGCTGATTATATTCATCTAATGTTTCTTTATAACTGCGAACGCTGCGCAACTTTGTTAGACGAATATGATCTTCTTCTTGATTTAATTCATCTACAGTCAATTGAAGTGTTTCTAAAGCCTTACCATAAAGATTTAAACGCTGCGAAACAGGCATTTGCTGAGCATTCGCTTCTGAAACTTCTTTATCAACATTCTTTAACGTTTGCTTAATTGTCTCCGATCCAATTCCCAATGCAGGCGAACGGAAGTTTCTCAAAAGCTCGCTGATGCCATTTCCCAAGTTTTTTAAAGTCGTATTGGAAGGGTTTTGCTGCGCTTGAGCAAATTCAATTTGCAGATCGGCTAAGCTTTCCAAGTTACTTCTCGGAAGATCTTTTAATACAACACTATTGTCTTCTTCTGGCGTGTTGTAAGTATCATCAACAACAACATATCCACCCTTCGGCAATGGAAAACCACTCAGCTGTAAAAAAAGCGTCGCAGAATCATAAATTTTTGATTTAATATTTTTGAGATCAGATTTAATGCGCGTTTGATCTGATTTCAGCTCATGATTAGCATTCAAAAGCTCAAGATACTTATAACGGGTTTTACCTTCTTCAGTTAACCGATCTCTAAATTTTCCACTAAATGTCACTAAATTATCATTTAAAGCAATCTTATGACTATCCTCTGGCTGTAAAAGTTGAAGATTGACGAGATGCTCCAATTGATAGCTAAAAGAAATCTTGGCAAATTTTGTGTCGATAAAATTTTGCACCATCAGGGCAAATAAAAAAGCGGCCATGAGGAACCAAACAAAACTGTTTGACATCCCCTTTTTGAAATCTTGCTTATTGTCGTCTGGCATACATTCCTAACATTCGATTTAACAATCTTCTATACTTTTCTAGAGAAAAAGCCCTATTAAAGTTGCATATATTGATTTATTGATTCTATCACATAGACTATTCGTTTTCAACTACTACTCACCTCTTTTTCAACTCTATCAATAAAATGATTTGATAGGATGCAAAACTAGCATTATTAGCAAAGTTTAATTTACCAGTAAAATATTTTTTGCTTTTTGACATTTCTCTATAAGATCCACAAATGTCATGAGTTTAGCTTTGTTTAAAATTTTCACTTTTAAATTTAGGGGCAAGTTCTAAATCTATCTTCCAACAAAG
The DNA here is from genome assembly GCA_044226925.1 of Parachlamydiaceae bacterium. Lineage (GTDB taxonomy): Bacteria > Chlamydiota > Chlamydiia > Chlamydiales > Parachlamydiaceae > JANWJE01. Next base: position 275,461 of record JBGAGC010000004.1, read on the forward strand.
CATCCCTTCTTTCAAAGAAAAAAGAGACCGACCCGTTAAAAATTCATGACAAATTTCTGTTTCTGTCCAAATAATAGGAAAATAAGCCGGTAAAAAAGCAGGCACTTTAGATTGATTCCATCGTTTTTTAATAGAAATTAAATCAGCTGATTTCTCTTTGAATTGTGAGATAAATCCCAATGTGTAACTTCCAACAGGAAGATAACTTCTCACTTTTCCCTGCCATCCTTCTTTCCAAGACATCGTTTGATGGCTAGCGGGATAAGCCACTTCTTCAACCTTTAATACCCAATTCCCTAATACACAAGTACCTATATTTATTTTTTGACAATCTTCCTGTGTGGATAAAGGAGAATGCAGAATAAAAATCCGCTTTCGATCGATCCAAATTTGACGCCGTCCCATCACAAAAAGTTGGTTGGCTTTACCCATTTGTAAGGCAATCGATGCTTGTTCAATGATTTCTCTCGAAAGAAAAAACTCTAATTTTGAGCATAAGAGGCGCAGCAAATATTTGATTTCGATCAAATTTTCAGGTAAATGGGCTTGCAAATCTAGATAGGTTCCCCAAGGTCCTTGACTCATAGAATCCAATCGAGAGACAAGGCGATTTTCAAAATACTGGACAAGTTCACGGGCTTCTTGCCCAATTTCAATAAAACTTTTTTGAACTTGTTTACCAAATTCTTGATTTAAGCGTGGAAAAATTGTCTCCCGCAAGCGAGCCCGCAGAAAATGAAGATGGCGATTAGTGGAATCTTCGAATCCGGCCTTCTCTTTTTGAGCAAGCATTTCTTGAATTTCTTTTTTTGAGACTTCCAATAAAGGGCGAAGAATCCGAACTCCATACAGCCAAGTTTCCGGCTTCAAACCTGTCCAATGCGACCAATGCGATCCTTCTAAAACACGTTTAAAAATCGTTTCTGCCTGGTCATCTTGTTGATGCCCTGTTATGACTCCTTGAAACGCAATTTGCTGGTAAAGAGAGGCAAAAAACAAGTAGCGTTCTTTTCGACAAGCGGCTTCTAAATTTCCTTTAAATTCATTTGGATTTAATGTTTTTAAATGAAAAGGAATTTGATATTGATGAGCGAGTTCTTGCAAAATTTGAGCTTCTTCTTGACTTTCTGAACGCCATCCATGATCAACATGTGCAATATGAAAAGGACGGCCATGTTGCTCCCGATAAGCTAAAAGGCAATAAAATAAACATAAAGAATCAGGACCTCCAGATAGCGCTAATAAGAGTGGAGCATCAGAGAGACAATATTCCTGTAAAAATTTGTTAACTCGGGAGAAAATAGACATTAATAGTACAACTGATAAAAAGTATAAAGTATAACTAAGAGGAAAACCAAAAGCCACAGCCAAAACTGATAGGGGTCTTGCTGCATGGCTAATGTGGCTTGTCCCAAGTCTGATTCTAAGGCATTCCCCTTTTCAGATTCATGTAGAGCTTTTACTTTAGGCTCATCTTTAAAAATAAGTTTCATTTCAGGGATAAAGCGGGCAGGAATCCACTCTTGAAATCCTTTTTTCCAAACAAGTGTGTCAGGAGTAAATCGTCGATCTCTTTTAAGATCTTGTAAACTATAAGGACCCTCTTGCTGATGTTCGACAATAATAAACCATTCTTTGATATCTGGTAATCTAAGAAATCTAGAATCCCTTTTTGTTTGAAACATGAAACATTCCCTATCAATAGAAATCGAAAGAAAATAAAGCTTCTACGAGAGTTGCCTCTGAATTCAGAGATATCAGAGACATACTTTTACCTTCTCTATATTATTGTATCAAATTCGTCTATTATTTACTCTATTAATACTCAATAGTCAAAGTCAAGGTTCTATGCCCATTGTATGGCGTTATCTTATTAGTTATTATTTGAAAATTGTACTTGCATGCGTGCTGGCTTTTATTGGCATTTTACTGACCATGCGTTTAGATGACATTGCACATTTTGCAGCGTTAGGCGCCCCTTTAAATTATTTAGCATTATTTGTTCTCAATCAAATCCCTTATATTCTTCCAATAGCTCTTCCTCTTTCCTGTTTAATTGCGTCCTTGCTTCTGATTCAACGCCTATCCAACACCTATGAATTAACAGCTTTTCGAGCAAGCGGTTTTTCCCTTTCAGACATTCTTTCGCCTATTTTGGTCACAGCAGCTTTTCTATCCATTGGAAATTTTTGGATGACTTCAGAAATTGCGACACGTTCTCATCTTCAAACAAATCTTCTTAAAAAAGAATTTCTAGCCGTTAATCCCCTTTTACTTCTCAACAATCGACATTTAATGCGTTTAAAAGGTTTTTACTTTGAATCTCTAGGACCTTCGCATGTGGGAGAATCTGCTTCCAATTCAGTTTTAGCCGTTTCTAATAAGCATCAACATCGCCTTAATCTCATGATCGCTAAACACCTTGAAGCAGATCCTTCCGCCTTTATAGGTGAAGGTGTCACCCTTATTTCTGGAGCTGCCAGCGAACAAGAAGAGGATTTTGATCATTTATTGATTGAAAACATCGGAAAATCGGTGACTCAAGCTCAAGATTTCTCAAATTTAGTGCAAAATAAAGTTTGGATTGTCAACAATGATTATCTCCAATTGCCCTTACTTCTTGCTCGCATTCAAGAACAAAAACAACTTCTCGAAGAAGCTCAACTCAAAGGAAATGATAAAGCGAGATTAAAATCTTTAAAAGAGCATCTCAATCAAAGTTATTCTGAAATCATCAAACGCTTATCAATTGCCCTTGCTGTTTTTAGTTTTACATTCATGGGAACAGCTTTTGGAATTAATATCAGCCGAAAGCGTCATTATAAAACTGTGTATTTAGCCATCTCTTTAACTGTTGTTTATCTCGTTTCTTTTTTTATTGCTAAGGGCGTAGGTCAGCATTATATGTTGGCTACAAGTTTATACCTTCTTCCTCATTTGCTCATCATTTTAGTTTCTATCGCCGTTTTAAGACGCGTTACAAAAGGAATTGAATAATGTTGACAATGATTTGGGAACGCTATTTTTTACAGAAATTTTTCCGAATGTTCTTTCTGTTTCTTATTTGCTTTTACGGTCTTTATATTTTAATTGATTACGTGAGTCATACAAGTACATTTGCTCATCAAGGCATTAACATTCCTTGGTATGAAATTGCCCGTTATTACTTTTTTGTTTTTTCAAGCCGTGCAGAGATTCTTTTACCCATCGCATTACTCATTGCATTAGTGCAAACAGTTTGTACGCTCAATACTCATCAAGAGCTTGTTGCATTAATGGCAGGAGGATTCAGACTGAAACTCCTTATGCGCCCCTTTCTCATCATAGGATTATTTTGTGTTTTTCTTATGTATGTCAATGAAGAATTTATTCTTCCCCAAGCTCTACAAAAGCTACGAAGAATGGAAGATGCAACAAAATATGCGAAAAACCATCACACCACGCCGCCTGGCGTTCGTCATCTTGTTTTAGAAGATGGATCCTTATTAATTTTTCAAAAGTACGACTCTGCTAAAGAGCGTTTTTTCGACGCTTACTGGATTCAATCGATTGACAGTATCTACCGCATCAAATACCTCACACCAACTCTGACAGCTCCTCTAGGCTTTTTTGTTGATCATCTAGTCAGACAACCTACTGGCGAACTTCTGCAAGAAGACGCTTATCCCGAATTAACTTTTCCTAACATGCGGTTTAATCCAGAAATTTTACAATCAACAATTTTGGATCCCGATATTCTTTCAATTTCAGAACTTGCCGCTCAAGCATTCACACTCTCTTCCCATTTAAGTGAAAAAGAAAGCAAAATTCTTACAGCATTCTACTGGAAATTAACCATTCCTTGGCTTTGCTTATTAGCCATTCTTGCACCTACCCCCTATTGTGTCGTGTTTTCCCGACAGCTGCCCGTTTTTTTAATTTATGTCTGCAGTGTCTTTGGCCTTCTTGCCTTCTTTATGTTTATTGATGCCGCTCAGTTTGTCTCTAGACGCCAAGTCATTTCACCACTCGCAGCCATTGGCATCCCCTTTTGGTCCACCTTTAGTTATTACACTTGGCGCTTCCTTAAAATGGAATAGTTCATAGTCAACACAACATTCCACTTTAATAAAACAATATTTACCAGAAACAACACTGCAATTTTATTCTCAAAATAAATTGTTGATCATAAAAATTCATTCTCCTAAAATCTTAAATTTATTTTAAATAAATTGATAAACAACTTATTACAAATAAGCTTTGTTTTTAACAAATTATTTTATATACCATATTAAATATATGTAGGGATAAAAATTCAAAATGCCTATTCATTTTCCTCCTTTTAATTCATTGATTCAGTTGCCTCCTTTGAAAACAAACATCTTAACAATTCAACAAAAAAAGATTTTTCTTATTGCTTCTGCAGCTTTTGCCTTTCTGGCTACTTGTTATATCGTGCAAAGATGTTACTCAAATTTTCATGGCAAGTCGCGCCCTATTCCACAACCTTCACACATCATTCCTCAACCCATTCCACAATCTATTCCAGATGATATTTTACAAAAACTCAACCCAATTCCTCTTTTAAACTATCTTGCAAAACATGGACAACAATTCAGCGAATTAGATATCGGTAATTTTATCTCTTTTAGTGATCAAGAGCTTAAGTTGCTTACTGAGTACTGTCCAAACTTGCAGAAATTAAGGATTAACGCGCAATACATCACCAACCAAGGATTTCAACATCTACAAGCCTTGACCGCATTGGAATCTTTAAATTTAGCTGGAGGCGCTCAAATTAGCGACAAAGGACTTCAACATTTGCAAACTTTGACAACTTTGCAATCTTTAAACTTAAATTTTTGCTACAATATTACTGACCAGGGGCTTAAACATTTACAAGCTTTAAAAGCTTTGCGATCTTTAGATTTACAGCAATGCTATAAAATTACTGACCAAGGCCTTCTACATCTGCAAGCTTTGACAGTCTTGCAATCTTTAGACTTAGACCTTTGCCACAATATTACTGACCAAGGGCTTCAACATCTTCAAAAATTGATTCTTTTGCAATCTTTACGTTTATCGGGATGCGCCGCTATCACTGACCAAGGCCTTCTACATCTGCAAACTTTGAAAAATTTAGAGTCATTAAAATTAGGGGATAAGGCTACAATTACCTATAAAGGGCTTGAATCTTTGCTAGCAGGATTGCCAAGCTTGGAATATTTAGATTTATCGAGCTGTAATCAATTTAGCCTTGATCAAATCAGACAATTGAGAATAAAAAATTTAAACGTAAGAATTGACTGTTAATCATATAAAGTTCAAAGACAGTAAAATGGCTTTAATCATCTTCTCTAAAGATAAAACAGTTACTAACTGTGTAAAGGTTTACAAACCTTTGCTTTAAAAAAATGATAAATTTACACTACGTTTGTGTGCTAAATTAAAAGCAACTCACTTCAAAATCAATCAATATGGATTGTGATGTTTATCACTCGTCCTTAAGATCTGACAAAAAGGTCAAGGAAGGCTAGTCTAATGGCTAGCCTTTTACTTTTGATTGAACTCTTAAAGGCTGTGATTAATCTAATCGAACAAATATTGTGAAAATCAAGTCTCCTTTCCCCTTTGACCATGCAAACAAATGGAAAGATTAGCTATAGTATGGTCAACACTCAATAGAGTTGGAAACAATTTCACAATTAGAAATTAGGTAAGGTCTGAAAGTAAAGAAATGGACGCTTTTGATTTAAGACTATGGGATGGATTTGCTGCGGCAGGAGGATCATTAGCAGAACCTGCAATCATAGATCAAATTACCATTGATTCGAGACGCATTGACTCTTCTCATGCTTTATTTGTGGCTTTAAAAGGCGAAAAAGAAGATGGCCATCATTATCTTGAGCAGGCAGCTCAGGCAGGCGCTAAGTTTGCCTTAGTTTCTGATCAATGGCAACCTCCATCTCATTTACCTCCTCGTTTAATTTTATTGCGAGTCTCTCATCCTCTGCAAGCCTTTCAAGCGATTGCGAGAACCTATCGTTTACAACTTCCTGTTAAAATTATTGGTGTAACAGGATCATTTGGCAAAACAATGGTCAAAGATCTTCTTTATACTTTATTAGGAACCGAAAGAAAAATCGCTGCTTCCCCAGAAAGTTTTAACAGTCAAATCGGTGTTGCTTTAAGTTTGCTAACATTGCGTTCACAACATGAATTAGCGATCATTGAAGCTGCTATTTCTCATAAAAAAGAAATGGATGTGTTAGTGGATTTAATCCGTCCTGACTATACGATTTTAACTCCAATTGGAAAAAAGCATTTAGCAACTTTGCAAGATCTTGCAACTCTCGTGGATGAAACTTTAAAACTCGTAAAAGCAACTCCTCCACAAGGCTGGGCTTTGCTGTCGCATGATTCCACGTTAGAAAACCATCATACTGAATTTCAATTTCCCTATTTTTTTTGGAATGAAGAAAATCCAAAACTTCCTCACGCTTCTCCTTTACCAGCGAGTCCTTTGTCTCTTTATCAAATTTCATTTCCAGATGGAAATCGTTATCAAGGACGCATTCAAACAGGCTACGCCTATTTCCTGAATCTTCTCAATATGGCAACTAAGGCAGCCTGGTTATTGGGAATTTCCTCCTCCCAAATCATTTCAGTCCTACAATCTTATCAACCCGAACCTACACGAACTGAAATATGGAAATCGCCAGTCGGAGCTGTTTTTATTAACGAGACTTATTGTTCTGACCCTCAATCAGTTGATCACGCTTTACGCCATTTTGATTATGCCGCCAAAGAAAACCGTAAAATCTTTGTTTTTGGAGGAATGAGAGGACAAATTGTTTCTCCCCAAACGGATTATCGACGCATTGGTAAAGCACTTGCAAAATCTAATGTTCGTCATCTGCTATTAGTTGGACAAAAACCTTTTAAGCCGCTTATAGAAGAAGTGGAGCGTCATTCAAGCGAAACAGAAATTTTAGCTTTTGATGGTTATGAGGAAACTTTTTCTTATTTGCAAGAACATCTTAGAGGACAAGATTTAATTGTTTTTAAAGGTGAAAACAAACTGCCTTTGGATAAATTGACAGAAACTTTTAATGATAGTTTAGCGAATAATCAGTGCGTGATCAATTTAGCAGCTATTCAAGCCAATTTAGCTTTAATTCGCAAAACACTTTCTGAAGGAACGCGAATGATGGTGATTGTGAAAGCCTTGGCTTATGGCACTGATGATGTACGCATGGCAAAATTTCTAGCTAATTGCGGCATTGATATTTTAGGTGTTTCTTATGTAGATGAAGGAGTGTCTTTAAGAAGAGCAGGCGTTAAACAAGCCATTTTTTCCATCAATGCAGCTCCTTATGAAGTTGCTAAAGTCGTTAAATGGGATTTAGAAGTAGGTGTCAGCGACACACATTTGATTACCTGTTTGGCTCAAGAAGCTGCTAAGCAACAAAAGTGTGTTAAAGTGCATTTACATGTGAATACAGGAATGGGCCGCTTTGGATGCCGTCCAGAAGAGGCTTTAGAATTAGCACGTCAAATTTGTTTTCATCCTTCTCTTGAACTCGATGGCATTATGACACACTTTGCCTGCGCTGAAGATCCGAAGGAGGATGAATTTACATGGCAACAAATTCATTGTTTCAATGGAGTCATTGAAGAGCTAGAAAAGCAAGGAATGAAGATTAAATGGAAACATGCGGCTAATTCTAGCGGAGCGCTTCGCTTCCATTTGCCTCAATATAATATGGTAAGGCTTGGACTGGCAGTTTATGGATTATATGTGTCGGAAGCAGCCAAAAAAGCACTTGATTTGCGACTTGCACTCTCCTTAACTTCGCGTATTGTAGGCATTAATGTGTGCAAAAAAGACGAAACTGTAAGTTACGGCCGTCGTTATCGTGTCTCACGAGATATTCAAAAAATTGCTGTTTTACCTATAGGTTATTTTGATGGATTGCACCGCAATTACAGTGGTAAAGGACACGTATTGATTCGAGGTCAGCGAGCTCCTATGGTAGGTAATATTTGCATGGATTACATGATGGTCGATGTCACGGATATTCCTCATATAGCTGTAGGAGACAAGGTTCTCATTTTTGGGGAAGACGAGTTCGGTTATTATCTTTCTCCCGAGGATCTCGCTACAAGTGGAGATTCAATTATTCATGAATTAATCACTTGCTTAGGGCCTCGCATTCAGCGCATTTTTGTTTATGAAGAAGGTAAGCAAATCCGTTAAAATAGAGTTATTTTCGAATATAAGGTTTCCATCGATCAATCAATTTTTCAATTTCTTCTTCTTTGTAAAAATGAGCAAGCTCTTCCGCATTATTGCTCAAAATAAGATCAAACTTTGCTTGAGATAAAGTAAAATACTTGAGAAAATCTTGATAAATCTCTTTATACCATTTATCTTGCGCTCGATTAGATGGCACAATATTAAATTGATTGACATAGAAAGGAATGGGGAGGGATCGAATAATTGTTTCCCAATTTTGAATGTCATCAAAACGCAAATTGACAAAATAAAGATTTCCTATTTGTTTCAATTGATATTTTTTATCAAAATCAAAAACATCTTCTTTTAAACAATCATAATGTAAATCTTTCCAAGAGCAAAATCCATAATATTGTTCTAATTCAATGATTTTTCTATCAAATTCTTGAAGTAGAATATTGACAAAGTTAAATCGATCATATTTATATCTTCGAAGAATGATTTCCTGAGAAAGGTGAAGATGTGCAGAAAGATTTTGAAAATATGAAGCAATTCTCCTAGCAATAGGATCTCTAATAGAATCAATCAGCAAAATGTCATTATCATTTGCTTGAGAAAGAATAGTGGAAATATTTTGAGGTTTTAAAACATGATATCGATATGTTTCAAGATTCATCGCTTGAAATGACGCTTCTAAAGTACAGCTTCCTGATTTACCTGAACACGAAACAATGACAAGACTTTTATTAAACCCTTTTTGGTTTTCATCTTGTTGGCTATGCTGAAAAGAAGAAATTTCATCAGCCTGAAGGACACTATACAAAAAGTTTATCCTTAAAAACAAATAAAGAAATTGTTGAAGCATTACTCTTCTCTCATTGGCTATTTCTAATCAACCGTATCATACGAATATAAAATTGCAGTTCAAGGTTTTTTGACTATTCATTCAACTAACCTTCAATTAATTAAAATCAAATAACATAAAACACGCAACAAACAGGCTAATTGAAAAATTAAAGCTATTTCAAGAATTTTATTAAAAACAACTTTACTCTTCCCGCAAGGATTGCCATAATAGCCTGAGCTTTGAGTTTTTTCGTCTTTTGAGCTAGCTTGAAAGACGAAAAAACTTAAAACTCAGGTTAATAGCAAGCTTCAGTCATGTTTAAAAATTGAAAATGCAACAAAGGATGATGCATGAAAACATCAGAAAAAGATTATCAAAAGCTTTATGAGCTTTCTAAACATGCTCGCATTTTGCAAGGAATTGTTTCTCTTTTGGATTGGGACCAAGAGACCTATATGCCTGCTGGAAGTGCTCCAATTAGAGCAGAGCAACTTAAAACAATGGCGGGTTTGATTCATCGAGAAAAAACAAGCCGCAAATTTTCTAATGCTCTATCAAAGCTTATTGATATCCCAACAGGAAAAATAAAGGCTAAAGATTTATCCTCTTCCCAAATAGCAGCGGTTAAAGAATGGAGAAGAGATTATTTGCATGATACAGCCCTGCCTTCAAAATTTGTGGAAGATTTTGCAAAAGTCACATCACAAGCAATCATTGCTTGGAGATCCGCCAAAAAAGAGAATGCCTTTCATCAGTTCGCTCCTTTCCTTGATCGCATTGTCGGACTATGCCGTAAAAAAGCTGATTTATTGGGCTATAAAGATCATCCCTATGATGCCTTGCTTGATCAATATGAGCCAGACGTCAAAACACAAGAAGTAAGTGTTCTTTTCTCTAAGTTGCGCGACACTTTAACTCCAATGATCAAAAAAATGGCACAACAGCCCGTTGATGATCGCTTTCTATTCGGAGAATGGGATCAAGCCAAGCAAATGGCTTTTAGTCATAAGCTGCTAGATGCCATGGACTATGATAGTGAAAAGGGAAGAGTTGATTTTTCTTCTCATCCCTTTTCGTCCGCTTGTCATCCTACCGATAGCCGTATTACAACCCGTATTCATCCCACTTCTTTGATGAGCAATATTTTTGTTATTTTACATGAAGCGGGACATGCTTTATATGAAATGGGATTACCGCAAGACCAATATGGAACGCCATTGGGAGATTCCCGTTCTCTTGGAGTTCATGAAAGCCAATCACGTTGGTGGGAAACACGCATTGGATTAAGCCGATCGTTTTGGCAATATTTCTTTCCTTTATTGAAAGAAACTTTTAAAGGTCAGTTAGATCACATCACTTTAGACAACTTTTATCGAGCGATTAATAAAGTTGAACCCTCCTTTATTCGAGTAGAAGCCGATGAGGTCACCTACCCTCTTCACGTTGTTTTACGCTTTGAACTCGAAAAAGCATTGATTGAAGGCTCTTTAAATGTTCGTGATATTCCTGACGCTTGGAACGCTAAAATGAAAGAATTTTTAGGCATTATCCCTGCTAACAATGCGGAGGGATGTTTACAGGATATTCATTGGTCGATGGGAGCATTTGGCTATTTCCCTACTTACACTTTAGGAAATTTATACGCAGCTCATCTTTTTGAAGCGTTTGCAAAAGACTATCCTAACTGGGAAAAATCGGTCGCAGCTGGAGAATTAAAATTTATTAAGCTATGGCTTCATGAAAAAATCTACCAGCATGGACGTATTTATCCTACCCAAGAGCTTCTCAAGAATGCGACGGGACATGCCTTTTCAGCTGAGCCTTATTTACATTATTTAAAGAAAAAATACTCTTCCATCTATCAATTGTAATGTAAAAATTTCCTGAGAACCCCTTTAAGGTGACTAAGAGTCAAGTCAGTGTCCACTGATCCTTAAGGGGCTCTGCTTGAATTAACTCGTTAGTTGACTCTCTTTCGAAACTCACTTAAATCAAATCATTGAAGTTTCGAAAGAGGTCGATTCTTTAACGGGGCAATAAAATTTGTGAATGTAAAATAGGTGTGTTAAAGACGTTTAGAAATCCTTCTTGGACGATTTTCGCAAAGTTTTCTTTCCCAAATTCATAACGCGCATTTTCAATTGTCTTCAAAGCACTTAACATGCGATTAAAACACTCTGGCAGCATGACACGTTCGCGAATCAATAAGGCAGGAGCATAGACCATAAAATTCAAATGCTGCCAATCTGCATCTGTCCATTCTTGATTATTGATTAATTTTAAGAAGGTAAAAAGTCCTGCACTATAGGCTTCCCCAATGTCAATACTATCTTTACAGGTTAAGCTAATTGTATCAGGTTGTGTCCATTCTATTAACTTTAACTGTAGTAAGAAGTAAAAGATTTCAATAAAATCTAAACGACTTTCTCTTACTAACACATTTTTAGAAGAGAAAAAAACACGATGAATGGCTTCGAAGGACTGATCAATGAATTGAGAAAGCTCTTCTTGATTAATTGAAGGAGGGAAAAAATAACCCGCATGCTCATCCAATAGAAGTTCTTTAAATTGCTCTTTAAAAAGATGAGCATGATTCACTTGATGATAAGGAGCGAGTTGATGATAGAAATCTGTATCTGTCGCTAATGTCACTGCTGTTAAAGCTTTTTCCATTTCAGGAACATTTTGTAATTCTTCAAGAGCAAGACAACGAACGTGTTCTCTCCAGGAAGTACGGTCTTGTAAATTAATTAATAAATGCTTGCGTGGAATAGCTCCTTGGCTATAAGAACGCAGAAAACTTTTGAATTCATCATTGACTATCGCGCGGTTAATGAACTCTTGGTAAACGGGAGCAGGGACGCGTAAAAATCCAAAACGTTTATCTTGAGCATAAAGGTCGTAGAGTTGATTGGGTAAATTGTGTTGCAAAATTGAATCAAAAACGTGAAAGCTGTTTTCTTCTAAAATTTCAAGCACTTTAAGCAAAGGACCATTCGGATGATGCTTCATTAATTTTGACATGGCCGCATAATCACCTGCCAATCGACTCCAGATTTTTTTAGCAGATTGCTGCACTTCCTCAGTCTGTTCTCGCGGAGCCTGAGACAAAGCATCTTGAATTAAGCCTTGAATAATAGGCTTCATATCTTCCAATCCTTGCAAATGGGCATATAATGCACGACAAAGGGCATGCACCAATTCAATAAGATCGAAAGCAAATTTATTATTCTCTTTTGGAGGATAAACCATCCATTTTTGATATATAGGTGTTTGCAAAACCTCCCGCAAAAATCCCTGAAAGTCCTCAAAATATTCAGCACAACTTTTAATCGGATGATGTTTGAGAAGATTTTGAGCATGGGAACTGAGCATCAAAGCCAAAAGTGCTTTATTTAATTTATCAACAAGTTCTTGCTCTTTTGCTTTACGCGATTCGTGAAAAAAGTAATCAAGACGAGAGCCTACGGCTTTTATCATTTCTTTAGAGCATGTATGAAGAGCTCGATCATACCATTGTTTAACATGCTCGAGCGGATCTAATTCTTTACGTTCTCCAAAATAACTTCCAAAATCGCAAACCAGTTTAATATTGCGCAGTAAGCGAGGACTGAAAAAGCGTGAACCATCTTCTTTTCGAATAAAAAATAACTCATACTCTGTATCTTTTTTAACTGTCTCTAAATCAACAAAAACATGTTTGGTATCGGTTAATTTATCTGTCTTTTTAGGAGCCGCCTTAAATGTCACCCCTTTTGTCTTACCTAATGCTAATCCTAAAATCCATTTACTTAAAACACCTTCGTCAATCTTACGAGCAATTTTGCTTCGATAAAATTCTTGCAGCTGCTTGTACTCTTTAAAATCTGTCACGCTTTGCGTTTGATGAAAAATCTGAGTATATTTATCTAACTTCTTGGCAGCTTCTCCAACCAAAACCATAATCGTTTTAATTCCTTCCAGAGTCTTTTGGTCAGTCACATGGTCATATTCTTTTTTATAAAATTGTTTCAGATAGTGCAGAATGACACGGAACGTTTCACGCACCAATTTGACTGTTGAAAAAGCATCTTCTTTATGCAACCAGTGAATCGTTTTATAAGCCACTTTTTCATTGCCAAGAACGATCTCATGTTTTTGTGCGATGCCAATTTCTCGGTCAAATTCCAAATCAGCAATACTAGATAAAGTTTCCACTGCTTCAACAATGGATAAATTAGGACGAGCACGGGTAGCCATAAGGACCCCCTCTAAAATTTAAATACTCTCTAATTTAATTATGACAAAATTGAAAATTTAATCAAAATTTTAAAACAAAAAAAACAAGCAACGTTATTAAAAACAAAAGTAAAACCATATACCGCAAACACTTATTTACAATTCAACAATAAAAAATAAATAATTAATTAAAAACAAAGTTTAAAAAATATAAAAATTACATAATAAAAACAAATTCTTAACAGTTAATTATTGTTGATGTTTTATTATTAAATTATAGTGGTTTTATTTCCTTTTAAAAATAAATTCATTCATTTTAAACTAATTAGTGAGACTGTTATGGAGCCTATAAGCCAAAATTTTAATATACCTCAAGAGGTATCAACCTATTCACCAATGCATAAAAACAATGCAACGGTAGAAAAAACAGCTGCTAAAATAGATGAAATGGCGAAAGGGATGGAAAGTTTAAATGTCAGCAATGCAGCAAAAACACCAATGCCTATTCAAAAGAAGGTAGAGGAAATCCCTACTGTTTTTCAATCAACGTTAAATAGCTGGATAAAAGATAAGACGATTACGCCTGAGGAAGGAGATATGATTCTTAGCAAGTTAGAATCAGTCTACAACAAACCTTTTCCAAAAATAACTCCTTCACCAAACAAAATGCATCAGCGATTATCTCATCATTCCAAAGCAGCAAACTCAAAGGAAGTCACCCCATCTTTTGATCAAAAGAAAGAAGAGACAACTAATTCCAATAGTCTACCTGATGGTGAATCAAAAGTTACTCTTTTGAGAGGTTGCCGACCTGATCAATTATTGACTATGCTTAGATATGGTTCTGCGGGAAATGTTCCTGCTAATAAAGATGCGACTGCACCGGACGAAAAAGAATGCAAACTACAAGTTGGTGAAGCCATCTCTTTACCAGAGTTTACTTATGATGAAAAAAAAGCTAATGCCTTTGGTACAGGGTCTTTCGTCTGCGCGGTTAAAATTGCATACAAATATTTAGGAAAAGGAAGTGTAGCAGAAGACGGCGAAATTGCTCATCCCGATGCCCCTCTCGAAGTCATCGCTGTTCAGAGAGGACGGACATTTGAAGGTGGAGTCATTCCAAAAGCTATTGCTAGCAATACAGGAAGTGCCCTAAGACCAGGCTTTAGAGGGGGATTAACAATGCAACGAGCTCGTTCAATAAAGATGCCTCCTTCTACTAGTACTAAAAACGCTAAAAGCGAAAATCATTAAATCTTATTAGATTTATAAAAAATTTATCATAAAAAAATTTAAGTCAAATGAAGCTCCAAATGTGTATTTGGAGCTTCACCTTCTTGTATGAATAACATTTCAAATCTTATTTAACAGGGTCTAAAAATTATTTTTAAAGACAATGCTTCAAAGCTTTCAATTTTCCACATGTATCATGTTTGCAAGCTATTTTCGTTCAGTTTGATTTCTAGTCAATTCTTACTTGCAAATTGACTCATTTCTAAAAATTATATCCTAAAAACATAAAGTAAACTTTTAAGTTTTACTAAAAAATAAAGAAAAATAATTTTAAAAAATTAAAACTCAAACTATTTTACAATAATCACAACAATTCTTAATAATTACTTATTAAAAAAGTTGTATTATTAGGGTAGATTTAAGTAAAGAATTGTTTCAATTTATGTTAAATTAATGTTGGAAGTCTATGGAGCCCGTAAGTAAAAATTTTAATCCCCAAGAAATCCCTCTTGTTGCTCAAACTCCGCAAAAAATTCCTACAGCCATAGATCGAACAGCGATTAAAATAAATGAAATTGCAGATGGATTTGAAGGAATAAGCTTAAATTCCTCTAAAAAGTTAGCATCTTCCAAGCAAGTGATTGATGAAGACATTCCTGATACTTTTCAATCAACATTGAAAGAATGGATAGCAGATAAAATCTTGACATCTGAAGAAGCAGACAGGATTTTTAGCAAATTAGAAGCTATCTACAATAAACCCTTTCCCAAGATAAGCAAATCCATTCTTAAAAAAGTACGATCTGAGGCACAAGTAGAAGGCTTCACACCTGGATCAAGTCCTGATAAACAAGAAGAGGAGGGGTCTCCTGTAGACAGCCCGATTGATATTGAACGCAAACTCACTCTTTTAAGAGGGTGTCGAGCTGATCAACTATTAAATATGCTGAGGTATGACTCTGCAGGTGGAGTGCCTGCCAATAAAAATGCTATTCCTCCAAGTGAAAAAGAATGTCAATCCCAAGTTGGTGAAGAAATTTCTCTACCAGAGTTTACCTATAGTGAAGAAAAATCTAATAGCTTTGGAACAGGATCTTATATCTGTGCGGTTAAGATTGCATCTAAGTATCTTGGACAAGGCAGCGAAGTAGAATCTGGCGAAGTTGCCAATCCAGATGCTCCTATCGAAATCATTGCAGTAAAGAAAGGACGTGGATTTATAGGCGGAGTTAATCCTATCACTAGGGCCAGTAATACGGGAAGTAACCTACCGAGAGGAGGTTTATCCTCAAATCGAATTCGTCTACTATCAGGTTCAGGTTCTCAACCTTTTATAAATATTCAAGAGACGAAGAGTGATTCTTAAAGTTTAAGAATTGCCTTTTTAAATCTCATGGATCCTACTCCAAAAAATTTTCTATCAAAAGATATCAAATAAAAGTGAAAAGCTTCAAAACGAATATTTGAAGCTTTATGACTATTTCAACATTCTAAAAAATTAATCTTTTCACCTTTAGAGCGTTTGAAGACACGCTCTTAGATGGTGTTATACAAGATCACAGATTTGCAAATGCTTTAATTGCTCCCTTGTATCTCCGGAAATAGACGTAGATAAAGGATTGCCTTCTAAACATAATGTATCAAGATTAAGCTGCGCAAATGTAGAAGGAAGATTTTGCAATTGATTCTTTTCTAGAAAAAAGGCCTTTAAGTTAGACAATTCACCTATGCTGCTTGGAAGAGTGTGGATGCGATTTCTACTGACATTTAACCTTTTCAATTTGTTAAATTGACAGATCTCTTCTGGTAGAACTTCTAGATCATTATCACTTGCATTTAATACAGTGAGATCAAAAGTTGCTTCCTTTATTGAAGACAAATCGGATAATTTGGTATGAGACACATTTAAATTCTTCAAAGAGCTGATGACTTTAATTTCAATTGGAAATCTGCCCAGTGGATTATGGCTAATATCGAAGTGAGTGAGTTGTTGAAGTTTACTTAGCTGAGTCGGAAGAGTTGTAAAATGATTTTTAGATAAATTAAGAGTTTGCAATCCAGTGAAATATTCAATTTCAGGAGGAAGAGATGTCAGTCCTTTCTCTGTAAGAGAAAAAACAGCTATTTGACTAAATTCGTTTTTCTTATTTCTTAAATCATTTGCCTGATTCTTAATAGAAAAGTTCTTATTCTTCACTTGATTAATCACTTTTTGCGCCATTCCAGAAATATCTTGATCCACCCCTACAACTTCGCTACACATTAAAATGAAGTTATAATCTCGAATGAAACATTCGATTTGTTCAAATCGATCGATTTCAGGAAGAGAGGGAACTGATAAGAGAAAAGCTTTAGCCAAATCGTTTCCTAGCAACTTCATCAATCTGGATCGTTGATCGTGGACGAGCGAACAGGCTGTTTGGTAAGGAGACAGATTAATAGGTAGCATTCCTTGTTGAGCTTTTAACACTTCTCGATAAACAACATTATCGTGTTCAAGTCCTACAATTTTTTTATAATCTGGTAGCACTCGAGAAAAACAATGCGTTATGCTTATCGATCTCCATTTAGAGCATACTCTGGAAATATTAAATGGTTCGTTGACAAAAGAAAAAATATGAATAAGAATGTCTAATGGACACGCTTGACTAAAGAATATATCGCTTTGTATGAGCAATACTTTTTCTTTGTTTTCAGGCTTTTGAGGGACAACCTTTTTTTCTTCAAAGCAGCATTGGAATTGGGATGCAACTTCTTGCGATTGAGCTAAAATGATATCAGCCATACATTGAAGAGCAGAAAACTTAGACTCAGGGATTTTCTCTTCTTTAGACTCAGCATTAGGGGGAAGGTTAGAAATTCCAAGTGGATTCATAAAAAACTTTAATATTTGATTATGTAAAAGCTAAATATAAAACAATTATTAATAAAAAACAAATAAATAATAAATACAATTTAATTTTTAACAAAAGCTTTTTGTTTTTATAATGAAGAAATGTGATAGGCTCGAAAAATCGTTTTGTCAGCTAAAAACCTGTTAAATACTTCCTAATCTAAAATTTGCAAATGCGTTGGGAAAATGGCTTTTCAAGGTATTAGAAGTACAATTTTTGATTAATTTTATAAAGCTGTTGACCAAATTAGGGCAAGTGGAGTATAAGTGATCTTTCTTTGCTCGCTTCATACGGAAGAGTGGCAGAGTGGCCGAATGCGTCTGTCTTGAAAACAGAAGTCGGGCAGCCCCCGACCGTGGGTTCGAATCCTACCTCTTCCGTTCTTTTACTTTTTCATCAAACTCTCGACACAATCAATTCAATTTAGTGTTAGTTAGAATGACAATGCCATATCGAGAGGTTAGTTTTGCAGATTCTTTTAAACTTTATACATTTTGGTCTTGACTAAGCAAAGTCAATTGTTATCCTGTGGGCTACCTAAATTTTTAATCCCCTTAAAAATCGGGGCGCAAACCCCGACTACAGCCCAAACCCCATTGTTATTCCCCTTTCCCTTCCTTGCGTTCTTGAATCTTTTGTAGCAAGTAACTGGAAAAGTAATGGCCATATTTTTGCTGCAAGTCAGACCTCATCCAATCATTTCCTTTGATGATCTGACGACAGTTTTCCATTCCACATTTGCATGCAAATGTTTTTTCGTGGCTAAAAATCATGGCGTAATCTAAGCACAGCTCTTCTCCCGCTTGGATATCCTGCATGGCAACAATTATTATGTTGCCTAACATTCCAACGTTGGGACAGCAC
This sequence comes from Parachlamydiaceae bacterium, assembly GCA_044226925.1. Classification (GTDB taxonomy): domain Bacteria; phylum Chlamydiota; class Chlamydiia; order Chlamydiales; family Parachlamydiaceae; genus JANWJE01. Next base: position 293,735 of record JBGAGC010000004.1, read on the forward strand.
GAGTGATTGATAAAGCACATCACATCGTTAAATTGTTGTTTGGATAAAGGGGCCAAATAAAAATCATCTGCTATTTGATGTTCGGCATGGTTGATTACATCTGCGTATTTTCGCATTTGTTCTCCATTGATAATGTGTCCAGCTCTAATAGCAATGATTTCTCCTTGCCGAATTGCTTCTTTAGCAAAGCGTCCTTGTCCCTCAATCACACTTTGCTTAAACTCTGTTTTGGGTGATCGATAAGAAGATAAAGGCATTTCAATTGCTTTTTCTGCAAAATCATTCTCGTGAGACATAATCTTGTCCTTACTCTGTTTTTATGGTATTTAAAAATAAAATTTATCCGTCATGGTTAGTGATAACGGTGCTTGCATCGCATAACGAAGCAAATCATGATAAAAATCATCAAGGAACAGACGTGAGATTAGCCTTGAGGTGGCGGAGGGGCAGAACAATTAATAAAAAAGAACCTAAACAATGCATCTTGATCAAAAGCATTAGGCTTTAAAGAAAGATAAAGTTGCTGTTTGATATTCTTTTTCATTGTGAATTCCAAATAGATTCATCTAAACTTATATCACAGCTGTATATCGAGCACAATCACAATTTTTCTTCTTAGATTGAGAAATAACTGATACCTGATTTTTCCCAACCCTCCTTTCAAATTCTTTATCTTAACGGTCTCCGTCAAGCTCTGGCAAAACAACCGTTGCCGATGCTTTACAACAAGAATTTGAACATACCTTCTTGTATATTGGACTTGATAGTATCGTCAAATGATGCCGAGAAAATTGAACGATTGGACAGGAGAAACAACTCGATTAGGACTAGGATTCAGCTGGAAGTCATCTATCGATAAAACGGGACATTCTGTTTACGAGATTCAAATGAGACCGTTTGCTCAAAAAAATGAGCCAAACACTTAAAGAAATTGCGCTAACTTTGGCTAGAATAGGACACTTCATCATTATCGAAAAAGAGGAATTTTATCTTTTCACACCTAAAATATTTCCTTGACAAGATTCTATTTTAATTCGATTTTAAGTAGAGATGCTAGGCATGATTCGATTAAACTCGGGCGCTAACGTATTGAAAACACGCCCTAATGATGCGGAGAAACTATGTTAAGTACAATTTTAATTATTATCTTGATTTTGCTTTTACTCGGGGCCTTACCAAGATGGAATCATAGTGCTCATTGGGGATATGGACCTAGCGGAGTTCTAGGTGTTGTCCTCATTATTTTGATTATTTTAATCTTATTGGGAAGAGTTTAATCCTTGATTTATTCCCAAATAAATAGAGGAAAAAGTGCCCAGCAAACCATTCATCAATGGCTAGAACGAACAGACTTTTCGCAATTCTTACTGAATATAATTATAAATGCTAGCCCGTGAAATTTTTAGTAGCTGAGCAACAAAGGGAGCTGCCTTTTTAAAATGGAAAGCTCCCTTTTGATATAGATATTGAACAAGCTTTTTCTTCTGCTGCCGATTAAGATGATCTAAAGCGAGTTGATTCATATCTAAATAATCATCAATCAAATCTGTGACCTGCTTTTGCCAATTTTCTCCAAACATTTCAATAGGATTATCAGCACCTTCCGGAACAGCCAACCATCTTCCTAATTGTGCTTGAAAATGTTGAAAAACACTCACATCAAAATTAAAGCAAATCAATCCAATTGCCTTTCCTCGATCATCTCGAATGGTGACTGATGTACATTTTAAAGGTCTTCCATCCCAATTAACTTTATAATATGGCTCAAAATAATCAGGAAACTGCTGAGTCGCGACATTGAGTTCAACCAATGGACTCTTATCTCCTATTTTGCGTTTCGATAAATTATGATATAAAAGTACAATTTGCTCTGTTTTTAAATCGTGAACAGCCACTTCTACAAAAGGATGAAATAAACTCACAATCGCCTCTATCATTGGCTGAAATACTTGAATTTCTTTTCTTAACGCCGTCCCAACTTCTTGTCCTTGACTCATCTACTTTTCCTCTTCTCTTAAAAAGTTTTAATTTATCTTTAATTCTAGACATTTTGTCTAGATTTTTTCTCAAAGACAGCTCTTATTTTATTAATTTAAAAAAATGATTTAATAAACCAATTGATTTAAAACCCGATTTCCTATAAAATTAATTAATTGAAATAAAACAATAAATAAAATTTATCTTAATAAAGAGTTTATTAAGGAGTATTATGAAAGCAAAGAATATGTTTAAAGAAGCTTCTATTTCCTATTCTCAATTCCTTCAAGCGAAAGAGACCCACATTCATAGCTTGACAGAACCCACTTCGGATTCCGTGGATATTGAATTTTTTAGACGTTCTGTTTCTTTGCATTATCAACATGTGTATGCCACAAAAAAATGGCAAAATTGGCTATACCGCTTTATTTTCTTTGCGTTTGGCCTACTTTTTTTAATGTTGGGAACCCTGATTTTCTTTAAAACGACCAATTATGCTTGCGGCCTTTATTTTAAGAATTGTGTCATGGTGAAGAATTGTATCAATTTTTTATGTGTATTGCTTGCAGGTGGGGCTTTTGCGATGGGATATCAAATCCATCCTGAGAAAGAAGCGATTCGTTATTTAGTGGGCAAAGTCGAAAGAGAACTGAAAAATCCAGCCAAGCAAATACAAATTGAATTTAATGCCATTTTTGCCAATCTTTCCAGTCAATGCTTGATGACTCCTCAGACAATGTGGATAAACGATACAATTAAATCGTCTTAGATTCTTCTTTCGAAAACCGTTTTTGTCTGATTTTTTTTGGTTTAATAGGAGAAAGTTCGCGATCCAGATCTTGTAAGAAGTCATCTATCATTTCTTTATCCACATGCTGCATGATAATGGCATGAGCGAGAGGTCCTAATTTACCGCATGTAAAGAGCGAAAGCGACCAACGTTTACATAATTCATAAGAGGGAGCCTTAAAGTAGACTGTATTAGAATAAGGATTGACCCACACAGGGTATTCTCTTTCTTTGAGTTTTTGATATAAATACGTTGTATTTTCCATCATCTGATCCACTTCTTGTACAAATTCTTCGGTTGGAGTGGTGGTAATGGTCCACCAGAAAATCAGTGTATTTAAAGAACTTCTAGAACAAGGAATCGTGACATTATGAGTGTGGATATATTCGATATATTCAGCATCTAAAGCATAAATGTATTCATAGCGAATTAAAAAAATTCCCAGTGGAATGGGTGAGCCAAAAAACTTATGTCCTGAAACCGCAATAGAATCATAAGGGTGTTTTTTAAAATTCAAGTCAGGTTTATGAGAATCTAAATAAAAAGGAAGATATCCTCCGAATAAAGCCGCATCTGCGTGATAAAAAACGTGCTCAATTCCCTTACTTTTGACAATTTCCTGAACGATTTCTATTCGATCAATTGCCCCTTTAAAAGTCGTTCCTATACTCAAGCTGAATAATGCAGGACGTTTAGGATCTAATTTTTGGCGCAAATCGTCATAATCCATTTCACCACTTGGCTGAGAATTAATTACACAATAGTCTAATCCCAAAATTTTTCCCAAACTCGCAATAGAATAATGCGCTTCTTCTGAAAAATAAAGAACAGGTGATCCAAATTTAGACAAAGCAATACGACCCATATATAGGCCTTGCTCATTTCCTAATGTTCCTCCCGAAGTCACATATCCCCAGTGAGGTTTAATAGAAAAAAGCTCTGCGAAATATTCTAAAACTTTTTCTTCAAATTGATGGGAATTCAATGTATATAAAGTCACAGTATAAGGATTTCCGACATCATTAAGCGGCGCTTTGCTTAGAGCTGACTGCTCCCACCATTTGATAAATTTCTCTAATCTAATGCGCCCATTACAAGGATAGCCCAAGAAAGTTTTGCGCCTTTGATCAATATATTGGTTAAAAACGTTCAACTGCTTTAGGGCTTCATCTTCCCCTAAATAAAACCTATTGACTTGATGTAGCGCATCTTGCTGCATTTTCTTCATATAGGCTCCTATAATTAGAATAAAGATCCGATTCCCTTCATTAAGCTGTTGAAAATTTGGATTAGCAGATTGGAGATGAGAATCGGTCATCAATATGTTGCAAATTTGATGCCATTGCAGGACTTGAAAAGCCTTTGAGACAAACACTCAACTAATTCTCTACATTAACATCGAATTTATAGTTCGACAATTAAAAAAAACCATTACCTTTATAAATAATTATAACATAAAACAAACACTTTCATATCATTTAAAAAATAAAATTTTAATAGACATTAAAGACTATTAAAAATATAAAACGAAAATAAGGTTGATCATGAAGAGGTCCTATGATGTCGCCCTTTATCTCAGCATTATCTTCTCATTTTTTCAGTTGGCCGTTTGATTCATCTAATCAGGGTGTCAATTTGAAAAAAGGAGAGACTATTGCGATTCCTTTTGACCGAAAGCAAGTCCTATTAAGCGGAGCGATTCCCACTCCATGTCAATTTATTCAACAGCATAAAGGCATGGAGCGCTCTCATCTTCTCCACGAAGTTGAACATTTGACACTAAATGAATTGCTTGACGTTGAAAAATTAAAAAAGATGTATCGAGACATGCTAACAACCTGCGAGAATTATTCTCATCCTTATTTGATTATTGCAAGTGTGCCTGTCGCGTTTAATGAAGTGAAAGACGAACTGCAAGAGCAATTGCCCCACGTCATTGAGTCTTTTATAAGCCGTATTGGTAATGAAATCGTCTCATTGATTGAAGAAGAGCTTAAAAAAATGGAGAAAACATTTCCCGTCACCATTTGGATTCCTTCATATGATCAATTAAAACATCTTCCAACGAGTGATAATGATCAAGAAGGCCTGACTGCCCTTGTTGATGGCTTTCCTTCGCTAAAAATGGAACAAGAGAAGAACAAAACTCTTTTTATTCTTCACAATAAAGGATTTTCTTTGTTTAAGTTGTTGGAAGAAGCTTTTTTTCGAGTTTATTCAAATGTCAAAAAAGTAAAATCTGTAGAATTTACCCAGAACGCACAGTTATATGATTATAAAAGCTAGAAATCTTTTTATGTCGAAAGGCATTCAAAAATTGAAATTTTTGTATAGCGTGAATGAAAATATTTACAGTTAAATTGAACAACCAGTTTGCTTAAACTCTAAAACAAACTGGTTGTCTCTGACCCTGAAATTCATTTAGAAGGAACATAAAGCTACTGCATTATGCTTCTTTACTTGCACTCGCAGTTGCTTTTTCTTCAGAAGCTCTTGAAGCAGCTGCAGCTGTACGACGTCGTGAGGAAGATGGTTTTTTGCTAGAAGCGGAACGACGAGCTTTTTTTTCTGGAGATTTTTCTGACGATTTGTGTGCCGTTCCTCCTCTTTTAGAAGAACGAGAAGTGTTTTTTTTATGAGATGTCGAATGACTATGTGCTCCATCAAATGAGAAACTAGTGATATCTTTAATTAGCTCTGATCCAGACTTGGGAGCCAATAAAAGGGCTGCAGCAGCACCCACAATGCCTCCTGCTAATCCCCCTAACACCATATTTTTATTGACCATATCACTTGAATCTAAAACTTGATTGGCTAAATTTCTGGCATGTCCTGCAAAGCCTTTAGGCTTGCTAGTCCCCAACAGCCCGGTCAAGGTCCCTAAAATGCCTGCCGCTACTGCAGCGCCTATTAAAAGATGCTGATTGTTGTACTTATGATTTGACATGGAAGTTCTCCTATTTTCTTTTACCCTTAACCCACTGATCACTTACGTCTATTTTATAACTGATTTAAACCCGGAGGCCACTTTGATTAAAAGATCCAAGCTGTAAGATCAAAGGGCCTCTTTAAAGTATTCAAGTTCTCAAGGGTTAGCGCTTACCGCCTTTAACTCCTTGCCATAAGCGATAGCCCAAAGAAGCCCAATCAACAACATCATGAAAACGATTATTATTAACCATGCCTTTTGCTTTTGCAAATAAATCTTCTCCCTTAGCTTGGGCATCTTCTGTCAAATCTTCCACAATTTGCTGTGCAATATTTAACCATTTATTAGTTCTGGAGCGCGCTGTTTTAGCAAATGCTTTTCCCTTTTTAGTCATATCATGTCTAAATTGTTGTGTTCTGTCGGCAACATCTTCATAAGTATCAGCAATCTCGCGACGAAGCTTTTCACCTGACTTTGGAGCTAATAAGAGGCCAATCGCAACACCGATAACTGCTCCAGCGACTCCACCAATTAATAATTCTTTCGTCGTATCTTCTTCTTCCTCTTCTCCAACCCATCCTTTAACTGTTTTTCTAGCTCCATTCACCGCTGTTTTTGCTCTATCTGCCCAATCTTGCGTTGTATCTGAAATAGTGCAATAAGCGTCGCAAATATCTTCGCGAAGTTGTTCGCCTGACTTTGGAGCCGCGAGCAAAGCCGCAACACTTCCTAGCAAGCTACCTACTGTTGCGCCAATAACAAATTCTTTGGTATGCAATTGATGTGCCATGAAATAATCTCCTTTTTTTATTTCGCTTCAAGCGAAAGCTTATTCTTTATTTTTTGCTACAGGCAAATATTTATGCCTTATTTTGTGCCATAGGCGTGCACCTATGCCTGCTAGCTCAAGAATATCTGAAACATGAATCTCATCATGAGCATGAAGATCGTGTTCTGTTTCTAAAGAATTAACATCCGATAACTCTCTATGCGAAGATAGAGCTTCTTTCTTTAAAGCTAGGCTTTTATGCTCTAAAATATCCCCTAAGTTTGACACAGTATTGAAAACAGAATTCAAAGATTCCATTTTTGTCTTAATATCGAAACTTACCTGATTAGTGTGTTCGATTGCTTTTTTTGCCTGAGGTCCTATTTCATCAAGCTGCATTCTGGCTTGTATAATGGTTTTATCTACTTGTTTAAGAGTGTTGCGCAATCCCTTAATGAGAATAATGAGATAAATCACAAGCGCTGCAAAAGCAACCGCAATAACAGCCACACTTATTTCAATAATCATGCCAACTCTCCCCTCTCATATTTGTGAGCAATCAAAATGACTTTACAGAACTGTTCAAGCCCTTTGTTTCATCGTAATCTGCTTTCGTTTTTTGGCTCCGAGGCCAACTGCCAACTCTTGCGACGCTATGTTTATTATAAAAATAATTTAACTTTAAATTCAAATTTGTACGCTTTAAAGTCAAGAATTTAACTTGCTAATGATTAAATGGCTTTGCTTGATTGTTTTTGATTTGCATCATAAATCATTAAATACAAACAAAATAAAAACACTATCGATGACTCAATTTGTTTGTTTTAAATCAATATGTCTAAAGCGTTTTTGATCACTTTAAATGATCGCTTTAATAGACATTCCCGATCGTTCCCAACTTGTCATGCTCAAAAAGCTTAAAATAAGAATAAATAGCACCTTTTCTAAAAAAAACTCATTTCGATCATATTGTTTAGGGATCAAAAGCCCCTTTTAAGAGGAAAAGAATTCAAATTCAAACGATTAAGAGCGATTTAACAAGCTCTTATACGCAAAGCAAGCTTAATAGGGCTTTTAAATTCGACGTACAAAGCTAAATGTGAAAATTACAGAATGCCAACTTCAGACATGAATGAACAATAAATACAACGATTTCAAAAATTATATTAAATCTAGAGTCTTACCTCATATTAATTTAATACTTAATAAAAAAACGAATAATTGCAATCAAAAACACGTTTTAATTATAATTTCATTCTTTTAACAATTTTAACTTTAAGAGATAAAAATTCAAAATGAATATTCATTTCTCTTCTTTTTCTCCATCGCTTCAGTTACCCGTTTTGAAAAACAATATCCTCACGATTCAGCAAAAAAAGATCTTTCTCATAGCCTCCGCAGCTTTTGCTTTCTTGGCTGCTTGCTACATGATGAAATGGTGCTACTCATTTTTGTATGTCAAACTCCACCCTATTCCAAAACTCATTGCACAACCCGTTCCAAAAGATATCTTACAATCAGGCAATCAAGCGCTCCTTTTTGCCCATCTTGTACAACATGGCCAGCAATTGAGCGAATTAGATCTCTCAGAATTTTCGACTCTCAATGATCAAGATCTCAAAATCGTCACTTTATACTGCCCACACTTGCAAAAATTAATCATCAAATCAAAGCACATCACTGACCGAGGGCTTGAATATTTGAAAGCCTTAACCGCTTTGCAAGATTTAGACTTAACGGAATGTTCTAAGATGACGGATCAAGGACTTGAATATCTGCAAGCCTTAACCACTTTGCAATCTTTAAAATTAACAAGATGCAATCTGATAACTGATCAAGGGCTTCAACATCTGAAAGCCTTAACCGCTTTGCAATCTTTAAACTTAATGGAATGCTCTGAGATTACCGATCACGGGCTGAAACATGTGCAAGCCTTAACCACTTTGCAATCCTTAAATTTAAGTTACTGTCCTGAAATTACTGATCAAGGGCTTGAATCTTTGAAAGCTTTGGCCGCTTTGCAATCTTTAGACTTAACGGAATGCTGTGAGATTACTGATCAAGGACTTCTATATCTGAAAGCCTTAACCGCTTTGGAATCTTTAAACTTAGCAGAATGCTGTGAGATTACTGACCAAGGACTTGAATATTTGCAAACTTTGACTGCTTTGCGATTTTTAAGCTTACTAAGATGTGACGAGATTACCGATCAAGGACTTCAACATCTGCAAGCTTTGAAGTTTTTGCAATTTTTAGATTTAAAGAAATGTGATAATATAACCGACCAAGGGCTTCAATATCTTCAAGTCTTGACCGCTTTGCAAAATTTAAGCTTAGAAGGATGCAAACAACTTACCGACCAAGGGCTTAAATCTCTGCAAACTTTGACCGCTTTGCAATCTCTACACTTAGCAGAATGCACGAAAATAACTGGTCAAGGGTTTCAATTTCTACAAGCCTTAACTGCGTTGCAATTTTTAGACTTAATGGAATGCGATCAGATTACTGATCAAGGGCTTAAACATCTGCAAGCTTTGACCGCTTTGCAATCTTTAGACCTGATGCAATGCGATCAGATTACTGATCAAGGGCTTGAATATCTGAAAGCTTTGACCACTTTGCAATCTTTAGACTTAACGCAATGCAAGAAAATTACCGACCAAGGACTTCAACATCTGCAAGCCTTGACCTCTTTGCAATCTTTATATTTAATGGGATGCTATGAAATTACCGACAAAGGAGTTCACTATTTGCAAACATTGAAGGCTTTGCGAAATTTAAACTTAGTGTCATGCAATGAGATTACCGACCAAGGACTTTTAAATCTGCAAGCCTTGACCTCTTTGCAAAACTTAAACTTAGCGAACTGCGATCAAATTACCGATCAAGGACTTCAACATCTGCAAGCCTTGACCTCTTTGCAATTTTTATACTTAATGGGATGTAAGGAAATGACTGACCAAGGACTTCAACATCTGCAAGCCTTGACCTCTTTGCAGTCTTTATATTTAGCGGGATGTAAGAAAATTACCAGTCAAGGACTCCAATATCTGCAAGTATTGCCCTCTTTGCAATTTTTAAACTTACTAGGATGCCAACAATTTCAATCTCAACACATTCGGCAATTGAAAAGCCAAATGCCTTGGCTGCAGATTACATCATAATTGATTGTGCAGGACTTAAACATGAATTTACATTTAAATTAGATTGATAACCTTAATCAAGGTTATTAATCCGGTTGTTAATCCAACTTAAATCACAACATTCTTTATTTATAATTTCAATTTCAACAAATTTAACTATTATCTTTAATCAACGTAAATTACTATAAATATTCGTTTTCTTTTTTTTCCCACATCGATTCGTTGGCCCATTTTGAAAGACAATATTCTGACGATTCAACAAAAAAACTTTTTCCATTGCCTCTGCTGTTTTTGCCTTCTTAGCTGCTTGCTTTAACATGTCATTATTTTCCTCTAAAAGGGTGTATATTTGATTTAATATGCATCCCTTGTAGAGTTTTCACCTCGAAAGTTTTCAAGCTAGCCCAAAGGCGGAAAACTCAAACCATCGATCTAAAATAAAAAATTTAAATTAAAAATTGACTTTAAATAAAAATAATTTATTATATTCAAATAAAAAACAAATTATAAAAGTTAACATAATAAATTAATATGAACATTTATTTTTCTTCTTTTTATTCATTGCTTCAGTTGCCTGTTTTGAAAAACAACATCCTAACAGCTCAACAAAAAAAAATTTTTTACATTGCTAATGCAGCTTTTGCCTTCTTAGCTATTTGTTACATGGTGAAGAGATGCTATTTTTCTCTATTTCTCAAGCCGCAACCGCACTCTGCAAAAAAAAACATTTTACAACCAGACAACCAACTTAGTCCAAGGCTTGCTCCAAAAGACCATTTAGAACCAGATACCCAGCTCAGTCCACAGCCTGTTCCAAAAAACATTTTACAATCAGGCAATCAGACTCGCCTTTTTGCTTATCTTAATCAACATGGCAAGCAAGTCACCGAGCTAGATCTCTCAGAATTTTCGACACTCAATGATCAAGATCTCAAAACCATCACTAGAGAATGTCCAGAGTTGCAAGAATTAAAAATCCAATCAAATCAGATTACTGATCAAGGGCTAGTAAACCTGCAAGCTTTAGAAAATTTACGAGTTTTAAGTTTAGAAAAATGCTACGAGATTACTGATCAAGGACTTTCATACTTGCAATCTTTGACAGCTTTACAAGATTTAAACTTATGGGGATGCCGTGAGATTACTGATCAAGGACTTCAACATCTACAAGTATTGACGAATTTGCAATCTTTAAACTTAATGGAATGCACTAAGATTACAAATCAAGGGCTTCAATATCTTCAAACTTTGAGCGCTTTGCGATCTTTAAATTTAAGTATGTGCCGCCGAATTACCAGTCAAGGACTTCAACATCTACAAGTATTGACGAATTTGCAATCTTTAAACTTAAGTTGTTGTCTTATTACCGACCAAGAACTTCAATCTCTAAAGGCTTTGACCTCTTTGCAAGATTTGGATTTAAGTCGGATCAATATATTTACTAACCAAGGGTTGCAACACCTGCAAGCCTTGACCGCTTTAAAAAATTTAAAATTAATTAATTGTCATTCTATTACCGGCCAAGGGTTGAAACATCTGCAAACACTGACAGCTTTGCAATCTTTAAACTTAAGTTGGTGCCACAACATTAAAGGTCAAGATCTTCAATACCTGCAAGCCTTGACTGCTTTGCAATACTTAAACTTAAGCTCGTGCAATCAGATGAACGACCAAGGGTTTCAATATCTGAAAAACTTGAAGAATTTACAATCTTTAGAAGTCAGCTATTGTTACGAAAGAATAAAGGACCAAGGGCTTCAATATCTGAAAGACTTGGAGAATTTACAATTTTTAAATCTTGCGGGAACAAAGATTACTGATCAAGGGCTTCAATATCTACAAGCATTAAAGGCTTTACAATCTTTAAACTTATATTGGTGCGAGCAAATTACCAACCGAGGGCTTCGATATCTTAAAGCCTTGAAGAATTTACAATTTTTAAACATTGCGGGATGCCAAAAGATTACCGCTCAAGGGTTGAAACATCTGCAAGCCTTGACTACTTTGCAATCTTTATACTTAACAGAGTGCCAGAATCTTACATCTCAACATATTCAGCAATTGCAAAGCCAAATGCTTTGGCTAAAGATAACAATTGTGTAAAACTCTAAGCATGATAAACCGGGATATTTCATCATTTTTCTCCAAGATACAATGATGAAATATCACCAAATTCTTTTAGGGCATTTGCTGATCTCAAGAAAGTTCTTTCGCAGTCAAAAATTCATTTATCTGCGTAAAAGATGATTTTTTCATATTCAATCAATTCTATCAGTTTTTGATGAAAAATAAAAAAATGAAATCAACAGCTTATTAAAAAAGGTAGTTCTAAACATGTAATGCTAAATTGTAATGACAGATAAAGTACTTGATCATTCCAATATGGTTAGCTAGTTTTTTAGAGAAAGATAAAATTTTTCTCACAAGTCTTGCGACTCTTTGTCTAAGATTACAATTAAATCTTTCAATATAACTTGTTTTGCCAGATTCTTTTCCAACTGGTCGGTGCTGTGCCCATGGGATGATTTCATAGTAAACACTGAATTTATCAGTATAAAAGATGGCTTTTTTTTTAAATCTTCAGGCAATTTATCAAGTAATGCTTGACCAGAGGCTTTTGTTCTTTTACCGACATGAAAAGCAATGACTTGCCTGGTTTTTGAATGAAAAGCCAACCACAGCCATTGATCATTTTTTTTATTTCTTACATAGCTATACTGTTCATCCATTTCTAAAATAGCAACTTCTAACTCTTCATTTTCAGCTATATAAGTTACATTTAAATGATTAGGTAATTTTCTAAAAATCCCTTCCATAAACTCCAAAAGCCACGTCAGGCTCACTTTAAATATGCGGCATATTCCACTAAGTGAAACTCTTTCTAATAAGGCTTGCTGGATTAGTTCTTTTCTATCTTCGGTAATAAGCTTTTGTTCGTTTTTCTCTACAAATTGTCTACCACAAGTCAAACATCTATGATTCTGTTTTCCATTATGAATATGGCCATTTTTTTTGACACATTCAGAATTACAGCTTGGGCAAGTAAGATTCATTTCATTTCCTAAATAAATTTTCTATCTAGGAAAGCTGTTATTTATTCTTATTTCAAGCTTTTTTAGCATTACATGTTGATAACTACCAAAAACGTATTATTTAAATCTGATTAAGAAATTAAACAATTAAAAACAGCAATTGCATTCAAGCACACCATCATTTATAATGTAGATTATTAATAAGTTAATCATTAATTTTTAAGTGAAAACATCAATATGAATATTCAATTTTCGTCTTTCCATCCATCGATTCAGTTGCCTGTTTTGAAAAACAACATGCTGACAGTTCAGCAAAAAAAGATTTTCTTGATTGCCTCTGCTGCTTTTGCTTTTTTAGCTGCTTGCTATGTCGTGAGGAGCTGCTACCTATTTTTATTTGCTCGTTCTGTTCCAGAAAATATTTTACAATCAGGTGATCGAGCGAGTGTTTTGAATTATCTTGCAAAACACGGCAAACATGTAATCGAATTAGATCTCTTCGCATTTTCAACAATCAATGACCAAGATCTCAAAACAATTTCTGAGCAATGTCCAAAGTTGCAAGAATTAAAAATCCGATCAGAACAAATAACTGACCAAGGGCTTCAGCACTTACAAAACTTAAAGAATTTACAAGTTTTACGCTTAAGCTGCTCGAAGATTACCGACCATGGGCTTCAACACCTGCAAGCTTTGACCCAGTTGCGAGATTTAAGTTTTGGAGCATTATGTGATAAGATTACCGACCATGGGCTTCAACATCTGCAAACATTGAAGAATTTAAAATTTTTAGACTTATGGGGATGTAATCAAATTACTGACCAAGGACTTCAAAATCTTCAAACCTTAATAGCCCTGGAAAATTTAAATTTAACAAAATGCAAGCAAATTACCGATCAAGGACTTCAATATCTGCAACCTTTGAAGAATTTAAAATTTTTAGACTTATGGGGATGTAATCAAATTACTGACCAAGGACTTCAAAACCTTCACACTTTGACCGCTTTGGAAAATTTAAAGTTAACGAATTGCAACAAAATTACTGACAAAGGACTTCAACACCTGCAAGCATTGATCGCTTTGGAAGATTTAAGCTTAATGGAATGCCATCAGATTACCGATCAAGGTCTTCAATTCCTGCAAGCCTTGAAGAATTTGCAATCTTTAACCTTAGCTTACAATAATATTACTGATCAAGGGCTGCAGCAGCTGCAAGGTTGTGAGAATTTACAATCTTTAAACTTAGGAGAGTGCTCTAAAATTACTAGTCAAGGTATTCAGTATCTGCAAGTGTTAAAGAATTTGCGATATTTAAGTTTAATGGGATGCAAGCAATTTACTTTTCACCAAATTCAACTCTTGAAAAGCCAAATGCCTGAATTGACGATAGATATCTAATTTGATCATGCCAGACTCCAACAGGTTCCATTTGCGTTTAGTTATTTTTCCCTAAGAAAAAATGGTGAAATGACTAAACCCTTTACAATTGGTCGTTTGTTAATCTCAAGAGAGAGACTTTCACAATAAATACCGAAAGTCTCTCATTTAAATGTTAGACGAAATCAAATAGTCAGATAAAAAATATCTCATAACCTCAGCAATTCACAAATTAACTTTTATCTTTAAACAACAAAAATCAATATGAATATTCATTTCTCCTCTTTTTATCCATCCATCTACTTGCCTGCTTTGAAAAATAGCATGCTGACAGTTCAACAAAAAAAGATTTTGCTTATTGCCTCTGCAGCTTTTGTTTTCTTAACCGCTTGCTATCTGGCGAAGTCATACTTTTCATTTTCTGTAAAATCGCTTTCTGTTCCACAACATATTTTACAATCAGACAGTCGAGTCAATCTTTATAACTATCTTGCAACACATGGCAAGCATATAAGAGAATTAGATCTCTCAACATTTTCAACACTCAATGACCCTGATCTCGAAGCCATCTCTAAGTCCTGCCCAAACTTGCAAAAATTAATCATTACATCATCTGAGGTGACCGACAAAGGACTTCAACATTTGCAAACTTTGACAGCTTTGCAATCTTTAAATTTATGTGGATGCATTAAGATTACCGACCAAGGGCTTCAGTATCTGCAAACTTTGAAGGCTTTGCAATTTTTAAATTTATTTGTAAGCCATGAAATAACTGACCAAGGAATGCAACATCTGCAAGCTTTAAAGGCTTTGAAATCTTTAAACTTAACGGGATGCTGTAAGATTACCGACCAAGGACTTCAATACTTACAAGTTATGACAACTTTGCAATCTTTATGTTTATGGGGCTGCGATGACATTACTGACCAAGGACTTCAATACTTGCAAGCCTTAAAAGCTTTGCAATTTTTAGATTTAACTGCTTGTAACAAAATTACCGACAAAGGGCTGCAATGCTTCCAAGTTTTAAAGACTTTGCAATTTTTGGATTTAAAAGACTGCAAACAACTCAACTCCCACCAAATTCAGCAATTGCAAAATCAAATGCCTTGGTTGAAGATTACAACATAATCAATCGCGCAAAACTTTAAGCCAAATCAATGAGTAAAGTTAATATGAATATTCATTTTCACTCTTTTCAAACATCACTCCATTTGCCTGTTTTGAAAAACAACATTCTGACAGTTCAACAAAAGAAAATTTTTCTCGTTGCTTCTGCTACTTTTGCTTTCTTGGCTGCTTGCTACATGGTGAAATCATGCTACTCATTTTTTATAAAATTGCGTGCTATTCCGCAACCCATTTTACAACCTGTAAAGTCGTATGCTGTTCCACTACCCATTTTACAATCAGGCAATCTAGTCCTTCTTTTTGATCATCTTTCACAGCACGGCAAGCAAGTCAGTGAATTAGATCTCTCAGCCTTTCCAGCAATCTTTGATCAAGATCTCGAAAACATTTGTAAGCATTGTCCTAACTTGCAAAAATTAATAATCAAATCAAATCAGGTGACGGACCAAGGGCTTCGACATCTGCAAGCATTAAAGTCTTTGCAATGTTTAGAATTAAATTTATGTCGCCAGATTACCGATCAAGGACTTCAATCCCTTCGAACTTTAACTTCTTTGCGCTCTCTAAACTTAACAGGATGCAAACAGATCACTGACCAAGGGCTTCAACACTTGCAAATCCTAACGAATTTGCAATCTTTAAATTTAACGTCATGCTATCAGATTACCGATCAAGGGCTAAAACATCTGCAAATTTTAAAAGCTTTGCAATCTCTAAACTTAGCACTGTGCTGGCAGATTACCGACGAAGGGCTAAAACATCTGAAAATTTTGACTGCTTTGACAGATTTAAACTTAGCAGGATGCAGTCATCTTTTTGACCAAGGACTAAAACATCTGCAAGCTTTGAAGGCTTTGCAATCTTTAAACTTAGCAGGATGCGACAAGATTACCGACCAAGGGCTAAAATACCTAAAAATATTAACCGCTCTAAAAGATTTAAATTTAGTAGCATGTAATCAAATCACTGATCAAGGGTTAAAACATCTGCAAGCTTTGACCGCTTTGAAAGATTTAAAATTAGCAGAGTGCAAGCACCTCACTGACCAGGGATTTCAACATCTTCAAGCTTTAACCAATTTGCAATCTTTAAGCTTCGAAGGGTGCTGGCAAATTACTGACCAGGGATTTCAACATCTTCAAGCATTGAAAACTTTGCGATCTTTAAATTTAAAACGATGCTTCCAAATAACTTCTCAAGGGCTTCAATTCTTGCGCATTTTGGCTTCTTTGCAAGATTTAAACTTAGCAGGATGCACTGAAATTACCGACCAAGGGCTTCAACATCTGCAAAATTTGAAAGTTTTGCAATCTTTGGATTTAAGGGTATGTCGTAAGATTACCGATCAAGGACTAAAATACTTAACTTTAACTTCTTTGTTATCTTTGGATTTAAATGGATGCAATCAGATTACCGACCAAGGGCTTCAATACCTGCAAACACTAACCTCTTTGCAATCGCTAAAATTAGAAGCGTCTAAAATGACTATCCAAGGACTTTGCTATCTATCAACCCTAACCTCTTTGCAATCGTTGGACTTATTCGGATGCCAACAATTTAATCCTAATCAAATCCAGGACTTGAAAAACCACATGTCTTGGCTGAAGATTACAGCATCATAATCAGTTGTACAAGACTAAGCATGATGGGTAGTATCTCCTCACTTTTCTCTTACAACCTGCTAAATCACTTGTAATGGTTGTCTCGATCCCTAGGTAATTATAAAAGCAATAGTAACCTGAGTTTGAGTCACTTGTCAAATTCTGGTTGCAAAAAATAAAAATCTAAAGAAGTTATAGCAATGATAGTCAAGCCTTCTGCCTTGGAAAATATTTTGCTAATCTTCTCTCCTAGCCAACTGCAAGGTGTATAATTTAAATATTACATACATCAAAACGAATTGCAAAATTCAAAAACTTCCAATTTGCTTCGCTATATAAAAAACAGTTGCGCTTAAAACACAGTATTATTTACAAATTCTTAACAAATTTCATTATTAATTTTTAGCATTAGAAAATAAATATGAATATTCAATTCCCCTTTCCCCATCGTTTGAATTGCATATTTTGAAAAATACTATCTTGACAATTCAACAAAAAAGATTTTTCTCATTACCTCTCCTGTTTTTGCCTTTTTAGCCGCTTGTTATATGGCGAAATGATGCTATTCATGGTTGTCTGTCAAGCTGCATGCTGTTCCAAAAGACATTTTACAATTAGGCAATCAATCGCTCCTTTTTGTTTATCTTAAACAACATGGCAAGCATGTGAGCGAACTAGATCTTTCTGCATTTTTGACACTCAATGACCAAGATCTTGAAACTATCGCTGCGCAATGTCCCAGCTTGCAAAAATTAATCATCTAATCAAAACAAGAGACTGATCCAAACTTAACAACTCTGCAATTTTTAAGCTTAAAGAGATGTAATCAAATTACCGATCTAGGACTTAAACATTTGCAAACCTTGACTGCTTTGCAATCTTTAACCTTAATAGAATGCAAACAACTTGATCCTCAGCAACTCCAGCAATTGCAAAGCCAAATGACTTAGGTGGAAATTATCACATGATCCATCTTGCAAAACTCTAAGCAGAATAATTTTACGCTTAATCATTTTCTCTAACTGAAAATTGCATTTAAGCTATCTAGTCTTTTTTGGCTGAAGAGCTTCATTAATGAGTTTGCTTAGCGAACTAAACGTAATGTCTTCCGCAAAAAATCCATTCACATAAACTGCAGGAGTAGAGAGATCCCCCTTCATCAGTTGAAGACCATAGTCGGTATTTTTCTCTATCTGTTGGCGATACGATCGCTTATGTAGACATTTTCTCAACTCAGGTAAATGAATATCTGAACTAGCTTCTCTAGCAAATTTTAGTAAGTTTTCGTCTGTCACCCAATCGTCCGATTCAGATGGTTGATGTTCGTACATATAATCAACATATTTAAAGAAAAGATTTTGCTTTGAATGGTTTTTCTCTTGATTAAACACACAAAGCCAAGCAATAGCTGCAGGCATTGAATTGGGAATAAATGAGACGGGAATCACTGTATAGCGAATTTTATTCGTATCAACAAATTCCTTCTTTAACAATGGGAAAGTCAGATGATTAAATTCTTTGCATGCAGGACACTTGGGTTCTTCAAATACGACGACATGGACCAAAGCTTTGGGATTCCCCATTGTTGGTTGATCGTCTGCTATTAAATCAGTTCCTGTAGGCAATTGTGAACGATTAAAGATAAGAATAGCTCCAATACCTGCTAGGATCAAAATAACGCCCAAAAGAATAGTAGGTTTAGAAAATGTCGAAGTTGGCATTGAGGCCTCCTATTGATCGTTCGTATAAAAGATGTCAATTTAAAATTTGGCAAATTGCTAAGACTCTATAATCAAATAATTATTTTTATGATATATTTATCTATTATTCATCCATCAGGTGGAAGAAAGCCCAGCAAAATGACAAATAAAGGTTAAGAAATTGATATGAAAGCTCAGGTTCCTGCTAGATGGCTTTCTCCTTCTTCTCTAGAAGAGGCTGAACATGTTCAGCGTGAACTAGCTGACCGAGTCATTTTCAAAGATGACTTTACATCTTTGGCATTTATTGGTGGAATGGATGTGAGCAACAATTTATATGATCCTCACTCCATGGTTTATGCTTCAGCTGTTGTGTTAAATAAAGAGAAATTAGGATTAGAAGAAGAAGTAGCAGTTGCTCAAATTCAGCCATTTCCTTACATTCCGGGATTTCTTGGATTTCGAGAAGCTCCTGCTTTAGTAGAAGCATTTAAGAAGCTTTCTAAACGCCCAGGAATTATTTTAGTAGATGGACACGGAGTTAGTCATCCTAGGCGTTTAGGAATTGCCAGTCATTTAGGAGTTTTATTAGATATTCCTACGATTGGTGTTGCGAAGTCCATTTTAGTCGGCCACCCTGCAGACCCTTTAGGAACAGCTAAAGGCGATTCCACTCCCCTTGTTTGGAAAGGAAAACAAATTGGCATGTGTGTGAGAACAAAAAAAAATTGCAATCCCCTCATTATTTCTACAGGTCATCGTATTTCATTAGAAAGCGCAGTGAATGTTGTATTAGAATGTATCACTCGCTATCGTTTTCCTGAACCTATTCGTCAAGCCCATTTAGCAGCAAATCGTTGTCGCAAAAGTATTTAGTGAGAGATGCCAACTTGCGATAAAATAAAGGCATATTTAAAAGCTAATTCCTTCCAATTTTCTGTTCGTCGGCTTGATCTGAGGTGTCCTCCAGTTAAATTTACCTTGAACAAAAGAAGTGCATCATTTGTTTTATGATCCAATAATTTGGCTGCCCATTTTGCAGGTTCCCAATAAGCAACTTGTGCGTCATAAAATCCTCCCGTAATGAGAAAGCTAGGATAATTCATTCTCCTCACATTATCATAAGGTGAGTATGACTTAATATAAGCATAGTCCTCTTGTTTCAAAGGAGTTCCCCACTCTTCCTCTTCTTGAATTGTTAATGGAATGCTAGCATCTAAAAGAGTATTGATAGCATCGACAAAAGGAACTTCCGCAACGACAGCTTTGAACAACTCAGGCCGCCAATTTGCAACAACTCCCATCAAAAGCCCTCCTGCACTGCGTCCTTCAATCACAAGTTGCTGCGGTGTCGTATAACCATGGTGAATTAAGTATTCAGCGCAAGCAATAAAATCATGAAAAGTATTCTTTTTTTGCTGCCAGCGGCCTTGATTATACCATGGAGGACCATATTCTCCACCTCCTCTGACATGTGCAATAGCAAGAATAAATCCTCTATTAATCAAAGGCAATAAATGAGAAAAAAATCCGCATTCATATGGAATGCCGTAAGCTCCATATCCCAACAACAGGACGGGTGCTGTTCCAGCTTGCCTAGCTTCTTTTTTGTGAAACAAAGAAAGAGGCACAAACGTGCCATCAGGAGCTTTAACATGAATGCGTTCTACATGGTATTGATGTGGACGAAAGCCTTTAAAATGAAACTTGCGCAACACTTTTTTTTCTTTTGTTTGCAGATGATAAGCATAAGTGATCGGAGGTTGGATGGGAGAAGCATACGTAAAAATAAAGAGATTAGAATCATAATCTTGAATGGGTGGAATCTGAAGGGCATAAGCAATATCCGGAAATTCCAAATAATCGATAGTAGCGTGAACAAAATCCCATATTTCAATTTTTTTGAGTCCTTGAGATAGGATTTCAATGACTAGAAAATTTTTAAAAGGAATGATTTGATGAATCGCTTGTGCTTGATGATGTAAATCTAAAGAACTCCATTCCCTTGGATTGCATATGTCAGACACATAAAGCTGATCGACTTGATCTTCTCTCGCAATCAAATAAAAGCGATCTTGATAGGCTTCTACTTTATAAAAAACTCCTTTTGTTTTAGGAAAGATTAAGACGGGTTTTCGCTCTGGACAATCTATTTTCACATAGTAGACCTGCGAGGTATTAATACTTTTATCGTATAAGAAAACAAAACGTCCATCAGCCGAAGGGACTATCCCTAGCGTATAAAGAGAGTCTGGTTCTTCTAAAATGACACGATCTTCTAAAGGATCTGTTTTCAAACGATGATATAAAACGCGATTTTCACGAAAAGAGTTATCTACAGCGACATACCAGATTCCCTGACTATCTGATGACCATACAATTTCTCCTGTCACATGAGGAATGTTTTCAATCAGCCATTTCCCCGTTTCACAATTTTTAAAATACATGACAGCGTATTGAGTTCCTAATTCATCAATAGCAAAAGCTAAATACTTTCCATCCGGACTAGGAACAGCATTGATAAGCTTAAAATAAGGTTTATTCTCTGCTAAGAGATTTTGATCGAGAAGAATTTCTTCAATTTTATTTTGAATTAAACGGCGACAAAATAAAGGAAAATTTTGCTTCTTTTTTTGTCTTTCATAATAGAAATAATTGCCCACTCGATAAGGAGCTGAATTTCCTTCCCAATCAATAATTTTTTCTAGTTCTCGATATAACTGCTTTTGCAGAGCTTCTGTCGATTTCATCTTTACTATCGAATAAGCATTCCAAGCCTGTAAATAGGCTAACACCTCTGGGTTATCCCGCTGGCAAAGCCAATGATACTCGTCTTGATGTTCATCGCCAAATAATTCTGTTTTTGTTAAAACTTTGCGTGCGATAGGAGGCTGTAGCTCATCAACTCCTGAGACTTTATCAGCAGCAACAAGCTCATGCGTCAAACTAAAAAATTTTACAATCATGAGACAAGCTAATAAATGACTTTGAATCAATCGATTCATTTTAACCCCCCTAAAGTAAACTTAGCACGAATATGCAAAATTTTTGGAAACAAGAATATCTTAAGGCTGGCATTCCTTCTTCTTATAAACTGGAACCTAGCCACGCTGTCTACTCCTTTTATGAGTTTTTAAAGAAAGCGCATCAAAATTCCGGCAGAATTCTTGACATGGGATGTGGAAAAGGACGCAATACACTTTATTTAGCCCAGCAAGGCTTTGAAGTAGATTGCATCGATTTTTTAGAGGAGAATATTACTCATATACGTGAAATTGCTCAAAAAGAAAAACTCATTATTCATCCTCATTGTCAATCTGTTACAGACCCTTTACCTTATCCAGCAAACTCTTTTGATGCTGCTATCGATAATTTTTGCTACAAACATCAAGTGGATCCCATTTTAAGGTCTTCTTACCGACATGAACTTTATCGAGTATTAAAAAATGAAGGCTTTTTTCTTTTGACTTTAGCTTCCTATCAGGATGGATTTTATGGCTCTTTAAGAAATGATCGGAGCCAGACGCATACTATTGTTACAGATCCCTACACATCCATTCCTTCAGTTTTATATTCTCAACAAGATGTGATAAAAGAATTTTCTTCTCTTTTTATTCTTGTTCAAGCTAACGAAAAGCATTCAACAAGTCATATGCACGGAAAAATATATGAACGTGTTGTATTAGAATTTATTTTTAAAAAGAATTTAGAAACAAACAGGCTTTAAGCATAAATCTAAAGGCGGGCTCAAAAATGGATAAACTCTATAATTGAATTTATCCATTTTTTTGATCAAGAAATTTTATGATTGGGCAGTCTCTAACTCTAAATCTTTTAAGAAAAACTCTCGGCTTTCTCCAATCACTTGTTTAGAAAGGCCTATGACTCCAATTAAATTCGTCATTAACATTAAAGAGATAGAAATATCAGCCAGACGCCAAATCAAATCCACGTGGATTAATGTTCCCATTGGAACTAAAAGAACGTAAAGATATTTAAAACGATTGACATACTTAGTTCCCCACAGAAAATCAATTGCCTTTTCTGCACAACATGCCCAGGCTAATATCGTTGTATAAGCAAACAATACAAGAGCAATCACAACAACATAGAATCCTATAGAATGTCCCAATCCTTCATGAAAGGCTTTCGTTACCATATTAGTGCTTTGCAAACTAGGATCTTGCCAAACGCCTGTAACAAGTAAAACAAGTCCGGTCGTCGTACAAACAATCATCACAAGAAAAGGAGCGACTAGAGTGACAACACCATCAATAACAGGATTGGTTGTGCGTGCACTAGACTGAAGAATAGGCACAATTCCTGTCCCAGCATCAGTTGCAAAAAGACCTCGATCAAAACCTGCAGTAATTGCTTTCACCGCACTAAACCCTAATACACCGCCAAGAACGGATTGAGGATCGATGGCAGCATTTAGCATCAATTTGAAAGCGGGTAAAACTTGATCGGAGTGCATCATTAAGATGGTTAAAGCCGTTCCTAAGTATAAAAAAGCTTTAACAGGAACAACAAAAGAAGCAAGCTTAGCTACACGTTGAATACCACCTAATAAGACAGCTCCAACAAGAACGGCTAATACAATTCCACAAAATAAAGGAGGTAAGCCTAATGTTTGTAAAGGAAGAGTAACAGAATTAATTTGAGCAAAATTTCCAACTGTTAAAGCTCCCACAATTGTAAAAATCGCAAATAATGTTCCTAACTTTCTATAGCCTAAACCATCGCGCAAATAATACATAGGTCCGCCAACATATTCACCTTCTGCATTTTGTTGACGATATTTTACCCCTAAGATACAACTCGCATATTGAATCGATGCCCCCAAGAAAGCCATGATCCACATCCAAACTAACGCCCCAGGTCCTCCTGTCGAAATCGCAATTGCCATTCCAGAAATATTTCCTGTACCAAAATTACCTGCCAGAACAGAAGCAATGGCTTGATAATGGCTAATATTTCCTTGGCTTTGACTCTCTTTTCTTAAAAGACAGGAAAAACTCATTTTCAACTTAGAGATTTGTACACAGCGCAAACGTATCGTTAAATAAATTCCTAACAACACAATCGCCGGGAACACAAAATAAAAAGTAAAAGCTTCATTGAAACTAATAAGAAAAGTTTTAAAGCTTATATCCATGTCATTTGTTCCTATAAATTTATCAATCATTATTTAGAGATGTTGTCTTAATTATTAAACCAACCATCCTTGAAAGGGTTTTGACCTTTGCTATCTAGTCTCCACTAATTAAAGGAGGCTATTAAAACGGAAATTTCTAAAAATTGGAATTAAAAAATCTCATTATAGTGCACCCTTGGGTGCGGAGCGGGAGGAAAGAAAGGAAGAGGACACGGAAAACTTAGCAACCATAATTCAAAATTCTCATTAAATGAAATTAAAACTAAGATATAGCATACACTTATTTAATTTAGCAATTAAATTCACCTTAAAATTAATTTTATTCTGATAATTCCTTAAAGATTAATCATCCAAATTTTGAATTTAAGTAGCTTTATATTTCTTTCACTAAATTATAAAGCTTGACAAAAGGTCAAAATCTTTTATAAATGCTTTTACTTTCCAATTTTAAGTGACTTACACAACATTAAACTAATGATGGCTACCTCAACTTTAGAGACAACGTGTGTGCCTTTCGTCAACTTCCATTTGCTACCCGCTTCTATTTTAGCAGAACAAAAGAGCTATACTTGGACAATGTGGCAAGTTCCTGCTTTTGACGAACTTCTTGTCTCTTGGAATGCAGAACGGCCTTTAAAAGGTCATTATGTGATTTTAAGCAGTCTTTATTATCGAAACCAATGGTCGCCTTGGCTTTTATATGCGATTTGGGGATCTCAACATCAATATAGTTTTCAAGATAAAACTTCAGCGGCACCCATTCATTCTTATCAAGACCAGATTGAAGTTTATGATGGCGAAATTGCAACAGGATTTCGACTTCGCATCGAAGCTTGTCATGGGGCAAATTTGAAAGGTTTTCACTCTCTTTTTGCCTGTGCTTGTCACTTAAAATTATTTGAACCAAGTTTGCAAAGGCCACTTCCTTTTTCAACTCATTTACCTGTCCCCGGATTATCCCAACTATCCTTGAGTCACCCTCGATCAAAAAGCCTTTGTTCACCCACTTCGACAACTGCTGTGATTCGCTATCTGTTAAATAAAAATTTTTTAAATCCTTTGGATTTTGCTCAGGACGTTTATGACGCAGGATTTGATATTTATGGAAATTGGTCCTTTAACATTGCCCAAGCTTTTGTAGAATTAGGATCTCAATGGCAATGTTTTTATGCACGTGCAACTGGATTTGAAATCATTCAAGTTTATTTAGCCCAAAACATCCCAATTGTTGTCAGCGTTAAAGGACAGCTTACAGGTAGCCTTTTACCTTACTCTTCCGGCCATTTAATGGTCATTAAAGGATATGATGCGTTGCAGCATCAAGTGATATGCATGGATCCTGCCTTTCCTTTAGATGGACAAACATCCATCGCTTATCCATGGGAAGAATTTATGCAAGCCTGGGGGCAGCGTCGTTATTTAGCCTATTTCTTTGTCCCTCAAAATTGACAAAGAGTAATTTTAATTGAAGTCAAAAAAAGACACTTTATGTTATTTTTATTCCCTTTTTTGTTCTAAGTAATTGAAAGAGTCTCTTTCAAACAATAAACAAAGGATTAGACTGACTTGACTGAAATATTTAACTTTCGAGACATTTTTTTGAAATCTGGAAGGACAGTAATCATATGACTCAAAATGAGAATTTTGAAATAGATTTAGATGCTCATCATTATAAAAAGCATTCTGAAGTTCAATATAAATTGGCTCAAACTCCTTTACAAGATTATCTATTTACCGGATGCGAATCTATTTTAGACATTGGTTGTGGAGATGGGAAAATTACAGCAGAAATTGCCACACGTATTCCTCAGGGCCAAATTATAGGTGTAGATAAATCACCTGCTATGATTACTCTTGCTCAAGAATCTTTTCCTAAAACAACACATTCCAATCTAAGCTTTGAAATTCAAGATGCTTGTTCTCTTAAGTTAAATTTGACTTTTGATCTTATCACTTCCTTTAGTTGCTTGCATTGGATTAAAGACCAAAAATTAGCTCTTCAAAAGGTTAAGAAGTATCTTAAGCCACAAGGAAAAGCTATGTTTGTGACCTTTCCACGTTGTGCAACATTTTGGGATCCTATTGATACGGTAGCGCAAAAGAAAAAATGGAAGAATTTTTTTGTAAAAGATCCTAAACCCTATCTTTTTCTTGATGAAATCCAATATCAATCTTTATTTGCTGAAGTAGGTTTAAACATCATTCATATTGAAACAACTTCTCACGTGACTAAATTTGTGGGCAAAAAAGGATTTGAAGATTACGTCAAGGGATGGCTTCCTCTTTTACTTTTTTTACCAAAGCCTTTGCATCAAGAGTTTTTAGAGGAAATTGGAAATCACTCTCTTGATACTGCTCCAGTTCAATCAGATGGCTATGTCTATCATCCCTATGAAAAAATTGTGATTTATGCTCAGCATTCTTAGTTTTACTAGTCGCGGACAACGATTAAACGTCCTATTTCTCAAAGTTTCTGCAATATCCATTTATTAAATATGAATATTAATCGTAATTTTTATCAAAGTATCCTTGCAGAACAAGGTTTTATTCAACCGCAACAATTCAGTTTTAGAAACTTATTAAATTGGACCGAGCAACATCCTACAGTTGTAAAAACAATTCAAATCGCTAGCGTCATTTTCTGTCTTTGGGTCGGCGCCTCTTTATCGCTTTCTTTTACTATCTTTGCCTTTTATGCAACAGTATGGGCTCTTGCTGATAAAAAATTTTCTACCACCACTTGTGTAGCTTCCAGAGCTTTAGGATTAACATTGAATAATCCTTCGAGTCGTTTAGTAGACAATTTGAATTCTTTAAGTCCACTAGATTCGCAACCTTTGGTTGATCAACAGAATAAAAAATCACACTTGCCTAGTTCACAAGAATTTAATCTTCCTCAAAATGAAATTTTAAAGCTTCCGAACGATGAAGAAGAGCTAAATGAAAAAAATCCTGCTGAAGAAATTTTTCTTATTGAAGAGACAGAGCATAAGAAAGACAATTCAATAGAAGATCTTTACCTTGCTCATGATGATCAACACATCGAAGATGACACCAAGGATACGCCTGCTGCTGACGAGACAGAGCATAAGAAAGACAATCCAATAGAAGATCTTTACCTTCCTCATGATGATCAACACATCGAAGATGACACCAAGGATATGCCTGCTGCTGACGAGACAGAACACAAGAAAGACAAACAGAGTGAAGATGTCCATCTTTCCACTGATAAAACAAAACAAGATGAACTTGATCTATCTGAAGTTTTAGATTCTCATGCAGATGAAGTCAGTCAAAATGAAGAAGATGAATTTGAAACTGCAGTTGACTCTGCAGATAACGTGGAAATCGATCAAAATCAGTCTCTTCTGACGTTAAATCTATCCCAAAATCAAGAAATCATTCCCCATCCTTATTATCAACGCTATCAAGGCAAAATTCCTTCTTGCGATTTGGACTCTAGCATTCTCCAGAAATTATCTTATAAAAATTTTGCATTTTTATTATTTGCTCTTTCCCCTATTCCGTCTGAACTCTTTTCCTCTTGGAGTCTTCTACAGCCCACCCGCCAAAATTCTCTATCGCCTCGAAAAGTAAAAACACAGAATGCTAAACACAGCCTCTCCTCCAAATTTCAAGACAACGAAACTGAATATGGCGAAGAAATCGTTGAAAGGCAAAATGCTATCGAGAGCTTAAAGGAGATTCTGAATAGACAAATCGAAATGCTAGAGCAAAATGCTAGCGAATTAAATCGGCAATTTCAGCAAAGTCCTTGTCGTGAACTTTTGACAAAAAGGCGGTACATTAAAACAGAGATTGATTTATGCAAAAAATCCTTAGAATCTTCTAAACATCTTGCTGGTGATTTCATTGGAACAAATTTCTTTAGAAAAGAGTTAGAGAAAATTATTGGCCAAACCAATAATTATGCAAAATTAATTAATGAAATTTGCACAGCAGCTCCAGTTAACTTTCGCTATCATCAATGCAGAACATCTCATCAGAAAATTGGATTTTTTCGCCTAGGTGTCATCACTGATCAAAAGAATGGTCTTACCAATTTAAAAGAACTCAAAGAATTGGCTAATAACAGACCCTCCTTAGACAAAAAAATTACCCAACTGAAAGAAAAATTTCAACATTTGAGTAAGGACTTTAAGAAAAACTATGCAATGCTCAATGCTTATAACTATGCATTGTCTCAGCTAGACCCCTATCATATCCAAACCACTATTCAAGAAAGGCGACATACTCTAAGCTGCCAAATGCTTCAATTAATTCAAGGGCAGATTGAAAAGAATTTGAAAATCTTTTCAGATGATCCAAGCCAGCCTGTATTAAATCCACTCTCTACATTCGACCTCATTCACTTGGGATTATTAAACCCTAAATTAAATGATATCAGAACTGATATTGGATGGGTTCATGATGAGTTTAATCAAATCATGGACATGCATGAAATTTTTTCAGAATTTAATGGCAAAACGATTTTTTTTGATGGAAAAGGTCCTTGCATCGATTCTGATGGCAATATTCATGTAAATCAGCTTTTAAAAAACCCTTTAGGAAATGTGAGATGGACCACTCTTCGTACACACTTTATTAATATCAGTGTTCAAGGCCATACAAAAAATGATGGACTACAACAATTGATTAATCAGAAGAGCATGCCTGAATTGATTAAAATTGCTCACCAAAAAGCTCAAGAACATCCCAGCAAGCAAAGTTTTCAAAGTGGCTTGCAGTTATTACTAACAGTTCAAAAAAATTTAAAAAAAAGCAAATCTAATTATTCGTTAGCAGAGAGTTTCAGCGTGGCAATTTTAAAATTAGAATTAGTTTTTTCTATGGGATGCTTTGGTGCTAAAGATCGAACTGGACTGGTTGCTGGACGAACAGCCGTTCTTTTTATCCATGAGGAATTAGAAAATCATCCTAAACTTAAAAAACAACCCAAAGTTCTTCACAAACTAAAAAAACGTTTCTCAGAAAGTGTGTTAAGCAAAGATAAGTGCGCCGCTAGAATTGCTTATGAAAATACACAAATGGATGTTTTAAAATGTAGTCCCATCATTCTTCCTGGATTCGGCCCTTATCGCCGTTTCAGCTATTATGGCGAGCAAGCTAAAGCCGTTGTCGCTAGCCGCAAAAAATAATTACTAAGTCGTTCGATAAAGAGACAAAGGTAATTCAAAACGAGATAAAGCTCGGCTGAAAGCTTGACTGACTTCTTCATCATCACAACAAACAAATTTTGCACCCGCTTCCATCAAAGTATATTGCTCTTCTACATGGCGGGCACGTGCAATAATGATAATTCTAGGGTGAATTTCTCTTGCATATTTGATAATGTTTAAAGTTGCGATTAAATCAGGAATCGTAATCACAAGTAGACTTGCCGATTCAACTTTTGCCATCTCTAGCATTTTAGGAAAAGAAGCATCCCCATAGACCGCCTCACGCTGCTCTTCAATTAGTTCAATAATGGTATCGACATTTCGATCAATAATCACAGGTCTATATCCAAGATGCTCTAAAGTTTTGACAGCAGTTCTTCCAATAACACCAAAACCAATGACCAAAGCCTTAACACCTGATTTAGGCTTATCACTGATTGTACGTTGTATGTTTGAGGATTCTTTTTCTTTTGTATAAGGCTTCAAATAATTGAGCGCCGTAAAAAGTAAAGGATTTAATGCAATCGAAATTAAAGCACATGCCACAATAATATCATAAGCCTCATCTGTAAAAACATTAAATTTCAAAGCTTCTTCTGCCAAAATAAATGAAAATTCTCCAATTTGCGCTAGTGCAATAGCAATGGTAAAAGCAATATAAATGGGATAACGCAAAACTTTTACAATAAAGAATGCAGTCAAAGGCTTAAGAATAAGAATAATAGCTAAAACAGTGATAAACAAAGGAAAATTATCCACAATGGCAAGTGGATTAAATAACATGCCAACAGAAAGAAAAAAGATCACAACAAACACATCTTTCAAGGGTGAAGCATAAGCAGATGCTTGGTGACGAACCTGTGTTTGTCCAATGACCATTCCTGCAAGAAAAGAACCTAAGGCTATTGAGGTGCCAAATAGAAAAGAAGAACCAGTCGCAATAACAAAGATTAAGGCTAAAGTGGTCACTGTAAAAAGCTCTTCAGAACGTGTTCGAGCGATTTTTAAAAGAGCATAAGAAACAACCTTACGCCCAATCGTGAACATTAGCGCTGCTAACAGTATAAATTTCAATAAAAGAGATGCCATGGATACGGCAATCTCTGACATGGAAATCGCACCCCCATTCAAAAATTTCGCAAAGGTAGGCAGTAAAATCAAAAAAGCAACCGTCAAAATATCTTCTACAATTAACCATCCCACCGCTATATGACCTTGCAATGTATTGAGAAGCTGATGCTCAGAAAGTTCTCGCACAAGAACGACTGTACTCGCAACTCCAATTGCTAGTCCCATGATGGCTCCTACTTGCCAAGAACCTCCAATCTGATAAATCATCATTGTTGCTGCTGCTGCAGCAACTAGCGTTTGACCAATTGCTCCAGGAACTGCAATTTTTTTCACTGCAAATAAATCTTGCCATCTGAAATGAAGCCCAACTCCAAACATCATAAGAACAACGCCTACTTCAGCTAATTGTTCCGCAAGCTCTAAATCGGCAACAAACCCAGGAGAAAAAGGTCCTATCATATAACCCGCAAGCAAATATCCTAAAATAGGAGAAAGCTTGATCCGTTGAGCAATGTAGCCAAAAATACTTCCTAAAGCAAAGCCAAAGGTTAAAATAGCCACAACCTTAAGATTAAAACTATAAGCTTCAGGAGGCGTCATGATTTACTCGCTTCAAAAAAATGAATTTTATAATGACAGGGGACGATGTCTTTATCTATATAATTCATTTACAGAAATAATCGTAATCAATTCATGCACGACTCACGTTAATATATTCCATGATTGATTTGAAAAACTGTTTATTTAACCTTCATTCTCTTATGGTAGGTGTATTCAAAATGAAGACAGACAAAGCAATGAGTCGAGAAATAATATGGAATGGTTTTGGCTGATCTTGGCAGGTATAATGGAAGTATGCTGGGCCATAGGACTAAAATATACAGATGGTTTTACAAAATTCTGGCCTAGCCTTCTTACGGCTTCAACCATGGTCATTAGCTTTTTTCTCCTATCATTAGCACTTAAGTCGATTCCTCTAGGAACCGCATATGCCGTTTGGACAGGAATTGGCGCTGTAGGAGTTGCTTTAATTGGCATACTACTTTTTCATGAATCAAGCGATCCCCTTCGCTTATTTTGCATTATGCTTATTATAATAGGAATTGTTGGACTCAAATTAGCCAGTCAACCTCTCCCTCTTAAGTAGGTCTTTTAAATTGATTAACTTATAAAAAAATTTTAAATAATCACTAAAAAAGTGGATTAAAAAGAATAAAATAGGGTAATTTACCTAACGTTTTACCCTATTTAATCTTTAAATCCCCCTATTTAGGTCATCATTTTATGACATCTTTAACGAAGGAGTATTTACAATCACTTTCTTTTGCATCCGAGCATGTGTCGACTTTGCGCACGATCGGTGAATATCAAGGCAAGCAAGAGCTTTATTTTAAGCAATCTCCAGAAATCCTCAAAGGTCTCCAGCAAGTTTCCATCATTGAGTCTAGTGAATCTTCTAACCGGTTAGAAGGAATTGTCGCGCCCCATCATCGCATTGCAGATTTGGTGGTCAAGAATACAGCTCCGATAGACCGTTCTGAGCAAGAAATTGCAGGCTATCGAGATGCTCTTAATTTAATTCATCAATCAGCCAAGCATATGCCTTTTTCTATCAATGTTATTTTACAGTTACATTCTTGGCTTTATCGTTATCAACCAACTTCTGGAGGGCAATGGAAAATTGCAGATAATGAAATCACAGAAATACATCCTGATGGGAAAAAACGAGTAAGATTTGTCCCTTCAACAGCTTTCGAAACCCCACATGCAATGGAAAATCTCATTAAACAGTATGAAAAAAGCCTGTATGAGTGGAAACAAGAGCCTTTAATTATTATTCCTGCGGTTATTTTAGATTTTCTTTGTGTTCATCCATTTCAAGATGGAAATGGCCGGACAGCTCGTCTTTTAACCCTTCTCCTGCTTTATCATTTTGATTATCAAGTTGGACGCTATATTAGTTTAGAACGTATTTTCGAAGAATCCAAAGAAAGCTATTACAAAACGTTAGAAATGAGTTCTCAAGGATGGCATAAAAGTCGGCATAACATCATGCCTTGGATGACCTATTTTTGGGGCGTTGTTCTCCGTGCTTATAAAGAATTTGAAGTACGTGTTGGAACTATCACCACAGGAAAAGGACATAAAGCCTATCATATTCGCAAAACAATCGAAACGATGATTGGTCCCTTTGCCATTTCAGATATTGAGCGAGCTTGCCCCTCCGTCAGTCGTGATACAGTCCGTTTAGTCCTTAGACAACTGAGAGATGAAGGAGTGATTATTCCAGAAGGGAAGGGAAGAGGAGCAAAGTGGATCCGTAAACTCAACTAACAGATAAAAGGCTGATAAAATGTTTTCTACACCACTTTTTACTCCTCGTTTAGTCATGCGTTTTCCTCAACAAGGAGATGAAACAATTTTACAAGCACTTGAAGAACGAAATCAAAGTTATTGGGCGCCTTGGGAATCGACCTCTTTAGATCCTTTAAAGAAAACTTACCAAGAGCGGCTTGAAATGTGGAAAAAAGAATGTGAAGAAAATCAAGCTGCGCGATTCCTGCTTTTTAAAAAAGAAAGCCTCGATCATCTTATTGGCTTATGTAATTTTACGCAAATTGTCTATGGTCCTTTTCAAGCTTGCTACTTAGGCTATAAAATTGATCGGGAATATGAAGGTCAAGGACTCATGTTTGAAGCTTTGCAACGAGCCATTCAATCTATCTTCGAAGATCTTCATTTACATCGTATCATGGCTAATTACATGCCCACTAATCTAAGAAGCGCAAAACTTCTGGAGCGATTAGGATTTGTGATTGAAGGATATGCAAAAGACTACCTTTTCATTAACCATCGCTGGGAAGACCATGTGCTGACAGCTCTAACAGATGAAAGGTGGAAAAGTGTAAAAATTAAATAACTGGAATCTATTTAGCGCTTCAACGATTTGTTGAAGCGACTTAGAGCCTGTTAAAGAAATCAAACTTAAACCATTAGAAGTGATTTAACAGGTTTTTAGAGCAGATAACAAAGATTTTATCCTTCTTGCACTTGTTGATTTCTTCCTAAAAGAGTATTGGCGATTCCCTTTAATCCTTTTACACTTTCGCCAATCCCTAAAACTCCTGCATCAACGACAACTAATACTGAAAGAGCTGTCAGCAAATAAGCAGGTAATCGATAACCTGCGGCTACAGCAGCGGCCAAAGATAAAACAGGAATCAAGCTCATTGAAACCGTTACGAGTGTTTTTTTGTTTTCATCATTTCTGAACCAACCGTTTATAGCGAAAGCGTTATCCACAGTATACATAGAACCACAAGCAATTAATGTTAATATCTCTTTATCCTTAATGACTTTAGCAGCAAATCCTATCGCGCCTTCTTTATAAATCTTATACCCAATGGCAAGACTTCCCCCTACTAGGATAGTTCCTACAGTTAAATCATAAAAATTGTTTTTTAAAGCAGTAAAATTAATTGCCATAACACCTCTGTTTAAGAAATAAAAAACTACTATTTTAATAAACCAATAGATTTACGATCTATAAAAAAAACAAAACTTATACATTAAATTAAAAACAAATTATTTAAAAGTTTTTTATTTTCCCATTTAATCTGCGTTTTAAGTTTTGTTGCCTGCTCGGCTAGCTTGCAAGCTAGCCAATTTGGGTCATAAAATGTGTCTCTAAATGGCTAAACGTTTGCTTTAAGCTGAGATTTTAGGCTCCCTTAAATCAAATGTTTAGCCATTTAGAGACACATTTTATGACCAAACTCCGTCGTCAATAAATCACCAATCGATCAATATTGCGTTAACGTTAATGTTGACCAATTGGCGATCTTTTGCTGCATGCATGACAAGGTCAAAATATTCATTTAAACCAGGTGTCAAAGAAAGGAGTTTCGCTTCTTTTAACGAGCAGAGGCAATAAGCCTGATGCTCAGTATTTTTAATTTGGATAGTGACATCATTCTCATCTAATTGAACTTTAAAAAGGTTAACAATAAAGTCCCCATTCGGGTAACAAACATAAAATTTTCCTAAATCAATTAAAGCATTCGGATGAATGAGAATTCCTGTTTCTTCTTCTAATTCGCGAACAGCAGCTTCAATAGGTTTTTCACCTTTATTCAACTTACCTCCTGGAGAACACCATAAGTTGGCTTGAGGGTGGGTTGGCAAGCGTTGTAATAATAGAATTTTATGACTGATAAAAGGCAAAATAGCCGCTACTTCAGCAGCTTTTAGTGAAAAATTTGCAGGGGGACTTTGCAAGAGCATAGAGTCCTCTAAAAAATCAAGGCGTGTCTTCAACATGCTAGCACCCTAGAATGATGGAAAATAATATTAAATGAATCAAGTACAAACATATAAGAAATGCTACCTCTGAAGTTCTACCCACCAAAAGCGAGGCTCAACAATTTCTTGATGAACAGTCAGCTTCTTATCAGAAAAAAATTGATGAATTTCAGATTGAAGATGAGGATAAAAAGCAGATGTTTGATATCCAGCTATAATGCCTCCTGCTCTTAGTTTTGGAAACCATGCTGCTAAATTTTCCTGAATAGGTGTATCATCCTGTTCAGCGTTAAAGAAAATCACATCAATTGATTGATCTGAAATATGTTTTGCAACGTCTAACGAGGAGGCTCTGATTAACTCTGCATTTAATCCTAAAAATTCTATTCGTTTTTGAATATATTCATAAAGTTTATTTTCTTCCTCTGTCTCAAATGCAATTCCTTGATAAGTTCCTCGCTTATACTCATCGACTCCAAAAAACTTTTCCAGATAAGTCGATTGAAGTAGCCTTTCCATATGCAAGCCGCTACCAATACCAATTCCATAGCCTACTTCAAAAAATCCTTCATTTAATAACATCGGAAGCAATGCACAAGCATTTGCTTGAGATAATTCCTCTTGGGCTTGCAAACGATTCATTTTATCTTCTAATTGTTCATTTAATTGAAAAGCATCAGAAATCAGAGCAGAAGGAGGTACCATTAAACGCTCAGATGCTAGTTGAATGAAATGTTGTGATGGAAATTCTGGAGTAAATTTTCGAGCAAAGAGGCATCCACCTCTTTTGGCATTTTCAATATAACTTTGTTCCACTGGACTGTTATCGCGAAAATGATAAGGAGGTGGCCCTTCGGGCACACTAAAATTAGCATAAGTAGTCAGTCTATACACCACTTCATGAAGACATCCTTTTATACTAAAAAGGGAAGAGGGGTAAGCTTCGTGATCACTGTTTATATGTTGAGATGTTAGAGGAAGAATCTCTTGATCTTTTGCTATCAAATTTGCATGTCTTCGATTTAAAATAATCCACTCAGCATTTCCCCAACGATGTTCAAGGGGAATTTCTGTCACTTCCCTTTCGCTATCTCTAGGCCACCAAGGAGCGCTATAACGCATAAAACTATTAGGATCATGAATCAAGTAATGATACAAATCTGTTAAATGATAAAGAGGCATGCATGATTCAGATAAATAAATAAATTTTATGTTCTCGTCATTTTTTAAAGCTTCTCTTATCAAAACTTGCCAAGCTTGACCATGTGCTAAATAGGAAGTTGGAACAATGGTCGAAATCCGATATTTCTTAAAAAAAGGATCTTTCAATGGTTCTTTTGAATGAATATAAACATTGAATTGATCTTCTGTTTCTTCAAGCATTTTTTGCCAAACACGTGGATGATTCAACTCTTGTCGTGTTAAAAATAGCAGAGCAATTTTCATGATAACACAGTGGGGTTGAATTATACCGAAGAGAATTCAAAAAATGAAATTTCGGCTAGTGTGAAAGCTCCCAAATTCCAATTTTTGAGTTCTCTTCGGTATAATGGTTACGATGTAATTTTTAATAAATTTCTTATCTTTAAATACTTAATAAACATTCTTCTGTTTTAACTTAGATGAATAGTTCATCATTCGATGTATTCAAAAGCAGATTAAATACAATTTCTATCACTTTTTAGCAGATAAGAAAAATAAAATCCTTTTATAAGATTAAGTATCGTCAAAATTTTAATTGAAACTAGGATGCTGTCATTTCGAAAACACTTCCTAGGAATTTTTATTCTGTAAACAACACACATGATTGACCTATGCAGACATGGAAATCAAAGTTAAGCGAGCTTTTTGGAATTGATATTCGATCTCTAGCTCTTTTTCGCATAGGACTCGCTCTTGTCATTCTGGGGGATCTTTTCATCAGGTTGCAAGATCTCAAAGCTCACTATTCCGATGAAGGAATTGCTCCCCGCAGTTTTTTAGTTGATATGCTTTATCCTTGGAGTCTCTCAATCAATTTAATTAGCGGGACATGGCAAGTCCAATTAGTGCTATTTATTTTAACCATCATTTTTACTATCGCTCTTCTTGTTGGCTATAAGACACGCTGGGCAACTGTCCTTACTTGGTTTTTTATCGTCTCCCTGCAGTTGCGCAATCCCATCATTAATCAAGGGGGAGACATTCTGTTAAAAATGTTATTATTTTGGTCCATGTTTCTTCCCTTAGGCGCTTATTGGTCAGTTGATCAACATTTGAGCGATCATCCTCCACCTGCTAAGCAAATTCTTTCAGTAGGTAGCCTTGCACTTTTGCTGCAGATCTGCTTCATGTATTGGTTTTCTGCTTTATTAAAAATGGATGATAGCTGGACAAAAGACGGAACAGCTGTTTGGTATGCATTAAGCATTGAGCAATATTCCACTCCCTTAGGACTTTACCTTCTTAACTACCCAGATCTCCTCAAATTTTTTACTTTTGCAACTTTTTATTTAGAAGCATTTGGACCTTTTTTAGCTTTTTCTCCGATTTGGACAGGTCCCTTAAGATTTGCAACAGTTGTTATGTTTTCTCTTTTTCATTTACTAGGTTTGAACCTGACGCTAGAACTTGCACACTTTCCTTACACGTGTTTTGTTGCTTGGCTTGTTTTTATTCCTGGTTGGTTTTGGAACCGCGTATTGAAAAAGCCTGATGATTTTTCTATTCCCTGGAAAGCTAGTTGGATTTCCAATGGTTTAGCCTCTTTCTTTCTTATTTATATTTTTTTATGGAATGTTTCGACGCTTCAAGTTTCTTGGCCATCTCTTTCTCCCCCTCCAGAATCTATTGGGACTTTATTAGCCATCGACCAAACATGGGACATGTTTGCACCTTATCCTATTAAATTAGACGGATGGTATGTGATTCCAGCTACTTTAAGAGATGGGACAAAAGTAGATCTTTTTACAGGCGGCCGACCTGTTAGTTGGGAAAAACCGCCTTCTCTTGCTGCAACCTACAAGAATGATCGTTGGCGTTCATTCTTGATGAATATTGTCTTAGAAGACTATGGACACTATTACTTGCCTTATTATGCAAGTTACCTTTGTCGAAGCTGGGATGAAAGCCATTCTTTTGACAAACAACTCTTAAGCTTTGATATTTTCTATATGATGAAAATGAATTCTATCGAAGGCCCACCCCCCGTACCTAAAAAGACTCATCTTTGGCATCATCAATGTGCTGATTGACTGTGAATATCATCATTGATATTAAATTTATTTTTTTATAGCTTCCAATTAACTTTTCCATAAAAGATGAGTAAAACGTGTCTTCAAAATGCTAGCACCCTGGCAAGTAACAAAATTTCATGGATATCTTTCAAACACTTATTATTCTAATTTTTCTTGCTGTCATTTTAGTCGGCATTGCTCAAAAAATTCATGTCTCTTATCCAATTGCACTTGTGCTAGGTGGAACTGCTATTGGATTTATCCCAGGTTTGAAAGTGATTACCTTCGATCCCCATTTAATTCTTTTTATTGTTCTTCCTCCCATCTTATATTATGCGGCATTTTCGATCTCCTTTTGGGAATTTAAAAGAAATTGGAGAAAAATTTTCTCTTTAGCTTTAGGGCTTGTCATTCTTACGACATTAGCTATTGGTATCATTTTTAAATGGATATTTCCTGAATTGCCTTGGGCATTGGCTTTTGCTTTTGGTGCAATTGTTTCGCCTCCAGATTCTGTAGCAACAACAAGCATCATGAGACGTTTTGCATTAAGTCAACGTCTTTTGGCTATATTGGAAGGCGAGAGCTTGATTAATGATGCCTCCGCTTTGGTCCTATATAAACTAGCAGTTGCGGCTATTCTCTCAGGGGTATTTTCTTTTAGTGAAGCAAGTATGCAGTTTTTAAAAATAACTTTAGGAGGAACCTCTTTAGGATTGATTTCAGGTTTTGTTTTTCATAATCTTTCAAGAAGGTATTTAGAACCTGTTGTTGGAGTCCTTTTCTCTTTCATAATTCCTTACATCACTTATATTTTAGCTGATTACTTGGAGACATCTGGAGTTTTAGCTGTTGTTGTAAATGGCTTAATTGGTTCGCGAATTTTGATCAAACACCAATCTTCTCTTAGAAGAATCCTCGGTTTTGCTTTTTGGGATATTTTTATTATTCTAATAAATTGTTTTGCATTCATCCTTATAGGCTTACAACTAAGACAGGTAATAAATACAATGACATCAAAACAGATGATGTTATATACTGCTGACGCTTTTTTCATTACATTGGCACTAATTGTGATTCGCTTATTTTGGGTTTATTCAAAGAGCGGTATTGCTTATCTTAAAGCACTAGCGCATCCCAAAACGCGTAACCTATGTCCGCAAATTTTACGCGAAGCTGCCATCATTGGATGGTCAGGAATGCGTGGCATTGTTTCTCTTACAGCTGCTTTGGCTTTACCATATACCCTACCAAATGGCCAGCCTATAGAAGGAAGAGATGAAGTGATTTTTATGACTTTTATTGTCATTTTAATCACTCTGTTATTACCAAGCAGTACTTTACCTTACCTAATACACCTGATGAAGCTGGATCAACATGCTGATCATTATAAAGTACATCAAGCAAGAAAACGCCTTGTAGAAATTGCAGAAGGGAAAATTGACCATTTGTATAAGATAAAAAACATTAGTAATAAAGAATTTAAATTTCTTGCAAGTTATTTTACTTTACAGCGTTATGTATTCGAAATTTCGACCTCCAGCTTAAAGAAAATGTCTAAGCTGGAGCTGGCAAGATTGAAAGTCTTTCAGGCACAACGAAACGAGTTGTTATCGATGTGGGAAAAACAAGAAATTGACGATAAACTTTTTCGGCAATTAGAACACGAGCTTGATGTCGAAGAGTCTCATATTGCGCGAGCAGAAATTAATTAGAATGAATATTAAGGCACATTCTTTCTCATCGCGAGCTCACTTATACATGTCCAAACAAACCATTGAAGTCAATGTTTGAACAATCAGGCAACCAGTTCCTTCAGACCTCCCGGCCAAGACACTCACTTTTTACTGGAAATTCTCCTTCGCATTTAAACGTAGAGGGTAAAAGAGAGGGATTAAACATCCCATTGACTTGAAGAAGAATACCCTCTTTAAAGTCTTCTAATTTAATTTTTTGAGCTTGTAAATGTTTTTTATGCTCATTCAAAGAACGAAATTTTTTATTCATGATTTTGACGGATCGCTCATCTTGGTCGGCAATCATGTCTACTAGGACCTTTTTTAAATAGATCTCTTGCATAACCTGGAATAAATGTTAAAATGGCTAAAATTTAAAGGATTTTAGCCATGAGATACGAAAACTTGAAAAAATTTAAAGATGAAGATTTCCGCAGGTTAACAGGAATCAAACGAGCAACCTTTGAAAAAATGGTAGAAATTTTAAAAGAGGCAGAGAAGAAAAAAAAGAACATTGGCGGCAAGCCAAACAAGTTGATAATAGAAGACAGATTATTGATGGCGCTGGAATACATCAGAGAGTATCGAACGTATTTTCATGTTGCTGCATCTTATCAAATTTCAGAGAGCGCTTGCTATCGCAATATTCGTTGGATAGAAGATGTACTAATCAAACATCCTGATTTTGCCTTGCCTGGTCGCAAGGCTTTGCTAAAAAGCGATGTAGAATATGATGTGATTTTAATTGATGCAACAGAAACACCAATTGAACGGCCTAAAAAAAACAAAAACGCTACTACTCGGGAAAGAAAAAGAGACATACATTAAAAACTCAGCTTGTAATGGATAAGAAAAGTCGGAAGATCATTTGCACAGCTTTTTCTAATGGTAAACGGCATGATTTTCGATTATTTAAAGAATCAAAAATACATATTCACCCAGAAATAAATGCATTGACGGACTCTGGCTATCTCGGATTGCAAAAACTTCATGCTAAGACACAAATGCCTAAGAAAAAAAGTAAGAGGAATCCTTTAAGTCAAAAAGATAAAAAGAAAAATGCCGCGTTATCCAGCGAACGAGTAATCAATGAAAATGTCATAGGTCTGCTGAAGCGATTTAAAATTATTGCTGATCGCTATAGAAATCGAAGAAAACGGTTTTGTCTGAGGTTTAATTTAATTGCTGGGATCTATAATTGGGAATTGCAAAATTAGGTTATGCAAGAGATCTAATGATTTTCGACAAAATATCGTTTCCGCGGAGAAAAAATGACATCTTCCAAAGAGAAAGGAATAAATTGTTCAGGAATAAGCAAAGAACCAGATTTCCAAACAGGGTGCATGCCAGCAACCAAACTAAATGAGAGAATCACATCTACTGCTTGATACTTTCCCATCTCTCCTAAATTTTCAGGATTTGCCCCATAACAAAATACCACTTCAACATTCAATTTAGGAAAAAAATAAGTGAACAATTCATATTTAGACATAGAAGGCTTGATCTGTTTTATCCCTTCCAACTCAGGATAACACTCCAACAAAATGTGCTCCAATAGCTCAAGATGACGAGGTCCTGATGTATTTCGATGAACTTGAAGGAGTATTGTGACAGTTTGTTCATGTCCCTTGTTTGCCAACTCATGGCTATGCATGATATAGTAATACATCATATTGGCATAAGCGACATTCACTTGGGCTTCATTATAATCTGGAATAGAAGCTTCTTTAAGTGGAAAGCAATTAAATTGCGTAAGCTCTTGCCATTCCACCCCATCTTCAAATGGCCGGTCAAGAATAACGCATAAATTGGCCCAAATTTGGTTCGATTTAAGATATTTAAGAGGAATAGTTCCTCCCTCGATATTGAGTCCATCTACAACAAGTTTGAGTTGATTCATGGCAAATTCAGCTGCTGTTAAAACATGCGCGCTTATTAACCCTAATAATAAACAACACCATTTCATCTGCTTTTTCATCCTTCCCTCTCATCCATTAAAGTTTAATCATTCATCCTCAATAGGACTGACAAAGGAAGTATTTTTCATTTTCTAAAAAAAGAAAAATTAATGAAAATTGGAGTATCTATTAGTAAAACTTAAAATGATATGAACCTCTTCTTTTTAAAATATTTTTACGACACAGTCCGATTGCAAAGTGTGACAGAAGCAGCCCGCGAAAATCATGTCACGCAATCAGCCATTAGCCAAGGAATCAACCAGCTAGAAAAAACATTAGACATTTCTCTTCTCACCCATAAACGCAATTCCATTAAAGTCACACCTGAAGGAAAAGCTGTATTTGAATGGAGCCGAACCATTTTTCGGCAAGTGGAAGATTTGAAGCTGCGTTTAAAAACAACGAAGAATGAATACACAGGCGAATTATCTTTTGCATGCTCCCATAGCCTTGCATTATCCATTTTGCCTGAACTCTTAATGAGAGTTCAGAAGTTAGCCCCTTTAGTAACGCCAAAAGTTGTCTTTGGTCATACAGGGTTGATCAAAAAATGGATTAAACAAGGAGATGTTGAATTTGGCCTTGTCCTTGATAATGATGACTTATCACCTTTTTCTCTTGAGCTGATTTACAAAGGTGCCTTTCGCTTTTTTCAATCTTGTTCACGTCCTCTCAATCAACCTTTTACCAGCTGCATTTTTACTCCAGCTCGAGCCGAAGTCCATCTCATTAAGCAACTATTCTTCAAAAAATTTGAATATGAACTCAAAACTGAAATGGAAATTTGCAGTTGGGAAGTCATCGCCCAGTTAATCGGCATGACCCACAGCGTGGGATTTATCCCTGACTATATGACGTTTTGTTCAAACAAAACTCATTTGATTCAACCGAGTCAAATTGAATTAAATATTCCTTACACCATTTATGCAGCCTATCCTTTAGGAGAACACTTATCTAGAAATGCTCAGTTATTGATAGAAACAACAATCGCTGCTTTTCAAGAAAAAATGGCATGCCGAAGAGTGTGTCTCTGAATTAAAAAATCGTTAGTTTTTTTTAAAATTTAATGATTTGTTATTTTAGATTTTGACACAAGTTCCTTATATTCTTTTTCATATAAATATAAAAACCTCTATGTAAATAAATTATTTTAATAATATTCCGTTATTAATATTTATTTCATAGGAGTCTTTCATGAATTTCATAAAATCTCTCATTCTTTTATTTTGTTTAAGTTCTTTCATTTTTCATCCCTTGCTTCAAGCGAAATTTGGAAAACATTCATCTTCTCAAGCAGATTATGTGATTGTGGGTGTGGGGACATCTGGAGCTGTTCTTGCCAAAAGCTCACCGACGATAAAAAAACTTCTGTTATTGCTCT
The DNA here is from genome assembly GCA_044226925.1 of Parachlamydiaceae bacterium. Classification (GTDB taxonomy): domain Bacteria; phylum Chlamydiota; class Chlamydiia; order Chlamydiales; family Parachlamydiaceae; genus JANWJE01. Next base: position 336,185 of record JBGAGC010000004.1, read on the forward strand.
TCATAATGGGGAAAATTTGACAAACGATCGTCTCATTAAATTTTCTAGAAATGCCATTATCACTGTTCCTGATGCAATTCTTGGAGCCCCCTTCTTTGAGAATGGAGATACGATTCCTCAATTTAACGCAGACAATCGAAGATTGTTATGGGCCATTGCTTCACCAGAGGGTGGAGCTTCGTCCATTAACGCAGGAGCATATTGTCGCGGAACCAATCAAGTTTACTCTCAATGGGAGGCAATTGCAGGTCCTCTTTGGTCCGTCAACCGCATTTTGAAAATTTATAAACAACTAGAAGACTATCATGGCGAAACTAATAATCCAGCCGCAAGAGGATATCATGGGCCTATCGATGTCCGTCAAATTCAAAATCCTTCACAAGTATCCTTAACATTTACTCAAGCTGTGATAAACGCCATAGGCGTTCCTTTTGTTTTAGATTATAATGATCCTACCACTCCAATTGGAGCTTCCTCTCAATTACAAAATACTCAAAAAGGACGTAATGGCAGACTTCGCGTTAGCAGTTCCACTGCATTCTTAAATAAGCGTGTCATGACTCCTAATGGACGCGGTGTGGATGGTAGAAAGCTACATGTCCTTTTTGAAAGCACAGCTCTTCGAACAATTTGGGAAGGAAACAAGGCTGTTGGAGTCGAATATGTTCGCAATGGCAAATTAAAAAGAGTATTTGCAAAAAAAGGAGTGATCATTTGCTGCGGATTGAAAAGCAGCTTTTTTTTACTTCATTCTGGAGTCGGACCTAAAAACTTGCTAGAGTCCTTTAATATTCCTGTTGTATTTGATAATCCAAATGTTGGAGAAAGTTTAGCTGATCAACCTGGTATAGTTGTTGCTTTTGCATCCAATCGATTGGATACTCCTCTTAAGAATGATTATAGTTTATTCTCACAAATTTCATGGCTTCCAGCTCCAGACCGAGATCCAACAAAGCGAGAAGTGCGAATAGCTATTCTGAATCAACTTCCTGGTGTCTCTCTTGCCTTTTTAGATCTTTGCCAAGCAAAAAGCCGCGGCAATATTTTAATTAACAGCGCGGATCCTTTAGCCTCTCCTGTCGTTAATGTGGGAGCACTCAACAATTCTGAAGATCTTACTCTCTATCAAGAAGTGTTTCAAATTTACTTAAAAGCACTGAATCAAGCAGTGCAAGCTCTTGATCCTGAGTATAGACTTATTTATCCGGATCCAGTCATCCTTGATGATATTGAGGCTGTGACAGCCTTTATTAAAGCAAACATTCAATCTAATCAAAGCTTTGAAGGTCATTGTCGTATGGCTCCTCAGGAAGAAGCTGGAGTTGTCGATAGCACTGGTCACGTCTATGGAGTCCGCCATCTGATTATTGCTGATGATTCCATTATTCCAGAGCCCATGGATGGAAGCACGATGGCCACAGCTTATTTAATTGCAGCCAATATCGCGCAAATTTTAATCGATGCCAATAAAGATTAAATTTCCGCTATTAATTCAATTTAAATGAAGAATTTCAATCAAATAGATGACAAATTAAGCAGCAATTTGCCATCCACTCTACTGACTTTTTAATTCATCTGTACAAATAAAAAATTTTAAAATATTCCTAAGATGAAACCTCCAAAGTCATTGCCGCATGACACCTTTTATTTAATTGCGGCTAATATCGCGTAAATTTTAATTGATGCTAATAAAAAATAAAAATCAAGTTTTATGAAATATCGAGTTGCAATTTCAGGTTCTTATGGAGGATTAAATCTAGGTGATGAAGCCATTTTAGAGGGCATTTTGAAAGAACTTCGTTCTTCCTTAAGTGTCGATGTGGTTATTTTTTCCCACAATCCCAAAGATACAGAAAAACGACATCAAGTTAGAGCAGTTCCCATCAGAGAGATGCATAAAGATGAAACCTTTGCAGAATTAGAAAAACTTGATCTTTTTATCCTCGGTGGCGGCGGAATTTTATTTGATGCTCAGGCAGAAGCCTATCTCAGAGATGTTTCATGGGCAAAAGATCTTAATATTCCCGTTATGGTCTATGCCATCAGTGTAGGACCCTTAAAAGTTCCACAAAATAAACAATTCGTTGCAGATGTTCTCAATAGAGTAGATATTATTACTGTTAGAGAAAATGAATCTAAGAGACTTCTTAATGATCTTGGAGTCACGAAAGAGATTGAAGTCACAGCTGATCCTGCTTTTTTAATCAAGCCACGTATTTTTCCTAAAGAGATCCTTAAAGGAGAAGTCATTAACCCACAAAACAAATTAATCGGATTTTCAGTTCGAGAACCAGGACCTGCTGCGCCGGACCTAAATATCGAGCATTATCATGGTATGCTAGCAAATGCTGCTGATTTTCTGGTTGAACGCTTCGATGCTCAAGTTCTTTTTATTCCCATGGAGTTAAGACCGAATCGCGATCCACAACATTCTCATGCGATTATTTCCAAAATGTCACGTGCGCAGCGAGCCAGCGTTCTAAAAGGAGATTATACCGCGCCTCAAATCTTAGGACTCATGAAACATGTCGATTTTGCAGTTGGCATGCGATTTCATTTTTTGATCTTTGCTAGTCTTCAACGTGTGCCTTTCATTCCTCTTCCCTATGCCTCAAAAGTTAAAGGCCTTTTGGAAGATCTAGATATGCCTATTACACCCATTGAAGATTGGAATACGGGTAAACTTTGTGCGGTTCTTGACCGAGCTTGGGATAATCGGGTACAAATTGAGAAGAAGCTTGAAGAAAAAGTTCCTTTACTGCAAGAAAAGGCTAAGCAATCTAATAAAATTCTTTGTGAATTTTTAAAGTCTTTACAGCCAAAGAAAAGCAAAGATTAAACCACTCATATGCCTGTTTTAAAACGTCCAATCAACATCCAAACGATAGAATTGCCGGCTCGCACAGCTCAGATTGCTGCTGCAACAGATGTCTTGGTTGTAGGAGGAGGACCAGCTGGAATTGGAGCTGCTTTAGGAGCTGCTCATTATGGTGTAGATGTGATTCTAGCTGAACGTTATGGTTTTTTAGGCGGAAATGCCACTGCAGCATTAGTCATGCCTCTCATGTCCTTTTATACGCAAAAACCTCGTCAAGAAAAAGAAGGAGAAGCCTCCCTTTTTCCTACTGATCATGGAGAAGGAAATCCTGTTATTTCCGGTGTATTAAAGGATTTTTTAGAGAGACTTGTAAAAGCTGGTGGAGCCATTCAACCTTCACTTAAAACTGGATATACAGTTCCTTTTGACCCTGAAGTTTTTAAATTGATTGCTTTAGAAATGTTGGATGAAACCACAGTTCATTTTCTTTTTCATGCGTTTGCCACTGATGCCATTGTCCAAAATAATACGATTAAAGGAGTTGTTTTTGAAACTAAATCAGGTCCTCTCGTCATTCATGCCCGATTAGTGATCGACTGTACAGGCGATGGTGATATCGCAGCGCGTAGTGGAGTTCCTTTTGAAATTGGACGTGAAGATGACCAACTTGTTCAACCCATGACATTGATGTTTAGAATGGCAGATTTTGAAAGATCTGGTTTTGAAGAATATGTTAAACAGCATCCTGATCAATGGCGTAGTGTCCATGGACTTTGGGATCTTATTAAAAAAGCTTCGATTAGAGGTGAATTGAATCTACCACGAGAAGATATCTTATTTTTTGGGACTCCACATGAAAAAGAAGTCAGCATCAATAGCACTCGAGTGATTCGCGTCCTTGGCACAGATGTATGGGATTTATCTTATGCAGAATGGCAAAGTCGTTTTCAAATGAAGCAAATCGCAGCATTTCTACGTCATGATGTTCCTGGTTTTGAGAAATCTTATATCATACAAAGTGGTGTGAATATTGGAGTGCGAGAAACACGAAGAATTCACGGTGAATATCAATTAACTGTCGAAGACATTTTAAATGCTCATAAATTTCCAGATTCCATTGCACGTAGCACTTATCCTGTCGATATTCACAATCCCACAGGTACTGGAACAATTTTAAAAAAACTTCCTCCCGGTGAATTTTATGATATTCCTTTACGCTGTCTTTTACCGCAGAAAATAGATAATCTACTTATTGCTGGACGCTGTATTTCAGGGACACATGAAGCTCACTCCTCTTATCGCGTTATGCCAGTTTCAATGGCAACAGGTCAAGCAGCGGGTGTTTGCGCTGGAATCGCTGCAAAAACACAAAGAACTGCAAGAATTATTCCTTTTAAAGAGGTTCGAGAAGAACTCATTCGACAAGGGGCTATTGTATAAACATAGATGATTCACTTTGTGATTAAATCTACAAAGAAATTCATCAATCATTAATGCTATCTTGTTCACTTAATCCAACATGAGCAACTTCTGGATCCGTATAAGTACACTATATAAAGATTTTATTTCACCTATTTGCTACACTTAGATAAAAAAATAATATAAGAGCAATTAGTTGTGAACAAGTATGACTTCATTGCTTGCCGTTTTGCTTTAGCAAGAAATCAAAGCCTGGAAAAAGAGAAAAAATATCTCGATGCAATGATTAAACACTTGCCTGCTCATGCTCATATTTTGGATTTAGGATGTGGAACGGGAGAACCTATAGCAACTTATTTGACGAAACAAGGATTTTGTGTAACAGGATTAGATAACTCCAAAGAATTACTTAAGTTCGCTCAAGCAAACGTTTCTAGCATGCAGCTCATTGAAGGAGACATGCGAACTATTTTTCTAGATAACAGATATGATGCCTTGATTGCTTGGGACAGTTTCTTTCACCTTCCAAAAAATGATCAAAAGGAGATGTTTCCACGCTTTAGAAATTGGTTAAAGAATCAAGGACTCCTTATCTTTACATCTGGAGATACCGAAGGTGAAATTCTAGATGCCGAAATGCTAGGAGAACATTTTTCCTATTATAGTCTATCTTCCAATGATTATGAGGCATTACTTGCTCAATATTGTTTTTCTCTCTTGATTAAAGAAGAAGATGAGCCCCATCATCTTGTATGGCTTGCTCAATTAAATTAACTTTTCTTCTCATCCTCAATGACCAAAACAATTCTAAATCGTGCCTTACCACTTAACATGACTTGGTAAGCTTCTTCCACTTGATCTAATGGAAAAGTCTGATTCATCGAGCGTACTCCAGTTAAAGCACTAAAATTCATCGTGTCTTGAGAATCTATGGAAGTACCAGAAGCCCAGCCTTTAATTGAACGGTTTCCCATAATCAGTGTAAATGCTGAAATTTGAATAGGTTCAAAAGGAACACCAACTATGATAAGTTGCCCATTATTACTAAGTCCACCTAAAGCAGCACTCACAGCCTCATTATTCGTCGCTGTGGATAAAATCACTTTTGCTCCGCCAATTTTTTGAAGTTCTCTCGCAACATTTTCCGATTGACTATCAATATAATGCTTAGCTCCTAGCTGATCTGCTAGCGGCTTTTTATCTTTACCACGCGCAATTGCTACCGTATTAAATCCCATCTTTGAGCAAAATTGAATGGCTAAATGTCCTAATCCTCCAATTCCCAATACCGCTACCGTATCTCCAGGACGAGCAACACTATTTCTTAACGCATTGAATGTTGTGATTCCCGCACACAGCATAGGGGCTGCTTCAATTGCAGAAAATTCTTCAGGAATTAAAGCCAATGCTTCTTTTGGAGCAATCATGTATTCAGCATATCCTCCGTCATAAGTGATGCCGGGAATCTTGCCATACTTGCATAAAATAAATTCGCCTCGACGGCAAGCTTCACAAGAATTACAATGACCACCATGCCAACCTACTCCCACTCTTTGACCCACCGACCAGCCCTTCACCCCCTCTCCGACTGCATCAATTACACCAGCTATTTCATGACCAGGAACTCTCGGATAGCGAATATTAGGAAATAATCCTTCTTTTACCATAGAATCACTATGGCAGATGCCGCAAGCTTGTACTTTTATTCGTACTGTTCCAGGAGAAGGTGTTGGGATATCTTTTTCAACTAGCTCAAAAGGTCCATGAGGCTGGCTGACTTGAACTGCTCGCATTTTTGGCATAAAATTCCTTAGTCATGACTTGGTTAATTCTAATTGAAAGGTGCAATCGTTTTCGAAAATTGTCAATAAAAAATTTACACGTTTTATCATAATTATCTATTTACAAACTAAATGCATCTCATTGACCATTGAACAAGCTTGACTCATTCATCCTGTTTATTATGAAGAACAGGATAAGAACAACATCATCCCATGACTATTCTAAAATAGAAGACGAAGATTTCAAAAAATGATCAAGGCTTCGGTGATGCGAAACCTTGATCATTTTTTTTGAGAAGATATATCAATTCAGAAAGACTCTTTTAGTAATCGAACAATTCAGTTCCTGGATAACAAGGCCCGGGAGGCGTAAAGACGATGGCATATCGAGTTTTCCGATCAAATTTCTTAGACTTATAGGTATCTTCATCTTTAAGAATCGCATGACTCCAGTCATATCGAGCTTCTCCAGAAATCGAATACATGGATTTAGGTGGAATAAAAATTTTGTGTTGTTGTTCTTTCACCTTTTTTTCAGAATAAAAATTCACAACGACTGGTGAATTAAAACTTATCACAACAACTGAGCCAGCACTAAGGAGAGATGAATCCACATGTCGATCAATATATCCATCTTTTTCATATCCCAATAAGGTGCAAGCTAGCTTTAAAGGTTTTTTCTCTTCGGAGAAAATGCCTAGTTTCTTTAATTTAGAAAAAACATCTTGCGTGAGCTCATAAAATACTTTATCAAAAGCTTGATCGTCGTCAAATACGTATCCATCGTAATGGCCATCATTAACTTCTGGAATGCCTTGGCTCATCTGTTTGATAAAACGCTCATGCAAATCATCGGAGATGAAGTTCTTTATCAGTCTTAATCCCGGAATTGGCATAGATTTTTCTATGATAGAAGAACCCAAAACAGACTGTTTAGGTTGTTCTAATGGGAATGAAAATTTCTCTTGCTTGGACTCTTTGGTAGTTGTCTGTGGCTTACAGACTTTTTTATGTTGAGGCCAATCAGCCAATTGGCATGCAGGACCACAATAGAGTCGTGACTGACAACGACTGCATTTTAAAAGTGTTGAATTATTTTTTGTGCATGCCACGTTTTCACATTTTTTAATCGGAACCTCAATTGGATTTGAAGGATTAACGTTTAATGTTGTACTCATAAATTGCTACAGTATAAAGTTGATGTTTTTAATTTTAAAAAATTTGTAGAATGAGAACCATGAACAAGTTGATGTTTTTGTCTGATAAAGTTATTTCCCAAATAACTTTTCCGATACAAGCTAAAAGCAAGGCATTTAAATTTCTTTCCCTTACTTACCTGTTAAACTTCTGGAATCATAAAAAAGTTCAATTTTTGAAATAAGTCCTTCTTGAAAGCTTAAAAGAGAAGCGGCTTGTAATGGTTTAGAAAAGCCAGAAATTTCAACCTCATAAACAATCATAGCCTGATTCTCTGAGCCAAATTGTGCCTGAATTGTTAGCGTCTTAAAAATTCTTGTAAATCCTTGTGCTGCTTCGAGGACAGCTTCTCTACCCATGACTTTTTCCTGAGGATCTCTAAACTCAATATCAGAATGTAAATATTTTTTCACTGCCTCCATGTTTTTTTCTCCAAGCGCTTTGTAATAAGCGACGCCAACAGCTTTTGTATCCATCTTCATCCTCTTTTTCTTAGTGGAATTTTTGACAAACAAATTTGATTATAGTAAACTATATTCAATATGTCAAAAACAAAAAAAAGATCGTACAACTCAGCCGCTAGACACGCACAAGCTGCTCAGACAAGAGCTTGGATTCTCACAGCTGCAAAAAATCTTTTCGAATGTGATGGATTCGAGCACGTAACAATTGAAAAAATTGCTCAGGCAGCAAACGTTTCCATTCCCACCATTTATTCGCTTTTTCAATCTAAGCGTGGTGTGCTTCGAGCTTTAATGGATGAAGCATTTCCTTCGGATCAATTCAATGCTCTTGTAGAGCAGAGCATACAAGAGAAATCTCCTACAGAGCGTCTTGCTATTTCTGCTAAAATCGCACGTCAAATGTACGATGCAGAAAGAGCGCAAATGAGTATTTTTCAAGGTGCTGCTATTCTAGCTCCTGAATTCAAAGAACTCGAAAAAGAACGAGAAATACGTCGGTACAAGCGACAAGAAATGACCATACAAGCAATGGTCAAAGACAATTCACTTGCTAAAGAACTTAGTGTCATTAAAGCTCGAGATATTCTTTGGGCTTTTACTGGACGTGATATCTATCGCATGTTTGTGATAGAGCAAGGCTGGACATCTGATGAATATGAAGAATGGTTAACTCAACTACTTATCAAGACCTTGATAAGAGATGAAATGCCAGTCGATCTTCCATAAAAAGAACATTAAAGAGGGCAAATATGAATCAATAAATCAAATGTGGGTAAGATATTCTGCACGAATACAAAGAGTTGAAAAACGCAAGAACCGGAAATAAGATAAGTCTTGAATGTTTCTGAAATATGCCCAGAATAGGACTCGAACCTACACACCTTGCGGCACCAGAACCTAAATCTGGCGTGTCTACCAATTTCACCATCTGGGCTTAAAAACAGAACCACGATAACGTTCTTAAAGCTTTTTGTCAAGTTTACTTATTGTAGAACTTTTTGATTTTGTTTATCAATATTATTTGATACTTTACCATCTCTTTACACAATCTTAATTTCCCCCTGTTATCGTTTCCTTTTAGAACTTATTTAATGAACTTGTCAATTTCTGTATGCCTTTCCTTGTTTTCTATCTCTCTTTTCTTTTTGCTTGTTTATCATCTTTCGTAATTTCTTCTGAATCGCTTTCAAGAGAGGATCAGCTTGCACGTTATCAAGTGACCGAATTAACTTTAAAAAATGGCATGCATGTCTGTCTCAAGCAATCTTCTTTAGAACCTGCTGAATTTGAATTCCAGTTGAGTGCTCTAGGAGGGTTAGCCTCTCTTCCTATTACTGATATGCCTTCAGGTTGGTTAGCAGCAGAAATTGCCTGGCAATCAGGTTTAGATCAACATACAAGTGATGAATTGGAATGCTTGTTAGATGATCATTCTTTAGAAATGAATTTGAAACTAGGACTCTTTGATAGACAAATAGAAGCTGCAGGTCCAGCCAAAGAGTTAGCTTTTTGCCTTCAACTCGTGCGTCTCTTTTTTACTCATCCACGATTCAATGAAGCAGGATTCAAAAATGCACAGGCTCATATTCGCCATCAATTACAAGAAAAAGCTAAAGTTAGCCAAGTGCTCGATGGAGAGACATTTACCAAAGCCAATATGAGAAATTGGCATATGCTTTGTCCTTTTAACTTATTAGATCTGACAAAAGTTGAACTCCAAAAGGCTGAACATATTTTTAAGAAATTCTTTTTTAATCCTTCAGAATTTACTTTTGTCATGGTGGGCGATTTTAAACAACAAGAAGTCATTCCCCTTTTAGAAAAATCGTTAGGTTCTTTACCAGCGTCTTCCATGACACAATGGAAATTTCCAACACCGCCTTCGTTTCCAGAAGGTGTGACTAAAAAAGAATTTTCAGGTATGACGCGCTATAAAACGAGCAAAACCCATTTAACGTTTCCTTTATCACCACAAATAATAGATCCTATTACTCTCGATCTATTATGTATGATCCTCAAACAACGCCTTCTAACGGAAGACAAATTTAAGGATAAATGGAAAAGTGAAATTAAAATCAGTCATCGATTTCCCTTATTTCCCTCTCTTGACCCCTTATGGCTTGTGATTAAGTTTACAAGCTCTGCATCCGATGTACAGCCCATTAGTCAAGCCATTCTTAAAATTCTCGAAAATATTAAAGAGACAGGAATTACGGAGCAGAATATTAAAAATGCTTATGCAGAGCTACAAGCCAATAGGCATCTGATTTCGGACAATTCGGAGGAACTGTCTTTATTAGTCGATTATTACCAGGCAAATTGGGATATTTTGCAAATCTACAGATTGCCTAATCAAAATAACCAACAAAAAGAGCTGCTTAAAAAAATCTTAGACTGCTACCCTAACCTTAATCACTATTCAATTATTACAGTGCATCCTTAAAAATATGGCGATCTCACCTGCTGCAATTGGAATTATTTTAAATGCGAATCATAGCCAAGTTCTGCTGGTCAAACGAGGCGATGTACCCGTTTGGGTTTTACCAGGTGGAGGGATAGAATTTAATGAAAGTCCAGAAGAAGCCTTAAAACGAGAAATTGAAGAAGAAACAGGTTACAAAGTTAAAATCATACGCAAATGTGCCGAATATTCTCCTATTAATCGCCTAGCTGCTTTTACCACTGTATTCATTTGCCACATTCATTCAGGCCAGCTTCGCTTATCGCCAGAAACAGCTGCTATTGCCTTTTATCCCTTATCTCAGCTTCCTTCGTCTTTCTTTCCGCCCCATTCACAATGGTTAAAAGAAGCTTTAACACACTCCACTATCATTCGTAGACCTTTAACAGAAATTTCTTATCCCAATCTTTTTAGATATTTCTTGCGCAATCCTTGGCAAGTTCTTCGCTTTACTTGGACTCGTCTTACAAAAAAATAAAAAGGCATCTTTCAATACTTGTCCTAGTTTAATTTAAATTACGCAACTAAACCAAGTATTTACTTTTAAAACCAAATTATTAATAATAATCTACTTCTATTTTTAATAATTACGGAGGTTATAATGAATTATATTGTACCAGCTGTTTCTTTAACTGTTTGGAGTGGACTCTCATCCGGTATAGGTGCTTCGCTTTTTTTACCCCATGTTTCCTCTACACGTGCTGCGATTGTCGGCGGATGTTCAGTGACAAGTGCAGTCGCTGCAATCGGTCTCGCCTATTTTGCAAATCAAGATTTACAGAAAAGTGGAGATGATGAAGCATTCAAATGTTTTCTCAGAAATTGGGCGTGGGTCAGTTTTGTTCCTTTAATAGGAATACCTTATTTAGCTGGGTTATCCGCAGCAACAGGTATTGCCATCATTTCATTAGGGATGCTGGGCGTAGGTTTAAAAGCTGCTACAGTTGGAATTAAAGTATAAAAAGATAGATTCAACTTGTTAATTCTAGAGACGCATTGCCATCTCTAGAATTTCAAAATTTTTAATGATGATGATCATGATCATGATCATGATCATGGTCGTGGTCGTGGTCGTGATCATGATTATGCTCGTGTAAATCTGAATCTTCATCAACATTTACAGATCCATTTTGTCCTTGCTTTCGTTTTTCAGCCCATTTCTTTAACTTTGCTTGGGAAACTTTACATTTGTAACCTTCAATATGGAACATTAACTTAAAACGTTCCCATTCTTCATAGAAATCATTGACAACTTTGAGATCAACAGTTTGTTTGATTTGAACTAAATAAAACAAGAGAAGATGAGCGCTAACGACTCTTTTAACGGTATCTTCTTCACCTGGTTTAATTTTTTGTTGGAGAAAATAAGTTGTAATAAGATGAGCAATTTCATCAGAACTTTTGTCTTTTTGCATGACCCATCGAATAAAAGCGTTACGATCTTGAACAGTTGAAAATGGGCTTTCGTCCATGACGCTAATTCCTTTAACTGTCGTCTCGATAAATTGATCGATTTGATCGAACACCATTTCATCGTGATAAATTCCGCATGGCATTTGACAATGTGCCATTAATTGCGTTTGACAACATAATCCAAAAATCACTCCCACAATGAGTTTTCTCAACATAAAATCCCTTTTTGCTAGACTTGTCTTAACGGAAACTTTTACACTACTTATTTAATATTACTCAAATATTTTGTATTCTGGAGCAACCTCTGCTGCAGAGAATATATTGAAAAATATGTGACTGAGGATCGTCTTTTATGCTCACATTTCAAGCTTTTATTCAATGTGTCTTTATCCGCTCTTGGTGGGTCATGGCATTTGTATTTGGAAGTGCTATTATTTACGAACAAGGTTTGAAAGAGCGTCATTCTCTTTATCATCAATTAACAGAACAACGCTTAGCTCTATTACAAGAAAAACAAGAAGCTCTTCGCCAACAACAAAACCTTCAACTACAAATTAATAGTCAAAGTGATTTAGCTTGGATTGAACTCACCTTAATGAAAGGATTAGGATTAGTTCCCGAAGGTCAGCAAAAAGTTTATTTTTACGAAAATAATCCTTAAAAATTTCATCCTCTTTAAAACTTAACGGCTTTGTTGGCATAAATAAGCTCTTCGAGATTTATGCAACAAAACCAACCTTCACTGCAAAATGAAGTTTATTACGATAAGAATTATTTTGTTGATAAAAAAAACTCCATTTCCTCATAATTAACTTCTTTTTATTAACTTAATTTAAGTTTTTTTATGAATATTATTAAAACAAATTCTTATTCAACTTCTTCTTCATTAATTAAATCTGCCATTAACAAATTAAAGTCATCCGATACAAAAATAATTTTGATTGCTACCGCAGTCTTTAGCTGCCTGTTAACGATTGTTTATCTTGCTAATCGTTATGGCGTCAAAACAATTGCTTTTTCTAAATCTAAACAAAATACTCATTCACCTATCCCAAGTACATCTTTTTCAGGTTTTACCAAGATTTTTATACCTGTAGAAACCATCTCTCGTTCTTCTCATCACGATGATATTGTGTTTGGATTAAGCTTCTCAGCGCAATGGAAACACAAAATTCAAAGACGGCAAAATAAATTTTCGAATTCTCTCATTTTGTCTATTAACGGTGTTCAACCTGCTGAAATTGATCTTTCGAACAAACCTCAAAATCCAGCCGATCAATCCCAATTATTTGTAAAAATTCATCAAAAAGAATTATTGAACTCAAACCTTAAAGATATTCATCCTGGGCATGCAGTGGCAATCGGAATGGCTTCTTCTAATCGAGACAAACGACTTCTGAGCGGCAAACCTCAAGGAACCGTCGTACTCAATAAGATTTTCGTTCCAGAGGCGAATCTACAAAAAAAAGAAATGATATTTGAATGTTCACAAAAACAATACGAGAAAATTAAGAATTGCCAATATGTTGGACTCAACGGTGCTAGCTTTTATATTCAAAAGACAGAACAAAGCAACGGCCGTTATTTTTTCCGTCTGGATGTGAATAAAAATAAACTTGAATTCGTTCATTTAGAGCACAATTCCATTGGAACTAAATACACTTTAACCTTACCTTTTCTCCCCTAAATCACTTTCAAAGAAGCCTATTTTCATTCCTATTATAGGCTTCTTTTCTTTTGTTCCTTGCTAATATTATTTTGATTTTCTACAGTCGGGATTTTGACTGTGTAAAGGTGATCTTATGGGACTTTGGACCCGCAAATCGCTTTCTGAATTAGAAGCGGTAAGCGACAAGCATCAACTGAAGCTGCAGCGGCACTTGGGTCCGTTTGATCTCATGCTGTTAGGAATTGGATGTATTATTGGTGCAGGACTTTTTTCTATTACAGGAATCGCTGCAGCCAAACATGCAGGACCCGCCATTATTCTTGCTTTTATCATTGCAGCAATTGGCTGCTCTTTTGCTAGTTTATGCTACAGCGAACTTGCTTCCATGATACCTATTTCGGGGAGTGCTTATACATATGCCTATGTCGCGATGGGAGAATTTATTGCTTGGCTGATTGGTTGGACTCTGATCTTAGAATATACTATTGGAGCAGCAACTGTCGCGATTAGTTGGTCAGCCTATACTGTCTCTTTGCTGCAAGATTTTGGCATTTACTTTTCATCCGACCTTTCTGCCTCACCTTGGCAATCTATTACACATCAAGGTGGTGTCCCTATTTATGGAATCATCAATTTACCTGCCTTGCTCGTGATCGTCATGATCTCTGTCATTCTTATAAAGGGGATCAAACAATCTGCGATCACCAACGCTCTCATGGTCATGATTAAAGTTTCTGTCGTGATTATTTTTATCGCCATTGGATTTTTTTTTATTCAATCTACCAATTACTTTCCCTTCTTACCTGAAAATACGGGAAAATTTGGGGAATTCGGCTGGAGCGGCGTCATGCGAGCTGCGGGCATTGTCTTTTTTGCTTATATTGGATTTGATGCTGTATCAACAATGGCACAAGAAACAAAAAACCCTCAAAAAGCACTTCCAATAGGAATCTTGGGATCACTCAGCATTTGCACGATTTTATATATTTTGTTTGCTTTTGTCATGGTTGGGCTAGTCAATTATAAAGAACTTAATGTCGCAGCGCCAGTCGCTCTTGCGATTGACAACACTCCTTTTCCTTGGCTGAAATGGCTAGTCAAAATTGCCATTCTGACAGGCCTTACCTCTGTCATTTTAGTTTTACTCTTAGGACAGTCACGGATTTTTTACTCGATGTCTATTGATCGCTTGATTCCTCCAGTCTTTTCAAAACTTCATTCTAGATTCCACACACCGTGGATATCTAATCTGCTTTTTATGGTATTTGGAGGCTTAATTGCGGCTTTTGTTCCTTTAGATATTTTAGGAGAAATGACAAGCATTGGAACTTTGTTTGCTTTTGTGATTGTATGCTTAGGAATTTTGATTTTACGCTATAAAGAACCCCGCTTACCTCGCCCATTTAAAACTCCCTGGGTTCCCTTTGTACCAGTGATGGGCATTGTTGTTTGCCTTCTCATGATGTTTTCGCTAGGAATGGAGACGTGGCTTCGATTAATCGTTTGGCTTGCAATTGGCTTAAATATTTATTTTTTCTATGGACGTCATCAAACGCTTTCTTCATAACCCGAGTTTTAGCAGGAGAGCTTGCAAACTAGCCGAGGAGGCAAAGAACTCAAAATTCAGGTTTTATTAAAACTTTAAAGATGCCTGTGCCATTCCTGAGAATACATTTTCCAAAAATCATCAATCGAACAAAAGAATTATGTTAAGCCTTTCATTTTGACCTCATTTAGGGTTAATAACATTGTGGTAAACGTTCTTTTTATTTTTTTTGAGGTCTTTTTTATTAAATATTTTATATCTATAAGAATATCAATTCTTTAAATTCAAAACTCAGGTTAATAAGACAACTTGAGTTAGTCAAGTAAAGTTAATGTGATTTTTTCAAAGAACGTAAACGTTTAACAACACGCACAATGATCTCTATGGCTTGTTGAATTTCATTTTCCGTTGTCATCCTTCCTATCGAAAAACGAAGAGAAGAGCGGGCTTGCGATAACGGAATTCCCATTTCAAGTAAAATACGTGACGGTTCTAACGCCCCTGAAGCACATGCAGAGCCATGGCTAACGGAAATTCCTTCCATATCTAACATCATCAAAAGAGTTTCACCATCTACACCTAAAAAAGCCAGATTGGCTGTATTGCTGACACGAGGTCCTGTTCCATTCACAACAACATCTGGCAATTGAGATAAAATGCCTTGCTCTAATTGATCACGCAATTGACGAATATGAGCAATAGTAGATTCTTGTTCTTGCTGTACATAGTTGACTGCTTGAGCCAAAGCTGCTATTCCAGCAAGATTTTCAGTTCCCGCCCGCCGATTATACTCTTGTCCTCCACCCACAAATAAAGGAGTTAATTTTAAACCAGATCGGCAAATGCAAAAACCTGTTCCTTTAGGTCCATAAATTTTATGTCCACTAAAGAACACAGCAGAAACTCCGGCAGGGATTTTAACAATCTCCTTGCCTAGCCACGCAACGCCATCTACAATAAAAGGAACATTTGCTTTTTGAGCAATAGTTGCAATAGCTTCTACATCTGTCAAAACACCTGTTTCATTATTCACAGCCATCAAAGTAATCAAACAAGTCTCAGGTAAAATCGCTCGCTCCACATCTTCAGGACGGACAGATCCAAAAGAACCAGTTGGCAAAAAAGTGACAGAGCCCCCTCTTTTCTCAAAATCTTTCACTGTTTGATACACACAAGCATGCTCAGCGGATGATGAAATAACATGACCCTTAGGATGTTGAAGTAGAATTCCTTGCAGAAGTAAAGCCGCTCCTTCCGTTCCACCTGATGTAAAAATTACTTCATAAGGTTTGACTTTAAAAAAACGTGCAAGTGCTTGACGACTTTCTTCGAGCTTACGACGGCATTGCTGGCCATGAAAATGAATGCTGGAAGGATTTCCTTGTTCTTCTTCCAATTCTTTAACAAAAACTTTCAAAACGCGAGGATCTAAAGGTGTGCTGGCATTATAATCAAGATAAATTCGCTTCATATTTGTCTCGGACCTTCACCAAAATGACGGTGATATTGTCATATCCTCCTCTTTGTTTAGCTTTTTTAACGAGTAACTTTGCGATATCTTCTTCAGACGTTTGACTTAAGATATGTTGAATTTCTTCAAAACTCACAAGATCACTTAACCCATCTGTACACATTAAAATCATATCGCCAGATTCTAATGAGGAATGCGTCACTGTCGGTTCAACTTGAGATTCAGTTCCTATTGCCTTCGTAATAATATTCTTATATAAAAAATCACCTGCTTGCTGTTCGCTTAGTTGACCCAAATCAATGAGCTCCCGCAACAAGGAATGATCTTGTGTCAGTTGCTCTAATCGACCATGACGAAAACGATAGATTCGACTGTCTCCTACATGACCATAAACCAAACCTTCAGGATGAATAAGAATACAACATAAAGTCGTTCCCATTCCCCTTAATTCAGGATTTTCACGGCTCATGCGATAAATTTTTGTATTCACTTCTTGGACAATGTCCTTAATACATTTTTCGGCATATGCCAAATTTGTATTGGAAGAATCAAACCGTTCTTTAAATAGAGCACAAAGCTGATCAACAGTTTCTTTAGAGGCAACCTCCCCAGCTTGGTGTCCCCCCATGCCATCTGCTAATACGAAGAATTGAGCATCTTCGAGCAGCTTCCAGGAATCTTCATTATTCTGACGAATAAGCCCGACGTCTGAAACACAATAGACAGATACTTGATAAAGCATTACTTGAAAGGCCATATTATTGTGTATTGCCATTTATGAATTCAAAAGTTGAAATTTAGCCAAGTCCAAATTTTAACTTGTGAGTTCACTTCGGTCTAAACTATTGACTACATTTATTTTACGAAGTGATTACCATTGCTCCTTTTATCTTACTAAAAAACTTTTTCATTGTGAACAAATTTGTTGGAATTTAAATCGCTAGTGATAAGAATCTAATTGAATAGAGGCTCTATCATTCTCTTTTCATCTCTATTTTTAATAGATAATAGATAACAGTTAAAGTAAGACTAGAATTTTTCTAAAAGCCTGCTAAAAAACCTCTAATGGTTTGAATTGGAGATTTTTTAACAGGTTCTAAGGCAAAGATAAACGTCCCATCCATAAAATCGAATCTGTCTTTCGATCCCAAATCACAAAAATAAAGGGATGATCTGCCATGAATTCATAAGGAGCTTCCTCCATCTTTAAAGATGAAGTTTCTGCCTTTTCTCTCATTGCCGTCATCACATCCGAACCTTTTTCGTCAATTCGAATAAAAGTTTTATGAATCGCTTTATCAATAAATAAACCTTTTTGTGCGCTTATTCCTGTAAAATCTGCTTCTAGTCCAAAAACGGAAATTAATCCCAACTCCTTCAAATCATTTCGCAAATCAAGTCGATCTTCTAGACGAAAACGAGGAAGAGTTAAGGAAACAGATTGCATTTGCAATTGATTTAACCATTGTTTCCAATTAGCTAAAGTAAAACGTTTTTCTAATTCCTCTAATTCGCTATTTTTGGGCAATACAATCACCATATTTAATTCAAGATCTTGGTCCCCTTTGACATAAGGTAAAACAACAATATCCAATTGATCGCCTTTCCATAAAAGATAATGAGCCGAGATATGCATCATATCTGCCATCAACGTTCGTTGTGCACTCACGTGAAATGGCATACGTTTTGTTTGTCTAGCATCAAATGGATACACCCATTGCCCTTGCATTGCCATTGCTGTTGTTAAAATGAAACGTGTCTTGGCATTCACATCTTGCCCACTTACAATGCTTTTAATTTTTCCACCTGTTTTCTGTGATACAGACTGATTTATGATTTGAATAGATTTACTCGATTCATTTGTAAAATCCAAAGGCTGCAAAGAAAGTCTAAAATTGCGTTGTAAAGCAATCTTAAAGGAAGGTAAAAAGGGAAGATTTGACTGCAGCCAAATATCATTTGCTAGCCAAACTTTAGTAAGACTTTTAGAATTTAAAACTGGTTGTAATACTTCATTAAAATCAGCAATCAAAGGTAAAAGACTTAGCGAATAATGAAAAACATGCTGAAATTGTTGAGCCGTTTGCCCTTTAGCACCTAATGCAGCTAAAGCCAAACCAGAAGCAACACTATATGAAGAAAAGCAGAAATTTCCAGGATCATCTTTCATTGCTTGATATAAATCAAAAGCAAAGCGATTATTTCCTTCTACAACGGTTTGAAAAAATTGTTTTTCAGATGGCGAAATGGAAGGCAATGCAGAGCTAGACTCTTCTGATTGAGCACATAGAGACATTGAAATCACAATTCCTAAACAAATTAAACAGCTACGCAACAAATCCATATGCATCTCCTTATCCTTTAAAAATAGGCTCTAAGGCTCGTTAAAAATCATTAAAAGACTCATTAAATTAAAGAAGCTATGCAATCCAACTGGCGCCCACAATGAGCGTTGTCTTTCATAAAGAAATCCCAACACACAAGATAAAATAAATAAGGAGGATAGAAGCTCTATATTCGTCATTCCTTGAGTACTAGAATAATGAAAAAGAGTAAAGACACAAGATGCAATGACAATTGCAATAGGAGCATGATGAAATTTATGTTTAAGCCAAGATTGCAAAAGACCTCGAAATAGAAACTCTTCTGTCAGAGGGACTAACGTCGTCACAGCTAAAGCAGAAGCAGTGAAAAGCAAAGGCTGTTCTAACGTTTTACGCAAATATTGAACTGCGACTTGTTCAATGGGCGAATGGTGAAAAAGATGCCAAACACCAATAGAAACTAGCTGATTAAAGGCCAAAACAAGAGGATAGCAGACAAACCAAGTGACAATTCCTAATCCCACATTCCAATACCAAGGAGTGGAAGTCTGTTGCCAAAGCTGTTTGCGCTGTTCAACCGTCAATTCTAAATAAGCTAATAGAACAGCAAAAAAACCTCCTCCTACGACCAATAATTGCAGCCAACTTTTACCTTGTGGATGCAAGACCATGAAATGTTGAGGATCTTGGCCAGCCACATAAAAGGCTACACCGACAAGTGCTGGGATAAACAAAAAGTCAACAAATAGAAAAAAAATAAATCCTTTGAGAACGTCCACTCCTCTAATCACAGGAAATGGACTCGCTTGAAAAGGACGGAATAATCCTTGTCGAATGGCAAGGCTTAATGTCAATAAACCTGTGACTAAACCCCACCAAAATATGATCCATTTTTGTTGCAGTTGAGCTTGTATATCTAAAGTTTCAGCAAACATAATGTTCCTTCATAGACTCTAATCAATTAATCTTTTAAACTGTCAATTTCATATAGTGAATGCATAAGGATGATTATGGCAGAAAATCGTCTTAATATCATTAGTATCGTGCCTTCTCAATTTGAACAACCTCCAGGATTCTCCAGAGGAGCTCGTATAAGAGAAATGCAAGCCAAATTTGAACGTCTTTGGCTGTTAGATCCCGAACGTTTCAATCCTTTACGTAATTGCGTACAACAAGAAAGGTTAAAACGTACTTGGCAATTATTAACTAAACACGTGGATGTATTGAATAAACAAGCCATTGATATTGGCTGCGGGGCAGGTGTTTTTTCACGCCAACTTCGAGATGGAGGAGCCTCTGTTACTGCTGTCGATATTGCTGAAAATGCCCTTAAACGATTTAAAGAAATTGATGCAAAAAACATTCAATTAAAACAAGGCGGCATGCCTTCAACAACATTGCCCGACCATGCCTATGATATCGTGATTTGTACAGAAGTGATAGCCGAACTTTCCCCTGAAGACTATCGTTTATTTTTTGCAGAATTATCCCGGCTTATCAAGCCAGATGGCCATCTTATTTGTTCAAGCGATATTGATATCGATAGTGTAGGAGGATTAGAAAGATTAACGGAGCTTGCCCAAACAGAATTTGATTTATTAGAAACTGTTGCAAGTTATCATGCTCTTTATATCCGCCTAAAACATTTTTTTGAAGCTCCTTCCTATTTTATTAAAGGCTGGCAAGAGTCTGATTTTAGACAAAAAGAGTTAACCTCTCGCCGAGGACTTAACCGCGGTTGGTTTTGGCTAAACACAATGCCTCCCTTCGTGTGGTTATGGAATCTTCTCAACCCTCTCACTCGCCCTATTCTCAAATTTCTTAAATCCAACACAAAATGTTTGCTTCGCTTAGAAAAAATTTGCCGCTTGATATGGGATCAAGATGGGATTAGTCATTACCTTTTTATCGCAAAGCGACGTCCTCTTAAAACAGTTGAACCAGAAGATATTCCAATAGAAAAACCTAGACGGAAAGAAGTGTGGGATTAACGAAAAAGTTGATCGGAATGAGAAAAGAACCGGAGATTGTCTCAAGGCATAAACATCACCCTTAAGGCTGCTACATTCCTGTCCTGACCTGGTTCGGATTGTTTTATTCCAAGAGGTCCCCGGTAAAAGGATTTATCATGAATAAACAATTATGTTATAGCTACTAACTGTTATTTTACAATAAAAAACATTATTTTTTATGAAAAAAGCAATCTTTATTGCAGCAACAGGACAAAACGTCGGGAAAACGACCCTTTGCTTGGGTATTTTAGCTGCTTTACATAAGAGATTTCACCAGATAGGGTTTATCAAACCTATTGGTCAACAGCACGTCAAAATACAAGAAAATTTGAACGTCGATAAGGATGTTGTTCTTTTTAAAGAATATTTTAATCTTCAATCCGAATATGCCGACATGAGCCCCGTCATTCTTCCTTCAGGCTTTACTCGGGATTTTTTAGATGAGAAAATCGACGCTACAGCAATTGAATCATCTGTTAAGCAATCTTTTGCCAAAATTTCCAAGCAGCATGACTTCACCATCGTAGAAGGAACAGGTCATATTGGTGTAGGCTCGATTGTTCAAATGAATAATGCCAAAGTTGCCGCTTTATTAAATTTAGAAGTCATTATCATCGCATCCGGAGGCCTAGGATCTGCCTATGATGAGCTTGCTCTTAATATTGAAATGTGCCGAGCGTATGGTGTTAAAGTCAAAGGTGTTATTTTAAATCGAGTCTTAGATGATAAACGTGCGATGATTGAAGAATATTTTCCCAAAGCACTTAAAACTTGGAATATTCCTCTAATCGGATGCGTTCCTTATAATGCGTTTTTAAGTACGCCAACGCTTAAAGATTTCGAAATCCTTTTCTGCACTCAACTCATTGCGGGACACAAACATCATTATTGCCACTTTCAACATCCCAGACTAGTTGCAGGTTCTTTAGAAGCTTATTTAGATGAAATGCGACCCAATGAGCTAATCATTACACCAGCCAGCCGAGAAGACATTATTTTAGAAACGTTAAAGCGACAAAACAATCTCATCAAACAACCGAACCATCCACACTGCATTTATGGACTCATTTTGACCGGACGGCACCCTCCCAGTTCTTTTATTCTTGAACAAATTAAAGCAGCCGATCTTCCCGCTCTCTATGCACCTGTCTGCAGCTACGATGCTATGAAAATGATTACATCTTTTACGGCCAAAATTAGAGGAGAAGATTTGCCTAAAATTAAACAAGCCATTCAACTAGTTGAACAAAATTTGAACATTGATCTTCTTTTAGAAAATTTTATTGCTCTACCTCCATCGACTTTAGCTTCTCTTTAACCTTTTTATTTCACGGCGATGTGTGCCATGTTAGAATTTATCGTTAAAAACTATTCCTTGATTTCAATCAATAAAATCAACAAACTAAATCATCTAATTTAAAAAAAATTAATTTAATTATTTTTCAATATTAACTTAAGTTTTGAGTTTTTTGCTTGTTTGGTTAATTTGCAAGCTCTCCTGGTAAAGCTTGCAAATTAACCAAACAAGCAAAAAACTCAGGTTATTATGCATATTAATTTTACCTCTTTTTCTTACCATACAGCTTCTGTTTTAAAAGAAAGCGTTAGATTTTCTTTAACAATTCAGCAGAAAAAAGTTCTTATTATTGCTTCAGTTGCTCTTGGATGTTTGGCTGTTAGCTATACAATCACTCGTTTCAGATCCTTTACAGCGACTGTCAGCTTTGAAAAACTCAAGCAGAAACTTTACCTCCATATCCTTCAACTCAATCCCAACTACGCTAAAGCTTATTATTTTTTAGGAAAAGGACTTCCGTCCAATGGAAGCATTCGACTGCTCAATGAAACTGTCATGACACAGCAACAGCTTTATCTCAAAACCATTGAACTTAATCCCAACTGTGCTAAAGCTTATTATTTTTTAGGAAAAGGACTTCCGTCCAATGGAAGCATTCAACTGCTCAATGGAACTGTCATGACAAAGCAACAGTTTTATCTCAAAACCATTGAACTTAATCCCAACTGTGCTAAAGCTTATTATTTTTTAGGAAGAGGACTTCCGTCCAATGGTAGCATTCAACTGCTCAATGGAGCAGCCATGACACAGCAACAGCTTTACCTCAAAACCATTGAACTTGATCCCAATTGTGCTCAAGCCTATCATAGTTTAGCAGTAAAGCTTTCACTCAATGGAAGCATTCAACTGCTCAATAGAACTGTCATGACAGTTCAACAGCTTTATCTAAAAGCTTTTAAGCTCGATCCCGACTTTACTCAAGCTTACCAGCAATTGATCACTATTCTTTCTTCTACTGGCAAGATTCAGTTACTTAATGGGAAAATAATGACACAGCAACAGCTTTCCCAAAGTGCTCTTCAGTGGATCATTTGATTCCTCTAAATGAATGTGTAGTAAATTAAAAAAAGCTATAGAGAAGAAATTGACATAATGGAAGCGTGTTAATCATAGTGATCACTCATCACTTGATTCTCGCAAAAACGTCTAAAAGCTCCAAAAAAAATGAAATGTGCATACCATTCTAGGCTGAGTGGGAACATGCTAGCGCTCTAATTTTAAAAGGCTTTTTCCTAATTTTTCAATGCTTGGAAAAATCATTTTGAAGTTAGAAAACACATGTTCCTAGCATGCTTGAAAATTAAAAATGCTATCATTTTTAGGATTCTTTCTTTTGCTCCCAAGCTCTAAACTCTGCTTCAATATGTGCTAATCGATTGCGTAACGCTTGTTCTGCTTGAATCCCAAGCTTAGAAATCCGTTGAACCTCATTCCAAAGAGACTCTCCCGCTTCTTCCTCAGGTGATAAAAAGTCATTTTTCTTCTCTGAATTAAATGATTCTTTTCCTAGCTTTTTAGCTACCTTCTGAGCACGAGCGAGAGCTGGTAAATCCTTGGGAATTCCATCAAGAGCGCTATGTCTTGGCTGTTCTTTTTTCTCTGACTTTTTAATGAATTCCCATTGTGTTAAGACTTCTTCAGAAGTTTTTAGATGACCTTCTCCAAAAATATGAGGATGACGACGCACCAATTTTGCGACAATATGTTTAAGAACGTCTTTTAAAGTAAAACGATTTTCTTTTTCTGCTAATTTGCAAAGAAACACCACATTGAAAAGGAGATCTCCTAATTCTTCTTCAATTTGACGATTGTTTTCTAAATCAATAGCTTCAATCACTTCATATGTTTCTTCCACCAATGAATGACGCATGGATTGCAAAGTCTGCTCTCGATCCCAAGGGCAGCCATCTGGTGCCAACAAACGTTCAATAGTGTAAATCAATGAGTTAAATTCATCCATTGGTCCTCCAATAAATTCATGAGACGAAAAGTGAAAAATGAGTTAATATAGCTTCCACAAATAGATATTGAGAGTTCTACATGAAAAAAGAGTTTACTGCAAGCGTTTACCTCATTGATAATCAAAGAGTTTTGCTGATTTATCATCATAAACTTCAAAAGTGGCTACCCCCAGGAGGGCATGTAGAAGTAAATGAAACGCCAGCTGAAGCAGCAAGACGCGAAGTGCGAGAAGAAACGGGTTTAGAAATGGAATTCTTTTCACAAGAGAATCTCTTCATCAACTGTTGGAATGCCAAAAGTATTGAACGTCCTTATTTATGTCTTTTAGAAGAAATTCCCCCCTATCGAGATGTCCCTGCCCACCAACATGTTGATTTCGTTTATGTGGGACGCCCAATAGCGCAAAGCTCTTCTAATTCTTGTCCTTATCAATGGTTTAGCTGGGATGACTTGCAACGTTTAAAGCTGGATATTGAAATATTCAATGAAACCTTGCAGGTGATTCAACATCTTTTTCATGTTTTTAATCCTCTTTTTACTCCAGTAGCAGCAATTTCTTAATCGCATAAACACGAGGCTTAAAGATGCTTAAACAAGTTGCACGAGGATATGAAATGGCCTTTGCAGCCATTCAGACTGTGCGATCTTCAGAAACCATACAAAAGACAATCGATTCTACCTATTTTGTTTTAGGCTTTGTGGGTATTCATAATTTAACCAAAGGATACTCTTTTGAAGATCGAGAAGTAAAAGAATACGAAGATTCACCCTTTTGGCAACACAAAATTTGGAAAACTGTTGATTTAATGGGTGATATTTCTCTCATTCTTGCAGGACTCAAAAGCCGACCTACGATAGCGATTTGGAGATGGAGTGCAGAAAAAATCACAGGGGCTCAACAAATCGAGCGGTTTTTAAATCAATCCTCTTACTTATCGGGAAATAATATCTATAAAACCCTGGGAGCATTATCTTTGTTATTAGGAATCCCCGCGAGTTTAAAAACCCTGTATTTTGTTTATTCTTGGATTTGTCATTCTCCATCCAAACAAATCGAAGAAAAAGATGAACATCACTTCACTCCAATTCCAGTAAGAAAAAGCGATGTTGCGATTACAGTCAAAACAGTCTCTCAAACCGCTCTCAAATTTATCAAAGTTACTCCTCACAAATAGTTTACTTCATTTCTATTAGATAGCCTAGGGCACGTTCGAAAAGAATATTCTCTAGGCTTATGATTTTTCTTTTAAGTGGCATTATTTTCAATAGGGTTATTTCTTTAGATTGAAATCTTTTTGAGCTTCTTTCATATTGACTTTTTAAGACTTCTACATCATTGACGAAGGTTAGAGGGAAAATATGAATAATCAACTCATGGATTCAACAGGACAAGGTTATCTGGAAGTGTCTTCAACAGATTATGCTCTGATTTCTCATCCTTTACTTAATAAAGGAATGGCTTTTAGCCAACAAGAACGTGATGATTTTAAGTTACATGGACTTGTTCCTCCTCATGAAAACTCTTTAGCCGATCAGCGCAATCGTGTTTTATCAAGCTTTCAAGAAAAAACCAGCGACTTAGAAAAATACATTTTTCTTCGTCAAGTTCAAGATACAAACGAAACTGTTTTTTATAGTTTATTAACTGAAAATATCACCAGTTTGATGCCAATCGTTTATACTCCAGTGGTTGGACTTGGATGTCAAAATTTTAGCCATATTTATCGACAACATCCACGCGGTCTTTTTCTTTCTTATCCTATCCGCGATCGAATAGCTGATATTTTAGCAAATCCTCGCTTTAATTATATCGAAGCAATTGTTGTGTCTGACGGTGAACGCATTTTGGGTTTAGGCGATCAAGGGGCTGGCGGCATGGGCATTCCAATCGGAAAGCTTTCTCTTTATACAGCCTGCGCAGGAATACATCCAGCTACCACATTACCCATTCTTTTAGATACTGGAACAAATAATCCTGATTTGTTTAATGATCCTTTGTATATGGGTTGGAAACATGAAAGGATACGCGGCCAAGAATATGATGACTTTATTGACATTTTTATTCAGGCTGTCAAAAAGCGTTTTCCTCATATCCTTTTACAATGGGAAGATTTCGCTCAACAAAATGCGAGTCGATTGCTAGAAAAATATCGCGATCAGCTCTGCACGTTTAATGATGATATTCAAGGTACTGCAGCTGTAACAGCTGGAGCTTTGCTTGCTGCTGTTCAAGTCACAAAGACACCTCTACGCGAACACCGTATTGTTGTTGCAGGCGGCGGTTCAGCAGGCTGCGGCATTAGTGAACTGCTTGTAAAAGCTATGATGGAAGAGGGGCTTTCGGAAGAAGAAGCGCGATCACGCTTTTATTTAGTAGATCGATATGGGTTGCTTGTGGAAGGGGTCGCAGGATTGTTAGACTTCCAACAGCGCTTCATAAAATCCGGAAAAATCGTCGAAAATTGGTCTTGCAAAAATCCTAGCCATATTACTTTAGAAGAAGTTGTTAAAAATGTTCATCCAACCGTGCTTATTGGAACATCTGGCCAGCCAGGAATATTTACAGAAGCTATTGTACGTGATATGGCCAACCATGTGAAGCGTCCTATTATTTTTCCTATGTCTAATCCAACCAACAGGGCCGAAGCCACCCCTTCCGATCTCATGGCTTGGACCAATGGCAAAGCCATTATTGGAACAGGGAGCCCTTTTGGTGATGTAATAAAAAATGGCAAACCTTTTCGCGTTGATCAAACAAATAATTCCTATATCTTTCCTGGAATGGGGTTAGGAATTATTGCTGTACAAGCGCGTCATGTCTCGGATCGAATGTTTATGGCGGCAGCAAAAGCTTTAGCAGATCATTCTCCTGCCAAGCAAGATCCGGAAGCAAATCTTTTACCTCCTCTGACACAGATTCGTGAAATTTCATTTAAAATCGCTTTAGCGGTTGCACAAGAAGCGATTCATGCAAATTTAGCCGATTACTTTTCGCCAGAGGATTTGGAAAGGCGTATCCGCAATAAAATGTGGACACCTGCTTATTTGCCTTATAAAAAAGTGATTAGTCTATAAAAAAGTGTCTTTGAATTTCTAAGGAGACTTCACATGAATCATCAATCCTTTACGGTTGGATCTTATTTAGCTGCTCGCCTAGAACAAGCGGGACTTAAACACTATTTTGCAATTCCTGGTGACTATAACTTGACTTTGCTTGATGAAATCTTGACTAACCGAAAACTTAAAATGATCAATTGCTGTAATGAGCTTAATGCTGGTTATGCTGCTGATGGCTATGCGCGAGCTCACGGTCTATCTGCTCTTGTTGTGACTTATTCTGTTGGAGGCTTAAGCGCCATCAACGCTATAGCTGGTGCTTATGCTGAAGATTTACCTATCATTGTCATTTCTGGAGCCCCTGGAACTCATGCCGCAGAACGTCATCAAATTCTCCATCACACAACAGGAATGAGCAATTTCCAGTACGTCAGAGATATTTTCGCCAAAGTAACAGCAAAATCTTTAACGATTAAATACTTGGAAGATGCCCCTCATCTTATAGACGAAGCGATTATTACAGCCATTAAGACAAGAAAGCCCGTTTACATTGAGATTGCATGCAATTTATCTAATCAACCAGTTTCAAATCCCAATCCTTTAGGATTTCAATCTTTTATTCCCACAAGCGATCCGGAGTCTTTACATGCAGCCGTCAAACATGCAGCCTCCTTATTAAATGCTGCAGTTAAACCTGTTTTAGTGGCAGGCGTCAAATTGCGTTGCTGTTCTGCTTCAAAAGCCTTCGAAGATTTAGCTAATGCTTCTCGCTATGCCGTGGCCGTCATGCCAAATGCCAAAGGCTTTTTTTCAGAACAGCATTCTAGCTACATTGGAGTTTATTGGGGTCCCGTGAGCACTCCTGCCTGTGGCGAAGTCGTAGAGTCTAGCGATCTTTACCTTTTTGCAGGACCTTTATTGACTGATTATACGACAACGGGATATTCGAGTTTAATTAATGAAAAGAAGCTCATTTTAGCTGGGCCTGATAATGTTCAACTTCCTGGACAAGTCTATAACCGTGTGATGTTGTCTGAATTTCTAGCTGCTCTGGCTAAAAAAGTTAAACCTAATCCAGCATCTCTAGATACTTATAAGAGGATACGGGGAGAAGCCCTTCCACCTGAAGCATCAGCAGATCCTACCGCTCCTTTAACAGTCCGTCGCCTCTTTGTGCATATAGAAGAAATGCTTACAAATCAAACATCTCTCATTGTTGAAACAGGAGATTCTTGGTTCAATAGTATGCGGCTTAAACTACCCAAAGATTGTGGGTATGAGATTCAAATGCAATATGGATCTATTGGTTGGTCTGTTGGCGCAACATTGGGATATGCTATTGGAGTACAAAACAAAGGACGGCGAGTCATAACTCTTGTAGGTGATGGATCATTTCAGATGGGGGCACAAGAAGTTTCGACAATGATTCGCTATCAATTGAATCCGATTATCATTTTAATTAACAATGGCGGCTATACGATTGAAGTTGAAATTCACGACGGTCCTTACAATAAAATCAAAAATTGGGAATACAGTGAATTAGTCAAAGTCTTTAATGCTGAAGATGGCAAGGGCTGGAGCACTAAAGTTAAAACAGAAAAAGAACTTGTCACCGCTATTAAAAAGGCCATTAAACATGATGGTCTTTGTCTTATTGAAGTCATTTTAGATCCCAATGACTGTAATAAAAATTTATTGCAGTGGGGTAGTCGCGTCGCAGCCAATAATAACAAGTAGTCAATCAAGTGATAAAAGTTAGAAAGAACCATCGACAGCAGAGAGGATAACTAATCTTTTAAACCATTAAAGAGAAATTCTTAAAATGATCTTTGATTTTAAGAACTTCTCGTCCAGGGTTCTAGCTTAAGAGGATTTCTTCAAATCCTCTAAGAGAGAATCTCTAAAGGTCAGGTATACATCGTCATTAAAATAGACGAAAGATTTTCCACTCGCTGAATTGCTGCAGGATCAGTATTAGAATGGTTTTGATACTTTTCCAACCAAGTCTCTAACGTCTGTTGATAAGTATCGCGAAGCGTTTCCGTTCCAAAACTTAATGGATCTGCGATCCATTCTTCCACTTCGTCCATGAAATCATTAAAAACTAATTCTTCATCAAACTTAATAAATTCCATATGCTCAGGACGCACATCGCTAAAGGCTTGCTTCCAGAGACTTTTTTCATCCATATGACGTAAAATAGGATCAATTTGAGACATTTTCAATAAATACTTAGCAGTTTTCAAAGCATAAAAAGTAGTTTGCATACTTGTATGTGTACAATTTCCTGCATCTTGAGCCGGCAATACCTCATAATGTACAACAGTCGCCCCTAAATCTGTCATAAACTTATTTTCAATGAAATAATGAGCTTCATCAATCTCATCTCTCTTGCTGATTTCATTGATAAAATCGTCCGTAATCAAATGACGATCAGGCACAGCAAAAACATAAATTCCCGGCCCTGTGCTAATTCCAGACCGATCACAAAATAACAAATAAAGTTTACCTTCATAACCAAATATGACAAGCCCAGCTGAATGAGCATCAAAACCAGTTCCAAGACATTCAGGTCCCACAAAGTCAGGGGCATGAACACGCGTCACTAAATCTTTAACTTCTCTTGGTGTCATATAATTGCTTAAAATGATGCGATTGAATTTTTTACCTAACCATTGATTCTCTTTGTCATCAAATAATTTTGATTTTTTTGCAAATAATTCATAGCAAGCAACTTGCATAGGAACAACAAAGACTTCCAGAAAAGCTTCAAAACTGAACATGGCAGAAGATGAAAGAGGGACATATCCTTTTAAGGAAAAAGTATGTCCAAAACGTTTGAGCTTGAAAGCTAAGTACTGTTCAAAATTTAAATCTCGAAATTCTTTAAGAGCTGGTAGACCCATAGCATGAGGAAAATGTTTAGTCACAATAGCTGTCATCGTCTCCAACTTTTCGCCACCAATATGTTTAACAAATACATTTGCCTTATTTTTTATTAAATGCAGACCAGGAGTTGTTAAAATTTTAACTGTTGCATCTCGTTGGTTATGGACGTTGTCAGATTGTGGAGAAAAACTATCGCTTGATTCTACTTCTTCGATTTTCTCATTTTCATCTATTTCAGATTCTTTAGAATCATCAATGCTTCCTTCTTCAATCTTTTCCTCATCAAATATATCATCTAATGATTTCTGGTTTTCTTTTTCTTGTAAGTCTACTTCATCACTATCCAATGATTGAGGTTGGACATCTTTCGTTTTAAGAATATCTTGCGCAACATTTTGAAGAGTTTTAAGGGGAGATTGCTGGTCGTCTTCTTTAACATCATTTTTTACATTTGATAATTTTTGAATCGTGATGTTTTTTTTTGCAGCGTTTAGATCATTTCTTTTCCCAAATTTGGTCCGGTAAAGCGAAGCTAATTGACTACTTACTAAATGAACCAGTGTATTGACCAAAGGAATGGAATTAAGATAGGGCTTTAAATAGGAAATTTGCCGCCCAAACCAATCAACAGCTTTTCCAGCGGTTTGATTATAAAAATTTGCGATTGAAAATGAAGAGACTTGATCTGCTTGTATATTCCCTGACTGTTTTTTTTGAAAATCCAATTGAATCATCTTAATCCTTATGAGAATTTCTACTTCACAGTCGTCATTAAGTATCAAATTGCCAACACTTCAAAGAAGATTCTTAGAGCCTCATTTCTATCTATTAAAGACAAAAAATAACGCTATAGCATTCAGTAAAATAATACGTTCAAAGCAAAGTAGTTTTATTATTAAAATTAATATTAATTAAAACTTCGACAGATCATATTAACAAAAAAATTAAAACAAAGTCAATTATTTAATTGTTTATTAACTATAGAGTTTGCGAGACTCAGTAAGAGCCTATTAAAAACCTCCAATTCAAGCCATTAGAGGTTTTTAATAGGCTCTAAGCCTAGCTATTTAACGTGATTTACAACATCACTTCTCGCTATTTTCCCCAAAATAAACTTAATCCCTACAATCAATTCTTTGTGAGGCAAAAAGACAATGAATAAAGAAGAATATAAAAAATTGGAAAAACCTTTTAATAGGCGAAGGATTGTTTCAATCATTTATCAGAAGAAACGGATGATGTCTTCAAAGAAAAATTATGTTTTCAAGGAAG
Source organism: Parachlamydiaceae bacterium (assembly GCA_044226925.1). GTDB lineage: Bacteria > Chlamydiota > Chlamydiia > Chlamydiales > Parachlamydiaceae > JANWJE01. The sequence continues at coordinate 367,297 of JBGAGC010000004.1, forward strand.
ACCACCATTCAAAAAAATGATGGAATAAATTCTGACCTTCAAGAGATTTAATACAAGCACCAGTTTTGCAAGTGCGCAAGACTTTACATCGCTTTTCAAACTGTTTGCCATAAGGACAACCTCCCTGAAAAGCTTGATGTTTCTCACCAGTAGGCTTATATTTTTGAGCAGAAGAAGCGCCGAAGATACTATAGGTAGGAGTGGAGGTTGTTCCAGCAAGATGCAGCGGTAGAGAATCCATGGCAAGGATAAGATCTACATGGGCCATGAAATTCTGAAGAGCTGAAAGAGGAAGTTTATCAATGACTAAACTCTGATGAGGCAAAGCAGAGGCTAATTCTTCGGCTATTTCTTTTTCGGCAGAATGCCCCCATAACAACAGAAAATGAGCATTAAACTGTTTTGCAAAGCACTCTAAAAAAACTTTCAATGTTTCTTTAGAAAGCTGCTTATTTGACCAATTAGAGCCTGGGCATACCATAACTTTTAAGCCACTGATTTGCTGGCAATGTGCTAAAATAGGTTGTAATAACACATCCTCTTGTTCTTTAAGTTTAAGTTTTACCCCTTTCTGTTCAACATGAGCAAATTTGCCAAAGGCAGTTTGTGCAAGAAACAAATAATCTTCTCGAATATTTTTTCCTTTGGGCGGATTGCAGCGCCGATTTGTTGCTAGCAAGTTAGGCCATTCTGGGACTGAAGAAGATCCAAACCCCATTTTCACTAAGCTTTTTGCTGAAGCAGTGACAAACGCAGATTTCATATTTCCTTGCAAATCAAGAACAATATGATAAGAAGAATTGTGTAGTTGACGACGAAATTCGCTAATTTCTTGCCATGTTGATTTTTTAAAAGGCTGTGAACGCCATTTTTTCGTTTGAACACAAATGGTACGATTGACAAAGGGATGAGCTTGAACAAGTTCCGCAAAAGGTTTTTCTACAACCCAATCAATTTCAGCTTGAGGATAATGTTCTTTAATATATTGTAAAACGGGAAAAGCATGAATAATATCGCCTAAAGACGACATCTTAACAATAAGGATTTGCATAGTTGGTTAATCCTAACTTTTAAATAGCTTATGCTGCGCCATTTTAAAATCATCTGGCAGAGGAGCTGTTAAATCTAACAATTTTTCTGTTAAAGGATGATGAAACTGAATGGCTTCTGCATGTAGAAGATAGCGAGAAGGACGATAAGGGCATTCAAATTCTTTTCCATATTGAAAATCACCTAAAATAGGGTGCCCCATTTCTGCCATGTGAACACGAATTTGATGCGTACGTCCTGTTTTTGGCATACAGGCTAACAGAGAAGCATTCGCCCCTTTTTTTAATCGCTGCCACTCCGTACAAGCATAAGATCCACGAGACGCCGCAACAGCTCCCCAAATGGTTTGACCTGCATAAGCTTGTTTTTTGCCCAGATAATTTTCAATGATTCCTTTCGGTTGATCGACCACTCCATCAACTATCGCTTGATAACGTTTTCGAATCTGAAGCTGTTTGAATTGGCTGACCAGTTTCTCAAAAATAGCGGATTGTTTTGCAAGAATCAACACTCCAGTTGTATCGCGATCTAAGCGGTGGACAAGCTGCAAGGAAGGCGAATACGATTTTAATAGCTGTAAAATCCCTTTTTCATCACTGTTGATACCCGCTGGCTTATCATAGACAAGCAAGACGTCATCTTCGTACAAAATGCGCCGAGTCTCAACTTGATGAGGAGAGGCAAAGGCGGTTTCTTCTATGTGCAAGGAAATATGGTCACCTCTTCCCAGTAAAGTAGATGCAAATCTTTGAGTTCTTCCATTAATTTGACACTGATTGTGCTCAATTAAACGCTTGAGAGAACGAGCCGAGTATTTTCCTTCAAGATGTTGCGTTAGAAAGGACAGTAGTTTAGAACCTGATTCTTCAGAAGTGACAATCCACTCCAACATGTCTGACCTTAAAGATAATTTTAAAAAAAAGTTGAGAGTTTCTTAAAGATGAGCTCTTCTTCTTTATTTTATCTCCCACTAATAGGCTGAATTTTCAATTTTTGAATTCAGTATAACGATAATTTTATAGCAAAAAAATTGCTCTGAAAAGCCATTTTTTATAGAGCTGTAAACTGATTCAGAAAACGAAGATCATTTTCGGTAAATAAACGGATATCTTGGATTCCCCTTAACATCATGACCAGCCTTTCAAGGCCCATGCCCCAAGCAAAGCCTGTATACTGTTCAGGATCAATTCCTCCATTGCGCAAAACCTCTGGATGAATCATTCCCGCACCTGCTACTTCTACCCATCCTGAGTATTTGCACAAAGGACATCCTTTGCCATGGCAGACTAAACAGCTAATATCAACTTCTACACCAGGTTCCACAAATGGGAAATAGCTAGGACGATAGCGCGTTGCAACAGGTTGCTTGAATAATTTCACTAAAAAGTCATCTAAAGTCGCAAATAAGTCGGCAAACGTGACGTTCTTATCAATATAGACAGCTTCCACTTGGTGGAAAAAAACATGAGAACGTGCCGTAATGGTTTCATTGCGATACACTTTGCCTGGAGCTATAATGCGTATAGGCGGCTTATTAAGCTCCATCACCCTAGCTTGTATATTAGACGTATGCGTCCGTAATAAAACTCCTGGGGAGATGTAAAACGTATCTTGCATATCTCGTGCAGGATGATCTGGCGGGAAATTGAGAACTTCGAAATTATAATAATCGGTATCAATATCTGGACCATATTGAACCGAAAATCCCAATCCTGACAAGATGGAAATAATTTGATCCATTGCTTGTGTAAGAGGATGCTTGCGACCAATAAAATGTCTTCGACCTGGCAAGGTCACATCAATTTGTTCATGAGCAAGCTGCTGTTGTTCTTCTCGGGAAGTCAAGTCAGCTTCAAGTTGATCGCACTGCAAAACCATGAATTCTTTTAAGTCATTAATTTGCTTGCCAACTAAAGGACGTTGATCAGGAGCGACATCACGCAGCATTTGCATGAGCTGTTGAACAGGACCTTTTTTGCCCAAAAATTTAACTTTAAGGCTTTCCAAATCTTGCGTTGTCTGAACTTGAGTTAATTGTTTGAGAAACTGTTCACGAAGTTCTTCGATGGATGGTTGCACAGGTTGCCTCTTGACTGGACTTTAAATTGATGCGAATAGAAAAAGAAAGAGCAAAATCAATGATTTTGCTCTTTTGAATTTGCTCCAAACTCTTAAGCTAGAGCTGCCTTAGCATGCCCTACGATTGCTGCAAATCCAGTAGGATCGCTAATCGCCATATCAGCTAAAACTTTTCGATCGAGCTCACATCGCGCTTTTTTCAATCCATAAATGAATTTACTATAGGAAATTCCATTAATTCTTGCAGCTGCATTCAAGCGCATAATCCATAAACTACGAAAATCACGCTTCTTTTGCTTACGATGAGCATAATTATAAGCCATCGCACGCATCACTGCACCGCTTGTTAAACGCAAGTGATTTTTTCGATCTCCGACAAATCCCTTCGCTAACTTATATAATCTCTTTTTGCGACGATGAGAAGCTACAGCATTGGTTACTCTAACCATAGCTATTCTCCACATTAAATAGTTGACCGCTAGAAAGCTAAATGCTCTCTCGACGGGGGTTAACTTTATAAATATTCTTGTTTGCTTACTTTACCATCCGATGTCCTGGCTTGTTTAACAAGCGTCGATTACCGTTTATGAGTAAGCAAACCTTGCTCCTAGAGAAAACTCTCTACTAGCTTTTATAAGCACATTAAGCGCTTATATGTTTTCAAATGACCTTCATCTACAAGGCCGGGGCAACGTAACTGACGCTTCCGCTTAGGCGTTTTATTTGTCAACTTGTGACGTCTGCCAGGACGGCTCATTTTGAGCTTTCCTGTTCCTGTCACACGAAACTTAGATGCAACAGCCTTGCGGGTTTTCATTTTAGGCATTAGTCATTCTCCTAACTTAATATCAATTCTAGGGAGCCTCTCAGTTCTACTCTTGAGCGGACTCTTCTGTCAAATTCTGCTTGACTCCCTCTTTCTTTTTCTTAGCTCCAGGTGCTAAGACAACGAGTAACATGCGACCCATCATTTTAGGAGGAGATTCAGCAATTGAAATGTCTTCTAACTGCTGGCACATTGTTTGAACAATCTTTTCTCCAATCTCAGGATGCATCATCTCGCGCCCACGAAATGTACAGGTGATTTTTACTTTATTACCACCCATTAAAAAATCGCGAGCATGCCTAGTTTTAGTCTCAAGGTCATGAACATCAATATTAGGTTTAAGCTTAATTTCTTTAACTTTAATTTGATGCGAAGCCTTTTTATTTTCTTTCTCCCGCTTACTTTGATCATATCGGAATTTTCCAAAATTCATGACCTTACAAACAGGAGGAGTCGATCCTGGAACAATTTCAACTAGATCTAATCCTTGCTCCTCAGCCATAGCCAAGGCCTCATAAAGAGACAAAACACCAACCTGCTCTCCAGCATGGCTAATGACGCGCACTTTTGGAGCACGTATTTCTCGGTTAACTTTCAAGCTGATTTACTTTCTCCTTTTAACAGTGCCATCCTGTTTATTCAGGCTGGACACAAAGATTCTTGATAAACTTTATTTAAAAATGTCTCTAAATTCACAGACTCTGTGTGGTTAGGCTTTCCAGCCACACGAACACTTAAGGTCTGCTTAACTCTTTCCTGCTCCCCTAAGAGAATCAGATAAGGAACATTTTCTTTTTCAGCCTCGTGAACCCTAATGCTTAATTTTGTTTGCCGTAAATCTAGTCCAACTCGCAACCCTTTTTGGCGCAAGTTTTGACTGACCTGCTTTGCATAGGCCTGATTAGCTTCCCCTATTGCAATCACTCGTATTTGTTCTGGAGCTAACCACAGAGGAAAGACTCCTTCATAATGCTCGACCAATAAGGCAATGAAACGATCAAGCGAACCCCATACTTGCCTGGTCAACACGATTAATGCTGGCTGTTGGGCTTCTTGCTGAAGAACCAAAGATTTGGCTTCTTTCACATGTTGAACAACACTCAAAGTAGAAGCCGCCCACTCACGTCCGAGCGCATCTCGAATTCGCAGCTCAAGCCTTGGACCTTCACTCTCTTCCTCTTCTTCTCGTGACTCAGTGGAAAAGGAATACGAGTGAGAACTTTCTTGAATCGCTTGCTTTAACCATTCTATGGCTTCTTGTTCTTGTCGAGCTTTAGGACTTTTTTGCCGGGAAGCAACCAAGTACCACTGGGCCTCAAAACCAAAGATTGTAATGATTTGTTCAATGAAATGCAAGGAAGAAATCATTTTAGAGACAACTTGCTCTCTGAGACAGCAAATTGTTGTATAATCCAATACATAAGCACAGGTACAAAACAATCCCCACCATTGAGGTTCAAGATATTGCCGATAAACAGAGGCATATTCTGTCACCTGCCAGGGTAATTCCTCTCGATTCCTAGGTAGAGCCATCAAAAACTCTAAATGCTGACGTAAAGGAGAAGAACGAAGCCGATAATCTTGGTTTTCAAACAAAAACGGAGCTAATTCTTGAGAATCAGGAGTTAAAAAAGATTCACGAGCTACAACCGGAGTCGAAATGAGGCTTTCACCATCAGAAAGCTGCTCTTCTAGCCAATTTTGTAAAAACCGGCGTAATTGAAGCCCTTTCGAGTGCCAAATCGCCCCTAAGACTCCCATTTTCTCGCTAAAACTAAAAAGATTGAGCTTGGGTCCTAAAAATCGATGATCTCTTTTTTTTAAAAAAGCATCATATGTTTTAAGAAAAGACTTTAAACTTTTAGCACTCGGTTGCGTGGTCCCCACTAAACGCGTAACCACAACATCTTCATCGTCAACAACTTGCGTTATCTCTTTCTTCTCTAACAGTTTGACAACCCCCGCTTCTTCTGTTGAATGAAAGGGAAGCGTAGGACACAGACCATAAAAATCTTCAATTTGAATAAGATCTAAGATATTGGAACTTTGCTCTCCTGCTCGCTGAGCCAAAAGAAAATGGTGGTGATGGTTAAAGAGTGATTGGGCATTTTCTCGCATCATGCTAATGAAACGAATAGGAAGTTCTTCTTTAACCAAGCGATGCAAATGCACTTCAATCAACTCTAGCATACTCTCTATTAGGGGCTGCTCAAGGATAAAATCATAATAAAACCCTAAAGAGTTAATTCCACCGCCAACTAAGACCACATTGGGAAATAAACGCCAAACAGCAGAGGCTAACAGCTGAGAAGCTAAGAAACGCTGAGGGATTAATTCGGAATGCGAAGAAAAGTGCATAAGAGAAGTTCTTTAAAAAGAATGAGATATAGCTGACTCGAACAGCTGACCTCCACGATGTCAACGTGGCGCTCTAACCAACTGAGCTAATATCTCATCGAATGAAGCCAAAACTATATTCCATGAAAAGAATTTTATTCAAGCGCAAAATATTCGCTTAGATGTTTTATTTAGGGTACCTTCATTTAAAATTTTTATTTAATCTTAATCCAATAAAGAACTCCCTATCTTTTGATTGATTTTCAACACGTTAATCGTTTTTATTACATTTGACCATCTATTCTTATAATATTTTTTTTAAACTTATAGACGAATATTAATAAAATATTTTACGCTAAAATTACAGCAAGATGAATTTAGATATTGGAATTTGCTCAATCCGATTTTCAACTTTTGAGTTCTCTTCGGTATAGCAGAATGGTACTTTGATAGATGTTTAGATTTTGAAAGATCATTTTACTTTTAAATTTCTTTCCATGAGTCGTGGAGATGGTTTAGTGAAATGACATTCTCAAGCAGAACCTTTAAATTGACATTTTTCAAAAGGATTTTTTATGAATCTTTTTACTGTTGAAGATGTTTTAGGTTCTTCCATTAATTTGTTAAATCGAAAGATCCTCGTCCAAGTCACTGAGCAGCAAAAAAAAATTACTGTAGTCGCTCTTATCATTTTTAGCTTACTAGCAGCTTATTTTCTTGCTTATCACAATCGTTTTCAAGCCAAAACACAGCAACCAATTGAATCTGATTTTGATTTTGAGCAAATGAAACACACCATCCAGCAAGATGGCTTAGCTCTTCAAATCGCTTCAGATGCACTTCAAGACAATCCAGAACTTGTTAAGATGGCAGCTCAACAAAATGGACGAGCTCTTCAATTTGCTTCAGACAGGCTTAAAAACGATTCTGAAATTGTTAAAATTGCTGTTCAGCAGAATGGATCCGCCCTTTTATTTGCTTCAACACATCTTCAAAATGATCCACATATTGTTCGTCTAGCTATTCAGCAGGATGGATTATCTCTTCAATATGCTTCTAATCGCCTTCGAAATAATCGAGACATGGTGAAATTTGCCCTCCAACATAACAAATCAGCGCTTGTATTTGCTTCTCTTGTGCTTCGCCAGGATTCAGAGTTAAAACAATTAGCTCAAATGCCTGATTGATTAGAAGAAGAGGTCTTTCTTGACAACACAAGCATGGCCTAGTTTAAAACATGCAAATATTTTTAAAATTATTTTTGGAAATTGAATCCTTAATACGATGCCAATAATTTCACATGTGAATCAACATTTTAAATAAAATTCTTTAATATTATTTAATTAATGCATTAGTCTAGCACTCTAAGGCACGCACCTTCAAAATGCTAGTGCACTAGTCTATGAATTCCCACTAGACGTACTTATTCATGGAAAACAATCTGTGTCGAATGAATGAGGATTAAATGCGAGTTGCTCTCTTCTTGGTCTTTTTAACTTGTCATTTGACAAATTTTTCCCTTTATAGCGAAGAAGTTCAAGAAACCGCTCAATCAGCTGACATCAAACAAATGGACAAACAGAGCCCTTCTCAAGAAAACAACACCACACAAGCCCCTCAAACGAAAAAAAAGAATCTTTCAAAACTCGAGCAAACAAAAAACAAAGACAATGATAAAGAAAATTCTGAAAAAAGAGCTGATAAAGATAGCAAAAAATCAGATAAAGACAGCTCGGATCAAAAATCGAAATCCGCTCACAAACTCACTGCAACAGTTGCTTTTCTGTCAGATTATCGAAGCCGAGGCATTTCTCAAACCTTTCGTCGTCCAGCTGTACAAGGGGAAATTAAGTATGTTCATCTCCCAAGCGGATTTTATTTCAAAAGTTGGGGATCAAATGTCGATGGAACGGGAAATTTGCTTAACAACACGAGCATGGAATGGGATTTATTTTTAGGCATCAGTCATCCATTATTTGACAGTAAGGCGAATTATGACATTGGATTTCTTTATTATTATTACCCAGGAGGAAGAGCCAAAGTTCCAGCCAATACTCGTTATGACACTTTAGAATATTATATTTCAGCTAATTATAAAGGATTAGAAGTTAAGTTATCCTTAACTTTAACAGATTATTTTGCTGACACCTCTTCCAATCCCCCCCAAAATTGGGATAAAAATCGTTTTTCTAGACCGAGCGGATCTTCCTATGGCTCTGCCTATTTAGAAACTAATTTAGATGTAGACCTTTGTCCTAAATTAAAAGCCTCTTTTCATCTTGGTTATCAAAAAGTGACAAATTATTCACGTTTAAATTATTTAGATTGGTTAGTGAGTTTAACGCGAGAATTTGAATGGTTTGAAGTCAATATTACGTATGTGGCAACAAATGCCAATAAAACGTTTTATAAGGTCCCAGATAACTCTTTTAAGCCTCATCGAGTCAATTTAGGAGGAGCCGGTATTACGGTTGGCATTGATCGAACTTTTTAAATCTCGTCTTTTTTACCTTGGAAAAAGGCTTTGAGAGATGCAATATTTGCTTCAGAAATTCCTTTCACCTGACGAAGTTCTTCTTCGCTGGCAATTTCTACTTTTTTAAGGCTGCCAAAATGACCTAATAAAGCTTTACGCTTAGATGGTCCAATTCCTGGAATATCATCTAGTGCGCTGCGCAAAGTTTGCCGATTGCGCCGTTTACGATGAAAAGAAATGGCAACACGATGAGCTTCATCGCGAATTCTTTGTAAAAGAAATAAAACAGGCGAGTTTTTCTTCAGCAAAATAGGATCTTTTTGATCGGGTAAGAAAACTTGTTCTTCTGTCATCCCCTTATCATGCCTGCCTTGTTCTTTAGCTAAACCAATGACATCTACGCCTGTGACGTTAAGTTCTTCAAATACCTTTAGGGCAACACTAAGCTGTCCTTTACCGCCATCTACCACAACCAGATCTGGCAGATCATTTGCTTCTTTTGCTTGCTTATAACGGCGCAATAAAACCTCTCGCATAGAGGCATAGTCATCTGGTTTAGTTTCTACCTTTAATCGATAAGTGCGATAACGTTTGTTATCTTTTAAGCCATCGGTAAAAGCAACCAAGGAAGAAACAGGTTCGAAGCCTGAAATATTAGAGTTATCAAAGCATTCAATCCTAGAAGGATAACGAGATAATCCTAAACGTTCCTGCATTTCTAATAATGTTTTCTCACGAAGAACTTCTTCATCTTTTTGAGACTTAAATAAAGCCTCAGCATTTGTCTGTGCCATTCCCAATAAAGCTTTCTTTTCGCCGCGTCGAGGTAAATGCACGCTTACTTTATGCTTTTGACGTCCAGATAAAATTTCTTCTACACTTGCTTGATCAGTTAAAGCTGTTGGTACCAAAATTTCTGGAGGAATCTCAATTTGTCCTTCATAATGCTGCAAAAGAAATGAGCTTAATAATTCGGAATCATCTTCAGCAATATTGCTAAAATCAAAATGACGAGATCCCACTAACCGTCCTCCTCGGAAAAGAAGTTGAGCTAGTACGACTTCATCCCCATGTCGATAAATCCCAATCGCATCAGCATCATGGCCCAAAGGACGATCGACATGCTGGGTTTCAATTGTTTTTTCAATATGACGAATTGTTTTAAGAATTTGAGCCGCTTTTTCAAATTCTAATGCTTCAGATAAACGATTCATCTCTTCATAAAGATCTTTAAGAACGTCTTTATCTTGCCCTCTTAAAAATTTAATCGTACGATTCAAATGATGCTGATATTCTTGCTCTGTACATTTTTTTGCACAAGGACCCGCACAACGTTTCATTTGATAAAGAAGACAAGGACGAACACGGCGAGCAAGTTCTTGATCTGAACATTGGCGCAAAGGAAAGAGACGATTTAACAGATCTAATGTTTGTCGAGCTGCCTGAGCACTTGTATATGGCCCAAAATAAAGTCCATCAGGTTCCGGCGATCCTCGATAGCGGACAAGTTTAACCGTTGGCCAAGAATCTTGCATGGAAATTTTTAAAGCAATGTAGCTTTTGTCATCCTTTAATAAGGCATTATAGCGCGGCTTATGCTGTTTAATTAAATTATTCTCTAAAAGAAGAGCTTCCTTCTCAGAAGACACAACAATCGTATCAATATAATCAATCTTAGCAACAAGATAGGGAACCATTAACCGTCCGTCCCGTCCAGGAACAAAATACTGTTTGACCCGCTGCCTCAAGTTTTTCGCTTTCCCAATATATAAAATTTCTCCTGATGCATCTTTCATGAGATAAACACCAGGCTGCGTAGGGAAAAGATTAATTTTTTGAGGATCAAAAGACATATGGATTACTGAGAAGGGTTCTATTTAATATAATAGCAGAAATAAAGAATTTATAGCCTAGACGTGTGAAAATTCTAGCGCCCTACCCCATCTTTTTCACAGAATTGCGCTCTTGAACAATTTTTAGATAAAATTGATCAAAACCATCTTGTAAATTTTTCCAACATGTTTGCAATTTTTCGTCTTGAACCGGCTTTAGTAGATGATGATTCTTGAATTGAGCGACTTTTTGGACAATATCCGTTAATGGCGTATGCGCAACGACCGCCCAAGGAGAAAAACGAATTCCTTTTAGATGATCTGCATCCCTATTAAGCAGAAACTTAACTTTTTCAAAGAATGGTTGTGAAATTTCTTGAGCTGTTAAGCGAGCACGCTGTAGGCGAGTAGATGGTAAAGGTCTTGAAGAATCTTCTGCTTTAGGCTGTGGCTTTTTATCAAAAGGAGGGACAATATGATAAGTATGATGAACGGATTCTGCTCCTCTTGACAAAGAAAACAAGTTTGTATTCATGAGAAAATACCCCGTTCAGCTAAAAACAATTTAATTCTATATTACTAATAATAGTTTAACATATCTAGGAAATATATTCAATTAACCTAATTAATATAAACTTATTCCTAAAAATTTATTTTATGTCTTTTAAAATTGCCAAACGTGTGGATTCTGGTTTACTTTGTGCAGTTTCTTGCTTTTCCTGCAAAGCTAATTGACCGCAAGCAGCTGCGATATCATCCCCTTTTGTATAACGGCAAGTATTGACAATATGCAAACCATATAACACGCTACGAAACTGTTTAATTGTTTTTTTATCTGGACGTTTTAATCTCACACCAGGGACTGGATTGTAAGGAATCAAATTCACTGTACATTGTTTCCCTTTTAACAAGTGACCCAGCTCTAAAGCATGATCGGGGTGGTCATTAATCCCCGCTAACAAAGTATATTCGTAAGTAATATCTCGCTTTGTTTTTTGTGAATATTCATCCATTGCAGCTAAAATATCTTCTAGAGGATATTTCCGTGCATAAGGAATAATTTTTTTGCGAATATGCTGGTTAGGCGCATGAAGAGATAAAACGAGGTTGACTTTTAACCCTTCTAAAGCCAAACGCCTAATTCCCTCTACAATTCCTACTGTCGAAACAGTAATTCGCCTTTGGGAAATATTTAGCAAATCAGGTTGGCTTAAAATATGAATGGCTTTGACGACAGATTCATAATTCTTGAGAGGCTCTCCCATTCCCATAAAGACGACATGGGTCACTTTCTCTTCTTTAGGAGCTAACCACTGATTAATTTGTAAAACTTGTTCAACAATTTCAGTTGGACGGAGATTGCGGAAAAATCCTTGCTGCCCAGAAGCACAAAAAGCACATTTAGCAGGACACCCAACCTGAGAAGAAACACAGACGGTACGTCGGGGTCCCGAACAAATTAAGACAGACTCAACTAGCTGACCGTCTCTTAAACGCCAAAGAAACTTAAACGTCTCTAAATCATTCGATTCTGTCAGGCGTACTCTCTCAAGAACAGGCAATCGAATATGAGCCGCTAACTTATCTCTCAGATCTTTACTGAGATTAGACATTCCTTGCCAAGACAATACCCCCTTTTTGTAAATCCAATCTAGAATTTGCCGAGCATGAAACTCTTTTTCCCCTTGGTCTTTTAGCCAAGTCAACCAGTCTTTATAATTTAAATCTGCGTAATCTGTCATATAATCAAAAAGTATAATTTTTTTTTAATTTTATCATAACAAATATTAAGATATCTTACTAGTTAAAGTTAAAATTTATTAGAACATTTATTTTTACATTGACTTTTTACTTGAATGAAATATACTAAACCTTAAGCTTTTTTCGAATTTCAAAATTTTATTAGTAAAAAGCTAAAAATATTATATCAACTTAACAGGAGAGCTCTATGTTAAAAAAAACATTAGCGATTTGTACGTTGGCCCTTTGCGCATTGATGGGATTGCAAGCATTCGAACAAGAAATTCCTTCTTCTGATTTAATTGAAATTTCTAAAGAAGAGCAACAAACATTAGCTCGCTGCAGAAAGTGCAGAGACAAACGACATGTCATCCTTACCTGTGAAGAAAAAGAAGAAACGCTTGCTGGTTGCAAAAAATGCAGGGAAAAAGGCGGACTGTTCGATGAGAAAGATGAACAAGCCACATTAGTATGTGATGAAAAAGATAATCAAGAAACGCTTGCTGGTTGCAAAAAATGCAAAGATGGAAAAGCCGTTTTTAGCGAAGAAAAAGAAGAGCAAGTTTTTGCTTGTGACGAAAAAGATTTAACACCAGGCGTCCTAGTCTGTAACAGCACTGAAGATCAATGCACAAAAGATGGCGATAAAGAAGAAACGGCTTCTTCTCTCTTATTTGCCATTTTCTGCGAAGATGGACAAGATGAGAAAAATCTTTTAGCTTGTAAAGAGTGCTTATAAGCTTCATTTTCTGCCACTTGGCAGATAAAAGCTTCAATGTGTTAAGATTAAGGTCTCTAATAATTTTCATTATTAGAGGCTTTTTGTTATTCAAAAGGTTTTATCCTGTTTCTGATGTCCATTTGGCAATCAAAAATTCTTTATTACTTCCCTTCTTCTATAAAAGCTAAACGTAAACGTTTAAACCAAAGTTTAATAAAACGTTTGACATCTTTTTGTCTCCCTAACCATTTGACAAGCGCCCATCCACCAAAATAATGATAAAGAGTGTGGCTTGTTTCCCAGAAGTGACGAATAACCATTGCACTTGTGACCCAACGAAGGTCATAGTCTACTAGAGCGCGGCGCAAAAAGGCATATCGAAGAGAAGAGTGTAGACAAAAACGGCAGAAAAGGTCAAATCCTCCTCTTAATTGATAATCGGTGCGAAAAGTTCCAATCGTTTGAAAAAGGTCTTTTTTAAACCAACACGCTTGCAAACTTGTTGGCTGTTGTCCCTTTTTTAAAAGAGCGAGAGTGAGAGGACGACACATAAATTTGACTTCAGACTGATTATCACGCAATAAAGTTCCGCAATAGACTAAATCAGGCCAACCCTCTTGGGAGGCTAAATGCATCATTTGATGAAGTGTTTGAGGACAAATGTAAAAGTCACCTGGAAATAAAATATTCACATATGTTCCTTTGGCCAAGGCAATCCCTTGGTTTAAAATGCTGTACACTTCATAAGCTGGAGCTGAAAATACTTGAACATGGGATTGATAGCTGTTTAAGACTTCCAATGTGCGATCGGTTGATCCCCCATCGATGGCGATGATTTCACAATTCGGATAATTTTGTTGAATCAAGCTATCTACAGTAAGAGGAAGGATCTGGCAACAATTGAAAGTGGGGATAAGAACAGTCATAAGGGGTAGAGTGGGAGGCGGATTGGTAGGTTCTTTTAAATCTTGTAAAAAGAGTGTCATTTTTTAACTTTAATTGAATGCGTTCAGATTCTAAATTGATAAAATTGCACTTTCAATGGGTCATTGAGATAAATTCAAAACCGCTGTAAAATCATTCGTTATTGCAGAATTGCTAAAATTTTGATTAGACCCTTTAAATTTAGGATAAGGCATATGATAACATTTCAGGAATTTCTAAACAGACTTACTGCTTTTTGGGAAAAACAAGGCTGTATTATTCATCAAGGATATGACCTTGAGGTAGGTGCTGGTACATTCAATCCTGCGACTTTCCTGCGTTGTTTGGGTCCTGAACCTTATCGTGCCGCTTATATAGAACCTTGCCGACGGCCATCTGATGGGCGCTATGGAACAAACCCCAACCGGCTGCAGCATTATTTTCAATATCAAGTTATTCTCAAACCTTCTCCTTCTAATATTCAAGAACTTTATTTACAGTCTTTAGAAGCTTTGGGCTTTAACTTAAAAGAACATGATATTCGCTTTGTTCATGATGATTGGGAGTCTCCGACTTTAGGAGCTTGGGGTCTTGGGTGGGAAGTTTGGATGGATGGAATGGAAATCACTCAATTCACTTATTTCCAAGCCGTGGGGGGAATCGAGCTCAAACCTATTACAGGTGAAATCACTTATGGAATTGAACGCCTTGCGATGTATCTTCAAAAGGTCAATAGCATTTTCGACCTCCAGTGGAATGAAGAACTGACTTATGGTGATATTTATCATCGCAACGAAGTTGAATGGAGTCATTACAATTTCGAAAAAGCTTCAACAGCGATGTGGCAAAAACACTTTGAGGATTTTGAAAAAGAAGCTAAAAAATTGATTGCGGAACATCTGCCCATTCCCGCTTATGACTTTGTCATGAAAGCTTCTCATGCGTTTAATATTTTAGATGCAAGAGGAGCTATTTCTGTGACTGAACGCACAGGATATATTGCTCGCATTCGAGATTTAGCACGTCTGATTGCCGAATCTTATATCGCAAGCCGTGAAAAGCAAAATTTCCCTCTCTTGGAACGTGCTAAAGCCAAACAAAAGACTGTAGAGCACCATGCGACATCTACCATTAATCTATCAGAAGATCTTTTGAATATACATCCCGATAGCAGAGCAGATTACCTATTAGAAATTGGATCAGAAGAGCTGCCTGCGAGTTTCGTTGCAATTGGAAGTCAAAATTTAGAAAAACAAATTCGCGCACTATTGGACAAAGAAGAAATTCCTTACGAACGCATGAGCATTTATGCGACGCCTAGGCGTTTAGCTGTTTATATTCATCAATTAGCGATGGGGAAACCTGCGCAGAACATTGAAAAAAAAGGTCCTCCCATTGATCAAGCTTATTCTCCAACGGGAGAGCTTAAACCTGCAGGAGAAGGATTTTTCCGTTCTATTGGTATCTCAGCTCCGACACTAGAAGCTATTCGCCAGGGTCAAATTCCTGGATTAGAAATTCGCGGGATCAAAGGCACCTCCTATTTATTTGGTACGCTTCATCAAGAAGGACGTGCAACAGCCGCTATTTTGCAAGAACAACTTCCTTCTTTAATTTTAAACTTAGAATTTCCCAAGAAAATGCGCTGGGGAAATGTCGATATTACTTATGCTCGTCCTATTCGATGGTTTGTCTCTCTTTTTGGAAAAGAGGTTGTGCCGTTCCAAGTTGGGCCCATTCAAGCAGGCCGTACAACTTATGGACATCGACAGTTGGCGCCTGCTGCTTGCCAATTAGAAAAAGCACAAGACTACGTGCGTGTCCTTTCTAACCATCACGTCATGGTCGATCCTGAAAAACGAGAAGAAAGCATTCAATCTCAATTAAAAGAATTAGAAACAAAACTTAGTGTCAACATTATTGAACGAGAAAGAGTCATTCCTCAAGTTCTCAATTTGGTTGAATGGCCTTATCTAACATCGGCTACTTTCCGTTCCGAATTTTTGAGAGCGCCTAAAGAAGTTCTCATTTCAGAAATGGTAGAACATCAGAAGTACTTTCCTGTTGTGAATGCAGATGGCTCTCTAAAAAATCTCTTCATTATTACTGCTAATATTGTTCCAACAGATCAAATCCGGGAAGGAAATCAACGCGTGTTATCTGCTCGTTTGTCTGATGGAGTTTTCTTGTACGAAGAAGATCTCAAAATACGTCTTGAAGATTTTAATGAAAAACTCAAAAAAGTGACATTCCAAAAAGAATTGGGAACAGTTTACCAAAAAGTCGAGCGCATTCTTGCACACTCTAAAGTTCTTCAAGACATGCTAAGAATTAGTTCTCCTACAAAAGTGGAACGAGCTGCTTTCTTAAGCAAAGCGGATTTAGCTTCTAACATGGTCTATGAATTTCCAGAACTGCAAGGAACCATTGGAACTTATTATGCATTGGCTCAAGGAGAAGATGCAGAAGTTGCGAAAGCCATTGACGAACATTGGATGCCGCGTGGAGAAAATGCTCCTTTACCTGAAACAGAAACGGGAACAATCATTAGTTTAGCCGATAAAATAGATAATTTATTAGGTTGTTTTAGTCTGGGATTAAAGCCGACTTCTTCAAGCGATCCCTATGCATTACGTCGTCAGGTTCTAGGAATCATTAAAATTTTAATCAAAGGAAAATATGCATTGCCATTACGTGAATGTTTAATGGCATGCGCTCATCATTTTCCTCCCAATGTGATCAAAAATAAACAAGAAGTTGTCAACGAAATTTTGGCTTTCATCACCAATCGTATTAAAACAGTTTTCCAAGATTATGGATTTAACAAAGATGAAACTGAAGCCAGCTTAGCATATGGCTGTCACGATATTTATGATACGTTTTGCCGCGTCAAAGCTCTACATGAATTCCGCAAACAAGCTAAAGCTCAGTTTATTTCTTTATATGAAGTCTATAAGCGGGCTAAAGGTCAGCTAAATGGTCACCATGCCACAAGCGTCGCACAAGAATATCTCTTGGAACCTGCAGAACAAAATCTCAATGCGTTATTGAATCGTCAACAAAAACTTTTCCAAGACGCCCTTACTAAACGCGATTACAACCAAGCTTATGCTTTGATTGCAACTATTCAACCTGCTTTGGCTGATTTATTCGAACAAGTTAAAATTTTAGCAGACGACCCGAAAATCAGAGAAAATCGCCTAGCTTTGCTACGCCGAGTTTTCAACCTTTTTGGTGAAATTTTGGATTTCAGCAAAATTCAAGAAAAAGCCTAACCTGGTTTGGGATGCTTCAGCTATTCCTAGATACAACTCTAGGAATAGTCTGCTAATCAATAAAATTTTAGAATGAAGGATGCTAAATGTTTCTCTTTGGTACAGGTTGAGCATTATCAACCCTTCACTTAAGACGCTACTTTCATTAATTTCCCCGATTCGAATATTCCTTTTTCTATTGTTCCATCAGGATGAATTCTCTTTCCCTTTCCATTTAATTCGCCATCCTTGAATTCCCCTTCTTCAATCATTCCATTAGGATGAGTTTTCTTCTTTTGGTTTTCTATAAAACCATGTTTAAACTCGCCTTCAATGATTGTTCCATCAGGATAAGTTTTCTTCCCTTGACCACTAAATAGACCATGATTGAACTCGCCTTCAAGGATTGCTCCTCTAGGATAGATTCTCTTTCCTTGGCCATGTAATTCTCCTTCATAGAATTCACCTTCTGATTTTGTTTGATCAAAATAAATTCTATTTCCTTGGCCATGCAACTTACCTTTTTTAAATTTACCTTCTTCTATTGTCTGATCATGATAAATTCTCTTTCCTTGGCCATGTAACTCACCATCTTCGAACTCACCTTCTAATAAGCTATCACAATAGGTCACTTTCCCTCGACCATGTAACTTGCCATTTTTGTATGTGCCTGCTTCTATTGCTCCATCAAAATAGATCACTTTTCCAACGCCTTCTAACTCGTCATCTTTGTATTCGCCTTCTTCTATTGTTCCATCAAAATATGAGACCTTTCCTAAGCCATTTAACCTATCATTCTTAAAGTTCCCTTCTGAGACTGTTCCATCCGCATAAGTAATCTTTCCTTTCCCCTGTAACTCGTCATCCCGGTATTCGCCCTCTTCTACTGTTTTATTGGGATAGATTTTTTTTCCATAACCATGCAATAAACCATCTTTAAAATAACCCTCAGCTATTATTCCATTGGAATAAATTCGCTTTTCTTTGCTGATGAATTCGTGACTTTTTACCAACTCTTCAGAATCATGATCATTTGTTATGGTCTGTTCTGTCTCATCTTCTGGTTGAATCTCTATCTTCTCTTCAAGTTTTCGTTTTTCTACACTTCCTTTAGAAATAGTCCCCTTTTCTGCATTCTCTAAATTACCCTTTACGACAACTAGATCCTTTAGCGAAATTGCCTTAGATGTTAAATAACGCCTCATGGTATAGGCAGCAGCCAGCACTCCAAAAACAGCTGAGGTAATAACTAAAACTTTTTTATGCTGATTTGTTAAAGAAGGTAAAACTCTTTCCGCGAAAATAGCAACTGTATAGTTAGAAAAATAATTTAAATTAATATTCATAAACCTCAATTAATTAATAAAATTAAAAAAAACAAACACCAAAAGCACATTTAAACGACTATCATTAGCAACAACTTTATAAAAGTGATTATCAAAAAAAATAAAAAATCGAGGATTGTAAAAGAAATAATTTTTTATATCAATATAAGTTGATAAAATAAAAAGGCTGTATATCGAGGAGAACTCAAAAATTGGAATTTGGGCTTTCACGCTAGCCGAAATTTCAATTTTTGAATTCTCTTCGGTATATAGGGGTTTAGCAATTGAGAGGGATTGCTTAGAGAGTGTCTCTATTCACAAGTTTAACAATGAGCCATTGAGCATGTTCTGCAACAGCTCAGATGATAAATACCTGTTCAATCATTCTGATAGCTTTAAGAGCGTGTTAAATCATCTCCAATTCAAACTATTAAAGGTTATTTAACAGGCTCTAAGGTAAAAAACGATCTTTTTGATCTGCAGGAGGAATGAAACATTGATCCTGAGGAAAAAAACGACGGCGATGACTTGCGATTAGACGATAAATCCAATCAAACATCCAACCTGGAAATAGAGATAGCCATCCGATTAACATCCAGGGCCATCCAAGCAGCCAAGCAATCCGCAAAGCGCCTTTGGCTAAAATATAAACACGAGGATAGGGTGAACGATAATTTTCAATTAAAATGAGGCTGTCTGTAAACCGAATTTCGGGAGGTAGCTTTCTTAAATATTGAGAAGCTGTTTCTCCTTGTAAAGGAGCAAATGCAAATTGCTGTTTTTTATCTTCTACGAAAACAAATTGCACAGCTCGATCGCAAAGCCCACAATTTCCATCATAAAAAACGAGATGCTTTAAATGCTCGCTCATCGTTTCCTCCCACTATAATTCTACCATAACGCGAGGCGGATTACGCTTCAAGTCGTCAAATTGCTTTGCCAATTCTAAAGCTTCTTCATCAGAACATTGTCCGCTTTGAATACGAATTTTAATTTCTTCCCTTTTTTCCATCCAATTGCGATCCAAAATTTTCTGAATGGTTTCAATTAATTGCTGTTCAGCACGCTCTTTATTGACTTTTTTTTGAACTAAGTCTGATAACACAAGCTGTCCTTCTGCATCATCCATGTCTATTGCTAATGATAAAAGGTCACAAGGACGTTGATTTTCATAATTGTCGCGATAAACTTCGAAAATTTTCTGGCAAATCCCCACCCGGAACTGCTCTTTTTTCAAATTTGCTCGGACTAAATCAATCAACCGTGCTTGCTCCTGACCCAATAGAAGCAGCCAACGTAGTAAATCTGTCTCTAAAATACGATCAGGATCAATGGTTTGTGTTCCTATACTTGCTGCTCGTTTAATGTAAACATTAGGCAAAGAATCACGTCCCACTCCAATAAATTCTTCTGGAACCTTCATCATATGTGCCAACTTTCGCAAGGTCTCGTGCACCATGACAGGGTGATCCCACTCGCGAATCAACTTAACAGCATTTTGAATAAGTTCATTTTTAGCCGCTGGCGATTCCAAATTAAGATCGCGAGAAAGATGAGTGACCAGAAAAGTTAAATAATCCGAACTACTTTCTATTAATTTTAAAAAAGCTTGCGGCCCATGCTCACGTAAAAAAGAATCAGGATCTTGTCCAGACGGCAAAGAAACGACTTGCACTTCAATGCCTTCTTTTTGAAAAAGATGCCCAATTTTTGCCGTTGCCTCTTGCCCAGCTTTATCCGAATCTAAAGCTAAGATGACTTGATTGACTCCCAAATTCACGAGTTCTTTGACATGTCCTTCTCCAAAAGCTGTTCCTTGCCCCGCAACTGTCAAATTAAATCCTACTTGAATAAGACGAAGAGCATCGATTTGTCCTTCTACAATAATAGCCTTACGCTCTTTTGCAATCCGTTTACGAGAAAAATGCAATCCAAATAAAACGCGAGATTTTTTAAATAAGGCTGTTTCCGGCGTATTCACATACTTGCCGCCAAACGTCTCTTCCTTGTATTTACGTCCCGAAAATCCAATCACTTCCCCTGTATGATGATGAATAGGAAACATAATACGATCGGCAAAAAAATCTCGCCACTGTCCATCTTTTGTAGAAGTTAAAAGCCCAGCATCAACCAAAACATCATCGCGCACATTTTTGGCTTGCATAAATTTCCGCAACATTCCAGGCATTTTAGGTGCTAAACCTAATTGGAAATGGCGGATGAACTCAAGATCAATGCCCCGGCTATACAAATAATGCAAAGCATCATGCCCCTCAGACGTATGAAAAAGACAAAAATGATAAAATTGACAAGCTAATTCCAAAGCTTCTTTTAATAAAGCTTTATTCGGCCCCCGTTTTTCTTCACGCTCATCCACGCTCTCTAAATGAACATGAAAGCGTTGAGCTAAACTTTCAACTGCTTCAGAAAAACTCATTTTCTGATGTGCCATCAAAAATTGAATCGCATCTCCGTGTGCCCCGCATCCAAAACAATGGTAATGCGTATCTCCTTTTTGAACGATAAAAGAAGGTGTCTTCTCATCATGAAAAGGACAAAGCCCTTTATAAGAAGTTCCTGTTCTCTTAAGTTCGACATAAGAAGACAAGACTTCAACCAGATTGACACGCTGTCGCAAAGACTCTAGGCTTTCTTTATTAAAAATAGGCATATTCGCATTCTCCAAAGTGTTTCTATTGTGCCTAGGAATTCATTTGTAAGCAAGGTGATAACGAAAGAATTAAATAATCAATTTTTGAAAAATGCTTTAATAAAATCAGCAATATACAACAAAATTAAATTAAATATTTATATTTAAAATGATTAACAAAATAAATCCTTTTTCAAATTAACCTTGCCAAAAAACATAACATTCTTAGACTAGGTGTCTTTCTAAATATTAGTGATACCAATGCGAACTTATTAATAGGAGCAATAGCGATGGGGAGTGTTAATGGAGTAATGGGAGAAATTCTGGGAAGGATCGTCAGTGTTCCTTTTATCGCAACAGCAGGAGCATGTATTGGATATTCATATGGTTTATTCGCCCATTTACCAAGAGGTGCAGTTGCTAAAGCTTGGGCTGTATGGGCAGTTGCCGAACAAGCGTTGATGGCGTTAGCAGATCTTTTCATTCAAAATCCCATTAACCAATCTTTAATGAAGGCGGCTATTACAATTATAAGTGGAACAATTGGGATTTATGAATGTCGAAAAAGAGGTCTTTTAGGTCCTAAGATGATGATAGCTCTGATTGTGGTTAAGGCTGCTTTAGCCGTCATCTATTTAGGAGAAGCGGGAGATCCTAGTTTACAAGTTCCCCAAAAAGGATAATTTTTAACTTAAAAATTACTGAATTCATTGGATATTAAAGACATCCTTTAAAATCAAGCTATTTTAAAAATAAAAATTAATTCTAGAATTTCCATTCTTTCAACAATTTTTGCTGATTTACCAGTCTGCAAATGATCATGATTTTTTTGGAGAATTCCTTGTATTCCCCCTCCCTTTTCCGTTATGATTATTTCATAAGAGTTTCTAATTAAGAATAGACTATGGAACAAATTAGCGGATACATCGAACGGCTGACATTTCATAATTCTGAAAATGGTTATACCGTTGCACAACTTAAGCAACCCCATCAGAATGATTTAACCTGTGTTGTCGGCATTATGCCCGGAATTCAACCCGGAGAAAGCGTACGCTGCTTTGGCCAGTGGAAAAACCATCTGATTCATGGCCGTCAATTCGAATTATCCCATTTTCGGGTAGAAGCTCCTGCCGATATTGTGGGCATTAGAAAATATTTAGGATCTGGACTCATCAAAGGAATTGGCCCTAAGTATGCAGGACGCATTGTGGAGCGTTTTGGGACAGACACGCTCTCGATTATTGAGTCAGCTCCTGAGAAACTTCTTGAAGTTCCTGGGTTAGGAGCCAAGCGAGTAGAGAAAATCAAGGCTTGCTGGCAAGATCAACGGGCAATTCGGGACGTCATGGTTTTTCTTCAAACGTATGGAGTCAGTCCTGCGTTTGCTCAAAAAATATTTAAAGCTTATGGCGATCAAAGCATTGTTAAAGTTAAAGAAAACCCTTACACCCTTGCCCGAGACATTTTTGGAATTGGATTTAAAACGGCAGACATCCTAGCACAAAAAATGGGAATTGCGCGCGATTCTTTTCAACGCTTAGATGCAGGCATTGAATATGTTCTTTCGCAATTATCTAGTGATGGACATGTTTGTTATCCCGTGAATGAGTTTTTATTAGAAGCTGAAAAAATCTTAGAAGCGATACCTGCTCAAATTGAACAACGGTTGACGGTTTTGCAGCAAGAAGATCGGTTAGAGCTAAAAGAACTTTTAGAAGAAGGAAAAAAACGTCGTTTTGTCTGGTTAAAGCCTCTTTATATTGCTGAAATGGGAATTGCTCGTGAATTAAGAAGGCTGAAAAAGGGAGTCTGCTCTTTACGTTCTGTTGACGCCGAAAAAGCTTTAAATTGGGTTCAAGAGCAACTACAAATTCAGCTTGCTCCCAATCAAAAAAAAGCTGTCGCGTGTGCCATTGGAGGCAAGTTGCATATTATCACAGGAGGTCCTGGAACAGGTAAGAGTACCATCACCAATGCCATTTTGACAATTACTAGCAAGCTGACTCAAAAAATTTGCCTAGCAGCTCCCACCGGACGAGCTGCTAAACGCATGAGCGAGATCACAAAACACAAAGCATCAACTATTCATAGTTTGCTAGAATTTGATTTCAAGGCTGGCGGATTTAAGCGTAATCGAGACAACCCTCTGGATTGTGACCTCATCATTATTGATGAAGCTAGTATGATTGACACTTTCCTCATGTACAGCTTGCTCAAAGCTTTACCCGATCATGTCCGCGTGATTTTCGTAGGAGACATCAATCAGTTGCCTAGCGTAGGACCTGGGAATGTGTTAAAGGATATGATTTCTTCCTTAAGCTTGCCCGTCACAATGCTCACGGAAATTTTTCGTCAAGCAGCAGGATCGCATATCATTACAAATGCTCACCGTATCAACCGCGGAATTTTCCCTCAGCTTTATAATGGTCAAAATAGCGATTTTTTCTTCATGGAATGTCAAGGAAACCAAGATGTTTTAAACACCATCATCAAATTAGTTTCACAGCGACTGCCTAATCGCTATGGATTTAATCCAACAGAAGACATTCAGGTACTTGCTCCTATGAAAAAAGGAATGATTGGAACAGAGAATCTCAATCAAGCTCTACAGCAAATTCTCAATCCTAAAGAAATGGCTCTGTTTCGAGCAGGCTATAAATTTCAAGTCGGCGACAAAGTCATGCAAATTCGCAATGACTATAAACGCGAAGTCTTTAATGGGGATATTGGATATATTCAAGAAATTGATTCAGAAGAACAGCAAGTGTTAGTCAGATTTGAAGATCGCGATGTTCCCTATGACTATAGCGATTTGGATGAACTTGTGCTTGCTTACGCCATTTCAATTCATAAATTTCAAGGAAGTGAATGTCCTTGTGTGGTCATGCCGGTTCATACCAGTCACTTTATGTTGCTGCACCGCAATTTACTCTATACAGGGATCACACGTGGAAAAAAGTTAGTCGTCTTAGTTGGAACAAAAAAAGCTTTAGCCATTGCCGTTAAAAAAGATGATGTTCAAAAACGGCATACAAGCTTGCAACAAACTTTAATGGAATTACTCTAATGGCCAGAAAACGCAATTCTTCTCCCCTTCCCAACCTTCGCTTACCCAAAATTGGAAAGAAAACCTCTATCAGCAGTTTAATTTTTTTGCTTGCCGTTGCCATTTATCAACTCATTCAAAATGTGCATATTCCTCAACCAACAAAAGTTCCATCATCAAATGCACCAGTCGAATTATATTCCAATCAAACTCAAGATGATTTAACTCGCTTATATTTGCATGCAATTGGAAGTGCCAAAGAATCTATTACTTTAGTGATTTATGCTTTAACAGATCATGAGATTATTCAAGCTTTACAAAGAAAAAGTGAAGAAGGAATTCCTGTTTACATTGTATGCGATGCTAAAGCTTCTCCCGGTATTACAAAAGAATTACCCAAAGCCACAATTGTCAGACGCTTTGGTGATGGCTTGATGCATCAAAAAATTCTTATTATTGACAATAAGCAAATTTGGCTAGGATCTGCCAATTTAACTTACAGCTCTTTAAATATTCATGGCAATCTTGTCGTCGGAATTGATAATCCAGCTCTAGCTGAAGCGTTGACAAATCGAGCCAAGAGCATGGATGAAGATGGAGGAGTTTCCTCTCGTTTGATGCATCGCGAAACAACAGCTGGACCCCAAAATCTTGAATTATGGGTATTGCCAGATGACCCAAATGCTTCTAAGCGAATGATTGAACTCTTCCGATCTGCGAAAAAAAGCATTAAAGTTGCAATGTTTACATGGACTCGTTTTGATTTTACACAAGAACTTATTGACGCTGCTAAGCGAGGTGTTCAAGTTCAAGCTGTTTTAGATCGTTATGCTGGTAAAGGGGCAAGTGCAAAAGTTGTCAGTCTATTTGAAAAAGCAGGAATTCCTGTTCGCTTTAGCACAAGTCAAGGGCTTTTACATCATAAATTCGCTTACATTGATGATAGCATCTTAATTAATGGATCTGCCAATTGGACAAGTGCAGCTTTTAAATCTAACGACGACTATTTTATTGTCGTTTATCCTTTAACACCAGACCAGCAAATTAAAATGAATCAGCTATGGAGCGCTATTTATCGACAATCTGCACCGCCAAGCGAAGCAATAAAAAGTAGCAAGCAAAAGGGTGGATGGCGTCCTAATTGGGGCCAAAATGACGATTAATAGAATTTAAAATAACTTTGTTGAAAACAAGCTGTACTAGCTAATCTAAAATTTGGGCAAAATTGCCTAATTAACGTTCAAGCGGCATTTCACCGCGCAGGATAATAGCCGCAAGTTCCGACTGTACCTGCACCCACGGCTATTATGCTGCGCGGCCAAACGCCGCTTGAGTGCTAATTTAGACAGTTTCATTCAAATGTTCGAAGTTTAGAGCGAGCAGTACTGTCTGATCGTAAGATTAGTAAAACATACAAATAAACAGCATGTTTAGAGGATCATTCTATTCACATGAAAATTGCTCTCATTGGATATGGCAAAATGGGTCGGTTAGTTGACCAGCTAGCTACAGCTAAGGGACATCATGTTATCGCTCGTTTTTCCCAACAATTGGGAGTTCCCGATAAGCGCCCACAAGATATTTCAGAAGCTGACGTTGCAATAGACTTTAGCCACCCCTCGTCTGTGCTTAACCACCTTAACCTTTGCCTTTCCTTAAAAAAACCCCTCATTATTGGCACAACCGGATGGGAAGAAAAATTACCAATTGCAAAAGATCTCGTTAAACAAGCTCAAGGCTGCTGCTTATATGCACCTAATTTTTCTATTGGTTTTTATCTTTTTCAAAAAATCATGGGTTATGCAGCTAATTTGTTCCAACCCTTTCATGAATACGATGTCAGCGGGATTGAATATCATCATCGGCAAAAAATTGACAAACCATCTGGAACAGCCAAAGCGTTAAGTCAACATCTATTGGAGCAAATGCCACGCCTTCAATCTCTTGATTTTTCTAGCGTACGCTGCGGATCTATGCCAGGAACTCACACCCTTCACTTTGACAGCCCTGTAGACACTCTGACATTCACACATCAAGCGCGTAATCGGCAAGGATTTGCACAAGGAGCAGTTTTAGCAGCTGAATGGCTTGCTAAGCGCCAAGGTTTTTTCTCAATTGATGATATGATGCACGACTATCTTGTAGGAGATAAAAAATGAAATTAGAAGGTCTTTATACGGTGATGATCACACCTTTTGACTCACAAGGTAAACTTGATCAGCAAGGATTGCGCCGTAATTTGCGTTATCAAATTCAACATCACGTTCAAGGAATTGTCGTCTTGGGAACTACAGGAGAATCACCAACACTAAGCCCTCAAGAAAGGCAAACCATCATTGAAATTGCTTTAGATGAAATCAAAGGAAAAGCTCATTTAGTGGTAGGAACGGGAAGCTATTCAACAGAACAAACGATTGCTGCTACAAAACAAGCTCAGGAAATGGGAGCCGACGCTGCTTTAATTATTACACCCTATTATAATAAGCCAACCCAAGAAGGGTTCTACCGTCATTTTGAAGCTATCTGTCGAGCCACTTCAATTCCAATCTGGGTTTATAATAATCCTCCAAGAACGGCTCAAAACCTTCAAACAACTACACTCAGACGATTGGCTGATTTTCCTTCTATTATTGGTGTCAAAGAAGCCTCTGGCAATATGACACAAATCAGCGAGGTGTTAGAAACATTTGGACAGAATCATCCTTATTTTAAAGTTGTGTCAGGCGATGACACATTAACATTACCTCTAATTGCTTTAGGTGGACATGGGATTATGTCTGTGGCAAGCAATCTTATTCCCGGCCCCATGCAAGAATTTGTTCAATCTGCTTTAAAAGGAGATTTCTCTCAAGCAAGAGTCTGGTATTATCAATTGTTACCTTTATTTAAGGCAATTTTTATTGAGACAAATCCTATCCCCATCAAAGCTGCGATGCAATTTTGCAACATGGCTGCAGGATCATGCCGCCTCCCGCTTTGCGATTTATCTCCCGCAAATCTTCAATCTCTTAAACAAGTGTTAAATACTCTTCCTTCTCATTGGTTAGGTGAATATGGTCAAACGCAATCATCACGTCGCTAAACTTAACGCAGGCTATTTATTTCCTGAAATTGTGAGGCGCAAACAAGCTTTTCTTGAAAAACATCCGCAAGCCCCTTTAATTAGCTTAGGAATTGGGGATACAACAGAACCACTTCCCCCTTTTATTGCGAATCACTTATCCCAGTCTGCTCAAGCCTTAGGAACTACTGAGGGATATACAGGTTATGGTCCTGAGGAGGGGCAGCGTGATCTGCGCCAACTTATCGCTAAACAGATTTATCAAAATCGCTTTGAAGCAGATGAAGTATTTATTTCAGATGGAACGAATTCAGATATTGGGCGTTTGCAAACATTATTTGGTAGCCATGTGACAGTTGCTGTTCAAGACCCTTCTTATCCTGTTTATGTCGATACAAGTGTCATTTTAGGGCAAACATCGTGCTATGATGCGCCATCTAGAAAATATCAAGGCATGACTTATATGCCCTGCGTACCTTCCAACAATTTTTTCCCTGCTTTCTCCCATTATCAACCTACTGATTTAATTTATTTTTGCTCTCCTAATAATCCGACAGGAGCAGTTGCTACACATCGTCAGTTGGAGGAACTCATTACTTTTGCACGTAAACATCGCTCAATCGTCATTTATGACACTGCTTATGCTAGCTATATCCAAGATCCAAGCCTACCTCGTTCTATTTATGAAATAGAAGGAGCTCGAGAAGTAGCCATTGAACTAGGATCTTTTTCAAAAATGGCGGGTTTTACAGGAGTACGTTTAGCTTGGAGTATTGTTCCTAAAGATCTGCGCTTTGAAGACGGTCACTCGGTAAATGCAGATTGGAATCGCGTGCATTGCACTTTTTTTAATGGAGCATCTAATATTGCCCAAGCTGGCGGAATGGCAGTCCTACACCCAGAAGGGCAAAAAAACATTCAAGAACTCATCCAATTTTATATGAAAAACGCTGCCATCTTACGCTCAGCAATGGAAAAACTAGGCTATGAAGTTCATGGAGGAACCAATGCTCCCTATTTATGGGTGAAATTTCCTCATCTCACTTCTTGGCAAGCATTTGACATGCTGCTAGAAAAAGCTCATATCGTTAGCGCCCCAGGAAGCGGTTTCGGACCAGCTGGAGAAGGATTTATTCGTTTTAGTGCATTTGGTAAACGCTCTAAAATTGAAGAAGCAGCTCACCGATTAGAAGGTATCTTAAAAGATAAAAAATACGGATAGAGGATCTATGACACTAGGGGATTTAGGAGAATTTGGTTTAATCCACCGATTTGCCCCTTTTTTTTCCTCTCAGCAGCCTGAGATAGAAGGTATTGGAAATGATTGCGCAGTCATTCCTTATCGCGACAACCTTTCCTTTTTAATCACCACAGACCTCCTTATTGAACAGACGCATTTTATCAAAAGCCAAATCACCCCTCAAGATCTTGCATATAAATCTCTAGCTGTCAATTTAAGCGATATCGCCGCAATGGGAGGAAAACCTCAGTACGCTTTTCTTTCTCTAGGACTACCAATAGATACATCAATTGCTTGGATTGATGCGTTTTTTGAAAGTTTAAAAGAATTCACCTCGCAAACAAATGTCTTATTATTAGGGGGCGATACAACACGTTCCAACCAAGTGATCATTAATATTCTTTTAATGGGAACCATTGAAACCTCCTTGATTAAACGTCGCTCACAAGCTATTCCAGGAGACATCATCTGTTGTACTGGTTATTTAGGAGATTCTGGAGCTGGATTAAAGATTCTTTTAGAGGAATTGTCAGTTGATCACAATGCTCGTACTTTAATTAACGCTCATTTACGTCCTCGTCCGCATTTAGAAGAAGGAGCATGGCTTGCCTCGCAACCTGGCGTTCATGCCATGATGGACGTCTCAGATGGCTTAGCATCTGACATCCAACGTATCATGGAAGAATCACATTGCGGAGCGCATATTGAAATAGACCACCTTCCTCTTTCTCAAGAGCTTCAACGCATTTCTCAAGTTTTAGGTTGGCAGGTAAAAGATTTGGCTTTGACTGCAGGAGAAGATTATTGCTTATTATTGACAATTGATCCCAAAGAATTTTCCTCTATTCATAACGCTTATATCGCGCGCTTTCAACGTCCTTTGTTTCCAATCGGGACTATTTTGCCAACTCATACTCTTACTTATACCTTTCATCAAACACCTTATCATCTCATTAAGCAAGGTTTTGATCACTTCACACCAGCATGATTGAACAAAGAATAAAATAGGCTTGCATTTTTGCCGCTCTTTTAGTAAATAAATTTTTTAATCAAAAAGAGAGGTCATGATGTTTGGACGTCCACTTAATATTGGATTTTTATTATTAGCGATTTATTTGATTATTGTGGGTTTAACAGCGCTTTTTGCTCTTGCCATTCCATCTATTATCACGGGAATCATTGCTTTGCTAGCAGGCATTTTCCTTTTAATTGGACGCTAAAGAGATCATCTGCTGATGACAGGCATTGCATGCACAGTGCCTGTTTCTTCATTTTTTCTTTGGTATCATCGCATGTTAAGACGAGGCAAGCTATTGTCTGAAATCAATTCTCGCGCTATAGTATAGTATTATTTCTCTAACCATCATTCAAAAGAAGGCCTTGCGTGTCTATTATTCAGCTTGCAATGATTTTCTTTATTGTGACTAATCCTATCGGAAATAGTCCAACAATTATTGCTCTCATTAAAGATCACACGATTCGAGAACAACAAAAGATTCTGTTTCGAGAAGCAATATTTTCCATGCTGCTTGCGATTTTTTTTCTTTTTTTAGGTGAAACATTTTTAAAGTGCTTCAGCATTCAAAACTATGCATTAACAACAAGCGGCGGCATTCTTCTTTTTCTCGTTGCATTAAAAATGATTTTTGCCAATCGAGATGAAACAAAAAATGAAGGGCCTAAGCAAGATCCATTTATCGTTCCGATCGCCACTCCTTTATTATCAGGGGCAGGTCTTTTAACCATGATCATGCTTTACTCTAAGCAAGAAGATAATGACATGAAAATCTTTTTAGCGATTTTACTCGCTTGGGTGGGTGTCACTTTGGTCTTAGTCACTGCTCCTTATCTTCAAATTTTTCTCGGAAAACGAGGACTGGCCGCTCTTGAACAATTAATGGGAATGCTTCTTGCAATGATTGCAATGGAAATGATTGTAAAAGGATCTTCGCTTTTTCTTACCGCTCTTGGTATAGCATAAACAAGGAATCATATGTCGTTATTTAACATTACCATGACACTTTTTTTTATTATGGATCCTGTGGGAAATCTTTCTTCCTATTTGACAATGGTAAAAGAATTGAATCCTAAGCGTCAAAAATGGATTATTTTTCGCGAAATGCTCATTGCGCTAGTCGTAATGCTCTTTTTTAATTATTTAGGAGAGTACATTTTTAATTTTCTTGATTTGTCTGAAACCACAGTCCGCCTTTCATCTGGAGTCATCTTATTCTTAATCGCGATTAAAATTCTCTTTATGGCCAACGATAGCCCTCGTGCTAATTTACCTAAAGGGGAACCTTTTATTTTCCCTTTAGCCATTCCATTGATCGCAGGTCCAGCCTTAATGGCCACCATTATGCTATATGCCCATTTAGAACCTACTCAATCTGTCATGATTTTCGCCATCCTGGTTGCTTGGCTTTTATCTGTTTTAATTTTTCTTTTTGCAAGCCCCATTAAACGACTTTTGGGAAACAACGGGTTGATGGCATGTGAACGCTTGATTGGAATGGTTTTAGTCTTAGTCGCCATTCAGCGTTTCTTAGAAGGAATTTTGCTCTTTTGGTCCTCTCATCCTAATCCTACCTAAGCAGCCATGCACAACATTAAATTGATTGTGGCTTATGATGGAAGGTCATATTTGGGATGGCAAAAAACCCGTATGGGGCCTAGTATCGAAGCTGATTTACAACGCGTCATTGAACAAATTGTGCAGCATCCAGCTCCTTTACAAGCAGCAAGCCGCACCGATGCGGGTGTACATGCTCAGGGACAAGTCGTCAATTTTCTTACCTCTAAAATCCACTTAAATCTAGATAAGTTTCGTATCAGCCTCAATAGCTTACTTCCTAAAGACATAGTCATTTTACAAGTCATGCTTATGCCCGCCTCTTTTCATCCTACTCTTGATTGTACAGGTAAAGAATATCGCTACTTTATTTGTTTTGGCCCCAGCCAACTTCCCCATCACCGATTTTATTCCTGGCATGTCCCCTATCTATTAAAAACTGAACTTATTCGCCAAGCCATTCCTCAACTCATCGGAACACATAACTTTGCAGCCTTTTGTAATGTAAAAAAAAATGCCCATTATAGCGATTATGTGCGAACTGTTCAGCTGCTGGAATTATTAGAAATTGAAAAGCACCGCCTCTGCTTCCGCATCCGAGGCAATCATTTCCTTTATAAAATGGTCCGCAATATTGTGGGAACATTGATTGATATAGGACGAGAAAAAATTCCATGTGAAGATCTGATTCAAATACTGAAATCACAGGATCGTCCAGAGGCTGGCGTTACAGCTCCAGCGCATGGACTCTTCCTTCATGAAGTGTTTTATGAAACGCATGAGATGCAATAAACGCTGCAACCACCAGACACATTTACTAATCATTAACAAAAAACTTATCAAATCAAGTATTCGATTCGCCTCATCAAATTTATCTTTAATCTGAATATTTCTAGCTAAGATGGAAATTAGATAAATTAGCAATAAATATTTAAATTAAAATTATTTATATGTTTTTAATCAAAAAAAGTTAACACAAACAACAAAAAAAACTTTTATTAAAAAAACAAAAATTTTATTATTGTTAAAACAAATTACTAAACAATAATAAGGTAATATGACATATATTAATTATACAGCAATTAAAAACTATTGGGATTTAATCCCTCAAAATACAAAGTCTCAGGCAGGCCGCGCTGCTCTATTCTCTCTTATTGTGGGATCAGTCTTTTCGTTCAATCTGAAAGTAGGCATTTCAAGTGCGGCTTTAACAGCGTTAGCAACAGGAATTTATGGAGCTGTCACTCCTTTATTTCTACACTTGACTCAAGGACGTACTCAATTGGATTGGAATGAAGAAATGTTACGCACATGTACAGCTTTGGTTGGAACAGCTGTTATTGCTCAAGCTTTTGGAAATTCTAGTGTTCTTCAGAGAATATCTGGCATTGCAATATGTTATGGTCTTTTGACCTATTTTAATCCTCAAAGGGGCGACTTAAATCATACGAACTGGGTTATTGCTTAGTTTTTTTCTTTTAAGAATGCTTTGTCTGAGCGGGCCTTAAATTTACGAAGGAGAGAAGTTTAACCTCTTATCTCCTTTACTTTCGGCAATCGAGAGATTGCCTTGATTTTATTTAAAATTAATCTGATCTTTAATCATTGATTAACATTTTATATTAAAAATCATGCTTATCATTACAATGAATGAGATAAAACAACATTAACAAAACATCTTTATTTCGGAGAATATTATGACCTCTATAAATGATGCTTATGTAGCAGCTAAAAATTATTGGGATCAAATCCCTCAAAATACAGGAATGCAAGTCGCTCGTGCTGCAGGAATTGCTTTTATTATTGAGACAATTTTCACAGGTAATATTAAAGTAGGTATAACTGGTGCTGCTCTCGCAACATTAGCAACGGCTATTCATGGAGCTGTCTCTCCTTTATTTTTAAAATTCACTCAAGGACGCACTCAAATCAATTGGAATGAAGAAATGGGCCGCACCTGTATTGCATTGATTGGAACAGCTGCTATTGCTCAAGCTTGTGGAAATAACGCTCTTCTCCAGAAAATTAGTGCTCTTGCAATATTTTTCGGCATTCTGACTTATTTTGAACCGCAAAGATGCAACTTAGCTCAAACAAATTGTATTTTTGTTTAATGACTATTTTTTTAGAGCGACTGAAACAAGTATTTAGTCGCTTCTAAAGCGCTCTATTTTCTTGATTTATCCGCGAACTTATTTGCCGATAGAAATTGCTTTCTCCTCACAATACTCATTCAAGCTATCCATAATCCCACCTTCCCGGCCTATTCCTGATTGTTTCCATCCTCCAAAAGGAAGCATATGCGAATATATATTTGTCGTATTAACTCCAATGCTTCCAGCTTCTAAAGCTTTAGCGACACGCATGGCTCGAGCAAGATTTTCCGTATAAAAATAAGACGCAAGACCATATTCAGTATCATTCGCTATTGCAATGGCCTCATCTTCTGTATCAAAGGGATAAAAAGCAACGACGGGGCCAAAGATCTCTTCATTATAAATGCGCATCTCACTATGAGCATTTTTAATGATAATAGCAGGACATAAAAGTCCTTTTTGCTTCTTCTTGGTTCGAATAATTTCAGCTCCCTTTTCAGTAGCATCTTGCATAAGCTCTTCAATTTTCTGTTTAGCTTGGCGATTAATTAAAGGAGCTAAGTTGGGAGATTCCATTCCTGATCCTAATATGAGACTGTTGGCAATTCGATTGAAAACTTCAATAAAAGAATCGTAAATAGAACGATGAACTAAAACACGGTTAATAGAATTACAACATTGCCCTGTATTGTAAAATTTTAGATCTATGAGGCCTTGAAGCGCTTTTTCAATATCAGCATCTTCAAAAATAATGATAGGACAATTTCCTCCCAGCTCTAAGGTCACTTTTTTTATAGT
The DNA here is from genome assembly GCA_044226925.1 of Parachlamydiaceae bacterium. Taxonomy (GTDB): domain Bacteria; phylum Chlamydiota; class Chlamydiia; order Chlamydiales; family Parachlamydiaceae; genus JANWJE01. Next base: position 401,324 of record JBGAGC010000004.1, read on the forward strand.
AGAAGCGCATTGAGTTAAAATCTTTTTTCCTACTTCTGTAGATCCTGTAAAAGTCACTTTGCTAACTAATGGATGAGTCGACAAAACCTGGCCAACTTCTTCTGGATCTTTGCAAGTCACAACATTAAAGACTCCAGGAGGTATACCCGCTTCATGGCTTAAATAAGCAAGAGCCAACGCACAAAGAGGAGTATCTTCTGCTGGCTTTAAAACCACTGTGCAACCCGCAGCTAAAGCAGCAAAACTTTTTTGGCCTGGTATCGCAAAGGGAAAATTCCAAGGTGTAATCACACCTACAACTCCAATTGGTTGACGAATCGTCAGAGCACTTCGTCTCTCATCTGGATCACACTGCGTGATCCCATGGATCCGGCAACCCTCCTCACCTGCCCATTGAATGGCGTCAGCTGTTATCAAGATTTCTCCAGTTGCTTCACGAAGAGATTTTCCTTGCTCTAAAGTGAGAAGCGTGCCCAAATCTTGAGCATTTTGTCGAATTAATTCTGCGAGGTGTGATAATTTTTGCATTCTTTCTTTCGCAAGCAGCTCACTCCATGCGGGAAATGCCCAATAGGCAGCCTCAATGGCTTGAATAGTTTCTTTTTTACCTAAATTTGCAACTTTAGCGATTTCCTTTTCATCAAATGGATTATAAACTGAAAAAGTTTTCTTTTTAGGTCCATCAATCCATTGTCCCTCTATATAAGCCTTCGTTTTAATAAGCTGCTCATTTTTAATTAAGGATCTCATCGATTAAACATCCTTTTTAACTAATAGAATTACTTTTCCTTTAAAGTGTGTCTCTGGATGACTAAACATTTCATTTAAGGGAGTCAAAAACTCATCTTAAAGCAAACGCTTATCCATTCAGACACACTCTTACAAAAAGCATTTATTTGCAAAGAAAAGAGAAAAATTATTTTGATCATTCGAAGTAAAGTGCATCTTAGCTACCTATCTCTGAACTATCACTTTCCTGCTACCTTATTTATAAATTCTTTTTATCTCTCTATTTTTCACACATTTTTCAATTATTTTTTAGACTACTTGAATTAGAAAAGTTTGTACACTTTTAATGATTTTTGTTATAATTCAATCCAATAAACATCAATTAAATAATTAATTTTAAACCAATTATTTTATGCATCCAAATCTTACTCGTTTAACGCCTACTTCTGTTGCTTGTGTGCCTAAATCTTCACCTCTTGATCCATTGCCCACTTTAGAACTGCCTGGTTTATTTAAAGAAATTATTCAACAGGCAAGTAAATCCCGGCCTGTTATTCAAAGAAAGCTTAAAAACTTAAGATTTGAAATAGACAAAATTGAATATACATTAAAGCATGAACAGACAATCGTCAGTGAGCTGAAAGGTGGACGCGCCTCCAAAATGATTATCGTTGGCGCTTTGATCAAGCTTTTCTGCTTATTATATAATCGAAAGACGCTTGAAAAACACCAAATTAGTCTTGAGCAATTAGGCAAACAAAAGCAGGTTTATTTTAGCAATATTGAAAAGCTAAAACAGATGCTTTCTAATCAAGATAAAATAGTTGAAGCTAAAATTAAGCGAGTCGACGCAAAACTACATGAATTTGAATCACTAAAATCATTTTCTCCAGAAGAATTGTCTTTATTATTTGATCTTGAATATCAAATAAGGGATGTTTTACCCAAGATTGATTTGCCAAATGATGCATTTCAAAAACTCCATAACGAGAGAATTATTCCTTTAATTAGACGAGCAAAAGAAGTCATTAAAGAGCACCCTATCCATTTAAGCATAAAAGCAGCGGATAATAAGGGAAAAGCAGCGCAAGCTTGTTTTGAGGCATTAAAAAATCTGACTGAAAAACAAGCGATATTAAAAACAAGCGTCAATTCTGCGCAAGATGTCTTTTTATTTCCAGAGCAAGGCACCGTTTTTAAACATTCTGATAAAAGAGCAAGAGAAGAAGAATGGCTAGTGAATCACCTTTATGATTTAATGTCCGAACAAGCAGTTGTTGGAACATTTAATATTCAAAAAGCTTCAATCGAAAAATTTGGCATTGAAATCTCGCAAGATATCCAAGAAAGAGGATTTACGCCCGAAGAGATTTCGCCAACATTGTGCGCAGCTATAACAAAAAAATTATCAAGCGGCGATCAATTGATTTTACAAGAGCATAAGAAGGCAGCCTCTCTGAGAGACGACCAAGATTTAATCAATTATCAGCAAATGGCAAAGCGGCAGTGGTTTCTTAAATTTCCTCGTGGCCAGTGGCAATCCATGAGTTTAAAAGAGCTTCAAAATCTTTATTTAGCAAATAAATTACCTGTAGAAGCAGAAATTGGATCTAGCGCAAAACAAGCGATTCCTCTTACAAAACACATTAATGAACAGACAAACTTTTTTCGGGCTTTAAACTATTTCCCAACCTTAAAAGCCTCTCCTCAAAATTTATATTTAACTCCTAATTTAAATGATTTAGCCGCCAAGACAGCCTATGAACTTTGTGAGCAATTTAAATGGTCTTATATCGATATCAAAGGCAACAAGAAAGAAGTTGATTTTAAAACTTTGCATGCTTTGCATCTTCAAAAAGAACCATTGAAACAAATTACTGCTCTTCCTTCGCTTAACCCCTTAATTTCTATTCCAACAAGTTTTGAGATAGATTTAGCACTTGATGTACAATGGAAAGCTATTTCCCCCAGCTTAATGAAATTGGATTCTACAGGGAAAAAAATTTCTGAATTAATTGACATCCAAGTGAAGCCATTTATTAAACCGATGATTTTGATGAATAGTTTAAAAAAGCGCCCCTTAGCTCAAGAGACTATACTAAAAAGATTGACACCAGACGCGGAATTTAATGCTGTTTTGACCGGAGAACTGCAATTATTAGATGCTCATGATAAGAACTTAGGACTAACTCCTGAACCGACGCCAGAATACGAAAGATTCAAAGACATTTCATTTTATCTTTCTTCTTATGCGTTGAGCTTTGAAGATTTGATCATTGAATATTTAGAAGGAAAAATTCAACCTACTACTCGTTTGCAATTTAGAGAAAATGGACAACTCATTCAGAAAACCTTAAAAGAACTACCCGATTTACAAAAGGCTTTGGATGTTTCTTGGCGATTTGTCATCTTTGATACAGATTTATCTTTATCCGAAGATAATCATTTACAGGAGCAAGTTGCTAATGGAGAAACAGGTCATTTGATTCCCTACCGCTGTGTCTTATTAGAAACAAAGTGGAAAGATCATCCTTTAGACGAAACAACAATTAAGCGATTGATCAATAGTGATGACCGCGATCTTCGCGTTAAAAATTGGATCAAAAGAGATGATGCTCCTATTTATAAAATGCTTTCTAAAGCCACAAAAGACCAACTAATCAAACAACTTGATCCTCTTATTGAGCAATATACATTAAGCGAGCCTCGAAGACAAGATGAAGACATCACTGTGAAACAACTAAAAGATGACTTCTCGCAAAAATTGTCTAATCTTAAAGATCCAAAGAACTTGGCTTTTTGGCAGATGTTAGAAAACGAACTCTCTTTTATCAAAATTCGTCCTAATGACACGATTAAAAAGATTGCTCAACGCCATAACTTAAGCGTTAAACAATTAAAAGCATTAAATCCGAATCTTGATTTCAAACCTGGCAATCAAATTAAAATTAAATACAACTTAACTTCTAATACAAAAGAATCAAAGAATAGAAGACTCCGCCTTGCTGCTCAGTTATTCCCTCGTCTCACAAAGAAACAACAAAATGCTTTGACTGAGCGCCAAAATCGACGCAAAAATTATTTGCATAGCTATCAAGAGCTCTATCAATCGAAGCTGCAAAATAATGCCCTATTTGTTCAAATAAAGAACTTCCTCAATCAATCAGAAACGCCTTTCTCTTCTGCTAGAAGAATAGAACTCATTCAACAATTGCAAAATAATCAATATTTATTCCTAAGTAATCCACAAAGCCTTCTTTCTTTTAAGCAAGCCATTTGTCAAGAATGTCAACCAACTTATTTTAATTTGATGAAAGCAATGTATCCTTTACTAGCAGATGCGTATGCTCTAGCTGAATTTGTTCATGGAAAGCGCAGCGCTGGAGAAAATATTGGATTATTTACTAATCCTTTAGAAAAAATGATTTCTTCTGCAAAAACGAAGTTTCCTTCTGGATCTGCACAGCGAATCTTGGCTAGTCAATTAAGCCAACAAATTGCAACGATTAAGGATCCTGCCTTTTTTGGTCATTGGTCCTATAAACGCACTTAGAAAAGATGACATGAAAATGGCATCATGCTCCTGTGGCAAGTCAATCCCTCTTGATACTTTATCCTGTTTATCCTTCCCATCCTGTTCCCTTATAGAAATATCAGGATGAACAGGATAGACAGGATAAGGAAGATTAAATTGCTTGACTTCTTCTTTTAACGTAGAGTTCTAAAGCAAAAACAAGAACAAATCCAGCAATCGCACAAATGATCGCTTGCCAGACAAGTGGAGAATCCCAAGAAGGAAGAAATGGTTGAAGGGCTACTAATTGAGGTCCTTTATATAATTTAAGAGGCATCACGACATATTCATACGACCAAAAAGGCCAAACAGAACGAATAGCTCCAATCATGAAACCTGATAATAAAGCCAAGGTTTGATTAGGATAATCGCGTAAAAGCCAGCTAATCACTCGGGCAAAACCAAGCGCTCCAATCACTATGCCCAGTCCCAGGCTCCATAAAACAGCAAAGGCTTCAGAATTAAAAGAGGCTTGTTTAAGGGCATTAAGAAAATCAACTAAAGCTTCAATGACAACGGGATAAACTCCCAATAAAGTCAAAATGTAGCTTCCTGAAATACCTGGAAGAAGCAAAGCGCAAATCGCTAGCGCCCCGCTCATGACAAACCAACCATTAAAAAAAGAAACGCGGGCTGGAGCGACTAACTCCCCTACCAATCCAATTAAAACATATTGCTGATTATAAACAGGCGTTGTATCTTGCAAAAGCCCTTGCGCCAATAAAACGCTTAAAGCTTGAGCGGAAACCCCTGTGAGTAAGTGATAATTAGGATCATAATTCCGCAAAGGAATGTCTTTTGATTCTATTTGAATGGGTACCGAAAAAGTTCCTTCAGAGGCAGGAGCTAATGTCGTTTCTGTAAGCAAATAAGCGATCAACGCCCCTACACACAACCCTAAAACCATTTTTCCATTCCAAGCTTCCAATTGCCTAACGCAAAAAACAAAGGAAGCCAAAATTAAGCCTAGAAATGTCGCATATAAATAAATGCGATAAACCTCATGCGCAAGAATAAAATGAAAGAAATTGGCTAGACCAATAAAAGCACAACTAATTCCCGCTAGCAAAGTCAAAAGAAATCTCCACGCGACTCTTTGGGTAAAAACGCGAACTTGTCCCTTACATAGCAATTGAAAAGCAGACCAATTTAATGTTTTTAAGCTTTCAACCAAAGGCTGATAAAACCCTAAAATGAAAGCAATAGTACCTCCCGAAATCCCTGGAACGAGATCCGCCGCCCCCATGCATATTCCACAAAAGAATAATAACCATCCACGCAAAGTTGATTGAGGCGGTTTAGGAGGAGTTACTGTCATCCGATGACTCCCAGTAAACGCGCAAAATACCAAGCTAAAATCAGAATTAAGACAAAAGCCATGATCCATAAAGCATTGGGAAACCATTTAACACCAGCACCAGGATTTCCTCTTCCTTCTAGTGTCCCAATTCCATAAGCAAACTCTTGAACCTCCGGTCTGCTAAAAACACCTGGATTTTCACGAACAATTTGTTCGCCGTCTATTCCCAAAAAAGAAGCATACTGCTTAAAGAATCCTTGTGCATAAATAGGAGAAATCAATTTATTCATCTCCCCATCTTCCAAGGCTTGTAAATAGGCTATTCGAATGGAAGTGGCATTCTCAGCTTCTTTGAGAGATAAATTCATTTCTTTACGCCGTTGACGTAAAAGATCACCTACATTTTTCATGTCTTGCGTTTGTGCCGGATCTAATTCAAATCCTCCTTTTCGTCGCTCCACATCCTTTCTCCTTGTAACAACTTCTCTTACCTTTATACAGCAATTCCTATTAAAGGAATAGTCTCTTCTGAATTGAATTTTAGCCCTTTAGTATGATAAAATAAAAATGTTTCATGTTGAGAAGATCTTTGAATTTAAACAGGCGTTTTGCTGTAAATGAGGTGGAGATTTCCTCCTTCCGAGGACCCTTTCTCCAACTGAACGAAAATAACTTAAAATTTTCTGAATATCAAACAGTTAAATTCAATGAAGCTTCTTAAAGTTTTTTTCTTTACTTTAACCCATTTAGTACCTTTGCCATGACTCAACCACCTCCCAGCCAACCTTTTGTCGCCACCATTGATTTAAAATGGGCTGATAAACTTTTGCACGACCTTCAAGAACGTCATTTTGAAATTACCACTCCTCCTTATACCCGCTTTTCTGCCAAAAAAAAGGGGTTGACTTGCACCTTATACACCTCTGGCAAACTTGTGGTACAAGGCAAAGAAAGTGCAGAATTCATCGAATTTTACCTCGAACCCCAAATTTTAAAAACCTTTACTTACCGCCATCCTTTAGCACAAATAGACTTAACCCCTCGCATTGGGATCGATGAGTCAGGAAAAGGAGATTTCTTTGGACCTCTCTGCATTGCAGGTGTCTATGTTCAAGCAGAACAATTTGCATCCTTGCAAGCCATTGGAGTTAAAGACTCTAAATCTTTAACAGATCAGACGATTCGCAAATTGGCAAAAGAAATTCAACGCCTTTGCCTTTATCATATCGTTAAAATCAATCCTCCCAAATATAATCAAATTTATGCAGATTTTAAAAATCTCAATCGTTTATTGGCATGGGGCCATGCTACCACTATTGAACAATTAGTTGAGCGTAGCGGCTGTCAGACAGTGATTATTGACCAATTTGCCGATGAATGGGTTGTAGAGCAAGCGCTTAAGCGCAAGTCCTTAACAGTAAATCTTACTCAACGTCATCGAGCTGAAGAAGATTTGGCTGTGGCAGCTGCGTCTATTCTTGCTCGATATGCATTTATTGAAGGATTAGAGCGGTTGAGTCAAGAAGTCGATCTTCTACTTCCCAAGGGAAGTTCAAAGGCGACTCAATTGGCTGGCCAAGCCGTGCTCAAACGGTGGGGAGAAGAAAAATTAAGAGAGATTTGCAAGCAACATTTTAAAACTCTTGACGCAATTTTAGGGAAAGAAAGACAATAATTTTGCTTTTAATGATTGAGGGTTATCATGAGTAATCGCACATTGGTTTATCTTACTGCCCTTGTGATCTTAGCAATGTTAATTTTGCTAGGGATCAATATGGGATCTATCTTAACAGGACAACCTGAAGATCAGACTTATCTCCGCTACAATGACGTTCGAGGAATGGCTGTCAGCCACAACCAATTGCTTTACACTCTTAACTTTAAGCAGCAAAATACAATAATTGATATTTTAAACAAAGCTGTACGCACAGATGAGATTAAACCTGGTAATCGGCAAAATCCCAATATAGACAAGCTGATTATCTACCTATTCGATAATAAACCCGATTTAGTGCTGAATCCGATTGCTTATGTAGACCAAGACTTAATTTTCTCTGTTCCTCAGTGGGGAGAGAATGGTTTTTTAATGGAATTAAGCGAGGGCCGTTTAAAACAATTATTATCGCAAACTTATGACCCTTAAACTAACATCTCATGTTAAAGCACTTACATATCCAAAATATTATTTTAGTTGAAGACGCAGTTCTTTCTTTTAGCTCCGGGTTAAATATCCTAACGGGTGAGACAGGATCTGGTAAATCTGCTATTATGCATGGACTGAGTCTAGCAATTGGGGACAGAGCCGATACAACCATGATTCGCCGCGGTTGCGAAAAGGGAATTGTGGAGGCTATATTTGATATTGATACGCCTGCTATTGTTGCCTTACTTGCAGAGGGAGGAATTGAACATGAGCCTGGACAAGAATTAATTATTCGTCGAGAAATTGCGCTATCAGGCAAGGGGCGAATCTTTATCAATAACCAATCGGCTCAACTCTCTTTTTTGCGTCGTCTAGGGGTACAACTTGTTCAAATTGTGGGACAACATGCGAATCAATGCTTATTATCTTTAGATTATCATCGAGAAGTATTAGATCTGTATGGTGACCTTGGTTCACTTCTCAATCTTTTTCAGAGAAGTTACGATCAAGAAAAGAATTTAAGGGAAAAATTAGATCAGCTGATTCAGCAAGAAGCACAACGCCTGCGAGAAATAGCTGTTTGTCAACGTGAGATAGAAGAACTAGAAGAAGCCCAACTAAAAGAAGGTGAAGACGAGAACCTCTTTTCTGAATACACCTTACTTTCCAACGTTGAAGAGGTTTCAACAAGAATCAGCGAAATTAATCAAGTTCTATCAGGCGAACGTCAACCCCTACTTGCCATTTTAAACCGTCAAAGGCAATCTTTAGAAAGTTTAATCCGCTTTGACCCTTCTTTACAGGAAACCGTTCAAGCTTTTCAAAATGCCTTTTTAGAATTACAAGAAGTTTCTCATACTTTAAGGCATTATCAAAGTCGAGTTCATTTTGATCCAGACCGTTTACACGAGATTAATGAACGATTAACCTTGCTTAATCGCTTGAAAAGAAAATATGGAATAACAGTCGAAGAGATTTTGACTTATCAAACACAAACGCAAGCCAAATTACAACGTTTAGAAAATGCAGATCATGAAATTGAAGATTTGCAGCAACGCTTACACATTGCAGAACAAGAAACGCAAACATTGGCAACAGAATTAACAGACAAACGCCAACAAGCGGCTTATCAATTTGAAAAAGCTTTAACAGCTCATCTTCGCTCACTCAATATGTCAAAAGCTGAATTTAATGTTCAAATTACACCTCAAAAGCGAACAAGAGAAGGAGACGACCGTCTTGAATTCTTTTTATGTCCTAACGTTGGCGAGCATCGTATCGCTTTAAAAGATGGAGCAAGTGGCGGAGAAATTTCCCGCGTTTTATTAGCCCTTCAAACTTTATTAGCGGGTAAAGAGCAGACTTCCACTCTTATTTTTGATGAAGTAGATGCAAATATTGGTGGAGAAACAGCCACCATTGTGGGCGATAAGCTCCGAGAAATCAGTCAACAGCATCAAGTCATCTGCATTACCCATTTTCCACAAGTTGCCAGCCAAGCAGACCATCACCTTCAAATTTCAAAACAAGAGAAGGACGGTCGTACTATCACAATTGTACAAGGGCTAGATGCTGTTTCGCGACAGCTTGAGCTTGCTCGAATGGCAGGATTAAAAATGATGTCTGCTAAATCTAAAAAGGAAGCTAATATACTTGATTTTTCGCTTGAATTGCATTGAGAGAGCTAGAAGCTCTGTTGAACTTCTAGCTTTTAAATGAAAACAATTTAACTTTGATTTTGACCAACATTCGCCGGATTTGGAGCTTGAACAGCGTTCACCGGACTTTGATTCTCTTCTTCATCTTCTGTTGGAGCCTCATCAGGCAAGCGCTCTAAAACAACTAAATAAGCGTCTTTACGGCTAAAAAAATCTTTCTCAGAAATTTTTTTATAAAATTTAGGGTCTGCATCATCGCAGAAATAATATTCGCCATTTTTCTCTACATAAGCAACATAATGTCCGCCATGTAAACCACCGCTATGCACCACATAACTCTTAATTTTATAGCGGGCTTGATTTGACTCGCCTTGTGGTGCATCATAATATTTGCTAAGATCAACAATGCCATCTTCCGGCAGAATAACGGGAGAGTCATCTTTAACAAGCCGTTTTTGTTTTTTGCCAGTTTGTTTGAAGCGCTTGAAATGTAAAGTCAATATCGGAGGAAGATCCTTAAAGCGATACGATTGAATAAATTCACCTACTTTTTTGGGAGCTATAGCTCGACTCTGATCTGCCTGATGATGCTTAATTAACTTACCTGCCTTATCATCAACCATCATATCTACACCATCTTTTGGATCGAAATGACGTTGATAAACAGGATCAGCTTCTCGTTCAGGATGTTTATGCACAACAAATTGAATAAGCTTCATTAAAGTTTGATTTTCACGCTTCGCTCTTAAAGGTATTTGCAACGAGCTTATTTTCTCTTTGCGTCCAACGAAATCAAGGCCTGGGAAATCTTTAGATTCAGCATGTTCTTCCCACTCAAATTTACAATTAGACAAAAATTGATCAATAAACATTTCCATCATGGAAGCTGCATCAAGTTGTCGAGTCAATTGCGACATTTCAAATTCGTGATGAAAACCTGATTCAAAAATTGCCTTTCTTAAACGCACTAAATCAGGTCCGCGGTGCAAAAATAAAATCAATTCTAACTGAGTATAAACATTCAACTGCTGTACATTGATTAACTGGAGAAGTTCCTGCTGGATTTTCAATCTATGTGTATACTCTTCTAGATCTTTCTTATACTTCGTTAATTGCTTTTGATGATCCGCCACTTTATCTTTATAATCTGGTGAACCATCATCTTTTGGAGCCACAGGGCGTTCCGGAGATGGAATAGAGCGCTTAAACTGTTGAGCAATCTTATCTGAGCAAAGAAGCGCTTGAAGAACGCTATCCATATAACAGCTATTCCCAATATTCTTTAATCTCAGAGGTTCTGAGGAATCCACAGGCATTTTATTAGATTCAGAAGCTTCCAAACTTTGAATATGATTCGCTATTTCTGTCATCTTCTCTGTATCATCTGGATTCATCCTCAAATGAAAAGCCCGATATCCGATTACTTTGTCAAAGTCATCATAAATTTGAAGTAATTGCTCGTAAATGTCATCTGGCAAATTAATTCCACCTTTTGTAAAGGTATTCACCACATTGTACACGAGATTAATAATATCGCTTCCCTTTTGTTGACAGTAACCATCAAGCTGTTTTTCGAGATCTCGATAGGAATCTCTGACACTTGCAAGCTGATCTTGAATAGCTAAAGGCTGATTACGTGGCGCTAGACGGGCATTGTAAAATTCAAGCTGGCGAAGAATTTCCTGAATTTCAAAATGCAAAGTATGCAATTCTTTCAAATCCCTAGCAATTAAATGCTCTTGCCAAAACTTTTGTTCTAAATTCCACAATCGATCTTGTAAAACATCAACACGATCTTCAAAAGCCTGAATTCTTTCTTTGAAAGAGTTATCGTAAGGATTAAAATCAGGTTTGTGCAAAATACGAGAAAAGATAACCTCAGCAGCTGTAAGTGTCCGATAGGTAAAAAATGCCAAAGAATAACTCGCAAGAAATGCACCCATTCCTGCTTTAGCTAATAACTGCACAAATGGATCAAGATAATAAGTAAAATCAATTTTTCCTGGACTTGACATTAAAAGATTAACGGGAGGTAAAGCTAAAGGCATCGCAACTCGAATCAATGGAGCTCCCACTTTTAAAAATGACATACAAACTCTCTTATTATTATTTGGATAATTTTTAATAAAATTTTAACGCCTAGGTTACCATACCAAACTTTTTAATTCAAGCTTAAATATTCTAAAACTAATAAAAAAAACCAGAAAATTAAAAACAAAAGTCATTATTATTAAAAACAAATTACTTCAAGTTTAATAATTTGACTCTTAGAGCCTGTTCCATCACTTCTCATAATTTGAATTTGAATTTCTCTCTTAGAAAGGAGAATTTCATCTCGAATTCAAGCCATGAGAAGTGATGGAACAGGCTCTTATTCTTCCAATCCATCAAACTCTTGTTTATTGTTGATAACCAGATCAGCAAAAAATTACCGTTTAAATTTAAATTTTTTCTTTTATTCTTTTCACTAAAACAAATTTTAATTTTTACAAGATAAGGTTGACGAAATAAGCCACTTTAAGTTAAAGATATTATTTTAAAACGAGGAAAACGCTTGTTTTAAAATAAAATTTTTAATTTTATCACTTTCTGTTTATACGCCTTTTTTGATTGCTGCTAACAGAAACACAAGAAATTAAGTTTAATTTTTACTTTGATATTGTCTCTGAAAGCAAGCAATTTTTGGCTTTCAAAGCCTCTAAAGAAGTAAAACTTTTTATTCATTCTTTTAGAGACTTGATTGAATGGAAAATAACAGGATTCCGTCAATTAACGAAGTTAAACCGAGATGACCTTAATAAGGAGTAAATGACCGTGAAATTACGACTATTTTTTGCAACCTATTTTGTTCTGTTCTCTATGATCTTATGGGCTGATATGGATATTGATTCCCAAGATGTTGGATCTGAAAAAATCACAGAGCCAGCTAAGTCGACTCCATTTAATTTTAACACTTATGTTGATGTAATTGCCCCAGCCAAAATTACTAAAGGGTTTCATAAAAAAGAGCACATCGACTTTGCGGAAGCTGAAGCTGAAGCTGGTGTAGTCGTCTATTATTGTCCTACTTATACAGAGGGAGCGAGAGTCTCTCTTAGTTATACAACTACGAATATGTTTTGGGAGCAAAATCCTTTTTTTGATCAACATCACTTTGATATTGTTAGCCTAAATTTATCTGGGTTTTCTAAACGAGTGAATCGATGGTTTTGGCGTACTCAATTAACAGCGAACTTTGACACACGCCATTGGGATGGATATTACACCAGTTATGACATCTTATTATGGGGTCGCTATTCTTATTGCGAGTGTAGCGATGATATCGGAATTCACTTAGGTTTTTTTGCACAGACAGGCTTATCTCTAGATCGCATTTATCCTATTATCGGTTTTGATTGGCAAATTTCTCACGATTGGAAATTAAGTTTGGTGTACCCTGTCAATATTTCTTTAACTTATTCATTTACCCCTGCTTGGTCAGCCGCATTAGCCGCTCGTTTTTTTAATTCCCGCTTCCGCGTCAATGAAGATGAAATGTTACCAGCAGCTTTGGTACGCTATACAAATACGGGTGTTGAATTTGCTATTAAATATGAATCTTCTAATATGAGTGCAAATGTCCACGCTGGAGCAACGATGGGTGGAAATTTTCGAATCGCAAACAAGCATAATCATCACCCCCATAATTATCACCTTGGATCAGCAGCCTATGTCGGTGCCGAAGTCGACGTTAACTTTTAGTCTAGTCTGATCTATTCTTGCCGTAGGATACTCCTACGGCATTTCAATAAAACATAGCCGTTTTAAAAATTTTAATAGGCATTCAAAAAATCTTAAATTTTTATCCTCTTTGCTAAGTTGCTGACTTAACATCTTTGCTTCAACTCCAGGCTACGAGTGTGTCTCTGATTTGACGTCAAGCAACTCTCATTTTATATAAAATTATTTTTAATTTTTTTTAAGCTTTTAGAAAATTTTTATTTATTTTTAAAACTCTTTATACTATCTTTATACTTCTAATATAACTTATCGGATTATATTATTTCTATTTTACATAATTTATCTTAAATCAATTAATTTAAAAGAGTCTAACTAATATGAATCGTTCTCTTGAAAATTTACATCAACAGTTTTGTACTGCCATCAATACTCATAGCTATATGGGCTATGTGACAAGTCAACCAAACACACTTAAAAATAGTGTAACGAAAGATATTCGCCTTCACGAGGTTTTTAAAACTGCTCGTGTTCAGATTAAAGATGATTTGAAAATCCGTACTGGACAAGACATCAGTAAGCAAATTTCAGCATTGCAATGTCTGGAAAAAGATGGCGAGATTTTTTATCAACGCTATGAGAAAGCAACAAAGAGTTGGACTCGTGTATTTCTCAAAGGTTTAATTCGTTTTACTCCCCCTTATTTAAAACGTTTTTTCCCCAATTTCTTTTCGAATAACATAAAAGCTGCTGAACGTAAAACTAAAAAAGAATATGAGAATTACCAAAAATTTTTAAAAGCACAGATTGATAATTTGACAAAGTTTCAACCTACGCCTAAAGATGATAAAGTTTCTCTAAAAATAGATGACAAGCTTCCAAAAGAAGATGAAAAACTTCCTAAAACAGATGGGAAAAATGCTGATAGTAGCAAAGATGCCAAAGATCTTAAAGAAAAAGATCCTAAAAAAGATGACATCATTTCTAACGATGATATTCTTGATCCTGAACAAGAAGATGCTATAATAGATGATCAAAACGAAAGTCCATATGACGATGATTTTGATCCATCCCTATTAGATGAAAACGATGCTGAAATGCAAGCATTTTTACTTAGCCAGCATCAGAGCTCAAAAAACGCCTCTCCAAAAAATCCAAAGAATCCAAAAGATACGAAAGGAAAAAATCCACAAGGTCAGAAAGATCCTCAAGCAAACCCACTAAAAAATCCTAAAGCTTCTCTTCCTCAAGTAGGCAAAGGAGCAAACATTGACCCATTAAAAGATGCTTTAAGCAAGCCGCTTTCAACTCTTTCAAAAGAAGAAATTCAAAAGCAAGATCAAGATGTCATCAATCAGTTTTATGCATCTTTGACAAGAAATCTCCAATTACTTCAGGATTTCCCAGCACGTCCGTTGTCTTTAAAAAAGTATATGCTCATTCTTAGCCAATTAGCTTCTGCCATTCAAAAGTTTAAAGTACAACACCCTCAAGATGCTCAAAAGCTCTTAGAAGATAAGACGGGATTACTCCCAGCTGCTTTTGCGCTGCTTACGGATACAGATATGAAATTCAGAGGCGCACTGATGACACACAATTATTCAGAGGTTTCGAATTTACTTCAGTCCATCCCTGCTTGGCAAGCTTCTTTTAAAGAAGCTCTGGATTTACAGCATAAATACATTAAATTTGGAATAAGTCGCGCATTAGGCGCTAACATGATAAAACTTTTTGTTGGTGATGGCAAAGACGAATCCCAAGGCTCTGAAGCTGCGCTTAAAAATTACCGAGGCAAGCTTATTCTTTCATTTAATGATGCTGGTCAAGCTCAAAATGTATTGAAAGAATTAGAGGCAACTCTTGGAAGAGTGAAGGATTTTCGTCCTTGTAAGATTGAAATCAAAATTGTTGACGAAAAAGCTTTTACAGCCGAGACATGTAAACAGCTATTAGCATTGAGCAAAGCTGTATCAGAAATTGAAATACAAGGTTTACAGACTCTTGATTTCAAAACTCTCGCCCTTTCAGAGGACGAAGAACTTGAGTTTGTCCAGTGTTTACATCAATTTAGCTTCCCTGATTTAAAGGAAATTGTTTTATCAACTCATCCTAAGGATAAATGGAAAGCTTCAGAATTTTCTTCGCTTTTAGCTTTTTGCCCTACCATGGATTTATTGAAAACTGTCTATGGTCTTTGTCCTACGCCACAAACAATTATCATTCCACCTTCACTGTGTCAAGAAGAGGTCCTTGACCTTCGTGGATATGCAATCGAGCACATTCCTCATTTGTTAAAACAATTTGTGAATCTTCAATCTATTGATCTAAACGGCCTTCCAATCACAGATGTGCAACTCATTCAGATGATTAATAGTGGAATTTTAGCAAATGTTAAAGCTCTTAATTTCGATAAGTGCTCTGCATTGACAACGGACATTTTGCCTGAATTGACTTCTTTAAAGCATTTAACAATGCTTAACCTCCCTGATCTTCCTGCGGGCAAGAGAGATGTGAAAAATCTTCCTAAAATGGAAAATCCTTTCCACATCAAATTGTTCTATACATCATCTAAAGTCACACAAAAACTCTGTGCTAGCTTGTACACAGGACCAGCAGCTTGGGCAACGGTTTATCAAATTCCTCTAGCAAGAGCGGGAGTCGCTGAAATTTTCAATTCTAATCAAACTGTGATAGGCCCTAAAAACGTTGCTTATTGGCTTCACAACGATGATTATAAATCATTAGCTCCTCAAGCTGAAGTTAAACGCATTCTTGCTGATGCTAATGCTGGAATTAACGATGACAATTTAGCAGATTTTGTGAAGAAATTTCCAAAAGCCACCTTGCTTAGCCTTTATAACTGTCCTAATATCACGCATGTAGGAATTCAGCGTTTATTGAAAGAATGTCCTCACATTAAAATATTGGATTTGACAGGTTGTTCAGGAATCAATGAGCAGTTGTTCTATGCGGACGATATAATGCCATTGATTAAAAATTTGAATAAAATAGATATTACTAATACAAAGGTTCTACCAGATATTGTTGATCAACTCAAAGACACTACTGGTTTAGAGAAAAAGATTGTTTTTGAAGAGACTACGCTTGTCATTAGCAATGATCAGCTCAAAGATGCAGACGATCTAGAAAAGATCTTAAAGACAAAAAACTTAAGTAAGTTTAAGTCAATCGATTTAACGAACTGCACTAATCTAACTAATGAAATGCTAGGAAAGTTGCTTGACCATCTCACTGTTGACATGTGGCAGCAAACAAAAGACGGACTGATGGAAGAAAATCCTCATAGATTGAATTTAGCCGTCCTCAACTTAAGTGGATGCAGCAATATCACAGATGAGGCTTTCCAAAATCCTGCAAAAGCACCTGATCAAAAGCCTGATTTTAAAGGCTTAGAAATTCTAGATCGTATAGTCATCGGCGGAACTCAAATTTCACCAGCTTTAGCAAATGTCTATCCTCAAGTCGTATTCCAAGATGTTGATCAACCAATCGTCATTCAGATTGATCCGGAAGAACAACTGCAACAATGCCTAGACTACGAACAACAAAAGCAACTTGCTGACTCTGGAGATGTAGATGCGCAGAAAAAGGCGCAAAAACTAGGAGGAACATTTATTCACAACCGCTTGGTTGTAGAATTATTCTCTCAAAATCCAAATGCCTTCCAAATCATCAGTCAACCTATTGATATCCGAGCAAAAGAGTTTAATGATTTTGCAATCTCTTTTGCAGCAGATGATGTGCCAGATCCTGTGAATTTTTATACTCATCGGGATGTATTGTTTAGTCAAACACACTTCTTTATTCATGGGCTTAGACCTGGAGGATTGATGAGTAAAGTTTCGGGTGTAGCGTTTTCTTACCGTAAATCAGACTACATGCAAGATGCAATGGATACGCTTTTGGGAAATAAGCCTATTGAGGAGCTTGATTTGAAAACTGCAGGAGCGATCTGCGAGCCAGTCGGAACAAACAATTATAGCCTTCTAAAGGCTTATTATAATAAGCTTTTAGAGCGTATCCGTTCTCATTTTGATTTAAAAAATGCTGCAGAAATGGTGATCTTAGCAAAAGAACTTCAGGATACGGTTGGACTTAAACTGTATGAAGATTTCTTGCTTAAACAATTGGACGTATGCCTCAAAGATTTTTATGGCAACCGTAAACTATTTAATCATCTTGCTGCTATTGCGAAAAATGGCTTCAAAACTTTAGATGCTAAAATAAAGAAGAAGCAAGACGAAGAGAATCAAGAAATTGCAAGACAAATGCAACTAGAAGATGAAATCAAAAATCAAAAACTAGCACAAGATCTAGTAGCCCAAGGAAAAATTACATAAGTCAATCATGTGATTGATTCTTGGCAAACAATCCATTGTTATTCTTTAATGAGTTAAATCATAGAGAATAACAATGGGTGTTAAGTTAAAAGCATCCTGCTATTCCTGTTATTCCCCATCATGGAGTCCTATCTAGCAAATGTTGAAGAGCTTCTTCTAGATTAGGGTAATCAAATTGGAAGCCTGCTTCTTCTAATTTTTGCGGCTTCACTCGTTGACTCGCCAGTAAAACTTCTTGTCCTAATTCCCCAAAGCCCAATGTAGCTGCAAAAGTAGGCATAGAAAAGAATGTGGGGCGATGTAACACGCGACCTAAAGTTTTTGTAAATTCAGCATTTGTCACTGGTTGAGAAGTCACTGCATTGACCGGACCTGCTAATTTTTCTGTCTGTATGACAAAATCTATCACTCGAATCAAATCGTCAATACTAATCCAGCTGATGTATTGCTTCCCTGTCCCAATTTGTCCCCCTAGTCCCCATTCAAAAACAGGCAGCATTTGCTTAAGAGCCCCTCCCTTAGGGCTTAACACCATGCCGAATCTTAAATTAAGGGTACGGATTCCTCTTTGAGATGCTACACGCGTCGCTTCTTCCCAATCTTCACAAACATTAGCGAGAAAGCCTTGCCCTTTTGAACTTTGCTCTGTCAATATTTCATCACCTCGATTTCCATAATATCCAGTCGCCGAGGCACACACAAATACACTAGGAGGATGATGCAGCTGACAAAGATCTTGGCTCAAGAGCTGCGTGCCTTTCACCCGGCTTTCCCTAATTCGCTCTTTCTTCGCTGCGGTCCAAATTCCCATAATATTCTCGCCCGCCAAATGAACGACGGCATCTAATCCTTCTAACAAAGGAGGATTAATGACCCCTCTTTTTGGATCCCAAGCAACTTCATCTGAAAGCAAGTCAGCTCTCGTTCTTACAAGCTTGTACACTTCATGGTGGCGTGCCTTAAGAAAAGGAATTAAAGCGGATCCTATCAATCCCGAAGAACCTGTGACCAAAATTTTCATAAAATCAAATCCTCTAAGCCTTGTTCAATTGAACATTTTTTCTTATTTCATCATTGATCTTAATAAAAATGAATAGGAATATTGGTATCAATCAAACTTCCTTCTTAAAACAAGGGTTTATTATTTTAAAACGTTAAATTTGAATGAGTTATAATATGAAAAGAAAGATAAAAAGCGCAAAAAGGAATACTCAAGGTCATGTAAAATCAATCACAAGCAAGCGATAAAGCATTGAATCGCCTGCTAATTAATGCCATAATTGCTTACTTAGCTAAAAATTCTTGATTGATAAGATCTTGAACCTGATTTTATATATCAGCTTCATCTGAATCCTCTTCTGACAATTGATCTTGCTGATTAATGACTTTAGCTTGAAATAATTTTTCATCCGTATGGCTCCAATAAAGTTCACCATCGACAAAAGGTCCTTGACCCGTTTCATGTGCTTCTGCAATTTGATAAGGAAGATAAGAAGGATTAAAGATGTTGTATCCATTCTTGCTAAAAAATTCTCTAACCGAATAATTCACCATCCCTTCATCCCGTTGAATGTCAAGATTGCGATGGGATAAAAATAAGGTTTGCAACATACTAATCACTAGCCAACGCACCCATTCCCACTGATGATGGGCCCAAGCTAAAATGCGATCTAAAGGACCTACGCCCGTTTTACATTGTGTTAAAGCCACAAAAAAGAAGTTTAAGTCTTTATTCTGCATAATTTCGTGTGTAATACTTTGAACACAATGCGCACAATTGCGACCAGAGAATTGGAAAACTCGTTTTGCAAACATTAAGTGATAAATACGCGAAAGTAATGCACTTTGTTCATCATCCGTTGGGAAAAAGGCCAGACCTCCACGTTGGCGATGCGTATAATAGCAATTTTGATCCAACCAACACAAAACTGCCTTCACAGTCGCGCAAAATAACCAAAGACCATCCACTAAACTTTGAGGAAAGCGATAAGCATACGCTCCAGGACTAATCACTTTCCAATTCCCATCATCCATGCGGCAATAAAGCTGCCAAAAAGCATGACAATCTAAAGCATTTAAATCTAAACTTTTACGAGTAGCCATCACTTTAAAAAAGAATTCTCGATCTTTAATTTTATCTCCAAATTGAGCCACTAATTCATCATGAGAAGCAAAGCGGGAAGCTGGTACATATTTAAAGAAATCGTCTTTTGTCATGTCTGGTGTTTTATAACATTGCTCATCTGCATCCCACATTCCTTTAACAGGATGGAAGTTCACAAATCCCCAATCTCCGCATAAACTAATATTTGCTTCACGTAGATCTTTTTGTCCAAGTTCTTTAAAAAACTCTTCAACGGTTAAAATATAATGACCTTGCTTGAAGTGGATGACTTCTGTTGGTTTAAGAATGTTCACACGTTCTTGTTGATCAGGTTCAAAATTCCAAAAATCGCCATGATAAATGGAAGCAGTCAACACGCGTTTGCCCACCTGATTGACTTTAGTCGGCATTGTACGAAAAGCTAATACTTCATCATCTGGACTTGTTAAGACTAGATTACGGACATAGCCTACATTGCTTTTCAGCAATGCATCGTTAATTTTACCTACTGTCTCAGGGCATTTAACAAGAGCTTCAACATTATTAAAATTTAATAAGGTCCAGCTAAAAACATCTTTTAAATGTTGAGGATCTTCTAATACAACTTTTAACCATTCAGGGTATTTAGCGAGTTCTTCCAACTGCAATTCATCCAAGTCATTCAATTCCTTATGAACCGCTAAAGATTGACTTTTTTTCCAATCTTCTGCTCGTTGTTGCAACTCTAGCAGTAAGTCTGGGTCAGCTTGATCTAATGAATCAAGTCCACCATTCTCTTTTCCTAAGAAATAACGTAAACTGACTTCACGCCACTGCAGCTCATGGCAGGCCTTTTTAAGTTCAGGAGAAACATGTTTAAGCTGAGAAATGTGAGTTTCAATAGCCTCCGCCAAGTCTAAATGAATTTGACGTTTTAAACGATAGCTACGTGCTTTTTCTAGATATTTCGCATCCATAATCGTAGGATCAAAAACTTTGATTCCTTTTTGCTCTAAACAAGCAAGGGTACGATTCACTTTTTCTACTAAAACAAGCAAACGAGGCTGGGTGTTATGGGTTAAACCATTTACTAGATGATTCCACTGTCCTTCTTTAGTAATTTTTCCGATTTTATTCCAATTAGGCCGAAATGATTGAAATTCATAGAAAATTTCTTGCAATTCACTGATGAGTAAATGTTGTCTCAATTCCACAGCCATAAATGCTATTACTCCACTTAAGCAATTTGAAGGCCTAACATCCTAGCTGTTTTATGAATCCCTTGCAACTGCTCCGTTGATCATTTGAATGATTTTTTGGGTGATTCAAAAATTTTATCATCTTCAAGCAGCAACTAATCAAAACAATCTTATTTTATAGCGCAACTAAAACAATTTTTAAGAACAAACAGTTTTTTATTTAAAATACGAAAATTTATTTTAAATTAATAAAAAACAAACACAATACAAACATAAAACACGTCGATTATTAAGGATATACAAACATTTTGTAAAATTTAACTTTTATTGATTTTATCAATTGGATAAAAACCAAAAATCAAGCAAAATTATATTAAATCGCTAATTAAAAATTAATTAAAATTTGACAACACAAATTTTTAATAATATAATTATAGTTGAGATGTTTATATTCATTAATATCAATCAAAAAAATCGATAAAAACAAAATATTAATAAATAATTAAAAAAAAAGAATTCTAATAGAGATTATAAAAATTTAATTTATTAGGAAATTATATGGAATTACCTTCATCATCTATACAGCCTCAACCACTGCCAAGCCCGGTTCAGACTAGACAACCTCAACCTGTCAAAAAACAAACGATTGAACCCGACTTGTCCCCTATTACGGTTAAGGCTTCCAAAGTAGCTGAAGAAACGCTTAACCCTAAAAAACTTGAAGAGTTCTCAAAAACTTCAGAGTCTCCTATTTCGACGAATTCTCATTCTAATTTACATCTTACGCAGCGTAGAAAACTTAGCAGTACATCAAGCAAAGTTTATGAGATGACGCAAAAATATGAAAAGCAGGTTCAACAACTAGCTATAAAGGTAAGTAAAACTCAAGAAGAGCTATCGAAAAATAAACTTTCAAAAGTGGAAGAAGCAAAGAAACAGATTGAAGCTAGTATTCCCAATGCCAAGTCATCAGAGCAAAAGCCGCTGAGAACACAAAGGCAAGACAAATTAAAAGAGATGCAGGATTTACAAACAACAAGAACTCAATTACGAGAGGCAGCTAAATTACGAAACAAAGTAAGCGATTTGAATCATTCGTCTAAAGCAGCTAAATCTGAAGAGCAAAACGTTGAAAAGAAAACGTTTAAAACTCTTATACCTACAGATCCAGAAGAATACGACAAAATATTAAAAGAATTAGGCTCGGATATTCCAGACATTTATAAGCAAGATAAGATTCCTTCTTATGAAGAGTTTATGAAGCAAACGGTAAAATCTGCACCAACTCCTTATACCGCTCCTTTAAACACATCTTGGAGTGAATTGACAAATAATACAGATACCCCCATTCAAGATCAAACAATTTTCCAAGTTCTTTTAAAGCCTACAGAATCAGAAGCACGCCAAGACTTTTTAATGTATGCTAAATGGATGCCATATGGCAAAGCAGATAACAATAGAGGAAATCCCGGGCTTGTCAATGAAATGCAACGTATCTTTAATCAAATGCCTGCAAATAATAAAGACAAAGAAGCGCTAATAGCAGAACAAAAAGCGATTTTGCAATTTGCTAAAGATCTGATTGAAAAGGGAGTTTATAGCAAAGCAAGTATGCAAGATTTAATTGATCTTGCTCAAAAATACGCTTCTAATTCTGAGGAACTAAAAAAATTAATCAAAGACCTTATCGACGTAAAAGATCCTGTAGAAGCTAAAACGGATAAGGGAAATAGAATTGAACTATTGAATCAAAACATCAAGGAATTGAAAGAAGAAATTAATCGAGAATTAGATGCCGCTACAAATTTTACTGAAGGAGAAACTACAGGAGAAACATTAACGAAGTTTAGTAAAGTAGACAAAATGAGATCCGCACTTAACTCTCTTTTCAAAGCAAGAGCTGAATTAGAAGGTGTGACCATTAAAGAAGATCACGTCAGTGCATCAACAAAATTTAATCAAGTTGTCCGAAATAAAAAAGAAGATATGCAACAATATGCTAGAGAGCTAGCTGATGATATCGCTACTCTTTCTGGCAAGATTTTAGCACAATCCCTTCATAGTGAATATCAAGATCTTGCGTTTGAGAAAAATCCTACACCCTTTAGTTCCTTTTCTAACAAGTTAATGTCTTTTGTGACTAATCAAATTCTAGCTAATGGAGAAGATCCTACACAATCTGTTCGTGCTTACAGCATTTTTGTTAGAGTTGCAGAAGAACTTGTTGCACGTGGAGATTATAATAGTGCGGAAATGATTTATGCAAGCTTAAATCAAAGTATGATCAGTCGAATGAATCTACGTGATGGGCTTCCGAGAGAAATTAGGAAAAAAGAGGATCAGCTCACTGCATTATTCGATACCAAGAATAATTATAGGACATTAAGAACTCATATGCAGGCACGTTTAGATAGAGGTGAGTCCATTATCCCTGAAATGGTGATCCTACAGCGTGATTTCACACAAGCTGCTGAAAATAGTCGAAAGCTTGCCAATGGCAATCCAAACTTTGGATTTGTAGGAGTCGTAAAGAAAATCCATCAACAGCTAGATGCAGCCATACATTCTCAATCCAAACGAAACACTCTTCACTATGATTTAATCAATGATCTTGAACTTCCACGGCCTAATGAAGACAAGCAATATGAGATAAGCCGAAAAATTGCCCCTAGAGGAACAAAACTCGTTAGAACAGTTTTAGGCAATATTAAGCGAGTTGCTGAAAAATAAAAATTTTAGTAGAGAAAATATTCTTTTTATGGTGTCAGTTAGACGTGTCTAAGAGCTGCTTCACAGCTCTTAGACACCTCTAGTTTGAACGTTTTTCAAGCCGCATGTTTCAATAAACAAGCAATTTCAACAGGACGAATATTAACCTGATATAAAATATCAGGATTATAAATAATCTCCGAACGCATCAATCCCAGCATAGATCTAAAAGTTAATCGTTTAGATGGATACCTCCACTTAGGAGTATCTTCAAAATGAAGGGACTGATCTTGGTAGGTTAAAGCACTAGCTAGAAGTAATGCACTGTAGACAGCAACATGAAAAGCAGGCTGTCTATCGATAGATTTTTGACTCCAAACTTGAGCTTGACCAAGTCCTAAAATAGATTTTTCTTCCCGATGATTGACCTCAATTTGCCATCTATTTAAATAAGCTTGGATTAAAATCGAAGCATCTGCCTGTAGATCTGTACAAAGAAGAAAAGCAGGTTGTCGATAATAGAGTCTGCCTCTTTTAGTTTTTCTATAGCTTGTGGGTGCTAAGACTAAAAGTTTGAGAGGTTTCAGCTTTGTTCCTCCTTGCCACAAAACGTGATTGACCTCTTTATAAAGGAGATATCTTCTTTTTCCTCCATAAAATACTCCTATACCTTTCCAAGGGTAGGTATGATCTTGTCGAATGCTTTCGGGACTAAACTTATTTTCTGAATACTTTCTTCTTTTACTTGTCCCTTGATAAGCAAAACAAAGTCTAGCATTTTTTCTACATCTTGCGAGCATTTCGATTCTATCTTCTGTTAAGCTCATACAAGTTTTATTACAAAAGCTTGCATCTACAGTCATTAAAAGAGACTTAGTCTCGTGTATTTGATCTAAACGTTGTCTAAGTTTTTTAACATGTTGAACAAATAAAGAAGATAAATTGGTTTCTTTTTTGGCTTTCTGATAAGCCTCAAATAGCCAATGAGGAGCTCTCTTGCTAGGTTTTTTGAGGCTCGGAGCCTCTATAAAGTCGATTGGAATTGCTCTTGATTGAGGAGTCGGATCACTTAAAAGAGAAAATTGTAAAAACCTCAATCCCCATAAAAAATTTAGATGAAAAGCTGGTGATAAAGGATCTCTTTTCCAGCCAGCTCCTTTAATTTTCTTACCTGAGTTAAAGTTTTTCGATGAACAACTCCTAGAAAACCAATTCCTAGAGCTCTTATTCTTTCAAATAATTTTTGCTTACAAAATTCTGGACGCCATAAATTTAAAAGTGTTATAAAAGAGGCTAGTAAGCTCATAATATCTCCTTTATTAATAGTGTTTTACATATTTCTATTATAAAGAATATTATGAGCTTTTTGCTCTAACAATTTTTTATTTAGGAAAACGTTCAAACTAGAGGGGTCTAAGAGCTGCTTCACAGCTCTTAGACCCGTTTTAAGTTTCACATAATTACCGGATGTTACGAGACGGTTAAATAACTTTTATTAAAATTATTTCACAGGCTCTAAGGCTCACATCTTTTCTAGATGCGCACTAGATTAGACAAAGATCTTTGTATTATGACAAAAGTCATCAATCGTTTGTGTCACTTGTTGCAATTCGTCTAAAGGAACTATCATCTGTTGGCAATTTTCCAACTCAAATCTTTTTTGAGAACATCCCAACCAAATTAACGATACAGTATAGGCCTTCTGAATTTGTTGGATTTGTTCAGACTTGATTTTTAAAAATTTGCGATCTGCTAACCATTGAATACGCTCTACAACAGTAGAAGGCATATTGATCAAATCTTCTGATTTTATTTTATTAACATTCTTAAAAATGTGTTCTGCTAATTTATATTGAACAGCTCGCAAAAATAAAAACTTTGTTCCTTTTACTTTTTTGTTATCATAATTGATCATGCCCATTGCCAAATCAATATGCGTCTTTTCCCCTTTTGAGAAGCGTCTAAAGACTCGCATAGAAGCTTTTACAACGTCTTTCGAAAAATGCTTCAGCTCTTTTTGGTTCTGCACATCTTCAATTTGTTGATAAAAAGTTATTTTATACTTTTTAAAAATAGATTCATCCCCAATTAAATAACTTGCATCAAGGGCTCTCGTAGGAAAACATCGCCCTTCTTTTGATTCATCAGCTCCTTCTTTGACAAAAGAAATTAAAGAATCTGTCTCTAAACATTTTGTTTCTAAATCCACATCGAAAAAGAGAGGATGTTGCTGCAGAATAGTGACAACTTTCTGGACAATCCCAGACTGAAGATCACTTTGCTTATTCACAATACAAATCATTTCCAGTCGAGACATAGAAAGACTAAGTTTTTCCCCCCGTCCATCACTGCCTGTATAAGCCAAACACATTTTTGCTAAAGAATTTAACTCTGTCATTTTAGCTTGAAAAATGTTCAATGCAACTTTAATGACTTTCTCTTTATGGTAAGCTCGTAATTGCTCATAAAAAGATCCAACATCTAATTTTTGAAATGGGAAAAGCACAAAATGAGAGGAAGAATCATTTTGTGATGCCAAGTGAGAACTCTGTCCATCAACGTCAGCTTGATCATTATTATTATTGTCGAAACAACTTAATTCTTGCTTAGTACTAGGACTTTCATTTACCCCCGATTCTTGCGTAAGCATTTCCTTTTCTGCAGGCATATCCACTTTTGGAGGTATGTCCACTATACATGAATCTTGATGAGGCTGCCTCTGCGAACTTTCCATAGAGGCAAAAAAAGATTGTTGCCAAATGATTTGGCTATTCATTAATAAGACAGAAGACATATTTTTTCTATAATTAAAAATTTATTAAACTAAATAAGTAAAACAATATTAATTATACCTTCTTCTTATTAAGACAAAATAAACATCAAATGAAGATTAAATCTAATAAATCAAAAATAAATTAATAAATTTTTGTTATTTCATTAATCTTGAAAAGATATGTCGCAAGTGCTCATTCCTACTCTTAAGTTATTGCATATTTTGTAATTCCTCATTAAAATAAATACCAATTTTAAACAGATTAAGCTTAGGTGATTCATGGCAAAATTAGATAAAGAGACGATTAAACAATTAACTCGTCTTTGCCGTATTGATTGTACAGAGGAAGAACAAGAGTCTTTATTAAACGATTTAAAAAAGATTCTAGAATATATTGAACAGCTGCAGCAAATTAACACAGAAAATGTTCCTCCCCTCAATCATGTTCTTGAGGGTATGGCAAATGTCATGCGTGAGGATATTGTAGGACAAGTTTTAGACCGCGAAAGCTTTTTAGCAAATGCTCCATCTCATATAGGAGGCATGATACGTGTTCCTCCAGTCATTAAACAACAAAGTTAATTTTATCATGAGGATACATGTATAAACAGTCGGCCATTGAAATTCGCGATCAATTCTTGCGCGGCGAACGCACTGCCGTCTCAATTGCTCGCTATTATTTAGATCGTATTGCCAAATTTGAAAGTCAGATCGGCGCTTTTTTAAAAGTTTATGAAGACAAAGTGTTATACCAAGCGGAGCAACTCGATAAAAAACGTGCAGCCAATCAACCGCTTGGCAAATTAGCTGGAATTCCCATTGGAATTAAAGATAATATTCTTGTTAAAGACGAAATTACCACTTGTGCTTCTAAATTCCTGACGAATTACCGGGCCCCTTATCAAGCGACGGTAATCGATCTTCTTTTAGAGGAGGATGCTCTTCTCATTGGTAAAACGAATATGGATGAATTTGCCATGGGATCTTCTACCGAAAATTCTGCTTTGCAAAAAACAAGAAATCCGTGGAATTTAAAATGTGCTCCTGGAGGTTCTTCTGGTGGATCTGCAGCTGCTGTTGCAGGCCGTCTTTGTCCTTTATCTTTAGGTAGCGATACAGGCGGGTCTGTCCGACTACCAGCCTCTTTCTGCGGCGTGGTAGGTTTCAAACCCACATATGGACGAGTGTCTCGCTTTGGTCTAGTTGCCTATGGATCTTCTTTGGATCAAATTGGTCCTTTAGCTACTCACACTGCGGATGCAGCTTTGCTAATGGAAGTGTTAGGGCGTCATTGCGATAAAGATTCAACCAGTATTGCTGAGGGACCTGAAGATTATTTAGGTCAATTCAAAGACTCAATTAAGGGAATGAAAATTGGAGTTCCTTGGCAGTTTTTAGAAAATTTAGGTGAAGAACCTCGTCGTGCTTTTCAGCAAGCTATTGATACTTTAAAGCAGCAAGGAGCTGAAATAGTCGAAGTTGATTTGAGCATCCTCAAATATTCTGTCGCTGTCTATTACATTTTAGCAACAGCTGAAGCCTCAACTAACTTGGCACGATTTGATGGCATTCGCTATGGACAACGCTCTCCTCGTGCTAAGACGTTAGAAGAAGTCTATGATTTTTCTAAAGAAGAAGGCTTTGGTCCAGAGGTGAAAAGGCGTATTATGCTAGGAACTTTTGTTCTCTCTGCTGGCTATCAAGATGCGTATTATCGCAAAGCACAAAAAGTCAGAAGGCTTATTTTAAACAGTTATCAAGAAGCCTTTAAGAAATGCGATTTAATTGCCTCTCCTGTTTCACCTTTTGCTGCATTTGAAATTGGCTCTATTCAAGATCCCTTACAAATGTATCTCGAAGATATTTATACGATTGGAATCAACTTAGCAGGACTTCCTGCTGTCAGCCTGCCCAATACTTTAACTCAGGATGGCAAACCATTAGGATTACAATTAATTGGTCCTCAAAAAGAAGATAGAAAAGTCCTTACCACTGCTCATTATCTTGAGAAATTCTTACCTTTCCGCAATGCCATTCCTCAATTCGTCAATGAAGAGGTTACAATATGAGTCACAAACATCATCCTTCCCATGACCAATGGGAAGCTGTTATTGGATTAGAAATTCACGTTGAGCTTAATACTAAATCCAAACTTTTTAGTGTGGCTCCCAATCATTTTGGCGATGATCCCAATACAAATATCACAGAAGTTTGTACAGGCCAACCCGGCGCCTTGCCAGTATTGAACAAAGAGGCAGTGAGAAAGGCTGTCCAATTTGGCTGCGCTATTCAAGCGGAAATCGCTAAATTCAGTAAGTTCGATCGCAAATCCTATTTTTATCCCGATAGTCCACGCAATTTTCAAATTACACAATACGATCAACCTATTGTTAAAGGAGGTCAGATTGTTGCAGAAGTTGCAGGAGAAGAGAAGACTTTTGCTGTAAACCGCGTCCATTTAGAAGATGACGCAGGAATGCTGAAGCATTTTTCTACTTTTGCCGGCGTTGACTATAATCGTGCAGGATGCCCATTGATTGAAATTGTTTCTGAACCTTGCATTCATACTCCACAAGAAGCTGTCGCTTATGCCATGGCAGTTAAAGCCATTCTGCAATACATTGACGCCTCTGACTGCAATATGGAAGAAGGCTCCTTGCGTATTGACACAAACATTTCTGTACGCCCTAAAGGAGAAAAAGGTCTTCGCAATAAAATTGAAATTAAAAACATGAATTCTTTCAGTTTTATGGAATTGGCTGTTAAGTCAGAAATCTATCGGCAAATTGAAGAGTATCTTAGCAAGCCACAGACCCCTCCAGATCAAGTGATTCAGCAAGCCACTTATCGCTGGGATCCAGAGAAAAAAGAAACTGTTTTAATGCGCCGTAAAGAAACAGCGGATGATTATCGCTATTTCCCAGAGCCAGATCTTGTTCCTATCATTTTAACCGATGCTTATATCGAAGACATTCGTCAAGCGCTTCCTGAACTTCCTTTGCAACGCGAAAGACGCTATGTACGCGATTTAAACCTTTCTCAGCATCAAGCTTTTGCCCTGACTAGCGATAAGGCATTGGCCGATTATTTTGAAGAAGCCCTAAAAACGTGTTCTAACGCCCGTAGCTTGGCTAATTGGTTATTAGTTGAGTTCGCAGGACGTTTAAAAGATACCGGTGAAACAATTCTTTCTATTGGAATCAAACCCGAACACGTCGGGACCCTTGTCAATCTTATTGACCGTGGAACAATTACAGGACGCATTGCAAAAAGCGTTGCTGATGACATGGTTGGCCGCGCAGGAACTGATCCTACTGTTATTGTCGCTAGCAACCCTGACTATCAACCGCTTAACGATCAGGCTGAAATTGAGCGTTATGTCGATCAAGTCCTTTCTGAAAATGCTCAATCCGTCGTTGACTATAAAGCAGGGCGTGATAAAGCTTTTGCTTTCTTAGTTGGACAAGTCATGAAGCTTTGCCGCGGCAAAGCCTCCCCTCAACTTGTCAATGACTTACTCAAACAGCGTATCGAGAAAATGTAAAATGAAAAAGCCAGCGACTTGAATTCGCTGGCTTTTCTCAAAATTGACTTAAACATTTAAAGCCTGCACTAAAAGCTTTATTCAAGCGTTAGAAGAAAATCTAGCTTTGAATGAAGATTGCTGATGATTGGAAGGCGGTCTTCTCCTAATTTGACGGAATAAGAAAGAGTTCCTTCTATCACTTTTGCATGTAATAAGATGGGCTGATCGGTTTTATTTCCCGTATTGTATTGGATAATATCTAAGTAACCTTTGACCATCACATTGACTTGAGAAATTTCTTTTTTACGATTTCTCACGATTTCTAAATGAATCGGAGGCAAATCTTCAGGAAAACCCACTTTTAAGGCATAATGTTTTCCATTTTCCGGATCTTTCCATACTTGAGCAAAGGGTCCGCTATTAATTTCGACTATAATCGCATGGAATAAAGCATTTAAACTCGTCTGATTCGTCACTAGTTGCAGCACGATATTCCAATCTGCTGCGTGTTCCGTACTCGTGAGCTCTTTTAATAACTCATGCCCCTGTTTCTTTTTCTCTGGTGCTGTTAAAGCCCGAGAAGGCTGAGGAGCTTTGTCCTCGATTTTCAATTGCTTGTCTTTTCGGCAAAAAGAAATCCCTCTTGTAATGTCTTTTTCAAATTGTGAGACGACAACATTCGAATCATTGTGATTTGGAGGAAAATCAGTTCTTATTCTTTTCTGCAAAGTCTGAGCCAAAGATTGATCATCACCCGTTTGCTCGGCATCTCGGAAAATTTGCGGAATTTGCTGGATTTGAGTGCGGATCTTTTGTTGAATTTTAGCTTTGTCTTTCTCTATTTTCTCTAATTTTTCAAAAGCTTCACCCAGAGGAACTTGAGAACCTTGTACTTCGTCACCTTTCTTTTTCAATTTTTCTAATCGATTTAAAGCCTCTTTTACCGGTTTTTGAATTCTTTCTTTTAATTCCAGATGTTCTGCTTCAAACTTGGTATCCATCCGTTTTAATTTTACATAAAAAGGAAGTCCTATTAATAAAAGCGAAAACAAACCTGAAATCCATTTTGCGGTTCCCCTGGCAACTCGCCAACCCCACCTATTTCTTTTTGCTTGCCGTTTTTCAATCAAAATTTCAGTGTGCTTTGAAATTTTTTCTATTAAATTTCTAAAAGCTTCTTCATTAATATCGCCCCTTTTAAATTTATCTTTTAATTCTTCTAATTTTGTTTCGGAAATCGATACAATTTGAGGAATAGAAAGTCTAGAAGCAGAAGAATTTAATTGAGATCGATTTAAGGCTTGATAGCTTCTTCCCTGAGAGAAGGCTATATATTGTGGCCCCTTTTTCGCTTTAGCCACTCCTTGATGTGATTGAGCAACAGTTTCTAAAAGGTTAGCCCAATTTTCTGGAGTAATTGTCATATCATCACCAATTATATTGGTTTTATGTCCTCTAAATTAAAATTATACCACAAACCACAAATTTAATAAATAAAATCAAAATAAACAAACTGTAAATTTAAATTAATTAAATGATTTTAGTATTCGTGCTTAAGCAAAATTTCTTTTGCTAGTTTAGCTTGCTGTTTGAGCTCCGCATATTCTTCAAGCTCATTAGCTGTCTCAATTGCTAAATCTAAGGCTTGTAAAGCGCTTTCGCGATCATGAATAGCGAATAAGCACTTAGCGAGATAGAAATAAGGAACAGGACTAGAAATATCGCAGAGAGCAGCCAATTCATAGGCGTCAATGGCTGCTTCATACTCCTGACACATTTGAGTAGACATTCCTAATCCTAACCAATAATCATGATGATGAGGATTAAGCGTAGCCAAGAATAAAAAAGCATTTGCAGCATCAGAATAGCGCTTATGTTCAAATAAGACATAGGCAGCTTGATAAAACTTTGCCATCGTCTCGTTTGAGAATCCCATGATTTCTTGAGCTGTCTTACCTTCGGCAAGTTCTTTTTTTAAGAGCTTTTTATTTTTCAATTTCGCTTTAGCCTTAGCTGAGAGGCGGAATTCGTTCAAATCATCTTTCATAGCGCACTGTCCTCGAAATCTTCTCTAAATTTGTCAGTGTACAAAAGATTTTTTTAAAGTGTCAAATTATTATTTTTAGTTATTAAAAAATACGAATTTTCAACTTAAAATCAATTATAACACTTCGATCAACAACAAATTATTATTTTAAATGTAATATTCATTTACATCTCATCCATTTAAAACTCGGCTATTCAGAGACATTCTCTTTTGTAAAATCAGATTTTAATTGTGTTAGCTTGGAGTCTGCATTTACACTTACTTATCCCTGACCGTGCTCTTTTCTAAGATCATCTTGATTAGAAGATGTCAATGATTCCGGAGATTGAAGAGCATAAATTTTTAGCAATAAGCCTTTATTCATTTGAAACATAGAGATTGCCAGAAGATTTAAAAGTTTGTATGATTGCAGTATATTTTTTGCTTTTTAGAGAGCGATTTAAGCACTTGATTTAACATGTGTTAAATTGAATGGCAAAAACATGACTCGATTGATTTAGACTCTTTCTAGCATTTTGAGAGCAGCTCTAAATTTTCGCTTCATAAAATATAAGAATGTTTCACAATCTACATGATTTATCTTCAGATAAGATCTTTTAGGTTAGAAGACGTGTTTGGTCAATATTTGTTTTGGAGATGATTTATGCTTCATACTATCCATGCTTATACTTATCAGATGATCCGTATGTCACAAAATGAGATACCGGCTTTATGGCATTCATTAAATCATCTTGTGGCTGGTGTTGCCCGTAACATCCTTTTACAGACAACGGCGCAAGGCGGAGCCTGGCTTCAGACTCTAGACTCTTATCGTCATGATGCTATCCATAAAATCAAAGAAGTCCTTGCTTTAGTACGTTCACTAAATGATCTTATCAGTCAGATTGCTCATGCTGCTCTTTTGCAAACGGTGATGCAAGGGGGAGAATTCATTAAAACCGTTCGTTCCTCTAGCAAGCACACAGTCATTGGTATTGTGACAGAAGGCATTCCTGATTTGCTAGGCTCATTAAATGTTCTTGTCAATCGTATTGCTCTTGATGTTCTGTTACAAGTTGTCATTTCTATCCCACTTTTTTATCTTCATCATAATTTATTTGCTTTAGGTTTTGTCTGTGGATTTATTTTTGATCAACAAGTACGCGACATCGTAGATAAAGTCAACATTGTATATAGCGCTCATCGCACCTTATTAGAGCGTGTCTTATTCTTTGGTGGAGGAGGACTTCTAGCCATTTTGACAATGCCCACTTCTATGGTGATTGCAACTACCTATTATTCTTCTCAATGGGGAGAACGTCTTTACCGCAGCTGTCTCACCCGGTATCAAAACCAAGTGGAGGATGATACACCATCTTCCCCCATTATCGACGGATAAAAGCTGCCTAGAGGCATTCAGACTTTATCTTAAGTTTTACTGGAACATGTGGGTATCTGACGAGGATGAAAGGCTTGAAAGGCTTCATGTAAATGTGTGCAACTCACATGCGTATAGCGATCAGTACTGCTAATACTCGCATGCCCTAAAAGCTCTTGAATGACACGTAAATCGGCTCCATTATCTAAAAGATGAGTCGCAAATGAGTGACGGAAAGTATGAGGAAAAATAGTTTTTGTGATGCCTGCCTGTTTAGCATAGTGTTTTACAAGACTCCACACAGTGAAACGAGTTAAAGGCCTATGACCTCGCCCCACAAACAAGGCATCTTGACGTTCTGTCCCAGCTCCTGCTCCATCACGAAAATTTAAATAATGATCTATTGCGTTAATCGCTTTCTGACCAATAGGCACTAACCTTTCTTTTCCCCCTTTCCCCTTAATACGAACATATACATCGTCTACATCACGAATGGTGAGCTGACAGAGCTCTGAAACACGCAAACCGCTTGCATATAGCACCTCTAAAATTGCTCGGTCACGTGCTCCTTGGAAGGTGAGAGTGTTTGGTTGATTTAATAAATGCTCTATTTCTTCAAGTGACAAAACATCAGGTAAAAGCTGCCACACTTTAGGTGTTTCTAATAGCAAAGTCATGTTATGAAAAATAATGCCTTCACGTTTAAGAAAGCGAAAAAACACTTTAATGGCAATAAGAGCTCGTGAAATGGAGGCAGGCGCATAGTTTTGACTCTTTTTCAAAGCCAAAAAATCAATGATTTGCTGTTGCTGCACCTCTTTCCAATGTGTAAAAGCCCCTCCTTGCAAAAAAGCTCCAAAATCTTCAATATCTCGTCGATAAGCTTCTAATGTATGAACAGAGAGGCCTTTTTCAGAGATTAAATAAATAGCAAAATCATCTATATCACGTTGCATAAATCAGATTCCAAAGAAGAAAGAGCTAAAGAAATTTTTCTATCTTACTTCAATTTAGCTGCTAATGAGTGTTGAATTGTTTCAATTTGCAGCTGAGATAAATTGAGCGCTTTAATGGTTAAATATTCCTCCTGGCGCAAGATTTCATAAAGATGATAATTAACCCCATCTTTTTGAAATTCTTGGCGTAAAGCTAACTGCCGGGCATGTGATAAAAAAAGGCAAAGAACAAATACTTCCGCCTCTTGTGGTTCTGGAGCTTGCTGTAATTCCTTTAAAAGAACGAGTGCTCGACCAATACGTGAAGTATCTGCAGTTGGTTTCTTCCGCTCAATTTTCGACTTCCAATACCCTCGAGTCTCTAGTTGATTTTCTTCGATTTGCACCTGTGTCCAACAAGCTGAACAAAAATCGCGCCTGCTTAGTCCTTTGACATCATCATCTAAAAGAAGCGAATAAATTTCCATACCAGGAAGCAATCGCTCACCTTTATGAAAGCAATGGATGCTACGCTTGGGGATTTCAAGTTGAAAAAGTGGATTCATGAGAAACTCTTATTAAAAAATTCAACCTAAAAAGATGCTAAACCAATGGATGTCTGATTTAACCTATTGTATTGTTAAATTCGAAGGCTATGATTTTCTGCTTAACGTTACGTCTTTAAGTTAATGACAATCGGTTTGCTCTATTTTAATTAAAACGCTCTAAATGTTTCAAGTAAGCATCACCTAGTGGATCTGGTTTCTTATCTTTAGCTTTACCGCGATAATCAGCAAACCGTTCAATCAATTTATTCGCCAATAGCTTGCCTAATTGAACGCCTTCTTGATCAAAAGAATTAATTCCCCAAATAAATCCTTGAAAAGCAACTTTATGCTCATAAAAAGCAAGTAAAGCTCCAAGCGAATAAGGTGTTAACCGTTCTCCTAATAAAATATGGGTTGGACGGTTCCCTGGACAAAATTTATTTGGATTTTCAGGTTGATTTCCAAGAGCCAATGCAAGACTTTGCGCAAAAAGATTAGATAATAATTTTTCTTGCGATGTCGTTCCATTCACTTCTAAATCCTCTTCATATTGATTCTTTTTAAAACCAATCATTAAAAGCGGTACTGTGGATGTCCCTTGATGAAGCAATTGAAAAAATGAATGTTGAGAATTTGTTCCTGCTGATCCCCATAAAACAGGTCCTGTTTCAAAATCAACAAATTTGCCTTGTTGATCAAGCAATTTGCCATTCGATTCCATATCGACCTGTTGTAAATGAGCTGGATAATCACGAAGAGCTTGTGAATAAGGAATAATCGCTAATGTCGGATATTTAAGAAAATTATGATTCCAAATCCCTAATAACGCTTCTAAAAGTGGTAGGTTATGTTTGATATCTGGCTGCATTGCAGCCAAATCCATATCATGTGCCCCACGAAGAAATTCGCAAAACACATCAAATCCATATGCAAATGCTAAAATAACGCCACCCACCATTGAAGTCGTAGAATAGCGGCCTCCAATCCAATCCCACAAGTAAAAAGTCTCAAAATAGTGCTCTCGATTATCCATTGGAGTACCTGGCATGGTCACAGAGATAAAATGCTCGCGGGGATTAAGTTCTGCTTCTTTCAATTTACTTCTAACAAATTCTTCATTTGTTTCTGTTTCCAACGTTGTGCCTGACTTGGAAATCGATACGACTAAGGTATGTTTAAGATTAACAGCTTTCAAAACTGCAGTTGCATCGTCTGGATCGACATTAGAAATAAAATAAACTCGGCGCCCTGGTTTTAGTAAATATTGTAAAGCAACATAATTTGCGCGCGGACCAAGTTCAGAGCCCCCAATTCCAATGACAATCATATCTTGAAACTTATTTTCCGAATCTATTTTGCCAATAAAAGCTCTGAGTTTTTCTAGTTCTTGCCTAGCTAAGTGAGCAGCCTCTTTGGCTTTTGGTGCAGTGCGAGGATGTTCAAAAAAATCACGCGTCGCAGTATGTAAAACTGCACGATTTTCAGATGGATATGGCTTTACAAAATTCATCACCTCGCCATCTTGCATCCGTTTCATCTTGTCTAATGCCTTTGATTCTTTGACAAGTTCTTGCAAAGCTTCCATGACCGCATCTGTCACTCTTTCTGTCCCATATAACAATTTATAGCCGCATGCTTCACCATAATACTTGGCTAATCGTTCAGGAGTTAAATGATTGGAGCGAGATAAATCAATAGGAGTATGAGATAATTCTTTTAAATGCTTTGTCGCTTCATATCCCATGAAGGGAGATTTTTCTTGAAGTAAGTTCTCTGTCGTGATGAATGTCATAAATCCTCCTTAAATCAACTCACCACTTGCTAACATGACTCTTTAAACGATTTTCCGCAATAATACTTTCAAAGAAAATGACTTTTGATGAAATCATTACAGCTTACCAAACGGCTCAAGGCTAAGACATCACAATCAAAGATAACGAGAAACATCTCATGTTTTTGAAGAATTTAAATAAGCTTATTTAAATTTTAAACAATTTCTAACCAACGACTTAAGTTCATTTCATAGGCCAGACCCAATAAATTTCCTGCAGACACAGCAGTTCCTCCGGCAGCACAAAATCCTTGCAACTTGCGCTTTCCTTGCATGCTTAATCCCGCAGGGCTATACAAAAGATAGTCCAATCCATCCCACTGCGACGTTAAATCATTTTCAGCAATAAGCTTAAATGGAATAGCACGCTTTTTTAAAGTTTGAAGTCCCGTCTCTAATTCCTGAAAATGACGAGGATGTGTAAACGCCATGGGAGGCACACACACTCCAATTGATCTCTCAAGCGAAGGCGGCAGTTCAACAGCAACGCAACCGCTATACCCCTGAGTTTGAGGCACTTCCCACCCCAACACTTCAAAAGGCAATTGATGTCCTTTAAGAGCTAATTTAAAACGATCAAAACGCTCAGGATTTAATAATTGAAGCTCTCGTACAGGAGATCCTTCAAAACAAGCGGCATCTAAATAAAGATAAGCAGATAGAGAATCTGGCAAACGAGTCGCTAGAAGACCTAAGTATTCGATCGCGACGTCGCGGCAAAAAAGACGAATCATTTGTTGCCCCTCAGCTTGCTGTTGCAATTGAGAAAACTCTAAAGAAGCCAAATGAGATTCGCCGATGTCTTGTAACCAAGCTTGCAAGCTTTGGTGTTGGTGATGATCCCACGAAAATCCTAAGCTAAAGTCAGCAGCTCCGCGAAAAAGAGAAATTCCGACTGTTTGCATTTTAAATTCTTTCCACAAAGAATCGCGAAAATGCTCTAAAGAAAGTGTTAAAGAGAGAAATTGGGCCTGATGAGTTAGCGGTTGAGTTAATTTTTGAAAAAGCCCAAGTTCAATATTCCACATCAAGGCATAGCCTTTTTCCACTGCACGTTGAGCTTCTTCCCTGGCTTTTTTCCAATCCAAATCCGATTGAACACGACCATCTAAATCAATCGTGACGGCATCAAATCCTGAAGGCAGATGCGTCTGCCAAGACCCTTCAAATATCCGAGGTTGAGAGATAAAAGGCTCTTCAAGCAACAAGCTATCTTCATTCTGTTCTTCTAGATGATCGTCCATAAAAGTTCTATTGTCTTATTCGCTTCATGTTTAACTTGAGTATATTTGCAAAGTCCCACAACACTGCAAGTATGTTTTTATCTGCTCAACTTCTGATATTTCGCCTACAATCTACTATAAGAGCTTGTTAAAGCTTAGCCATTTTGGATATTTGCAGCTTTCTTTGCTTTTCTATACTCAGCTAGTAAGCGGACAGAAATAGCTGTTAATGCAATCGCAGCATTGGCATAATCTCCAAGCGGATAATTCATGACTTCTGCGAAAATATCATTCATAACAAAAATAGAGAGACCACATAATCCACTTAGCAATACTTGTTTAAAAGCATTTTCATCCCAGCTAAGTTCTTCAGGATGTTCCTCAATACGTCTATCGATTTGTTTAACAAAAAAGCTTGTTAACGTAAAAAAAACACTATTTGCCACAACGAAAACAGCAAATGCGACATTGCGATTTTGTTGCATTTGTTGAGGAAGCCGTTGAATGGATCGACCCAACCAATGCCCTATATTGCTAAAATCTACTGTAAAAACATCACTTGCTCTTGATGTGACTGCTTGAGCGAATGAATAAATATTGTTCATATTAAACACCTTAAAAATTAAACTATCTATTTTTAAACTAATTTTACTTTTATTTTACTTCCGCTAAAGCACTGGAAGCCTTGCGAAAGGCATGATAATGAATTCTTTTTCCCTTTTGGCGCCAAAGATCTTCAAAATAAGAAGTTCCATAATCCGCATACTCATGGACGTAATAAGGATGATCAAAAAGAGATTCAAAACCGATCACTTGATGAACAAGAACATCAATCATGATTTTAGAATAAGGTTCATCATCGGTTACCATCGTCAAAACACCCTTAGGCTGCAAAATACGCCGAATTTCTTCAATAAATGAAGCTTGAACAATTCGATGCTTCGCATGTCGTTTTTTCGGCCAAGGATCGGGAAAATTAATAAAGACCGAATGAACGCTGGATGAAGGAAAATAATGCTGAGTTGTCCGATACCCTTCTCCACACACAATAAGCAAATTACTTAAACCTAAATTTTTAATTTTTGACCAAATTTTGCGCACACGCTCGAATTTACGTTCAATTGCAACCCAATTATACTCGGGATGAGCTTGAGCTTTCGCTGCAATCCAAGCCCCATTACCACTGCAATACTCAACGCAAATCGGATTTTGCCGATCGAACAGCTGCGCCCAACCAGGAAAAGAAAAGCTTGCAAAATCCTCATACTGATCGGGGATATACCAGATTCTATCTTGAATCAAAATATGCCGTTTATCCCAAGTAAAAGGAGATTTTAAATCTTCAGGCTTCATAAAACTAATAATTAAAATTAAAATAGTTAAATAATTGTAACAAAATTTGAATTTGATGCCAATTAAAAGATGAAAATAGATCAAAGAAGAGGTCTTACAATTAAAATTTCAATTCCACAACTACAGAGTGTTTAAAGGTTTCTTAAGCTGAATTGAATTAAAATATAAAAATAAGAAGAAAATGAAAATATGCCTTCAAAAGGCTAAAGCTCTAATTCTTAAACTTCAAAGAGAAAAAAGTTTTCAGCAAACATTCTGTCGGTTAAAATGTTTATTCCAGATACGATTCATTGAGGCGATAAAATGATTGGACGTAATGATCTTTGTTGGTGTGGTAGTGGACAAAAATGGAAAAAATGTCATTATCCCCGCCTGTCTTCTACGCAGTCACGTCTAACTCCTATTGTTGATTTAAAAAGAGATTATTTACGTAAATATCATATTTTCATTAAAAATGATCAGCAAATTGATAAAATTCGAGCAGCTGGCCGTTTAGCCTCTCAAATTTTAGACGCGACTTGCGCAATGGCAAAAGTGGGCGTAACAACTCAGGAACTCAATGATTATGCCCATCGTCTGCATCAAGAAGCTGGGGCAATTCCCGCTCCCCTCCATTATGGATCACCTCCTTTCCCTAAGAGCATTTGTACCTCTCTTAATGAAGTGATTTGCCATGGTATTCCAGATCAAACGGCTCTTAAAAACGGAGACATCCTCAACATTGATGTCACCTGCATTTTAGATGGCTATTATGGAGATTGCAGCCGAATGGTGACTATTGGCCAGGTCAATCCCGAACGTCAATTAGTGGTCGATGTTGCCTATGAATGTTTGATGCGTTCAATTGCCATCTTAAAACCAGGTATTGCGATTTCACAAATCGGCGCTGTTATCGAAGATTACGCGACTTCTAAAGGCTGCTCTGTTGTCAATCAGTTTGTTGGACATGGAGTCGGCATAGAGTTTCATGAAGGTCCTCAAGTTCCTCATCATCGCAATCAAAATCATATTTTACTCGTGCCAGGAATGACATTTACTATTGAACCAATGATTAATGCTGGCGTCCGAGAAGCAGTGATTGATCCTAAAGATCAATGGACAGCTCGCACTAAAGATGGACGCGCAAGTGCTCAATGGGAACATACTTTATTGATTACAGAAGAAGGATACGAAATCCTTACCCCCTGGAAACGATAAGTGTTATCTTCATTCTCTTTGAATGATAATAAGTGAAAATCCTCAAAATCCTATTTTATTTATAAATAAATTTGAAATTTTAATTTTAAATAATTATAAAACATATTATAATTTTTATTTTCAATTAAACAGCTATTAATTATTTCAAATACTTCTTTAAACGAAGATAGATAATGAGATGAGTTAAAGAAGAATCTTAGAGGATTTCAACATGACAATGGCGAGTCAGGAGAAAAGTTGTTTACGGCAATTATGGTTGATTGCTTTTCCCTTAATTTTAAGTTCTTTGTCGGGAATGACCATGTTGTTTGTAGACCGCCTCGTATTAGCTCGTTATGCCTTAGAGGCCCATAATGCAGCTGTAGAAGCTACCAATTTAGGCTGGGCTGTTCTGAAAGGTTGGAGTGCGCTAGCTGGTGTTGCACAAATTTTCGTTGCTCAAAATTACGGAGCGCAAAGATACAACCTTTTAGGGCGGCCAGCCTGGCAAATGATTTGGCTCTCCATTTTTTCTTTTTTATTTTTTTTGCCAGCTGCACTGTGGGGACCTTCTATTTTTTTTGGTTCTGAGGCAACGCATGAAATGCAGCGAACCTATTTCTTTTGGATGATTCTTTTTGGACCGAGTCATTGTTTATTTGCTGCTTTAACAGGATTTTTTATTGGTCAAAAAAAGACCCTTTTAACAGGCATAGTGGTATTTATTGGAAATGTATTGAACACCATTCTTTGTTATTTTCTTGTGTTTGGCTGGGAAGGATATATTCCTTCTTTTGGAGTTAACGGAGCCGCAATTGCAACAAATACAGCTGTGATAGGACAAGTGCTCATCCTTGCCGTTGTTTTCTTTAAACGTTCGAATCGTCAAATATTTGGCACGGATTGCTGGAAATGGGACCCTAGCTTATTTAAACAATGTTTTGTTGTTGGATTGCCCACTGCAATTTTTGGCATTTTGGAAGTGGCTGGATGGGCGGTATTTTATAATATGATGTCTGCTTTAGGAGAGAAGCATTTAACAGTTGCAGGCATTGTTCAGAACGTCTTGATTTTATTTAATTTCTTTGGAGAAGGAATTTCCCGTGCAGTTGCTACTCTTGCAGGAAATGCAATAGGCGCTAATGATACTAAACGTGTTTTTCAATTTGTTCATTCTGGCTTTATTTTGATGACAATTTTTGCCATTGGATTTGCCCTCACTTTATGGGCTACGCATTCATTGTTTATTGATTGCTTCCTTGGATCTATTCCTGAATCCAAACAGGCGCTGCTTTATACAGCATTAGTTTTTGGGCTTGCAAATGCTGTCATTTATAAATATTTAGAGGGCATCCGACTCATTATTGGAGGAGCGTTAAGCGCCGCCGCTGATACATTCTTTTTATTAATTGGAGGAAGCAGCTCGATTTGGTTATTTATGGTCTTACCTATTTATGGATGCGTGGTTATGAGAGGAGGCTCTATTGAGTTAGCCCTTGTTCTTTGTTCATTTTACACTCTGTTTTCTGCTATTATCTACGCCTGGCGTTTTTACAGCCGCGCGTGGCAAAATAAAGCATCTCTTGTTGCTTGTACAGGTTGATGTAACATAAAGTGGCGTTAGCCACGCCGGATAGTAGCCGTAAGTGACGCCACTTCATGTCATATCATCTTTGAGGTGCATTGTAAACAATAACTAAGCACATTATTCTCTAATGATTCTTTTTTTGAGTTGAAGGCAATTGGTACAGCAATTCTTTAACAAGTTCAGACAATTCATCAATTTCCTGCTGATATTGCTGCTGCATTTTTTCGTACTGCCGACCTAATTGTAATAAGCTACGCTGTAAGTAAATTTCGCTTGAAGATTGTCCAAAAACTTTTTCTTCTTCGCGTTCTTTTTGTTGTTGTAGCAATTGTTCATTCAGATGAAATAATTCACGACGAGTCGCATCTAAAACCAGACACTTCTCTTGGAATTGTTCTTTAAGCTGCATATACATCGCTTCTACACGACGAGGATTGCTTGGTGTATTGGGCAACTTTTCTTGTGTTTTCGGTTTGGGCTCTTGCTTTTGTTTTGTGCTTACAAGCTGCTCTTGAGTTTGTTTGAGAGCTTGTTCTAAATGCGATTTAACTTCTTCCAGCTTTTGCATGCGTTGAGTATTTTCTCGAATAAAAGCTTGCTGTTGAATGAGTTCATTATTGAGAGATTTGACTTTCTGTTCAATATAAACTAAAGATTCGTTTTTAGCATTTAACTCTTGTTTTGCATGCAACAATTCTTCTTGAGCTTTTTGATGCTTCTCTTGTAAAGCATTGAGTTCTCTTTCAAAGACTTGCTGACCTTGTTGAACTTTCTGCTCTGTATGCGTTTGAATCTGTTTTAATTGCTGTTCAGTATGTTCTTTTTCTGCTTTTAATTGTTCATTAAGCTTCTGAAGTTCTTTCTCTATTTTCTCTTTTTGTTCCTTCAATTGCCGTTGCTCATGCTGCGCTTGAGCCAATGCTGCACTCTTTGTTTCCAATTCCCGTTTGGCATGCAACAGTTCTTCTTGCGCTTTTTGGAAACGTTCTTGAACAGCCTTGTTCTGATCTGCTAAAGTTTTTTGCTCTTGTTGAATCCGCTGATGAGCTAACTCCTGCACTTCTCTTAACTGCTTTTCAGCAATAATAGAATTTTCTTTTAATTGATGTTGCAGATTTTGAAGTTCTTTCTCAGCTTTTTCTTTTTGCTCTTTCAATTGCTGCTGCACATGCTGAGCTTGAGTCAGCGTTTCATTTTTCTCCTCAAGCTCTCGTTTAAAGCGAAGCAATTCCTCTTGCGCCTTTTGATGATGTCCTTGAACAGCTTGCATTTGATCCATTAAAGCTTGCTGCTCTTGCTGCATCTGTTGGTCAGTAAACTCTTGCATGTCTCTTAATTGCTTTTCAGCTTGCGCTTGCAATTGTTGTTGAACAAGCTGAGCTTGAATCAAGGCTTCACGCTTCATTTCTAATTCTTGTTTAGCTTGCAGCAATTCTTCTTGTGCTTTTCGATATTGATCTTGCAATGTTTGAATTTCTTGCTCGAGCGCTTGCTGTCCTTGCTGGGTTTTGGATTGTAGAGTTTCTTGTGCCTGCTGAAGTTGCTGTTCAGTTTCTTGTTTGAGTTCTTTTAACTGATCTTGCAGCTGTTGCACGCTAACTTTGTACTGATCTTCTCGCTGTTTAGCTTGTTTTTCTTGGCGCAAAAGTTGTTCTTCAAGATCTTTTTTACGATTAAGCAAGGATTCTTTTTGTTGCCCTTCAGCAATAACTTTGGATTCCAAATCCTGAATCCTACGTTGAGAAAGCTGCATCGATTGACGATGCTGAGACTCTAAATGACGCATTTGCTCAAGTTGTTGCTGCAAGCCTGTTTGAGCCTGAGAAAATGTTGTTTTTTCTTGTTCCAATGCGAGATATTTGCTTTGAAGCGATTGAAAGGCGTTTTGATTCTCCACTTTCTCTTGATGAGAACGCTGTTGCTCTAACAAGCAAAGCTTTTCCCTTTCTTGGCTTGCCTGCAGTTCTTGCCATAATTGATCTTTTTCTTCTTGCCAATTCTTTTCTCCATTCTCATGTTGACTCAATTTGGCAAGCAAAACGTCTTTTTCCCGCTCCAGATAGCCCAAACGATCTGTAAGAGATTGAATGTGTGTTTCGGAATCTGAATTAACAAACCCTTGAATCGTAATTTCTGTTTCTTCTAAACGTTCATTCAATTGAGCAATTTGCTGTTTCTTATAAAGAAGATCTTGGAGCAATTGATCATGCTGTCCACGCACTTGAACAAGCTCATCCTTAGACAATTGAGCAAGTTTATAAAAAGTCTGCTTATCTTCTTGAAGCCTGCCCACTTCTTGAGTTAACGTTGCAATTTCTGAACGCGATTTTTCTCTTTCTGTTGTCCATTCTTGCTCGGCTGTCTTCCATCTTTCATCTAGCAAAACAAAATTATCTAAACGACTTTGTGATTCTAGCTGCACCTTAGTAACTAAACCT
Organism: Parachlamydiaceae bacterium; assembly: GCA_044226925.1. Taxonomy (GTDB): domain Bacteria; phylum Chlamydiota; class Chlamydiia; order Chlamydiales; family Parachlamydiaceae; genus JANWJE01. Next base: position 445,592 of record JBGAGC010000004.1, read on the forward strand.
TGCGCTTCTTCCAGAGACAATGTCATGACAATAAAAGAAAAAGCCATGGTTAAGGCAAGGCCCACATGCCAATAACGATCATCTAGCTCTAAATTCTGATAACCAATGCCTGAAAGTAAAAGTAAACAACCAAGAGCGGCCACCATTCCCTTCATTTTCCACTTCACACAAAGTGGAATTCCAATCAAAGCACTCACAGGAAAATACCAATGAGAAGAGACCTTAAATAAGAGAACAGCAATCGATAACAAAACAAAAGAAGGTCCTAATAAAGACCAAAACTGGACTTGACTCTCAACTTTTCTTCCTACAACATCCACAGCAGTTGTCCTTCAATTGTCGGCAAGGTTTAATATGTAAAATTAAGATAAAGCTATATGCAAATGCACTGATGCTTCATCCTCGCTAAAATAAGTAATAAAGCTACTATATAAAAAAAGGAGAAAAAACAGAATCAAGAACTTATCTCTAAATTTCTTTCAATCATCTTTATCCCAAAAAGCACTCATAGTTTGGCCATCTTTTAAAACTTATTATTTCTATCAATCTCCAAAACTTTTCACACATTTTTTGAAATCAAATAGAATCAAACAACAACTTTTAAAACCAATCAAACAACAAGCAACATTAATTAATAAATAATGAATTAAGCAAAGATATTAATTTTTAAATTCATTAACTTGAAGAATATTTAATTTTCAAAAATAATTTGAAGAAGAGAAAAGTCATCGGGGAAACTGGTTTTCCCTTGAATGTTTTGAACAAATTGGACCAAATAGTCAAGCTCTAGTCCTTCTTTTCGAGGAGTTTTCCTTATAAGGTCAATAAATTCATGAAGTTCAAACATAACTCCCCCCATTCTTGTGACTTCATAAGCCCCATCGCTAAAAATATAAAGGCGGTTATAGCGTTCTACTTGGGAGGTTGCATTTTGAAAGTCAGCCTCTGGAAGCGCTCCAATGACAACACCTGGTGTTTTCAACTCATGAATACGCGTTTTATCAGCCGATTCTCCTGTCATTAGAATAGCAGGTGGATGCCCTCCTGTAGAATAAAGAATCTGCCTAGTTTCTTTATCAAAAACTCCATACCAAATCGTGAAAAACATGTTATTATGCTGTTCCATTTGAAACGCTAAATTTAACGCAGTTAAAACGGAACTTGGATCATGAAAATCAGCCCGAGGAAGGTTTTGGGCCCGCAGAACATTAGCAACCGAAATAGAATGCAAAGCCGCACCAACACCATGTCCGCAGACATCTAATAAATAGATGGCAAAATAGCGATCGTCAAGCCAATGGTAACCAAAAGCATCTCCCCCTAATTGTGTAGAAGGAATAAAGCGCCAATCAGTTCTGATAGAACCCTGCCTGAGTGGGGCTGGAAGCAACGATCTTACATAAGCAGCAGCCTCTGCCAATTCGCTTTGAAGGATCTTCTGATTTTCCTCTAACCTTTTAAAAGCTTCGTTACGTTCCAATAATCGGATATAACCATTTGAGTGATAACGAATTCTAGCAATAAGTTCTAAACGATCTGGAAGCTTAACGATATAGTCATTGGCTCCCAAAGAAAAAGCTTCAGCTTTAACGTGAGGATCTTCTTTAGCAGACAAGACAATAATAGGAATATCTCTTGTTGCAGGATTGGCCCGATAATACTTCACAAGCATAAGGCCGTCAAATTCCGGCATAATAAGATCTTGCAAAATAACAGTAGGTTTGACTTCAGCAGCGATCGCTAGAGCCTTACTGGGATCAGAGCAATAATGAAGGACAATATCAGATTGATCACTTAACAAGCGTTTGACAGCTTCTGCAATGATCATTTGATCGTCGACTAACAACACAGAAATAGAAAATGTTTGAATAGTCGACAATAAATTGGTAGAGACTGCTAAAAAGGGATCATTATAAGTCATATCACTTTACTTATTCATTATATCAAAAATGTCCTTGCTTCATTATAACATAGGAATTGATTTCATTGGTTAATCTTTATAGAATCAATAAAGACTTAATGAGTTAAAACATTTTCAATCGCTACTACAAAGGTCATTATCATGAACGTCTCCATCGATCACTTGACTTCCTTGCTTTCTCCACTATCGCTAGATGTGCAACGCTCTCACCATATTTTGACATCTCTTTTTTCAGCCAAACAAACTGTACGACCAGATTCTTTTTATGAAAGCGCTTCTGCCACCTGGCCTTCTATCAAGCAAGCAACGATGGCATCGATATGGAAAATGACTTATTGTTACGAGGAATTTTTTGGATTCTCTTACGCCCATCATCTTTACAAGCAACTAGACTCGTTAGAAATTCTTTATAAAATTTCTACTGGCAAAATGGAAGACACTCTCGACCAAGACACGAACCAAAAACTTTTCAATTTTTTTACCAGTGTTCAAGCAGATTCTGATTTTTTTTATCGTCTGCAATACCTCATGGAGAGCAGACATCAACATCTTTATAAATTTTGTAATCAATGCAAGCTCTTATTTGAGCCTTTACAAGACGGATTTATGACAACTTTTTTAAGCAAAATAAACACTATTAAAGCTGTCATCAATCCCTCATCAAGTCACCCCATTTATGTGAAAAAAAAACTTCAACCTAAAGATTACGGAATTTTATTCTATGCAGACAACCAAGTGAAAATTTTAGAATTTTTAAAAAGTTCAAATGTTGATTTTCGAAGGAGGGATGAACTTTTAGAGCGATGGAAAACAATCGAAAACATTAATCAAACCAAAGAACTTCAAATACTTAGGGAAATCTGTTTGAAAGAATGTTCTAGTGGGAGAATTTTTCTTGGGAATCGGATGGTCCGTCTTGCCATGAGCGATACTAAATTAAATTGTGTTGGCATCCTCAAACAATTAGCTGTTGGACAATTGAATCATTTAGCCATCTTTGTTGAAGACTCTAAGCGAAACATTTGCATGTCGCATGTGCAAGAAGATGCTTCTTCCCATACTGTTCATGCGATGAAAGATCCCCTTTATTTTGCTTTTTTTAACCTGTTAGAGCTGGATATTTCTGCTTTAATTCCAAAAGAAATTTCAGAAAAAGATGGTCCCACTTTAATCGACATTTTTAAAAAATCTTTTGAAGACCATGCACGGAAAGAATATCGAGAAGTGCCTTGTGCGACATTTAAAGAACATCTTCGCACTTTTTTTTCAAGTCCTAAAACAATTTCTCGCCATTCTCTTACCGATGTCGCTTTTCAATCGGGTCAGCCGGAACTATGCTCAAGTTATGTTGCAAAAGTCTTCTTACAAGCAATAGCAGATGTTAATGTCAAAATAAAAGAACTTGGATATACAGCAACTATTCCTCATCCTTTTGGTGAGCATGAAGCATTAGACCGTATGGATTGCTTAAGACTGATCTATCACTGGAAGCGACATCAAATTTGTCGTATCGCACCTATTCACCCTACAATTGGCAAAGTTATTCAAGTTACGCAATGGAAAATTTAAGCATGATGATTAATCTTCAAATTGTTGATGACACTCATTAAGAAACCATGCTCTAGTGTTACGGGTAAGCAGCTTAGAAATGATGGAAAAAATTCAATTTTCTGGCTTCTATCCTCATTATTAAGGCTTACCAATTAAATCCTTGACAGCTTCAATCAAGGTGGCGTCATGGAAACTGCTTTTCGTCAAGTAATAATTAGCTCCTGCTTCTAAACCTTGTATACGATCCCCTTCATCTTCTTTATAAGACACAATCATGACAGGAAGATGTTGTAGCTTAGGATCGCTTCGAATTGCCCTTAACAATTCAATTCCATTCATGCGCGGCATGTCAATATCTGTAATAATCAAATCATAATGACCAATACGCGCAGCATTCCATCCATCTATTCCATTGACTGCAGTTTCTACTTCGTAACCTTGATTTTGCAATAGACGGCATTCCACCTCACGGACAGTAATGGAATCATCCACGACTAGCACGCGTTTGCGAGGCCGGCTAGTTTGGCTTTCCGACGAATAGGCAATTTTTGTTAATCTTCCTCCCGACAGCAAATTATCAATAGAAAGAACGATATCTTCAATATCAATAATGAGAATAGGTGAACCATCCTCCATCAAAGCACCCGCACTAATATCAGGAATTTTACCTAATCTAGGATCAAGCTCTTGCACAACCAGTTCTTTTTCTCCCATTAAACGATCCACAACAATTCCATAGCTGTTAGTGCGATCACTCACCACGATGACAGGAAGCCGTTGAACAGTAAATTGCGGCTCATCTAATTCTAATACCTGCCACGCTGAAATCAGGCCAATATTTTGCCCTTCATAGTGGAAAAACTGACGATTTTCAATAATTTCAACCTCTTCTCGATTGACAAGGAAAGCTTGATCGATACGGGCAAGAGGGAAAGCATAGGCCTCTCCGGAAATTTCGACTAACAATGCTCGAATCACAGATAAAGTTAAAGGGAGTTGTAAATGAAAAGTCATTCCTTTTCCCGGAGTAAAAACGATATGAACGCTTCCTCCCACCTCTTGAATCGTATTTTGCACAACATTAAGTCCTACACCTCTTCCAGAAATCTCTGTCACACTGGCAGAAGTGGAAAATCCTGGCAAAAATAAGAAATCAAGAATTTCTGCATCAGTTAAACGATTTGCCATGTCTTGGCTTGCCAAATTTTTCTCTAAAATCTTTTGACGCAATTGTTCAATGTCAATTCCTCTGCCATCATCTGAAACTGTAATTGCTAACATTCCTCCACGATGACGAGCTTCGAGCTTGATGACTCCCTCTGCAGACTTACCTACAGCAATTCTTTCTTCAGGCGATTCAATTCCATGATCAATCGCATTGCGCAACAAATGGCTTAAAGGAGATTCAAGTTTCTCTAAAATATCGCGGTCAACCGGTGTAGATTTCCCTTCAATTTCAAGTTTGACACGCTTTCCCAGTTGATGAGCGAGATCTCTAACCATTCGAGGAAACCCTTCAACACCATCAGCAAAAGGTCGCATTCTGCTATTAATCACCTCTTGATAGAGACGATCAGAAAGGCTAGAATGACGACGAATAAAACTATCGAGTTCGTTCAATCGCCCTGACAAATGATAACGCATTTCATTCAATTTTTGATGAAGCTCTTTTAAATAAACCTGAGTCTCTTCGTTGAGTTGCTCTTTTTTTAAGCTATCTCTCAATAAATCTGTTAAACCTGCAACATCTTTAAGATTGTTTTTAAATTCTTGAAGGCTGTCACCAAAAGGATAAAGCCAACGAGATTCCACTAAAGACTCTCCAGCAAGCCCCATTAATCGATTAAGATTTTGAGCGGTAATTCTCAATACTCGATCTTGATTAAATGCTGTTTGGAATGCCTTTTTTGTCTCAACTTTTTTTGTTTCTTCTTTTTTGACAACTTTAATTAAAGGAAGAGGAGGAAGACCTATCGTCTCTTGCTTAGTAAACTTTCGAATGTTTTTTGATTCGGATTCAACAAGCCTAGATGAAGGAATAGCAATCTCTTGAATTAATGTTTCAATTAAGGGATGTTGCTCTTTCAACCAAGAGTTAAGTTCTTTTGTTTTTACCTTTGAAAGCCGCGAAAGAAGGTCTACACTGCGCAATAATTGATCGATCTGAGTGACAGAAATATCTAATTTTTGATTTTGTGCAGCAACAAAACAATCTTCCATTGCATGCGCTAATTGGACAATTGGACTTAAGCTCACGACACGAGCCGCCCCTTTAATGGAATGGGCTGCTCGCATCAGAGATTCCAAAAGCTTTTGATCTTTTGGCTTTTGCTCTAAATCGATTAATCCTTGATTAAAAACTTTGCATTGTGTTTCAAGTTCTATGCTGAATAAGTCAAACATAGAGGCATCGAATGTTGTTTCTTGATATAATTCATGCGAAACAGTTTTCGGATGCATGTCTTTTTTGAATGACTCCTCTTCTAGAGAGGAGAAAGATAGATTCGATTCTGCCAATTGACGAATTTGTTGAGTTAACCGAAGCAATTCTGCTGCATGCTCATGAATAAAACTGACTAATTGATTAACAGAAATATGTGAAAGTTCATCCAAAAATTGTAACGCTTGACTGATAGCAAGATCTATTTCTTCCTTCCAATTTAATTTTTGAGCTTCCATTGTTTTAAAAAATTCTTCAAGACCTTTACCCAATTCAACAAGGGAATCAATTTGGACGATTTTTGCGGCTTGGGTGATTGTTTGAATGGCCTGGATAGAACGACTTGCTTCTGCTGAAGATTCAGGAGTTTTTTTGAGAGTTTCCACATTCTCTTTAAGCCTCTGCACTTGTTTGGGGAGGTCATTAAGAAAAAGAGAAGCAATAGCAGAATCGCTCTCTTTTAAATAAATTTTTTCGGTTTTTATTGGAGATAAGTCTTCTTCGTGAGTTTCAAAAGTTTTCTGAGTTAAAACAGGATGTTTGACTTCATATTCATGAATGAATTGTCTAAGTTTATTCTTAACTTCGCTTAATGCCTTCAATCGCTTTTGATACTCCGGCTTTTCAATTTGATGAGTTTTCAAATCAGCCAAATACATCAGTTCGGCAACAATCGCAGATAAAGTCTCAATATGTTTTTGGTTAATCGACATTCCTTCTTGAACTGTATAAAAATAGCGTTCTAAATTTTGAAGAAGTGGAGTTAGAAAAGCAAATTCACTATTTTTTATCTTTTCCAAAAGCGTTTGTGTGCTTTTAATGGCGACAGTCAAAAAATCCGCAGCTTTTGAACTCGTTTGTATTGCGACAATGATTTCTCTTAAAATAGAAGCTTGAGCTCTAATTTCTTGCTTGATCGCCTGAAGAGGTGACAAATTTGCTGAGTCTAGAGAATTCACAAGATGCTCCTTTTCAAGCTAGAAAAAAGCAAGTCCTCATCTAACACTCCAACACTTTTATCTCCTATCTTGATAATCCCTTTGATATATGCTGTTGTAGACTTAGAGATGTTAACTGGCACATTTTCAATCAGCGCAAGGTCTAAATTATAAATTCCCTCTATTTCTTCAACCGAAAATACCCACAATTCTCCTTCTTTAGAGATGGCAATCATACGATCTTGTTGATAAGGAATACGGCTGGTACTCTCCGGAATGGGTTCAATTTCTAAAATTCGATCTAAAGCTATATACAACTTTAGCTCACCATTTAAATTGATAATACCTAATAAAATTTTATTGTTTTGATGAGGAATGCGATGAATAGGACGACGAGAAATCACTTCCTTAAAACAAACAGTTGGCAAAGCAAGCCACTCTTTGCCTAAACGAAAGACCATGACTGATAGAATTCCTTTTTCTCGCTCCAAGGAAGGAGGTTCCATTAAAGCATGAGTCCACTCATCAATATAATCTTGAGCTGGAGTCCTTTCGAATAAATGAGAGGCTGCATGCGGTTGAGAAGAATAAGGCGGAGAGATCGAGCGCTTACTTTTAAATGTCGTCGGCTTTCTTTTCATAAATTATTTATAATCAATTTTCTTAAACATTCCTAACTTTAAAAAAGACTCCCTTAGAGCCTGTTAAATAACCTCTAATGGTTTTGAATTTGAATTCTTTTCTCCCTAGAAGAGGCTCTTAAGTGGATATAGCCTAAAAGTTCACTTAGATCAAGAGCGGATCGATTTGAAAATCTTGTATTATAAATTTTTTCGGGCTCTCTGTCGAAAAAGTTCAGCTTTCTGCGAGTTGCCTTTTCTTTCATATAAAAGAGCTAAGCACACAAGAGCTTCATAGTGAGAAGGCTTTAAGTAAACAGCTTTTTGAAAGAAATTTTCAGCTTGATCTTCGTTTTGTGAAGCCTGATTAATTAAGCCTTGCAAGTAATAAATTTCAGCGTTAGCGCCGTATTGATCAATAAATTTGGAACACATTTGCATAGATTCTTCAAATAAACCTGCATCTGCTAACTTTGTTGCTTCTTGAATGAGCGCAGCCTTGCATTCCTCACTAGATGATAATTGTAAAGAAGAATTCATCAATGGAATGGATTCTACTTGAGTCAATAAGCGGGAAGTTTTTTTTGCTTTAGGTTGAGAATAGAAAACAGTTTTATTTCTTTTAGAGAATGCTTGAGGTTCTGATCTTAATTTAAAGGCATAAGTATGCGGAAAGTCTAATGGAATAAAACCAGCACCGCTTGCAATCTGAGCTTCCGCTGACCCAACGACGAGAATTCCTTGCGGTGATAGCAGTTTTTTTATACGTTCTAAAACAATTTTTTGAGAATTTCTATTCAAATAAATGAGCAAATTCCGACAGAAAATCAAATGATAAAAGTGAGGATAGAGAAAAGTTTTATCATCCAAAATATTGCCATAATAAAAATGCACTCTATCTTTGACTTGCTGTTTAATCGCATAACCTTTTTCTGTTGCATCAAAATAATGATTGAGATGACTGAGATCTTGATTCCTAAAAGATTTTTTTTGATACATTCCTGCTTGGGCTTTAACTAGCGCTTCCTTACTAATATCAATCGCGTCAATGCTAAAAGTATTTCTGGAAAGACCGGCTTCAAAAAATGTCATGGCAATGGAATAGGGCTCTTCACCCGTCGAACAAGCTAAGCTTAATATTTTAAACAGAACAGTAGAAGAATTTGCTTGTTTAAGCCAGAGAGACAAAAATTGAAAAACTTCTTTATCTCGAAAAAACCACGTTTCAGGAATCACGATTTTCTCAACAAGCTCTTGTATTTCAGCTGGTGATGTTTGCAAATACTGAAAGTAATCTTGATAAGTTGAAAAATTTAAAAGTGTCATGCGTTCTTTAATGACGTCTTCCCAGATAGGCAAGCGAATAGAGTGATGCTTCATTCCCATCTTTTCTTCAATCAAGAGAATAACGCGATGTAAAAAATCAGAGTTCATGAGGCTCTTTCTCCGCTGCTTTAAAAATCTCTGCTGATAAGAAGCGGAAAAATTCTACAACATTAATATATTGAATCATTCCTTTTTCATCGCTATAGACTCTATCTAAATAAGGAAAATGATGGAGGAGAAATTCTGTTTTGCTGAATTGTTCAACTTTTAAATAAAGAATTTCATCTACTCGTTCACCTAAAATTCCTAAAACACGGTCAGAATCAAAATCTGGATCTTTCACAAGAATAATTCTAGAAAGCAAAGAAGAATGAGCATCGCGATGCTCAATTAATTGGCAAAAATCCACAACAGGAACAGGTTTACCGCTAAAATTAAAGAAGCCAGCTAAATAATTTGATCCATAAGGAACGCTTTTTAATGTCACTTTGGGAATAATGCGCAATACATCATGACAATCAATAGCATAACGATTTTGACCTACATAAAAAAGCAACATGGACATAAGGTTTGGCCCTGGTTTCTTACATCTTCCATCATAAAAATTTCCATAATTCGATCAATATAATTGCAACTAATCCTATAAATATTTTAGAGATACTCTCTAAATTGTTAAACGCTTGCTTTAAGACTTCTCATAGCTTGGATTTGAGTTCTTTTCACCAACACCTTTTTAAGGACAAACTGAAATGCCTTTTACTTCTCATTTTCCCGTTAAATGGATTGCCCTGTTTTTATTCATGATTGTTGCTTCCTTACTCCAAGGTGAAGAAAATCTTTTTTGCCTAATGGATGAAAGAGAATGGAAAATTGGCTTTGAAGCTCAGCAAGGCAATGAAAAAATCATTGAACTTGTTTTAGAAAACGATGACATTAACAATTGGAAAGAACTTTTTACCGTCCAACAATTTGAAGGATTGCCCGTTTCTGCTGCCCAATTTGTTGCAGTTTTAAAAGAAGCATCTCAAACCAACTTACCAGAACATGAGACATTGCGTTTTCAGTTAATACAATCTGATTCAGCACAGATTTTTGAAAGTTCTTTTATTTCAGATCAAGCCAAAGATAGTTCTTTATTAAGCTCTGATGAATATAATATTGGACGTGTTCTTAAAGGAGAATCAGCCCTATACTACCTTCGATACTCTACTAAAGACGCAAAACAATTTGAACAAAATAAACAAGCTTGGATCAATCGATTAGCGCTTGCTTATACTGCGACTCAACCTCGCAAAAAAGAATCTGGAAAATGGTTTGCTTTTACTGCAAAAGGAATTTATGATCGCGAACGTCTTTTGTCAGTGCAATCGAATTACCAATTTATAGAAAACGCCGAGATTGGTTATAGTTTATCTATCCCTAAGAATTGGAAAGTTGTAAAACTAGATCCTCCAACAGCCAACCAACTAGACTTCGAAACGGCATATAAAGAATCTGCGCGCTTTTTTTCCCCTCATCATCAAATTGAGGGCAAAATATCATTTTTAGACATTAGTCCTTCTTTAGCTAACTTTAAAGCAAGCGCTCATTACCTTCAGGCCTATAAAGCATCGCATCCTGATGCTAAGTTAGTTGGAAAAGGAACACTTAAAACAGTTTTAGGTCAAGAAGGACATTACCTGATTGTAGTGGATAAAGAAAAGAAGGGATGGATAAACGTGATGCGAACGATTAATCGCATTTATCTCTTTGAATTATGGACAAATCGCTCACAATTTCATGATCTTAAAAAGGAATTGGAAAACATTGTACTCAATTTCCAAATTTTATCTTCCCTTTCTTCCTCTAATAGAGATGAAAAAAAGTAAAGAAAATTTATGCATTCAAATCATTCAACTAGACGAATTGCTGGAGGAGAATAGGCATCGAGATCTTCTTCTTGATCAATGAATAATTGTGCACCTTGAAGCAGATAAGCTGCTAAAGCAGCATCGCCTTGATAAGTCATTTCAACCTGCATTTGACCATCTTCGGATGGTTGGCCACAGGTAATCAGCACATAACAAGATGGATTTTTATCTAATGCCTCTTGTAAATGCTCACGACTTCTTTTATTCATATTTCTCCTAGCTGGTTAGTATTAGCAATTGGCGGAGTTCTAGTTAAAAACTATCTAGAAAATAATAGGAAGGGATGCTCGCCATGTTCTTTTTTTGTCACATTAGCGGATAAGAGAATTTATTACCAAGCCAAACTTTAGAAAATTGCAAGACCTTAAAAAACAAAAATTGAAAATATACGAAACTGTTAAGAGTCGAGAAGAAATAAAAAAGTTAATTAAAATTTATTCTTTTGTATGAAGTAATTTTAATCGAATAAAAGCAAATGTTTTTTCACTCTTTTCTTGAACCTCTGCCCGATTTTATTAAAAGGATGCCACTCCACAAGACATTCCGGATGCTCTTTTTCCAACTTTTTCAACATCGCAATTGCACACGCATGGCCTTCATTTCCTTTTTCTGCTAGATCTAAAATTTCCATCATCTTTATTGAAATATCTTCATCTGACAGAATATTAATGCTAACAGATTGCAATCGCTGTGCTCCAAGAAGTGAAAATTTGAAAACTGTAACATCCATAGTTGCTCTGACTTTCTGAAATAATTAACTCATCCAAAAGAAAGTGTATCTTCATTATCACTAGCTCTATTCATAAAAACTGTTTGCAGCGCTTGAAAATTTTGACTTATAGAATTCATATCCACCTACTTGTTTTAATAAATTAAAAACAAATAATTATTTTAAATAAAACAATCAACATGTTATTAAGTAGCAAAAAGAATGAATCCTTAAGATCAAATGATTAAAAATTTAAATTTTTAGCAATTTATATAAGATGAATTTAAAGCATCACAATTCCCCTTTTCCAGCAGTGATGAGTGTTTCTAAATTTGCTGAAGAAAAGTAATTGCACGCTTGCGATGTGAAAAAGAATTTGTCAAATCAGAGAAAGATTCATATGATGAGCTAAAAAAAGTCTTATGCCCATGGAAGCTTACTCTTCTTATTTAAATTGGATTGACTCTCAGCAAGTCATTCTTCAACAACGCGTCAAGCAATGGGCAATGATTAACACTTTTTCTTGGAATATTGATGGATTAAATGAGCTTTTAGTTCAGCTTCGCTCTTCTTTCGATAGTTTGGGAGGCGAAACATTTTACCATCGTTTACCTTCACAAAAAAAGCTTGATGCACAGGGCAATTTTCAATTACATCCTTTAGGTCAAGCTCTTATCATCCGCAAGAGACCTGAAGCTCCCATTCAAGTTCTTTTGGCAGGACATATGGATACCGTTTATTCCCCTGCGCATTCTTTCCAATTGGTAGAAGAGAAGGATAAAGAGATATGGAAAGGGCCTGGAGTGGCCGATATGAAAGGAGGAATTGCAATTCTTCTCACAGCCCTAGAGGCATTGGAAAGATCACCTTTTGCCAAACAAATTGGCTGGGAAGTTCTGATAACACCCGATGAAGAAATTGGTTCTCCTGGTTCAGCTGTACTTTATGAAGCAGCTGCTCGTCGTCATCAATTTGGGTTAATTTTCGAACCTTCTTTTCCTGATGGAGCTTTTGTTAGCGAAAGAAAAGGCTCTGCGGCTTATACCGTTGTGATGCGTGGAAGGGCTGCGCATGTTGGACGTGATTTTACTCAAGGGCGTAGTGCAGTCTTTGCTTTAGCACGTTTTATTTATCAAATGGAAGGTTTGCTTGATCAGCAAGATCTTATTGTTAATGTTGCCGATGTAGAAGGAAAAGGTCCTGTTAACATTGTCCCTGCTTTAGCACATTGCCGTATCAATCTACGCGGTTCGCATGCAGATCATTTAGAAACAGCGAGTGAACAACTTAAAAAATTTGCACAACAGTCTGAAAGGGATGGCATTCAAGTGGAAGTTATGCAAGATTCTTATCGAGCACCCAAGCCTTTTGACGAGAAAACCCAACATTTATTTGATCTTTATGCAGATTGTGCAAAAGAATTAAATATTCTATTTCAAACCCGACCAACTGGCGGCGTCTGCGACGGAAATATTTTGGCTGGAGCAGGTCTTCCGACCTTGGATACCGCTGGAGTTATTGGAGGATCTCTTCACACTTCAGATGAATATTTGATTTTATCAAGTCTTACTGAAAGAGCTAAACTGGCAGCTCTTTTCTTTTTTAAATTGGCCTCGCAAAAATAGGATACTCAATAGGAAGCTTCGCATGGTTAATCATCATTCTCTTATTGCCGCTCGTTTGAAACAAGATCCAAGAATTGCAGAGGGTAAAAAATTACTAATAGAAGCGATTCGGGATTATCAAAAATCTTTAACTCATATCTCTCCACCACAATCTGAATTAACTCAATCTTATGAAAGCACGTTGGAAACATTTCACCAAGTACGAGGAGGAAGACTCTATTTTCCTTATTTAGGAAGCGGTTGGGGACATGGTCCTTTAGTTGAGCTTTTAGATGGCAGTGTCAAATATGATATGATTAGTGGAATTGGCCCTCATTTTTGGGGTCATAGCTATCCTCCTCTCATAGAGGTTGCTATTGATGCAGCTTTGAGCGATACGATTATGCAAGGTCATCTACAACAAAATCAAGATGCGTTTTTACTCTCCCAACTTCTTGTCAAAGCTTCAGGCCTTGACCATTGTTTTTTATCTTCCTCAGGGGCAATGGCGAATGAAAATGCTTTAAAGTTAGCATTTCAAAAGAAATCTCCAGCTTATCGAATTCTTGCTTTTGACCGTTGTTTTATGGGACGCACACTTTCTCTTTCACAAATCACGGACAAGCCAATTTTCCGAGAAGGTTTACCTATTCAGCTGCATGTAGACTACATTCCTTTCTATAAAGCTGAAGATCCAGAAGGAAGTACAAAACATGCTTTAAAAATGCTACAACATCATCTCTCTCGGTATCCTCATCAACATGCTGTCATGTGTTTTGAGCTGATCCAAGGAGAAGCAGGATTTAACATGGGAACCAAAGAGTTTTTCATCTCTCTGATGCGTGTGTTGAAAGAACATGACATTTGCATTTTCGTCGATGAAATTCAAACATTTGGCCGTACACCTCGATTATTTGCTTATCAATACTTTGAACTGGAAGAATACATCGATCTTGTTTCTATTGGAAAGCTTTCTCAGGTTTGTGCAACACTTTTTAAATCCACCTTAAAGCCAAAACAAGGACTTTTAAGTCAAACTTTTACTAGCAGCACCAGTGCTTTGCAAACCAGCTATTGGATTGTTCAGCACTTACTATCTAGTGATTTTTATGGTCCAAATGGCAAGCTTGTTCAGCTGCATCATCGCTTTGAGGAACATTTTAAAAGATTGGAAGCCAAATGGCCCAATCGTATTCAAGGACCTTATGGGATAGGAGCCATGGTTATTTTTACTCCATTTGAAGGCGAAGCTCAACGCGTTGCGCGCTTTGTTCAAGATCTCTTTCAAGCTGGGGTCATTTCTTTTGTTGCCGGAAGTCATCCTACAAGAGTTCGCTTTTTAATCCCTGCAGGAGTCATGACTTTAGAAGATGTAGACGCTGTTATGCAAATAGTGGAAAATGTATTAGCCCAAGATTAAGAGAGTACTTCTTAAAAGGAATTGAATATGATTATCATTCGACCTATCTCGCGTAAAGACCAAGATATATTTGCAGAATTTTCCTTTGAATCTTTATTAGGAATGACAAATTTACCAAGAAACAGAGAAAAACTTTTAGAAAAGATCATTCACTCAGAAACAAGCTTTTTGCAACAAGTTGAACATCCTGGCCAAGAAGAATATTATTTTGTTTTAGAAGATTTGACCACAGGACGTATTGGAGGAACTTGCGGCATTTTAGCCCAAAGTATTCAAAGCTTGACTCACTACTACCGCGTCGAAACAATTTCCACTCACGCTAAATTCTTTTCTGCCCCCAAAGAAATTAAAGTTCTTAAAATTATCAATAATTCATTTAATGCCTCCGAAGTATGCGCCCTATACTTACAGCCAACCTTTCGTCATAGTGGACAAGGGCGTCTGTTGTCTTTAAGTCGTTTTTTATTCATAGCATCTCAACGTCAACGTTTTAAAAAGAAAGTGATTGCAGAATTACGTGGATATATTGACCTTCGTCAAATTTCTCCTTTTTGGGAAGCTATTGGACGTCATTTTTGCAATTTATCATTTGTCGAATTGATGGCTCAAATTGATCAAGCTCATACTTTTATTGCTGATATTCTTCCTCAATTTCCTATTTATATTGATTTACTACCAAAAGAAGCTCAGGAAGTTATTGGAAAAACCCATGACAGCACTAAGCCTGCCTATCAAATGCTTCTGCAAGAAGGCTTTACCTTTAATCAAGAAATTGATGTCTTTGAGGGAGGCCCTATTTTATCTGCAAATATCGCTGACATTCGCACCATTAAACAAAGCGCACTGGTTCAAATTGATATTACAACAGATAGCTTAATCAGCGATAAAGAATACATTATTTCCAATGAACGGATCGATTTTAGAGCTTGTTTTGGAAAAATACAGCTTATCTCCAAAACACAAGCTTTGATTAATGAAGAAGTTGCCAATGCCTTAATGGTCAAAAGAGGCGACCGTATCCGCTATGTCACTATTCATTAAAATTTGACCTTTTACGTAACTTCCAATAGCTCATATTCGAGATGACTTTCTCAATGGGTTGAATGATTGCCTTTTGAGTAATTATTTAACCAATTGTAAAGAACATGAAGCTGAAGCATTGGAAGTTACGTAAAAGGTCTATTAACAAAAGATGCTTATCCACAAGAATTTGCTTTGGAAAATATGAAAAAAATAATAAAAAAGAGTTTCGGCTGTTTATTGCTGTATAACTTCCTTTGGACTTGTCTGGATACTAGCATCCAGACACGCCTTTGGTTATCTAAATGAGTGATCAAGCATGATGGAACATGAGAGCGTATTTATCAACAATGAATGGAAGCGCGGCTCAGGCGCACTATTTTCCTCTTATAATTCTGCGACAGGCGAAAATCTGTGGCAAGGAAAAGAAGCTCTTCAATCAGAAGTAGATGAAGCTGTGCTTCAAGCAAAACGTGCTTTTGAAAAATGGTCTGCTTTAGCTATTGATGAACGCTCACACTATCTATCAGAATTTAGCGAAATTCTACGTGATTCTCAACGCGACTTCGCAGAAATCATTGCAAAAGAAACAGGGAAACCCCTTTGGGATTCTATCAGTGAAGTAGAGGCCATGATTAATAAAGTGGGCATTTCGTTAGAGGCGTATGGAAGACGCTGTGCTGGAATGATTAGAGATCAACCACACGCACGCTCAATTACTCGACATCGTCCTCATGGAGTTGTAGCTGTTTTCGGGCCTTATAATTTTCCAGGGCATCTACCTAATGGACACATTATTCCTGCATTGTTAGCGGGAAACACAATAGTGTTTAAACCCAGTGAACTGACTCCCCTTGTAGCTGAACAAACTCTACGTTATTGGCAAAAAGCTGGGTTGCCAGAAGGGGTACTTAATTTAGTTCAGGGAGGAAAAGAAACAGGACAAGCTCTTGTGAAAAACCCTGATCTGCAAGCCATTTTCTTTACGGGAAGCTATCACACTGGCAAGATTCTATCTGAGTTATTCGCTTCACAACCTTCTAAAATCCTTGCTCTCGAAATGGGAGGAAATAATCCTCTAGTCATTAGCGAAGTGTCTGATATTTATGCAGCAGCTTATGTGACGATTCAATCAGCTTATCTGAGTTCAGGTCAACGTTGTACATGTGCAAGACGCCTAATTGTTCCCAAAACGCAGCAAGGAGATGATTTCATTGCTGCTGTTATTGAAATGATTGGCAATATTTCTATTGGTCCCTATACCAATGTACCAGAGCCTTTTATGGGGCCTATTATTACTGAAAATCAAGCTCAAAAAATTTTAGAAGCTCAAGAAGATTTACGTTCAAAAGGTGGACAGTCTTTAGTCGAAATGCGGCAACTTCCATTGGGAAAAGCTTTTATTTCTCCTGGTTTAATGGATGTGACAGGAATTGCAGATCGTCCTGATGAAGAAATTTTCGGTCCTTTTTTACAAGTCATTCGAGTAAATGATTTTCAAGAAGCAATTGATGAAGCTAATCATACAAAGTATGGATTAACAGCAGGCTTATTGAGTCGTCGTCAAGAAGAGTATGCTTATTTTTATCGACACATTCAAGCTGGTGTTGTGAACTGGAATACGCCCTTAACTGGCGCAAGCAGTTCTGCTCCTTTTGGAGGGATTAAATGCAGCGGAAACCATCGTCCAAGCGCCTACTACGCTGCCGACTATTGCGCTTATCCTGTTGCTTCGATGGAATCAGCTGAATTAAAAATGCCTTCATTCTTTGCTCCTGGCTTTCGAATGAAGCAAGAACTAAGCTCTCAACATCAATAAATTTTATCGTATTTTTTCAGACTCTCTAAGCCTTCTAGCGGAGAAATAAATGGCTCAAGCAATGGAAATGAATTTTGATGGTCTAGTGGGGCCGACTCATAATTATAGTGGATTGTCCTATGGAAATGTTGCCTCCATGCAACATGGCCAATTCATTTCTAATCCGCAAAAAGCTGCCCTGCAAGGATTAGAAAAAATGAAGACTTTGATGTCTCTTGGCATTAAGCAAGGCATTTTACCTCCGCAAGAGCGTCCTTTCATCCCTATTTTGCATAATTTAGGATTCACGGGTACTGATGCCGAAATATTAGAGAAAGCTTGGAAAATAGATCCCAATATCTTGATGGCTTCTAGCTCAGCAGCCTGTATGTGGACAGCGAATGCTGCAACAGTTTGTCCCTCTCCTGATTCAATTGATGGAAGACTTCATTTTACTCCTGCTAATTTAATTAGCAAATTTCATCGCTCATTCGAAGCATCAACAACAGGTTTTATTCTTTTCCGTATTTTCAATCATCCTGCTTACTTCGCTCATCATCCTCCTCTTCCCTACCACGCAAATTTTGCAGATGAAGGAGCGGCCAATCATACTCGATTTTGCCAAACCTTTGACCAACCTGGTGTTCAATTATTTGTTTTTGGAAAATCGAGTTCTCAAAACCCTGAATTTCTGCCTAAGCGTTTTCCTCCTCGCCAAACAGAGGAAGCATCTAAAGCCCTGGCCCGCCTCCATCGTCTTTCCCCTTCAAAAGTTGTATTTGCTCAGCAAAGTCCTGCAGCGATTGACGCAGGAGTTTTTCATAATGATGTTATCTCCGTTGGCCATCAAAATGTTTTTCTTTATCATGAAAAAGCTTTTGTCCACACATCAGATACGATTCAACAACTTAGAAATCAAATCGAAACACACTGTCAAGTTCCTTTCATCACAATCGAAGTCAAAGAAACTGAAGTTTCTTTAGAAGAAGCCGTTAAAACCTATTTATTTAATTCACAAATTGTCACTCTTCCTGATCAAACAATGCTTCTTATTGCTCCTCAAGAATGCCAAGCTTCCCCTTCTGTTCATGTTTTTTTACAAAAGTTATTAGAAAATAAAAGTCATCCTATTCGACGCATTGTTTATCAAGATATTCGCCAAAGTATGCAAAATGGAGGGGGCCCAGCTTGTTTAAGACTGCGTGTGGTTCTCACAAAAAAAGAATACGATGCGATGCATCGCTTTGTAGAACTAACAGATGAACTCTATCAACAACTCGTGCAATGGATTCACAAGCATTATCGCGACTCTTTAACTATTAAAGACTTAGCCGACCCAGAACTTTTAAAAGAAGGACGTCAAGCACTTGATGAACTTTCTCGTTTGCTTCAATTAGGATCCATTTATTCCTTTCAACGCGTTAAAGGCCCACCCCCTCAGTTACCGGAGTTACGTTCATGAGATCTCTTGAAGCTGATTTGAAAGCTTCTATTGAAGGAGAAGTGCATTTTGATCCTATTACTCGCCATGTCTACAGCGTCGATGCTTCTATTTTCGAAATCGAACCAATGGGCGTGATCATTCCTAAAACAAAGCAAGATCTTCAACGAACTGCTGAAATTGCCCATCATTTTCACATTCCTTTAACAATTCGAGGAGCAGCCACAGGAATTACAGGAGGCTGCTTAGGCCATGGCCTAATTGTCGATGTATCTAAGTATTTAAATCATATTTTAGCCATAGATATTCAAAATCAATTTGTGGTTTGTGAACCTGGTGTTGTTCAAGATCATTTGAATCGAGAACTTGCTCCTTTTGGTTATCGGCTAGGGCCTGACACTTCGACAGGAAATCGCGCGACTCTTGGAGGAATGCTAGCCAATAATGCAGCAGGATCGCGTTCGCTCCGTTATGGCAAAATGGTTGATCATGTCCAAGGGGTGGAAGTTCTTTTAGCCAGCGGACATGTTTTATCTTTTGCTCCTGTCTCGGAGAAGGAATGGGCTAGTAAATGTCTTCAATCAAACCAAGAGGGAGAGATTTATCGTGTTTTATGGGAAATTAAAGAAAAAAATGCCCAAGACATCCGTCAGCATTTTCCTGATATTCCTCGCCGCGTTTCCGGATATAACTTAGATGAGCTTTTAAAACCCCTTCCCTTTAACGTAGCAAAAATCATTGCCGGTTCTGAAGGAACACTGGGAATCACAACAGAAATCAAAATGGGTATTGTCCCCAAGCCTAAAGCAACAGGTCTTCTTCTTCTGTTTTTTGATGATCTCCTTCAATCCATGCATCATGTTCCTGAGCTATTAACCTATCACCCTTTAGCTTTAGAACTTATTGATCATCAGATTATTGAATTAGGGCGTGCAGCTCCATTGATGCGCAATAGCCTTGAATGGTTGCATGGAAATCCGCAAGCGATTGTCATCTTAGAAATGGAGGGTGAAAATCCTCAAGAAGTGAAGGAAAAGATTGAAAGCATACGATCTCAATTGCAGCAAAAAAAAATGGGGACTCAACAAGTTGCGATTCTTCAGCCACAGCAAATGACGCACGTCTGGGATTTGCGAAAAGCTGGGTTAGGCATTCTACTTTCCAAAAGAAGTTATAGTCGTGCCATTGCTTTTATAGAGGATATTTCCATTCCTCCTTTAAAGCTAGCGCCTTTTATGGAACGCTTTTGCGCTTACTTAGCACATCATGGCAAATCAGCTGGCATCTATGGACATATTGGATCTGGTTGTATGCATGTACGTCCTTACATGAATTTACATGATCCAAATGAATTAGCGTTAATGCGTCAAATGATGCTAGATATCTCTTCGTTGTTGTTAGAATATGGAGGAGCTTTAAGCGGAGAACATGGCGATGGTTGGATTCGTTCTTGGTTGAATCCCAAAATGTTTGGCGAATCCCTAGTCCAAGCATTTGCTAAAATCAAATATGCCTTTGATCCTCTCAATTTAATGAATCCTGGTAAGATTGTTCCTCAAACAGATCAATGGCAAGAGCTGCGGACACAACCTGGTCAAAGCTTGCAAAAGCCTTCAACATTTCTAGATTTTTCTCCTGAAGGAGGTTTTGAACTCGCTGCAGACCTTTGCAATGGCAATGGACTTTGTCGTAAAAAAGAAAAAGTTATGTGTCCTTCTTTTCAAGTGACAAATGATGAATTTCATTCCACACGAGCTCGAGCTCAAGCGCTACGATCCATTATTCACAAACGACTCCCACTAGAAGATTTTACAAGTCAAGAAATGCATGATGTTATGGATCTTTGCATTTCCTGCAAAGGTTGTAAAACAGAGTGCCCCTCTCAGGTCGATATGGCTAAATTTAAAAGTGAATTTCTTTATCATTACCAAGAAAAGCACGGCTATTCTTTACGAAGCCGCTTATTTGGGCATATTGGCCAGGTGAATGCTTGGATAGCACCCTTTGCCTCACTTTTTAATCGATTCAATCAATGGTCATGGGTAAAAAAAAGTTTAGAATGGATTGGTATTTCAGCAAGACGCTCTTTACCCCCTTTGGCTATGCAACGATTTTCTACTTGGTTTGACACCTATATTCAACCCTCTCCTCTCAAACAATCAGTTGTTTTACTCAACGACACCTTTACCGAATTTAATCATCCTGAAATTGGACAAGCTGCCGTCAAACTTTTTAATACATTGGGTTATCAAGTCATTCTTCCACCCTGGAAGTGCTGCGGTCGCCCTGCTCTTTCAAAAGGACTTCTTCCAACAGCACGCAAACAAGCTTATCAGTTAATAAAACAATTAGAATCTTATGCTAAAAATCATCTTCCTATTATTGGATTAGAGCCTAGCTGCCTTTTAACTTTAAGAGATGATTATACAGCATTGATTAAAGCTGAAGGAGAAGACGAACAACGAATTAAACATCTTTTATCTCAATGTTTGACATTGGATGAATTTTTAGCCCAACTAGCAGAAAAAGCAAATTTTCGCGAATATTTTAAAAATGACCACAAAACAGTCAAAGTTCATGGCCACTGCTATCAAAAAGCACTTGTCAGTATGAAACCTACATTAAAAGTTTTACAATCAATTCCCGGATTTCACGTCGAAGAAATTCCATCTGGCTGCTGTGGAATGGCAGGATCGTTCGGCTATGAAAAAGAACATGAAGCCATTTCCATGCAAATAGGCGAATTGCGTCTTTTTCCAGCTATTCGAGCAAGTGAACCAGAAGATTGGATTATTGCAAGCGGCATGTCATGCCGTCATCAGATCAAAGATGGCACGCAACGTCGTGCTTTTCACCTTGCTGAAGCTCTCACTTTACATTTAAAATAATGGATGGCGCAAAGACAAAGGCCGGATATTTGTCTTTGCAGCATCCATCCCCTAACTAGACTGCTCGACGAGAGACTGCATCCACTGCTCTAAGCGTTATACCAGGAGAAGGCCAATGAACAGTCATTCTTTTTATAGCTAGTTGAGATATGTTAATCACGTTCACTCACTAACAAGGGTTTTAAATTCTTTAACTCATTTCTTATAATTTTGCCGCGTTGATTGCGTGGAAGACTTTCCACAAAATAAATGAACCTTGGAATTTTATAATCACTAAGATGCTTGGCAACCAATTGATAAATTTGATCCGCTAGCTCTTGACTCGCTTGATGGCTTACAACATAAGCGACCAATGAATCCATTTCACTTTTAGATTCAAATATTGTTCCACAAGCGGTTTCCAAGACCTCAGGACACCCCTTGATGACTTTCTCAATTTCAATAGGAGAAACGCGAAATCCTCCGCTAATCTTCAAAACATTGTCTGCTCTTCCATAATAAGTCAAATATCCATCTTCATCCGCACTGACTAAGTCTTGAGTCAAAAACCAATCTTCTCGATACTCTTTGGAATGCTCTGAAGAATCCCCTATATAACCTATCATAAAACCCAGCTCTGTCTTATGAATAGCTAACATCCCTATCGTATTAACAGGAACGGGATCAAATCCGCCCTCCAAAGGTAAAATCGTGACTTTTCTGCCCGATTGAATTTTACCAAGCGAGTCACCTTTGATGGGAATCATAGGCCCTGTATTAATAAACGTAGAGAGTTCACTCATTCCTAAAGCAGTATAAATAGGAAGATGAAATGCTTGCTGCCAACGTTTTTCTACTTCTTGAGGAAGAGCTGCTCCAGCAGAACCTGCAAGGCGCAAAGATGGCAAAGTATAGTTCCCTGCATTTTCATTGTTCAAAATGTTAGTGTAAATATCAGGCGATGAAACCATCACCGTGATATGATAATGCTCAATAAGTTTTAGCCATATCTCTCCCGAAATCGCATTTTCCGCTTCCGATGTTTGATTAGAAGGCGTGAAAATCACTGCTGTTGCTCCCACTGTTAACGGATCTAAAAATCCCGTGAACATGCTATAGGTCCAACTAATATTATCTGTATTGATGACAAGATCATGTTCTGTGAGATCTAACCAATACTGAAGGCTTGGCTTTCGTCCCAAAATAGCATGATGAGCATGTAAGACACCTTTAGGTTTACTTGTGCTACCCGAGGTATAAAAAATAAAAGCAGGATCTTGAAACAACGTGGTGGGAGCAATATCACTAGCTTGAAAGCTTTTTAAAGACTGATACTCGTCATCATTAATGAGTCGGCATTCATCAGGTAAATGTAAGGGAAACTTTGAATTTCCTAATTGAAACAGCAAACGACTATTTGAGCTCTTGACAATCATCTCTAGTTCTTCTTGAGTACGAGAAAATACTGGAGGAATAGGAACTAAATCTGCTGCCATTGAAGATAAAAATAAAAGCAGTAAATCAAACGTATTGCTGGAACGTAGGGTAACAGCCGAACCTTTAGGCATTTTTAAACTTCTTAAACCAGCCGTTAATTGACAAACAGCTTGAAATAAATCGGCATAGGTCCATTGTTGTTGAACACCGATCGCATCGACTAAAATTAATGCCGTTTTTTCAGGATTTTTCTCGATATTTCTTCTTAAGCAATAATCGGTAATGTTGAGCGGCACATTTTGCAAACTGTCCATATTTAGGAGTTTTTGTCCTATTGAAAAAGTTTGATCCTTGTTAATGATTTAAAATAACTTTATTACCATAAGCAGGATTATCCTGCTTATCTTCATGAACAAACGAACTTCTCATTTAATCAGCTCGCTATTTTTCTATTTTTTCAATGAAGATAGCTCCATTGTAATAGAAAATTTTAATAAATTCACCAGATTGAATATGACCAGCGATGATTTCTTTTGCAATGGATGTGACAACCGTTTGTTGAATTAATCGTTTTAAGGGTCGAGCACCCAATTCATAGTCAAATCCATTGACTTGAAGAAAGGCAACTAAGCTCGCATCAAATTCCACTGTTATTTGTTTTTTTAAATGGAGTTCTTTTTGGACCTCTTTAAGCATATTCCAAATCAATTGTTCAAAGTGCTCTTGGCTTAGTCCTATAAAAGGAGCGACTTCAAGGCGATTATAAAGTTCAGGAGAAAGAAATTTCGTGATGTCATGTTGAATGACTTCTAGAATTTCTTCTTCTTGATAGCCTGCTGCATGCATAGTTAAAATTGTTTGAGACGTTAAATTGGTTGTTAAAATAAAAATGACATTCCGACAATCTATCACAGATCCTTGTGCATCAGATAAACGTCCCTCATCAAAAACTTGGAGAAAGGTTTTTAAAACAATTGGATGCGCTTTCTCTATTTCATCTAAAAGTACAACGGCATATGGATGCTTTTTAAGGGCTTCTGTTAATTGCCCCCCTTCATCGTGATTGATATATCCAGGAGGGGAACCAATCAAGCGCGAAATACTATGTGGTTCTGAATATTCTGACATATCGAGTCTAATCAAATGATTCTCACTTCCTAACAGTTCTCGAGTTAATTCTTTTGCTAACTGTGTTTTCCCTACTCCTGTAGGACCTACATACAAGAATGCACCTATAGGGGCTGTTGAATTTCCTAACCCAGCTGCATAACGCGTTAAAGCTGCAACGGTCATGTCAATGGCATAAGGTTGTCCCAATACTCTTTGCTTTAATTGATGTCCTAACTGAAGAACTTGCTGCAATTTAAAAGGAACTTGTTTATTGCTTTGTTCCTCATCATTCCATTTCCATTCAAAAGGCTTTTTTGGAGCAGAACCAGAAATAACAAAACATCCATCTGTATAAGACAACTTTATAGATTCATTTTCTCCGAAATAGTTTTCCTTAAAAGCATCTACAATGGCTGTCATCACTGTTTGATTAATCAATTGCTTAATAGGACGTGCTCCTAATAAATAATTAGTCGCTTTGTTCTTTAAAAATTGAACAATACTGACGTCAAATTTGATTTGAATATTCTTGCGGCTAGTGATTTCTGCTAAAGCATCAAGAAGTAAATGTTCGATAAGATCGTCCAATATATTTTCCTTTAATCCTCTAAAAATTACAGTTTCTAATCGATTATATAGCTCAGGAGACAAGTCATGTATTAATGTTGGCTGAATAACGGTCAAAATCTCTCGATCCGTATGGCCTAAATCATGCATCGTTAAAATTTTTGATCCCGTTAAATTTGTAGTTAAAATAAACAGACAATTTCGACAATCAATCAGATGACCTTTAGAATCAGAAATAAATCCTTCTTCAAAAAGCTGCAAAAATGTTTTTAATACATAAGGATGAGCTTTTTCGACTTCATCCAATAAAATAATTGAATAAGGATGCTGTTTCAAAAGTTCTGTAAATTGCCCTCCCGCTTGATGATCGGCATATCCTGGAGGGCTTCCTATTAAGCGTAATACACTGTTATATTGAGAAAATTCTGACATGTTTAATCGCAGCAAATACTCTTCGCTTCCAAACAAAATTTTAACTAATTCTTTAGCCAATTGCGTTTTTCCAACTCCCGTAGGTCCTACATAAAGTAACGAAGCAATTGGCGCATTTGGATTGTGAAAACCCTGTGCATAACGCTCTAAAGCTGCAACGGTCAGCTTAATTGCATGATTTTGTCCCACCAAACGCTGCTTTAGCTTGGCTTCTAATCCTGCTATATTTTCTGCACTAAAAGGATTAAGATGTGTTTTTTGCTTATTCTCTTTTATTTCTTCTTCTTTTTGTCCACCAAACCATCCCCAAGACTCAAAATATGGATCATGCCAAATATCTTGGCTAACATCCTCATCACCATTTTGACCCGATATGGAACCGCCTATTAAGCAATTAAAAGAGAGCATAAAATATATTATTAAATATTTTTTACAATCCATATAAACCTATAATGTGAATTTAAATTTATTTAACACATTGAAACTCACTAAACTTTTATTATTCTCATTTACAAAAATTTAGAAACATTCTTTTAGCACAGCACGTTACTGATAAAAGATTTAAAATCTTTAAAATTTTGATTAAAATAATAGAAAGATATCCACCCTCTACAGCAAGATTCAATTCCTTTTACTTTTCAGTTTGCTTATCTGTATCATTTTATATGATCAAGTTCCGCAAGAAAACCTTCTTTATTGGAATTGGGTGTAAAAGAATAAGAAACGAAAAAGTCTTTTCCTTTTCCGAGAGTTTTCATAGACAATATTTTTCTGATGATGTTTTTTTCAATACAAGATGAGGCGGCGTGAGCCGCATATGAACCTTAATCAAAGACTTAAATCGTTCTATTGCAAGCGGGGATCTGTTTCTTTAATAATAATGCTAACATTTTTCTGGTTGAACCCTTTATACCCTTCGCGGCGCTGCAAATTTTCTAAATGGCTTCCAATAGCTCCATGACAAATAAAATGCTGCCCTTGCTCGGGAGTAATTTTCTCTTGTTCAACTAATAAACGAATCCGTTCGGGATTCACTTGCCAATTTTCTCCTACTGTAAACGCCTGTTTCAAATAAGTGAAATTACTAAAGGGCTTCATCATGTGAACGCCTCGTTCCGCTAACTCTTCCGATAACTCGTCAAACATAAATTGAGCTTCTAAGTGATGCATACCAGCTTTTAAAATAGAATCGCCATGCAAAGCACACCAAAGACCAATCGTGCCTAATCGATCAAGTTCAGACAAAGGTTCATGGCCAATATCTCTTACCACCTCATGTGGAGCTAAGTCTACATCTAAAAACAGAACTAGGCGGCAAACAGGATTTTCCATTACCTGAGCACCCCATCCCGCTTCTTCTCCTGCATAGAAACGCTCTCGGCAATGAAAACCTAGTATTTCAAAAAAATGAACGAGTTGATTAAATCGACGTCGCGATGAGCGAAAAGTATGATGATCATGATTTGCCCATCCCATTCCTAAACGATCTTGACGATTCTTTTGGACTTGCCCTGCTGTATTTCTTGCCTGCCAATAGCGCCGCTCTCCTTCTAAAACAGTCCATGCAGCTCGATGTTGACCCACTTCTTCCACGAGTTGCCTTGCTAATTGAATGGCTTCTTGCATGGTTTGATCTTCGTTAGCTAATGATCGCGACCGCGTCATCCATTTTTCTAATGCTTGATAGCACCGATAGATATAGGAAGGATCTTCGTGAGTCGGTTGTAAAGTTAAGGTTCCTCGTCTTTCAATCACCCAAAGGGCTGCTTCTTGTTCAAGAGAAATCAAACAACGACGAAATCCTCCAAATTGAGAACCTTCAATAGAACGCTGTTCTCCTCTAGCCATTAAAAAATCGGCAATAGAATCGACTGCAACAGCAAGTCCAACCTTCATGTCTTGAGAGGGATGCACAGCGACTCGAGGAAGCTGCGCTCCTGGATGAGCATAAATGTGCTTATAACCATTTCCCTGTTGCTGAAATCCAGCTTCTTTCAATTGCTGAATAATGGACTCAGAGTCTTGAACAACTACATGATCCAGCCAATCAAAAAGACGAGTATTTGTTTGATGAAAAAGCTCTTCAGAAAACTTTGAAATCGTTGAATTTGCATCGGAAGCTTGTTTAACAAGATTAAGAATCAAATTCTCTGCTTGCGGTTGACGTTCCCATTGAAAAGAAGCATTAATATTCATCTACTCCTCCCTTTGCAAACCCTCGACTGTTATGATACAGGCCCTGATATCCCCTCTAAAACTTGATTTCGAGAAATATGGAAGGGCGAATCTATAGGCAATAACACACCTTGATGAACATCGAAGGCATATGTTTCTTTAGGAGTCGCACATTGGCATAGAGTTTTTAAACTGTCAAGATGAAGAACAATAAAACTGACTTCTTTTAAAGAAGCAAGCATTTCAATAAAGAGTTCATGAGGCTTAACATCTTCAACATAAATCAATAAAGACTCTGTTTCTTGAGCCATTTTTTTAATCGATTGAAATAACGCATGAGTTAACTGATTCATCTGAGAAATCTTAATCAAACTGAATGGTTTTCGCTTCAAGACTTCTTTTAAAACGAACAAATGTTCATGATCAAACACTTTATTACTCAAATTATATTCAAACAAACGAAAAGCAAGATCAGAAAGCGAAACTCTGGCACATCCCACATGTTCAATTGCGATGCCTGCTGCAACGTTGCAAAGTTGAGCCGATTCTTCATAAGTCAGCTGATTAGCGATAGAATAGGTCAACATCGCTAAAACTGTATCTCCCGCTCCAGTCACATCTTTTACTTCTTTAGCATGAACAGGAAAATCTGAGCGAATACCACTATTTTCAAAAAGAGAAATACCTGCTTCCGATCTTGTTAACATCAGCAATTCAGCCTTTGTTTGCTCCAGAACAGCAGATGCAACTTGCTCTAAAGGAGCATGAGAAGGTAATTTTGCCGCTGCAAAAGCTTCTGATAAATTGGGTTTAATGATCGTTGTCCCTCGATATTTTTTAAAATCCGTTCCCTTGGGATCTGTAATAATCGGAATACCTCTTTTCTTTGCTTGATGAATAATTGCTTCTAGTAAAGTAGAGGTTAAAAATCCCTTGCCATAATCAGAAATCGCCACGACTGTAATATCTTCAAGAATTTGGGGAAGATGATCAATAATGAATTGTTCTACCGATTCATGTAAAGGAACGATTTGTTCGTGATCGACTCGCACAATTTGTTGATTATCTGCAATGATGCGGTTCTTGACAGGTGTAGGATAAGCTTCTTGAAACACTATCATACGTGTATCAACATTTTCTTGATTCAGAGCATTAATTAACGTTTGGCCTGCCCAGTCTTTACCTATACGTCCAACAGCAACAACTTGAGCCCCTAAGGACAATAAATTTAAAACAACATTTCCAGCTCCTCCTGGACGATGTTCTTCTCGTTGAACGTTAACAACGGCAACAGGAGCTTCTGGAGAAATACGACGAGCCTTTCCCATTGTATAAGTATCAAGCAACATATCGCCGACTACTAAGATTTTAACAGGATTGAGGCGACTTAACATATGAGCCAATTTTACCATACTTTCCCCGGCACTAAGTAATGTTTAACATAATCTCCGACAGCATCTTCTAATTTCATACTCTTAGCCGTCTCTTTTAATACCTTGTCTGTCTTTTGCATATTTGCACAGCTGTAATTTTGATATTTGCTGACTAATTCAGGAGGCATGTCGATATACTCAATATCAAGAGGACGATCAAGCGCATGAAACACCGCCTGAGCTAATTCATTCCAAGTAGAAGCTCGTCCGCTTCCAATATTATAAATACCACCAACATCGTTAGTCAAAAACGCACAAGTCATACGCACAGCATCCTTGACATATATAAAGTCTCTTTTTTGCTCCCCGTCAGCAAATTGAGCACGATCTGTTGATTTGAACAGACGGACTTTTTCTCCCTTTAAAATCTGAGGAACCATGCGGGTAATCGTTGATGCCATGCGCCCTTTATGTGCTTCGTTAGGTCCAAATACATTGAAATATTTCAGTCCTACAAGCTTATCTAAAACGCCTTCATTCAAAGCCCATTGATCAAATAACTGTTTGGAAAAACCATACATATTAAGAGGTTGGAGTTCATACAACTGAGAAACATTATCAGTAAATCCCTTTGACCCATCTCCATAAGTTGCAGCAGAAGAGGCGTAAATGAAACGTTGATCGTTTTTAAGAGCATACTCTGCCAAACGCACGCTATAACGATAGTTATTTTCTAATAAATAACTAGCATTGGTCTCCATCGTGTCTGAGCAAGCCCCTAAATGGATAAATGCCTCTATTAAAGACTCTTTTCCTGCAAGCCAGCTAAATAGCTGCGACTTAGGAATAATATCGACAAATTGCTTGCCAACAAGATTCTTCCATTTTTCTGTCTGACCTAACTCATCCACAATAATTAAATTATTCATTCCCCTATCATTGAGATGCCGCACAACACCAGAGCCAATAAAACCAGCTCCTCCTGTAATCACTATGAGTTGATCATCATATAATTTCATATCTTACTCCCTTTAAACAAAGAGAATTAAAATAGCAAAAACTAGAAAACTTTACCAGCTTGCTTGTCAAATGTCTAAATAAAGAATCGAAATTTAATATCTCCATGAGACTCAATTATCGGTAATTCTAAACGGTAGTTCTCAGCATGTAATGCTCTATAGTTCGGAACTTTTTCAGTTAAATTCCAAAAAAAAGAGCAGGTCCATAAAATAGATGTTCTTCCCGACCAAAGGAGAACAATATATGAACCTGCTAAAGAATTTAGTTACTACATTAGATTTATGGCGTCCACTT
>JBGAGC010000001.1:0-1779356 GCA_044226925.1 Parachlamydiaceae bacterium
ATTTAATTGTACTCTTAGACAAAGAGTCGCAAGACTTGTGAGAAAAACTTTATCTTTCTCTAAAAAACTAGCTAACCATATTGGAATGATCAAGTACTTTATCTGTCATTACAATTTAGCATTACATGTTTAGAACTACCCGAATTCGAGCTATTAGAAGTGATTGAACAAGCTCTAACGATTTCCATCAAATCATTTAGTGTTCAGTATACTTTGAACTTGCTTTTAAAAAGTCATCCTATGCAAGCGATTGAAGAGAAAAATACATTGATTCAAAAAGAGCACGTCAAGCGTGCATAAAGTAGTGGTATCGACGATTTTGTTCATCATGAATTGAGTTAAAAAAAGTTTTCTAAATGAGGTGAATTTATTTGGCATCAATTCTACATTAAAGCTTTAAGAGAAAGACTTGTGCTGATCTGTTTGTCAACCCTCTTGATTTTTTGGTTTACATAGAAAAAGAAATTTTTTAGTATCCCCCGCTTTCAGATAGTCAAGAACTCATTTTTACTCCATTCGTTGATTAGAAATGAATTCATTGACAAGATCATTTGAGAAAATCAGATCTTAAAATTTATCTTTACAACGGAGAACATTATGATCAAACATAAGTGGCTTGTCTTATTTTTCTGTCTTATTTTTTTAGCCGAATTTCAATCGGGATATTCTAAAGAATGGAAGCGAGCCTACTTTGCTTCTTATCCCCGATCCGGCAATCACTGGATTCGTTCTTTAATTGAAGAAGCTTCGCATATTGCCACAGGCTCCGTTTATTGTGATAGCGAGCCACCTCATATGGATAAAGTATTCCCTTGGGGCGGATACACTTGTGATCATGGCTATGATGGAACTTGTCGCTATCCTACAAAAGATGATCTTGTTTTCATCAAAACACATTTCCCTTCTCAACCCACAAAGATCAGCGAATTTGATGAACAACCTTATGAGCTTACAATCCGTGTTGTCAGACATCCTGTTGATAGCTTTTATTCTCGTTACGTAAGAGTTCCCCGTGGTTCTCTTAAAGATACAGTCCCTACAAAAAGAGTGAAGGAATTTATTAGAACTTGGCAAAAATTTCAAAATTATTGGAATAAACAAGAAGATGTCATTACATTTAAATATGAAGATGTTCTAGCCAATCCTGCGGTTGAGCTAAAAAAGATTCTCACACTATTAAACTATTCTGTTACTGATGAAGATATTGCAAGAGCCGTCGCTAAACATCCACCAGAAGGATATATGTTAAAGCATCTTGATAAATTTACGAATGAAGACTTAAAGCTCATTGCGAATGAATTGAGTGATTCATTAGATCAATTTGGCTATGAAATTCCTTATCAATAAATGCCCTTTATCTAGAGGTTTTACATGCAAAAGTTGTTTGCTACGCTATTTTTAGTACTCTTCTCGTTTTTTTATCTATCCATTCATGCAAAAGAAATTCTGACTGTTAACATTATTTCTCGTAAATTAAAAAACGGGGCTGGTAAAGAAATCGATGTGAAGATTCTAAAAGAAGAACTTGAAAGATTAGGACATCGAGTCAAATTGTTCGATTATGAAAAAGTCAGCAAAATTACTGAAGCTGATATCAATATCTTTCTTGCACAATTTAAATCTAATTGGCTTTCCAAAGCAAAGCTAAATTGGTTTGTTCCGAATGCAGAACGTTGCGATGCTACATTGAAAGATCTTAAAAGATTTGATTTGATCTTATGCAAAACAAAAGAGGCATTAAGAATTTTTAAACCAATTAGCAGAGAGGCTTATTATATTGGATTTACAAGTGTCGATCGTTATGATCCCTCTATTTCTAAAGATTTCTCAAAGCATCTGCATGTTGCTGGACAGAGCGATACAAAAGGAACAGAAGAAGTCATCAATATTTGGAAAAATTATCCAGGATTACCTGCTATTACCATTATTAGACATGAAAGTTTAGGTCCTCGCTTACCTGAAAACGTGACTTTAATTACAGAAAGAATTCCAACTCGTTCTCTCATTACACTGCAAAATGAGAGCGGCATTCATCTATGTCCTAGCAAAACAGAAGGATTTGGACATTCGATTATGGAAGGCTTATCCATCGGAGCGGTTGTTATCACAACTGACGCTCCTCCCATGAATGAGCTGGTTCAAGATAAGCGATGCTTAGTAAAATATCGTTCTCAAGGTAAAATGAAATATGGCAAGACCTATACAGTAGATGAACAAGACTTAGCTTATGCAGTGATGGCTTTACAGCAACTTCCGCTAGAAGAGCTTCAAAAAATTGGGCAAAGAAATCGAGAAGAATATCTAAGAAAAACTGCAGAATTTAGGCAAAATTTTGAAATTCTGATGAACAGAACTTTAAAGAATCTTTTTATAGACATCTAGTCGCTTTCTAAGAGCTTGTTAGGGCATTTAAATATTTTATTGTTAAGCGGCTTTAGCCGCTTAACAACACAAAATTGGATAGCTAATCGTTTGAGTGAAGTGTCACACGCATCTTAACAAATAGATTCGTTTATTTGACTGCATGACTACTCAATCTCTAAAAGACTCCAATCAAATTCAATTTGATCAACAGGATCTAACTCAAATTGACCAAATTCGCTGATGATGTTTCCTTTCATTTTGATGAGCTTTTTCCAATAAGCTTGCATGGAAGGAGAAAGATAAGGCGTCAATTTATCATATTTCATCTGGCTTGTTAGAAAAACCTGCGTATCAACAAAAGCGACTTTTCCATCTCTAGAAAAAGGACAGTTTGCAGGTTTTGTCGAGTCAGATAGGCAAAGTTCCGTTGTGATCACATACATCGCATCTAGAAGTTCTGTTGTGACTCTACTGCTTTTCCATAATTTTTCATTCTTTTGATCACTCACAATATCCATGTCATTCTCAATTAAAATGAACATCTTGCGTTGCTGGCGATACGATTTTGACGGGAGAGGATGATCTGGAAGAAGATACAGCCATTTTTGAGGAACTTTAAAAAGATGTTCATAATGATGTGCAGTAATTGATTGTTGAATTAATCGAGCCCCTTGAGCTCGTTTCATTAAATAAAAATAATCAGGTTTGTTATAGCGAGGAGTAATATTATCCAAATAAGCTTTGATAATATATCCAGGAAGTTCAGGATGCCTTGTCACGACAATTTTAGTAAAGTGCTGTGGCTTAACTGGATAAAATCCAGCTTCTAGCATAGCCTCTTCATTTGCTAAAGCGCGTGAACTAGAGAAAATTCTATCAAGAATTCCTTTAGTCGGATGATCCTCCGGTAAAAGATATTCCTGAACTTGCTCCCAAACCTCATTGCTGAGATAACGGCTGGGATTATTCTTTATTAATCTTTGTGGATCAGCTTCTACTTTTTGAATACAAACTAGTGTCAAGCTAAGTAATAGAAAAAAAGGCCGAAATAAAGCGAACATATCTTTTCCTTATTAAGGATAATAAAATCAAAATATTAGTAGATCAACATTATAAATAGACATTTTTTATCGCAAGAATTTTGTCATAGAACCTATCTTCAATTGGCTTAGAGCTTGTTATTTTCAATCGGTAAGTGATTTAATGCGCAAGGAAGTTTATTCTCATTCTTCACATTCGACTCGTGCCCAACATCATCAATCTTGCCTTTGCCTGTTTAACTGCTTTGAATTTTGAAAGTTTATATAACAGAAAATTGAATATTCATTATAAAATAACAATGCGCTTTTCCTTAAAACTATTTATTTTCATTAAGTAACAGATCTTATACAATGTATATCCATGAATAAAATTCCATACCGTGAACATCATCTTCTTGCTCTTTTAGAGACCTATAGCAGCCAAAATCTGCCTCTTGATCTCTTTATTAGTCATTACTTTCGTGATCATTCTGCTTTAGGTTCAAAAGATCGAGCTTTTATCGCCGATACTGTTTATACATTGGTGCGTTGGCAAGGACTGTTGGATTATTTAGCTCCCTCTTCTTCTTGGAATGATCGTTATCAAACATTTTTGGAAGTGAATATAGATGAACTCCAACAGCGAGAAGACATCCCTCTTGCAACACGTGTCAGCTTCCCCCAACAATTATTCGATCTCTTTGTAAGTAGTTATGGAATAGAAAAAGCACGCGAACTTTGTTTGATTAGCAACACTCCTGCTCCGACAACTGTGCGTGCAAATATCTTAAAAATCAACCGAGATGATCTTTTAAACCGTTGGAAAGGAATTTATGAAGTTTCGCCCACTTCTCAGTCTCCTGATGGGATTATTTTTCATAAAAAAATCAACTTTTTCCAATTACCAGAGTTCAAAGAAGGTTTATTTGAAGTTCAAGATGAAGGAAGCCAACTTCTAGCCCGCCTCATGCACGTACAGCCTGGCCAGCAAATTTTAGATTATTGCGCAGGTTCAGGCGGAAAGACGTTAGCTTTTGCTCCTTTTATGCAAGGTAAAGGGCAAATTTATGTACATGACATTCGAAGTTTTGCCCTGCAAGAAGCACGTAAACGATTGCGAAGAGCTGGTATTCAAAACCATCAAATTCTTTTACCGACAAGTCCGCAGTTAGCAAAGTTAAAAAAGAAGATGAATTGGGTATTAGTAGATGCTCCTTGTTCGGGAACAGGAACTTTGCGTCGTAATCCCGATATGAAATGGAAATTTGATCCGGAAATGATTACTCGTTTGATAGGACAACAGCGCACCATTTTCGAAAAAGCCCTAAGCTTTTTACAACCAAATGGTTATATCGTTTATGCAACGTGCAGTGTATTAAAAGAAGAGAATCAAGAGCAAGTGAAGCACTTTATTTCAACTTATTCTCTTGAGATGGAAGGTGAACTCTTTCAGACGCTTCCTACATTTGGAGGCATGGATGGCTTTTTTGGGGTTGTTCTTAAAAGGGCGTAGGTCTATCATATAGCTTTTCTATTAACAATTTAATCGCTCAGTTTGTTTGATTTATGAAAAATAAAATTTTTGTATGTTTGTTTGCTGCTTTATTAGGATCTTCTTCTTTATCTGCTATTAAGAACGAAGCCATGTTTTCATCTAATAAACAAGAAGAGCCTAAAATTTTTATCAACAATCGCATTTTGGCCCGTATCAATGGTAAACCGATTTCGACTTTCGATTTGATCAAAAAAATGGACTTAGCGTTTTATCGTCAATACCCACAATACACTTCCTCTAACATTGCCCGTTCCCAATTCTACGATGTGAGTTGGAGATATGTTTTAGAAGACATTATTGATAAAGAACTTATTTTAGCAGATGCTCAAGAAAGTAAAATTGAAGTTAGCAGCGGCGACGTTCGCCAAGAAATGGAATCTTCATTTGGTCCAAATATTATTGCAAACCTAGACAAAGCGGGCATCACTTTTGATGAAGCAAGCAAAATCATGCAAGAAGAAATCACGATTCGTCGCATGATCTCAGGACGCGTTCATGTTAAAGCAATGCGTCAAGTCACTCCGATGAAAGTTCGTCAAGCTTATGAAGAATTTACGCAAAATCCTGAAAATGCTCGTTTGACTCAATGGGTTTATCGTACTGTCACTATCAAAGATCGCAACTTACAAAAAACAGAAGAAACGGCAAAAGCTGTCTATCAATTGATGATGGAAGGAGTGCCACTCGAAGAACTGACAGCCCAATTAAAAGAGCGCAAGCTGTTGGGACGAAAAGGTAAAGTGACGGTATCTGGTACTATCAAGCATAATGACAAAGAACTCTCGAATGATTATCGTGAAGTTCTCAATAGTTTGGATACTGGAATGTATAGCCAGCCATTTGCGCATAAAAGCCGTACGAACCAAACAACTGTTTATCGCATTCTCGTAGTAGAAGAAAAGATTCAAGGAGGATTTCCTAGTTTCAAAGAAATGGAAGTTTCTTTGAAAGACAACCTCTTGGATAATGTTATTGAAGAAGAAACCAATCAATATCTTCAAAAATTACGGCAACACTATCACATTAGGCAAGCAGATCTAGATGCTTATTTGCCTGCCGATTATAAGCCTTTTGTACTCAAATAATATGCCCATTTATAAACCGAGTGAATTACGCGTTTTTCTTGACCAACTAGGGATTGCTCCCAAAAAAGGTCTTTCGCAAAATTTTCTCATTGATGGAAATATTATTCGCAAAATTGTAGCAGTTTCTGAGGTTCATCCAGACGATACTATTCTAGAAGTGGGGCCTGGTCCTGGATCTTTAACACAGGCTTTGCTAGACACAGGGGCACGGGTTGTTGCTGTGGAAAAGGATACGGTGTTGGCTCAAGCACTTGAACGTTTGCAAACACCTGCTGAACAATTAAAGGTCTTTTGCCATGACATTTTAACATTTCCTTTGCACGAGGAAATTCCTCGCTTTATGCGAGAAGAGCGCAAAGCAAAAGTCATTGCCAATCTTCCCTATCACTTAACAACCCCTATTCTTACTCAACTGTCTCCCCTCCGAGAATTGTTTACTTCTTTAACAGTCATGGTACAAGAAGAAGTTGCTAGGCGTCTCACTGCACAGCCAGGAACTTCTGATTACAGTTCGTTAACAATTTTTTTACGCTTTTATACGCATCCTCACTATGCCTTCACAGTGAGCCGTAACTGTTTTTATCCCGCTCCTAAAGTCAATTCCGCCGTTGTTGTACTCAAACTGCGTGAACCACCACTTACTGGAAAAGATGTCGAAACCTTCTTTGAACTAACAAGAACAGCTTTTGAGCAGCGACGCAAAATGTTGCGCGCATCGCTGAAAGGCTTATTTCCTCCACAAACAATTGAAAAAGCATTAGAAGAGATTGGACAAAATCCTCTCGCGCGCCCCGAAACGCTTTCTTTAGAACAGTTTTTACAACTTCATGCTCTGTTATATCAGCGCTAATTTCACAAATATTCCCTCTTAAACTTCATCGGAAAAATTTGCGATTCCTTTCTTAAATTAGATCTCTTGCATAACCTGGAATAAATGTTAAAATGGCTAAAATTTAAAGGATTTTAGCCATGAGATACGAAAACTTGAAAAAATTTAAAGATGAAGATTTCCGCAGGTTAACAGGAATCAAACGAGCAACCTTTGAAAAAATGGTAGAAATTTTAAAAGAGGCAGAGAAGAAAAAAAAGAACATTGGCGGCAAGCCAAACAAGTTGATAATAGAAGACAGATTATTGATGGCGCTGGAATACATCAGAGAGTATCGAACGTATTTTCATGTTGCTGCATCTTATCAAATTTCAGAGAGCGCTTGCTATCGCAATATTCGTTGGATAGAAGATGTACTAATCAAACATCCTGATTTTGCCTTGCCTGGTCGCAAGGCTTTGTTAAAAAGCGATGTAGAATATGATGTGATTTTAATTGATGCAACAGAAACACCAATTGAACGGCCTAAAAAAAACAAAAACGCTACTACTCGGGAAAGAAAAAGAGACATACATTAAAAACTCAGCTTGTAATGGATAAGAAAAGTCGGAAGATCATTTGCACAGCTTTTTCTAATGGTAAACGGCATGATTTTCGATTATTTAAAGAATCAAAAATACATATTCACCCAGAAATAAATGCATTGACGGACTCTGGCTATCTCGGATTGCAAAAACTTCATGCTAAGACACAAATGCCTAAGAAAAAAAGTAAGAGGAATCTTTTAAGTCAAAAAGATAAAAAGAAAAATGCCGCGTTATCCAGCGAACGAGTAATCAATGAAAATGTCATAGGTCTGCTGAAGCGATTTAAAATTATTGCTGATCGCTATAGAAATCGAAGAAAACGGTTTTGTCTGAGGTTTAATTTAATTGCTGGGATCTATAATTGGGAATTG
Source organism: Parachlamydiaceae bacterium (assembly GCA_044226925.1). Lineage (GTDB taxonomy): Bacteria > Chlamydiota > Chlamydiia > Chlamydiales > Parachlamydiaceae > JANWJE01. The sequence continues at coordinate 7,811 of JBGAGC010000001.1, forward strand.
CAAAATTAGGTTATGCAAGAGATCTATTGACGATTGCTGGTGAAACTTCAACCGAATCATGATCAAGCGATCGCACAAGACGATTGATTGAAAAATTGTTGTGAATGATAAAAGAGAAAAGAAGCAGCTTTAGTATAAAGCTGCTTCTATAGTTCGGAACTTTTTAAGCTGCTTTTTTAAATATTTCAGCGAGAATGGGAACAGTTAATCCGCATTCTTCCCATATGTGAGGGCTATCAATAATAGATTTTCTCAGTTGACCTTTAAGAGCTCGAAGAGTTAAGCGCTTAGCAGGCTTTCTCCAAGGAGGATCATCTGTAAGAGGGGGTTCATCTTGATAAGTTTGCAAGCTTACAAGCAAAAGAGCACTATAAGCTGCAACATGTAAAGCTGGTTGCTTTTCAACTGATTTTTCATTTCTTACTTGAGCTTGTCCAACTCCTAAAATAGATTTTTCATCACGGTGATTATATTCGATTTGCCATCTATCGAAATAAGCTTGAATGACTTTAAGGGTATCTAGTTCTTGATCTGTACAGAGGAGAAAAGCAGGCTGTCTATAGCACTTTTTACCAGCTTTTCGATAGGCTAAAGGAGCAATCACAATAAGTTTTAAAAACTTGCGCTTTGTTCCCGATTTCCAAAGAACATTTTTGATTTGCTTATATCGAACAGGATTAAAATAGCCGCCATAGTAAATAATACCTTCTTGCCATACAAGTGTCTGATCTTGTAGGACAGAGAGAGGAGTAAAAGTAAAGTCATCGTAAAACTTTCTTTTCTTTTGAGAAGAAAAACAAAGTTTAGCATCTTTTCTACATCTTGCAACAAGACTTGTTCGATCGAGATCTATTCCCATACAAATTTTATTACAAAAACTACCATCTCCAACTAAAAGAAGTTTTTTATCTTGATAACCCATCTGATCTAAAGCTTGCCTCAATTCGTTTGCATGCTCTTTAAACAATGTAGATAGATTGAATTGCTCTTTTGCAAGCCGATATTCTTTAATTTCTTCTTCACTTGCTTTCTTATGAGGTTTCTTTATATGCGGAGCATTAATAAATCGAATAGGAATCGCTCTTGGCGGCTTTTGCCATAAACGATGAAGAGGCATAAGAATAGAAAACTGTAAAAATCTTAATCCCCAGATTAAATTAACACAAAAAGCTGGAGACATGGGGTCTCTATGCCAAGAAGTAAAAGGAATTTTTTTACCTGTCTTCTTAAGTCTTGTATCATCGACTCCCACGGCTATGAAATCATCTGGAATATAATCCAAACATTTTTTTAGGATCGGATTAAAAACATCTTGCGTTTTCCACTTGCATTTAGAGTATAATTTGTAATCTGAACTTGGCTTTGTTTTCGCTTTTCCAAGAAAAATTGCAAAGTTCGTAATCGTGGCTCTGCCAAAAAGACATAAAGCTGCTACCGCATGTGCTTTAGCTTTTAAAAAGGCTTGTTTCTTTGTGAAAAGTGGACGCCATAAATCTAATGTAGTAACTAAATTCTTTAGCAGGTTCATATATTGTTCTCCTTTGGTCGGGAAGAACATCTATTTTATGGACCTGCTCTTTTTTTTGGAATTTAACTGAAAAAGTTCCGAACTATAGAAGCAGCTTTAGTATAAAGCTGCTTCTCAAGGGATGTGATAAAATTAATCATCCATAGGAGGAGCTGAAGGAACCTGCTGCACATAGATTTGCTGATAGAATTGATTAACATCAGAAGCTTGTAATGCAGGGTCATAAGCAGGCGGAATAGTGTATGCTGTATTCAAATCAATATAAAGGCCATCAAGCTGTGGATATAACAGATCTTGTGGATCTTTCACTGCTTGAGCTCTATTGTAAGCTGTCGTATTCACGTATGCTTTTGCTACGCCTTGAACATCTTGTACAAAGTAACTAATTTGCTTGTTTTCTTGTTTATTGACTTTTTGAGTTTGGCGCTGTGCCCAGTCGTTGATGTCTCTTTTTTTATTATCAAAAGTGAGATTGATCGGTGCACTTGCAACTTCATATAAAAGTTGATATTTACGGCACTTCGCTTCATATTCTTGATTAGCTTTTATAACAATTGGATGATTATTATAAGCTTGTTGAGCTGCAGCAATGAGCTCATCTCTTGTTTGTGAATTGAGTTTTTTTACTATGCACTGATCTTTTATGCTTTGGAGATTTTGATTTAATTGCACTTTTAATGCCTTCACGTCATTTTCTTTCTTTTGCAAAGCATCTTGTTTCATGAGGTCTCTGACAGCTTTTGCAGGAGCCAACCATGCATCTCGGTTAGCTTCATTCCTTTGGAGCAATTTTTTTTCCTCTTGTGCTATTTTATTTCTTTCAATTTGAGCTCTTGCACGTACATCAGAATAAGCTAATTTCATTTCCTGATAAAACTTGGCGAGATCTTGAATATTTTGCGGAGCAGGTGCTAAATTTGCAAAAGCATATTCCATGGCATCAGCATCCAATGGATTGCTTTCAAAAAAATCTTTCACTCTTTTTACTGTCTCTGCTGAATTTGCCTTTCCAACTTGAATGTCCTGATAGAGAGGCATCAGATAATCACTCCACTCGTTCCAAAGCTGACGGCATTCTTCTGGATGAACAATTGTATTTTTAAGATGATGTGAAAATACATAAGAGAATCCTAAAGTACCGCTTCTTTGTCTTTGCGCCTGATAAGTAGCTAATGGATCTTTCCAAGCCTCAAATTGTTCATTTGCTTGACTTTTGCGATAAAAACCTAAAATTGCAAGAGCAATTCCTAAGATAACAACAGCTCCTGCCGCCACAGGACCAGCAACGGCTGCTGTTCCAACTAAACAGGTTTTTGCAGCAGCAACGCCAGCCACTCCGCTTGTCGCCACGACTAGACCACTAACTCCTACACGTAAGCTTTGTACACTGCGTTGCGTCCAAAATTGAAGTTGCGGATTGCGAATATCATCCGTTACCGTGAGCACTTCAACAGCCTGATCTAAAACACGCTTAGACACCTGAGCTTTTTGCTCACTATGGGTCACAGTTCCCTTATATTGATGACTTGCATGAATGGCTATCGCCTGATCTTGTTGATAGGTTGAATTAAAGCGATTGTGAAAATTGTTTGCGACGCTTACACCTTCTCTTAAATATGCTGTAAAACTCATACATCCCTCTGATGAAATTAATATAAACACCAATCTTACAAAAGATTTTTAAATTAAAATTAAAATAATTTTAAATTTATCATAAATAATTTAACATTAATCTTTAAAAAACAATGGTTAATTGGTGTTTATTAATAATAAAATTTTTAATTATAATAAATATTATAGTAATTAACTTAAGATCCGAGGAAAGATGAACTTAGAATTTCCTTCTATTCCCACTCTTCATGATTATGTCAAAGTAGAATTGGAGGCTGCTATTAAAGATAGCCAAACGCAAAGCTTGACAGTGCAAACGGATGCTTATGTTATTAATTTTTTATCTCAATTAAAAGATCTTGAAACACATACTATTCATTTAAATGTTCATACGTCGACAAAGCTTGATAGCAAGGAATTTGAATTTTTAGAAAAAATCGAAGTAAATATTCCGCCGGAACTACGTTCTCATGGTGTTTCTTTAAAAGAGAGTGATTTTTTCCTCATGCAAAGTATCTTTAAAGAAGAGTCTGAAGGAAATAAGCTGGGAAAAGAAGCGAAACATGCTCAACAAATTTGGGAGAAAAACCAGATTTTACAGAAAAATCACATGGATGCTCCAACATTTGATCAAGAGACTAAAGCTCGTTCTCTACTTTATCAAACTTCTCATACTATTAAAATGTCTTCTACCGAAGTGATTGCTCAAGGAAAATTTGATCAGGATATTGAGTTTTGTATCCAAATGGCTAAAACAACAAACGATAAGTTTGCTTTGAGATGGCTTGCCTATGCTTTATTTTCTGGAGATCGTCTTAAGATCATCCAACATGACCGTGATAGTATTTTAATTAAGAGTTTAATTTTCCTTATGAATGATCCTACATCAGATATCAATGATATTGGAGATCTTTTGCTACTTGTTTATCAAGCTCGAAAAGAGACTTGGTCTAAAGTGAATTCGTCCAAACATACGGATGAAATTTCAGAGGTCATTCCTCAAGATAAATTGTGGATTGATAAAGCTAATGTCAATTTATCCGAGCCTATTGAAAGAAACAGTTCGATTCATTTTTCTCATGGAGGAGGATTATTTTACATCTTACAGTTTTTAACTGGTGAAAGTCCTGGATATGAAGCGCCCACAGAATATACAGGCAAAGGTATCTTTGTAAGCCCAGGATTAAAATCGGGAACCAATTTAAAGATCGATAATTTTTATGCTAATCGATATGCGACGCATTTTGATATTCCAGCTGCTTTAACTGCAGAAATTCGAGCTGAATATTTAGGAGAAGTTCCAAACACTTATGAAGCAGTTTTAAGAAATTCAAATCTTTCCCATTTAAATCATATTTCTATTTCTGTCCTTCCTTTTAGAATGCAGGAGCTTCCTCCTTCTGAAGAAGATCTAGCGAATTTTATTTCCAATAAAACATTAAGAGAGAAAATCCAAATAAGTATTCATCACTATCATACTCTTAGCAAAGCAAAGGAAGAAAAAGATTTTGACTCTAAAATGTCAGAAAGAAAAATCCAACAATATATTCAAGATAACTGGCCTCCAGATATGCAGAAGAAGATGACAGAAAGAATTGAAGACATTCAGAACACAATTTCTTTATATGGCTATTATATTGAATACCAGCATGGAATTCCCATTTATAGTTTATCTGTCATGAATGCTTTAGAAGCTTTTAAAATTGGTTTATATAATCTTCCCAAATAAATTATGCTATTCTAATTAGAACGTAAACGCTTCCAAATTGCGTTCAAAAAAGCTATTCCACTTAATCCTGCACCTAATATTAACAGCCAAGAAAAAGATGGCGTAGATTTCATCCAATGATGAGGCCAAGTCAGCTCAATATCTTCTGAGGCTAAAAGAGGAGCGCTTTTAAGAACATTTCCTTCACTAGAAATCAAACGCATCTCGCCCACTTGTTGTCCCTTTGAAATGGGCAATGAAAGAGGCAACCAATAAAGAAAGCATTTGGCTTGAGGATCTTCAGCGGGATAATAATCTAAACTTAAGGCATCTGCTAAATAAGTGTGCACTGGACGATTAGCCTTCGGCAATTCCATCTGAAATTTTTGCGGACCTGCTTTTAAGAAAACACGTTGAATCTTTGGTTGATTAAAGGCGAGGTCAAAGATTTTAATCGCTTCTTCAAACATCAAGCTACGGTTTGGATAGCCTAACAGGACTAAAATCAATGTTCGATCATCTGCTCCTCGTGCAGCGCCAACAAATGTATTTTTTGATTTAGCATGATAACCCGTTTTACCACCAATCGCTTTAGAATAATAAAATTTTCCTGCTCGAATAAGGCGATTTCCCTGCAATAAAGTCACAGCAGCTTGTTTATTTGTTTTAGGCCGCATAAAACGCGGCTGAGAAACAATATCACAGAATATAGGATATTTTAAAGCTTCGCGCATTATTAGTGCCAAATCATAAGCGGTCGTGACATGTTGGGGGTGATGCAGGCCGTGAGGATTGCAAAAATGAGTGTGCTCACAGCCAATTCCCTTAAGATAGGTATTTAATTTTTCCATAAATACAGGAATAGAAGGGCCTAACGTTTTAGCAATGACATTAGCCGCATCATTTGCAGAGCAAATCAGCAAACCTCGCATGAGATCATGCAGGGTAAAAATCTCCCCTTTTTTAATTCCAATGTGAGTTCCATCTGTTTCTAATAAATGAGCAGGCAATTGATAATTCGACTTACGCTTAGCCTCTGGGCTAATGGGCGCTAATGCTTCTTGATCCGCTTCAATAGAAATATTCAACTCATCAGGATGATGTTTTAAAACATATAAAGCAGTTCCTACTTTTGTCGTGCTAGCAGGAAATTGGGAAGTATAAGCATTGCGCTCAAGAAGAATAGCACCCGTTTGAGCATTCATCAATATGGCAGCCTCTCCCTTCACATCAAATTGCAGCGGTTGTGCCGGTATTGAGAAAGACCACAAGAAATGGATCATCCCAAAGACAAAGATGATCTTCTTGATTCCAACTATCATAAACCTATTGCTTTCCTCTTTTAGAATTCTAACTTTCACTATTAAAATTGCTGAATAAAATTGCCAAAAAATTATCGAATTTTCCTATGTCTTATAAATCATTCTTGTTTTATTTTGAAATTAGGAGTGTCTTTGAATGGACAAGCATAGGCAGTTTAAGAACACTTGGTTTTAAATGACATGCTAAGCATTCAAAAGCCTCTCTTTAAGTCAAAACTTCATTCTAGGAGGTTGTTATGGCTACTTCATCTAAGGATCCAGTTTGTGGAATGAATGTTCAGTCTGAACACGGTCATTATAAGACTGAGCATCAAGGCAAACAATATACTTTTTGTTCTCAACAATGTCTAGAAAAGTTTAAAAAACACCCGGAACAGTTTAAATCTAAGTGATTTTTTGGAATGAAACCTTGAAAAGTAATTTTATCTATTGACTTTCAAAAAGTTATACATATCCCATATGATAACAAAGAAGCAATGAGTAATAAATTTTAAATTTAATGCTCATTGCGTTTAAGGAGTCACCCACAAATGCGAAGGAAATCTTTACAAGCATCGGTAGCCCGTTTACAGGCTTCAGTACATTCTTGACAATGTTGAACTTTCATTTTATTACATTCCTCTCCGCATCGCTGGCATACTTGAGCGCAAAGATCTGTTAATTGACGATTAAATTCAGATTGGCAGCTAATACTCTTTATTGTCAAAGCACACATATCCGCGCACTCTACACAAAGAGCAGCTGTTTTCTTGTGTCCTTCTTCTATGCATTTTTTAGCGCAAGCTGCGCAAATGCTCATGCATTCCATTAAGCGATGCATATAAGAAGTATGTGTTAAAGGAAACTCTGTGTGTTCAACTTTAGTATGATGAACCATACATCCTCTTTTGCCTCTATTAACCTTTTTCTTCACATCATTGATAAAATCATAAATCCAAAATAAAATTATACCAAAATTTATTTTAAATGCTTTGCCAAGTCAAAATCGAGCATTTCATACTTGCCAATGAAATAAAAGCAAAAACTGAAAGATCCTCTTTTAAGAGCTTGTTAAATAACCTTTAATAGTTTGAATTTGAGTTCTTTTCCCCTAGAAGCGGATTCCTAGGAAATATTAAAGCAATATTGCCTAGGGGATCAAGAGCCGCTCCTAGGGAGAAAATAATCTCCAATTCAAACCATTAGAGGGTTTTTAACAGGCTCTAAACGCCTGTCTCTGAATCTTCATCTGCAATATAAAATTGATCGAATTTATAATTATCAGGTTAATTTTTAATTAAATTATTATTTATTAAATAAATAAATTAATTAACTAAACGGTTGAAATCCTATAACTATTCAGTTAAAATAGATTTATAGATAGCAAGGGAGAGGAGAGACTTTCTTATGCATAATCTTGCCGTTATTGAAGAGTGTTACAAAAAATTCGTTAAGAGCTTAGATTCTTGGATTCCAGAAGGAATTTACTTTATTGATCTTGAGCTTTTGCACCGCTTTGATCTCTTACATTTTCAGCCTACAGGAGATCGTAAAAATTTTATCAATCCTATTTTAACCCGCTATTTTCATATTGTTGAGTCCCCGGAGAAAATTACATTAATTAATGATGAGTTTGTTGTTTGGATTATTCCAGATCGATTGGATCAACATCCTATCACTTATACTTTGATTGCCTTAAATCCTCATAATAAAGAGCCTCAGTTAGAAGCTGCTTTTATTGCAACAGGTGTGTATAACACATCAAAATTAGTGTTAAAAGTCTTAGAAAAGTTTTTATTGGAAATTCAGGATACAGAAGAAACTTTATCTGAGTTTGAAGAAACGGGCTAACCAGTTTTTATAAGTATTTGGTTAAAGAGAGAATATTTCCTCCATTAACCCTTTGATATTCGACATGGTCCATTAATCCCACAAAAATATAAATGCCATATCCTCCTACTTCGTTATTCTGAGTGTCGTTGGCGGCAGATGGGGAAGGAAGAGTAGAGGGAACATTTTCAACTGGATTAAAGGGAACTCCCTGGTCCTTTATGACAATTTTTATCCCTGAGGGATTGTGTGTTTGTTCACACGTGACCTCAATTGTCTCCTTTTTGTCATTGGGATAGCCATAATTGATGACATTAACAAGGGCTTCTTCCGCTGCTAAGATCATTTGATCTACGACAGTAGAAGAAACGTTGTGAGAGAGAGCATATTCTTCAATAAAAGCAAGCATCTCATATAAGCGATCCAGTTCGGCTGGGAAGACCTGATGATACATAACAGTCAATCCTTCCACTGAAGGCGTTACTTTTTTATTTCTCACTCATCACCAACTATTGATGACATAATCTACGATTCTTTCTGCAAGACAGCGATTAAGGGGATACACTGCAGCATCTTGTGCAGCGTCAATATCGGTGAGTTGCCCCAACGAAAAGACATTGATCTCATTACGTGTATAATAATAAGTGTGATCAAACTCTGTACTTGCCGTTATACGCGTGGGCCCTCTAATAACTTGTCCTGTTCCAGCTTCTATAACAGAAACTTCTGCTAGAACTGTCAGTCGAGTTTCTGTTGGAATAATCGCATGTCTAAGCTCGCCTCTTTTTTTGCGATCATAGCGAAAACCTATATTTTCATCACGCACTTCAACTAATTTAATTTTTAAAATAAGATCCCCGCCTGTATTGACATAACGGAAAGCTCCAGAAGTGCTTAATTTTCTAATGATTTCTGTTGTCAAATCCCCTTTTTGATCGCCTTCTACGTAGGGAACTGAGATTGTTGCATAGCGCTGAGAAAGATCTCCTCGTCCAAATTGATAGTGGCAACCTGTTAAAAGGCACCACCCACTCACAATAAGGACATAGAGGAGCCAATTACTCCTGCGGAGTGACATATTTTTGTTCTCTATGCTTGATTTGACTATAATGCCTGATAAAAGGAGCGTCCTCTTCCAATTGAGGATCTTCAATATTTGCTTGTGGCGTTGTTCCATCCATATAAACACTACCTGGTGCTTCGTCGCTATAGGCTTCAACGGACTCGAAAGGAGTATGACTGGCCTCTTTCTTTTTCATGACACTATAATGATAATATTCTTGATAAGGAGGCTGTTCAGCCGGCAAAGAAATCTCTTCTACAGGTGCTTTTTGTTTTTTTGTATTAACAGCTAAAGCATTCACGCAAGCATCTAATTCATCTAAACAAACTGTTTCTTCACTTGAAGAATCTGATTTTTCTAAACAAGATGTAGCAGCTTCTAAACAAGGATTAAGATCTTCCATGTCAGATTGTAATTCTTTATCATCAGTTGCATCAGGCACGGCTGAACATGATTCACAAGAATTAGACTTTTCTACAGAATTTGCTTCCTCTTCTTCTACTTTGCCATATCCTAAACTCACAAGACGCGAATAACAAAACTCAGCCACGTGTGTATCTGGAAACTCTTCAATTGAACTTTGATAATAAATTGCTGCAGCTTCAGGATGCTTCATTCTTTCATAGAACAAGCCTAGATCACATAATCCCTTGGCATATAACTCTTTAATACTGTTATAACATTCTTCAGCAATCTCTACGCGCTCATCTCTGGGAAATTCATTTTTGAATTTGCGTAGATTGAGTTCCGCTAAAGCTAAAATATCAGGATTTTGAAATTCTAAACGGCTTTGTTGATAATAGGCTTGCGCAATATTGAGATAACAAATAGGGACAATCTCATTCTTGGGAAAACGTCTAATAATTGTTTGATAAGTCTCAATGCAATCGCGATACTCTTCCATGCGATTAAGCAAATCAGCTTTGGAATAGAGCGCTTGAATGGTTAATTCATGATTAGGCAAAGCTGCTACCACTTCATCGTAAATTGTCAGGGCTAATTCTTCAGCAGAGAGCCACTTAGGCAAATAACGCATTTCAAGAGGACGCCTTTTCTTTCCCGATTTAAAATGCTCTGCAATGCAAAATTTATAATAAACAGCATCTTCAAAAAAAGCAGGGTGATTAGAAGCTTTAAGATAACTCGAAAACTCCCGATTGGCAAAATCATATTCTCTCATTTCAAAATAACAAACAGCCAAATAGTAAGAAGCCTCAGCTGCCGCTTCTGAAGAAGGAAAGAAATAAATGACTTTTTCGAATTCAGCCGAAGCACAACGCCACTCTTGAGCATTATAGTGTTTACAACCCAAATTATAGTGCGTTGTTAAATACTCCTCTGCTTCTTCTTCCGATTTAAAATGTTTCTTCAACTTCGCTGCATGTAACTCCGAAGTACCTAAACATAAAGCACCTAACATACAGAGGGCTATCAGGAATCGCTTTTTCATGAAATTCTCGCTAAATTGAAACTATTGGTATTTAAAAGAATGTAAAAGAAATCAAGTTTAGAGGCGTTGAAGCTTCCTGTCAATATAAATTGAGAAAAAGAATTTAAGCACAGAGATTAATAATCTAATTATAATTGTTTTATTTTTAATTAAAATTAATCGCTTTCATTACAAATAATCATTGACAAGCATACTATTAAATAATAAAATATAAACTTTAAATTTATAAAAAAAGGAATTTGTGATGATTCAAAGCTCTTTACAACCAGGTGGATTTCAAAAATGGAGTGACGTTCCTCTTTCAAAACAGAACGAAGTCTTAGCAGACAAAGCGGTACTTACATTTTCTGCCAGCACCTCTACATCAGAAAAAATGGGGCGAATTTTTAATGATGCCATGTTTAGCATAGTCGCACTTAGAGCTTTGGTATCGATTTCTTCTTTGATAGGTGCGACTTCGGCTATCAGCAATTGGAGCTTTACAACTTTGAATATCGCGGCTCTTACCCAATTTCCAATTGTTGTGAAGATTTCGCTTATTGCACCTCAAATTATTTTGACGGTGGCTTTAGTCATTGTCATTCGAAAGATCTTAGCAGTTGCAATTACTCATATTGTCTATCCTGCAACTATTATGTCTTATATGAACAAGCAAGAGATCAATTCTGACCGCTGGGAAAGTTTTAATGAACTTAATAATCAAAAGTTTGAATGTCGCAGAGTGGCTTTAAATAAATCGGGAATGAACTATGATGCTTTTGTCATTGAACATGAAACAACTAAAGACAATGACCAATGGGTTGTTATTGCTGGAGGAAATGGGTGGATTGGGGAATCTGCTATTTTGACATGTGTCAAGCAATTTAAAAATCTAGGATTCAATATTCTTTTCGTGAATGGTCCTGGAGTAGGAAGTAGTTCCAAATTTCCTACTACTTATGGAATAGGAGCGGCACAAGAAGCCGGTCTTCAGTTCTTAGAAAAAGTGGTTAAAGCTAAAAAAATTCTTCTTTATGGAACCTCTTTGGGAGGAGGTGCCCAGGCCGAAGCCATTCAAAGCCACACATTTCGCAAAAATATCAAGTATATGGTGTGGAGTGATCGTTCTTTTGATACTCTCTCACATGCTGCAAGCGAGATGGTTTTATATATAGCAAAACCGATTTTCTTTCTTTTGGGCATTCAATTAAATGGAATTGCAGGAGCTAAAAAACTGCAAAAATTAGGAATTAAACATATTGTCACTCAGCGCTGTGACACGAATTATCCAAATTCTATTTTACCTAATAATGGCCCTATTTCTGAACATGGCACTGACGGAGTTATCCCTAATAAAGCTTCTTTATATGTCGGTTTAAGGAAAGCTGGCATTCAAGATTCACCTCGCATGAAGTTTTATGGAAATCCATGGGTAGGTCATAACGGTCCTCTACCGGCTCAAGTTAACGTTCATGTTTGGCAAGATATTCGGGAATTTTTATCTGATAATAACCCTGTAACGTAACTTTTAAGTCAGGATTCAATCGCAAGCACACAAGTGATTTCGCTAATTTTTTGCTTGAATTGATCATTTAAAGTGACTCCCCCCTGACTGTCAATATGCAAAATGGCCAAGGATTTTGATTCCGTATGAAAATGAATTTGTACTGGAGTCATTCCTTGATGCTGTTGAAAAACTTGCTTGAGCTGCAGGATATGACTGAGGCGTGTGCGGTTGATATCAAGTTTGATAGATAAGGCTTTCATAACAGTTTGCTCTTTTTCTTTATTTGAGGAAGATTTTGTTTTTTCAGTAGGAGCAGATCCAGCTGCTTTTGGAGCTGCTTGCTTGGCTTGCGACATGCGATTAATATGATGTTTCGCTTTATCATAAGCTTTATCACAAGCTTCAATCATGCTTTCATCTGCTTTTGTCAAATCATCCAACCAGCGACATGAAAGGCGCAATTCTTCACCTTTTTTATCCACTTGCAAGACAGCGTAGAGCAATTGATTTTCTTTTAAAAGGTGACTTTTTTCTTCGTAGAGATCTGCCCAAACGGGAAGCTCCTGGCGTTCAATTCCGTCACTAATTGTCAAAATCGCAAATTTCTTTTGAGATTTAGATGCAATGCGAACTTGAACTGATTCTACAATAAAAGCAGAGCGGAAAACAGCGTCATGGTCCATTTGATCTAAACGTCTTAGAGGAATGCAAGACAAGCGTTGCAAGATGTGTTGATATTCGTCCATAGGATGACCTGTTAAGAAAAAGCCTAATAATGCTTTTTCCTTTCTTAGTACATCTTGGTGTGAAGTTTTATGTTTCACTTGAGGAGGCTTGCTAAAACGAGCCTCATTGTTATCTCCCATTAAAGAAAAAAGAGACATAATCCCCAATGCTTGCTCTTTTTGCTCTTTAGAAACAGCCTCATACACAGGATCGATGCTAAGCAACAAAGCATCGCGGGACCAGCCCGTAAAATCAAAACAGCCCGCTTCGGCTAAGCTTTCAATCGCTTTTTTACCAACTCTTTTGGTATCAATGCGTTTCATGAATTCATAGAAGCTTTTAAAAGAACCATTACGCTGACGTTCTTGGACAATAGCTTCTACAACGCCTGATCCGACGCCTTTAATTCCTGTAATGGCAAAGCGGATTCCCTGCTTGGTTGCTTGGAAAGCATCTCCTGCTTCATTGACATCTGGAGGCAGCATCGGAATTCCCATGCTTTGGCATTCTCGAATGAATTTCGCCACTTTTGTGAGATCATCGCGATCGCAGGTCATTAAAGACGCCATCCACTCGCGTGGATAGTTAGCTTTCAAGTAGGCTGTGACATAAGATAAATATCCATAGGCAGCCGCATGAGACTTATTAAATCCATAAGCAGCAAATTTTTCCATTTTATCAAAAATCAGCATTGACGTTTCTTCATCAATTTGATTTTGTAAAGCTCCTTGGCGAAATTTTTCTCGTTGCTTCGCCATTTGATCCATGTCTTTCTTGCCCATGGCGCGACGCAAAACATCACCTTCACCAAGCGAAAAGTTGGCCAGTTTACTTGCAATCTGCATGACTTGCTCTTGATAAACCATAATTCCATAGGTCTCAGCAAGAATGTCTTTCATCCAAATATGATCGTATTCAATGGGCTCTCGTCCATGTTTACGGTTGATAAAAGATGGAATCATATCCATTGGGCCTGGACGATACAAAGCGCCTACGGCAATAATTTCTTCAAATCGATCCAAATGCAGCTGGCGCGCCAAATCTTGCATTCCACCCGATTCTAGTTGGAAGATCCCCATTGTTTTACCTTGATTAAGCAAATCAAAGGTAGGTTTATCGTCCAATGGAAGATTGATCCAATCAATTTTCCGCCCTGTACTGGCATAAATAGAATCAACACAAATTTGAATAGCTGTTAAGGTTTTAAGACCTAAAAAGTCCACTTTCAACATTCCTACCGCTTCCACAGGTTTCATTGAAAACTGAGTCACGGGCATATCAGAATCTTTAGAATTACAAATCGGGATGAGGTCTGTGAGTGGAGAACCGCTAATAATAATACCCGCTGCATGGATTCCTGTATTGCGAATAGAACCTTCTAGTTTGCGGGCTAGGTCAATTAGACGAGCAACTTCTTCATCTGTTTCATAAAGTGTTTTTAAATCGTAGTCTTTTTCAAGAGCTTTTTCGAGTGTAATATTGAGATCTTCAGGAATTAATTTAGCAATATCATTAACTTTTGACAAAGGAACACTCAGAACTCTGCCAACGTCTTTTAAAGCCATTTTGGCTTTCATGGTACCAAAGGTAATAATTTGAGCAACATTATCCTTGCCATATTTCTGCAATGTGTAGCTGATGACATCTCCCCTACGGTCCATGCAAATATCAACGTCAATATCAGGGTAGGAAATACGCTCAGGATTAATAAAGCGCTCAAAGAATAAATGAAAGCGCAGAGGTTCAATATCTGTGATTCCAATTAAATATAAGACAATAGATCCAGCTCCGGATCCACGTCCTGGGCCCATAGGAATACAATTTCTTTTTGCCCAGTTAATAAAGTCCCAAACAATCAACAGATAATCACTCATTCCTTTAGGAACGATAATGCTCATTTCATATTCCAAACGCTCCCTTACAATTTGTAAAGGTTCGCGATCTGGATAAATTTCTTTTACCTTTGCGAGACGCTCTGGAGTATAACGCTGTGGAATTCCTTCTTCACATAATTGCCAAAGAAACTTTTCAACAGCTTGACTTTGCTCTTCCTTAGTAAAATTCTGTGTATCTAAACCAGGCGGCAAATAAACAGGATAATGCTTCGTCTTAAAATCAATTTCCACGTAGCATTGTTCAGCAATTTGAACAGTCTGCTGAAGAGCTTCTGGTATATCAGCAAATAACTCCCCCATCTGCTGAGAAGACTTAAAATAATATTCATGAGAAGGATAGGTTTGCCTTTTTGGATTAGGCAAACGAAATTTAGGATTACCATAAGCATCTTTTTCCCAAATCTCACATGGCTCTCCTGATTGAATATTGAGTAAGATTTCGTGCGCACGCCAATCTTCACGCTCAATATAATGGACATCATTCGTTGCAACAAGAGGTATACCGTGTTGTCGACTTAAAGCAATTAAAGCGTCATTGACCTTTTGTTGTCGCTGAATGTAATCTTGATATTGTTGAATGAGCCAAGATTCTTGAGATAACCCATCTGTCTGAATATCTTCAGACAACATGTTGTGCCGTTGTAAGTCTAAATAATAATCTTGGCCAAAGAGCTCTCGATAAGCTGCTAGATGCGCTTGTACGCTTTCTGATGTTCCATGCAGAATTTCATGCGCTAAGCGAGTCCCTAAACTCCCATCTAAGCAAATCAACCCCTCGCGATATTGTGCGAGAAGATCGTAATCAACACGCGGATAGTAATAGAATCCCTCTAAATACCCAACAGATGAAAGCTTGCATAGATGGCGATATCCCTGCTTATTCTTTGCCAATAAAGGAAGATGATAAGCCGCCCGCATGCCAGGCAATTTTGTTTTATTCAGACGCGATTGAGGAGCAACATATAATTCGCATCCTAAAATAGGCTTTACCTTAGCCTCTTTACAGGCTTTATAAAAATCTACTACTCCAAATAAATTGCCATGATCAGTTAACGCTAAAGCAAACATCCCATTTTGGGCAGCTTTTTCAACTAAATCTTGAGGTGAAGCAGAAGCATCTAGAATAGAATATTGAGAATGAGCTCTCAGGTGAACAAATTGAGACATAGTTGGCTTAAATTGAGGGATATCACGCTTTCTTTATAGACTTGCTCTTAAAATAGCAAAAATCGGACTTACTTCCACGTCCTATTTCATGCAACCTTCATTTGCAATTTATCTCTTGATAAGCAATGAAAAGAGAGCGAAAGATTTTAAAAACATAAATCATTGCTATTTAACTCCTTTTATATTTTTAAATATCGTTATCATGAATCGGTTTAAAATTTTTTAAACTCGCAAGCCTAATTTTTCTTATGAAAGCTGGGTCGTGAAACATTCTTCGTTCTTTTACTAGCCTCAAGAGCCTGACGGTAGAATCAGAAAAACTCATCATGCATGAGATGGATGGCTTTTAATCTTTCTATCTTCATTACTTGCAGCAAAACAAATAGCAAAAAATTGATTTATTGGTATGAAGGAATTGTTGGAAAAGTTGATGTAAAATTTCGCAAATCAAAGCATTGATCTTTTATGCTTTGATTTGCGATTTATCGCAACTTTAAGTTGTGATTAAGTTCTTGCAGCCTTAGGTTCTACATGAAGAGATTGCGAAGAATCTTTTTGAAATTTGGGGCGTATTGTTGTTGCTGTAATTGACCAAAGCGGAATAAGCAGAAGAGTTGAAATGACACAGCACGCTAATAGAGCCCAATAGAATCCTTCCCATCCTAAGCCTTGCGTAATAGAACCCAGTGGATATCCTGCAAAAGCGGCTCCAATATAGGCAAAGAAACCTACAAAACCAGTTGAACTAGCGGCTGCTTTTTTATGAGAAAGCTCTGCAGCAGCCAAACCAATCATCATTTGTGGGCCGAAAATGGCAAATCCGATGCAAAACATGAGGGCTGAGTCTATCCAGGTATAACCTTGTGGAACTAGCCAAAATAACCCAATGAAAATGAACATGCCCATAGCAAATAAAACATTGATAGGGCCACGCTTCGCATTAAAGAGGCGATCCGAAGACCAACCCGCCGCTAGACTGCCAAAGAATCCTCCCACTTCAAAAAGGGAAACGCATCCATTAGCTCCAATACTACTATATCCTTTTGATTCAACAAGAAAAAGCGCTGTCCAATCATTAATTCCAGTTCTCACAGCATAAACAAAGAAATAAGCAATTGCGAGTAGCCAAATATAAGGATTTTTTAAAACGTAATCGACTAAAATTCTTTTTGATGAAAGATCTTTCTCACTTCCTTCCGCTTCTACTTTGTCAACATAGTCATTGCGATATTTTTCGATGGGAGGAAGACCGAGAGATTGAGGAGTATCGCGTAAACGATTAATTAAAAAGAATCCAACTAAAATACATAATACTCCGGGAATATACATGGCATAACGCCAGCCGAAATATTGCAATGCAACACCTGCAACCCAAGGGATCAGAAAACCTCCCACATTATGGGAAACATTCCAAGTCGACCACCAAGATCCGCGCTCGGAATGCGAGTACCATTGAGTTAAAAAGCGAGCGCAAGGAGGCCAACCCCACCCTTGAAACCAACCATTTAAGCCCCAAAAAACTGCAAAGAAAAAAATAGAAGAAGAAAGTCCGAAGCAAATATTACAGACGCCTGTAAGCATTAACCCTATCGCCATCATATAACGAGGGTTCGTACGGTCGCCGATTATCCCGCTTGCAAACTTACTCACTCCATAAGTAATGGACAGAATACTACCTAAAATTCCCAATTGGCTTTTGTCAAAGCCCAGATCTTGAATGAGCCCAGGCATCGCAAAAGTAAAACTTTTTCTTGTAAAGTAATAAAAAGCATAACCAATAAACATGGAGTATAGAATCCGAATACGCCAATACTTATAATCAGCTTTTATAAGCTCTTTATCTTTAATCTCAGGAATATGAGGAGCTGGTTGCAGAAACGCTAGCAATTTATTCACATGTGTTCTCCTTAATTTCTATTCCAATTGCGATAGACTCAATAGGGCTTTATGACATTTAGTGTCTTATTAAAGCTTTTTAAATACGTTCTAAATGAAATCGGTCTTAATGCGGAATACTGACTCGTTGAGCAACCAAAATCAAATTCCTCACTTGCTTCTAAATCAAGCATTTAATTGACTTGATCCCTTTAACCACTTTACACCTAGAGGCACCTACTTTGCAAACCGCTTTTATTGTTGATAAATCATAGGACAGACAGAAAAAATTTAGCAACAAAATGAGCTAATCCCTTTCTTTCAAAAAATAGAAAATAGAAAGGAAAAGTCAGATTCTGTCAAGATTTTTCCGCTGTGCCCGTCTTTCATTAGATCAACCTTATAGATTATAACATTCAAAATTATAGTTTAACTTGTTGATATTTAAGACTTAATCAAATAAAAATGATATTATAATTTTAAAAACAATTCCAAAGCAACAATTAAATTCAATAAATTAAAAAAATAATGATAATTTTAAATCACTATACGAATGATTAAAGATTTCATTAAAATTTTGAAACCGTGACTATAAATGAGAATTGTTTTAGTATAACTCATAATTAAAATCAAAAATGTTTACATAAAAAAAGCACACAGAATTTAAAATAATTTATTTACATTTAATATAGATATTTGGCTTCTAAAGGATATTTTACAATTGATAAAAATGTAGAAAATTTGGCAAGAAAGCTCCGGTTGCATAGAAGAGCTTTAAAGTCTTGCCTATTTAATCGAGGAGAGAGTTGGAAAGATAAGCATTGCTTCAGTCTCACAGGGGTTGAATGTGAGATTTAATGACCTTTTTGATAGGATTCATGTCAACTAAAGCAAATTTTATTTAGAATTCTTTGAATCTTATTCATTCGAAGATAAAAAATTTGTTAAAAACAAGATTGAAATTCTATTGACGACAGGCTCCTTAATCTGTTAGAAACGTTTGAAATAGAAACATTAAGGTTTTAGACTTTTTCACATGATCCGGCTTACTCTTAATGCTCCCTCAGATCCAGAAATCCATTTATTTAATAAGTCTACCATTTTATTGGGTTCTGATCCGACTCAAGTAGATCTTCTTCTTTCCGGCGCAGAAATTCAACCTATTCACCTTAAAATTATTGAGCAAAATGGTTTTCCTATTCTGATTAATTCTGCCAATGATCCCTTTGTATCAGTTAATGGACATCCTTTTGGTAAGAAGCTATTGAATTCGGGAGATATCATTGTTATTCATCAAACGACTATTCTTTTTGAAAACTTAAACTCTTCGATAGAAACTGATGAAGCAAAAAAGGAAGCTATTGCATCACTGTTAGAAAACAAAATGAAGAAGCAAGAAGAGGCTGTTCAAGTAGCTGCTACTGTTCCCTCCTCAGATAATTTTTATTTTCCTTCCTTTTCTTTACCTTTTGAACAAGAGGTGGAAATTTTAAAAGAAGAGGACATACAAAAAGTATCTATCGATATGTATTTAAAAGAGATGGAGACTTTGCAGGACATTCCTCAAAAGCCTATCTCTTCTCCTTCATTGATTGAATCAAAAGTTCAAAAAGCTCCTGTCGAGCGGAAAAAGACGACAAGTTTAAAAGATGATTATTTACGTGAATTAGATGACGATCCGCTCAAGCAAGGAGACGATCCCTTTACCAATTCAACTGAACCCAGCCATCTTTATCAAGCTTGGAAGTGGATTTTATTATTTATTTTCTCTTTACTTGCTATTTCGGGAGCTATTGGGACAATTATTTATTTTAGCGTCAGTGATAAAACAGAAGCGCAAGAAACAAAAGTGGCTCAAGCGGTCGCAGATATTGCGATGGCTCTGACTCATGCTCAATTAAGCCATTCGAAACCGCATAATCAGAATTGGTCGGATGTTGATTTTTTAAAGGCGAACTTACAAGCCATATTGCAAGATAGTTCTTCCTATGCCTCTCAAATTGATGCTCAGGGCCAATTCAACTGTTGTCCCTATAGTTTGCGTATTTATACAAGCAGTGATTTATCTCATTTTTTATTGATTGCGCAACCCGCTCCTAGCCTTCTATATTGGCTCGTTCCTAAATCCATCATTGTGGTGGATTCGCATTTAATGGAATTACGCACATTAAAAGATGTCAGGAGCGTTAATCGTTTATTGGCTAATTCTGATCCTTTGGATGGACCTAATGGAAGAGAGATTACCAATTTAGTTAAGCAAGGAGGCTTGATTGGACTCTCAAATTTAGCCAATGAATCAGGCCACTTCGATTTTGCACCGCCTAAGAACCTGGCTTGGGTTAGACCCGGAGCTGAAAATTTAATCTATAATGCACCGCGTTATTATCGATTAGGGCAAAATTTGGTACAAAAGGCGATTACTTTATCAACTTTAAAAGGATCAAGTCAAGAAGTTGCAAATCTAAAGCAAGAGGTTGAAAGCCTTAATTGGTTGAACCATTTTATTTTGTATTCAGATCAAGGGAAGAAATCAGCACTTTCAGCACGACAAGGATTGCTGATGTTTGCCCCTTCTGAAAAGCTTCTTTTTGGCTACCTTCTTTTTAATGCTCAAGGAAGAATTCACCAAGTTCATTTGCTTAAAGAAGAAGAAGAATGGAAGGATTCTTCTTTAGCAAAAGAAAAAGAAAGTGAAATGATTGCATTCCAAGCACCTGGTGAAGGAAATGTTAAAGAAGATTTAAATAAGAAAAATGCGGAAAATTTTGGAGTGGATCACAATCATCCCATCTATATTCAACTTCAACTGCTGATCACTGCACGTGAAAATGAATTGAAGTCTCTTATTTCCGCTTTATTTTCACTTGTCAATCAAGAAATGCAAACACCGCGACCCCAATTTCAAATTGAATTTCAGAATTTGTCTCATTCTTATCTAATGGCGAATGCCAAGCATAAGCAGATATTAAAAGATGCTATTGATAATCTTTATCACCAATATGAAGATCTTCCCATTCATGAATTTTTAGCTTTTATGAAGGAATTGCATCTAGATCAAATAATTCAGCAAGAAGATCAATCGATGGCCATTATTGACGAAAACTGTCAACAAAATATGGAAACCCTTTTAACTCAAATTGAAAATAGTAAATCATTAACAGAACTTGACAACTTTATTCATATTGCCTGCACTTGGCTGAATTTTGATTATATCAAAGATCCACAAGATCTCATCAAATATCAAAATTTACTGCGCAATCAACTCCTAGAACAACTTGAAAAATATTTATTATCCTCAAAAAAACACTCTTTAGTCAAAGCAGAAGATAAAGATGTGCTACAAGATATTCTCAACCAAGAACGATTAATCAAATCAGAAGAGAGAGACTTTTTTCTGGAAGAATTTGAAACGCTTATAGCTTCTCCACAATCTGACATTGAAGAAGTTGCAGACAAAGACAAAGACTGAAGAATCAGAAGCGGAAACAGAGAATTCCAATTAAAAGAGTCAGTATTTCACCTCTTAAGAAGCGGTGAACAATAACGCGATCGCCTATTTTGAAAGATCTAAGCTAAAATTAAAGGCTGATTTTGTTTATTTTTCAGCTTAGGATTGCCTTTATTTTCCATCATGTGATCTAGCGATTTTAATTCCAAAATGCTAAATGCAGAATATTTTGGAAACTTTTCATCTATATAGCTAGCAAGAAATAAAATTAAATCTTCTTTATTAGATGCAAACCCTATTCCATTGCTTGGATCGACAAAA
This sequence comes from Parachlamydiaceae bacterium, assembly GCA_044226925.1. Classification (GTDB taxonomy): domain Bacteria; phylum Chlamydiota; class Chlamydiia; order Chlamydiales; family Parachlamydiaceae; genus JANWJE01. The sequence continues at coordinate 29,220 of JBGAGC010000001.1, forward strand.
TGAAAAGGCTCATGAAGATACAAGGTTAGGACATGATTCGTGCTGCTAGAAGAGCCTCCCATCGCTAAAAGATAAGCTTTTGTGTTATCTGAAGAAATCAACTTTTTTAGTTCAGGCACAAGATCTTTGATTGGGAATGCAAGTGTTTTTGTAATTTCTGGATCGGGAATGCGTTTTGTAATTTCTAATTTATTTTTTCTCAATATGCCTTCAGGAATAATTTCTCGCGACTTTAGATTCGTTTTATTCAGAGCATATGCTACTTTATAAGCAATTTGCATGAAACGGAAACGAGAAGTTTGCTTTTCTACACAATCCGCATCAAGAATAAAACGATAAAATTGAGCATTACCCTCAGTCGTTACATAAGGCTTTGAACTCACGGGAAAAGGAGATGTTGATGATGATAAAGGCAACCGGTTTTTAAAAAATTTCCCCAAATATTCAATGCTTGTGCCCATGCATAATCCATCGAAAAACAGATAAGTAATTTGGGAAGTTGTCAAAGCAGAAGCAATGGCAGAATCCTCAAATGATCGACAAAGAGAATTAAAGTCTGACCATTTTTTCTTCAACAAGTTTTCAGCCGCTAAAAAATTTTCACTCAAATTTCGTTGAAAAGAAGTGATAAATTGGCTGAGATGAATGGGAAGCACATGTTGTTGGGCCTTGCTCTCCTTATTGCTTAAAACAACAAAAGACATGATTGCTTCATGGTTTTGTCTATCTTCACCTTTTTTATTCATCACTTGCATCACGGATGAAAACTGCTGAGAAATATTAAATTTGAAATAAGATGAGACAGACGAAAACATTTATGCTCCGAGTATAACCTATTAATTAAATTATTTTATCAATAACTATTTCTAAAAATCTATTAAAGACACAGCGATTGATTTATTTCATTTGGGAATTAAGTTCTGATAGTGGTTTCCACCGACATAATATAAAAGAAGAGGTGGATACTTTGGATTATCTAAAAACTGTCTACCATACACTCCGTTTAAAGTCCAATCATCGCTGTAATCAAAAGAAGTAAAAACAACGATAGGGGAAGTCATGATTTCTGAAAGGGCAGAAAGTTCGATATGTCCCCCCCACATGTGATTTTTTGGATTAGTTAAACAATCACAGTATAAGTCAATCAAAGAAGGCTTTCGTTTTAATTCTTTTTCTAACCTTGCTTCCCAAGCTTTTCGCCCACCTTGAGCTTTTTCATAGTTGGTAAATTGCCTCAAAAACGAAGCTTGGTGCTTCTCATTGTTAATGAAATCTTGAATTGCCATGATGTTTGTTTTATATGGCTCTTCATTAATCTTTTTTGCATCTTCAAGACGCTTTCTTTCTTCTTTTATTTTATTCTCATATTCTTGAATTTGTTTCGCATCTTTAAGAAGTTTTTTTTCCTCGGTTACTTTTTTCTCAAATTCAAGGAGTTCTTTTTCCGATTGACGAAACTTTTGCTCAATTTCAGTTAGGTGCTTTTTAACCAATTTACGATACGTGCTTTGATTATATTTTTTTGCACGTGCAGCTGCCATAGATTCAAACATACAGTCTCCGATACCTGGAATGTCCTCATTAGGCTCATAAACAGTACTCACATCTGTACACAAAGCAGCCTCCCATGTATGCATTTTAGCCTCTAAATGCGTAATAGTTTTCTGCACTATTCCATGAGAAGTTGAACCTTTTTGTAACCTAGCAATAGGCACTTTCAAGACCTCTAAATAATCATCTAACTTTTCTACCGCTTTTAAGTGATCTGCTATCGTAACAGGTTTTTTAATATTTCGAATCGCTTCTTCAGCTGGCGCTACAATCCTTTGACTGACTTCTTCAAGTGTTTTTTGGATTAAGTTATAAGCTTGAGAGTTCTTTGGAAAAGAACTAATAGAACTCGATAATACTTCTATTTCAGGAATTAGCTTTTTAACTAGCTGCGAGTACTCCGATAGCGTAGCAGGCTTTTCTTTGACTTGCAGCATCTGTTTAGCAGTAGCAACAAAGTTTTTAGCCATATCTAACATTTCTTGCTGATTCTGCTGCACTTTTAAAGCTTGTGCTGACTTTGGTTGTGTTGCGGGAACTACTGGTTTCTGTTGATGTTTTGAAGTTTGACCCGGCATTGCTTTAGCAGGAACTCCTGTTGCCCCAAGATTATTTAGAACATCTAATTGGCTTATATCACTTGGCCCGCCCTTGTCTTTTTGCGTTACATTAGAAAGAGTTGGTCCCTGTTTTTTGTCAATTTTTGGTTTGTCTGGATTTTTGACAGTTTTTGACTTATTTGGATTCAAAAATTCATTTTCAAACAAAGAACTAATACCCAAATCTAGATCATCTGACTCTACTTTTGCTTTCTCTACTTTTGCTTTTGTAGGAACTTGTGCTTTTGGATTGTCTTTTGAGGAAGTTTGTGGCTTTGGATTCTTTTGGAGAGAAGATCCTTCAACTTTTGCAGGAGGAAGAGGCTGTTGAGACTCGGTTTTTAATTTCTCGTCAGAAACCCCTTTTATTCGGCTAATCAATATATAAATTTTATAAGGAACACTTGAAACTTTTTTCCAAATATATCCCAACCCTTTTCCTACTGACTCCAGAAAAGAAGGAGGTAAATCTTGATGTTGAGTCCCTTTAATTGGGGGTACAGACATAACTAAGTCCTTTAACAAATTTAAATCGATAAAATTATACTATTATAATACATAATTCTAAATATAATTTCAATTATTAATAGGGTAAGAGTATTAAATTTTAAATTAATTTCTTGTAAAGAGACTTAATTACTCAAGCAAGATGCAGCATTTAAAGCCTGTTAAATCACTTCTAATTGTTTGAATTTGAATTCTTTTCTCCTAGAAGCAGCTCTTGATTCCTAGGCAATATTAAATTTAAGGATCAAGAGTTCCTTCTAGGAGAAAAGAATTCAAATTCAAACAATTAGAAGTGATTTAACAGGTTCTTAGTAGATGTTTCTATAGATTAAATTATTGATATTTAAGTGTTGTGAAGAACTTCTTTGAGTCTTACTAATCGATCTTGAAATAATTCAATTTGATTAGAAAGATTTGCTTTTTTCATTCGCCCGCCTTTGCCTGATTTACAAGAATTTTTTTGCTTTTGTAATTTTTCGAGATGTTTTTCGCTTATTTCTATGGCTTTTATGATTTTCAATCTACGTTCATTGATTACAGGATACTCTTCTAATGGCTCATTTTGTGGTATGATTTGTACAAGAGGTTCATTTAAAGGCTCATTTTGTGGGATTACGCTAGATTGAAGTTGAGTCAAACATGAGAAATCATTTTCTTCATTAGATGGGGCAATTTTTACAACAGAAGGTTGATTCAACACTTGTACTTTTAGTTGATGCAGCTTAATTTCTTGTTGATAATTTGAATAGGCTTGTTGATATTCGCTTTTTTTTGTTTTCAAGATATCCTGAGCCCGCTGAGGATTTTCGAGTGGAGAAAGTTGTAGTCTTACCTTCGTTTTTCCGGATTTAAAAGTCACTTTTTGACCTGATGCTAATGCTTGTACTGTTGCCTGAGGATTTTTATCATCTCTTCTCGAACGATCTCCATCATGTAAACCTGATGCAATTTGATCCTTTGCAAGACTTTCGTATTGTTTTAAACCTTTTTGATAAGCCTTTTCCTTCTGGCTTACATCGCTCTCAAAAGTAGAAAGATCCTTTTCTAATTTTGCAAGTTCTTGTTCTTTTTGATTGAGTAATTCTTGTTCTTTAGCAAGCTCTGGACATAATTTAAAGTCCTTTGAATCCTCACGACTTTTGTTTGAATTTGATTGCTTGAATTCATCTGATACAGCCATTGTGGCTCCTACCACACTTCCAACTAAAACTGTTTGAAGAAAGTTTTCTTTTAAATTCTTATCATGTAAATAATTATCCACAATGCAACTTGTTCCAGAACCAGTCGCCCCTTTAACACCTCCTTTCACAACAATATTTATGATATCTTTTCCATTCGGCAAAGCTTTTGCCACTCCCTCACTCGCAACAGTTCCCACACTCCCTGAAATTCCAGCCAAGGCCATATGTTGAAAATTGATTTCTTTTCCTTCCATTATTTGGTAAACACCATTGCATGTCGCACTTGCACCTCCTTGAGAAATTATTTGAGCCAAAAGTTTACTTCCGGTAGTTGCTACAAGCTTAGTCGCTGCAAATGTTGATGCGAGTCCTCCTACAACATTCGAGACCACTCCCTTTGCCATTTCATTTCCATAACTATTTTTATTAAAATTTTTATTATTTGTATTATAAGAGAAAACCGTCATTTGAACTCCAAGGCCAAAAACTGCATTTGACACAACAGTGGGAGCTTTGAAAAATTTTAAACCAAGTCCTACAGTTGCCATGAGCACCCCGCTAGCCATGCCCATTTGACGTCCTATCGAAAACTCTTCCTTTGCAGAATCCTCCTCGCTACCAAAAGTAATGACTAGTGAATCCTCATGAGTCTCAACATAAAAACCGAACGTATTCCCTTCAGCTGAAAGTCTCTTGATCTCTCGCTCAAATAAACTATTCACTCCAATAGAATAGTCAACATCTTTTCGTTTCCAAATGATTTCGATACGCTCCTTGATACAAAGTCTATTATCTGGATCGGTCATTTCAACCTTCGGGATTTCATTTTGATGAAATAGTGCTCTAATTCGCCAACCTTCTTGATTTGTAATGGTATATAACCCGTTCACCTGCATATTAAATTAACCTCTAAGTAATTGATTGTAAAAACAGAAAAATTAATATTTAAAAACTGTGTATTTGTTTAATTTTATTTTATTTTTCTGCATTAATTTAAAATTGTTTCACATTTTAAAAACTGTGTTTGATTTATTACGTAAAATATTGGATCAACTAATTGATTTAAGTAAATTTAATAAAATTGAAGGAAAGCTTAAGAAAATCTTAAGCAAGAAAAGATAGGTACTCACAGTCCTCTTTACCGCAACATGTTGACAATTATGATCATATGTCATAAATTATTGAAAATGAACCCTACAATAAATTTAATACATCTCAAATATTTTACTGATGCAGTTGTCTATGAAAGTATTTCTGAAGCTGCAAAAATGAATTATATCAGCCAGTCGGCCATCAGCCAGGCGATCACTAAATTAGAAGCTATTTTCGGTGTACAGCTTGTTTTTCATAACCGCCAAAAATTGCAGGTGACTGAGGAAGGCCAAGCTGTTTTCGAGCAAGCTCGCCTTATATTTAAAACTGTCCAAGAGACCTTCGAAAAGGTCAATCAGACAAAGCAACACTCTTCGGGATCTTTAAAGTTCGTGACGACAAAAAGTCTTGGCATGTCATTTATTGCTCCTTCCTACAAAAAAATCAGACAAAGCTTACCTTTCTTAAATTTCAAATTTAGAATGGGCGGATTAAATTTAATTCGGACTGCTTTAAAACGAGAAGAAGCTGAGTTTGCGATCGTTGTTTATGATCATAATTTTGATCAATTTGAAAAAAAGCTTCTTAAAAAAGGAAAGCTTCATCTTTACCAAGCTAAAGAGGCTCCTGCTGATCTGATTCATCAAGGGGTTTTTATCGATGATGAGGATTCCTTATATGTGAAAGAATTGAAAGAGTTTTTAGAAGAAAAAGGGTATCAACAGCCCATTCAAGATGCAATTGCTGGATGGGAGCTAACCGCTCGTTTTACCCAATTAAATATTGGGGTCGGTTTTTTTCCTGATTATATTGTTTCCAATAATCGCTATCCAAATATAGAAATCCACCCTCTCGAAACACCTAGTTTTGAATACGAGATCTGCGCTATCTACAATAAGGGAGTTAGACTCTCTAGAACAGCACAGTTATTCCTAGACCAATTCACCTTAGAATAGAAAAACATGCCTTCTCCCAAAGCCTTATTTTTAGCTAATCGTATTTTTTATAGCCCATTGGAAATACTGTTTACGCTCTTCGTATTTATTCTAAGTAAGAATCTTGAAGCCTTGCCTTATCAATTGACTCTCATTGCATGTATTAAACCTATTAGTTCCTTTTTTGCTTTCTATGCCAATTCATTTGTTCTGGATCATCCTCAACGAATTCCTCTTTATCTTCTCATCAATAATCTTGTCGGTTGCTCGCTTTGTTTTTTTTATCCTTTTGTTGAAAATCTTTGGTTCTATATTGGAACTTACACTCTCTTTATGATCACGACGCGGGCTGTTTATCCTGCTTGGATTGAGGTATTGAAAAGCAGCCTAGACGCTCCTGCTCTTAGCAAAGTCATTTCACATGGAACCTCTATCTATTATTTAATAAGCATTTTACTTCCTCTTCTCATTTGTTCTTTGATGGATCGCGATGAGAATGTGTGGCGTTATTTATTTATGGGATTTGCCTTTTTACAGTTATTCAATATGGCTCTTATTTTGTTTATTAAGACAGATGACAAAAAGAAGAGTGCCAAGCCTTTTCAAAATCCTCTGATAAAGGGGTGGACTTTGTTAAAAGAGAAACCAACCTTTCTTCATTATCAGCTCTTATTTTTTCTTGGAGGCGCTGGAATTATTGCTTCTCAAGCGATTCTTCCTGTCTATTTTAAAGAGAATTTAAACTTATCCTATACGCAATTAGGGATGGCATTCAGTTTCTGTAAAGGAATTTCCTTTATTCTAGCATCCCCTTATTGGGCAAAAATTTCCCTACATACATCTCTGTATCATTTAAACTGCCTCATCAATGTCTTTTCTTGCTTATTTTTCGTCTTCATTATAGCTGCGAATCGAGAAACTTGGTGGTTATATCTTGCTTATCTTTTCTATGGAACGATGCAGGCTGGCTGCGAAATGAGCTGGAATTTATCAGGACCATTTTTCTCAGGACCTGATGAAAGTACGATTTATTCAAGCTTAAATCTTGCGTTTATTGGAATACGAGGATGCATATGTCCATTTTTAGGCTATTTGCTTTTTATCTATTCTGATGCATTCATCACCTTCTTGGCTAGCACTCTGCTTTGTTTGCTGGGAATAGCCTATGGTCTGTGGATTCATCGCAAATATCAACAATCTTTTCATACAAAAACTCATTTTATGGTGCCTATATGATGACGCCTCCTATTAATGCTTATAAAGAAATCGAAATCACAGACGAGGGGGTTTCAGTTTTAACGGATTACATTGTTGTAGAAAATCATCAAGTTTCTGCTCACTTCTTTGATACCAAAAATAATCGAGAAATTTTTGTAGAACAGCTCGGAAATCATCCTGCAGATCAAGAAAGAATGGCAAAGATTTGCGATGATCACATCACCGAGGTTGCAGCAACTCTTGGAACAATAAATGCTTTAAATAAGTCTCTAAGTGTTGCTATCAAAGATGGATCATTTGCTGCTGCTCGAAAAAAATTCACTTATAAAAAATTTGAAGGTGTTGATGAGGACGACAAGCTTCTGTTATCCATAGAAGTAGGAGTAGATCAACGCAAAATATTTGTCACCTATGTCAAAACGAATGGCTTTCAATTTGTTGAACAAATCGGAGATCTAGAGGAAGACTCAAAAAATCTCAAGGAAATGTTTGAAGAATTTCAAAATGAGTTTATTGAATTATGTCGTGAAATTAAGAATTCAGGAAAATCCATCAGTGAGTCGGTAGATAACAATAGCTTTTTTGGACTGCGGACAAGAAAACAAAGTCTTAAACACATCGAGGAATTTACAAAAGCAATTCGTGATTACATGGAAATGTATTGTAGCATCCAAAGGCAAACTGAATGGGTTAGAATTGATGAAAGCTTATGTAAAGATATCAAGAAAGAATCAAATGAAGGCATCACCATTTTGGATTGGGATATCACAGCATTTGAGGTGATGATGGCCATTCTTTCCCGCTCTGAGTATAATAGAGATCCAGTGCCAGCAATTCCAGTCATATTAAAGAAATATATTCAATTACGCAAGTTGCGCACTCAAAATATTACGAGAATAAAACATTTGGCAGTCATCAAAGAATATCAGCTTTATCACGATCAAACTCTTGTTGCCATGAAAGTAGATGGTTTATTTCACGTCTTTGAATCAGAGCTGTATCAATCCGCTCTGCAAATTCCTACAGAATCTGACATGAACACCCTGATGCAGATGCCTATTACCGATAAACTTATTGATTGGGCAGTAGATACCAAACTTATACCAGAAAATCGGCGAAGAAATTTCAAAAAGTGGATCGGACAGTCATTAGCAATGGCAGTCATTAATAGCAATGCTTATGGAAATATTCACAGCATTCAAAACTTACAAAATAATGAACTCTCCTCTTGGAATAAGCAAAATCTTAAACTATTTGCTCAGATTGTCTCGCATCTACAGAAGCGAGGAATGGTTATCCATCAAGCGAGAAAACCTGCCCAATTGAAAGAAGAACAATTTGACAATCCTCTTGTCTTAAACATTTACAAGTATATGCAAGGGGAACTTTCTCTTGAGAATTTAGGTATAACTCCAGAGAACGCGCTTGAAATACTTGAGATCGTTAAGCTCTATGACTATGCAATTACTCTGTTAAATTTAGCGAGTAGAGATAAACATCAGTATCAGCGCTCTAGTTATGAATTGAAAGCCCGGATTTTAGAGATGGCCCCATCAAAGAAATCTTATGAAATATTTACCAAAACATTGCAGACAAAAGATTTAGCTTTTTGTTTAAAACATATGGATCCAACGCGTGCTGGATTACATGCAAAGGAAATAGGAACAATCTTTATTCGCGCTAGACAGCTTTCTTATCAGCTAGATCGAATTCTTGGTGTACGTGGAAATACGGCATCAGGAAAATCGACATTAGTGCCATACGGAGCATTAAATGTCGATGACTTGAAAGCTGGATTAAAAAAAGGGTACAAAATTTTGAATTCACAAGTTCATTCAGAAGCTGCAAAAGTTTTTGAAACTTTACTTGAAGAGATAATTAAAAGACTGCCCATGAATTATTGCCTAGATGCCCGTCTGATCGAACCAGATTATGTAGAATCCAGCATTCTATTACCTGCCCAGCAACGTAATATTCTTGCAGAGGTCAAAGACTATGAAGTTCCTTTAGATACATCTCTCTTACGCGTCTTAACACGCCCAACTTATGGAAAAGACCCCTGTCCATCTCTCGAAGCTATCGTTGATGGCTATATTCGTCTTCGTCGTGAACGAGCAACAGTCATCGATCTCATTAAAAAAGATAAAAATGTCATCCATTATGAACTCTTGTTTAAGCAAGGCTCTACACATATTCTTGTTGCTCAAAAAAAAGAAGGTGAATTTAAGATTCTCAACGAAAAATTATTTAATGAATGTCTGAATTTACCCTCAAAAGACGAGATCAATTTTCTAGTCAATCAAATTATTACCCCTAAGCTTATCCTGACAGCCATTGATGATCATGTTATCTACCCACATCAATTTCTTTCTCTTTTGCCTTTTCTTGGTAAATCGCTTGGCGACTCTGTTACACGCCACGCTGAAGGTAAAATATAAAAGAGATTAAATCTTTAAGAGTTTGTGTCTCTGAGTTGCTAAACATTTGATTTAAGTAAGTTTTTGACTCCTTCTAAGAATTCATCAAGGATGAAAAGCTAACTTCTTGATAGCTTGATGGATTTAAAAGTCATTTCATGATCAATGAGAAAAATAGATGTTAGCCTTTCAGCAGATAACTCAAAAATTGGAATTTGGGCTTTCACGCAGCCCAAATTCCAATTTTTGAATTCTCTCCGGTATTAACGATTGCTTCTATTAGGAAGATCTTAATCTAATTCTTTCAAGATAATTAAAACTTTAAAATATTTGCAATGGTTTATTAAAACATATAATTAGTTAATTTATTGATTAATTTAATATAAAATAATTTTATATCAATTGAAATTTACAAGAATTCTTTAAATATCTTTACTGATATCACTCCTCAATTTATAATTCTTCTTTTTGTCACCAAGAGAGTATCTCTAAGAACCGATTAAATCACCTTTAACGGTTCTAAAGGTCAACAGGATAATGATTTATTATCTCACCCTTAAATTTGAGGAGCGTGCATGAAATACCTTATTCCACCTGGGGTTTTTGATATTATTCCCACAGATAGTCAAGAGACTTGGAAAAGTTCTTATCTTTGGGCTTTTGTGGAACAAGTGATTCGTACAACGGCTCGAGATTATGGTTATCAAGAAATTCGAACGCCTTTATTTGAACGCACTGAACTTTTTCAAAGAAGCGTGGGAGATACCTCAGATATTGTTTCTAAAGAAATGTATACTTTTGAAGACAAAGGTGGACGTTCGCTTTCGCTTCGACCTGAAGGAACAGCTCCTGTTATGCGGTCTTTTATTGAACATCATTTACATCAATCAGGCGCCTCTCAAAAGCTTTTCTATATTGCTTCTATGTTCCGCTATGAGCGTGCCCAAGCAGGCCGCTATCGCCAGCATCATCAATTTGGAGCAGAAGCCATAGGAAATTCGACTGCTGAACAAGATGCGGAGCTGATTGATCTGTTATATACCCTTTATCAACGTTTAGGACTAAAAAATCTCAAACTCTTTATTAATTCCATTGGAAATCAAGCGAGTCGGCAAGCCTTTCGACAGGCCTTAAAAGATTATTTAACACCTCATTTTTCATCTCTTTCTGCCGATAGCCAAGCCCGTTTTGAGACCAATCCTTTACGCATTTTAGACTCTAAAGATCCGCAAGATAGAGACATTGTTTCTCATGCTCCATCTATTTTAGATTTTTTGAGTGAAGATGAGAGAATGCACTTTGAAGATCTTAAGCGTTTACTCGACGTGCTGCGCATTCCTTACCAAATCAATCCATTGCTTGTACGAGGACTCGATTATTACAACAAAACTGTTTTTGAAGTCGTTGCTGGTGAACTAGGGGCCCAAAACAGCATTGGCGGCGGCGGTCGATATGATGGACTTTTACAGACATTAGGAGGTCCTGATTTACCCTCAATTGGTTTTGGAACAGGAATTGAGCGTATTCTTCAAACGATGATTAATCAGCATGTGCCATTGCCCGCTCCTGAACATCCTACCCTTTTCTTAGCTGCTTTGGGAGAGAAAGCTAAAACAACTTGCTTTGAGCTATTACACGCCTTAAGACAACAGGGAATTCCTTCCCAAATGGATTTTAGTGGAAAAAAAGTAGGAAAACTTCTGCAATATGCTAGTCAGATCGGAGCAACTTATGTTGTTGTGATTGGAGATCAAGAGCTAGAATCTCAAGAAGTTGAATTAAAAGAAATGGCGACAGGGCATAAAGTCAAGATTTCTTTGCCTGCTCTTGTTTCTACATTAAAATTAGAAGCCAAAAGCAAGTTGCTTGTTCAATTATGGGACGAATTATCTTTACCAATGAAGTCGCAAAATCAAGCCCATGCTTTCTTGAATCAATTAAAAACTGAAGAAATGACAGATCATGTTGTTCATCGTTTAGAACAGTTAAAAAAAATAGTGGAAGAGCCTTATGTTTGATTATCGCAGAACTCACACGTGTGGGGCATTACGTCGAGAAGATATTAATACTTCTGTCACTTTATCAGGATGGGTAAATCGCAGAAGGGATCATGGAGGCCTCATTTTTATTGATCTGCGTGATCGTTTTGGAATTACTCAGCTTGTTTTTGATCCTATTCAAACCCCGGAAGCACATCAACAGGCAGAGAAACTTCGAGGCGAGTGGGTCATCTCTATAAAAGGAAAAGTCATTCCACGTGAAGAGGGCATGGCAAATCCGAAACTTCCTACTGGAGAAATTGAAGTTCTCGTCACAGAAATAGAGATTTTATCTAAAGCTAAAACTCCACCTTTTTCTATTTGTGATGAACAAATTGATGTGAATGAAGAGCTGCGCCTTAAATACCGATACTTAGACATTCGTCGTGGAGATGTGGCTAAAAAGTTAGTGACACGTCATCAAGCCATGATGGCAACGAGACAATATTTGGACCAACAGGGATTTATTGAGATTTCGACTCCTATTTTAGGTAAATCAACTCCAGAAGGAGCACGAGACTATCTTGTTCCTTCGCGCATTTATCCAGGAACCTTTTATGCCCTTCCTCAATCACCCCAAATTTTCAAGCAACTTTTGATGGTGTCGGGCATGGACCGCTATTTTCAAATAGCGCAATGTTTTCGCGATGAAGATTTACGGGCTGATCGTCAGCCTGAATTTACGCAAATTGATATGGAAATGAGTTTTGGAACACCTGAAGATTTAATGCCGATTATTGAAGGGCTTATTCAAAAGATGTTCAAAGTCTGTTGCCATTTAGACATTCCAACACCATTTCGACGCGTGAGCCATCAAGTTTGTATGGATAAATATGGCTGTGATCGTCCTGATTTACGTTTTGGCATGGAATTGCATCAATTGGATTCTATTGCTAAGCAAACTAACTTTTCTGTTTTTCTTGATCAATTACGAGAAGGCGGGATTGTCAAGGGATTATGTGTGAAAGGAGGAGCAGATCTTTCACGTAAAGCCATTGATGAATATACAGAATTTGTGGGGCGCTTAGGTATCAAAGGTTTAGCTTGGATTAAATATCAAGAAACAGGACTAAGCTCTAGCATCGTCAAATTTTTTCCAGAAGATGTCCAGCAACAATTAATCCAAGAAATGGAAATGGAAGCGGGCGACTTAGTGTTTATGATTGCAGATCAGCCTGCTCGCACTAATCAGGCCTTAGATCATTTAAGAAGAAAAATTGCCCGTGATCGAGGGCTGATTGACCCTCATCGTTATGAATTTTTGTGGGTCACAGATTTTCCTTTATTTAGCTGGAATGAAGAAGAAGGACGGCTTCAAAGTGAACACCATCCATTTACTTCCCCCAATTTAGAAGATTTGCATCTTTTAAAAACAGAACCTTTAAAAATGCGTTCTTCAGGATATGACATTGTATTGAATGGATATGAGATTGGTGGGGGATCTCAGCGCATTCACAATAGTGAACTTCAACAACAAATTTTTGAATGCTTAAAATTGACACCTGAAGAGCTAGAAGCAAAATTTGGTTTTTTCCTTGAAGCTTTAAGCTATGGAACTCCCCCTCATTTGGGAATTGCGTTAGGCCTTGACCGCATCGTCATGATTTTAACCCAAACGGAAAATATCCGCGATGTCATTGCTTTCCCTAAAACGCAGAAAGCCAGTGATCTAATGCTTGAGAGCCCTTCCAAGGTATCGAATGAGCAGCTAAAAGAATTAGAAATCCGAGTTCCAGATTCTCAATTTTCTTGGACTTAATTGTTAGGATAGCCTACAGTAATATTTCCTTTTTAAATCGGAGGTCAATCTATGTTAAAAAAGACGCGATTAGTAGCTTTAACTAGTCTTGGGCTATTTTTAGGATATTGTGCCGTAGAGGCGAATGACAGATTTAGCACGAGCGATGACAAAACTGATAATCGTACTTCCACGACAACAACCACAACAATTACATCTACTAATCAAAACCAAGCAGATAAGAAAGACCAACAAATTGACATGAAAAAGCTTTCAGAAGCTTTCGGTCATTTTATTGGCCGCAATTTACAATCTCCTGGTTTATCGTTTGATTTGGACAGCATTATTAAAGGAATTCGCGAAGGCGCCGCTGGCCAACCAGCTCCTCTAAGTGAGAAAGAATATGAGGAGATGATGACAGCAGTTCAAGAGAAAGCCTTTAAAGAAATGTCTTCTGCTAATCTCAAAGCTGCAAACGAATTTATGGATAAAAATAAGCAAACAGCTGGAGTTGTTGAAGTTGTCCCTAGCAAATTGCAATATTCTATTTTAAAAGAAGGAACAGGAGCAACTGTTGGTGCTCATTCTTCTCCAAAGATTCATTATACTGGTAAATATCAAGATGGAACAGTATTTGGAACTTCAGAAGAAATGGGTGGTCCTATCACGATTCCTCTTGACCAAACAATTCCTGGCTTTAGCAAAGGAATTACAGGAATGAAAGAAGGCGAAAAGCGTCGTCTTTATGTTCATCCTGATTTAGGATATGGTACAACAGGTCAATTACCACCTAATGAATTGCTTATTTTTGACATTGAAGTCATCAAAGCAGATTCAGATGAAGGAAAAGATAAGAATTCTCAGTCTGGCTTAGACGATCACGACGATGCTGATGACGAAGAATTATTTTTAGAAGATGAAGAAGAGTTGCCTATTGATAACACAACTAAGCCTACAGCTCCAGCGAAGGCTCAAGTCGCACCTCGTTAATTTTTCATCTTCTTCAAAAGAAGCCAAAGACTTTTTGGAGCTCCAAAAAGTCTTTTTTATTTTAATCATTGGACCTCTTGCAAGAAGTTCATCTAAAATTTTCTTATTTCTATGAAAGTCATTCTTTATCAACCTCAAATTCCTCAAAACGCCGGCAATGTTGTCCGCACCTGTGCAGTAACAGGATGTGATTTAATCATGGTGAGACCTCTTGGTTTTAGTACTCATGATCGCTGGCTTAAAAGAGCGGGATTAGATTATTGGGAAGGGGTTAATGTCTCTTTCATTGATAATTTGGAAAGCTACTTATCTGAGTATTCAGGTTCTTTTTATTTCTTTTCAAGTAAAGCTACTGCTCTTTATTCTTCTGTCACTTATCAAACTGATTCCTTACTTATTTTTGGCTCAGAAACAAGCGGTTTGCCTTCTTCCTTATTTGAAAAATGGCCCGATCGTTTTGTTAAAATTCCCATGATTGAAGGGGTACGCTGTCTGAATCTCGCGACATCAGTAGGAATTGGCGTCTATGAAGCTTGGCGACAACTTAATTTTTCAAATTAAAAAATAAAGACTTTTCATAGACATCTATGAAAAGCCTTAGATTTCCATTCAATGAGTTTTTGCTACTTTTAAGGAGTCACAAGCTTAAACACAGGCTGAATGATCTTTTGACGCTGAAAAAATTCTACAAAGTCTTGAGGAGAAAAAAACTTAAAATCCACTTTAAAGATTTTCATTTTCTTTTCTAGCTCTTGCCCATGTTGTTCCGCCATTTTTCTCGCCCAATTAGAAACCTCTTTTTGAGCGTTAGGACTGTCTTTGTCAAGACCTGAAACGAATTGATCAAATTCTTGTTTTAGATCATTGTCTTGGGTAAGCATGCTATCCCACGCTTGCTTCGCTTCTATGATTTGAAATAGCTGCGTACTAAATGACGAACAAAAGACTTTTCTGGGTTTATCGCCGCCAGTTAAAATTTCCGATTGAAGGTGTTCATCCAGAATTCCCTTAAAAAGACGTTTTTTAGCTTCTATACCAAAATCATCATACATTTTAAACATTGCTTTTAAAGCTAATAGGAAAGAAAATTTATGGATTTTTGTATGTGGACTTTGAATTGGTTTTGAATTTCGTAAATATCTAGCTTTAGGAGAAACACGCAATCCGATCCGTGCAGCTTCTTTTGCGACTGCAGTATGAGGAGCTGTCGTTGGACGCATAACTTGATAATTATAGCCCATGCCTTTTGTGAGAAGACATGAACGATGCGCAAACAAATCTACTGTACGCAATCCACTACTCGAGGAAGGCATCGCTTCCGAAATGAGAACTCGCCCATGTTCCTTATCAATCTTTACCACAATCGCAATATGCACAATAGAATGATCAGCTGTCTTGCGTGCGCGACCCAATAATTTAGCTGCACGCTGACACAGAACAATCAGAATATCAACCTTTTCTATTTTTTTTAATCCTGTTAAATCAGTAACTATTACATCGCCTACCTGAAATTGATCACACAGTGTTTTTTTTTCTTCGAAAGTTGTTGGGAAGGAAATTGTCTTTCCAAATTTCCAATGAGTCGTGCTTTTTGAAGACAAATTAAAAGAAGGAGAAGCTGAAGTAGGCATTCCTTTAATTTTTTTAGAAATACTTACACCTTTTGAATCTACTTTACCTTTTATGCTTTGATCATCATAAAGGCTCTCTGTCCCAGACAATACAGGACGATAAAAAATTTTTAAAAAATGTGGCATATTTACCAAACTCAAATTATTAATAATTAAAATAATCATTAAACAACAAATATAAAAAATAATTATTAATTAATTATAAATTTTGATTAAAGTTTATAATGTTTTAAATTAATGAATATATAATAAAATAAATTAGAAAATTTTATAATTTACCTTGAGAAAAGATAAAAGAGCAAAGATAGGATGATACTAAGGATGATGCAGCTGACGATAGGAAAATAGACTTGTACATGCTCTCCTTGATAGGAGAGATCACCTGGTAATTTACCAAATGGGATAGGAACTTTAAAAATCAGCAATATGCCGATGACGACGATAATAAGGCCAATGATGACGAGAATTTTACCCATAAGACTCTCCCTTATGCGGCTCCTTTAAAGGAGCCGCTCATCAGGTTAGCTATAAGACTGGACAAGGTTCAGTAAATAATCTAAATCTTTTACACCTACAACACGTTTGACCTCTTTTCCATCCTTAAACAAAATAAGAGTAGGAACTGAAGTAATTTGTAAAGAAGAAGTGATTTGTTGAGCTTGGTCAATGTCTAACTTAGCAACAGAGGCTTTACCTTGGACTTTTCCTGCCAACTGTTCAATAATGGGAGCAATCATACGACAAGGTCCACACCAAGTCGCATAAAAGTCAACAAGTGTGATCCCCTTTGCAATGACCTGTTCAAAATTTTCATCTGTTAAATGAGCAATATTTTCTGCCATAAATACTCCTATAAATCATAACTAATCAAGAGGTTTATTATTGCCTTTAAGCGGATTTTTGACCAGGCAATCCTCTCGCTTTTCTAAGATTATCTGAAAAAAGGCAAGCACTTAATCAAACGATCTTGAAACAAACGGTCAAATTTTTTATACTCTCTGTTTATTTTTAATAATTTGAAATAGTAGAAGATATGTCTAAAGATTCACAATACTTTGTTCTTGCCTATTACCATTTTATCGCAATTCCCGATCCACATCAAGAGGTTGCTGCTCATAAAGCTTTTTTTAAAGATCGACAGCTAACATCTCGTATTTATATCTCCGAGCAAGGCATTAATGGGCAAATGAGTGGTATCCGTGAAGATGCCGAAGCCTATATGAAATGGATGCATGCTAATCCCCTATTTGAAAGCATGCCCTTTAAAATCCATACCTACCACGAGAATGTATTCCCTCGGCAGACAATCAAATACCGTAAACAATTGGTCGCTTTAGACGAAGAGGTCAATCTTTCGCAAATTGGAGAGCATGTTTCCCCTGCTCAATGGAAAAACTTACTAGAAAGTCAAGAAAAACCGGTTTTATTAGATGTTCGCAATGACTATGAGTGGGAAGTGGGACGCTTTGATGGAGCTGTTTGCCCCCCTTGCGAAACGTTTCGTGAGTTTGGCCAATATGCTCGGGAACTTAAAGAAAAAGTTGACCCAGAATCCACTCCTGTCATGATGTATTGCACGGGAGGCATTCGTTGCGAGCTTTATTCCTCTTTGCTCCTTAAGCAAGGATTTAAAAAGGTCTACCAGTTAGATGGTGGAATTATCAATTATGGACTCAAACAAGGAAGCGATCACTGGCTGGGCAAACTTTTTGTTTTTGATGATCGTTTAACAGTTCCTATTTCTGATGAGAAAACCCCAGTGATCGGTAAATGCCACCACTGTGAAGTTCCTATTGAGTCTTACTATAACTGCGCTAATATGGATTGCAATCGCCTCTTTCTTTGCTGTCCTAATTGCCTCAAACAATTTAAAGGCTGCTGCTGCACAAATTGTGAAGAAGCTCCCCGCGTGCGCCCTTACCAGCAGCAAGATGCTCATAAACCTTTTCGCAAGTGGTATCATTACTTCAAAGAGAAAGAAGAATTTTCTCCTAAATCTTAGTTTCTCACGGATATGTTTGGAACATTCAAAGCTTTAGCTCATCAAGTTAGATGTCCATCGGATGAGTCGATTATTTTTCTTAGTGATTCATGGCTTGATTGCGCGTACGAATAAGTTGCAAGATAGCCTTTTGAGTGCCATCCAATATGACTGTCAAACCTGGTTTTATTCCTTGCTCCGAAAGTTCAAAAGCCTTCATCGTATTGCAAATTCTGCCATCTAAGCGAATTCCCACTCCGCGAATCTTAACCATATTCCCCCAATCCCCAAACATTTCCAAGGTCATTTCACAAGCAGTGATCATAAATAAAATGGGTTTCCCAGGATTTTGATGCACAATTTCAAAAATTTTGCCTCCAATATAATGAATCGTAGGAATAAACAAAGGAATTGTTTGCCTGGGTGTTGCCGCATGCACTGCTTTGCCAATAAAGCATTGCTGGCAGATAGGATTGTTGGCATCATGAAGGCAATCTGGCGTAAATCTTCCTGATGGACATTCAAAGGGTTTATGACAATAAGAAAATCCTAAGATTAAAATTGCATCGCGATCCTTCAATAATTCTTCAAACTCAGAAAGAGAAGAGACTCCATAAAGAAAAAAATCACCCTCTCTCTGATAGGGCTTAGAGCGCACAGCTGATTTTAAAAATTCCCAACCATAGCGCAAAGGATGCTTAAGAAATCCTTTAAAGATTTCTTTTTGATGATCTTTTGTGATCATCCACTTAAGACTCTTCCATTTCAATCCTTTCGCTGTCTCTTCTGTTATTCCCGGCATTTGAGGTAAAACTGTTAATCCTTTTAAAGGACGCTTTTGAGAAGCTTCAAAAGCACGTTGATTCCAGTCCTCTTCTGCTTGATCCCAATCCGTCTGCCACATCGGCAATTTTGTCATTATAGCCCCTGTTTTTGCTCAATTTTTTAAATCAAAATCTTTATAATCTTGAACTTAATTTTAACAGAAAAGAGCTTTAGTGATGAGCGAAATTGCATATGCGATTAATTCTTTGGCCACTCTGGAACAAGGAATGTTAGTTTTAGATCTTTTAGAAGCTGTAAAAGAAAACTACTCTTATCGTCTTCTTCCTTCAGAAGGTCAACTGGTTTCTAAATGGCGGGCATTGGCTAAACCAGCTGCCGATCAAGAGGCTTTTGCTTTTCTTTTAAAAGAAGAGTTGCTTTTTCAACAACGCAAAACAGGGAAAACCCCTCATGCCGATTCTTTGAATATCAAACAATTACACATTAGCGTTAATCAAGTTGCGACTGCTTTTAAGTTATTAGCCGCCACTCAAAAAATTTATTGTCAGGGTAAACAACTGGTCATTGATTTATTTGGACAAGCTGAATTTTACTATACAGCCACTTCTTTAAAAGGCGGACAGCTTGAAATTCAAGGAAGATTGCGCTGGCGTGATACAGATATAGCATTGAGCGAGTGTGAAGCTATCGGACCAGGAAAACCCCTCTGGTTTGTCCGCGGCTTAGCCCTTAAGATGATTCACACCACAGTCAGTTGGAAAAGAGTGCAAGAATTAAAAAGAACTCCTCTCCTTTTAGAAGGTGGAATCAAACAAAAATTTTTAGAAGAACTTGATCCTAATGATCCTGATGTTCCCAAATTAGTGATCAAAGAAGGTTCAAACGAAGACATCATGCAGCAAGCTCAGCCCTATCCTTTGCTAAAATTAAAAGATCGGTGGGGAGCCTGTGCTGATTTGTGGATGGATTATGGACAAGGACATCTGATTGCTTTTCAGGATCCCCGATCTGTTATTAAAGATTCTCAAGGACACTTGCTTTTCAAACGACAGTCAGAAGTTGAAAGGAATTGGGAAAAAGATCTTCTCGAAACTGATTTTATTAAAAAAACAGTCGGTTCTTCCCACTACTATTGCCCTCTTGATAAAGTGGCTAAAAGTTTGACCTTTTTGCTAGAAATTGGTTGGCATATTCAAGATTGGCAGGGACGACAAGTTTTAAGACAGACAAAAATAGAATTGCAATTTGAAGAGCAATTGCAAAATGTCTTGGTCAAAGGCAAGGTCAACTATGAAAGCCATGAAGCAGATGTTAATCAGGTTTTAGGATCTTTCAATCGTCGCGAACATTTTATCCAACTTTCGCCTCAAGCTGTTGGGTTGATTGAAAACAATAGTGCTCAACAAGCCTTGCAAGATTTAGCGGAAGAAAGTGAATTGATAGGACAAGAAATCCGTATCAAAAAAAATCGACTTGGCTCTTTAGAATCTCTTTGGGAATTTGCCAAAAGTTCGGAATCTTTAACAAATCTCAAGGATAAACTACATGACTTTAGTGGCATTCGAGAAGCTCTTCCAGCAATAACTTTTCAAGGCACACTGCGTCCCTATCAACAACAAGGCGTCAATTGGCTCTCATTTTTGTATGATTATGGTTTTCATGGTATCTTAGCGGATGAAATGGGGTTAGGCAAAACCGTCCAAATGTTGGCCTTCCTTTCAAGACTTTCTCGGCGAGGTCCTCATTTAATTGTCATGCCAACTTCTTTACTATTTAATTGGCGCAATGAAATTAAACAATTTTTGCCTTCTTTTACTGCAGTCATCCATCAAGGTCCTAACCGAGCAATAAAGAAAGAGGAACTCTATCAATTTGACATCATTTTAACTTCTTATACAACGTTGCGTCTAGATCTTCCTCTTTTGCAAACGTTAGATTATGATTGCCTTATTCTCGATGAAGCACAAATGATCAAAAATGCCACGACACAAACAGCCCAAGCCGTCTGTCAATTAAACGCTCAATTAAAACTATGCATAACGGGAACGCCCGTTGAAAACCATTTGCAAGAACTTTGGTCCCATTTTCACTTTTTAATGCCAGATTTATTTGGCTCTCAAGAAAGCTTTGAAGCAGATATTCAAGCAGCTCAAGCCGATCGACGCTATCTTGATAGGATTAAACGAAAAGTCGCCCCCTTTCTTCTGCGCCGCCGCAAGCAAGATGTTCTTGCTGATTTGCCTGCACGCATTGATCAGGTTATTTGGATTGAAATGCCCGAGGAACAACGTTCTGTTTATGATCAATTATTAGCAGGATTCAAAACAGGACTTCTCAAAAAAGTAGAAGCAGATGGAATGAGCAAGCATCGCATGGAAATTTTGGAAGCTCTTTTACGTTTGCGTCAAGTTTGCTGTCATCCTTTACTTGTTTCTTCCCTTACAGAAGACATCGTACCATCAAGTGCAAAGTTTGATGCTTTATTAGAAGATTTAGAAACGATTATAGAAGAAGGACATAAAGTCTTGATTTATAGTCAATTCACTTCTATGCTCAAATTAATGGCTCAGGCAGCGCAAAAAAAACAATGGTCTTATGGCTATTTAGATGGAAGCACGACAAATCGAGAAGAAGTGGTCACTCGCTTTCAAGAAGATCCTTCACAATTATTATTTTTCATTAGCTTAAGAGCAGGAGGAGTAGGACTTAACTTAACAGCAGCAGATTATGTTTATCTCTATGATCCTTGGTGGAATGAAGCCGTAGAAGAACAAGCCATTAACCGCGCTCACCGCATTGGCAGACAACAAACTGTGATCGCCAAACGCTTTGTCGTTGCAGAGAGTGTAGAAGAGAAAATGATGAAACTCAAAGCAGCAAAGCGTTTGATGATTGAAGACTTATTGGAAGCTGAAACAGTTTCTGCGGAATTGACTATTGCAGATTTACAATATTTATTAAGCTAACACTTATCCGTTAAAATCTAATAAATTATCTTTTTCTGCCTCATATAACTCTTGAGCAGTCAACTTAACTGTTTCAAGCCCGCCGGCAAAACCAACGAGGCGCATCAAACGATCAATGTATCCAAGCTCTGTTAACAAATGATCGTTTATAGACTCAAGATGAGCAACCTTTTTTATAAGATCTTTTTTAGTCATATTGACCTCCAAAGTATCACACTTTAACTTATGCAACCTTCATGCCATCTTTGCCGATTCATCTAATCCTAGCCCTGGACTTGTTTTATTATGTATTATGAAGTCCAGGGCTTTTATAAAAGCTATTAGACTTATTATTAGACTATATTGGCATTGATGAAATTCTATTACATCTCACGCGCATTAAAGCTTAATAAAGATTGAGTCAATTCTGAATTAATTATCTATTTCTTAAGCTGTTAAGCAGAATCCTGTGTATTGTTGTTAAATTTAAATGAGAAATCCATGCCAAGATTCGCGTCATGTTTTCTTTTTTTTTAAAGTTCCTTTTTTAAAGAACTCCTATCAAAATCTAGCTGTGTTAAATCTCGATAAAGATCTAATCAAATTTTAATAAAACAGCTGCTGGCAAGAAATTTTAGGAAAAATTGAAGGCAAAAAAAACCCTGTGTCCTATTAATTATTAAAATTATAAACAGGGAACACAGGGTTAAACGAGATAATTATTTTTACAACCTTATCAAAATACAAGTTCGTTAAAGATTGATAAAGATCTCATCAATTTCTGATAAAACTACTGATTTTCTTTCTCATTCTCTGCTTGGCTTTCTTGCTCTGTCTCTTCTAGTAATTCTAAAGCCACTTCTTTAGCAGACGCTAAGCCTCGAGGAAATCCTACTGATTTTAATAAACTATCTACGTAGGTGAGTTCAGCCTCTAATTGATCGTGAATGAATTCTAGTCGAGCAATTTTTTGTTGTAATTGGGCTTTATTCATGGCTTCCTCCTTGAATCGAGCATACCCTAACTTGAAAAAGTCATCATAAGTATGCGAATCGCATGCCAATCTGGAGGAAATAATGAGAAAAAAGGAGCTTAGGAATGAATAAAATCTGCTCCTTCAAAACTTAAAAGAGATTCTTTGACAGAGATCCCTCCGGCCGAAAATCCTCTTAATTCTTTTCTCGCATCTAAGACACGATGACAAGGAATGAACAGAAGAAAAGGATTGCGCCCACAGGCTCCCCCTACAGCTCGAGCAGCTTGCGGACGGCCCAAAAGAGTGGCAATTTGACCATAAGTTGATACCGTCCCAAAGGAAATTTTCTCAATGGAACGCAAAACTTGCTGCGTGAATAAAGGCAAGCGATGCAAAGCAAGAGGGACTTGTACAGATGGCATTTGCTTTTGAAGATAAGATTCAAACCACTTATTAATACACGTTTCTAACTTAGAATCTTGAATTGAAGAGTTAAAACTCCATTGAAGTCCTTTCTTAGAAGGAGTCATCGTAACAGATTCTACCGCTCCATGTTGATATTCAATTTGAATCATTAAATTAGGTTGCTGTGACATCATTTTAACTCATTTAAAAATTCTCAAAGAACATCTTTTGCGATTAATAGACAATCTATTACACTTTGATTAACAAAAGGCTCTGTGATTGATTGATCATAAAATAAAGTCTTATTTGAGACCAGATCGAACTTATGTTTAAATATTTTCAAAATTATTATTGGAAAGGGGGAAAGCCCTATGGCAGTGAAATTGTTGATCCTGCCCAAAGCCTCTTTTCCTATAAAATTGTTGTTGATCCTTATTATAAACGCTTTTCGATCGAAAAATATCACTATTCTTCCTTTGAAAAAACGATTTATGATTCCTTGTTGCTTGATTTTCGTCATTTAACATTAAAAGACCAAATGGCTTGGCAACGAGAAATTGTGAAAGATGAAGAAGATCAATCTATTTGTCTGCTGCGCAATCAAGAGGATCGAGTAGTGTTAATAGAAACCTTAACATTTGAACATCATCAATGTCGCACTTGCTTGACAAGTTCTGTTCATGGCATTCCGCTTTCTTTGCATCGCATGTATTACCGCGATTTACAAGATCCTTTCGATGGAGTTGTTCTTTATGATGGAGAAGGACGTCCAGTCATGATAAAAACATATGAAACAGATCTTCTGACAAAAGAATTTACCAACTTATTAAGCGAAGAATGGAATATGCAAACCCCTTCTCCCCTTTTACAACAATGCCTAAAATAACTTTTCTCAAAAATAATCAAAGCTTGCAGCTAAAAGAAGGGACAGATTTGCTTAAAGTCCCTCGTTTAGATGCATCCGTTCCTCTCAAATTTGGATGTTGCCAAGGACACTGCGGCACCTGCGCAATTAGAGTTTTATGTGGAGCAGAAAATCTCTCTCCGAAAACTCGACAAGAGGCAGCCACTTTGGATCAGCTAGGCTTAGATTCTCATCGTTTAGCTTGCCAATGCGCTCTAAAAGGAGATGTGATTATTGACTAGAGTATTTCTAAATGATTAAGCCTCTACTTTAAGATGAGAGATTAAACATAGGTTGATCATCTTTAGAAGATCTAGACACAGATTCCATTATAGGACTCATTCCTTCGTTTCCATATTTTTTCCATTTATGAGCTAATTTTTTAAAGCTTTCAAAATTTTCTTGGGCTAAGGTATGACTTGATTTAATATTTTGCTCTGGGATAAAACGTCCTGTTTTTAATCCTCTTTGCTTAGCACGTAATAAACAAATTTCGACCTTTGCCACTACATAAACCAGCTCAACAACCATTCCTCTTTCTTTAGCAGCATTCATATGCTCTTTATAAATCTCATCACGACTGCCTGTCGAATCATAAATAAAGTTTTTCCCTTCTTGAATTGCTTCTTTTAATGCCTCGTTTGCTTTTTTTACACTTTCTTCATGGACTTGGGTTGCAGCACTCATATCTTGCTTTTTGAGGGCCTGCTGATACTCAATCATCGATTCTTTAATCAGATCAGGATCTATAATGACATAAGCTCTATGTGCATGAGAGGTTACAATCATTTCTCTTACCACTCCTTTCCCAGCAGCTGTCGCTCCCATGAGAAAAATTGCCTTACTTGCCTTATCAACTGTTGAGCTAATTTCTTTACCTAAAGATAATTCCTCGGTTTCACCATCTACTTTCTTTTGAATAGTTGATGGGTGAAAGTGTTTTTTCTGCTCAATGACTTCTTTGGCTCTAGCCCCCTCTTTTTGAGAGGTTTCTTGTAGCTTTGTTAAAGCTTTCATCCAATCCTGCCCGCTCATTTCAAGGGTGTCACCTTTAATATAAGCATTTAAATCCTTATTTTTAACTAACAATTTTACTTTATTTGCTTTTTTACTTTTGGAATCGTTTACTTGAATAGTCATAATGGAATAATTTTTTAATGCTGAATCTGTGGTCTTATTTAATTTAATTTTAAATGACTGCTTATCTACTTTAGCTACCACTTCGCTTTTGATTGAAAAAACCTTTTTGTCATAGTTTTTTACAAAATTACCCTCATTAAAACTTACAACATCTCTTAATATAAGATTAAAATTAATCATATTTACACCACACATTAAATATTAATTATTACTCAAAAAAAACAAAAACCAGTAATTAAACGTTAATTAATTTTAGTTTTTTTTTAATAAAGCTTTATGAAATAAATAATAAAAATCGAGCGATTAAATTTAATTTAAAAACCAAAACAACAATAAAAAATATTTGAAAATAAAGGAGGGAGTTAAATCTGATAGGTACGCAAATCTATTGATCAATAGATTTGCGCTGCGCTGCGCCCATTTTGCCATTTTAGCTATTGATTGCTCAGCATATCAAAAGTCGCTTTGTTAGGTACTGGACGGCCACGAAAATACCATTGTGTTTGAGGAGAATTTCCAACATAAGAATAGCAAGGGCCATGTTGAATACCGCGAACCCAATTGAGTTCTTGGACAACAGTTTGGCCATCGCGATAGCGGCGCTCAACACCATGTTTGCGTCCATTCACATAAGGAACATCAGCCCATTTCTCACCATGTTCATAAACAATTGTGTTTCCTTCCTGAACACCAGTTCTCCACTCTTCTAAAGTTGCTGGTTCGCCTCCGGGCAAAAATGTGCGGCGCTGTCCTTCTATGACTCCATTGATATAGGGAGTGTAAGCATCAGGTGTTCCATTTGAATGATAAGTCGTTCTGAGAATCATTTGACCATCTTGGATGGTGTCGGTCGATTGCAATTGGCCGAGACCATCTCGTCGAGTTCTTTGGCCATTGAATTCATCAACACGAGATTCAACTTGGTGATTGATATTGTAATATTCTCCTCGAGCTAGCTGACCATTTTCTATTTCTTCACGGCATTGAGGAGCGCCATTTTCATACCATACCACAATAGATTGACGGGAAGGCGATTCATAAACCACTTGTTGCTGTGGCAACCCATTAGGGTAGTAAGAAAATTCCTGTGTTACAGATCCTTGATCATAAACCTCTTTTCGTTGAACAATGTCACGATGAGGATAAGAGTAGGAACACTCACCATGCAAGACGCCTGCTTCATAGTTGCGCGTGACAGCCACCCCATCTTTTCGCATAGAAACAACTTGGCCATGCTGACCGCGAGCGGACCAATCTTCAGGATCTAAAGGTACACCATAGCGATGAACAGTTTCACAGATGACTTCATCGCAATGAGAATTATTAGACTGACAGGACGCCATAGACAGAAGAAGAATAAGAGAACCGAGAGAACGAGGAATTTTCATATGCTACTCCACAATTGAGAACAAATTCTAGACTTTATACCGAAATGTCAAATTTTGAGTTCACTTCGGTATAACCACATCACTTAATTGTTGCAAAACAGCTGAAGTTAAACGTTGATGTTCAGCTTCTACCACTTCTTGTTCGATTGTTTTAGAAGGATCGCGATAAATGAAATGCAGTGTGACATTTTGATAGCCAGGGGTAAGCTTTTCACTGCGATAGATATCTTTAAGCGAAACTTCTTCTAAAATAGCCGATCCTTGCTTTTGGATAATTTCTAAAATATTTGTAAAAGGGACAGACTCTTTTACCGTGAAAGTCCAATCGCGCTCAGATCCTGGATAAATCGGTAAAGGCTTCACTTTTTCCAGGGGTTTGGCAATTTGCATCAAATCTTGCAAATTAAACTCTCCAAATAAAATACGTTGAGAGACATCGAGCCGTCGTTGAATAGAAGGATGGATCTCTCCAATAGAACCAATTTCAAGCGAATCAACAAAAATAGAAGCTTGCCGTCCAGAATGGAAAGTTTTTAATCCTAAATTTTTAAAAACAACATGAGGAATTCCTAATTCCTGCAATAAATTTTCTACAATCCCTTTGAGATCAAAGAAATCAAAATCACGCGGTTTTTGATCCCAATGATATACGCTGCTTTTTCCTGTTAAAATAATACCAGCAACAGATTGTTCTTTATACTGATCTCCATCGCGAAAGTGAATGCGCCCCACTTCAAATCCAGCCATATCATGGTTTTGATGATCGATATTATATTTCACAACTTGCAACAAGCCTGGAAGCAAGGAAGTGCGTAAAACTGATTGCTCAATTGATGTCGGATTTAATACTTTTACGATCACTTCTGGAGCTAAAGAATCATCTTGAACAATTTGCAAAAGAGACGGACCTATCAAATCGCATGTTAAGAGCTCTTGCAAACCTTCTGAAATTAATTTTGAGCGAATATCTTTTTCGAAAAGATAAATTGGCACAGATGGCAAGCTGGAAGCTTGATAGCATCCTCCTTGGCGCGGAATATTGTCGTAGCCATAAAGACGAGCCACCTCTTCAATTAAGTCAATCTCTTCCTTAACATCTCCTCGATAGGTAGGAATGCGAACAAGAAATTGATTCTGTCCATCCCATTGATAAGGAAATTGTAGTCTTTTAAAAATATCTTCTACTTCCCCACGGCTAAACATTCTGCCAATCACTTGATTAATACGGCTTAAGCGGCAGCCTACAATCACTTCTGGAAATTCTCTTGCTTGAACATCAATGATGCCGGCTTGAATTTCTCCACCAGCTACTTTTTGAATTAACATCGCTGCTCGACCTAGCACAGCAAGAATTTGATTGGGATCCGTTCCTCTTTCAAAACGCTTAGAGGCATCTGTTTGCAATCCAAGCTGCTTGCTTGTTCGACGAATACTCATAGGATCAAAGTAAGCAGACTCCAACACAATATGACGAGTGTAATCTTGAATTTCACTATCCAGTCCACCCATGACCCCCGCAATAGCCACAGGTTTTTGACTATCGCAAATAGCTAGCATGGTATCTTTTAGAGGACGATCTTTGCCGTCTAGGGTTTGAATGAGCTCATTTTCTTTTGCTTTTCTAACAACAATCCCCTGTCCTTCTAGCTTATCATAGTCAAAAGCATGCAAAGGATGGCCAAATTCTAATAAGACATAATTTGTCACATCTACAACATTATTCACACTGCGCACACCACACTTTTCTAAACGCTGCCGCAACCAATCAGGAGAAGGACCAATTTGAACATTTTTAATCATGCGGCAAGCATAGCGTGGACAAGCTTCTTTATCGACGAGTGTGACATACAAACTATCGCTAATTTGCTCTTCATCTTCTTGGACATGAACCTGTGGAAGGCGCAAAGGCTGCTCAGTCAAAGCTGCGAGCTCGCGTGCTACTCCAAAAACACTTGTACAGTGGCTAAGATTAGGGGTCAGTGAAATATCAAAATAGGTATCCGCATAAAGATCAGCTAAAGAAATACCCTCTGGCAAATCATCCGGCAATTCCATAATTTTGTCTTCAGGACTTGTCGATAATCCCAGCTCTTGTTCTGAACACAACATACCCGATGATTCAACACCACGAAGCTTTGCTTTTTTGATCGTGAAAATTTCGTCGCCATTTCTTAAAACAGCTCCCACTCGAGCAAGTGCAACCTTCAATCCGGCTCGGCAATTTGGTGCTCCACATACGATTTGATAAGTTTCTTTGCCATCTGTAACCATGGCTAATGTCAACTTATCCGCATTGGGATGTTTGCCAGCTTCAATCACTCGGCCCACAACAATATCTTTTAAATTCTCACCTATTGTTTCAACGCTATCAACTTCTAAACCTGCCATTGTCAACATTTTAGCAATTTCAC
The DNA here is from genome assembly GCA_044226925.1 of Parachlamydiaceae bacterium. Taxonomy (GTDB): domain Bacteria; phylum Chlamydiota; class Chlamydiia; order Chlamydiales; family Parachlamydiaceae; genus JANWJE01. The sequence continues at coordinate 58,054 of JBGAGC010000001.1, forward strand.
TAGGTGAAAGAGAAAGAGAAATATATTCTTGAAGCCAAGATAAGGGAATACGCATAGCACCCACAATGTTAAAAATCTTAAATTAAAAGAATTCCAAACTCGGAACTCATCCAAAAGAATGCCTTGAATAGCTATGTATCAAAACAACTCTCTTAGAAAGAGTCTTCTTAATATAACACATTTCTCTGTATTGCTAAAGGAAAAACTACTCTCCTCGTTTTGCAAAAAGCTTGTATTTAAACAATTAATTTTAAAATCAAATTTATTACTATCTTAACAATCAGTTTAATCAAATTTAATTAAATTAATTAAAAATACATATCATTTAAACAATTAAAACAAACCATTTTTCATATTAGTTGTTTTAACATGAACGCTTTAGATAGTTATCGAGACAAAGCAGAGCTTGGGGCATTTATTCAAAATTCTCAGCTTATGCCAACGATGATTTCTCCCTCTTCAGTTGAAGTGAAACAAGAAAAGCATCGTCAGGCGAGCGAACCTATTTTATCCAATCTTTTAACACCTTTTGAAGCGTTTAAAAATGGCTGTGAGAAAGCCATTGCAAGCTATATTAAATTAGGACAAGAAGACATTAAGAAAAATGATCTTGTCTTACAAGCTCAAGGTAAAACAGAAGAGACGCAACTTTTAGAACAATTAATTAAAAGTTTGTTGGATGATTTTGATTCAGTCAAATTTATTCAAATGAATCAACGTTATTTAGCCATTGCAAATGGCAAAATTTATCAATTTTCATCTCTATTAGAACGTGTTAACTTTAATCAAATTGAATTGACCGATTCTGAGCTAGAAACTTATCATCAATTATTGGATTCCGGGCGCCTTTTTCAAACACCTTATATCTATTCGCTTGGCAGAAGGCCAACCGAGCAAGATTTTAAAGAGTTAGATCCTGAAAATCTTTGTGATGCACTGAGTCTTGCTGAGAAAGAGGCCATTAACATTTATACCAGCAATTTTTATTCTGCCATGAATTCTTTAATGCGTGGCCATATTGATCAGGCGATTGATCATTATCAAATTCCCCTTATGTTGACTGCTAGCGCAAAAGTGAACCACTGTATTAAAGAGACCCTTCTACATATTGCTGTTACTGTCTCAGGCTTAAATAAACTACCTGATTATCATCCACCGCTAGGCCCTGATGGAGAACCACAAAAATATCTTTATCGAGCAGAAAACTCCTTACCAGAAGAAATTCTTAAGAAGCGCAAGTGGGCAGTGCTAAAAGGAGGAGGTGTGACAACGGAAATGGGATTTATCAGCAGCGCTTTTGAAAAGCCGGTTCCTGGATTTTTTAGCGAACATTCGCAAGCAGGTGTGATGATTAAAAATCTTAAAGGTAAAAAAATTACCCCATTATCGCAATTTGGCAATGGAGAAAGAGAAATTCTTTTACCTCCAACACAGCTGCAATGGCTTTATTATAAAGATATTATTACGGATATTTATAAAAATCAGATGACATTGTTTATTGCCAAGCCAGTAACGGTTGATCCAGAATTAAGCCTTGATTTTGTTTCTCGTTCTCCGGACGAATGGGTTGTCCACCCTCTTCCTCCCAAATATAGACGCGCATTTGCTTAAAAGCAAAAGTTTACAATGAAAGATAAGGAAGCCTATACTCTTAACGTGCATTATTTTTTGTTTTCTGTTATGGTTATCGACGAATTTAATTTAACCTTCTTGATCTAAGGAGACATAGAATTATGGCTTTAGAGCGTACTTTATCTATTATTAAACCTGATGCTGTTGGTAAAAATCACATTGGGGAGATTATTGCTCGTTTTGAAAAAGCGGGCCTTCGCGTGATTGCAGTTAAAATGAAGCATTTAAAAACTCAAGATGCTGAAGGTTTTTATGCTGTTCATAAAGAACGTCCTTTCTTTAAAGACCTTGTGTCATTTATGACAACTGGCCCTGTTTTAATCATGGCATTAGAAGGCGAAAATGCTATTACAAAGAATCGCGACATTATGGGAGCGACTGACCCAAAGAAAGCAGCTCCCGGAACTATTCGAGCTGACTTTGCGAAAACAATCGATGAAAATGCTGTTCACGGTTCAGATAGCTTAGAAAATGCACGCATCGAAATTGCTTATTTCTTCAAACCAGAAGAAATTTGCGCAAGAACACGTTAAGAGACGCTTTGCTATTATTTATCGATAATTTTGATTCTTTTACCTACAACTTGGTTCAGTGTTTTCAAATGTTGAAAGTTGAAACCTGTGTGGTAAGAGGTCAATCGCAAACTCTCCAGCAGTGTCTGGCCCGCCATCCTCGCTATGTGGTGATTGGCCCAGGGCCGGGCACACCCTCTCAAGCGACTCTTTCTAAAGACCTCATGCTGGCTTGCGCCGGTTGCATTCCTGTTCTAGGAGTATGTTTAGGACATCAAGCACTAGCTGAGATTTATGGAGGACTTGTCAGACGTGCTCATACACCAATGCACGGTAAAACAAGCCCTATTTTTCATATTAATGAAGGAGTATTTCGCGGGCTTCCTCAAGGTTTTGCCGCCACGCGCTATCACTCTCTTATCGTCGAAGAAGCTTCTCTTCCTGCTTGCTTAGAAATCACAGCAAGAGCAGATACGCAAGAAATTATGGGACTGCGCCATCGCTTGTTTGCCATGGAAAGCGTCCAATTTCATCCCGAATCTATTTTAACTGAACACGGTCTTTCTCTTTTAAGAAATTTTCTTGACAACCCTTGTATACCCCGCTAATTTAGCGTTATGAGAATTTTAAGAAAGTAGGTGATTATGAAATATTCTATTTTATTAACTTTTGCTGCTTCATTTGCCTTACAAACGGGCGTTTTTGCTCAACCTTATTCCTATCAAAACCCCTATCAAAATAGGCCTGCGCCTCAACTCGAAGTTCAAGTCCAAAGACTTCCCGATGATGATTATTATTATCGCAAAAGCGGAGCGACCGATATCCGATGGAATTATCGTGAAGACCCTCGCAACAGATCTTATCCTCAACCGACGAGAAATGGAGCTTATCGACAAGAATCGTATCGCACGAATCCTTATGAGGCTAATCAATATTATAATTATAATACAGAGTCTCAACCCGTCAACTCTGACCAGCCATCAAACTCAACGATTATTGATAACACGAAACCACAAACATTGGAGCGCACTCTTTCCATTCTGAAACCTGATGCTGTAAAAAACAGACATATAGGAGATATCATTTCTCGCTTTGAAGATAATGGATTACGCGTCGTTGGAATTAAGATGATTAGATTAACACCTGACCAAGCAGCACAGTTTTATAACATCCATCGTGATCGTCCTTTCTTTAAAGACCTCGTTCAATTTATGTCATCTGGTCCTGTGGTCGTCATTGTTCTGGAAGGCGAAGATGCCATTAGCAAAAATCGTCAATTAATGGGATCGACTGATCCAAAGAAAGCCGAAAAGGGAACAATTCGCGCAGATTATGCTGAATCGATTAGCCAAAATGCGGTTCATGGCTCAGATAGCATCCAAACAGCCGGCCAAGAAATTCCATTTTTCTTTAGACCAAACGAATTGTATTCTGGATATTAAACTTTTTTGCGCACGCTTAGGCGTGCGCAAGTCTAAAGGAACAAACAATCGCATAATATAAAATGCAAACGAGCAGCGATAAAATAGTCCAATCCGATTTAATAAAAATCTTATCAAATTTTTCCTCTGTGAACTCTATACTCTCTGTGGTTCACTATTCTGGCTATACTGTGAAGTGAGTTGATTAGAATAACTAGAAAATAATGAACCAAATAGAGCACAGGGCTCACAGAGAAAAAATTGCAAGAAATTGAGAAAAAAGCTTCAAAAACTTGCATTTTTTTTTGCTATAAATTTTCATTCAAGAACCGTTTATCTTATTATCTGAAGATATTTTATTCATTAATTCAGCAAAAACTAACTAGCGCATATGGTTTACATCTTAAAGTCAGAACCTAAATAAGTCCGTCTCATCTCTTCATTGTTTAAAAGTTGCTCTACAGTTCCTTCAAAAGAAACTTTCCCTTCTTGAACGAGATAACTTTTATCTACAATCGAGAAAATTTCACGCGCATTATGATCGGTAATCAAAATGCTGATCTGTTTTTTTGCTAAAAGACGTATGAGATGTTTCACATCCTGAATAGAAATGGGATCAATATTGGCGAAAGGCTCATCTAACATTAAAAAACTAGGTTTAGTCACAAGCGCTCGCGTAATTTCAACACGGCGACGCTCCCCACCTGATAAAGCAGCAGCCTTTTTTTTTGCCAAATGTTCAAGATGCAATTCTCCTAATAATTCTTCTAGCCGGTGCTTGCGTTCTTGTTGAGAAAGAGGCAAACTTTCTAAAATGCAGAGGATATTTTCTTCAACCGTTAAACTACGAAAGACAGAAGGTTCTTGAGCTAAATATCCCATTCCCATGCGAGCTCGTCTATGCATAGGAATATAGGTGACTTCCTGATCTTGAAAGATCACTTTTCCTTCTTCTGGACGAATAAGGCCAACAGTCATATAAAATGCTGTCGTTTTGCCTGCTCCATTAGGACCTAAAAGACCGACAATTTCTCCAGCATGCACTTTGAAAGACAAACCATTGACAACTCGGCGCCCCCCGTAGCTTTTAACTAAATGTTGAACTTCTAAGCAAACCGTCTGATTGCTTTCATCTGGCATTACCTGACTCCTTTTGAAAAGACTCTTCCATTTGGAAACGATGTTTTAATTGCTTAAGTTCTTTATCCATAAAAGTAAAACGGACATCCCCCTTTCCTTGAATAGCATTTTTTTGAGTATTGGGATCTTGTTTAATTTGCAAAGAAGGAGCGCTCATTTGCACATTATTGACTTTATCAAAAAAAAGCACTCGATGCCCTTTAGAACTATCTAAAATCATCTCATGCTGTTTAGGTGAATAATCAACCCGATCTGCTAAAGCATAATGCAAGATAGAACCTGATTCTTCTGGATGACCATCAAAACGATTTAAAAGTCGAACATGGCCTTCTAGCGTGACTTTTTGTGGAACAACTTGTTGACCTTCCCATGTATAGTAGAGTTGCACATGGTCAGCATACATTTCTCCGAGCACATCTTCTATATAGACTTGTTGATTTTCTTCTACTTGTCCTGTCTCGTTGATCAAACTTTGTAAATTAATAATTTGACGTTCATGATCAATCATTAAAGGACCTGAACAGTAAATGTGCCGAGTATTTCCTTTTTGAATATCTAAATAAGAGAGCCTTGTATCTTGAAGGGATTGAATAGAACTCAACGTTTTTTTACCATTTATCAGAGCTTGAGCAATCGAAATCTCATGCGGTGTTTGAATATGAAGAGTTCCATTTTGCGTCACTTTGACTTGACCTTTTAATTGCAAAATGTGCCTTTGATCATTCCATAGCAATTCATTTGCCGAAAATTCTAGTGTTTGAGGCGGCGGTCGTTTATCTCGCATCTTCAGCATGCCTTTTGGCTGGTCCAGCCATAGTTGACGCTCAGCTGTATGAATGCGAATGGTTTGAGCATTCAAACGATCTCCAGCCACATTTGTCATTTGACAGGTTGCATTGTCATCTCTTACAGACAAAGTTAAAAGACCTGCATTAGAGACAGTAGTACTAGTTGGCATACGTTGGTAAATAGCATGATCAGCTAAAAGAAGATAGTCTTGGTTATAGTGAACTCGCACATTTTGAATGGCCTCGATTTGCTTGACAAGTGTCTTTGAAGGGGTAGAAGAAGAGGCCGGTTCACGTACAAGATCGAGAATCATTTTATAGCTTTTGACTTCAAGAGGAGGCTTATTTTTTTGTGAACTTTCCTTACCTTCTTCAGCGTTAAGATAAGTGACATCCAAATTTTCATCATTTCCTAAAAAAACGCCTTGCATTTTGGCATAATCCACTTCTGCCTGCTGACAATATAGACGTCCCCCCCCTTTAAGTTCTACCTGAACATCATCTTTCATTTTAAGAAAATTGAATTTTCTTTTTTTATCGACGCTAGAGGGGGAAACAGATAAACGACGTGCAGAAATTTGACCTAAGCTATGTTGAACAGCAACTTGCCCAACAAAGACAATCTCCTTTCCATCATATTGAGCTTCACCAGAGTTTACAGACATGGCATCGTCTTTTTCTAAAAAAGGACTTTCTTCTGCCTGCAGCAGGCAAAGCAAGACACTTAACCCTACACCTAACAAGCTAAAAAGTCTTTTTACCATTCTTCCTCCCAATCGTAAAAAGTTGCTTGAAAATCTTGCGCTTTCAAATGCCGTTCTTTAAACATGGTGAGTTGAAGTTTCTTCGCATTTCCCTGAAGGATAGGATGAAAATTCTCTAATGAAGCAGGCCAAAAAGCTCCTGGAATGAGATAATGAATCACTTCGACATTTTCCGCTTCCAATTGTCCTGTTTTATAACAATAAACTGCTTCATGTGCTTTTAAATAGCGAACATATTGCTTTATCTGGCCATTGTCTTCGACAAACAATTGTGTTTCTTGACTATTTTCTGGAGCATGATGAACTAATTTTTCTTGTATCGCACATGTCAAATCTTGGAAGCGTTCTACGACTTGCATTTCTTTTTCTTTGGATTCTAAAATCAAATCTGAATGTTCACTCACAAGACGTGACTGCAAACGTTCCGAATCTTTTTTATATAAAATTTGCTTGCTTACTTTCTCTCTTGTTTGCTGTGCGGGAGAAATTTTCTCATTGATTTTTCCTGTCTGATTTTGATCACCAACATAGACTAATTGCTGATAAGCAAGTTGTGCATCAGGGGAACAAGTTCGCAAAAGCCAGAAACTCGTTCCCACCAAGGCCAGCCATACTATCGTTAAACCTATAACGTGTTTTTTAAACATTCAGTTTGCTTTGTTGTTGAATCAACTCATACAGTTGTTTAAATTGAGGCAAAAGATGATTTAAATCTTTAAAATCCATCACAGAAGCAGCGTCACTTTTGGCTTTTGCAGGATCTGGATGCGCTTCAATAAATAAACAATTTGCCCCTGCAGCTAATGCCGCTTTAGCCAAGATTGGAATAAACTCTCGATCACCTCCCGATTGAGAGCCCAACCCACCAGGTTTCTGAACGGCATGCGTAGCGTCATAACAAACAGGATAATTTAACCGCTGCATAATGGGAATACTGCGCATATCGCTAACTAAGTTGTTATAACCAAATGTGGTTCCTCGATCAACGAGAATAATATGATGATTGTTGGCTGACACAATTTTATGCACAACATTTTCCATGTCCCAAGGAGCTAAAAATTGCCCTTTTTTGACACTCACAACAGCACCTGTTTCAGCAGCAGCAACAACCAAATCCGTTTGACGACATAAAAAAGCAGGAATTTGCAATACTTCACATACTTCTCCGGCAGCTTGAGCTTCTTCAGGAGAATGAACATCCGTCACAACTGGTAAATCAAGCTCTTGTTGCACGCGCTGCAAAATACGCAATCCCTCATCCAATCCAGGACCTCTAAAAGAATGATAAGACGAGCGATTCGCCTTATCATAGCTCGATTTAAAAATTAAATTTACACCGTGTTTTGTAAACATTTTTTTTAACGTTTCTGCAGCTCTTAAACAGTGATCTTCACCCTCAATGACACAAGGACCCGACATCACAGATAAAGGTTCATTCTGACCAATAAAAAAATTTTTAATAGGCACTCGATGCATGATAATCATTCCTTTTACTAATGACTAGTGGAGATCTATGTTACTGAAGACCAGGATTTTTCTCTAGCAAGGAAACAGCTTGAGAATCAGCAATGATAAGAGGGCGAATGAGATCTTGTAAAACATAGTGTTCTTGACCTAATGGCCCTTCAAGAATAATTTCAGATGTTAAATCTTTTAAGGGAATCAACACAAATAAACGTTCTTTCCAATGAAGGTGAGGAATTTGCAGCTCTCCTTGACACTGCACTAATGAACCATAAAACAATAAATCAATATCAATAGGACGAGAAGCATTTTTAGGTTTAGGCACTTTACCTAATTGCACTTCAATTGCCTGTGTCATTCTAAATACTTCATCTGCAGTTAAAGTTGTTTCAAAAGAACAAACAGCATTGACAAACCAAGCAGAACTATTCACTTCGACAGGAGCTGTCTGATAAAAATGAGAAACTTCTAAAGAACTAACAGATTTGTTTTGAGACAAAAGAAATAGGACTTGCTTTAGACGGGAAAGAACAAGCCCTTCATTTCCTCCTAATCCTAGATAAACACGTATCATCTTCATTTTCACAAAACTTTTTCATTATTAAGAGATTAGCAGAGAAGTTAATAACAAACCATCATATTTATAAAATGATGAAAGAGTTGCTTAGTCTTTATTTTTAAAAAAAAACCCATCTTTATTTTAATAAAGTAAAGATGGATAAGTTTAAGTAATTCAGACTTAGATGCAGCTGATTCTAAGAACCTGTTAAGTGGCTTGAATTCGAGATGATTTTCTCTTTAGAAAAAACTCAAATTCAAACGATGCGAGGTGATTTAACAGGCTCTAAAGCAACTTCATATTCTAAGTCTTGAACGACATAACCCAAGTCTTTAAAAAATTGAGTAATACTAGCTTTAAATTGCTGAGGTTCAACATTTCTCATAAAATTTAACACTTGAGGCATACGTTTTTTCAAAATGACGCGATCGCGTGCCGAAAGAGCACGGCTATGCATAATACCCATGATTAAAGCCTGTCTTTTATCTGGTGGATAGTCATCAGGAAGCCTAAGATACACGTATTTGGTATTCTCCATTCCTCCACGGTCAATATTTTCTTTACAAGCTGAGATCGCCATCATAACAGGATCTTCAATTTCTCTATTGGCAAGGTCTTGAAGGGATTTCATTTCATTAATGGCATTAAGCATTGAATAGACATACTCTTGATAAGCCCCTTGCATTTGGCGACGTTCTTCTATATTTTGGGGTACTGCTAATTGTCCAAAATGTTTATTCGCGTTTGCGATGACTTTTTCAAAAACCTCTTTCCAATCATCTTCATAAGATCCAGGAAAATAAAATCCATGTCCCTTTTCAACTGGATTAAAGCTACGGGCCATTTGATCATGCATAGCTTGACCGAAAGCCTCAGGACCTTCACCTTCTTTCCAGATGACATCTTCATCATGGGGCATAAGATACATTGCAGAATCTTTGGAAAATGTTGTTCCTCTAAAAGAAAGAGGATACTTTTGATTGAGCAGCATGATTGTCCGGCTACGAGGTCCTTCTCCATGTTTTTTATCTAAGTTCTGGAGATTGTTATAAGCGACAGTTAATGGAATATTTTTATCCCGACTTGCCAGAGGCAATAATTGATTATTTTCCGCAGCTTGAACCACTGCTTCAAATTCAGGTGAAATTATATAATCGCCAATCGTAGGAGATCCACCATAGCAGTTACGAACTTCACCTTGATGTTTTTTGCCTTGAGTCGTCCAATTCATCGTAGTGGTACCTTGCAACGAAGGATTATTCGCCAATTTACCATGGGAATCATACACACCCAGTCTAACAGCCGATGCAGCCTCACGTTGCAAACCTCCTTCACTCGCCAATGAACCTATTGCTTGACGAGGGTGTGAAGCCGCATAAAGCAACTTATTTGCTCCGCTATCTGTCCAATGCGTCCTTGCGACTTGCTGATAGGATTGTTCTAATTGATTGGCTAAATGCTTTCCATTTGAAGCTTCTACCTGCTCTTGTTCAGCATGCTCAACAAGTGTTCTACCTACTTCAGAGTAGGCATCGATAGAAGGAGCTTTATTCCACATATCGCTGGCAAAACGCTGTAATAAGTGAACAGCTGGATGAGAAATATCTTCTTTTAAAGCCTCATACACAGGATTTTTTAGAGCTTTTCTCAATTCAACAATAAATTTCGCATTAGCGCCAGGTGGATCAACTTCAACCTCAGGTGTTTTTAAAATATTCAATATAATTTTCAAAGACCTTTCAAATTCTTCAACTTCATGATGTAATTTTTCACGATCGCGAGGCACAATTTCTTTATTCATTTTTCGATAAAATTCACTCCAGTTGATTTTATGAATATCTTTTTGTGGTAAACCTTTTTTCACCATTGAATCAAGAAAATGTTTAAGCTCATCAAGTCTTTTTAAATTATCTTGCTCTATGATTAAGTGATTAAAAAAAGCGGGATCTTCCAAAGCTTTAATCCATTCGGGAGTTAAAACGCCTTCCTTCGCCAACTCTCGCATAATAAAACGGGCAGCTTTTCTTTCTCGAATTTTCTGTATCTCACCAGAATCCATCAGCATTGCTTCAAGACCTAGGGTTAGTTGAGCCGCACCTGCTTTTGCACCTAAAGCAGTTAAATTAAAATCTGACAATACGCTCTGCATGGTTTTGAATTTATCTGCTTGCTCTTTTGCCTTCATCTGACGAATAACAGCTAGAGTAGAATTAGGTTTATAATTCACTGCATGCCATTCTTTAAAAGCTGTCCAAGCGTTATATCCTATGACTAAAAGACCGCTTAGTAAAGCAATAGCTCCCATCGCAATCAAGCTAACTGCACGAAAAACGTAGGCTAAAGGCTCTGTTCCTTGGTGCTTCTCTATTTTATGTTGTTTCTTCCATTCAGAAAGAATAGATGGCTTCCATTCTGTAGATGCCTTAACAGGTTGTGCAATCGATTTCACACCAAGGGAAGCAGATCCTATTGCCTTAGGCTTGAATTGGACTGATTGGTCTTCAACCAGAGCTTCAGGATCTTGATCTTGAAAAGGTTGAGGGTTCACTCCCTCGCCAATTTTACTTACCATAATTTTCAGAACCTTCAAATTAAGTGATAAAAACACCTATATTTAAGAGTTAATTATATAATAATTTTATTAAAAGCTTATTAAGATCAAGTGATAAAAATTAAATATAACGTTAAATTAGCATTAAAAAAATCAATAAATTAGAATTAGATAAATAAATTAGGCACTTTATTTTTGAAATTCAGAGACATACTCAACACTTAGATTCTTAATCAGATTATCCTGTCAAGCAAGCTCTTCTCATGATTTGATTGAAGGTTGATTTATTCTTTTTAAATCCTTACAATTCTTTATCTCTTTAAGAAGGAGAATAATGATGAATATTTTAGAACCTTCTTTGCCTTCTTTGAAACAATTGCCTTTTTATGTGGCAATTGATGGCTTGACAGGGTATTTATGTGGAGCTTTAAGTCAAGCTGATCCCAAATTAATGGCTGTTGTATTTACTATTCGAGGATTAGCAGATGCGTTATTCTATCAATTTGCCAATTTTGTCTTTAGAGGGGATGATTTACAATCTCATAAAATTTTTTTAGCGAGTTCAGCGGCTGTTAACATGTTATTTTTGGTTGCATTGAGAGAGCTCAACTTAATTGGACGGCTCTTTTCGTGTCTTTTAAGCCTTGCTGTCATTGGATATCTAATTCGCCGTGTGAGCTATATTCAAGAGCAAGAGCGACGGCTTTATCAAGATGACAACAATGTAGGTATAAATCCTTAAATCGTAAAGTAAAAGGCTAAGACATTAAATTTTGTAAGCAGAAGAGCGAAAAGATCTTGAAAATAAGATTTTTTATCGTTAACATGCTACCTTTTATTGCAAATGCAATTTCACTTACTTCTTGCTTTATTTCTTTGGACTGATAGCTCAGTGGATAGAGCACCCGCCTTCTAAGCGGGTGGTCGTAGGTTCGAATCCTACTCAGTCCGATTAATTCCAAGATTGGTTTCATAGGATATGGTCAAAAAAACCCAAAGAGGTTCTAATCAGTCAACCTCTAGCGAACTCAGTCATTATTATTCTTTTCCTGAGTCGTTTCCCACTATCAAAGAGGCGATTCAGTTTTTTCGCGAGCCTGCATTTCTCAACTTAAGTTTGCGTAAACGATTTCGACAAATTAATGAAACGCTTTATGATTTGATCCGCAGAGCACCTGAACATTCTTTTTTATTCAGTGCTGTTTTAGATTTTTTTGATCGTCTCAATCGAGAGAACGTATTAAATGAGCCTCTCAATTTTGCAGCCTTTGAATTTTGGCTAAATAACTTTTCCGGCTTAAGCGAGGCAGAGAATTACGAAGTCCGAGCTAAAGTTGTTGGTAAATATATTCCGAGAGATGAATACCAAATTTTCTTCCCAATTGGAATGGGCAAAGTTTATCCAGGCACTCATTTTATAACAGCGCATTTATCTCCCGACGTAGACACCATGATTGCTTCTTTCTGGGGGTGGATGGATGCCTTTGCGGCGCGTGTTGGAACTGGTTTGCATTTTTGGTGTTTGCCTGGCGGACCGCCAGATTCTCCGGTCACTTCTATTTTCCGTGATATGTTTGGAATTGGTCTTTTCTCTTATCTTCCGCGCACAACTCCAACGCTCACTCTTTCCGCCATGGATTTAGTGACTCAAAAACAGCTGACAAAAGAATTTGGCGATACGGTCGTTAGCACAATTGATCATGGTTCTAATGATAAAGCCATTATTCTTATTAATGAGCAAGGACATTATCTTGGAGATTGGCGTAGTTCAGACGTTGAAATTGTTCGCCAGATCATTATTTTATTTAAATCCTGCTTGCATTGGTTTGAAAACAATTTACACACCACTCTGATTTCTCTATTTGCAAAAGAAGATTTAACGACTAAAGATGTCGCTGTTTTTGAATCCTCTATTTTTGACGTCAAGATTAAAGATTGTGAACCTGCGCAAGATTTCAATGAACAGCAAAAAGCACATTTGCATGATTTCTTTTATAAGGTTTTAGGGATAGAGAAAGGATTGGGGGGAACTTTCCGCGATCTCAACCATGCTCTTGATGCCCTTTCGATCCATGGCATGTTAAATGTTCAAAAAGAAGTAGAAGCCTTACCTTCTAGTGATATTTTTGATGCAAAAGGACATTTAAAAGAAAGCCGTCCTCGCATTTTCACCTATCTAAAAGGAATCATTAATTCTCTTGATAGCGCCATTTTTGAAGTCCGCAATTATGTTGAACGTCTCGATATTGTCCTGAGCATTAAATATAAAGTATTAGGATTACCTTATATTTATATCACGCTGCGAAGCGATGTAGACGAGATGCGTCAAAAAATGCAACATAACGACTTCTTAACTGTTGTCATTCATGAACAAGACGGCTCTCTCTTCCCTGTTGGAATTGTCCGGTCACGGGATTTACGAGAAAGTGGATTGGGAACAGTGACATTGCGAGATTTCTGCAACTTTGAAGAAGTCAGAATGGCTTCTTACTTAGAGGTCATTAGTGTCGTCGATCATCATAAAAGCTCGCTTAAAACGCTATCTGTTCCAACAGCCTTGATTGGCGATGCCCAGTCTTGCAACGTTTTAATTGCCGAAGAAGCTTTTATTTTGAATGATAAGTATAGTTCAGGCGGAATGACGTTGGAAGAGGTTGAAAGCCAAATTAAAGAGATTTCCGCTCATTTGACAACGCCAAGTCAAATGCGCATTCTACAGCGTCTTCTTCAACGCCGTATTATTGCATACCAAAAGCAGCCTTTCTATATTCATCCAGAGCGAGAATTTAAAGAATACTTATCTTTCCTACAAGCTATCTTAGATGATACAGATCTGTTAACAAAAGTCTCGAGCCGAGATCTTGAATGTGTGGCACAATTGCTAAATCGTTTAAAATCTCTATCCCTAAAACGTGAAGTTGAAATTGTTCATTTCGACGATATTCCACGAGATAAAAAATTTGTGAAGGTGGCAGCTCAGCGTGTTTTGCAACAAGAAGACATGTACGCTCTGTACAAGAAAATCTTTAGCTTTAGAGAGTCAGAAGTAGAGGCAAATTTAGAACAATGTATTGGAGGAAAATTCTCCAACATTTTTCTTGATGCGAAAGAGCAAAATGGCTGTACCCGCGTGGGACAAACCAAAATGTTTTCCTCAAATTTTCCTTTTTTCCTCGAAAATGCCCAAGCCATTCGTCAAGTTTGGCTTAATCAATCACAAGATGTTTATCAAGAAAAGCCCGAGATTGACTTGCATATCCACATGATTAGTACAATCGCAAGCGCTGATGAAGTGTACAAGAATCAAATCGGCCCTTATGACCATCAAGATGAGCTATGGTTTTGGATTCCACATACTCAGCAAGGATATAATCATCTCAATAGCTTCCTTGCAGGTTTTCAATATGGTGTTCAAGGAATTAAAGATACCATGTCTGTTGAGTTTTTAGGATCGCCTAATCCTGAATGTATGAAAATTTTTGCTCATCATTTCCCAGAAATTCCCCAAATCATTTCTCAGAATGAGACAGGCACTCCCCTTGCAATTTTACGCTTTAACGCTGGAGCCTTAAATTCTCGCAAATCAATGATTACGCCTTATTTACCTCGCATTGTTTAAGAGAATCTCTTTCGATTTAAAGAACAGATGACTACTAAGCGCCTTAAAGCAGCTTAGGAATAGCAACTAAAGATGTGTTGTGTTTGACAGGTGGCAACGAGAAATGAACACCAATGGGACCAAAACTTAAATTAGTAGTGAGCTCCTTTCATAATTCTCCACCAACCGATACCATGGATATCTTGGTAGTGCTGTTTTAAGTGCTGCATATCCATTTCGCTCGTCTGAGACTCCCAAGGCAGTTGATCAATAGATTTTTTTTCAAATACTTCTCCGATGATTTCTGGAGTGATAAATGCATTCACTCCAAAACCTATTTGAGCTTTACTCTCATCTAATAGATTACGGCCCAAGCTAGCATATAAACCTGAGTTTGGAGTTTTTACGCAGCCATTAACAATAGACGATCTTCTTGGGTTAAATTAATAGACGGTTTTTTTAATTGATGAGTATAGGCCGTTATTCCCGCTAAAAGGTTAATCAAAAAGTTGGCAGCACTTCTGTGACGTGTATGCTCTATCTGAGAAATATTTTTTAGTTGGTCATTGACTGTTTCAATGATTGCTCGCTTGCGAAGGAGTACTTTATCAGCTAATTGCATGAGTTTTTGCTTCATATTTGACCTTAACGTTGTAAACAGCTCAAGTCCTTGTTTTAAGAGCCGCTTCGCAAGTTCGGCTGAGATATATCCTTTATCGCCAAATAGCTTACCGAAAATACCTTTGGATAAATTCTCTACAACAGATACATCAGCCACATTGCCAGGAGTTAGCTGAAAAGCTAAAATTTCACCTTTTTCATTGATAATAAGATGCAATTTAAATCCATAAAACCATCCAGAAGTTGTCTTTCCGCGCTTGGCTAATCCCTTGAAAACTTTATTCCTTTTAATACGCTTATTATGACAAACATCTATTGATGTCGAATCGATAAAAGCAATTCCTGTTATTTCCCCTCTTCTCTGAAGGAGGTAAGCAAATAATGGGATAAATAGGTTTTTCATTGAATAAACAAAATGGCTATAGCTAATGAGATTTGGGAAATCCCTTCTTAAATATGTACAAACGTATTCATAAAAATACTTAAATGTTCGGTAATTCGATTGATGAAATAAAATTACAATTGTCATCATCTCAGGAATCGATAACCTGGGCTCGGGTCCTCGCTTTGCTTTGCCGTTATCAATGAGATTTTTATTCCATTCTTGTTTAAAGGACTTCCAAAAATCATCCACGCTGCAATACAATGTTGTTAAATCCATTTTGACCTCTTGTGATTAACATTCGTTGTGAGAAACAAATGTTTTAAATCATTAAGAGGTCTTTTGTCATCAATTTTGATTTATCTAATTGCCTGCCAATTAGATAAACTCCAAACTCAGGTTATAAAGTTCCTTTAGGAGCAACCAATTCAATTAAAGTGGGTGCAATATCCAAATGACTTCCTGCCATTTTCTCGGGGACTTTGACATTTTTCATGACGTTGGGACCATAAATTATTAAACTCACCTTACGCAAAGATGAATTGAAAAAGACATTCTAAGAGTTTAAAATTTCCTCTCTATAAGGGAGGAAATATGCCTGAAGATCTTCTTGATATTTATACAGACTACCTCATCAGCCAAAATCAATACGCAACAGCAACGGGACTTTCAGGCCTATTAGATGGCCAAATTAGTCATGACAGAATCACAAGGTTTTTAAATAACAATCAGTTCAGCTCAAAAGATTTATGGCTTTATATCAAACCTAAAATTCATCGACATGAAGAAGAAAAAGGTGGTGTTTTGATTATTGATGATTCAATAGAAGAAAAGCCTTATACAGATGAAAACCAAATCATTTGTTGGCATTTCTCACACGCCAAAGGACGTTGTGTTAAAGGCATTAATCTTCTGTCTTGCTTTGTTCGCTATGGTGATATTGCCTTTCCTATCGGCTATGATCTTGTTTCTAAAGATCTTCATTTTTCTGATTTTAAAACAAAGAAAGAGAAAAGAAAATCATCTATCACTAAAAATCAAAGATTTAGGTTGCTTATCGAGCAAGCAATCATCAATCAGGTAAAATTTGATTATATCCTTTCTGATAACTGGTTTGGAGCCAAAGATAATATGGAGTTTATTCATTATGAAGTAAAAAAGAAGTTTATTATGGGACTAAAATCAAATCGACTCATTGCTTTTTCTTTAGAAGATAAGAAAAAAGGTCAGTACCAAAATCTCAATACATTTGAACCCAAAGATGGAGAAAAAAGGATTGTCTGGCTTAAAGATTTATCCTTTCCTGTCTCTTTAATTACCAAAATCTTCAAAAACGAAGACGGCTCTACAGGCACTCTATACCTTGTGACAAATGACTTAGACAATAGCGCTGACCACATCTATAAAGTCTACCAAAAAAGGTGGCGAATAGAAGAATATCATAAATCGATCAAGCAAAACGCAAGCCTTGAGAAATCGCCCACTAAAGTTGAGCGTTCTCAAAAGAATCATATTTTCGCATCTATTATCGCTTATTGCAAGCTTGAAATATTAAGGATCAAAACTTCATTAGGTCATTTCGCGCTCTCAAATATAAGCTACTTATAAAGGCCAACCAAATGGCCTTTCAAGAGTTAAAAATTTTGAAAGAAAAAGCTGTGCTTGCGTAAGGTGAGTTAGGATTTAATCTCATGAGAAAATGAGTCAACACCGCACCAAGATTGCGGGCTAGCGATCTTGGCAATAGTTCTAAAGTTTTAATAGCTAGCCAAAAACTGGCATATTCCACTCGTTTTTGCACAACTCCTTTAGGAAGCGTAACCAAAAACACCTAGAATCTAAATCTTAATATCCGTGACATGACAGACAAGACTACTTTATTATTCATTAAATGAATAAAAGCAATAGATAGGCACGTTCAAAAATAAAGAGCATGCAGAAGTCTTGATTTTTTTGGACGGCCTTAAATAGCCTATAAGGCCGGTAAAATGAAAATAGCAAAAAGCATAATTTGTTCATCAAATAAGACAAATTACGCTTTTCTTTACACGTTATTCAGGACGTGAATTTTCTTCTAAAATTTCAAGATTAACCCGAATACCATTTCGACTTGCAACTGACATTAAGAGGGTGCGAATCGCATTAATTGTCTTTCCCTTTTTCCCAATAATTTTACCAATGTCAGATTTTTCGACTGATAGTTCGATAATAAGCGTTTGCGTTCCACCGATTTCATTAATCTTAACTTTATCTGGATGATCAACCAAGTTTTTGACAATGTAGGCTACAAATTCTTTCATAAGTTCGATCCTTTGCAAATTGACACTTTTGATACCTTCAACGTCGCGTGCAATACATGAGAATTGCTATTAATCTAAGTTTTGAGTTTTTTCGCCTGTTCGGCTGCTTGCAAAAGCTTCACTATGAGAGCTTTCAAACTAGCCAAACGGGCGAAAAAACTCAAAACTTAGGTTATATAAGTTGACAATAGCGAATTATTCTATAATTTTCTAGAAAAAATATGAGAATAATTTTTTAAAAATTTTCATCCACTTTTCTTCTCTGGTTCAATAAGAAAAGTAACAGGTCCATCATTCACGAGGGTGATTTGCATTTCAGCTCCAAAGACCCCCGTTTTCACCTTATCTATTTCTTGACTTAATTGGTCAATAAATTGTTGATAAAGAGGCTGAGCAACAGAAGGCGGAGCTGCCTGGATAAAATCGGGACGCCTACCATTCAGGCAGTTTCCATAAAGAGTAAACTGACTGACAATCAGGACTTGCCCTCCTATCTCTTTGACACTTCGATTCATTTTACCTTCATCATCTGCAAAAATACGCAAATGAACAAGCTTATTGACAAGCCATTTAATTTGGCTAGAGTCATCTTCCTTATGAATCCCTAACAAAACAAGCAGACCAGGCCCAATTTCACTATAGACTTGTTTTTGAATGACCACGCGCGCTTCTTGAACGCGCTGAATAAGCAATCGCATAAATAACACTATGACAAACAAATGTTTAGGTTAACAGTTAAAAAGAATTAACTCTTTACGTCAAGCTTTTTTAAAGCTTCTTCTGAAAGAATTTTACGCATGAAACGCAACATGTCAGCAGGCGGCGAAGCAACTAATTCTAAATTCTCTCCTGTCAAGGGATGTTTAAACTTAACAATAGCTGCATGTAGAAGTTGACGCTGAGCGCTATAATAATGATTGATAGGCGTATTACCATACACACTATCTCCAAGAACAGGCGTTCCTTTATATTTAAGATGCACGCGAATTTGATGTGTCCGTCCTGTTGCAATAATCACTTGGACAACACTTAGCTTTTCATTCCACCCTATTGTCTTGCAAAAACTTAATGCTGGTTTTCCTGTAGGCACCACAGCCATCTGCTTTCGATGAATGGGATGACGTCCAATAGGTGCATTAATTTCGCCATCAGGAGGATGTCCTAAACAAATCGCCCAATACTCTTTATAAACTTGCCGCGAAGCAAATAAAGCCGTCAATTTTTGCTGCATGTCCAACGACTTAGCTGCAACTAATACTCCAGAGGTTTCTTTATCTAGACGATGCACAATACCAGGCCTCAGAGATTCTTCTTCAGAAGTCAATTGCCCGCAGTGATGAAGAAGAGCATTGACAAACGTTCCCGACCAATTGCCTGGTGCTGGATGAACCACCATTCCTGCCGGTTTATTAATAGCTATTAGGTGTTCATCTTCATAAATAATGGTAAGAGGAATAGCCTCAGGAGTAAGTTGAATCTCAGGAGTCGCCGCAAACTCTACTTCAATTTCATCGCCTACTTGAGGTTTCACCCGCTTTTTAACGGGCAATCCATTGAGCAAAACAAGCTCTTCATCAATTAAGTATTGAAAATAAGTGCGAGAATATACTTCTTTAAAACGCTTAGCTAAAATTTTATCTAAACGCTCTCCTACTTCATCCTCTGTAACGACTAATAAGTCACTCTCTTCAGCTCCAATATCCACCATTTTACTTCTCACTTCATTTTTATAATCAAATACTTAGTCATTTATTGTAGAAGGAGGAACTGGCAATGCCAAGAGAACAAGGGGATGTTCTTCATAAGGGTAATGTGGAATAAGCTTTTTTAAAAGGCTATAGACATGAGCCTGTAAAGCATCAAGTAAAGAAGCTTCAACAGAAGAGCCTAAGTATTTACCTAAATAGATCGCACCTTCATTTTCAACTTGTTGTAAATAAGGTGAAACAGATGTTTGAATAAAAATATCACGCATAGAAGCTGGAAGCTGGCCAAGCTCCTGTTGATAAGCGGTTGATAAGGGTAATCCAAGGAAAAGTTGGTAGTCAAACATACTGCCAGTATAAATGACTCTGACTTTTTTTGGCCAAGGGATTTACATTTTAGATCGCAGTGAATTCAATGATGGAATTTGGTATGCCTCCAAAATTCAATTCAGCAGCTATCTTTAGATTATAAAACTCAATGCTCTTTATCCTTGTTTATTGGCTTTTTTCATTTCTTCAATGAGACGATCATTGTGCTTTTTCATGTCAGTGCACATATTTTGAGCCATCATTTGAAGATATTTTTGCCATTCTTCAGGAGACATGTCTTTTAAACCAGAAATTTTTGGTTTAAAATCACCACTACTACCAGGTGTTCCTTGTGGAGCCCCTGTTGTAGACTCAGGACCAGTAGTCCCTTCATTAGGAGTTGAACCCGAAACGCCAGATACGGACATAATCTTCCTCTCTTTAGAGCAATAAATGTTTTAACCTCTATTCTTTATAGTAACACAAAATATTAAAAATTGCAATTTTAATTAGACATATTCATTAATCAACTTAACATAGATCATTTTAAATTAGTTTCATATTAATTATTAAAATAAAAATATTATAGGATTTATAAAATATTTTATAGAGGTAATATTCAACAGTTAGCAAAAACTATCAAACTGGATCTATAAGAGTGAGAAATTATTCTTCCTCACAATCAAAGAAATAAATTTGTTCTTTAGTTGCCATGGTGCTTCACACTAAAAGCGCAAATAATAATGGATTTAGCGGCTTCAAAATTTCACCATGAGAGCTTTCAAACTCGCCAAACAATCCAAAAAAATCTCAAAATTCAGATTATACAAAAAGTCATAAAGCTCTTGATAGGCGGGGGCACGTTACCTTTGAGAGACTTGAATAATGATAAGGCATGACTTCCGTGAGTTAATCACCCACGGGCTATTGGCCGACGCGGCTCACGCCGTTGCACCTACTTGCTTTAACTTTACGCCATGAACAGGCAACTATTCAGCATCAGAAGTGAGGTGTTGAAACGAAGCTTGAATTTGATCAAAAGAATACCCTTTGCGAATTAGCGAGGCGATAACTTTTTGCCTGTTTTTATATTGAGTGAGATCTTTAGAGCGGTATTTAGTTTTAAGCAAATGTTGAATGGCTTGCAATTCTTCTTCAGGATTTTTCCATTCTTTGGCTAATTGCTGCAATGTCTCTGCAGATAATCCCTTGGCATGAAGTTTGGATAAGATTAAGCGCAAGCTATAGCGTTTCTGCTGAGTTCGCATAAAGCTTTGCAGCCAGAGTTCATCGTCTAAAAAGCCCATTTCGCGGTATTCTTGCAACACGCGATCGATCGTTTTATTTTGGACCAAACGATCGCGTAAGAGCTTGGCTAGCTGCTCAGAATGATAGCTTTGGATAGACAAACGCCACAGAACGTAGCCCTTAACTCGTTTATATTCGAAGACATCAAAAATCGATTGTAAGTTTTCTTCAGAAGAAGGGGAAAAGTGGGGCTTGCGACCAAAAATGGCGCGATGAACTTCGCGCCATTTTTCCCCATCTACTAAAATTTCCCAGCGGTCTTTATTGCCTTCTTTGGGTCTAAATATCACCGTCAAGGCACTCTCCTTATCCTATTTAGCTAAAACAATCTTTTTTACTTCCCGAGGTGTCATGCGGATTCCCTTAGCAGTGACCCCTTTAATGGCTACACTATCAATTTTGAATTGAACTTTAGAAATCGTTTGACGCGGCTTTGGAATAAGCTGCAATTCTAGTGTGACATCAGGTTCTGTTGAAATAAAATCTAGAATCATTCCTTCTTCTAAATAGCGGTACGTTTTATCAATAATAAATTTCTCAACAATAAAACGTTTCGCATAAGCCAAGTGTGTTTCAGGATCATGGTACGCTACTCGAATGATGGTTTTCTTATCAGCGATTCCTAAATATACCACTTTATTACCATGGTGATGGACATATTGTTTTTCAGGAATATTCATGACTGTATAAGAGCCATCTTTAAAAACTACTAATAGCTTATCAAAGTTGGTACATTCCAACGTATGCTTGCTTGAAACTTTTGTTCCAATAAAGCCGGAAGTCGGATCAAAACCAACAGTAACTTGCCGAGTTTCCATTGCCCGTGTATCGACTTGTTGAATTGATTGAATTTCCGTTTTTCTTGGATATTCCTTCGCATATTTTTTGATTAGCCCTTGCAAATAGCGAATCGTGACCTTTTTGATGTTTTTGAGATCTTTTTCGACCTTGACAAGTTGCTCGTGGTAAGAAACAATTTCTTCTTGATTTTTAGCTAAATCAAAGCGCGAGATACGGCGAATCGGAATATTAAGCAACCGTTCACGGTCATCATGAGTAGGTTCACGCAAAAGTTGACTGCGATAAGGCTTTAAGCTAGAAGCAATGGTCTCATGAATCTTGTCATAAGATTCAATGTTTTCAATCTTTTTATAAAGGCGATTTTCAATAAAGATTTGCTCTAAAGACTTTTCGAAGATTTTTTCCTTCAGACGATCTTGTTCGATTTCCAGCTCACGGCGTAAATATTCTTGCAGCTTATCCGTATGAAATCTCAGAATTTCTTCTACATCTGTTTCCCAAGGCATGTTGTCTTTGATCACAACAATTTGAGAATTGAGAGAAACTTCACATTCTGTATAAGCATACAAGGCATCTAAGATATCTTGTGCATACTGTCCACGCGGCATTTTGATTTCAATTTCCACTTTCTCAGCAGTGTAATCTTGAATAGATTCAATTTTAATCTTTCCTTTTTTAGCTGCTTCGTCAATAGATCGAATTAAAGATTCAGTTGTTGTTCCATAGCAAATTTCGGTAATGACGAGCGTCTTGGGATCCCGCACCTCAATTTTTGCACGCAGTTTGACTTTTCCTCGCCCCTTCTCGTACGGAGAAGCATCCATAATGCCTCCAGTCGGAAAATCAGGCAGGATGGTAAAAGGCTTGCCTTCCAAAATAGCGATTTCAGCCTCTAGCAATTCACTAAAATTATGAGGAAAAATATGAGTCGACATCCCGACAGCGATTCCGTCTGCTCCTTGTAAAAGAACAATAGGAACTTTTGCTGGCAAGATAACCGGCTCTTTTTGGCGTCCATCATAAGAAGGATTCAACGTCGTAATATCAGGGTTGAATAGCGTTTCTTTTGCTAAAGGGCTTAGACGAGTTTCAATGTAACGAGACGCTGCTGCTGGATCACCTGTGAATAAATTGCCAAAATTTCCTTGCTTGTCTAATAAATAGCCCTTATTTGCCATATTGACAAGAGCTTCTGTAATTGGCGCATCCCCGTGAGGGTGAAGGGCCATCGTCTGACCTGCTACGTTGGCTACTTTATGCAATTTTCCATCGTGCATGAGCCATAGCATATATAAAATACGACGCTGCACCGGCTTAAGACCATCTACGACATTTGGAATTGCACGATCCAAAATAACATAAGAGGCATACTTAATATAGTGATGCTGCATGAGCTGCTTAATATCTTCCATACGACTTCCTAATAAAAACTCTACTATTTCTCTACCCTTCTGCAGAGGAAGCAACAAGGCTTTCTTCATTAATTAAATTTTGCATAATGAATTGTTTGCGCTCAGGCGTGTTTTTGCCCATATAAAATTGAAGAGTAGGCTTAATGTCTGAAAAAGAATGAATTGTCACAGGAATAAGACGAATATCTTTCCCAATAAATTGCTTAAATTCGTGAGGCGAAATCTCTCCCAACCCTTTAAAGCGTGTGATCTCTATTCCTCTTTTCAATTTAGCAATAGCTTGATCACGTTCTTCTTCTGTATAGCAATAGAATGTTTGTTCTTTGTTTCGAACTTTAAAAAGAGGTGTTTCGAGAATGTATAAATGTCCATTCAAAACAAGTCCCTCAAAATAAGTTAAAAAGAAGGTAATCAACAAATTGCGGATATGCATGCCATCAACGTCGGCATCAGTTGCCAAAATGACTTTATTGTAACGTAGTTGTGAAATGTCATCCTCAATATTTAGTGCATTCATTAAGTTAAACATTTCTTCATTTTTATAGAGCTGATCCAACTTCATTCCAAACACGTTCAATGGCTTTCCTCTTAAAGAGAAAACTGCCTGCGTTAAAGGGTCGCGCGAAGCCACAATAGAAGCACTTGCAGAATCTCCTTCAGTCAAGAAGATCATTGTCTTCTCGCCATGCACAGATTGATCCTGGTAATGATATTTACAATCACGTAATTTAGGAATTTTAAAAGAAATTTTCTTTTGCTTTTCCTTCGCTTCTTTTTTAACTGCTGCAAGCTCGCGACGTAGCTTTTCATTAAAGACGACTCGCTCAATAATGCGATTAGCAGTATCTGGATGTTTATGCAAGAGAGTGACAACAGCCTCTTTTACCTCTTGAACAACTGGCCCTCGCAACTCATTATTTCCCAATTTATTTTTAGTTTGTGATTCAAAAACAGGATCTTTCACACGAACAAGAACAGTCCCAACAATTCCCTCCCGCACGTCCACGCCTTGAAAATTTTTCTTGGAAAATTCGTTTATTCCTTTCAAAATTCCTTCACGAAAAGCGGAAAGATGTGTTCCTCCATCCGAAGTATATTGACCATTGACAAATGAGAAATAGCTTTCTCCATAACTATGAGTATGTAAAAAAGCAAATTCTAAATGCTTGCCTCGATAATGCAAAGGCTCATAAAGCTTGTCTTCTGTCACTTCCGCATTGAGAAGATCCAATAATCCATTATTGGATTGAATCTTTTCTCCATTAAATTCCAATACCAAACCAGAATTCAAATAAGCATAGTGCCAAATCCGCTTAAGAATAAATTCTTTTTGAAAACGATACTTTTTAAAAATTTCCGCATCTGGAATGAACTCTACATACGTTCCATTCGCTTCCTGAGTTTTACCCTTTTTCTGCTCTTTCAGACGCCCTTGACTAAATTTAGCCTCAACAAATTCACCATCTCGATAGCTGCGCACAAGAAAATAACTAGAAAGAGCATTGACCGCCTTCGTTCCAACACCATTTAATCCCACAGAAAATTGGAAGACATCATCGTTATACTTGGCACCCGTATTGATTTGGCTTACACACTCGATCACCTTTCCTAAAGGAATCCCCCGACCAAAGTCTCGGACCGCAACACAACCCGTTGCTTCGTCCACATGGACAGTGATCTTTTTTCCATGCTTCATAATGAATTCATCAACGCTATTGTCAATGACCTCTTTGAGCATGACATAAATTCCATCGTCTGGATTGGATCCATCACCTAAACGGCCAATATACATTCCCGAGCGCAAACGAATATGCGCTAAGGCATCTAAAGTTTTAACTGTACTTTCGTCGTACTGCTTTGCCATAAATCACAATCTTTTTATTGTTAAATAAGGAAAAATATAACGGATTTAGAATTGAAAATCTAGTGCTTTTAGCAATCAAATTTAAAAATTGCCAATTTTTTATAAATCACTCTTTCCCAATTTTTTATATCGCTAAAAGCATCTCTTTCTATCAATTTTAAATGCCACGTTATACTAAAATTAAATTTTTTATTTTATTCAAGCAATACGATAGGAAAAATCGAAAGATGGTGTTGTAGACTACTCGTAAAAAGTTGATGAAAAAGGAGAATTTTATTATTAAATAATTATTTACACTTTCCCTATAGGGATTTATCTCTTTTACAAGGAAATCATCGATGAGAATACTTTTATTTTCTTTGTTTTTAACTCAATTTTTTTCTTTACAAGCCCAAAATATTATTCCGCGGATAAATTCAGAGGATTTGACTGAATTAAACTATCATCTACGAAGCCGCTGCTGTAAGCCTCGCTCTCATAGCTGTTGTAAGCAGGGACCTACAGGACCTACAGGACCACAAGGATCTCAAGGGGTTGCAGGACCTGCAGGTCCTGCAGGAGCACCAGGAGCGCCAGGAGCACCTGGCGCTCCTGGTGCTCCTGGCGCTCCTGGTGCAACGGGTGCTGCTGGTGCGACAGGCACAACAGGTGCTACGGGCGCAACAGGGGCTACTGGGGCGACAGGTGCTACCGGCGCTACTGGTGCGACAGGTACGACAGCAATTTTAGAATGGGGCTTTTTTTATGCACCAGCCGCACAAGCTAGTATAACTAGTAATTCAGCCATTAATCTTACAAGCCAAGATCCTACTACAACATCAGACTTTGTCATTTCCGGAGGAGGCGTACAGGTAATTAGTGGAGGCACCTATTTAATCAGCTATCGAGTTATTGCAACACCTGCTTTTGCTACTGGTTTATTTAGAAATGGTGCTATATTTTTGCCAAATACGGGATACGCTTCAGCAGTTGCCAGCGCACCGTCGTTTGCCCAAGCAATTGTCGCTCTTTCACCAAATGATGTCATTACAATACGTAATATTACTAGTAGTGCTATTTCAACAGTTGTTCAGGCAGGGACAACACAAATTAACAATCCTGTTGAAATGACAATTTTGAAACTCCAATAAATAAGGAAAAAATGAACATTATTATTAGATTTTTCCTCCTAGTATTTGGAATGTGTCTATCCCCCAACTTTGTTTTTAGTTGGACAACTCCGATTACTATTTCTAGCACAACTGGTATTAATTTCGGGGTATATACAAAAGCTAATAACTTAGGCGAAGCAGTAGTAGTATGGACAAACGGAACATATCCTAATTTATCTATACAAGCTTCTATTTATGATGGTTCCAACTGGTCTTCTTTTACAACAATTAGTGATTCAGGAACTCATTTAGGACCCATTGCAGATATCGATTCATCAGGAAACATTGTTGTATTATGGGAAACAATCGATGGTAGCGATCATATCATCAAAGCTGTAACCAAAGCAAATAACAATAATTGGAGTTCCCCTCAAATCTTATCAACTTCGTCTAATAACTCTTATTTGAGTATTGCCTCTAATTCAAATGGGGAAACAGTGGCTGGTTGGATAGATTTAGAAAATGACACAGTTCAAATAGCGACTTTATCTTTTGGAAACTTTTGGTCACCAATAAACACGATTTCTTCAAGCGGTGGAAATAAAGCAAATCTGAGAATTGGCATTGATTTGGCAGGAAATGGATTTGCTATTTGGGAAGAATGTAATTCGGGCAATATTTTCGCTTCGCAAACAAGTGGTGGTTTTGAATCAACATGGTCTTCTCCGACTATTATTTCCGCCATAGGTTCAAACTCTAATCCCAGCCTAGCTGTCGATCCTTCAGGAACAGCGGTTGTTGCTTGGAGTGAATCAATTCGCGCGGATGTAATTGTTTCAGTTTATTCTGGCAATAGTTGGTCTTCACCAACCATTATATCTAATCATTTTTCAAGTTATCCAAAAGTTGGAATATCTGGAAACAATAATTTTGTTACATGGGTTAATTTAGCAACAGGATGTATTCAAGCGTCACGTTATGTTTCAAACACTTGGAGTTCTCCTGTTAATGTATCCAATGATACTTCAAATAGTACTTTTAATCATTCTGCTGCTAACGGAAATTCGTTCACTATTTGGACTGATTCGACCTCAACAGCAATAAAAGTAGTAGAATTTGCAACCATAGGAAATCCTTCTTTATTTACCGTCATTTCCAATGACGACCTTAGCCTCAATTCATCGATCTCTACAACCTCAGCAATGACTGTTGTAGCATGGGAGGCCATTTCAGAAACGGATCATATCATCCGAGTTAATATCAATTAACCGTAAGATGATGTGTAGTTATTGAATATCGGTATTAAAAGCTCTATCAGTTTTCATGATTATGAGTGCCTGTCAAACATATTCTGAAAAAGCATAAACTTCTTTCTCTAAGCTATATTCCTATTGAATTCAGTTAGATTAAATGAAGAAAACAACCTTAGTCATTAAACTTCTTGATTTTGTCTTGATTCTTTAAATTAAAAGGAGCAAAACATGGAAAGCCCAATTAATATTCAGGATCGTGTTTTTATAAACATGGAGCAACATTCCGACAAAGAAGATAAAGAACGACAAGAAAGTTATGTTTGTTCAATTAGCCTCATTATCATGCTTCATCCGATGCGAACCCCTTGTAATCATATCTTTGAAGAAATTTGCATTAATCATTGGCTGAAAAGCAACTCTTCTTGTCCGATAGACCGGCACGTCATTACTAAAGCTGAATTAAAATTAGACGTTCACTTGCAAAAAGAAATAGCGGATTATTTAGATAAACACCCCTCTCTTAAAAAATCTGCCTTAAAAGATTATCAAGATCTTATCGATCAATATTATTCTAAAAAGGAAGGAGTGGGTGCGTATTTCAAAACTTTATGGAAAAAATTGGCTGGAGAAAATTGGAGAGTGACACTGTATCGTACCCATCGGATCGCTTTAGTTTGTTTAGTGATGTCTGCCTCTACTTTTCTTATCGCTAATTTCTTTGATGAAAAACCCATATCTCCTGAGGCTTTAATCAATGATAGCTTTTATTTGATGATTGGGAGCGGAGCCGCAACAGCCATAACCTCAGAATCTTTTCTTCATCGATGGAATACCTTGCAAGATCGCCGCGTAAGACCTCCTAGATCTTAGGATTAATTTTATGCAAAAGAATAACATCGACTCGACAAATAGCTCTTTTTCTTGCACAATGAAAATTTAAGCAAGGAATTTGAAATCGTTATGCCTGACTCCTATTTTTTTAGTGATAAAACCATCCTCATTACCGGAGGAACTGGAAGCTTTGGCCGTGCTCTCGCCAAGCATCTATTAGAAGACAACATGTGTCGCAAAGTTATTATTTTTAGCCGTGATGAATGGAAACAATGGGAAATGCGCCGCAGTCACCCTATTTTTGACCATCCCAAAATTCGGTATTTTTTAGGAGATGTACGTGATCATTCTCGCCTTCTAAGAGCTTTTCAAGATGTCGACTATATTGTTCATGCTGCAGCCCTTAAGCAAGTTCCAGCAGCCGAATATAATCCTTCTGAATTTATTAAAACAAATATCAATGGAGCCATGAACATTGTCGATGCCGCTATTGATTGCGGTGTCAAGAAAGTCATTGCTCTTTCCACAGATAAAGCAGTTAATCCGGTCAACCTCTATGGCGCAACAAAATTGTGTTCAGATAAATTATTTGTAGCCGGAAACGCTTACGTCGGTGCAAAAAAGCATCCTACATTTTCAGTGGTACGGTATGGCAACGTAGCTGGTAGCCGAGGCAGCATCATTCCATTTTGGCAAAAAATGATTGATCAAGGCATTGCCGCATTGCCAGTTACAGATGAACGTATGACTCGTTTTTGGATTACTTTAGAACAATCCGTTCAATTTGTATACGATTGTTTTAAGCGCATGGAAGGAGGAGAAATCTTTGTTCCCAAAATTCCTAGTGTCAAAATCATGGATTTAGCCGAAGCAATGGCTCCCAATCTTCCCAAAGAATTTTGCGGAATTCGTCCTGGAGAAAAACTGAATGAACTCATGATTAGTGCGGATGATGCTCGCCATACAGTAGAATTTGATGATTACTACGTTATTCTACCTGAACTGGCTCATGATGAGCCCATTCCTGAGCCCCATTTGTTATCTCCGACAAAAGGAAAGCCTGTTCCTGCAGGATTCGTTTATGCTTCACATACAAATACAGAGTGGCTAAGTCAAGAAGATCTACAACAGTTTCTCGCCAGTCACAACTTTCTCGAACGCATTCTCTAAGTGTCTGAATGGCTATAGTTAGCCAGATTAATAATAAAGTTTTTTGACAACAGATTTTTTGGCTATTGTGGAAAGGGGCCCTTCTCCTCCCCTTGTGCAATTAAAACCATGCTGAGAGAAAAGAGATTGCTTAAATTGAATGCTAAATTTTTCTACCTCTGCAATGCTATTCAATAAGACATAATTTTTGCGTTGGTCTTCTGGAATACTCTCCACTGATTGAATAGGCAACAATCCCCAGCCGAATAATTCTGGATTTTCTGCAATTGCTGGATGTAAAAGCCCACCACCATGATCCGGATCATATTTTGGATGCTCAGGATCAAAATATTCAGATGCATAAGCATGCTGCTGTCCTCGTTTTTCAGGATCGCCTGATACTCCAATATAGCGTTCTTCCGTATCAATTTTCTTGATCACATAAACGAATTCTTGGGTATCCTCCATATTTTTCCTAAGCTCTTTTATTCTACTCTTCACACCAGGAGTCAATTGCAAGCGAGTATTTCCGTCTTCATCTTTTTTATATGGATAATACTTAACCGGAGTATAACTAGCTGTCTGAGGCTTAGGTATCGCATAAGTTGTAGGAGTTTCCGCTGTATGAGCCAAACCTCCCCCGCCTCCTTCATTATCATTATATAAGTCATATACTTTACGCTTACAGGCGATGAATAAAGTTTCTAACTCTTCAAGATTAAAAAGATCTTGAGCTTGTGCCTGATGCAAAATTCCCACTTCAAAATCCTCAGGATGCTTTCTGATATCTTGAATAAAGCTAAGGCGACCTGGTTTCTTTGCTTTTGTTTTAGATTGATTAAACCAAGAAACATATTTTGACATGCGATTCTTAAAAGTATCACCCGTCTTACCAATCAAATAGCGATCTTTTTCCTTATTCTTAAAAAGATAAATGAGCTCTCGAATGTTTTGCAATTCATGAGGAATGACCATGATAATACGTCCAGTAGAATTCCGCGACATCTGACACCATTGCAAAGGCTCTTGATAAGTAAATTGTTGAATGTCTCTTTCCGTTAACTCTGCAAAAAGTGTTTGATGATTCCTCACTTGAGGATTGCGATCAATTTTTTCCTCTTCGGTAATCTTCTCACTTTTTCTTTTTAATGTTTCTGTTCCAAAGTGGTGAGTTTTTTCTAAAGCAAAAAATAGAGGAAGAGTTTCTGTACATTTCAGCGAATTAACAACAGAAAGATAATTATTCGCTTTAATAGGTGATAAATAATCTTCTTCTTGAAGATTTAAATTAAAATATTGATTAGATTTAATATTTTTACAATAATTTATTGAACAATCCATAAAATAATTCGTTTAAGTTTTAAAAGATTTGTCAAAGATTATAAATAAACAACAATTAAAACCTAAACAAAAATAAATTATCATTAAATCAAAAATTGAATTTAACAACAAAATAAAACTTTAATTTAAAAATAATTAAAATTTAAATTATCTGATAAATTAAAGAATTAAATTTTAATCCAATTAATTATTATTTCGCTTTGAATATTATTTATTCAGATGCTAGCTGATGACTATTTAGAGTCAATTTTTCTATCTAAATTAAAAGTATAATTTGGCAATAATTGATGATTTTTTTATAACGATGCCAAGGTTTTTGACTTAGATGAAGAAGGAGCAGCGCACTATGCGAGTGGGAGTTGTTGGCATTAATCACAAACTAGCAGACCTGAAGTTGCGCGAGCAGTTAGCAAAGGCTTGTCAAAAGTGGTTTGGAGCTTTGCAGGCTGTCCATAGCCATCATCATTTTGTTTTACTTTCAACTTGTAATCGAACTGAGGTTTACTTTAGCTCAGATGATCTAGCTTGTACGCACGTTTATCTTCTTAGTATTTTACGTTCTGAAGTTGAAGAAGACTTTGACCATAAGTTATATTCTTATTTTGGGACTGACTGTTTTTGTCATCTAACACGTGTCACATTAGGGTTAGATAGTGCCATTATTGCTGAGACAGAAATTCAAGGACAAGTCAAGTTAGCTTATGAAATGACTTCTGAGTATCATTCGCTGCCAGGAGATTTGCATTTTCTTTTTCAAAAAGCCTTAGGTATTGCGAAGAAAATACGATCTGACTTGCAGCTAGGGCGTGGTATGCCCAATTTGGAGCATGCTATCTTGCAAACAGGCAAACATGTCTTTCCATGTCCTGAAGAAGCGCGCTTATTATTTGTGGGAGCTTCTGAAATTAATCAAAAGATTTTAGGATTTTTGAAAAATAAGAATTTCCGAAATATCACACTTTGCAACCGATCTGGTGATCAAGCAGATGCCATTGCAGAGCTTTATCAGGTCCATCCTTTACCTTGGTCTCAACTAAAGAGGTGGCAAGAATATGATTGGATTATTTTTGGCACCAAATCCCCCGATTACTTGATTACTCATGAAGAAGTGAGCCAACCTTTCGCGAGTCAAAAACTTATTATGGATTTATGCGTTCCCCGCAATGTTGAACCTAAACTGGGGCAAGATTCTCAGATTATTTTGCTCAACATTGATCAAATTAATCGTTTATTGAAAATCCGCTCGCGCCGCATGCTACATACTTTAGTAGAAGCAGAAGAGCGTGCCATTCAAGCAGCCCATCAACATGCCAACCGTTATACGGAAAGAATCCAATCTAAGCTTGCCTTGTTGGCTGTTACAGCTTAAAACCAGCTATTTTTTATTTAACCTTTTATTTAAAAACAATCTAAAATTGACTTAATATTTTAGTCGAATTTATACTGCAATAATTACTTAAACATTCTAGTAATTATTTAAAATAAAATTTATGGATATTATAAAAACTACTCGTGAAATTTCTTGGTCTACTTTTACCATGGCGGCATGCGGCTACGTCTATGGAAAAATTTTTAAATTGGAAAAAAAAGCTGTCGTAACAGCATTTGCCATTTATGGTTTTGCCGCTGCTGCCATACATTATGTTGCAATCTATGCAGTGGGAGGCACAAGAATTACTGCTGTGCAAAAAAATATTTTCAATCCTCGCAGCTATGAGGAAGTTCCAGTTAATCCAAGATCTTACGCCCTCATTACTCAAACATGTGGGAGCATCATGTCGTTTGTTGCTCTTGTTGCACTAAGACAACTTAATATCATTGCAACATGGGGAACACTTTATTTTGCTACCGATGCCGTTTTTCGTGCTTATGAGGTATGGAGAATTACCAAGAATTGATGGGTTTCTTACGTATTCATTCTGATCAATTTTACTATTCACTCTATTTTTTCATTTGTTTAAAAGGTCTTAAGTTTAAGAATTCACCAAAATTTGATGAATCATCAAATTTTGGTGAATTTAAGTTCAATGCGTTAAATTCACAATGAGCTAGCGATTTGCTGCGATAGTTAAAAATCTGCTTTGCCTGGATGACGAGGAAATGGAATGACATCGCGAATATTTTCCATGCCTGTTGTAAATTGAACGAGACGTTCAAAACCGGCTCCAAAACCAGCATGCGGCACAGATCCATATTTTCTCAATTCAAGGTACCACCAATAATCTTCAGGATGAAGACCCACTTCTTTTAATTTTGCTTCTAGATAATCTAAACGCTCTTCACGTTGGCTTCCTCCAATGATTTCACCCACTTTAGGAACTAAGACATCCATAGCAGCGACTGTTTTATTATCATCGTTTATACGCATGTAGAAAGCTTTAATTTCCTTTGGATAATTTGTTACGATGACAGGTTTCGCAAAATGTTCTTCTGCAAGATAGCGCTCATGCTCAGATTGCAAATCAAGACCCCACTTGACTGGAAATTCGAATTTCTTATTGGATTTCTCCAAAATTTCAACTGCTTGTGTATAAGTAATTCTCTCAAATGGAGTATCGACAATATGCTGTAAACGTTCGACAAGACCTTGAGAAATAAATTTATCAAAAAATCGCATATCCTCCGAACAATTATCAAGCACATACTTAAAAACATACTTGAGATAAGCCTCCGCACAATCCATATCATCGTTCAGATCAGCAAAAGCCATTTCGGGTTCAATCATCCAAAACTCTGCTAAATGCCGGGATGTATTAGAATTTTCTGCTCGGAAAGTAGGACCAAAGGTATAAATATCTGCTAGTGCGCACGCATAAATTTCACCATTTAGTTGGCCCGAAACAGTAAGAAAAGTGGGTCTGCCAAAGAAGTCTTGGTTATAATCCAGCTTACCTTCAGGATTTTTAGGAGGATTTGTCATATTCAAAGTCGTTACCTGAAACATCTGACCAGCTCCTTCACAGTCCGAGCCTGTGATGATAGGTGTTTGCACATACAAAAATCCGCGGCTTTGAAAAAATTGATGTGTCGCAAAAGCTAACGCATTGCGTACACGGGTAACTGCTCCAAACGTATTGGTGCGAGGACGCAAATGAGCAATTGTGCGCAAAAATTCAAAAGTATGACGTTTCTTTTGTAAAGGATAAGTTTCTGGATCACATGTTCCAATTATTGCAATAGAAGAAGCTTGCATTTCCAAGGATTGCTCTTTCCCTGGACTCTCTACAATTTTTCCTTTTGCTGAAATAGAAGCTCCAGTTGAGAGTTGAGGAATTAATTGATCGTAGCCAGGAACATCTTGCGAAACAATAATTTGAAAATTCGACAACGTTGATCCATCATTAATCTCAACAAAATTGAATGTTTTTTGATTGCGAACAGTACGAATCCATCCTTTGATTGTCACTTCTTTGCCGACCCAAGAAGGTTCCCCTACGCGTGGATTTTTTAATTCTTTAATTTTGAGGCGCATGAACTCTACTCCCTACATATTATAAGTGTTAAGTGTCTGTTTCGTCATCCAGTAGCATATGCTTTAAGATCCGTTAGCAGACCCTAAGAGATGGTTTAAGGCCAGCTCTTTTAATTGTTGAATTTCTTTTTTCCATAATTCCGTCCGCCCAGGTGTTTCTAAATACTTGGGTAAATGGCGTGTCCTTGAATCTGTCATTAAAAAACGAAAACATTCCCAGCCAATTTCACCTTCGCCAAGAGGTTGATGACGATCAGTGCGCGAACCCAGTCCTTTTAAAGAATCATTAAGGTGAAAAGCATAAAGAAAAGGCAATCCTATAATATGGTCAAACTCAGCAAGTGTCTTTTCCCATGCTTCTGGCGTTCTAACGTCATAACCTGAGACAAAAAGATGACAAGTATCCATGCAAACGCCAATTGGAATGTGTTCTTTCACATTTTCAATGATATAAGCCAATTGTTCAAAGCGATGTCCAACTGTCGATCCCTGCCCTGCAGTTGTTTCAAGCAATAAACGGGTTGTTCCTTTTTCTAATAGAGGGCGAACCAGCAACAGACTTTCAATGATGCGATCTAAACATTCTTGAACATCTCCATCTAAAGCTGCGCCTGGATGAAAGTTAAGATAAGTGATTCCTAACTGTATACAACGTTCAATTTCCTCGCCAAAAGCCTTACGACTTTTTTCCAATACATCAAGCCTAGGCCCACCTAAATTAATGAGATAACTATCATGACTCATCATGTGGCGAAGTTCGGTTTCTTGCAATGTACGTTGCCAGCTGTCAATCATCTCTGGACTCAATGGACGTCCTACCCATTGTTTTTGGTTTGTTGTAAATAATTGAATCGTCGTAGCGCCAATTTCTTTTCCTTCTAAAAGCGCTTTGTGAATGCCCCCTGCTGTAGAAGTGTGAGCTCCTAAAAGAAGATTTTCTGCTTCTGTCATAGTCATCCTTGTTAACTCGATGGAGCTAAAATTTTAACAAGCTGATTGGTTATTGGCAAGAAGGGAGGTTGAAGACGGAAGAAAGAAGAAAAAAGAAGTAGCGTGAAATGTTTCGATGGAAATTTTCTTCATTTTTAATTTTTTTTATAGTTATTTTTCACCTTCTGCTTTCTCTCTTCCCTCCTTGCCTCCTAAACACTAACCTGCTATGTTAAATCCTTCTGGATTCTACTGATGATCGCCACTCATGAAAGATACCATTCAAACCATCCGCCGCGCTTCCCATCGCTTTCTTTCTGGAACCTTGCTAAGCCGTTTGACAGGAATGCTACGCGATATGTCAATGGCTTATGTCTTTGGAACACAACCCTCCATTGCAGCTTTTATGGTTGCTTTTCGCTTGGCCCACTTACTCAGAAGATTATTCGGCGAGGGAGCGCTTCAATCTGCCTTTATTCCTGAATTTGAATCACTTAGACATCAAAATGAACAGCGAGCTTTTACTTTTTTTCGAGATCTTAACTTCGCATTAACTCTTTTACTGATCTTGATCATTGGATTAGGCAGTTTTGCATTAATCAGTTTCCTTTGGTGGGGATATTTAGCCCCTGCTAATAGTGAAATTCTCTATTTAACCCTTTTAATGCTCCCGAGCCTTCTATTCATTTGCTTATTTGGCCTTAATATTTCACTTTTACAATGTGAGAAAAGTTACTTTATTCCTAGTGTCGCCCCAGTTGCTTTCAATGGAATTTGGATTGCGAGTGTTTTCTATTTAAAAGATAAGCCGGCTGATCAAGCAATGCCTTGGCTTGCTATGGGGGTAGTTGCCGCCTGTTTTGGCCAATGGCTTTTAACTGTTCCAAAAACGTGGAAAAGCCTTAAACAAGCCTCTTTTTCTTCAGGATGGCTTTCATTTCGCTTAAATTCTCCAGATCTACGCTTGTTAATTAAACCTCTGACCTTAGGTATTTTAGGAGTCGCAGCCTCTCAAATTAATAATGCTATCGATAGCTTATATGCCCGCTTTGCAGAAGCAGAAGGACCTGCTCTTTTGTGGTATGCTATTCGCATTCAACAACTTCCACTTGCGCTTTTTGGTATTGCGATTGGAGGGGCTGTGCTTCCTCCTTTATCAAGAGCGCGTAAAGCACAACGTTGGGAGGAATATCATCACTTTCTTCACGATGCCCTTTATCGAACCTGGATGTTTATGCTTCCCTTGACAGCAGCTTTATTCGTGATGGGAGATCTCAGTGTCAACTTGCTTTATGGACGAGGAGATTTTAGTCCCCCATCTGTTGTTCAAACGACTTATTGCTTATGGGCTTATGGAATAGGCCTTATTCCATCCGCTTTTGTCCTTATTTTAGCCCCTGCCAGCTATTCTCAAAATAATTATAAACTCCCTGCTCTTGCCTCCCTTGTCACAATGCTATTAAACTTAATCCTTAATACTGTGTTTATTATGTATTTAGGCTGGGGAGCGATTAGCGTCGCTGTAGCAACAAGTGTAAGTGCATGGGTGAACTTTTTTCTACTTGGATGGAAGTTAGCCAAAAACGGAACTTGTGTTTATTCTTGGAAACTATTTAAACAAAGCATTCCCGTGACACTGGCCTCTGTAGGAGCTTTTTGGGGAACCCATCAAATAAGAATTTGGGGACAAAACCCTTTCTTTTCTCATACTCTTTTTACATCTTCTATTTATGAACAACTTTTTACTCTTTCTTTGCAAACTTTAATTTTCGGAATGCTTTTATTTGGAATTTTTTATATTTGTCATATTATTTATCGCTTCTCTAATTTATTCATTTTGAATAAAACATCAAAGCAAAGTAATTAAATAAAAAATAAATAAAATCAATTAAACAAAAAGTATAAACTAAAAGCAATAAAACATAAAAATTTTACTTTAAAATAATATTGTTTTCTCATTTATAATCATTGACACTAATTCCTTTTGTCTTTAATATATAAATTTCTATCAGGAGTTGTTTTTATGAATGCAGCCATGCTAGGCTTTAAGTTCTTACTTCATTTTGCAGAAAAAAATCCATCCGAGCAAAACCTTAATCTTACTAGCCTGTCATCAGATGAAAAAGCCTGTTATGAGAAAATTGCACTTGAATTATTGCGTCATTGCAAAGAAAGAGTCGTTCATCCAACCATTCATCCTGACAAAAATGCGAGTAGTTTAGCTCCTAGAGTTTATCACATTACTTTTCGTCAATCAGAATCCTGGCGTGAAGTTGAGACTCTTTTAAATAAACTTATA
The DNA here is from genome assembly GCA_044226925.1 of Parachlamydiaceae bacterium. GTDB lineage: Bacteria > Chlamydiota > Chlamydiia > Chlamydiales > Parachlamydiaceae > JANWJE01. Next base: position 95,552 of record JBGAGC010000001.1, read on the forward strand.
TTAAAAACAGGTAGTGACAAAACAAAGAAATGGGTCAGCGAATGGCAAAACCGTATTAGCCAAATGAGGACTTTAGAGCATAGTATTCAAGATTTTATTAAAGAAATTAAAATCTGCCAAGATGCTCTTAAAAATTCTAATCTTTCCCCTAAAAATATCGATGATTGCAAACAGCAAATCCAAAAACTGACGAGCCAAATTGAAAATAATCAACAAGCGATTGTTAAGTTATTAAATGAAGGCGCTACAGACATTAATATACTCTGGCAAAATGCCTCTATAAAAACCGGCGGTCATCCTTGTAGCGAAGTCATAAATTTCTTAAGCGAGAAATGGCCTTTTTTAACGATTTTTGCTGATTGGTCTGAAGTCTCTATGGATGAAAAAAAATTATCTGTAAGAGTCATTACTCCTTCTAACGATAATAAAAAAGATGACCAACTCCAAGATGATGACATTCAGTTGTCTATTATTCCTTTTTCCACAAAGGCTATAATTGTTGTACAAGAGACTGAAATAGAAGAACGATCGATTCAATATGTAGGAACAGCACCTGGAAAAATTCTTCGTCCAATAGGGATTGAATTAAAAGACAAATCTTTTGCTTCTTCTCCTGGTGCAAGAAAACGCTCTTCTTCCATCAAGATGGAAATGTCTGATGAGCTAGTTTTTAATTATGACTTTGGAAGTGATGAAACCGAAAGCAAGAAAAGAGAAGCCTCAGGCTTGCAAAAATACCCTATTACTTCTTTGGCTGAGAAAATTGATGGCATTGCAACACTTGCTTTAAAAAAAGTGAATTCTGTGTTAGCTAACCACAGCGATTTAACCGACGAGACCATTGAAGCCTTCGTTAAATCTGAGCAAAACGAAAATGGCCATACACAAGAAAGTAGTTGGAACCGCCTCACTATTACCCTTAAGCCTTTTTTGGGATTTAAATAATTAGATAGGCAAAGTGTGTTAAATCACTCGAAATACATCTCGCAATAAGGTTAAGAAAACCTCCATCACAATGAGGCCAATAATGGTCCACTCAAGTCGGCTTGAATGTTGATGATTAAGCTCATTTCCAAGCATTTCAAATAATTCATGAATAACATCTAAACGTTGATTGAGAACTTCGACGCGGGTTTCAAGGTCTAAATAATTAGCCGTCATAGCATAAAGCGGTTCTAACTCTGAGTATTCCCAAAAGAATTCAGGCGTATCTAAAACATCGACGTGCAAATTAATGGAATTCCTTTCAATAAATAGTTCCCCCATTTTTCTTCTAATTTCTTTGCGTGATAAGGGAATGCGACCATGTTTAGCTAAATCTTCAGGAATATGCTTGGTATGATTGAAAGTTTTACGAAGTGCACTTTCAAATGTCCCTAACTTAACGGATTGAGCAAGGCCATGTGAAATTGCAAGTCGGCTTAAGACATCTCGATTCGGTAAAATAATTTCATCTTCTACAATTTTGGCAGTATCGCCAATCACAAATGTAAACTCGTCTGTTTCAATTTCCTCTAGAGGATGTTCTTCAAAATCTTTAATTTGTTCTAAATAAGAGAGACAACGCTCTAAGCTTAAACCCCAAAAGACTGTTGCTCCATAAGGAAAGTAAAAAATATCGCCTATCGACTCTCCAGGAACGACAAAATGGATGACATCTCGATATAAAGTAGCGGTAGCTCCTACCTGCTTGAAACGTTCATAAAGCTGCTTAATTTGATAAGCTGATGCGGTGCAATAGGCTCGGCAATCCATAAGGCCTTTAGAATTCAATTTATAAATTTTGGGGGGTGGTTGAGAATCCCATAGTGGATGGATAACAGACACGGATGCGAAAGAGGGGACTTGAACCCCTACGAGGAAACCCTCACTACCACCTCAAAGTAGCGCGTATACCAATTCCGCCACTTTCGCTCAACTTGAAATAAGCAGAATAGCACTTTTTCTGGTATAGAATCAACCAGAATTTTGTGATTCACTCATCAGACGATGTCTTTTTCTTGTCAGGACTATCTTTTCAAGCAATTTTCAAAGAAATCAAACACCTTATTTTTCATCTCCAAAGATACTTGCTCTAACTTAATTTCCTGATAGCTTTGACAGATGGCCAAACGGTAGAGTTGCTCAAGTTCATGTTGTTTCCAATGCTGACTACTCAACGGATAATGCTCTCTACACCAGCTTTCAGATTCCCCTATATAAGCCTCTGCTAGGAGGAGTTGCTGGCATTCGCTACAAACCAACGGAAATGCGGTGAGACCGTCATGTTTTAATAGCTTAAGTCTAAAACTAAGGGATAAGACCCAAGGATTAAATATTTGAGGAATTTTGTTTAAATAAAAACATATTAACTCATAAAGACGAGGAGCAGCTTTACCGACGAGCTGTGAAGAAAAAAGCACTTGTAATAAGTCGCACGCCACTTCTAAATGGGATAGCTCTTTTCTTAAAAACAAATAAGAATTTTGAAGCGTCAATTCATGACAGCTAAAAATCTCTCCTTTTTTTTCTTGATAAATGGCTTCCACTTTGGTTAAAGGGATGCAACTGCCCTGAGCACTCCGTCGTTTACTTCGGCTTCCTTTATAAATAAGTTTAATCATTCCAGCATTTGGTGTGAATAAAGTGAGAATTTGATCGTAATCGCGAAAAGGAATAACTCTTAGAACAAGACCTTCTGTCCGCTGAAATTCTTGAGACATATTTCTTTTGATTGCCTGAATTTTAAGTTTTTTCGCCTGTTCGGCTAGCCTGAAAACTTCACCATGTGAGCTTTGAAGCAGCCGAACAGGCGAAAAAAATCAAAACTCGGGTTCCTAGAAGAAAAAGTTAGACGATAAAAGTCAAACGACTCATCATGTGATCTTCTGTCTTAATCCCTTAATTAATACTAGACTTATATTGCTTTGCTTTATATATTATTGTCCTAGCTGTTAAAATGCACGAACGTTATGCACCGATAGCTCAATGGATAGAGTACCCGGCTTCGAACCGGGTGGTTAGAGGTTCGAGCCCTCTTCGGTGCATTTTTATTATCTCTTAGTTTTTCCGTGAATAGTCCTGCTTTTTCAATCTTTTCTTATACATCTCAAGAATTTGCCTCTCTCATAAGAGAAAAATTGGGCAAAGGATACCAACACGCTCTTCTTGCTTATCAAGAATGGTTCCGTACAGGACAATTAACAGGAAAAAATCCTGCTTTTCTGAACGCTCAAGGTCTTTTACAAGCTATCGAACAGTTAATTGATTTTTCATTGCCCTCTTTAGTTGGAGAGCGTCAAGACGGCCATACAGGCAAATTTCTTCTTAAAACTTCGGATCAATTGGAAATAGAATCCGTTTTAATTCCCATGCAAGCAGGTGGAACTCTTTGTATTTCTTCACAAGTTGGCTGCCGCATGGGATGCACATTCTGTGAAACAGGAAGAATGGGACTTTTGCGTAACTTAACAACAAGTGAAATTGTCAGCCAACTCTTTGTCGCCCGCTTTGTGATGGGCTTTAACGTACGCAATTTAGTTTTTATGGGAATGGGAGAGCCTTTTGACAATTACGAAAATGTCATGCAAGCTGTTCGCATTTTGACAGATCCTCATGGTTTTGGATTAGGGATTCATCATATCACGATTTCGACAAGCGGACGTGTTGAAGAAATTTATCGCTTAATTGAAGAAAAAGGCTCTATTCCTCACTTAGCTGTGTCTCTAAATGCACCAACAGATGAACTTCGCAATCGTTTAATGCCTGTCAACCGCCACTATCCCTTAAAGGAGCTTTATCAAGCCATGCAAGCCTTTGGCATTAAAAGAGGCAAGCCCATTTTAGTGGCTTATGTCCTAATCAAAGGGCAAAATGATACATTAGATCATGCAGATCAGTTAGCTTCTTTTCTACAAGGTCTTCAAGTTAAAGTTAATATTATCCCTTACAATCCCCAAAGCCGTGACCGCTACCAAGCACCTGAACAAGAAACGATTGAAGCCTTTACAGCACGGCTGCGCGAAAAAGGGTATTATACGCTCCTACGTCAAACAAAAGGACAAAAAATCATGGCTGCCTGCGGACAGTTAGGCAATTTGGAATTAAGAAAAAGAAAAAGGGAGGAAAATCGAAAAATAGAAAATCAATAGATGAATTTCATCTAGGGTTGATGTTTTCTTCCTAGTCCCTTTTCTTTCTTCTCTCTGTGATCTTCTTTTTCAATTTCTTTCTTTGCTCCTACAGATTTCACTTTGCATAGGGAGCTTTACAATGATATAATAGTAATTGCCAGAAGTAAAAACTCTTTTGGTAAAGAGTTATTTCAAAGTTTATTACTCAACGTTAACTCATTGAGGTACAATATGAATCGCAAAGCTAAAGCCTTAGAATTTACAGATGCTGGATATAATGTTCAAATTACAGGGCGCCATGTAGAAATTACGGATTCGATGAAAGACTACGCAATTGAAAAAATTTCTAAGATTGAGCGATTCATGAATCGCATCATTGACGTCAACGTCATCATGGACATCCAGAGAATGGACCACCGCGTGGAAATTATCGTTAAAGCAGGCAATGTTAAAATTACTAGCCAAGCTTCTACCACTGATATGTATGCTTCTATTGATAAAGCCGTCGCTAAATTAGAAGCACAAATTCATCGTTATAAATCAAAGATTCAAGATCACCATGCTAAAGGACATGCGATTTTAGATATGACAGTCAACGTATTTGGCCGTCCTCAAGAAGCAGAAGAAGATTTTGATCTAGAAGAAGAAACAGATGGACAGCCTCTGGACCGCTTTAAGCCTCATCAAATTGTTAAACAAGAGACACTACCTCTTAAAACATTAACCTATGATGAAGCCATTATGAAAATGGAATTGTCCGGTGATATGTTTTTAATTTTTAAAGATGAAGTCGATCAGAAATTGAAAGTTATTTATCGTCGAGAAGATGAAAACTACGGCATCATTGAACCTAATTGTTAAATCTTAATGAATTATGCCTGATTCTCTTTTTTGTGTTCTTCGCAAAATATGGGTAGCTGCTTTGCCAGAGGAAAAGATTAGACAGGCATTGATTCAAGACATGGCTTTGCGCCTAGGATATCCTTTAGGAAACCTGGCTTTAGAAAAAAATCTTAGTCAGCTGCCTCATTTACAGGCCAAACAACCTCTTCCTAGGCGCAGAGCGGATCTCATTGTATTCGCTAAAAATCTTCATCCCTCTCATTCTCTTTATCCTTTATTACTAGTCGAGTGCAAAGCTGTTGCTTTAACTTCTAAAACCTTAAGACAAGTAATTGGTTATAACCAATTTGTGGGGGCTTATTTTATTGCCGCTGTCAATCAAACGCAGACTTGTTTAGGATGGTATGATTCTCAACATCAAGACTTTTGTTTCCAAGAAGGCCTTCTTCCTTACGAAACCTTGCTTAAGAAAGCTCATCATCTAAATAAATCTCTCCATTTTGAATAATTAAAGAAAAGCGCTCAGCCATCTCTCCTGGATAATTTAAACACTCCCCTGTTCGCACATCGAAATTCCAAGCATGCCAAGGACAGGTCACGCAATATTCTTGGAGGCTTCCTTCTGACAAAGGCCCACCTTGATGAGGACATGCATTATTTAATGCAAAAATGTCTCCTTTTACTCGAAAAAGAGCAATTTCTAAACCAGAAGGTACTCGTACACAAAGAGATCCTCCTTCTGGCACATCTGCCTGATTAGCCAGTTTTACTAACATACAGCCATTCTCTGTAAAGGATAATTTTAAATATTTTGATAAACTAACCGATAAATGATAAAATAAAAATAGATAGTTTTACTTAAAGAGTGTCTTTTTATAGGCAATCATTAGTATAAATTTAATTTTAGGCAAGTTATGGAACAAAGAGCGCAGTTAAATTTATTACTTAGTCAAATAGCTGAAATGCTTGAAGCCATTCAAAAGCCTCAAAAGCCCCTTTCTGGAACAGATAATCCACGCATACTAAGAGAATTGGAATGGCTCGAAACTTCTCTTCAAACACTCAACCAATGTCAAGAAGAAGTCTTCCGCGATGCTAATTTAGATATCAATCAAGCAACAAAAGAAATTTTAGAATCCCCCGCAGCAAACTCTTCGGACAAACAACTCCTTAAACGAGCACAAGAAATTCAACGAGATGCCACAGCACTTCATTTAGCTTTATCCAAAGCGATTCAAAAAGACAAAGGACGAAAAAAAACTAGAGCAGTAAATGGAAATACGAAAGAGCAAATGAAAGAACGACGCAAACTTTTTAAACCTTTAGGTGGTGATAAAACTTGGATTCCGCTGTAATCTCTTTCAAAGAGCGTCTGTGAATTTCTGTTTTCATGATTTCTGTTATCAAATCTCATTGAGCTATTTGATGAAATGAAATTTTTATCTTCATCTTCATTAAGAGTGTGTCTCTAAAGTTAACTTTTCAAAAAGATAATTCACTCACCTTACGCAAGCACAGCTTTTTCTTTCAAAATTTTTAACTCTTGAAAGGCCATTTGGTTGGCCTTTATAAGTAGCTTATATTTGAGAGCGAAATGACCTAATGAAGTTTTGATCCTTAATATTTCAAGCTTGCAATAAGCGATAATAGATGCGAAAATATGATTCTTTTGAGAACGCTCAACTTTAGTGGGCGATTTCTCAAGGCTTGCGTTTTGCTTGATCGATTTATGATATTCTTCTATTCGCCACCTTTTTTGGTAGACTTCATAGATGTGGTCAGCGCTATTGTCTAAGTCATTTGTCACAAGGTATAGAGTGCCTGTAGAGCCGTCTTCGTTTTTGAAGATTTTGGTAATTAAAGAGACAGGAAAGGATAAATCTTTAAGCCAGACAATCCTTTTTTCTCCATCTTTGGGTTCAAATGTATTGAGATTTTGGTACTGACCTTTTTTCTTATCTTCTAAAGAAAAAGCAATGAGTCGATTTGATTTTAGTCCCATAATAAACTTCTTTTTTACTTCATAATGAATAAACTCCATATTATCTTTGGCTCCAAACCAGTTATCAGAAAGGATATAATCAAATTTTACCTGATTGATGATTGCTTGCTCGATAAGCAACCTAAATCTTTGATTTTTAGTGATAGATGATTTTCTTTTCTCTTTCTTTGTTTTAAAATCAGAAAAATGAAGATCTTTAGAAACAAGATCATAGCCGATAGGAAAGGCAATATCACCATAGCGAACAAAGCAAGACAGAAGATTAATGCCTTTAACACAACGTCCTTTGGCGTGTGAGAAATGCCAACAAATGATTTGGTTTTCATCTGTATAAGGCTTTTCTTCTATTGAATCATCAATAATCAAAACACCACCTTTTTCTTCTTCATGTCGATGAATTTTAGGCTTGATATAAAGCCATAAATCTTTTGAGCTAAACTGATTGTTATTTAAAAACCTTGTGATTCTGTCATGACTAATTTGGCCATCTAATAGGGCCGAAAGTCCCGTTGCTGTTGCGTATTGATTTTGGCTGATGAGGTAGTCTGTATAAATATCAAGAAGATCTTCAGGCATATTTCCTCCCTTATAGAGAGGAAATTTTAAACTCTTAGAATGTCTTTTTCAATTCATCTTTGCGTAAGGTGAGTAATTCATTTAAAATAAATTTAAAATTTAATTCCTATTTTGTAATCTTCAGATAAATAGAAATGATAATAAAATGACTACTTACTGAAATAAAAGGATGCTTTTCCCAAATTTCAATTTGGACAAATTCATGAAAGAGCAGCAAAAATATTTTAGAAAAAATCTCAAAGTGTTGCAAAAAACTCATCCTTTTTTGGCTTATCAACTCAGCATGGTTGATCCGAGTGAGGTTGAGTTTTGTTGGACTCAGCAAGAAGAACCCAACCTGAGACGTTCTTATGAAAACAAAGTGTACTATTACCATTCCTCTCTTGGGGCTTTAGAAGAGGCTAAAGAATGGTTTCAATCTTTAGATGTGCACGCAGCCACCGTGATTTTCATTTATGGGATCGGTTTAGGTTATTATTATGAAGCAGCTAAACACTGGCTCAAAAAACATCCTCATCATGCACTTGTGTTTTTAGAAGAAGATTTGAGTGTTTTGCATCGTTTGTGTGAAACAGAATTAGGCTCGCGCTTATTAAAAGATCCTCAAACTCACATTATTTATTTCCGTGACCGTCAAATTGATAAACCCATTTTTAATGAGCTTTCATGGACTTATTTTGAAAGTCCCACCCTCATCAGTTGCCTTAAACTTTATGCGGAAGTTAATCCTGAAGGGTATTCTCAACTTTATCATGAAATTTCCTATAATCTGATTCAAAAGAAATCTTTTGTAGATGAATATTTAAAATGTGGAATTGCTTTTTTCCGTAATTTTTATCCGAACATACTTGAACTTCCCCACTCTTATTTGGGTAATGGCCTTTTCAATTGTTTCTCTCAAATTCCTGCTATTATTTGCGGAGCAGGGCCTTCTCTCGATAAAAATATTCATTTAATCAATTCTCTAAAAGACCGCGCTTTAATCCTTGCAGGAGGGTCTGCTCTCAATGCTCTCATTCCCAAAGGCATTATTCCTCATTTTGGAGTTGCTATTGATCCCAATAAAGCACAATATTCACGTATTGCTGCTACACAGCCTTATTCTATTCCTTTTTTTTACCGTAACCGACTCTTTCATGAAGCTCTGACAGCCATTAAAGGCCCTCGTTTGTATTTAACAGGGTCAGGAGGCTATGAAATTACGCATTGGTTTGAGAAAGAATTAAATATGATAGGAGAAGATTTAGATGAAGGACATAACGTTGTCAATTTTAGTTTACAAATTGCCCGAGCGCTAGGCTGTAATCCTATTATCTTAGTCGGAGTCGACTTAGCTTTTACTAACGAAGAATATTATGCCAACGGCATTATAGAAAATTTAAATTTAACTAAAAAAGATCTGAAGATCGATAAAGCTCGCGATTTAGAGCCTATTTTAAGAGAGGATACTAGTGGTAAGCCAGTTTACACATTATGGAAATGGATCTCGGAATCGGAATGGATTTCTGAGTTTGCTCAAAATCATCCTGAAATCACCGTTCTTAATGCAACAGAAGGAGGACTGGGTTTTAAAAGCGTCACGAATTTATCTTTACAAGAAGCTACCGAAAAATTTTTAAAAAAGCCTAAAGATAAAATTCAATCGATTGACCAGGAAATTTCTAAGCACTCTTTGCATCATATTTCTATTCATCATATTGGAAAACTTTTTCACAAAATGAGCACCAGCTTAGACCATTGCATTACCTCATTTTCTCGAATGATAGAAGAAAATGACCAATTAGCTAGAGATATTGCAAAAGGTAAACCTTTTTCAAATGATCTTCAAAATTCTGCTCTTTCGCTTCTGGAATCAGAAATTGAAGAAGAAATTGCGTATCAATTTGTGCTGGATATCTTTAGTAAAGTGTTTTTACATATTCATCATCGGAACTTTCAAGATTTACAATCTCCCAAACGACGATTGTCACATAAAACACGTGCTTTAAAGCAACTTGAATTAAAAAAACAACGTCTCATTTTCTTGCGAGATGTTGCACAATGCAATCGAGAAATTATTCAACATACTCTTGAAGAAAAGAAAATATTATAAATGTGTTTGATTCATTTCATTCAAAACTAAAATAAAACTTGAAACTTTATTTCTTTATGATTGTTCATCTTATCAATTCTTGAGTTAATGCTAAAAATCGTTAAAATTTCAAATCCCTTAAAATGGTAACGCTAGAAATTATCTCTCATAGAGTTGCCTGTGAATATTGCCTAGTAAAAAGTTTGCGCTGTAGGAATTTATGTCACAAATTGTTGAGAATTACGTTGAACGTTATATTAAACGTCATCACATGAAAATGAAGCAAATTTGTGAACCTCTACAACGTTTTTTTGGAATTAATTATTTTACTTACCACTCTATTTCCTTAGATGGACTTTGGCGTCCTTTTGTCAGCCGTCCTGACTGGGCCGATTTTTTCACAGAAAATCAGCTCTATTTAAATGATCCTTTGATGCTTCATCCTCGCTGCTATCAATCAGGAACAGTGCTATGGACGCACTATATCGATGATCCTTATCTGCAAGGAATTTTAAAAATAGGGCAAGACAAATTTCAAATGGCACATGGTTTTTGCATTATTGAAAGAACTAAAACAGGTTGTGATTTTTTTGGTTTTAATGCACCTCCTGAACATTTCAAAATTTATTCAACCTATTTAGAAGACATTGCAGTGCTAAGAAAATTTTGCCGCTATTTTAAAACAGAAGCAGCTCCTATTTTAAAATTGATTAATGATGATCCTATTCCTTTAATGGATTTAAAAGGAAAAGCGTTCGAAGAAATCCATGAGTCCCCTTTTCACCTCTCTCGTATTTCAAAATCTTTATTTTTAAAACATATTCAAGCAGAGCCTTCCATTAAACTTTCTAAACGAGAAAAAGAATGTTTAAATTGTTATCTCGATGAATTGAGAATGCAAGATGTAGCTATCAATCTGAATCTTTCTGTGCGAACAGTGGAATGCTATCTCAACAATATTAAAAACAAACTAAATTGTTGGAACAAAGCAGAACTGATTAAAAAGGGACAAGAATTACGCACTCTTGGTCTTATCCCGTAATAACTACCGTATTTTTTTCTTTTCTCATTTTTTATCCTTAAAGACAAATCTCTCATCATGTCAATAAGGAGAAATCAAGATGGCTCAACAAACACCTCTAGAATCTATTCAATATATCGTTCAAGGACGCAATGAATTTTTTGGTTCTAAAGCCAAAAGCAAGCTGTTTTCTAAAGCTGACTATCAAGACCATGCCACGCATACGATCTGCATGTCTGGCTTAGAGGCAGCTTTTGGGAATGCCGTCTGGCAAAAACATCTTCCTCTTACAAATGAAAAAGAGGTAGAGCACATTTTAAAACAATTTAAAACAAGGAACCTCCCTTTTTTTTGGTGGGAAGCTCCTTATCCCATTGAATCGGATATGTCTTTTATCCAACAGTTTTCTCAACTACCTATTGATGAGATTCTTACTGGAAAAGGATTGCAAGTGGGGGGATTGCTTAAAGGAATTTCCCTTCATTTGAATCACGCTTCTGACATTTCTCCTATCTCTCACGTTCATGTTAAGCAAGTTCAAACAACTCAGGAATTAAAAAGTTTTTGCCAATTAGTTTTCTCGATTCATGAGGCTGAAGCTGAATTAATCGAACAAGCTTACCAGCTTTTAGAAAAATCCACTCACGCTGGCGAAGATCGTCATTATCTTGCATATAAAAATCACGAAATCGTAGGAGGAATTACTCTTGCAACAGGTCAAGCAGCAGGCCTTTGGAATTTTGCAACTCTGCCGAGTGTGAGAAAACAAGGTGTAGGCTCTGCTCTTATACAAACTGCTATTAAAGAAGCTCAACAACATCATTATCAAGATTTAATGGCTATTTTATTGCCATCTGAAATGACAACTTTATGGAATCAATTCAATTTTAAGGAGATTTGTTATTTCCCTTTTTACATCAGTAATGAGAAGCAATACTCTGTCAAAAAAGAGATTTTGAATTAAATTTTATATAGATACAAAGAAATCTAACTTACCGAAGTGAAGGTAAAAATTGGAATTCACTTCGGTATAATGAATGACATATTTCAATATTCAGGTTTAATTATTTTTAAATAGCAAACAAGCTCGTGCAATCATCCATTCTTCGCGAGTATGAATGACTAATATACGGATGTGAGAAGATAGCGCTGTAATCTCCACGTCTGGCTGACAAGTACGATTTTTTTCTTCATCAATTAACGTATTCAAACATTTTAATCCTCGGCAAGTTTCTTCACGAATCCAGGCAGCATTTTCTCCAATACCTCCTGTAAAACTTAACACATTAAATCCTCCTAAAGAAACTGCCAAAGCTCCAATAGAAGTTTTTAAGCGATGAACAAACATATGCAAAGCAAGTTGAATGCGTTCATCTTGATTTTTTGCCAATAATTCACGCATATCAGAGCTGCCGCCAATTCCTTTGAGTCCCGAAGCAAAATTTAAGCTATCATCGAGCTCTTCTTCAGAGAGTTGATGTTCCCGCAAAAGATAAAGAAGAATTCCAGGATCAATGGAACCACAGCGCGTTCCCATCATGAGTCCCTCTAGAGGAGTTAACCCCATGGTGGTTTCATAACTTTTTCCTTCTTTAATGGCACATAGTGAACAGCCATTGCCTAAATGACAATTAATGATTTTTAAATCGTTGAGATTTTGGTTTAACAATTTAGCTGCTTGTTCCGCACAATAGTGATGGCTAATCCCATGAAAACCATACCTCTGAATTCCTTTTTCCTTCCATTCCCAAGGAACTGGATAAGTTTTAACGATTTCTGGCATAGTCGCGTGAAAAGCGGTGTCAAACACTCCGATCTGCAGCACATTTGGAAAAAACGTTTCCATTAATTCGATGCCCTGCAAATTTGCTGGATTATGCAGCGGAGCTAAAGGAATAAGCTGTTGAATATATTCTTTGACAGAGGGTGTAATTCGAGTCGGCTGTTTAAATTGAATTCCTCCATGAACAATACGATGTCCAATTCGTTCAATAGCAAAACGATTTTCTATTACTCGGGTTTTTCCTTCCCAAAGACTTTTCAAAAGAATGTTAATTCCATCTTCAATTGCATGACTTTCTAAAGTCTGCTCAACTTTAATTCCTTGATGAGTTTTGATGGTTAAGGAAGGAAGCTGACTTTTCCTTCCCCAATCAATCGATCCTTGCCAAAGAGGTTCAGCAGGCTCTTCATTTTGCAAATCATATAAAGAAAGCTTATGCGAACTCGATCCCGCATTGACAACTAAAATTTTCATGCTTTGGGTCTTTTCCACGTCCAGTTTCGAATGTTTTCCGGATCATCTCCATGTTCCACAATGTAGCGACGATGATCTCTTAAAGTATATTCAAACATAGAGACTTTTTCCATCGCATTGGCTGCCACATCAGGATTTGAATTGCTCGCTAAACGAATCGCTTGATTGACGATATGATAGCGGCTTGCCCCATTGCGAACGAGCATATCAAACGGAGTTGTCGTCGTTCCTTCCTCTTGATAACCATTGATGTGAAAACGTTGCGTATCACCCCGATGAAATAATAGTTGCTTTAAAGCCGAAGGATAGCCATGGAAATTGAAAATAACAGGACGATCTTTCGTAAATAAAGCATCAAACATCACTTGATTTAGGCCATGAGGATGAAGAGATTCAGATTCTATCACTAATAAATCCGTGACATTGATCACACGAATACGTAGAGCTGGCACTTCTTCCATCAATAGCTGGGCTGCTGCTAAGACCTCTGACGTCATATCATCTCCAATTCCAACCAGAACAATATCAGGATCGACACCATCTTCTGTACTGGCCCACTTCCAAATCGAAGCTCCTGCTCGGCAATGCTTCACAGCTTCTTCCATTGTCAACCACTGGGGCATTTCCAACTTATCTGCAATGATGAGATTGACGTAGTTCTTGCTATTCAAGCAATGGTCCATGGTGCTAATTAAGCAATTAGCATCTGGCGGCAAATAAATACGAACCGTCTCACCTTTTTTATTGAGCAACGTATTTAAAAAACTGGGATTTTGATGAGAAAAACCATTATGCTCTTGTCGCCATAACGTAGATGTTGCGATGTAATTTAAAGAAGGAACAGGCAATCGCCAGGAAAATTCTTTCGACATTTTGATGAATTTGGCATATTGATCTACCATTGTCGCAATAATACCCAAAAAGGCTTCATAAGAAGGGAAAAGCCCATAACGACCCGTCAAAGCATAACCTTGCATCCAACCTTGGCAAACATGTTCGCTTAAAATTTCAAGCACTCTTCCATCTTGAGGACCAATAAACGTATCCCAAGATTGCAAAGGCCATTGATAATCGCGATGTGTGACTTTAAAAACATCTAATTTATTAGATTCTAGTTCGTCTGGAGAGAAAATACGAAAAGTATGCGGATTATTGCGAATAATATCTTCCAGCAAAGGAACAATTCCCTTGATATTTCCCATTTTCTTTTCGCCTCGCAACACTTCATTCCCTTGTTTGTCGAGGTGGATTTCATAATGACGAATATCAACACGCTTTATAGGCTGGCAAGTTTTGCCTCCGAATGTATGAGGATTAGACCCCATTCTCCTTTCTCCCTGCGGGCATAATTGGAGAATTTTTGAAATTGGATGTCCTTCTGGATCAAAAAGTTCTTGGGGGCGATAAGACCGAAGCCAATCTTCAAGGGCTTTTAAAGACTTAGGATTTGTGTGAGCGTCTTTTGCAGGAACTTGATGGGAGCGATAGCTTCCCTCAATGCGCTGTCCATTCAGTTCTTTGATTCCTCCCATTCCTTTAGGAGAACGCAAGAGAATTACTGGCCAATGTGGTTTGGAAAGTGGCCGTCCGCTACGTGCAGCTTCTTGGATCTGGCGAATTTGAAAATAAGCCCAATCTAAGGCTGCAAATAATAAAGCATCTAAATCATTTCCAGCCACAATACAAGGCTGATAGCCATAGCCATGGAAAAGATCAACAAGCTCTTGATCACTCATTGTTCCATAAATCGTAGGACTAGAAATTTTATAACCATTAATATGAACAATCGGCAAGACAGCTCCTGATTCAGCAGGATCAATAAATTTTGAACTATGCCAAGCAGTTGCCGTCGCCCCTGTTTCAGCTTCTCCATCCCCTATGACACAAGCAACAATGAGATCTGGATTATCCATTACTGCACCAAATGCTGTGGCTAAAGCATAACCTAATTCACCACCTTCATGAATAGTACCAGGAAGACCCGCATACAAATGGCTAGGAAAGCCATCTGGCCAAGAAAAGCCTCGAATAAATTGTTTTAATCCAGATAAATCTTGAGTGAGATATGGATAGTAATTCTGTAAAGATCCTTCAAGATACAAATTAGCTAAATTGGCAGGAGCTCCATGGCCTGGTCCAGTCACAAGAAACATAGCTATATCATTTTCAATAATGAGTCGATTGAGGTGAGCATAAATTAAGTTAATGCCTGGGCACGTTCCCCAATGTCCTAAAAGGCGAGGTTTGATATCTTCCGCTTTTAATGGTTCACGCAATAAAACATTATCTTGCAGATAAATTTGCGCTGCTGCCAAATAATTGGTCGCCCTTTGATAAAGTTTAAGAAGTTCGAGCATCTCATGATGCTCTGTATTGACTTCTTGCACAGGTTTTAAATTTAAGCGATTGTTTTCTAATGTAGCGATCATAAAATTCCAATAATTTTTTTGTTTTCTTTCTCCTAAGAAAACACAATCGCCGGTTTTATGCCATGACTTTGTGATTTAGTTTTTTATGCATTTAAATTAAGCAACCTAAGAAAAATTTATGAAACTTATATTTCTCTTCTCCTAGGCCTTTGATTTGAAGTGAGATTCGTTTGAAAATAAGGAGGATGAGGATAGCGATAATAGTGATCATCTCCACAACTTGCCGTTTCATATTCATAGCCTACTTCAATGTCTTGTAAATCTTTTGCATTAAACTTCTGATGAGGAAGAGGAACAATCTTAGAGTTTTTAAAACGCAACTGAACTCCTCTTGCTGCTGGAAGCTGATAACGGTGAAGATCACAAAGAAAACGCCCATTCATTGCAGGATTCCAATAATGATTAAATGAGCTTGGAACAAAATCTGAAACTTGTTTAAATAATTGCACTTTGCGATGTGAAAGTTGACGATTTGCTAAATGACAAACAGTTTCAAAAGCTTTAATCTTCAGTGTTTGATGATTTTGAGCAGCATTCATTTGCATACTTTTCCATTGATATTGAGCTAAGTAATGACAAATTTTATCTAAAGAAACGCTAATGTGGGCTAATTTTCCCCAATTGAATAGACTTAAAAACAGTGTCCAGCATGTCACATCTTGCCTATTGACTTCGATAAGCTGCTGAGTCCAACCATTTCTTCCCTTAACCC
The DNA here is from genome assembly GCA_044226925.1 of Parachlamydiaceae bacterium. Taxonomy (GTDB): domain Bacteria; phylum Chlamydiota; class Chlamydiia; order Chlamydiales; family Parachlamydiaceae; genus JANWJE01. Next base: position 111,575 of record JBGAGC010000001.1, read on the forward strand.
ATTTAAGGCCTAATAATTGATTATTTTTCTTTCCTTGATTAGAAAAAGTATAGCGAGCTAATAGTTGTAAATCATGAGTTTGGACCTGATTCATTTCAACACCTTTTAAGATTCACGGTTCGTCATGCTTTATAAATAATTGCGTTTTAGCAAATAGTTTTGAGAACTTGTATTCACTTGATAATGAGGATAGGTAGGATAATGATAATAATAGATCGTGCGACTTGTTTTCTCTCCATCAGAATCATAATCTGTTTCTACTTCTTTAATTAACTCATAATTGTATCCCACTTCAATATGAGCTAAATTTTGAAAGGTTATTTTTTGATTTAAATGAACAGGAATTCCAGACCCTTTGAAACGCAGCTGTAAGCCTTGTGCATCAGGTAGTCGATAGCGATGCTGTTCCAAAAGAAATCGTCCATTCATTGCGAGATTCCAATAATGCTTAAATGGACCTGAAGCGAGATTTGAAATTTGTTTAAATAATTGTACTTTGCGATGTGAAAGTTGACGATTCGCTAAATGACAAACAGTTAAGAAAGCTTTATGTTTTAACGTTCCTTTGTGTTGCAAAGCTTCTTTTTTGATGTCTTGCCATTGATAGTGGGCAAGATAAGCACAAATCTTATCTAAAGAAACGCTAATATAAGCGAGTTGTCCTTTACCGAAAAAACTTAAAAATAACGTCCAGCATGTTACATCTTGTCTACTAACTTCAATGAGTTTCTGTGTCCATTTTTTTTGATGTTTAACCCATTTGAGTCCTAGCAATTGATCATTTTTCTTTCCGTTCTCATTAAACTGATAAGCAGCTAACACTTGCAAATCACTCAACTGGATTTGATTCATCATGTCATACCTGTTCATTTTAATTGATTCATTAAGACTTAAATTCAAAGACTATAGATACTTTAAAATTGAACAAGCTGAATGTATATCAAACCTGTTAAAAAAAGATTAAGAATGGAAAATCATTCTGTTGTTAGCCCGGAGAGTATTCTAAAAAGGTTAGAGATCATTAAAGCTTAAAATGGAAATCATTCTGTTGTTAGCCCGTAGGGCGTCTGCTTTTAGCCCAGCACAACTGAAAGGAATGCTGGGTATTTAAAAAAAGCTTAGAGCCTTTTAGGGCGACTGAATATTCAAACAAGCTTAGGTAACAAAAAGATTTTTCATCTTAAGTTAAATTGTATTCCTGCAATTTATCTCGTAGCGCTTTAAGGCTAATCCCTAATGTCTCGGCTGCTTTTGTTCGATTTTGATGCATTTGCAATGTTTCAAGAATAAGTTGTTTCTCTAGCTCTTGGAGAGTTTTACCTGCCATTAAGCTCCCAGCTGGGTTATCGAGATAAAGATGATTTTCCTGAATGACCTTACCTTGATCCATGACGATGGCACGTTCAATGACGTTTGCCAACTCTCGTACATTTCCTGGCCATCGATAGCAAAGAAGTTTCTTTTTCGCTTCGCCGCTTAATGTTTTTTTATCTAAATGGTTTTGCTGACATGCCCGTTCAATAAAATGCTCAGCCAAAGGCAAAATGTCTTCTTGCCTTTCACGCAACGGAGCCAGATAAAGAGGAACAACATTTAAACGATAATATAAATCTTCCCTTAGGACTTTATTAGCTATAGCTTCACGTATATCGCGATTTGACGTTGAAATGAGGCGGACATCCACTTTAATGGGTTTTGTGCCTCCTACTCGTTCGAATTCTTGCTCTTGAGTCACTCGTAGCAATTTAGCTTGCAAGTTGAGGGGAATTTCAGTGATTTCATCTAAAAGAAGCGAACCACCATCTGCAAGTTCAAAACGTCCAAGCCGTTTAGTGGCAGCTCCTGTAAACGCTCCTTTTTCATGTCCAAAAAACTCCGATTCCACAAGAGTTTCAGGTACAGCTGCGCAATTCACTTTGATAAAAGGACGGTTAGCTCTTGGCGAGCTATAATGCACAAGATGTGCAATTACTTCTTTCCCAGTTCCCGTTTCACCATTAATGAAAACACTGGCATTACTTTTAGCGATTTGTTCAATATCTCGTAAAATCTTCTGCATGGCGGGACTTTCTGCCACAATCTGGCGTCCATTGGGATTAAAAATCACCTGTTCACGTAGATAATGATTTTCCTCTACTAAGACGACATGCTCATGTGCCTTCTCAATATTTGCCATCAAGCTTTCAAGAGAAAAAGGCTTAATTAGATAATGAAAAGCTCCATTCTTCATCGCTTCAACAGCATTTTCAATTGTTCCAAAAGCTGTGACAACAATGACAAGAGTACGGGGTGAAACTTCTTTGACATATTTAAGGACATCCATTCCCGTAAGCCCCGGCATTTTCATATCTGTGATGACGAGATCAAACGACTGGTTTTTCAGAAGATTTAAAGCCTTTTGACCATTTTCAGCTGCAACTGCCTCTAATCCCTTACGTTTAAGCGCTTCTATCAAGAAATTACGCATTAACACTTCATCATCAACAATTAAAATTTTTTCAATCGCCATGCATCACTCCTAATGAGTCTTCTCAATCTTATGCTCATTGTTAATCTCGTCGAGAATATCACCTAATTTTAAAGGAATTTTTACAATAAAATGAGTTCCCTTACCAACCTCTGACTGAACTTCAATCCACCCTTGATGAGCCTGTATGGCTTTATGAACTTCAGCGAGTCCTAAGCCATTGCCTGTTTCTTTAGTAGTAAAGAAAGGAGAAAAAATTTTCGATAAATTTTCTTTGGCAATGCCAATTCCTGTATCTTCAACACGAATTGTCACCCAAGAAGACTCGGGTTTTATCCAGACCGTTAATTGTCCCCCATCGGGCATTGCTTGCACAGCGTTAACAAATAAATTAAGTAAAGCTGATTTGAAAAGCTGCGGATCAAGCGGCACAACAAGATGAGAAACTGGACTTTGAACTGTAAAATTAATAGTGGAATTCCAAGCTGAATCAGCCTGCATTAGCTGCCTAATTTCTTCTATAAAAGGAATAAGATCAATATTTTCTATGTGAAGCTGAAAGGGACGGGCATACACAAGAACTTGAGAAACAAAGCGATTAAGATCGTCTGCTCCTTGCCCAATATAAGAAGCCATTTGCTGCAAGTCAGGCCTTTCGTGCAATTCTTGTTGCAGTAAGTTGGCAAATCCTTTAATTCCCCCTAAAGGATTGCGAATTTCGTGAGCCAAGTGGGCTGCTAATTCTCCCAATTCTTTTAGTCGATCATGCCGACTAGCAACCTGTTGGAGTCGACGGAAAGTTGTCATATCGCGAATTAACACTAACAAACCTTGAATAGGAGGAGACGAGGACTGCCGATGAGCTAAAGGATAAGCTTGCTGGCTCATAGAAACAAAGGTTGCTTCGACCTCTAGTTCTTTGATTTGTCCGTTTTGATTCCAAGAAAGAAAAGAATTTTTGGGAGATTGTTTCGTCGCAAACGCTTCTTGCAAGGGGAAGCCTAGAAAACGGTCATCAAAGAACTCTGTAAATGGATGAAAAAGAAGATCTTTTTCGGGAATCAGCAAAATTTGCTGAGCCGCAGCGTTATAAGTAGTCACAATTCCATTGAGATCAATAAAAATAATTCCTTGAGAAATATGATGTAAAATAGCTTCTAAATAGCGTGAGACAAAATCTAATTCCGCTAACTTCCCAGCTAATCGAGTATGTGATTCTTGAAGAGTTTGCTGAACAGCCTTAAATCGCTCTTGCAGATTCTGATACGTCATTTCAAGGCGTTCTGTTTCTAAAGAAAATTGTTTAAATGCCTGTTCTAAATTAAAAGAATCAGGTGGTAAAACTGAAGAAAAAGAAGGTTGGGGTGTTGACATGCAAAAGCCAATTAAGTATATTTCCTCTTTTTATTTTACTTTAAATGTGAGAATAAAACAAACCTTCGTGCAAAAAGGGCAAAAAATTTCATTTGTCATTGCAAAAAATTAAATCTTTTGTCATAATTCGCACTTGCGATCTTAAAAATTAGAGATTGCACCGACAAATCCTTAGGAGATCAAATGGTTCGTTATACAGGTAAAAAAAATCGCATCGCTCGACGTTATGGCGTTAACATTTTTGGGCGTGCACGCAATCCTCTACTGCATAAGCCAAATCCGCCAGGTGTTCATGGCGCACGTCGACGTAAGAAGTCTGACTACGGCCTTCAGTTAGAAGAAAAGCAAAAGTTAAAAGCTATTTACGGTATGATCACCGAGAAACAACTCGTTGGTTATTATAAGAAAGCGGTTGCTTTAGAAGGCAACACAGCCAACCACCTAATTGAAATGTTAGAGTGCCGCTTAGATAACATTGTGTATCGCCTCAAGTTAGCTCCAACTATTTTTGCTGCTCAGCAGCTCGTTTCTCACGGACACATTTTGGTAGACGGTAAAAAAGTAGACCGTCGTTCTTTCCAAGTGAAACCTGGAATGGTTGTATCCGTTAAAGAGAAATCTCGCTCCATGAAAATTATCAATGAAGCAATGGATAGTCCTAATCGTTCTGTTCCTGAATATCTTTCTTTCGATAAAGATCATCATTCTGGTCAATTATTAGCAAAGCCTGTACCAGAACAAGCGCCATGGCCTATTGAAATTAGCTTGCCTGTCATTTGTGACTTCTTAGCTCATACAACCTAAGATATCACAGCAACAGTTAAATTCTCCTTTGTTTTAAGACGATTGTGATTATCAGGATAACCGCAATCGTCTTTTAGTTTTTATATGATTAATTCATTTTTAATTCTTCTCATCCGTCTCTATCAAATCACAATTAGTCCTTTTTTTGGATCCTGCTGCCGCTTTTATCCCACCTGCTCGGTCTATATGATCGAAGCTTTAAAAGCTTACGGTCCCCTAAAGGGAGGATGGCTTGGCCTAAAACGTCTTTGTAAATGCCATCCTTGGCACCCTGGAGGTCACGATCCTCTCCCCTAATTACTTATTAAAAGAAAACCTTACCTCAAAAACATATAAGAATTTACTTTTTTTGTTTTTTGTACTTTTTTATTTGGACAAAATATATAATTTACTTAAATTTTTGAATTAATTTAATTAATTAAAATTAATTAATTGTTTACAGGAGAAATTTCATGCAAGTTAATTCTTTTAATGCTCTTGTTGAGACAAATGCTCAGCAAATCTTAACAGGATTTAGTCGTTCAGAGACTGAGCGAGTAGATAGAAATGCGCGTAAATTGAGAGTTTGGATGGATAAGGAGGGGAAAATCCAGGACATTTGGTGGGAAAATAAGAGTAATTTCGATTTAGGAAAGCAAAAAACTGTAGAAACTTATCAATTCAAGTGTTCTATTGTTTCTACTGGGCAGGATAATTTTAAAATAAAAGCCTCGAAGTCTAAGCCTAATATTCCATCTCCTGAGATTCCATCTTCTCTCATTCAAGTCAGCGAAGCAATCAAAAATCACATCAACCAGGTCATTGTTAAAGCTAAACAAGAAACGAAAGATATTTCACACTTAGATTTTGTTAAAAAATCCAATTCAAATCTTAGTCAAATAGAATGTAATTTAATGGTTAACATAATTCAAGATACACCTGTCTGGCTTTTCAAAGTCTTAGATGACGCGAAAATTCAAAATTAATTTTTTACTCATTCTTCAATAACATTTAGGAATAAGGTTTCTAGAGAATATTGAAAAATCACTATAACATTTTGAATCAATGCAGCGTTGAGGTATTTGGAAAACGCTAGTGTTTTCCAAATACCTCTTTACGTTATTTAAAAATTTCCACAAATCCATCCCTATAATAATCTGAAAGCCAATCAATGCTCGCAGTATGATCTTTTGGCATATTTCTTGTAACTAACAGAAAAATCTGCATGTACTAAACAAAAGATGGAGCATTGTATGGATCATCTTTCTCAATTTCCAAACGAAATCTTGCAATATATTTTCTCCTTAAGTGATGCGGATCTTAAAAATTACGCTTCCGTCTCTAAAAATTGGAATCAAGCTATTAAGCAAGAATTATCTTCTTTATTTAGAAGCTATACACAAAACCAAAGTTTGAAATCTTATACAGATCTTGCTAAGAAAACCTATACCCTACAAGATCCAAAAAAGAAACAGATGTCAACTTTCAAAGAATCAAATTCATTTTCAATGCTGTCATTTTAAAAACTCAGGAAATGGGCTATCAAAAAGCCCCTCTTAATATGCAGACTTTGTCTGCAGCTTATCTACAGAAGTTGCTAAATGGATTGACGAGCAAGAGGCTCCAATTTTAAATGAATTTGCTTCTCACATTCGTGCTATGAAATCATTTTTAAAGAGTATTGAGGAACTTCCAACCTTGGAAAAAGCTCAAGCCATTAGGACATGGATGGAACAAAATCGAGATATTTTAAAGGACATCAAAACATTAAATTTACAAGGGTCTAATTTAAAAATTCTACCAAAAGAAATTAAGCACTTGTCAGGATTACAAGATCTCAATATGAATCGAAATCAATTGACAATGCTTCCAAGTGAAATTGGTTTTTTAAATCAACTGCAAAAGCTTAGCCTTGCTCATAATGAACTAGCTAGATTACCAAGCGAAATAGGGTCTTTAACCCAGCTGCAAGAGCTTAACCTTAGCAACAATTTACTTTCCATCTCATCCCAACGAAATTGACTTTTTAGAGCAACTTCAAGAGTTTGATGTTGGCAATAACCAACTTACAGCGATTCGAAATGAAACTGAGTCTTTAGATCGGCTGCAACACTGGATCTTTCCAATAACTCTTTCTTTAATCTCGCGAACGAAATTAGCTCTTTAGCTCATCGAGGCGAAGGCAAATTTATCAAATAAAATCTTGAATATTGGCATATTTCTTGCACAAATCTAAAAAAAATTTAATTGATGGAGGTAGCATGGACCCTGCATCTAAATTACCGCCAGAAATTTTATTTTCTATTTTTTTATTTACCGATAATGAACTTAAAGATTTAGCTTCTGTTTCTAAAAATTGGGATCAAACAATCAAAACAGGATTATCGAATTTATTTAGTCACTATACTCAAAGTGAAAGTTTAAAACCTTATACAGATTTGGCTAAAAAAACCTATATATTCAAAGATCAAGAAAAAGAGGTAGAAATTAATATTCAAAGAATCAAATTTGTCTTCAACAAAGTGATCTTAAAAGCCCAGGAAATGGGCTATCAACAAGAATCTCTTACCATACACAATTTATCTGCGACTCATCTGCAAGAAATTGCTAAATGGATAGAAGAGCAAGAAGCAAAAAATCTAAATGTATTTGCTTCTCAAATTGATAAAATGAAACCCTTTTTAGCAAGTCTTAAAGATCTTTCAGATTTACAAAAAGCTCAAGCAATTAGACTATGGATGGAACAAAATCAAAATACTTTAAAAGATATGATAGAATTAAATTTAGAAGACTGTCATTTAAGCACTCTTCCAAAAGAAATTAAGTATTTTTTAGGGTTACAAAACCTTCATCTTTATAATAATCAATTGATGACGATCCCAAGTGAAATCGGTTTGTTAACTCAACTTCAAAGGCTTGTTATTATCAATAATAAACTTAAAGATCTTCCAATTGAAATAAGTTCTTTAACTCACCTGGAGCATCTTTATCTTAATGATAATCAATTCTCAGAAATTCCAAGCCACATTTGTTCTTTAAATCAACTGCAAGAGCTAGATTTTTCTAATAATCAAATCAGATCAATTCCAAGCCAAATTGGAGCTTTAATTCAGCTACAAATCATTAACCTTAGCAATAATCAAATCAAAGAAATTCCAAACCAACTAGGATCTTTAACCAACTTGCTCGTTCTTAATCTTAACAACAATCAAATCAAAGCGATTCCAAGCGAAATTGATTCTTCAATTCAAGATGCAATTTCTATTGAAAATAATCAATTTAATGAATTTGAAGGTTAAATTGAATCTTTAATTTATTAATAAAAAATTCATCTATCTACATTGAGAAAAGGATTATCCTTCATCAAAAAATCATCATTTATTGCTGACTCAACTCCTTCGTAAAAATTAAACTAGTGAAGGAATAATTTTGATTGTCTTCTACTAGATTTATGGAAGCTAATCTAAGTCTCTCTTTGTTTTGTCATAAGCTGAAAAACAATGACACGCTAATCAAGTGAACATCGGCATAGTTCTCGCATGAAGATAAAAGATTCTTTCAAAATTTTCTTTTAATAGAAGGAGAATAATATGGACCATACCTCTAACTTATCTCCAGAAATTTTGCTCTCAATTTTTTTACTCAGCGAGAATGAATTGAAAAATTTAGCTCCTGCTTCTAAACATTGGAATCAAACAATCCAAAAAGGACTCTCTACTTTATTTAACAGCTATACTCGAAGCGAAAGTTTAAGACCCTATACAGATCTCGCCAAAAAAACTTATGCACTAAAAGATCCAGCAAGAGAAACAGAAGTCAATGTTCAAAGAGTCAAATTAGTCTTTAAAGAAATTATCTTAAAAGCTCAGAAAATGGGCTATCAAAAAGAATCTGTTAATATACAAAATTTATCTGCTGCTCATCTGCAAGAGATTGTCAAATGGATGGAAGAACAAGAGGCAAAAAGTTTAAATGTATTTGCTTCTAAAATTCCTGAGATGCAATCAGCTTTAACAAGTATGCAAGATCTTCCAGAATTAGAGAAAGCTCAAGCTATTAGAACATGGATGAAAGAAAATCAAGACATTCTAGAAAACATTACAACATTAGATGTAGATCATTGCGACTTAGCTACTATTCCAAAAGAAATTAAATATTTTACGCAACTGCAAACACTTAATCTTTCCAACAATCAAATCAAAGTCATTCCAAGCGAAATTGAGGCTTTAACTCAACTACAGGTCCTTGATCTTAGCAAAAATCAAATTACAGCCATTCCAAGCGAAATTGGCTCTTTAGCTGAATTGCAAACACTTTTCCTTGTTAACAACCAAATCACAGCAATCCCAAACGAGATTGGGAATTTAACTCACCTAGGAGAAATTTACCTTTCTCATAATGATATCACAGTCATTCCAAGCGCAATTGGGTCTTTAGCTGAACTCAGAACACTTGTTCTTAGTAACAATCATATTAAAACAATTCCAAGCGAAATTGGGTTTTTAGTTGAACTAAGCACTCTTCGTCTTAATAACAATCATATTAAAACAATTCCAAGCCAAATTTGGTCTTTAGTTGAACTAATAGAACTTCGCCTTAATAACAATGAAATCACAGCCATTCCAAACCAAATTGAGAATCTCATTCACTTGCAACAACTTTCTCTTAAAGACAATCCACTCAAAGTCATTCCAAAAGAGCAAATTAGCTCTTTACCTGAACTCTACCAATTTGATCTTAACATTCAAATTTAAGCAATTCCATCAAAGTTTAAGTGGGCCTTTATTTCATCTAGGTTCAGTCAGCAATGAGAAATAGAAGAATTATTATTGATTGATAAATGAGGCTGTTTATTCAAAACCATCTTAAGAAGTTATTAACGAAGGAAACGACCTTTGCTTGCTTTCTGCTGAATTTACGGAAACTAACCTAAATCTCTCTTTGTTTTGTAAAAAGCTGAAAAGTAATGATATGTTAGTCAAGTACATTGGCATATTTCTCGCTTGAATTCTGAAAGGTTCTTTTAAGGGTTCCTTTTAATACATGGAGAATAATATGGACAATACTTCTAAATTACCTCCAGAAATTTTGCTCTCGATTTTTTTACTCAGCGATAATGAACTAAAAGATTTAGCCCCTGTTTCTAAACATTGGAATCAAACAATCAACAAGGGATTATCTACTTTATTTCAACAATATACGCAAAACGAAAGTTTAGAACCTTATATAGATCTCGCTCAAAAAAAATATACACTACAAGATCCAGAAAAAGAAGTAGAAGTCAATGTTCAAAGAATCAAATTAGTTTTCAACGAAGTGCTCTTAAAAGCAAAAAAAATGGGTTATAAAGAAGAACCTCTTACCATACAAAATTTATCTGCTGCTCACCTGCAAGAGGTCGCCAAATGGATGGAAGAGCAAGAAGCCTCAAATTTAAATACATTTGCTTCTAGAATCCCTGAAATGAAACCATTCTTAGAAAGTGTTGAACAACTTCCATCTTCAGAAAAAGCTCAAGCTATTAGAATATGGATGGAGGAGAATCAAGACGTTCTAGAGAGTATTACACAATTAAATTTAATGAGTAGCGGCTTAAATGCTCTTCCAAAAGAAATTCAATATTTCACAAAACTACAGCACCTTAATCTTCAAAATAATCAGATTAAAGTGATTCCAACTGAAATATGTCGTTTACATCAATTACAAAAACTTAATCTTTTCAATAATAAAATCATAACACTTCCAAGCGAAATCGGATCATTAACTCAGCTACGAGAACTTGATCTTTTCAATAATAAAATCACAACACTGCCAAGCGAAATTGGCGCATTAACTCAACTACAAGAACTTTATCTTGCCTTCAATCAAATTGAAACGATTCCAAGCGAAATGAAGTCTTTAACTCAACTCCGAAAACTTGATTTTAACAATAATAAAATCACGATAATTCCAAGCGAAATTGGATCTTTAATTCAATTACAAACACTTTATCTGTCTAACAATCAGATCAAAGAAATTCCAAGTGAAATTGGAACTTTGATTCAACTGCAAGTCCTTTATCTTTCCAACAATCAAATCAAAGAAATTCCAAGCGAAATAAATTCTTTAATTAAATTGGTTAACCTTAATCTTAAAGGCAATGAAATCATAACACTTCCAAGCAACATAGATCCCTCAATTTTCCTTGAAGGTAATCCCCTTAATGCAAATCAAGGGTAAATTAGACCTTTAACTCATCAAAGAAAAGATTTATTCAGCAGTAGAGAAACAATCATCTTTGAAATAAGCTAACGTTGATATTTAAAAGAATAGCCAACGAAGAAATACTTGGTAGCTCAGCGGCGTGAACTACCAAGTATTTCTTAATGTGTAACATTGAATGACCGATTACTGCTGGACTTACGAAAATTAATCAGAGCCGAATGACAAACACTTCACACATCATCACATTACAACAATTCCAAGCGAAATGGGAAATTTAAATTGCCTGTACGAATTTTATCTTAAAGAAAATTCTATCAAAATCATTCCAAACCAATTCAGCTTTTACTTGCATGACTCGAATTTGATCTTAGAGTCTGTTAAATCTAAACAATTTTGTTTGAAAATCACCTTTTATTATTTTCCCGAATTCGAATTAAACTTTTAAAGCTTAATAACTAATCAAAAAAAATAAAAGGATTATTTTTAAAGTGGCATTCTTCTTGCTACTCATAAATTGGCATGTTTTTTCTACTAAATATCCTTAAAAGGAGTGGCTATATGAGTAACTCACCTTACGCAAGCACAGCTTTTTCTTTCAAAATTTTTAACTCTTGAAAGGCCATTTGGTTGGCCTTTATAAGTAGCTTATATTTGAGAGCGAAATGACCTAATGAAGTTTTGATCCTTAATATTTCAAGCTTGCAATAAGCGATAATAGATGCGAAAATATGATTCTTTTGAGAACGCTCAACTTTAGTGGGCGATTTCTCAAGGCTTGCGTTTTGCTTGATCGATTTATGATATTCTTCTATTCGCCACCTTTTTTGGTAGACTTCATAGATGTGGTCAGCGCTATTGTCTAAGTCATTTGTCACAAGGTATAGAGTGCCTGTAGAGCCGTCTTCGTTTTTGAAGATTTTGGTAATTAAAGAGACAGGAAAGGATAAATCTTTAAGCCAGACAATCCTTTTTTCTCCATCTTTGGGTTCAAATGTATTGAGATTTTGGTACTGACCTTTTTTCTTATCTTCTAAAGAAAAAGCAATGAGTCGATTTGATTTTAGTCCCATAATAAACTTCTTTTTTACTTCATAATGAATAAACTCCATATTATCTTTGGCTCCAAACCAGTTATCAGAAAGGATATAATCAAATTTTACCTGATTGATGATTGCTTGCTCGATAAGCAACCTAAATCTTTGATTTTTAGTGATAGATGATTTTCTTTTCTCTTTCTTTGTTTTAAAATCAGAAAAATGAAGATCTTTAGAAACAAGATCATAGCCGATAGGAAAGGCAATATCACCATAGCGAACAAAGCAAGACAGAAGATTAATGCCTTTAACACAACGTCCTTTGGCGTGTGAGAAATGCCAACAAATGATTTGGTTTTCATCTGTATAAGGCTTTTCTTCTATTGAATCATCAATAATCAAAACACCACCTTTTTCTTCTTCATGTCGATGAATTTTAGGCTTGATATAAAGCCATAAATCTTTTGAGCTAAACTGATTGTTATTTAAAAACCTTGTGATTCTGTCATGACTAATTTGGCCATCTAATAGGGCCGAAAGTCCCGTTGCTGTTGCGTATTGATTTTGGCTGATGAGGTAGTCTGTATAAATATCAAGAAGATCTTCAGGCATATTTCCTCCCTTATAGAGAGGAAATTTTAAACTCTTAGAAACCTGAGTTTGGAGTTTTTACGCAGCCATTAACAATAGACGATCTTCTTGGGTTAAATTAATAGACGGTTTTTTTAATTGATGAGTATAGGCCGTTATTCCCGCTAAAAGGTTAATCAAAAAGTTGGCAGCACTTCTGTGACGTGTATGCTCTATCTGAGAAATATTTTTTAGTTGGTCATTGACTGTTTCAATGATTGCTCGCTTGCGAAGGAGTACTTTATCAGCTAATTGCATGAGTTTTTGCTTCATATTTGACCTTAACGTTGTAAACAGCTCAAGTCCTTGTTTTAAGAGCCGCTTCGCAAGTTCGGCTGAGATATATCCTTTATCGCCAAATAGCTTACCGAAAATACCTTTGGATAAATTCTCTACAACAGATACATCAGCCACATTGCCAGGAGTTAGCTGAAAAGCTAAAATTTCACCTTTTTCATTGATAATAAGATGCAATTTAAATCCATAAAACCATCCAGAAGTTGTCTTTCCGCGCTTGGCTAATCCCTTGAAAACTTTATTCCTTTTAATACGCTTATTATGACAAACATCTATTGATGTCGAATCGATAAAAGCAATTCCTGTTATTTCCCCTCTTCTCTGAAGGAGGTAAGCAAATAATGGGATAAATAGGTTTTTCATTGAATAAACAAAATGGCTATAGCTAATGAGATTTGGGAAATCCCTTCTTAAATATGTACAAACGTATTCATAAAAATACTTAAATGTTCGGTAATTCGATTGATGAAATAAAATTACAATTGTCATCATCTCAGGAATCGATAACCTGGGCTCGGGTCCTCGCTTTGCTTTGCCGTTATCAATGAGATTTTTATTCCATTCTTGTTTAAAGGACTTCCAAAAATCATCCACGCTGCAATACAATGTTGTTAAATCCATTTTGACCTCTTGTGATTAACATTCGTTGTGAGAAACAAATGTTTTAAATCATTAAGAGGTCTTTTGTCATCAATTTTGATTTATCTAATTGCCTGCCAATTAGATAAACTCCAAACTCAGGTTTAGAATGTCTTTTTCAATTCATCTTTGCGTAAGGTGAGTGAGTAATGTCAATTTTTCTAACTTACCACCAGAAATGTTACAATATCTACTTTCATGGGGGGATGCGGATTTAAAAGATATCACCTCTGTCTCTAAAGATTGGCAAATGGCTATTAATCAAGAATTGTCTGATTTATTCAAAAAATACACTCAAAATGAAAGTTTAAAACCTTATACAATTCTTGCTGAAAAAACCTACTCTCAGCAAGATCCTGAGAAAACAGTGGGAGTCAATATCCAACGAGTGAAACTTATCTTCCAAGAAATTATTTTAAAAGCACAACAAAAGGGATATAAAAAAGAATCTCTTAATCTGCAAACGTTATCCCCAACTCATCTGCAAGAGGTGATCGAATGGATTGAAGCCTCCGATTTAAACATCTTTGCTTCACAACTCGCTAACGAAATCCCAGATTTAGAGCACGTAATAACCAGTGGTGACTATATTTCAATTTTAGATAAAGCGAAAGTGATTAGAGAGTGGATGGAAAACAATCAAGATGCCCTAAAGCGAATTGAAAAATTAAAAATAGAAAACTGCAATTTGAGCTTTCTTCCAAAAGAAATTAAATATTTTACAGGATTAAAAGTTCTTAAACTTGATGGAAATGCAATCGTCCAACTTCCAAGCGAAATTCAATTTTTAACTCAATTAAAAGATCTTAGCGTTGTTAACAATAAACTTATTGCTCTGCCAAGCGAAATTAGCTTATTAACTAATTTGAGACTTCTTCATCTTAATGATAATCAAATCACTGTCCTGCCAAGCGAAATTAAATCTTTAACGAAGCTTGAGGAGCTTGCTCTTAATAATAATAAACTCTCTGCTCTGCCAAATGAAATTGGATCTATCACGACATTAAAAAGACTGTTCCTCGATAACAATCAACTCTCTGCTCTGCCAAGCAACATGAGTTCTTTAAAGAATTTAGAACGAATTTTCCTTAAAAACAATCGGTTGAAAGATTTTCCAAAAGAAGTAAGCTCTTTCAAAAAACTTGAAATTCTCGATCTTTCTGGAAATGACATCGATTTTTCCCTTTTCCCCGAAAAAATTGGACGTTTACAACGTAATACAAACAGAATTTATCAATAAATAAGAAGCGCTAATTAACGCGATGTGCGAATAATGTCCTTGAGGAAAATTTCACACGTCGCGTGATTTTAAACTTACCAACAAGATCATTTCTTCCATTAAATAGACAGCAATCATTAGTTTTTATTTATTTTCCTTGCTCGAAGACAGTTGAGGGCTCTCAGGAATTTTAAGAGTCATACCAAGCTTAAGAGTATCAGATTTCAATGCATTATAAGATTTGATCTCGTCTACTTTAACTCCAAAGCGTTTAGCAATCTTCCATAACGAATCTTTTTCTTGCACAATATACGTGCGTGGCTTGGGTGGAGTTGGAGATACTTGCGTAACGGCTTTCTTTTTTATTTCTGCAGGAGCTTTCATTGCAACGGCAGTGGCAACCTGATTTTTCTCTTTTTTTACAATAGGTTGAGGAGCTACTGAAGAAACTTTCGCCACAACAGAAGGCTTAATCGGAGCAGTCATTGTCACTTTAGGGCGAGCAAGCGGCAAAGGCGGCGGTAAAGCTGGCGTTGGAGGAGCAGGCTTTGAGACTAATTCAATTTTAGGATTTTCAGGAACAAAACGAGTTAAAGCAGATTGATAATCCCATGCCTTTGGCATGTTTTCTCCTGCTTGAGTATAGAGCCATTGAGAAGCTTTCTTCCAAACATTGGTACTCCGTGGGCTTGTTAACATCTCTTTGGCAAAGCGCATGCTTTCAGGCAAATGAGGAGGCAGCAGCTGTAATATTGCTATTGACTGTTGATCATCAAGCTTCTTAACAGAAAAATCCCAATCTGTTTTTAGTAATAGGATCGCAGCAGATGCAGAACCTGCCTTTACATAATCTAAGAGAAACCTTTGGCGTCGGGCGTCTGATGAATCCTGTACTTGTCTTTGTTGATCCACAAATTGCTTGAGAATAGTCCAGTTGCCTTCTAGTAAAACCGTTAAAATTTCTTGTTTGCTCACCTGCTGTCCTGAGCGATTAAAAAGCAATTCTATTGTCCAGAATTCAGGAGTTAAAACAAAAGTTTCAATCAAGTCGTGATCTAAATCATTTTTATCTTTTTCTTCTTTCAACAACAAAAAGAGCCCTTCAGCTGTTAAAGGCCAACGCTCTGTCTTTGCAAAGTGAACGAGAGCATCAAACTGCTGCTGTGTCAAATCTGGATACACAACGAGTGTAATAGAAGTGTTTTGCCCTTTAGGCTTCCACGCTAATAAGCGCTTTTGCTGGGGTTGAGTATTTTTTGGTAAAGCACGTTGAATATCGAAATGATGAAATGCCATCAAGCAAGCCAAAGCTAAATCTCTTTCTGCATATCCATTTTCAATCAGTTGGCTATGAGATAAACGGTTGACCAATTGAGAAAATGACAATTGCGACAATTGATTGAGAACTTCGGTAAAACCTCGTTGATCAGCTAAGGGAATTTCCTGTTGTTCAAAGCTCGCTGGCTTTAACTCACAATAAGGAGTTGGCGGACGTTCCCTCAACATCCAATAAAGAAGTGTCGATAAAACTCCAATATTTAGCGCACCGCTAATGATAAGGGCTTGGCTCAGATGGCGAATTTTCTTTATAAAAATTGAGGGATCAGGCGTCATAAAGCTATCAATCTAATCTCTGTTTCAAATGATCTAATTCTATCCGCATTTCTAATGGTAAATGTTGGCCAAATAAAGTCAAGTACTGGCGGATTTCTTCAGCTTCTTGCAGCCATTGTGCGCGATCTAC
The DNA here is from genome assembly GCA_044226925.1 of Parachlamydiaceae bacterium. Classification (GTDB taxonomy): domain Bacteria; phylum Chlamydiota; class Chlamydiia; order Chlamydiales; family Parachlamydiaceae; genus JANWJE01. The sequence continues at coordinate 127,966 of JBGAGC010000001.1, forward strand.
TTTTAACAATTCTTTCATGGCTCCAGGAGCTAATGAAAGACCTTGAAGATCTAACGCATCTTCTCTCGGAAGATAGCCAATCGGAGTTTTAATAGCATGGTTCATTCCGGAGGTGCGCTCGAAAATCCATTTCAATACTCTGCTATTTTCTCCATAGCCTGGCCATAAATATTGACCATTTTCTCCTTTTCTAAACCAATTGACAGCGTAAATACGAGGAAGCAAAGAAGAAGCATGTGTTTGCCCCACATGCATCCAATGTCCAAAGTAATCTCCCATATTATAACCACAAAAGGGAAGCATGGCAAAAGGATCATGCCGCAATTGTCCGATTTTTCCAGCAGCAGCTGCAGTTGTTTCTGATGAAATGGTTGCCCCTAAAAACGTTCCATGCTGCCAATCAAATGCTTCGCAAACAAGTGGAACAGTTGTACTTCGCCTGCCTCCAAACAAGATCGCTGAAATAGGAACACCCTTGGGATCTTCCCAAGCAGGATCAATGACTGGGCATTGAGAAGCTGGCACGGTAAAGCGTGCGTTAGGATGAGCTGCTTTTTCTCCAGATTGAGGTGTCCAAGAATGGCCCAGCCAATTAATGAGATGAGCTGGAGGTGTTTTTGTCATTCCTTCCCACCAGACATCTCCTTCATCTGTTAAGGCAACATTGGTAAAAATGCCATTATGCGTTAATGTCCGCATAGCATTGGGATTAGAGTCTAGCGATGTCCCGGGCGCTACTCCAAAAAAACCTGCTTCAGGATTAATGGCATATAATCTGCCATCTTGCCCAAATCGCATCCAAGCAATATCATCTCCTACCGTTTCCACTTTCCACCCTGGCAGTGTCGGTGTCAACATCGCCAAATTTGTTTTTCCGCAAGCACTAGGAAAAGCGGCAGCAAAGTATTTTTTCTCACCTTGAGGATTGGTGATGCCCATGATTAACATATGCTCTGCCAACCAACCTTCATCGCGAGCCATGACAGAGGCAATGCGTAATGCAAAGCACTTTTTGCCTAATAAAGCATTTCCTCCATATCCGCTGCCATAGGACCAGATTTCTCGTGTTTCAGGAAAATGGACAATGTACTTATCTTTATTATTACAAGGCCAAGGAACATCTTGTTGGCCTTCGGTCAAAGGCATGCCAACAGAATGAAGGCAAGGAACAAAGTCTTGTGTTTTCAAAAGATCCCAGACTTTTTTTCCCATACGCGTCATATAACGCATGTTGCAAACCGCATAAGGCGAATCAGTCAACTGTACTCCGAGAGCTGAAAGTGGAGATCCTACAGGTCCCATGCTAAAAGGAACTACATAAAGCGTACGCCCTCGCATGCATCCTTTAAATAGACCTCTGAGCAAGTCTTTCATTTCTTTGGGATCGCGCCAATGATTAGTAGGACCTGCATCTTCTTGCTTATTAGAGCAAATGAAGGTGCATTCCTCCACACGGGCAACATCTTGCGGATCAGAACAACTCAAAAAACTATGTGGACGCAAATTGGGATTTAAACGGGTATAAGTCCCTTTTTCCACCATTTGTTGACTTAATTGATCATATTCTTCTTCAGAACCATCACAATAATGAATCGATAGCGGCTGGCAAAGTGCTGCAATCTCATGAATCCATTGTTCTAGTCTTTGATGTTCCATGGCAAGACTCCTGAAAGAGATTGCTGAAGAATTCCGACAATTTTAGGGTGCTTTTCTCTTCTTAAATTTATCTAAATACTCTAAGGCTTTTCCTGTTCCCAGACAAACCGCCAAGAGAGGATTAGGAGCGACGATGACAGGCAAACCCGTTTCTTTAATTAATGCTTTGTCTAATCCTTTAATCAACGCACCACCGCCTGCTAATACCATTCCCCTTTCAACGAGATCGGCAGCAAGTTCTGGAGGGCATTTTTCCAATGTCAACTTAACGCTTTCAACAATTTGCTGAATAGGTTCAGCCAAACATTCGCGTATTTCGACAGAGTTAATGCGTTTGGTGACAGGAAGGCCCGCGACTTGGTCGCGTCCACGCACTTCCATTTCCAATTCATTCCCTAAAGGATAAGCTGAACCAATGTTAATTTTGATTTCCTCGGCTGTACGAGGACCGATCATCAAATTATAAGTACGACGCATGTAGTTGATAATGCATTCATCAAACTCATCACCTGCAATACGTAAAGAACGAGACTCGACAATGCCTCCCAACGACAAGATAGCGATTTCTGTTGTTCCGCCTCCGATGTCAATAATCATGCTAGCGCAAGCTTCATGCACCGGAAGATCGACTCCAATTGCAGCTGCCATCGGTTCTTCAATTAAGAAGACTTCTTGAGCACCAGCGTGAAGAGCAGAATCCTCCACTGCACGCTTTTCAACACCAGTAATTCCAGAAGGCACTGCAATAAGAATTTTAGGACGGAAAAGACTGCGAGAAGGAGTCACTCGTTTGATCAGAGCTTTGAGCATTCCTTCAGCAATTTCAAAATCGGCAATGACACCATCTTTCATGGGGCGAACAGCATGAATTTTGCGCGGTGTTTTACCCAACATCGCCTTGGCTTTATGTCCAACAGCTAACACTTCATTCGTCATCGAATCGACAGCAACGACGGAAGGCTCAGCTAAAACAATTCCTTTTCCTCTTACAAAAACTAGGGTGTTCGCAGTTCCTAAGTCAATTCCAATATCATTGGAAAAAACACCTCGAAATCGATTAAGTTGCCCGAAGGCCGAACGATAAAGCTGGTTAACGACTCCCTTAACGCTTATATGCTGCTTTTTGCTCATTTTTTCCTCTCACATGGAACATTGTCCATGGTGTTTCTTTTACTTAATAAAGAAGACAAAAGATAGAAGATTAAAGATGATGATTCTTCTATCTAACTTGATTTTATTCGTTCTATTCAATCTTTTGTCTTCTATCTTCTAAGTTAAGTTTGCAATAATTCTAATACTTCTTCCCAAGTTAACTTTGCCATCATATCTTCATCTCGACTTACGACTTCTTTCACTAAACTCTTTTTACGATTGTGTAATTCTAAAATCTTTTCTTCAATTGTATTAAGAGTAATTAACTTATAAGAAGAAACCGATTGTTTTTGACCTAGACGATGCACACGGTCAGTGGCTTGATTTTCAACGGCCGGATTCCACCACATATCATAGTGAATGACTGTATCTGCCCCTACTAAATTAAGCCCGGATCCTCCTGCTTTTAAAGAAACTAGGAAAATGGGAATATTTTGATCTTCGTTGAATTTTTTGACAATGCTAAGACGATTTTTACTTGAACCATCGAGATATTCAAAGCGAATGCCTTGCTTTTGCAAATCCTCCCTCATGATATTCAACATCCGGGTATATTGGCTAAAAATCACGGTTTTATGCCGCCCTTCAATTAAAGTCTGTAAAAGTTCAAGCAGCATATCATACTTAGAAGAATCGCCCATTTCAGCTTGATCTTTGGCAAAAATAGCTGGATGACAACAAATCTGCTTTAAACGCGTTAAAGTTGCCAAAACATGAATTTGAACACGATCAAACCCTTCTTTCTTAACTAATTGCGATAATTCTTCGCGTGCAGAAGCAGCGTAAGAGCGATACAACTCTTGCTGAACTTCGGACAAGTGACAGTGATAAACAATCTCGGAAACAGGAGGAAGATCAGATAACACATCTTTTTTCATACGACGTAGAATAAAAGGAGCCACTTTGCGTCGTAGATTTTCCAAATTCTTGCCCGATTGCTGAACTGTAGAGTAGCGAATATATTTTTCCACAAATCGATCGTAAGAGCTTAATAATCCTGGCATTAAGAAATCAAACAAGCTCCACAATTCATCCAATGAATTCTCAATTGGAGTTCCTGTCAAAATTAAGCGATGTGCAGCTTGAATCATCTTAACCGATTGCGCATTACGTGTCCCACGATTTTTGATGTGTTGAGCTTCATCCAAAATGGCATAGCCAAAAGGAATATTCTTATAAAACTCGATATCCTTTTGGAGCAAAGTATAAGATGTAATGATGACATTATAGTGTTCAATATCACTCAATAGTTTTTTGCGTTGATTGGGATTACCATCAACCGCTAAAACTTTTAAATTAGGATTGAATTTTGAAAATTCTTCTTTCCAGTTATAAACTAACGAAGTGGGACATACAACAATGGAATGCTGTCCTGGATATTCAGCTTGATACCTTGTCAAGGTTGTGATGGCCTGAAGTGTTTTTCCCAATCCCATATCATCGGCCAAAATTCCATTTAAATGCATATTACGCAGACGATCCAGCCAACGAATCCCTTCAATTTGATAATTGCGAAGCGATGCTTGAATGCAGTTTGGAATAGTCAATGCATCGTGATAAGGCACTTGGCCTAACATTTGTTTTTGAATTTCTTGTAATTTGGGTGTAATAGAAAATTCAATGGGAAGTCCGGTAAATTGTTCAAGATCTAAGCTAGCCAAACTCCAAAGCGGTCTTAGCTCAACGTGATTATCTAAACGATTAATTCCCATTTCATCTAAGATTTGCACGACAGGAGCAAGTTTATCAAGATCAAGAACTAGAATCTTATGCGCAGCTTTATCTTCTGTTTTTGTCTTGCGTCGACCAGGTTTTTTAGTTGATAGTTCAATAAAGGCTCTTTTGGAAGATAAACAATCCCATAATAAATCAACTGTGACACCTTGTAAATAACCATCGACTTGAATTTCGACTTCATAGAGGTCAACGCGACTTGTCTCATGCAGACTTAACTTGAAAATCGAATCATCATAAATAAATTGATCGAGCAGATTTTCAGGGCAATTAAACTTAACGCGATGTTGGTAGGCTGGAATTGTTTCTGTCATAAATTCGACAATTTTCTTGTCGTTTTTTGCAGAATATACGCCTTGAATAGGATCATAAACAAAGTCTTGGAACAAATAATCAATGATCTTTTGCTCTTCTGTCAGATTGCGAGCTAAAATTCCTTCTGGCGTTACGAAAGTAGAAATATGATCAACAGAGAGTTGCGAAGATGCTGCTGGAACTTTCATATTGCCATAAACAAAATACAAAGATGCCTCTAATTCTCCATTTAAATAATGAATATCGCATTCTGCACCCACTTTTTCGACAAAAGGCAAGGTGACAAAACGCTCAATAATTCCTTTATTGGAGATTTCAGCAAACCGACTTAATTCTGAAAGCGAGTTTTCGACAAACGTTCCAAACAAAGGCTCTGGAATGGTCATGTTGCGGATTGCAGTTAAATTGCGTAGATGTTTGCGCTTAATATTGGGTTGGAAGCTATAATAGGTGTTTTGATAAACCATTCCTGGTTTTGTGCATTCAAAAAGCAAAGCCTCTTCACATAAAATGGTTTTATTTTGCAGAACAATTTGAGGTTTGAGCAAAATTTTAGGTGAAGGAACTTCTAAATAATCTAATTCAAATCTTAACGTCGCTGGCGTTCGAGACATCCGTAAAGGCTCTTCAATCGTTGCACAATAAATACAAGGCAAAGAAAAAAGCTCTGTTTCTTGCTCGTTTAAAGGAATAGACGAAAAGCGCATTTCAGCTAGGTTATAAGAAGTTGCCAACAAAGTACCGAAGGCTTCTGTATCAATATAGGCCGTTCTTTGCTGTTTATCATTCTTTATATCTGGAAAGCGAGCAAAGTCTATAATCAGCTTAAGGATTTGAGCACTTGCTTCATCAAAAGAACCCATCGAGAAAAAGTAACGCTTGCTTCCGATATAGACCGCTTCATTATAGCGGACTGCGTCTAAAAACGATTTAATTTGCGAGATATTAAGAGATTTCGAACGAAAAGGCAAACGAAGAGCCAGCTGGATTTCGATTTGCGAATTTTCCGCTTTAGATTGAGCCACGGTAAAAATCACGGCTAATTCTGCTTTATCTTGCGTTAATTCCTCTTCTGGATGAAAGAAAGAAGATTGACCAAGCAGCTGGGAAGCATAAATATATTCTTCTAGCAGCTCTTTTTGAAATTTTTTACCCTGTCTTACATGCTCTTTGGATTCTGCTTCTTTAAATGTCTCAAGCAAGCAGGCTTTTTCTTTATCATCTACATGAGTCGCTTTTTCTAAATCTGTCTCCTTAGAATAAGCCACTAAGAGTTCATTGTAATGCGATTCCAAATAAAATAGAACAGCAGCAAGGTGCTGACAGTCATATTTGTATGAGCAGTCGCAATCCGAATCAATAATAACAGATTCGTTGCGGTCAATCTCCAATTCTGATTCATAACAATTATCAAAGCTTCCCATGACGCGACAACTAAAGCGCACAAGATCGGGCTTTAAATTGATAATTTTTGTAGAAACCACCATTTTTTTATCATAGAGGGCTTTGCCTTCTTTTAAAATGGAAGGAGAAAAATCATGTTTTAGCTTTCGAAAATTTAACATCGTGATATCTCAAAGTAATCTTGACATTGATCTTAAATTTGACAGACCTGGAAGCTGCCTTTAAGTCCATTAAATGACTCTAAAGTTAAAGGCTCATTCTAAACTGCCATCGCAGACCGTTATTATCGAATCTTCATTAAATTTGCGAACAAAAATTTTATATTTACGAAAAGTCGGCTCTAAATTTAGAAAGATTTATTTGAAAATACGCCCTAGTTATCCTTAAATATTGCAAAATTTCAAGAAACAAAACTTAATCTTATGCTTTTAGATTGGAGTGTCTTCAAGCTTAGCCAGTCTAGCTAGAAGAAAGGTTTTTAAGAGCCATCATCAAAACAAAGAAACTCCTATTAGCACAATTTTACATTAGGATTTCTCAGTTTAGTCTCTACATTTTATAATTGGCCTCTTTTTTACCCTTTTTAACACATATAACACAATAAAAAGCGTTTCCTCTAAATTTAACAAAGTAACCTTAACGCTAATGCCATCAAATTAAAATGCTATGGTCAATAAGCTGTTTGTCTGTCTGTTGGTAACTTATAGTTTCCTAAGACCAAAATTAGGACGCCATAACAAAACAAATTAAAAAATTGAAAAATCTTCACTTCGATCGAAGTATTTCTAAGGTATGTCTTCGACAGGCTAGCGCCCTAGCCATTGATGGCATTAATAAATTTAGTTAATCTTACACTCTGCTAGAAAAATTTCTATCGAATACAAGATTTAAATCAAAACTATATGCATTCTCTAAAAAGCTAATAGTAGCAGATTCAGAGCCTTCAAATCTCATCAAAATAGCCTTAACACGGTCGCATGCACAAAAGAAATATTGTTCTATCTGCTAACAATTATTTTTCATAATTGTTCATGGTAAAAAAATTGTAAGACTAAAATTCTTATTAACTGTATTGCAACCATTTACTGCTTGAATTGTGAAATTAAAGGTACCTGCAACAGTTGGCGTTCCACTGATAGTGCCACTAGAGCTGAGCGACAATCCAGGCGGGAGAGTACCGCTTAATAAAGAAAATGCGATAGGACCAGTTCCTGTTGCTGTGAGAGTGGTAGAATAAAGAGTCCCCACTAAACCATCAGGTAAAGGCGATGATGAAGTAATGGTGGGCGGAACACATGTTGCTGTCACGGTAATGCTGAAAAGTTGAGTATTGTTACCACAGGCATTTAATGCTTGAATTGTGAAATTAAAGGTACCTGCAACAGTTGGCGTTCCACTGATCGTGCCGCTAGAATTGATCGACAATCCAGGCGGAAGAGTGCCACTCGCTAAAGAAAATGCGATAGGAGCAGTTCCTGTTGCTGTGAGAGTGGTAGAATAAAGAGTCCCCACTAAACCATCAGGTAAAGGCGATGATGAAGTAATGGTAGGCGGAACACATGTTGCTGTCACGCTAATGCTGAAAAATTGTGTATTGGTACCACAACCATTTACTGCTTGAATTGTGAAATTAAAGGTACCTGCAACAGTTGGCGTTCCATTGATCGTGCCACTAGAGCTGAGCGACAATCCAGGCGGGAGAGTACCGCTTAATAAAGAAAATGCGATAGGACCAGTTCCTGTTGCTGTGAGAGTGGTAGAATAAAGAGTCCCCACTAAACCATCAGGCAAAGTCGATGGCGAAGTAATGGTTGGAGAGGTACATGTTCCAACCGTCAATGTTGTTGAAGACGAAATTCCATCTATAGTAGCACTAATTATTGTTATACCGGGAGTTAAGCCTGTCGCAAGCCCATTAGCGTCAATCGTTGCAACGGTGGGATTAGAAGAGCTCCATATAATATCTAACATTGAGTTGCTAGACGAGCTTTCACTAGACGATGAAGAACTCAAAACCGCGGTTGTAAAGTTTGGCTTTAAATGATCACTAGCAAAATTTAAAACAGAACTTGTCAAATTTTGTACGGAACCATCACTAAAGAGAATAACCGCCAAAAACTGTTGAGTTTCTCCAACAGCAATAACAGGATTAACTGGAATAATTGTGATGGAAATAGGTGAAATAATTTTGATGCGATGAACCTTTGATCCTTTGAATATAATACCAGAAGGAGGAGAATGATTCCCCGCTGCATCAACAGAAACAATGAAATAAGAATACGTACGATGAGATAAACGGTTATGATCTTTGAATTTTAATTCTCTATCAGCAGGAACAATAGCAGCAAGTTGAGTTAAAGCTCGATCGCGATAAATAAAATAAGCAATAGGAGCTGGGCCGGCAAAAGGCGGCTTCCAAGAAATGATATTGATTAAATCAGTTTGAGCAGCAAATTGATTGGCAACTTGATGACCTCGTAAATGTGTAGGCGGAAAAGGCAACGTAGAAGGAAGTTGAGCGATCGACTCTTTACACAATTGGCTAGCAAAATTTAGTGGGATTGAATCATTAAAAAAAAACTTTTGCTGATCAAATGCAAATAGTTCTTGATTAGCATCAAGTAATTCACCATTTTCTATAGAAGAGTGGAAATTTTCATTGGCCAAAGCTAGGGGAAGATAAAATTCAGCAAAACGCATTTTAACATTTGCTTCATTACTACTTTTCCAAATAGCAATTACACGTCCATCTGAACTAGCGGCAATTTGAGGAGTTGTGCCAATTTCGTCATCTTCTGTCAATTTCTCGGTTTGCCAGCTACCGTTTTTTATCTTAATCGATGCGTGAATAGATCGATTAGGCATTGATTGCCAAATCACAAAAGCATTTCCCATTGAGTCAGCAGAAAGCTGTAAATTGCCAGCTATTTCATCTTTAGAGGACAGAAGATCTGGTATAGCTTGCCAATCTGCTCCTACAGGTTTAGTTGAAGCAAAAACAGCCCCATGGGATAGCCAAACTACAGTTTGATTGCCAAAAGGGTCTTTAATCAGCTGAAACTGCTCAATTTCTTGAGAAACATTCGCTAGCTTTGTTTGAATATTATCTTGTTCAGTTTCTTGATTATTTATTAGCTGAGAAGCTCTGAGAGAATTAGCAATAGATTTAAGCGCGAATTCATCTTCATGTTGTTGATAGAAAAAGAGAGAATCATTTGATTCATTCACAGGCACAAAATCTTGTGCTGGCAACCAATTTGCTTGGAGAATAGGATAGGAAAAAATTAGCCAGCAATAAACAAAAAATTTTATCAAGAATTTATAGGATTCAGTCAGCATAACACCCTCTTTTGAATTTTTTAATTCAAATAAAAATATTTTTAAATATCAACAAAAATACTTACTAGACGCATGAATATTAATGAGAAGAATTTCTAAGCTTTTATATTCAATTGACTAAAATTAGAAGTTTTTTAACAGACTCTTAAACCTCTTTTTCTGTTCGATCAAACTTCTTATTCTTTGCGTTTAATTCTTTTTTCTTTTGACAAAGCTAGAAAATTACCTCAAACGCACAAGCTAAAATTTCAATTTTTGATTTCTCTTTTGATTAAGCTAAATTCTGCTTGCTGAAAAAATTCTATGCCCATTATAGTTGTTCGTTCCATCAGGCATCAAAGTGCGGGTGTAGCTCAGTTGGTAGAGCGTCACCTTCCCAAGGTGAATGTCGTGAGTTCAAACCTCATCACCCGCTTAAGACTAATTTTAGGTCTCAAGTGTTTATGAAGGGAAGTGCTTAAGATGCGGATTGATCATGCGGGTGTAGCTCAGTGGTAGAGCATCACGTTGCCAACGTGAGGGTCGTGAGTTCAAGCCTCATCACCCGCTAATTTGTATTGATAATTGTAAGGTAAACTATTACTTCGAATTGAAATTAGGTTTCCTTAGCCTAATTCACGTCACAATTTCACGCGGGTGTAGCTCAGTGGTAGAGCATCACGTTGCCAACGTGAGGGTCGTGAGTTCAAGCCTCATCACCCGCTATAAATAAACCAATCAAAGTCAACCAGAAAAAAGAGGTTTTTTGTGTCAACTCCAGAGACAGAACCCGATGTTCATTCTACAGTTAATAATGATCACTTAAATGTAGCGATTACCAAGAAACCTCGCTGCCAAATTAAATTTGACATTAAAGTCGCTCCTGAGGCTGTTGCTGCAAGTTATCAAAAGGCCATCAAAAATGTTAGTAAAGAAGTGTCTGTTCCTGGTTTCCGCAAAGGACGTGCGCCAGAATCTTTTATTAAAGAAAAATATCAGTCTGTTATTGAAAAAGAATTTATTGATCTCGTTTTGCAGACAGGCTTTAATGAAGCAGTTCAGTTATCTCATATCCATCCTTTAAGAGATGGGCATATGAAGCGTCCTGTTGTTCATGAATGCAGTTTGGAAAAGGGCGCACATTTTACAATTGAATTTGAATCTCGTCCTACTCTTCCATCTATCAAATTAGAAGATTTGCAACTGAAGAAAATGGATTCATCTCCTGTTTCTGATCAAGACCGTGAAAATGCTCTTCACAATTTGCGTCTTCAATTTGCAACATATGAACCTGTGCAAGATCGTTCAGTTCAAGAGGATGATTTTATTGATGTTAGTGTGACCATTTTAGAAGAACCTCCTCGCGAAGTTGTTCAAAATCAGCGCACACAAGTTAATGCAACGGGGCTTCCTTCTTGGCTTCGTCAAAAAGTCATTGGTCTTCAGGCTGGACAAAGTGCTGAAGGAATGACAGAACAAGATCCTAATCTTTCCGAGAAAGATCCAAGCTTTCAATCCGTTCCTTTTCGTGTGACCGTCCATGCTATCTGGGAAGGAAAACTCCCAGAAGTTGATGAAGACTTAGCTAAACGTGTAGGTTTGCAATCAGTAGATGAGTTGCATAAAAAAATTAGTGAACGATTAGAGCAAGAAGTACAAGAGGATGCGTTTAAATTACAAATCCAAGCTCTCGAAAATCTGTTGGTGGAAAAGTATCCTATTGATTTGCCTCAATCTTACATTGATGCAAATAAACAAGCTCGTTTAGAGGATTATCTCAACCAATTAAAAACACAGAAAAAAGATTATACGAAAGAAGATTATCAGCACATTGAGAAAATGATGGAGCAAAGCACAATCTATCATTTACAGCTTTTCTTCCTCTTACGCAAAATTGCCGCAGATCATCACATCACCATCAACAATGAAGATGTTTCGCAAGAATTGACACGTCAAGTGGCGTTGATGTCTAGCGGACGCAGCAGCATTGACTTCTCTGGTGATAGAGAAAAACTGCAAGAACAGTTGAATAATTTGGCACTTGATCGCAAAATTAAACAATTTTTAATTGATCAAGTAACCTTGACAGATTAAAACATTGACTTGTTTTTATTCGATAGATGACCAGCACGATTCTTAGAGTCGTGCTTTTTTTGCAACCTGTGTTAAGTAAGAAACTACAATACGATTAAAATTTAGAAAGTAAGCTAACATCCTAGGTTTCTTCAGATTAAAAAAGCTAAAATTCACTTTAAAGCAGCTCGATGTTGTTTTAGCTGTCGCTTCTTGCCAAATTCCCTTAAATCTTTTATTCTATAACAAAGACCTTAACAAAGGATTGCTATGTCACAATCTCAACATCAACATCCTAGACCCGCACTCTCTTTAACGCCCTATGTCATAGAAGATACAGGACGTGGCGAACGTTCCATGGACATTTATTCTCGTCTGTTAAAAGACCGTATTATCTTTATTGGAACGGAAATCACAGATCAAGTCGCAAACGTTGTCGTGGCTCAGCTTCTCTTCCTAAAAATGGAAGATCCTAAAAAAGATGTTCACATTTATATCAATTCTTTGGGCGGCTACATCACTTCAGGGCTTGCCATTTTTGATACAATGCAATATTTGGGAACAAATATTAATACCTATTGCATTGGCCAAGCTTCTTCAATGGGTGCACTCTTGTTAACAGCCGGAACAAAAGGTAAGCGATTTGCTCTTCCTAATAGCCGAATTATGATCCATCAGCCTTATGGGGGAGTGGGAGGAACATCAGCCGACGTTGCTTTGCAAGCCAAAGAAATTTTAGAGTTAAAAAAGCGCTTGAATCAAATTATGTCGGATTGCACGGGCCAATCTCTTGAAAAAATTGCGGCTGATTCTGAACGCGATTTCTACATGAGTCCTCAAGAAGCCAAAGATTATGGTTTAATAGACGAAGTTATTATCCCCAAGAAAAAGCCAACATGATACAATCATATTAAAGACGCCATTTTGTTTATTGATTTACTCCTCTTTTATACTCAAGAGAATTGAAAAATTGGTAGAAGAAGTTAGCAGTCTGTACTGCCGAAAGAATGAGTCAAGAAAAGAAAATTTTTTAATTACTTTTTCTTTCAAGGTCGACTCTAAGACTCTTAGAGATTAATTTTTCGATTCTCTTGAGTATGTTGGGAGATTTATTTATTTTAAGAGCGAGAAGCTTTTGACTGTTATCGGTCAAGTCTTGGCATTACAGCCAAAGGCGTTCAATCTAAACTTTTGGGATGACCATCAAGCATGAGTAAAAAATCTTTAACACCTAAAGACCTAGCTAGCTGTTCGTTTTGTGGACGAACTGAAGAAGCTGTAGAAAAGCTCATTTCAGGGCCTAACGTGTATATTTGCGATAAATGTGTACGTCTTTGTACTGGAATTTTAGATAAAAAAGCCCCTTCTAATTACGAATTTAAAATTCTTAAGCCCAAAGAAATCAAGCAGAAGCTAGACGAATACATTATTGGCCAGGAAAATGCCAAAAAAACCATTTCTGTTGCAGTTTATAACCATTACAAAAGAATTCGCTCAAGAAATAAAGAAGCACAGCCAGTAGAATTCAGTAAATCCAATGTTCTTTTGTTTGGTCCAACAGGCTCAGGAAAAACTTTAATTGCCAAGACTTTAGCCTCTATTCTTGACGTTCCGTTTACAATTGCCGATGCAACGACTTTGACAGAAGCTGGATATGTCGGAGAGGATGTCGAGAACATTATTTTGCGCCTTCTTCAGGCAGCAGATTATGATGTGGCCAAAGCTGAACAAGGAATTATCTATATTGACGAAATCGATAAAATTAACCGAACAACTGCCAATGTCTCTATTACGAGAGATGTGTCGGGAGAAGGAGTTCAGCAAGCTTTACTGAAAATCGTTGAGGGAACAATTGCCAATGTTCCTCCAAAAGGTGGCCGCAAGCATCCTAATCAAGAATATATTAAAGTCAATACAGAAAACATTCTATTCATTGTAGGTGGAGCATTTGTGAATCTCGAAAAAATCATTGCCAAACGTCTAGGACGAGGAACAATTGGCTTTGATAGCAAAGATCGAGAAGTCATTGATCCTACACAAAAAAGTTTATTGCTTTCTAAAGTAGAACCTGAAGACCTCATTCAATTTGGGATGATTCCTGAATTTGTTGGGCGCTTTAATAGCATCGCCAACTGCAATGAGTTAACCTTATCTGACTTAGTCAGCATTCTAACAGAACCCAAGAATGCCATTATTAAGCAATTTATTTCGATGTTTGAACTCGAAGGGGTCAAGCTGCAGTTCACAGAAGAAGCACTCACTGCTATTGCTCAGCAAGCCATAGAAGCAGGAACAGGCGCAAGAGCTTTGCGTTTGATCTTAGAAAACCTTATGCGCGAGCTCATGTTCGAAGTTCCTTCTGATGAGACAATTAGCGAAATTTTGATTGAAAAAGAAACTGTAATTGAGAAAAAAACACCTCTCATTAAACGTACAGATCAAAAAATTGCATAATATAAAGAGACTTATCCTAAAATAAAAAGTTGCAAATGATAGAAATTTGCAACTTTTTATTTTTACCCTGCGTACCTAACAGAACATGCTAGTGCCCGTGCTTGGCAATAAGGGAGCAAGTGATGCTGCATCTTCAGCGTACAGCAATTGACCTAGATTCCCTCTTGCAATCTCCAGATTATTCCGCTCTCATTCATTCCTTTACCTTGCCCCATTTGACTAGCCCGTCTTCTAAAACGCGTTGGGTCGCCGCAGAAGCTCGCTGGGAAAATGAACTTATCGCTCTAGCTCTTGCAGAAATCAATCCTTTACACCGAGCTTTATTTCATTCCCTCGTTGTCAAACCTGCTTATCAGCATCAGGGAATTGGCCGTCAGCTTTTTGTCTTTATGGAAGACCTGCTTGTTCAACAAGAAAATATTGGAACAATTGAAGTTCAATATGAACAAACAGATCCTGTTGCCCCAGCTCTAGAAAAAACTCTTGAATTTCTGAATTGGCCTCCGGCTAAAATGTTCTTGATTCGTTGCCACTTTGATGTGGCGACTTTTAATCCCCCTTGGCTCCATTACTCTTATCGCCTACCCCCCTCTATGAGCTTTTTTAGCTGGAATTCTTTAACTCGTGCAGATAGAAGCCACATTGAATACTTAGCCGAGCAAGGACACTTTTTACCTTATCTCTCCCCTCTCCATGACGAGAAAACCATCGATCAAAAAACAAGTATAGGACTCCGTCAAAATGGCCAATTGGTGGGCTGGTCTATCACGCGCAAACTCGATCCATCTACCATTTGCTTCCATAGCCTTTATATTGAAAAAAAACTCTTAAACACAGGCTACGGTATTCAAATTCTCATTGAATCCATGAAGCGAGTCAAAACATCATCTATTCCTCAGGCTTTATTTGAAATAGAGTTAAGCGGCATTGATCCTTCTTGGTGGCAATTTGTGAAGAAAAGATTGATGCCAATCGCTAAAAAAATTGATCGGATCAAAAGAACAATGCGTGTTTTCGCTGTTTTTTTAGATTAGTCCTCTATCGAAATTGGATGCTATTATTAAGGCGTGACTTCAATATGCTATCCCCCTAAATCAAAACTCAGGCTAAAAACAAAAAAAACACAAAACTGAGGTTTCAAGGCATCCTAATTTAATAGAAACTACTCAGGTGATTAAAGTTTAAGCTGATTTAATAAGATAATTAACAAAAATAAATAATTTTCTTAATTTAAACTAATTAAAATTCATGCTATAATAATAAGATGAAAAAGAATTTTGTTTTATAATTTATATTAAGATACCAATTAACCTTATACTGAAGAGAACTCAAAATTGGAATTTCGGCTAGCGTGAAAGCTACCAAGGTTAAAGCATCACGAAAAGGTTAATATTCACTCAATATTGACCTTTTCGTGATGCTTTAACCTTGGTAGCTTTCACGCTAGCCGAAATTCCAATTTTTGAATTCTCTTCGGTATAATGAGTAAATTCTGACATTTAGTGTGATGGGAAGCTGACCATGCCACTGATTTGCTGAAGCATTCCTTTCACAAGTAGACCACTGTATAAAAGGAGAAAATATCATGTCAGAGATGAAAATTCCGGAAGATTCATCTTCTATTGATAAGACCTATCAATCGCCTACCCCTCCTTCTAATGAACAGCCAGAAAAAACAAGTTTTACTGCTCCTGTTAAGGATTCGTTAGAAGCTTTTACGCTAACAGATCTCCCCTCTATTCAACAGCAAAGTGATGCTCCCCAATTGCAAACTCCCACGACGCGTAGCGATTCCATGCTGGCCTATTTTAGAACAATCAACGCTGCCACGTTGGCTTTGCGTCATCAATTGCAAGCCTCCGACTTAGTCGATCAGAGCAGCCGTCGCCATGCAAGTCAAGCGGCGGCGGCGCAAAGTCAAGCTTTACTAGAGCTCTATAAGCAGCGTAATGAAGCCATTGCACAATTGCAAACAGAGGCTAAACAAGCACTGGACGAGCTGCAAAAACAACTAGATCGCATGAAGATTGAAACCGAACAGCAACAAAAAAGAGTCGATCAAATCAATGCAGGCAACGCTGAAGAAAAGGCACAACACCAAAAGTTAAGTCAAGCTTATGATGAGTACATTAAACAATTAGAAAGTATTGGAGCTGTTGACCAAGGCAATGGCAATTATTCAATTCCTGAAGGGGCAGAAGAGCAATTTAATGCTTTGACTCAAGAATATCAACATAAAGTGGATTCTTTTAATGAGTATTGGAAAGCTCGCCAAGCACAGATCAACCAATACAATTCTGCAACGATTGCCTATAATCAAAGTACAACAGCAAACAATAAATACATTAATGACTTAATTAATAAATATAATTTAGGTGATTTCCTTAAAGATAATGGATACGCGATTCCTGAACAAAAAGGAGCCAATTTGCGTGATCTTTCGGGATATCAGAATCAAATTATTACACCTTCACCTATCAGTTCAACTCCAGCACTCGTGTCCACATATCCTCTTCCTTCTTATGTTCAATCAATTGGTACTAATGGACCGCCTAAATTAGGCTCTCTCGATTCTTTTATTCCGGTTGACGGACAGAAACTGTATGAGGGAATTTATCGCAACCTTTACGACAGCCGCATGCCTCCCTTAGATCAAAAAATTCAAGCTAACTACTTATTTTGGTCATTTTGGCATATGCAATCACTCTTCGACCACGTTTATGACACAGTTCCAGATCCCTTATTAAACACTAAACTACTTGCACTTAGGCTTCTACCTCTTAGTTTTATTGAGTCTACTATGCCAATTAAACCGAGTGAAAATGTCGGCGCAAGCGGAATTGCAATGCAAGCAATCGGTTTAAGCCATACTCATTTAGAAGATATCTTAGGACGAGCAATGCTCAAACAAGCATTGGCAAGTTTTAATCTTAAATTGTTAGAAGAAAAAGATGCCTTAGCCAAAGAACAGAAAATCGATCAATTGACAGATCAGCTACTATTCTTATCCATCGGACTTCTAGGCAACCAAAGCTTGCAAGCTTTATTTCCTGGCGTTAGCCTGTTGGGGCCTTCTCTAGATTCACTTCCCAAAGATAGTCCTGCCTTTGCCATTTTATTTGCTGTTTCTTTTGCTAATCGCATTCAAGAAGATGCGAAACAAGGCATTACAGCAGAAACGCTGAAAACTTTTTTAAAGTCAGATCCCGAGTTATCTCATTTACCAGAGGAAGACCAAACTAAATTAGCTGCTATTTTGAATTTAGGACAACTGCTTGTGGCTGCCAAGCTGCTGGAGACTAATCTTGGACTGCAAGGTCTATTAGCTCAAATTTTACCCGCCTTTGCCTCCTCGTTAGATTCTACAACCATTCTTTCTCAAGCAATACAAGAAGGAAAGCAAGATCTCGCTCATTTACAAACTCGTTTAAACGACCATTTTATTCAACAGGGCTATTCTCAAGATAAAGCTCAATTTTTGGCACAAGTTGGAACTGAGCTCGCAGAACAGGGACTTTTAACACCCACTAGTACATCCGTCAATTATCCTCAAGCCATCCATCATCCCTTGCTTGTCAACTCAGTTAAAGCGGCTCTTGTATTAGCAAATTATCCGTTAGAAAAAGCCGATCATATCGCGCGTGAGTCCATTGATCATACCTTAGTTGAGGCTCCTTTCCGCTCAACCAAACAATTTCGCACATCTTTAAATTCTCATTTGCAAGATTTAGGCGTTCCAGAAAAAAATTCAACAGAAATTGCCCTTCAAGCTGTTCTTATTCCCCCACAAGAAAAAGCTTTAGCGCTCTCTCCTTCAACCGATAAACGCACTGCCTCAACCGAAACTCCCTTATCTTCTCCTCAACTTTCTCCTGCTCAGCTCATCGCTATTCTAGAAAAACGCTCTCTTCAATTGCTCGTTCCTCAGCTCGGAACTCAAGCAGCCAAACAAGTGACAGAAGAAATTGCGAAGACCTTATTTGGAACAGCGAATCCCGACTCTCGAGATATTGGAAATGTCAAATCACCCTATTCGTTAGTCAATGTCATCAAAGATCAGCTTCATCATTTGCACGCTGAGCAAAATCAAGCATGGACAAATGCGGTTTCCGATGCATTTAAGGAAACAATCAAAACAATGGAAGATTTTTACGCCTTTTCTTTGAAACTCATGGATCCTGCCTATTTATTTGTTTATTCTGCTCACGCAGGCATTATTTATCCAGAGCATGTAAAAAATAAACCTCGGGACATCTTAATTTAATAAAAACAAAGATTTAAATAGAGCTTTAAACAAAAAGGATAAAATTAAATAAGGACAAATAGATATTCTGCAATTGAGTTTTAAAAATTTTAGTAATAAAATATTATATAGAGGATTAATTTAATAATACTTGGGCAATCTAAATCGAAACAAAATTTAAATTCTGAGCCAAATCATTGAATATTCAAATAACAAGATTTGCCTCTTTAATGAAGTATTATAGGTTATTTAAGGAGAAGAAGTTATGTCAACAGTACCTATTGTAGGAATTGGGGATGTGTATATTAACCCTGAAGAGGCGACATCCAACAAGCTTTTAGAAGATTATATGAAGTGGATGAGGCAAATCGAGGACATTTTTAGTCAGCCAAACACCCCTCCTTTTAGCTCAGCAGATTTTCAAAAACTGCAAGAAGCTGTAGCGGCCTTAAAGAAACTGGCTGTCGAGGGAGATCGAACTTCCCTTGGTGGCCCTTATT
This sequence comes from Parachlamydiaceae bacterium, assembly GCA_044226925.1. Lineage (GTDB taxonomy): Bacteria > Chlamydiota > Chlamydiia > Chlamydiales > Parachlamydiaceae > JANWJE01. Next base: position 146,815 of record JBGAGC010000001.1, read on the forward strand.
ATATGCCTAAAGACATGTTAGGCAAGCTGAATATGGTTTTTTCTTGGCTGCAAATTGAAGGCTTTAAACTTGACGGCAATATGACTCTTGAGCAGGGTTTAGACGCCATGGCGAAGGTCAAAGAAGCTCAAACAAAAGATCCATCAGGGAATGTCGTTACTTTCGAAACAGTGGTCACGAATGCTCTAGGTGAATTATCGGGAGCTAATAGATCTCTGCAAAGTATGCTTTATACAGAGTTTGTCCTTTCAACGAATGGAAAGTATGAAGCAAAACTAAGTGATCTAGAGGAACAATTAAAACTCACTAAGGAAATCTCCCAAACACTAGCGAACATGCAGGACTGGCGTAATAAATTTGTTACAGCTCCTAACTCGCCAGGATGGAATAATGGAGAATTAGTTGGTCCTACCATTAAAGAGCCTACTGCCGAAGATATTGCCAAACTCAAAGAATATCGGGATCAACTAGCCGCTCAATTAGAACAAATAGACCCCAGTGGAACAGAAAGACTAAAGGATGGTTCTTTAGCAAGCAGTTTGTCAAAAGTTCTCGATGATTTGAAGTTTTTAAATGATCCAGCAGCCGCAAAAGCAACACTTGATAAGCTGCCGCCAAGCACAAATAACGGACCAGAACTTCTTCAGTGGGCAATACAACAAGGATTGGTTGAAAATCCAGGATCTCCTGTGGATAATCCTACTGGCTACCTTGCAGCAACAATAAAAGCACTAACAGAAGCACAAAAAGCTCGCAAAGATTTTATTAAATCGCAAGGGCTTCCTTATACCACCGATGAAAATGCAATGAGCAAAATTAATGAAGTTAGAGACGCTGCTGGTAAGGGAGATTGGGACACTGTGAAGTGGGCAGCTAGATATTGGTTAATGGATAATCAAGATAAAGTTAGTAACGAAAGCGGTAATTTCCAAGACCGCTTAAATAAAGCAATCGGCGCCGCTCAGTCTCTAAATGATACGCAAAAAGAAGAATTGCGCAGCGCTCAATATGATTATGAACAATTTATGAAGATGGCAACCACCCTAATGCAAATTATTCATAAGATTATTGAAGAACCAGCTAAGGCACTCGGAAGATAAAAAATGGCATGGTTTTTGCTACTTAAATTTATTAAAAATCAAAACAAAGGAATATTTGCAAATGAGAGTCTTGAATACGAGTATAAAGCAATGATTGACTCTCATTTTCAAGGAGTAACGTATGACAGATTTATCTAATATTTCGTCTAAACCAGAATACTATTCAGATGCCGTTAAAGCACCCCCTGTAGGTCCAACCAAGGGACCTGAAAAACAACCACGCACTGGAGATGGAGGCGTACGAGCAGCACGTTCAGGGGAAGATATTACGACACAGGAAGAAGACGAAACAACTTATAATCCAGAACTAGAAGAAATTGTAAAGGCTTTAACAGAAGCTCAAGGAACTTCCAATAGCAATATTATTAACCGTATCATTCGCTTGTTAATTGAAATGGTTACTGTCATGCAGCATGTGGGAACATCACAAGCTGCTTTGCTCAATTTTCCGACCAAAATGCAAGCGATGTATACAGACCTGATTGCAAAAGCCCCAGTTTATACAAAAAACGGAGGAGGGGGAACAATTAAGGAAGATGATGATAATAAAAGAAGCGAATTAAACGGAAAAATCCAAAACTATACGGACAAACTCCGCTCTTACCGAGATTTCTGGTCAGACACAGCAAAAAAACTGCAATCAAACATCAATACGACAAATGAAGCCGTAAGTCAGCAAACAGATTTATTAACAACCTTCTTCCAACAATTACGTGAATTAGGTTCATTGATTAGCCGTTAATGAGAAGAGAGACATAGCAATCGCTAATGGGTATTAAAAGCTTTATCGTGTTAGTGAATATAAAAATATCACATAGGTAAAGGAGGACACTATGAAGGGTTCTCGTGGTGATGAAAGTCAAATGAGAAAAGAAGCCTTTAATTTAGGCGGAGAGCAGCAAGAAAAATTCGATAAAGCTATTACTGAATTAAGTAGCAAAATGGTTAAACAAGGAATGTCGCCTAAGGATGCAATGGGCATCAGCGATAGCTACTTAGAAAATGTTTATGCCCAGGCATATCGTCTCTATAATACAGGAAAATATACAGAAGCAACTCATTTATTTCGCATTCTCATCATGCTGAATGCCATGGAGCCCAAATATATGCTAGGGCTCGCTGCATGTTTCCATATGATGAAAGAATATACGAATGCCATTCAAACATATACAATGTGCATTGCACTTGATCCTCAAAGTCCAGTCCCTCACTATCATAGCTCAGATTGCTTTATTCAAATGAAAGACTATTTATCCGCAATGATCTGTTTAGAGCTTGCCATTGAACGTGCAGGCGACAAGCCTGAGTATGCAAAAATGAAAGAGCGCGCACAATTGAGTTTAGAAAGTTTAAAAAAACAGGTTAACTCATCTCCTGAAGGTGCAGAAAAACCCACGACACCTACGTTTACTGCCGAAGATCTCGATTTTCTGTAACCTTACAATTGCGATATTTGTGAATCCTTGTGCCTAGATAACTTTAAGAGGATTGAAACAAGATCGTAAGACATATGAATAATTTAAAAGAGCGCAAGGCTGCCCTTAACAGATTATAGCCTTGGCTCTCTGTTTAAATGGCTACTTAAATGACAGCTATGAACAAACTAAACTGTGCTGTTTTAAGTAGTTATTAGCTTTAAATTTCTAAGAGGTAACTATTATGAGTAATGACCTTTCCGGAACCCAGGGCTCTTCTCAGATTTTCCCTACAGGAACAGATTCAACTCTTACAACGCCTACTTCTGCAACAAATCCCCTATCCAAAGGAACATCTATCAGCGGAGTATATGATGGCACAGATATTTTGACCGACATGGCTGTCAATTTTACCCCCCAAGTATTGCCCACACCACAAAAATCATTTACAGACACATCGGCAGATCAACCCATCCCGCCTGCACCAGATTCAGAAGGCGAAATAGGCCCTCAACCGATTGGTGCTAAAGAACAAAAACTTGTCATGCGCTTTTTCTATAAAAGAATCAGCGAGCTGGCTTCAAAAACAGGATTATCTGCAGACGAGATGAAGAGCTTTTATAGTGCAATTGCATCGGGAGCTCCCTTAACTGATACCAGATTCCAAAGTATTTTCAACCAAGCAAAAAAAGATACTCAAGAGCAAACTCCTTTGCCTCAAAGTTGGACTCCAACTTCAACCAATCAAAAAGATTGGATTAAACAACCGATGCAGCCTTATTCGGATGCCAAAAAAATAGAAATTAATGATCACTATGATCAGGCCTTAAAAAATATTTTCAAACAATATGTGGCTGAAGCTGATCCTCCTTTAACAAAGACAGAAGAAGAGCAACTGCGCCAAGCCATTAGCGAAGGCAAAGTCTCTCCTGACATTTTTGAAGATTTTCAAGCGATTACAAAAGCAGCGAGAAAAGAAACGCAAAAAACTTATGGGTTATCTGAGTCTTGGTATAAAGACACTCCTAATACTGATGATTGGAAGCCTATCAATTTAAGTCCTCTTGCTCCTGCTGCTGTCAATCAAACACAAGCCGAACAATTGCTTTCAAATATTAATGACTATGCTTTGACGCTAGATCAAGTTGCTGAAAGACTTTCCAAGGATTTAGGTCCCGAGCAGCAAGTCTCAATGGATGAATTTAGAAGCGCTATTTCTAAAGCAATTCAATATTTAAAATCTGTTTTAAGAGATATCCAATTAAAAGATAATGAGGTGTCTGCCGATGTCATTAAAAATAAATTAGAGGAGGCAGACGCTCGTTTTAAAGAGTTGCAAAAGTCTATTGATGAGAAAAGAGAAGCTGAAAGGAAACAAGAAAAAGCAAAAAAAACCAGTTTTATTTTAAAGATCGTCGGTCCTATCGTGGCTGCTCTTTCTACCATTGTCGGCGCTGCTCTTGCGATTTTCACATTTGGAGCTAGTACAGCTCTTATTGTCGCGGGTATTGCAGTGGGAATTGCATTAACAACCTATTCCATCGTTGATAGCGCGACAGGATGTACTTCTAAGTTGATGGAAGTAATTAATGATTCTTTAAAAGAAGCATTTCCTAACGATCCCGTCATGCAAAAAGTGATCAAATTTACGGCCATGGTTGCAATCGTTTTAGTTTTAATCTTCATTATTGTGATCACTGCAGGAGGAGGCGCAGCCTCAATTGGTTCTAGCGTCGCTGCTCAAATTGCCAAAGAAACTGTGAAACAGCTCATGATTCAATTGATCATTATGACAATCATGACGAGCAATGCAATTCCTGAATTATTGGGTGAAATTCTTAAAGCCAAAGGCATAGACGAAAAGTCTAGCAAAATTGCTGAAATTGTCATGATGGCAATTACAATGCTTGTCATTATAGCATCTGTCATTGTTGGTGGAAAAGGAGTCAGTGCTACTGCTAAAGGTATTTCAGAAGGATTTATGTCAGGTGTTCGTTCTGTCAAAGAATTTATGACTCGTGTCAGCCAAATGATCAAAACAGCAATTGATGAAATTAGACAAGGAGTCATCGAAACTTTAAAAGCCACTCTTAAACTCCTACAAAAATTGCTTGAAAACTTGTCTAGAGGTGTCACTAGCATGGTAGAAGCTGCTAAAAATCTACCCAATACCATTTTTGCAGCTTTAAAAAATGCTGCTCAAACAGTCAAAGATGCCATTAAAGCAATCAATGAACAAATTCAAAATCTTTACAAAGTCAAAGAGTTGACACCTCAACTTCGAACATCCATTAGTGCAAGTTTTGCCGCTGCTGCAGAAAATTTAGAAGCTGCTTTCAAAGCCTTAAGAGATGCAATGGAAAGAGCTTTCAGAGCTGCGCAAGAAGCTGCTACCACTGCAAAAGACGCAGCAATATCTAGCGCAAAAGTCACAATAGAAGAAGTTAAAGCTTCGATGCAGCGGGTTTCTGAAATGACAATGCAGCAATTAGCTAAACTTAAGGATGTTCCTGGAGCGATCGGCGAAGAAGCTAAAAATGTCGCACTAGGATTCAAAACAATTGGTAGAGGAATTAAAAACATCCCTAAAGTCATGCAAGAAGCACAACAACTTCGACGTGGAGCAGAAGCTGGAATTCCGCAAGCACAACTTGAACAAATTGCCTCTAGTCAACTTAAACACGCACAAGAAGGTCTAGCAGCAACACAGAAAGTTCTTCGAATGACAGAGCACTCTCTTAACTTCTCAAATGGAGTGATTCAAGGTGTAGTCGGTATGCAGGTTGCGCGATTAACAGAATCTGCTGGAGATCATATGGAAGCTGCAGCCATGATTCAAGCGATTATTGATCTATTTGAAAAACTCTTGCAAAACATCCAAACAGGAACAAGCGCAAGAGCAGATTTTATTGTGAGCTTACAAGAATTCTATAGTAAGTTTTTTAAAGACCTTGGCCGCAGTACAAGCAAGATCTTCAACTTCCAAGGTTAAAATTAAGGAGGCTTATATGGCTGATAACAGGACAGATGAAATTGAAAAAGCAAGGCAACAGATTCAAGCAGCCATTGAAAAGCTGGGAGACAAGGTTCCTCCTAAGGCACGCCCATTGATAGAAGAAGCTTTTATTAAAATGAAAGTTGACAATACGCTTCCCAAAGATGCCATTGGTTTAAGTCCTGAAGTGATCGAAATGATGTATCAACATGGATATAAACTCTTTCAAAATGGAAAATATAAAGAAGCCTTGAATGTATTCAATTTCTTGCGACAACTGGATATCTCCGACATTCGCTTTTCTTTTGCGATCGCTGCTTGCTATCACTATTCTAAAGATTATCTCGATGCCGCTGCGAATTATGTCATTTACAAATATATGGATCCGTTAAATCCGATTCCTAGCTTCCACTTGTACGATTGTTATATGAAAGCCAATTATCCTGTGTCAGCACTCTTTGCCTTGGAAGAAGCCTTAGTATTGGCAGAACGCAGTCCTCAATATGCAGTATTAAAAGAGAAAATTCTATTGGAAATCGAACATGCTAAAGAGGCTGTGAAAAATGATTATTACAAAAATCATCCAGAAGAATCGCCTAGCTAGGCGATTCTTCTAGGGAGTTTTTTATGACCAGTCCTCTTTCATCGAATACGAGCTCTAATCTAACTCCGGATTATAGTAAAGAGACAATTCAAATACACGCAAGGAAAGCTGCTTCTGCAACGTCTTCGCATAGCAAAGGCGTAATTCTTGCCAAAGATAGCTTAGAGGTACCCTATGAAAAACAAGTCGGCATTCAGACTAACGAAGCAGAAGCTGGACGACCTTTTCTTCCGCCTCTTTTTCGCACACGTTTTGTTGATGATCGCAAAGTAGAAGACTTAAGTCGAGATTACTATCAAGCGCTTCGCAATCGCCTTCCTTCTCCTTTAAAAGAAAAATTGGAAGCGGACGAAACACAGATAGTACTGGCAGATCGAGATCCAAATTTGGTTGCTTTAGAGACAAGTTTAAAATTTGAGGCCAATTTACTGGCTCTTGCAGATCAACTTGTCATTTTGAATCCAAATGATGAAAAAGCCCTGCTTAGAGCCCAGCAATACTTGGCTCTTCCAGAAGTGGTTCAAAAAGAAATTTTAAATTATGGATCAACTGTAACCCGATTTTTAGATCATTATTTATCCACTATAGGTCCAAATGATCCAAGTTATGACATATTAATCAATGTATCTAACCAAGTGAAGGAGGCATTGGAATTACTGAATTTGCAGCGTGGAGATAAGATATAAAAGGAAACGCAAAAATGAGTGTGTATAACAAAATGAATGATCATCATAAACTCAAACGATTAGGACATCAGCTTGCACTAAGCGAACATCTCTTACAAACTCATCCTTTTGTCAAAGATAAACTATCTGTTCTTCAAACGGTTTTACATTATTTAAATTTGCAAATGCAATGGAATTTAGCTGGTTCCCCTGCCCGATTGTTAATGACTTTTCGTGCGGCTCTGCAAGCACAAGAAATTGAGAAAAGCCAAACGGGATTTATTGGTCCAGCTTTCTCCCGTTTACAAGAAGGAATCGCTCGTTTAATGCATGCATCTTTGAGAACTTCTGAAAGAGAATTAACCTCTATTTTACTGACGTTTACACAAGTCATGACATTGACAGCCTTCTTTACTGCAACGCAATTAGTGGAAAATTGGAAACGTCTATTTCCTCAAGATGATCCTGCTGCAGCCCAAAAAGCAGGTTTATTATTGAGGGAACTAGGCTTAACATTTGTTTTAGGTTCGCGTGCGATAGAAATAGCTTTTCGTTCTATTTGCCAAGGATTGAATCTAAAAGAAGATAGTCAAAAAAGAATAACTGATATTGGAATGTTTTTTTTACTGTCTTTATTAATTTTGATCGAAGAGCAAGATCATGCATATGAAGAAGAATTTTTTGATACCGTTAAACGATTTTTGAAACCTACATTGGAATCTGTGGAATATGCTCTACATGAAGCCCAAGCTGAGCACCTTTTTGAACAACAGCAGGCAGAATTAGCGCTTAATCAATTTCAATTCATCCAAAGCGCGCTCAATTCTGAAGATGAAGTCAGTTTTAAACAAAGCTTGGTGGATGGCTTGGAAGCTTTTGGCCTTTCTTATCAAGAGGTTAAAGGAGATTTAAAACGATTAATCATTTTTTGTTCTCAATTAAACGAGAGTTTTAGAAATATTTTTTACCAAACTAACCTAACGGCAACAACTGTCATACAAGCAGCTTAAGTGGTCACCATCAACCGTTAAAGTTAGTGATAAAAGGAGATGAATTATGTCCGAACAAGTTAATCTTGGCGATAGAGTTCCTAATCAAATGGGATCTACAACTCCAGACGATGTCAAAGGAAAAGTTGCCTCTCACCTTAAGCATTTGCCTATCGGCGGCAACGATTTGAACATTGAAGAACTGATGCAAGTCGATTCGAGTTATACGCCTGCACCAATAATTAAAGACACTTTAGAAATTAGTGAATTTCATGAAGGTCCAAAAATATCTTCTGAGGCAGATAAACCCAATATCCCCAATCCCGATGAAGAAATGGTCACTGGCCAAAATTTCCAAAAGGCTCAAGAAGAGATCAGAACAAATCCTTGGTTTGTTGGGGCTACTTTTATGGGTCAATACCTAAATATTGTGAACGAAATCTTAATAGCGCAACAACAAATTCACTTCAAAGAAGCTCAAAATGAACTAGAAGCGCGCTCCAATATTTTTGCTTTGGCTAGGGAAACAGCTCAATTGGCCAAAGCATTAATGGAAAATCAAGCCCAAGAGCAAATGACTCAGGCTATTGCTTCTTTTGGAAATGCTGCCATCTCAGCAACTCAATTTGTTCAAACAGCGCGAAGTGCAAAAACTGCAGAAGCTAGCGTGGACAAAAAAATTAAAGAAGCTGAACTTAAATTAAAAGATTTAGAAGCAGATCCAACGCATCAAACGGCTCTACAAGCTCACCAAGTTGCAGTACAACAGAACCAACTTAATCCTCCACCAAAACCAAAAGTTATCGAGGATCAAGAAAAATACGTAGCTGAATTGAAAAATCCTAAGAACAGATATGATGCTATTTTGACTGAACAGCGCAATACCGACCAACAAATTAGTACCTATGGCCAGACATTGCAACAAGCGATCAATGGTGCTCAGGCAGCCATTGTTGCATCCATCAAAATTGATTCGGGTACGAAAGAAGAATTGCAAAAAACCTATGAAGGCTTGATCCAAGCCATGAATAAATATAGCGAAACCATCTCTAAGCATCGCGATGAAGCTGCGAGTGCTTATAGTCGTTTCATTGATGACTTAAGAAAATTAATTGAATCTGATATGAAATCGCACTATCTCAATCCTCGAGGCTAATCTGAAATTCGCATCTTGTTGACTATTTCTTAAGACTTTAACTGCAATAAGCCAGAGCGCAATAGACTCTGGCTTATGCCTATACAATTGAATGCAAAATGGATAGATTGCGCCAAAGCCTTGTGCTTTGGTGCTAATGGATTCCTAATTTTGGTTTTCAGTGAGGCGATTGTATTTAAAGCATTAAATCATTGGCGAATTTAAACGAGCTTACTTTAAGGTAAAATTTGAAGCCTTCTTGCTGTTCTTTTACCCCATCCATCTCAAAAAATGAATGAAGTAAAAGAGATACATAAGGATCAAACCATTTAAAATAAGAACTTTAAAAACGTCATTTCTCTTGATGGAGAAAGTCCTATGTTAGAGAAATTAATCGGTCAACTTGGCCAGGAACTTGCAATAGAAAAACAGATTACTTCTACTGAAGAGCATCATTATCATTTGCCTTTGGACGAGGATATTGAAGTAGAAGCCATTGAATTTGAGAAAAGTTTTTTATTGAAAGGAATCATTGGAGAAAGGCCTAAGCAGAACGCTGAGTCTTTCTTACTCAAGGCTATGGAGGCAAATTTGTTCGGCATAGGAACAAGAGGCGCAGCAATAGGGTTAAATGAAGATGGGAAATTGTTGACCCTTTCGCTCGAACTGGATTACAATAGTTCCTACAAAGATTTTAAAGAGAAGTTAGAAGACTTTATTAGTGTGATGGATTATTGGCGAAAGGAAGCATTGAATCATCAATAACACTTGATAAGCTTTTCTTTAACGGATTATGGGTAGGTTATGGTTGCAAAACTCGTTGTAGAAGAAGGTGATCTTAAAGGCTTGACGTTATCATTGGAAGATGGCGAAAGCTGGACAATTGGGCGAGATCCCGATGAATGCCAGCTAGTCATTGAGGATCCCTTAGTTTCTCGTAGACATCTGATCGCGCATCGCTCTTCTGAAGGAATCATTATTCAAAATTTAAGTACGACAAATCCTGTACAAGTCAATGATGAAGAAGTCCTCGATGATCATCCGCGCCTATTACAAAATGGGGATACATTAAAAATTGGAAATGAAATTTTACGCTTTTATGAAGATGCCTCTGCTCATGTTTTAGATGAAGGTTCTCCTGATATAACTGAATCTGAAGAAACGACAAGCGAAATAGAAGTTCCTAAACCTGAAGAGACTGCTATTGAACCTCCAACGGTTTCACTTCCTATGGCTGATGAAGATGAATTAGCTCCAACTGATACGATCTTTGGAGAAGAAAATCCTGAACTTCCTACTCTGGCCGAAATTGACTTTGGGGTAGTAGAAACAGGCCGATGGCTTTTAAAAGTCATTGGCGGTCCCAATAATGGAGCTGAATTTTACATGCAAGCTGGCAATACGTATACGTTAGGAACAGATCCTAAGGTTTGCGACATTGTCTTTCATGATACGAGTGTTTCTCGTCAACACGCAAGAATTTCGGTTAGCTCAGAAGATAATCTGACGATTGAAGATCTTAAAAGCCGAAACGGTGTATTAATTGCTGGAACCCCTATTGAAGGCGGCCGGCAAGTTTTATCTCCTAACACAATTGTAACACTCGGAACCACCTCTTTTGTGGTTTATGATCGTGAAGGAGAAATGCAAACCATTATTTCTCCTCTTCTTCCTTCTATTGTCAAAGTCTTGCAAGGAGAAACCCCTAAAACAACCCAGACTCCTGCAGAGACTGCCCCAGCAGAACCTGCTGCGCCTACGCCTGCTCCGGCACCTGCTCCTGTCGTTGAAGCACCTCCAGTCAAGCCGCCTCGTCAATTTGGTCCTTATATTGTTCTTTCAGCTATTATAGGCTTATTTGTACTCGCAGGCATAGGAACAAGTTCTTTATTCCATGAAGAACCTGTTGTCATGCAAACACAAGAAAATGCTGATGAACTGGTTCAACAAGCCCTTAAACCTTTTCCAGCTATCCGCTATACCTTTAATAAATCTTCAGGTGGATTGCTGCTTTTAGGGCACGTGACAACGGCTGCTGAAAAAAGTCAATTGCTTTATAACTTGGGAAATTTAAAGTTTATTAAATCTATTGACGATACAGGCATTGTAATTGACGAATATGTCTGGCATGAAGTCAATTCAATTTTATCTGAAAATCCTGCTTGGAAGGGAATTACCATTCATTCTCCAGCAGCAGGCCAATTCATTTTGTCAGGCTATTTGGAAACCCGCAAACAAGCAGAGCAATTATCTTCTTATATTGGCTTAAATTTCCCTTATTTGGATCTATTAAAGAAACAAATTGTGGTCGAAGAAGATGTTGTCAATCAAATCAATATTTGGCTGCAAAACGCTCAATTAAGTGACATTACGCCCAAAATGGTGAACGGCGAAATCACTTTAAGTGGAACAGAACCTCCCGGAAAAACGAATGAATTAAACGAAATTGTTGGCAAAATTAAACAGATTCCAGGTGTCCGCATTGTCAATAATCTTGTTCGCATTCAAACCGCTGAAACAGGTATTGTGGATATTTCCGATCACTACCAAGTAACCGGTAAATCGCGTATTGGCAGCAAATATACGGTTGTGATCAATGGTCGTATTCTTTCAGAAGATGACGACTTAGATGGAATGACAATCACAAAAATTACTGCCGATCGTATTTTATTAGAAAAAGATGGAACTAAATATCGTATTGATTACTAACTTTTAAGGGTGTATCTTCAAATTAGAAGCCAATCTTGTGACCTTGAGACAAGCAACACTACTTCTTCAAATCACAACACACGAGGACTTCTAAGAAAGGTACTTCTTATTCATTCTAAGTGAGGATTTGACATGTTTGGTTTAGAAGGTCAAAAAAAGAAAAAGCCCGTTGAAGAGTTTGTTTTTGAACTCGAAAAAGAGCTAAAAGATCCACAAAAATTAAAAGAATTGCGTCAAAAGGTAGATGCACGCGTTCAAAAAATCAAAGAAGCACTAAGATCTGGCGACAGTCAAGAGGAATTTGACCGTTTCGGTTTGCTTCTTCAAGGCTACAATGCCCTTCAAAAGGTCATGTCGCGTGCTACAACGACAAAATCTAAATAAGCAATTGTGCCTTAAGAGAGAGAGGATATGTTATGGATGAAGAAAAAATAGCAGAATTCAAAGAAGACTTTGCTCTCCTAATTGAAGCTGGCTTTGTCGCCGTCAAACAATTGGATGAAATTAGCGCCAAGCGTATCTTTCACGCTGCTCAAGCGTTAAGCCCGCGAAATACGGCCCCCCAAATTGGGCTTGGTTATATTGCTTTAAACAAACTCGAAATTAAAGAAGCGACTCGCATTTTTGAGCAAGTCACCCAAGTAGAACCCGATAACCACTTAGCGCAAACTTTTTTAGCCATGTGTTTTCTATTAACAAAAGGAAAGCAAAAAAAGGGTGAAAAGCTGATTCGCGAAATCATGGAAAAAACCACAGATCCAACGATTAAAAATCTAGGGGCTATTTCGCTAGAATGGTCTGAAAAAGATTTATCCAAGAAAATGAACACCCCCTTCTTTGCTAAACAAACAGAAGCTCCCGACGAAGAGGAAGAAGCTACAAATAAAGAAGAAAATCCATCAGAGAAAGAAGAAGGTGCATCAGAACCTGAGAAAAAACAATAGATTTAGTCAAAATAAAGGGATGATTAAAGGATTTGTCTTTCTTTTTATCTAATTGGTATTAATTAAAGCAGTATTTAAAAATAAAACAGACTACACCTTGATTTAATTAATTACTTTTGCTATAATTAAAATTGTAACAAAAGGCATAAAGATAAATGCTAAAAGTTTGCCGATAAGCATGAATCTTTAGCTTGAGAAAAGATTAAAGGATCTTATAAAATGTCAGTAAAAGGCAGAGCGATGAATGATAAAGCTGAAAATTTATCATTTTTCACTTTGTCTATTTATAAAGTTTAAGTGTTGTAGCGTTTCAGAATCGAAGTTTAAAAAGAAAAATTCTTGATAAGCTTCAGGAAGTGTAATTTCCCAAATCTGAATTCCCTACTGAACTTATTATGTATCTAAATCTTAATAAGAAGAAGTAGTTGGAGGAATTTTATGGCAGATACTACCGATAATACAGGTATTCAGTTTGACTTTTTAAAAGGCGTCGTTAACGAAGCAACGCAACAAGTTAAAACTAAGCTGCAAAAAATACAAAGTAATAAGAGTGCCATTAGCATTGGCGATATGTTTGAAATGCAAATGTTAATGAACCACTTAGCACAATTATCTGAAATGTCAACGTCAGTCATGTCTGCATCAAACTCTGCAGTTTCATCAATGGCACGTAACGTTAAGTCATAATGGCCAGCTAAAATTCATTTTGGCTACCATCATTTGTGGTTTCTTGGTCTAGGTTGCAATCCAGCTGAAAATTTATTTCATTCGAATTGCAATCTGCCAAGACCACAGTTTTTATTAAGTTTCTTAAAGGGAAAGCTTATCATGGCACTAGATAAAGTGGAAGCAGTGAAAAAGGTGAGCGAGACGCTGAACAAGCAGTCAATGAATCCTGCCGAAGAAATGGAACGCATGGCTTCGAACAAGGAACATTTTCAATCGCTTGTCGATTCTACGCAACCTCTTAAACCTGGTTCTTTTGAGCGAGTGGATACGAAAGCTTTTGCGCCTGATGAAGTTCAGAGTGTAGAAAAAGACAAAAATCCTATCTTTACAGATGAGAATGTTTCATCCCAAAAAAGTGGATCTTCGACTGACCAGGATCGCAAAAGACAACAATCTCAGACAGAGGAAGTTGAAGAAGTAGGAGCGACTCGTTCCAAAAAATCAACGGGCGTATCAAAGTCCTTAATGGATGAAGTTGGAAAGTTAAATACGAACGTGTCTAAAATGTCTCAAATGAGTCCAGACACGATCAAAAATCAAGCAAAAGATCTTATTTCTCAACTTGATAAAGTAAAAACACAACTTTCGCAAACACAAAGTGACATTAAACCTTCTTATCAAACAATACTGCGCAATCGACTGACGCATATTGATGATAACCTCAAAATTGCTTTATCCAAAGCAGGAGTCGAATATACACCTGCGCCCGCAACAACATCTGCGGGAACCAATCAGAATCCGCTCCAACGATTTATTAGTATGGTGAGCGATAGTCAGCATCAGCTTGAAAATCTGCATACGACAATTGATCAACTCAATATGACCGGGGCACAAGTCTCACCAGCAAACATGCTGGCCATTCAAATTAAAATGAGCTATGTGCAACAACAAATTGAATTGTTTACAAGCTTGCTGAATAAGGCATTGGAATCTACAAAGACAATCATGAACGTTCAGGTTTAAGTAAGGATCACTTGCTTCCCGTTAAGGATAAAAATGACGGTTTGCCGTCATTTTATCCTTTTTTTTTAAAGCTGATTTCTCAATTTATAGGTAATACATGTTTTCTAATGATCAGATCGGCAAACTACTGGGAGACCTAGACGATCTTCAGCTGACAACGATTAACGGCCGCATTACAGAAATCGTTGGAATGTTGATCAAAGCCGTTGTCCCTCAAGTTAAAATTGGCGAATTATGCCTGATTAAACGGGCAGGCGACCCTTTGCGTGCTGAGGTCGTAGGCTTTACTAAGGACGAAGTTCTTCTTTCACCTTTAGGTGAAATGACAGGAATTGGACCTTCTTCTGAAGTCATTCCAACCCACCTTCCCCTACACATCAAAGTTGGACCTCAATTATTGGGAAGGATTCTCAACGGCTTAGGCGAACCTTTAGATGAAGAAACAAAAGGGCCTTTAATTCTTGAGGAGACATATCCTGTTATTCAAGCCCCTCCCGATCCCGTTAAACGCATGCCGATTAACAAACCTATTTCGGTTGGTGTGCGTGCAATTGATGGCGTATTAACAACGGGTTTAGGACAACGTGTAGGGATTTTTGCTGCTGCTGGTGGTGGTAAATCAACCCTCCTTGGCATGATTGCCCGCAATGCTGTTGCCGATGTCAATGTCATTAGTTTAATTGGTGAACGTGGACGCGAGTTACGAGAATTTATTGAAAAGGACTTAGGCCCAGAAGGGCTCAAGCGTTCAGTACTTATTGTCTCAACATCCGACCAAGCTTCTCAGTTACGCTTAAACGCTGCTTACGTTGGGACCGCTATTGCAGAGTATTTCCGCGATCAAGGAAAGTCTGTTATTTTAATGATGGATTCTGTTACCCGTTTTGCACGCGCTTTAAGAGAGGTCGGACTAGCTGCTGGCGAACCCCCTGCAAGGGCTGGTTATACTCCATCTGTTTTCTCGACTTTACCCAAATTACTCGAACGATCTGGTAACTCAGACAAAGGAAGCATCACAGCATTTTATACTGTATTAGTTGCTGGTGATGATATGAACGAGCCGGTAGCTGATGAAGTCCGCTCCATTTTGGATGGACACATTATTCTTTCTAGCGAACTTGCTCGCCAATATCACTACCCTGCTGTTGATGTTCTTTCTTCCGCAAGCCGTGTCATTAACTCTATTATTCCAAAAGAGCAACTCCAATTGATAGGGAAGTTAAAAGAAGTTCTCGCTAATTATAAGAAGAACGAGCTTTTAATTAAGATTGGAGAATACAAAAGAGGAGCCGATAAAGCTGGAGATTTTGCTATTGATCATATTGAAAAAGTTCTCAAATTTTTGAAACAGGGTGTTGACGAAAAGTGTTCTTTTCAAGAAACCGTTCAATTACTCAAAGCTCTGTTTAGATAATCAATAAACAGGCAGGTAGGGCACAATGGATAAAATCGTTTATCCTTTAAAACAGATTATCGAAGTGAAGCAAAAACGAGTAGAAGATGCTGAAAAAGTTGTTAAAGAGAAACAACTTGCCTTGCAAAAAGAGCAGCAAAAATTAGAAGAACGAGAAGCTGAGCGCGATAAAGTAAAAAAACATCAGCAAGATAAATTAAAGCAATTACGAGATACGATGGATCAGGGAACGACAAGCCCTAAAATTCAACAAATGAAAGCGTATCTTAAAATTGTGGATGAAAAGTTAAAAGTCGAAGAAAAAAAAGTGAAGGATCAAAAAGAGCAAGTTGCTATAGCCGAGAAAAATTTAGAACAAGCGAAATTAGATTTGCAACGCAAACGGCAAGAAGTTGATAAACTTCTGACTCACAAAAAAGACTGGGAAAAAGAAATGCGTAAAGAACAAGAAATTATTGAAGGACGTGAACAAGACGAATTGGGTTCCATTATTTACACCGTTCAGCAGCGCAAGCAATACTAAATTTCCTCTATAGCCAGAGACTCAATTAAAGGAGTATAAATATTATGGTAGAACATATCTCTTCCGACCGTCCAGATTACAGAGGAGAACTGCCAAGCTCTCAGCGCTTAAGACCTAATCAACAGCCACGCAATGATAGCTTCCGCAAAGCCTATAAAGAAGGTCGCCCTTCTAAAGAAGAAGAAGAATTGGGAGCCGTTGAAGAAAAAGATGATGGTAAAGCACCTTCTTTATTTGATCTTTCAAAAAAAGGGCCAACTAAAGGAAAGTCTTCTTTGGCTCGTTCTTCCACACTAAAAGATTCATTTTCTGATTCTCTTCGTCCGCTCTCATCTAAACAAGATACTCTAGACCAAGAGCCTGGACTCTTGACTCAAGAAGAAGGCGCAGGAACGGAAGGTGAATTATATGCAGCTAATGAGGAAATGCCAGTTCCTGATGGAACTTCTCAAGAACCTGAATCTTCTCTCCCTCAACAGGCCTCTTCAATGCCAGACGAGACTAAAAAGGCTCAGAATCAGGCTCAACTAGCTGAAGCAATTAACCGCCAACAAGGAGCATTGCAATCTCAAAAATCAAAGAAATCTGAAGGTCCTTCTTTTGAGTCAAAAGAATCAGGTTCTGTTTCCAAGAAAGATAAAAGCAAGGGAGAAGCACGCTCTTCTGGAGCAACCGATCAAGCAAAAGTCGATGCAGGGGCAGTGAATTCTAGCCTTCAATCAGTTGCTTTTCAAACAGAAAAGGCTGAAGAAAGTCAAGAAGTTGTTCGGTCCGCAACCATTAAAGATCTTGCCACTCAAATCATTGATCGCATTCAAGTCATGCGAAAAGAAGATCAAACAAGTACCATGATTACCCTTCGCCATCCACCTATTTTAGAAGGAGCAACCATTACTTTAACAACATCTGATCATGCCAAAAAGGAGTTCAACATCTCTTTCGCAAATTTATCTCCTGATGCCAAATTATTTTTAGATCGCAAACTTAACGAAGATTCTTTGACGCAGACTCTAGAACGCAAAGGAATTGTCGTGCACATGGTAACCACAACTACGCAAGCTGAAAATCTCATTAATGTCGATGCTGGACAAACTTTCCGCGATCGTCAAGAACAACAGCAGCAGCAACAGCAACAACAACAGAGACGTCAACAATCTCAAGATGAAGAAGAAATGTCATAATTTCACTTCTTATCTACTTTAGGCGAGAACTTTAATATCAAAATGACTCTAAAAAAGATGGTAATAGATCACGGTATGCCTCAAAAAGATAGTTATATCTTGTCAATATGTTATAAATTTTAACATGTTAGCTAGGCTCCGTGATTGATCGGCATCCGCAAAGGCTTGTTGTGTCTAAACAAGATCGAGACAACTCTTTTGGTCACTTTTTTCAACTATTCTTCACAAATGTATTTGATTTTTGGCTCGCCATTGGGATCTTCTCACTGTTATTGACCGTTATAACACTGATAACAAGAAACGTAAGGCCAGTGTTCCTGTACTAATCGCGACATAAGTGACAGGGGGTATAGCTGATTTTACGCATCGATGAAAACCTAAACTTAAGACAGTAATGATGGCCACATTCAACCCACTATAAACCATTAATTTTTCGATATCTCTTACACTTTGATCAGTTCTTCCTACTACACCAATCTTTTCTAAAAAAGCCACCACATAAACATTTAGAAACTGTCGTTGAATTAACTCAATTTAACCATTTGTTTGAGCATCAGTCTTGTCATAGCAAGGTAAATCATATTTTCACTAGTTGTGATATATTGCTCAAAATCTTTGCTTAAACGTCTAAACTTACCCAACCATGCAAAAGTTCTCTCAACTATCCACCTTTTTGGCAATGTTTCAAAGCTCTTATCGCTTCGCTTAATGATTTCAATTCTACAACTATATTCTTTCATTTCTTCTTCTAGTTCTTTGCTTATATAGCCTGCATCCAAGTAAATAAGAGAAGGTTGTTGTCTATTATTCAGCTGTAATTTAGACATCATCACTCTCAAGCCATCTCTATCATTACAGTTGGCTGCTGATATTGCTACTTCTATGACTAGTCCAAAGTGATCAGCCAATAGATGTCTTTTCCGACCTTTAACCTTCTTGCCTCCGTCAAATCCACAGAGCCCTTTTTTTCCGTAGTTTTAACACTTTGACTATCAGCTATTCCTACACTTGCTTCGGAATTTTTTCCCAAGAGTTGTCTGAGGCTTCTCCTTAAATGATGATGGATACTTTCAAATACTTTTTTGTCTTTCCATCTTCTATATTGAGAGTCAACTGCTTTCCAAGGAGGAAAATCATGCGGTAAATCTCTCCAAGTACATCCTGTTTTTAAAACATAAAATATTGCATCGAACATCCGTCTTCTTGAATATTTGGGTTTTTTACCCGCTCCTCTTCTTGCTTTGGGTAATAAGGACTCAATAATTTCCCATTCTTTATCTGTAAGATCTGTCGGATAGGGGTGATATGACATTTTTAGACCTCTTTTTTTAGGTCTATAGAATAACTAAAAACTTAATTCAACGACAATCTCTTAGCACTACCAAAGATAGAATTTAAATATTAATAGAAGTTACGCAGTTAAATAATTTTCATAGATTGGATTCTCTAAGTAGTTTCTAACAGCTTCCCTTACAATTTGAGTTTTAGCTTCAAACCAAGAAAGTCCAGTCTTAAAGCTAAACCGCTCAATCCTTAAAAAGGCACGAATAGAAAAACCAATATGGTTTTGCTGTGCGATGCCAAGACGTGCTTGGCATTTTTCTACTCCACAGTATTGTTTGATTGCCTTATGATAACTTTCAATTGCCCAATATTTTTCTTTAACAGTAAGTAATCTCAATTCATTCATCCCTAAGAAGCTGGTTGCAAAGTAATTAATGTCTCCATTTTGAGAGACAAACTTAAAGACCTTGATCATTCCATAACCTCTTAAATGGACAATTCTACCTTCTTGCGGAATATCGACTTGAGCTATCGCTCGGTTTCCTGTGTGGTCAGGATCGATTTGACGATTACTTTTCAGTTGAGTAAACCAATCCCAACCTAATTTCTTAATTATTTTAAGGTTATCCAAGCTAGAATACCAAGAGTCGAAACAAACAAATTTAGGAGAAAAACCTCTTTGTTTTGCCTCAGTCAAAAGATCGACAAAGTGTTCGTTTTTTGTTTTTCCATCACTATGGTAAATACGATAATCGACTGGAATGTGACTGTCTCCATCCGTCCAAAGCAACGTCTGTAAATTGATACCCTTGACAACTTTATGATGCTTGCCTGACCAATGCCACGTTACAAGCTCTATTTTCTCTGCATACAGCTTATCTAGCGTTGCATCATCTAAAACTAATACCCCTTCTTTTAAATTCACATGCTTCTTGGCTTCTTCCCATAAAGGCTCTGATCCGGGTTCTATGCGATATAAAAGCCTATTTAATGAATCATGATGCGGCGCATCATCCTTCTTTGGTTGAACTTTTGCCGCCTCTGTACAGGTATAAGTTTTTTGAGTCGCAACTAGAAAACTTATGTAGTCATATTCATTGCATCTAGGTTTATTCATCTTATTCCTCATGTGAATTTACCTAGATTTATTATCGCATAATTAATTTAAAATTATTTAACTGCGTAACTTCTATATTTAGTTGATATTTATTTAAATATCAATCAAACTTCACGTTATCCGTAAAATAATCAAGTAAAGGGTAGCTTTTGCCACGTGCTATAGTAATTAATTCGGCTTGCTTTAAGATACGCTTTTGAACTTCATCTATTGATAACTTTGCTTTGCGAGCTTTATAATCTTTAGTACCTGGAATAATGCTTTTGATTTTTTTTATGGCTTTTTGTTTATTATTTTTTAGTTGGTTTAATAAATCGAAAAGTTCTTGATAATTTACTTTCTCATCAAAAGGTTTCATCACATAAGCTTGTTTTTCAACAAGAAGCAAACCAGCTGCTTGATTTGGGGTTTCATATAAACTTAGATAATGAATAACAAATTTCTGACATTTTAGGTAAAGAGATATTGGATCATTTAAGTTGAGCGCTTGACAACTAAATTGTAAAACAAGTACTCTTACATTTGTTTTTTTTTCTTGATTAATCTTTTCTAGATTTTCCGAATCGATCTCCCACTTCTCCATTCTTTCTTTTTTTAATGGACGATTACTATAATCAACATTATAGACATAATTTCGAAAAGCTATAATCATCAAGTTAGTGCCATCTATCAGTTGTTTCCATTGTTTACAAACTTGTTTAGCTTTCATTAAATCAGAAAGCCTCAAATTTATAAAAATTTGAGGAGCTAAATGTTGGTCAAACAAAGGGTTTTGACTAATATTCATATATCAAACTATTTAATCCTATTTAAAGATTGTAAAATCTACACCATTTTTAATTGAAAATCTATTCCACAAAATAGGATAAATACGCACTTGATTTTTAATCAAACAAAAACAGTTTTATTAAAGAAATGCCTTTTAAAGGCATATTCAAGACTTGATTTTTAACAACTGAAATCGCGATAATTTTATCGTAAGATAACCTTAAAATTAAGCAAAAATTGATCTGTCTTCCAACACTCATTTATTAAAGAAATAAAACTCTTATGATATTAAACAGATGTCTATCAGATCGAGACTGATGGATGGGTGGCAATTGCTTGAAATTAGACTCTCTAGATTTACATGCGTACAGAGTCATTCGTTCTTGTCATTAGAAGATGTAAATGATAAAATTAAAGAATAGTGAGAAGATTATAATAAATAAAATTTTTATTATTAAATAATTTAAAAAGCTTCTTTCCATCTATTTAGCCTTGCATAAACCAATAGCTTAATTTTTTGGAGATTAAGAAATCAAAAGTTCGCCTAAAAGTCTATTAAATCACTTCTAATGGTTTGAATTGGAGTTCTTTTCCATTTAAAAAGAGCTCTTTTGATCCCTAGGTCATATTACTGTAACCTAGGGAACAAGAGCGCCTTCTAGGAGAAAATCATCTCGAATCCAAGCTATGAGAAGTGATTAAGCAGGCTATAAAATATCACAAGATTCAAAACTTTAAAGATATGTTTTTCCACTTTTTTCATTATTCTCACTATTAGCTTTTGTACAAAAGCAATTTTGTTGTACATATTTAATCAGTAAGAATATTTCTTAAACCCGGAAACAGGAAGATCTTTTTAAATTACACAATCATACATAAGCATAAACGATGACAACACCTCCGACCTCTTATGATTGGGTACGTGAAATTAAACCCGATCTTAAAAAACTTGATTCTATCCCTTTAACTGGAGCGGCTCCTCCTTTTCCGTGGGATGAACTCGCCTCTCGCCTCTCACGTTCTTTTGATCGTGAAGGATTAACCTTGCATCCTGGAGAAATGACTTGGCGCGCGAAAGAGAATCTTTATGATAGTTTAGGAGATTCCCCTTTTCCGCTCACTTTTGCCATTCCTTCTTTAAGAGGACAGGTATGCTGGGTCATGCCAATTCAAGAGATGGCAACTTTAGCAGCATTGCTTTTAACAAAAGAATCTCATCCTATTAGTCATCACGATCCTGATTTAAACGAAAGCTTTTATCGCTTTTTAGCTCTTGAGGTTCTTTATAATTTAACACAAGTTTCTTTTGATAAAACACTTACACCGATTTTAACTCATACAAACGCTTTACCGGATGAAGATTCTCTTTGCTGGGACATTTCTTTTCGTTTGCACGATCATACCATCTGGGGACGTTTGATTATTTCTCCAGAATTTCGTCGTTCATGGGTTGAACATTTTGCTCAACAAGAAGAGCCCTCAGCTCTTTCTCAGCAAATGGCACAATTAATCGATATCGTGGTGCATATAGAAGCTGGAAAAACCCATTTATCGCTAGCTGAATGGAAAGCTGTCCAATTAGGCGATTTTATTGTTTTAGATAGTTATACATTAGATCCTGATCGCCTTGATGGTCGCGTTATGCTAACCATTAATGGCAGGCAAGCTTTTCGCGCTAAGCTGAAAGATGGTAATCTTAAAATTTTAGAACTTCCCTTATTGCATGAGGTAGAAACTCCTATGGCTAAACAACCAGAAGATGAAGATGAAGATGATTTAAGTGATTTAGATTTACCTGATCTGGAAGATGAAGATTTATTTGCTGACACAGAAGATGAAGATTTATTTGCAGAAGATTCAGAAAATTCAGAAGATTCAGAAGAAGAAAGAGAAGAAGACTCGCCTCTACCTACTACTGAAGAGGAAGAAGCCCATCCTGCCTCTCAGAAAGCAGCACATTCTGAAGAGAATTTAGGTCCTATTACTCTCGAAAACATTCCTGTTGCTTTAACTGTCGAAGTGGGTCGAGTCCAAATGACAATGGATCAACTTTTAAAGTTAGAGCCCGGCAACTTACTTGAAATTGACATTCATCCACAAAATGGAGTTGATTTAACTATTCATGGCAAAGTAGTAGGTAAAGGCGAGCTGATTAAATTGGGAGAAACCCTTGGCGTTCGCGTTTTGCAAGTGGGAAGATAGACAATAATAGGAAGACGAAAGATAGAAGACAAAAAAGCTATTTTTGCATCGTGATATATGGTGATGTATTTGCTTTCTTCTATCTCTCTGACCACTCTTAAAAATGGCTGCTTTTATGGTTGAATCAGATTTTCACAAACAAAAAACCTTACCTACCATTCCAAGCAAAGGTTCTGAAAAAGAAAATCTTCCCGAAAAGATTGGTCCTTATAAAGTAGAAGCTTTGCTAGAAAAAGGAGGCATGAGTTTTCTTTATTTAGCAACTCATCCTGAAACAAAAGATCCTATTACCATTAAGGTTTTATTCCCCGAATTTCTTTCAAATCCTGAAATGGTTCAACGCTTCTTGCGAGAAGCTTCTATTATTGCTTTAGCAGATCACCCTAATATTGTTAAGCTTTACGGCCAAGGAGAGTGGGAAAAGGGCTTATATATTGCGATGGAATTCATTCAAGGAATTTCATTGAGGCAATATCTCTTACGCAATCTCATTTCACTCAAGCATGCTCTTGAATTAGTTATGGAAATTTCGATGGCTCTTTGTCATCTTCACGCGCATGGCATTATTCACCGCGACCTAAAGCCTGAAAACATTTTAGTGACTGAATCCGGAGGAGTGAAAGTTATTGACTTTGGGATTGCTCAATTATTAACAGACAACCAAAGAGATCCTAATTCTAAGCGACGCTTAATAGGAACTCCTATTTATATGAGTCCCGAGCAAAAAGATGACCCCGAATCGACTTCTTATCCTTCCGATATTTACTCTTTAGGCATTATAACTTATGAATTAGTTTTGGGAAAATTGAGCCATGGCCAAATTCATCTTTCGATTATGCCGAAAGGATTGCAAAAGATTTTAGCCAAAGCTCTCCAGCAAAAACCCGAAGATCGTTATCAAGACATTGTCGACTTTATGACTGATGTCTCTGCCTACTTGCATTCGCCAGCTCTTTTAAAAGAAAATAAAGAATTAGATCCATTAAGCGATTTGTCGGAAAGCTTGCGTCAAGCTCAGTATTCTTTAGTGCCACAAATGTCTCCTCTTTGGCCTAATTTTGAAATTGGGCTTGCAACTTATAAAAGCTTAGGAACTTCTAGCTTATATTATGACTTTTTTACCTTACCCAATCAAACTTATGGCATTATTATTGGAGAGCCATCTGTCAAAGGATCTCCTGGCATTGTGTATTCTTCTGTATTGAGAGGCATGGTCAGGGCTTTATGCCAGCTGACTCAGCGTCCGCAAGAAATGGCAACTGTCTTGAATGCTCTCCTCTTAGAAGATCCTATGAAACAACATTTTTCTTTTAGCTATTTAGTTCTCATTCCTCGTGAAAATATTTTTCGGTTTATTTCTTGCAGATGTGGATCTTTATGGTATCAAACTGCCCATCACCGAACCCTTGAACCCATTCTTTCAGATAATCCTTCATTAGGAGCAGATCCCAACGCCAGCTTTGTCGAAATTGAGCATCCGTGGAATATAGGCGACACAGTTATCTTTTATGCATCCTTAGGCGTCCAGTCTTCTGCTAATAAAGAAACTTTGTTTTCCCGTGAACAATTAGAAGCTAGCTTAGCAGAAACTCTTGATTCATCCTCCCAGCGACAAGTCGATGCCATTTTGCGTCGAGCTAAGGTGAATTTAAGCCGCACCTCTGATGAACGTTCTGTTGTCTTTCTAAATCTTTTCCGAAAAGAGTAGAGAGGTAGCGCTTTTGTCTACCTCTCATCAAACCATATGAGCAAATTTTCCAAATATGGCTTTCTTAAGACGTGTCACCTCTCGTTTCAGTCAATCTATGGCTCTTACCATAATAGGATTCTTTCATCCTCTGAGGCTAAATGAGCGTATCTTGGTCTTAGTACTGAAAGGTTGGAGATATCCTTGATCCCGGAATCCCTTCAGAAGAAGAGATTGTGCATTGAGAAAGACAGCATGATTGGATAATAAGAATTTTTCATTTACAGATTCAGGATAATATTGATTCCAAATTTGTTTACGCATTTCTTGATTAAATAATTCTTCTAAATTTGCACTAGAAATCGCTTCATGATGGATGGCTTGATTATTGGACCAAAAACTTAGCATCACTTTTTCAGTATGAGGTACCAGCCAAAAAAGCCAAATAGGTTTAGAGTTTTTTATTTCTTCTGAAAGTGTTTTTAAAAACCTTTCAGCATCACTCTCGCAAAAGAATCCCATATTTATACAAGTGTCTTTCACAGCTATTTGGTTATCTATAAAATTTAAACTTTCAACGTTTACTGATCTATTAACATTGTTATTATTAGAATTGGAATTAGAATAGACAAAATCTCTACCTGTTGGATTCCTTAAATCAAAGATCCTTTTATTTCCAGTTCCTTGATATTCGCCATTTACTTTTTTGTGATAACCTTCTTCACGTCCATCCCAGCGGCTAACAGCATTTGTTCTTCCCAATACTTTACAGGGAATCTTTCGCGCGGTAAGCTCTTCATACAGTTTTTGGGAAAAAGATGATGATGAATCAGATGAAGCACCTCCATAGCAAGCAATAACGCTGATTGTTAAAACCTGTAAGCCAGAAAATTTGATCAGTTGTGGGGCATTCTTTGCTATTAAGTCAGCAAATTCTTTTGCACTTTTTAGGACATTTTCATCCGAGCGAATGACATCCGATCCTGTAAGGCTATGTCCAATAATATAAAGACGAGATTTTCCCGTTAATTTTTTAAAAAATTCGACTTCATTTGTTGATAAATCAGATTGCGTTCTTAAATCAATGGTGTTGCAAGTTAACTGATTTTTTTTAGCTTTTCCTGTTAACCCTTTGGCTGTATTGCCAGCACCTAAATTTAGAATTAATTGGCAATCATAATTAGATTTCTTTCCACGTTGATCGCTCTGAGCTTTTTTTAAAGATAAAAGATATTCATCATATGAAGCAATGAAAGAACCCGCTCGGATGAAAGGAAGAAAACCTTTGTTAGGATTTTCTATTCGTCTTACATCTATTAATCCGGAAGGGAGCTTAATGGCATACGAGAAAAGTCCTTCTTTCGTTTGACTGGGCCAAATACGAAAATCATAAGCTGGCGCATTCTTAAGAGCTTCTTCAACTTCTTGATTTGATCTTATTGTTTTGTTTTGGGTCCATAAAGTTAAAAAATCTGGCTCTGCTATGGCATAAGAAAATAAACTATTCGAAGGATCTTGCAAAAACTTCATAGGATTCTGCAACAAAGCTTTAATTTTTGCATAAAAGACAGTTTCTCGTTTCTCAAATGAGAACAAGCGAAAATCCCCTTCTTGAGGTCCGTAAGAAATACCTAATGAGATTTGTCCTTCTCGACTACTTGGCCATACACAAAAATCATTTACCTTATTTTTAAATTTTTTTATTTTATTCTTCAGCCTTTGTTGAGCCTCTTCTTTAGATTTTACAACATGCTTTTTTAAAAACGATTCCCAAAAAAGTTGCTGTATTTCCTCTTCGCATTTCTCAATTTTATCTTTTACATCTTCAAAAAGTTGCGGATCCAGAAGAGCTGCTTGGATTTTCAATTCGCTAATAGACATTTTAGGAATAGAGTTTTGAGAGAAGTTTAGCTCTTCTCTATTATTGTTATTTGCAATCGAATTTTCATTCATTTTAGGTTGTGGATTCAATAATGAAGAAAAGATTGCTTTTTGCTTTTGATAAAATTCTTCAACGCTACGGACTTTACGACTGCTCGTCAAATAAAAAGTAGAAAGAGTAAGTTTTTTTTGACTTGTAATAAACCATTCGCTATCAGCTTTAATCTCTTGCTTAAATAAAAATTGATAGAGCTGCTGATCTGAAATAGTAGAATTTAAAATGAGCTCTGCTAATAATGAACTATTATCTTCCCGCTTTCTCATTTTAACATTTTTCTGCCAAGTTTTTTGGTATCTGGTTAGAGGGTCTTCGATAACTGGGTGATGTACACAGCTTGTAATCATAAACAATCCTTTGTATAAAAATTTTAAAAATTATTAATATTTTATAAAAAAAATATTCTTAAACAAAAAAAACGAGCAACAACTAAACAAATCTATCAACCAAACAAATATTTTACAATGAGCATGCTATTATAAATGTTGTATTAAAGCTTAATTCAAAAAAAAACATTCACAAATCAGTTAATCAATTTAGGTTCTTTGAAGAACCAGAATTTTTAACTTATTTCTTTTCATTTTTCATGTTTTTTTGTTTATCGTAACAAGTTGATAGACAAGTTCGCCTCATTTCAGTTATCTTTTTCTTATCCTTAAAGCTGGTTTTTTGTGGAAATAAAAGCCCAGGTTTGGAATAAAAAAAGACTCGATCCTTAGACAAGGAATATTATTTCCCAGTAAACGCGCAAAGATAATTTAAAGACTCATGGACAAATTTGATATATTTCATTGCCGTCGATTGCTTAAAGTTTGGCTGATAGCGATTGCTTGTCGAACAGGACAATTGTTTTCTTCGTTAGAAGCTTATTCTTATCAACCCTACCCTCCATCTGAGGAAAATTGGTCTAGACAGGGACAAATAGAGGGTCATGATTTTGATTATTCTTCTGATTATAACTCCTCTTATCCTCAAACTAATTATTGGCAAGCTCCTGAAGGCATTACACAAGATCAGGTACAATCTGTCATCTACCCTGATCAAACGCCTAGCTACTATCCAATTCAGAACCAACCTTATTTTTCTACGGACTCGAACCCTTCTTATACGACGGAAAACTCGCAAAGAGGTCAATGGTCAACTTTTTCTCAAAATCAACAAGAATCAAATTTCTCCACCTCTTATGAACAATCTTCTGATTTAAATTGGGTGAAAGAGCCTGATTCTTCATCCAATGAATGGACTTCTCCAGACCAAGGGCAACCTTTTTATTGGAAGGATATTCCTAGTCAATCGACTTATTTCCAACACGGGATTTCCTCTATCGATTTTTCACCATTAGAGTCCCCTCAGTCTTCCTCTGCTTCTGCAGCGTCTACAGAGCATTCAGAATCAGAAAAGCACAACTTTGTAACTTTTGATTTGCCAGCTGATTTAAGCAAACCGCGCAAGGATTATCCTTTAACAGAAGAAGGGCATGCCAAATCTTATCCATTTCAAGATTCTGATCTATCTCAGCAAAAGCAAAGAGCTTCGGAAGAATCACCTACTGAGAAAAGAAAAGACCCTTCCGATAATCAAGAGGCTTTAACAATTCCTGAAGTGATTCCGACTTTATCTGAAGGCAAAGGACAGATTAAAATCATTAAAAAGCCTTCAGAGACTCATGCTGGAAGCAAAAAGAATGCATCTGACTCTATCATAGGCAAGCAAGTTATTGCAGATCCTGCTGTCGGCGCTGTAAACATCAACAAAAAGTCAACTAAATTGGCAGAAAGTCCATCAGATTCTACTGCATTAAAAAATATGCAAGTAGAGCCAGGTGTAAAACCCGTTTTACCGAATTCATCCGTTTCCACTGCTTCCTCTCCTCTTCCTACGTTAGCAGAACTTATTGCACAAACAGATGAATTGGATGTTCCTCCGAGGCCGAATGCTGTCACAGTTCCTCCTCTCTCATCTCCTGAACCCCTTATTCCTCAAGCTGCACCTTCTCGAGTCCTTCCACCAACAACTCCGCCCACTATACCACCACTTTCAGCACCGATTTCTCCTACACCTCCTCCTCGTGCTCCTACTGTGATTACACCAACATCGCCAGGCCCTCTTCCAACGGACGTTGCCAATCAGCCACTTCCACATGGTCCGCAATCGGTTAAGGAAATTTCCATCAACTTCAATAATGTTGCGATGATTGAATACATTCGCTTCATTAGCCGTATTTCTAATAAAAACTTTATCTTTGATGATGAAGAGTTGCAATTTAATGTGACCATTGTATCTGAAGAGCCGACAACTGTAGAAAATTTAATGACTGCGCTTCTTCAAGAGCTTAAGATTCGCGATCTTTCATTAATTGAACAAGGCAACAATATCATTATTCACCGTAATCCAAGAGTTCGTTCTCCTGGACGCGTTGTTTCAAATGGGACTGAGCTTTTATCCTCGCAAGATTCAGAATTAGTCACGCGTGTTTTTCGTCTCAATACTTTGGATCCTATTCGCGCAAGTGAAATTATTCGTCCGCTTCTTTCCGAAGATGCTCTTGTGGAAGTGCTCAGAGACTCTAATAATTTAATCATTACAGATCTTGTTTCCAATGTAAATAAGATTGCACAGCTCATTGGCACTCTTGATGCTCCAAATAGCGGTGTCACGATTGGACAGTTTGTTGTACGCAATGCTTTTGTGGATTCCTTAGTTGATTTAGCAACAAAGATTTTGCAGCCTATTGCGCAAGGCAATCCTTTTGTCTTAGTTCCCCACCCAGTTAGCAATAGTATTTTCGTTGTATCTAATGCCTTTATCGTAGAAAAAGCCTTAGCTATCTTACAAAATCTAGACGCTAGCGAAGGTCGCACAAAAATTTTATCGCTCGAAGGATTGAGTCCTGCTTACCAACCTACCGAAGAAGGTAGACCGGGTGGCGTAGGAGGACCTGGAGGACTTGGAACGACAGGTCCTGGTGGTATTGGACCTCGAGGAAGACCAGGACTTGGAGTAGGTTTTGGGCCTGGTGAAACAGGCGGTTTTGAACCTACTGGTATTGGACCTGGGCAATTTTCACCAGATGGCATTCCAGGAAGTTTCCCAATCGAAGGTATTGGAGCTGAAGGAAGAATTCCCCCAGTTGGAGTAGGGCCTGATGGCTTTCCTCTTGCTCCTGGAGGTATTGGAGCTGAAGGGCGCCCAAGCGCCATTTTTGATGAAAACCGAGGTTTTTTACCTGGAGGAATTGGTGCAGCTTCTCGATGGGCAAGAGATCTCCCTATTGGGCATATTGAACGCTCTCTCTTTTTTATTCATAAACTGCGCTTTCGCCGAGGTGATCAAATTGAGAATGCTTTGAGAAAAATTGGCGCTAGTATGCAATTGTCAGGTACAGCCAATATTGATCTTATTGCTGCCATTAATAGTAGTCAGTGGATTGAATCTTCTAACGCTTTAATTTTTACAGGAACCGCTATTGCCCTTGAGAAGGTCCGAGAACTTATTTTAGAACTCGATGTTCCTTTGCGCCAAGTTTTTATTGAAATGCTCATCCTTAGAACCACCATTGCCGACTCTTTGTCTTATAGTGTGGATTGGATTGATCGTTTTGGCGGCGGAACAACAACAGGTGAACAAGGTTTTCTAGGCCCTACTGCTAATTTAAATGGATCTGAAATCAATTTTGTCAATAATGCGCAAACCATTTTCTCTGGTGGCATCACATCTCGCTGCCCTCCAACACAAGTTTGTACCTTGCCTGTAGCAACAGGTCTTTTAGATGTGGGTGGCTTCGCAGCAGGAATTATTGGAACACATTTGACACATGGTGGAACACGTTTTAGCACTTTGGGAGCTCTTGTCAGAGCCGTGCATTCCGATTCTAAAGCTGATATCCTATTGAATCCTAAAATCATTACAGAAGATAACAATACTGCAGAGATTTTTGTTGGTGGTACCGACCGTTATAAGACTCAATCCATAACCAATGACCTTGGAACGCTTGTGACAAACAACTTCCAATTCATTGATGTGGGAACGACATTACGTGTTACGCCTTTAATTGGTAATAATGGCATTATTACACTTGAAATCATTCAAGAAACGACCGATGCCTCCCCCACCGCCAACTCTACAGCAAGTTCAAACCAGCAAGACGTCAACTTAGTAGAAGTGTTGACTAAAACACGTACAGTGACCAAAGTCCATGTCCCTAATGGTTTTTTTGTGGTCCTCAGCGGAATGATCCAAGATAGACAAGCTCGAACCTATAACAGAATTCCGTGTCTTGGAGGGATTCCTATTTTAGGCTGCATCGGTAAATCACAAACAAATGTTGATACGAAAAGCAATTTAATGCTCTTCATTCGTCCCTTTATTATTGATACGGATGAGGACTTAGAAGACGTAACAAGACGCCAACAAGATGTCTGGCGCGAAAAGAACAAATTTAGAAGAGCGTGGAACTACGAAATCGACGAAGGTTTAAACTTTTTAAGTATTAAACCAACCGACCCAGATGAGTACTGTAGTGAGCGTAATGAGAGATGATGTTCTTAAAAGTTTGGTGCTCGCAATTTGTTTCCCTATTTTTGATGGTGGGACTGGCGCTTACAATTGTAGGTTGCCAGCCCATCTGTCAAGAACAAGCATTTGAGCCTTTAATTCCAAGTCCTCTTCCCATTCACCGCCTTGAAACACTTCCTAGTGCGTTCCCTTGCCTTTCTTTGGAAGAAGAACAACAAGAATGGGCAAAAGAGTTGATCATAGGAAATGCCTTTGCCAAAGAATGCGATTTTTATCGAGCTATTACTAGCTATAAGCGTGCTTTAATTCTTCTCCCACCCCATGCAATTGAACGTCGTCTACAACTTGATTACAACCTTGTGCTATGCTATTATTTAGGAAACAAATATCAAGAAGCGCTTAATATCTTTGAAGCAAGTGATTTGAGCCAAGCCAATCCTAGTTTTCCTGCTTTCAATCATTTACTTCTCATCATTTATGAGAGTTACCTGCAAACCCAGCAGGAAGATAAAGCAGAATGCGTCTTGGAAATTATCCGAAAGTTTTCACCCGACACAGGGGAAGATCTCCAACTTTATCATCATCTCAAAAAGGGAGAAATAGATGCAGCACGCTGCGCTATGTCTCAACATCGGGATGCAGAGGCCATTCAAATGGACTTTGCTTTTTATGATCAATTTTCAAAATCTCCCCGTAAAGCACGCCTTTTAAATGCTCTCTTGCCAGGAGCCGGCTATTACTATGTGGGACAGCCCCGCTCCGCCATGACCTCTTTTATTATTAATGCCCTTTTTACTGCTGCTGCCTATCAATTTTTCCAACGAGGTTATCCAGCTGCTGGAGCAATTACTGCTAGTTTGGAGCTCGGATGGTATTTTGGAGGAATTAATGGAGCTGGCATCGAAGCTCATGAATTCAATACACGTCTATATGAAGGTGTGAGCCGAAAAATTTTGACAGAACATGATTGCTTTCCAGTCTTAATGTTTGAAACGAGTTTTTAGATGCGCCCTCTTTTCTTTTTCCTACTTTTATCGCTCTTTTCGTCTTTAGAAGCTGATCCATGGGGAAAAGATGCAGATCTTGCTCATCCTCCTTGTTGCCAAAACGCAACATCAAGTTCCTCCTCTTTATTAACCCGTTGGGGCATCCAAGCGATTCGTTTTCATCAAGAAGTCATTTCCCCTGCAGATGGACCGCGCAGCCATTATATTCCCAGCAGTTCGCAATATACATTGGACGCCATGCGCAAATATGGATTCTTTAAAGGATTTATCATGGGCTGCGATCGCCTGATGCGTGAAAATAATGAAGAATGGGTCTATCGCAAGACCTGCAATTCTGCAGGACAAACGATGAAATGGGATCCTGTTCCTTAAAAATTTTAACGAATAAGCAGATAAAGCAATGACGATTCTTCACTCTTTGCCACATTGGCTAGATCTAGCAACTCAAGCAGCTCAGCAAGGAGGAGATGTCTTAAAAAAATTTTGGGGCAATTTAAAAGAAATTCGAGAAAAAGAATTTCCAGGAGATTTGGTAACAGAAGCGGATCAACAATCAGAAAAAGTTATTTTAGAACGGCTCTCTAACCATTTTCCCAATCATCAAATCTTAGCTGAAGAATCGGGTTTGTCTCGTCAAAAATCAGAATTTATTTGGGCGGTTGATCCAGTAGACGGCACAACAAATTATGCTCATCAATACCCTATGGTGGCTGTTTCAATTGGATTAATTTACGAGAAAGAACCCATTTTAGGAGTCATTTACAATCCCTTCACCAATGAATTATTTCAAGCAGCTAAAGGGTTAGGAGCTACCTTAAATCAACAGCATATCAGGGTCTCGCGTATTTCTAAGTTAAAAGATAGCTTATTGGCAACAGGATTCGCTTATGATAGAAGAGAAACTACCAATAATAACTACGCAGAATTTTGCCATTTTACGCATTTAACACAAGGGGTACGCCGTGCCGGAGCAGCATCTTTAGATTTAGCCTATGTGGCTTGCGGTCGCCTTGATGGTTATTGGGAAAGAGGATTAAAGCCTTGGGACATTGCTGCAGGGACTATTTTAGTCAGAGAAGCAGGAGGATTTATCTCAGACTATAATCTCGGCTCTCTTGAATTGGAATCAGGCCGTATTTTAGCGACTAATGGCCAAATTCAAGCTGCGATGAGCCAAGAATTAGCACATTTGGAAACGTTAAGGTTGATTCAAACACAATTCTCTTCCTCATCCCATTAGTTCTTTCAAAGCCTGTCAAACGCATGAAGTCTAAGATTGACTCTAGCGCCATTGTTTAAAAATAATAGCTTTCAACAAATATCAAACAGACGAAGAGCAAAATAATATAAAACTAGCAAATCTTTTATTTAAATTGATAAAATGAGATTGAGCAACTTTATACACAAGAAAAGTTTATGGCTAAAATTTTAGTTAGCGGTGCAACAGGATTTGTAGGAAAAAGGTTAATTCTTTATTTGTTGGAGCAGGGACATCAAATTTACGCCTTATGCCGCATTAAGGGAACAACAGTATTTCCTGAAGAAAAACCTAATTTACATTACATTTGGGGCGATTTAAGAAATCCAGAAACTTTAGAAAACATTCCTTCTGAAATTGATGCGGCTTATTACCTCGTTCATTCGATGTCCGAAATTGTCAGTGATTTAACAAAAGTGGAATTAGAAGTTGCTGAACACTTTGTCAACAGCTTAAAAAATACAAAAGTTAAACAACTGATTTATCTAGGTGGGATTATTAATGACGAAAGAGCCCTATCCCCTCATCTTAAATCTAGACTATTAGTTGAACAAATTTTGAAAGATAGCTCTATTCCTACAACAATTCTTCGAGCTAGTATTATTATTGGATCTGGAAGTGCGTCTTTTGAAATCATTCGAGATTTGTGCGAAAAACTACCTTTGATGGTTGCTCCTAAATGGGTCGACTCATTTTGTCAACCTATTGCGATTGGCGATGTCATTTTTTATTTATCTCATGTTCTTCTTAACCAAAATTGTTATGATAAAACTTTTGATATTGGAGGTCCCGAAGTTTTATCATTTAAAGAATTATTGCTTAAATATTCCGCATTTAGAGGTTTAAAAAGATGGATTATTGAAGTTCCCGTCTTAACCCCTCGCTTATCTAGTTTTTGGCTAGTTTTTATCACATCCGTACGCTTCTCTCTTTGCTTTTATCTCGTCGAAAGCATGAAAGCTAGTTCTGTTGTGCAATTAAATGAGATTAAACAATTAATCCCCCACCAATGTTTAACATATATTGAAGCATTGGAACTAGCTTTTCAAAACATTGCTCAAAATGAAGTGACCTCAACTTGGATGGATGCTTGGGATATTCAAGATCGTGATCCTAGCATTAGCTCTTATATCGAAGTTCCCAAGGAAGGCTGCCTTAAAGATGAACAAAAAGTTCCGATAAAAGATTCGATAGAAGCGACCATTGGGCGCATCTGGCGTATTGGAGGAAGTCAAGGATATTATACTTTAGAATGGGCTTGGCAACTGCGTGGATTAATGGATCAAATGGTAGGAGGAATTGGGCTCAATCGAGGACGAAGGCATCCTTCAGATATTCAAGTAGGAGATTACATCGATTTTTGGAGAGTCTTAAGAGCTGATCGAGAAAAAGGTGATCTTATTCTTTTTGCTGATATGAAATTACCTGGTGAAGCTTGGCTAGAATTTAAACTAGATCAAACCGAGAACGGTTGTTTTCTTATCCAAACAGCAACCTTTCGGCCAAAAGGAATTCTAGGACGCCTTTATTGGTATATGCTCCTGCCTTTCCATTTTTTTATTTTTCGGAAAATGGCAAAGTGTTTAGCTGGAGATGCGTAATTATCTAATAGATAAAGATCGAATTTTTAGTTTTCTTGGCGATAAGCAATGATTATATCTTGATAATCCATACCATTTGGACGACCGCACCACGCTCCATAATGAATAGGATGTTTGATCTGCAAACCATATTTCTTATAAAGACCGGCTATAAAGTTTTCCTGATAAGCAACAGCTGCTTCGGGTTTTAGCTTACTTGTCAAACGGTAAATCCCATAATCGTGATCAAAAAGAATAGAACTCTTGCCTAATTTTAAATGATCTAAGCTTTCTGAATTCAAAAGAAAATAAGTAATTAAACAGCGTCCTCCGGGCTTTAATAAACGTGAAATCTCTTTTAAATAGTTTTCCAATTCTTCGGGGAGCATATGGCTAAAGACAGACGTTAGGAAAATAACATCAAAAGAAGAAGATTGAAATGGAAATTGATAATTTTCTCCTGTTGTACGTCCTTTAGGGTTATAAACGCTATTAAACACATCCACAACTTGAAATTTAAAATGTGGAAATTTTGGAGTAATTTTTTCTTGGCACCAATGAATATTTTCCGGAACAATATCAAATCCCTCATAAGAGCCCGGTTGCTTAAGATACTGTGTTAAAGGAACTGCTGCTCTTCCAATTCCACAGCCAACATCCAATACACGCTCATGTGGCTTAAGTTGACAGAGTTGAACTAAATGATGGAATATTTTCTTACCAATCTCGTTAAAATCCCCTGTTCCTATTGAAAGGGATTGACGCTTTGAAGGAGTTAATTCATTTCTCCGCCCTGTGAATTTATCTGCAATATCGGTAATAAAACAATTCACCATGCGAGAAGTATTTCCCATGGCCCCAATTAATCTTTCAGGAAGCCATCTCTTAAGAAGATTTTTTGCGCGATTCATTTTTATCTCATGCATTTTACAGCAATTATCGAACTCATAAAAGCGCAAAACATAAGATTTTAATCGTTTTTTGACAATCTATTTTTGATCTCATTTAGGGATGACAGAGGAATCAACAAAGACTGGTTTTAATTCTTCATTTGCCATCATTGACGCAGCAGATGCCGGCTGATAAGCAGGAATCATAGCGGGTGTTGCCAACTCAACGACTTTTGTAGCTTCTACTTTTAATAAATCGTAAGCTCGCAAAAATGCTTTTTGCATAGAAAGTTGAGGATGGCGTTCATCAAAAATAAACAAATTATTTTTTCCCATGAGCTCGACCATTCCTGAATCACTGAGAACATCCCAAATTTGATGGGTAATTCCACAACCAATGAGATGACGCCCTGAACTCTTCAAATAGTCATAAAGCTGCTGCAATGCCAAGCAAGCGGTAGCATCGATGTCTCGCGCATTTTTAAGCTGCAAAATAATCACTCGCGTTGTGGTGTCATCTTCTGTAATGGATTTAAGAGTACTTTGAAACAAATCAGCAGCCCCAAAGAAAAGTTCGCCCTCCACCTTAATAAATCGAATTTTTCTAGGTTCATGCAATTGAGTATGATCAACACTGTGTAAAATTCCCGATTCATCAACAGTGAATTCAACTAATTGAGGAATAGCTGCTTTTTTTAAATATAAAGTAATGGACATGGCAACGCCAATGTAAAAAGCAATGTCCAAACTAAGAAAAAGACACGCCAGCAAAGTTAAAACGAGAACAAAAGCATCTGAACGTGTGGCTTTTAAACAGAGAAAAAGCTGCTTAAAATTGACAATGTTGCCTGCTGAAACAATTAACAAAGCTGCAAAAGCTGTCACAGGAATATGACGAATTAAAAATCCAAACGCGAATAATCCTAAAAAGACAAAAAGAGAATTAAAAACAGCTGAAAGACGTGTTTTAGCCCCATTTTCATAATTTAATGCACTACGTGAAGGACTGCCCGATACAGGCATTGCACCAATAAAAGCGGAAAAGAAATTGCCCATCCCTAATCCAAAAATTTCTTGGTTAGTTGAAAGATGCTGTCCAGAACTCGCTGCTATTGATTTAGCCGTTGACGAAGCCTCCATCACACTAAGAAGAGCAATCGCAAAAGCAACGGGTAATAAATTATTCATAATTCCCGGATCAAAATAAGGCCAATCCCATTGAGGAATAAAACCATCTCCTTTTGTATCTCCTACGACGGAAATATCTTGAGCCAGACTTGTGATCATCGACCAATCTAAAAACTGATAATCGTTAGCTTCAAAATAGGAGAAAAAATACCCTAAAAAATAAGCCAAAATAGCAACAGTCACCAGCATAATTGCCCCAGCGGGAATTTTTCGATCAATTCGTTTTAACCCAATTAAAAAAAAGAAACATGTCACACCGATAAGAGCTGTAGGCCAATGCATGGCAGGCAAATGAGTCAGAATGTAAAAACTGCGTTCATATAAAGAAGAAACACCGAGTGGAACGCTCATGCCTAAAAGAGGGAATAATTGATTAATGACTAACGCCAGCGCAACTCCTGATATATATCCTACAATCACAGTATGGCTGACAAAATGCGTCAGACGTCCCAATTTTAAAAAAGCCGCCAGAATTTGAATGAAACCGACTAACAGAACAAGCTGGGTTAAAATCTGCAACGCAAGCTCTTCTTTGGCAGGACCCGTGACATCGCGATAATAAGTGAATAAGGTACTAGAAATTCCGCCCTGTACCAAAATAGCAATTGCATTGCTAGGACCCACAATTAAATGTCTGGAAGAACCAAAAAAAGCGACAATAATGGCTGAAAAAATGGAAGCATATAATCCTGTTGACACGGGCAGCCCTGCCACTAAAGAATAAGCCAAAGCTTGTGGAAGAGTTAACATCGCAACTGCAAGGCCTGCAATTAAATCAGAGCGCAATGCATTCCAAGAATAGCGTTCAAAGTCTTTCTGAAAAGCTTTGAGAGAGAGTTCGTCTTGAGCTATATGCGAATGAGACATAATTCAGTCAATATTAATAAAGTAAATTAAACCCTATTATTTATGAGTCTTCCTGAAAACTCAGCATTAATCAGGGTCTCTTAAAGTATATAAGAGTATATAATTGATAAAACTAGAAGCGCCTTTTAAGGTAAAAGAGACGGTTAAATCAGATGCTTCTAGATTTATCGACAACATCCTCTCATTGAAACCCATTAGCTATTATTTTACCATGAGTTATAAGAGCGTTTGTGTGAATTTCAAAAACATTTACTTTTACTTTACTCTACTATTAAGTAAATATTCTAAAATTCACATCTTTTCTAAGAAAAGATCTCTGAGTTTGCTTGCAACTAGAGAAAATTTTCTCATAAAGCGAAGTTCGATTCTATTCAAATGATTTAAATTTTTGTTGATAAACTTGAAATACCTATAATTATAAATCTTTTAGATTTATTCTAGAACAATAATTTAAAAAAAGTGTATTTTTAATCCCAATTTATTTAAAATTTTATAACTCACAGATGTTTTACCAAGCCCAGCAAGAAAAGGATAAATATGACTCATCTCCCTAAATTAGCCATTGTGGGAAGGCCCAACGTTGGAAAATCCGCCTTATTTAATCGTATATGTAAACAGAAGATTGCAATTGTAGATGAAGCCGAAGGAGTCACGCGCGATCGTCTTTATGCGGAAAGCGATCTTTTTGGCTTTCGCTTTGAAGTCATTGATACAGGAGGAATTAATCCACGTTCAACAGTCCCTTTTAATGAAGAAATCAAGCGTCAAGCGGAGATAGCCATTGAGGAAGCAGACACGATTATTCAAGTAGTAGATGGGCAAGTTGGAGTGACAGACTTAGATAAAGAAGTCGCAAAAATTTTGCTGAAAACAAAAAAGCCTGTTTGCTTGGCTGTCAATAAAATTGATAACTTATCGCAAACGCCTTTAATCCACCAATTTCATTCTTTGGGAATTTCACGCTTAGTCCCTGTCTCTGCTGCACAAGGTTGGCAAATAGCAGAACTTTTAGAGACTGCTTTTGAGAAACTTTCTATTCCAACAACGGAATATGAACCTAATCCTGATGCCATGAAAGTGGCGATTGTGGGACGTGCCAATGTGGGAAAATCCTCTCTTGTCAATTATTTATTAGACGAAGAACGTTGTATTGTCAGTCCTGTCCCAGGAACAACTCGAGATAGTGTTGATATTTCATTTTCACATGATGATCATCTCTATACTTTAATTGATACAGCTGGAATTCGCCGCAAACACGCCGAACATGAAGTTGTCGATAAATTCGCTGCCATTCGTACCGAAAGAGCCATTGAAAGAGCGGATTTATGCATCCTCATGTTAGATGTTCAAGAAGGGATGACTGCTCAAGATAAGAAAATTGCTAACCGCATTGAAGAAGCAGGCAAAGGATGCATTATTCTTTTAAACAAATGGGATCTTGTCAAAGGATTTCGAATGGAGCATTGCTTAAGAGGAATTGAAGAAGAAGTTCCCTTCCTCAAGCATTGCCCGAAAATTTTTATTTCAGCTAAGACAGGGCGCAATGTTGACAAGATTTTCCCTGTTGTTCAAGAAGTTTATCAAAATGGATTGAAGCGTATCACAACTCATCAACTCAATAAATTTATTGGCGCATCACTACAGAAAAATCATCCTCCTATGATCATGGGTAAGAGGCTACGCATCTACTACATGGCTCAAGTTGATGTACAACCTCCCAAATTTATTTTGTTTGTCAATTATCCCAATTTAATGACAGAGACTTATAAAAAGTATTTGTATAATCAATTTAGAGAAACCTATGCTTTCACTGGTGTTCCTATCAGCTTGTATCTGAAAGGTAAAGAAAAGAAAGAAAGACCAGAATCTTCATCCCGAAGTGATAGGAAAGATAAGGAAAACGTAGAAGAGCGAGAAGAGGAAGAATTTGAAGATTTAGAAGAAATGGTAGAAGAAGAATTTGATTATCGCTTTGAAAATGAAGAGGAAATTGAAGATTAAAATTAGATGTTAAGCGGGTATATGCCGCTTAACATCTCTGCATGCTTAATGGTCAAGTTAAAATAAAAATCTTATATGAAAGATTGGCAAGACAAAATTGCTAAAATTGAAGCTCTAATTGCAAGAACCTCATCAGAGGGAGAACGGGAAGCTGCACGTTTAGCAAAGGAACGTTTATTAGAAAAACAACAGCAAGTTCCAATCGAATATCAGATTTCCCATCATAATGTATGGAAGAAAAAATTATTTTTAGCTTTGTGCCAAAAATATGATCTTGCTGCCTACCGTTATAAAGGTCAGAAGCGCACAACTTCTATGGTCAAGGCAAGCCCCGCTTTAATGCAAACTTATCTTTGGCCTGAATATAAGCACTACTCTTCTTTATTAGAAAATTTAGTTCAAGGCATTCTTGACGATTTATTAGGGCAAATGGGAAGAATTTCTTCAGAGACTGTGGTCTCACAAGCTGAAAAATCGCTAGCCATTCATTTACTTCCGAAATAAAGGACTCTTGAAGCGGCTCAAAACCTCATATTCAGCCGCTTTAAAAGGCATATGAGGAAAATGCAGTTTGACGTTTTCTTTATTCAATGTCATTGACTTTGACATGTTCTTGACTTGTGTCAACTAATTCTAATAATTCGATGAGTTCATTACGTGAGAAAGTTTTAAGCGCATTATGATCGTCTACACCTACTACATCTTCCATTAATTGACCTTTGCGAACGATCATCGCATCAATTTTCTCTTCAAAAGTTCCCTTTGTGACTAATTTAAACACTTGGACTCCTCGAGTTTGCCCTATGCGGTGAACGCGATCAGTTGCTTGATTTTCACGTGCTGCATTCCACCAGCGATCATAATGAATGACGACAGAGCCCGCTGTTAAATCAATTCCCAAACCAGCAGCTTGCAAAGATCCTACAAATACTTCGCAAGCAGGATTTTGATTAAAGAGCTGAAGTTGTTCCTTACGATTTTGTGTGGCTCCTCGCAAGGCTGCAAAACCAATTTCTTGTTCTTGAAGATATTGTTCAATAATATCCAACATGCCGAGGTATTGGGAAAAAATGACCACTTTTTGTTGGCTTTCTCGAGCTTCTCTTAGTAACTCGACAAAAAGATCCCACTTTCCCGATGTATACTGTTGATAATCGGCCGGTGTTTTTAAATAAACAGCAGGATGATCACAAATTTGTTTTAGGCTAGAGAGAAGAGAAAAAATGTGTAAATAAGGGATAGGAGCTTTATCGCTATGTAATTGCTCTAGTAAGTGATGACGCCGCCTTTGCAAAACTTCAGTATATAATTGTTGTTGATAAGGCATCAAATCGCAATAAGAAATTTCTTCAATTTTCTCTGGAAGTTCTTTGAGAACATCTTCTTTTTTTCGACGCAAAACAAAAGGGCGGATGAGGCGATTCAACAGTTCTTTCCGATGAGAATCATGTTCTTTTTCAATAGGTCTAATAAAAAATTCCCGATAATCATGCTCCCCTGGCATATAAGAAGGAAGAGTAATGTCAAAAAGAGATTTAAGTTCTCGGAGATGATTTTCAATAGGTGTACCTGTTAATCCCACTTTCATTTGAACCTTTAGACGTGTTAAGGCAGCATAAACACGGCTAAATTGGTTTTTTGCAATTTGAATTTCATCAAAAATGGCAACTTCGAAAGGCACTTTAGCTAATAATTCTTGTTCATTACGTAAAATGCCATAGGAAGTCAGTAAAATATCATATTGTTGATGAAAGGCTTCTAAACTCCTCTTAGTGCCATAAAAAGTGCAAACTCTGAGACTTGGCAAAAAATGCTGAAGTTTTTCTTGCCAGTGATAGATGACAGAAGTGGGACAAACAATCAAGAAATGATGTTGGCTTCCTTCTGCATAAGAGCGATAAAGATTTGTAACACTTGCTAAAAGTGCCATGGCCTGATGTGTCTTCCCAAGTCCCATATCATCGCATAGCAGACCCGACAATTGTTGGCGATAAAGAAACCATAACCATTGTACGCCAATTTCTTGATAAGGTCTTAAATGGCTAACCAAGCCACCAATATCTGGATGTTCTGGGGTGTGCAGTTGTGTTAAGTCTTCTAATAAAGCTGCGCTAGAGGCTAGCGTCTTTTCATCCCCTTGCTGAAGCAGATCTATTGGATCAAAAGCATTAAGACGCATAAATTCTAAGGTCGTTAGAAAAACAGCATTAGATTCTTTATCAAAACGCTCTTTTGCCAATTGGCGCAACCAATCGTAGCGTTTATCTCGAAAGTCAACCAAACCAGCTTCAAAGAAAGAGAACGGAAATTTTTTGCTGACCTGTTGACGCAATTCTGAGACAGGAATTAATCCCCGCTCTGTTTGATAAAAAAATCGGAAACGATACCAACCACGTCCCTTTTCAGGCAGAGGTTCAATCAAATTAGTGACGAGCCGCCACTGATGAGGCTTAATTAAACGAGGATCGATAAAGGAGGCATAATTGGAAATTTCATCAATCTCGTATGTTAGAAAAAGAAGAAGATTTTCACCTTCTAGTTCAATGGGATATCGAAATTTTTCTGGTAAACGCAAATCAAGAGGTAATTCATGAAATCCTTCACCTTCTAGGTAGACAAAATCATCAAATAACTGAATTACTTTTCCTTGATACTGAGGCAACAGCTCATATTCAGGTGTGACTTTCACTTTGCGTTTATCTGTTAACTCAATTTTTAAACCTGCTTTGGCCACCGGGCATTGATCGCTGAAAAATTTAGGAATTAATAGTAATTCTTCACGATTCATGCGGATGAAAAGAGGAATTTGCTCTGGACTTAAGGAAACTCCTGGCTTAAGAAGATAATTAAACGAACCTGCAGTTTTTGAATAAAAGCCAAAGCCTTCTAAATAAACCCAAGCTCCAAAATCTTGTTGACGTGTTCCTTCCTTAGACTTAGCTAAACTGCGCATGAATGTTAAACGGTTATTCGAATTGACCAGATAGCTTAATTGATATTCAATGCTGCGAACATGCGTATGAAATCCCTCTTGAGTATTGAACCAAGCACGATTCTGCGTCACAAAATCTGAAATCTGATACAAAGGAACAGTCATTTCTGCACTATCAAATCGATTCCCTTCTACAGGATAAAACCCATCATCATCCAAATAAGCCCAGTTTTCTATTAACCATGAATCACCTGTTGTCAAATCTCCTGGTTCAAATAAATAAGCTAAGATATGCAAATTCCATCCTTGATCAAAGTGAAGGTGATAGGAAAGTGACACAGGTTCTCGATGCACGTGGCAATCAATTATTAGAGAGGAAATCAAGCGAGTATGCTCTGTTAAGACGTGGGCAATTTCTTCTCCATGTAATACAGGAGTTTTTAGCAATTCATGCGGTTCTTCTGCATAAAAACCATCTCCAGGAATAAAAATCCATCCATCTAAAGGAATAGCATCTGCTTGATCCGCAGCTTTTTTGTACCGGCCGCGAGGTGTCTTGCTAGATGTTTTTTCTTCAATACGCAAAGTTTGGTTTTCTTTATCGTAGGTGATGCGTTCAATTTCTTTGCGGTCTGCATGATAGACTGCAAGAGGACTCTTGACTGTTTTAAGAGAATCAATGATGAGTGGTAAATTAGCTTCTGAAATATAAAAACCAACCTGCACATCATCAAAATGAATTTGAAACCAATTAGGAATTCTTTTCTTTGAATAGCGGAAAGTGATCTCATAGGGCATGCCATCTTCTTGCTTTTTCATGAACCACTTAGCAAGATCACTCCAAAAAGATAAATCATAACGGAGTTGAG
Source organism: Parachlamydiaceae bacterium (assembly GCA_044226925.1). GTDB lineage: Bacteria > Chlamydiota > Chlamydiia > Chlamydiales > Parachlamydiaceae > JANWJE01. The sequence goes on from JBGAGC010000001.1 coordinate 190,285, forward strand.
CATGAGGCTTTCCTTGGCGCCAAAGTGAAATTTCCTCATGAGATAAATTTGAAAACTTCAACGAAGTTTCTTCTGTTTCTTGGGCTCTTTTATGAATGATCTTATCTAAAAATTGAGCTGCAGATGAAGTAAGAGCTTTTAAAGTAAAGATCGCCTTTCCTAAACTAGATTGACAAATATAATTTCCTGGCGGATCTTCCATTAAGATTTGCGGATCACCCCCTAGCCTCTCCTCATATAAACAACATAAACAATTCCATAGTGAGCGTGTAAAACGTTGGTGCAGAGGCTGCGCATATCCATGAAAAAGACTCAAATAAGCAGCTGCCAAGTGAACACAGCCCTCTGTTTCTTGATCGTGCTCACCCGAGCAAAAAGCGTCTTTAATCTTGCCTTCCCCTTCCAATTGCAAAAAAACCCAAACGTCTTGCTGAGCAACTGGATCTTTGACTAAAACTTGATAAGTAGAGCCCGAAAATTCAATGTCTTTAACTAATCCTTGATCTAAGGCTTGCTCTGCTTCACGCCGATAAGGCTTTAAGTTGTCAGGTAAGGAAACCTTCATGGTATTTTCAAAATTTTATTGTGAAAGGTTTAAATGCTAAACTTAAGTCAAAAAAACTATTTCGCATATTTTAATGGGAAAAGGGGTTTAATTTATAGTCAAACACATCAAAAATTGATGATTTAGCATCAAGAAGACTTTGGATTATCAACTTTTTTTATCAATAGCGATTAAACATCATCTCTATTAAGTTTGCTGATCTCATATAAAATATGTTAATAATTGATTTTTAGAGCTTTAATTTAATTCATATCACAAAAATAGCGAAGGCTTTATCATAGATTCTCTCTTCATATAAAAATTAGAATTTAATCTATAAAAACTTAAAAATTTTCAGCTTGAGGCTGTAGCTCGAGCATTAAACCAAGGGGAAGTTGATCGCCAAACACTTGTTCTTGCTCGCTTTGAGTTAAGCTGTGCTCTTCTATGATCCATTGTTCTAAATGAGCATTTGGATAGGCTGTCAGAATCTTTTGAATGACAACATCGTTGAGATTCAGTTCGCGGTGATCTGTTTTACGAGCTAATTGCTTTAATAAAAAAACCATTGATTCTTGATTTTCAGGCTTTAATTGATGTTGAAGAAGCTTTTCAATCCATTTGGCACAGGTCTCTTTTGGGACAACTTGTCCTGCTGAACCATATAAAAGATGACGTGCACCTATGCGGCCCAAAGCCCAATAGTCATAACTGGCAGGTGTGTCATATAAAATGCGGTCGACTAAAGCATCGCCTAAACGAATTTTAAGAGATAAATCCAAACGTTCTAAAGCAGCTAGAGCGCGAATTTTCTCAGAATACATGTATAAATCGCCTTTGCGTTTGATATCAAATTTTCCTGTTTTCTTATCTAAAACTGTGGAGATCAGCTCACTAGCAATTTGCATTTGTTGTCCTTTATTGAGACCTCCTGCCACACGACGGAAACAAACCCACATTTGAATAAGGTTTTCTGGAGACTTCGTTGTTTTTAAATCTGCTAGAATCATTTTCCATAATTCTTTAATGCGGAAGTCATCTAAAGGAAAGCCAAATCCTGGCCGCAAGAAAAACCCAGCTAAATTCCACCATCTTGCTTCATGCTCGGCCGATTTTTTACGTTGAGGTGCTGCACGCAAAAGGGAGCTCCATAATTCACGCAATAAACTAGGTCCCCATTCGCGACGAGAAATCCCAATTTGAGCTTCTAAATGTTCCACAATTTTGCCGGGTTTTAAAGCAGAAGAAGGTTGAAATAAAGCTTCTATAGAACGTTGAGCTTCTTCTAAATAACCTTTTTCAAACGTCTCATCTTTGGTGATTTGTTTTGAAGGAAGAAGAGTTGAATCCTGTCCAGTTGCTGATCGCAGCTGAAATTCAAGTGTCCATTTGTGTTCGCTTGCTTGCGATTCTAACCAAAGCTCTACGGTCCCAATTGCTGTTAAACGTATGCCAAGGCGAACGGGCAAAGTCGTTTCAGTTTCTGCTTGAATTTGTTTGCGGCCAAACCGCAAAATCGTCTGAATGGGAGGCAAAGCTTGCATTTCGATAGGATCGATATCAATCAAATCGCCTTCTTGATCTTGAAGACGCACATGCGATGTCAAAAGAGAGAATGTGACTGGAGTATTCGGACGCAAAGCAAAAGTTTGCGCAGGGTGAAATTCTCTTCCTTCTTGGGATCCTCTCGGCAGAAGAGTTAAAGCTTGGCTTTTGACATGTCCAGAGGGATCTTTTACATCAATTTTCAAATAGTAGGTTCTTGGAAGTCCTCCTCCAATTGCTACACCTAACCCGCGGCGCACTTTGCCATAATAAGCAGCTCCTCGAGCAACAGCTAAATCCAAGCTCGCTGATGATAGGCGTTGAAGGAAAGTATGAGGAAACCAAGTTTTCAAAACTTTTTCAATCGCATTTTGGAAAATTTCGGGTTTTAATGTTCCGCCATTGAATAAAATATAATCAATGCCTTTGCCTGTATCCAAATGATGAGATTGCTGTAAAAAATGAGCTAGGTGTTTCGTAATAGAAGGTTCATCTTCATAAGGCAGCCCCATCGTGCGGAATCCTCGGCTGCGACGCAATTTTAAAGCTTCTTCCAAAGAGTAGAGTCCAAAAAAACCATCTAAAAGAAGACGTTCTACTTCCTCTCGAGTAACAGAAATTGCCACACTTCCTTTAATGACTGAAGAACCTGTTCCCTGTAGAACAATCGGATAAGAGTCTGTTGCTTGAACTTCAGTATTTAATAATGCCTCTTTTGCCGCCCGAGCCTCAGCTTGTAGCTGCAGCCACTGATTGGACTCTAACGAAGAAGATCCTTGTTGCTGCATTTTTTGCTCTAAATAATGAGCTAACGCCGCATCAATATTATCTCCGCCAAGTAGAAGATGATCGCCAACAGCCATACGCTGAAAGGAAAGTTCTCCATTCTGTTGCTGTATCTCAATCAAACTAAAATCGGTTGTACCTCCTCCAACGTCGCAGACAAGAATGCTATCACCTGCTTTAAATTGCGTCTTCCATTCTTGCTCATGCTGAGAAATCCAACTGTAAAAAGCAGCTTGTGGTTCTTCAACCAAGGTAACATGTAAAAACCCTGCTTGGCGTGCAGCTTCTACTGTCAATGTACGAGCAACTTCATCAAACGAAGCCGGAACAGTTAAGATGACTTCCTGCTCCTCTAATTCAAAAGACGGATTTCCTTTAGCCATTGTAGCATTCCATGCATCTCTTAAATGCATCAGATATTTGGCAGAAGCTTCAATTGGACTTAAGCGCTGTGAAAGATCGGCTGCTTCAATGGGAAGAATCTTATCGCGACGATTAGCAGCAACATTGCAAAGCCAACTTTTGGCTGATTGCACTAGACGTGTTGGAACTTTAGCTCCCTGAATTTTAGCAAATTGCCCCACAAACGTTGCTGTTTCTTCTTTCCAAGGCAAGCGAAGTGATCCTGGGGCCCACTCGCCAGAATTAACAAGATAGCAAAAGGAAGGAAGGGTCAAGAGAGCATCTATTTTTCCTGCCGCACTCAATTGCGGAACCGCAAACATTTGAAGGGGTAGAGAAGGCTGCTCTGTATCCACAAATGTTAAGGCGCAGTTCGTGGTTCCTAAATCAATTCCAATGATATAACGCATAAACTCAATATGTGGTTAAAGAAAGCCAGGAGCCATTCTACACCAACTCTTAGCCTTTGTTTATCTATTTTTGCCATTTTTATTGCATGAACTCTATGAGTTCTTCTGCGATTATGCCAATAATCTCTCAGGCGGAACATAAGAATAACCTAAGTCATGAGCTACAGATTCATTTGTGACATGTCCATAGCAAACATTAAGACCTTGGCGCAATCCCACATAATCCAATAAAGCTTTCTTCCATCCTTTATTCGCAATCATTAAGGCATAATCTCCTGTCGCATTAGTCAAGGCTTGTGTAGAGGTACGAGCGCAAGCACCAGGCATGTTCGTAACGCAATAATGTACAATACCATCAACAACATAAGTAGGCTCACCATGAGTGGTGGGTCGAGAAGTTTCTGTACATCCTCCCTGATCAATTGCAACATCGACAATTACAGATCCTGGCATCATCTTTTTAATCATGTCCCGTGTAATTAATTTAGGAGCAGTTTTACCAGGAATTAATACTGCCCCAATCACTAAATCAGCTTTCGAAACTGAATCTTCAACATTAAGAGGAGAAGAATAAAGCGTTTTCAATCTGGGACCAAATAAAGCATCCAATGTTCTCAAACGTGATAAGTCTTTGTCTAAAATTGTAACATCAGCACCTAATCCAAGAGCCATGCGAGCCGCTTCTGTTCCCACAACTCCCCCTCCAATCACCGTCACGCGCGCCGGCATTACACCAGGTACTCCTCCTAAAAGAACTCCTTTACCACCTTTATTGAGTTGCAAACTTGTGGCACCCACCTGAATAGAGATACGTCCCGCAATTTCACTCATAGGCACTAAAAGGGGAAGACGCCCTTGTGCATCAGTGACTGTCTCATAAGCAATCGCTACGACTTTACTGTCAATCAATTGTTGGGTCTGGATCGGATCTGGAGCAAGATGCAAATAACAAAATAAGATTTGCCCTTCTTTCAAGAGAGGATATTCGCTAGGCTGTGGCTCTTTGACTTTAATGACCATTTCACAGTCATAAATTTGTTCCGGCGTATGGACGATCTCAGCTCCCGCTGTGCTAAACATCTGATCAGTATAACCAATTTTATCACCTGCATGACTTTGGACATAGACTTGATGTCCCGCCTCAACTAGTAAGCGAACAAGACTAGGAGTAGCCCCTACTCGGTATTCATGGTTTTTAATCTCTTTTGGAATACCAATAATCATAGACCCCCTCTCTGCTAAATCGATTAAATTTAAACAAAAATATTGATGATTGAATGGTTAACAGTTTAGCGCAGGTAAATATTTGTAGCTACCAGAAAAAAAATAGAAAATTAATAGCAATTGTTAATTTTAGATAATTCAATCACCTTGAAACTAAATAACACTGAATTGTGCAAGTTGATTTAAACTAGAAACATTTTTAAAATATTATATATTTTTTTAAAGAGGAGAAATTTTATGTTCTCAGTTCAATTTCCATTAACTGAATCGTTCGCTCCAATTCAATTTGACTATTTTGAGACAGACTCTTATTTTCAACAATCCTCTGTTAAACCACAAAAAAAATCGACACATTGGACTTCGCAGGAAGACGAACTTTTTTTATAGGATCGGAGCCTCTGCAAGCAAAAACAATTGGAATGACGTTGACTCAACTCGAAGATTTATTGTTAAATGATAATCAACAAACCCACTCTAGCTTTGAGATCTTTGATATTTCAGAATGAGAGGGAAGTAAGAGATGAAAAAAATATGATGATTTTATAATCAAGAAGATGTCTTTCTCAAAACTTGTTAAATCATCTCCAATTCAAGTCATTAAAAGTGATTGGACAGGCTCTTAGAAAAGGCAAGTTATCATTGTTGTAAAGGTATGATTTCCCAAGAAAAAAGAACAATTAAATTGTGGTTCTCTAAAAATATGGATAAGATCCTCATATGCCTCTTTCTTTCTCTTCAGTTGTTTTGCCATGCTGATTACAAACATCGTTTATCCATTTGCGCAATTTTTCAAAACGAAGCGCCTTACTTAAAAGAATGGATTGAATTTCATCGCCTCATGGGAGTCGAACACTTCTACTTATACAATCACCGCAGCCAAGATCATTATAAAGAAATTCTACAACCTTATATTCTCATGGGGATTGTAGAACTCCGGGATAAGACAACCACAGCCGACACATTAAAATCATTTAATTCCTTGCAGTGCAAATGCTATACAGAATGCCTCAGCCAAGCGAAAGGCATAAGCCAATGGATCGCTTTTTTAGACATTGATGAATTTCTTTTTCCTATTCGGGAGCAAAATCTACAAGATGTTTTAAAAAACTATGAGCAATTTGGTGGTGTGGGGGTCAACTGGCGCATGTTTGGCTCTTCTCATGTCTGGAACATTCCTTCTAATCAGTTATTGATTGAAACGCTAACGCATTGCGCCGATCAAAAATTTACAGGTAATCGCTATATCAAAAGCATCGTCCAACCTGAGAGAGCGTCGCATTTTGACAACCCTCACCAACCAGTTTATCAAGAAGGTTATTTTGGAGTGAATACAGATAAACTTCCACTAGAAGGAATGTGGAGCAACTATTATCAAGCCAATAAACTACGTATCAATCACTATTGGACGCGAGAAGGCGAATATTTCTATCGTCAGAAAATGCAAAGGCATAAGCAATGGAGAGGTGATCCAAATCCACAAGCCATTAAGACATTCATCGAAAGCCTCAATGAGAAACAAGATCATGCCATTTTAAGATTTGTTCCAGCCTTCAAAAAGGCAATAGAAAAATCTTAAATACATTTCTTTCAAGTTGATAAAATTCGAGCTCCCCTCTTATTAGAGTATGGTGAATCTGGATTTATAGGCCTTGAAATGTATATTCCCTTGCGATACTTAGGAGTTCCAGCAGAACTTGTCACTTACAGTGGAGAAGGGCATAATTTTATTAAACCTAAAGCTCGCATAGCCTCAATGGCTCGCAAAGTTGAATGGTTTAACTTTTGGTTTTTTGATAAACGTAATCCTGATCCTAGCAAAAATGAACAATATAAGCGTTGGGAAAAAATGCGGGAAGAAGCTAAAAAGCGCGGTTTATTAAACAATCATCTATCAAAATAAGCTTTGCTCCAGCAATTGAAATCAAACCGCATTAACCGCAAAATTGAATGAATCGAGACATATCTCGCAATTCAATTTGCTGCTAGCCCACAGGGCGTTTGCCTTAAGCCCAATGTCATCAAGTTAAATAATTTTCTTGCTGCTCAGCGGCGTGAGCCGCGAAGGACAATAGCCGTGGGTGCAGGCGAAGCCGAAATCCACGGTGAATTAAAAAATTAAATTAAGCCACGTATGTGGCGTAGGATTAGGTCCCAGTGATTTCCTGCGCCACATACGTGGCTTAAACGATATGGTGATGTTCACCGTGGGTTTCGGCTTCGCCTGCACCCACGGCTATTGTCCTTCGCGGCTCACGCCGCTGAGCAGCAAGAAAATTATTTAACTTGATGACATTGGGCTTAAGGCAAACGCCCTGTGGGCTAGCAGCAAATTGAATTGGGAGATATCTTCAATTCACATTCTACATAGTCATATTGCTTAAAAGCCATGACCTCCAAACACATCATACGTTCTAAGAAACCAGCGAAGCTTCGGGCATTTCTTTATGAGCAAATTCTAATGCTAAGAGTTTAGAAACACCTTTTTCCTCCATGGAAACGCCAAATAACACATCTCCGATTGCCATTGTACGCTTGTTGTGCGTAATAATGAGGAATTGACAGCGATCCACAAAATGTTTAACGACATTGACAAAACGCTCCACGTTTGTATCATCTAACGGAGCATCAATTTCGTCTAAAATACAAAATGGTGCTGGCTTGACTTCAAAAATAGCAAACAATAAAGCAACAGCTGTTAAGCATTTTTCTCCTCCAGACAGCAGGCTAATAGAGCGCATCTGCTTGCCAGGCGGCTTAGCACTAATTTCAATCCCAGCTTCGAGAATATCTTCTGAATCAGTAAATTGCAAATCAGCCTCTCCTCCATTAAAAAGAATCTGAAAATTCTTTCTAAAATTCGCTCGAATGGCTTCAAAAGTTTCTTTGAAGAGCTTATGACTTTCTCCATCTAATTGCTGAATAATCGCTAATAATTCCCCTTTTGACTGTTGCATGTCTTCGATTTGCTGCTTAAGAAAATTATAGCGGACTTGATGCTTTTCAAGATCTTCAATGGCTGTTAAATTGACATCGCCTGCATCTTGCAGAGATTGACGCAAACTTTTTATTTGCCTTTCTGTTTGTTCTAAAGATTTGCTAAGCGGCAACTCTAACTTAAGGGCGTCTTCAATGGTTAAGCTATAACGTTCGGCAAGTTCTTCTACGACAGCTTCTGCGGATGCTCGTTGCTGAGCCAAGTGAATATCAATTTGAGCCATGTCTTGTTCGATACGTTTCAATTGATCTTGCTGCATGGCTAACTGCTGTTCTGCCTTTTCACATTGCTGAAGCAAAGCATCGCTTTGTTTTTCTAATTCAGCATATTGTTGATTCGCTTCTTGTACTTGAGCTTCAAGGACAGCTAATCGTTTATGTCCCTCTTTTTCTTCTTGACCTGCTTGAGCTTTGCGATCTTCTAGCTCTCCCAATTCTTCTTCTATGCGCTGTACGTTTTTATCATGATCTTGCTCTTTAGCTTCCAATAAATTGTATTGATGAAGAATTTGCTGTCGATTGTCTGCCAATTGCTGATAAAGACTCCCCTTTTCCTTTTGATCTTGTTCTTGTATGCGCAAAGCACTTTCTTGCTTGCTAAGCTCTTGCTGCAAGATATCTTTTTCTTGCTGCAGCTGAATAAGCTCTTGCTTAACTTGTGAAAATTGCTGTTCTAAAGTCTGGTAAGATTGCTTTTGCTGTTCAATGTTTTGCTTTAATACAATTAATTCTTGTTCACAGCGTGCTTGATCTGCTTTATTTTTTTCTTGATCACTCAAGGCACGCTGTACGCCAAAGTTCACTTCCACCAACTTCATTTCATCACGTCTTAGCATTTTATCGAGCTCTACTCTTTCAAGCTGCAGATGAGAACGACGATGCTGTAAATGTTGCAAAGCTTGCTCAAGCTTGGCAAGTTGATCTTCTTTAACGATTAATTCCTCATCTAAACTCTTGAGTTCAGATTCTCGAATAAAAACTTGACTCTCATTCGGTTTAACCTTGAAAAACACCCCGCGATGATCGATGAAAGTTCCTTGCAAGCTCCATCCTTCACAACATTTGCCTTGAATCCACGTTGTAAGTGCTTCTTCATGCGATGGTGCCATCGCAACAGCTTGTAAGAAATGCTGTACCAAAGGATTAGAGGCAACATGATCTGATAAAGATTTTTTAACTGGCGCTAGATGACTTTTAAATTCTTGCAGCCATTCCATGCAAATTAAAGAATAATCTTGTAAACCGGCCTGTTCGGCAAAAGCAACGACCTCTTTAAAATCTTGTTGTCGTTCTACAACAAGGGTCTGAGAATAAGAACGCAGGACAACAGCCAATGCCTCTACAGCCTCTGCTTGAGGATTAAAGAATTCATAGAAAGGGCGAAGTTTTTGATAAAGTGAGCTTTGAGAACTTTGAGATTCTTGCAGAAGTTTTTTACTACCAGAAGAGAACCCTTCATGTTCATCCCGCATACGCACAAGTATTTTTTGGCGCGCTTTAATTTCCATGATTTTTCTTCTAATTGCATCAATCTCTTTCTGCTTAGCATCCCCTTCTTGGCTTAATTTCTTGAGCTCTTCTTCGTATTGCTCTAAGCGATCTTTATGGCTATCGACCAAAGCTGACAATTGCTGAAGCTGCTGCTTTCTTTCCTGAGCGCTTTGTGCAAGTTGTTGCCAATCAGTCTTTAACTGTTGGAAACGTATTTCTACTTGCTTTTGATGCTCAGAAAAATTTTCCAAACGCACTTCAACTTGTTTCAAATCGCTTTGCCATTGGCTATTTTGTTGAACGCTTTTGAGGTGCGCTTGTTGCTTAATCGAGAGCTCTTGTCGTAGACGATCGACCTCTTTTTCTTGCAATTTAACACGATCTTGTTGATTGACCCACTTTGCTTCGGCATCGCTCCAATCAGCTTCTAGCTGTTGACGCTTTCGTCCCAATTCTGTCAACGTCTTCTGGCGAGTCTGACGTGCAAGAGCGAGATCTTCTAATTCTTGTTTCAGTTTCTTTTCTCGCAACTGTGCTTCTTTAAAACGTTGTTGCAAAGATTGACAATCACGCAATTGAAGTTCTTGCTGGCCTCGCAATGTCAATAATTTCTCACTTTGTGTACGCAAAGCTTTTTCATGCTGTTGCTTCAATTGTTTAGCTTCTTGGCATTGTGCTTGCCGTTCGAGTCCTTGCTGCTGACATTCTCCCAAAGACTTTTTATGCTGTTCTTGCTTGTTCTGCCAGTCTGACTGTTTTTTTTCCAAACCTTGCCAGCGAAGGACATAACTCGCTTTTTCAAGTAATTCTAATTGTGTTTTATTTTCTTTAAAAACTTTTGCTTTCTTGGCTTGGTTTTCTAACGTTTGAATTTGTTTTTCAATTTCAAGGTGAATGTCATTGACACGAGAAAGATTGAGATCTGCCTGCTCTAAACGCTTAAGAGTTTCTTTTTTGCGTTGTAAAAAGCGTAAAATTCCAGCAGCTTCTTCAAAAATGTAGCGACGCTCTTGAGGAGAATAACTAATAACTTGGTCGAGCTTGCCTTGCTCAAAAATGGAAAAGGCGTTACGTCCTACACCAGAACCCAAAAAAAGTGTTTGAAGATCTTTAAGGCGGATGGGATTACCATTAAGTAAATATTCTGACTCTCCGCTTCTATGCAGCCTACGGGTAATCGTGACTTCTTCATAATCGATCGGCAAAGTTCCTTGTACGTCTGTGAGCGTCAAGGAAACTTCGGCAAAATTGAGAGGCTTGCGCTGCGTCGTTCCTGCAAAGATCACATCGGGCATTTTTGCTCCCCGCATCGATTTAGCAGATTGCTCCCCTAATACCCAGCGAAAAGCATCTGCAATGTTGGATTTACCACAGCCATTAGGACCCACAATACAGGTAATTCCAGCATCAAAATGCAAAACAGTTCTATCAGCAAAAGATTTGAAACCAAGAATCGCAAGTTTTTTTAGACGCACACTTAACCTCCCGCGCTACTAAAGGATAAAGAATAAAGGATAAAGGATAAAAAAAGAACCATTAAAATGGCTGAAATTTCACTTCAGATTTTAACTTTTAGACTTACACTTTGGAATGCAATTTCCTTTATTTTAAGAAGGCTTTTTTTTATAATTTGCAAATAGTCATTAATTCATTGAATTCTTAACCAACTGATTTTAATCGTCAAAGGATGTTATATGTTGGATATTCGCCTGATTCGCAAAGACCGTGCAACTGTTGAAGCTAAATTAAAAACTAAAGATCCTGAAATTGATTTGTCTCGTATTTGCGAACTTGATCAACAAATTCGCGAATGCAAAACAAAAGTTGAAAACCTAAAAGCAACTCGTAACGAATACTCACAAAAAATTGGAGAATTGAAGCGAAAAGGGCAAGACACCAATGAATTGATGGCTCAAGTAGCCAGTTCGGCTGAAGACATTCATCGCTTGGATCATCAAACAAAAGAATTGGAAGAAGAATTTACTCAAGAACTTGCGCGTCTACCCAATCTTCCCATGGATGATATCAAAGTTTCTCAAGATCCTAAAGAAAATGTTGTTATTAAAGAAGTGGGACAAAAGCCAAGTTTTTCATTTCCTTTTAAAAATCATGTGGAATTAAACGAAAAGCTCAACCTTTTTGACTTCAAAAGAGGAGCCAAAATCTCTGGAGCGGGTTGGCCCGTTTACCGTGATATGGGTGCTCGACTTGAATGGGCTCTTTTACAGTATATGATTGAAACACATATTAAAAATGGCTTTATCCAATGCATTCCCCCTCTTCTCGTTCGCCCGGCAACGATGTTTGGTTCTGGTCAACTTCCCAAATTTGATAGTCAATTATTTAAGATTAATGATCCCGACTATCACCTTTATTTAATTCCGACAGCAGAAGTTTCCATCAATGGCCTTCACTTAGATGAGATTATTCCCACAGAAGATTTAACATTAAAATATGTGGCTTATACTCCTTGTTTTCGACGAGAAGCTGGAGCTGCGGGATCCCAAGAAAGAGGACTCATCCGTATGCATCAATTCAATAAAGTGGAAATGTTTTGCTTTAGTTTGCCAGAAGAAAGCCCAAAGGTGTTTGAGCAAATGATGGCTAGTGCAGAAGAGATTTTACAAGGTCTTGAATTGCATTATCGCAATGTCTTACTCGTCACAGGAGACATGTCGTTTGCTTCTGCTCGCACAGTAGATATTGAAGTCTGGCTTCCTGGGCAAAATCGCTATTATGAAGTTTCTTCTGTTTCTAATTGTACCGACTATCAAGCTCGTCGCTCAAATATTCGCTTTAGACGCGAAGATGGCAGATTAGACTTTGTTCATACTCTTAATGGTTCAGGTCTTGCGACGTCTCGCTTAATGGTTGCTTTATTAGAGAACAATCAGCAAGAAGACGGCTCTGTGCGAATTCCTCCTGTTTTACAACGCTATCTTGGCGGACAGCCTTACCTTGTCCCTAATGCCAATTGAATAACATAAAGTCATCTTCATAGTCAGCTTTTATTAGCAAAATAAAACTAAAGCAGATCTTTCAAGAAAGAACTGCTTTAGAGCAGAGGCTCTTAAGAAACTAAAAATTTGTTTATAAGACGTTCATATTTTGCTAACCAATTTGAAAATTTTTAACTGAATTGTTCCTTTGATCTATATTTACATAAGATCTCCCAATTACTCTTCTTACACAATTAATGGCAAACGATTAAGGCAAAAGAAAAACTAAAATAAGCTTTTAAATTAGCATGACTCAAAATTGTTTTTCTTCATCTAACTAATTCAATTTAGTGCTAGACATTGAAAAACAAAAGAGGCCTAACAAGTCGTGAAACAGTAGTTGATTAGATGCTAAAAAGAACTATCAATTAAATTTTATGGATGCTATAAGACTGCTATTATATTTTCTTTAATTTCTTTAGAGAAAATAGAAATATCCTACTCTAGAGAGTATGAGAGCCATCTTTCTACTTTTAAAGCCTAACTGTTTAAATTTAAGATAGAATCTGCTCTCAACAGTAGAAGTAAAATATTTTTTATACTTCACAAATAACTTAATATCAATGATCTAAAATAATAAAAATTTCCCAAAAAAAAACCTTTGACAGATAATTAAAAAATCATTGATAGTGACGTCGAATTACGCAGAGTTTTGTTTACAGTTATTGCAGTGAACAACATTGTTGCGAGCTTTGTGTTGGTTGCTTAGGTAAATTCTGAGTTAAACAATATAAAAAAGCAAAGCGACAAAGTGATTAGATCGGGAAAAATACTAATTTAGGGCTAATCACAGAACTGGCGCTTGTGTAGCAAGCGTTCTGGCAACAAAGCCAAGTGTGGAAGAAATTTTAAGGTAAACTTCAACGTTAACAAGGAAACAATATGCGAAAGTGGATCACCTTATTAATGACGTTATTGGTGGGTGCAAGCGTATCCCAAGCCAATGCAAATACAGGCAATGTGACCCTAGAGGCTGGCTATCGCCGCGACAATATTAGCTGGAAATCGAAATTTCCTTCGGATAGTCCCTTCTTAAAGACAGAAACAAAATTTAAAGATCTTGATATTTTCCAAATCGGTCTTCATGGAAGATCAACAATTGGATGCAACTTCTATGTACGCGCTAGCGCATACTGGGGTTGGATCTTAGATGGTGACTTTAAGCAAAGCATCAACACATATTTTTCTCCAGGCTATGCTTATGATGATTTCGAATTTGGATTCAGCGGTGACCACCATAACGTAATCGATGATAAATATGTTTATGGAATTGGAGCTGCTATCGGTTATCCTTTCTATTTCTGCGATTGCACATTGATTCTTGCTCCAGTCATCGGTTATGCTGTTGATGAGCAAAACATCACAATCAACGATGAAGGTTTAGATTTATATGCATCAGATGGACTCTTCTTCCCAGTAAGCGGAAGCGAGTGCTGCGACCATAAGTACATCAATAAGTGGTGGGGTCCTTTCGTCGGTTTTGATTTCAGCTACCGTCCATACAACGAGTGCTGGAGCCTTTTTGCTGAGTTTGAATACCATTGGGGTTCTTTCCATGGCAAGAGACACATCAACGGCGAATTCGATCAATTTGGTTTTAACAGACACAGATTCCACACCAACAATGCTGATGGTTGGGTAATTGCTGTAGGTGCTGATTATGACCTCTGCAACTGCTGGACAATCGGTCTTTCTTTCAAATACCAAGATTGGCGTGCTCGCAAGCATAAGCACCACTGCGATGAAGATGATGTTTCTTATTTCTACTTCGACACATGCGATGGTCGTGAAAGAAATCACTTCAGATGGGATTCTTATGCTATCAACTTAACAGTTGGCAAAGAGTTCTAATTTATCTCTAGTTTGATATCGCCTAGGGCACCTTTAGGTCGCCCTACGCGATTTCTGTCTTCTCTTCAAATTCTCTTAATCACTTTCCTTACATAGCAGAGTTAAATAGCGAATAAATCTAAAAATCTGCTAACATTTTTAGCGTATTTGACATCTAGAATTATGTAACATACAGAGAATTAAGCATACCATATAGGTTGAAGCTTTTTTGTTCTCAAATTCTCTTAAAAACAGATTTTGCTTTTTTATAAAAAGTTATTTTTTTATTTTTTAAGATTGTATATGCCTCATTCATTAGCTTTGAAAGAATTTCTTCATGGATCTGACCCTATTTTAGATGTCAGGAGTCCGAGTGAATATCAGCAAGGACATATTCCAGGATCTCATTCATTTCCGCTGTTTAGTGATCAGGAAAGAGCACAAATTGGAACTATTTATAAGAAACAGAGTCGGCAAGAAGCAGTCGAACTAGGTCTTCTTCTCATCCAATCTAAGCTTGACCTTTTATTGAATCAAGCTTCTCATTTTTTGAACTCGGCAGGTAAGGTGTTGTGTTGGAGAGGAGGGATGAGAAGTGGATTTATCGCTCGTTTTTTAGAGCTGATGGGATATACCATGTTTTCTCTGCAAGGTGGATATAAAGCTTACCGCCGATGGGCTCTCCAGCGTTTAGGACAAGTCTCTTCCTTTCATTCAAAATCTCTTTTCCTGTATGTGTTAGGAGGATTAACAGGAAGCGGTAAAACGGCTATTTTACATGCTTTAAAGCAAAGAGGTGAACAAGTGATTGACCTTGAGAAACTCGCTAATCACCGGGGAAGTGCTTTTGGAAGCATAGGCTTATCGGATCAACCTTCTCAAGAACAATTTGAAAATGATTTAGCTCTTACTTTAGAGCAATTCGATTGGTCTAGACCAGTGTGGATTGAAGATGAAAGCCGTCTCATTGGATGCCGTCATTTGCCAACTGCTCTTTACGAAAGCATGCTTCAAGCTCCTTTATTTTATATTCATCGCTGCTCTTCTGATCGTTTACAGCATTTAATGACTGAATATGGACAAGCTCCAAAGCAAAAACTTTTAGAATCGACTCAACGTATCGCTAAACGTCTAGGAAGTCAATTGGCTAAGGAAATCCAACAATTGATCGAATGTGAAAAGAACGAGCAAGCTTTTGAACGTCTTCTCTCTTATTATGATCGAACTTATCAGCATCACATTGCCAAGCGCCACGTCATTTACCCCATCCAAGAAAACTTATCTTCCCCAAATGAATGGGCTTGCGCACTACAAACTTTTTATAGGCAAAAACTTTTATGAAAAATTCTGCAATCATCCAAGATCTTCTATCTTTTCTGGACGCTTCCCCAACCGCATGGCATGCCGTTGCTGCAATGCGCAATCGCTTAGAGCAATCAGGATTCATCGAATTATCTGAGCAAGAAAAATGGGATATTCAGCCAGAACAAACCTACGTTGTCACCCGCAATGGCACTTCACTTTGCGCATTTATTACTCCTAAACGGCGGCCAAAGAGCATTCGTTTATTAGCTTCACATACAGATAGTCCAAGCCTCAAACTGAAGCCTAAAGCAGAAATGAGAAAACATCATGCCATTGTATTAGGAGTGGAAGTGTATGGCTCTCCTCTCTTATCTTCATGGCTCAATCGTGATTTAGGATTAGCAGGACAAGTGATCTACGCAAATCATCAAGGACAAATCCTAGAAAGATTGGTCCGCCTGGAAAATCATCCTCTCACCATTCCTCAGCTAGCCATTCATCTCGATCGCGAGGTCAATGATAAAGGTCTGCAGCTCAATAAACAGGAGCATTTAAACGCTTTAGTAAGTATCGAGAATAATTTCAAACATCCATCATTTATTGAAGCTGTTTTGAGAGAAGAAATGAATTTTGAAAAACTCATAGGACATGAACTTTTCTTATATCCTCTAGAAAGAGCCCGTTTAGTCGGCTATCAACAATCTTTCTTAGCTGCTTATCGTATTGATAGTTTAGCAAGCGTTCATGCTGCGTTAACAGCTTTATTAAAGCATTCTGATCCTTTGCAAGATGAAATTAAAATGGTGATTTTTTGGGATAACGAAGAAGTAGGTTCACATACTGCTCAAGGAGCAGAATCTCCCTTTTTTAGTCAAATTTTAGAACGCATTGTGGAAAGCTTTAAAGGTTCAAGAGAAGATTATTTTTGTCTTGTGAACCGCTCGACTTGCATCTCCATTGATCTTGCTCATGCACTACATCCTAATTATGCAGACAAACATGATGCCCAACATCAACCGATCTTAGGCCAAGGAATTGTGCTTAAAAGCAATGCTCAACAACGCTATGCCACTAGTGCACTTTCTTCTTTACCTGTTCAAATGATGGCTAGTTTGCAACAACTTCCCTTACAGAGATTTGTCAGCCGCAATGATATACCTTGCGGAACAACAATTGGGCCCCTTCAGTCTTGTCTCACAGGAATGTCTACTGTTGATATTGGATGTGGACAACTTTCCATGCATTCTTGTCGAGAATTAATGGCTTGTCAAGATCATTTAGATATGTGCCAATTATTGGGAGGCCTTCTGCAAGCTCCTCATTGGCCATCTGTTGAAAGAAATGCCTAAAAGCAATTAAATAAATCTATTATTAATAAAGAAGGACCCGCATTTGCCATGCAAGTCCTTTACAATAAAAAAATTCAAAAACTAAGCATCAAGTGGAAGCTTATCTTTAATTGTAAAAGTACTTGAAGAAAGCGTTTCATCAAAGACCTTAGCGGGATCCAACATCGGATCGAGATCACGCGGTTTGGTGATGTAATCAAGAAGCATATCTGCAGCCTTGGTACGATCTTCAATGGAAAGAGGCTCTAACTGTTCTTGGGCACGTTTGATAAGACTTAACGTCAATTCTTCTTGTAAAGTGAGTTTCTTATTGGGATCAAGATCCTTAGTGAATTTTCCTAAAAGTAGATCTCGAAGTTCCTCAGGCTCTATTCCACCAAACTTACCTGTTCCAGATTGTCCAGTATGAACTTTGCCTACTTCAACAGAATAAAGAAGACTAAGAGAAATTCCAATGAGAACGACTTTAAGCATGCGTGTTAAACGTTCTTGATTTTCTGGAGATAATTGATCCGTGCCCTTCATCCGTTTAATCAAAGTTTCTTTTACAAAATGAGGATCTGTCACAATTTTAATGACATCTTTGGCAAAGTTCTGCGCCGTTTGAACATAACTATGCCGCTCACGACTTCTAATGTTACTCACAGCTTCATTCCAAGAATTAAAATAAATAGGTGCAACAACCATTAAATTAATGACAGGAATCAAATCTTGAATAGAAACTTGTGGAAAAATAGGCTGAAGACGTTCAATTAATTCAAAAGCGCCTCCTAGAGGATGACTAGCAGCATTAACAATTTCTGTTCCCACAACCAAGCCCCCAGCAAGCAGAGCAGCTGTTAAAGGAAGCACTAGAACTCTCGAAGAATCTTGAGGAGCCGAACTATCAGTAACTTCAGCTGTTGTAGGAACTCTCTCCATCGCTTGCAAACGATCTAAAGCAGAAAGAAATGCGACTGGTTCAGACTGCGCGGCAGCATTAGCAGCTGTGACACCCTGCACTCCAGAGACAACTCCTGAATGGGGATCTCCTTTTCGACGAATTTCTTCTAATTGTTGATAGACGGGAGAACTTAATAACTGCCTGACATATTCCTCAATTTCTCGCAAATTCTCCATCCAACCTTTTAACATCTTATTTTTAATCTCTTCTCCTTTGAGAACAAAACTTGTCACCGTCTCAGCCATAGGCCGTCCACTTGCATCTAAAGAAGCAACCGCAAAAGCTACACTTTCCATATTGGAAGGAGCGGCTAAAATCGGTGCATTCATGGGAGGAATCATCTCGGGCTTAACAGCTTTGCTTTTTTCAATCGACGAAAGACCCGAATCGACTTTAGGCCCTACGCCTTCTTCCTCTTCAGCCTCAATTCTCGAAACAGGGATGGGCTCCCTTATTTTGCCTATTGGCTCGTCGCCGCTAATCGCATCTACCATAATAATTGCCTCACGTTTGTCAGTTAAACCATTAGAAAAGCAGAATAGTTTGAATTTATTATAAAATAAATCATACTTCTTTATATCTAATATAACATTTTTGCACATAAATAACATTATTCTAATTGATAAAAAAACAACAAACACATTAATTCAACTTGTTTTTAATTAATAATTATTAATTTTTAGATAATTAAGTTTAGAAAATAAATGAGAGTAGATAGGAAGATGCAAAGATTAAATCAATGGAATCATCCGCTATTTTAAAGATTTTTAATCAGCTGCCCGCTAAGAGGCAGTTGATTAAATAAGTAAGATTTAACCATGAAGAGTTGATTTCTTTAATCCGTTGATCCACTCAACTGAGCCAACGCAATGAACGCACCTGCATCGCCAGAAATAGGGGTAATTGCTGTTGCTCCATTATTAACGACTGATAAAAACGCTGGAACTGTGGGAACATGCACAATGGTAGAGTTAGAGCCCGACCCTTCGCCCGTCACTATAACAATATTAGAACCGGGTTGAACAACTCCATTGAGAGCAAGTGCAACTTGACCCGTTTCATCAGCTAATAAATGGACTCCAAAATTGACAAAGTAATCGCCTGGCTGAGCAATAAGAATAGAGCCATTTTGCAAAAAAACCGCATTTGCAGCACTTACGTTAGTAAAAGGAATGAACGATCCAGGAGCTACAACAATAGGAAGATCTACAATTGAAAGATAAAACGATCCATAAGCTAAAGATTCTACTACTTGACTACTACTATGACTATGCCTTCTACATCTGGCTCTACTTTTGCATCTGGCTCTACTTTCAAGATTTTCCTGAGGCAAGGGAGAATCATTTGAAAATGTAGGCTGCAAGATTCCCACTGCATCTTGATCATGTTGTTGATCAAGACTTTCGTTCGAAAATGCACTTAACGTTGCAACTGATGCTGTAAAAATTGTAAAAAATAAATATTTCATATTTCTTTCATCCTTGAATTTAAAAATTTGATCCCTCAATCCTTAAAGTTCAAAACTTCATTTTTATCTCAGAATTCTCTTTCGAAAGTCAATTTTTTATTTTAATAAGTAAAAGAGTAACTCTTTACTCTTATTTAACGATGATTGTATTTTTTCATTTCTTTTGACATAGTCGAAAGTATGACGTTACTCAAACGAAAACACACTGATTATCAAGGCTTTATAAATCACAGGATAAAAAAGCTTATGACGCAAGAGACACTTCCTCCTTCAAGCAAAGCAAGCACTTCCTCTTTTGACCTTAATGAAGCTGTCAAACTCGAGGGAGAAAAATTTCAAGAGTATTACCTTTGGCTCGAGCGGGCAATGCCTCGTGTTTTTTTTGAAGAAGTCAGTCGCGAAAACCTCATGCTCATTACTCATAGTTTAATGGGATTCAATCTTCAAGACTACTTTTCAACTATTAATCGTAAAAATGCAGCCATAGGTCTTTGTTTGGACAGTCCCGACGCAGATTTACGCATTCTCCTGCCTTTTACCTCTTATGGAATTAAGAATTATCAAGCTTATGTGTCTAAGGAGCCTGTTCCTTTTCCAGGGGTTACCTCTCATTTGCGTATTGCCACAATGGACTTTACAGAAGCAATGGAAACAAGCGAAAAAAATTTTCCCACTGAATCAAAAGAGGCTTTGCGTGAATTATTAAAAAAAGAAAATCCTGCTCTTACCGATGAAGAATTTGAATCTTGCTTAGTAAAAATGAATACCCGTTTTTTGCTAGCGCTTCCCCCTGAACGCTTGGCTTTAGCTCTAAATCTTTTGTATCGAGCTCAAACGCGCGATAATTGCCAATATGAGGTCCGCTATGAGGAGCATTGGCAGGAAAAAGGACTGCCTTCGATGTATATCGTGCTGGCGTGGCGTAATACTCCCAAACACAATTTTTTATATCGTCTGGCCAGAGTAGTCTATCGGCATGGTCTTAGCGTAAAAAGGGTGAATGCAACTTACACTACTCCTTCCAATAAGCAAAGCGTGCTTGTGATGGCTTTAAGTCTGCACGGCAGTAATGGACAAGCTGTTTGGGATGTCGCAGATATTCCAGATTTTTTACGCGAAATTTCCACTGTTAAGTACTTTGAAGCTTTTGATCAAATTGATGAGCAATTGGTGGATCCTGGAATTATTTCAGGCAATATGGGAAATCTTTTAAGAGCAATGGTGACTTTTATTCACCAAGCGTTAACAAATATTGATACGAACTTATATACAATTGAAAATGTTGAAGAGGCGCTCTGTCGCCATCCAGAATTAACTTTACAGCTCTGCGAAGCTTTTAAACTACGGTTCGATCCTAATCATTGCAATGTAGATAAATTTATTGAAGCGCGAAAGATTTTTTTATTAGATGTTGCGCAATTAGACACGGGACAAGAAAGCAATGATATTCGCCGCAAAAATGTATTGCGTCAAGCGATGAATTTCATTAGCCATACATTGAAAACCAATTTTTATCGTTTAAATTATACTGCTCTGAGCTTTCGTTTAGACCCTAAATACCTTGATGAAATTCCGTTTGATCGAACGAAAAAATTCCCAGAATTACCCTATGCCGTCTTTTTCATTCGAGGCATGAATTTCTTTGGTTTTCATATTCGCTTTAAAGACCTTGCTCGAGGAGGTCTACGGACGATTTATCCTGAACAAATCGAACAAATGGTTGCTGAGCGCAATCATGTCTTTTCAGAATGCTACCATTTAGCGTGGACACAACATAAAAAAAACAAAGATATTCCTGAAGGAGGTGCTAAAGGGGTTATTTTTCTTCAACCCTTTAGTTTGATTGATTTTGAATCTCCAATTCTCAAAAAAGAACTTGAATGGTTAAAAATTGACGCAACCGAAATTGAGAAAAGAATTACAGCTTTCCGACAAGAACAAAAACTCGAATATCTCTATCAATCCCAAAGAGCCTTTGTAGATAGTCTAGTAACCATCGTCAACTGCGATCCAGATGGTAAGATCCGAGCACGATTCATCGTCGATTACTGGAAGCGTCCAGAATATATTTATTTAGGGCCAGATGAAAATATGCATGATTCCATGATCGAATGGATTGCCAATTTCAGTAAAAAGTATCACTATAAGCCTGGAGGAGCTTTCATTTCTAGCAAACCCGTTGGAGGAATCAACCACAAAGAATACGGAGTGACTTCGCTTGGCGTAAATGTCTACATGCATAAAGTCCTTGAATATATGGGAATTCACCCCGAAAAAGATATTTTTACAGTCAAAATGTCAGGCGGCCCAGATGGAGATGTCGCCGGCAATCAGCTTCTGAATCTTTATCATCTTTATCCTCATACAGCCAAAGTGATCGCATTAACAGACGGAACAGGGACCATTCATGACGATCAAGGCCTTGACTTATCCATCATTAAAGACCTATTTTACCAAACCAAAGGAATTAGCCATTATCCTCCAGAAAAGCTTTCTTCAGGTGGATTTTTAGTCGATAAAGCTCGAAGGCGCTATCCTTCCGCTTATATTCAAGAGACTTTATGCTGGCGCAAAGTGGGAGATCACTTGGTTGAAGATTGGTTATCAGGAAGTGATACGAATCATTTGCTGCGCTATAATGTTCATCAAGCTAAAACAGACGTTTTTATTCCAGCTGGCGGACGTCCGCGCACTCTAAATGAAACGAATATTGAAGAATTTTTGGACTCTGCAGGTAAACCGACTTCTCGTGCAATCATTGAGGGGGCTAACCTTTATCTGAATGCCAAAGCTCGACGTTTTTTAGAAGAAAAAGGCGTTCTCATCATTAAAGATAGTTCCGCTAATAAAGGAGGCGTCATTTGCTCTTCTTTTGAAGTTCTCTGCGGATTAGCCCTCGATGAACAAACATTTCTTAACTATAAACAAACTTTAGTTGAAGAGATTTTAGATCGGTTAAAACTTTATGCCTCTTATGAAGCCGACCTCCTCTTACGCACTCATAAACAAACTGGCGAATTTTTAACCTCTATCTCTGACCGCCTCTCGGAACGCATTAATCAATACACCTATCAGCTTTTGGACTACCTAGATTTTTTGCCCCTATCCTCTAGTTTTCAAGATCCCATGATTCGCTGCTTTTTGGATTATTGCCTTCCCACTTTACGCACTCAATTTGCCATTGAATTACTCAACGAAATCCCCGACCACCATAAAAAAGCAGTGATTGCTTGCCATCTAGCTTCTCATATGGTCTATAAAAAAGGATTAGATTGGTCTCCTTCTATCGTTGATATTTTACCGCTTATCTTAGCAGGAGGAGAGCTAACTCATTAAAATCAGCACTCAAACAAGGTGAGTGCTAAATTTATTGACGGAATAGAGTTTCTCATCCTATAATAAAAAACGAATAGGGAGGATAAACAGTTGAAGACCTGGAAACCAGTTTCGATTAAGCGCATAGGGAAGCAAGATCGCGAGCGCAAGGTATTATTGGGATTAGTAGATTATTACATTCAAACCGGCAAACCTGTTGGATCGAATACTTTAAAAGAGGCTGGTTTTGGAGATTTAAGTTCTGCAACGATTCGCAATTATTTTGCCAATTTAGAAGAAGCGGGCTATTTGACCCAATCGCATTCGTCAGGCGGGCGGATTCCGACTTATTCTGCTTATCGAGTTTATGCGCAGAGTTTTCTTCATGAAGATCCTATTGAATTAAAAAAAGATATTTTTCGCTCTTTGCGTGAATTTGATTCACGTGAAATCACGCTTTTTCTACAAGAAGCGGCAGAAAGTCTGAGTCAGATCAGTCAATGCGCCGTGTTTTTATCTGCACCGCGTTTTGATCATGATTTTGTGGTGGATTTAAAGTTAGTTGCTTTGGATGCATTTCGCTGCCTTTGCGTGTTGATTACAGATTTTGGCGTTGTGCATACAGAAATTTTACATGTCTCGGAAAAGTTGTCTTCTTTTGCAATTAAGCGAATTGAACATTATTTTCATTGGCGGTTAACGGGGCTTGGACAACCAGAGAATTTAGAAGCCGGGGAAGAAGCCATTGGGCAAAAAATTTATAATGAGTTAATGCTACGGTATATTGTTGGGTATTCGACTTTTATTAATGAAGATATTTATCGAACAGGTTTCTCTCATTTACTTGCTTATACAGAATTTCAGGACGCGAGTGCCTTAGCAAGCGGGCTAGCTTTGTTTGAAAATGCTCATAGTATGCGCCTTTTACTCAAAGAATGCACTGCATTAGATTGTTTAAAATTTTGGATTGGAGATGATTTAGGAACTTACGTAGCAGACCCCAATTGCTCTGTGATTGCGATTCCTTACTATATTAATCACAAACCTGTGGGGGCTGTCGGGTTATTGGGACCGACACGAGTGCCTTATCGTACGTTATTTAGTACATTGCGTCTTTTTTCTGAGAGCGTCAGCGAGACTTTAACTCGAAATGTTTATAAATTTAAAATTAGTTTCCGCCAACCTGAGGCAGGAAAAGTCTATTTACAACAAGAAGAAAATCGGCTTATTGGACAATCCCGTCTTATTTTATTAGAAGACAAGCGTTCAGGAAATGTTTAAGAGCTTATTAATCTCTTTTTTTAGACTTTTGATAAAGCAATCAGCGATCTTATGAAAAATTCTGCCAGGAAAGGTGCCGTGTTTAATCCAGTAAGATTTAAGTAAGAGAAGAGGAGAGAAGAAATATGGTTGATCAAGATCAAGAATCATCCAAAAAGGCAAACCGAAACCATCAACAACCATCGGAAACGCCCGAGAAACAGGAAGAATCTTCTTTTGAATCAGCATCTGTTAAACCTAAACAAATTTTAGTCACAGATGAAGAGCTGAAAGCCCTCCAAAAGGAAGTCATTGAATATAAAGATAAATATTTACGCTTGTTAGCTGATGCTGAAAATGCTCGCAAACGTTTGCAAAAAGAGCGACAAGAAATGACTCGCTATGCTGTGGAAAATTTAATCGCAGATTTTCTTCGCCCTATTGACAATTTTGAAAATGCTTTGCGCTTCGCACAAGAAATGTCTGATGAAGTCAGAAATTGGGCCTTTGGATTTCAAATGATTTTAGCTCAATTTAAAGATGTGTTGGCACAAAATGGCATTACAGCAATTGAATCCTTGGGAAAACCATTTAATCCACATGATCATGAAGCCGTGGAAATGGTAGAGACAATGGATCAGCCACCTGGCACAATTATTGAAGAGAGCGTGCGGGGCTATCGAATGGGGGATCGCACAATTCGAGCTGCTCGCGTTAAAGTTGCTAAAACTAAACAACCCGCGCCGTCTCAAGAAAACAATTCAAACGAAAACATTTAATTTTAATAGGGAGTTTTGACATGAGTCAAACAAAAGGTCAAAAAAAAGGTCACATCATTGGAATTGACTTAGGAACTACTAACTCCTGCGTCGCCGTAATGGAGGGAGGAACACCTAAAGTCATAGCCTCTGCTGAAGGAACACGTACAACACCTTCTGTCGTTGCTTATAAAGGAAATGAACGTTTAGTCGGTATTCCAGCTAAACGTCAGGCTGTTACTAATCCTGAAAACACCATTACTTCTTCTAAACGCTTCATCGGCCGGAAACATCAAGAAGTTGTCAACGAAGCTAAAATTGTGCCTTATAAAGTCACTAATAATGGCAATGGCGATGCCGTTTTTGAAGTACAAGGCAAAATGCTTACACCAGAAGAAGTGGGTGCACAGATCCTCATTAAGATGAAAGAAACAGCTGAAGCTTACTTGGGTGAAAAAGTAACTGAAGCAGTCATTACTGTTCCAGCTTACTTCAATGACTCTCAACGTCAATCAACAAAAGATGCGGGACGCATTGCAGGTCTTGACGTGAAGCGCATTATTCCAGAGCCCACAGCAGCTGCTCTTGCCTACGGTCTTGACAAACAAAAAACAGATAAGAAAATTGCTGTATTCGACTTAGGTGGAGGAACCTTTGATATTTCCATCCTCGAAATCGGCGATGGTGTTTTTGAAGTTCTTTCTACAAATGGCGATACTCACTTAGGTGGAGACGACTTCGACAATGAAATTCTTAAGTGGATTATTGAATCATTCCGTCAAGAGCATGGCATTGATCTCAGCCATGACAAGATGGCTCTCCAACGTTTACGCGATGCAGCAGAAAAAGCAAAAATTGAACTGTCCGGCGTCCAATCGACAGAGATCAATCAACCATTTATCACAATGGATGCAACAGGCCCTAAACACCTCGCACTTACTTTAACCCGCTCTAAATTGGAAAACTTAACACACAATTTAATCGAACGTACTCGTGAACCATGTTTAAAGGCTTTGAAAGATGCTGGTTTATCTAAAGATGATATCGGAGAAGTGATCTTGGTAGGTGGAATGACCCGTATGCCAGCTGTTCAAGAAATGGTAAAATCCATTTTCGGCAAAGAAGGACATAAAGGCGTCAATCCTGATGAAGTTGTCGCTGTAGGAGCTGCTATTCAAGGCGGAGTCTTAACAGGCGTTGTCAAAGATGTCTTGTTGCTTGACGTCAATCCTTTAACATTAGGTATCGAAACTTTAGGTGGAGTCTTGACTCCATTGGTCGAACGCAATACGACAATTCCTACTCAGAAAAAACAAATTTTCTCTACAGCAGCCGATAATCAACCTGCTGTCACCATCCGCGTTTTGCAAGGTGAGCGCAAGATGGCCAATGACAATAAGGAAATTGGACGTTTTGACTTAACAGATATTCCTCCTGCTCCACGAGGCATGCCTCAAATTGAAGTTTCTTTTGACATTGATGCAGATGGTATTTTGCACGTTTCTGCTAAAGATCTTTCAAGCGGTAAAGAACAAAAAATCCGTATTGAAGCTCAATCTGGCTTGCAAGAAGAAGAAATTAAACGCATGGTTCGCGATGCTGAATTGCATGCCGAAGAAGATAAGAAACGCAAAGAAGATGTGGAAGCAAGAAATGAAGCAGATGCTCTTGCTTTCCGAGCCGAAAAAGCTCTCAACGAATATAAAGATAAAATTCCTCAGAACATCGCAAGCGAAGTTTCAGGAAAAATTGATGCCTTGAAAAAAGCGTTAGAGGGACAAGATATCGCACGTATCCGCGCTGCTAAAGAAGAACTTGATCGTAGCATGCAGCACATTGGAGAAGCAATGTCCAAAGCTGGAGCTGGCAGCGCAGGAGAGCATAGTCATCCAGGTGGAGGATCCACAGGCGGTGGCTCTTCTTTTACAGGTGGTCAACAACAACAGCAACAACAACAACAACGTCAACAAGGTGGAAAAGGACCAGATGACATTGAAGAAGCTGAAGTTGAAATTATTGACGACAATAAACCTTAAATTTTCTACCTCAGGAAGGAGGCAAGTATTTGCCTCCTCTCCATCCATCCAAATTTCAGCCCTCCTTAAAGAGGGTTGAATTTTTTAATCTTTAATTCTTTTTATATTAGTTTTTAAAACAACAACACTATACTATCTTGATTTGATTGTTACTAATAATTAAAATAATTATTTTGTTTACTTAAATTATTTTTATCGCTTATAATAATTTCTTACTTATATTTATGGAGGGAATCAATGGGGCTTAATACGACGGTTATTCCGTTTAATTTTTGTAATCATTCATACCCAGCAGATTTTCCTCAATCTCTTGATTTAACTGAAACCGATCCTTTATCTTGCCTTAGCTATGCAGAAGAGGTAGAACGAGCCCAAAAAGCGTGTATGCCGTATTACAGCATTGCAATTGCAGAATTAGAAACAAAAGATAAAGGCACAAGCTATAAGATTTATGACGCCTCTTACTTTGCCACTTACTGTACGAATGCCAATAACTCAAATACAACGCTTATAGATCCCTACACACAGCTTACTGTTCAAAAAGTCCACTATTTTGCACTCCGATGTTTTCAAGCGGATAATCAAAGCATTTGTAAAGCAATAGATCTGAAATCAACAAGTGAATATTTCCATTTGATTGGGACCTCGGATCTTAAGGATACGCTTAGTAAAATGCTGATTGATAGCCTCAATGTTAATATTGTAGAAGCCAATTCCGTTCCTGATAAATTTCAAGTTAGAAGAACTCAGTATATTGCCGCTGAATTCATTAAAAGAGAACCAAAACTCTTGAAGCATGTCAGCGAAAGCGACAAGAAAAAAGAATCTCAGATTTGGCTATGGTGTTCTGCTCAAGGATCGATTGAAGGCACTCTTAAGTTAGCTCAATTATGCCAGGAAAGTCCCGTCTTTTTGTCTTCATGCCATGAAGAATTGTCAAAAATTATAGATAACGCCACTGAGAATCTTCCGTCTCAGCTTTCAAAATTATCAAGTAATTCAAAACAAAAGGAAATAAGTGCCTTAACCAAGCTCTCCCCCATAAAGCAAGCCATCAACAAAACTATTGCAGAGCAAAACAAAGAAGAAACACTTTCTACCAACACTCGACACTCAATGGAATCTAAAACCCGTTTAAAATCATCTCAAAAGCTTTCCGCACATAAAAACTTTTAACATGAATGGTAAGTTTTAAATTTTGCATGCGATAAACTCAAGAAATTTCACTGAATAGATAATTCCAACATTAAATTCTCTTAAAAAATTTCTGTTTCAACGTGATTCCTGCGAAACTGAATTCTTTAAAACTTTAAGCGGAGTCTAGATTTGAGTTAGAGGACGAGCATGTTCAAACGAATTCTGTAATAGCTAAATCATAGAACACATTCTCATTCTCATCATGAACAAGTTCATCCAAGAAATTTAAAATTAGAAAGACATATCAAAAAAAATGGCCACTTTTAGTGGCCATCTTATATGCAAATGATTGATGAGATAAGAATTAAATATTGACGGTTCCGTTAATATTCTTTGGCAATTTTGTCAATTTCTCTACATCGTCTGGATGTAAGGAAGATAAATCGCACCCCTTTATAGTTAAAGCAATTTTAGATGACTTTTTCTTTCCTTCATCGTAAATAGTTGGATATTCATTGAATCCATAAATATTAGGATTATCCTCACCACTGTTTTTTACACGGATAGCAGCTGCTGCACCCCAATTTTTAGCACCTAAAAATCGCTTTTGCAAACCAGGTTCCAAGGGATCGTTAGAGTGATGGACGCGAACCCAAATTCCATAATAGCGATCATACTCACCAATTTTGTAGGAGATGAATAATCTTCTATTATCTAAAGATGTATATGTTCCATCTGGATTTTGCACAATGTCAAGAGCACCATCGTCATGACGCTTAATTCCTTTACGAAATTCAATAAACATTGAATCCGCTAATTCATCGAGAGGAACATCGGTATTTCCTACTTTATTGTAATCACTGATAGAAAGTTGCGAGAAAAGAACTTTATCTCTCACATTACTCGCACAGACGTATTGAACACCCTTATAGTTCCCATTAATAGATTTCTTTGCTTCAGGACGAACGATAGGTGTCAAAGATTCTTCCAATTTAGAGCTATTTAAAGCCGATTCCATGCGATCCAATAAATCTTCGCTCAATAAAGGCTTCTGAACAGTTTGCATAGGCTGAAAAGTATTAAAATCTAATTTTGACCAAGCTTTTTTTGTTTTCTTCGAAGCACCTGGCTGAGTAGTTACCGACTGCATCGCATTAACAATTGAATGAGTTGGAGAAGATACTGCTTGCATTTTATTATCCCTTATTATTTTTATTTATTATTTCTTTAAAATTCATAATGTGTTTTAAAAACACTGAATTTAATTTATTGCCTACATTTTAAACACACAGCGATTAATTATTTATTAAGGTGAAATTAAAAGAGGATTAATTATAACTGTAAATATATTTGTTCATTTTTGAGTGGACTTCAACCAGGATAAAATCCTGTGAAAGTAAAAGAAATTTCAAGAAGAAAAGTTTGATGAAATAATTAAAGTGATGCCCCTAGGTAAATCTGAGGGGCATTTGAAGAGATATTTTAAGTAAAAGAGACAAGATCGTTAATCTAAATTATGGGGACCAAAAGCGTCTGGTAGAAGCGTAGATAGTCTTGTTTCACGCAGTAAATGGCCATTTTCGTTCGTAATCAAGACTATTAAGTTTGGACTAAACTCATTGAGAACTTGACGGCAAGCTCCGCAAGGAAATCCACCATCTTTTGTTGCAATCGCGATGGCGACAAAATCTGTAATGCCTTCAGATACAGCTTTAAAGATTGCTACACGCTCAGAACAACAGGCGAGTCCATAAGAAGCATTTTCAATATTAGATCCCTGAAAAATTTCTCCTTGATTTGTTAATAAGGCTGAACCTACTGAATAATGAGAATATGGAGCATAAGCTTTTTTTCGTGCCTCGCAAGCCAATTGAATAAGAGTTTGTTTTGTTTTATCATCTATATGAGGATTTCCTTGTTGCTTTAATTCATCAGCTAGAAGAGCTTGTTGACTTAGCAATAAAAAAAGTCCAAGCAGCCAGCAAATATTTTTCATAGCATCTCTCCTTTAAGGTTTAAAGCTTTGTAGTACATTTAACTACTTTAACAACACGCGTCTTGCTGTTTGATAGGCAAAGCGCTGACTTAAACTAGGATCATCTAAATGAGATTTTTGGACGATAGGGATAGGCTTAACAGAAGCATGAATTAAAATTTGATTACCTAAATAAAGTCCAACATGTCGAATATCTTTTTCAGACGAACCATAAAATAATAAATCACCTGGTTCTAAATGCTCCTTTGGAATGGAAAAACAAATCTTTTCCTGAATTTGTTGTCTTGCATCGCGAGCTAAATACACTCCTCTTTGTCTCCATAACATTTGAATAAATCCAGAACAATCATAACCAAAACTAGAAGTTCCACCCCAAATGTAAGGCAATCCTAAAAACTGGTTGCTTAATTCAAGCATTTGCACCATGGATAAAGCAGAAAAATCAAAAGAAATATGCCCTCTTTGAATCCATCCTATTGTCCCTTCTATGACTTCGACTTGAATCCAACGTCTTTCCTCATCAACCGGCTCTGCTAAAACCGGCAGTTTTACTTCAAAAGGTAAAATTTGTAAGGGTTTATATTTCACATGTGGAGCGGGATAAACAGGCACAGCATTATACATCACTTTTAACATCCTAGATTGTTTCCATGAAGCAGGAAGAGGAATAAGACCTTGAGCTTCTACCCACCCTTGATACCCATCTGATGTTTGAATGTAATAAAAATTTTTGCTTTCTTCTAAGACTAAAACATTCCATCCATACAAAGCTTGAGAAACCACTTCACTTGCTGCATGAGGTTGAGCGTAAAGATTAAGGACTGGTAAGGAGACGCAAGCTTGATGAGTCATAATTCCTCTAAAATGGCAATCTATTTAAGATGATCATAATGATCTTCTTAATTTATCCTTACTCATTTTTTCTTTCTTGTTATCTGATAATTTCTTATAACAGTTAATCTCTTCGTGTATTTTATTTTAAAAATTATTTTGATTGCTAAAAGGAGAATAAGGATGTGGATTAAATGGCTCAAACTTTGCTTAATTCCTTTTTGCTTACTTGCTTGTACGGCTTGTCGCAAACACGAGCCTATCGCTCAAACTTCTTCAACTTTAAAAATTAGCTGCGAAGGCGATCCTCAAACTTTAGATCCTAGGAAAGTCCGCGATTTAGCGACAGCAACTGTCATCCATATGCTTTATGAAGGCCTCATGCGCCCGCAAGCAAATGGACAGCCTGCTCCTGCCATAGCAGAGGCTGTTACCATTTCTCCTGATCAAAAAACCTATACTTTTAAATTACGAAACAGTGCTTGGTCAGATGGACAGCCAGTCACAGCCTATGATTTTGAGAAAACATGGAAAAGCTTATTAAATCCCCAATTTCCAAGCCCTAATGCCTATCAATTATATCCTATTAAGGGAGCACAAGCCGCAAAAGAAGGACGTGCTTCGATGGAAGAGATTGGCGTTTATGCACAAGATGATTCCACATTGATTGTTCAGCTTGAACAAGCTACTCCTTATTTTCTGCATTTAACAGCCACTCATTTTTATTATCCCGTTCATCCTTCTGTTCTTCAATTTTCTAATGACTCTAATCCTTTAAATGAATCTCAAATCTCAACAAATGGACCTTATCAATTGGAAAAATGGAGCCGTCATAATGAATTGACGGCTATTCCCAATCCTCATTATTGGGATAGTAAAAACATTCGTCTCCATCGGATTCATTTAGTAGTATTGGATAATCCGACCGCATTGCATCTTTTCCAAAGAGGAGAGCTTGATTGGACTGGTTCTCCTCTTTCCACTATCTCAACAGATGCTTTAGCATCTTTGAAAAAGCAAGGTCAATTAGAGATCAGTCCCGCAGCAGGCGTCTATCTTTTCCGCATCAACACAGAACGCCCTCCATTTACACATGCTAAAATGCGCCGAGCCTTTGCTTTGGCTCTTAGCCGTAGCGACCTGGTCGAACATGTTTTACAAGGAAATCAAATTCCAGCTCTAGGAATTATTCCTCCTTCTTTTATTCAAAAACAACCACTTTTTCAAGACCATGACACTTCTCTTGCGCGTCAAATGTTTCAAGAAGCTATGGAAGAGCAACAATTAACTTTAAACAATTTCCCACCTGTTTCCATTTATTATGCTTCAGGAGAGCGAGCACATAAAATCGCTCAAGTTGCTCAACAGCAATGGAAAGAATGCTTAGGGATCA
The DNA here is from genome assembly GCA_044226925.1 of Parachlamydiaceae bacterium. Taxonomy (GTDB): domain Bacteria; phylum Chlamydiota; class Chlamydiia; order Chlamydiales; family Parachlamydiaceae; genus JANWJE01. Next base: position 222,301 of record JBGAGC010000001.1, read on the forward strand.
ATGTCAACTTGCAAAGCACCGAAGCAAAAGTCTATTATGATCGCTTAAAAAGTCATGATTACCAAATAGGAATTGGATCTTGGTTTGCGGATTTTCGCGATCCTATTTCATTTTTAGAAATTTTTAAATTAAAAGGAAACGGCACAAACAATACGCAATGGGAAAATTCTCAATATATTGCTCTACTTGATCAATCAACTCAAACAACAAAGTATTCAGAACGAGAAAATTATCTAAAAGACGCTGAGAAAATCATTATTGAAGAAATGCCCATTATCCCCTTGTTTTACGCTTCCTATAATTATGTGAAAAAGCCTTCTGTAAAAGGTGTATATTTCTCAGAACTAGGATATTTAGATTTTAAGAATGCTTATATAGAAGCTAATCCGAAATAGGTTTAGCATATTAAAATCATGTATTCAGCCACCTTGCAGCGATAACGGCAGGCGACTAGCTATATGCAGCAAAATATGGCATTCTATTATTCTAAAGGATGTTGACTGTGTTAACTTATTTGATAAGAAAACTATTGGCATTTTCTTGCGCTTTATTTGTTATCGCCAGTTTAACTTTTTTTCTTATGAAAATGATTCCTGGGGATCCATTCAGCGAAGAACAAACATTGCGTCATGATATGCATGAGTCTTTGCGTCAACAATATGGATTCCACCGCCCTTGGTACATCCAATACCGCAACTACCTATCAGATTTGTTGCACGGCAAGCTTGGGTATTCCTTTAAATATCCTGGTCGCAGCGTTAATAGCATTATTCAAGAGGGATTTGAAACTTCAGCTTGGCTAGGCCTACAAGCTTTTATCATGGCGCTTATCTTTGGAATTTGCTTGGGGACCTTTTCTAGCCTCTACTACCAACGTTGGCAAGATCGCATTATTCTTCTTCTAACAACTTCTGGAATTGCCATTCCGAGCTTTATTTTAGCTGCGCTTTTACAATATACTCTCGCCATTTATCTTCCTTTATTCCCTTTAGCACGCTGGGGTTCTTTTAGTCAGACAATTCTTCCTTCTTTGGCACTTTCAGCTGCTCCTATGGCTTTTATTACTCGCCTAACTCGTACAGGTTTATTAGAAGTTCTGCAGATGGATTATATTAAGTTAGCTCGGGCTAAAGGTTTGCCTTTAACTCTCTGGCTATGGCGCCATGCTCTGCGTAATGCACTTTTACCCGTTTTAAGTTATTTAGGCCCGCTTTTGGCGAATGTATTAGTCGGAAGTTTTGTGATCGAAAAAATTTTTAGTATTCCTGGCTTAGGACAGTGGTTTATTAATAGTGTAGCTCATCGCGATTATCCTTTAATTATGGGATTAACATTGTTTTACAGTTTGATTTTACTGGGAGCTGTCTTCTTAGTAGATATTCTTTATGGCATGTGGGATCCTCGCATTCGACTGATAGCAAAGGAAAAATAAGATGCATTCTTCTCACCATCAGAACTGGCTTCCAATGAATGTAATGATAGATGCTGTTTCTGATATTTCTTCTCTTCCTAAAAATCCCAACGCCTGGCAACGTTTTTGGCAGCATCCCTTAGGACGAGCAGGAGTTATTCTACTATTACCCATTTTAATCATGATTGTCATTGGTCCCTCTTTAAGCGGCTATCCATATGACAGTTTGCATTTAGCTTTCAAAAATCAACCACCTTCTGCTCAATTTTGGTTTGGAACCGATGATTTAGGCAGAGATATTTTCACTCGCATTTGGTATGGAGCAAGAATTTCTTTAAGTGTTGGATTGCTTGCTGCCCTCATTGATTTGGGAATAGGAATTTTATGGGGAGGAGTTTCGGGACTTATAGGAGGACGACTCGATGAAGTTTTGATGCGCTGCGCAGATATCCTTTACTCTTTGCCTTACTTACTCATTGTTATTCTTCTTACAGTCGTTCTAGGATCAGGCCTCTCTTCTCTTTTAATTGCCATTACTTTGACAGGGTGGATTACAATGGCACGTATCGTAAGAGGACAAATTCTTCTTCTAAAAGAAATGGATTATATTATGGCTGCTAAAGCTTTGGGAGCTAGCCAACATCGTTTGCTCTTTATTCATTTATTACCTAATGCAATGGGCCCTATTTTGATTACATTAACATTAACCGTTCCATCTGCTATCTTTGCAGAAGCTTTTTTAAGTTTTTTAGGGCTTGGCATTCAAGCACCTCTAGCAAGTTGGGGAACAATGGCAAATGAAGGACTCCCCGCTTTACAGTTTTATCCTTGGCGGATTTTTTTTCCGGCTCTTTTCATTAGTCAAACCATGCTTGCATTCCATTTAATTGGAGAGGGCTTAAAAGTTGCTTTTGATCGATCTCATCAAGAAGGCCTTGTATGACCTCTCCTCTCCTTGAAGTCAAACACCTTCATCTCACATTATTTAATCAAATGCAACCTCTTCATCTCCTTCATGATATTTCTTTTTCTATCTATCCAGGAGAAATTGTCGGCCTTGTTGGAGAATCAGGATGTGGCAAAAGTTTGACAGCTTCGGCTATTTTAGGACTTCTTCCTTCCACTTATGCATTACATGGGCAAATGATTTTTGAAGGTCAAAACTTGCTTTCCCAATCATCAAAGCAATTAACTCATCTTCGAGGAACACGTTTGAGTTTAATCTTGCAAGATCCAGCTCTTGCTTTAAATCCTTTACTTTCAATTGGCAATCAATTAATTGAAGGTCTTTGTTATCATCAAAAGATGAATCGCAAAAAAGCTTTTGAAAAAGGCATTCAATGGCTAAACCGTGTTGGAATTCGAGATGCTCGTGAACGAATGAAACAATATCCTCACGAAATGAGCGGGGGAATGAAACAACGTGTTCTTATCGCAATGGCTTTGATTTGTCAACCTTCATTACTCATTGCTGATGAACCGACTACAGCTTTAGATGTGACCGTACAAGCTCAAATTCTTGATCTATTACTTCTTTTGCAAAAAGAAGAACGCATGAGCATTTTACTCATTACTCATGACTTAGGAGTTGTAGCCAAATCTTGTCAACGTGTCATGGTGATGTATGCAGGTCAATTAGTCGAGACAGGTTCTATTGAAACCATTTTTAATTCGCCTCAACATCCTTATACGAAAGCTCTTTTACAATCACGACGCAGTTTGGAAAAACCAAACAATCAATCACTTGCCTGTTTAGAAGGCACTCCTCCGCTTTTACACCAAAGACCTTCTGGATGCGCTTTTACTCCTCGCTGTCCCTTCGCCATGAACATCTGTCAGAAGCAAAATCCCCCATTGGAAAAAACACAAAGCGGAAAAATCCTCTGTTGGTTGCCACAAGTCCCTAAGGAGGTATTATGACAACTCCATTACTTCAAATCCAACATTTATCAAAAAAATTTCGTTTAGGAAAACAAACTTTTTATGCCGTTCGAAATGTTTCATTTTCTTTATATCCAGGAGAAATTCTGGGATTAGGAGGAGAAAGCGGTTGTGGTAAATCAACAATAGGCAAATTATTGATGGGCCTGCTTGAGCCAACAGAGGGGTCAATTTTTTTTGAAGGACAAGACATTCGCCGTTTAACAGCCGATCAATCTCGAATTTGGCGCCGCAAAATGCAGATGATTTTTCAACATCCTGCAGCTTCCCTCAGTCCTCGTTTTACAGTAGAAGAAATACTAGCTGAACCTTTCGTTGTTCATGGACTAGATCAAGGAATTGAACGCTCCAAACGCTTGATTGCTTTGCTTAATCAAGTCGGTCTATCGGAAAACTATTTAAAACGATTACCACATGAACTTAGCGGTGGACAAAAACAACGGATTGCTATCGCCCGTGCTTTGGCTTTTAATCCTCGCCTTCTCATTTGCGACGAGCCTTTTTCAGCTTTAGATGTCTCAGTTCAAGCACAAATTATTAACCTTTTAGCTCGGTTGCATCAAGAAGAACAGTTAGCTTATCTAATTATTTCTCATGATCTTTCTATCTTGCGTTATTTGGCACAACGCTTGGCTATTATGTATTCAGGAGAAATCGTCGAATGGGGCCCAAGCGGTGAAGTTTATGAACAACCTCTTCATCCCTACACCCAAGCACTTGTATCAGCTATTTTATCAACTCATCCATTGCAAGAACATCAACGCTCGCGCATTTTTCTTAAAGATAGCATCCCTAACCGTTCACGTTCAGCTCAGGGATGCCCCTTTTATGACCGCTGTCCTCAGGCTCAAACAAAATGTCAATCGATTAAACCTGTTTGGCAAGAAGTAAAACCGCGTCATTTTACAGCTTGCCACCTTTACACAGAGGCTGTTTAGATTGGCGAGCATTTAAATGCTGTTTTTCACATCCAGACAATCTTGCTCTTCTTCCCTCGCTTGCTGGCCATCTGCTGAATGAGAAGGAGTTTTGGCCATTTTTGCACATAAGTCAAATATGGAAAGAGCGTCATTTCTAGAGTTTGGAAGAATTCCGGATGGTATAAAATCTGGGCTTACAATACTTGTCCCTTCTAAATTGATATGAACAGTATAAGTTTTGCCTTGATAGTTAAATTGAATGCGATGCCCTGAAACTTCGACTTGTGCATATAACATTCCTGGAACAGGACATCCCATAGATGTATCAAGCCACGTCATCCATTCATCATTAATCATTTCAATTTGCTCTGCATCAACAGGTCCAGAAATAGGTTGCAGCCAATCAATAAGACGCATTTTTGCCTTATCAATTAAATCATTGCTCGATGCAAGATCTGAATATGTATCGTTATTAACAATTTTAAAATAATTTAAATTAATTTCCATAAAACCACGCTAATTATTTTAATTAATAATAAATTGTTATTATAATCAATTGATTTATTGATTTACAATAAAAACAAAATTAAAACTAAAAATTTTATGAAATAACGAGGAGGTCAATATCTGGTGGTAGGACTTCTGCAACTTCTTGCGCAATATTGCCGCGCAAAAGTTGAAGCATGACACTATGCCTTGGACGTCCAAGAATGAGACGCGAGACGTGCAGTTTTTCTGCCATACGGGCAATTGTTTCAACAGGCGAATCACTGACCTCATAAAAGAATTTCATATCGATTTCTGATGCACTGTCTTTAGCGTAATCAAAAATTTTACAGGCCTCTTCATCATCTAGCCAAGTACGGTTACGATCTTCTTCAGTGATAATTTTTTGTTCTCTTATGAAGAGGATATAGAGGGGTTGATGATATTGTTTAGCTTCCTGAAGAGCGAAGTTGAGTGTTTTTCCAACTGTACGAATTGCACATAAAATAGCTCCTTCATGTAAAGGAACGCGCGTATCATCTGTAAATAGTGAAGCATGACGCAATTTAACTTTTTTAGCGGCCCATTGCCTTTGACGATGCTCTACGACCAGCATGCGTGACAATAATCCTAAGGCAACAAATGAAATCACGAAACGCCTTGCATCAGGTTTACTAATGAACAAAGTCACTTCAATTGCAATTAATATGACGAAAGTGATCCACATGAGATAACGTTCGGTTTTAGTCATTGAGAGAGATTTGTCAGAAGCGTTTGCTCCCAAATTAGTGGCTATTGCTCCTATAAAACCCACTGCATAAAGATTAGCAAGAGCAGCCACATCGTGGACAAAAATTAAAATGACAATGATCATGATCATTGTAATGAGTAAAGGATAACGAGGAACGCCAAAAGGTGTCAGAGATTGAAAGGATTCGGGGACTTCTCCATCTCTGGACATTACAAAAAGAAGTGAAACTAGCGCTACCATTGCAGTATTGACAGCTGAAAGAAGCAAAACTCCAAAAACAAGACTTACAATGGCCCCAAAGAGATATCCAAGCGATTCTCCTCCCCAAAAATGAGAAACGAAGTATTCCCCCATATAACGTAGCATGGAATCTCGGATATGTTGATTATCAGGGCTCAACACTTGATCATCGACGACTCTAAGACCGGGCAAAGCATTAACCATAAAACCAAAAAAAGCTGTAAAAAAGCAAACCTCGACCATTACCCAAAGAATGGCTTTTCTCGATATATAGTGGACAGAAGGTTGACTTTCAGTGCTTCCTGGATCAAGACGCATGACTCCTGTAGCATTGGCGATAGCCTCTATTCCAGATAAAGCAACAATGATTCCCACAAAGTCCGTCCAATTTTTCCATACCCCAGGTTCTGGGGGCTGAATATGATGAACTGCATAGCCGATATATGGAATAGATAAAATGCCTAAAACGACAACGACAAATACCGTTAACATTGCAATGACTAAGGCCAAATTTCCTGAATGACGGGGCCCAAAAAAGTTAACGATTCCAATCAATAAAATAGAACCAATGGCCCAATAAACGGGATATTCCACTCCCAAATATTCAAAACAAGCTAAAGAGCTGATAGCAGCAGTAATGATATAATCGGCAACAAGAAAAAAGGCAGCAACAAGAGCTAAGACTTCGGAGTGTTTACGGGCGGAAGTATAAACCCCTCCTCCAGTTGGACTAAACTTGCAGATAGAGATATAGTTATAGCCCACGAGAATCATCAGGATACAAACAGCAAAAATTAACCAAACACAGCTATAGCCGGCAAGAGCAAAAGCCAAACCAATGACATAGGCCTTGCTTGTGCCCCAATCTCCATACAAGATCGCAGCGGCCTGAAAGACATTGACATTGCGGGGCCTTTTGGTCTCGGTAACTAACATGACTGACAAGCTCTATGATAGTGGCTATTAGGGAACTAATCCCTTATCATAGTGAAAGTAAAATATTGATTTGAAGAAAATTTTAGGGGTTTTAAAAGAAAAAAGTTTAAGAAAGGCAAAGTACTAGAAGCACTTTGCCTTCTTCTAGTTTAATTACAAAGCATTAAGGATTAGATAGCAATTGGTTTTGAAAGAGAGCATAAACTAAGAATGGATCTCTTAGGGGGAACTGTTTCTTTTCGCCATCAACGAGAACTTCTAGCCAACAATTTCCATCTTTGTCTTTATTTTTGAAAGCTGCTTCAATGTCTGCCATCGAAAATAAGAATGTGCCTTTAATAGCCTCCGTTCTCTCTTGTTTTGCAACACCTTTATTGATCACGTCTCCGCGGAAAATTGGAATCACAGAAGCTAAAATTCCAGTATCTGGAGCCATCTTTCCTAAATAAACAGCTTGATTAATCTGATATCCAGTTTCTTCTTCCAATTCTCTCTTAGCTGATTGTGCAGAAGTTTCATTTGCACGCGATCCTCCACGTGGAATCTCAAATTCCCAAGAAGTCGCATGACGATTTGTTAAGATTAAAGCAATTTTATCTCCATCATCTGTCTTTACAATGGGCAAAATAGCAGCTCCTGCTTCTATTCCATTCAACTGGGCTTTCCAGATAAAACGAATATAAGTATGCTTTTTACCATGAGGAGACATGACAGCATCGCGAATGACGAGAGCCCATCGATCTTCATAAACCACTCCAATCATACTTCCTTTCGTCGCTGCTTCATACGAATTTGTTGCCTTATACAACGATTGATAGGTGAGCTCTTGCACTTCATCCATTTCTTCTGGTTTATAAAGAATTTCATAAGTTCCTTGCTTATGATCATTAATCTTTCCTGTGCGTTTAAGCGTTGGATGCTTATCCAACAACTCTACATAACGCTGGCGAGCTTTTTGACTATCTGTTAAAAGAGGAACTTTAATATCGATTTTCTGAAGATCTACATTGTCTTTTACATGCGGCGATTGAATGAGCAAATCTTTTTTTGCCACATCTGACTTAAACACTGCATTCCAACTTTCCATCACTTTGAGCCTAGTATTATATAAATCAGCAGCTAGAATATATTCACCAGCTGATTGTTCTTTTTCACATTTCAAAAGCTTGTCATGCATGTTGTTGATGATTTGAATTTGATTGATCAGAAGATCTGATGGCGAACTTTCCGCAATTTCGTCTAGAGCATGCTTATAGGCTAAGTAATCTGCCTGCGAAATGATAGGCTTATTATCTTGAAATCCCTTGATTTCAAATTTCGCTGGAGGAATGATTCCTTTATTTTCTTTAGCCTCTCGATTTTGATGAGAATTTTGAATTTCGCCTGAAGCTTTGATAGCTTTCTGATTTTGAAAGTCTTTTGATGTTTGATTTTTTTGCTTTTGCTTCTGAACAACGTCTGCAGCTTTTTTGATTTCAACAGTTACTTTTTCTCCAAAGGTGGAGCGGCAAACAACATAGACGGTCGCTAAAATTGCTAGAGCGGCTAGAGCCACCATTATCACTTTCTTTTGTTGAAAAGTCATAAGATTAACCACTTTTTCGCTCGTGGCAGAGATAGCTGCATGACTTAAAACTTGGGCATTCTGAAAAAAAGATGAAATATTCATAATACACCCTCTTAGAATAAAAGGTTCATTAATAATCAAAATAATGAGACGCCAAAAACATAAGAATTTAGGGAGAATAAACAAGAGCAGATTTACTGAAAATAGAAGAGATAATTTTAAAATTAGCGCTTATCGAATTTGAATTTTTTATTTTACTTACAAAGCTTAAACAGAAGCAAATTGAAGACGATAAAGTTTCTCATAGAGACCTTGGAAAGTCATTAAATCATCGTGACTCCCTTCTTCTACCAGTTTTCCTTCAGATAACACTAAAATACGTTGCACATTGCGAATAGTAGAGAGCCGATGTGCAATGACAAGAGCAGTTTTTTGTTTTAAAAGATCGCTTAGAGCTTGTTGAATTGTTTTTTCTGTTTGCAAGTCAATATTGGCAGTTGCCTCATCAAAAATGAGTACGCTCCGATGATGAGCAACAGCTCTTGCAAGAGAAAGCAATTGCATTTCGCCTACAGACAAACCAATTCCTCTTTCATGCAAATAAAATTGAAATTGGCCAGGCAATGTTTCAATCCAAGGATAGAGATGAACCTGTTGAGTGCTGTGCTTTATATCTTCCTGAGTAATATTTGAATCATAAAGTGAAATATTTTCTTCTATAGTTCCAGAAAAGATGACAGGATCTTGCAAAATCACGCTAAATTGATTCCGAAGAGATTCAACTGAATATTCGCGAATATCATAGCCATTAATCCTAATTGAGCCTCTTTGGAATTCGTAAAAACGCAATAGCAAATTAATAATACTTGTTTTTCCAGAACCAGTCATGCCCACCAAAGCAACCGATTCTCTTTCTTGAATAGTGAAAGAAATGTCTTTTAAAATCCAATGTTCGCCTTTATAGGCGAACCATACATGATCAAAGACGATCGATTCAACCTGCAATAAAAGTCGTCCAGGTTGAGGGCCCGCAGGTTCTAAGGGAGTATCTAGGATTTCAAAAATTCTTTCAGCTGCAGCTAAAGCAGATTGTAGAAGATTATACCGTTCAGCTAAATCAAAAAGAGGACGAAAAATCATGAGCCCATAAAGGCTAATTGTGAAATAGGTTCCTGCCTGAAATCCACCTTCTGAAGGAGCTAATTGAACAAGCAGCACAAAAACTAAGATCATGGTCACGCTTTGAATCCATTCAATACCTGAAAAAAAGAGCGCAAAATGATGAACCGTATCAACATTGGCAGTAAAATGGTCTTCGTTTAATTCATCGAATTTTTCTTTTTCTTCTCGAGAAAGATTGAAACTTTTGACAATCCCTAATCCCATTAAATGTTCTTGAACAAAAGCATTCATTGCTGACACGATGGCTCGAATGGATTGATATCCTAGGCGTTGATAATAGCGAAATCGTTGTGTAAACCACCATAGTGCTGGAGCAATGATTAGCATGAGAAGGCCTACTTGCCAATTGACGAATAAAAGGCCTATAAACATGCAAATAAATAAAAATAAACTCCCCATGATAGGAATGACACTTTCAGCGAATAGCTGATTAATTTGTTCCACATCATGAATTGCGCGTGTCATCAATCTGCCCACTGCATAATGATCATAGAATCTCACCGGGAGCCTTTGGATGTGATCATATAATTGAGCTCTTAAAGCAAGTAAAGCTTCTTGACTGATCCAATTTTTTAAATAAATATTAATCATATCAAACAAGTAACTGAGGACAATCCACAAAATCATGATACCACTTGCTTTCACAACTGTATTAAAAAAAGCCTGTTGCTGTTCAGAGGAAACGGAAAGATGATTTAAAATTCCTTGCGCAAGTTGACCTAATTGAATGGGAACCCAAGCTTCAATGGCACGAGAAATAAAAAGAATGGCAATAGCAAAAATAGCCCACCCTTGGTAAGGACGCAGATAGCTAAGTAATCGTCGAATTAAAAGTGAATCAATGACTGGATTTTTCACATCATCTTGAGTATAGCGCTTGCGATAGTCAGCTTTCATGGGCATATCTCTTTTGAATTTTGACTAACGCTTCATAAAATCCTTGCTGCTGAAGCAAAGCTTGCGGAGTGCCATCTTCAACGATTCTTCCATTATGCATATATAAAATGCGATCCATTTGCTCGAGAATCGAAATGCGGTGCGTAATTAATAAAAGTGTTTTACCTTTGAAATTAGATTTGATGGATTCAAAAATAAGTTTTTCAGTGGTTGCATCAAGAGCTGAAAAAATATCATCTAACAATAAAATGGATCGATTAACTAAAAAAGCACGCGCAATCGCAATTCTTTGCTTTTGCCCTCCAGATAATGAAACACCTCTTTCCCCTACAACGGTATTATATTTTTCGGGCAATGTTAAAATCATATCATGCAAATTAACTTGCCGAGCAATTTCCTCAATTTCTTCTTTTGTCGCTTCCCTTTTGCCGAAGCGAATATTTTCCGTTAAACTTTTTGAAAAAAGGAAGGGCAGTTGTTCAACGCAAGCAATAGCTTGATGAATGGCTTGCAGGCTATAATCATGAATATCATGTTCTCCAATCAAAATGCTATTTTTAGACACTTCATATTCCCGATTCAATAAGCGAATAAGTGTTGATTTTCCTGCTCCAACAGGACCTGTTAAACCAATAAATGATCCTCTTGCAAAACGCAAATTCAGTTGATGCAAAACAGGCTCTGCTTGCCCTGGATAAATGAATGTTAAATTGCGAAATGTAATATCGGCTTCAGAAGGCACGAGAGTTAAGAAACTTGTAGAATCTTGCACTTCTATAGGCTCTTCATAAATTTCAACTAAGCGGTCATAAGCGGCTTTTCCTTTTTGATACATAGGAATGACCCATCCCAACATCAACAAAGGACTAAAAATATAAGATTGAATCCACATGAAAGATAAAAAATCGGCAACACTTAATGGCTGCCATCTTAGCAAAATCAAAGCACCTGCAAATAAAACAAGAATCACGCTTGTAATTTTAATCATAAGATTTAACGTTGGCATCACCATGCCCTGCAAAAAAGCTAAACGCGTGCTCAAATGAGAAAAATATAAACATAATTTGTAAAAAAGCAATGAAGCTGCTTTTTGAATGCCATAAGCTTTAATAACACGAATGCCAGAAAAGTGCTCATGCGCTATAACACTCATTTTTCCCAGAGATTTTTGCACTTGTTGCGAAACTCGATAAAGAGGATAGTGGATGAATAGGTTAAAAATATAAATCGTGACAATGGGAATGAGGCTGATCATAGCCATCCAAGCTGATAAAGAAAAAAGTGCCAAAAGAGCAGGAATGATCAGAGTAATAAAAAAAGCAGGGTACATGAGCCCGGGTCCCAATAAATCTCGATAAGCAGTAATATCATTGGTTAGGCGGCTCAATAAATCGCCAATTTCATGACGATCAAAAAAAGCACGCGACTGAGATTGAATGCGCTGGAAGATTTTTTCCCTCATCGTCAATTCAACTTCTCTTCCCAACGTAATAAAAATCATTCGCATATAATATTTAAAGAGAGCTGCCAAAGAAGCTATTGCCAATAAAAGAGCTCCCCAACTATACGCAGAAGAACCAAGAATGGATTTGAGAATAAAAGTTAAATTGCTTTCTTCTCCAATATCTGGAGTTGAAATTACCAGCAAAGCCTGACGCAAAATTAAAGGATTTAAAACTAATAGTAAATTGGCCAACAGCACTAACAAGAAAGCGATAGATAAACGCTTCCAATGCTCACAAATCATTTCTCCAATGTTGCCCATTAAGCTTTTATTCATGCCATCTAGCCTTTGAATATTTCCAATTCTTGACTCTCTTTTTAATCAAAAAAAGCAATTTATAAGACTATTTTTTAAAAAATATTTTTTGGATTGTTTTCCCAAAAGTGAAAGTTTAAGAAGCAGCAGAATAAGATCTTAAAAATGAAATATTTATTTTAATAAATACATTTAACTTATCAAAAGAGCATGAAATTTTGTCACATAATTTTTGAAATAGCTTCTTAAGCTATAGAAGATGTGATCAATTCATCTTATCATATAAATTTTAATGATAAAAATAACAATTTATTTCCTTTCAAAGAGAATTTAAAAACTCTTCATTAAGTATTAAGTATACAGCAAGCCATTAGATTTTTATTTTAAAGGCGTTACCTGTTTCACCAAAACTTTTATTTACTTTTAATGTGCAATACTATACTCATAAACTTTCTTAAATTTATTTTTCTGAATGACTATGAGACTATTTCTTCTAATTTTCATATTATTTGTAAGCTCACATATCCCTCTAAAAGCTGAATCTATTTTCGAATTATGCAATAATGAAAATGAGGATAACCAAGAAGCCATCTTTGATCCCCTTATCAATCAACGCCATAAATGCAGTTGTAGCCATAAGCATAAGCATAAACACAAGCATAAAACTTGCCCCTTAGGGTGTAAGGGCCCTCGTGGTCCTCAAGGGCCTACTGGTCCAACGGGGCCAACAGGTCCTCAAGGACCCCAAGGCATTCCTGGGCCAATTGGTCCAAGCGGTGACCCAGGAGCAACTGGCGCAACAGGTGCTACAGGCCCAACAGGTGCGACAGGAGCTGGCACAACAGGTGCTACTGGTGCAACAGGTTCAACGGGTGCAACAGGCGCTACTGGGGCTACTGGTGCGACAGGTGATACTGGCGCAACGGGTGCCACTGGCCCTACTGGTGCAACAGGCGCTACTGGGGCTACAGGTGCTACCGGCGCAACAGGCACTACTTTCTCAACATTTTATTCTTCAGTGATTCCAACTGCAGACCTTGTGGCAAATAATAATGCCATTCTGTTTGGAGCAGCAACAGCAATTCAAACTTCTAATGGATTTGCAGCCGTTGTTGTTGGCACAGGAAATATTATAATTCCTACAACCGGCACCTATCAAATTTCGGTCGGTTTATCAGCAAACCCATTTAACGCCACAGTGGCAGTAGCTAGAAATGGAGTTAATATAGCAGCTGGCACATTCAATACCCAAAATACACAAGGTATTACAGGAATAACATTCGATGTTGCCTTAACAGCAGGTGATGTGATTACTTTTGTCAATAGAAGTGGAGCTGTTCTCACCTTGCAAGGCGTAGGAACAACGGTAAAAGCTTATATTGAAATCCATAGAATATTATAAATTAATTGCCTCAAATTTGCTGAAACATGAAAAATATTTTTTACTTTAAATTTTGTCTTTTAACAATTGTATGATATCCTCTTTTTTCAAGTTTTTCGTCGCTATTCATTTCATCTTCATAGTTTTTTCTCATCTTAATGCCTTAAACAATGATGACGCTAACAAAACAGTTTTATTAGCAATTTTAGCTCGAAATAAGGCCCATGTTTTACCTCAGTTTTTGAACTGTGTTGATCATTTAGACTATAATAAACAGCTAATGACTATTTATATTAATACTAATAATAACCAAGATGAAACAGAAGAAATCATTAAAGATTGGGTTAATCAGCACGAACAGAAATACAAGCAAGTCATTTTTGAAAAACATGACATTAAAGATGCTGAAGTGACAAGACCTCATGAATGGACAGCAGAAAGATTTAAGATTTTAGCGAAAATTAGAAATAAAAGCTTAGAACAAGCTCAAAAGCACAATTGCGATTATTACTTTGTCGTTGATTGCGATAACTTTATTGCACCTTATACTTTAAAAGAATTGATTCTTAAAGATAAACCCATTATTGCCCCCATGCTAAAAGCTATTCCTGAACCTGTCGATTATTATAGTAATTTCTTTTGTGCTGTATCAGAATCTGGATATTATCAAAGCCATCCCGACTACATTAAAATCTTAAATCGCTCAGAACTTGGAACTTTTAAGGTGCCTTTAGTGCATTGCACCTATTTGATTAAATCATGTTATATTGATAAGCTAAATTACGTTGATGAAACAAACCATCATGAATTTGTCATTTTTGCGCGATCTGCTCGAAATAATCAAATAGATCAATATATCTGTAATGAAAAACCATTTGGTTTCTTGATACACTTTCATAATGACCTAACATTAGAAGAAGAAAAAAATCGCATTAAAGGCATTAAAATTGAGAATTTAATTAAAGACTGTCTTTAAACCACAACTGAATGATAAAGCAAATCTATGAATTGTTTTATTGCATTAACGAATAAAAGAATAGCTTCATTAGTTATTACCTTATTAGCTTTCTATATATCATCTATTCAAGCAACAGGTGATATCGAAGCAACTTTTAATCATATTTATGAGAATGCTTTATGGGGTCGTAATCAAGATGGAGAAGGATTTTCTGGCGAAGGTTCGACTGCAGAGAATACTGTTCTTTATGTAAAATTTTTAGAAGATTTTATCCATTATAACGATATTCAAACAGTTTTAGATGTAGGTTGCGGAGACTGGACATTTTCGAAACACATCCGATGGGGAAAGACTCGTTACACAGGAATAGATGTTGTGAAGTCCGTGATTGAGAAAAATCAAGTGAAATTTTCTTCTCCCACCATTACTTTTATCCATTGTGATGAAAACTTCTCGAATTTACCAAAAACTGATCTCATGATATGCAAAGACGTTTTACAACATTTGCCTAATGAGAGCATTTTATTACTATTGAATCAACTTTCAAAATTTAAGCATTGCCTCATCACAAATGACATTGATGAATGGAGTACAAATAAACCAATTAAAGCGGGTGATTATCGAGCAATTGATCTTCAAAAGTCACCTTTTAATGTGAAAGGAGTTAAAATTTTGACATTCCGTTCCGGATATGTCACAAAGCAAGTTTTCTATATTAAAAACTCTGACTAAAGCAACATTCATCGCTACATTTAACTCAGAAGAATCTAGTATGACACAATCTACTTTCTATTATCTCTTCGTTTTCTTGTATGTTTTTACTTATGGCCTTGAAGCCGAAGAGAAAAAAAACGAACGAAAAAAAGTTTGTCTTAACATGATTGTTAAAAATGAAAGTCAAGTCATCAAAAGATGCTTAGCAACTGTCAAACCCATCATTGATTATTGGGTGATTGTGGATACCGGATCTACAGATCATACGCAAGAAATAATTAAAGAATTTATGGAAAATATTCCAGGAGAACTCCACGAAAGACCCTGGAAGAATTTTGCGCACAATCGTAATGAAGCTTTAGAGCTTGCTAAAGGCAAAGCTGATTATATTTTATTAATGGATGCTGACGATACATTAGAGTTGAATGCAGATTTCAAAATGCCAGATTTAAAAGTGGACTGCTATAATAGCGTGATTATGCTCGCAGAATTGCAATATGACCGTCCTTTACTCATTAAAGATTCTCTGGATTGGAAGTGGGTCGGAGTTTTACACGAATTTCTCTCCTGCCCACAACTCATTTCTTCAGAAAGATTAACTGGTATTCAAAAAACTGCACATCCAGACGGAATAAGATCTCACGATCCTCAAAAATATCAAAAAGATGCTCAGATTTTAGAAGAAGCTCTAAAAGAAGATCCAACGAATAGTCGATATGTTTTTTATTTAGCTCAATCTTATAGAGATGCAGGTGATTATGCTTCTTCTTTGAGAAATTATGAGAAAAGAGCTCAAATGGGCGGATGGGACCAGGAAGTTTTTTATTCTAAACTACAAATAGCCAGGATGCTAGACATGCTTAATAGGGATCCAGAGACATGCATTAAAAGCTATTACGATGCTTACCACTATAGACCCTCACGCGCTGAACCTCTTTATTATTTAGCTCAATATTTTAGAAGTCATCATGATTGTATTAAAGCTTACCTTGTCGCATCAATTGGCATGAGTCTTCCTGTTCCTAAAGATAGCTTATTTGTAGAAAGATGGGCTTACGATTATGGCCTACAATTCGAATGTTCAATAAGCGCTTATTGGATTGGAAAATATCAGGAATGTCAAAAATTATCTCACGATCTTCTATCTCAACCAAATCTGCCACAAAATATTCGAGATGCAGCAGAAAAAAATATTGCATTTGCAAACGCAAAGCTTATTGAACAGTTATTAGGTTCTCATTAAGCACTTTACATTATAAGTCATAGAATTTTATAGACATTACCTTACCTTAAAAGTCAGAACATGATCGGTTTTACCACAGTTTATGCGCCAAATTCATTATAACAACTTAATTCTTAGAAAAATAAGTCATACATTAAGATAAAATGAAAGCTTTGGGATAGCCTACTTTCTGCGAGAAAAATAAATTATTATTGAATTTAAAAAACAGCACACATATTTCTTTATTTATAAAGCCCTTTAAATCACCAAACAAGGAGAAAAATATGATGGGTTATTTAAATAAAGTAAAAAGCAGCATGGTGGCTCTAATCTATGGCATATGCCTTTGTACAGGCGCCGCTTATGCAGCCGGAAGCCCAACTGTAAAAATTGATGGGTATGATCAATTAGTCGCTGCATGGCACGATACGGATACAGGAACAGGTTTTTTAAAAATTATAGGTTCTTATGGAACTTCAAGTCCAACAACAGCAATACTTACAGATCCCTCCGCTGTTCATGCTTTTAGTCCTGTGCTAGCAACTTCACATTCAAATTCAGCCTCTACAACTGCAGTCGCGATTTGGAAAGCTTATGATTTATTCGCAGGAAACCAAGTCATACAAGTTGCTGTTGCTAGCACTAGTGGATGGACAGCAAACTCTGGAACAACTGTTTCGGACGTCCTAAGTGAAATACCTCAAAATGAATATCAAGTAGATATTTCTGACGATGGCTCTGTGATTGGAATCACATGGAGTTCGTATATCATTTCTACTGGTGACGTTGTGGTTCGCAAAGTTTACTCTACCAATGGCGGATTCAGTTGGACAAGTCCAGTCACTTTATAACGCATGATGAGTTAAAGAAAAAGTTTAAGAATTTGATATTTTTGAAGACTTGAATAGACGTTATAAAAACTAAAGCCCTTTAGGACAAATGAGAATAAACAGTTCATCGTCTTAAAGGGCTCTTCCTATACCTGGCTATTTCAATACTTACCTTAAATTCATTTGAATTCAAGGTAAACTCAGCTAAGCATATAGTTTACAAATTTCCGACTTCAATAAAACTTACTCTATCAATGAGTCCAGTTGCTAAACAGACGTGATAGATCATTATAAGTTAAGAAAATAAAAAATCCAATCAATAGTAAAGCAAAAGGAATAATCAATTTTTCCAATGTTTTGGCTTTTAGTCTTCTTCTTGTGATGAGTTCATAAAGAGCAAAGCAGATGGTTCCACCATCGAGAACAGGTAAAGGCAATAAGTTTAAAAATCCAAGATTAAGGCTAATGGCACCTAACCAGAACAATGCCTCTTTCAAGCTAACCATAGAATTCGTATGAACAACTTGAACAATTCCAATCGGACCACTCATCCATTTTGGATTTAAAGATCCTGTAAAAAGAGCCTTAAGGGTCTGCCAGATTTCTTCAAATACTTTGTCGAAAAGCACAATCGGATTCGGATTGTATTGCACACGTTGATCTTGAATAAAAGGCAATCCTAATAAATATTGCTTATCGCGATTCTCCAACATTTGACGTGCCTGCGCACGCTTTTCAGGATCATCAATATTTTCAATTTCACGCGCCTGCTCACGTGTTTGATCTTGCAAACGAGCTTGGCTTTCAGCGCTCAGTTGGAAATCTTTACGCATTTTGGGGACAATAGCATCAAGTAAGAACAAATTGCCTGACTGCTGAGGAGTGGAAGCTATTCCAATTTGGGAAATTAGATGTTGCAAATCTTCCCAAGTATATTGCTGATCGAACAGCGCATCTGCTTGTTGCCAGGAAGAAAGGCGAGCTAGCTTAGGATCGCGTTCCACAATAATATTTACATGACGCTGCTGCAAATGAGATAAAATCTCATAAGAATAGGTCACAGGAATGCCATCAACCGCCAAGATTTTATCCCCCTCTTCTAAAGGCATTTCAAGAACAGAAAAAGAATGTTTAGGGAAGGCTTCTTCTTCTTTTTCTTTATCAATAAATCTCACTTCATTTTCTACTACGCATTCATTATTGAGATTATAAGGAATCGCATAAAGCTTCTGAATCCTCATTCCATTTAATTGCGCTTCAAATTGCCAATCAATTAATTCTTCTTTGAATTCAGGATCTAATTTTAATTCCTCTACTAATACTCGAGGAACACGACGGAGAAAAGTTTCTTGTCCGCGCTTAATCGTTAACAAAGCTTTAGCATCATTAAGAACATGAGCTAATTGCTGATCCGAATAAATCGTAATTCCATCTACCCATACAATCCGATCGCCATATTGAATTCCACTCTCTTGCATAGGAGATCCTTCTGGCAACGGATTATCCTCTCCATTGGGCAATTTTTTATAAATGACGTAATTTGCAGATTGTAAAATACCCGCTGTCACAATATCTTTATCGACTGCTTTTGGATGAGGATAAGTCTTGACGGTGTAAGAAAAAGGTGTTTTACCTTTCGTATGAGGATTGACATGATAACCTTTTATGTCTACTTCTCCTGGAGATGTCATAGGAACTGAAATATGGTCTTTCGTTCCTTGAAAAGGTTGATCATTATAGGCAGTAATTTCATCGCCTGGCCGGATTCCCTTTAAATATAATTCTGATTTAGGATCTAGCCAACCAATTTTGTGCGTATATTCACTAAAATTTTTCTCTCTTCCGCCAATAAGCCAAAGAACTGTAAAAGCAAGCAAAGCAAAGACAATATTGACAAAAGGCCCCATGAAGGCTACTTTGATGCGATCTAACGGGCGTTTGCCAAAAAAACCATCTTTAACTTCATAAGGATCGCGTTGATCGCTAGTGTCCATGCCAGCAATTTTTACATATCCGCCAAAAAGCAGCCATCCAATTTGCCAGCGCACGCCATCTTTCAGCCAAGAATAAATAGGTTTTCCAAAGCCAATTGAAAATGTTTCTACACGCATTCCTAAACGTCGTGCCATGAAATAGTGGCCTAATTCATGAATAAAAATTAAAAAGCTTAGCCCTAAAATGGCAAGAATGACATACAAAATACTGACAAGCGTCATAAATCCCTTCAAATCTTATATTAACATCTTAAAGCGCGTTCACACTTTGGTTACTTCAAATCTCACAACCGCTTTCGAGGTCTGAGCATCAACGGCTAAAATACTTTCTTATGCATCTTTTAGTGGTATGCGAGGTAAACTCTCATTAAAGCCCCTCTTCATTCCAACTGATTCATCTAATCAGAAACTTCTATCTAAAACCTCGTTTAGCACACCTAAACCAATTTAAATTTTATCCTTTTCGAATGACTGATCAGATCAACTAAATGGCAAAGTTCCTGTAAGGTATCGCTAAAGCTCTAGTTTGACATTTTTGATCAACTCTAATGGTTTCAGCATTTCAAAAATATCAGGAAAATATTTTGCTAGTATACCATGTCAGCTGAAAATGTCAATATGAACAACGGTTAAAAGCATCTCTTTCTAATTTGTCAAAATGAATAATTTAAGATATTAAATAATAATACCTTTTAAAAATAAATTCCAACCCATTATCGCTATATTAATTCTGATTTTTCAGAATCATTTCAAAAATTGATTTTAAGATCTATAAATAGGCTGGAATGAAGAATATGATTTTTTTGCGCTTTTATTAAATTCAACTCGTGCATTTTTCTCATCTTTTTGTATATTTTACTGAAATACAATTTCTTCCAATCACTTATTGATTAGTAATAAATATTTTTATTTGCAAATTAATAATTATTCATTAACTGCTAAGTGTTTGCCTTAAGAGCCTGTTAAAAAACCTCTAATGGTTGAATTGGAGATGATTGTCTCCCTAAAAAGGGAAAGAAACTCAAAATTAAACTATTAACAGTGATGGGACAGGCTTTAAAATGAGAGATTAGGCTCTATGGATCAAAGCTCGCTTAAATCAAATACTTAACAATGCAGAGACAATTCTATAAGGATTATTCTAATGATACAGTCCGAATTTTCTACTTTACCTGTGTATTCAGAAAACGAAGAAGTCAAGCGTCAACGTCGTGAAACAATTGTCGATCATCCTCATACGCTTGCAATTGATGAAACCATAAAATCTCTGAAATTTCGGGAACTCATCGAGTTTGCCAAAAAGGTAGAATTGCAAAATCTTGATTCAAGCTCTATTAGAAAAATAGTGGACAATCTTAATGACAGAATTGCAATAAAACAAAAAAAATATTGTTCTCAGGTTGGCGGAATTCTTAAAGTTAAAGGAGCTCTATGCAATGGTCTTGCCAAAAGGGGATTTCATACAACTGCAACTGAAGCGCAACAAGTTGTGGATCACTTATTGCTTTTAATTCAGAAAATGGAAGACTTGCAGAAACTTCCTTCACGTACTCCGAGTAAAGAATCTTTGTTGTCAGATGTGGGATCTCTATCTGATGAAGCTCTGCAATCCTTCTCATCTAGCGAGCCTATTGTCTACATAAAAGGCGAAACTAAAACTCAGGATTTAGTTCCTACCGAAAAACATGTGTTAGGAAAAGGCAAATCAGGCAGAGTTCATCAACACCTTACAAAAGCCTCTTTAGTCGTAAAAAAATCAATTCAAGATTTAGGACATGAATATGAAATTGGCGCTAGATTGAACCATCCCAATCTCGTAAGAGTGTATCGTCTTTATATTAAACATTATCAAGATCAAGATTCTCCCAAACCAGATAAATATAAACTTGTCATGAGAAAAATCAATGGTTCTACAATTTCAAAGTACTACGGAGGAGAAGAAAAAATTTCAGACGAAATTGTCAAACGACTTATTCAGCAAGCAGAAGATTGTTGTCTTTATTTGTTTGATCAAGGAATCGCTTGGGGCGATGTGAATAATGGAAACATCTTTATTAATCATAAAGGAAATTTGATGTTAGCTGACTTTGGTCATTGGCATTCGTTTCCAAATTCACAAGCAAAAACCTTGCAGCTTTTGATGGGAGCGATGGAAATTGTTGGATGGATTGTAAAAAGTTCCAACTTGAGAGTTGACAACCAGAAACATCCAGAAGAAGAGAAAGGCGTCATATTCCCAAAAGTTTTTTTTGGCGAACAACTCAATTATCCTCAAATCTTATCATTTTTTGGTGCTAATATCTATGATTCCAAACCTTGGATGCAAAGAATTAAAGCTAAAATGGAGCATATGAATGATCAAGGAATGAAAAAATTTCTCCAAAGTTATTTTGCTCAAGTGCTACTAAATTTTAATCAAATTCACATCTCACCTAAACCTGAAGAGTTTACGTAAATTTATCTCATATAAGAATAAGATGGATAATAGCCATTTTTTAAACACAAGCTAGCATCCCTCTATTCCAGCAAACTTGATCAATCTTCATCCTTTTCATATTGACGCTTGAGTTCATTAATGACAGATGAATCTAGGAGCGTCGAAATATCACCTAAAACTCTTCCTTCCGCTATATCGCGAAGCAAACGCCGCATAATTTTACCGCTACGCGTTTTAGGGAGGTCACGCACAAATAGCACTTTTTCTGGTCTTGCAATAGCACCAATTTTTTCAACTACATATTGTTTAATTTGTGCAGCTAAATTTTCATTAGGAACAACACCTTCCTTCAACGAGGTAAAAGCAGCAATAGCTTGTCCTTTAATAGGATGATTAATCGCAACAACAGCAGCTTCTGCTACACTAGGACAGCTCACAAGTACATTTTCAATCTCAATGCTGCCTATGCGATGTCCCGAGACATTGATCACATCATCCACGCGACCGAGCAACCAAAAATAGCCATCTTCATCTTGCTTAGCACTATCGCCGCTGAAATAATAACATCCATTCCACTTCTTCCAATAGATTTGTTCATAACGCTTAGGATCTTTATAAACACCTCGCAGCATAGAAGGCCAAGGAGAAGTCATGACAAGATAACCCGATGCTGCTTTATTCCCCTCTTCATCAACAATCGCAGCCTCAATACCAGGAAGTGGCTGAGCAGCGCTTCCTGGTTTGAGAGGAATAAATGCAGGCAAAGGAGCAATCATGATACTCCCTGTTTCTGTTTGCCACCAAGTATCAACGATCGGGCATTTTTTCTGTCCTACATGGGTATAATACCACATCCAAGCTTCAGGGTTAATCGGTTCTCCTACAGATCCTAGCAATCGTAAAGAGGAAAGATCATATCCTTTGGCCCACTCTTCTCCCCATTTCATTAATGTTCTAATCAAAGTAGGTGCTGTATAAAGAGTGGTGATTTTATATTTATCTAGCAACTTCCAGAATCGGTTTTTTTGAGGCCAATCCAACGCTCCTTCATATAGCAGCTGAGTCATCCCATTTGAAAGTGGACCATACACCACATAGCTATGTCCGGTAATCCAACCGATATCTGCCGTACACCAATAAATATCAGTTGGCTTTACATCAAATACCCAACGGGTAGTTATTGTCGCACCAACCATATAACCACCTGTTGTGTGAATAATTCCTTTTGGCTTACCAGTAGTACCAGAGGTGTACAAGATAAATAATTCATCTTCAGCATCCATTTCTTCAGGCGGGCACACAGGATCAGCTATTGCCATCAATTCATGATACCAATGGTCTCTTTTATTCTGCATTTCGATGACTTGTGAAGTATGTTTAATCACAATGACATGTTGGACAGATGGACAATCTTGAATGGCTTGATCAACTGCTTTTTTTAGAGGAACGATTCCTCCTCTACGCATGCCGCCATCAGCTGTAATGACGAGCTTAGCCTCTGCATCTAAAATGCGATCCTTTAAAGATTCTGCGGAAAATCCACCAAATACAACCAAATGAACAGCTCCAATACGTGCACAAGCTAACATGGCAATAACAGATTCTGGAACAAGGGGAAGATAAATGGCAACTTTGTCCCCCTTCTGAATTCCCATAGATTTCAGTGCATTGCTAAATTTATTGACTTCTTCATACAAATCTTTATAGGTCAGAATTCTTTCTTCTCCCCTTTCTCCTTCCCAAATTAAAGCAGCTTTATGGCGAACATCTGTTTGCATATGTCTGTCTAGACAATTGTAACAAGCATTGAGTTTGCCTCCTATAAACCATTTTGCATAAGGAGGATTCCATTCTAACACACGATCCCAACCACGAAACCAATGCAAGCAGTCGGCTTGCTTCATCCAAAATGTTTCTCGATCTACTTGAGCTTCTTTAAATAAATTAGCGGATTGAAGATTGGCTTGCTTTTTAAAATCATCAAACTCAAAAACGTCCAAGGAATCTTCAGCATAAAGAGCAGCGATCCATATGAATGAAGTGAGAAAAACGAAAAGTCTTTTAACTAACCAATCACGACTAAAAGAGATATTCATGTTGCAATCCTGTGCTTAATAAAAATGGTTCTTAATTAAGATTTGATTCAATTTTTGAATAATGACTTGGTTATGGGATGGTTCTATGTGGATGCCCCAAAAATCTCGATGCTCTGGTTTTAGGGCACCTTCACGGTTAGCATATTCTTTATAAACATCAAGAAATTCTAGACCCGCTTTTCGACACAGAATTGCTAAATGAGCATTTAATTTTTTTGTAATTGCCACACGATCTTGAAGAGAACCATAAAAGGGAAAATCTGGATTATTATACCCATCTGCAGGAGGAGTGATTGAATAAACAATGCAGAGCACACGTTGATACAAAGCCCGATTGGTCACAATCGTTTGAATATAATTTGTTGCTAATGTTTCAATAATTTCATTTAAATTGCGTTTAAATTCATCCCTCTGCTTTCCAATGTGGCACCGTACATCAATTTCGCCAAATGCAAAAACGGCTACCTCACCTTCTTGCATACCAAAAGCTGGTAGATTGACGCATCCCAAGCCATCTCGCCCTACTCGATGCATAGTGATGGGCCCTAACCAATGAATTTGCGTTCCTGGAACTTTACTAAATTCCATTGAATGGCTGTCGCCAATCACATGAATTGCAGGTAATGCTTGTACATAAGAACTCAAACATAAAAAAAAGAGAAAATAAAATAATTGGCAATAGAATAGATTGCTGATCTTTATAAACGCATGAAGATCTCTGAGAACCATGTTGACCTCTATATTGCTAGGAGCTTATTCAATCTCTTTTCATGGCTTGCATCCGAATTCAAATTCAAACGATGAGAAGTGGTGGAACGGGCTCTAAAGTCTTTTTCAAATTAAGCATCATCCGTCATTCTAAATCATTTGTTCGCTTTTATTCTTTGCCTTTTCATCAAAACATCTGATGCTTGGTTAAAATTTGATTTAATTTTTCAATAATTGGTTGATTATGGCTTGGCTCAATGTGAACATTTGCATCACAATCTTCCGGTTTTAATGTTCCCTTAGAAGTGGCATAATCCTTATACACATCTAGAAATTCAATTCCCACTAGACTACACAAAGATGCCAAGCGAGCATTTAATTTTCTTGTAATCGCCACACGATCTTGAATTGTTCCATAATAAGGAAAGTAAGGACATCGATAACCTTCTCTGGGAGGTGTAATAGAATAAATCACACAAAGCAACTTTTGGTACAAAGCTCGATTGGCCAAAATCGTTTGAATATAATTTGTTGCTAATGTCTCAATAATTTCATTTAAATTGCGTCGATATTCATCTCTTTGCTTTCCAATATGGCACCGCACATCGATTTCGCCAAATGCAAAAATGGCCACTTCGCCTTCTTGCACTCCCAAAGTTTGTAGATTCACACACCCTAAACCATCTCTTCCCACTCGATGCATGGTGATGGGTCCTAACCAGTGGATAAGCGTTCCAGGAACTTGACTAAGCTCCATTGAATGGCTGTCGCCAATCACATGAATTAAAGGCAAAGCTTGCACACAAGAACTTATACATAAAAACAAGAGAAAATAAACTAATCGACAATCAAATAGGCCAATTGTAACCCTTTTCAATACATGAAAATCGCTTTGAGTCATTTGTCTCCTCCCGTTTTTGATGTTGTTTAACATTAAGCATCGCCAGTTCATTCCAGTAAAATGATAGTTAAACAGATTCAAAATATCGTTCAATTGTTTTTTAAATTTAGAGTAGACTTTTAGCGATTATATTCTAGCTAAGGTTCTTATTGATGAGACACAGCAGTGGAAGAATAGACACGGCGCCATCGGGCCCACAATCCTTGTTGTGGAGCTACCAATAGTACGAGAAGATAGAAAGCTAGAAGAGTGCAAACAACAACACCAGATGTAGATAAAGCTATGCCATAGACGGTGAGAATATGACGTGTGAGGGCAACTCCAACTAATGCACTTCCTGATCCCAAACAAGCTGCCCAAATCAGCATTGTTTTGAGACGATGAGTCAATAAGCGTGCAGCAAGAGCAGGTCCTGTCATAAACGCCAACACCAATAAAACCCCTACAGCGCGAAAAGAAGTGATGGTAGTTGCGGACACTTGGGCCATTAAAAGATAATTAAATAAAAAAGGAGAAAATCCCATTGCATAAGCAAGCCCAGGATCAAATGTTGTCAACTTGAATTCTTTAAAAAAGAATGTAAAGAGAAGAAGATTGAGAACAACAATGACATATACCCAAAATAGATCTTCGGAATGCAAAGCATCCGCATTCCCCATGACTGCTTCTGTACCTATATGTGCATCGCGCGTCAAAATAGTCACTAAAATCACACCTAAAGCAAATAAACTTGTAAAGACCAAACCTGTGCTAGCATCTTCTTGCAATTTAGCAGTTTTGGTCAAAAATTCAGTCAAAAAAGCTGTTAAAAATCCTGTGATTAAAGCGGCAATAAGCATGGTTTGCATAGGAGCAATATAAGATCCATGCCCATTATGCCCATCATGAGGGGATGCAGCAAATGTCAGAAAATAAGCTAGAACAATTCCCATCAAAATGGTATGAGAAAGCGAATTTGCGAGCATGGTCATTTTTCGCAACACTAAAAAGCATCCAACTAGCGCAGAAGAAAGGGCAACTCCCGTCAAAACAAAGACTTGGATTTCATCCGAAGCAAGCTGTTCTAAGGAAAGTTGGCCTGTAAAAAATGCAACGAAGCGCTGAATAAATTGAAGAAGAAATTCCCCAAAAGTGAGATTATAATAGGGATTAAAAAACGAGACATTAGCGAGCATTGATCCCACCTCCTGAAGGAATAGGTTGATGATGAGGATCTTGTTTGGGATCATTAAGTAAAATTGTCAGTTCTTTTTCCAGTTCAGGTGTAATAATATGCTCCATTTCTTCGGCATTGCGATGGACACGCTCGATTCCCACTCCTAAGTAATTTGCCAAATAAACTTCCCACAAGCGATGTAAACGCACAATTTTTGCAGCTCGATGCTGACCGTCAGGGGTTAAACGATAGAAATGATTCTTTTTTTGCTCAATCCAGCCATTTTGTACCATGCGCCATAAAAGAAATTTTAAGTAAAGGCGAGACGTCGCTTGATATTTTGCGATTTGATCTAAACTCATGATAGATTGCGGACTGATACGCCACATCGTTTTTAAAATATTTTCACAAATCGACGTGTAGCGAAAACGAGCAATTCGCAAAAGGCGAACCAACAGCCCTCTTTCTGGAGCAAAAAGCAAAGCGCCAAGGCAAATGAGAGTTGCCACAAGAACGATCATCGGTCCTGTCGGCAAAATAATGCGAGCTGCAGGATAGGATCGAGCAAAAACTTCCGTTAACTGTACAGAAAAATAGTTGCCAAAAAATCCGCTTGTCATGCCAAACAATGCAGCTAAAATAAATAAAATCGAAAGGCGATTGGTAAATTGGCGTGCTGCGACTACAGGTGCGATCAGCATAGCTGACATCAGAACAACGCCAACTGAACGAATGCCAATAATGATGGCTAAAGTGACAAGAAAGAAAATGAGAGAATCTATGAATTTGACAGGGATTCCAAGACTTTTAGCATATTGCCTATCAAACGTAATGACTTGCAATTCCTTATATAGCAAAACGATGACAATCAAAATCAAAAAAGCTAGTGTGCCATAAATAACAATATGAATATCGGTCATTGTCGCTGCTTGACCATAAAGATAAGTCAATGCTTGTTTATACAGAGCGGTAAAACTAAATTGAACTTGGCTTGTTAAGGTCAACCCCACGCCAAAAAATGAGGAGAGAACAAAGCACAAAGCAGCATCGCTTGGTACGCGTACATATTTTTCTAAAGACTGAATAGCCCAAAGTCCTAATAAAGCAGTAAGAAAAGCCCCACCTAATGCCAATAAAGAAAGAGAAAGATCCTCACTTTCTTGTATGGATAGAAGACCTGCCCCAATAACACCTAAAATAACACCAGGATAGGCAGCATGAGAAAGAGCTTCACCGATTAAAGATTGTTTACGCAGAACAACAACAACACCTATCAAACTGGCTGCCAAACACATGAGCATACATCCAATGGTAGGAGCACGCAAAATGGGGTCAGTGAAAAATGAGAATAGATTTTGCACTACCATTCTTCTCTATTATCCTTTAATGCCTTCTTGTTTTTGCTGAGACAATTTTAAAGCCTCATCAAATAGAGCATAACTTTTGCCATAAGTTGCATTTAAGTAATACGGAGTAAAAAACTCTTTTGTCGGTCCATAACCAATTAAACGCATATTGAGGAGAATTACCCAATCAAAATAGCTTTCTACGGTATTCAGATCATGATGAACCACAAAAACTGTTTTGCCGCTTGCCCGCAATTGCTGCAGCATTTGCACAATAACTGTTTCGGTTGCCAAGTCGACGCCAGTAAAAGGTTCATCCATAAAATAAACATCTGCTTCTTGTAATAAGGCGCGCGCGAGGAATACACGCTGTTGCTGTCCACCAGATAATTGACTAATTTGGCGATGGGCATAATCGCTCATGCCCACAAGATTCAAATAATAATCAGCGGCAACCCAATCAGCTTCTCGAGGACGATGAAAAAGGCCTAAGCGTCCATAGCGTCCCATAATAACAAGATCTCTCACAGTCACAGGAAAATCCCAATCTACTGATTCTCGCTGGGGAACATAGGCAACACGTTGACGAACTTTTTTAAGAGGTTGGCCGAAAAATTCAACTCTGCCCGAAATAGGTTTGACCAGTCCTAATGCTGCCTTAATAAAAGTACTTTTACCTGCTCCATTCGGTCCAATAATACCAACCAAAACCCCAGAAGGAATATTCAAAGAAAGATCCCATAAGACTGGTGTTTTATCGTAGTTAACGGTCAATTGATTGACGTTTAAAATGGATGTAGAATGTGAATGGTGAGCTTTATTTTCTTTCATGTTTAACTTCTAATTCTTGAAGCGGCTTGACTTGGCCTCTGTACTCTATTCCTAAGAATTCAAGTGTAGGATCCATCTCTTTTGCAATCGTGTGCGCATTATAAACAATCATTTTGAGATACGAATCGCCTTCGCTTCCAGGAGGTCCCATGGCATCCCCATATAAAGCACAACACGCAATCTTAACATCAAGCCCTTGCTCTCTGCCTGCTTGAACAATTTTTTTAATGGAGTCACGACTGACATTGGATTCTGGAAACAATAAATGAATTTGATAAAGCTTCAGATGATCAATAATGGATTTAATATCCGCTGCACTTAATTGGCTTTCTGGAGCTAAGCCTTCTGGAGCCGCAAAGCGTTTTTCCCATTCTCCTGATTCAATTTCTCCATCTTCTGAAAGATAAGCGCGCGCAAAATAATTAAAAGCGTCATGGCTTGTGACGAGGAAACGTTCATTTGGCGACACTTGATGCATAATCTCTTTAACTTGTTGATGAGCTTTAGTCATTTCATCCTGTAATTTTTGGCCATTTGCCTGATAATAAGCAGCATGGGCCGGATCATTTTTGCTTAAAGCTTCTACAATGAATGGAATAGTTTTAGCCCAAAGCGAAATATCCATCCAAACATGGGGATCTTTTTGTCCGCGAACATAAACGATTAACTTAGGATTTTGCTGTTCGATTTTATCACCTAGAGCAATAGCTTTGGGATTTTGAACTAAATAATGATGCAAACTTGGGCCATGCTCAAGTCCTAAGCCGCTATAAAAGATGATTTGTGCAAACCCTAGTTTTTCGTCATCCCCTTTGACTAGTTGATAAGAATGAGGATCTAAATCGCCTTGAATGAGAGTGATGGTATCGACATACTGCCCTCCAATCTGCCTGACCAAATCATCAATCATGGCTGTTGTACTTAGGACTTTCACTTTGCCATTATTTTGAATCCATTTCTGAAAATGAGCTTGTCGTTCTTGTTGATTCGAAGAACAGGCGTTTATCAGCCACAAGCCCATTAAACAAAAGCAAAGCCATCTGATTTTTCCGCGCATTTTCCCCTCACTTCATATTTCGCAATCGATCAAAACTATAAATTCCTGTTGAACAGCCAGAGGTAAATTGGATTCGCAATCCATAGCGGCCCACACTGCGAATGACCACAGCACGCACATCATGAGGAACCGTTTTAGGATCTACTAAACGTTTACCCGTTATTTCATCTGTGCAATGTGCGCAAGGACATTGCCTTTGCAAATCACAAAGTCTAAAGTTCTGGATGTGGCCATCATTCCATTCAATAGAAAACGTATCATTATTTTTTTGCCAAATTTGACGTACAAATAAAGGAGCACTCATGTTCCCATCTCCTTCCAAACGAGTTCAAAAGAACCTAATCCTTGCTGTTTCTCTACTTTTAAAGAAGTCACTTGCTGAACGAACTGCTTAGCAAGCTGATGAAAGGCTTGTGTCACTGGTTTTTGAGAATCTGGATCGAGAGCTAATAAAGATTGTCCTTGGTCAGCACAACTACAAAGAATGGGATCAAGAGGAATCTGCCCTAAAAAAGGAGTTCCAGCCTCGCTAGCTAAACGCTCTCCTCCTCCCCGGCCAAACAAATAAACAGGTTCACTTTGCAAAGAAGGCTGATAATAGCTCATGTTTTCCACAATTCCTATAATAGGAATTTTAACTTGTTCAAATAAAGACATGGCTTTCCGCACATCTAACAGTGCAACTTCTTGGGGTGTTGTCACCATGAGCGCTCCCATCAAATGAGCTTGCTGGCTCAATGTCAATTGAACATCTCCAGTTCCAGGAGGAAAATCAATTAATAAGAAATCAAGTGCGCCCCATTGAACTTGATTAATAAAATGAGAAATTAATCCATTTGCGATAGGAGCCCGTACGGCCGTGGCTTCACCTTGTTTGCGAAAGTAAGCCATCGAAATCATTTTAATACCTTTACATAAAGCAGGCTGAATGAGTGGTCCTTTTTGTGTAGGCAGCCGATCTTCGGGTAGCATTTTTCGAATCGAAGGACCATAAATATCTGTATCCATAATTCCCACTTGATAACCTTGCGCTTGCAATGCTAAGCCCAAATTAACAGTGACCGAAGACTTTCCCACACCTCCTTTTCCTGCTGCAATGCCCACAATAGCTTGCACACTTGCTAGCGGATTTAAAGCCAAAGGCGGACTTTTATCTTGATAAAGCGGCAAAGGCATAATATTGTCCTCATCTTATCATCATTATAAATTTAGAATGTTCCTCTTTAAAATGATTCAATTTTTTAATTGAGAGGCTCAAACCAGATAATCGAAGAAAAAAGTAGTTTAATCCATTCTTGGTTTGATTGACCAGAAAAAGTTGTCCAGCATAAATATCTAATAGCCTGTTAAAAAACCTCCAATTCAAACCATTAGAGGTTTTTTAACAGGCTCTAAGATCTTCGCGATGAATGATTAATTATTTATCAAATTGACAAATAGTAAAGTTACATTCAAAAACTCACAATAAGATGATTAGAAAATAAAATATAGATCTGCTACTCTCGTTAAAAGGTTTATAATTGAAAATGAATAGACGAAAACTCTAGTCAATTCCAAATTTTTGATTTCAATAGATCTCATTGACTGTTTTGGAATTAATTATATGAAAAAATTAGATTGTTAGAGGAAATGAAAATTTGCGATTATTTTATCTTGCAAGAAAATATATAATTTCTTAAATTTCCATTAATAAATAAAGACTGGCGAGAAATATTGCGCCATAGAGACCTGTCAAATTGAACGACTGTAATTAACATGTTTTGTTTTTGATCAGGAATTTTCTATAAAAGATTAATCATCTTTTAATTGAAAACTTTCATTAGCTAGCTCAAAAATATGTTTGAAGGCGGTTGTCGGATTTGAATAGGCTCTTTCGTCATTAAAAGAATACAATTTCAAAACGGGAAATAAAATTATTGCTGTTTTGAACTTACTATAGCTATCGATATTAACAGAAAGAGTACAAAGCAAATTCTTTTTATAAGCTTTGACATCTATAAGTGATAGATAGCTTGGATGTAACAGATGCATTGATGAAGCGTAACGGAAACGTTACAACACTATATTTAAGGATAAGTCTTATAAGCAGGCTTATCAGAATGACCTTATGAATTAAGGTCAAAAAAATTATTAAACCAAAGATGCTATTAGAGGAACAAAATGGACAATAAACAACTTGAGCATTTGATTCACACTGCTGTTAAAAAAGTTGGTGGTAAGAAAGAAAATGATATTTGTCATTATTTACCAGTTGCAACAGGCGGATATATCCACCATTTTACAATGCGTAAAATGAAGTCGGAAGATCCTCAGCAATTGGCTGAATTAATTACAAAATATATTATTAATACAAACCACCCGCATGAAGTGACACCAAAGCCACGTGCAGCTAGAGGTTCTCGTAAGCGTCGCGATCTATTTACTTTTTCAAAGCAAGATTTAGAAAGAATGTTGAATATGGCACGTTTAGCTGGCGATAAAGAAATGATTCGCAAGCTTACACCAAAAAAAGATTTAAGAACAATTAAACGTGAACTTATCTCTTCCATTCGTCATGGCAGAATTGAGCCAGAACTTTGGAACATGTACGTTGAAACAATGACAAGCCAAGCGAATGCAGCTGTTAACGGTGTAACAGTCACTGTCTAATTGTTTGTCCATCCTTTTTATTCATCAGCCTCGACCTTCTAGCGTTAAGGCTGATTTTTTTTACAAATTTTTTCTTCACTCGAAAAGAAATTTTATTTTTAATTCTATCATTTTTATTGCTACTCGAACGTCTAAACGTTCATAATCACTTCTATTATTATCAACGCTCCAAATCCTTATCTCTTATGCAATCTTACTTCCTAGCCGTTCCCCTTCCCCAACACATCCGATCAAGGGTGACGGGATTTTGTTACGGATTGCCCAATGTTCATTGGGTGGAAGAAGAAAATTTACATATCACTTTGCGCTTCTTAGGTCCGTTGAATGATTCAGCCCTAGCAGACATTCATGAACGCTTAAATTCTATTTTTTTCTCACCTTTTTCTCTCATTTTACAAGGCGCAGGACATTTTCACTCTAAAAGCAATCGTGGTGTTATTTGGATAGGAGTTGCAGAGAATCCTCACCTTTTCTCTTTAAAAAAAGAAATTAATAATCAGCTAAGAAGCCTTATTCTCCCCTCTGAAGAAAGCTTTCAACCTCATCTTACATTAGGATATTATGAACGTTTGAATCCTCAGCGATTGGGAGATTATCTCATGGCTCTGACTGATTATCAATCAGAGCCCATTGAAATTGATCACTGTATTCTTATGCGTTCTCAGCAGACACCCAAACGCATGATCTATGAAATACTTGAATCATATGAAGCCTCTCCGCACGCTACAGGCGAAGACTAGAGAAGCTTGGCGTTAAACTAACTTATTTATTCAGTTCTTTTTTCCAGTGAGACCCTACTTGTGCTAAATAGTAGGAAGTTGGCTTGCTTAGCACATCTCGTCGAATCAACGAACCATCCCCTAAAATTTTCTTCCCTAAAGCGTCATCTGCTAAATGTACCGTAATAAAATTAAGCGCATCTTCTTCCTTATTAATAGATTCGGCATAATAAAGCCGTTGGTGAGTTGTGGGTTTAATTTGCTTTTCCAATTGATCTAAATAAGGACATTTTTTTCCAGCAGGCTTCTCCAAAGAGTGACCACCGATATAAGCAAAATATTGCATCGCAAGTTCGCCTACTCTTGGTGTTTGAGGTCCTAAAACCGTCACAATCAAGTGATCCCATTGCCATTGACTTAAAGAAATTCTTATTTCTTTCATGCGCTGATGCAAAGCATGCAAACGAAGAATAGCAGCCTCTTCTGTTGTTTGTGCTAAATCAGAGCGTAGTTGAGATAAAACGTGGGATGAAACTTTTCGACTCTCCACTATGTCTTGATATTTC
Organism: Parachlamydiaceae bacterium; assembly: GCA_044226925.1. Lineage (GTDB taxonomy): Bacteria > Chlamydiota > Chlamydiia > Chlamydiales > Parachlamydiaceae > JANWJE01. Next base: position 255,956 of record JBGAGC010000001.1, read on the forward strand.
TTCACTAAAGACACATATTTCTTCAGGCGATGAGACGTTTTCTCCTGTTGGAGCTGTAAAAGTAATTTTTTAATTAAATCTTGATAGGATTGATATTTTCTCTCAATCTCTTGCTTCTCCTGATGAATTATTGCAGATTGTGCAAGAGTATCTAATGTATAGAGTCCACAAGCAATATGAGAAAGAGCTTTTAATTCATGGTAAAGAGGAGGAACATAATCCACAACCTTTCGAATGCCATTGACTAATAGAATGAGTTGATCTTCTTTTGCAAGAAGAACGGCCTTTTGTTTTCCCAAAGACAAAGCTTCTTTTTTCTTTAAATCGCTATAATTCGCCAAGAATTCTTGGTTGAGTGCTTTTAAATGACTGCTAATCGATGAATAGCTTTTATGAATAGACGGTTGATTAATTTTTTTAGCGTGGTAAGGACATCGAGATTTTTGACTAGGCTTGCTGGTTTCTTTGTTTAGGAAAGAAAGAATGGTTTTCGCAAGGCGAGTCATGTCTAAATTCCAATCTCTCCTTGCATTTTTGGATAACCAAAGATGTTTCCAATTCCAGCAGCTCCAATGCTGCAACAATAAATTTGAATAATAACAAATAGAAAGCATAAAAACCCTTAAATTAAAATTAAATTAAAACGTACAAACGCGGTATATAATTAAAAATATAAATGTAAATTTAAAACTCAGATAGTCGCGAATTTGAAATTTGCGAAAACCCTAAATGATTAAAATGAATAAAAAATTAGATAAAAAAGAAACGGGTAAACCCGCTAAAAAAGAAAGAAACAAGAGGAGAAAGAGAAAGAATGTTTAAAATAGACTCTAAAGAGCATTGAAGCGGCGGCTCTTTTATTTTTTGGTGGAGTAAAGTTAACATTTGAACCTACTTATTTAAATTAACATCATTCTGTGATGATATTTGTTAGTTTAACCAAATCGTTTTTTAGAATCAATTGAAACAAAATCTTTTATGTCTCTGAATGGAAGTCGCTAGAAGGATGTTTCATGGCTTCCACATGAACTTTAGCAGCGCTCGAAATAGCATCTAAGTTATAACCACCTTCAAGAACGGAGACAATGCGTCCTTGTGCATATTTTTCAGCAATGCCGATGCAAATTCCAGTCATTTCTCGATAATCGTCATCTGTTAGGCCAAGCCCAACCAAAGAATCATGTTGATGAGCGTCAAAACCACAAGAAATCAACACAAAATCGGGCTTGTATTGATCCATTGCAGGGATGAGTTGTTCGCGAAAGGCTTTCAATATAGCATTGCGGCATTGATCAGGGTACCCTGAAACAGGACAATTCAATACTGTTCCTTTCCCCTTTCCAATTCCTTGATCTTCTTTACGTCCCCAAACAGGACCTGGATAAAACCCTGAAGTTGTATCTGTATGCGTACTAAAATAGAAAATTTTGCCATCTTCTTCTGTCAATTCTTGTGTGCCGTCTCCATGATGAGCATCCCAATCAACAATTAAAACACGCTTAAAGCCTAGATTTTGCGTCAGGTGCTTAGCTGCAATTGCCACATTATTGAAAACGCAAAAACCAGATCCTGTTTTCTGATGCGCATGATGGCCTGGAGGACGGACAATACAAAAAGCTCTTGAAGTTTGATGAGCAGGATTTAAGAGATATTCAATAGCTGTCAAAGGAGCCCCAGCAGCATATAAAGAAACCTCTAAACTCTCAGAACTAATTTGAAAATCCCCTGAAACATTTGCTACTTTAGAATTTGCGGGATTAAAAGAAAGGGTTTTTATTCCTTTCTGTGAAAGGTCCTCAATCTGTCTTTTTAATTCTTTTTGATAGGCATTATCATGACAGAGGCTAATTTCTTCAACAGTAGCTTGTCTTGGTTTAATAGTATTATCAGCAGTCATCAGTTCAGCATCTGTCAATGCTTGCTCAATCGCCTCTACACGTTGTGGAGATTCAGGATGTTTTGTCCCCGTCTCATGCTTCATAAAGATTGTTTTATTTGCCACAATCACAACTTTATGAGAAGGGTGAGCAACTTTGGGCATTTGAAGATTCCCCTGTTTAGGTTGATCGTGCGGCAATACAGGATTGTGATTAGAAAACCAGCGTTGGGCAAATAACTTTATAGCAGTTGCCATCAAGGAAATTCCAGAAAATAATAGGATCACACCCACCGTTTTATTTAGCCAACTGGATGTGTTTAAATGGCATTCAGAAAAAGATGTTAAAGGAGAAAGAGAAGTAGCAGTCGAAAAAGAAAGTTGAGGATTAGCAAAAATGTTCATGAGGTCAAAACACTTTGAGTTTAATTTTTAAATTAAAATTTACAATTTAGTTGTTCACAGCAAAAAAATAAGGATTACTATACGCCTTTACTAAAATAGTTGAAAGGGAGTTTATTCATTAAGTAAAATTAATGCAAATTAATTTAAAAATAGGATAATCAAATGAATATTGTGACTGAAACATTTCAAGATGCCTATGAAATAGCTCAAGATGTCTCAAGGATGCTTTTCATTCCACCGCAGAGTGATGTATTGCGAGGACAGAGAAAAGTTTGTATATTTAGTGGAACTGTCGTTCTAATTTTATCTATTGCTTTAAAAGCTTTATCGTATTTACCTCAAGAGCTATTTTACGTAAACCTAGGAATAAGCTTCTTATCAATTACAGCAGGAATTACAGGCATTCCAATTTTGGTGATGTCTTCTTATTTGACAGCGTTAGTTCTCTCTCGCATCATTCTTTTAGGATTGGTACTAGCAGCTTGCGTAGCCTTTTCTGTTTAATACCTTATTGTGTGATCAATCGATTAATGCATGCTTTATTATACCTGTCAAAAATTAGTCGAATCCGATTTAATAAAAGTTTATCAATTTCTCCTCTGTAAACTCTGTGCTTCTCTGTGGTTCACCATTCTAGCTATACTGTGAAGTAAATTGATTATCATAGCTAAAATAATAAGCCACAGAGAAGCACAGAGTTCACAGAGGAGAAATTTTTTCAAGCAATTGAGAAAAAGCTTCAGAAATTTGCAATTTTTTTTGCTATAAAATTCCATTTAAAATCTTTTATGATTTTATCTGAAGGCATTTTATGCATTAATTCAACAAAGATAATTCAGTATAAAAAAAAGGCTAAATCCTTTGCGAGGATTTAGCCTTTTTTATGAAAGCGGAATGCTTAATTTACATTAAGCATTCTTGACAGCAGACTCTCCGTTGTGTTGCTCAACTTCACGGTTATGGAAGTAAAGCATGACTGGAGCGGCAATGAAGAGCGAAGATAGAGTTCCAATTAAGACTCCAATCGTCATCACGAGCGCAAAGGAGAAAATGGAAGATCCGCCCAGCAAGACCAACGCCAGAAGAACGAGAAGAGTTGTTCCTGATGTCATGATGGTACGACTTAAAGTAACGTTGAGTGCATGATTGATAATATCTTTAAACTTCATGCGCTTCATCAACTTAATGTCCTCACGGATACGATCGAATACAATGATGGTATCATTGAGCGAGTATCCAATAATCGTCATAATCGCTCCAATCACCTGCAGGTCAATCTGCACAGGAAAGCCCATCGCATGGAAGAGCGCAAGAATTCCCAAGGTGATAATGACGTCATGGATCAAACCTGCAACAGCTCCTACCGCGTACTTAAATTCAAAGCGGAAAGTGATGTAGACCAAGATAGAAATTAAAGCAGCCGCTAGAGCCAAGATCGCATTATTTCTCATGGCATCAGAGAACTGACCACTCATAATTGTCCAATTCTTTTGCAATGTGCTTAATTGAGAGGCTTGAACAGGTAAATTACTGCTTTGCAATGTTTCCACTACCCAATTTAAGCGAGGATCGCGTTGATAGTCATAACTATATCTTCCTTCAGCTGAATTAACATCTGGCATTTGGTAGAAAGGATGCCCTTTCTCATCCATGCTTGTTCCAAACTGAATGCGCAATTGATTGGGACGGCTCAATTCACGCACTTCAAAGTCACGGCGCGAAGCTCCATGATCAAGGAAAGCATTAATTGCTGCTAAACGATAATCAGGATGATTAGGCTGCTCTTCCAAATCCACTGTTAAAGAGTAACCACCAGTGAAATCCATTCCAAAAATAGTTTTACGCTCTTCAATTAAGAAATAGGTTCCAACTAGCATGACGATCAAGGAAATCACGATTGCCTTTTTCGCTTGCTTTAAGAAATCAAAATTTGTTTCTTTTAAGAATTGCGCCATTGTCAACTGTTTATGCTCTGGATTACGAACCCAGCCCGCAAAATAGTAACGGGTCATAAACAAAGCTGTGAACATAGAAGAGATAATACCAATGATCAACGTCACGGCAAATCCTTTGATCGGTCCTGAATCAAACTGAATCAAGATTAAGGCAGCAATAATTGTGGTGATATTCGAGTCAATAATCGCACTAAACGCCTTGCGATAACCTGCTTGAATAGCAGCACCAATACGGCCTGAGATTTTAAATTCTTCACGCACTCTTTCAAATACCAAGACGTTAGCGTCAACAGCCATACCGATTGTTAAAACGATACCTGCAATACCTGGAAGAGTCAAAGCAGCGCCTAAATTTTGAAGAACGCCCCACATGATGAAAATATTCAAGAGAACTGCGCACGAAGCGACAAGTCCTGCAAAGCGGTAATATCCCACCATTGCAATGACAACCAAGGCAAGGGCGACAAGCGAAGCAACAATTCCTTTTGTACGCTCTTCATGGCCCAATTCTGGGCTAACGTTCTCTTCTGAAAGAATGCGAGGCGTAAAGCTCAAAGAACCTGCTTTTAGGTCAGCGGCTAATTGGTTAACTTCACGTTGAGAGAAGCGACCGCTAATTGTTCCACCATCTCGTAAAGCAGAATTCAAAGAAGGAGAAGTAATGACGCTGCCGTTAAGAATCACAGCCATGCGCCAACCACGTCCTTTTGAATAAAGTTCTTTCGGTGTTCCAGCAATACGATCTTCGGCAAATTGAGATGTCCAAGCATAGAAATCATCGCGAGGACTTCTTCCACCTCTGTCTTGCGAACCTTCATAAGAACGTTTAACACCGAATGTTAAAATATTTCCTTGCGTTGCATCATATCCAGCATGAATGTTTTCTAAACTAGAACCTTCTAACGCATAGTTATGGAAAACGACTAAGAGAGGATGAGTTTGATTATCCCACTCTGCAGCATCTTCTCCTCGATAGATGGCAATTGCTGATAATGTGTCATCAAATGCAGAGCTTGCTGCCCGATCTTTTGGATTTGCTAAACGCAATCCATTATCATAAAGTAACTTAGCATTATCACTACGTGGGCGCATAGCACCAGGAGTTAATGTATCTCCCCCTAAATGCTGCCAAGCAATCTCATTGATACTGTCAATATCTTTGCGATTGGTGACCACTGCTTCATTCCAAATATCTTGCAAGAATTGATTGACTGCAGGAGCCAGAGAAGAATCTCTTGTATTAAATTTCTCGTTAACCAGATGGAAATACATCGCTGAAGCTTTTACGAGATCAGCTGCCGATAAGTTTTGAGAACCTGGAAAATCCAATAAAATGTTTGAATTTTCAATACGGATGGTTCTTTCAGCAACACCCATCTTATTGATACGATTATAAAGCTCATTTACAGCTTGATTTAAATCTTCAGGATTTGTCACAGGACGATTGTTTTGATCCAACAATGCAATGCGAACTGTTTTTCCACCTGAAAGATCGAGACCCCATTTTAGAATCTTGCGGTCATCTCCACGGAAATACTTAACTGCGCTCAATTTGAAGTTTTCCCAGAATGGATTTTGAGTTGGCGCAGGCACTGTATAACGGCTTGTCACATTCAAATCTACTTGAGCCGCTTGATAAGCTTCTCTCCATTTGAGTAAATCTTCTTGAATACGATCTTCAATTTTATTGATTGTGAGGATACGTTGTTCAACATCAGAGAAATCTAACACACCATAGCGCTTGCTTCCCTTCACATTGAAATTTTCACGTGTTGCAGTTAATAAAGAGCTATAATAGTCGTTGAGTTCAAAGATATAGTCTTTACTAAATTCCTTTGGAAGATCGAAAGAAGATCCTGAATAACCAATGAAGCCCATCTGTTGAAGAACAGTGTTCAATTGATTAAAATCTTGGGCCAAAGCTTGATTTTCAGCAGCCTCTGGTGCCTCTTGATACTTCTTCATGATGGCATCCATTCCTTTGGCAATCACATAAATAGAGTTATTGCGAAAGCCTGTTAAAGGATAAGAAGGATACATCGCAGGTGCATAAATCACTAAGCCCAGCTTTTGATCTTCTACTTTGGCATTCTTATAAACTTCATAAGAACGGATTGGATAAGCTTCACGAATCAAATCGGTATGGTTAGGCACCCAAGATAAAAGCAATTGATCGATCACTTGCTGAGCTCGCTTCTGCGCTAAATAACCCAAATTTAAAGTTAAATAGCTTTGGCTATTGCTCAACGTATCAAGATTAATCACAAATGAATCTTCACTTGGTTTAAAGACTTCATCTGTCAAACGTGCAAGATAAGCAATATCATTGATGATAAATTGATTTACTTTTTCTTTGACAAAAGCCTCTTTTTCGGTCTTGCCTTCTTTTGTGCGCAATTCTTGAATATCGTTGTAAAAATTAACTTTGACTTGGCTACTATCCCAATTAACAGTTAACCCTCTGATAAAAGGATGGTATCCCTCTAAATTGAGCTCTTGAATAAGAGAGTCTGACTGTCCTTGCGCCAACAACTCTTGAATGCGTTCAACAGTTAAAGGCTTTTGTCCATGCTGAAAATCAGCCATGTTTTTTTGCAAAATGTTCACACTTGATTCTAGGGCCTGAATCTGATTATTTAAAACAGCCAGTGTTTGTTCTTGCGAAGCAGATAATGCCTCGCCTGCTTCTTGCATACGCAATGCATCGCGTTGTTGTTTAAGCTTCTGATTGATTCCTTCAAGTTTAGTTAAAAACTTCTGCGGAAGATTGTCAGCATCTTTAGATTGAAGTTGTGCAAAGCTAGCATAGTAACGCTTAGCAATAGAACTCTTTCTGCCAAATACACTGTCAATATCAACAATTTCCTTTGCAAGAGCTATTGCTGCCTCATCGTAGCGCGCATCGTTTTGACTGCTGCTGACAATCGCTGCCATCTGCATCGCTTGCTTGCTAGGTCCGCCAATCGCGAGAGCCATTTGGGTTAAACGATCATTAATAATATCACGATAAAGATCGGCAATTTGTCCATCTTGAGTATACTTAGGAGTAAATTGGAAAAGTTGATCAGCCTCGCTTGGATCAAGCTCCAACGCAATATTACGCTGAACAACCACATTGGTGCTGTTCGATGATGCCGACTCAGGACTTAATTCCAACTGAGAAGGAACAAAAGGAATCAAAGCCCCAGCACGAGGCAAAAAGCGCTTAAATAAAGCAGCATCTTGTTCACTCTTAAAGGAAACTTGAATCAGTGCTGTATTACTGGGATCAAGATCAATAGAGGTTGGCTTAATGCCTAACAAACGGCTGAATGAGGCTAACCATTCTTTTGATTCCACTTCTAATTGATTCACTCGATCAATAATAGAAGAGGAGACCTGCTCAGCTCTTCGAGCATCAATAGGAGCCGTTAGAGGATTAGAGTAGTAAAAAATAGTCGGTAAAATATTGTAAAGCGTGAGAACCAATACGGCAATAATCAAATATAATTGCCAACGCTTCTGTTTTTCCATAGTGTCATGCTTCCTTCTATGAGAGTCAATTTTCCTCTTGCTGCATGCGCTTATCTCTAATAGTTAATGCCTCATGCTAGACAAATCGAGCGAAAATTTACTGTGAATGAATGTGGAACATCTAAGATAAAATTAAACAAACAGCATAACAAATTCTTCGTCATTCTGTCTACATAAAATCAAATGAATACAAGACTGGGATCAAGAGGCCGGATGAAACAAAAGAGAATAGAAAGCAAACAGAAAGAATCAGAAAAGAAAGAATAAGGATCAGGAGTCCTATTGAGGACTCCTGTTTTCCTATTTTCTAGGTTGCAGTTGCAGTTTTTTCTTGCTCAGCTGCAGCAGCGCTTTGCTCAGCTGTCAACTTAGTAAACTGCTTGCTCAATGAACGAGCAGCAACAATCCAAGCGGCAATGATGACCATCAGGATTGCACCGATATAAGGAGTAATTGTCGCCAATGTTCCAAATGTCAAGAGACCTAATTGGATAATTGAACCACCAGATTTTCCTAAACGTGCACCTACAACGTCAACAGCTGCCTTACCTTTTACTTTAGATTCTTCATCTAATGGAATATAAGCCATTTCTTTTGTCGGATCAAATAAAGAGTACTTAGATGATTTACTCATAATATTTTGAGCTGCACCAAAGATCACCGCCAAGAAAAGAGGTGTTGTTCCAATAGAAGCAATTGCGCCAGCCATTGTATCTCTGAAAATAACGAAACCAAAGAAAGCTACACCTGTAATTAATAAGACAACAGGTGTAATTAAGGCTGCAAAGCCCCATCCTTTTTGACGAATAACGTTACCACCTACAAAGAGCATCATTAAAATGGTGACAAATCCTGTCCAGAAGGAGAATTTACCCATAAATGTGCTATAGTCATTGTAGTTAGGATATTGTAATTTTACCTGGCTCTTCCAAGTTACTTCAACGAGGTTGATAGAGATACCATATGCAATCACGAGAATCGCAAGGCACAAGATGTATTTAGATGTGAAAAGGAATTTGAAGCTTTCGCCCAAAGACATTTTCGCTTTTTTCTTCTTGCCTGGAGCTTTTTCTTGGTTAGGATCATAAAAACGAGGATCTGTTAAGATATAGCGATTTATCCACCAGTAAACAGCCATAATCGCAATTCCGGCAATAACCACCATTCCCATCAAATAGTTAAGAGAAACTTGCCATGCATCAACATCAGCAGGCAACTTTCTACGAATATCAGATACATAGACAATGGCAGGACCAGAAACGAGAAGTGCTAAGTTAGCTCCCAAACCGAATAAGCTGTAAAAACGCTTTGCTTCAGTGACGCGAGTAATTTGGTTAGCAAAACCCCAGAACAACAGAGAAAGAACAACGCTTCCCCATAACTCAGCAAGAATATAGAATATAGAATACATCCAGTTATGATAAGCAGCAGCTAAACCACTCCATCCTCCTGGCAAGTAAGCTTTTAAAGCCTCAGCAGAAGTTGTTGGCAATAAAGACTCTCTAGCTGGATACATGACAAAAGCAAATAAACCAAAGAAAATCACAAAAGGCAATAATGTGACATAAAACAAATTTTCTTTGCTTAACACGTTGCTCAACTTAGCATAGATCAGCATAAAGAGAATGGCGGCTGGAACAACGCCAAAAGATTTTAAGAAAGGAATCGCCTCCGCACCAGCGGCCGTTACAATTAACGTATCCTTTGTGTCTCTTAAAATTGTATAGTTAAATGAAATGCAGAAAAACATAAAGAACATAGGAAGAAGTTTCTTAAGCTCGTAACCATATACGGGCCATAAGAAAGACCTCCATTTACCAAATTCTTGTTTGGTACCTTGCGACATATAAAACCTCAAACTAGTTTAGTGTTTGCAATCTTGATAGTATTTTGCATTTTTTCAGCTGTTTTTTGTGAAAAAACATTTCAAGAACCTAAATTATTAAGCTGCTTTTGCTAAAAAAGCAAGAAAAAAAATAGATTGATCAGCAGGAAAAAGCTTACTAATAAAAAATAGATATAAAAGAAGACTAAAAAAAACCCGAAAAACAAATAATTTGTTTACTCAATTTAATTAGATCTTTTATTATTCTAAAAGAAGATAAAGAAAACGCTACCAAAATTTAATTTTAGCGATAAGACGAATGATCCAAGGTGAAAGCTAGAGGGAAAAAGCATCATTTGACTTGACTTTGAGTTTTTAAACCATAAAATAACTAAATAAAGCTAACATTAACAGGGTGACATCTTCAAATAATACTTAAGATAGACCATTACAGCTTCGATGATAGGCTGCATGGAACTAGATTTCTTATAATGAATAGACGAACGACTTGTTTTAGACAAACGGAGCGAGAATTTGATGCATTTCACTGCCCATGGCTTAGAAGATCCCATTTGGGTATATCCCACAACGGAAAATGAATTAAAGGAAAGCATCGTCAAGGAATTTAAAATTCATCCTGTCATTGCTCAGATTCTTGTTTCACGCGGATTTCGTTCCTTTAAAGAAATTCATGATTATTTATATGCCAAGCTTCCTGAGCTGCATGACCCTTTTTTAATGGCCGAAATGCCTCAGGCAGTCGATCGCGTCTGTCGTGCCATCCGTGACAAAGAAAATATTTTAATTTACGGTGATAACGATGTAGATGGAATGACTGGAACCACGCTTTTGACAGAGTTCTTGCAAGATATTGGCGCCAATGTATTCTTTTATGTTTCAAATCGAGGCACTTTGCGTCAAAGCTTGATTGTTGAAGCGTTGGAATATGCTTTAATGAATCAATGCAAGCTTCTCATTACTGTAGACTGTGGAATTACCGCCGCGGTTGAAATTGCCAAAGTTGCAGCGCAAAATGTCGACGTCATTATTACCGATCATCATGAGCCAACGGATAAGATTCCCCACTGTGTGGCAACGCTTAATCCTAAGTTGGTAAGCAATACTTATCCTAATCGTGATTTAACAGGAGTTGGAGTAGCTTTCAAATTGGCCCATGGAATTACGAATCAACTGACAGCCGAAGGAAAAATCCCTCCTAAGAAAATTGATCTTAAACGTTATCTCGACCTTGTGGCTTTAGGAACGATTTCCGATATGGGTTCTTTATTGGACACAGAAAACCGCATCCTCGTACGCTATGGCCTACGTCAACTACGTAAAGGGAGACGTATGGGGCTAGCGAAGCTTTTCTCCATTTGCGATGTTGACCTCAATGATTTGACAACATTTATGATTGCCTCAAAAATCGCCCCTCGCTTGAACAGCTTAGGTCGCATTGATGATCCGCGGAAAGGGGTTCAAATGTTATTAGTGAAAAACGCCGATGTCGCAGAAAAAATGGCTCTAGAACTGGATTTAAATAATATTGAAAGACAGAAAATTGAACGCACAATGTCCCTTGACGTCGACTCCACCATTCAAGAAAATCCTGAGATTTTAGCCAACAAAGCCATTGTCATGATTTCTGATAAGTGGCACCCGGGTGTGATTGCCATTATTTCGACCCGTATTTCCAAGCAATATAACCGCCCAACTGTCATGTTGGCAATTGATAAAGGAATTGGAAAAGGTTCGGTTCGTTCTATTCGAGAATTTCCGCTTCTTTCAACCTTGAAAGAATGTTCTGATATTCTGCTTAATTTTGGTGGTCACGATTTTGCAGCTGGACTCACAATCAAAGAAGAGCATATAGAAGAATTTAAAAAACGTTTCATTGAAGCAGCCAATCAACAGTTAAAAGATTCTGATGTGATGAGCAAGCTTCAACTTGATGCTGAAATTAAATTTAGCGACTTGACGTTTGACTTTATGGAATCTGTTAAACTTCTAGAGCCTTATGGGAATGAAAATCCTCAGCCCATTTTATATTGTGATGCTTGGCAGACCTGGCCTCCTAAAATTGTAGGAAAAACTCATCTTAAACTTTATTTAGAACAAGGTGATAGGGTTTTAGAAGGAGTCGCTCTTGGAAAAGCAGCGCACAGTCCACAGCTACGCAAGAAAAATCTTAAATTACGTGTGGCCTTTACCCCTCAAATCAACAAATCAAGCATTCAATTGCTGATTCGCGATTTCAAAATTTTGGAAGAAAATTCTTCTGCTACCTCTACCCCATTACCTTTATCTACTTTTAATTCTACTTCTTTGCCTGTAAACGAAAATCATTAACAATCTCTTTATTTTTAGAAAACAGGATGAATAGGATAGAGGCACAATTTAGCATGGGAATTTGTTTTCGAGGATATCTTATCACTATCCTTTTTGTTCATATCCTGTCTATCCTTACTATCCTGCTGATGAGATACAAACATGACAAGATAGTAAGGATAGACAGGATAAAGGCACAATTTCGCATGAAAAATTGTTTTCAAAATATTTTTTATCCATCCTGTTCTATCTTATCTTTTATTAATGCCATTTTTCTTTAACAGAATACAGAATAAGGGAAAGATTCATGCTCACTGTTGATCAAATGATTGAAGGCGAAATTGAGACCATTGCTTTTGGAGGAGAAGGCATTTTGCGCTATCGTGGATTTGTCATTTTTGTTCCCTTTACTGCTATAGGAGACCACATTTCTTGCCGTATTACAGAAGTCAAACGCTCTTTTGCAAAAGGAGTATTGGTAAACATTAAATATGCTAGCCAATACCATATACAACCCCGGTGCCCTTATTTTGGAACATGTGGAGGCTGTCAACTCCAACATCTTAAAGAGCAAGCTCAACTTAACTATAAATTAAATGCTGTCCATGATGCTCTTAAACGTATTGGACACTTATCAATTCCACCTTTCCAAATAGTTTCCGCCTCTGCGAATTGGGCCTATCGGCGGCATATTACCTTGCATTTAAGACCGAGGGAAGAAGGTTTTGAAGCCGGCTATATTAGTTACGATAATCATTCTTTAGTTGTGGTTCAGACATGCCCTATCTTCAATGAACCAGATGAGCTCATTGTAAAAAAAGTTCAAGAATTAGTTCGACAAATTCCGAATCCCTCGCAACAAGAGGGACGAGTGACAATTTTAAAAAATCATCGAAGTCAATTTATTTTATCTTTTACTTTCGAAAGATCTTTCGACATTCATCTGAAAAGCTTCCAAACAACTTTACAGCAATCCCCTGATTTAGCCGGAATGATTATCCAAACTCCTCTTAAACAAATCATTTTGGGAGACCCTTATTGTGAAATAAAATTGGAAGGTTTAACGTTTCGTTTTTCCCCTCAAACGTTTATTCAAAATCATCCCGAGCAAAGCACTAATATTTATCGGCAAATTCGCCAGCTGGCAGGCCGCTCGTCTCAACAACATATTCTCGATTTATATTGCGGTTTTGGAATCACTTCCCTTTTACTTGCCCAGCAAGGGCATGCCGTTACGGGTATCGAATATAATACGGAAGCCATCAAATTTGCCCAAGAAAACGCAGCTTTTAATCATCTTAAAAACACTCATTTTATCCAAGGAGACGTGGAAAAAATCCTACCTCGATGGCTCAAAACCCACCAAGCTAGTTTAGTTATTGTAAATCCACCACGTCAGGGTCTGGCAAAAGGAGTAATTCAAACGCTCCTAAAAGCTCAAGTAGAATCACTTATCTACGTTTCTTGCATGCCAGCGACTTTGGCACGCGATCTTAATTTGTTATGTGAACAATATCAATTAGAGGAAGGACACGTGTACGATATGTTCCCTCAAACGGCGCACGTCGAAACACTTGTTTATTTGAAAATCAAAAAAAAATATAACCGTTCAACTTTCATTTAAAACAAATGAAAAAAGAACGGTTATAAAAGAATGATGCTATCTTCTAAAAAGAATTAGCTAGCTTGACGACGACGAGCTTTCTTTTGAATATATTTTTCTTGATATTCTTTCACGTCTTCTGAATGAATCACCCAAGCAGCTCCTTTACGTTGTGCCTTCAATAAACCAATGCGTGTTGCATAGTAAATTTTTTGAGCAGGAACGCTTAACATTTGGGCTACTTGATTAACAGAGAAAAAGCCTCTGTCGTTATCAAATAACAATTCGCCATTAAATACAGATTTAGTACGAGAATACTTTTGACGTCTATATTCTTCCAAATCTTCTAAATTAATTGTCCAACGAGTCGTCTCTTTGGTTGCTTTCAATTTATTTAATTTGATAGCTACGTAAATCGCCTGTCTGGTGACTTTATTTAATTTAGCAGCTTCAGTAATTGAAACTACTTTCTTTTCTTCAGATTTAGTCTGATTCATTGTTTTTTTACTCCCACGCTTTTATTTAGAAAAGCGTTTATTTGTTAATAAATTTTTAATTATTTACATCAAAGGAAATATATATTTTACATAATAACAAATTTAAATCAAGCGATTTTTACAAACTTTTAATATTTATGCATATTTTTTATAATTTTGGTAACAAATTTGTTTCTAATATAATTGGAAGCTGTTTTAAAATCGTCTTCATTTGTTAATCATTATTTCATTTCCTCACTTTCCTCTTCATTTGTAAATTTTATGTTAAGCTATTAATTATACGAAAATATATTTTAATCTGCAAGTTAATTTTATTTTTATTAAAAAAATTTGCAACAATAAAACCTTCTCTTTTCAGATAAAGGGATTTTGATTAAGATAAGAGCTTGTCTAAGGACAGAACTGCTTTTTGGCTCAACTATTTAAAGGGTTAAAGCAGCTTCGATAAAGAATTTTAAGATAAAGGTGTTCGTCTAATGTATAAATACTTAGCGACTTTAGTCTGTTTATTAGCTTTTATAGTTTGCGAGGCTAAATTACCAGATATTGGCCCTCAAGATGTGACGAGTAAAGCCAAAGAAATTATGAAAGCGCATGCGTCGCATAAAAAGTTAACGCCAGCTTTAGCTCAAAGAATTCTCAATAATTATCTTGAAAATCTAGATCCTACTAAAACCTACTTTATTGATTCTGATATTAAGGAATGGACGCATCCCTCCGATGCTTTACTCCAACAAATTATCGATGATTATAATAATCACAATTTTCAGACATTTGAGAAAATTCAAGATGCTTTTATTAAAGCTATTGAAAGACGGCGCTTAATTGATCAAAAAATTGATTATCACAATCTTCCCGTTCATGTCCGTGCGGAAGAATTTAAAGATATGCCTTGGACAACATCTGAAGAAGAACTCGTCAATCGATTACGCCGTATTCGAGCTTTGCAACTTGAAACTGCTGCAAAGTTAAATGACGACATGCGAGCAAAATCGATGCAGCGCATTGCGAAACGGCAGGCTAAATATGAAGAAGATATGATGGTGTCCGATCCTCGTGAAAGAGAGCATTTGATTTTATCCAATGTTCTTAAAGCTACTGCTTCAGCTCTCGATACTCATTCTGTTTATTTTACACCTGGCGAAGCAACTCAATTTATGATTAATGTCCAGCAAAGACTTTATGGAATTGGAGCTCAATTACGTGACGACATTAATGGATTTAGTGTTGTTAAAATTGTGGAAGGTGGACCAGCTGCTCTTGGCAAACAATTGAAAGCAAAAGATCGCATTGTGGCTGTCAATGGCGAGCCTGTAGTTGGAATGGATATTAGTGATGCAGTCGATCTTATTCGGGGTGAAGCGCATACTCCAGTTATTTTAACAGTGATTCGAGAAAGCAAAGGACCGGACGGAAATCCTATTGAAGAAAAGTTAGATATTACCATTTTGCGCGGGGAAGTCGTTCTAAAAGAAACACGCTATAAGAGCAGTTATGAACCGTATGGCGATGGAGTCATTGGCTACCTCAAGCTTTATTCTTTTTATCAAGATCGCGATAGTTCTTCTGCTACAGATTTAGAACAAGAAATCAATAAGCTAAAAAAAGAGCATCGCTTAGAAGGACTGATTTTAGATTTGCGTTATAATTCAGGCGGGCTGCTATCTCAAGCAGTTGCTGTGACAGGATTATTCATTACCAAGGGAATTGTCGTTTCCATTAAAGACGAAAATGGACGTGTGCAACATTTACGCGATCTAGATGGCACAATGGCTTGGGATGGCCCTTTGATTGTCTTAGTCAATCGCATGAGTGCTTCTGCTTCCGAAATTGTCGCCCAAACTTTACAAGATTATGGACGCGCCATTGTAGTAGGCGATGATCATACATTTGGAAAAGGTTCTTATCAAACCTTCACTTTAGCGGCAACAGAATCAGATCAAGTCAATCCTCAAGGAGAATATAAAGTGACTCGAGGACGTTATTACACTGTATCAGGGAAAACACCTCAATTGACGGGTGTTTTAAGCGATATTGTGGTTCAAGGTCCCCTCTCTGAATCAGAAGTTGGAGAACGCTTTGCTAAGTATCCTCTTGAAAATGATTATATCAAATCAAATTTTGATGATGACTTATCAGATATTCCTTTTTTACAACGTGATAAAATTCGCAAGCTCTATAAGTTTGGTTTACAGGAAAAACAAGACACCTACATGCCTTATCTAGAGAAATTAAAAGATAATTCCAAAGAACGCCTTGTGAATAGCCAAAACTATCAAAATATGATTAAAGAAATCAAAAAGAAAGAAGACAGCGATCCCGACTATCTCGAGAATTTTGGGCAAAATGACTTACAATTAGAAGAAGCATATACCATCATGAAAGATTTAATTTTTATGATGGATGAACAAGGCATCCTTTTCCCCTCTCGCAAAAAAGAAGCGCTTTCTTTAATCCCTTCTAATGGGAAAGAAGAACAACCGATAGAATAAAAAAAAGAGTGAACTGAAAAGCTCACTCTTTTTTCTCATGAGTCGTTTTGAAAAGAATTGCTCATTTAATTCACTTTCTTTTCAGTCTCCACTTCAACAGCTTTTGTCTCTGATGGCTTTACATTCATTAATAAAATATCTGTATAATCAATTAATTTTTCCAGTTCCTCTTTTCTCTTCTTATGGCGACTATAGAATGCCTTACATTTCCTCGCTTCACGTGTTCCTACTTCTTGCGCCACTGCCTCCCAATTAATTGTGCTTGTCGATCCTTGCTTTTGAATGGCAGTTTTCAGATTCTGTCGTTCAAGAGAAGTCCATTTTGGAGCTTTAGGCTTTCGCTCTTTGCTCTGATGTCCCTCTGCTGATGAGAGTTCTCTTTGACCTATTGCATCTGTTTTTTCTGGAGTAACAGGTAAGTTGTTATTAAGCTCATTCAAACTTGCTTCAACAAGAGGAGTGAGAAAATTAAAATTTACAGGTGCACTCATTAAAATCTCCTTTAATTTATTGGGTATTTTAAAATAATAATTGTAATTAAATGTTATAACATGGATAATTATATAAAAATAATTAACTATTATAATTTGTTATTAATTTAATCACAATTCTTCATCTTATTCTCTTTGACTTTTACTTGAAATCTATGCAGCAATAGTGGAAAATTGCTTTCTCTCTTTTACTTTTAGAGAGTGGATAAATCTTGAATTGCTTAATTAGTTTGAATTTCTCAGCTATTTTAGATTTATCTACACCTTCAACTAGATCGATTGACTTCCTTGTTCCAAGTGAATTGTTTATGAGCAAAGGAGTTGGAATTGATCTTTATACAGATTGTATTTTAAGAAAGGATAAATATGTCAGTTCGCGTTCGCATAGCTCCCTCCCCAACAGGTGATCCTCATGTGGGAACAGCCTATATGGCCCTTTTTAATCTTATTTTTGCTCGTCATCATCAAGGACAATTTATTTTACGCATTGAAGATACGGATCGATCACGCAGTCGTCCTGAATACGAACAAAACATTTATACGGCTCTTCGTTGGGCAAATCTTCAATGGGATGAAGGTCCAGATGTTGGTGGTCCTTATGGTCCTTATCGCCAATCGGAACGCTTTCACATTTATAAAGAATATGCAGAAACCTTATTAGAAAAAGGAAAAGCTTATAAATGTTTTTGTACAGCCGAAGAATTAGACGAAATGCGTGAGCTTGCGGCAAAGCAAGGTGGACGTCAAGGCTATGATCGCCGTTGTCGTCATTTAACGCCTGCAGAGGTAAAACAACGCGAGGATGCAGGTTTGCCTTATGTGATTCGTCTTAAAGTTCCTCTTTCTGGAGAGTGCGTCTATGAGGATGCGATTAAAGGACGCATGACATTCCCCTGGGCTGATATCGATGACCAAGTGCTGTTGAAATCAGATGGATTTCCTACTTATCATTTAGCCAACGTGGTAGATGACCATCTCATGCACATTTCGCATGTGATTCGAGGAGATGAATGGATGAGTTCTACTCCAAAACACATTTTGCTGTATGAGTCTTTTGGATGGACACCCCCGACTTTTATGCATATGCCCTTGCTACTGGGACGCGATGGAAAGAAACTTTCAAAGCGTAAAAATCCAACGTCCATTTTTTTCTATCGAGACAGTGGTTACTTGCCTGAAGCCTTTACCAACTTCTTGACATTAATGGGCTATAGCATGGTAGGCGACCGGGAAATTTATAGTTTTGACGAGATTGTCAAAGAATTCGACTATAAACGTATTGGAGTATCTGGCGCCGTTTTTGATGTGCAAAAGCTGGATTGGATCAATCAGCAATATTTAATTAAAAATATTCCCGTTGATCAATTATGGAACCGTTTAAAGGAGTGGAGCTTTAATGATGCCTTTATGGAGCGCCTGATGCCTTTATGCCATTCGCGAATTAAAACATTTGGCGATTTTATGGACCTATTTGACTTTCTTTTTATCAATCACATTCGGTACAGCGATGCGATTTTTGAAGTCAAAGATTTATCCAAAGAACAACGCTGCTATCTTCTTCAAGCGATCATTTGGCGCTTAGATGAATTGGAGAATTGGGGAAGTTCGGGCATGAATCAAGCCTCTAGAGAGGTTGCAGAAGTTTTTGGCGTTAATCACAAAAAAGTGATCATGCCTCTTTTATTTGCAAGCTTAATGGGAAAAACGCAAGGTCCTCCTCTATTTGATTCTGTTGGCATTTTGGGTAAGGATCGTACAAGAGCCCGTTTGCTCAAGGCGATAGAATTCTTAGGAGGAATTTCTAATAAACGCATGCATCAACTTAAAAAAGCTTGGGATGATCGTCAAGGACATTCCTTAATGGCAAAAGAATAACTCTTTTCTTTTTTCAATAAAGCATGCTGTCAGATATTTGATAGCTGCTTTATTGTTCTTTTTTATCTTTGTTAATGATCTTCTTTTTTTCTCATCATCAGTCAATCTAAATCGAAATTTCAGCTTTATTTTCTTTTTTTACATAAACATGGATCATCCATCCTGACCCATGTTCCATTAGAATCTGCAATAGTTAAGCCGCTTATCGCAAATTTGACATCCTGAATCTAGTCTAATTGATAGTGATAGTCGATCTGACAGTGGATGCATGAGCTTTCATTTATAAAAGCATTTGAAGAAATATCCATTTATTATATAAAAATTTTTTTAATAAATTTCAAACAATTTGTTATATGATGAATCGAATTCATTATTTTTTAACTTTTTATATTTTAATTTTCTTTCATATGTTTGCTACAGAAAATGCCTCAAAAGTTCCCTATCATTTGTATGAGAGGCTAATCAAGCCGATTGTTAAGCGGATGACTTTAGAAGAAAAGCTTGGACAGATGACAGTCGTGCCTTTTATGACTCTTCAAAATAGGGCTCATCAAATCGACGTGGATTTAATTCAAGTTTATCACTTGGGAGCAATCTTGGCAGCGGGAACAGAAATACCAAACGGAATAGGAGGCATTCAAGATGGATTAAATCCCGTCCTTCTAAATGAAGATTATTCAAAAGAAGGTTTGACTGCAACTGCTCAGCATTGGATGGCTCTTAATCAACAATTGAACACTCATCCTGTGCTAACTGCCAAAGGTGATCAAATTCCTTTATTGATTGGAGTAGATGCTGTTCACGGCCATCAGAAGGTATTAGGCAATACCTTATTTCCTCATAACATTGGATTGAGCATGACGCATAACCCCTCGCTGTTATTTGAAATTGGATATTGGACAGCCCATGACGCTCTCTCAACAGGATTTAACTGGGTTTACGCTCCCACAATCGCCATTAGCCATCATCCAGGCTGGGGTAGAACATATGAGAGTTTGGGCAGTGTTACACATCTTGTCAAGAAATATGCAGCGAGTTTAATTGATGGCTTTCAGCAAATCAAAGACGGCAAAATCACAGGTGTTTTGGCCACTGCCAAACACTATTTAGGAGATGGAGCGACTTATCTAGGAATAGATGAAGGTAATGTAATCGTCAAAGACTTTGATCGCTTCCTAAAAGTGAACGGATCTGGCTATCAAGCGGCCATCCTTCACAATGTAGGCTCTATTATGATTTCTTATCATGCAGTCAATGATGTTCCCATGTCTTTAAATTCACATTTTATCCATCACTCTTTGCGTCAAAATGAAGGCAACTATTTTGGTAAGCGTTTTCGAGGCTTTATTGTCAGCGATTATGGAGTTGTAGAGAAAATCATGACTCAAGGCCCTCCTACCACTTCTCTTCCAGCACCAATTTCTTATGGACAAGCACTTGCACAAGTCGTCAATAGTGGCATTGACTTAATCATGCTTTCTAGCACAGGACGTTATGAAAAGGATTTAAACACTTACTTTGCAACATTTAAAGAGCTTGTTGAATCTGGCACAATTGCTGAAGCACGCATCGATGAAGCGGTGACTCATATTTTAACAATTAAATATGCCATGGGTCTTATACAATTGAATAAAGAAGGAGAGGCAAAACAAGCTAGCCGGCCTGCATTTCCAGAATATTCCCAAAGTCATTCAAAGAAATCAAATCGTGTGCAGCAATCCAAGATTTATATTGCCACACAAGCCGCAGAACAGTCATTGATTTTACTTAAAAATGACAAACATCTCTTACCTCTTAAAGAACAAACAATCAAATATCTCATTTTAGTAGGACATTCTTTGATTCCTGTTCGTGATCCTGCAGGAAATGAAGTTGCAACTCTGTTTGCAAATTACGATAATATTGGAATTCAGTCAGGTGGCTGGACTATCACCTGGCAAGGGATTGAAGGAAACCATTTTTGGCATGGTGTGAATAAACAATCTGCTGGAGCAACCAGCTTGCTAGACGGGCTGAAAAACATTGTCCCTTATGCAAAGGTCATTACCTCTTCAGCAGAACTTGCCGCTCATTCCGATATTCATGCTGAAAATAGCGTAATCATTGGAGTGCTTGCGGAGCCTCCGTATGCAGAGTTTATGGGAGATATTGCCAATCCATCGTGCATAGATTGTACCCATTCTGAGCAAGGTTGTCTCTATCATCTTCATTTAAATCCTTATTTGCCCTCTTGCCAAAAACAAAATTTAGAAATTGATTACGAATCGTTTGATCAAGAAATGATTGACGCAGTTAAAAAAATTAGCCAAGATATTCCCCTCATCACCGTGCTTTTTTCAGGACGCCCAATGATTATTCAGAAGCCCTTGGGTAAAAGTGATGCTTTTATCGCAGCTTGGCTACCCGGCACCAGCGGAGGACAAGCCATTGCAAATGGCTTATTTGGCCGTTTTTTATTTGGCAAAGGAAAACATCAAAACAACAATGATTTATGTCGATTAAATAGTCCTAATACTTTAACGATTAACTGGGTAAGAAATATGGAACAATTAGAAAACTATCCAATTTATCGAAAGGGAAAGGGACCTGTGAGCTTCAAAAATCCTTTATTTAAAATTGGATATGGCCTTGCCACAACATTCGACTAGGTTGCATTTTAGATTTATATGGAACAAATTCTTTCTTATATTTGCGAACATGCTCATCACGCTCATTGGATTATTTTTTGTCTTCTTTTATTAGCAGGGCTCAATTTTCCGATTAGCGAAGATATTATGTTATTGGGAGGAGGCGCGATTGCTAGTACTTGTATTCCAGATCACGCTTTAAGGCTTTATATTTGGATTTTTTTAGGATGTTACTTATCAGCTTGGGAAGCCTATTGGTTGGGCCGTCTATTAGGAACCCGTCTTTATCATATTCCTGTCCTTAGATCGATTATTACTGCTCAACGCTTAGAAATTCTTAGAGATTATTATGCCAGGTTTGGCATTTTTACCTTTATTGTTGGCCGCTTTATTCCAGGTGGCATACGTAATGCTTTATTTATGTCGTCTGGGCTGACAAGAATGCCTTTTTTGCTATTTATTTTGAGGGATGGGCTAGCCTGTCTGATTTCAACCGCGGTTTTATTTCAAATAGGTTATCAATTTGGCGAGCACCTCGATTTACTCTTATTTTACTTTCAACGTTATACTTATGGAATTTTTGCAATCCTTATCACCTTGGGGCTAGTAGGATTCCTTTATTTTTGGTATAGTCGTTCTCGTCAAAGATACGATAAAAATTAGCTTATTTTTTCTTTCTGTAGCTATTTAGAGCAAAAAAAGCTAAAATTGCGATTAAATGAAATTTTGCGATAATTTTAAAAGACGCAAAATAATTTCCTTATTAAATGCTCATGTTTTGATATCATGATACTCACTTTCTCTAATTTTCTTTCCCTTCTTCGGGGACCGCTTGCTTTGCTTTTCTTGCTTGATAATGCTTTCTATCGCTGTATTGCCATTATTTTAGCCATGGCCACTGATAGTTTGGATGGATATTTAGCTCGCCGTTATCGCAAGACCAGTCAATTAGGAGCTTTTTTAGACCCTCTAATGGATAAATTTTTTGTCTTTTTTGCAGTGAGTACGCTGATGCTAGAAAGGCAGCTTCAGCTATGGGAAGCGCTTGCTTTAATTTCGCGCGATTTCGCCGTTCTTCTCTTCGGCCTCTATTTGGCAATTCGAGGAACTTGGTCAAACTTTCAATTTCGCTCCATTTGGAGCGGGAAAATCACTACTACATTACAGTTTTTTGTTTTATTAGGTTTGATTTTCCATGTTTCAATGCCAGCGTACCTCTTCTGGTGTTTTATTATATTAGGCGTTCTCGCTCTGTTTGAATTATACTTTATTGAACAGCAAATCATCAGACGAATTGAATAAAACTTAGAAAAGAAAGAAAAAAATCTATTTTTTATTCCTCTAGTAATTCTAACTCCTTAAGCAAGCTTAAGGTTCTTGCCCTATTCTCGTCAGCACTGCATATCGTCGGATCTATTGAAGGACCTTTGTAAACTTTGTTTGAAGGACTTCTGTAAATTTGATTCTCCTTCATGACTTGATCTGCAAACACTTTCGCAAGTTTGACAAATGTTTGTTTTTCAGGCGATTTTCTTGTCAAAGAGGCACTGAAAGACTTGACGTTTTGGTCATAAAAATCTTTTACTCTCTGGAGCATATTGTGAATGCGCTCTATTGTTTGTTCGCCGTTCGGGTACGATTGATCTTTATTTAAATCTAGCAGAAAAAACTTCTGCTCTTCTTCAATGAATTTATAGATTTCATTCATTGCTTGCTTAAAAGAATCTAATTGATTTGCAGGAATAGCTTGAGCTTGCTCACTTTCTATCCAATTTCTGAAGTTTTCTATCGATAATTTTAAATTAGCCAATGTTCCGCTTGCCCTAAAAAACACAAGATGAGCATAAGCAGCTTCTGCTTGCCGGTAATTTTTCTCTGCTTCTTGTCTTTTCTTCAAAAGACTCTCTTCCCTTGTTTCTTGTGTATTTTCTTTTCTAAAAGTCATTTTCATTCCATGAATCACTTTTCTCATTTTTCCTTCAAAATTCAATTTTGAATAATGATTCTTCATCTGCAAATAAGAAGGTGCCAAATTCAATAATTGTTTAAAGGTGACAGGGCAAATCTTACTAGCTGCTTGAGTTAAACGGCGAATGGCTCGTCCTCCAAAAACAAATACCTTTTCTCTTACTTGAAAATAAGACAGTTTGAAAGACTTTTCTAAATTAACAAAATGAATCATAGCTCTACACAATTTAATTACTAATTAACTATTAATAATAATATAAATTTATTAACTAATTATTAAATTTATATTTTTAATTAATAAATAAAATTAATTATTAAAACGATTCGGAATCTTGGAGTGTTAATGGATTTCTGGAGTCACTATGTAATAGCGGAAGATCATCTGAAACTATACGCTCTAATTTTTTTAGCCATGCTGGACTAAAATCAGACGCCTACGAGCTTATTCATCTTCAACATGCTAGCACCCCTTAGCTAGCTAAATCGGACAAATAACTCATTCCATGAAGATCGAAAATAAAAATTTTTAGAAAAAAGTTCTCTTACTCATCAAGAGAACTTTCAAAGTGGATCGGTATTTGTGAAACTTTTTTAAGAAACTTTAGCAGGCGTTAATTCCTTAGAAGGATCTTCTGGCTGCGTATCAGAAAGAGGTTGAGCTTGGGCTTCTCCAATTTCTTCTCTTCCTTTATCACCAATAATAGCAGCAAATTGCTTACCTAGAGAACGTGCAGCAACCATCCAACCTGCAATGACAAGCATCAAGATGATAGCAACATAGGGCGCGCTCATGCTCACGGTACCAAAGAACATTAATAAGACTTGATGAACCAATGAACCGCCTGATTTACCAAAACGAGATCCGACACCGTCAATGGCTGCTTTTCCTTTTAATTTGCATTCATGTCCTAAGGGAATAAAGGCCATTTCTTTCGTAGAATCAAAAACAGAGTATTTACAAGCTTTACTCATACAAACTTGTGCAGCTCCAAAGAAAACAGCAATGGCAAGCGGAGTTGTTCCTGTTAGCAATAAAACGGGCTCGGCCAAGTCATGGCGGAATAGCATAAAGGCAAAAAATCCTGCACTTGTCACAAGCATAATAACAGGAGTAATTAAAGCTGTGCGTGTCCAACCAAAACGAGCGATCAATTGCGACATGCAAAGAGAGGTCAGGGTTGCAATCACACCAACAGCAGAAGTTGTATAATTCATGTAACGGCTATAATCGACCGTAGAAGGATAGAGCTGGCGTAATTGATCTTTCCAAACAATCTCAACTAAATTAATAACGAGATTGTAGCAGACAACCAACACAGCAATACAAATGAGGTATTTTGAATTAGATAAATAAGAAAAGCTTTCTCGCATGGAAAGTTTTTGTTTGGGCTTTAACTCTGTTGTCGTTTTATGCAATTCATCAAAGTTATCGCCTACTAAAACATTTTTATTCATCCACCTGAAAATCAGCATTGTTAAACAGCCACAAGCAATAATGATCGAGACTAAAATTCTTAGTGTTGCTTCCCAACTTTGATCATTTGTGACATAATTCGCCGCTAAACCAGCGAAAATTCCCGCAAAACTCGCCACTAATCCTAGCATACTGTAAAAACGGCGCGCTTCTGTAATTTTTGTGATTTCATTTGCAAAGCCCCAAAAAAGAACTGAGAGAACCATACTTCCCCAAAGTTCGCATATCACATAAAAAATCGTAAAAGACCAATTACGGAACATCGCAACTAAACCTTTAAATCCGGCAGGCAACGTCGTTTCCAAAGAATCCGCTAAGGCATGAGGATGTAAAAAATCGCGGAAAGGATAAAAAATAAAGGTAAAAGCACCAAAAAACAAAAGAAAGCTGGAAATCGTCAAATAAAAGACTCTTTCTTGGCTATAGCGATTACTTAATTTTGTGAAAATTAAGGTGACCAAAATGGCCATGGGCAATAAAACCCAGACCTTAATAAAGGGAATCACTTCTGCTCCCGAAGATTCAGCTGTGACAACGACTGCATCTTTAACATTGCGCAAGATACTGTAATTGAAGCAAATCAAGAATAACATCATCATCATAGGCGCGATCTTTCTTACTTCATGCCGATAAATTGGCCAAAAAAGAGATCGAAATTTGCCAAACTCAGGAAGAGACATTTAAAACCCTTGTTAAGTAAATAGTATAATTTATCTTAGAATAGTTTTCAACTATAAATTTTAAAAAAAATAAAAAGCACCTTAACCAATTACTAAAATTGTTAAGGCGCTTTAGTTAATTAAACTGCCTGTTGCTCTTTTAATAAACTATGCTCGCTTAGAACAGGAACAGAGGAACGGATAGGTGTGATAACTGGTTCTGTTGATGCAGGTTGAGCTTCTGAATGTGTGATTAGTTCATTAAATTGTTTTCCTAAAAGGCGAACGGCAATCACCCAAACGATGATTACACCAAATAAGACGATTGCGACATAAGGGGCACTTGCACTAATTGTTGCAAAAAGAATCAACAGACTTTGATGAACAACAGAGCCGCCTGATTTACCTAGGCGGGAGCAAATTCCATCAATAGCTGCTTTTCCTACTAGCTTATTTTCAGGATTTAAGGGCACAAAAGCCATTTCTTTCGTTGCATCAAATACCGAGTACTTTGCACCCCTGCTCAGAATATTTTGAGCTGATCCAAAAAAGGCTACAATGGCCAAAGGCGATAACCCTAAGAAAGAAACAACAAGTTCTGGCGAAACCTTTTCCAAGAAAAAGAAAGCGAAAAATCCAATGCTCGTGATTAAAAGAATGGCTGGAGTCAATAAGGCGGTAAAGGTCCATCCGCATTTGCGAATTGCATTACCCGAAACGAAAAGAGAGCTAATGGTCGCTACCACTCCAATAATAGACACAATATGATTCATATAAACAGTGTAGTCATTCGGATTGGGATATAATTCTTTAACTTGGTGTTTCCACAACACTTCAGTCAGGTTAATGACCAAATTATAAGAGATGACAATGAATGCAATATAGAGGAGGTACTTCGAGTTAAGTAAATAAGAAATGCTTTGCTTAAGTGAAAGCTTGCCTTTGACTTCTCCTTCTGTTCTAACAGAAGCAGGATCATAATACCGTCTATCAGTTAGCACTTGATTATTGAGCCAGCGGAAGATAAAGAGAGTCAGGACACCAGCTACAAGAATAAGAGACACCATCAAAATAAGAGATTGATGCCACGGATCTTCTCCTATAGGCAATCGCCCCCCATTTCGGGTATAGTTACAACAAAATACTGAGGCTTGACCTGCAAAAATCCCTGAAAAATTAGCCCCCACTCCAAATAATCCATAGAAACGCTTGGCTTCACTAATTTTAGTCACTTGATTAGCAAAACCCCAGAATAAAACAGATAATACAGCGCTCGACCACAGTTCCGACATGACATAGAATAATGTAAAGGTCCAATAGCGGAACATCGCAATTAATCCCTTATACCCCTTGGGAAGAACTCCTTCTAGATAGTCAGCTAACGCATGAGGATGAATAGAGTCTCGAATGGGATAAAGAATAAAAGTAAATACAGCAAAATAGACAAGAAAGATAGAGATGATAATATAAAAAACTGTATCACGAGCAAGTCGGTTGGAAAGCCAGGCAAAAAGAAGCGTCATTAAAACCGCCCCAGGGAACATTGCCCAGACCTTGACAAAAGGGATGACTTCAGCACCTGAAGACTTAGCTGTAATTAAAAGAGAATCTTTGAGAGTTCTTAAAACGTTGTAATCAAAAGAAATAAAGAAAAAGATTAAGAGCATCGGAATGAGCTTTTTGAGCTCATAATAATGGACCGGCCATAAATAACGCCGCCATTGACTAAACTCAGGGGACCCCACTGGTGTCTCTGATGACATGAAACCTTTCCCTTAAATTAAGATCGGTAAAAATTTTTAGCATTTGTTTTTTAAAGATTATGTATTGAAGAATACAACAATTAAAACCTTTAATAAAAAAGGTGAACAAGGAGTGGAAGAGATGTAGAGTTTTAAGCTGATTCATATTCAACCTACATAAGCCTCGAAATTCAAATTGCCTATTTAGCATCAAATTTTGGCTTTGAACCTAACAGGTATAAACTTTTTAGCTCTATTTAATCAAGTGCTTTCTTAAAAACTTTTAAGATGCGAACTAGATCACTTTAACTTTTTTAAAAAATTATAATACACCTCCTAATAAAAATCCAATAAATTTTATTGATTTTTGTTTTTCGATTGTTTCCCTTTTGATTATTTATTCATCACTTTTTAGAGGCTTGTTCTAATGGTTTATTAGATAAAGCCTCAATTCCTGGCAACTCCCCAAATTCAATATATTCTAACGATGCACCCCCACCTGTCGAAATATGGCTCATGCGATCTGCTACCCCCACATGCTCAACAGCAGCAACAGAATCTCCTCCTCCCACAATGGTGGTAGCGGTTTTAAGATCTGCTAAAACTTTTGCAATGGCATTAGTTCCTTGATCAAAGGGAGGACATTCAAAAACGCCTAAAGGACCATTCCAAAATATCGTAGAGGCTTTTTGAATTTCTTGAGAATACAGTTGAATGGTTTCAGGTCCAATGTCGACTGCTTTAAAGCCTTCTGGAATGCCATTTTTAACTTTAATGATTTGCATTTCAGCTTCTGGCTGAATCTGGCGAGTGATAACAAGATCAATAGGCAGTAAAAGGCGGCAGCGCGATTGTGTACTAATATCCATTAATTCTCGAGCCACGCCTAAAAAATCATTTTCTACTAAAGAAGAACCAATCGAAATGTCTTCTGCCTTAAAAAACGTATTGGCCATTGCACCGCCAATTAACAGAACATCAGCCTTCTGCATGAGAACTTCAATGACCTTAAACTTCGTTGAAATTTTCGCTCCTCCTAAAATAGCGCAAAAAGGACGCTTAGGATTAAGCAGAGTCGAGCCCAAGTAAGCAATTTCCTTTTCAATTAGAAAACCTGCTGCAGCTTTTCCTGGAAAAAATTGAGCAATTGTAGTTGTTGAGGCATGAGCCCTGTGAGCGGTACCAAAAGCATCATTAATATAGACATCTCCTAAATTAGCTAAGCTGCTCACAAAAGCAGGTTCTTCTTCTGGCTTTTCTTCTCCTGGATGAAATCGCAAGTTTTCCAACATTAAAACTTCTCCTGGCTTAAGTTCGCTTGCCAGGCGTTCCACTTCTGGACCCTGACAATCAGGCGCCATTTGCACAGGACGATTGAGAAGTTCTGATAAACGTTTGGCGCAAGGAGCTAACGAAAATTGAAGGTCAGGCTTTGCTTTGGGACGACCTAAGTGACTCATTAAAATGGCGGATCCTCCTTGGTCAAGAACATACTGAATGGTGGGAAGGGCAGCTCGAATACGCGAATCATCCGTTATACGTCCATTTTCAATAGGTACATTAAAATCAACTCGAATGAGAGCTTTTTTATTTTTTAAGTCTAGATCGCGAATAGAGAGTTTATCTACCATAGAAGAGACCCCGTGATGAGATTCCAATGAAGACCTATCTCTAAGTAAAAATATTGGCGTGCTTTGCTTTCAAGCCCTTGCACTTTTTCACCCAAACTTGATAGGTTGAAGCTTCATTCATATCCCATGTAAACGGCTGTGTCAAGCTTTATTAAATTAGATTTTATATGTTAGATATTAGCAACTTAAGGAAAGAATACCGTCTTAAATCTCTGGATATAAACCATCTTTATCCCAATCCTTTTTTGCAATTTAATGCATGGTTCCTTGAGGCTCAACAGGCCCAAATTTTAGAATCCAATGCGATGATTTTAGCAACAGCTTCTAGTCAAGGCCGCCCCTCTTGCCGCACAGTTTTGCTTAAAGGAGTAGATGCAGGAGGATTTCTCTTTTTCACCAACTATGACAGCCGCAAAGGTATTGATCTTGCGAGCAATCCTTTTGCTTGTGTCACTTTTTATTGGGCTGAACTGGAACGTCAAATTATCATTGATGGACAAGTAGAAAAATTAAGCCGCGAAGAATCTCAAGCCTATTTTCATCAACGTCCAAGAAGTAGTCAATTGGGAGCCTGGGCTTCACATCAAGATCAAATCATCAGTTCTAGAGAGCAATTAGAAGAATCCTATCAACATTATGAAAAGATTTATACAGGGCAAGCGATTCCCCTTCCATCGTATTGGGGGGGCTATCGACTATTACCTGATCGTTTCGAATTTTGGCAAGGGAGACCAAATCGTTTACACGATCGCTTCCGCTATCTTTTGAAAAATCAAACCTGGCAGATTGATCGTTTAGCACCTTAGAACCTGCTAAAGGTAAAATAAGCAGCTCAAAGCTGTAACAACAGTGGGCTTCTATTTTAAAAATAACCTTGAATAAAATGAAATTTTATATTAGGTTTATCTGTTTACTCTTTAAAAATTAAAAGGTTATAAATATATGATGCAAAATTTAATCTTACGAAATTCAATATATGTTGGCTGTATGGGCGTAGCAGGTTATGCTTTAGGCAAGCTGACTTCTACAAATCCCAAATTAATGGCTGTTACTTGGGCAGTTACAGCAGTTGCTCGTCAGATTATGCTTTACACTTTCTTTTTCTCTTGTGGAAAACAATTAAAGACTAAAAAAGCACTTTACATCGCTGATTTTAGCTTAACGATAGGAGCATGTGTAGCAGGTTCACTAGCTATGCAAAAACTAGGGTTAATTCGTACAGCGTCTGAAGTTGCATTGAGAACAGTAACTCTTTATTGTTGCTCAGTTGGAATTATTTTTTTAGCTTGCAAAATCCTTCCATTGAATAGACCACAACAAAATCAAGGCGCAAACGGTTAAAAGCATTTTTATCATTTATTAAAGCTCGTTAGGATAGTTGAATGTTTGTTTTCATTCATCTAACGAGCTTTATATTTGTCATCCTTCACAGTGTGACTGTATTGAATTTTCCAACTATCGAGGTACACGTCTCTTGAATTCTTCTAATCATTCTTATTTTTCTTTTTGCTTTTGCCTAATCATTTCAATGAAATATTGATGAACTTGAGGATCGGCTGTGAGCTCGGGATGAAAAGAAGCCCCTAAATGATGTCCCTGCCGCACTAAAATGGGCTCACCCTCAAATGTTGCAAGGACTTGCACACTCTTTTCATATTGTCGAATTCGAGGCGCACGAATAAAAAAGGCTGGAAATGTTTTGGAATGTTCTGGACTAAATTCTAAGGAAACAAATGCTTGGAAAGACTCTACTTGCCGTCCAAAGGCATTGCGCTCGATTGTAATATTTAGCAGTTCTAACGGCTGAACGGAAGAACCCTCGACATGTTTAGACATCAAAATAAGGCCGGCACATGTTCCGAAAAGAGGCTTTTGAGCGGCAAATTTGACTAAGGCATCTCGCAAACCAATACGATCTAACTGCCGCATTATCACCGTTGATTCTCCGCCAGGGATAATTAAACCTTCGCAATTTATGAGATCTTCTGGCTTTCTAACCTCTTGAACTTCAACACCAAGTGAGCGCAACACTTCAATATGTTTGGCAAAATCTCCCTGCAGGGCCAATACTCCTATCCGCATGTCGACACTTCTCCTACCATCCGCGCTGTGCTAAGAGCTCTTCTTTATTGAGCTGTCGAATATCTAATCCACGCATCGCATCTAATAAGCCCATGGAAATTTGAGCGAGCATTTCAGGATCTCGATAATATGTGGCGGCGCCTACAATGGCTCTTGCTCTGGGAGCTGGATCTTGAGATTTAAAAATTCCAGACCCTACAAAGACAGACTGGGCTCCTAATTGCATCATTAAAGCCGCATCAGCGGGGGTCGCAATTCCACCTGCAGCAAAATTAGGCACTGGTAAAGTTCCTGTGCGGGCTACAAGTTGAACTAAGTGGAAAGGAGCGCCTAAACGCTTGGCTTCTGCCATAAGCTCAGCTTGATCCATGGCTTGCAGGCGTCTAATTTCTCGATTGACAGTCCGCATATGACGGACAGCTTCTACAATATTACCTGTACCAGCTTCTCCTTTAGTGCGAATCATAGCTGCGCCTTCTCCAATACGTCGCAAAGCCTCTCCAAGATCGCGGCAGCCACAAACGAACGGAACTTTAAAAGCATGCTTATCAATATGATTTTCTTCATCAGCTGGAGTGAGAACTTCACTTTCGTCAATAAAATCAACTTGTAGAGCTTCTAAAATTTGTGCTTCTACAAAGTGTCCTATGCGGCATTTTGCCATTACAGGGATGCTGACAGATTCTTGAATTTTTTGAATGAGCTCCGGATTTGACATCCGAGCAATTCCACCTTGAGCGCGGATATCAGACGGAATGCGTTCTAAGGCCATGACAGCTACAGCTCCGGCATCTTCAGCTATTTTGGCTTGTTCAGGAGTTGTCACATCCATAATGACTCCCCCTTTTAACATTTCAGCAAGGGCAACTTTAACTTCGAAAGACCCTTTTTCCATAGAAGTAGACTGCTCTTTTTTCATAAGATTCTCACTCAGTTAGTGGCAAAGTTATCATGACTATATTCGAAATAAGATATTCTTTACAGATAGCATTTATCAATTTGTCAATAGCCCTAAAGATTTAAAAAAGGATTAGAAGCTTGATTAAAATGATTGCCTTTTTTGCGCCGCTTAAGTTCGGATCGAACTGAGTAAAGTAAGTCTTGATCAAAATCTTTATTCGCCACCCATTGCAGATATTGCAGAGGAATTTCCTTAAGCGGACGTCCTTTATGTTTACCTAAAGGCATCGTTGTCATCAAAATAGGACGAGATAGTGCATCAAATAACTGTTCTGTTGTCTTAAATCGTTTTGCTAACCATTTAAAAACTTCTCTATTCACAACGACATCACTCATTGCTCTATGTGCGCCTTCAAGAGGAATATTAAAGTGTTTGCGCAGATGTTCAAGTGAGTTAACAGGAGACTCGCCGTACAGCCGAGCCATGCGAAGGGTATCTAAATAGAGATTTTGACGAATTTTGCAGGGAACTCCATGACGCTCAGCTGCTGTAGCGAGGATATCAATATCAAATCCGACGCCATGCCCCACAATAATATGATTGCCTATTAGTTGCAAGATTTCCGGTAAAACTTGAACAATTGTTGGCTTGTCTTTAACCATTTCTGGAGTAATATGATGAATAGCAATGGATGTTTCAGGAATGACGCATTCTGGATTAATCAAGGTTTCCATTTGGGCATAAACTTGCTGAGCATCAAAGCACATCACGGCAATTTCAATAATGCGGTCTTGCTGAGCATCGAGTCCTGTTGTCTCGCAATCAATACAAATAAACTTTTGTTTCTCAATATCGGCCATGATTCCTTTCCTTACCCTTAATTTACTCCGCTAATTCTTCTGATTGGGACTCTGCTTTTACCGCATCCTCAATCATTGCTAATAATTCACGCCTGCCCTGATTTTTTGTCGCAGAATAATAAACATAATGAATATTACCTGCTCCTAAAGCCTCTAAAATCTTCTCAGTATTGAGCTTGCGTTCATTGCGATTGACTTTATCTACTTTGGTTAATACCAAAATCATCGACTTTTGATGATGAACTATCCAATCCAAAAATTGAAGATCATCTTCATTCGGAATACGCCGAATATCAATGAGAAATAAAATGAGCTTAAGCGTTTCTCTTTTTTCAAGATAAGCCTGTACCATTGGCCCCCATTGCTTCCTCACATTTTGAGCAACTTGAGCATATCCATATCCTGGAAGATCAGCAAAAGCCAGGTGGTCTTCAAAAATAAAAAAATTCAACGCTTGCGTTTTTCCTGGCGTAGAAGACGTCTTAACAAGCTGCTTAGTCTGAAATAAATGATTAAGCAAGCTAGATTTACCTACATTAGAACGCCCTGCTACAGCAACTTCTGGAAGAATTTGTCCTCTTGAATTTCGAATAACAGGATAATCCTTGGGCAAAATTGCGGTTTTAATAAATTTAGCCTTTGACATGATGCTCCTGTCCCTTATAAGTCATCGTAATTAAGCGCTGGTCTTCTTGAACATGCATCAAAGAAACATGTAAGCTATAAGAAGGTAAATAAGGTGCAATGCGTTCAGACCATTCAATACAACAAATTCCGTCTGCTTCAAAGTATT
The DNA here is from genome assembly GCA_044226925.1 of Parachlamydiaceae bacterium. Taxonomy (GTDB): domain Bacteria; phylum Chlamydiota; class Chlamydiia; order Chlamydiales; family Parachlamydiaceae; genus JANWJE01. The sequence continues at coordinate 289,553 of JBGAGC010000001.1, forward strand.
CGTCGAAGCCCATGCTCAAAAATTCATCAATATCGCGTAGACGGTATAAGTCAAAATGATAAACTGTCTTTTGCCCTTCGTAAATATTCAAGTAAGTAAATGTTGGACTTTGAACGGCAGAAGGATCAACTTGCGCCGCTCCGTAAACCAACCCTTTAATAAAGGTTGTTTTACCTGCTGCCAGCTCTCCAAATAAACAGACAACTGTGGGGACTGGCAGCTCTAGCCCTAGCTTAAAACCTAAATCAAAGGTTTCAGCTGCAGAATGCGAAAGATATTGTTTCATTACAGTGATTTTAGTCTTCTGCCTCTACCCATCTTTCAACATAAGGAAGAAATTCATCAAACTCTGCTAAAGCTTCGACAAAAGCGGTAATTTTGTCTTCAACAAGCTGTTTTTGAATAAAAGCTAAAAAGTGATCTTCAATTTTAAATTTATTTTGATTTTGAACTTCAACCAACGATAATTTTTTCAAATAATTACGCTTAAAATCTTCTATCACAGATTCTTTGCTATTAAATAGCTTCCCGCTTAAAACTGATGAATAAACCACCTTTTTAATCGGTTCTTTCTTAACCTTTGTTTTATCAATATAACTTTTGATCACCTCAGGATCTTCTGAAACAAAAAAACGTTTAACGCGCAATCCCCCTACCCGTTCTGTATTCTCTGGACATCGAGATACCCAATCATAAATCGCATCTTGCGGATTGGGATGCGTATTATCGCCAAATACTTTGCCTGTAAATGGACAAATATAAATTTTTTTCGTTTCTTCATTAACGCTCGCTTGGCCAAATCCTATCTTAATCTCTGTTTCATGCCAAAGCTTTCCCTCGCTTTCAAGTTGACGAACAGCATCTTCAGCACTCTGATAAATGATTTTGTCTTTGGGAAAAAGAACCGGCTGTAAATGAAACTTATGCTCAATAAAACATAGATAAGTATTGATTAACTCTGCAGGGCGATTTTCATTAAGAAAATGTTCTAATTCTTTTTTTTGTTCTTCTGATATGACAATTTTTGTCATCGGAGCCCCTTAACTGCATAATGGATAAATTTAAATTTAGAATGAAAAATACTGTTAATTAGATTACCGTGTAAAGTATTATCATTCAAGACAATTTTCGCCTAAGAAGATGTCCCTGATAAGAGTAGCTTTAAGCCAAACTCGCTTCATCAACCCTCGCCCCTCTAATTTTTAAATAACAGCTATCTAATTCTCTTCGGTATATTGCTTTCATCAAGAATTTAAACATTTTATTAAGAAACAATTAATTTTTTTATAATAAACAACAAATTCTTGTATACAAAATCAAACATACTTTAAATTATTAATAATTATTATATATTTTAATTATATTTATTCCTATTAATAATTAAGTAATAACATTAAGAGATGTCTATGGAAGCTTCGTTTGCTATTCCTTCTCTTGCAGAGGAGATTTATCAAGAGATTCAGTTGCAATTAAAATCTTGCAATGACCCTTCAAAGCCTGAAGATTACTATGATGATTTAATGACTCAAATCACAACTTTAAAAGATACTTTACAAGCAACTTCTCAGGTTCAAGTCGCTAAAACAACTTGTGAATGGTTTAACCGTGTCGTCAATCTCTCGATTCAAACTCTTTCAAAGCAAGCGGATCAAAAAGTTTTTAATATTTGCCAGCAAATTAAACAATTGGAATTTCCCATTTTCAAGCCAGAAAACAATTCTTCTTCATGGCAACCGACATTTGATTCTTCTCTGATGACTCTCCTTTCGAATCAGTTATTGACATTGTTAGACACTGAACCACAGACTTGGCATGAATGGGTAGGAAAAAAAGGCGAAAATCAGATTGGTTATTTGATGAGATTCTATTCATTTGCTCACTACCCACTGAGCCCAGAAAATGCTTTAATGCTTAACAAAACTCTTTTACTCTTGAAGTCTGGAAATATTCCTTCTGACTATTCCAAATGTCAAGAGTCTATTATAGAAGCTTTTACTAAGCTTTTAACAGCACAAACACAAAGTGAAGCCAAGCAAATTCTATCCCATGTCATCCATCAAGAACCTTTAAGATCTGTCATTATAAATGAAATTCGATCCACCCTTCATCCCATTATCCGTTATTTAAAAGGAGAAGAAACACATTCGCCACAGCAAATGATTCTCCAAATCAGAGCTTTTCGAGATGTTTTGCGTCGTTGGACATTCATTGAAAAAGATCATCGCTTAGGCAGCCAGTGTGATCCAGCAGAGTGTTTACACTCTCTTTTTGATTTTTTACAGCATCCTCATGATCGTTATTCATATTCTCAAGTAGGAACACTTGTCTGGAAAGCAGATATTGATTTACAAGAGTCGCATTGGACTTGTCAAACGATTGATTTAAATGATGACAATGTTGAAACAAAGCGAATCTTAAATAAATTGATCAAACACTTTCGCAAAGAGAGTTCTTCCAACTTTTCTTCAGAGGAACGATTAGAAGTAGGAAAACGCTATGCTGCTGAGATCATTCAATCAGGAGCCATCAAGGATGAAAAGCAGCAAGAAATCGATGACCTGCCTTCGCTAGAAGAAGTGTTAAAACCGCATACGGAAAAACACGAGTTTCCCTTTTGTATGCATACTGTTGTAAAAGATGGAAATCTTTTGCCAGATCAGGCGCTAGAAAATTTATTGCAATCTTTTTTCAAAGATGTCGATAGTTTTACAGGGTATCGAGTTCATGAATCAGCGATTCAAAAAGTGACAGTTCCTGTTTTAGAAAGAAACACCGAATTTAAAGGAAATCTTCCTGAAGTATTCATTTTACAACCCATGGCGGTATTCCACAATGATTACCAGATGAATTTGCCAGAAGTTAAAATTCCAGCAGAAATTACTTTCGCAGGACACACTTATGTCTTATCAAAAAGTATCATTAAAACTGGAAATCAACACTTAGGGCATTATACCTTTTGCGCTAAAACTGAAGAGGGAAAAAGTCAATATGCCGACAGTTTAGAGCTAGGAAAATTTAGATTGTCAGACATTCCTTTAAATCAACTCATGAGTGGAAAGAAAAATGTTGCTCTGTTGGAATACCAAAGAAAAGATATCGATCCTAAGCGTTACGTGATTAAACAGAAATTATATCAAGGTGATGATAATCTTTGTTACTTAGTCCAAGCTCTCTATTTTATTTATGGAAACCCCTGCTTTGCTTCTATTAATCAAGTGGAGCTGGATCATTCTTCTCATTGCTCTTTAACAGCTTCTGCAAAAGAAGAAGATCGTTCAAAAGATGAGAATAATTCTCATACAATGCCAAATTCTAGAAAGAGAAAAGCTGAAAACATTTCCAAATCTTCTCAGGAAACAAAATCCACCGAATAAACTTTAAAAAGAATTTTTTTAGTCAATAAAACTAGAATTAATTTTTATTGGGGTTGATGAAGAGGGCTCATTCTTAGATTGTGTCTTTGAATCAACCTATGTCTTAACATCCTGATAGCCATGATTGATTCTAAAGTCATCGCAGTGGAGCTTACTTCCTAATTAAAAGCAAAATGTGCGATAATTAATTCAATAGTTTAATAACCTGAATTTTGAAAGCCTGTTCAATCACTTCTAATAGTTTGAATTTAAGTCTTTTCTAGGGAGAAAATCATTTCGCATTCAAACCATTAAAAGTGATTTGATAGGCTTTGAGTTCGCTTGGGTATAAATAGCAAAATTGTTATGATTTTGCTCTTGTTCAATTCATAAGGTTTTCTATTTAAAATTTAGCACATAAGTCTCATATGAAGAGTTTAATTTCTATTTTACATACAAAGTTTCAGCAAGCAGCTGAACAGGCGTTTCCTGAACTTTCAACTCAAAATGTGGACATTCCTACAGAAGTTACGCCAAGTACACAAGACAAGTTTGGCCATTACCAATGTAACACAGCGATGAAATTGACGAAGTGGGTCAAGCAACCCCCTCGTAAAATAGCGGAACAAATTGTTGCTGCATTAGATTTGCAAGATCAGATGATTGCTCACATTGAAATTGCAGGGCCTGGATTTATTAATATTACACTTAATCCTTCTTTTCTGTCTCAAGAAGTGGATGTTCTTTTGCGAGACTCTCATTTAGGCATCGATTTGCCCAAACATCCTGAACGCATCATTATTGATTTTTCTTCTCCAAATGTTGCCAAAGAAATGCACGTCGGCCATTTACGCTCGACTATTATTGGTGATTGCTTAGCGCGATTATTTGAATTTTTAGGGCATGATGTCGTACGCCATAATCATATTGGAGATTGGGGTACAGCGTTTGGCATGCTGATTGCCTATATGAAAGATGAAGTTCCCCAGGTTTTAACAGGAAAGCAAAAAACAGATTTAACTCACCTTGTTTCCTGGTATAGAGCCTCCAAAAAACGTTTTGATGAAGAGCCTGATTTTAAACGTCGATCTCAATTAGAAGTGGTGGCTCTGCAACAAGGACAGCCTCAAGCTCGTCAAGCGTGGGAAATGATATGCGATATTTCACGTAAATCTTATCAAGAAATCTATCATCTACTCCATATTCGTCTCATTGAAAGAGGAGAATCTTATTATAATCCTTATTTAGCTGAAATTGTGAATGATTTAGAAAAGAAAGGACTTGTTCAAATTTCAGATGGCGCTAAATGCATCTTTTTAGAAGGGTTTCAAAACCGTGAAGGAGAACCACTTCCACTCATGGTTCAAAAATCAGATGGCGGCTATAACTATGATACGACTGATATGGCCACGATTTATCACCGCATTCATATGGAAAGAGGAGAGCGTCTTATTTATGTCACCGATGCAGGACAAGCGACTCATTTCCAAATGATTTTTAAAGCAGCAGAAAAAGCGGGTTATCTAGATCCTCAGCATGTGCGCGTCGATCATGTTCCTTTTGGACTTGTTTTAGGGCCTGACGGTAAAAAATTTCGTACTCGTTCTGGAGAATCAGAACGTTTAATCGACTTATTGCTAGCTGCCATTAACCATGCTGATAAAATTCTTCAAGAACGCAATCCTGACATGGCGCAAGGAGAGCGCGAACAATTAGCACAAGCTCTCGGCCTTGGAGCCATCAAATATGCAGATCTTTCTAATCATCGCATGAGCGACTATACATTTAGCTATGATCGCATGCTCCGTTTTGAAGGCAATACTGCCGCTTTCTTGATGTATGCTTATGTCCGCGTTGCAGGTATTAAACGCAAAGTCAATATCGATCCTCTCACTTTATTGAGAAATACGCATATTCGACTCGAACATCCCTCAGAAATTGATTTAGGGCTGCATCTTTTAAGATTCGATGAAACATTGGACATTGTTGCTAATGACTTGCTCCCCAATCGCTTAACAGATTATTTGTATAACCTAGCAGAAAAATTCAATGCTTTCTTCCGCGATTGTCGTGTAGAAGGCTCCCCACAACAAAATGAACGTCTCCTTCTTTGCGAAGCAACAGCAAAAGTTCTCAAACAAGGATTAGATATTTTAGGCGTACAAACAGTTGACCGCATGTAATTTGCACAAAACTATCTGGAAGTTTGATTGAGATCAAACTTCCAGATACGAAAATCAAAGAATGAGGAACATCCTTTTACGTTCCTAATAAATTGTTCTAAAGAGGTGTTTTATTAGGCTCTCCTGCGATTTCTCTCACATATTTAGGAACAGCATAGCCAGGTAATTGCTTAGCAATTTCAGTAATCAAGAATCGTCCTTTTTCTTCCTCAACTTCGAAATGTGCTGAGCCTTGTACACGGTCCAACTGATGCAAATAGTAAAAAATAATGCCATTGTTGACTAATAACTCTGCAAGCTGTTTAAGGGTATGAACATCATCATTAACTCCTTTTAATAAAACAGCTTGATTGAGAACTAAGCACCCTAATCGTTGTAAAGCTTTCAAACGATCGAAAATGTCTTGATCAAGCTCTCGTGGATGATTGCAATGAATAATAAAATAGACTTGTTGAGGCAAAGAGGCTATTAAGCTTAAAAACTCTTCATCAATGCGCTCAGGAATTCCAATAGGAAAACGTGTATGAAATCGAATGCGTCTAATATGAGGAAATTTGGCAAGTCTGCCTAAAAGCTGTCCAAGCGTTTCATCTGATAAGGAAAGAGGATCTCCTCCACTTAGAATCACTTCATGAATAGATAAATCCTGCTCAATTTGCTTTAATTCTACTTCAAATGTTTTAGAGGATTCATAAGCAAAGTGTTGTCTAAAGCAATAGCGGCAATGCATGGCACAAGCACTCGTGCAAACCAATAACACTCGTCCTTCATACTTGCGCAATAACTTTCCTTCCTCTTGAAAACGAACATCACAGACTGGGTCTAATACAAACTGAGAATGGACATCTAATTCTTGCTGAGTAGGTAAAAATTGCTTAACAAGAGGATCTTCTAAACTTCCTTTAGCCATTTTTTTAGCTAATCTGAAAGGAACGTGAACTGGAAAATCAGAACGCACAATTAATTGATTGCGTTGTTTTTCATTGAGTTCTAAAAAATCAGCTAATGCATCTATTCGCGTAAAATTTTTTCTCAAAATTGTTCGCCAGGAAGGAACAGAAATAACTTTTAATAGAGGACATGACATAACGTTTTATTTTTTATCTCTCGCCAATAGAGAGGAGGAACAAAGCTTTTTATAAATTTATTAATCAATGAGTTAAGTTTATCAGAAAAGGATAAAGAATACCATTGCTCTCTAGATCTTATCAATGTTAAATCTTATCAAAGAAATGTCTTTTCTAGAATCTTGTTCAATTACTTCTCAACGCTTTTTCATGCAATCATGGCAACAGCCTTATTTGAATATCTTCTGTTAAAACAGGACGTCGATACTTTGGACACCAAATTAAGTGATAACTTAGATTAAAAACGGCTGTGCTTGAAGTTTTCCATCTGCTCATATTGACACTATAGGATGGGTTATTCTATATTGCAAGATATGATTCTCACCTATAAGTTAAAACATCATCAACACCTTTTAAGTGAGCGTGAAAAAAGCAGACAAGTTGCTTTATTTGCCCTCAAGACAAAAACTCGAACAACAAAAGATGTTAAACATATTGGGTTAAAATCGCTCATCGCTAATCAGATATTGAAAAAATACTCTTCTAATAAAAAATTGAAGAAAATCTCTTCTGTTAAATTAACACTTCCCTCTCAAGCTGTTCAATGGAGTCATGGAAAAATTAAACTCTCTTGTCTAAAAATGGAGATAGACTTTGATAAGAACATTGAAAAGATTAAGCAATTTGAGTTTGACGAAACTTATGCTTACATTTCTTGCGAAGTAAAAGAAGAGACGAAATTTATAAGTTTTTCTTGGCGAGTCTATTTAATGATTTCAATTTATTAGGAAAATCACGTTCTTATGAAAAAATTTCTTTTTGTCTTCTGTTCTTTCTTACTGTTTCTTTCAGCCCCTTGCTTTGCCCTTCTCCCTGAGATTTATGCTCAAATTGGAGCAGGCTATCGAAATGATTATATCAAATGGAAAGAAAAAGATTTTGTTGGCGATTTTAAAATCCAAGAAGCCAATATCATCAAAATCAATGGAGCATTAGAAACCTCCATTTTCTCTTTTTTACTTAAAGCTGAAGCCGATTATGGATTAGTATTGGATGGCTTAACTACTTTTAAGAATGGCGACTCTTATGATGATAGCGCCAATCAAAACACTTTTCTTCAAAACGATCCGTTGGATGGAGACTATGTTTATGATTGGTCTTTATCTGCCGGCATGGACCTCGCATTTTTTCTTCCTTGCCTTAAAGTTCTTCCTCTAATCGGCTATTCTTATCACTTTCAGAAATATAAGTTGGATGTGGATGAGGATGACCCTTACCTGACTGTTCTACAAGCCGACCATTATGAGTCTAGATGGCATGGTCCATGGGCAGGAATAGGATTGAATTGGGAATTTTGGCGCTGTATCCATGCATTAAGTTTTACTGTTGAATACCAATTCCATTTAGCAGATTTCCACAATAATTTTCATCTCGATAGCTACTCTTACGACGAATCTTTCCACAAATCTCATTATGGAACGGGTAATGTGGCAAAAGCTAATTTCCGTTGGATATTTTGCAATGGCTGGACTGTTAGTCTTGGAGGGGTTTATCAATATTGGAGCGCTAAAAGAACACAATGGGAATCATACGAGATTAACTTAAACACAGGGTATGTCTTTTAGCACTCCAATTTTCTCATTTACACAGTTAAAACAGGCTTTAATAAATCTAAGGAAGTATCTGCTGGAATAGCTTGCTTTTCGGCTTTGCTTCCTTTCACTAAGCTGACATTAGCGCCAAGCACTTCTAACTTATTGACAAGGTCTTCATATCCTCTTTCAAGAAATGGCAATCCTGAAATAAGACTGGTATCTTCTGCAACAAGGGCTGCCATTACATAAGCAAAACCTGCTCTCAAATCTGGAATGCGAATTTCTTTGCCACATAAAGGAGTGGGACCTTTTACAATTGCACTGTGGCAAAAACTTTGCGATGCAAAGCGACATTGTTTACCTCCCAAACATTGTCTAAATAAAGAAATATCTGCACCCATTTCCTTTAATGTTTCTGTATAACCAAATCGATTTTCATATACCGTTTCATGAATCACCGATGAACCAGAAGCTTGAGTTAATAAAACCACAAAAGGCTGTTGCCAATCTGTCATGAATCCAGGATGCACATCGGTTTCAAGATGTAAACCACCTTGAAGGGGTCCATCATAGAAAAACTCTATTCCATTGCTTCTAATTTCAAATCCCCCACCTACTTCTCGAAGCTTATTGAGAAAAGTGACCATATTGACATGCTGAGCTCCTTCTACGAAGATACGTCCTTTGGAGCTAATAGCAGCCATTCCCCATGATGCAGCTTCAATGCGGTCTGGAATTACTGTATGTTCAACTTCATAAAAGCGGCGCGTCCCTTGAATGCGGATGGTACGGTCGACATCAATCGTGATGATCGCTCCAAGCTTTTGTAAAAATAAAATTAATTCGACAACTTCGGGTTCGATCGCAGCATTCTTAATAACTGTCATTCCCCTCGCCGTCACACCAGCCAGAATTGTGTTTTCTGTTGCCCCAACAGAAGGATAAGGAAGAGTAATCAATGTTCCTTTTAAACCATTATGAGCATGCGCAAAATAAGCTCCTTCTCGCTTCATTCCTCTATACTCAATAACAGCTCCCAGCTGCTCTAAAGCCTGAATATGAAAATCGACAGGCCGCAACCCAATAGAGCATCCGCCCGTTGTAGGAACAATGATATCCTGATCTGTTCGACCTAACAACGCTCCTATCATGAGAATAGGAATACGATTGGAACCTGAAAAACGTTGCGGAACATAGGATGTCTTAAGCTCTTTAGTAATGACTTCCATTTTCCCTGCTTGACGATCCCAATTCACTTCCATTCCAATTTCTTGGCAAAGGGAAACAGTCACTTCCACATCGCCAATGTTTGGAACATTATAAAATGTACACCGCTTGTCAGATAGAAGAGAAGCTACTAGTAGCTTTGTCATGGCATTCTTTGCACCTGCAGCCCTTATATGCCCTTTTAAAGGACTACCGCCTGTAATCTTTAATAAATCCATGATGCACTCGCTCAATATGCTAAATTTTAATTTTTAACTAAAAAGAGATGAAAAATTACATGAGTTAATCGTTATAAGCAATCAAATTAATCTTTAAATCGACAGTTAGACTGTAACTTTTTCAATACAAATTTTAAACAAAAAATTTAACGATTAGATTTTTTTAAATTCCATTGATTAAAACAACGAGTCAAAATATTTATAATCTTTTGATAGTCAATCGACTAAGTTATTAAAAGGCATATCTGATAAAAGAGTTGCCGAAAGATAGCGGCGAAAAGAAAATTCTTTTCCTTTCGAATTCATGAGTTGTTTGGGTAAAAGGGAGGGCTGAGAAAAATCATTTTGTTGGAAAGCTAAGCGTAAGATTTGATGTGGACAAAGACGTTTTTGCAAACGTAAAGCAACCAACGACATGGTTTGACGCCCATTAATTTCCACTAAAGGATAGAGACAAATAGTACGTGTCTCAGGATGGCGGTAAAGTAGAGCATCTATTCCTACAAACCCGAAAAATCCCATTGTTGCTATATCTTGCAATGCTTTTAACGCCAATTGTCGATGTTCATTTAAAAAAGATTCCAGTGAAGCAAAAAGCTGCTCTTCGGGTCCCGCCAATGTACCTTGATAGATCCCTTGAGAATCTGTTTCAAATCGAGTAGCGCCGATGCATTCAATGTGCTGATTGGAATGAATGAACCACTGCGTGCTAAAATCTAATACACGATCTAACCAAGGCTCGCCAACTAAAGGCCGTCCTTGCTGCCATTCTTTGTGGCAAAAAGCCAAAATTTCAGGTGATGGAACAGATTCATGAAGATGCCGATGTCCCTGTCCAGATAATCCAAAACAAGTTTTAAGAACTTTAGGGCCATTCGTTTTCTTAAGCCAATGAAGTAATTCTTGTTCGTGATGGATTAACGCTGCTTCCGCCAGACAACTATAGCGGAAACTAAATGCCTTACTATTGATTTGTCGAATCATTTGCCAGTCTTCAGGAATGAGATAGGGCATATGGCGCGCATGAGCCCATGCTTGAACCTGCAAAGAAGGGCCCCAAGATTGGCAAGGCTTGCCATAAAAGATTTCGCTCTCCTGCAAAAGAGCTAAATGAGGCAATCCAGTGGTCCACCACCCTGTTTCTTGTAAAGCAACTAAATAATCAGGGGGGGGCAAAGCTGTGACAGCCACAATATCATGAGGATGTGCATATAAAAGAGGAAGAAATTGAAGTTGAAGACATAAAAGGTGGCGAGACCAGCTTTGCTCTAGAGAAATCAAATGAGGATGAGTAAATTCAAACTCAACATTGGTATTCGCTACGTGAACAATAGGTGTCATATACGTACTTTTTTTCTCTTTAATTTTAAAGGATTTTTATGTCAACATCTGCCAACAAAAGGAGAATTTATTATTATGATGGTTCGTACAGGAATTGGACAAGATAGCCATCGCTTTCTTCCTCCAGATTCTACCAAACCTTGTGTAATCGGTGGCCTTATTTTTGATGACGCCCCAGGTTTTAATGCAAATTCAGATGGAGATGTCGTCTTACATGCAATTTGCAATGCTATCAGTTCATTAACGGGAGTTCTCATTCTTGGAAATATTGCTGATGATCTTTGTCTAAAAGATGGGATTACAGATAGCGAAGTGTACTTAGTAGAAGCAATGAAAACATTGGAAACTCAACGCGTCACCCACGTCGCAATTACAATTGAAGCAAAAAAACCAAAGTTTAAACATCGTCTAATTGAAATGCGCCAAAATATTGCACGCATTATGCGTTTAGATCTTTCTCAAGTAGGAATTACCGCCACTTCTGGAGAAGGACTAACAGATTTTGGATGCGGTGACGGAGTGCAAGCTTTCGCTATTGTCACAACTCAGGAATAAAAGTTTCGTCCTAAAAGTGTGTTAAATCACTTCAACAAGTTTAAAAAACCTCATCACCTTCTTTTAAACCATAATTTATTTTTAAATTAAATAAAATTAATTATTTTTCAATAATTCATTAAATCAAATTATCATTAATTTTTATTAAAATAATTTAATAACATGGTCAATGGGAAAAAGTTTTCCGCTATAAAAACTTACCTTATCAGCCAATTCCATTTGAAGGCAATAAATGTTAATAAACATCGCGTAAATAGCGTTTTTGCTGACGCAAAAATTTGATATAGTCTTTCGCTTCTTGAGCTTCTTTCTCTCCATATTCTTGAATAATTGCTTGCAACATAGCTTCAACGTCTTTCGCCATGCGTTGGGCATCACCACAAACATAAAGATAAGCACCTTCTTCTAACCATTGATAGAGCTCTTGTCCCTTTTCCCACATTTTATGCTGTACATAAATTTTATGATCTTGATCTCTTGAAAAAGCAAGATCGAGCTGCAAATGTCCTTTTTGACTAAATTCCAACCAATCTTCTTCATAAAAAAAATCATAAGCGCGACTCCATTCACCAAAAAAAAGCCAATGCTTGCCCTTAGATTGATGATGTAAAAGGCGTTCTTGCAAGAAGGCACGAAAAGGAGCAATTCCAGTTCCTGGGCCTATCATCACCATTGGAGTGTGATGATCTAGGGGAAGACTAAACCCATGCGATGGCTGAACAAACATAGGAACTTTAGGTTCATGAAGCTCTACCAATTGACACAAATAATGTGTGCAAACACCACGGCGCTTGTGCCCATTAGATTCATATTCTAGAGGAGCTACTGTTAAATGAACTTCTTCCCCCACATATCTTTGTGAAGAAGAAATAGAATAGAAGCGGGGTAAAAGTGGCATAAGCAAATCAGCAAATTCTTGCGGAGTAAACAAGACTTCTTCATTGGCAAGCAAAAAATCCCAAACTTCATGCTTTGCTAAGAAAGCTTTAAGAGCTTCTCGGTTTTCTTCATGACGCAGCTCCTCTAATTGATGCTTTTTATCGCTATCCGTTTGACGTGCTGTCACTTCTCGAAAAAGCTTGGGACTTACATCCGTAATATTTGCCTTAGAGGTCAAATATTCTTCCAACAAAAGAATTTCCCCTGTTTGTTTGACATGAATAGCCTCTTTTCCAGTCGCTTTCAAAGCTTGCAACGTTTTATTGACAAGTTCTGGATCATGCCGAGGAAAAACTCCAATACTATCGCCTACTGCATATTGAATACCAGAACCTGTTAAATCAAGAACCAGATGCTGTGTATTTTTTTGTGATCCAGGTCTCGATAAGACATAGCGTTCTTTAATTGAAGCCAGAAAAGGATGTTGTTTATTATAAGGCAAAACATTCATGAACTTTAACCTAACGCTTAAGACTTTCCCAATTTTCTTCTGCTGATGGAGGTTCATGACGACCTCCTAAATATTTCGCCAAAAAAGCCTCTGCAGCAGCATAAAACTTTAAGCGATTCTCTGGCCGGGCAAAACCATGCCCTTCGTCTGTAAATAATAAATATTCAACAGAAAGTTTGTTTTCACGCATTGCGTTGACAATTTGATCGCTTTCTGATTGTTTAACACGTGGATCATTAGCTCCTTGGGCAATTAGCAAAGGTTTTTTAATTTGATCTGCCTTAAATAAAGGCGAGCGTGATTTTAAAAACTCTTGATCTGTTTCAAGCTTGCCAATACGTAAATCCATTGAAGCTTTTAATGGGATCCAATAAGAAGGAAGTGTTTGCAATAAAGTAATTAAATTAGAAGGTCCAACAATATCTACGCCACAACAAAATTCTTCAGGTGTAAATGTCAAACCAACTAATGTCGCGTAGCCTCCATAGCTTCCTCCAAAAATGGCCACCTTTTGAGGATCAGCATATCCTTGCTTAATCACCCATTCTTTACCATCCAATAAATCTTGATGCATTTTGTTGGCCCATTCGCGATTACCCGCATTTAAATGGTTTTTACCATAACCAGTTGAGCCACGGAAGTTGATTTGCAAAACGGCATAACCACGATTTGCTAACCATTGAACTGAAGAATTCAATCCCCAAGAGTCTCTTGCCCATGGCCCGCCATGGACAAGTAAAATAGTAGGAAGATGCCGTGGTTCTACTCCTACTGGAAGAGTTAAGTAACCATGTAAAGTCATCCCATCGCGAGCTTGGAATGTGATGGGTTGCATAGAACTTAGCTGATAGCGCTCTAAACTAGGTTGAGTGCTAAATAAAAATTCTAAATTTTTAGATGCGCGGTGATAGCGATAAAAGTGAGCAGGCCGCTGATCAGATTGAGAAATCACGATCCAGTTCTGATTTGCAAGATCGCGGCTTACAAGACTAAAAGGGCCTTTAAATTTCTGCGATAAATAATCAAAGTCATTTTTAAGTTGTGCATCAAAAATAACCCAATCCTGACGCTCACGCTCAACCCCGATTGCTTCAAGAGCATGAGTCGTTGGATGAAGGAGGGTACTTGAAAGGTCATAATGAGGATCCTCAGCAATAAGTGTCCGCTCTCCTGTTGCCACATCGATTTTCAACAAACGACTAGTATTGCCGTTCAAACTTGTGATGACATAAAGAGATTGATTATCAGCTGTAAATTCCTCTATTTCCCCAATTTCAGTAGGATCAAATGTTAACAAATCGCGCCAAGGGCTTGAAGTATCGTTCCTCACACGAATTAAAATAGATCCATCAGCGGTATAAGATTGAGAAACTTTTACTTGAAGCTGATGATCAGCTAACCAACAGATGACTCCACCCGGATTTTCCGTATCCAAATCTAATTGTCCAGTCTTAAGATTTAGTCGGTAGACATCAAATAAACTGGGATCACGCTTATTCATTTGAATGAGCATGTCGTGAGGAAAGTGAGAGTCAGCTGCAACAATTTCTGCTTTAACTCCTTCATAAGGAGTTAAATCTTTAGTGGTTTGCGTTGTCAAATTTGTTTGATAAAGATGCCAATTTTCGTCTCCATCTTTGTCCTGAATATATAAAATATGTTCATTATCATATTGCCATAAAAATTGGCGAATTCCCCGCTTATGATCTGTTGTGATTTGCCGATCTTCTCCTCCTTTTTGCAAGTCGCGCACCCAAACATTTAAAACATTTTGTGCATCGGGAGCTAAGTAAGCAAGCTTTGTTCCATCATGGGAAAGCTTCGCTGAGGCTTTCTCTGGATTTCCAAATAATAGTTGACGTGGAATAATGGAACTCTGCGAAGGTGTTGGTTTTTCTTCTCCCTGTAAAGCTATTGAAAAATAAGAAACACTCATTAGACCAACGGCCCACAAAAAATGTTTGAAAAGAGACATCGTAAACCTATCGTAAAATAATAAATTGAAACTCTTTCATTTTAACAACTTGCGAAATTAAATACATCTTTTAAGTGATTTCTAATTTGTCACTATTTTGATGATTAATTTAACAATTTAAATTTTGATTGATCGTTAAACATCTTATGCTTTTAAACTTTTTTGAATCACCTTGACCTAAATAATCAGCGACGCTACTCTTAATCATTCAAATCAACTTTAATGCTATGATTTATTTAGATTTTAGAATAATTTCTCAAACTTGTCATCAAACGATGGCTTCAATCAAGCCTTTTGTTTTAGATCATATAAAGGCAATATGGAATTGGATTTTTCCTATTTCAAACATACAAATGCCGATCCACCCTATTCCTAATCCTTATCCTCGCGAGCATAAATATGCTCCTTGGCCCCGTTATTTGGATATACAGTGGGGAGAGGGAGAAGATCGTGACGAAATCGGACAAGTTGCTCATTATAGAGATCCAAGAGAGCAAGTTTCTACTCTTCACGCAGCAGCTTTTAGAAATGATATGACTGCAATTTATCGATTTCTTGCTCATCAAGACCCTGATATTGAAGATTATCGAGGACAAACGCCTGCTTACTGGGCAGCGTATTATGGCCATGTTCAAGCTTTGACGATTCTTTCTATTTATGGAGCTGATCTTGAACATATCGATAAACGAGGTAAAACCCCCTTAAGAGCTGCTGTTAAATATGACCGCTTAGAAGCAATTGATTTCTTAGTTTCAAAAGGCGTTGATATTCATGTCAAAGATGGGCGTGGATTGACACCTATTTTCCTTGCAGCATATCGAGGCAACGTAAAAGCCTATGAGAAACTACTTTTTTATGGCGCGGATGAAACAGAAATAGATGCAAATGGAAAGACTCCAAGAGACATTTTAAACCAGAAATGTCAGGAGAAATATGATCATTTATTTTTCTTCTTTAAACCGTTTTCTTCTCCCCACCCTTCTTTTTGTTTAAAACCTTATAATATTCAGAAATTAGCTGATAAAATGCCTTGATGATTACGAAGGATTATTTTTAAGGGACAAATCTTTTAAATAGTCGAACTCGATTTAATAGAAACCTTATCAAATTTTTTGCTATAAATTTTCATTCCAAAACCGTTTATCTTCTTATCTGAAGATGTTTTATTCATTAATTCAGTAACGACTAAATAAGATCTTTTCTTAAATCGCTTATTTAATGTTGCTCTTGAATTGAATCTGGTAACATGCACTTAAATTAGCCAGCAAAATGGGAATAAAGTTGGAAAAATTTCCTGCCACTCCACTTTCTCGTGAATGATCAATAATAACAATTTGATTGTATGATCGAACCAATTTTCCAGGCTCTTAGGTAACCCAGAATAATTTTACAATTGATTCATCAAATGAAAAAAGAAAACTAAAAACAACAAAGCGATCATTGTGAATCAAAAGTGTGTATTTCTTATTCTTCAATAAACACATCAACTTGTTGTCCTACATAGATCTGATAATCTTTTGGAGGATCAAATGCATAAATGACTTGGAGAACTCGAGTATCAACTCTTTCTTGAGCAATACCCGTTAATGATCTTTTGGGTACTACAAAGGGTTCTATTCGCACAAATTTTAATGGAAACATTACAGTCGTGTTATTCTTGGGGAAGGCAACAGCGAGACTATTTTTTTTGAATTTACCTGCATTTTGTTCGTCAATATTAATGCGCAATTGCAAATGTTCAAGATCGCCTAATACAATAGCTGGATTATTCCTTATCACATATTCTCCAACTCTAATATTCTGTTGTAAAATAACACCATCCTTTGGTGCTCGTACTGTTAGTCGATCTAGAAGCTCTTGTGTCTGTCTCACTTCCGCTTCAGCTTCTTTTAATCTAGCTTCAGCGATTTTAGCATCGTTTTCACGAGTTCTAAAATCTTCTTGGCTGATTGAGCGTGGATCTGAAACTGATTTAGCACGCTCTAGCTGGTCAATTTGTTTCTCTAAATTTGCTTTTGCTACTAAAACAGCAACTTGTTGTACAGAAAGTCGAGCTTTCAATGTACGTGTATCTAGCTGGAAAAGAGGATCCCCTTGTTTGACATTGTCTCCAACTTTGAACCACAACTTTTCTATTATTGCCTCTTCTGGGCTTCCTACTTCAATATTTTTATCGACTGCCTCTACAATTCCCGAAGCCGCAATGTAATGAGGAAAAGGACTAATTGAAGGATGCTGAGCCACTTTTGCTTCAGGAGCAGGCCTTCCACTTATATTTGAATAAATAATGGCAAGCACTATCCCAAGAATAGCAAAATAAAAACTTGAGGATTTTAAAAGAGTCATGAAAATTCCATTCCAAATTAATCTATTCCATAACCTACAATAACACCATCTTCCATCCGAGCAATCGTATCAGCATATTTAAAAATGCGATTATCATGTGTTACAATAATCGCACAACGACCTGGCGCTCTTGCTATATCTGTTAGCAAATGCATAATTTTCATCCCATTATCAGCATCGAGAGAAGCTGTTGGCTCATCGCAAATAATTAATAAAGGATCATGAATTAATGCCCTAGCAATTGCAACTCGTTGCTGTTCGCCTCCAGATAGACGCATAGGATTTAACTTTTCTTTTCCTTTTAATCCCACTTTCTTAAGCATTTCAGCTGCTTTTGTTAAAGCTTCTTCTCTTGTATATCCTTTCAAAAGCAAAGGAATTGCAATATTTTCCACAACATTTAACGAGATAAGCAAATGAAATTGCTGAAAAATAAAACCTACATTATTTCTCCGAAAAGCAGTTATCTGTTGATCATTAAGTTCCGATAATTTGACATTAAAAACATAAACTTCACCACTATCAAAATGAAGAGTTCCTGCAATAGCGCTTAAAAGAGTGGTCTTCCCACAGCCAGAAGGACCGGTAATCATGAAGATCTCCCCCTTCTTTGCTTTTAAATCCACTCCTCTTAAAACATCTATATAGATATCTCCTGAACGATACTTTTTAGCAACATTTTGTACTTCAACAGCAATTTCCTCTTCTTGCTTACCCACGGAATACCTCTGCAGGATCAATTTTACGAACTTGTCGAATACCAAGATAAGCAGAAAATAAGCAAATGAGAATAATGAAAATGAAGACTCCAACCGAAATAGTCCAAGGTAAGGCAAAAGGCAATTTTTTTAAGTGAAGAATCGAAAATCCAAAAATTGCCGCCATTCCCAATCCAATACCATAACCAATAAATCCCGCTACTGCAGCTTGCATCAGAATCATTCGCTTAAGTAAATCCATGCTAGCTCCCATTGCTCTAAGAGCTGCCAAGTTGCCTATATTTTCATGAATAAATGAATAAAATGTTTGGCCTGCAACAGCAAGTCCTACAATAAACCCTAGCAATATAGCAGCGCCAAATGAGATGGGAATTCCAGTGTTCACGACGTACCATTTAATGGTCTGCCAAAAAAAATTGTCTTCCGTATAAGCTCGGAGTCCAGTTTCTTTCTCAATATTTTTTACGACTTCTTCAATGGGAATGTTAGGCATTGGTTGAACGAGAATATAACCAAGCGTTCTTCTAACTGGCGGGGCAATTTCAATCGCACGATCATAAGTGGTATAGATAGCAGGTTGTCCAAAAATAGAGCGTTCTCCTGCCACAATTCCAACTATTTTTAACTCATGATCATTGATGTCAAGGACATCGCCTATGTCTAAAGCTCCATGATCATGTGAGCTGAATTGCTCAACCACTTCTTCATCTACAATCACCGCATCTGCTTTCCACAAATCTTCCAATTTACCTTTTACTAATTGTGGAGGAACTCCAAGCAATGTTGCAGAGTCAACTCCAATCAAATCAATAATAAGGAAATCTCCACTATATAATTTTGCTTTTAAGAAGGAAACATACAGAGGAAGCGCCCATTCAACTCCTGAAACAGATTTTACTCTAGCAAGATCGGTATCCCTTAATTCCTGCATTTGATTAACTTGTAAAACACCGGGATCTACAACCCAGATAGGCGCCTTCGTATTGCGCATTTTGGTTGTTGTCCATTTCATCAATCCCCAGAAAATGGCTGATTGTTGCGTCATTAAAAGAGTTGAAAATGCCAATGCACTAATCAAAATTAAGTACTTGACACGATCTCCCATCAACATTTGAATGGCTACTACAAACATATTTACGCAAAGTAGATTGTTTGTTTTCAATATAAAAGCTTTTTTGTTTTCTTCCTATCCTTTATATGAATAGTTATAAAAAAAAATTATTAATCATAAAAATTTGAGTTTAGAGGGAGAATGGATAAACAACCCGGTAGAAAATTTGGTTGGAATTATCTTAAGGAACAATCGTTGTTACAAGGGCTCTCAGACGAGCAAATTCATTATTTATATGAGCAATCTGAAGAAGAAAAATTTCTTCCCAATGAATTAATTATTGAAGAAGGAGAAAAAACAACGGATGTTTATTTGATTTTAGAGGGAGAGGTCAATGTTTTAAAGTGGGATGAAGAACATTGCTCTCAAGTTGTAATTGGTCATCTAAATAAAGGTGATGCCTTTGGAGAAATGTCTTTTATGGATAACTCTCCTCGATCGACAACTATTAAAGCTTCTAAGCCCCTTATTCTATTAAGGTTAGCAAAGGATACCCTGATTTCCGTCCAAGATATTTTAGCTCATGTCTATGCCAATATTGCGATTGTTAATATTAATCGACTCAGAATTTCTAATAAAAATTATGTAAGAAATCTTTTAGAAAATCAACATCTTTATCAAATTCGTCAAACAAGCGGCCAGTTTTTAATTTATCAATATATGATATTTAGTTTAATAGTTGTATTGATTAGCCAATTTATTTCCCCAGAGCTTCAAATTTATTTACCTTGGTTGCTAACTGCCATCCCAACGATTGCTATGATTAGAGCGAATGGTTTTGATATCTCTCACTTTGGAGTGAATATTCGTAAGTGGTTTTCAGTTTTTTTTGTTTCCCTAGTCACAATCGCTTTAACCATTGGCTTACTTTACGCTTTCAACCTAATCTTTCACTTTTATTCGATTCCTTATTCCATTTTTGAGTGGTCACCAGATCAAAGCATTTTACCTTTTCAGGACTGGCCCGCTTATGCCATTTATTGTCTTTCGCAAGAGTTTATAGCAAGAGGAGTCTTACAGACTGCTCTGCAAGAATTTCTTCATGATGAAAAAGGGTATAAATCGATAGTGGTGAATGCTTTCTTTTTATTTCTTCTGCTTCTTCCTCTAGGAGTTGAACCAGCTTTTAATCTTTTTTTAATTGGTTTACCTCTTGGCCTTTTGTATCTTAAGCAAAAAAGTATTTGGGGAGTATTTTTAATTCATTTTTTCCTCATGTGTTTGGGAATCTTAAAAATTTAATACTTAAAAGATTTCAATATTTTTCCGATAAAGGAAGATAAACAAATCCAATAATCATGTGTATCACAGTGACACCTATGAGATTGGGATGACGTAAATAAAACAATCCTATAACGACACTTGCTCCAAATGCTAATAAAACAAATTGCCAACCCCGAAACACATGCCCTCCAGCAAAGATAATTGCTGTCACAAAAACAGCATACCAGCCCCTTGTATCATTTAAAAATCTTTGAGCAGACGACTGAACAACACCTCTTACCAGAAATTCTTGAAGGTAAGATAAGATGGGATAGATAATCAACCAAAGTCCTCCTTTAAATTTATGGGTAAACTCCATAAATTTACTTTTAAAAGTCACATCAGAATAAATAGACTCAAGGTAAATAGCTATTGCTGCTAAAATGATTCCCAAGATACTTCCTTCAACCACTCCCATGTGCCAGCTTTTTAAGCTAATTCCAAAATCTTTGAGAGGAACTCCAAGTTTCCATATCCAATAAGCAGAAGGAATGCAAATCAGTGAGACTCTCAGAGTTGTAAACCAATCGTTTCTAATATTATAATCCAAAAGTCTTCCAATATATTCAGTAATGGTGACAATGCTTAATGTTGCAAGGATGACAATTAAAAAAGTGCCGAAATTCCGCCTTCGCTGAACCAGATTGAATGTCGTTTGCAAACTATCCATATATTGATAATTAAACTCTCTCAATCGCTTAATACTGGCTTTGGAAATGTTATGAATTAGCTTACGATGAATTTCTTTGCCATGTGGAGCTTTTGCAATCGCTGCATGAGTAATTCGAAGAATTGTAGAAGGTTCAGTTGTGCGTACAGTTGTAGAGCGAGGCAAATGATCGATAAACGCAATTTCTCCACATACATCTCCGGTCGAAAGAATGGCTAATTTAAATTGACGTGTTACTTGTTCACTTTTCTCAATTTTTAGAACTTCTGCCTTCCCCTTTAAAATGACGAAAAAATCATCCGATTCTCCCCCCTCTTTAATGAGGTCAATATTAGATTCAACATTTTGTTTTTCAGCAATTTGTTCAATCTCAGCAAGTTCAACTTGTGTGAGATTTTGAAAAATGGAAAGAGAAGAAATTAATTGAGAAATATTCATGAGCGATGCCTTTTCAACCATACCTAGTAAATATCACAATAAGGAAATGAAGCAAAGTCACTCCGAATAAATTTTTTTGTTGGATAAAAAGAGCTCCTAAAAAAAGATCTATCAAAAACTTTGCAAAAGATAATTCAAAGCCCAAATACAAATTCACAGGCCAAAGAATAAGTGCGGTTAACAAAACTGCCCCTATTTTTTTTCCTTTGTATAAAAATCTTTGAAGAGATGTTTGAATGGCACCGCGAGTGGTAAACTCGATACAAAAGATATAAAAAAAGATGGCAAAGATATTCCAATGAAATAAAAGCATCTTAACTTGTGATAAGGAATTAAAAAAGAAGGAGGTTTCTATTCCTTTCGAGAAAATAATAGCCGTTAATAAGAATCCACTTACGATAAAAAAGGTATTTTTTATCACAGGTCTTATTCCTTGAAAACTCATTCCAAAATCAGCAAAAGAGTAATTCATGTGTCGCAGAAAAATAGCTGTAGGAAGGAAAAGTAATAAAGAAAAACAAATAAGTGAAATGAAGTGACTTTGTTTAATATCAAAAGCAAGAAATACGCGAGCCAGACTATTTAAATTATAAATGGTCACCATGAAAATAAAGAAATAGCCAAAGTGATTTTGATCGTCAATTTCTGAGATTTGTTGTTTTAAATTTTGAATATAATGCTGGTTGATGACTCTTAAACGTTGTAAATCAACTTGTACGATCTTTTCCAATATTTTGTCATACAGGACGGATAGGAGAGAATTTGACCAATTCACAGGCAATTTATAAACAAGAGCAGGCTCGCTAATGACACGAACAGAGGAAGAACGAGGCTGTCCATCAATAAAAGCCATTTCCCCTAGCATATCTCCTGGTTGGAGCTTTCCTATCACAAATTTTTGTCCGGTTTCAGGATTGAGCTTTACAACTTCTACTTCGCCATTTTTAATGAAATAAATATCTTGAGAATGATCATTTTCTTTAATAATGTAATCACCTGGCGAGTACTTTTCTAATTGCAAGGTCTGTTTGACTAATTCCAATTCTTCGATAGAGAGATTTTCAAATATCTTTTGGTTTTTGATAAAATCTACTAAGTCTGCTTGATTTTTCATAAATTAAAGATGCTAGCTAAGGTTTATTTATCATGAGGGAAAAATCACACCAGGCTGAATTCCTTGAACCAAATACATATCTTCAAAAGACTCTAAACCTTCTTTATTTTTAACTGCTACGTTTCCTCTTGCTAAAAAGGTAAAATAATTGGAGGTCTTTTCATAAGTCGTTTTAGAGACGTTAATCTGCCCGGCAAGACAATGAGATTCCATTCGGCTAGCTAAATTTACAGTATCACCCCAAACGTCATAGGCAAATCTCTTTTTTCCGACTACGCCTGCAACAACAGCACCAGAATTGATTCCAATACGTGCTTGCCATTGAATTCCATATTTTTCCTGCATGATTGCAGAAGAATCTGCGATGAATTTTTGGATATCAAGAGCTGCACGAATACAATCCACAGCATGTGTTTTATTTTGAATAGGAAGCCCACCTACACACATGTATCCATCGCCTATTGTTTTAATACGTTCTAAATGATGTTGATCGATAATTTCATCAAATTTCTCGAAAAAATACTCTAAAGCTTGAATTAAATTACGCGGACTTAATTTTCTGGCACTTTTGGAAAATCCAACAAAATCAATAAACATGACGGACGTGTCGTCAAAGCGCAAAGGAGTAACCGATCCATAAGCAATCAATTCATTAGCAACACTTTCTGGAAAAATATTTAGCAATAATTGTTCTTGTTCTTTTTGGGCTGTTTGAATTTGGAGGTAAGCTTTTTGAATTTCTTCTCTTAATTGGATAAGTTCTTTATTTTGCTGAAGAATATTCCGATAGGTTGTAATGAGAAAATTCAAAATATGCTGGCGACTTGTGCCAATGGAATAATGGCGTCCTTCTATTTCAATATCTTCAGCTTCTTGCTTGGCAGGGGGCCTTAAAGGGGCTTTTAATAGTTCTTCAATGATTCTAAGTAAATTTTCATTGTTATAGGGACGTGTAATATAGTTATCTGCTTCTACTTCTATTCCATGAATGAGATCTTCTGGATCTGTTAGAGCTGTACATAAAATTAGAGGAATTTGTCGC
The DNA here is from genome assembly GCA_044226925.1 of Parachlamydiaceae bacterium. Taxonomy (GTDB): domain Bacteria; phylum Chlamydiota; class Chlamydiia; order Chlamydiales; family Parachlamydiaceae; genus JANWJE01. The sequence goes on from JBGAGC010000001.1 coordinate 313,160, forward strand.
AGTTGCTCATCGGTCTTTACTTTTTTACATAATTCAAAACCATCCATATTTGGCATATTGATATCTGAAATAATCAATGAAATCTTCATTTTTTTTAAACATTCCAATGCTTCAATTCCATTTTTCGCAGTGATCGTTTGAAATCCCGCTTGTACTAAAATTCTTCTCAATACAATCGTTTGCAAAGGACTATCATCAACAATCAAAATCTGTTGTGTTACAGGAGAAGGCATAGCAACCTTTATTTTCTATCATTCAAGGACGTCTTTCCAAAATTTGGATCAAAGTAGGACCAATTTCATCTAAATTTAAAATATATTTAGCAGCATGTAAATCAATTGCTTCTTTAGGCATACCAAATACAACACTGCTTGTTTCATTTTGGGCAATTGTGACTCCTCCTGATTGGTAAACCTTAAGCATGCCTTGTGCTCCATCATTTCCCATTCCTGTCAAAAGAACAGCAATGACTCTTTTTCCAAAGCATCGAGCGGCTGAAATCATCGTCACATCAATTGCTGGTCGATGTTGTTGCAAAGGAGGAGATTTAGAAATCAGCATTTGATAATGTGTATTGAATTCTAAATGGCTATCTTCTACAGGAAAATAGACATGTCCAGCCAACATTTCCTCTTTATGGCTGATAATTTTGACTTTCAAAGCACAATGCAACGTCATCCAATCAATAAATCCCTTTAAGAAGCCTTTGCTAATATGTTGGACACAAACAATTGGCACTGGAAAGTTGCTTGGTAATTGACTTAGTACTGCAGCAAGAGCTGTTGGTCCTCCAGTTGATGCTCCTATCACAATAACGCGATAAAAAGAAGTCAATGGCATCCCTTCAATGATTGGTTGAGGTTGGATAATGTGTGGATGCCACCAGCTTCTCTTCACATATATTTTTGATAATACACGAATTCTCTCAATTAACTTCTTTACTTCTTGAGAATCACTTAAATTAAATTTTGGCTTAGAAATAAAGTCTAAAGCTCCTGCTTCCAAAACATCAAATATTTCTTGACATTCGTGAGTGGGCAACTTCCCGCTAATAATGAGAATAGGCAAAGGATAGTCAGCCATGATCTGTTTTGTGAGCTGTAATCCACTCATATAAGGCATAAAATAATCAATGCAGACAATATCAGGCTTTAAACGGTGAATATGTTCAATGACTTTTGTGGGATCACGAATTTTTGCGACAACTTCAATATTAGGATCAGAAGACAAAATACGAGCAAGAACCTCAATTTCTACAATACTATCATCAACTAATAAAACGCGAACAGGCTTAAGGTTCATGAGAAAAGTAATTCCTGTAATGTTTTAATCAATTGATTTTGATTATATTCTGATTTAACTATATAAGCTGTTGCTCCTGCTTCGACTCCTTCTTTCTTACGCTCTTCATCTGCTACTGCAGTAAATAAAACAATTGGCACAGAATAATAATTCTGCATCAATCTAATTTTTTTTGTTAGCGTAATCCCATTCATTTTGGGCATTTCTAAATCGGATACAACAGCACTAATGAACGGATATTGTTTCAGTTTGGACAGGGCTTCTATTCCATCTTGAGCAAGAATAACATCAAAACCTTCTTCTTCTAAAAGTTTTCTTATCATCACTCTTGTGATATAAGCATCATCAACAAACAAAATTTGCTTTCTACTTTCATTCTTAAATTTCTTATATGCTATCGAAAGACTGGTAAGAATTTCTTTATCTAAATCTTTAATTAGATCATAGATATTCAGAACGACGCAAACTTTTCCTGTTTTCAGGATCGTTGATCCAGCCAGAGCACGAATACTGCCAAATAGAAAATTGGGAGGACTTACAACAACCTGTTGTTCTTCAAGAATAATATCCACTAAAATAGCAAAACGTCTTTCGTTAATTTTTAAAATCACGCAAAAGAGTTTATCTTGTTCTCGAATTTGTTCTTTTTCACCTTCGATATTTAGTAAATCCGCAAGCAAAGCAATTGAGACGGGCTCATCATTGATCGTAATGATATCTCTACCTTCCATTGTAAACAATTGATTGCTTGAAATGAGGCAACAGGATTCTATCATATCAATAGGAATCGCATAGACGTTTTTTTTGACTTGAACCAAAAGAACATGTGTTGTGACTAATGTAATAGGTAATTCAATATAAATTTGAAATCCTAGTCCTGGTTTTGATTCTATACTAATAGTTCCATTGAGTTTTTCAATTCTTGTCCGCACCACATTCATTCCAATTCCTCGACCAGAAATTTCCGTTACTTCTGAAGTCGTAGAAAATCCTGGAACAAAGATTAGAGCTTGAATTTCCAAAGGAGTCATTGTTTCTATTTCTTCTAAAGAAACAAGCTTTCTTTCAAGAGCCGTTTGCTTAATCTTCTCTAAGTCTAATCCTTGACCATCATCGCTAATTTCTAAAAGAATTTTATTGGAAGTTTGAGAGGCTTTTAATATAACCTTTCCGCTGTTTGATTTGCCAAGCGTTTCTCGTTCTTCTGGAAATTCAATTCCATGTGAAATTGCATTACGCAAAATATGCATGACAGGATCTTTCATCTCTTCGATAATTCTTTTTTCCACAGTGATTTCTCCACCTTCTATAAAGAAATCTACTTTTTTACCACATGCATTAGCCAGTTCTGCAACCATCCGTGGAAATAAATCAAAGAGATTTGACAATGGAACTAATCCGAGTGTTCTGATTCGATCGCTCATGGAGGTCATAATTCCCCCTAAAGCATAAAAATCATCTGCAAAAGTACTCCTTAAATGGTTTAATTTGTCAATTAAAGTTAGAATATTTTCAATTCCTTCTTTGGATTTTCTTTGCAGAGTACTTTTATCGGACACGATGAAGGATTGCCAACTTTCCTGCCGGGAAATTTTTTCCAAATAGGCAATTAATTGATCAAGTTGTTCGAGAAGCCCGTAAATTCGATTTTTAGAAACTGTTAAATTGCCTGCTTGCACCATTAATTCATTCAATTGTTCTGTCTGAATACGAATAGTTGGCGATTGAAGAGATTGACTAGCCACACGATGTAAAATTCTGGCTGCTTCAGCTTCTCCTTTTTCAAAGTTGGTGACTTGCTTTTGTTCAAAAGATTGAGTTGTAGAAGATTGAACATTTGATACAGAAGCTAAAGATTCAGAATATTTTTCAAGATTTTTAATGTTTAATCCTCGCAAAACAGCATTAACATCGACGTGTGAGGGAATCCCTTGAACTGCTTCAATCACTAATGCTCTTATTGCATCAATGGCTTCATAGCATCTGGAAATGGCTAAAGGATTAAGTGTATATCTTTTGCGGCGCACACCATCCAATAATTCTTCTATTTGATGAGCAATCTTTTCAATGGAGAGAATCTCAAACATTCTAGCAGCGCCTTTGATAGTATGGGCATCGCGAAAGATCCCCTCAATCAATTCTTGATCAAATAGATTGCTTTTCAACTCTTTCAATCCGCTTTCAAGGTGATTAAGCCTTTCTTCATTTTCAGACTGGAAAAGAGCCCTCAATTCTGAATCTTCAATCATTATTATTTCCTAAATGATTCTTTTCAAATCTTCTGTAATGAGCTGAAGATTATTCAACTCACCGCGAATCTGCTGCATACCTGTCATTGTTTGGTGAGCAACTTGGTTTAAATTTTCCATTGCTTCTAACACTTGATGAACAGCTATTCCCTGCTGATTGACATTAGATGCTGCCTGTTCAGCTCCTTCGAAAGATTTGTTTGTAATAGAAATCAAAGAATCAAATGCTTTAGCTGTATCTTGTGTTTTCAAAATAATTTCCTGAACTGTTTTATTGCCTTCTTCAGCAATTTTAACAGTTGCATCAGTGGCTTGCTGAATATTATCGACAAGAACATCAATGTGAGATAAAAATTTCTTGCTTTCATCTGCCAATTTTCTAATTTCACTTGCAATCACAGAAAAGCCTTCACTTTGATGTTTGACATGAGCTGCTTGCACAGCAGCATTTAGAGCTAAGATATTTGTTTGATTTGTTAAATTACTCGTCACAGCAGCAATATTATGAATTTGCCTGATGAGTTCTGATAAGCGGATAATCTGATCCACAATGGCAGAAACTTTTTCCTTATGATTTGAAAGGCTATCAATAACCTGTTTTAACAAACTATTTCCGGTGTCTGCAATTTGCAAGACTGCTTTCGCTCGATTACTAGATTCTTTTGCTAATCCTTCTGTATGTTGAAAAGAGGTATTAAATTCATCCATCGTTGCAGTCGTCTGATTAACAGCAGAAGATTGTTGAACAATTGCTTTTGCTTGTTGATCGACTCGATTCGAAATTTCATTAAAGATATGAACTAGGCCTTTTACTGCTGATTGAAGAGGATTATTGATCGAACGAACAATCAAGTAAGCAAGTAAAATGCCTAATAAAAATGTCGCAATCCAAGACAAAAAGGCAAAAGACTGATTGCGATTATAAATTTTTGTAACTTCCTTTTCCAATTCGACATGTTGGGCTCGTGCAAGTCTCACGACTTCATCAATAAAGGCCCGATGTTCTTGATATTTTCTCCCAATATCTAAAAGTGCTTGCTCGGCAGCTTGTCGATTTCCTTGTGAAATATTCGGAATGAATTGATTATCCCAAATATTAAATAACTCTTGTACTGCACTGTTAGACTGATTGACGAAAAGATCTCTTATTCTTCCTTCTGGAAGAAGTTTTATCCATTTTTCGTGTGTCTCATTATATTCTTCTTTTAACTTTTCGCTTCGTTTAATCAAAGCATCGAGCTTAGTCGGATTCGTTTCATCCATTTCTAGATTAGATAAAAGATAAAATTCAATGACATATCCAGGAGGAGGCAGAATATCAGCAATCAAATCGTTCGATTCAATAATTTTCTCGTAATAAGGTCCTTTAATCTTAATAGTTTCTAGTAAGAAATAAGAAATTAATCCATAAATGAGCAACCCAAAGATAAGGATGGCTGTTAATAAAAAGAGCTTGGTGCGAATCGACCAATTAATCGTTTTCTCCATTCACTATCTCCTTCTTTTCTTAATTGTTCATCGACCAATTTGCCTCATCTATTTTCAAGATTGAACCTGAATCGATCTCAATATTTTGTTAATATCCAAAATCGGAATAACCTCTTTTTCGTACTTTATCGTGTTTTTGATAAATTTCTCGCTAATGACCTTAACGCTAAGAGGGACCGATCGATAATCCATTGGGTTTGAGAAAATTAAATTGACAACATCATCGACAAGTATGCCAATTGACGCATTGTCAAAATCTACTATCAAAATTTTCGAATTCTCTTTTGCTTCATTTTTTTTCCCTTGCAAGATCTGTAAAATATCAATAATTGGAAGAACATGTCCCCTAAGATTAAAAAAGCCAAAAACATAAGGTGGTGCATAAGGAATAGGAGTAAAATCCTTTAAAGGACTTAATTCACGAATTGTTTCTAAGGCAAAATACTCTCCCTTTAATTCAATAATTGTTAATAAATTTAATTGATCGATAGGAAGAGTCGCTGATACTTGCTCTGTTAGACGTTTTGCTCGTTCGCGGAAAATTTTTTGCTCTTCTTCATTAATCGGTAAACTACTCATCTTATTTTCAAGTGATTCAACCGCCAAAAGTTTGAATGCTTCAGGAATAGTTTGAAAAATATGTTTCTCTAATAAAGCAGGATTGATAAGAAAGGCAATTTGCTCTTGATACTTGGCTATATGGGACAAAAAGGAAAATAATGGAGCGATTTTATTCACAATTTTCTCAGAACTTTCTTTAGAAATATTGAGTTGCACAAGGTCTTGAACTTCTGGAGTCACAAGTCCAAAGGTATAGTTCTCTCCTTTCACAATAATTAAAAGATCTTTTAAAGAATGATTCTGAAATGATTCACCAATACAAATTCTTAAATCTAAAGCAGCAATCACCTCCCCTCGCACATTCACAAATCCTGCAATATAGGAAGGCGATCCTTTGAGGTATTGAAGAGCTGGCAATTCTAAAATTTCTCGAACATCTAATGCATCAAGCACATAAAATGTCTTTTCTATTGAAATGAGAAGATGAGTAGTCTTTTCAGTCATGACAATATCTTCTTGCTCAGTCATTCCAGACTCCTATAGATTTGTCAAATCTGGTGTTTCAATTTGGTGAGGGAGAACTGACTTTTTTTGATAGATAAGAGATGATCGACAAGGAATCTTCTTTAATAGTGGATGGTTGATTCCTTGTAATTCTCCATGGCCAGTTAAAAGCACTCCTCCTTCACATAAAGCATCTACAATTTTATTAACAACTGTTAAAATGGCTTGATGATTAAAATAAATAAACACATTACGACATAAAACAAGATCCATATTAGAAAACCGAAGGTCGGCAGAAATTGAAAATGAATCTCCCACTAAATTTGTTTTACAAAAAGTGACAAGCTTTACAATACGTGGATCTATTTCCCAATGAGAAGGATTGACTGGATGGAAAAATGTTTTAAAAATGGTTGGATTCATTGAACGAAAAGATGATTTAGAAAAAACCCCTTTTTTTGCAAACTCAATAGCCTCTGTATTAATATCTGAACCAATGACATTCAATTTCCAATTCCCAAGATTAGGAACCAGAAGTGTCATTAAGATAGCTAGAGAAAAAGCCTCTTCTCCTGTTGAACATCCTGCGCTCCATAACTTAATGGCACGACTATCCTTTCTCTTTTCAATAATTTTTGGTAAAATGGAACGATATAAAAGTTCAAATTGACCTTGATCTCTAAAAAAATAGGTTTCTGGATTGACAAGCAGTTCGACTAATGCCTCGATTTCTTGACTACTCTCACGACCTGGTATGAGAACTTTTTGAAAGTACAAATAAATTTCATCATAAGATAAAACAGACATTCTATTTTGAATAGCTGCCATCAACTTTTCATCTTCTTCTTTTCGTCCATTAAATTTCAATCCAGTACAATGCGTAATTCGATTTCTTATTTTTGATAAAGTGTGATGGAAGTCTGATTTAATATTCATGGTCATCATGTTTCTAAGCTTAAATTAAACAATTGGCCTTTTCTAACAAATCCTTGAAAACCATCTTTTTTTGCGTCTGGTAAAGCCCCCTCAGAATAGTGGTAGAGCCACATTTTCTTTTTAATCTCAGGATCTAAATTTAAAAGTTCCTGATAATGAGCATGCACTCCACTCTTATAAGCACTAGTTTCACAATCCTGAAAAATCAGGTGAGCTTTACGATAAATGTCTTGGATTTGATGAGGAGCTAGTTGAGTATCTGTTGTAATAAAAACACTTAAGCCTTTAACGTCTAATAATAGTCCAAAGCTAGGCATAATCGCATATCCACAGACTGTATGAATAGTTTGTATGATTTCGCATTTCACTTGATGCCACATAAAGTGACCATTAGACGGAATAGGATGTACTTCGAAAAAGGTTGATAAATGAAGTGGACATTGGCCTTCAAGACAACATAATCCGCCTGATAAAACGCGCTCCCATAGTGGTTGGACAAGTTGTTCGCTAAGGTGTAGACGAATTCTCTGACAAGAATCATCAAATTTTGTCTTAAAAGCTAACCATTCTAAACCACCTACATGATCGGCATGCAAGTGGCTAATATAGACATCTTGGATGTCTTTATAGGTAAGGCCTTGGTCATACAGGGAATGTCTGGCATCACTTCCACAATCAATAAGCAATCGTTGGCCATCAGGTGCTTCTAAAATCATATTTGATTGATAGTTCTCTCTACCGACTACGAAAGCCGATCCTGAACCAAGAAAAATTAATTTCATATTAAATTCATGATTAAAGTCTTTTGATGATGACAAACATTAGATAACAAGCTTTCAATCGAATTTTTCTTAGAACCTGTTAAAAAACCTCTAATGGTTTGAATTTGAGTTCTTTTCCCTTACAAAGGAGAGCAGCATCTCGAATTCAACTCATGAAGAAGAGATTGAACAAGCTCTAAATGGCAAAACCAAAAATGGCTTTTTTATTACACTTCTCTATTTTGAAACTTAACACGCGATAGAATTTTTAAAAAATTAAATGACAAGCTTTTTAAGAATAGGTGTTCTTTCACACTCTAAGAGCTGTTAAAAAACCTCTAATGGTTTGAATTGGAGATGATTTTCTCCCTAGGAGAGGCTCTTGATCCCTAGGCAATATTGCTTTAATATTGCCTAGGGAACAAGAGCCTCTCCTAGGAAAAAAACTCAAATTCAAGTCATTAGAGGTTTTTTAACAGACTTTTAGAAGCTAATGAATTTATATTTGCCAGTCTTAGGATCAATAGGAATTTGATCTATTAACATGATTTCGATATGCACCGATTGCTCGGCATTAAGAGTTTTAAGCAAAGCATGCAAAGCTTCAAAGGCTCTTTGCTCAAGTCCTTGCCCAGGCTTGCCTACAATTTTAAGCCCCAGCGTATTGCTTTCTTTCTTATAGAAAAATTGAAAAGCTGTTAATCCCTCTATATAAAAACAATCTAATGCAAAAAGATTTAATTCTTGGCTCTGCCCCTGGTTATTAATCATTTGAATTTTCTCATGTACGCGTGCAGAATGAAGCTTGATCTTGGTAAAAGGATCTTCCTGAAAATCATTGATAAATTCATACACATCATCTGTTTGATATTTAATCAAAGGAAAAGAGAAGTTGTATAAATTTGTCATAAAGTGGTCTTGCAGATAACAAAGATGATCCATAACCAACAAATACTTTTGGGTATGACGATATCCTATAAACAGATTCTCCGTAGAAGAATAAAGGTCAAAAGGCTCTATTCCAAAAGCTTGTTTAATTTCCTTCCGTGTTCGTTCATCAAGAGGATCTGCTCCGCACATGATCAGGACAGGAGAGATATGTAATCGTCCTTCCAATTGCTCCGAAGCCAATATTTTAACACTGCTTGCATACCCAAATATGCAATCTGGTTGAAGTTTATTTAACTTAGCCACTGTTTCACTAATCGGAGATAAAACAGACAATAAATGCACATCACTTAACAAACGGGGTAGACCGTGAGCTAGTAAAACCGTTCCAGCCCGCGCTCCTATCATCACATATCCTACAGCCCTACATCTTTTTTTCTTTTTTAATACAAAAGAAAGAGGAGAAAAAATAAAGCAATGAATCGCAGCTAATATCGAATCTAAGTCCTTGACAGCAAGAGGAAATATCCCTGTATAACCCGAAGAGCCAGATGTATGCAGAATTTCATATTGATTCCCTAAATACAGATAATTATGTCCCTTATGTTGGTTTAATAGTTGTGCTAAATCGTGATATTTAAGACGAGGATCTGTCGCAACAAAATCAAAATTGTCCATTAACAACTTTTTATTTGTATAAGGCAAATCATTAATAGTCAGATAGTTAACATCATCTTCTTTTAGACCCGCTTTTTTATATAATTCTTTATAAAAAGGGGAATGTTTCATTGCATGCCGGACTAAAATCCGCAACTTATTGGTTCTCAAACTTTCAAGAAAGGCTCTATCTTTTTTTTTGAGCTTTTTTAAGAAAAGAGACTCTTTTAAAAAACGCCAAACGTTCATAAATCCCTTCCTTTTATAATTTATATTTTAACATTATTGAAAAATACAAAAACACATTAAAAACAACAATTTTAAATTTAAATTTAATAACATCATTTTGATTTATTAACTAAATCGATAATAAGTGATATTGTTATTGCGATACCCTCTATTGGTCCAAATCAAAACTGCATTCAACATTGTGTTTAGAGGATTAAGATCCTGCGATGTAGCTAAGAGCCTGTTAAATAACCTCTAATGGTTTGAATTAGAGATTATTTTCTGCCTAGGAGTAGCTGATCCTAGGGGAAAAGACCTCAAATTCAAACTATTAAAGGTTATTTAACAGGCTCTAAAGGATGAGAATGGCAGAATGGCAACAGTCCATATATTGGATGCTTTGATGAGAGGATGTTGGTTTGTTTGCCCACTAGATGAGACAATGCTTTTCTAAGATTCTGTAAATAGATACAAAATCAAATTTGAATTTCCATTAGCGATAAAAAACACCTTAAACACTCTTAGGCTTTCCCTAAAAAGGCTCTGTGTATTATAAAGTAATTTTCAACTTTTCGAAGGTACCATATGCGTGAATCTATTCTTTACTCCGCTATTCGAGCCCTAGCCGTCGCCTTTTGCGTCGTGATTGGCCTCTGTTTAGGCTTTGTTTTTATTTCAGTTTTATTAGGAGCTTTATCAAGTGGCGGAACTGAATCAAAATTGACAACGGTTAACACTGAAGAAATTTTACCGAATGCTGATGGCAAACGGAAAACTCTTAGCTCTGAAGCACCTGTCATTTTACAAATCAATATTGATGGGATTATTGGCACAGAATCTTTAGGCGAAAAAACTGTCCGTCAACAACTCGTTGAATCTAGAGAAGGCAGCTTTAAAAATAGCCGAGTTAAAGGAATCCTTCTATATATTAATACCCCTGGCGGTACTGTCACAGATGCTGATGGTATTTATCGTGCTTTGAAAGAATATAAGCAAAAGTATGAAGTTCCTATTTATGCTTACATTGATGGTCTTTGTGCATCAGGTGGGATGTATGTCGCTTTAGCCGCAGATAAAATTTGCGCCAGCGATACTAGCCTGATTGGAAGTGTTGGCGTTATTGCTCCAACCTTTATGAATCTCACAAAATTGCTAGAAAAAATAGGAGTTGAAACTCTAACGATTTCGGCTGGAAAAGACAAAGATGCAATGAACCCTTTACGTCCTTGGAAACCAGGTGAAGAAGATAATTACCGCCAAATTATTGACTATTACTATAATCACTTTGTGGAATTAGTCACGACTCATCGTCCCGATATCACAAAAGAAAAGCTTGTCAAAGACTATGGAGCTCATATTTTCCCTGCTCCTTTAGCAGTTGAACGAGGTTTCATCGATGTGAGCGGAATTTCTCTTGCAGATACCTTGCGAGAATTACTTAAAGAAGTTGGCATTACCAGTGACTATTATCAAGTCATTCGTTTAGAAAATAAAGGTTGGTGGAGTTCTATTTTCTCAAGTGAAGTTTCCGGTTTATTTAAAGGAAAAATTCAACACCAAATTTCTCTTTCACCAGAAGTTGATATTTTGCTCCGCAATCAATATCTTTACCTTTATTGTCCCCAGTAATTTTATTTAGAAGAAGAGAAGATCTAAAGGATTTATCTTCTTCTAATTCATAGATTTATAGCACAAGAATTTAGATGCAAATAAAGCGTTTTTGGAGTATTCTCATCTTTCCATTTCTTATTTTAACGACATGTTCATTTCATGGATAAATTATATATTTTAGATGCTTCCGGCTATCTTTATCGTTCTTATTTTGCCATTCGTCAAATGACCAATGCGAAAGGAGAGTCGACCAATGCCTTATTTGGCTTTATTCGTTCTGTTTTAAAGCTAATCAAAGATTTCGAACCGACTCACATGGTCGCTGTCTTCGATGGCCCTTCTAATGCAGTTTCGCGCACTGCTATGTATGCCGACTATAAGGCGCATCGCAAAGCGATGCCAAAAGACTTACTTTATCAAATTTTGTGGGCTCAACAATTTTGTCAATTAATGGGAATACCCGAGCTCATGATTCCGGACGTCGAAGCAGATGATACAATGGGCAGTGTAGCGCTATGGGCAGCCCAACAAGGGGCTATTGCTTATCTTTGCACAAGCGATAAAGACATGTGCCAGCTTGTGACCGACCGCATTTTTATTCTTAATTCTTTCAAAGACAATAAAATTTCAGGACCTCAAGATGTGGAACAACAATTTGGGGTCACGCCACGCCAAATGATTGACTTTTTGGCCATTACTGGAGATGCTTCTGACAACGTACCTGGTCTTTCAGGATTTGGCCCTAAAACCGCCGCTGATTTGCTTAAGCAATTTGGAACCTTAGATTATATTCTGGAGCACCCAGCGGAAGTCCCGGGTCGTAAAAAACAAGAGACGTTAGTCCAAGAGCGAGAAAAAGTATTATTAAGCCGTTTCTTGGTGACGATTAACATTCAAGTTCCTTTTACAAAAGAAGAAGCTTTTTTTAAACTTGGGCAGCCTGCTTTGACTCCTTTACGGGAGTTTTATAATTATATGAATTTTTCAACTTTGCTGCGCGAATTGGAGATCCAACAAGGTTCAGCGCGTCCTAGTCATATTGAAAGCGCAGATGATGTCATCTATCAACTAGTCGATGACTTACAAAGCTTACAAGAACTTGTGAATGACTTAAGCAGGCAAAAAGCCATTTGTGTGGATACAGAAACCACAGACATCCACGCTATTAGGTCAGAGCTTGTTGGAATTGGCTTAGGAGTAGAACCTAAAAAAGCTTGGTATATTCCCGTTAATGGCCAATTAGGATTAGAGCCTGTCATTAATTTGCTTAAGCCCTTGTTTGAGAATTCTTCGATTGGCTTTTATGGGCATAATCTCAAGTATGATTATCACGTTTTACTCAATTATGGCATTAAGATTACTAATATTTGCTTTGACACCATGTTAGCCTCTTATCTCCTCAATTCTCATAGCAGGCAGCATTCATTGGATTACTTGTCTTTAGATTTATTTGGTAAAGTTAAAATTTCGATTCAAGACTTGATTGGAAAAGGCAAAAATCAAATTAGCATGCGTGATGTTGCCCTTAACAAAATTTGTACTTATTGCTGCGAAGATGTCGATTATACAGTTCGGCTTAAAGAAGCTTTAGCACCTCAGCTTGAGGAACGTGGACTCAATAAGTTATTTTACGAATTAGAGCTTCCTCTTTTGCCCGTTTTAGCTCTAATGGAAAGGCACGGGATTTTCGTTGATGTTGATTATCTCAAGCGATTATCTGTTGAACTTGGTAAAGAGATTGCGAACATAGCGGATGACATTTATGGAATGGCTGGAGGCGAAACATTTAATTTAAATTCCCCCAAACAGCTCAGCCATGTTCTTTTTGACAAATTAGGCATTCGTCCCCCCAAAAAAACAGCAACAGGACATTCCACAAATGCTGAAGTCCTAGAAAGCTTGAAAGATGAATATCCTATTGCTGCTAAATTATTGGAATATCGATCTTTGGAAAAGCTGCGCTCTACTTATGTTGAAACTCTTCCAGAAGAGGTTCTTCCAAGAACTCATCGCATCCACTGCAATTTTAATCAATCTGGGGCGGCAACAGGCCGTCTGTCTTGCCAGGATCCTAACTTACAAAATATTCCTGTCCGAACTGAGGTAGGGCGTAAAATTCGAGAAGCTTTTCGTCCTCAAAAAGAAGGCTGGAGTTATTTAGCGGCCGACTATTCGCAAATTGAATTGAGACTTTTAGCCCATTTAAGCGAAGATCCTATGCTCGTCAACGCTTTTTTAGCGAATGAAGATATTCATACCTTTACAGCTTCGCAAGTTTTCAATATTCCTCTCGATCAGGTGACAAAAGAACAGCGAAATCAAGCTAAAACAGTGAATTTTGGAATTATGTATGGCCAGCAAGCATTTGGCCTATCCCAAGAATTGGGAATGGACCCCAAAACAGCGGCTACTTTTATTCAGATGTATTTCGAACGCTACCATAAAGTAAAAGAATTTCTAGATAGAAGCAAAGCTCAAGCGCGTAAATCAGGGAAAGCGGTGACTCTTTTAGGACGAGAGCGTTTAATTCCAGAAATTAAAAGTCCGAATGCAACTATTCGTACCATGGCAGAACGGTTAGCGATTAATACACCTATTCAAGGAACTCAGGCTGATTTGATTAAAATGGCCATGCTGGACATTAACCAAAAGCTTGCAGAAAGAAAATTAAAAGCTTATATGATTTTACAGATACATGATGAATTGCTTTTCGAAGTTCCTAATGAGGAGTTAGAAGAGGTAAAGCAACTCGTACATGAGATAATGGTAGGTGTTATGCCTCTCAAAGTTCCATTGGTTGTGGACATCAATATTGGCAAAAATTGGAAAGAATGTTAAAATTAAAGAAAGTGGCCATAACAGGTGGTCTTTCTTGTGGCAAATCCTCGGTTTGTCGTATTTTAAAGGAATTAGGAGCTTACGTCGTAAGCGCTGACAAAATCGTTCATCAATTATTGTCCTCCGATACAAACCTTGGTCAAGAGATCGTCAAACTACTCGGTTCCGACGTTTTGGTTAACCAAAAATTAGATCGATCTCGTATCGCCCATATTGTATTTCATGATTTGGAGCTTTTACAAGCTTTAGAAAAGCTTGTACACCCTTTAGTTTATGGGGAAATAGATAAAGAATATCAAAGGCAAAAAAATCTCTCTCAGCCCCCCTCTCTTTTCATAGCAGAAATTCCTTTACTGTTTGAAAGTGGTGGAAAAAGAGATTATGACTATACAGTTGCTGTCGTATCGAATTTAGAGACCTGTTATAAACGATTTGAACAAGCAACAGGTTTAGGCAGAGCAGAATTTAATAACCGTATGGCCCGGCAACTTTCATTATTCGATAAGGCCGTACTAGCGGATTATGTCATCATGAACAATGGTACTTTATCTGATCTTCAGCAAATCACGAAAGAACTCTATCAAAAACTTATAGAGGGCTAGACGTTGTGATTTGCTATCATAGTATTTCACGTCTTCTTTTTGGAAGAAGACAAACAATAACCTATTACAATTGGAGTCTTGTTTTTAAATGGACCCAGAAAACACATCTTTAGATACCTCGATTGAGGACAATGCATCTGATAAGCAAAACCCTGATCAGGGTAGTGCAGGTCATGAATCTCCACAGCATCACCCTGAAGTCATTACCAAAATCGCCGAAATCCAGCGGATGAATATTGATCAGCTGAGTCAGTATGGCAAAAAAATTGGCCTCAAACATCTTGGTTCTTTAACGAAGTCACAGATGGTGTTTGAAATCGTCAAAGCCATTTCCGAAAATCCAAATGAAGTGCTTTATGGGGAAGGTGTTCTTGAAATCCTTCCCGATGGCTTTGGATTCCTTCGATCTCCTAACTATAATTACCTTCCATCTGCTGAAGACATTTATGTCTCCCCAGCTCAAATCCGTCGCTTCGATTTGAAAAAGGGAGATACTCTATGCGGAACTATCCGCCCACCAAAAGACAAAGAGAAATACTTTGCGCTTCTAAAAGTGGATAAAATCAATGGAAGACCTCCTGAAAAGGCAAAAGAGCGCATTTTATTTGAAAATTTGACTCCTCTTTATCCTAACGAACGCATCGTCATGGAGACAACAAAAGATAAGTTGTCAACCCGTGTGCTTGATTTAGCAGCTCCTGTCGGAAAAGGACAGCGTGGACTCATTGTTGCTCCTCCTCGAACAGGAAAAACGATTCTCTTGCAAAACATTGCCAATGCGATTGCGTGCAACAATCCAGAGATCATTCTTATCGTTCTGTTAATCGACGAGCGTCCAGAAGAAGTGACCGACATGCAACGCATTGTAAAAGGCGAAGTCATTTCCTCTACTTTTGATGAACCACCAGAAAGACACGTGCAAGTTGCTGAAATGGCCATTGAAAAGGCGCGTCGCCTTGTCGAGCATGGCAATGATGTTGTTATTCTTTTGGATTCGATTACACGTCTTGCTCGCGCTTACAACACCATTCAACCGCACTCAGGTAAGATCTTAACTGGTGGTATTGATGCTAACGCCTTGCATAAGCCTAAGCGCTTCTTTGGTGCTGCGCGCAATATCGAGCAAGGAGGTTCTTTAACAATTATCGCCACAGCGTTAATTGATACGGGATCACGCATGGATGAGGTCATCTTTGAAGAGTTCAAAGGAACAGGCAATATGGAGCTTGTTCTTGATCGTCGTCTCGCTGATCGCCGCACTTACCCAGCAATTGACCTGATCAAGAGCGGAACCCGTAAAGAAGAGTTGCTCTATCATCCGAATGAGTTGGAAAAGATTTACCTCTTGCGTCAAGCGGTGGCAGATCTTGCTCCTTGCGATGCGATGAATCTTCTCCTGGGCCGCCTGAAGAAGACCAATAGCAACGTAGAATTTTTACTTTCGATGAAAGATTAAAATTCTAGCATTTTTCTCTTTAAGAGGATAAAATCGTGCTTTATTCAATAGGACGATTTTATCCTCTTAACTTTTTGAGTGGAATTTGTTTTATGGCGAAAAATGAACCCACTTCCTCTTCTCGTCGTTGGCCCTTGCTTCTTTTAATTCTTGTATTAGGAGCTGGCGGATGGTGGGCTTGGCAAAACGACACCTTAGCGAATTGGAAAGATCTAGTTCTTCAATACGTCGATAATCGTGACATTACGACACTGGAGGCCCGTTTTTTACCGGAACAAATTATCGAAGCCCATCGACAAGAGCTTTTAGGCGCCGATAAACGCTCTCTAAAAAACACAACGCTCAAGTATTACCCTTACCTCTTACTCGATGTCAAATATCCAGATGAAACCAATAAAACTCGTGAGGGAGTACTGCTTTGGAGCTTAACAGATGGCGAAATGGTCATCAATACCGACTCATGGGACACCACGCATGGATTTCGCGATTGTTTAGAATGCCATGCCACGCGTAGTGATTTTAAAGTGATCCAAGCTCTAGCTCGCCGCCAAGGCTTCACCTCTGTGGAAGATTTACAACGCGAACTAAAAATTGAACGTGAAGTGCTGAACAATTGGATAGACAATGCAAAGCAAAAGCATTTAATTGTTCAAAAAGGCAGCTTTTTACAGCTTCATTTTGAAAATCCAAGACTCCTTGTCGCCCCTCAAACAAGAATTAAACATCCTCTTGTCTCCAAACCATTAGGCGAAGGACAAAAAATGCCGCGTGTCTACAGCCGCAATCAAATTATGGAGACGATTCAAGCAGCCTTTGGTTCCGAATTCAAAATTCGTAAAGAAGAAGAAATTTTCTTGCCAGTTTATAGTCTAGAAATTCTTAATCCTGATGGCTCCGTTCAAGTCAGTGAATGGAATGCGTTGACAGGTCAACGCATTATCCCTCGCTACTTATCTAAACTTAACTTCTAAAAGAATTGATGAATCGCTTCACAGGAAGTGAGTCATCATAACATCCCTTTGTCTAGCTAGGAATAGCGAAAAAGTGACCTTTGCGGTACAGTCAAGTTTTAGCTTGCGAGGTCAATATGTCAGCGTCTCAATACAACATTTCTGCTCTTGAGCCTATCGGTGTTCTCATTCACGGCTATGACCTTAAAGCCGAAAAATGGGAAGATGTCGTCTTTGGAGATAAAAGTGGAAAGCTTGGGCGAGTGGCAACAGCAATTGAAGAAGCAGTCAACAAAAAAGCGATGTTCATCTTTTGGGGCGCAGGAGGTTCGGAAAACGACGAAGGACTGAAAGAATCGCAATACACTTATCAACTTGCCTTAGGGGCTAAACTTCAGCAACTTGCTTCCCGCATTAACAAAGAGTGTTCAGAACTCTCCCGCTATTTGCAACACGTTTCATTTGTTGAAACTTCTGCTAAAAATACTGCCGAAGAAGTGAGCCATGCTGTTCAAGAATGTCAAAAGCGAGGTGTCAAAGAACTCATTCTTGTTTCTTCGCCCACCCATATTGCACGCTGCTTACAAGAAGCTTGTAAGTTAAAGGAGCAAAATGCAGGAATCAAGATCAAATTCTATGCTAGGCCCAGCGAAACTTGCTTTGCTAACTCAAGAGCTGCAGATGTCACCATTATTGAACCCAATCATCGACTCAATACTTCCTCTACTCCATTTCATGAGTCTTTAAAAGAAATTTTCCCATTTTTTAAGAACCCAGCCGTTGCAGCCGACTTACAGCAAGCACTAGCCAATCTCATTAAAGAATATAAAAAAAAATTAATCGTGAAAGAGAAAGATTAGAGAGAAGAGCGTAAAGCTGCAATTACCGGCACCAATATTCTGCTTGGTCTCTGATAATCTGAATTTTGCGCCTGTTCGGCTAACTTCAAAGCTCTCATGGTAAAAACTCGATCTTTAGGGCAAGCTGCGCATCATCGATGGCGTACAGTTAAAGCAAACATGTGCAGCTCAGCGACGTAAGCCGCGTCGAACAATAACCGTGGAGTATTAACCCACGCCACGGTAGACAAAAAACATTTAAGCCACGGAGTGGCGTAGCTTTTCCTACGCCACTCCGTGGCTTAAAATGATGTGGCATGACTTCCAAGAGTTTAACCATCCCCTGCCCCTGCTATTGGCCGACGCGGCCTCAAAAAGTCAGGTATATGAGTCATCATGTTGTTTTGGAGGATTTAAACGTCTTGCAATTTCATGTAAAAGGGCTTCTAATCCCTCTCCATAAGCTGCTGAAATTTCAAAAAGCGTATGCGAAGGAAAATGATGGTTCTTTTTGAATTCTTCAAGATGTTCGCGCGCCTCTTCAGTGTCAATTTTATTCAGTGCAACAAGATAAGGGCGTTTTAATAACTCTGGATTATAGGCTTCCATTTCTTCGCGCAAAATGCGAAAATCATGACTAGGTGTCCGTCCATCAATGCCAGAGGCATCCAAAATATAAATGAGTAATTTTGTACGTTCAATATGACGTAAAAACTCTAATCCTAATCCTCGGTTTTGACTTGCTCCTTCGATGATTCCTGGAATGTCGGCAATATAGATACGCTTATAGTCTGACAACTCAATAAAACCTAGGTTAGGCTGCAGAGTGGTAAAAGGATAAGCAGCCACTTTAACACGCAAGCCAGCTAAAGAAGAAATCAAGGTAGACTTCCCTGCATTGGGAAACCCCACTAATCCCACATCAGCAATTAATTTGAGCTCAAGTTCAATTTGCTTGACTTCGCCAAAAGTGCCTTCTGTATATTGATTCGGTGCGCGATTGGTAGGGGTCTTAAAGCTATCATTACCTCGACCTCCCCGACCTCCTTTACAAAGAGTCCATTCTTCTCCCTCTTGAGTTAGATCATACAAAACATCGCCCGTTTCGGCATTTTTCACTAATGTGCCACACGGAACTTTCAAAATCAGATCTTTCCCATTACGGCCTTGTCGACAGTTACCTCCCCCGTCTCCCCCATTTTCGGCTTTAATTAAGCGACGATGGCGAAACCAATCAAGCGAAGAAATTTGAGGATCCGCCTTTAAAATAATGGACCCCCCTTTTCCACCATTACCTCCGCAAGGGCCTCCTTTTGGAATATACTTTTCACGGCGCCAGGCCACTACACCATTGCCGCCTTTACCAGCAGAAAATTGAATAACTACACGATCAACAAACATATTCCTCACATGAGAGGGTTAAACTAAAATGACTTGTTAAGAAAGCTTTAAACTTTATTGTCATGCTAAATACTCTAACTTTTTGATCGGAGCATTCAGAACAATAATGAAGCTTAAATTTTATCTTAAAGCAAACATCCCTAGTTTCAAGAAAGCCTCTTAGTGCATTAAAATAGATAAGCAATTCATTTGAGAAGAGTAAGACGTGAAGGTTGTCTTTCACTTGTAAAGACAACCTTAAAGAAAAAAGCAAGCTTATGCGCTTGTTTCAACAGAAACGTAAGTTTTGTTCGTTTTGTGGAAAGAAACTACACCATCTGCAAGAGCAAATAACGTATCATCTGTTCCTCGACCAACATTCTTAGCTGGATGCCACTTCGTTCCACGCTGTCTAATAAGAATGCTTCCTGCTCTAACGACTTCTCCATCTCCAACTTTAACGCCTAAGCGCTTAGAGTGAGAATCGCGTCCGTTACGGGTTGAACCCTGACCTTTCTTATGTGCCATGGTTATTTTTCCTTACTCTGACGTTTGCTTCCAATTCCAGTAATTTTTATTCGTGTGTATTTTTGGCGGTGACCCCATTTACGACACTGGTTATGACTAGCTTTATACTTTAAGCTAGTAACTTTTTCTCCACTTACTTGGCCGATAACTTCGCCGTAAACGAGAAAATTAGGAATACTTGGTTGGCCAATATGCGTTTTTGAACCGTCATAAGCAAACAAGACATCCCCAAATTCGATTTGAGCGCCGGCGTCGGATCCGAGCAGCTCGACATCAATGATGTCTCCAAGCTTGACACGATACTGCTTACCACCCGTCTTAATAATGGCGTACATTTTGAACCTCTTAACAATAAATAATCAGTAATTTTTGATGTTTAAAATGAAGGAAAAACAAAGTTTATCCTAACTAGGGTTTGAAATCAATCATAAAATGATGATCGTTGAACTTTTAAATAAATTTTGAATAATCAGGGAAATAATAGAGGATAAATGGAGTAAGAAAGATGGCCAGAACTGGAATCGAACCAGCGACACAAGGATTTTCAGTCCTCTGCTCTACCGACTGAGCTACCTGGCCAAACTAAAGAGAGTACAATAGTCGAAACCGTTTATTTTATGCAATCACTTTTTAATAAAAACCTGAGCTTTGAGTTTTTTGCTTTTTGGGCTGCTTCAAAGCCCTGGTTAAAAAGAAGGAAAAGGCGAAAGGAAATTAACTTCCGCCATTCTTTAGACAATCTTGAAGAAGCAAAATGAAGTTACGCTATTCTGTCTTCCACCTTCTTTCCTCCCATTCAATGCTTTTTTCCTAGGCTTTGTAGCAAAATCATATCTCGTAGAATATTAAGCGCCTCTTGCATTTGCAAATCATCTTCGCCGAACGTCTTTGTCTTATTCATTGCTAGATCCCATTCATCCTCCTCTTCCGTTTCTTCATCACTCTTTCCTTTGATAAAGAACTGATAGTTCTTATTATGAGCAATACGATATTCACTATTCTTTTTGAGAGTAGGTAAAAGGTCGCGCCAAATGGTTGTACGATGCTGCAGACTTGGCATATAGTACTTAAGATACCAAGAACGAACATCTGAAGAAACATCTTTTAAGTTATCATTATATGCGTCTGGAATGACATCAGGTTCGACAGAATTAGTATAACTCTCTCCAATATTCTCATGTGCCCAATGACTAGGAGCAACAATATCTGCTTTGACTCCCCCTTGTTGAGGTGTATGTCCAGACACCGTATAATATTTACCGACCGTCACCTTAAAATAAGAAGTACTTTGATTATCAGTGACAGTTTGCGTTTGAATCGTTCCTTTGCCATAAGTGTGTTCGTCCCCGACAACAAGCGCTACTCCATAGTCTTGTAATGCTTGCGCAACAATTTCTGCAGCAGAAGCTGTTGCTTTAGAAGTCAACACAACTAAAGGTCCATCATAAGCCGTTTTACCATCTACATCTCGATAAAAACGTTCTTCTCCATTTGAGTATTTAGAAATGACGATGACTCCATTGGTAATAAAAAGTCCCGCCACTTTAACAGCTTGTGAGAGAAATCCTCCGCTGTTATCTCGTAAATCTAAAATTAATCCTCTTAAATTACCCTTTTTTTCCAGTTTTTCAATAGCATCTCGAACATCTTTTTCACTGGAAACTCCATCTCCTTGATAAAAGGAGTGCAAGGTAATTTTCCCAATCATTCCATTACCAAATGGTTCAGAACTGACATCGACGCGATCATTATTGAGAATAATGAGTTCTCGTGTAAGCTCTACACTGTAAATCTTGCTTGGCTGTCCTTTACTTTCTGGACGCCGAAAGACAAGCTTTACTTTCGTATTTTTTTCTCCATGAAGCATATCCATGATTTTTTCGAATGGTTGATCTTCGACAGAAACACCATCTACCTCTAATAAGGCATCTCCCACTTGAATCAACTGACTACGAGCCGCTGGTCCACCTTCCAACATATGCGTGACAATCACGCCATTGATCGTGTCTTTTAATACTAAACCTATTCCCTTAAATTCTTTCTGCAAACGTACCCGAATATCATACGCTTCTTTCGCCTGATAAAATGACGTGTGAGAGTCTAAACTACTAGCCAAAGCCTTCAAAACATGAATCGTAAAAAGATTTTCTTGTTCGGTCTGAGGCAATGGTTGCCCCTTATCATTTTGATAAAGATATTGATTTTCAAACTCGCGCAGTTTGGACTCATAAATGTTTAATAACTGCTCTTTCTTTTGAGTTGTTAATACCTCGCCATAACGCCTTTTTTGCAATTCAATAAATTCTTTCATGTTTTGCAAAATGCGTTCTTTCAATTGATCCGGAGTTTGAGCAAAGGAATGCGACTCTTTTTTACTTGAGGTAGGAAGCGTAAGTTCTTGCAGAGAATGAAAAAGCTTGAGCTTTGTTTCCGATTCCAATCCTTGCCGTATTTGCCGAGAACGCTCAATAGACGTCTGAATCGTTTGATTAAGTTGTCTAAAAACTGTAAAATCTTTTTTCTTATATTGATCGATAGCTTGATTCAATTGCTGAGGAGAAAGCTTTATAAAAGGAAGCACTTCGCTTTCTAACAAATACATGCGATTAGGATCAAATTGATCGATATACACAACAAGAGCATTATGCAAAATTTGACTTGTCATTTTTTTCTTGTCTACATGCTCATCCAAAATTTGCTGCATGACACGATTGATATCACCGACTTTTAACAAATCTTGCTCATAAGCCTCTAATAAACAAGTCAGGCTTAAACATAAGAATGCAGCTAACCACCCTTTACGCATATAAAACTCCTCTGCCTTTATCAGAAAAATAAGTTCTGTTTATTAAAACAACAATCTCTTTTTTAGAGAATTAGAAATTAACTCGAATTAATTAGCACTGAGCATAAAGAACTTTAAAATAATTTTTAGTTTTTAAATAAACAATTAAAACCTTCTTGATTAATAAAACTTATTCACATAAAGTACTACTATTAATTTAATAAAATAGTTGGATTTAACACATGAATATTTCTTTTAACAACTTTTTATCGCATGCTTATTATCAAATAAAAAACAAGATCCCTCTTAATCTAAGCCCTTTGCAAAAAAAAATCGCCGTTGTTGCTTTAGGTTATTTTAGCTGTACCGCTTTGATTTTGTTTTATCATTTTTATTCAAAGAGGCAAAAATCCCCACAAAAGAAAAATGAAAAAAATCCTCTTAACCAACGAGTTAAGATTAATCAACAAAAGCCTGTTGAGCCAAAGGCCCATATATTAGCAAAACCCCTTGTTTCAAAACCCAAGACAGAAGCTCCTTTAAAAACTAAGGATTCTGCTGTTTTAAAATCCAAGGCAGACGTCCCTCTAAAAGATAAAGATAAGGATTCTGTGAATCAAAAACGACAAAGTCCTCCTCCTGTTTTGGATTCTCCTGGTTTACCGGTTATCAATCAAGCAAATCTAGATAGTCAAGCAATTAAAGACCCAAAAGCAGTTAAAGAGTCATCACCTCAACCTCTAACTAAAAGTCCTTTAGTAATTCAACTTAGTGGCACTCCTGTGGGAGATTTTCTTCAAGATGCTGTGAAAGACGAAGATTTTCTTTCTATTTTACAATGCTTAGTTGATCATCCAGAGTGGGTTAAGGTCAATACTTCGAACACGATCGCTCTTTTGCTTTATTTTGGAAGCAACCCCGACTTTCTTCAACCTATTAAAGTGGTTGCAGATCTTTATGAGAAGCTCTTGTATCAACACTCTTTTTTAACTTCGGCGGATAATCTTAAAACAACTGATGTGATTTTTGAAGATCAGAGCAGATACCGAACACATCTCATTTTTGCATTAAAGAACCTTCATGTCATTCGAGACATGGTTGAAGACAAATTGACAAATTTGCCTGACTTGAAAGATGGAATGGACATTGAATTAATAGGTTCGCCAAAAACTCTAAAAGCTGTGCTTCAATACTTAGATAAAAGCAATCTTGCAGCTATTGACGATATTGATCTTTTTGATTTGATCGAGATTGCAAATCAGTACGCTATTCCGTCTTTATTGACATATTGCGAGGGAACACTCGATAAAAGACTTCCATCTTTTCCATTTAAAGGAAAAGGAGATCAAGCATGGAAGCAAACTCTTCAGCTCTATGCAAGCATGGACGTCGATAGGGTCAATTTTATTATAGACCATTTGCTCTTGCAACGATATAAAAAGTTTAAAGATAAAGAGAACTATAAACAATACTTAAATAGTTTGTCTTTTGATGGAATCGCTGACAAGATAAAAGCGAGAATTTTAAAAAGGCTAGATGCTATAGCACTTAATGCTGAAGTTGTTAGAGAAGAACATCCAGACCGTATTAACAATAGCATTGATATCATAGAAAAACTGGCATCTAGACTATCTTCAGGCAAAAAAATAGTTTCTGGTTATATCAGCTGTACCTCTGTTAGTGATGCTCTCAAAATACTTTTTAAGACAGCAATTGCAAAACAAATTAAAGACGACAAACTTAAAAAACGCCTCTGTGACAACTTAACAGCACTTTATTCTCACCAAGATTCTTTAAAAGACATTAAATCTTGGCGATCAATTGAATGGGATGCTGATGAAGCAGAGAGGCTTCCTTCCCTAATTGTTTGCCTGACCAATTATCTAACAGAAGAAATTCCACAAGATATTAAAAATCTTCCTTATTGGCACAATGAAAGCTTGGTTCTTGCTTTTAATGATGAGAAAATGGGTTCAAAAGCTTCTTTATCAGCGCGAGTGATCGACCTTGCAGAAAAAACTGTAAGTGAAAAATATCAAAATGGATGTTATTATTTATTGAGACCTTCATCAACGCGCGTTTCTTCTAAAAATTTGCAAATTTTTACTGTCACGCTCAATCAAAGAAGAAATTTTAAAAATAACGTGGAGCACTTTAGAGTGGAAGCAGTTCTAGATCCAGACACTCAGCAATGGCTATTTAGGAAGCCTGGCACTACAGATAAAGGTTCCCCACTTTTAGACTTCATTAACACTAAAGCACAGGGCCTAACAGTCATTCCTGTTCTGCCAAAAATAAGAGAAAGAAAAGTGAATTTTTACGTATAGCAGTAAAAGCCTGTTCAATCACTTCTTATGGCTTGAATTCGAAATGTTTTTCTTCCTAGAAGACAAGCAATATTCAAAGTAATATTGCTTAGAGATTAAGAGCCCCTTCTAGGGGAAAAGAACTCAAATCCAAACGATTAGAAGTGACTGAACAGATTCTAAGCGCGTAGAAATGAGAAGTTTAAAGTTTTCTATTTGAAAAGAACTTCTTCTATCCGCTATGTTGTTAAGTAAATCTCTGAAGAGAGAGTAACTGAATATAAGCTCTGTATTCAGAGATAAAATCTTAGGAAAGCTAATTTCTTATACACATGATTCTCAAAAATGATCACTTTGCTTTAGCCAATTTTGAAGGATCGCTCGATTTTCTCCTTTGTTTAATTCAAAAGGAGGAAATTGACATTTATGACGTTCCCATTCAAGAAATTATTCAACAATTTATTGATAAGTTAACGACTTGGCAGGAAGAAAGCCTGGAAAAAGGCGCTGAGTTTATTGGCACAGCCGCTTACTTGGTGTGGCTTAAAAGCAAAACGCTTTTGCCTTCCACCGATCAACCTTTAGAATTGGAAGAGATCGTAGAGGATCCTCATTTTGAAATTATTCACCACTTAATCGATTATTGCCGCTTTAAACAAGCTGCTAAAGACTTAGCTTTGCGCCAAGAAAAGCAACAAGCCTGCTATTTCCGTGGAGTTGATATTCCTGAATGGAGAAAACCATTAGGCATTGATCATATTTCTCTTGATGAGCTTTCACAATTATTTAAAGAAATGATGAATCGAGCAGCTCAGTTTCCGCCTCCCATCCAGGAAGAAAACTGGCGAGTTTCTGACAAAATCCGCGTTATTCGCCGTTGGCTTCAAGAACGCTCTACTTTTCCTTTGGCCATGCTCTTATCTCCTGAGCAGTCTCGTCTCGAAGTCATTGTGATTTTCTTGGCTGTTTTAGAGCTAATGAAAATCGGAGAATTAGCAGTGGGACGTGAGCACGCATCTCATACAGTGTTGATTTTTGCTAAAAGGGAGCAAGAAGCATGACGAAAGAACTTAATTTTTTTCAAAGTGAAGTAGAAATCGTTTCTTTGGAACCTACTTTAGAGCAATGCATAGAACCTGTTGCAGAGGAATGTGTAGAATCCATTCATTCGCTAAATCCAATCTTAGAGCCTGTAAAGCCTCCTCCCCCTTTAGAAACTATCGAAGTAGAAGAAAGCGCTGAACCCGATTATTCTCTGAACCAAATTGATCAACAGCTGCGGCAGCATCTGAAGCGCGTGATGGAAGCTCTATTATTTGCAAGCCATGATCCTCTACCCTTGGCAAAGTTGCGCGAAATTACAGATACTATTCTTCCTCTTCGTCCTAGAGATTTACGACAAATGCTCGATGAGCTGAAGCAAGATTATTTGACACAACAACGTGCCTTTAGACTAGAAGAAATTGCGCAAGGCTATGTCCTACGTACTTATGAAGAATACGCTCCTTATTTAGACCAATTATACCGTCAGAGGAGAGGCGAGAAACTCTCTTATGCTTCAACAGAAGTTTTGGCTATTATTGCCTATCGCCAACCGATTACGCGCCCGCAAATCGATGCCATTCGAGGTGTTGACTCGTCGGGAACCATTATGCAGCTTCTCGAACGCCAATTGATTGAACCCGTTGGAAAGTTAGAGGCTCCTGGACGTCCGACGCTTTACGGGACAACGAAAGAATTTCTAAAACATTTTGGCTTAAAAGATCTCAGCGAGCTGAAAAATCAGCTTTAATGATGATTCCCTTAAAAACAGAAAGGTTTTCTTTTACCAAAAAGTCTTTACCTTCAAACGCTTATGAAATTAGCTCTAATTGAATGGGGAGCTGTACATGCAGGGTTTAATAAGAGAAAACTATGTCCTCGCACCAGGATCTGATAGGGAGATAAGAGTTGTTTTGGATCAATTGAGTGATTTTATTCAACACTCTGACCAGCATTTTGAAAAACAAAGCGCTGATTTAACAAAATTGAGTGTCATTGAAATAGCATTTAAACATTTTAATGCCTTAGAAAACCAAACTCAAGTTGCTATTTTTCAAGTTACCGAATACCTCACTCAATATCCGCAAGACTGCTGCTTTGATCAATTAACCCGGCTGCAATATAAAAAAATCGTGTCAATATGGACTCGTTTTACTTATCTCCAAACAGCAATCAATCAAGTTTGCGTCTTTCTCACTCCTCTTTATGCCACTTCTCCTCTTACAGAAGAGGAATTAGATCGCACTCAATGCATCATTTCCTTTGCTATCAAATACTTTAAAGAACTTGACGACCAGATAAAAATTTCTCTTCATCATCTTGCCTTTTTAATTAAAAATCCTTTGCTAGAGAAGTCATTATCACAACAAAAACACTATCTATTTTTTGTAAAAAATCTTAAAAATCTTCCTCCTTTAGACTCTTCTCCTAATGCTTCAGAGCCTTTTTCAATTCTCACTTTTAGAGAATCCATTCCCCTTCCTCCAAGCACATTTGATGAAAATAAAAGAAATCCTTTCAGCAAATTCATCAAAAAAGTCAAAAAGCCTGATTTGTCTCTAAAAGAATTCGAAGACGATTGTTCTTTTATGTCGGGTGAAGTTTCTAATCATCAAGAACAAGAATGGGTGATCGCACAGACAAACAAGGAGGCTCAACAAAAAGAAGCCACTCAACCCAGACAAGTTGAGAAAATTTGCCGCTTAAGTCATGAGATTTTTCAATATTATTTTCCTTTGAGTTGGTTAGGAACTGTCAAAGATCGACAGCAATTAATGAAAGATTTCGATCAACGTTATCCTGTAGTCGCCAAGGAGTTATTTTTTTCCCAGCAATCATCCGTTTCTTCTTTGCAATTCAAAATCATCCATCAAGTGTTAGAACAAGCTGTTCAATTTTTGCGCCTTCTTAAAGATAAAGATAGTGTTTTACTTCAAATGCCAAAAGAAGATGTCAACAAAATTTTGGAAACAATGCTAGACAGCGCATTTGACCGCTGGCAACCCAAAGCCTCTCCCCTCAATTCGTTTATTTCATTCTTAGCTGTTAATTCTAGCTTGCAGCTCATCAATTATTTTTTAAATCCTGATAGTTTTTATTTTATTTTAGAAAGGTTGTTGAGCTCAGAACCTTGGGACACTGAAGATTTCAATTCCACGAAGATCCCTTTAAGTCAATTTAGAACAGAAAAAGAATTAACAAAATTATTTGCCAATGTATTAGAAGCACTTGGCAAAGAATTAATCGATCTTGGCGAACCTGAATGGAGCGCTAAAATTGCTTCCAAAACATTATTGCAAGTCATTAAATTCAAAAAAGAGGCTTTGGCGGAGAAAATTCAACAAATCTTGCGTCAAATTAAAAGTTCACCTTGCTCCATGATGCCTTTACTTGTCACTCACCGCCTTTTATTTCAGAAAGACCACAACAACAAGCTTCAAACTGCTTGGTTCACCTGGCAAACGCTTGACCCAACTGTCAAAGCATCACGTAAACAAACCATCGAAAAGGATGTCTCTCATCGTTTATATGAAACCCTTATGGCCGAAATTAAGCAAACGAGCAATTTTGCAGGGTGGTTGGTCAATAACGCAAGCTCTGTTGAAAAGTTCTGCCAAACTTTAAGCCAGCGTTTATGGACCATCTTTAAAAACGAAGAGACGATTAAGTTTCTCGTTATTTATCTGCTTAAAGGAGTTGAGAAAGTCTATATTGAAGCTCAAAAAGAAAATGTATAAAACATCTTTAAACTTTAGTCTTTCATATATAATATAGTTGATAAAAATTACATTATTCAATTAAAAATTCAAATAAATCTGCAAACTTCTTTTTATTTATTTTACCTTTGTAAAAAATCTTTCCATTCTCTATACTGATCAGGTATCTTCCTCTACATTTTAAAATTTTGTTTAGGAAGTTTGTATTTACTAACATTTATAAGGAGAAGGCACACATGCCGACTATTCAACAGCTCGTTCGTCAGCCACGCGCTCCGAAGAAACGACGCAGCAAGTCGCCAGCACTTCAACGGTGTCCACAACGTCGTGGGGTTTGCTTGCAAGTTAAAACTAAGACGCCAAAGAAACCTAACTCTGCTTTACGTAAAGTAGCTTGGGTGCGTCTGTCTACTGGTCAAGAAGTTATTGCTTATATTGGTGGTGAAGGGCACAACCTCCAAGAACACAGTATCGTACTCGTAAGAGGTGGTCGTGTGAAGGACTTGCCTGGTGTTCGCTATCACATTGTACGCGGAACATTAGACTGTGCGGCCGTTAAGGACCGTAAACAAGGAAGATCTAAATACGGGGCGAAACGTCCTAAGAAGTAACACTAGGATATTCCATCAATGAGTATCCTGGTTCGCGATTCGCGTTTTTTAAAAAACGCCAATCACGCACAGGTGTTAAAGGATTTAAAAATCCTTGATTCCAGGTGAATCATTGAGATCTTCGACTAAAAACCAGATTTAACTACTCAATACTGAGGAAGTCATGTCAAGAAGACACAGTGCAGAAAAACGTCAGATTGATCCCGATCCACTATACGGGAGTACAGTCTTAGCTAAATTTATTAATAAAGTGATGGAACGCGGCAAAAAGTCTGTTGCCCGTCGCATCGTTTATAATGCGCTAGAAAAATTTTCAAAGCGTGTAAAAGTTGAAAATCCTCTTGAAGCGTTTGAACAAGCGTTAGAGAATGCGAAACCAGCTTTAGAAGTGAAATCTCGCCGTATTGGTGGTGCCACTTATCAAGTTCCTATGGAAATTCCTGCAAATCGCCGTACTTCTATGGCAATGCGTTGGATTATTGCACATTCTCGCGGTAAAGCAGGTCGTGCAATGGAAGATGCTTTAGCATCTGAATTAGCTGATTGTTTTAACAATCAAGGAACAACTATTAAGAAAAAAGATGATACTCACCGCATGGCAGAAGCTAACAAAGCTTACGCCCATTACAAATGGTAATAGGGAGGAAGCACAATGGCAAGACCACCTAAAGAACAACTTAAAAATGTCCGTAATATCGGAATCATGGCTCATATTGATGCCGGTAAGACGACGACAACTGAGCGTATTCTTTACTATAGCGGACGTTCTCACAAGATCGGTGAAGTACACGAAGGCGCAGCAACAATGGACTGGATGGTGCAAGAGCAAGAGCGCGGCATCACTATTACATCAGCTGCCACAACTGTATTCTGGAAAGGGGCGAAAATCAATATTATCGATACCCCTGGACACGTCGACTTTACTATCGAGGTAGAGCGTTCTTTACGCGTTCTCGACGGTTCAGTTGCTCTCTTCTGTTCAGTTTCAGGCGTAGAACCTCAATCTGAAACCGTATGGCGTCAGGCTGATAAGTATGGTGTTCCTCGTATCGCATTTGTCAATAAGATGGATCGTATGGGAGCTGACTTCTTTGATGCGATTAGAACAATGCGTGAAAAGCTC
Source organism: Parachlamydiaceae bacterium (assembly GCA_044226925.1). Taxonomy (GTDB): domain Bacteria; phylum Chlamydiota; class Chlamydiia; order Chlamydiales; family Parachlamydiaceae; genus JANWJE01. The sequence goes on from JBGAGC010000001.1 coordinate 343,521, forward strand.
CATGCCAATGCAATTCCTGTTCAGTGCCCAATTGGCGCCGAATCAGAATTCAAAGGAATGGTAGACCTCGTGAAGATGAGAGCTTACTTCTTCCATGATGAAACACTTGGAGCAGATTGGGACGAAACAGACATCCCAGCAGACATGCTCGAGCAGTGCAAAAAAATGCGTTCTGAATTGTTAGAAGAGCTTGCAACAATCGATGAAGAAAATGAAGAATTCATGCACAAAGTGCTAGAAAACCCAGATTCTTTAACAGAAGAAGAAATTAATGCAGCTATCCGTAAAGGTGTTTGCGGCAATAAATTCAACCCAGTCTTGTGCGGGTCAGCCTTCAAGAATAAGGGTGTACAGCAACTATTGGATGCTGTTGTGGCTTGGATGCCTTCCCCGCTAGATCGTGGAAACATCAAAGCCCATGACCTGAATACAGATGAAGAAATTGTTTTAACTCCAGATGATGATCAACCGCTTGCTGCCTTAGCGTTTAAAATCATGACAGATCCTTATGTAGGCCGTTTAACCTATATCCGTATCTACAGCGGAACGCTAACAAAGGGAACGCCTTTGCTCAATACAACCAAAGGTGGAGAAGAGCGCGTCTCTCGTCTTCTAGAAATGCACGCTAACAAGCGTGAAGAAAAAGATGAATTCTATACTGGGGATATTGCAGCTTGTATTGGTCTGAAAAAGGCCACAACGGGCGATACGCTTTGCTCACCTAAGCGTCCAATTCTTTTAGAGAAAATGGAATTCCCAGAGCCTGTGATTTCGATGGCGATTGAGCCTAAGTCCAAAGGCGACCGTGAAAAGCTTGCTATGGCCTTATCGTCTCTATCTGTTGAAGACCCCACTTTCCGCGTTTCAACTAACGAGGAAACAGGGCAAACAATTATCGCCGGAATGGGTGAGTTGCACTTGGAGATCTTACATGACCGTATGAAACGTGAGTTTAATGTGGAAGCAAATGTAGGTAAACCACAAGTTGCCTACAAAGAAACGATTACTATTCCGGGTGGCAGCCAAACGAAGTTTGTCAAGCAGTCTGGTGGACGTGGTCAATACGCTCACGTGGAACTCGAGATTCGTCCAAACGAAAAAGGCAAAGGAAACGAGGTTGTCAGCAAAATTGTGGGTGGTGTCATTCCAAGAGAATACATTGCGCCAACAATTAAAGGTATCGAAGAAGGCCTTACAACAGGCGTTTTAGCTGGCTACAACCTGGTTGATGTCTGTGTTGATATCGTATTCGGATCTTACCACGACGTCGACTCAAGCGAAATGGCATTTAAGATTTGCGGATCGATGGCACTTAAAGAAGCTGCCCGCAAATGTAAGCCTGTTATCCTTGAGCCTATTATGAAAGTTGACGTCACAACTCCTGAAGCTCATATGGGAGATGTGATTGGAGATCTTAACCGTCGCCGCGGACAAATCATCGGTCAGGAAAATCATAAAGGAGCTGTCATTATCCATGCAGAAGTTCCTTTAAGTGAAATGTTTGGATATTCGACATTACTACGTTCCCTTTCATCTGGGCGCGCAACTTATGTCATGGAACCAAGTCACTTTGAACGTGTTCCTGCTAAAATCCAAGAAGAAATCATTAAGAAGTAAGAGATTAATTATGGCAAAACAAGAAAAACAGCCTAAAGCCGCGGCAAGACAAAAAATACGCATCCGGCTCAAAGGCTATGATCAGCGTTTGCTCGATCGTTCAACCGCTGATATTGTAGAAACTGCTAAGCGTACAGGCGCTGCTATTGCAGGTCCTATTCCGCTTCCAACAAGCTGCGAAAAATTTACGGTTCTTCGTTCACCAAACATCGACCGTAAATCACGTGAGCAATTCGAGATTCGTACACACCGTCGTTTAATCGATATCTTGAACCCCACTAGCAAAACAATCGATGCATTGAAAACTCTCACGCTTCCAGCGGGGGTTGATATTAAAATCAAAGCATAAAGCTTGTCTGTCATCTGACAGTTATTTGACTAGGGAGGCCAAGTGATCTTGGCCTCCTTTTTTTTTGCTCTAATAAAAAAAATAATCTCCAATCTGCGCTATCGCAAGTGATCCAAATAATTAGAGTGTCTCTTCAATATGCTAGCGCCTTATCTTTCAAAAACAGCATTAATAAAAATAAAGAACAGGATGGGAAAGATAGACAGGATAAAACAACAAGATAGACTTTGCTTTTACAAAGCTTGCAATGGGCTTGTAAAAGACAAAATAAAAGAGCTCTCCTCTTTTTAGGCTATTGCTTAAAAAAGAGAGCTCTTGGTGAGAAGAAATTTTAGTTGTTGTGAGCGCGATTATTTTCTGGATTTTCTTTTAATGCAGCAAAATGCTGAGCATTTTTTGGTAAGAAAAAGCCATCATGTCGATTAACAACACCAACAGCTTGTCTATGAGGAGTCCATTTACCTTCTGGATAATTTCGCTTTGTCAAAGCATGATCCAACGCATAACGCACTACATTAGCTACTTTTCTATCAATAACAGGAACATCTTTTAAAGGAGTCTTTGCAATTTTTGCTTTTACAGTTTCAATCTTATCTTGATTAGTCACAATATAAGAAACTGTCTTAGGCGTTACATTAACATCCTCTTGTACAGATACCCATAATCCATCATATTTATTGATTTCATAAGCTTGGCTTCTCCAACGCGGACCCGTAAAGTAAAAAGCGGGTTGATTTTCAATTGTATCATCAAAAACAAATGTATAACCGTCGCCATATGTTCCCGTCTCATCATTTGTACTGAAATAAACACCAGGTCCCATGCTCGCTTTAGATACCGCTTTTTTTAATACACCATCATTTGCAATAAGTTCAATATACTCTTCTTTAGTTGAATGATAGTAAAATGGAAGAGGAACTGCTATGCCTTCTTGTTGCTTTTGAACGATATCTTGTAAGATCTTTTGGGCTGCTTGAATATGACCTTGTTCGCTTTTTGTCACTTGTCTCGCTTTCTTTTGATTGCTGCTATTGTTTAGCCATTGCTGTGCAGACAAGACAAGCATGGCTTTTTGATGAACAGCCGCCGCTGTTTTCTCAACAGAATTTCCTTTTTTAATAGAGGCAGCTGAATTTTCACCAACAACTACTGACTTCTCAACGGAAGAACTTTCCTGACTATCTTCTACTGCTTCTTCTACTACTTCTTCTGCTGCTACTTCCACTTCTTCAGATTTTATTTGTTCTGAATCTAAATTTATTTTTTTAAATTCATGCTTAGGCTGATACATCTTCACAGACTCTTCAATGTGATGTCTGGGAGCTATTTGATTAAAAACTTGTATTGCCTTGTTGTAAAGCACTATGATCTGTGGATCTTGACTAGAATCTATCTGAGTCTTAATGCTTAATAATGCCTGCTTAGACTTTTCTAACTGAACGTTATAAAATAGTTTTCTAGTCCAATCAAAATGCTTAGCAAAAAGCGTCCACATCATACGACCAAACCAAGTCGAAGAAGATAAAGACAGATCTGTACAAATCCAAGCTTTTTGCTTATTTTCTAATTTACCAATAGCTGTTAATTTGCTTTGAATTTGTTCTGTTGTCCAATTAAAATCACTATTTTTAACTTTATTTATTGAGCCAACCATTAAATCACCATATTATTTATTTTATAATTACGAATTCAATTTAACTGCAATTTTAATAGAACAATTTTTATGTTAAATAAGCTAAAATTAAAATTTGTGTTAAGAAAACAAAGATTACAGATTCATGTAAACGAAAGATTTAAAATTTATTTTTTATAAATTAAAGCTAGACGAGACAAATAATTTTGATAATTGACGGAAAACAAAAACAGCATGATCTTTACAAGATCTTTAAAAAGATTAGAACGAGAACTCGTCAATTAACAATTAAACAAAGGGTTTGCTATGCAAGTTCCAAATCATTGTAACTTTTCCCCCTCTCCTTCTAACTTAGAAAGACAAAGCGTCTCTGTTAACAACATACAAGAACAACAGAAAGAGCAAACTCTTTGCCTGTCTATCAAGGAAAGAGGTCAATCTGCTCTAAACTCTCTTCATCGTAAGGTCAGTCACTTAACTCAGAAAACGTCTGATTGTTGTTCTTGCATCGATTCTGATTGCTTGAGGAAAGCAGCTATTATTACATTTATTGCGCTAGCGCTACTAGGAATTGAGGTTTATTTTATGTCAGGAGCTTATTATTGCGACAATGAACCAGATAAATGGGGATCTTTTTGTACAACATCCAGAGATAAGCATGGTCACATTTCTTATCATTCAGCGAAAAGAGGAGCTATTGGCTATGGACTTGCCGCAACCCTATTTCCTTTCGTTTTGATTGGTGCTGCTTTGAAAACTTCAAATCGAAGATAAGTGCTTTTTTAAAAGGCTTGGAATACATTTTCAGGCCTTTATTCTGCTTTTGTTTTTATTGAACAGAAACTAACGACAACTTTTCCCAACGGCCAGACCAAAAACGCCAAAAATAGAACAATCCGGCGCTTAAACTATAAAACACGCAGATGACAAAGGCTGTTTCAACTGATCGTTGGCCCAGCAAGACCCAATAATAGATAGGGCCTATTAATAATATCCATACAGAGAGTCCTCCCCCTAACAGGAGAAAAAGGGTATCTCCTGCAGCTGTTAAAACACCAGCAAAAACAAGGCGAAAACCCTCAAATAACAAATAAAAACATGTCGCTAAAAAGCAAAATTGAAGGCTATCTTTTAAAGCTTCAAATTGCTCTAGAGATGCATGAGGGAGGAAATAAAGCATGATTTGATCGGAAAATCCATAAAACAGAAGAAGGAGAAAACCAAAAAAGAATAGATGCGAACGAATTCCAGAATAAATGACGCTTGAAATTTTAAATGCTCGCTGAGCTCCAATCAGATTTCCTGCAATAGTGCTTGTCGCTTTACTGATGGCTTCTGCAAAAAAATAACACAAAATAATGAGGCTTTGCGAAATGCTGGCGACTGTAATATGATGTTCGCTTATTTGGGACATCATTTGATAGAAGATTGCCCATCCCAGTAGCTCTAAAGCTACAAATATCGCTCCGGGAAGACCAATTCGAATACATTGTAATAATGGCTTAAGGCGCAAAGCACAATCCCCTGTGCCATATTGCTGGCGGTTTGAACGATTGAGAAAAACAATGCCTAAGATCAAAATCTGAAAGACAGCGCTTCCGCTAGTTGCAATAGCCGCACCTTCTACTCCCATAGGCTCTAGCATCCCCTCTTTGCCAAAAATCAAAAGATAATCCAACCCCGCATTGACAAGATTAGCTACAACGGCAACACAAGTTACTAAGCCTGTTTTGCCTTGACCAATGAAAAAACCGCAAAGAGCTCCATAAAGAGGTAAAGTAGGTCCAAACCAAAACATCCATTTAAGGTAGTCTCGCTCAAGTTGCTGGCTAGGATCTTGAAAAAACCAAGTTTCAACATTTAAAGCTAAAGGGGTAAAAAATAAGACAGAGGCGAAACTTAACCAGATCATTTGCCATACAGGCTCGCCAAGCTTATGATAAAGTTTAGCACCATTGTATTGGGCCACAAAAACTTCAGCTATACTGGTCAATACCATCCAACCAAAGAGATAGGCCCATCCCAGAGTCATTGCGTTGGCCACAGCATTAAGAGCAGCGCTCGAATAATGGGCAACGAGCAATCGATCAATAAAAACCATGGTGGTTACAGATAAAGAAGAAAGCATCAGAGGAAGGGCAAGATAGCAGAGTTCTCGCATGCTTCCTTCGGGATAACGAGTCAAAGACATAAAGAATTAAGATTTTTTAAAATGAAAAAGATGATTAAGATTTTTTCTATTTTAACCAGTTATTCTATTTAAAAGAAAGAAAACAGAGGCAAGACGATAAAATATAAGTTTACTATTTAGAGTCATTTGTTTATTTATTTTATCGAAATCGCTGTCTTTTCTTTCTAGTTTTATTCTTCTTTCCTCTCCAAATAAGCACTATAGCAAAATTCGAGGTTCTGTTAGCATTTGAACTATAAACAAAGGATTCAATCAGAGCAGGCTTATGAGAAAGAATCAACGTCTTCCTAAAATGTCCCTATTACACTCTTTGCATCAAATTTTTTTATTGATATTATTAGCAAGCTTATTGACAAGCTGTGAATCGAGAAGAACGATAGTAAATGGATTAGATGAAAAAGAAGCCAATGAAATTCTAGTTTTTCTGTCTACAAAAGGAGTTGATGCGACTAAAGTGCAAGCTTCCACAGAAGGAGCGGCAGGAGGTGGAAAAGGTGTCATGTGGAACATTAGTGTTGAATCCTCTCAAGCAAATGAAGCAATGGCCCTTCTTAATCAGGTCGGTTTACCTCGTCGTCGGGGGCAAAACTTATTGGGAATTTTCTCCAATGTGGGTTTAGTCCCTTCCGGAATGCAAGAAAAAATCCGTTACCAAGCTGGCCTAGCAGAACAAATTGCCAGCACGATCCGTAAAATTGACGGAGTATTAGATGCGGATGTCCAAATTTCTTTTCCTGACGAAGATCCTCTCAATCCAACAGCTACTAAGAAAAAAATTACAGCTTCTGTTTATGTCAAACACTCCGGAGTATTGGATGATCCCAATGCACATTTGATTACGCGTATTAAACGCTTAGTCGCTGGTAGTGTGAATGGATTAGATTATGACAACGTCACGGTCATTGGCGATCGTGCTCGCTTTAGCGAACCTGCTCTTGGTGGACTTCAAGGAAGTTTAGGCGAAGAAGAGCGTCCTTATGTGAATGTTTGGTCGATTACTCTAGCAAAAGACTCTCTGAGTCGTTTCAGAATTATTTTCTTTTCTTTTACCATTTCCCTCGTCATCTTATTATTTACTTTGATTTGGCTCTTATGGAAAATCTATCCTCTTCTGAAGCAAGCAGGAGGAATCAAAAGATTATTTTCCTTTAAACCTTTACTACCCGGAGAACCAGGTGAACCCTCTACTGCCTCTAAAACAGAAGGAAAAGCAGAAGAAGGCAAACCCAAGGCAGAAGGCGGCGAAAGCAGCGACGGTACATCGTGATTTTCTGATATTGACGAGATAAAGGGACGCACATGGATAAAAGAGGCTGGATGATGTTGCGAGTATTGATTAATCGCTATAATTCCAAAGCAGGCAATGCTTTATTAAAGTTTTTGCCTAAGGAAGAATCACAAGCGGTTACTGCTCTTGATATTCGCTCAACAGATTTAACTCCAATGATTCAGCAACCACATAAGTCATTAGCTAAAATCCATTATTCTTGGATTCAACCTTTATTAGAAAAATTTCCTGAGCAATTGCGGCCTGTTGTCATTTCTTCTTTAACGCCTGAGCAAATCGCAGGATTGAAAGTGGCTTCGCCTCTTGGATTGTCAGACTTTGTAAAAACTTTTATTCTTAATCAAGTGTACGATTTATTAAAAATAGATGAACATTTTCCTATTGAATACTTGCCTGAAACAGAACTCTCACTGCTCGCTCAGTGGACCAAACCGCAACTCGTCAATTTAATTGATTTTTTAGGCCTTTATGATTTGGCTTCTGAAGTACGCCACATTGTTAATCGCAATTATTTAAAGAATATTTATACCTGCTTAACGCCTAAACAATTTCACTATCTAAAAGTCTGCTTACATCAAAAAGAACAAATTATTTCTCCCAAGTTGGGAATTGATCCCACAAAGCAAGACTGCCCTCGCTTAAAACAAGTGATTCACCGAAGAGGATTGGTCCGTTTGGGAAAAGCACTTTGCGGTCAACATCGAGACCTTATTTGGCACATGGCTCATACACTGGATATGGGAAGGGGAAATCTTTTATTAAAGGAATATCAGCCTGAAGCATTGCCTAAAATCACACCTATTCTAAAGCAGCAAGTACTAAATTTAATTAACTTTCTTAAAAGCGAGTAAACTGTGAGCAAGAAGTTTTTCACACTGATTTATGGAGATCGAATTCACGCTGCTCCTAAAACAAAAATTATTCCTGCTGACGAATTGTCTACTTTGCAAGAAGCAGCACAAGTTCTGGACCATATCAAACAAGATGCAGAGAAATATCGCTTACAAGTCGCTCAAGAAAGCGAAGAAATCAAGGAACATGCTTTTAAAGAAGGCTATGAAGAAGGATTTAAAGAATGGGCAGAACATCTTGTTCAATTCGAAAAACAATTAGAAGATTTGCATAAAGAAATGCAGCAAGTGATTATTCCTATTGCACTTAAAGCAGCTAAGAAAATTGTCGGACGAGAAATTGAGCTTTCAGAAGATACGATTGTTGACATTGTGGCTTCTAATTTAAAAGCAGTTGCTCAACACAAAAGAATTACCATCTACGTCAATAAGAAAGAGCTTGATATTTTAGAAAAGCATAAACCCCGCTTACGCGAGTTATTCGAACATTTAGAAAGTTTATCGATTCGTCCACGCGATGATATTGCTCCTGGAGGCTGCATTATTGAAACAGAAATAGGCATTATCAATGCGCAAATGGAGCATCGCTGGCAAGTATTAGAAAAAGCTTTCGAGACACTCTTAAAAACATCCCCTGAGACTCTAAAAGGAAGCTAATGATTTAAAGAAATACTCTTATATTTAGAAGCTCTTGCTTTAAGGCGAGATTTTAAGCTATAGTCACTTTTTCTTAGCTCTGCCATATAGAGTACCTTTATGGCAGAGCTAAGAAAAAGCGGATAAAGTCGAAGACTCGCTTAGAGCCTGTTAAAAAACCTCTAATGGTTTGAATTGGAGATGATTTTCTCCCTAGAAGAGGCTCTTGATCCCTAAGCAATATTGCTTTAATATTGTCTAGGGCAAGAGCCTCTTCTAGGGGAAAAGAACTCAAATTCAAGCCATTAGAGGTTTTTTAACAGGCTCTTAGATCAAGTAATTATAAATTTGAGAATTAATCCCTATGCAAGCATATCATCTTTTATCTTGGAAATCTCTGTTATGCGCTCTTGCCCTTTTAATTGTTTTGGGATTTATTCCCGAGTCTCTTTATTCGCAAACAGAACCCACTACACCGGGAACAACTTCAACTTCTACATCAACCACGCGGCGTACCGCCACAACAACTCCCGCCAGAACAACTTCTCAAACGGGTACACAAGCGAGAACGAGTTCTCGTAATGCAGGGACAACTCCAACAGAAGGGACTAATCTGAAACGTCCTTCACTAATCACACAAGCTGTTTTGTTATCGCTGCTCTCGATGCTTCCATTTATTATCATGATTTTGAGTTCTTTTCTCAAAATCGTGGTTGTTCTTTCCCTTTTGCGTACTGCTTTGGGTGTTCAGCAAGCGCCTCCTAACCAAGTGATCAACGGCGTGGCCTTTTTATTGAGCTTATTTATTATGTATCCAACAGGCGTCAAGATGTACGAAGCTGCTCAAAGCACAATCAATCAACGTACTGTGCCCGAGTCTTTATTAGCTCCAGATTCCTCTACGTATGTCATTGAAGTTGCTTCAGCAGCAAGTGAACCTTTAAGAGATTTTCTTAAACGGAACAGTTCAGGCCGGCATCAGGCGTTGTTTTATCGCTTAGTCTACCGCGGCTTACCCGAAGACTATAGAGCCAGCTTAAAACCAGATGATTTTATTGTTCTTGTTCCTTCCTATATCACGGGTCAGTTGAAAGATGCGTTTGAAATTGGTGTATTAATCTATATTCCCTTCTTTGTCATCGATCTTGTCACTTCAAATATCCTTCTGGCAATGGGGATGATGATGTTATCGCCTGTGACAATTTCCATGCCGCTTAAGTTATTCTTGCTTGTGATGCTGGATGGATGGACAATTTTGATTGAAGGACTTGTTAAAACCTTCCAATAGGGAGCCTGTTGCTTATGTTTCAAAGCCAAGTTGTACAGCTTGCTTATCAGGGAATGCTATTAATTTTAATTCTATCGGCTCCTCCCATTTTGGTTAGTATGTTCTTTGGAATTATTGTCGCGATTTTCCAAGCTGCGACTCAAATCCAAGAGCAAACGCTATCCTTTACGATTAAACTTGTTGCTGTCACTCTAACATTGATGCTCTTGGGAGGATGGCTGGGGGCACAAATCATGTCTTTCGCCAATGATATTTTTGTCAATTTTCCTCAATGGAGCGTCTTAAGTAGTAAGCAGTAGGACGTCAACCGCATGACTCAAGATTATGTGTCGCTGTATCTTAATACAGCTTTTGCACAAGATGACCTTTTACCTTTTTTGTCCATGATGTTTCTTTTCATGGGACGTCTTTTGCCAATTATTACTCTCGTTCCTTTTTTTGGAGGAAAAGTTCTTCCTCGCCCAGCTAAAGTCGCTTTTGCCATTTCTCTTTTCGCTATTTTTCTTCCTCAACTCATGTCCATCACAAAAACACCACTAGATTTTAATCTTCAACTTGTGATTTATCTAGCTAAAGAGGTTTTCGTAGGCCTATTGCTTGGTTTTTTTCTCAGCATTCCCTTTATCATTGTACAAAATGCTGGAATATTAATTGACCATCAAAGAGGTGGTGCAAGTTTAATGGTGAATGATCCTACCATTCAAAACCAATCTTCCCCTTTAGGCACCCTTTTTAACCTTATTTTGATCTACTTATTTTTCATGATTGACGGCCCATTCATCATGCTGGATATCCTTTCGCAATCTTATAACATTCTCCCTCCCGACCGCTTGTTATCAAATGCACTCTTTGAAGATACTTCTCAAATGATGAGCAAAGTGATGGGTGTTTTAGGAAATGTCATGATCCTCAGTACTCAGCTTGCCGCTCCTGCCCTTATTATGATCCTAATGACAGACTTCTTTTTAGGAATCGCCAATCGCTTAGCGCCCCAAGTACAAATCACCTTTCTTGGGATGCCTTTAAAATCTTTACTTGCTCTTGCAATCGTCTTTTTTGGCTGGCAATTATTTAATGAAGAAATTGTGAGCCAAGGCTATAAATCTCTGCAATCTCTCTATACTTTAATCAAAGAGTTTGCCCCTAGCCCCCAACCTTAAAGGTCCTCAGAACCTGTTAAATCATCTCCAATTCAAGCCATTAGAGGTGATTTAACAGGCTCTCAGAAATGCAAAATTTATAAAAAGATTTATTAATAATTAATTTAATTAACGACAGCGAACATACAAATCCAATAAATTTTTTGTTTGCTGTTTTTTTTAATTGTTGGCATAATAAGCAATTAATTCATTATTAAATCAATTTAATAAGCAAAAAACGTTAACCTTAAAACCCGATGATTATGCTGTGTAAATTAAATCTAGACTCTCACACGACCTATCCTGTTGATTTCCCTACAATCATTGATTTAGAAGAGCAAATTGATCCCTATAGTCTTTGTTCGCTATCTGATTTAAGTCAAAGGGCCTTTAAAGTAGGAATGCCTTATTTTGCTTTTGCTGTTGCTAACATTACGACATTCAAAAAGCAAAAAGAATGCACAGAATATCGGTATTATGATGCTATCAATTACCGACTACAACAGCTTAACTACTCTTCTCCTGTAGATCTGGGCACTCAATTGCCTATCACTCATGTTGATTATTTTGCCATTCCCAATCCGAGTAATGAAACTAGCGTAGTAAAAAACATTCAGGAATCTTCTGCGAATGCAATGCCTATAGAAGCTCATCCTTATCCTTATGCGACTTATTTTGACATATTGCCATTTGATCCAATCGAAATTGAACGCTATGCCTTTTCTGCTTTAAATTATCATGTTTTAGAAGAGGGGAATGCCAAAAACATTCAACTATTAAAAAAAATTCACTCTCTCATCATTAAAGCTCTTGATTTTAAGAAAGTTGAAACCACTAATACCAGTAGTGAGTCTTTTTCTTTTCTTACATTAGAACGAAAAAAATGGACTCAAATCAATTATAATGACAGCTAAGTCTTTGTTTTAAACAGTTCACTTTCTCTCTCTTTTTTTTCACTTGTCTTAACTTTCAATGGACAGGCGCATTTTTGCTCTGCCTGTCTTAATTTATTCACTTAATTAACCTCTTAATCAAAGATTAATAAAAATTTAATTTTAAAAAAACTAATGTTAAATATTATTATATATAGAATATTAACTTTTTAATTAAAAATAAATAATAAATTATGTCAGCATCTTTAAATTTTAATTTATCGCAAATTTCACAGAGTGAGTTTTCTTATAAATTGATAGATCAAACACACTCTGAGCCTTTTCATCATTTTGAAATAGAAGAAGATCAGATTGAAAAAGATTTAAAAGCTTTGGATCAAATGATCAAAGACACACAGTCTCAGCCTTCTCTTTCCGATACGGTTACAAAAACAATAGATACCGTGGATAAAATCAATTTTCAAAGGAAATCTTTTAAATCTGGTAAAAGTTTTAGAAAGCGACCAACAGTAGAGGAAAACGAAGAAGAGGAAATCAATCCTCCGTCTGTTCAGTCTATTCAGAAGAGAAAACAAGGAATGGTTGTAAGTTCTAAACCAGTTACTTCTAGGCCTTCTCATTTTGAAACTTCGTCTGCTAATGAATCCGAGCAACAAAAAATGTCTTTTCTCTCGAAAACAACGCTTGAAGAAACAGTTTCTCATTCAAAAGACGAAGTTGACATTCTTTTAAACACAACTACAACCCTTTTAACAAAAACAGACTCTTTAATTACAGAGTTTAAAGGAGAGGATTTAGTCAATCTTCGTTTTACACAAAGAACAATTCAAGCGCAATTAGGAGATGAAGAAGGAACTTATCTTTTCCAAAATCCCTATGATTCTACAATTCCTTCTTTGTTTGATCTTTTGCGTAAGCAGGGTTGGAAACAAGGAGATAAGCATAAAATCACCGCAATTTTAATGCCGGATGGCCATTACTCTTCTTTTGACAATCGACGGTTAGCTGTTGCCAAAACCATTAATGAGCTTATTTCTCATTCCATTACAGTTCATGCACAGACCTATTTACACTCAGACAATGCCCCTTCCTTTTTCATGAGTCGATTAGGGCAGTTTAGAAGCCTGCCTAGTCCTATTGAAGGTATTAAAGCCCATACTTATGGACATGCAGTTGTTGTTCGAGTGGCAGAGAGTTCAAAAAAACAATTGAATTCAAGTGAGAAGTACGGCTTTAAAGATTATCCTGGTGTCGTGACTGGACTTAGAGGAAGAAACGTTAAAAGAATTCTTGTTAATTCTACCAATAAGACAGTTTCCTTATCTTAACTTCATCCCCATTCAGAGTAAAATTTCTCTATGCCTGCTTTTTGTAAAGCAGGCTTTTTCCTTATTGAATATTTAGCATTATTTTATCTTTTATAATCGAAAATTAATTGACTAATAAAATACAAAAATATCACAATAACTAAATTATAACTAACCAAACAAATTAAAAGGTTTTAAAATGGCTACCTATTCTTTACCAAGCAACACTGTAGAAAATATGGTTTTTAGCGCGGGATTATCGGCTTTGGTCTCCGCAGTATTTAATAAAGGAAATGCCATTACCATGGCAGCAATTGGTGCGACAGTTTCTCTCACAAATAGTTGTGCAAGTGTTATTTTAAAACGCCTCAATCTGGATGCTGTTTCTGTTTCTAATAAAACAGGTCTTCCAATTGAATTAACAGCTTCTTTACAATCTGTTCTTTCGGTCATTTTAGCAGAGCGTATTGTGAGATGGTTAGGAGGACCTACTTTTAATGTGGCAACATCGGCTTTGATTGCTGTTGGACTCACTATTTTAGCCCGTAGCAGTCAAGACTTCAGAAAAAATATTGTTTTTATTACAGTTGCTTAGAATTTAAAAGCCAGATCAAGAGGCCAAACTTTAGATCTGGCTGTTCTTATTTAAATACCTCATAACTTTAATTTCTTATTCTAATTTGTATTAATCCAATCAGATTTCTTATCTCTTCTTAAATCAATTTTATTCTTCATCTTGCTTATTTTTTTTAATAAAGCTTATAGTTGATCTCTAAATTTAATCCTTCAAGACATAAGGAAGTCTTTATGTTTAATAAAAAAATTGTTTCCACTGTATTAAATACTGTTTGTTTGTTCTGTTTAACTTCTTGGGATCTTCCTATGCTGTCTCGATCACAGCAAGTTCCTCAAGATTACGAGGATAAAATAAAAAAAATGCAGGAACTCAAAAAAGAAGAAAGGAAAATAAGAAAAGAGCAAAAGGAAGCCGTACGAGAGCAGTATCAATTCGCCTATCTGGCTCATCAAAAAAACCGCTTAGTTTATTTTGCTGATCGTGATGGCTTTATCTGGTTTGATGATAAAGACAATAAATACACTTTCTTTTTAAGTAATTTTTATCCAGTCAAAATCAAGATATGGAACATGAAGTTTGCCTGTGCAGAAGGGGCTTTTCAAGCGGCAAAATTTCTTCACAAACCAGAACTTGCGGTTCGCTTTACAAATTTAAGCGGAGAAGAAGCCTGGAAGCTCGCTCAAAAAATGAGTTATCAACAACGCGACGATTGGTACAAAGTGAGAGAAAGTCTTATGCTAGAAGTGCTGTATGCTAAATTTGACCAACATTCTGATCTAAAAGAACTGCTTCTCGCAACAGGAGATGCTTATTTAGTTCAAACTAGTGATCGGAATGCTTTTTGGGCAGATGGAGGTGATGGCACGGGGAAAAATCGCTTAGGAAACTTATTAATGCAAGTGCGTAGTGAAAAAGGAGGAATTGGCGTTGTGCCCAAGCCCAAAAAATATAAGAAGTTCGCCCTTGATGATTAAGTTATTCTCCCGCTCTCATTAGCCGCTCTGCAATGGTTTGCCATAACCCTTGGCGAGGAAAATCCATATCTACCCAAGCAGAGATTGCCCCTTCTTGATCAAGTTGTCGCAATGACTGATAAAGATTTTCAGCGACTTCTTCAGGATGAGAGAGAGAGCCCAAAAGAATCAGGCGTTTTTCTGATGGATAACGACGTTCTTTAAATCCCAATATAAAAGGAGCGGCTACCAAGCCTATCGGATCGCCCAAAATCAGACGAGCTCGAGGCGCATAATGACGAAACAACTGTCCAGGACAGAGAGGCTGTGCCTCTTCCTTGCTTTTTTGAATAAAACGAGGCTGATATCCTAAAATCGGCTTGAAAACATCTGCAGCTAATGCTCCAAGGCGCACAATGACCCACTCTGGTTCTTCATAAAGTAGAATGGTGGATTCAACCCCTTTCGAACAAATTCCCCCACCTAAAACGGGAAAATCCATTCCAAAGTCTTCTTCGACATGCTCAGGGCGTGTTGCAGAAGGACGGCCTGATAAATTAGCAGAAGGCATGACTAAAGGCCCCGTCGCTTTCAATAATGCGCGTGTTAATGGGAGCGCTGGAATACGAAATCCAGCATTAGGGAGACCTGCTCGGACGATGGTAGGAACTCGTAAAGGATCAACAGGTAAAATACAAGTTAAAGGACCAGGCCAAAAGGTATGCGCTAAAACTTCAAAGCCTGGTGGATAATGAAGAACATACTCTTTAATGTCTTCAAGATCAGCAAAATGAATAATGAGTGGATTGGCGCGAGGACGCCCTTTTAAAGTAAAAATACGTTCAATAGCAGACGCTTGATTTAAGCTAGCTGCAAGGCCATATACTGTTTCAGTGGGGACAGCAATGACTTGACCTGATTGAAGAGCTTGATTGGCTTGTGAAAGTGAAATACGCATAACATTACAATAAATTGAACGAATTTAAAAACAAGATGAGAAGGATGGACAGGATAAGGAAAACAATCTCCATTCTTTATCTCTCAGTGATGATTAAAAAAACGAATGGTTGTTAGCCCAGAGGGGTTTGGTTTTAGCCCGCAGCGACTAAAAAGAACTGTGGGAATATCCAATCTTAAACCCCTTTAGGCGATTGAATGTTTGTTTTCAGTTGCCCTAACTTCCGGGCTAACAGCCATTCGCTTTTTCTGACACATCAAAGCGTTCAGATTTACTCATTTACTTTGGTTAAATAAAGATCTCTTCTTATTCTTTTTGGCGCCTATTTCAGCATACGAGAGACGTCATGCAGAGAAGCGATCAAATAATCGACTTCTTCTTTGGTGTTATAAAACGCAAAAGACGCTCGCGCTGTCGCAGGAACATTAAAGAACCTCATCACAGGCTGAGCACAATGATGGCCAGTGCGAATTGCCACTCCTTTTAAATCAAGAAAGGTTCCAATATCAAGGGAGTGCAGACCTTCAATCACAAAACTAATTAATGCTCCTTTTTGCGCCGCTTGACCAATAATTTTTACACCTGGTACCTGTTCAATTTGAGCTGTTGCATAAGTCAAAAGCTCATGTTCCCAATTTTGAATGGCTTCTAATCCAATAGTCTGCAGATAGTCAACTGCAGCTCCCAATCCCATCACCTCGGCAATCATTGGCGTGCCTGCTTCAAATTTAAGAGGAATCACATTATACGTTGTTTTAGGAAAAGTCACCGTTTCAATCATATCTCCCCCGCCTTGATAAGGAGGCATCTGATTGAGAAGTTCAGCTTTGCCGTATAAAACGCCAATTCCTGTTGGCCCCATCAATTTATGCCCAGAAAATACGAAGAAATCGACATCTAAGTCTTGAACATCAATCTTTAAGTGAGGAGCGCTTTGTGCTCCATCTACTAATACTTTAGCTCCTGCTTGATGTGCCATCGCGACCATTTGCTTAATGGGATTAAGCGTTCCCAGTGAATTGGAAACGTGAGTCACAGCCACTAAACGTGTACGTGGATTCAACAGCTTTGCATATTCTTCTAGCAGCAGTTCTCCTTTTTCATTCATAGGAATGATCTTAAGAACAGCTCCGCGATCTTCGCATAACATTTGCCAAGGAACAATATTAGAATGATGCTCCATTGCACTAATGAGGATTTCATCTCCAGGCTTCACAAAGGCTTTGCCAAAAGAATAAGCGACCAGATTAATCGATTCTGTTGTTCCTCTGGTAAAAATGATTTCTTCATCTTTAGCTGCATTGAGAAAAGCTCTTAACTTTTGACGTGTGCGTTGATACTCTTCTGTTGATCGAAGCGCAAGCTCATATACGGCTCGATGAACAGTTCCGTAATGATCTCGATAAAAATTTGTGATGGCATCAATCACAGCAGAAGGTTTTTGCGCCGTCGCTGCAGAATCAAGATAAACCAAAGGCTTGCCATGCATGGTTTTATTTAGCATGGGAAAGTCTTGCCTCAAACGTTGAACATCAATCGGAGAAGTTACATTCATGCTTAACTCTTGGTTAAATAGTGACGGGCCCGAGCTGAAATTTCCTCGCGTAACGAAGGAAGTTGAATCATTTCAATCACCTGTTCGCAAAAACCATAAATAAGAAGATTTTTAGCCTCTTCATCAGTAAAACCACGCGTTTTCATATAAAATAATTGCTCGGGATCTAGTTGTCCCACAGTCGCACCATGCGAAGCTTTAACATCATCTGCAAAAATTTCCAGATTAGGTTTACTATCTGCATGCGCATGATCATTGAGCAATAAATTGTTATTAAGTTGAAAAGCCTCTGTTTTTTGAGCAGGCTGTCTGACCATGATTTTGCCTTCAAAACTTGAGCGGCTAAAGTCATTTAATACCGCTTTAAAAAGCTGATAAGAACGGCAGAAAGGAGCCTGATGATCCATAAAAACATGTGCATGAGCTTCCCGCTTATCAGCCAGCATACAGACTCCATTTAGAAGGGCTTCAGAATTTTCGCCCGCTAAGGAGATTTTATAATCGGTTCTTACTGTTACGCTTCCTTCTGTCACGCAAACTGTTTTCAGTGTGCTATCTCTTTTAAGAGTGGCACGTAAAGCATCTAGATGCCATGCATGGGGATGCTCATCGCATAAAACTTGCGTATAATGCACATGAGATCCCTCATCTAGCACTAATTCTGCCACTTGATTCACAAAATACCCTTTTACGGCCATATTTTTTTGAGTATTAATCAAGCGTACATCCGAATGAGCACCTATAAACAATTGTAAACGCGGCATCAGCATTTGCATCTCGTCATCATTATGAATCACATGCAAAATCTGAATAGGCGTTTCTACAATGCTTTTAGGCGGAAGATAAATAAAAGCCCCTTTACAATGCAAGGCCGCATTTAAAGCGGCAAACGAATCTGTTTCATCTTTAAGAGCTTTAGTCCAGTGGTTATTAAGAAATGCGCCATAAGTTTGAGTAGCATCTGACAGCGAAGAAACAACAACTTTATTTGGTAAAGCATTTAAACAGGATAATTGCGGGGTATAATAACCATTCACAAACACTAGTACAGATTGGCTGCATTCTGGATAGATCCAAGGTTTGATTTGTTCAGCTGTCAATAATTTTTCATTTGCAAGCTGATAAGGTTGTGAAAAGAGATGGCGCAATTTAATATAACGGTAAACCTCGTGATGGCGGGAAGGCAGTCCTAAAGATAAATAATGCTGCCAAGCTTTTTGGCGCATCCTTTCAAGGGCATCTCCTACACATACTTGTGCCCGCAAATTTTCCAACAAATTCTTAAATGTTTCCTGTTCTAATCCAGGCTGAGCCATCATGAAGCGACTCCCTCTTTTTCAGACCGTACAAGCCAATCGTACCCCTTGCTTTCTAATTCTAGCGCAAGCTCTGGTCCACCTGACTGAACAATTTTTCCATCTAGCATCACATGAACAAAATGCGGACGGATATAATCTAATAATCGCTGATAGTGTGTAATTAACAGTAATCCCATCTCTGGATTCATCAATTGATTGACTCCTCGAGCCACAATACGCATAGCATCAATATCCAAGCCAGAATCTGTTTCATCGAGAAGAGCTAAATCAGGAGTAAGAACGGCCATTTGAAGGATTTCATTTCTTTTTTTCTCACCGCCTGAAAAGTTTTCGTTAACGTTACGAGTGCTAAATTCAGGCCGAATTTCCATCATTGACATCTTTTTTTCCAATAATTGGTTAAATTCAGCTGCTGTAAGTTCGCTTTGACCATTGGCTTTTCGTTTAGCATTGAGGGCAATTTGCAAAAATTGACTGTTGCTAACACCTGGAATTTCAACGGGATATTGAAAACTCATAAATAAGCCAAGATGAGATCGATTTTCGGGCTCTAAATCGAGAAGATTTTGCCCTTTAAACCAAACTTCTCCTCCTGTCACTTCATAAGCAGGATGGCCAGCTAATACTTTGGCAAGAGTGGATTTACCAGCTCCGTTTGGTCCCATAATAGCATGAATTTCCCCTGCTTTGACTTCAAGATTGACGCCTTTGAGAATAGGCTTGCCATCTACTGTGGCAGTCAGATTTTTAATTTGTAACATGTCTATCCTAAATTCTAAATCTTTTGGCAAAAATAAATCTTACCTGTATTTGATGATTGATTAACCAACTGAATTTTCGAGCTTAATTGCCAATAGTTTTTGCGCTTCGGTTGCAAATTCGAGAGGAAGTTCATTGATAACATCCTTGCAAAACCCATTGACGATCATATTGACAGCATCTTCTTTAGAAATGCCACGGGATTGGAAATAAAACAATTGTTCTTCATTCATTTTAGACGTTGAGGCCTCATGCTCAACTTGACTAGAAGCATTGCCTACTTCAATATAAGGAAACGTATTGGCAGAACACTTATCGCCAACCAGCATGGAATCACATTGCGTATAGTTGCGTGCTCCCGTTGCTCTTGGCGCAATCTTCACTAATCCTCGATAGCTATTATGCGAGACATCTGCAGCAATTCCTTTAGAAACAATCGTTGAACGTGTATTTTTGCCCAAATGAATCATTTTTGTTCCCGTATCAGCTTGCATATGCCCATTAGTCAACGCAACGGAATAAAATTCTCCAACGGAATTGTCACCTTGCAAAATACAGCTTGGATATTTCCAAGTAATGGCGGCCCCCACTTCAACTTGAGTCCAGGAAATCTTAGAATTGACACCCGCACAACGTCCTCGTTTGGTGACAAAATTAAAAATGCCCCCTTCTCCTGTTTGTGGATTTCCTGAATACCAGTTTTGTACAGTCGCATACTTAATTTGAGCATTATCCAGGGCTATCAGCTCTACCACAGCTGCATGCAGCTGATTATTATCGTAAGCAGGAGCAGTACAGCCCTCCAAATAACTGACGTAAGAGCCTTCTTCTGCAATAATGAGAGTACGCTCAAATTGCCCCGATTCGCGGTCATTAATCCGAAAATAAGTCGATAATTCCATTGGGCAATGAACACCTTTAGGTACATAAACAAAAGACCCATCTGTAAATACAGCAGAGTTTAAAGTCGCAAAGTAATTGTCTCCAATTGGAACGACACTACCTAAATATTTTTTGATAAGATCTCCGTGTGTGTGAATCGCTTCAGAAATCGAGCAAAGAACAACACCTGCTTCTTCCAATTTTTTCTTAAAAGTCGTTCCAATCGAAACAGAGTCAAAAATCATATCGACTGCGACATTGCTTAAACGCATTTGCTCTTCAACAGGAATGCCTAGACGTTCGAAAGTGCGAAGAACTTCAGGGTCTACTTCGCTTAAATCATTACGAACGGGCTTTTTTTTAGGCGCTGAATAATAGGTAATGTTTTGATAGTCAATAGGGGGATATTTGACGTTAGCCCAAACAGGCTCCTCTGATTCTAGCCATTTTTCATACGCTTTTAGCCGAAATTCCAAAAGAAAGTCAGGCTCTTGTTTTTTTGCCGAAATAGCACGAATAATATCCTCATTTAATCCCTTAGGAAGGGCATCCGTCTCTACTTCTGTCACAAAGCCATACTTATAATCTGAAAACATGGCTGGTTCTGCTGACATATGGGTATCCTTAAAAAAGAATCTATCAAGATTTAATTATAAATTTTCTTAGTATATATATAATACCCCATTAGAGAGAGGCCTGTCAATTTATATTTAGTATCAAAAGTTTCAAAAATAATAGGCAAATGATATCTCCAAGAGGATTCAAAAACGGATTGATTAAAAAAAGAAAAGGAAATCTTGGATTATTAAGGCGTCAGTTTTTTAAAGACACTCTAGGCCGAAGATTTCCAAATTGTTTGCTCGCACTAGAAAAATCAATTAAAGGTAATAATTTAAAGCAGGACCCGAACGTTTAAATGATTTGAGTTTTTCAAAAGCTTCTTCAAAATCTTGTTGGGTAAGCTCTTGCTGAGAAACTGATAATGCTTTTTCCTGCGGAAGCCGAACTAAATCATAAAGGATTTTTCTGGGAAAACCTGTTGTCATTTCGCTTAATGCTTCAAAATTAACATCTTTTAAAGGCAAATAGTCCTCTTGAGTCAATAATTGAAAGAATTCGTGACGTTCTTCACGAGTTGGAAGACCCATGTCTATACAATTGACTCCAAATTCCTGCACGATTTCTGGCGGAATTTTGCTAATATCAGATGTTGTTGCGATTAAAATCATTCCGGGCATATTCTTAGACTTTTGGATCATGTCCATGATGGACATTGTCCATTGTTGGGGAGACAGTTGAACTGCTGTATTAGTAAAACACTCTTCTATTTTAAAGATTTGAATCACTCCCCTTTTTTGCGGAGAAACGTGGCTCATAGGATTTTTGCTATTGACCTCTGTTCCTATCATCATTGTTTTTCCTGTAGCAGCATCAATCTGCTGAGTGAGAATAGGAGAAAACATGTTTTTGACGAAGGTGGCTAAAAATTTCTTACCGCTTTGGAAAGGACCAGAAATTAAAAGCACTGGAGAAGGACGTCGCTTCGCCGAAAAATCAGGATCCAAAGACTCCCGGATAGTTTGAATAAAACGAATCAAACTTTCAGTTGTTTGAGTAGACAGTCCACCGATTTTTTTAATTTTGAGTTGTTCTTTAATATAACACTTCCATAAGTCATCTATATTCAACATAAGGTCTGTATCGTGGACCATTAAATTTGCAGCTTCAGATTTTACGCTAATTTGTTCTTTACTTTGTAATTGGTATAGCACATCGGATTGACTGTGACCTTCTATTGAAAATTCAACAATGAATGTTCCTAATCCTGTCGTCAGCTTTAGTTTTCTTAGCGAAATGTATTCACAAGCATGTTCTAATGCAGATAAAATCTCTTGCTTAGAGAATTGTACAACTGTTAGACCTCCCTTGCATAGAAACTTATCATCTTTCCAATCCAAAATTTTAACTGTGACTGGATTAGAAACTTTTACGATTTTCTCAACCATATCGATGTTTAATTCTTGCGCAGGCGGGATAAAATCAATTTCGTAATCTGCAGTTTGATCAAAAGTATACAATCCATCTTGCCGGTCACTCTCCCCTTCTTCCTGTGTTGTGACATGAGCAAGGCGAACTTTTGCTGTCATTAAAGATTGAAAATAGTTAATTGGAGCTGTAATCGAAATTTTAAATGCTGTATTTCTCATTAATTCAATTTGAGGCAATAAATTCCGCAATTCTTCTTTTGCCCAATCCTTAATGAAATACCCTTTTTCTTTCACTTGCTGATTAAAAGGATTTTCAAATTTTACAATCTCAAAAGTGAAAACTCTTCCCTTAGAAGGATAGAAATGAAAGGTGCCAAGCAAAAGTTTTTCTTCAGAAAAACTTAACCTCACCTTTGTTTTTTCTCCGATTTGTTGAGCATCTGTCACTGAACCAAAACCGGTTGCCATCGCTCCTATTTGAACTGTTAATGGAGTGCTATGATAGACAATTTCAAAGTTCTGACAAGAATTAAAGAAAATGCCTGTTAAGGTCTTACGGCATAAATCTTCAATGACCGGTATAGAGACAGGAAAGGGATAAATTAAAGACTTAAATTGTGGACTTAAATTAAGTCTTAACGCAATCTGCCCCACCGGCGATTGATTTTGCATAGGATAAAAAGGAGTCACTAAATTTGATGAATTGTCCTCTAAGGGCGTTGTATAATCAACCCAAATTTGACCCTTCATTGAGGGTTGCTGACTCCAGATCACTTTATAGATATAAGATCGAATTCTCACATATAAATCATCTTGATTAGAATTTGGAAATAATTGTTCGGCATGATCGATATGTATCACAGCATGAAAGGATGGAATGTCTTTTAGATGAAATAATTTTAACTCGAGGGAAGGAATTAAAAAAGGTAGAGAAGTCATGAACGGAGAAGAATGATTTGCCCCTAGGTATACACGCTTATTTCCTCCGTTATTTTCCTGATGATAAAATTCTTCCTCTTCCCCATGTTTTCTCTTTAACTCACTAGTTGGTTGAGATGTCATGTTATGATGACTAGAAATAGAGACAAGTGAAGTCGACTGAAACATTAGTGATTCCTTTTAGCAAATTTTAAAAACCGGTTATTTAATTAAGCGAAAAATCTTAATTTATACTGATGATAAATTCTACGATTAAATCACAAATATCAATTAACTTGTGCTGCTTATTATTATTTGAATAAATTTAGAAAATTTATTTTTGAATTTACAATATTCTCATGATGGATGAATAATTATGTTTTCTTTTATTTTTTGGATAATCCTAGGAATTTTTCATACGACTTTCTTTTCTCCTCTTAGCGCACACAATGGCAAGCATCCTCATTTTTGCGAAAATGAAGCAACGACAGAAATTTTTCGCTTTTTTAGCGAACCTTCTCAACATAATGCCGATTTCATATCACTTTCAGATTTTTTAGAATTGGGCTCTAACTTTTTCCAAGCAACTTTCTTGATTTTGATCAATTAGATGGAGAAGTCATGAAAGAAGAGCAATATGATCAAGTGAACGATTGGACAATGCATCCCAAGTGGGGCCAAAGCAATGCAGAAAAAATTTCTG
Organism: Parachlamydiaceae bacterium; assembly: GCA_044226925.1. Lineage (GTDB taxonomy): Bacteria > Chlamydiota > Chlamydiia > Chlamydiales > Parachlamydiaceae > JANWJE01. The sequence goes on from JBGAGC010000001.1 coordinate 367,325, forward strand.
AATATTATGCTGTTCATTCAGAATGCCGTTTCGATCGCTTTTTGAGATTTTTAGCTTGCAGATTAGGTTTAATCGTACACGGTAATGTGAATCAAGAGCAATTAGCTCTAGATTTAAAGCGTTTTGATATTAAAAAACTTTTGCTAGAAGGACCTTACGAAAATGCTGTTTTATCTTTTCTAGCTCAACAATTGATTTATGAGAGCTTACAGCAAATTGAAAAAGTGATCGATACACATCTCCACAATCTAGGATATGATGAAGGCAATTATCTTAATCCTAAAGCGGCGGCACTAGGCATCGCCGAATGGTCAGATTATTTTAAATTTGCTGTCATTCGATACGCTGCTGGTATGTCTTCAACTATAGGATCTACTCATGAAGCGCGAAAGCGCATTCATCTTTATGCTGAACATTTTCCTAAACTCTGTGGATGGATTTTACCTATTCATAAAGCAATTTTGGCAGATGGAACTTCGGATTGGAATAACACTGGCAATTTTCTGAAAAATCAATCTGCATTAAAAACAGCTGCTTCTTTTAATCATCAAGCTTCTACATTGCTGCCAGCAATTTCTGTTCATCCTTTTGATCGCAAATGAAAAGAAAAATTGTTAAGCACATGCGAAAGGAATTCGTTTAGTGAAGTGGATGCCACCGCAAAGCATTCCACCTGATTCAGACTTATTAGATGATTATTATCAAACTCTAAAGCATCTTAATATAACATTGATTGCTCATGCGGGGCCTGAACATACGATTCCTACTCACGAACAAAATAAACACTGGGAAGATTGGGGCAATCCTTTGCGTTTTAGAAAACCACTTCAAATAGGTGTAAATGTCATTCTAGCTCATTGCGGTCATCATGATCTTATTCCAGACTTAGATCATCCCCAATCTATTGAAGTACCAGGATATGAACTCTTTTTACGGCTTGCTAAAGAAACCTACCAAAAGAACCAAACAGGTGAATAGGAAGGCAAACTCTTTGGAGATCTTGCCGCAGTCATAACGCACTATGGTCCTCATTTCATCTCTAGATTATTGCAACCAATGAGAAAGGCATTCGCTTACTTTATGGATCTGATTATCCTTTTACCAATTTAATTAAACCTAACAATGACGCTTATGTGATTTGCGCTAAAGCTGGATTACTCGATCCCCAAAAAGTCGGTCCTTTAAAAGAAATACGCGCTTGGAATCCCCTTCTTGCCAACTATGTTTTTACAAGAAATTTGGTAGTTCTCAACATGTAATGCTAAAAAAGCTTGAAATAAGAATAAATAACAGCTTTCCTAGATAGAAAATTTATTTAGGAAATGAAATGAATCTTACTTGCCCAAGCTGTAATTCTGAATGTGTCAAAAAAAATGGCCATATTCATAATGGAAAACAGAATCATAGATGTTTGACTTGTGGTAGACAATTTGTAGAGAAAAACGAACAAAAGCTTATTACCGAAGATAGAAAAGAACTAATCCAGCAAGCCTTATTAGAAAGAGTTTCACTTAGTGGAATATGTCGTATATTTAAAGTGAGCCTGACGTGGCTTTTGGAGTTTATGGAAGGGATTTTTAGAAAGTTACCTAATCATTTAAATGTAACTTATATAGCTGAAAATGAAGAGTTAGAAGTTGCTATTTTAGAAATGGATGAACAGTATAGCTATGTAAGAAATAAAAAAAATGATCAATGGCTGTGGTTGGCTTTTCATTCAAAAACCAGGCAAGTCATTGCTTTTCATGTCGGTAAAAGAACAAAAGCCTCTGGTCAAGCATTACTTGATAAATTGCCTGAAGATTTAAAAAAAAAGCCGTCTTTTATACAGATAAATTCAGTGTTTACTATGAAATCATCCCATGGGCACAGCACCGACCAGTTGGAAAAGAATCTGGCAAAACAAGTTATATTGAAAGATTTAATTGTACTCTTAGACAAAGAGTCGCAAGACTTGTGAGAAAAACTTTATCTTTCTCTAAAAAACTAGCTAACCATATTGGAATGATCAAGTACTTTATTTGTCATTACAATTTAGCATTACATGTTTAGAACTACCAGAAATTTAGAATTACTGCTCCCTTCTGGAGAAATAATGAAATTTCCCGATTCCGTTTTTACAGGCGAATTTCAAGATGTGAAACTTCAATTGATCGATGAAGAGATATGGCAAGCTTATAAAAATCGCTTGACTTCTCATTAACAATTGAAAATCTCTCTCAGAGATTGTTCCATTACTTCTCTTAACTTGAATTTGAGTTTTTTTCCTTTCTAGAAAAAAATTCATCTAAAATTTACGCCCTGAAAAATAATGGAATAATCTCTCGTGTCTTAAAGTGAATAAATCGTTTGATTTATCCAGTTGATAAACAACTAGATAAAACACTATATAAAACTTCCAATTTCAAACCAGTTGATTGCTTTTATTAAAACATTTTATTTATAAATTATTTTTAAAAATCTAATTATTTAATATTTTAATCACATAATCAAGACGTGATATAATAATAAATTATAAATAGATGATATAATTATTTATAAGTAAATAATGGGATTTTTTTATGTCTGTCATATGGAATACATCATCCTTCATTATAAATCCTGCTAAAACGATTGACAAAAGTGCAGAAATTCAACTGATAGGAGCAGATATTAAATGCTCTGACGAAACTGTAGCAAGAATTAAAGAATTAGGACTTCAATCGATTGCTTTTAATAAATATGAGGAAAAGCAAAATGTCTTTAATAAATTAGAAGAGAGAATGTGGGAAAAAGCTAAATTTCTTAAAGATAGAGTATTTAAAAAAAATCAAGATTTCTTCGATGCGATTAATTTTCTTGAACTTTTTGCAATGTACAGTTTGCAAGCGGATCTTAATAGGCTGGATAAGGAAGCGATTAAGAAACTTAAGAGCACACAAGAAAGTGAAGTTAGAGAACATTCCTCTGTTTCAAAGCTGGTTAGGTTATTGGAAACACTCTCTAAAATGAATATCAAAGGATCTAAAGAAGAGAAAATAGTTAGAAAAAAGAGTATAAAAAGAGCAATTGATCTCGCAGATAAAATTCTCATTCAAAATCTTTCTAAAACCGAAGCAATTAGTCTCGCTAAACATGTCCATAAAGCAGAGAAAATTTTAAAAAAATTTTCTTAGAGCCTGTGAAAAAACTTCTCGATTGCTAAGACTTTATTTTCACTCAAATTTAATAGCAAAAACGCTTCTTCTTGAAACTAACAAGATGATCCTCTATTGAACTTTGTCAAATAAAGAAAGACATCTTATCTCAGGAGATAACTCTTCAAAGGTTAAACCCGTTTGTTCACGCAAAGTTTGAGTGGCTTGCAATGCTTTGGGTTGATCTTTTAAGGCTAAAAAGGCTTGCCTAGATGTTTCAATCGGCTGACGCATTTTTTGATAATATAGCACGTAGTTTCTATCATTGGATTGTTGAATCCACTTTGTCATCTCAATCATACCAAATGCTTGGCAAGCCTTAATCGTGGGCTCCCTCTTTTCATTCATCGCTGCACGACAATATTCTTTATGATCATCAATTTTATGGGATAATAAAGGCAACATATAGCAAAAATCGTATTCCTTAGACATGTGCTGATCAATAGGCAAATGAAGCACTTGCTCTATTTTGAGTGTTGGCTGAAAAAAGCTATATTCAGCTCCAAAGAACGTTTGAAAAAGATGATGAAGCCAAAGTGCATAGCGATTTTGATCTTCTACTTGATGCTTAAAAGCCATGAAAAAGGTCAGGGGGTTTTGGCATTCGATGGCTTGAATACAAAAATGTTCTTGAGCAGGGCCATTTTGAATCCAAATTTGCCAACGCTCGATCTCTAAAGCTTGTTGAAACACTTTTTTTTCTAATTCAGAATAATCATTCTCTTGTTTCAATCCAGCAGATTCGATGGCTTCAGAAAAATGAGAAGAATCAACAATCAATGGATCAACACATAAAAATTGCATCATACATAAAAAATTTAGCATTCAAAGACACTCTTATTTGAAGTTTTTTATTTCAAACGAATCAGAGTATTCTCTTATAGAATTTTTAGCACTCCTATTCTAACTCGCTAACTTTTATTTTCTAAACATCTTTATTCACTATTAAGGTAAAATAGAATTAGAGATTATTGAAAATCGAAATTACCGAAATCGCAACTGAAAAAAGAGTTTAGTTTAATATTTATGATCCTTTGTTCCTTTATAAATTCTTATTTTAGGAGGGTTTATGAAATTAGATGCCCTTAATTTTGGAATTGCTGGAGGAATCATTTGGGGTGTTACCGTATTCATCTGTACACTCCTGGCCATCTATACAGGATATAGCGAGACTTTCTTAGCAATCCTGCAAAGCGTCTATCCAGGTTATCACATTTCATTATTAGGAAGTTTTGTGGGCCTTATCTATGGTTTTCTTGATGGTTTTCTTGGTTTTTTCTTGTTAGCTTGGCTTTATAATAAAATTAAGCGCACAAGTTAGGCAATGGGACCTCTGAATTCTCTAGCTCTGAAAAATGCTTTCTAGTTTTTGTTCTTTAACTATTAAGACCTAAGAGCTAAACTTGAACGAAACTTCAGAGCTAGCGAACGTTGAGTGTCTTGTATGAATCAAAACATAGATATTTTGATGGCTGTCTATAATGGGGCGGATTACATTTTCGCACAGCTTCAATCCATTATGCAACAAACCTATCCTCATTTTCGTATTTTTATTAGAGATGATGAATCTACTGACCAAACGACTTCTCTCATTCATTCTTTCCAAAAAGCTCATCCTAATCGTATAGTGATTGTACCTTCTCATCAACGTTTAGGGGTAATTGGTAATTTCTCAGAGCTTATGAAGCATGCACAATCGCCTTATATCATGTTTTGTGATCAAGACGATATTTGGCTACCTACTAAAATTGAAGATAGCCTAACTCTTATGCATAAAAATGAAACTTCTTATGGTTCTGATACACCTATTTTAATTCATACCGACTTAGCTGTTGTTGATCGAAATTTGAATGTTTTAAACCCCTCTTTTTGGACTTATTCTAAATTGAATCCTTATCATGCACACTCGCTTAACCGTCTTTTGATTCATAACGTCATTACAGGCTGTACTACTCTCATTAATAAATCCTTGCTAAAGCTGGCAACTCCTATTCCCAAGGAAGCGATGATGCATGACTGGTGGTTAGGCCTTGTGGCTTCGGCTTTTGGAAAAATCGATCATTTGGACAAATCCACTATGCTTTATCGGCAGCATGGGAAAAATGACGTGGGAGCTAAGAATTGGAAAACAATGAGAACTTACTTCGTCCAAACCAAAAAGGCATTGCAAAAAATAGGAAGGCAAGAATTGCGAGGACGTTTGGAGAAAACGATTCTCCAAGCCACTCATTTTTTAAATCGTTATGAAGAACGCTTAGAGTCAAATAAAAAGCATCTCGTTAAAAATTATGTCGCTCTTGGCACAACAAATGCTTTACATAAACGCTATTTATTTCTTAGACATCGCTATTTTAAGAATGTACTTGCCAAAAACATTGGCACATTTATCTTTTTATAGTGATCGATTCTAATTTGTATCTATCATGAAGCTTAGCCTTGAACCTTGATCTAAGAAATGATTAAAGACATTTAAATCCGCCGTTCTTTCCTCTTTTAAAGTCACAGCCGCGTTCGGAAATAAATTCAAAAGACTCTCTGTTTCCACACTACATGGTAGAGCGGGGGTTATCGCTAAAATCCAATCATAGCGCTGCTTTAATTGTTCTAAAAGCTTTTGAAAAGAAGGCGATCCCAACAGTTCAATTGCAAAAGAGCTCGTTCCACCTGCTGCTATCCAATCTCCATGAGCGCTTGCTTGGATAGGTGGAGTGGCAATTTCGCCTTGCAGGTATTGTAAAAGTCCTGTAGATGGATGGGTTTTTGATTCTTTAAAATTTAAATCAAGCGTCAAAACGCGACGGCCTTTTTTCATCAATAAATCGGCCAAATCATTTGCATAGCGAGGTCCTTGTCCTTCTACTAAAAGCAAAATTTGACCATTTTTCGAAGCAGAAGCATCCTCTTTTTGAGGAAGACGATCAAAGTAAGCTTGGAGACGGCGTAAAGTAGCAAAATTAGCTTCTTGAAACTTTGGACTTGAGCCACTCTTTAATTCTCCTGCAATGTGATAACCAATTATTTCAAGATTCTGAAGTGAAACTCTCAATCCCTTGCTTAATGTTCTAGCAAGAATTAAACTCGACCCCATAAATCCTCCTAAAATAAATCCGATTATTCCCCAAAGGATCACTTTAGGACGTAAAGGATGCACAGGAGAGATCGCTGGATCAACAGGAGCAGATTGAATCACTTCAAGTTTATGAGAAATATTTTTTGATTCTACTAATTTGACAATTTCTTCAACAATACGTCGATTAACGTCGACCTCTTGAGTGACAAGCTTTTCTGATACCCATTTTTTGGGCAAAAGAGCCATTTCACCATGAATATTTTCTAATTGGCGTTTAATTAAATTTCTTTCCTGCTGAAGATTATCCAAACGTGCTTTTAAATAATCTTGAAGATTTTTTTCCAACAATGAAACGCGTTGATGAACAAGCTCCAAACTCACTGTTTGTAAGGCAAAAACTTTTTCGTTAATGAGCTGCTTATTCAATTCCATTAACTGCACCATTTGCTTCAAATGCATCGTTAAAAACGTTCTTTGAAGTTGAAGCTCAGATTTAATGCGTTCTTGTTCGCGTATGCTTTGATTATTTTCATCCCGCAAATTCAGAATAAGTTCACTAGCTTTGTGAATCATCGCCATACTAATAGGATCTGTTAAACCGGAACTAAGAGAGGAAACTTCGAAATTAGGGTCTTCGATTTGATTAATGAAGAATAAATTCTGACGAATTGTTCCTTCCATTTGAATCAACTGCCTAGAATAATCGAGATAAAGATTAGTCGCCATTTCTAAGCTAATCCCTTGATATTCTCCAGAAGGATTTTGCTGATGGGTTAAACGCTCCTGTAAAATTCGCTCATGCACTCCAAATAATCTCTCAAGATTATTTAAGTAGAACTTAAAATTTTCATTTGTCACTTTCCAATTATTGGGATGCTCTTGCGCTGCATGCTGCAAACGTTCAATCCATCCTTTTAGTAAAAAGCGAGAATCGTTAACAAGTTTAGAATTTAAATTTGGCAAATAACCTTGTTCATATTGAGAAACAATTTCTTTGACTTCTGCTAAATATTCTTGCACCTCTTTCAATTCGTTGAGTTGAATTTCAAAAGACTGTTGAATATTTGCACTTTGAAAGAGCGCTTTCTTTTGTAATTCAATTTCTAAAGAATCGCGCGTTTGCTTCAAATCACGCATTTCAGAAAGAATGCTATTAATAATCGTAGGATCGCCTTCATTTTGTGAATAGCGATTGTAATACGCTAGATTTCCAGGTTGAATATTTTTCAGACGTTTGATCTCTAATTCATTGTCCAACAACTTGCGTTTATATTCATGCTGATTTTTAGCCAAAAACTCCATTTCCTTTTCAGATTCAATAAAGCCTGAATCATAAAGATCTGTTGCCAAATTATCGGCGTGCTTTTGCATTAAGGAAACTAAATTTGTTCGAAGCTGATCTCGTCGCTGACTTAAATAATCCAATTGGCTAAGCGCAACTTCTGTGTGATAATTCTTTAGATAATTTTGATAACTATCCATCACAGCATTGACGATTTCACTAGCCTGATGACGATTACGATGTTCACACTTCAGAGCTAATAAACTTTTATCGAGCTTAGTTGGCTCTACTTTTAAAATCGAACAGAGCTGTTTCACTGTATTTTCTAAGGAATTCACCACCAAGCTGAATGCCTGCGCTTTAATGGGTTGGGCTGAATCGGAAGAAACCAAAGTCACTGATAGATCTTCTAACTGAAAAGGTTCGCCAAGTTTTCCCCATCCCATCGATGCTTTAGAGTTGAGTAGATCGAAAGCTTCGTACTTTCCATCCTCTTGCAAATCAATCCAAAGAACACGTGGAATTTCACCCGTAAATTGTAACGCATCTACTTTCAACGGACAGCAAAAATCTTTTAGCACAGGCTTAGGGGAACTACTAAATGTCGATGCCCATGCAATCATTAAATTGTTTTTGATTAATTTAGGGGTCGTTTCTATATCGGAGATGGCCGTTAAATGCGCTTGCAAATGCAGGTTATCAACTACATCTTTTAAAATCTTGCGAGATGTCATGAGAGAAGCTGCTTCACTTTCTCCTCCTACAGGACTACCGCCACCTAAGAGTTGTAAAACTGAAGTAGAAAAGTTATTGGATCTTACCCCTTTTTCGCGGAATGTGCCTTCGGCTTGATAGCGGATGGGCATCAATAATGCACAAAAAGCACCCAATGCTCCTACCCCTAATGCACAAGCTAAGATTTTGAATTTTGCTCTGCGGAAGAGGGACAAAATATCTGCAAAACAAAGGAGAAATTTGTCTTCTTGATCTTTGCTGTTGGTACTCATATTTAATCTAAAACTTCCTCTTCAAGTTATCCGTTCAGAAATTATTACCTTTTCAAAGCAAGAAGAATTCCTAATCGTAAAAGACATGTTTTAAATCGAGAAGTTAAAACATGTCTTTTAATCTTTAAACAAGCGATAGGTTCCATAAGCTGTCTGAACACCTAAACAACTGGGCAATAGCTGATCGATAAAGCGGTTCCATTGCGTAATAGGCTTTTCAGAAACATAAACAGTATCGCCGGGCATGAGCAATAAGCTATCATTAGGCAAATGAACAATATGATCCCAAGATAAAATATAAATTTTGGGATTTTGCAGGTTTCCTCGAATCACTTGTATGCAATCTCGATTGCCTGTAAATGGAATTCCTCCAGCCGAAACAAGAGCTTCTCTCAAAGACATAAAGCCATAGGGTAAATTAATCGCTCTCGGAATCCCCACTTCTCCCATCACCATGACTGTTGTATCAGCCGGATTGGCAATAAAAATGCGGTCTCCTCCGCGCATAACGATGTTTTGGCTCATATCCCCTTGATTCATCAACTTATAAAGATCAATCGGCAATTGAACTCCATCGCGCACCACATAGCTTTTAAAAAAATTGGCATTGTTGGGAACTTGTGCAACAGCAAGCACTTCATAAAGGCGAATTTTACCATCGACAGGGATTACTGGCATGCTAACGGCCCCAGTCAACTCCACTTTACGTGACAAACGAGTTCGATAATTTAAAAAAACTTCAATATCTTGAATATGTTCCCGATAACTATCTTGAAGAACTTGACGAGCCTCTTCTAAAGTCAATCCTTCAACCTCAATAGGAGGAATATCTGGCAAATCGACTTTTCCTTGATTAACACGAAAACCAACACGTTCATTAATCACCTGAATGGCTTCCATGATATCTCGTCTTTTGGGATGATAAATTGCAATATTCAAAATATCATCTTCCGCAATCACGTCTTGGTATTCATCCATGACATCGCAAGGCAAATCACCGATATCAACACCTTCCATGTCTAAGATTGCCAGCTTCCCCTGTCTAATTTTATAAGAATCAATGACAAACTCATCTGCACCAAAAATGTCATATTTATAACAAGGACGGCAACAAGAACAAAGAGTAAGCAATAGAAGAAGAATCAGGCAAGAAGGATTGAATTTCATTACTTATAACCGTCCGAAACCAAGGAATTGTCTAGCTAATTTAAATTGCTAAGAATGAGCAATAAATATTTGAACAAGCACGAAGAAAAAACATTAGCTATTTGCCCTTTTCTTTATTCTCAAAATGATCAATTTTTGTAAGGGCATCATTTTTCTATTATTTTAACTTTTAGGACTTATTTCTTAGCAGGTCTTAGATTAAATCGAAAGTCTTTTCTCTTGGAAAAGGATTCAAAGTCGATGGCTTTAAAAGCGTGTTAAATCACTTCTAATAGTTTGAATTTGAGTTCTTTTCCCTACAATAACTTCCAATGGCTTGAAAGGTCGAGCCAAAATAAATGACGCGAATTAATACTAAGAAAGAACGAAAAGAAACCTTTTTATTTTTGTCTTTATCCTTCTATCCGGTATGATCTTGTCTATCTTATTCCCTAATGTGTAAAAATAGATATCTCATTGACATGAGTTTGGTTGCTCTGGATTTTATTAGAGTGGTGAGCCGTGCGTTTTTTTGAACATAAGCTTTCTCTTACCCTTCTTTTTTTGAGCATTCCTCTGCTTTTCTTACCAAAAATTAATCTGATTAGCATTGCAGCTGGAGAATCAGCGGGCTTACGTATTGATGACATGGTTCTTTTTTTTATAGGCACTCTTTTAATGTGGTCTCATGCTTTATCGCATAAAAAGATTTATAAAATTGAAGGATGGGTTTTATTAATCACTGCATTTTCTTTTATCTCATTCTTTGCGAATCGCATTTTAGTTTCATCTAATCTTTTATTCATGAATGCGAAGATTTTTTATACAGTTCGCTTAATGGAATATTTTATCTTTTTTTATATTGGAGCAATTGCTGCTCAATATTTTAACAGCAGCACGATTATACGAGCTTTTTTCTTGTGGAATGTCTTCATCATGATTCTTCAGAAACTCAATTTAGCGGGAGCTGTTACCGTTGAGGGCTACTATGGAGATGTCTCTGCGAGAGTATTAGGAGTGGCCTCTTTCCCTTCGGAAATGGGATTAATTTTGAATCTTCTATTTTGTTATATGATTTGGGACGAATCCGCCCCCTCTCGATTAGTGAATATTTTTACTTCTCCATTTATCCGGTATCTATTACGTGCTTGTTATCTTTATTGGATGTTTGCCTTATTTGGTATTTTTATTATTTTTACAGGCAATCGCATTTCCATTATGGCCCTATTTGTATGCTTTTTTTGCCGCTTTTTTCAGACGATTAAGTTACGTTCCATTGGTTCTTTAGCAACTCTTTTAATTTTAGTACCTCTTTTATTAGGTGGAATTGGATTTGTCATCACACAATCGGAAAGCGTCTACCAACGCAGCATGGATTTATTTTCTTTTAAAAATTTAAAAGCTTTTGAGATTGTCTGGGAACACATTGATATCACCAAAGAGCCTCTGGAAAGTCAGGCATCGTCTACAGAAACTTATGATATGAGCTGGTGGATCCGTATTCACAAATGGTTATTTGTGACTAAGTCATTCATTTATACGCCTCTTTGCTATTTACAAGGCTTAGGACCCGGATTTAACCAAGCAGCCCTAGACGGAGGGCTTTTGCGGATTGTGACCGAGTTTGGCCTGATCGGAACTTTTTTATACTGGCAGTTTTTTTCAAGCTTATATCGGCTCAATCCACAAACGAAGTGGATGATGATTGCTTTTCTAATTAATATGATCTTCTTTGATGCCTATTTAGCTTATAAAACAATGAGTTTATTTCTTTTTATTTGTGGCTACATTTTTGAAGCCAAACATCGTGAAACTGCTTTGAATCGCCAAACTTCACAGAATGCTGAGCCACTCGTTTCTCATGCATAGCTAATTCTAAGGCAGCCCGATAAATGAGCATAAAATTAGAGATTATTTTGCTTGGATTGCTTCAGTTTTAGGAATTGACAAAGCCCATTTATTTCCTAAGCTGATGCCATCTTTTTCTACACCAAGCTCATATTTGAGATGTTTATTTTGAGAATAGACTGCAAATTTGAGCATGATATCTTCGTGCAGGATTTTCTTTTTATTAAGAAGCGCACAATCAAGGCGAATTTGATATTCACCAGGATGAAAAAAATCCAAATCAATTTGAAAGGATAATCGATGCTTTCCAGCATCTGTTATGATATGGCAGTATTCCGCATGATCACAAAGACGTGATCGAGCAATAGGATGATGACGCGAATTGAGAATGCTAAATCCGAGAATGAGATCTGAATGAGGCTTAAGAATCTCAAAATCAATATCTAAGGATGTTTTTTCTCCATGATAGAAGAAACCCATATCTGAAGAAGGAGCTCGAAGAGAAGCTTGATAAATGCGAATGTGATCGTCTCCTAAATTCCCTTGCCACTGTAATCCAGAAACGGGACAACTACGCACATAGCGGCTCACGCATTGTTCAATGGGTTCAAAAGCTTTTACTTGACCTCTTTCTAATAAAATACCTTTATTACATAGGGCAAGAACGGAGTCAATGCTGTGGCTGACAAACAAAATTGTTCTGCCTTGCGCACTTTTCTCATTCATTTTTTTTAAGCATTTTTCCTGAAATTGAGCGTCCCCCACTGCTAGAACTTCATCCACAATCAAAATTTCTGAATCCAAGTGAGCGGCAACTGCAAACCCTAAACGCATAAACATTCCGCTTGAGTAGCGTTTAATAGGAGTATCTAAAAATTTCTCAACGTCAGCAAAAGCAACAATTTCATCAAATTTGCTTTTGATTTCCTGATAACTCATCCCCATGATGGATCCATTGAGAAAAATATTTTCTCTTCCTGTCAAATCGGGGTGGAAACCTGTTCCTACTTCTAACAAGCTTGAAATGCGGCCTCGAATGGTCACTTTGCCATGTGTAGGCTCAGTAATACGCGACAAAATTTTGAAAAAAGTGGATTTACCAGCGCCGTTGCGCCCTAAAAGAGCAACGCGATCCCCTTCTTTAATCGACAAAGAAATATCTTTCAAAGCCCAAAATTCTTCTAGATTCGAATGAGAATCTTCTTTAGCAGACTGCAATCCTAAAAGCTTTCTTGTCCATTTCTTTACGCCATTTGAAAGAGTTGCTTTTAAAGAATCAGATGTTGCGTGATGGCTGTGATTAATCAAATAGCGTTTAGACAGACGTTCGACTTCGATAATATTCATCATGTACTCTTCTTTTTCACAAACTTCTCTTAAATGATATCAGCGCAAATGCGTTCCATTTTACGAAAAAACCGAAAACCCGTGACAAGGATTACTACATTAATTAAACAAGATAATCCCACAGCCCAAAACAGATTGGCATGATCAACGCCTAAACAGGACCATCGGAATCCTTCAATAATACCTGCCATTGGATTAAGAAAATAGATCCACTGCCATTTTTCAGGCATTAAAAAGCTACTATAACCAACTGGAGATATAAATACCCCAAATTGCACTAAAAAAGGAACGATGAAACGAAAGTCTCGATAACGCACTGTAATGGCAGAAAGCCATAAACCTGTACCTAAACAGAGCAAAAAAGTGAGCCCAATAAAGAAAGGAAGTCCTAAAAGAGACCAATGATTGAAGTGACCTGTCAATAAAAGAAAAATCAATAACATGCCTAAACTAATGGCAAAGTCAGCAAAATGAACCATAATATTGCTAATAGGCAAGATTAAACGAGGAAAATACACTTTCGAAATCATGTGCACATTCGCAATCAAACTATTGCTAGTATCCATTAAGCTAGCGGAGAACAAGATCCAAGGAAGCAAGCCTGATAAGACAAATAAAGGATAGTTTTGTTGACCAGCTGATAAATTTGCCACTTTGCCAAAGACAAAAGCAAAAACAGCCATCGTAATTAAAGGACGCACCACTGCCCACACAACTCCTAAAGCCGTCTGTTTATAGCGAACAACAATATCGCGCCAAGCAAGAAAATAAAATAATTCGCGGTAGCGATAAACGTCTTTTAGATATTCTTTTTGCACGTGCTCAGGGTCAATGACAACTTCAAAATCTGCAGTTTTTTTTGTCATCATAAATTAACTATCATCAATCTTTTATCTAAAATTTAGTAAACATATAAAACTCAAACCTTGGAATCAAAGAGAATAAAGAAGATAGAAGGCTCAGAGATTGGAAGCAACATATCATGGACCTAAATAGTCTGCAACTGATTAAAACAGAGAAGATGAAAGAGAAAAAGGATAAAATAAAATAAAACAAAGCAAAGCCAAGATCATTTTGTTTTAGTAAAATGGATAATCTACTTATTTTCAAAGAGTAAAAGAATTTAGTAATTCGTTTTCCTGTCTATTCCCTATTTTATTTTGCTTCTTCTGCCTCTTATATTTCCCTTGACTTTCTTGGATGATTAATATCCTTTTGTGTCTTTTCAAGAGAATGTGTATAGTGTCAGATAACTTAAGCACCTGATAGGCTTTCTTGTGTCTATGGAATTTAAAATCATGAACCGCCAATTGCTATCCGCTGCTATCATTGTTTTTTATCTTATTCCGCTGCTGTTTTTTTCTGCTTATAGCATTACTTTAATGTCGCATCATAAAAGCTGGACACTTTTATCTCTGGGACTTTTATTAATTGTTTTGGGTGCTCTGACACTGATGATTTTACTTTTTTATTGGGAGAAATCTATCCAAAGCAGCTCTCCTCAACATTCTTTATCTGTCAAAAAAGGCCTAAATCACTCTTTGAGCGAGAAAGATGCTAAAGTCACTTCGCTTGATTCTTCTTTAATCTTTCACCCTCCTTCTCATTCCGAGATGACAGACGCAGGAGGATTTAAAGAGAATTCAAAAGAATTTAATCTCTTGCAAACAGCATTAAAATCAAGTCAAGAGCAACAAGAATTGCTGACAAAAAGTCTTGAGGGCAAAAATCAAGAATTACATAAGCAAGAAGAAGAAAATAAACAATTGCAGCTCAAAGCTCAACAAGCAGCCCAAGATTTTGCTGATTATAAACTCTTTTCTGAAGAACAGCTCAAGCAAAAACAGCTACAATTGGCAACTTTACAGCAGATCATTGAAGATCAAAGAGCTGAAATGGAAAAAAGGCAAGAGCAAATTTCTCAGCTTGATACTAAAGTTCATGATTTAAGTTATGAAATTAAAACTCTGCTTTATTTACATGAGGAAGAAGCGGCGCCTGCTAAACCATCAAATGTGATTAAAGAAGAAGAAACTTCTCGTGTTTTTCTTAATGGAGTTTTATCAGATGAACAAGAAACAGCTTGTGCCACGCTTGCCTCCCCTATTAGCCATCCCAATCACGATATTCATACAACTGAACACCCTGTTAAAACAGCACTAGAAGCGGCAAATTTATTAAAAAAATGCCTTAATATCGCACAGAAACTCACAGGGTCGAACTATTATAGCAATGAATCTTCTCGTTATCGCGAATTTTCCTCTTCTTATTTTGCCATTGATCAAAGACGCCTTTTTGACAATTTGCGAGGAGAAACAGGAGCTTTGATTATTGTTTATTCTCAGAAAGAGCATAAATTATTGTTTGTCAATAATGAATCTAAAACGATCCTGGGTTGGAGCCCAGAGAAATTTATGATAGATTTTCCTTCGATTATGCAAGAAGGCATATTGGATTGGAAAAAAGCTATTAATCATTTAGCCAACACTCCTGAATCACAAGCCAGGCTTTTGGCTAAAGCAAAAAATGGGCAAGAAATGTTACTTAATTGCCATCTCGGAGTCATCTCAACAGGTCTTTTCCGTAATTACGTCATTGGGATTCTTTATCCTACATAAATCTTAAAAATGAAATTTTTCTATACTATCAAGAAATAGAGATGGAAGGATTTGCCATTTTTTGCATAAAATTCTTTTCCACATGAAAAAACAATAGAGGATGATTATATGCGGTTTCTCACACAACTTTTGTTTTGCTTTATCATTTTTCAAAGTTTAACCTTTGCTAGCACAAGTGACGCTGAAGAGTGGAGACGAGTTTACTTAGCAACTTATCCTCGATCTGGAAACCATTGGGTGCGAAATTTAATAGAAGAAGCCACTCATATCGCAACAGGTTCTGTCTATCGAGACTTCGAACCCCAACATTTGAAAAACCCTTTCCCTTGGGGCGGCTACGCAGCCAAAAACGGCTGTCTAGGTAATTGTCGATATGCCGAGCCAGGTGAAAGTATTGTAATCAAAACGCATTTTCCAGCAAAGCCTAAGTCAGAATTTGACTTACAGCCCTCTGTTAAAATCATCAGAATCGTACGTCATCCAGTTGATGCTTTTTACTCTCATTTTGTTCATCAAAAACAAAAGCTTCCTGCTGATGGCAAAATTCCCGGCTGGTTTGTCAAAAAGTCAATTGCAAATTGGCAAAAATTTGAAAAGTATTGGAATCGCCAGTCTAACGTTTTAACAATTCGTTATGAAGATCTCCTTACTCAACCCGATCTCTATTTTCGAGAAATCCTTGCAGCAACAGGCTATCAAATCACCGAAGAAGATATTCAACGTGCTCTTACTAAATTTCCACCTCAAGGAGGCTTTCTTCTCCATATAGAAGATTATCATCCTGAGGACTTAGAGCAAATCTCACATCAATTGGGGAAACTAATGAAAAAATATGACTATAGCATCTAAAACAAGTCAAAACGGAACGTTAAAAGCAACATTTTCAAGAAATCGCAAACAAAACAACCAATTTTATTTTAAATTTATAGTTTTTATTATTTATTTGATTCAATTTTAATTAAATTTTAAATATAATAGCACATTAAATTCTTAACTTGGAGAATAAGATGCGTATTTCACTTACCTCAATGAGCAATATTTTTAACCACAATTCTTACGTCCAAACAGTGGTTTCTAAAATCGATAAACGGATTGCTTTAGTTGCAGCACTGTTATTTGCCACAATTAGCTTGGTCGTTTATCAACAAAGAAGCAGAAGGCGTTTATTTCAGCCAGATCCTGATTCTGGAGTTCCAGAAAAAATTGCTGAATTAGCAGCGCTAAAAAAACAGGAAAAGAGAATAGAGGCTTTAAAGACTCAATATCCAAACCAGACAATTTTTACTGATAAAGATTTTGAAACAGCAAAAGTCGAAAAAAAAATCTGGATGGTTTTAAAGGGCAAAGTTTATGACTTGACGGCATTTATTCCAGATCACCCTGGTGGAGAAGAAGTTTTACTAGATCTTGAAGGACAAGATGCCACAAACAATTTTGAAGATGTCGGTCATAGTAGCGATGCTTACACAATCATGGAAAAGTACTGTATCGGCATTTATGGAGGAAACAAGCTCCTTAAAACAAAATAATTTTAAATAAACATTAAACAAAAGGCATCGCAATTTAAGTTGCGATGCCTTTTCTCTAGACTGAACGATTTTTTCAGAAAAATAATTTTAAAGAAAAAAGCCCATAATTTCCTTTATAATAGAGTTGTAACGACCTATTAATCAAGGAGGTGATTATGGGCTTACTAATTACATTTATAACACTTTTAGATTTATGGCGTCCAGAGTTTTGCAAAAAGAAATTATTTGAAAGAGTGAGAGCTTTAGCCATTGGGTTTTTAAGTGTTGTGCATAGAAAAACAATCGCCAATGTTTCTTTATTTTTAGGCAATATCAAGCAAGGCTATGAAGCAAACTGTGCAGTTTTTTCTAGAAGAAAGTGGGAGGCTGTAAAGCTTTTCGATCATTTGATAAAACCTGCTTTATCTTTAAGTGAGGGTCCTTATGTGTGCGTAGCAGCCGATGATACACATATTAAAAAAAGCGGAAAAAAAATTAAGGGAGCTGGCTGGAAAAGAGATCCCTTATCACCACCTTTTCATCTTAACTTTTTATGGGGCTTAAGATTTTTGCAATTTTCGCTTTTGACTCACCCCTGTGAGTTTTCAAGAGCAATTCCCATTGATTTTATTGAAGCACCAAATATTAAAAAGCCAGGCAAGAAAGCTCCAGCTTGGTTTTTTGAAAGATATAAGCAAGCTAAAAAAGAATTTAACCTTTCTTCTTTATTTATTCAAAACATCAAAAAACTAAGGCAAAGGCTAGATCAAGCTTTTGAAAGACGCCCTCTTTTAATGGTAGTAGATGCCAGCTTTTGTAATAAAATATGCCTGCGCAATCAAGAAGATCGAATTGAGATTTTAGCAAGATGTAGGAAAAATTCTCGTCTTTGCTTTGGATATACAGGATCCAATAAAAGAAGAAAGTATGCACAAGATAAATTTAGTCCAGAACAAGTGAGAATAGATCCTCGCTACGCTTGGAAAGGAATAGAGGTTTTTTATGGAGGTAAGAAAAGACTTCTTTTTTATAAAGAAGTTAAAAATGTCCTTTGGCAAGGAGGAGCTGCCTTAAGACCTTTGCGGCTTTTTGTTTTAGCGCCTACAAGTTATAGAAAAACAAAGAAAGGCAAGCTCTATTATAGACAACCAGCCTATCTACTTTGCACAGATTTATCAGCTGATGCCTCTTATTTAATACAGGCTTATTTGAACAGATGGCAAATTGAAGTGAATCATAGAGAAGAAAAATCTATTCTAGGTGTTGGACAAGCTCAAGTTTGGAGTTCTAAATCCATTGATAGACAGCCCATCTTCCATGTTGCTGTCTATAGCAGTCTTCTTTTAGCTGCTGCTTTGACCTACCAAGATAGACCTCTTCATTTTGACGATGATCCTAAATGGAGAAAGCCTCCCAAGAGACTGACGTTTAGAGCAATGCTTGGAATCATGCGCACAGAAATTATTTCTAACCCGGACATTTTACATCAAATTCATATTCATCCAGTAGAAATTGCTTGTTTATTGAAGCAAGCTGCTTGAAAATCGTTCAGTCTAGAGAAAAGGCATCGCAATTTAAGTTGCGATGCCTTTTGTTTGTTTTTACCTTTAAATCTTTGCTTCAACCATCTTAGAATAGGCTCTGGCATTTTAAATGCCTTAAGTCAAAAATCTAACAGTAAAATTTACTGTTTGACACACAGTTGACAGTCCATTCTTTTTCTTATTGCTTTTACCTTAAACGGTAGCCATTGTTGTTATTTGAATTTATATTCGCCTTACTTTTAGGACTTGATATCTTCCTACTCTTTTCAAAGCTAATCGTCCATCCATTTAATTGAATAGCAAAGGAAAGAACAGAAGGATCAATATCTCCTATATCCACCGAAGCATATAACAAGCTATTAATTTTAATGGTTTGGTAAGTTTTTTTCCACGAAGTCGCATTTTCAGCAAAGGTCTTAGAATCAAGCCTTGAATATGCAAAGTCTCGTTCACACAGCACTTTCCATAGTTGATCTTGATTAGTATATTCTTTCCATTGTTTGTTAACTTCAGAGCATCTCATTACGTCTTTTATTTCTAGTAGACTAAAAATTTTAACCATTACATCTTTAGGAAGTTGATTAATCGCGGTACTAGATTCTTTTATCATACATAAATTTAGAACTGAATCTTCTTTAGTTAAAGGTTGCATATTCTCCCTATAATTTATTTATTAAGATCAGAAATTTACAATTAAACAATTTTAAATAACTATATAATAATAAATGGTTTACAACAACAAAACTTTATAAATAACAATATTATTTTATTTTTTAATTAATATTTTTAAGACAGTGATTTTATTTTAACGACACATGCGTTCTAATAAAAAACGAAATAAAGTTTGATAAGGAGTGGTAATTCCTTTTCGCCATAGATAGAGAGGGAGAAGGCTCCAATTAAATGGCTGAAGAGAAGGATAAAATTGTTTTTCTATGTCTTTAGCTTGTTGAAGATAAGAGGATGAAAACTCTTGTACAAAAAGACTTGTTAAATCTCCTTCAAAAAAGAACTTCCATTGAGAAGCTCGCTGAGATAAAACAACAAGGGGGTACAAGGAACTTTTGGATTGATAAAATCGAAGCTGTCCAACATCAATGGGCAAAGGAGGAAGGCGTCGATGGCGCACACCTTTATCGCAAATTTCAAATTGGTCATAGACTGTTCCTATGCCTAAAGAATTCATATTACTAAAGAAGTGCGGCGTGGAATGCAAGGCCATCTCAGCAGCTGATAGACGCACTTGATTATAGCGTTCATCATGTAAAATCCAGACGACCTTCCATCCTGCAGCTTGATAGTCTCGGTTACGCTCTATCACTTCTTCAGCAGAAATAGGAGAGCATTGAATTTCAAAGACAATTTGCTGCGAAAGCCAGGCCACATCTGCAATACGACCAATGGAAGGAAAAGGCATTTCCAGGTGGCAGTCGCCAGCAGGCAATTGTTGAAAAAAATAAGATTGAAGGTGGAGATGAACAGGTCCTTTTTGATGTTGACGGCATAAAGGGATAGGTTCTACATGATAAAAGTGGCTGCGACGCTGCGGCCCTCCTCTGAGCCGAATCACCTGTTGGCATTCCAAACAGAAATAATTGATATGCCGGAGTGCTTGACGAGCGCTAATTAGTTGTCCTTCAGAATTAAGGGCATAAAGCTGCATGAATCATGACCTAGCAGAAAATTAAATTTTTCATTGGTTTTTGGGATCGTTGATCAACGGTTTCAAACAGATGATTTGCACTGACTTGATGGAAAAGAAGTCATTAATAAGTGATGCCAAAATCCCACTAAATGTTTCTTCGTTAAAATAGCGAAATGATTTATAATTATTCTTGTGATAAATTTTCATCTTGATTATGCATAAGTCACATTAATTAATGGGTATTCGTTTTGATCCATTCTTGACAAAAACGCTTAATCTATCACACAATGTTAGTACTCTTTTTTCCTGATTGGTTAGAAAAAATTTGCTGTTTGGCCAATCTATATCATGAAAGTTGTGCATTAGGATCTCTTTTTTTCAAACAGCTATCTAATGACAAGACATTCTGCTGGATTTTTAGGTTCCAGCATTTCTTATTCTTCTATTTTAGGAAAGCATGAATAAAACAAATTTCAAAAATCATTTTTCTCAGCAGCACCAACAAAAAATTGATGAATTGGTGGCGATTTCCAAAGAACAGGGATTTATTACTTATGAGGAAATCAATGAAATCCTTCCCATGTCCTTTGACTCGGCAGATCAAATTGATCAGGTGTTGATTTACCTTAGTGGAATGGACATTCAAGTCCTTAACCAGTCTGAGGTTGAAAGGCAAAAAGAGCGTAAAAAAGAAGCTAAAGAACTTGAGAGCCTGCCCAAGCGCACAGAAGGAGCGCCGGATGATCCTGTTCGCATGTATTTAAAAGAAATGGGGTCTGTTCCTTTATTAAGTCGTGAGGAAGAAGTCGAAATTTCTAAGCGAATTGAGAAAGCGCAAGTTCAAATTGAGCGCATTATTATGCGCTTCCGCTATGCAAGCTCTGAATCCATTTCCATTGCCAATTATTTGTTATCTGGAAAAGAAAGATTCGACAAGGCCATTACAGAAAAGGAAGTCTTAAATAAGCAAGAGTTTATGACTTACTTGCCTAAGCTGGCCCAGCTTTTGAAGCAAGAAGATCACACTTTAGAACAGCTTTTAACGCAGTTAGACAATTCTAATCTCAAGAAGGCAGAGCGGCTAAAAGTGATTGAAGAAATCGAAAAATGCCGTATCCGTACGCAAGCCTACTTGCGCCGCCTTCATTTGCGCCATAATATCATTGATGATTTTGTTGAGGTTATTTTAAGAGCCTATGATCGTTTCTTATTCTTAGAAAAAGAAATCAATGAATTAACACCTCGCGCAGAACGCAATAAATTTGCAGGCCTAAAACTCGCCGCTGCTAAACGTAAGTTGAAAAAACGTGAGCTGGCAGCTGGCCGTACGCTGGAAGACTTCAAAAAAGATGTCAAAATGCTCCAGCGTTGGATGGACAAGAGCCAAGAAGCGAAACGCGAAATGGTAGAATCCAACCTTCGCTTGGTCATTTCCATCGCCAAAAAATACACTAACCGCGGACTTTCCTTTTTGGACCTTATCCAAGAAGGCAATATGGGTTTAATGAAGGCGGTTGAAAAATTTGAATATCGCAGAGGTTATAAGTTTTCGACCTATGCGACTTGGTGGATTCGTCAAGCGGTCACACGTGCGATTGCAGATCAAGCCCGTACGATTCGTATCCCTGTGCATATGATTGAAACCATTAATAAAGTGTTACGCGGTGCGAAAAAACTGATGATGGAAACGGGACGCGAACCTAGTCCAGAAGAACTAGCAAAAGAATTGGGAATTACTCCTGAGCGCGTGCGTGAAATTTATAAAATTGCGCAGCATCCTATTTCATTGCAAGCAGAAGTGGGCGATGGAGGAGAAAGCCAATTTGGAGACTTTTTAGAAGATACAGGAGCAGATTCTCCTGCTGAAGCGACAGGCTATTCGATTCTCAAAGACAAAATGGGTGAAGTATTGGCCACTTTAAGTGACCGGGAACGCAAAGTCCTTATTCAACGGTTTGGGTTGTTAGATGGCAAGCCCAAAACATTGGAAGAAGTGGGGGTAGAGTTTAACGTAACTCGCGAACGTATTCGACAAATCGAAGCCAAAGCTTTGCGAAAAATGCGCCATCCTATCCGCTCTAAACAGCTCAAAGCGTTTCTTGACTTGCTCGAAAGCGAGTAGTCAATAGCAACTTCTTTATAACGAACAGGATAGAAGATAAGCATCCAATTCTTGCTTATCGTCTCTATCCTGTGTATTCTACTTCATCAAATGATCTTCCGGTTTGATTGGCTATGACGACCTCTACTGCCTCTTCTACTTCTTCTACAGCACCTCCTTCTTCCCTCGCTTTGCAGTCTGAAAAAATCCTTAAGCTTATTCAACATGACGGTCTTCTTTCTCGCAATCTTAAAGGATTTGAACCGCGTCTTCAGCAGCAAAGCATGATGGCCAATATCATTGATGCCTATAATCATGATCATATTACTCTAATTGAAGCTGGAACAGGCACGGGCAAAAGCTTAGCTTATCTTATTCCTTCTCTAATTTGGGCAGCCCGTTGCAATGAACGCACAGTCATCTCAACTAATACAATTACCTTACAAGAGCAACTGATTCAAAAAGATATTCCTCATTTACTAGATACTCTAAATTTGAAGTTAAAAGTAGTCTTAGTGAAGGGAATGAATAATTATATTTGCTTGCGCAAGTTGGAAGACGCTCAAGCGGAATTACACCTTTTTCCCAGCGAAGATAATGGAGAAATCGACAAAATTGATGCTTGGCGCCATACTGCCACAGAAGGATCACGTTCTGAAATGCCTTTTGTTCCTTCACCTGCTGCTTGGGATCGAGTAGGAGCTGAAAGTGAAGCTTGTCTTCATCATGAATGCCCTTATTATCAACAATGCTATTTTTTTAAAGCTCGCCGCCAAGCACAAGATGCTCATCTATTAGTTGTTAACCATCATCTTCTTTTTACAGATCTCGTCAAAAGAGCAGATAATGACAATTATAGCGAAACTTGTATTTTACCTTCCTATAAGCGCGTCATTTTAGATGAAGCCCATCATATTGAAGATATCGCAACAGAATATTTTGCAAATCGTTTAAATCGTCTCGATTTAATGCGGGTATTGGCTAGACTTGCAGCTGATAAGAATGCTCCTGCTCAAGGAAAGCTGCTTTTATTAAAAGAAAAAATTCAATTATTTTTCCGCAAAACTCCACCTCGCGATGTTGCCCAAATTGTCACGCGCTTAACGATCGATCTTCCAGCCTTACGGCACTCGTTAAATGAGAGCATCCATCAAGCATTTGATGTTTTTGCACAATTTATTGATCACATCAAACAACCTTTTAACTCAACCTCACAAGAGGAAATTTCCGCTAGCGAACAAAAACTTCGCTTGCGTGAAGAACATCGAACTCATCCTAAATGGAAAGATGACGTTCTTCCGCATGCTCAAAAGCTTATTGAGGCATTAAAACAATATCAACAAGTCGTAAACAGCATAGAAATCGATCTCAAACTTATCGATAATGATCGCTTACACGAGCAAACTAAAAGTATTCGCTTAGATATCCAAGCTCTCTCATTCCGCTTAGAGACAGCAGTTAGCCTCTTAAATAATTTCTTCTCGCAATGGCAAAATGCGACTAAAGTACGTTGGATCGAAAGCCAACCTCTCAAGAGTATTCTCAACGTCCAATTAATTGATGCTGATCTAGATGTTTCAAAAGCTCTCGTTGACTTTCTTTTTAGCAAATTCCCCACCATTGTCTTATGCAGTGCAACTTTAACGAGCAATCAACAATTTGCTTTTATACGTCAACGATTAGGTCTTCATCAAAAACTTCTTCCTCAGCGTATTGTTAAAGAGCATATTTATGACTCTCCTTTTGATTATCATAAACAAGCTTTGTTAGCTGTTCCAACAGATATGCCTCCTCCTAATCATCCAGATTTTAATGAAATTGCATATGAGAATGTTTGGAAAGCCATCGAGGCAAGCCATGGTCATGCGTTTGTTCTTTTTACTTCTTATACCATGCTGCAAAACTGTTATGAAGTTCTTGGTAAGCGCTTAGAAACTCATTATTATCCTGTTTTTAAACAAGGCGATGACAATCGTCAAGGATTGCTAAATAAGTTTAAAAAAACCAAACGCGCAGTCTTATTTGGAACGGATTCTTTTTGGGAAGGAGTCGACGTAGTCGGTGACGCTCTACGCTGTGTGGTGATTGTTAAGCTCCCCTTCAGGGTTCCAAGCGAACCGATTATTCAAGCCCGGACGGAAGCCATCATTGAAAGAGGAGGCGATCCATTTTTTGAATATGCTGTGCCACATGCCATTGTGAAATTTAAACAAGGATTTGGGCGTTTAATTCGCCATAAACTCGATCGAGGCTGCATTATTTGCCTAGATACACGTTTGGTCATGAAAGGCTATGGCAAATTATTTCTCAATAGTCTTCCCGCTTGTGAGAAAGCTTTCATGAATGGTTCCATGTTATGGCCTAAAGTTGCAGAGTTTTATCGTCAAACTTATCATTTCGTCAAACAAAATCCTTTTTCTTCGGATAAAAGCCATCATTAATCCCTTAATAAAGATTTTTATTCGTTGATTTATAATTAACTAACTATCAGAACATTATGTTTTTATAATGGCTGATTTTTTTTCTTTATTGCAAACCTTCTCTCGCTATCTTATGTTCAGATTTTAATCCAAAGCCTTAGGAAAATTTTCTTATGTCTGAACATCGCTCTTATCGCGTTCTTGGAGTTGGCGCAGCATGCATTGATCTTCTTTTACCTGTTAGCGAAGAATTTTTGGCTCGCATCCCTGGAGAAAAGGGAGGAGCACAATCACTTGATCTCGAAGAAATCAATAAAATTATTTTTGAAAGTCAAACAGTTCCCCATATTGCAACAGGGGGAAGCTGTGCCAATGCAATTAAAGGATTGGCTAATTTCGGAGAAAAGTGCGCCTTGCTCAGTCATATTGGTTCCGATGCTCTTGGAGAACACTTTACTCAATACATGAAGAAGTTAGGCATTATAACTCTTTTTTCTAAATCACGTCAGCCAACTGCTCGTGTTTTGTGCTTATTAACGCCTGACGGACAACGCACGATGCGTTTTTATACCGGCTGTACGCAAGAAATGGCAGATCGGTTTCTTGATCCTGACTATTTTCAAGGAGTTAAACTTGTTCACCTTGACGCTTACACTCTTCGCAATGGAAATTTAACTCAGCGAGTGATGCAATTAGCACGCCAAGCCAGCGCTAAAGTTTCGATCGATCTTTCAAGCTTTGAGATTATTCGTGATTATCATGCCACCTTAATGGAACTCTTACCGCGATATGTTGACATTGTCTTTGCAAATGCAGATGAAGCAAAAGCATTAACAGGGCTGAGTCCTTTGGAGGGTTGCATAAAACTACAAGAAATGTGTTCAATTGCGGTGGTTTTGATGGGTAAAGAGGGGTGCTTAGTGGGCCATCAAGGTACAACTTTTCAAAGCCCAGCTTTTCCAGCTCAACTTGTAGACACGACAGGTGCTGGAGATCTCTTTGCGAGCGGATTTCTTTTCGGCTATTTAAATGATTATCCTCTCACAAAGTGTGCTCAATTAGGGAATCGATTGGGTGGTGCTGTTGTAGAAGTACAAGGCGCTGAACTTCCTCCCGAAAAGTGGGAAATCATTCGAGCAGCCTTGTTTAAAAATCACACAATTGAAATGCCTACCTGTTCAAAAACTGGTTTAAAAGAGGCATAGAATTGTTGATATCTAATTGACCATAAGCGATATCTCGAAATTGAGCAATTTTATTCACCATGCCTTGTAAACACACAATTTGATCCTGACGTTGTTGATCATAGCCAACAAATTGCTGCGCTTGCATAATTATATCGATAGTCATGCGGAAGTGTTGCTCAGTTTGCAAAAGATTTTTCAAATGCACCCAACCTTTCAAGGCTAACACGCGATCTTTTTCAATTTGAATAGCAGAGGCAAAAGAAGATTCCATTTGTCGTTGTTTCAATTTGCCAACCCCATAAATCATCACTTTGCAAACAATACGCATAGCCACTAAAGCTCCCAGAATGGGCGTCGCTAACAAAGCGGAAACAGCAACAGCTGCTCCAGGAACTCCAAAGAAAGGCGATAGAATCAACGCTAGGGATGTTCCAACGGCAATTCCTAAAGACAATTTACCAACAACCTGGAGAACTTTAATCATCAGTTGAAGGAGATTGATAACGATGCCTTGCTTAGATTTTTCTTCAATTTGCTTCAATGTTTGAATAGAAGAAGCATCAAAATGATCAAGTGAGCGCAGATTAGCTACATCAACAATCTCTTTATAAACATTAAAATAAGCTTGTTGAGCGCAATCTTGAAGCTCCTTAGCCTTTTTAGCGTCATAAGGAACAATTTTGGGATAGGACACATCGTCTGACTCGTCATCTGGGGGAGGGGCAGAAGGTGTAACAAAACCTGGATTCATATCGAGCTGAGCCTGCCAGCCGCTAACAGGAGAATACATATAACCTCTTTTACTTTTAATTAAATTATTTAAATAAGTAATTATATAATACACGAAAATAAAGATAAAATTAAATTTTTGTAACCATAACATAAAATTTACTTAACATAAAAAAAACCACGGAGATAATTTAAAAAACTAGTAAATATCAGTGATATAAATTTACGAAATAGTTAAATAGAATAAAAAAAAACGCATTAAAATTAACTTTTAATGCGCTAATGATTTGCCTGAAACAGCGTTAATTAAGAATTAGATTTAAGATATTTTCTTACTCTGCAACTGAGAACGAGAATAACCATGCTTTAGAATATTATGATTAAGAAGGGCAAAGATCGGATACCACGCTTCAACTTGCTTTCCCGGGAATTCTTCGAGACGATTAAGATATCGTTGTATCTCTTTAATTTCGTGAGGCATAAGCATTCTTCTTTTTTCTATAATTTTCCCTTGATCATCTTTTATGGCAAGCATTTTTTCTAGTTCAGCTAGCTGCTCTTTATCAAGTTTTTGCTTTGACATTGACCATAACTCATCATAAATGTTCTCTAAGCTATAAGTTCGCACTTTCCGATAAGTTGAGATGCCTAAACAATGAACTTCGCAGGCGCGAACGCGTTGAGCAAAACAATTATAGGCTTTTTGAATAGAATGCCGTGTCTTCAAAATTTTTTTAGAATTAATAGATCTAAAAACCTTTAGAAAATCAATATAATGAAAATAATGACCTTTTTTTGATTCTAATTTTTGAACTGTTTTGGAGTCCATTAAAATGACTTGTTCTAAGTAAGCTCTCCCCATTTGTCGAAAATTTTCTAAGCTAACAGAAGTGGCTAAGGCAACATACTGCTTTTTCCCGCTTAAAAACTGTGGTAATAAAGTAGGGTCTTTAGTAGTCCAAAATTGTAAGGCACCACTTGTATCAAATAAATGGATCTCTAGTTCATTTTCTTTTCTTGTAAATTGTGCTCGCATCGCATGCTCTTCATATCCCACATCCAGGAAAATGGATTGTCCCTCTTCTAATTGAAGAATTTGATCAAATATCGCTTTAGCCGCAATTCGAACTCCCCTTTCATCCTTATTCCCTGATAATCCAGCAAGCATAAAATTTAGATCGCGACTACGATTTAAATCTTCGGTATAATGTTTTACTTTTTCATATTCTTCTTGAGAAAGCGGAGATTGAGACGCAGATTCTTTTAATAATTTTTTTAAATTCTTACGTTCATGTTCAGTACTAAAAATGGCATATCCGCCTTCATTGATCATAGCCCTATCATTATCTTTTGTGCGCGCAGTAGAAGCAATGGACATTCCGGTTAAATTCTCAAAACGCTGTTCCCTTGTTCTAGTCTGTAAGAATTGTTTGCCTTTTTTAATTAATTTTCTTTGTATTTTTTTTTCTGCTTCTGATGTTAAATTTAAATCTAAAATTTTATTGATTTCAGTGGTGAGCTTTGCATGACGTGCAATGGATTTTTTCGAGGCATAAAACTCACGTTGAATCGAACGAATTCTCTTTAAAGTATAGACAGATTGAGCGAGCTTTGCCTTCATTTCTGGATTTTGCCCTTCTACAGAAATTAAATGAGCCGCTTGAAGAGTAGCGTTTAACTGATCGAGATTGTGTCGAAAAATTTTTCTTATTTTAAAGCGGAGCCACTTAAATGGTCCTTTGAATTCATTTAGTGTTTCAACTTTTACTCCCGTTTTATCTAAATAGATAATAAAATGATCAGGAGATTGAAGTGTAACTAACTTATCCAGTACATTTAAAAGACGCTTATCATAGTCTTGAATCAGCTGATTAACTTCTGTAATCTTTTGCTTAATCTCGTCTGAAATCTCGCTTTCTTGTAAAACTTGGATACTTCTTGCTAATTCCACTCTTGTACGAGCATCAATAGTCTTCGGTTTATTCGGATCAGTCAGATGATGTAGAGCTTGCTGATAAGAAGGAGCAGGAATACTCATAAAAACAAACCACAATTAATTAATTTATAATTTAATTATAAACGATAAACATTAACAAATATTTAAGATTTTTTTGTTTTATTTTAAATAAAACATGCTTTTTAAACATAAATACAAAAACAAACCAAAATTATTCCTTGTTGAAAATCGCAGCGCTGAATTATGTTTTTTTTGCCAAGAGGAAATAAGCCCTTTGTAGGCTTAAAATGTTGGACTAACTTTAACCTGGACAATACTATGAAACGTTCTTTGAAATGGATAGGATTCCTAACCATTTTAGTATGTTATTACCTTACATTCAATATTTTAGAAGCAAAAGACAATACAATTAGCTATCAGGTCAAACGCAGTGACTATACATTTTCCACAGTATTCGATATGTCCACTGAGAAATTATCAATGGGAAGTGTCGTCAAAAGCGTTTTTCATATCAAGACACACTATGATGCTTATGATCGCTTTGGTCTCTATGAAGGACAAGGTATTTGCCGTATTTCTGGTCTTGGGGTTTTATATACATGGGCAACAGAAATTGATCTTTATGATGCCGAGGGGAATGAAGCGGGAATGATTGACGGACAAGTGGTTTCAACTGAACCCGCTAAATTTAGCTTTTACGATGCAATAGGTCAAAGAGTTGCGATTGGCTATTTGGATCAACATTGCATGGGTTTTACTCTAGTAGATCCTGATAATTCAAGTTTCATCTTAGCTCGTTTAAATCGCAATTTCATTCAAGGTGCTGTTGATAACTGGGATGTAATCATTTACCATCCCGAGAGAATTTCTCCTCTACAAGTTAAAGTATTTGCTGCTTTTGTTTGTGATACACAGCACAAATTTAAACCTGATCTTTAGAGCGTGTTTTTAACAGGCTAGCGCTCTAATTTTTTATCATATCAAATGTCCCTGTATCACATGCAGGGATATTCAATGTAAGTGATGAAACAGACTCTCAGACAAAAATTAAAGATCCCATTTTGAAAAAATGGGCGGAATGAATCGATATCGCCATAGACGTACCAGTCTTCTCAAAGGGGAAACATTTCCTAAAGAAGCAAAAGCTTTGAGTATATCTTGTTGAGAGGAATCTAGCAAGTGGGCATACCTATCTAAAAAATGCTGAGCTTGTTGGTACTTTTGCGCTTTATGCTGTTTTTTTCGACGAACAATTTCTCGTTTCCGATAAAGTTGATCTTTTATCAAAAGCCATAAACTGAATTTCTTAGCTCCCACATCATTTTTGCCATGCTGTCGATATAAAATCGTAGGCTCTTTGAGGTAGGCTAATTTCCCCAGAATCGCCCCTACTAAAGCTAACCACCAGTCATGCATCACTGCTTGATCTGGAATTGGATAAGCAAGACGCAACAAGGGTTGATTAATGATGACTGTACACCCTGTCACGGTATTTTTGACAAGCAAAGCATTCAGATTTGTTCGCGATGGATCAATATTTGAATATTGCCAAAAAGACGGTGCAATCATCGTTAAGTCAGCTTTAACAGGGCATAAATCAGTATGAACAATCAAGGGAAGCTCAGCTCCATATTGATGTTCGAGCTCTTTCATTTTGCGAAGGCTTATTTCAATTTTAGTGGGTAGCCAAATATCGTCTTGATCACAGAACATGACATAAGGCGCCTGAGCATAATTCATTAGCTCACAAAAGTTTCCTTTGACTCCTAAACGTTGAGTAGAAGGAAGAAAAAAAATACGTTCTGGATATTCTTGACAAAAGGCTTTTATAATCGGAAGCGTTTGATCGGTTGATCCATCATCTCTAATAAAAATGCGAAAATGAGGATAGCTTTGCTGCATCATCGATTGCAGCTGTTCTTTTAAATAAAAACCGCCTTGATAAGTGGCAAGTAAGATATCAACTTGATCTTTCATGAAAGTCATGGTCCATCAGTCTAAATGAGAATGAAAATTATCAAGGCCACACATTTAAAGCAAGAAAAGGCTCTTAAGCTAATGTCAATTCGATCTGCTGATAATTACGCATTTTATCCCGCCATTCTGCAGCATCCTCGAACCGCATTTCTTTCGCAGCTTTACGCATTTCTATTTCACATTCCTTGATTTTTTGACGAACTTCATCCAACGTTAAATAATGATGTTTTTCTTCAGCTGCTTGCAACATTTGATCAGCCAATTGAGGAGGATAAGTCACTTGGTCCTCATCTGATTCCACAAGAACTGAAATTTCACGTTTGACAGTTTGCGGAGTAATGCCATGAGCTTGATTGTATTCTTCTTGATGCGCTCGGCGCGCTCGCGTAATGTCAAGTGTACGCTTAATGGAATTTGTCAGTTTATCCGCATACATGATGACACGTCCTTCTGCATTGCGAGCAGCTCTTCCGCAAGTTTGAATCAGAGAGGTTTCGCTACGCAAAAATCCTTCCTTATCGGCATCAAGAATGGCAACAAGAGATACTTCTGGAATATCTAACCCTTCTCTTAAAAGATTAATTCCCACTAAAACATCAAATTCACCAAAACGCAAATCACGAATAATTTGCACGCGTTCAATTGTATCAATATCGGAATGCAAATATTTTGCCTTCACATTGAGTTCATTCAAATATTTAGTTAATTCTTCGGCAAGGTGCTTCGTCAAAGTTGTCACTAATACACGCCCCCCCTTTTCTACATGAGCATGAATTTCAGCCAAACAATCATCCACTTGCCCAGAAGCAGGCCGTACTTCAATCAATGGATCTAGCAATCCCGTCGGACGAATCACTTGTTCAACTACTTCCCCTCCAGCTTCTCGCACTTCCCATGATCCAGGTGTTGCAGAAACGTATACCACTTGATGAATGCGCTCATAAATTTCTTCAAAGCGCAAAGGACGATTATCAAAAGCAGAAGGCAAACGAAAACCAAAATCAACAAGTGTTTGCTTTCTTGCCCGGTCTCCATTAAACATGGCATGAAGCTGAGGAAGAGTTTGATGAGATTCATCAATAACTAATAAGTAATCAGAAGGAAAATAGTCTAATAAGCAAGGTGGAGGCTCTCCTGGCTGCCGCATGCTAAAATGACGGGAATAATTCTCAACACCCTTACAAGTTCCCACTTCCTTCAACATTTCTAAATCGTACATGGTACGCTGTTGAATGCGTTCGAGTTCTAAAAGTCTTTTTTCATTCTCATAAAACTTCTTGCGTTCTTCTAATTCAGTTCGAATGGTTTCAATGGCACGCCAGCGAACTTCTTCAGGTGTAACGTGGTGCGAACTAGGATAGATGGTAATAGAGGGAATGCGCCTTTTGACTTTTCCTGTTAAAGGATCAATTTCGCTAATTTGTTCAATTTCATCGCCAAACATTTCAACGCGAATCGCAACGTCTTCTTCATAAGCAGGAAAAATGTCAAGAATATCTCCACGCACACGAAATGTGGCGCGCACAAATTCAAAATCATTGCGTTTATATTGCATTTCAACCAAATGCAGCAAGAGATCATCACGCCGCCGCTCCTGTCCTACTGCTAAAGTTAAATTCATGCCTCGATAATATTCTGGAGATCCAAGGCCATAGATACAAGAGACAGAAGCAACAATAATCACATCTGGACGCTCTAATAGAGAACGTGTTGCACTTAATCGCATCTTGTCAATTTTATCGTTAATCGACATGTCTTTTTCGATATAAGTATCAGTTCGAGGTACATAGGCTTCTGGTTGATAGTAGTCGTAATAAGAAACAAAATATTCCACCGCATTTTCAGGAAAAAAAGTCTTAAATTCTTGATAAAGCTGAGCAGCAAGCGTTTTATTGTGAGCTAAGATCAGTGTGGGTCTTTGGACTTTGGCAATAACATTAGCCATCGTAAATGTTTTACCTGAACCCGTAATCCCTAATAAAACTTGCGAACGTCTGCTTTGTAAAATTCCTGTCGTAAGCTTCTCAATCGCTTCCGGCTGATCACCTTTTGGCTCAAATTCTGTATGTAATACAAATAATTTTGACATGAAATTTCTTTGAACTCTTAGATGTACTATTTAATTGAATAGTTAAAATAAGGGGAATTTTTTATATTAGAATACCATTTAAAAAGAGGTAAATCAAGGTAATTAAAAGGAGTTTATAGAACTAGATAACTGTCTTTTTACCTACCATTTGGAAACATCAATCGTACAGAGCGAGGACAATGCTTTAATCAGAATTTATTTTAAAATTCTTTTTAAAAGCTTATTAAATCATTTTGAATGGTATGGATTGGCGTTCTTTTCCCCTAGAAGGGAAAAAAATTATCTCAAATTCAAATCATTCGAAATGATTTAATAAGCTCCAAGGAATGCTTTATGAAAACGATTAAATTGTGGATCATCTTTTTATTAGTTTTAAAAAATTTTAATTTATCTGCACTGCCTTCTTCAGCACTAGAAAATGTCTTACATCAACTTCCTGAATGGAAAACATTTGGCGATCAAGTCAAAATCGAGAAAATTGAGTCGGGCTTAACGAATCACAATTTAAAAGTCTCTTTTCCCACAAAAGCTTATTTTGTTCGCATGGGAGCTGACAATCCAGATGTCCTGGGTTTAGATGCTGATCGAGAATATATTTGTACCAAAGAAGCTGCCTCTTTAGGAATTGCTCCAGACATTTTGATCTATCTTCCAGAAGAACATATTATGGTCATGCCCTTTATTATTTCTAAACCTTTTCAAAAGAATCAAGACACCTATCAACGCACACTTTCTGCTTTGAGGCAATTTCACACTTCGAGAAAACGACTTCCCACCACTTTTTGTCCTTATGGCGTCATTCGCGATTACTATCGCCATGCAGCCACCTTAAGGGCTGATCATCACGTTCCTTTAGCTTCTTATTTGCTTGCTATTGTAGAAGAAATTCGCAGAGCTGTTCCCCAATTTCAAAAGCTGGCACCTTGTCATTTAGATTTATTTAGCCGCAACTTTTTAGATGATGGCAGCAAAGTATGGATTATTGATTGGGAATATAGTGCAATGGCAGATCCGATTTATGATTTAGCAACATGGGTTTCCATTGATTCATTATCTCTAGCAGAGATGCAAGACATGCTAGAACTCTACTTTAATTCCCCTCCAACTCCGCGAGACGTTGCTTATCTGTATTTGATGAGTATTTTAGCAGACATTCGTTGGGGACTTTGGAATTTAATTCAGGCAGAAGTTTCTAAAATTAAAGCTAATTATTTAGACTATGCGGATGAATTATTTTACCAAGCTTTCCAAAAAGCAGCTCATCCACACTATAAACAAAGCTTACTTTTACTACAGAGTAGCAAAACATAAAAAAAGAAATGCGATCATCATTTAAACAGGCAGATGAGCAAAGATTTGTTGCTCATCTGCTTTGTATAGAATCTTTAAAGGCAATATTAGATTATTTTTCCAATCAGTGGATAAGATGACAAGCTTTATTCTACTAATTGCTTTTTCCGATCACGAGCAATGCGTGAAATCTTGTTCCAAGCTCCTCCTAGTCCCATAGCACTGCGCATTTCTTTGATTGTCGCTTGCGAAATTTCATTCATGCGCTCTGTTCCATCATAAATGATTTCTTCGACTAAGCCTTTTTCATTTTCAAATTCTTTACGCCGCTCTCTAATAGGATCTAAAAATTCATTAAGCGCAATTGTCAGTTTGTCTTTCACTTCGACATCGCCTACTTTTCCTTCTCGATAGCGAGATTTGAGATCTTCCACTTCATCTTTTCTTGGATTAAACACATCGTGGTAAATAAAAACAGGATTTCCTTCTACTGTTCCTGGCAAATGAGCATGAACCCGATTGGGATCGGTGTACATTCCTTTTACCTTTTTCTCAACCGTTTTAGCATCATCTGAAAGGAAAATGGCATTATGAGCTGATTTACTCATTTTGCCCTTAGCATCCGTTCCAATTAATGTTGGCGTTTCACTCAACATGGCGTCTGGCAGAGGAAATACTTCTCCATAATATTGATTAAACCGGCGGGCAATATCTCTTGCTAGTTCAATATGCGCTTCATTATCTTTTCCAACGGGCACTAAATGCGCCCTTGGCATTAAAATATCAGCTGTTTGCAAGACGGGATAACCAATGAGTCCGAATGGAATGCTTTCGCTATCTAAATGAGCATTGCGTGCCATTTCTTTGATACTGGGCAATCCTGTTAAACGATTGACTGAGATCATCATTTCAAAAATGAGATTCATTTCATAAACAGCTGGAGTGGCCGATTGAAGATAAATAGTTGATTTTTTAGGATCAATGCCACACGACAAATAATCTAGCACCATGGTGCGAGCATAATCTCTTAAACGCAAAATATCTTCTTTTTGAGGTTTGGTTGTCAAAGTATGAAGATCAGCAATGATAAAATAACAATCATACTTATCTTGTAAAGCAACTCGATTTTTAATCGAGCCTACATAATGTCCTAAATGTAAGTGTCCTGTTGGACGATCGCCAGTCAGGATACGTTTTTTTTCTGTCATAGTGGACTCACTTGTTCTAA
Organism: Parachlamydiaceae bacterium; assembly: GCA_044226925.1. GTDB lineage: Bacteria > Chlamydiota > Chlamydiia > Chlamydiales > Parachlamydiaceae > JANWJE01. The sequence continues at coordinate 402,494 of JBGAGC010000001.1, forward strand.
ATTGGAAGAGTTAAATAACCTGTCTTGTTGGCAATCTCTAGCCCAATGACAGCTAATGAGATTACAAGTGCGACTCCTAAAGCTAACCGTCCTCCAGGAGTTTGAAATGGTCCTGTTCGCTGTTGAACATAACGGCCTACCCATACCATGAGAACGGGAAGTAATCCCAAAAGGGTGACAACCCCAAATGCTCCGGCATATTCAAGAGCATTTAAAAATGCACGTGGATCGGTCAACGTAATCACAAATGGAGGAATAAAAGTTAGAAGATAAAGAATTAAACGTCCTTTATGCGTTTTCTGAATTCTTAATCCATCGGCCAAGAAATCTCGCAAACTGAGAGAAACACCCAGAAAGGAGGTTACAATGGCAAATAAAGAAAAAAAGCGAGCCATTAAACTGAGCTCGGTTTTTCTTAAAAACATTCCGAGCACAGTTGCTCCATCTAATCCTTTTTGATATCCTTCAACTAACCCTGGATGACCATTTAAAGGAATAATTCCCAATGTCAAAAACTCCCAGCTGATATAAACAATAAGTGGAATTAAGCTTCCTATTAAAATCACCCATCTCAGCTGCTTCACATCGCGATGCAAATAATCTGTCAACGTTGGAATAATAATGTGAAAGCCGAAGGAGGTCGAGACAATTGAAACAGATAACCACACAGCATTCCAATTCGCATGTTCTAATAGCGAAGCTTTGACATGTGGAGTTAAAAACACCACCATTAAAGCATAGGAAATAACAAGTCCAAACATCAGAATACGATTCACATAATCAACTGAACGGGCTCCTTGATAAACAAAAAAACTAAAAATCAGTAAAAGAGGAAGAGGATTCATCCAAGCAGGAAGCTGCCACCCTGTTAAAGCTTGCAATCCTTCAATGAAAATAGGTCCTCCTCCCGCTAAATAAGCAGTCGTTAAAGTGTAAAGAAGAAAGAGATAAACGATCCAGCTAATGATTTTGCCGCCTCTTCCTAGAGTTCTTCTAGCCATCGTAATGAGATTGGTATGTTCTTCCATCCATAAGTTGGCTTCCAGCATCAAAAATGCCGTAAACGTCATGTAAAGCCAGTAAATGACAAAAAGAGTAATCGACGGCCAAAAACCTGCAAAACCTGTGACAATAGGCAAAGCAAGCATTCCTGCACCAATCGTTGTTCCTGAAACTAATAAAATGCCTCCAATAAGGCGATGGATTTGATTCATTATTCCCACATAATAGTAAAAAAATTAAACAAATTGCAAGGCAATCACCCAAGCAGAAAAGGCTATCACTGCGATCAAAAGAGGCTTACCGCCAGGGACAATTTGCGGCAATCCTAACTGTTGGGTATAACGCCCTTTCCACACCATGAGAGCAGGTAAAATTCCAAATAAAATTACTGCTCCAAATCCTCCTGCTGTATTCAATGCAGTAAGAAAAATGGTGGGGTAAAACAACGCACATAAGAAAGGCGGCCCTAAAACAAGCAGGGCTAAAATCACTTTTCCTTTAGGCGTTTTTTTGATTTTCAATCCATCGGCAAGGAAGTCTACAAAACTTAAAGCGACACTTAAAAAAGAGGTCACAATGGCAAAAAAGGCAAAGATCTGCGCAACATCTACTACCCAAGACACACCTACAGCATTTTTGAGAGCTTCAGTTGCAATTTCACCTTGATCTAAAGCCGTTTGAAAGTTCTGCAAAGGAACAATCCCCAAAATCAGCCACTCCCAAACAAGATAAATCAATAAAGGAATCGCACTGCCCAAAATGAGCACTCCTTTAAGATGCTTTACATGTCCATGAAAATAAGTTGTTAAACTTGGAATCAAATTATGATATCCAAAAGAAATAATCATGGCTGGAATGACCATTGTGACAGCAGACCAATCGCGATGCTGCAATAAAGGAGATTGCACATGCGAAGCACCAACACCTACCAGAATCACATAAGATAGAATCAGACCTAGCATTAACAGTCGATTAAACCAATCCACTGCTCCTGTCCCCAAATACAGCAAGACTCCAAAAAGTAAACAGAAGAAAATACTTCCGGCACTTGAATGCCAATAGTAACCAGTGGCTTCTCCAATAAAATCAGTCATCAGCGATCCGCTAGCTGCAATGTAAGCAACCATCAAAGAGTAAAAGAGAAAGGCAAACACAAGCCAACTGACGATCTTTCCCCCTTTTCCTAAAGTTCGCTCAGCCATCGTAATGACGCTAATTTCTCCCCCATACCATAGATTGACTTCTAACAATAACAAACCAGTGATCAACATGAAAAGCCAACAAATGAAAAACATGGCAAGAGAAGGCTGAAAGCCCGCTTGTGCACTTAAAACAGGCAAGCCCAGCATGCCAGCTCCAATGCAACATCCTGCGACTAGCAAAATACCACCAATCAAGCTTCCTTTACGAATGGGATGAGCACTCATGAAAATCCTATTTTTAAAAACATTTTGTTGAACAAGTCTCTTGACTTGCCGAATAAGAATGAAATGAAAATTTTAAAATGTAAACAGCAAAGGATAGGTTGGCGGCTAGAGCCACCAAAAAAAGAAAAAAAATGTGGAATAGAAAAAAACTGCACTCAACATACAAAACAAAAAAAATTAGATGCATTTATCATAATAAATGCATCTTTTTTAGTCGACTTAATTTTTAAGGCTTAATGGATCCTAAAAAATTTAAAGCTCTCTTAAATCGTCATAAAGTTCTGCCCCAAGCAAAGATAAATTGAATTGTCTTTAATAGCTGGAGTATTTGGAGCATTCATCCACAAAGTAAGCAGAGAATTTGCTGAAATCAAATAAAAAAACTTAAAAGCAGTAAGATCTACTTTAGATGTCAGTGCATAGCTAGCAATAGAGGAAGCTAAAAATCCAACAACAGAGCTTTTTGCAAATTCATGCATCCAATTGAGCTGAGAACTATTAAATATTTTATCAAACAAAGGCGTCATCAACGCATGAATGGTTGAAGCTAAAGAAGCAACTGCTGCGTTGATAAGAGGAGCAGTCATGTCGACCTTTCCATTCATTGTACTTGTCAAAAAAAGAGTCGCTGAAAAACTGAAAAGAGCACTCTGTGCAACTGTTTCAAGAGTTTTTTGTGGGAGTGCATCATAATATGCAACAAAGGGTTGGCTAGCAGCTGTAAATACCATTTTAACACCTATATATTTATATGTTATAGAAAAATAAACAAAACACAAACTAACAAATCAAATTAAAAAAATCAATCAAAAACTGACTGGCAATAAAAAAATTAACAATCTTAAAACAAACACTTACTGATATTTATTGTTTTTTTGATTATTTTAAAATATACATTTAAATATTTTTCAAATAGATAACGTTTTATATTTTATAACTATTGATTGATAACACTTCGAGATAAACTAAAAATCAAATCATCAAATAAATAATTGTCTAATAATAATCTAAAAATTAACAAGAGCTTCAGCTAGATTTACTGAAAAATGTTTTCTCAAATCAAAGAACCACTCATAAAAGGGATTCATCAAATTTTGAAAACGTGGGGCATGCCAGCAATTGAGTTCAATGGAAGAGAAGACACTTTGCTTTTAAAATGAACATATCTTAAAAAAGCAATAAATAAAGAAATATTTTGTCAAACTCTCATTGTAAGGAGTTCTTATATGAAGATCTTTATGCGTTGCTTGATGAGTTTTTTGCTTTTTTTTACAACATATGCGGAAAATTTAATTGGGGCCCCTCTTGCTTATGTAGCGAATTTTGGCTCCTCTAATGTCACCGTTATTGATGTAGCAACAAATACTCCTATTACCTCGATTCCTCTTGCAAGTCCTACACTTACTGCAATTACTCCCGATGCGACAAGAGTCTATGTCACTCAAAGAACATTAAATAGTATCAGCGTCATCGATGTGGCAACAAATACAGTGATAGATACGATTCCTCTTGCTGTTTCTCCATTCGCCATTGCCATTACACCTGACGGATCGCGAGCATATGTCACTAGCCTAGTGTCAAGTACTATTGTGGTCATTAATCTTATTGATAACACTGTATTGGGCTCGATTAATTTAACGCCTGGCTCAGCCCCTGCAGGAATAGCCATTACACCAGATGGTACGAAGGCTTATGTTGTGACTACTGCATTAAATAGTGTCAGTGTGATTGATTTAGCCACCAGCTTGGTTGGAGTTTCTATTCCTGTAGGACAAGGTCCGAGTTTTATTGCTATTACGCCTGATGGAACAAGAGCTTATGTCTCTAATTCAGATGATAACACTGTTACTGCTATTGATCTTTTACTTAATACTCCTATCGCGACTATTCCAGTTAGCGAAAACTCATCTGACGAGCCCACGATTATTGCTATTGCACCTGATGGAGGAATCGCCTATGTGATCAATTCTGAAGCACCTTCTGGAAACCCTGGTGTTTTGTCTCGCATTGACATTGCCACCAATACAACTTTATCTCCTATTTTATTGCCTCTGCGTTTTCTGTTAAACATTGCCATTACACCAGATGGAACGACTGCCTATGTCACAAACACGTCAGCTCAAGCTGCCGCTGGTTTTGCCGTCCCTATTAATCTAGCGACTACTACGCTAGGAGACTCCATTCCAGTAGGAATTTTTCCTATAGGCATTTCTATTACACCAATTCCGCCTGCTATTATCACGGACCTCTTTCCAACTTCTGGGCCTGAGATTGGCGGAACCTCAGTCCAAATTATGGGAGCGTTTTTTACAGGAGCTACCCAAGTTCTTTTTGGAGCAACACCAGCAACTAGTTTTGTTGTCAATTCTGATACTTCTATTACGGCTATTTCCCCTCCTGGAACAGGAACGGTCGATGTTAGAGTCGTGACAAATAATGGCATTTCTGCCATTACACCTGCTGATCAATTTACTTACATTACAATTCCTTTTCCAACGATCATCAGTGTTACTCCCACTTTAGGGCCTGAAACTGGAGGAACAACTGTTTCTATTATAGGAACTAACTTTATAGGAACGACACAAGTTCTTTTTGGAGCAACTCCAGCAACCAGTTTTGCTGTTTTTTCTGATAATGTGATTATCGCGATCTCTCCTCCTGGAACAGGAATTGTCGACATCAGAGTTGTAACAAATTTTGGGACTTTGCCCGTTACAGCTACTGATCGATTCACTTATTTCCCTCTTCCTCCACGTCATTTAAAAGGGCGCCAATTGGTCAAGCCTTCTTCCCACGAGATTGTCAACGTACTTACTTGGAAAAATCCCAAGTCTGTTCCAATACCTGCAGAATATCTCATTTTCCGCAATGATCAATTAGAGCCGATTGCAAGGGTGTTTCCTAATAGTAATAAGTTGAAGTTTAAGGATCACAATATCGAAAAAGGTGTGACTTACACTTATACGGTTTTCTCGGTTGATTATTTTGGCACGCTCTCACCGCCTGCTACTGTTACTATAAAACCAAGAAAATTTTAAGCGTTGAACTTTAAAAAGCAGAGGCGGAAAGCTAGGCTATACTGTTCTAGATCAAAAATTTAATAAAGATCAAGAAGTTGGCTTGTCTAGAATATGCTGATTGCTCAGAACCTTGAACTATCGATAGTTGCTGTGGGTGCAGGCTACGCTTGCACCCACGAGTAATCGTCATAGTTAACCAAACTATGTAAGTGGAATAGGATCTATTTAGAATTTTAAATCAGAATCAAGCTAGTCGAACCCGATTTAATAAAAATCTTATCAATTTTTTCTCTTTGATCTCTGTGTTTCTCTGTGGTTTATTATTCTAGCTATACTGTAAAGTCAATTGATGATAAAGCTAAGATAATAAACCACAGAGAAACACAGAGATCAAAGAGAAAAAAATCTGCAAGAAATTGAAAAAAAACTTCAAAAGCTTGAAATTTTTTGCTATTAATTTTCATTTAAAAACCTTTTATAATCTTTTCTGAAGGTATTTTATTCATTAATTCAGCAAAAACAAGCTAGTGATATCCTATTTAAAACACCTGTAGAAATGCTTTAAAAGATGATTAGATGAGCAATGATTGTTGCTGTTTTTCAAATTTGCGCTGCTCTTGTCCTAGGCGGCCAAGTTCATATCCTTCATAGTCGACAAATTTAAAAAACCGTTCAAATGCTGGAAAAACATCACATACTTGACGCGCCATTGTTTGAGCAATGTAACGATAACAGGGATGTCCAGCGGGAGAAGAGCGTAGCTCACAAAGCCATTGTAGACCACGCAAATTGACATGAAAGTACCAACGAATGTTATAAGCCATTGGTACAACATATTGTGCCTCTTCTGGCAATTCTGCAGCAATGAGATCATAAACTTCTTTCGCTTGATTAAGCGCATGGCAGTAATCTTCTTCGTAAGGAGTGCCTTGAATTTCAGGTGGAGTATAGAAACCATAATCGCAACATAAAAATTGGCGTTCTTGTGTTAAAAGACGGTGGCGATGCAAATCGCGATAAGCTCCGAAATCTGTGACAATTTCGAATGTAAATTCTGCATGCTCAAGAGCACGTGGAGATTTGTGACGACGGTTCTCACGAGCATTACAACCCGCATCCAAGATACGAGCAATTTCTTCATCAGACAATCCACGGCAATATTGCCAGATTTCAGACAACCCTTTATTGCTAACTGCAAATAAAAGTGCAGAAGCCACTTTAGTGACGGCTTCAGGATCATAGGAAACCAATCGAACACCCGATTGCAAGGATCGGTCGCAATGTGGTAAATGCTGTTCGGCAATAAGCTTAAGCTCAGACTGCATTGTTTCAGAAAATTGTGCATAGCTTTGATGCGTACGATGAGCAGGATCAGCACGTCTGACAAACGACGGAATCACCTTTGCCAATTCTTCATAACTGCGCTTGCCAATATCTTGCAATTCAGCAAGATTTTGACAATTTAATTTATGAATCAATTGTTCAAAGAAACGGCCATTTCCATAGACACCCATATTTGTTAAAGTGCCTGCTGGCAATAATCCCCTTAAACAGTCAAGGACCTTGGCACGCAAAGCAGCTGTATAAGCTGCTTTGGAAATCAAAGGATCTTTAGGAAAGCGCTGTTCGATAACAGCCGTCATAGGAGGAATTAAGCGGCTGTAAGTTTCAAACAACATATTACAAGTTTCCACATACTTATCGCGGTAAGCTGACGTCATTAAAATAGGTTCGCGATAAAATAAGTATTCGCCTTTTACCTTCTGGTCAAAATAAATATAACGGGTTGATTTTTCTAAAGGAGATCCGCCAATGCGGCTATCTTCTAATAACTTCGCTGCAATCATTGAGATATTTTCAATGGCTAAATGCGCACCCCCTAATTCTCCAATCGAATCATCTCCATACCCATCCAAAATGCGATCATAAAAGGATTGTGCTTTTTTAATTGCATCCATTTGCTCATGCGCTTGACGTTCTTCATCATCTGCTGCAATCTTACCTACAATCGACTCAAAAGCCGCCTCATCGTTATTCGTAATAAACTCTTTGAGCAAAAGAGTACGAAGACCTAAATTTGAACGGGAATAGCGAGAAAAAAGAGCCCCTTTAATCACTTCGGGCAAATTACGTAAAACAAAAATATGACTTGAGGAATTCGTGACATAACGCTTTAAGATCTTTAATTGACTTTCTGTAAATTCTTCATAGTCATCTGTTAACATAGCCCTACTCCTCTATCCTGAACTTTACTCTTTTTCTTGAGCGACTTATCTGATCACTAGTCAATTTGCCAATAGCCTTACAATTCGAAAAAGAATAGATCTAGCGTGCCAGAAACCCTCTCACCTTTCAAGCAAAATATGGAAGGAATTCATCATGATAACAATTTATTGTTTTATTCATAATGAAGTCATGATTCATCGAGGAAATAAAAAATAATTGAATTTATTAAAAAATTTATAATTCTGATTGTACACGAAAATGAATTCAAAAATTTATTTTGTTTTCAAAAAAGGAAAATAGAATAGTTTTTGAATGAATAGATTAAATTAATAAAAATGTAGCCTATTTCAAAATAGGCTACACCTTGAATGATTAAAGATGAATTTCAATATGTTTATTTTTTGCATTGAGTGTAATGCCATCGATCTTGCTTAAACATTTGCGAACTGCATCGAGGGTAAGAATACCCGGAAGAGCGGATGTCGTAGTGGGCGTAGAAAATTTTAAAGCAATTTCTGAGACATTAACTTTAAAAATCCCATTGCCTTTTTCTTTATCATCTAAATGTTCTCGCGTTACTTGGTAAATTTCATGCAGAAGACGCAAGCTTTCTATAAGAACATCTATCTTTTTAGATCGATCTGGGAATGGATAATTCACAATATTCACGATTAAAAGTGGAACAAAATCAATGAAAATTGCTTTCTTTCCGTCTAATCCAGTACAAGTGAGCTCTGAAATTAAATTTCTATAGTTGCCATTATTTATTTGTTTTAATTCCTCAAAAGCTTTTTTAATCGCTAAAATGTCTTCATGATAAAAGAGACGCAACATACAGCAAAAGCGGATGAAAGCATAATCTTCAGAATTTTCAACATTAAGATTAAGCTTTCGATCTTTTGAAATAACAACACCATCTCTCTTAGAGATATCGAAAAGCTTAGCACGGTATTTTAAGTAATTTTTATAAATTTCTTTTTCATTTTTAACTTTTGTTAATTGCTCAAATGTTTTTTTCCAAGCCTGATAAGTATTCTCATCTAATAAACGACAACCATTTAATGTCTTGTCTGGAGAAGTTTTTCCAAATCCCATTGATCCAGAAAAACAAGCTAAATCTTGATATAGACAGTGTTCAGCTAAATCTAAGTCTACTTCTACTTTCTTACTTATCTTACTTAAGGCAGCTGGAGGATATTCCCCTTGCATAAAGGGAAGGTCAAAATAATTCAATGACCATAAATCAATGGCAGATCGCTGCAGTTTTTTCGGCAAACGGTCAAAGCTAGCAAAAAGCTTTGGTTGGCGTTCTAAAACATCCAATAGCTCGTGATTTTCAAACTCCATTCCCACATTTTTTCTTTGACTCAGCTTTTGAATAAAATCGACTTTTCCAAGTCGTTGAAAAATGATCATCATTAAAAAAAAGTCTAACTTCTCATCAGTGTCATATTTCTTTTTAAATATTGCACTGAGCTCTTTAAAAGATCCCCAATTCAGATGTGGTTGACCTAGCTGTCCTCTAATAAAATCTTGATAAGCTTGATCATCATCTGCTTTTTCTGCTTTTTCGTCATGCTTACACAGTAGGTAAACAAAGAGCAAAGATAATTCTGTGCGTTCTTTCTCAATTTCAATAGCAGATATAGCCGTCTGCTTATACATGTCCATTTCTGGGTAAAAAATGGCAACTTTCTGCAAGAAAGTTGTCCCATCTGCAATACGGCCATTGCGAATATCATCGACAAATGCAAACGTTTTATTTAAATGTGCTTTGGAATTTTTGGATGCTTTAGAATTTGAAAGAACTTTTGACCTCTTTCTTAGAAGATCTACAGTTAGAATTAATTGATCGATTTCTGTATAAGTGCTCTTGTTTCCACCATTCCAAATACTTAATATTTTTAAATTAGTTAAAGCTTGCTCGAGATGATCATAAGCTTGCGTGTCGTGCATTTCTTTAATATCTCTTGCACTTCTAAATAAGTGGCGCGTCGCATGAATGACTTTCTGTGTCCCTTTATCCAAAGAAGGATTAACTTTACAATAGCCAAATGTCAGGAACCATAAAATTGTTCTTCCAACCAAATACCAAGAACTTGGCCTGCTAATCACTACACCATTTTCATCCAATGATTGTTGAGCAGTAACAAATCGATATCGAATAATATCTTGCAAATTCATCATTCACCTTTAATTAAAACAAAATAAAAAAACGCATAAAATATTGTGTTAATTTTTTATTAATGTCAAACAAAACACATCATTAACTAATTTTAAAAGTTTAAAACATATATCTTTAGAAAGATATAAAATAGATGATTTCCATTAAAGTGTGTCTCTGAATTGCTAAATGAAAAATTGAACTTTAAAATGATATTTTCCAATGCAAAAAATCATTGAAACCTGTTTCAATAACTCTTCATTTTATGCCCATTTCCTATCACCGCTAGAGAATTATAGAAAATAACATGTCAATAAAATGTCAGTTAAATCAATGGCAAGATTGGAATGCTCAAGGCTTTATTCCTGGGCCAGAAGAAACAGAAAACGCTTTTATCAACCGCATCGCCTTTTGTGATAATCTTGAACAAAATTTGGAGCAAAAAGTAGGCGCAGATTTACCTTTTGAAGTAGGCGATCAAAATTCACAAAATCTCTTAGATGAAGTCCTCCCTTTTACTCAAGAGCTTTATGGAATTCGCCCTCGATGGGTTCCGCTTTTTTTTAGTAATTACCAACTCTCTTTTTGGCATGGTGGATGTGCTTGGATTTTTCAGTTAGATCAGCAGAGTCCTACAGCTGCATTTTTACAGTTAAGAGCACAATTCCGACATTTTGCAACGTATTTGGGAATCTATCAGAGACGCGAACTGATTGCTCATGAATTATCTCATGTCGGACGTATGCTCTATCAAGAGCCACAGTTCGAAGAAATATTAGCCTATCAATCTTCTTCTTCCCTTTGGCGCCGATGGTTGGGTCCAATTGTTCAATCTTCTAAAGAAAGTCTTTTTTTTATTCTTATCATTGGTGTCGTTGTATTGACAGATTTTGCGCTCTTGTCTTTACAGACCTCCTCGGCCGCTATGCTCATGTGGTGGACTAAACTCATTCCTCTTCTTCTCTTGATTTTTGCTCTCGCCCGCCTATTTTATCGACATCGGGTATTCAATCACTGTTTAAAAAATTTAGAGAAGTTATCTTTAGAACCGAAAATTGCAAGACATCTTATCTATCGTCTGCGAGATGACGAAATTAAACAATTTGCACACCTTACCCCTTCTCAAATCCAAAGCTTTATTGATCAAGCAGCACAATCGTCTTTTAGATGGCTCTTCTTAAAAACGCTTTATTTTTCTTAGAGCTAAAGCAGGGTGCTAGCATATTGAAAACAGCCTCTAATCGAAGAGATAAAAATTAATAAAAACCAAATAAATTATTTTATTTTATCCCTCAAATCCATTTCCTCTAAGCCTCCTCTATTTTCACTCTGAACATATTTTTTTTACTTATTTTGCTATGAATTATTGTTTTTTTAATTAATAAAACATAATATATTAATTTTATCTTATTCATTTAACTAGAATAAAATTATTTAATGGCAATACAATCTGCTCTCTTTGACATTTATTTGACTAAAACGCGCATAGCGTATACTTGGACGCGCATTTTAAACACTCCCTTTTGGGCACTCTATACGCTTTTGCCATTCATTATGTTTAAGGATCTGCAAGCAACAGCTTGGCAAATTGCTTGTATTATTAGTCTTAAACCCATTGTTTCTCTTTTCTCTTTATATTGGAGTTCACAAATCAAGCGCCGACGTGATCGTTTGATTTCCAATATTGTTTGGGCTAGCATTTTGAGTCATCTTCCCTTTTTATTTGTTCCCTGGATAAACCATCCTTGGTTTTTTATTTTTGCTTCAGCGATCTATATGTTATTTCATCGAGGAGTAAATCCTGCTTGGATGGAAGTTCTTAAAGTTAACGTGCCGGAAGATTCGCGAAAAACAGTTTTTGCTTACGGATCTGCGGTTTATCATGTTGGTGGCGCGTTATTAGCCATTGCCATGGGATGGATGCTCGATGCTTATTTTCAGGCATGGCGCTGGCTTTTTCCCATTACAGCTCTTTTGTCTTTGGCATCCATTATCTTTCAAGTTGCTCTACCTGTAAAAAACTCTTTCTCTCAAGAACAAGCTTCTATCCTGGCTTCTTCCGAATTTTCTTTTAAGGAGCAACTGCAAAAGCCTTGGAAAGATGCTTGGGAGCTTGTTAAACAACGTCCTGATTTTGCCCGCTTTCAAATTGGTTTTATGCTGGGAGGAGGAGGATTGATGCTATGGCAGCCAGCACTTCCTCAATTTTTCTTTGATACTTTGCAGCTTAATTATAAAGAATTGACATTTGCAATGACGTTATGCAAAAGCATCGGTTATGCACTTGCTCTTCCTTTATGGACAAGGATGATGAGTCGCATTGATCTTTTTCTATTCACTGCATTTGTCACAGCCATTGCTGCTTTATTTCCTCTGGGATTGATGGCTGCTCAATGGAGTTTGCTTTGGCTTTATGGAGCTTATTTACTATATGGAATGATGCAAGCTGGAAGTGAATTAAGTTGGAATTTATCTGGGCCGATTTTTTCTAAACAAGATGATAGTTCCACCTACACAGGCGTGAATGTGGTAACAATTGGTCTGCGAGGCTGCATTGCTCCTCCTTTAGGAAGTTTTCTTTGCAATCTCACCAATGCCACTATGGTTCTTTTAATGGGCGGCGGGTTTTGTCTTCTTGCCACTTGGCAGATGTATCTTCATCGTCAAAAAGAAGAAAATCCTTATTTAATTCCTTCTTAATTCAAGTGAAAAGTGTAAAAACGCGAATTGAAATAGACTTCTAATTCGTTAATAATAGCAACAGGTAAAGAATTTTCTTCTTCCACATTAGAATTAGACAGAAGTTGTAAATCTCTCATCCAAGAAGCTGCCAAATGATCTTTCATTTGATTGGTATCTTGAATGCCTAAACGATTCTCACATTCATCCATAAATTCTAGAAGCTGCTGAAAAGCGCAGGCTTGTAGCTTGCGTTCAAAATCATTAAGGAGAGGGGGCGAAAACCCCATTTTCTCTGATTGATATTGCAAGCCAATGGATTGGAAAGCCTTTCCCAGCAAATTTCCTTGCTGCATAAGATAAGCATGATGCCAATTGCCAAGAGTTAATGCTTCTCGCGCTTGCAAACGATAATGCTCAAGCTTTTGGCAAGCCGCTTGAAATTTTTCTTGCGGAGTTCCTATGCGCAATAACGTTGCTTCAGCTCCTAGCCACTCTTCTTCCAAAGCTTTAATGGGTTGCTTAATAAAAAGATCTAATAATTGTTGTTGCGTTTGAACAAGAATATCAAAAGCGGAAGGAGCGCGAGAAACTTCGTTGTAAAACGTTTCCAAAACGAAGTCTTGACCCTCATCATTACAAAGATATTGCTTTAAAAGCTTTTGAAGTTGATGGTGTAAAGGTAAAAAGAAATCGCGATGTTGATCAAAAACGTCTCGCTTAAATTTTGCATAACATCGAGCTTTTTGAATAAAAACCTGATCAAATAAAAGCTGCTGAGTCAATACTTTTTTTCTTTGATCAATCTGCTGAAAAAGAGGAACCTGGTCTGCTCGTAAAGGATAAGCTTCTACCCATTTATCAGCTAAAGCCCAGCTTGTATGTTGAGAAGGATAAGGGAATCCAGAATGTGTCAATTGAAAACTCAGTCTAAAGCTATCTAAAATAGGCATTGTCATAAATTGAGGATCTGACAAATTGCGTTTAAAACATCCTGTCACCAAAATAAAAAATCCAGGACCCACTTCTAATAATTGACGCATCGTAATTAAATCTACATCACTTTCTTCATCAATTTCAAGCGGTGTTTGTTTGACAAGCGGGACAATTTCAGCCATCGAATTCAAATGCGACAAATGAGATTGCATCATCCGAATCGCTTTCATGTGAAAGGTATCAATCATAAATTGAATGGTTTTTTTATGAGTAGAACTAATCACGGTATTTAGCTTTTGATGGCTAAAAAGCAAAGATTGGCTGAGCTCTTTTAACATCTTGTGAGCTGGATGCGAGTCAGGATGCGAGTCATACTTGACGGATACTGCATGAGGTAGCTGAATGGGCTGCCCTTTAATTTCTTGATCTAACAATAAACGATGACGTTCGTAGTTATAGACGTCATATTTAATTGTTCCATTAGAAGAGCCTTGAGCAACAATATTATTATAGCGTTGAATCGCTAACAAAGCGTTTTCAGCTAATTTGCGTTGCGCTTCATCCCCTTCTTTAAATTTTTCAATCAAACCAGAATGGCTTTGAATAATATCTCGTGCTTGAAGAATTGCTCTCTTAATGTCACCTAATTTTTTTTCTTGCTTCTGCCGGGCTTGGTCAGAAAAAAGAGGACCAATGTAACAACGCGCAAGACCGACCACTCTTTCTAAGTGCGTTTCCTTGGATGCCACTAGCCTCCCATTTTCTCCCACTTCTAAACGCGAAGCTTCTGAATGCGTAAAGGCATCAAGCTCTTCAATGGCTTTTTGCAAAAGAGTCTTTGGATCTTGTGATTCTTTTTTTATTGTCGACATCTTCAATAGATTAAAAAAATAATTTAACCAAATTCTATCAACTAATCATTAATATTTGATTAAGATTTTATAAGCAAAACTTTATTTCTACTCTGTAAAGTTTAAATAAATCAATAATTTTGCAACAACATGATTAAAACAAAAAAAAAGCGATTGACATTAATTAAAAGCATTATTAGGATAAGTTGTTAATTTATTAACAGGGGCGTATAAATGTTTATTAATAATTACTCTTTACCTAAAGTTTCAACTCCTTCTTTTCTTGTCAATTTTATTTCAAAACAAGAGAAAACGAAAGCAGTGATTGCAACCTTGGCGTGTTCAATTTTTTTATTAGCCGCAATCTCTTGGACATGCTCGCGCTTTTGGGGTTCTCGCCGCGTTCAATTAAAACCTTCCAATAAGACATCTCAAAAAAATAAAACCAAATTACCCAAAGAACAATCTTTTTCCGAAAAAACACAAGTTCCATTGCCTCCGCAGGACACATCTAATGTAAAAAAGAAAACACAAACTCCAAAACAACAGCAACAGACGCAACTAAGTTTTTCTAACAATTCTGTTCAAACACAAAAGGGCAGTGTAGACACCATGGATGCAGACAGCATGGATGTAGACAGCATTATTGATGCAGACAGCATGGATGTAGACAGCATTGATAAAGTAAAAAAAATTGATCCTAATGCTGTTCAATCAAATGTTTCGCATATCAGCATTTGTATCATTTCATGCAGAGAGTGTGGTTTAGTGGGAAAAAGTGTAGATATTCCTCGTATTAATCAATTCAAATTAGAAAATAAAGATCCTATTCCTCTTGAGGAAAACGATATATTGCTTTCTCTTCATTGCTTTAATGAACCTCAAGGAACAAAAGTGCCACCACAGATTTATTTGCCCGCTAACCTTTTTGCCAACAAAAAAGAGGGTGATATACTTCGTCTTTACTACGATAATGAATTGATTGAATTTCATCTTCATCAAACACAGCATCAGGCAAAATTTGAACAAGGAACATTTGAGGACACCATTAAAAAAGCAAAAATCACACACGGAGGAAACTTACATGGGTTATTTGAAAAATATGACCCCTATGCTGATTATGCGTTAAATGGTGGAACACTTTACAATGTCATTCCTAAAGGCACAGGCCCTCTTAAACTTCAGGCTGTATCAGCTGATCAATTCCGCCCTTTACAAAAGACCGCCATGATGAAGGATAAAGCCTCAAGGACAGAGAAGAAGATTACGATCATTCAACAAGTTGCACTCCTCATTCTGAAAAGACCGGAGGGTATTTATATTCTCATGGAACTTCCAGGTTTTTCTGAGCAAGACGCCTCCTGCGTCCAAATGATCTTAAATAAGAAAATATTGGGATTCCATATCTTGCGTGGACGCACTACACTATTTAAAAACATTAAAGGCGCTGTTCCAATACAAAGAGGACCCGAAGAGTTTGTCAGAACTCTCAAGTGGGAAAATCTTTTTAAAAATTGTGATTTGAAGCAAGTTCAGGACTCTGCAGCAAAAGCCAGCGTCATCTTCCACGACGGAGTGATGCAAACCTTTTTCCCAAATCCTTAATTCTGTTAATCAAACTCTTCAAAAGGAAGGGGCTTGTTAAGCGCAGCTTCAATTTTGACACGTGTGCCAAGCACAATGTCAAAGTGTTGCTGCTTGACTAAAGCTCCTTCCACAGAAATGAGCTCTCCCCGTTTTAAATAATCAAATGCCCTCGATTCAGCTGTTTGTTCCTTGAGATGAGAGCCAATGTCTTTTTTTCCATCTGTGCCGCAGAGATGATAGCGCTTTCCTCCATGCGACTCAATAGGAGGACTGATCACACGATAGAGAGGACGATCAGGCAACGTTGGCCATCCTGCTTCTGGATGCCGGACAATTAAATAGGACATTTTCAAAGAGCCTAAATTAATTTGAGCAGCACGCTGAATTTCACTAATGATATAAGGTTTTTCAAAATCTCGCTGCGCATAGCAAAAACTTTTGGCTTGTAAAGCAGGACACTCACCTCGCCAAACACAAGGAGCTTGAACAGGAAAGCCTTCTTGTACAAGTTGATCGCGCAACGCCAAAACACGATGATTAGCGTGCTTCAAAGAATTTTCTACAAATAAAATCATGCCTTGAGGCGAGAGATAATTTAATAAACGTTGAATCCATTCTTTTTGCGCGTGCTGCCAGTTCTTTTGAGTATCGGGAAATAATTCTTCTAGACAGTGGCCTACGATAATTAAGTCGAATTTTCCTTCTACTGGAAAAGGAAATTTTAAAAGCGAATGAGTGCGTGCTGTCAACGGAAAACCATAGCGCCCGCATACCTCGCTAGCCAATTTTAAAGCGGTGGCATTGCGATCAATTGCGACCACTTCTCGCGCGCCATGCCGCAAAGCGGCAAAAGCAAAAGCACCTGGTCCGCTTGCCAAATCGAGAACACGTCCAGGAGGAGAAGGAAGCTCGTTAATTAACGCTAATCCTTGTTGATAATGCAAGACCCAATAATACAGGAGATAGGCACCTAGTAAATCAGGCTGCGCTAGATAATCTTTTCCAATTAAATCATGCCCTGTTTCTAACCCTTTTTGCAATTGCTGAACGGCATTAACAACACTGCGGAATTCACGTGTTTGCAGTACATCAGGGGGACCGCTGAGCTTATGAAAGCGGCGCCATATCCCTATCAGCAAAGGCATGATGGTTTCTAAATCTGTATTAGGCATCTTGTTTGTTTTCATACTTCTTCTTACTTCATAAAAATGAGTTGTTTTTCTTTATCAGTCAGAGGACGCCATGAACCCACAGGCAGTGCTCCCAAATGCAGTCCTCCAAGGCGAATACGAGTCAATAGTTTAACTTTTAATCCTGCTGCATCGAGCAGCATGCGCACTTCTCGCTTTTTTCCTTCGCCAATCACGACTTTTAACGTGCCTCGTCTAACTTTTTCTACACGCATGGGTTTAACAAAGGCTCCCTCTACAAGAGTTCCTTGAGAAATCGCAACGAGATGATCATGTGTCACTTCTTGATCTGTTTTCACCAAATATTCTTTTTGAATATTGGCTGAAGGATGAATGACTTGATTAGCAAAATGTCCATCATTTGTGACGATTAATAGTCCTTCTGTATCTTTATCTAAACGTCCTACCGTAAAAAGACGGTGTCCTTCTCCTTCAAAAAGATCTAAAACAAGCTTGGATTGTCCACTACGCCGCATAGAACAAATATATCCAGCAGGTTTATTGAGAAGATAGTAAACTTTATCTTCTATCTGTTGAATAGGTTTACCACGCACTGTAATGCGATCAAGGGTAGGATCCACCATGGTTTGCGGAACTTTGACAATTTCTTCATTGACTTTTACAAGACCTTGAAAAATGAGTTCTTCACAGGCGCGGCGAGAAGCTACCCCAGCAGCCGCAAGGACTTTACTTAAACGTTGCTTATTCACAGAGTTGCCTAAAATTAATTGTTAGGAAAAATTAAAGCATGGTTCAAATTGAGAATGTGACACATCACGAATCGTTAACTAGTAGATAGACAACATTCAGCAGAAGCTGTTCAAATGTGGCTGAATTTGCTTTTAAACCGCACTAAAACTTACTATATAATATAAGGAATTAAAAATCAATGTAATGGAATACTGTTTGAGATAAGGAAGTGTCCGCTTGATTTGTACAACTCAAACCAAATTTTTTCCTTCCTTTAATTTTATTTTCTTTATCAGTTTTTAAATCAAATATTTGACATTGTTTAAAAAGTCGCAGTAGAAGACAATACCTACTCTAATTCGCTTATTATTAAAGGAAAAGAAATGGATAAAAGATGTTTTTTGGTCATTTTTTTGATTGTTTGTCTTCAACACCTCAAATTTTGTCAGTTACAATCAATGGAACAAGAGAATATTATTTTAACTCATAAAACCCATTATAAGAAAATAGAAGGACTATCTGAACAAATTTCTTTATTGCGCTATGAGGTTGAAGCAATGGACAATGAGACCAATCCAGATCACAGGGGTCGAATGGGAATTTGGCTAAATAGCTTAGAAGTGAAAGTCTTAAATGAACGGCAACGGGCAGAATCTCGCTTAGAGAAGAGTCAAAAGCAGTTATATGAAGCAATAAATGAGGAAAATGCATTAAAAATTTTAAAAAAAATAGATTCATCCCAAGCGAGAATTCAGGCTTGCCAAGACCTTTTGATGATTTTAGATCAATTAAAAATCAAGCTGACAGAGCAAGATCAACCTCAAGATTGCCTTTCTACAATTTTTAAATCACATCGCATTTCACATAAGATTTATTCAAACACCATATTCCTATTTCGAGAAGGAAGCCTTTTGTGTTAGAATAATAAGCAACCAGAGGAGTTAAGGCAATGGTCAAACTAATTCTTATGCGTCATGGTCAATCACAGTGGAATCTCTATAATCTTTTTACAGGGTGGGTTGATATTCCCCTGTCGGCAGCAGGAGTTGAAGAAGCTCTTGAGGGCGGTCGCCGAATTCAAAATGAACCCATTGACATGATTTTTACTTCCACTTTGATTAGAGCACAAATGACCGCTATGCTAGTCATGACAATTCATCACTCTGGCAAAGTTCCAGTTATTCTTCATCCAGGAGAAGGAAAGCTAGAAGAATGGGCTCAAATTTACAGCCCTCTTGCGCAATCTCAAACGATTCCAGTAATTCGTGCTTGGGAACTCAATGAACGTATGTATGGACAACTCCAAGGCGTTAATAAAAAAGAATTAGCGGAAAAATATGGAGCGGAGCAAGTTCAAATTTGGCGGCGAAGCTTTGATGTTCCTCCTCCAGGCGGAGAGAGTTTAGAAATGACCGCTGCTCGATCCATTCCTTATTTCGAACAACACATTGTCCCTTACTTAGAACAAGGGAAAAATGTATTCATCGCCGCTCACGGCAATTCTTTGCGTTCAATTATTATGAAACTCGATGGCCTAAGTGCACAAGAAGTCGTCCGTCTTGAGCTAGCAACAGGCCTGCCAGTGATTTATCATTACGAAAACGGACGTTTTACTAAGCAAATTTAAGCGTTTATGACATCTCTTATTTATCTTGACAACAGTACAACAACTCGCCCTTCCGAGAAAGCCATTAGCGCCATGATGCCTTTTTGGACAACTTATTGGGGAGTTCCAACCACTCCTCATCAGAAGGGACAAGAGCTTTACCCTTTTCTAGCCGAGTATTATAAAACTCTTTATACTTTTATTGGGGCGAAAGAAACAGATCAAGTCATTTTGACTTCTTCTGGTGCAGAAGCCGTTAATCACGTCATTTCTTCAGTTTACCGCGACGTGACGTTAACTACTGGAAAAAATCAATTTTTAACTTCGCGAGCAGATGAAGCCTCTTCAATGATGGCAGTTAGTCGATTAGAACCCTTTGGCTGCATTGGCAAAATGATTGAAGTGAATCATCAAGGAATCGTCACAGCGCAAGCATTAGCCGATTGCTTGTCGCCACGTACAGCTCTTGTTTCTCTTTCTTGGGCCAATGGATTGACAGGTGTCATCCAACCTGTCGCAGAAATAGCTGAGCTTTGCAAACAACGTGGAATTCGCCTGCATCTCGATGCCACACATGTTTTAGGAAAATTATTTTACGAATTAGAAGAAATCGGGGTTGATTATCTGACTTTTAATGGCGAGCAATTACATGCTCCTAAGGGAACAGGCGCTCTTTATATTAAAGCAGGAATTTCTTGCTCGCCTTTTATTTTTGGCAGCGCTGATCAAGGAGGCATGCGAGCAGGGGCTCTTAATATGCCAGCTTTAGCAGGTTTAACAATTGCAGCTCAAGAGGCGTTAGATAGCCGAGATTTACTTTGCACCGAAACTGCACGGCTTCGCAACCAATTAGAGCAAGGAATTTTAAAAGGATTTCCACAAGCTCAAATCTGTTTTAAAAATCAAGAACGTCTTCCCCACTGCACGACTATTTTATTTCCAGGCATAGCCAATGAATCATTACTTTTTGCTCTTAATCGGAAAGGAATTTGTGCAAGCATTGGTGGAGGAAACTTTCAACAATTAGGATTGATGCTTGCTGTTTCAGGAATTGAGGAAAATTTAGCTCATAGCGCGATAGCCTTCAGCCTTTCTCGCTATACCACTGAAGACGAAATTGATCGGGCCATTTCACTTATTGTCGAATCTGCACAAATGCTTGCTCGCTTATCAGAGCGTATTTCAACAAAAGGAGAGGTGATTCCATCATGAGCTTACATACTCTTACACAGCCATTCCCTTGGTCGCGCTATAGTAAAAAATTATGCGCTAAAATTGATCGCCCCCGCTGCGCAGGTTTTTTTACCAAAGCTCAATCGGAAGAGCGAGGTATGCGCTTAGCTTATGGACAAGAAGGAGCCCTACAAGATGGGAATCTTGTCTGTTTATACTGGCTCGTTGATCCCGATGATGGCATTATCGTAGATGCTCGTTTTCAGATTTACGGACAATCTGCACTAATTGGAGCGGCTGAAATTGCATGCGAGCTTGTGATTGGCAAAAATTATGATCAAGCAAGACGCATTGGAGCCGAATTGATCGATAAACAAGTACGCGACCGCCCTGATGTTCCATCTTTTCCCAAAGAGACTTCTCCCCATCTTAATTTAGTGCTAGGAGCCATGGACAATGCAGCTGATCAATGCATGGATATCCCTCTTGCAGCCAATTATGTTGCCCCTCCTGCACCCCGAGATATTGGAGAAATTTTAGAAGGAGGATATCCAGGATGGGAGACACTTTCACAGGTTCAAAAAATCGCTTTAATTGAAGAAATTATTGCACGGGATATTCGCCCCTACATTGAATTGGATGCAGGCGGCATTCAAGTTCTCGATTTGGTCAATGGGAATGAAGTGCATATTGCTTATCAAGGCTCCTGCACTTCCTGCTTTTCCGCAACAGGAACGACTCTATCTTATATTCAACAAGTTTTGCGAGGCAAAGTGCATCCAAGCTTAGTTGTCATTCCAGATTTAACAAAATTTCGTTGAAATGATTAGAGCGGCTAATGCGGCTCTAAGCTAGGCTAGCCAAAACTCACGAAATGCCTCAAAAGGACGCTTGGTTATTAAGCAGGTAAACAAAGAAAAACAAAGCCCTTTAAAGGCGACTGGATGCTTGTTTTTCAATCGCCCTTAAAGGGCTCGAAATAGATGGTTAAACATTCCCACAGTTACTTACAGTTACTGTGGGATTAAGACCAATGTCGTCAAGTTAAATAATTTTCTTGCTGCTCAGCGGCGTTAGCCGCGAAGGAAAATAGCCGTGGGTACAGGCAACGCCGAAACCCACGGTGAGCATCACCATATCGTTTAAGCCACGTATGTGGCGCAGGAAAATCGCTGGGACCTAATCCTACGCCACATACGTCGCTTAATTTAATTTTTAATTCACCGTGGGTTTCGGCGTTGCCTACACCCACGGCTATTTTCCTTCGCGGCTACTAACGCCGCTGAGCAGCAAGAAAATTATTTAACTTGATGACATTGGCTTTAAGGCAAACGCCCTACAAGCTTAACAACCAAGCGTTTTTTCAAATACTCGTGGATGTCAGCTACGCTTCCACTCAAGGTTACAGCCCTATGCGGCTTACACCACTCCAAAAACTTAGGCTGTAAGAGAATTTTAAGTTCTTAATCAATAAAAAAACCAACTATTCTCTTACACAGCTTTTATAGATTATCCAATATCGTGGCGATGAACATATAACCACATCCAAGCAGGCTGTAAGAATGTTCCATGTGTAAATTCCATAGCACGTTTTTGTTCTTGAACATCACGACCACGGATTAAGCCAGAGAATGCATTAGACACTTGTTGTTTAAAGCTTGGTTCAGAAGAGTTATGTGCCATGACAAAAATATCGCGTGCAATTGCATAAAGAGCTACAGCTACAATCAAATTAAAAGCAGCTTTTAGTGGTATGGTGGCAACAAAAGTTAAAATTGAAATCGCCCATAATCCGCCAAAAGCCATTGCAACGCTAGCAATCATGCGAGATGCAGCAACTTCTATACGGTGCTGTCGATCTGCAGGGTTGACATTAGGAATGTCTTTTCCGTCTTTCCAGCACTTAAGAACCTCTAAGTCCTCATTTACCGTTTGCATTAAATTATAAATCATTGCCATTTCTCCTTTTAAAAGGTTTTTTTACCCCAAAAGGATAAAGCAATTTATTGTTCTATGTCAATGATTTACGAAAAGGATAAGAAAAAAAATTGAAAGGCGCTTTTCCTAACAAAAAAGCGCCTTTATTGAAAGCAAAGATTTTTTTAAGCTCTCACAATGAATTCAGGAAGATTCGTTTTGTCCCAAAGAGGCCTAAAGAATGTGCCTTCTGTAATGGGTTGACGAGGAGCGTCATTTATGTCTTTTTGCCCTTTCGCCAGATCAATTACATCTTTCACCAAACCTAAGACATTTGCTGCAACTTTTTGCGCTGGATTTGCATCTTGTTCAGTTTCATTTTTCGCCATGACAAACACATCATGCGACAAAGCAAAAAGGGCTAGTCCAAGTGCAACCTGTCCAGCAGCACCTAATGGATTGAACAAGAAATGAGGAAGAGAAGAAATTGCAATGAAACCACCAATAACCATTCCTAATGCACTTAATACACGAACACCTGCTAAATAAACTTTTTTATTTGCCGCATCATCACTGTATTGAGATGAATTATTGAAATATTTATAGAGTTGAATCCCATCTTGCTGAACCATGTTTCCAAAATATTGTATCATTCTTGTCTCCTGATTATTAAGGTTAAAGATTTAAGATACTATTATATAAATTTCAAAATTAAAAATCAAACTATTAATTATAAATTAACATTTAATTTAAACTTCATTAACAAATCACCGAATTTAAATTACAAGTAGATATACCGAAGAGAACTCAAAAATTGGAATTCTCTTCGGTATAAACAAAAGGTCTCTGGATATTAAAATAGGAATTCTCCTGCATGATACATTTTGACAGTTCCATCGGGTAAACACAAAGCAACTGAGCCATCTGGATGCATCGCATCAAACTGAGCTTCTATAAAAGTTTGGTTATCGTGAAAACGAACGATATCCCCTTTTTTAAATGTTGATCTCTCTTGCAAAAGAGGAAAAAAAGGAGCAAAGCCTTTGGTCATAAAATCTTGTAAAAAGAGGATAAATTTTTTTTGTAAGTCTTCCAAAATAGTTGCGACATTAAAAAATTGTTTAGTTTCTTCTAATAAAGAAGTAGCAGGGCGATCAATTTGGCTTAATGCTTCAAAGGGCATATTCACATTGAGACCTATTCCGCATACAACGCCTCGTCGATCCTTTTCTAGAATTGTTTCACATAAAATTCCTGCTACTTTTTTGTTTCTAAGCAGCACATCATTGGGCCATTTGATAGTTGGTAAAAATCCTTCTTTTTCCAATGTTTGCGCCGCAGCCAATGCTAACAATTGAGGGATATAACCCATATCTGTTCGCTGCAGGTCAAGCCAAAGACAAAAAGTGGCATAAATATTGACGTCGCGAGGAGATTCCCATTTACGCTTAAAACGGCCGCGGCCAGCTGTTTGTTCTGAAGCAGTAATTAAAGTGACGCCTTCTGTTGCCCATTGATCAACGTGCGTCTTTGCCCAGGTGTTGGTCGAATCGATTTGATCAAAATGAATGTGCTTCATCAAGAGCAATGGAGTCTGCTCATTTTTCTTTTTTTTGCCTTGTACATTCACCTTTTTCTTGCTATGGTATTGTTTCCCAGTCATTTTTCCCCTGCAAGTTTATGTGGAGTTCTCGCTATTTAATGCGTCTAGACTTTAGAGTCATCCCTGTGATCTTAGGCCTCATGCTCATCAGCTTGCTTGTCATTTCTTCTTATACTATTGATCCTTCTTCTGATCACACGGAAGACGTTTTTTTAACACCCATTGTTCGCACGCAAATCCAATGGTTTGCGATTGGATCCGTCATTTATGTCATATGCGCAGGATTTGATTATAACAAATTACGGGAATGGACCTGGATTTTATATGCCTTAATGATTGTATCTCTTGTGGGTTTATTTTTCACAGATTCTATTCAACGGGTTCATCGTTGGTATCGAATTCCTTTTATTAATGCCAGTTTTCAGCCGTCTGAATGCGCAAAGTTTATTGTCGTTATTACGCTTAGTTGGTTTTTAGAAAGGCGAAGAGCTTTGGCTTCTGCTTGGAGTACTGCTTTTTATGCCGGTATTATTGTAGGAATTCCTTTTATTCTGATTTTGAAGCAACCTGATTTGGGAACTGCTTTAGTTCTTTTTCCTATCACTCTTGTAATGTTTTACTTTGGAGATTTACGTCCTTCTATTATTAAGTGGATGACAATCAGTGCAGGCTGCGCACTTGTTCTCGTTGCTGTGATTTTTTTGGGGATCTTACCTCATGAAACAATACGTCCTTATGCAACAAAAGTTTTAAAAGACTATCAATTTGATCGTCTCAACCCTGCCACCCACCACCAAAAAGCAGCCTCAACAGCGATTGCGCTTGGTGGTTTGACTGGAACGGGCTGGCATAAAAGCGAATTCACTGGAAGGGGTTGGCTTCCAGCCCCTTATACTGATTCTGTTTTTCCAGCTTTTGGCGAAGAATTTGGCTTTCTAGGCTTGCTTTTACTCATGGTTCTTTATTATGCTTTAATTTACTTTAGCTTTCAGGTCACGGCAGTGGCAAAAGACCCCTTTGGCCGTTTGTTATCAGCAGGAGTCACGGTTTATTTAGCGATGCACATTTTGGTCAATATTGGCATGATGTGCGGCTTTTTGCCTATTACAGGTGTTCCTTTAATTTTGGTAACCTACGGTGGATCTTCTGTTTTATCGACGATGATGGCATTGGGAATTCTACAAAGTATTTATAGCCGGAGGTTTATGTTTTAATGGAAGAATTTATTTTTACTCCGGGCCTTTGGTTAGGTGAGGGAAAAATCAGTTTTAGTGCCTCTCATGAATTTCTAAGGTTTTATACAAAATGGAGAATTACAAACGAAGAAACAGGTGTGATCAAAGCGACTCAGACTGTAGAAATGCAAGGAATTGAAGAACAAGTCATCAATCACTTTACTTTCAAGGATATTAAACCTGATTCTTTTTCGATTTTATTAGAAAATAATATTGTGGGTATGGTGGAAGGAAAAGGTTTGCGCAATGATCGGTTAATTGCCTGGGAATTCCGTGGCCATTTAACTTTTGAAGGGTTTGAAGCTTACGAGCAACAAGAAAATGGCGATTACTTTCTTCATGCTGAATATGGAGCGTCTGATCAATTTCGCACCATTGTAGAAGGTTTGATTTGGCTCAAGGGATCTTAATGAAAACTTGTTTTTTTTCTTTTAAAAAAATGAAATCTTTCGCTTTGGGATGTTTTATTTTTTTGACATCTTGCCGCTTATGCAGCCCTACAATGACAGCTCCCGCATTCGAACAAATTCCAATTGGCTCTTCCATACTAGAAGTGGAAGCACAGGTAGGATCTCCTTATCGCGTGACAACTCCAAAAGCTGGTGTTCAACACTACTATTATATTGAACGTATTCAAACTACCCCTAATAGCATATCTCAAAATACGTATGTGTTAACTGTTGTAGATGGACAAGTTGTCGATAAACAATCCCTTAATGAATCGAGTCCTTTCAATTTCCAAATTCGCTAGCTTTATACCGAAGAGAATTCAAAAATTGAAATTTCGGCTAGCGTGAAAGCTCCCAAATTCCAATTTTTGATTTCTCTTCGGTATATCACAATTGTCTATTTTGATTCTTTATGCTTGAAAGATTTAATATTTTTTTTAGAATAAAAAGAAACAATAAGGATTTTTTTATGCGTTTTTTATCTGTTACTCAATTGTTGTTTTCCCTTTCGTTTCTTTTTCTTTCTACCGCAGCTTTTTCTCAAGAGAGACAAGAAAACAATGGATCTGAGGATTTCTTTGAAGAAGAAGATGTCAAATTACCCTCTCCTGACCTTACAAAAGAAACGCTTCGCGAGCGTATTGAACAGCTACAAAACCAAGCGCAACATCAAGCGATAATACCTCCTCAAAATGATCAATCGACAATTTTTATAGATGACCAGGGACGCGTCTTGCCAGCAGAATTCTATTCTGCAATTTTTACGGTTCTACATACAAAGGGCCTTTTAGAAACTTTGAGAGGTCCTTTTACAATTATATTGGCTACTGATGAGGCTTTACACCGTGTACCAATCAAAATGATAAAAAATATTTTTAGTCCTCAATATGCTGAACTATTAGCACGTTTTGTTGGGCATCATGTGGTGGCGAGGAAAATTGAGCGGGCTGATTTTAAACGCTTTAACAACAGAGAAATTAAAACAATCGGAGGTCATAACTTAACATTAAGCGATGAAAATGGCGTTTTAACACTAGATAATATACGTGTTGTCAAAATAGAACCTTTGGGAAATAAAGGAACAGTTCTTTTACTCGATGGAGTTTTCTTTCCTGAAACATTTCACCCCTAACATTCTACCTAAGCTGAGTTTTCTCACCTTCTGCCCAATCATGAATGATTCCTTTCATATCTTCGCATAAAAGCGAGGGGAGATGGGCATCTTTTGCCATTTGTTTAAAGGCTTGGCGTTTAGCTGGGTCTTTGAGACCAGCGCAGATAAGCACCAAATAGGTAGGCAAACAAGGATCTTTTTGAATATCGGGCTGTTGTAAAAGTTGAAAAGCAAGATCTGCGACTTCTTCTTCATCCTTAAAAGCAAGAAGAGCAATGGCTGCTTTTTCATTATCTTCATTCAAAGGACGTCCTTTGACGACATGGACTAAAAATTCACGAGCAGGTTTTCCAATAGCTTGAAGAGCTTTAACGATTTGATCATCCGCAAAAAAATCTCCTTGGCCTAAAGCTTCAAACAAAGAAATAATTGCACGCTTATCACCAATACGTCCTAATGCTTTGACCGCTAAAAAAGGTGCTAATCCATAACCAGGAAACAGAGGATCATAAAATTCTTCACTGCGCAACAAGTCGATCAATGCAGGAACAATTTTATCTTTTTCAGCGACGATTGCTTCAATTTCCGCTTCCGCTTCTTCTTGTTCACTTAAAATGAGGTCGGCAATAAGTCGTGGAAAAGGAGTTTTGGGCTTTTTAACTTCATAAATGGCTCTTAATTTTTGATAGGCTTCTCGTGCATCTGCCACTTTTTGCGCTTCAGGCGCAGCTAAAAAAAGAGCAGCTAGATTTTCTTTGACTTGTTCTTCTAACAATGCCAACCGTTCGATGCGGGCAACGTCAAATTCTGCTTGGATGCCTTTTCCTTCTTTTCGATAATAGTCGAGCATAATAGGAAATTGTCCACCAAAGTGCGCGTCTCGATGCATTAAAATCTCATGATCGATTGCATCCACTAAGGGAAATTGTTCAAATTGAGCATTTAAATCAGAGTCCATGTTGATTCTCCTCTTGCAAGGGCTTATTTGAAAAATGCTAGCATCCTAGCTTCGAGATGATTTGCCCTAATGACTATTAATCATATGACCTGTTTGTTCTAAAACAAGTTGAGCATTATAACTGGAACGCACAAAAGGTCCACAATAAAGATAAGAAAGGCCTAGTTGATAACCAAAACTTTCGTACTTTTTAAATTGATCTGGAGACACAAAAGATTTCACAAGAAGCTTGTGTCGATTAGGCTGCAAGTATTGTCCAATCGTCACAATATCACATCCCGCCTCTTTAAGATCTTTTAAAGTTTGATAAACTTGTTCTTCTGTTTCTCCAAGTCCCACCATCAATCCTGATTTGACTTTTAAACTAGAGTGAGGCCGATGAGCAGCAACATAACGGAGCAGATCAAGTGTGCGATCATAAGTGGCTTTATGACGTACTCGCGGAGTTAATTCTCGCACAGTTTCGATGTTATGATTAAAAATATGTGGAGAAGCATCTAATATTATTTGCCAGGCCTGTGGTTGGCCTTCAAAGTCAGATGTCAACACTTCAATTGTCACTTCCGGATTATGACGACGCACTTCATTCATCACACGCACAAGATGTTGACTTCCGCCATCGGACAAATCATCACGAGCCACCATGGTAATGACAACATGTCGCAATCCCAATTCTTTAACAGATTCCGCTACTCTGCGCGGTTCGTCTTCTTCTAGATCTTTAGGCTTTTTGCTAAAGTCAATATCACAAAAGCCACAGTTTCGCGTACACTCTTTTCCCATGACCAAAAATGTGGCTGTTTTATGAGACCAGCATTCAAGTAAATTGGGACACTTTGCTTCTTCGCATACCGTATGAAGACGATGCTGAGACAAAATTTTTCCCGTTTGCTGAAGCTCGCTTCCTTTAGGCAAGCGACGATGCAGCCAAGAAGGAAAACGGCCCGGCTTCACCACTTGATCTTCCGCAATTTGTTCCGCATGCTGAGGCAAAACATTGAGTCTACGCTTTGGTTTTGCCTCTGGAAAAGGTTGAAATTGGTCTTGTTCGAGCATGTCTGCTCCTTTACCTTCTAAAATTTTTATCCAGCTGTTGAACCATTACGCTCCTTGCGAATGGATCGAGGAGGTAGATGGAGAGGAATTCCTTCTGCCATTAGAGAAGCTTCACCCCAAGCCTCAGAAATTGTTGGGTGCGCATGAATCGTTTCAGAGACGCATTCAACGGTTAATTCATTCGTAATGGCAAGAACCATTTCAGCAATTAAAGTTGCCGCTTCATAGCCAATCACTTGAGCTCCTAAAATTTGTCCTGTTTTCTCATCAATGACAACTTGTGCAAATCCTTCTGTTTGCAAAGTAGCTTGTGATTTACCTAATGCTTGAAAAGGGAAAGCTCCCACTTTAGCTTTATAGCCTTTTTTCAGAGCTTCTTCTAGCGATAAACCAACAGATCCAATTTCGGGATCAGTAAAAATGACAGAAGGAATAGCGTTATAATGCATGTGTGCTTCTTTGCCGCAAGCATTGTCAGCAGCAATAACGCCTTGATGCGAAGCCACGTGAGCGAGCCACCATTTAGACGCAATATCTCCTACGGCATAAATTCCTTGAGTGGTTGTTTCCATTTTGTCGTTCACGACAACCATTCCATTGTCTTGGACAAGAACACCTACTTTTTCCAATCCAATGTCTTTTGTATTTAATGAACGTCCAACTGCGACCAAGCAGCAATCGGCTTCAAAAGAGCGTCCTCCTTCTATTTCTGCTTTTACCCCATGAGGTGTACGTTCGATTTTTTGAACTTTCACTTGTGTTTCAACTTGAATGCCTTTCATAGTAAAAGCGCGTGTTAAAGCCTGGCTGATTTCTTGTGCTTCAGTTGAAATAATACGAGGTAATAGCTCCAGAATCGTAACATGGACTCCCAAATCAGAAAATAAAGAAGCAAATTCGCATCCAATGACTCCTCCCCCCACAATCAAAATCTTTTTTGGGAGAGTGGTCATTGCCAAAAGCGAAGTTGAATCGTGAATGCGCTCATAATCAAAGGGGAAAGCTGGAATATTACGTGGTTCAGAACCTGTGGCTATAATGATTTTATCTGCCTGAATCAACACATTGTCTTGACCCGCGACTTTTATCTCATTTTTCGACACCAATTTTCCATAACCTCGAAAAACGGTAATCTTATTTGCAGCAATTAAGCTCTCTAGACCTTTGCGCATTTTTTCAACAACCTTGTCTTTATGAGCGGCGAGTCGGTTGTAATTGATATTGATGCTTGGAATTTCAATACCGAATTCGGAAGCATCTTTTAAATAAGCAACGAGTTCGGCTCCAGCAATCAAAGCTTTAGAAGGAATACAACCACGATTGAGACAAGTTCCCCCCATTTCTCTTGCTTCAATCAAAGCAACAGATTTGCCGTGCTGAGCGGCTCGGATGGCAGCTGGATAACCTCCTACCCCGCCTCCTAATACTGCAATATCAAATTTTTTTTGATCCATATTCATCTCCTGTTAAAGTCCTAGCATACAACATCACTCAAAAAAAAGCCCTACTTTGCATCAAAAATTCGCCATTTTTCATGAAATTTTTAGATTTAGCAAAGAACATAAAAAAAATATGTTTGATGAATGAGCACCTTAACAACTCAAAATGAAAAGCATAAAATTAGCACTTGACAAAATTTATAAATTTTTAAGACGAACGCTTGCGTTTTGATAAAGAAAAAGATAATATGTCAATAGATGTGTGAAACTTCGAGAAATGAGGGACCACAACATTGTATGTATAAATAATTGACGATTCATCGAATGCGCGCAAATAGGGCTGTTTCAACATGAGTGCAGTACCCAAGAAAAAATTATGCTGGAATTGCGAAGGCAATGTTTCAAGAGAGATAAATAACTGCCCTTATTGTGGCGTCTATTTGCATGCAACTGAAGAAGAAGAAGATTCTAGCTGGAATCCTTCTTATCGTCCTGCCTCTAAAATGGAAGAAATTCCTTCTCCTCTTTATCAAATTCAACAAGAACAGTCCACCGATGATGATGAATTAGATCATTCGGTAGAAGAAACAAGAGAAACTCCTCAAGCGTTGAATGGGATTCTTTTAATGGATCAACTTAAACGTGATATTTTTCCTTTACTCTTTTTAATGATGGGTTCTGTCTTCTTTCTTTTCGGAGTCGTGTTAGTGCTATTTGCTCAAAATGGAACCTTGACTTTGCAGTGGCAAGGACACGATGGATTTTATTTTCTTATTCTAGCTTTTCCCCTTCTTATCTTTGGTTGGCGATTTCTACAGCGTTTGGAAATGAATGATTAAGTTAAGTAGTTTTTACTGAATCATCTTCACAATGAATTTTTGATCTATTAAAGCCAATTTAAATAACTTATGTTATGCGTCCACGTCCACGGCCGCATAACATAAGTCAATTAACAAGGATTTAAAATTCTTTCCTGAATTAGCCAAATATTCAAAGAGAAAAGACCTTTATCAAAGGCCTTTTTTCAAATTGAACCACACGATAAAGCTTATTTTGGAACAATAACTGTCGCAGGCAAACTTTCTTGGATAGCAGACACTTCATATTTATAGGTTTTATGACGTCTATTATGATCATCAAAAACTAATGGACCAGCTGCTCCAACTTTGCCAATGAGCTTCCCATTGCGACGAATTGTATATGCTTTGACATGTGAACTTGGACTAGGATTCCAAGTTAATTGGATAATTAAATCTGATTGAGAAGCAAATGTATTATGAAGGCGATGAGCCTCTAAATTTGTTGGGGGCAAAACCACCAAAGGGCATGGTGGGCATGGTGGGCATGGTGGACATGGTGGGCAAACCGGTCCATTAATATTTACAATGACTTGATGAGAAGTATAGGTCAAAGAAGCACTTAAATTGGCTGGTAAAATTGGAATAAAGCTTGAAAATGTTCCTGTGATCCCACTTCCTGCTGAATTATCAACTACAACAATTTGATCTCCAGCAGCGATTGAATTTCCTGGAAGAACTTGAAACACTAATGTTCCATCAAGAGTTACTGAACCAGTATTGACAACTAATTGATCTGTCGATGTTGGAAGAAGAGATTTAATTGTTAGCGTTCCTGTACTTGTTTGAGTATAACTACCAGAGACAGTCAATTTAGCGATTTCTTCTGGTTGATCTAATGCTCCTGGTTCTACATGACCATTATTAATTAATGATGCTGATCCTAATAACCCTAATGTTCCAAATCCTCCTACCAATCCTCCAGTATTTACCGTTGTTGAACCAGTTGTTGTCACAATATCAGTGTTTACTGCACCAATTAAAACACTGCCATCTGTCACAGTTAAAGCAGGTAGCAGACCTGTTGTTCCTTCGAAAAGCAGGGTGCCAGCACCAGTTTTTGTCAGTGATCCATTGGAAATAGCTACATTATTCATCGCCATATCAAAAATGGTATTTGTACCTGGAGAATCAATAGCGAAAGTAACAAGCTGATTGTTTAAATCTATGCTACCATTGTTAATGAACGCTTGTTTTAACCCTGGCAAACTTGCATCATAAGTGATAGCTCCACCATTAACCAAACGGAAATTAACATTTTGAGTTGCTCCCCCTCCCATGATCAATGCATTGCTTGTGTCTAATAAAAGGAGAATGCCTGGAGGTTGTGAAAAAAAACCAAACGCATTCACTTGTCCTGTGTCAACGACGGTAAGACTGTTCAATTGCTCATTAAAAGAAGATGAAATAATGTTTAAATTCAATGTTCCTGCCACCTGAACATTCGAAGTAGAAGAAAAACAAGTGTTGAAAAATTGTGTGGCAATAGTTCCTTGTGGATTAATAAATACATTTCCACCTACTGCATGATTTGCGTTTAAAATTAACGTCCCACTATCAATTGTAATAGGTCCTGTATAAGCAGAATTATCAGCACTCAAAGACACTTTTGCTGTTGATTCAAGAAAGAGATTCATCGCTGGTGCAGGATTTAATGAAGAACTCAAAGATCCGTTAAAAGTTACTTGACTTGCTGTTCCTTCCACAAAGATATTGACAAGATTATCAATCGTAATTGAGTCAGTAAACTGCAGAAATCCTTCTGAATGAAGGTCCCAAGACGAGGAGTTAGTAAACACAATGGGAACATTGATAATCGTCGATAAATTTGGCAAAGGCGCATAGACAAACATTGCTGATGATATTCCAATTGGAGGAGAACTCGATTGAAAAGTCAAAGTAGAAGCGCCTTGAGGATTAAGAATAAATCCAGTTGTAGTAGGACTAGTAAAAGGAATATTGATATGCAAAGTTCCTATAGTAATATTTGTATCTAATGTAACAGCCGTAGCTGCCGGAGCATTAGGATAGCCAATAAATCCAGCTGCATTTCCTGCTGTATTAGGAATATTAGCAGACAACCAGTTGAGTGGATTATTCCAATTTGATCCACTCGAGTTAATCCAAGGTCCTGAAATAGCATGTAGATGGCTGATGTGTCCTAAAAAAACCAATAATAAACATCTATAACAAAATTTAAGATAACAATTCATAAAGCCTCAGAAAATTGCTTCTTATCGTTATTTAATCAAAAAACTGCAGACTTCCATTCATTTGTTTTTCATTCAACTTGAACAAATTCGCACAATCACATAATTTCTGTCTTCAGGTCAGCATTCTTCAGTCAGTAATCATCAGATCTCACCATTCTACAGTTTTGATTTAAGATACTCAAATAAGAACACTTGATCATCAAGAAACCAATCTTTTTCTCTTTCACTAACCACTTGTCCTTAAGAACCAAGAATGATATTTCGATGAGCCGCAACCGCAGGACTTTCACTTCAGTCCAAATACCGCTCTTGGGATGTAAGATGAATTAAATAAATTTTATTAGATCAAATTCGGCTAAGTCTTTCATCCACAAAAATTTTTCAATTGCTTTTAGCTATTAAGAAGATGAATTTTTAATGGAATGCGGTTTCAATTTGATCAACTGTCCTAGCTGCCCTTCGTAAAACATGTCTCCTGAATAATAGGGTTGGATCATTGTTCCTTGAGTCATTGCCGGCAGTAGAGGTGAACGAGCAATTTCCTTTCCAGTTTTCGCATTTCTCCACACAGCATAATCATTTAAATTGCGGCCTGGTATTTCTGGTCCTGGAATATCAGTTCCAACTAAGACACGTTTTCTTTTAGAACCAATGAGCGCTGTGAATTCGGTCGTTGTTTGATTGGCTTTCCAAACAACTTCCAAACCTTTACGAGTTAATTTGATAGCAGCGATTTTTCCTGGTAGAGAGTCTGTTGCATAAATGAGGTGGCTGTCTGGATCAACCGATACTGATGCAGGTGCCCAACTGATTGCGGGCTCGCCTCCTTTCGCAGCAGTTGAAAATGCCGTAGCAACTAAAGGTGGGATAGGATCTCCTAGAAAAGGTTGGATGAAAAATTGTTTAGAGGCATCAGATTGATTAATTGCAATGACACTTAAAGCAGTTGCAGAGGGAAGAGTATTGACCTGGCCAACAACCCAATCATCCATCACGACAAAAGAAGTTGCGGTTGTCTGCCCTTCTAAAGTTACCGTGCCAGGTTGCCAAGATTCATCCAGAATAAATTTTCCTTTTTTAACTCGATATCGAATTAAAGTTTCAGCTTCCACTAGGTAGACATAAGTGCGGTTATGATGCTTTGCAATCGTTGGACGAGCTGCCACAGGAGCAGGAAGAGTAATGGAATCAATCACTGTCATGCTATGCGGATTGACAGAAACCAATATGGAAGGTGGAACATCAGTCGGATCTGGACAATCTAATAGAGCATCGGGACCTTGGATAGAGCAGCCAGCTTCTCGATAAACAGATTTCATAATGAGAGTGCCATCTTCTGTAGCATTAAATCCATTATAAGAGGTATTTTCTTTTGCTCCTCCTCCTGTAGGTAATAGAAGAGTCTTTATTGTAGCGCCCGTTTCAGGATCAATTTTCGATAAACGATATCCATAGATCACATAGAGAAAGCCATCTCTCAGAATACCCATTGAACCAGGATAGTCCCATTCTCCATTTTGACTTGTATTAATCAATTGATTGTACCAGATGGGTTTAAGCGTATGAGGATCAACTTTTGCAACAAATGCGCCAATGGATCCAGGCTCATCCCCATATCCCCCTCCATAAATAAAAACATTGTGAGCATCTAGATAAGCCATATTATATCCAGAAGGATAAATAGCAGGAGATGCAAGAATATCAACTTCATTTTTCCCTTTAAATGATCCTCCAAATTTTGCTTTTGGAAACACATGCGAGCGCCCAGAGTTATAATGCTCAAATGCTGCAAGAGAAGGATACCAAGGAGGGTTATTTTTTTCAGAGGAATCCGAGGCCCATATCGTTTGAAATACGAAAAAAAATAACAGGCAAAGTAGTCTTTTGATCATTTTTTTATCTCACTCTTATGCTATTGTTTTATTCACTTAATAGTTGAGAAAGATCTTTTTTTGAAATGTTTTTTTAATCTAAGTTTTTATGTTAAAGCTGGATTAACTATTTCAAATATCGAATAAACAGTGACCTTATCTCAGGAGCCATGCATTAAAAAGATATGACGTAGCGTTTAGAGAATTAGGTCTGTGATTTTACTGCTTATAAGAAAAGAAAGAGTCCTATAGCAAGAAACTATAGGACTCTTTTTATTTAGTGAGGAAGGGCTTCTGATTGATAGCAGCACTTTTTATATTTTTTACCGCTGCCGCAAGGACAAAGTTCATTGCGACCGACACGAGGTTCAGCCGTCATTGGAGTACCAGGCTCATCCTCTTCGGGTTCATTTTGTCCTTCTTCTTCCTGATTTTGTTGCTCAAAACCTTGCTGTTGTTGCTGCAAGTCATCGAAAAGAGAACGATTTCTTTCCATGCGCAAGCCTGCATTCATCAACAATTGCTGCAATGTTTGCTGAGGAGCTATGATTTCAAAACGGAACAGAGAACGGGCAATTTCTGTACGTAAATTGCGGCTCAATTCATCAAACAGAGCAAAAGCTTCATGCTTAAACTCAGTTAAAGGATCGCGTTGACCGACAGCACGCAATGTCACATCTGAACGCAAATGATCCATGCGTAACAAATGTTCTTGCCACATTTGATCTAGTTTGCGGATCATTAAACTGCGAACCGCATTATGAGCAGGACGTGGAGGCTCGCCTTGTGCAATAAGATGCGGCGGAACTTTAAGGTTTTCTCTTGTAAGCTTTTCTTTGAGAGCTTCAACCACTTTTTCAGCAGCAATGGCTTCAATTTGTTCCACATCTAAATGATCTTGATCAAATTCTTGCGGTTCAAAAGTGACAGGAAATAAATGCATGAGCCATTGACGATAACCTTCTGGATCCCAACCACCTTCAACGTGACTTTGAAAGAAACGCTGAGCGCCCAAACCGCAGACGCTTTCAATCACTTCAATTGCAACAGGCTCTATTTCTTCTACACGTAGCGTTTCATTGCGGAAAGCATAAATTTCCTGCCTTTGTTTATTCATCACATCGTCATATTCCAATGTATGCTTACGCATCATGTAATTACGCTGTTCAACACGTTTTTGAGCTGTCTCAATGGATTTATTGAGCATACGAGCAGCAATGGGTTCGCCTTCTGGCGGACGAAATTTTTGTAAAACAGCTGTAATACGGGGAGAAGCGAATAAACGCAGTAGAGAATCTTCAAATGAAATATAAAATTTAGAAGTTCCCGGATCTCCTTGACGCGCGCAGCGTCCTCTTAACTGACGATCAATACGACGCGATTGGTGGCGCGTAGTTCCGATCACATATAAGCCGCCACAGTCTGCGACTCCAGCTTCTAATTTGATATCTGTTCCGCGGCCTGCCATGTTAGTCGCAATAGTAATCGCACTTCGTTTCCCTGCTTGAGCTACAATTTCAGCTTCTCGCTCGTTTTGCTTCGCGTTAAGAACTGTATGTTCAAGACCATTTTGCTTAAAAATGCGTGAAAGCTTTTCAGAAACTTCAACTGATTCCGTTCCGATTAAAACAGGGCGTCCTTGAGTATGAGCTTCTCTCACTTCCTTAAGGATGGCATTATATTTTTCACGTTCTGTCATGTAAATTTCGTCATTAAAGTCGCGACGACAACAAGGACGGTGAGTAGGAATCTCAAGAACATCTAATTTGTAAATTTCTTTAAATTCTTGTGCTTCAGTTGCTGCAGTTCCCGTCATACCCGACAGCTTATCATACATACGGAAGAAATTTTGAAGAGTAATTGTCGCATATGTTTGCGTCTCTTTTTGAATTTCTACTCCTTCTTTCGCTTCAATCGCTTGATGTAAACCATCTGAAAAACGGCGACCTGGCTGAGGACGTCCTGTATTTTCATCAATAATGACAATCTTATTATCGTGAATGATATAATCGACATCTTTTTCCATTAGAAGATGTGCTCGCAATAATTGACGCAGATTATGAGCCCGCTCTTTTCGCTTAGCATCTTCTTCTCGGATGGCTAGCTTGCGAGCCATTTTAGCTTCTTCATCTAGCTCTGGATTTTCATCAACTTTGATGTACTCATGACTGATATCCATCATGATGAAATCTTCAGGGCTGCCAATTCCACCTGTATAAGTTTGCCAAGCTCCTATTCCTTTATCCGTTAATTCATATTCGTTGCTTTTTTCATCAACGATCATATAGAGCTCAGCTAAGGCCTTATTACGCTCATCTTTATTCTGCTCAGCA
Organism: Parachlamydiaceae bacterium; assembly: GCA_044226925.1. Classification (GTDB taxonomy): domain Bacteria; phylum Chlamydiota; class Chlamydiia; order Chlamydiales; family Parachlamydiaceae; genus JANWJE01. The sequence goes on from JBGAGC010000001.1 coordinate 440,090, forward strand.
TGGTAATAAAGATCCCATTTATCAATCGCAGCACGAATATCGGGATTTTCTTTTGCCCGTTTCAACACTTTATTTTGCGGAGTTCCCTTTCCGACCAACCATAATTTGCGATAAGCTTCTTGCTCGGCTTCTTCTTGCTTCTTATCTTTCTTGACGTTGGGATTCGCAGGTTGATCTAATACCTTACGGGCATCTGTTGCAAAGCGGTTGCAAAGATCACGCTGGCGACGCACCAATTCCGCCACTCCCTCTTTCAATTCATCATACATTTGGCGGCTATCAGGAACAGGTCCCGAAATAATTAAAGGCGTACGTGCTTCGTCAATTAAAATGGAGTCGACTTCGTCAATAATCGCAAAATAAAAGCCTCTTTGAACTTGATCGTCTTTGCTCATCGCCATCGAGTTATCGCGCAAATAATCAAAGCCAAATTCAGAAGATGTTCCATACACAACATCACAAGCATAGACTTGCTTGCGTTGTTCAATGGGAACGCTATTTGTCAAAGCGCCTGTTGTCAGTCCTAACCAACGCAGAATTGTTCCTACCCATTCACAGTCACGTTGAGCCAAATAATCGTTAACAGTGACAAGATGAACCGGTTTGCCTGAGAGCGCATTAAGATAAAGGGGCATAACAGCTGTCAGCGTCTTTCCTTCCCCCGTATGCATTTCAGCAATAGTACCATAATGCATCGCAATTCCACCTAAGATTTGAACATCATAAGGCACCATATCCCATTTTTGGTTATAGCCGGATACATGCACTTCTGTTCCGTTCAAACGTCGGCAAACATTTTTGACCACAGCGTAAGCTTCGGGCAAAAGATGATCCAATGTTTCACCTTTTTGCAAACGTTGACGAAACTCATTTGTCTTTGCACGTAGTTGTTCATCTGTTAAAGATGAAAATTGATTATCCCACCGATTAACCTCTTGGACAATTTTGCGATACCTACTTAAGAGGCGATCATGTGCACTACCAAAAATTTTCTTGAGGAATCCAAACATAGTTAATTTCTCTCTTCATGAGCGTTAGCTTGGAGCCTGTCAGGGAAATCTTAAATCATATCTCCATCCGACAGATTGTTAGGAACACAATAAGGTGCAATAACCTGTATTGAGAGCTCCCGTCCAAAACAAATAAAAAAATGCAATAAACGTAATGTTAAATGTTAAAATAATAAGTCTTTTCTTTCAAAAGATTTAAAGAACTCTTGGAATTTAGAAGCAAGTTTAGTCCAAAGCTGTTTCAATCAAACGCTTTTTTTAAAATCATTAACATTGAATAGCTTTTATTTTGGGGTTAGTCTTAGTTCAATAACAAAAGAATGATAAGAGAAAGAAAATAGGAAAAATACTGTTAAAAGCGTTAAATCGAATCAAAATAGCGCTCTTCATTCAATAAGATTTTTAATCAAAAAAAAATTATTATTTTTTTAACCTAACTGATTTATACATCAAATCTTACACCAATTATCCCATATTACTAAAAATCTGTAAATGCTTCTTTTACAAGGGACTTTATTCGTCTACAACTTGTCAAAAAGGATTTAACAAGTTAAACTAGGGCGCTAGCATTTTGAAGACGCGGCCTATTCATTAGCCAAGAATTAGAAGTAAGGAGAATATTTATGAGATCGTCAAATCCAGCACTAATTAACAATCCCTTTTCTGGCGGATTTGGATTGGTATCCGAATCCAATGCAATGACTATTCGAGGAACGGTCAATAAAACGGCAATCCTTTTACTATTAGTTATTCTTCCAGCTGCTTGGGTTTGGAGGCAATTTTACTTAGCCGGTCAAAATCCTGCTGCTGTTCAAACATGGATGCTTGTCGGATTGATTGGCGGATTTATCTTATCGCTTGTAACCATTTTTAAAAAGAACTGGGCTCCGATGACGGCTCCTCTTTATGCAATCATGGAAGGCTTGTTTTTAGGAGGAATTTCGGGGATATTTGAGAAAAGTTACCCGGGAATTGTTATGCAAGCTGTGAGTTTATCCATTGCAACTTTGCTGGTCATGCTCGTTGCCTATCAATCAGGTTGGATCCGTCCAACGGAACGTTTTAAATGGGGTGTGGTCGCTGCCACAGGAGCTATTGCCCTTGTCTACTTTGTTTCCATTATTTTGGGATTTTTTAATATTAACGTCCCCTTTATCACGGGCAGCGGCATTTTTAGTATTCTTTTTAGCTTTTTTGTTGTTGGGATCGCTGCGTTAAATTTCATTTTGGACTTCGATTTTATCGAACAAGGTTCGCGAGGTGGAGTTCCTAAATATATGGAATGGTATGGTGCATTTGCTTTAATGGTCACTCTGATTTGGCTTTATATTGAGATTTTACGTCTTCTAGCCAAAATCAACGATCGTCGATCTTAAGCATTTCTTATCCTAAGTAGGATCTCAAAAAGATCCTACTTTATTCAAACCTTTTATCGCTTCAATCAACTTATTTTATTGAGAATTCGAGGAGGTTAAATAATCATAGAAATCGGACTCATTTGAGATCAAAATACTGTGATAATGTTGACAAATGGGCTGTAAAGCATTTAATACAGCGGGATCTCCAACACCTGGAATACAAATAGCATCGAGCTGCGGAATTAATTGCTGTTGTTCGAGCAAGCGAACCCCAGTTAAATAATCCTGTGTGCTAAATCCTTCTTCTGTCACTCGAAAAAAAACTAAATGACGCTTAAAAAGCAAAGCCTGCACTGCGTAGTAAAGTCCTTTACTATTCGGAGGAGGATTACCGAAATATTCATCTAATTGTTCTAAATTTTGGCAAAAGTAGGCCGTATGAAATTGTCCTCTTTCGGCCTCTCCAAACAAAGCAATTGTATAAATCATGTTGACGCATGTTGTAACTTAAGTGAATTAGTTTTCGTTTGATGAAAGCGGTTGCTATCTGAATAAACAGCTACAGGTCCTAGACCTGCTTCAATTGCCAAAAGACGGTTATATTTCGCTACGCGATCAGATCGCGAAAGCGATCCTGTCTTAATTTGTCCTGCGTTGGTTGCAACAGCAATATCTGCAATAATGCTATCTTCTGTTTCACCCGAACGATGTGAAATAATAGTTGCATACCCATGGGTCTGCGCTAGCCTAATCGTCTCTAAAGTTTCTGATAATGTTCCAATTTGATTCACCTTAATGAGAATAGCATTGCCCACTCCCATTTCAATTCCTTTACGCAAAAATTTAGGATTTGTCACGAAAATGTCATCTCCTACCAATTGAACCCGTTTTCCTAATTGCTGCGTTAAAGCCTGCCAGCCATTCCAGTCCCACTCAGCTAGTCCGTCTTCAATGGAATCAATGGGATAATGACGGCAGAGTTGGTCTAAGTAATCAATTTGTTGTTCCGTTGTACGTTCAGTAAACTCTTCTTGCTGTTGCTTTTTCTTTTTCTCAATATAAAGATGTGCCGCGCGATCATAAAATTCAGAAGCTGCACAATCCAGCGCTAGTGAAATATCTTTTCCTGGACGAAATCCAGCCTTTTCAATGGCTAATACAATCAAATCTAAAGCTTCTTCATTTGATTTTAACCGTGGAGCAAATCCCCCCTCATCGCCAACTGCAATAATATGCCCTTCTTTTTTGAGCAAACTTTTTAACGTATGAAAAACTTCTGCTCCCCAACGAACTGCTTCCCGAAAAGTGGTTGCCCCTATAGGACGAATCATAAATTCTTGAAAATCCAAAGTATTATCCGCATGCGCTCCGCCATTAATAATATTCATCATGGGACAAGGAAGTACATGCGCATGGGCACCGCCAATATAACGGTAAAGAGGAAGTTTAGTCGTTAAAGCGCCAGCACGTGACAAAGCCAAAGAAACCCCAAGAATGGCATTCGCTCCAAAATGAGATTTGTTTTCTGTTCCATCGGCCTTTACCATCAGCTGATCAAGACGCTCTTGTTCACAAACATGCTCGCCAAGAAGAAGTTGCGCAAGAGGACCATTGACATTAGCAATAGCTTTCAATACACCTTTGCCAAAATAATATTGAGAGTCACCATCTCGAAGCTCTAGCGCTTCATGCTCTCCTGTTGAAGCTCCGGAGGGAACCGCTGCTTTAACCGAAATATTTTGATCTGTTGTAATCTCTACTTCTACTGTTGGATTGCCTCTTGAATCTAAAATTTCTCTGCCTTTAACTGATCGAATATATGACATATCTTTTCCTCTATCTATTCTAGATCAAACATAAGGATCATTTACTTTAAGTACAAATATTTTGAGTTAAAGATAGGCTTAAAATTTTTCTTTTGCTGTATACCGAAGAGAATTCAAAAATTGAAATTTGGGCTGCGTCAAAGCCCCAAGGTTAAAGCATCACGAAAAGGTCAATATTGAGGGCGAATATTGACCTTTTCGTGATGCTTTAGCCTTGGTAACTTTCACGCTAACCGAAATTTCAATTTTTGAATTCTCGTTGGTATAGCATAAAATATTAATTTTATAAATCATAAACCTCTACAATTTAATTAAAATTAACCATAAATTAATAAAAATCATAAATTAAACAGTTATATTTTATAATTTATCTTAAAAAAACTAAACATAATAAAATCAATTGTTTATTATTAATCAATTTAATGAATAGATAGCATGAATAAAATATTTTCTGGACAACTTGATAGGACGGAGTTTCAGCCGTCTTCACCCATTCAAGGCTCTCATGAAAAATATGTGAAAAGAATGAAAGAGAATGCCTCAAACATTCAGTTTACTTGGAATCCTATTGTTTTAGCCTATCGTAAGATAAAAAAATTGTTCAGCGGTGAATGGCCTGTTCTTGAAAGAATTCATCATGCAATCTGTACATTTTTTAATTTTAAAGCTCCTCATTCACAATCGCAAAAATCTTTCAAGATGAAGGGAAAAGATGTCCCGCTTCAAAAAAGAAAAGCAGACTTTAATCCTCAGTCTCAAAATCACAAAGATCAAATTTTAGAACAACCAAAAGATTTGCCTTTAGAAGAGGATGTGCTTTTAGAGGAAAAGGATGAGCAATCTTCCGAGGAATTAGCTAAAGATTCAAAAGCGGAAGAGATCATTGAAAAGCCTATTAGCCCTTTGTCATTATCCAGCCAAGAATTGATTCAACAAATTCATAAGAATTCTGATGCAGATATACAAAAACTTTATCAAACGTTGGAAGCCAAAATTGAAGGTTTTGCTTCGGAAGACACGAAGACAATTTTCTTAAACTGCCTCTTACACAAAAGAGCGGCAGCTTCATTAGACGAAGCACGTCAACTTCTTCAAAATCAACCTATAGGATCATTTTATGTTTGGCCAAGTTCCAGGGATTCAGAAAACATGTCTTTTGGTATTAAAATTCAAGATGAGAAAAATGCTAAAATTAAAATATCTGCCTTTCAATTGAAACAGAATACTTTTCCCGGATTATTAAAGTTATTAAATCAATTAGATCAGCCACAAGATGTTTTGCGCACATTTTTAATTTTAGAAGCCCAAAAGAAATTAGTAGAAGGGCATCCAGACGATTTAAAACTTAATGAAAAGCCATTAGAAAAAGACTTTGACTATCGCATTTTTGTTGATGATATGCACTTAGCTATGGATGAAATGGCGAAGGGAGTCTATCCTAAAATGACGTGTCTATTAAAATTAGGAACTGAAACAAAAAGTTTCCTCGTGACCTCTTCTGCCTTTCATTCTCTTATGAAACTTAATAAAACAGCTCTTTCGCCTGATCATAGAGATGAACTTTTGAAGCTTTGGGGGCAAGGTAAATTAGTGACTTCTAAGCAGGATGTAGAAACAGCTCTAAAAAACGCCCCAGATTATGATTTTAGAGTATGGCCTAGCGAATCCCAAGAAGGAGCCATTTCTTATGCCGTGAAAATGCCTTGGGGGTTAATTGATGTGAGAAGACTTGATGAATCTATTCAACATCAATCTCACAGCATCTCATTTCTTATTCAAGCAGGAACGTTTCTTCTTGAACAGGATAAGACCCTCTCTCAAAAGATAAAAAAACAGCCAAAATCTGTTAAAAAAAATTACGATCATCAACTCATTTTAAATTTAGGAAGTGGAAATTCGGCCAAGGGACTAACAGGAAAGGCTAAAAAGCGACAGTTAAATTCTCATACCATTGATTTAAGAAACCAACATCTCGACCAATTGTCAAAAGAACAAAGTCAATTTTTTCAACAGCTTTCTCATCAATCGCGAATCTATATGATTGGCCACTGTAATAAAGGAAAACACTATATCATTTCCGATGAAGGCGTAAAAATAACAGCTGAACAATTTGCGGACATGATCGCCAAACATGCTCCTCAATTAAAAGATTCTCAATCTTCTCAAAAATTGCGCATTAGTGTAGTGGCTTGCTATGGAGGAGCACATTCTGCTAAAGGAAATGAATCATTCTCTTCTAAACTGTGCCACCTTTTACAGGAAAGAGGAATAGACTGTGAAGTCATAGGCCGCGTTGCTCCAGTCAGCCGCTGGGATGGACGAGAAAATGGATATGAAAAGCGAGTAGAAGGCCGTCATCATCACACTGGCGATAAGATAATTTTTAGACCTGCTGGTAAAGCTAAAACTCGTCAGGAAATATTTCAATATCCCAATAGTTCATCTAAAACAGATTCACTTGATCCTGATTTAATTAGCCTTGATGTTCCACTCAATAAACATATTTTAAATATAGGTTCTTGTTCTAAAACTGAAGCAGAACACTTATTGAAAGAACAAAGTAAACGCTCTTCACAAATATGGTTAATAAGACAAGATCCTTCAACAGGTGACCTTATGTTTTCCGCTCTTATCAATGGAAAATATGTTGATGATAGGCTGACTGCCAATGACCTTACACTTAATCAATTATTTGCAGATCTTGGATTTCAGAAATTTTGCTCAGAAAAGGGTTTAGATTTAGCACCCCATCCAGCGAATCATGCTTTGTTTATTAAAGCAAATCATTTGGCTCAAATACAATTTAGCGAGCAAACCATCTATTGAGAAAAAGTGATTTCAATTAAAACCATTCTTTCAACATTAAAATCAATGTAGCCAAGTGTAAGAATTTTCAATGTTCTTACACTTGGCATTAAAAATCCACATTTGCTTCTAAGTGAATAAATGATGGATTTTTAAGGATTAACTGGAAAAATAGTCATTTCTATTTGGTTAGCTCCATTATTCAGGGTTAGACCAAATCCATCGTCAACCTCTAATTGAGCTTCCATGTCAAACCAGTAGCGGTAATTAAATAAGAAATCATCTAATTCAGCTTTACTTGTCAATTTGACTACATAAGACTCTGATAAATTAATCTGCTCATGATTTTTCCCACGAAAAGTTCTCTCGTGAGAATCTAAAACATAAATTTCTTGAGCGCTTTTATAATATAAAGCAATTGTTTCTCTTCCGTCATTCAAAGTCGCTACAAAAGGTTTTCCTGATACTTGTTGTATGGCTTTATCCGTTAAATCTTCTCTAGAAATAGGTGCATCATCTGAAATCATGATGAGTTCAGGGTCATAAGTCAGTTCAATGGATTGATTCAGATGTTGGAGATTAAGATCTTTAATCACTTCTGCGGGAAAGCGGTTAAGCGGCTCTTTTCCATATTTTTTTAAATGTTTTTTGCTTCCTTCTATAATACACTGATTAAAAAAACTTTCAGGATTAAAATTTGCTGGATTAGCTAAGATCTCATTTATCGTAAAAAGTGCAATAGATGTACAGGCATTAGTGGCATCTTCTTTTACTTGAGAGGTCGTCATTTGATACCATTCACCTGGCAAACCTTTGTAATGTTTACCCGCTACGCTCTTGTCAGGTTTAATTTGATCTATAGAAGCTTTTGGATCAACTAAAGGGGATGGATTCTTAACAAATTTGCTTTGTTCAATTTCATCTTGCTCTTCTAATGTATCAGGATCTTCTAACACATCAAACTTTTCTTCCGTCTTTAAATCTTCTTCTGTCTTTAAAAGCACATCAAACTTTTCTTCCGTCTTTAAAGGAAATAGAATATTTGGTTCTTTACCAGAAGGAGTTTTAGGTATAGGAGAACTTTGATTGGCAGTTTTGAATGGACAAGTTAATCTCGGATACGTTTTATTCCAAATCGTTTCCATTCGTTTGATTAAAATAGGATTTAAGTCCTGAGTTTCTCGACTAAGGACATGTGCGACATTTTTTAAATGAGTAGATTGATAAGATCCAAATAAAAACCTGCTTAATCGTTGAAATAGGGTTAAATATAATATTTCCCAACCCGATTTCTCGTTATAAGATAAATAAGATTTTTTTCCTAAAAATCCCTCGGTCTTTCCTAAAGATTCAGAATCAACTTGAGAAAATTGATTTAATGTGCGCTTTATAAAATCAACCATATTGCCTGCTTTATTAAAAATAAAAAAAATTATAAAATTAAACAATAAGATAACATATCTATAATTAAAATACAAACGTTTTTAAATAAATTTATTGTAAAGAGGATTCGCTCTATAGCAGCGATGAAACAGGCTCTTAGTACATCATGGCTAATAAAATAAAGAATGATACAATCAAGCCGACTTTTTAAAAGTCTTAACGCCGGATGTGTTCCTCTCCAATGCTTTCTCTTAATGCTTGATAAGATTCATAGCGAAGGGGTGACAATTTTCCTTGCTCTAAAGCTTCTATGACAGCACAACGATCCTCATGCGTGTGGGTACAATCAGCAAATTTGCATTCTAGACCCATTTCATGAATTTCTGGAAAATAACCTTCGACTTCTTCGTGATCCAGATTCCAAACACCAAAACTCTTAATTCCAGGAGTATCTACGCACCATCCTCCAAACTCTAGAGGAATTAATTGCGTCGTCGTTGTGGTATGTGACCCTTTTTTTGTTTTCTCAACAACATCTCCAATACGCAATTGCAGTCCTGTAATCGTATTAATCAAAGATGATTTTCCCACCCCCGATTGTCCTGAAAAAACAGATGCTTTTCCACTCATTTCTTTTTTCAATTCATCTATTCCAATGTTTTGAACAGTACTGACAGAAATTAAAGGAACACCTGCTGCTGCGTAAGCTCGCACAGCTTCATCGTATAATTCTTTTTCTTGTTCTAAAAAGGCAGGATCATAATTTTCAAGATCGTCAAGAAGGTCAATTTTATTAATCACAATGATGGGATCCATGCCACCTTTGCGTGTCGCAATAATGTAACGATCAATGATGGAAGACTTAAGAGGAGGATTCACAACAGAAACAGTAATGATGACTTGATCAATATTAACGGCAATGAGTTGTTCTTTACGTCGTGATAAATTGTCTGCTCGCGAAAGAATGGTACGTCGTGGCTTGACATGGCCAATAATCCCTTCTCCCTCTGCTGTTTTCTCGAACAAGACAAAATCACCCACCGCAACTAAATTTTTGGCATGCGTTTTGTCTTTTTTAAGAAGTCCTTTTAACACACAGCTAATTCTTTGCCCTTCCCAATCCACAATAATTCCTTGAGGCATAATAGACAATACACGCCCTTCCAACCAATCTTGTTTGCTTAATTTGGCTTCTTGATCTTTTTCTAAACTTTTTAAGTACTTTTCTTGATCTGTTTTTTTAAATTTAGAGCGATCTTTAGCTTTTGCCATTTTACGCTTGATTTTGCCTTCCTTACGATTCTGGCCGATATATTCTTCTTCAATGGGACAAGAAATCCAACGATGCGGTTTAGAAGATTCATCTTGTTCTTTCATAACAACTTCCTATCATCGTATATGGTTTGACAAAAGATAAAGGAGGATACCTCCTGCTATTGCAACATTCAATGATTCCATTTCTCCTGGCATCGGAATAGTCACAGGCTGGCAAAAATTTTTCACCGCTAGAGAAGCGCCATGCGCCTCATTTCCCAATACCAATAAGCGCTGTGAAGCAGCTGGAATCGAATGGGGAGCTTTTCCTTTAAGATCGGCAACTAAAGCTTGAGCTTTTTCTATTTGCACCCATTGCTGTAGTTCCTCTGCCGAGCCTCTTGCAAGAGTTAATTTAAAGTGAGCGCCACGCGCTGCACGCAAAGTTTTCTCATTAAAAGGATCGCAACACCCAGGCAAAAAATAAACAGTTTCCCACCCTAGAGCAAGGGCTGTTCGCAAAAGCGTTCCCAAATTACCCGGATCACTAATTCCATCCAATGCCAAGACTTGCTTTGTTTTGTCAAGTGAAACAAAAGCAGGCATGCGAATTTCAGCTATCATTCCTTCTGGCGAGGTCATACCAGATATTTTACGTAGTACGGCGTCGGTGATCTGCCATTTTTCTCCTGGAATGGATAGCGCAACAGAAGCATAATTTGAAGTATATAACACTTTCGTAATCAATGAAGAGACTTCTTGAATTGGTTTAAGCCCTTCAAATACCAAAGCTTGATGCTCATATCTATAATCATGATCTGTACGCAATTTAACAAAATGTTTCACTAAAGGATGCTGCAAGCTTGTTATCGATCGCTGTTCTGTCATAACTCACCCTTCCATAAAGGTAATGTGGTCAGTTTGGCTAGAACAGGTGCTGGATCCTGCCAATTTTCATTGATCGCAATGCATTCAGCCTCTTTAAGCAACGCCCCCATCCGTTTTCCCGGTTTAATGCCATGCTCTTGAAGCAAAGTAGCCGAAATTAAGGGCTTACCTATTTTAATCCGCCGAATATGCGGTTCAAGCTTCTGAAAACGCTCTTCATACTTGTGATAAAACTTTTCAGGTTGTGAATCAACATATCGGGCAGCTAGAACTTTGACTCCTAATTCCCAATCCGAATGAGCTAGTAAATGGGCCCAACGGTGTAAATCCATTGTACCAGTTTGCTGTTCTTGTCTAATGGCTTGATCTAGTCTTTCCATAAACTCGAGCAATTTAATGTCTTTATTCGCAGCTTTAAGGCGCTTAGCAATCTCCATTCTTTGTTCGAATGAGAGGTCGTTCAAGATTTCCATTAAATAAAGAATCGTAGGACAACCAACTGGAAAATAAGCAAATCTTTGCACTTTCTGACGCAATTCTTTAATATGCATTCCTCGGATTTCAGGAAAAATTACATCTAGCAGAGTTAAGCGATGCATGTCAACAAGGGCTTGATCAAAACGAGGATAGGCAACCATCTTATTAAATTCTTGCCACACACGTTCCATTGCAACAGCTGGAAAAAGTTTTTCAGCATTTTCACGAATTGCTTCTTGCGTTTCAGGGTCAATGGCAAAAGCAAAGCGAGTAGAAAAACGAAAGGCTCTCAACATGCGCAGGCGGTCTTCGAAAAAACGTTCGTGGGGATCTCCAATAGTCCGAATGACACCCAAGCGAATATCTTCTTGTCCATGGACATAGTCGTGGATCACTTCTTCTAAAGGATCATAAAACATTCCATTAATCGTGAAATCTCGACGCAAGGCATCTTCTAACGGCGTAGACATTTCAATGCCTTCTGGATGCCTTCCATCTACATATCGTAGATCTTTGCGAAAAGTCGCAACTTCAAATTGATGCCCTTCCATGACAACAATGACAACGCCAAAGGCAAGTCCCACTAAAATGGTATTGGGGAAAAGATCCATAATTTCAGCAGGCGAAGCGTTTGTTGCAATATCAATATCTTCAGAAGGATGCCCCATCACGTAGTCGCGTACCCATCCTCCAGCGAAGTAAGCAATGAAACCTGCCCTCACAAGTCTAGAAACAATAGATTTAGCTTGAATCAACGCTTCTGTCATAAAATGTTATTTTTTTATCATGTCAACGAAATTGCAACAAATTAATTTCAAATAGTCTAGCTTTATTATAAAAACACAATCAACTTTTATCAACGGGCAAGATTAAATTTATAACTATTAAAATTTTACATTAAATAACAACTAAACAATAAAACAAAATTTTGTGTTTTAATTATCAATCTTCATTAACGAGATTTTAAGCTTGTTAAATGTACTTCATTTGACCTAAAGGAGCAAGAATGAATTTACAACTCATTATTACGATAAGAAGGGAAATGACTGATTTGACTGTCGTCAAACAAGTTCACTGACGTATTTAATAAACATCCCTAGATTTGAATCATTTTCTCCAAATCTAAGGATGACATCTTCTATAAAATGGATTAAATTTTTAATTTTCAGAGATCTTTTTCAGGAAAGTCTTTCAGCCTCACCCAATTTTGATCTTTCTGATTAATTTTCGTTGTTTCTTCAAAGATCTCATTGTCTCTATCTTCATCTGTTCTTACCGAGCATAACAATAAAGCCAAATTGGTGTTCAATTCTTTAAAAGAAGAAGGCAACGAGGCCGGTATTTTCAATTCATTAAAAAGTTTTTGATAAATTTGCATATCCTCATAGAAAACGTTGATAACTTGTCCTTCTGTTGCCAATTTGACACCTAAATCGTGCTCTATTTTGTCCCTTAATGCAGTTAATACAGTAGGAATAAAAGGAAGATAAGCACTCTCTTCTAGTTTTTCTGAAAGCAGATTTTCTTCTTCTTTTTCCATTTCGTTTTTAAGTTCAAGTTTTTGATTTGGAATAGCTTCTTCAAACCGTTTAATGTTTTCCAGACACTTCTCAATAGTAGCTTTGTCCGCTTCAATTCGTTTTCTTAGATTCAAAAACCTTCTTAAAGGATTAAAGAGTTGATCATAAAACTCGTTTGTTTCTTTCCTTGATAGTTCCTCTTTTACATACACATCCATGGCTACTGTTTTCCTCAACGCTAGGCCATTGTGAATGGCATTACAAGACCCATAATCTTTTAAATCTAATAGTTGATCTCGCAGTTTCCAAAAGAAATCGATTCGCTTTAATCTTTCCTCAATACCAACTGCAGCCAAAAGTGTTTCTCTTACCCAAAAAACCAGGCGAGAATGAAAGTTTCCAATGTTTAGCTTGACTTTCTTCTGTAGGGTATCTGAAAAAACCCCACTAAGCTCTAAAGGAGTTAATTGTTGCAGCAGTTTACGCTGGATACAGACAATGTCTTGAGCAGCCAACACCACACCGGTTTCTTGCGAATCTGAAAAGCATAGGTTTAAATCGATGATTTTTTTACTGTGGTAATCAGCAAATAACTCTTTTAAATAGAAAGTATCTAAGAAATTTTCAGTCAAAGCATCTTGTTTTCCTTTAGATTTTTTAGTCAAATCAGACAATTCTAGCCTTCCAGTAGAAGTGGCGATTCGCTTGCTCAGTCCCTCAGACGCTGCCCATAGCTTGGCCTGTGCGCTTAAATGGATGTTGCTAGATAAATCGCCTGATTTTCTCAATTCTTCTAAGTCGTGAACTAATTTCTGAAATTCAACGATAAATTGTCCGTTTTTTTCTTGCGCTTGAGAAAAGAGAATGTCTTTTGCATAGCTTTCCATTTGCTCTGTGCTTTCTAGCACCCATCTTGAATCGATTTGCAACTTTTTAAAGAAGAAAAATAATTCTTTTGAATGAGAGCGAAAATAAAAATCCATGACTAATTGAGAAGCTTTCCTATCAAGCACACGAAATGATTCACCATCTTCTTTTTTGGCAAGATCTTTAAAATGTTGATGAATGGCTAAGAGACAATCTTCGACTTCAGGTTTTTTCAATTCTTCTTCATGCAAGTCAGGATCTAAAATAAAAGCCTTCATCAACTCAAAATATTGCATGGCATCTAAAGGCGTTTTTTGACTCAATAAAGAATCTTTGAAAGCAGTCATTAATTCTTCAATGGTTATAAAGAAGAAATAGCGGTGGGTCAAATTTTCTCTTAAATCTTGAGCTCGAGGCCCTGTATAATGCTTTAAATCTGTGACGATTTTTAACCATTCTTCACCACGCAATCCCTCAGGCTCATTTTCATCAATTAACAACTCTTTTACCAATGGCGAAGGAGGCAATGAAATGAAGGGACTATCAGAATTGACAGTTGACGTTTTGGGTTTAATGGCTTTTTCAAAACCTGACATAAGTTTTGAGGCTGTTTTAGACAAAAAGCCTTTTTCCTTCTTTTGAGGATTTTTTGGTTCTTTTTCATTGAGTTGCACTTTTTCAGACGATAACGTTTTTCTCTCAACGTCTGTTGTCTCTGTCTTTGTTTCCACTTGCTGACTCGCTGATAGCACTTGCTTCCCAATCAAACTCGTTGAGTTTAATGCAGGAGTTTGTGTTGAAACAGCAGGCTTTTCCTGAGAATGCGCTGCATTAACAGACTCCAATTGAGTGTTGGAAAATGAAGAATTGAAACTAGAATTAATAGATGACATGGACGATTCCTTCATTTGATATTATCTTCTGAATGTATCACTACATTCAACCTACCAGGGATTAAAATAATTGTTTTTTAGAGCGAATCATTAAGCCCTAAAAATTTGAGGATATGTGCAAGACAAGTTATTTATCTCAGCACAGCCGAATTAATTTTTTAAGACAGGAAAAAAAATTTCCGATAGAATATCAACTAGCTATATATAAACTCAACGAGTTTTATTTATTCTGATTTTGAAATTAATAATTAAAAACAAATTTATTGTTAATATTGTTTGCAAATAACTACTTTGTTAGCTTATCTAGAAAACACTCTAAATTTTTTAAACCATTTATCTAATTTTTTTCTTAATGAATGATTGATTATTTTAAATTCTGCTGTTTGAGTTTAATATCGAAGTTTTGATACCATTGATTCATTTATCTCACTCACGATTGTTCCATGGCACTTTCTAAAATCCGCGTTCTAAGCGATCAAACAATTAATAAAATCGCTGCAGGTGAAGTGATTGAAAATCCTTCTTCTGTGGTGAAAGAATTAGTAGAAAACTCTCTGGATGCTGGAGCAACAAGCATTTGTGTAGAAATTCAAGAAGGTGGTCGTCAACTCATCCGCATTTCAGATGATGGATGTGGCATGTCGCATGATGATGCTCTTCTTTGCTTAGAAAGGCATGCGACTTCTAAAATTCGCGAAGTTGAAGATATCCAAGAGCTCTTGACAATGGGATTTCGAGGAGAGGCGATTCCTTCGATTGCTGCTATTTCCAAATTCACTCTTTTAACATGCCCCCGTTTAGAAGATGGAGCAAAAAAAGAGGAAGGAACGTTAATTGTTGTGGATGGAGGACAGTTGATTTCTTGTTCTTCGGCAGCTCGCTCTCCTGGGACAACAATTGAGGTCAAATCGTTATTTTTTAATGTTCCTGTTCGGCGTAAATTCCAAAAATCACCTTCTTTTGATACACAAGAAATTCTAAAAATGCTGGGGCTTTTAGCTTTGGCTCATCCTCATATTCAATTTGAACTCATTAGCGATCAAAAATCCCTTTTAAAAACAACTTTAAGTTCTTCTCAACTTCTTTCTTTTCATGAGCTGCTAGGTAAGCGTTTAGATTGCGTGTTAGGCAAAGAATATGCTTCAGCTCTTTTACCCTTAAAGTTTCAGCAGGCCCCTTATGAATTAGAGGGTTTTATTGGCTCGCCGACTTCTCATAAACCAAATCGAACAGGACAACATCTTTTTATTAATCAACGCCTGGTGGTTTCTCCTTTAATCGCTTCAGCTGTACGAGAAGGATATGGCACGATGCTTCCCAATCATCGTTATCCTCTTTTTGTTTTGCATCTTCGCATGTCTGGTTCTCTGCTAGATGTTAATGTTCATCCACAAAAAAAAGAAGTACGCTTGCGGCAAGAGCATCAATTAAAAGAAGCCATTATTCATGCTATTCAAACTGCTCTGCGGCAAGAGCAAGGACAGGCAAGAATCGATTCTTTGCCTTCTGCTTCTGAAGATCATGTGCCTGTTCCTCCTTTTTGGACTCCTTATGCTTCTCTTTTATCTCCGACTCCGAAACTTCCTCCAGTTGTGCAAGAAGAGCAATGGGAATTTAAACCTGTTGCAATTATTGATGAACCCGCTTCTGCTCAAGCTCCGCTATCTATAACTGAGCCTTCGCCTAGTTTTGTTCGAGAGGTTGCAATTCCTTCCATTCCACCAACCTATCCTACGCTATCAAAACCGCCAGCTTTGAACCCATCCTCTCTTTTGACATCTCCACATATTCCCCCCGCAGTTCCTCGCGTGTTAACAACTTTAGTTGGCTATTGTGTCTTAGATCCTTTTCACTTGAGTAAGAAATTATTAGGATCTGCGACAGACAAACGTGAGGGAGGGCTTGTCCTTTTAGACCAACGCGCTGCTTTTTCCCGTATTCATTATGAGAAATTGCTAAAACGAGCTTCTGAAAAAGAAACACAACCTCTTCTCATTCCACTCACTTTGCAACTCACTGTCTCCGAGTCCCAAGCAATGCGCGAATATCTGCCGCTTCTTAATCAAATGGGATTTGGTTTACGTGAGTTTGGAGAACATGCTTTTGTAGTGGATGCCTTTCCAATTTTTCTTAAACAAGATCAACTTCAAACATGTTTAAATCTTCTCATTCAAGATTTAGTTGAAATGCAAACATCACGTCGTTTACAAAAGCAAAAAGAAGAGCACTTGGCTTTAGCAGCTTGCCGTGCCTCGCTTCCAACGATTAAGCGATTAACAACTGAAGAGGCTCAAGGACTTGTTCAACAACTGTTTCTTTGCGAAATGCCTTCACAATGTCCAATGGGAAAACCTACCTGTATTTACTTAGCTCCTGATGAAATCGCCAAATGGTTTCGTTAAAATTAAGATAGATAAAAGAACAGGATGGAAAAGATAGACAGGATAAATTTTTATTGATGCCTCTATCCTGTTTATCCTTCCCATCCTGTTTTGAATTGTTAATAAAAAGAAGGAAAATGCCATGAACTATGCCATGCGTCTTGAGCGCTTGCGCCGTCTTTTATGTTCACAGCCATGCGATGCTCTCTTAATTGAACATCCCACGCATCTTTTTTATCTCACAGGTCTTGAATTATCTGCTGGCAAACTTCTGATTACACAGCAAGAAGCCTATCTTATTGTTGATGGTAGATACTTCGAACGCAGTTCCCAACAACTTCTTTATCCTGTTTATCTTTTAAAAGAAGACATTCTCAAGGAATGCATCACAAGCGGAAATATTCACTATTTAGGTTTTGATAAACATCAGACAATCTATCAAGCATTTTTAACATTAAATCAACTTGCAACCAACCTGAAATCACAATCTTATGATTTAGAAATTGTTCCTGTTGAATCGCTTGTTCAACAACTTCGCTTAATTAAAGATGAAGAGGAAATTATTTGCCTGCGCAATGCCGCTCAGTTAGGTTATCAAGGTTATGAATATGTGGTCTCTCTACTGCGAGACGGTATAACAGAAGCTGAGTTAGCTTTCGAATTAGAATTCTTTTGGAAAAAAAAGGGGGCAAGCCGTCTGGCATTTGATTCTATTATTGCTTTTGGCGCTAATGGTTCTATGCCTCATTACCGAGCAGGGCCTACTAAGCTTCAGCTACACACATCAGTTTTGATTGATATTGGTGTTGTCTTGTCTCATTATCATTCTGATATGACACGCGTCGTCTTTTTTGGAACTCCTTCTCCACTCATCCAAGAGATTTATTCCATTGTAGAAGAAGCCAAAAATCGAGCTTTTGCTCTTTGCCGTCCTGGTACTTTAATCGGAGATTTAGATCGCGCGGCTCGTGAACACATTGCTTCCAAAGGTTATAAAGAGCATTTTACGCATAGCTTAGGACATGGAGTGGGATTAGATATTCATGAACCTCCTACTATTCGAGATATTGGCCTCTATAGCACCATGCCTTTACAAACCGGCATGGTGATCACTATTGAGCCAGGAATCTACTTACCCCAAATAGGAGGAGTTCGTTTGGAAGACACCATTTTGATTACGGAGAATGGATATGAAAATTTGACCATTCCTTCCACTCATTCAAAAGCAAATCATGTTAGATAAATGGTTATGTCGTTTTGATATACATATCAGAAATTTTCTGAATGCATTCTTCTAACGATAAGCCGTTTAATTGAGGTGCTATATTTTCCCAAGCTTGCTGAAATTTTTGAGCATCCTTTTGAGAATAGCCATGTAAAACAACCTGGATGCCTAAATGCTGGGCAGCTAAGCAATGAAGCAAGTAAACAGCTTCAATATTGTTATTAAATGCCCCACATCCAATTCTTCCTGAGTGAATAACAAAGGGCTGTTGTGCCTGTTCTTTAACTAAAGTAAAACCAGAAACAAGAGTATTAAAGAGATCGTTAAGCGTGTTTTTATCCCATTGCTCATCGAGGTTTTGTGTATATAACTTAGGAGCAGCAATAGCGAGAAGATTGACCGTTTGAGGAGGATTTAATTCTTTCGTTGTGTTTAGAAGCGTGGTTGCATCAACACTTTTTAATTTATCTCCATATGCTACTTGGTTGTCGACGCTCTGAACACGATGAACATTCTTCATTAAGTAAGGATTAGGATTTCCCTGCAACACGCGGTTTCTATTATTAGGATCACCGTTTCGTATCGCAATATCACACCACCCCTTTTTCTTTTTACTCGGTTGGCCAGCGATGTGATTGGCTAAATCAGGCATTTCAGCAACCATAATTTCTTCTTGAACGAAACCTTCTGTAAAACACCCTCCACCTAAACTCGCGTTTGCAAAATCAACCCAATAAGTCTCTAATTCATCTTCTTCAGAATGAGCGGGCAAATAGTCATAAAATTCGGCAGTTACACTTAATTGTAAAAGATTTTGATCATTAAAAACTTGTTTGAAGTACAGAGGAACTTTTTTAGAATTTAATTCAAACTCACTCGGATCTCTAAGCCTAAAAGTCTGCATAACATTAGAAAACTTATGCTTATTAAAACGCTGCAAAGCTTGTTTGAACAAGGCCACCTTTTTACTTAACAAAGAATTAGATTTACTTTTTGATAAATCATCTATCATTTTTTCTAGATGTGAAAGCTGATCTTGCGGTTTTGGTTGGCCTGCAGGTTTTAGCACAATAGGAGGCTTTACTGGAATAATAGGGGTCGGCTGAATAATAGGCTGCGGAGCAATCACAGGATCACTCGGACTTTTTTTAATAGGTGGGCTTTCTCCTCCATTAGCAAGCTTTATATACCAATCAGGAGGTTGTCTCTTAGACGGTTCTTTCGCAGAGATTTCTTCAGATTCAGGAACAATATTTTTAAAAACTTGCTGTGATTTAGTTGAATTTGCCTTGACTTTAACAACCCAAGCTTTACTCCAGCGAACTAGTTGGACAATTCCCAAAGCGAAAATAAACAGAGCTACCCCTGCTGTCAGAATTTTCAATTTATCTAATTTATTCGAATTCTGACTGTAAACGTGAGATATAAAATTTCGAGACAAATTAACATAATTTATTTTCATATTAAATATCTAAAAGTTAAAATTTTAAAATTATTAAAGCGACATATTAATTAATATAACATAGATTAAACATTTTCGCAAGAATTAAATCAAATATTTAATTTTATAAAATTAAATCTATTTAAAATCCTTAATTTTACTAAGGAGATTAAAAAATTTGATTTATTCAACGAGCAAAATCTGCTTATTCTCAAACATGTTGCTTTCTCGTCTAACCATTTTTAATGAGCACGTTAGATTTTATGTACCTATTGACCGACTGACAATCTTTTGAATGCGAGGCTTTCCAATTCTAAAATTTCATTACTCAATCTCTATTTTATTTACTAATTTTACTAATATAATTAAAATACCACAAAATACAGATGTTTATTATTAATAATATTAGTCTGATATTAAATTAATAATTCACCATAGCAAGATTTATAAAAAAACAAGCGTTTAATAGATATAAGTGATTAATAAAGAATAGTTAATAATTTGATCAGCATCTCCTATAAAAACGAGCAGATGACTCTTAGAGGATGCCACTAAAGGAGCTTTGACAACTCTTAATTTATTCTTAATTACAATCTTATCAATATTTAACTTTACTTTATTATTATTTATATTCTATTTTTTATTTAAAATTTATCTCGATTTAAAGGCTCTATGTTCAGTTTTAGGCAAAAAATATTTGTGAGCTATCTCACTGTTTTTCTCGTCTTTATTTTATCGATGTTTCCCTTTGTGACGCGTTGGGTACATAGCATTGTTCTTCAAGCAATGGAAGCTCGTGCTTCAGAAATCATCATTAATATTAAAGACGCTCCGAACAACGATGCTTTAATCAGGCGTTTGAAAGATCAAAAGAGTTTAATGTTCTTTCGCTGCAGTATTATTAGTCATGAGCATAAGGTCCTTTACGACTCTCATACTAAGCGATTGCTTGGTCCTAAATTTAGCCAAGATTTCGTTGTAGACCATCCAGAAGTCGAGCAAGCTTTTCATGAAAACTTAGGTTATCACGAAGATTACTCGCAAATTCTCAATCAAAAATTTGCTTATTTCGCCAAAGCATTTGATTTTCATGGACACACCTATGTGTTACGCACCGCTTTTCCTTATCAATATGTCAAAGAAATTGTTCACGATTTTGAAATAGGTTTTTTGGGTCTCGCCACTTTGATTTTATTGTTATTTAGTTTCATGACGTGGTTTGCCATTCATTATTTAACCAAACCGATTCAGCGCATTATTAATGCTGTGAAGCCTTATCAAGAAGGAACACAAAACACCTTGCCTGCAATTGAATTGGGGAGAGGAAATGAAAACGACGATTTCAATAAATTGGCATTCACTTTGAACAGTTTGTCAACAAAAATTCAAAGCCACATTGATAGTTTAACTAAAGAACGCAACGAAAAAGAGACTATTCTGGAGTCCTTAGGAGAAGGAGTCATTGCCGTTGACGTTCACATGCAAATTACTTATACCAATCACATCGCAACTAAGCTGATTAACCGACGTGTTGAAAATTACATAGGCAAAAATTTCTCTGTTTTACAGCAAGAGCGTTGCAATACTTTGCTCCAACAATGCCAGCAAGAAAAGAAACCATTAACTGATACAATAGAATTTTATCATGAAGGCAAAAAGCTCTATTTAGATATTGTAGCAGCTCCTAAAAAAGATAACGCAGGTGCAGTTCTTGTTTTACAAGATAAAACTGCACATTATAAAATCTTTGAAATGCGAAGAGACTTTATTGCTAATGCTTCGCATGAACTTAAAACGCCTATTACAGTGATTCGAGGTTTTGCTGAAGCATTGCATGATAATCCAGATCTTCCGCATCAAATGCAATGTGAAATTACAAACAAGATTGTGCGCAGTTGTAATCGTATGACAGCTCTTATTAAAGACTTATTAACATTAGCGGATATTGAAAATATTCCTACTTCGCGTTTAAGTCTTTGCGATGTTTATGATTTAAGCGAACGTTGTCAATCGATGTTATTAGAAGCTTTCCCCAATGCTCAAGTTTCAATTGATAAGCGCAAAGAGGAAGTGACATTAATAGCAGACATTGATTTGCTTGAATTAGCTATCATGAATCTAATTGAAAATGCAGCAAAATATTCAAATTCTCCAGCTCAAATTAACATTACATTGGATGAAACACCTCATGAAGTCATTATTCAAATAGCAGATAAAGGAATTGGAATTCCTGCTGTTGATCAAGAACATATCTTTGATCGTTTTTATACAGTAGATAAGGCGCATTCTCAAAAAATGGGTGGCTCTGGGTTAGGTCTTTCTATTGTCAAAACAATCGTAGAAAAACACTTTGGAACCATTACATTAGAATCTGAACTTGGTAAAGGATCAACTTTTACGATCCGCCTTCCCAAAAGAGAAATCAATATCTAAAGATGGGAGAAATTTTCTTTTGAGTCGTCCAATTGCTCAAAACTGACATAATCCCACGGCTAAAGTCGTGGGATTTCTCACTTTTGCCGTAATCTCCTCATGAGAATTCTTTAGTAATTGGCATAAAATAAAAAAGGGCATAGACAACGCATCACGTTTTATGGCATTAAGAGCTTCTAAAAATAATGACAAGCTCTAATCACTTTTCCAGCAAAGGATAAGTTATATGCCTACAGACGCACATTCTGTTCCTCAGCAAATTCAAAATGCTCAAGTCCTTTTAAAGCGTGTTAGACAAGAAATCGGCAAAATTGTTGTCGGACAAGAACACCTTATCAATAGCCTTCTTATTGGAGTGCTCTCTGATGGCCATTTGCTTCTTGAAGGAGTTCCCGGAATTGCTAAAACTTTGGCTGCCAATACATTGGCGCGTACCATTCAGTGTGATTTTAAACGTATTCAATTTACTCCTGATCTTTTACCAGCCGATTTAATTGGAACTCCTGTCTATAATCCCAAAAACGGAACATTTGAAGTTAAAAAAGGTCCTGTTTTTACTAATATTCTTCTAGCGGATGAAATTAATCGTGCGCCTGCTAAAGTCCAGTCTGCTCTTTTAGAAGTGATGCAAGAAAAACAAGTGACAATTGGAGGAGAGACATTTCCAGCTCCTCGCCCCTTTTTAGTATTAGCAACTCAGAATCCAATTGAGCAAGAGGGAACTTATCCTTTAGCGGAGGCGCAAACGGATCGCTTCATGATGAAAGTGAAAATCGGTTATCCTTCGCGTGAAGATGAAAAGTTGATTTTACAGCGTATTGGAACTTTTGGTCCCCTTCCAACAATTCAACCCGTTTTAGAAATTAGTGCACTAATGGACCTACGCCAGCTGACTGATACGATCTATTTAGATGATCGCGTGATTGATTATCTACTCAATATTGTGCAAGCAACTCGTGACCCAAAGCTTTTTCAAATTCCAATTGAAGGCTTGTTAGAGTATGGCGCATCTCCTCGCGCTACTTTAGCTTTAAAGCAAGCGTCTAAAGCTCACGCTCTCTTGGCTGGTCGCTATTTTGTCACTCCTCAAGATCTTAAAGATATTGCCCATCCCATTTTGCGCCATCGTCTTCGCCTATCGTATGAAGCAGAGGCAAAGAACTTAACAACAGATGATATCATTACGCGTATCCTTGACACATTACCTGTTCCTTGACAATGTAAGGATGTCTTTTATGATAATAGAACCAACAGAAGCTTTTCAGCATATTCGCAAATTACAAATTAAAGCATTGCGTAATGTTAACGATGTTTTTGCAGGGATTTATCGTTCTGCTTTTAAAGGCAAGGGATTGGAATTTGAAGATGTACGTGAATATGCGCCAGGCGATGATATTCGCAGTATTGATTGGAATGTCACAGCAAGATCACAACATCCTTTTGTCAAAAACTTCCGTGAGGAAAGAGAACTAACCGTCATGTTAGTCGTCGATATTTCTGCTTCCTCACGTTTTGGTCATATCCAGAAATTTAAAAGTGAAATGATTGCAGAATTAGCAGCGCTCTTAGCTTTCTCTGCTATTAAAAATCAAG
Organism: Parachlamydiaceae bacterium; assembly: GCA_044226925.1. Lineage (GTDB taxonomy): Bacteria > Chlamydiota > Chlamydiia > Chlamydiales > Parachlamydiaceae > JANWJE01. The sequence goes on from JBGAGC010000001.1 coordinate 463,444, forward strand.
ATAAGGTGGGTCTATTACTTTTTACAAATGAAATTGAACTTTATTTGAAACCTAAAAAGGGAGTGCGCCACGTTTTACGTGTGATTCGAGAACTACTTTATTTTAATCCCCAACACCAAGGAACAGATCTTGCCAAAGCTTTGACATTTTTAGGACAAGTTCAGCGAAAACGAGTCATCTGTTTTTTGATTTCTGATTTCTTAACAGGCGATTTCAATTGGCAAGCTACTTTGATTGCTAAACGCCATGAATTAATTGCCTTTCATGTTTACGATGACTATGAAAAAATTTTTGAACCTCAAGGATTATTTTCCTTGCGCGATTTGGAAACCAATGAACATGCCTTAATTGACACGGCTCATCCAGCTGTTAGACAACACTTCCAAAAGCAGGCTCAAGAACAAGCATTAGCCGTTAAACGCCTATTTGAAAGTATTGGAGCAGATTATCTATCGATGCATACAGGAGAATCTTCTGCAGATGTGCTACATCGCTTTTTTCGGTTAAGAGGGCGCAAACGATGAAATACTGGTTGCTTTTATTTGCATTTCCCTTCTTTTTAAGCGCAGAACTTGTTTGGCAATCACAGATAAAAAAACCTTTTGCTATTACGATTAAACTAAATTCTCAACAAGTTCCTCTAGATGGCTTTTTAATAATCGAAGCTGATTTCCAATATCCTTCTTCTTATGAATTGAATGTTGAAAATATTCTTAATCAATTGACCTGGATAGCCAATCCGTTGGCTCCTCAAATCAAACTTGAAACTTCTTCTATTTCTTCATTGCCTACAGAAAAAGGAATAGAATTCCAACGATTGCACGTAACTTTAAGTCCTCTAGTATCTAAATCTTTTGATATTTCATTTTTTAGCATTAATTTTATGTCAAAAGAAGGAAATCAGCCTGTAAATATTCTAACGCCAGTTTTTAATGTGCAAGTTTTACCTATTTCATCACAAAACAATTCACTTGCAACAGCTCCTTTAATTCCACTAGAACCTGAATTTCCTTTAGGTTTAACAGAGGCTAATCGCCAATTTTTAATAGAAAATCCCAAACGTTGGGAAAATGAAAAGCGAAATATTCAGCGCATTTTAGCTCAGCATACCTTTCCTTGGCTAACTCTTACTGTCCTGTTAGGGTGTGCAGCAATCAGCTGGGCAGCTTATTTGACACGCGAACGTTGGCTTACACGACACTTAAAGCCTATTCCAACCCCTTCTCCTAATCAACAAGCTGTACAAGCTATTCAAACTCTTCAAGAAAAACACTTACTTGAAAAAGGGTTCATTCAAGACTATTATGCTGAGCTATCTTCGATTTTATTGCAGATTTTCCAAACACGTTTTGGATGGAAAACAAAGGAAATGACAACGTTTGAGATTAATCAAATTTTAAAAGAAGAGCCTGCACTATCTTTAAATCAGAAAAAAGATATTTTGTTATTTTTAACGGAAATGGACCAAGTAAAATTTGCTGGTAAAAAACCCTCTTTAGAATCTACCAAAGAGTTTTTTCAACAAGTCAAAAACCTTATTCAACAATTAACTTCTTTTTAATCTCGTCTCTCTTATTTTGAAAATTTTAGGTCTCTAAAAACTCGAACATATTGTTAAAATTCTTATCTGTTTTCAGAATGCATTTCTTTTTGCCAAGGAAAAATGATTTTCCAATCTTTCTTCATACTTACAATAATCCAGTCACGTTCTTGGGCTTCATTCATTAATGCATTAGAAAATGTTCCAATTGGAGAATGAGGTCCGTAAGCATATTCCCGTTCTGCATCATCATGATGGACTAACAGTTCTAAATTTTTTCTTGTACTTGCTTGCGTCCATTCAAGCATTTGCTGATCTCCCGTTGAATTGCCAAAAGCTGCTATAGGACGTTTCCCTATGATTAAGTTCATTCCTTCGGGTTTTCCCGTTTTATTATCAATAAATAATACTTCTGGAAGTTTTAATAAAACGGGCTCTCCATTTTTTTGATACTCATATTTAACTTTTCCGGCAGAACCAATGACACGTTCATTAGGTATTCCATAAATGTTTTCAGCAAATGCTCGAATGAATTCTTGCCCGCCTCCAGAAACAATATACACTTTAAATCCGTGTTCATGCAGCAAATCAATCAATTCAATCATAGGTTGATAGACAAGTTGAGTAAAAGGTTTTTTAAATCTGGGGTGAAGAGCTGATGCTAACCAGTCGGCAATTTTTTCCTGAAAAGCTTTTACTGTCATTCCTGAATGCGTGATAGCAATCAATTGAGCAGCATCTTGTTCTGAAAATCTCATTAGTTTTTCTGGATTTCCCTCAATAATTGATTTAAATGGTTCCTTATTTCTCCATTCAGGATGTTGAGAAGCTTGTGATCTTATACTATCAATGGCAAAAAACCATTCTGTATAAATAGGTTGCTCGACCCATAACGTTCCATCCTGATCAAAAGCGGCTATTCTTTCTTCCAAAGGAATAAAATGTTCGCTTCCAGGCTGTGTCACTTGATTGACGAATTTAAGAATTGCACTTTTGGCCTTTCCTTCATTCCAAGAAGGAAGCAAATCGGCTTTGAGTTGGCAGCTTAAGTAAAGAAAGGACAAACAAACGAAGATTATATAAAGTAATTTTTTTTGAACCATTTTCCACTCTTCTTTTTATTGTTTATTCGTCTTTTAATTCAGTATCAATTAGAGCAATAAATTTTTCTGCTGAAGCATCTTCATCGCAAACAGTAGGAATATTTCCAATAGGATGGTCTTTTAAGCTAGCTTTAAAGTGAGATCTTGCAATAATTCGAATAAAGGGATTAATCGTTTTAACTGTTTGAATGATGGATTGCGTGACCGAGAAATCTGGAGTTGTAATAATCAGCAAGCGGGCATTTTCAATTTGTGCTTTTTCTAGAATATGAAAATGAGATGCATCCCCAAATAAAGTTTCAATTTCTTCTCTCTTAAGTGATGAAATGGTGTCGATGTTTTGGTCAATGATCACGACATGATATCCCTTTTTTAATAAATAATCAGAGACATTTTGACCTATTGGTCCAAAACCTATCACAACAGCTCGAGGAAGAAAAGATGATGAGTGCTGTGTAAGCTCGAAAGATAATTGTTGTGAAATTGCCTCACTTTTCTCAGAATATCTAAAATATTTTTTGAAAAAAGGTTGAAAAAATTGAAACAAAATAGGATTTAATCCAATCGTAATAAATGAACTCGCCACTAAAATATCAAAAGCATTATCTGGTAGAATTCCAAGTTGACTTCCCTCTTCAGCGAGAATAAACGAATATTCTCCAATTTGCGCAATGGCTAGCGCTACCGTAAGTGCTACGGTTAACGGATATTGCGCTATCTTAACAATTAAAAATGCTAAAATTGGACGTAAAACAAGTAGAATGATTAAAATACCAAAAAATAAGGAAAGATTATTGGTCACTGCCAAAGGACTAAACAGCATGCCAACAGATAAGAAGAAAATGACAGCGAATGCATCACGCATTGGCAAAGCGTTAGCAGCTGCTTGATGACTCATCTCCGTTTTACCTACGATTGTTCCCGCTATAAAAGCTCCTAAAGCTAGCGAAACACCAAAGAGGTAAGAACTGCCAATTGCGATCAAAAATGCCGTCGCTAAGATAGCAAGAGTAAATAATTCATGAGATCTTGTTCTAGCGATGCATTTTAATATTTTTTCAATGAATTTTTCACCGAACAAATAAATGATTAAACCAAGAATTGCAATTTTCAATAAGACCCACAGGATGGGGTAAATCACATTTAAAGCATGTCGATCAGTTGAAGCATGATTTGCCACAAGAGCTGGCAAGAGGAGAAGGCCAAAGACAGAAATTAAATCTTCTACTATTGTCCACCCTACAACAATATGACCTTGCTGAGTATGAAGCAATCCCTGATCAGCTAAAACACGGACAATCACAACAGTACTTGATACACAAATAGCTAGGCCTACAACAAATCCTGCAATTAAGGATTCTCCTAAATACATGCTATAAAACATGCCAGCTAAAATAGAAAAAGTAGAAAGAAGAAGAGCTCCAGGTAAAGCAATTTTTTTGACGGCAATTAAATCTTTCCAATTAAAGTTTAATCCAACGGCGAACATCAAAAGAGTCACACCAATACTAGCCAATTGCTCTGCGATAGAAGTATCCGCGACAAAACCTGGAGAATTAGGGCCTATTAAGTATCCAGCAATTAGATATCCAATAATAGGAGATTGCTTGACTTTTTGCGCTAGATAGCCGAGAATACAAGCCAATCCCAGTCCTATTGCTAATAGCCATATGATTTTAAATTCTTCTGTCATAAACCCCAACACATGTTTCTTTAGCTTTAGTTAAAAGGTCTATTGAATTTTCATCAAATTAATTCAAAGAATGATGCGTGTTGGTTGATAGTTTCCTCAGTTTTAGAGGTTTGATCTTTGATTGGTTTATACAGCTGTCTCAATCATTATCCGTTTGCTTCCGAAGTCAAGAAAGAATTTGCAGCTAATACATCGCGTTCTCCTTCAGAACGAGCTAACAAAACAGCACAAGCTGTATTTCCCAAGACGTTAACGGTTGTTCGGAACATGTCGAGAATTCGATCGACAGCCATAATTAAACCGATTCCCTCTACAGGAACTCCTATCGTTTGTAAGATCACCACCACAGAAATCAAACTCGCAGAAGGAATACCGGCAATCCCCATCGATGTCAGCAAAGCCATTAAAAGAATAATGCCCACTGTTGTAAAAGATAAATCAACTCCATAAGCTTGAGCAATAAACAGTGAAGCAATGCATAAGTATAAAGCTCCTCCTGACATATTAAGAGATGTGCCTAAAGGAATTGTAAAACTGCAAATACGATTCGAAACTCCTGCGCGTTTTTCTAAACACTCCATCGTAAGAGGCATAGTAGCTGCTGATGAACTTGTTGAAAAAGCGGTGAATAGAGCAGGGGCAACCGCTTGAAAAAACAAAATAGGATTAACGCCCGCTACGCCAACAAGCAACGTCGGTAAAACAACGATAGAATAAATCAATAAACTTGCGACAACTGTTACAAAATATAAACCGACTGATGTAATAGCGTCAGTCCCCGTCGTAGCCACAACCTTAGCAACTAATCCAAATACTCCAATTGGAAGAGCCTTCATGATAAATTGCGTCATTTTCATCATAATCTGAAAAATTCCCTTCCAAAACCCTAAGAGAATCGCTGACGCATCGGAGTCAATTTTTGAAATAAAAAATCCAAAAAGAATGTTAAAAAAAATTAATCCCAGCATCTGTCCTTGAGAAGCTGCCGCTAAAATATTAGAAGGAATTAATCTGAGAAAAATCTGAGCGACTTTATCAAAAGTATCACCTTGCGATTGTGCAGTAAGGGCATCGACTTGATTAACCGCAGAAGAAAGTAAAGAAACATCTTCACCTGCTGTTCCAGGAGAGAAAAGTAAAAATCCGCATAATCCCACTAACACAGCTAGACAGCTAGTGAGAATATAAAAGCCAAACGTTTTACCACCTAAAACGCCAAAAGAAGACTCCGCTCCCATGCGAGCTGTTCCTAAAATAATGGAAGCAGAAACGAGGGGAACAACTACAAGATTAAGAGCATTGAGAAATAATTGGCCAATGAATTGATAGATCTTAAGATAAGAAATTCCCAAGAGCTCCTGTTCTGGTCCTGTCACCCAACCTGCAATCACAGCTAACACAATTGCAATAAAAACTTTTAATAAAGTGTGGCTTTTCATTCCAACCTCAAATTTATAATGAAGTAATTATATACTAAAAGTTTTTTCTCATCAAAAATTCTTTTTTAATTTATTTTTTGTTTTAATTATTTGAATACAAAATTATTTCAACTGAAAATTTATTTAAAATAAGCCAGCTCTGATATTTTATTGAAAAAAATTTGAATGATTAATTTTTAATTTAATGATATGGAAAAGAAGTTTCTTTTCATTTAAAAAAATAATCAATCTCTTATTGCTTGGTGATACCTGAATGGCGCTTCCTTTTCTAAGGCTGAAATCGAAAATTTAATTGTTCTTCAAATACTTAAAGAATTTTCTATATATTTATAAGAACATCTAAGAGCCTATTCAATCACTTCTCATGGCTTGAATTCGAGTTCTTTTCCCCTAGGATAAACTCTCGAATTCAAGCCATGAGAAGTGATTGAATAGGCTCTTAGATGTTTTTTTTAAAGGATTACTTATGTCCAGGCTACTTATCATCATTGTTGCTACTTTATTATTTCTTTTCGCATTGTGGATAATAGCGCAATGGTTTCTAACTCCTTATCCTCCTTATACAAAATCACAAGTAAACACTTATCTAACTAAGGGATGGGCAGGATATAAAATGAAATTTATTTTAGCTGATGGAAGAGTCATCAGGCCTGAAAATAATAATGATACAGTCTCTGAAGGACAAGCCTATGCCATGCTGCTTGCCGTCTATTTAAATGATCAAAACACATTTGATAAGTGTTTTCAATGGACCGAACAAAACTTGTCTCGCACACTTCCTGGCTCTAGCGCTTATGGAGGACCCGATAATCTTCTTGCTTGGCATTGGGTTCCAGGAATGGGAATAAAAGAAAATAAATGGAATTCTGCTTCTGATGCAGATGGCGATTATGCATTTGCTTTGTTACTTGCTTATGAAAAGTGGGGAAATTCGCAATATCTATCTAAAGCATTGGCTGTGATGCAAGATATTTTGTCTAAAGAAACTTATGCTCCAACTAATCTTGAGCAAACTCATTTATTATACTTAAAGCCCGGCAACTGGGGGGAAGATGTCATTTATAGCCATCAAGGAATTGTCATTAATCCTTCTTATTTCTCTCCTTATTGGTATCGCAAATTTAATCAATATTTATCTGATACCCGTTGGCAAATGTTGATTGATGGTTGCTATCAAATTTTGCAATCAGCTGCCGTATCTATTAAAAATCCCAATTCTAAAGATATATTTAATGGAGTAGGGCTTATGCCAGATTGGGCATTCGTTGATAATTCTGGAAATGTTTATTTCCGCGAAGACGCTTTAAAAAATGTGGACACAACCCTTTCTGGCTGGGATGCATTTCGAACAAGTTGGAGAGTTTATTTTGATTTAAATGCAACAAGGGGTAGAGAATCGCGTGCCAGTAATTATCTCAATCAATTATTTAACTTTTATCAACAGCAATTCAATGCAGGAAAGCCTATTTTCGCAACTTATTATTATTCTGGCACTCCTGCTACCGATTCTATAAATCCTGCAGCTTCTGGAGTTCCTCTTTTGACATCTTCGTTAGATTTTTCACTTCCTATTACTCAACAAACAGGAATTCCACAAATTGCTCTCAGTTATATCCTAAGATCGGCTCCTACTAATCCCCCTCTTAATAATCAATATGGCAATACAAATACCTTTCAAGATTATGGAAACTATGGCTATTTTATCGCTCCCGGAGATGTTATCAGATACTATATCAATAGTTGGTGTATGCTTGGATTGCTTATCGCGTCTCATACTCCCGAACCAACCATCAAGTGATTTTTAAAGAAGTGTCCAAAAATGAACGCTTATTTTAAATTTATTTTGCTAATAGAGATAAATTTTAAATAAAATATTTGATATTTATTTTTTTGACATTCAATCAAAATTGATTAATTCTTCCAATTTATTTTAATAATAATAATTGCAAAATAAAAAATTGTATAAAAAAAATTTAAATCGATAAATAAATTTTAAATTGATATTTTCAAACAACTTTATCTTGAAATTATATAAAATCGCAATTAAATTATTAAGATTAATTTAAAGCGAATTGTTAAAAAAAACAAAATATTTAATTAAATATTTTTAAAAGCTTTACAACTTTAAGAGATTAACAAAATGAATAACACCTATTCAATTAATAGAAATATCACAGAAGCTTTTAATCATATTTACCAGCAATGTTTACAAAAAACGAACCTATGGAGAAATCATTTTGTATGTATTGTCTCTGATATTTCTCAGCGGATGCAACAAAATCCTCATTTTGCAATCGGTGTGATTGCGACCACAAATGCAATCTTCTTTTCGTTTGTGTATGTCCTCATTGATCGTCTAAATAAAGATATTGAAAATCAAGAACAATTAAATGATAAACAAAGAATTTTTAAGCATGTTCTACTAGATGGCGCACTGACTGGCGGTTCTATTTTCGTTTTTAACGTCTTGTTTTCGAAATTAATGAAATATTCGTTAAGCCAAGCAGTTATCACAACCATTGCTACAACAGCAATTGTTGCACGTGTTCTTTTAAATTCGTCAACAGATAATAAAAAAATCATAAAAAATCAAAACAGCCACAAGCATCTAAAAGCTAATCAAAAAAAGAGTAAAATTAACCGAGAATTAATAACCAAGCAAAAGCTAGAGCTCAAAGCTAAGCAAGAAAAAGAAATTAAACAAAAACAAGAACAAGCGCTTAAAGCGCAGCAAGATAAATTGAAAAAAGAAAAAGAACTTAAAGCTCAGCAAGAAAAAGAAATTAAACAAAAACAAGAACAAACGCTCAAAGCTCAGCAAGATAAATTGAAAAAAGAAAAAGAACTTAAAGCTCAGCAAGAAAAAGAAATTAAACAAAAACAAGAACAAGCGCTCAAAGCTCAGCAAGATAAATTGAAAAAAGAAAAAGAGGCAGAAATCGAAGTTCAACAAGATGAACTAGAAAAAGAACCAGAAATCGAAGTTCAACAAGACGAGCTAGAAAAAGAGGCAGAAATCGAAGTTCAACAAGACGAGCTAGAAAAAGAGGCAGAAATCGAAGTTCAACAAGATGAACTAGAAAAAGGAACAGAAATCGAAATTCAACAAGGTGAGCTAGAAAAAGAACCAGAACTCGAAGTTCAACAAGACGAGCCAGAAACCAAACAAAACCAGGATCCAAAACTAGAACATGATCAAGGCAAGCTAATAGATCCAGAAAAAGTCCAGCAACTAGACCAAGGACTATCCTCAACAACGAATAATTCGAATTTCAAATTTACATTTAATCCACTTAAATTCAAAGGTTTTAATTTTAATAAATTTAGTATAATGGGTATAAATACCTTTATATATTCGTCAGCAATAGGTTTAAATCTAAATCACAGTAAAATAAAATCAACTCTTAGTGTTGTAGAACCGAGAAAAGCTTTACCACCATCGAATAAGCAAAATTCAGAGATATAAAACTTCTGGTGTGCAATCGCTCAGCAATTGCTCAATGTACACATTGACCGATTATAAAAAATAAGCAAAAAAGAGGTAGAACAGGCTCTTATAACTTGTGAGTCTAGCTTGACTTTCTATCCACCTGCTAAAATCTAGCAAGCTAATTGGACCGTCCATTTAAATTTTTAATCTTGAAAAATGTTCTCTTCTTCATTGAGAGGAAAAATATCTCCCCACTCAACTTTGCGTGCCTGTTTATATAAATCTCCCATTTTTTTAGAAATGGTGGGCTGCTGAACACCTTGATCAGTACATAATTTCAGAATCACATGTCCGGAATGGCGCAAAGGTTGCCTTAATACACGAGAAGCTGGAAATGGAAAGGAAACTTTTGTCGCTGCCACATAAGAAAATTTTTCGTCTTCATGTCCCAAGCTTCCTCCCTTTAAGCGACGATGTAGAGAAGATCTTTCAACACGAGCCGAAAAGTGGCACCAGTCTCCATTCGCCATAGGGCATGCAACATGATGTGGACACGGAGCAATCAAATGAGCGCCTTCATCAATTAACTGTCGGCGAATCAAGCGAATTCTTTCAAATCCGATCGGTGTTCCAGGTTCAACGATCAACACAAGCTGTTGAGCGGATTTCCAACAAAGATTTATTAAAGGTAAAATCTTTTCAGGTTTTAGCTCTCCAATGGAATAAGATAAAATGATCAAGTCATGAGGAGGCAATTCATTCAATTGTTCCAAATCACCTTCTTGCCAAACCGCTGAACGAATGGCAGCTTGATCGCTAAATTGTGCTAACCGTTTTCCAATTGAAATTAATGATCGATCTTTCTCTATTAAAGTCACTTTTTCAATTTCTGGAAAACTCTCGCAAATAGCCCACATGGCAGTTCCTGGGCCTGATCCTAAATCCAGAATACTTTTAATTGGTAGCTCTGCCCTTTCTTTAATTGCTGTAAGGGTTGCCTGAATTGCTGCATAAGTGGCCGGCAAGCGCGCAATGACATAAGATTGACGTTGAATGTCCGTTGTCATATATTGCGAGCCAGAAGGATGGCGGTAGCGTTTTGTTAATTCTTCTCGAGCATCAATAAGTTCTCGCATTCCAGATGATTCGACAAGGCTATCAATGGCTGATTGTAAAGCTTGAGGAAGCTGCATAAGTTAATTATAATCCGTTTTATCTGATCCAGAAAGTTTAAAATCTAATAGTTTATCACTAATTCCTGGAGAAGCTTTAAATTCATTTCTAAAAGCTGTTTCATTACGCTCTTTAGCAAGCTCGTTACGTCTAATTAAGATTGCACTGGCAACTTCATCGCTTCCAAAAACGGCTTTAAGAATTTCATAAGGAGAATGTTGAATTTCAATCCTGGCTATATTCCCATCGCTTCCATCATAATTAATAAAATTAAAAAGAGAGACATAGGCTCTGCCTTTCATCTCTTCTGAAAGATTGAGTTCTTTTATTTTTTTTCTCGTTACTGTTCCTTTTAACATATGATAGAAGGCATCCTGAAGTTCAGGATCACCTAAATTTAAACGGGCAATATCTTCTACTCGTTTAATTGTCTTCTCTGGGGCTGCATCAGCTGCTTTTTCTACAGCCGCCAACATCTCTTCTAAAAAATTCGACCGTTTTTTTTCCAATTCCTTAAAAAAATCTGCTTCTCCATACAAGATTTTCATTAATTTAATGATAAGCGTGCGATATTGCTTTGTCACATCTTCATCTTTCTCTCGTGCTTTTTTATCAATAATGAACCGGAAGCTTAGCTGTTTAATATCTTTGTCATGACCTGTGTCAGCTAGCTTTTCTTGCCTTTTATTAAATATTTGCCTGTCGCTTTCTTTTAAAAAAAGCTGGTATTCTTTTTGCACAGCAGTTTGATTTTTAAATTTTTCTAAACGCTCAACAGTCAAAACTGAAAGCATCAGAACTAAAGCTAAAATTAAAGGTAAAATATTCATAATTTCAATTACTCTGGCAGCACGGGATAATAGACGATGTTTTTACTGCTAGGCAGCACAAAATTGAAACTTAAATCATTGGTTTCTACTCGCATTCCCCTTTGAGCATCTTCAAGCTGTTTAGCATCTTTAGCGACTTGAATCACCAATTTAATAATAACAGGCATTTGGTCATAGGTGAGAGCCCATTCATCTTGATGCCATTTATCTTTTTCAGGTGTTTTTTTATCTGAATCTCCTTTTCCCGCCGGTGTTTGGATATCATTATTCCCTTGCACACGTTCAGGCGCAGCATAGAAAAAATACTTGATATTGACCACATGTTCGCATAAAACTTCTTCATATAAATATTCATGCGGCTGATCAACATGCAAGGGCCAGCTAGCTAAACAAAGTCGTCCATTTAAATCTACATAAAGTCTTGCTAAAAGATCGCGTGAAAAATGTGGATTTTTTCGGACTTCATTATCAAATGTAAAAATCAAGCTTGGTGAGTTTGAAAAATCTCGATGTGACGGTTGGGTATAAAAATAAAACGGCCTTTTTTTACTCTCATTCTCATTGACAATCCTTTCGAAAATAAATCCCAAACGAGACTCTAAATAACGCATTTTGAAGCTGTCTCTTTGCGCTTGTTCTGATAAACGAGTCATCTCCGATAATTCACGAAAAAAACCAAATACAAAAACCAGCAAAATGGAGAGAATAGAAACTGCGATTAACGTTTCTAACAAAGTCATATAAGCTTTACGCACACTAAAAAGAGCGCTCATCTTTTTTTCCCATTAAACGGCTTTTTGCCCGGCTGCACAGGAGAGGTTATTTGAGAAGGTACTTGTCTTGGAAAAGGAGGTGGTTTATCATCGTCATCCTCATCATCCTCTAAGTCATCTTCATCGTCATCCTCATCATCCTCTAAGTCATCCTCATCATCATCCTCAGTTTCTTCTTGGTGAATTGCCGCTGTTTGACTTGGCTGACCTGGCGCTTGAGGTGTTGTTGGTTGATTTTGATCTGGTCCATTAGCCTCTATTTTCTTTGATTCAATACAGACACAATAGTCATAAAAAGTGACGGCTGGATTTTGATTTTGGTCATCGCTTTTTTTATTTTCTAATTCTGTTGGTTTATAACGTGTATCTTCTAATTGAATGACAAGTTTGCCTATAGATTTTTTAGGTTTACCGGAAGTCGTTGCTATAGGAGTCATCAACGTAAATTCGCCTTGAAATTTATAAGCTAATTGTTGCAAAAGTTGAGTAACTTCAGGATCTGATAAAACAATCAAATTTGATTGTTTTGCTTCAGGTAATGGAATATTGCGCTTATAAAGTTGTTCGATAAATTTAGCATGAATCAAATGCGCTAAATGATCACGATTGTTTTGTCGAATTATTTCTTGCTGCGATTGATAAATAGACGTAAAAATACGCATGGTGGGTGCAATGCAAATTAAGAGAATAAAGGCAGCCACCATCAACTCCAAAAGCTGGAAATGACGCTTATGACGTCGGATTCTGTTCAGAGCGATCTGCATATAATTTCTCATAAACTTCTGCAGGATAAAGCAACTGGCTTTTCTCTGCTTTTTTTTGCGGCTTTGCTTCAGGCGATTTAGCTGTTAAAGAAGTGGGATAACCGAGAAGTTCAATTTCAAATGTTCTTTTATTCGAGCGTTGAGTGTCATCTTTTTTTCCTTCAAATAAAATCAACATGCCTTGACTCATGTGACCTAAAGAAAATTCAATACTTAGTTCTTCCTCATTGCTCTCATTAAATTCATATGATTGGATCATCGATAATTTGACTTTACGCTCAACAAAACGATCCCAGCCTTTTTCTAAAGGCTTTTCAAGCTGCAGCCAAAAAAAAATTTGCTTACTATCAGGATCTTTTGCCATTTTAAAATGGACATCCGTATCCATAATCAGCATTAAATCCTGAGCCATAGCTAAATGGCTCAAGACCTGCTGAGATTCCGATAAGAAGCGTTGTTCTTGATAAACTTCTTTAATCTTTACTCCTGTTAAAATGGCACCAAATGACATAATGAATATGACAATCAATAGCTCTAACAAGGTAAAATAAGATTTTTTAACAATATGGATCATGAATCAAGTTAAAACTATTGGCTATTAAATAAACTACCTTTACCTTTCGCAGATTGATATTCTCCATATTTTTTGGATGTAATTTCAATTTCGCCACTATTATCAGTGCTCACTTCATAATCATCGCCCCATCCATCTTTCATCAATTCCTTAGAATTTTTGACAAGTTGAGAACTTGCAACAATATCTCTCCATCGAGAATCTAAATGCTCACGATCTTCTGGATGCGTTGCTAAATGAAGGTCTAACACAGTACGAATTTTATCAATCCCAGCTTTTGTTTTGAACGCCTTCCCTTCTTCTAAGCTTCCTGTATAGTTATAAGCAATAACACCAGTAATCATGGCAATCAAAAACATCACGATCATCATCTCAACTAACGTGATAAATCGCTTTTTAAATGCAAATTTTTTCATCTTGTCCTCTTTGTTATTGTTAAATAAATCACATGAGAGTCGCAAAAATGAGAGCCAGAAATTAGGAGACAGAAGCCTATGCCACATGATCTTAAGTAGTTTCTTCTGTCTTCTGACTGATGACTTCCATTTTTCAACTCTTTTACCCCACTGAAAAGGAACTGACGTCTGTTAATGGCAACAAAATTGCCAATAAAACTGTCCCAATGACAACCCCCATAACAATCAAAATCACAGGCTGTGCAAGCGCCATCACACGATCTAACGTTTTCTCGAGCTCTTGTTCATACATATCTGCAATACGATTGAGCATGACCACACTTGTTCCAGACTCTTCGCCTACAGCCAACATGCGAGAAATTAACTGAGGAATATACTTGGATTTTGCCAACTCTCGACTTAAAGAGTGTCCTTCAATAATTTTTCCCTCTGCAACCTGGATCTCTTTTTCCAATACCACATTGCGCATAATCCCTCGCGAGATGCGCAAAGCGTCAATCATGCTCAATCCCCCTTGCAACAAGGTCCCCATGGTTCGGCAAAAACGAGCCACAGCAGTTTGAATGACAAGTGTTTTAAGCAAAGGAATTTTTAAAAATGTTTTTTCTAACCATAGGCGGCCTTCCTGTGATCGCAATTTCCAAATTAATCCCACTATTCCACCCACAATGAGAGGAAAATAAAGCCACCAATAGTCCCGAAATAGATGACTAAGCCCTAGAACACCATTCGTAAAAGCATTCAACTTTCTTTCAGCAAAAATTCCTTCCAAAGAAGGCACCACAAATCCTAAAAGCAGTGCAATAATGAGGAGCGAAAAGCCTCCTAAAATTCCAGGATAAATCATTGCTGTCACAATTTGTTTTTTCAACTTCATATTGCGTGAAAGAAAATGGGTTAATTTTTCTAGAACTGGTCCTAAAGCACCAACAGCTTCCCCTGCAGCAATCATTCCACAATACAGCTTATCGAAACTTTCAGGATAAGTTCCCATGGCAGTTGACAATGACATTCCAGCGCGAATTTGCTCGCATAAACTTAAAATAATTCGATGATAAGACTCCCCTCTTGACTGCTCTTCAAGAGCTAATAAACTTTCATATAAAGGAACACCTGCGTTGATCAACTGTGAAAGCTGAACAGTAAATGCGAGTAAATGGTCGCCTTTTAAATTCTGTTTTTTGTTAATTTTATTTTTGGCTTGCAGCTGGATGACCAAGATTCCTTGCTCGCGCAATTTAGCTTTAGCTTCTCGATCTCCTTGAGCATCAATCGCTCCCGTTCTTCTTTTTCCCTGGCTGTCGACATATTGGTATTGATAAAGCGGCATAGATATTGTTTACCCCTGTTCTTCGATTCCTCTTGCGACACGTAGAACTTCAGCGGCAGTTGACATACCACTTTTCACTAGTTCGGCCCCATGTCCCAATAGACTAATCATTCCTTGAGCAAGGGCGACGCGGCGCATTTCAACAGCGTCGGGACTTTGCACGATTTGTTTATTAATGGCATTATTGACGGGCATGAGTTCATAAACTCCCTGACGTCCTTTAAAGCCTGTTTGATAGCAGTGTCCGCATCCTTTTCCTCTATAAAGATAACCATCAGGCAAACTTTCAGGCTTAATTCCGAGACTTTGAAGCTCGCGCTGGTTTGGAATATATGTTTCTTTACATTCAGGGCAAATGCGGCGCACCAAACGCTGCGCTAATACACCAACAATACAAGACGACAGTAAATAGGGTTCGATTCCCATATCCACAAGACGAGTAATCGCAGAAGGAGCATCATTTGTGTGCAAGGTGCTTAATACCAAGTGGCCTGTTAAAGCAGCTTGAATCGCAATTTCAGCTGTTTCTTTATCACGTATTTCCCCCACCATGATAACATCGGGGTCTTGACGTAAAATATGGCGCAAACCAGTGGCAAAATCGAGTTTAATTTTATGATGCACGCCAATTTGAGCAATCCCTTTGAGATTATATTCGACAGGATCTTCAATTGTCATGATATTGATTTCATCGTTTGCCATTTCACAAATTGCACTATAAAGCGTCGTTGTTTTTCCGCTTCCTGTTGGCCCTGTGACAAGAACAATTCCTTCTGGCAAATCCACCAAGCGTTTAAATTGTTCAAATACGCTAGGAAGCATGCCTATTTTATCCAAACCCAATAAGACATTGCCTTTGTCCAAAATACGCAACACGATGCGTTCTCCACCTGCAATCGGAACTGTACTAACGCGAAAATCAATTTCGCGTCTGCCCATACGCAGCTTGATGCGTCCGTCTTGCGGAAGGCGATGTTCAGCGATATCAAGCTTAGCCATAACTTTAATACGTGTAAGGAGCTGAACTTGATAATCTTGAGCTGGTGCATGGCGATTTTGCAACACACCATCAATGCGATAGCGCACGCGCATGCCATTTTCAGAAGGTTCAAAGTGAATATCTGAGGCACCTTGTTGGATAGCTTCAGTTAAAATCAAATTTAAAAGCTGAATAATGGGCGATTGATGGCGGCTTTGATCTAAAAGATCGAAAACTTCTACATCATCTGCTCGTCCAGCTTCATTTTTATCTGTTAAATTGGCAATAAGTTGTGAAGCAGCGCCATCTTCTGTGTTATAGCAATCATGAATGGCTGATAAAATAACATCGCGTGGACTATAAACAGCTTGAACATCGCAATTGAGCAAAAAGCGCAACTCTTCTAAAGGAGCAAGATTAAGCGGATCGGCCACAGCAATAATAACAGTTTTATCAAGATCTTGAATGGGCAGCACCACATGCTTTTTAGCAAAAGAGTAAGGAATTTGTTTATAGCGTTCACGGCTAACTTGTTTACCAGATAAGTCATGATAAATTGGCATTCCTAATTGTTCTGCCAAGCTAGCTTGCGCATCGCCGCCTAACATTCCTTGAAGAGCTAAGCCTTCAGATCCTAACTGAGTGCCGTTAGCGTCCATCATATTCTCCACATACATTTTCACCGCATCCGTTACAACTATCGAGAATGTAGTAATTTTCACGAGGACGTCCAAACAACAGGGTCATGCTTCCTTCCATTAAGCGTGTTTTGTTATAATAATGAGCTTCTTCTACGCATTCTAAGAAGTAAGGAACATCACCTGGACGCAAGCAAAGAAGTTCTTGCCTTAGACAAGCCAACTGCTCTTTCGGATCTTTGACGATGTGAGGAGTAATAAAAATAAACATCTCTGTGCTGCTATCTCTCATTGTATTAATGCTAAATAACTTTCCTAAACCTGGCAATTCGCCTAAGAATGGAATAGCTTCTCGCGTATCATTAGAGACTTTTCGGCGCAATCCACCTAAAATAACGGTATCGCCATCTGGCACTTGTACTTGGTTGGTGATATGACGTCTTGTCACATTGGGTCGGTCGGCGTTCGCGCCTGGATGAATAGTATCAAAAGTAATATCGGTTTCTAATGTCACATAGTCATATTCGGGATCATTTTCTTCACACTGCGATAGGTGAATCGTCGGCTTAATGCTAATGGTGATTCCGTACTGAGCTCGGGTGAAAGCATCTTTTAAAGTCACCCCTTTCGCTGTTTCAACTTCAAATACACCAGTATTAATGGAAATATCTTCGTTAATTGCAATAGTGGCTGGTGTTTGGTTGACAGTCATCAACGATGGGTTGGAATTGATTTGAACATCATCTTGATTCAATAAGAAGCGATAGACAAGATCAAAGCCCGGAATGCCGCAATCTGTTCCTTTTCGGCTGATAAGAAATTCAAATACTCCAGCACTCGCACGAACGGCATTTTTATGTCCTTTCGGGAAAAGGTTATTGAAAGCTGCACCTGTCACGTTTTTATGGCCGCAATCGTTACCGCCAATTTTCAAGAGATTAAGTCCGAAACTGTTCTCCCTGTTGAGAATTTTCTCAAACAACAATGTCTCAATCTGCACCATTTTTTTCGGCACATCAAGCTTACGTAATAAATCTTTAAGCTTAGGAAGAATATCAGCTTCAACCACCATGACAATGGCTCCAGTCTTGACATCAACAATAAAATTGTCACGATCGTTATTGGCAGTTGTAGGTGCAAAAACACGAGGCTGGGCAGGAGCTGGATTAACAATATATCCTCCCTCTTGATAGAAGCCTTCTTGCTGGTAAAGAAGCAAAGGTGGTTCCTTTTGCGGAGGAAGAGCTGGTGGAACAGGTGGAGGTCCTGCTGGATTATTGTTATCAACAACAACAACTTTATTTTGAACATTTTCAGGACCACCAGGAAGCGGCTGGCCTTCCATGCTTGCACCTGTTGAAATCATCAAAGAATAAACACGGTATAGGACGTCAGCAAGCTCTTCTGGCTCTGAATGTTTGACTGTATACCAGAATACAACCTTATCGCGCGCTCCGCCAATTTGGCTTTCTACATTACGAACAATTTCTTCAGCTTTGCGGACCTCTTCTCGAGTTCCCACGACAAAAAGGGCCTGTGCCATATTCTGCAAAACAATAATTTTTAATCCATTGATATCAGCAGCAGATGATGATGCACGAGGAGGCACCGGAGCATTTCCTCCTGTAGGCGAAGATGGTGGAGCAGATATGGGAATTGGAGCATCTGTTTGATCAAAAATCGCGCTTAAAATTTTCGCCATCTCATCAGCTTGCAGTTTAAAAACAGGCAATAAGCGATATTCTTTTTCACCGCGATTAACTGCGATAAAATCGTAAAGCCTGAGAAGGTCTTGGATTTCTCCAGCAGGTCCAATGAGTAAAATGTCTCGGCCTAAAATCTGAAGAAGAGTGGTATTAGGATTAATGAATTTTTCTAAAAATGAAAAAGTCCGACGTACTTCAGAAGGTTCGGTTGAAAGAACAAAACTAACGCGAGCTGTAGGCGGCAATACTTCTAAATCTTGCCTTACATTGGTAATTAAGCGCAAATGAGCATTATTTTGCTTAATCAAATAGAGCTGCCGCAAATAAGGATTAAGCGTTTTAATACCTACTCCATTTTGACTCAGAATCAATTCAAGCATTTCACTCCAGGCAGCACGAGGAATTGGCAAATTAGAATCAATGCTGAGTTTAATGCTTCCCACTTCAGGTGGAATCAAATATACATAATCCTGCGAGCCATAATCAATAATGAGTTGCTCTAATGTTGTTTCAGGAGCATGCCAAAGCCCGTAGCCTTCTGTGCGATTACCGCGTGTGACTAATTCACGCCATCGATTTTCTAAATGATTTAAATAGCGCTTTTGCTCATTGATTTGATCTAACAATATCCGATATTCTTGTGGAGGAGCATCAGCTTGATAAAGACGCAAGACTTCATCATATAACTGTTGAAGGCGCGCATGGATTTCTTGTGTTTCTTTATTGATTTGCAACAAAAAACGTTCTGTTTCTTGATCAAGATCACTCTCATTGGATTTAAGATTAGCCTTCTTTTCAGCAATCGATTGCCCAAATAAAGTAAACGATGGAAGCCCTAAGAAAAGAAACCCGATTATCCAAATACGTTTGCTTATCATATCTGTTACACCTTAACAGTTATTTAGAAGATTGCGGAGGATTGGTTATAGGTGCCGGTATCACTGGATGACGCAACATATCATTTTCTCGCGCCACAGAGTTGATATTCCCAACTTCCGCTCCCTCTTTTGTTTCTTTTGTTTCCTTTAAGCCAGAGGGTTTATGATTCGTCCCTTTAGCTTGTAAAGCCAGTTCAACAGATTGGCATTCATTACGGGCAGGGCTATAAAGCGTGCCTAACATGATTTGTTTTTCATCTTTACGAGAAATGCCATCAAAAACAAATAAAGTTCCTGACAGTTTACGTCTCACATATTGATCGATTTCTTCTTCTGTTGAAAGCTTTTTCCATCCTTTAGGCGTCAATATCAACCAATCTGACGGTCTTAAAGTCATCCGTTCACGATTAATTTCAAATACACATTGCGTTCTTGTACGAGCTCCGACAAATTTAAACATATGCTGCAATGTTTGCGCATTCTGTACTGCCCAAGGTTCATTGGATTTTAACAAATTGAGCAAAATTTTTCCCTTGCCTTCTACATCCCATAGTTCAAATGTCATCAATCTTTCGTCAACTTTTTTCACAACAAGTAAGGGACGACCCAGCGATTCTTCTCCAGGTAAAACACCCTTCCAACGATTTTGATCCCAGATTAAACAATCTCCAGCTTTTACGAATACAGAATAAAGATCGTCATTTTCTCCAAAATCAATACGCTGTTTCCCTACAATCTGTTGATATTCTTCTCCACCATGACGCTCTAAAAAACGATCTGGTCCAAACCATCGTGCTCTTTGCCTCGCTAATAACGTTCCATCTACACGAAAAGTTCCAATTTCCCAGCTAGCGCCCGCATAGCGAATAAATTCTTTCTCCGTTAAACGGAATTGTGCAAATGCTTCAGGTTCTACAATTTTCTCTCCTTTATCATTTTCCAATGTCACGTGAATTTGCACTTCATTATCAACCGGCGTTCCCTCAATCCATAAAGAAGTTTTTTCATTTTGAGGACTAAAGTTATAATGCGCCGGTGCAGACTTACGATCGTAAAATAAATAAAGTTTTTCACCAGGAGCAATGGACACAACCGTCTTATTCCCATTAAGAGAAAAATGCAATAAGGTATGATCAGATTGAGCATCAGGACGGCCGTTTTTGCCATAATAAATGAGCTGTTGCCTAAGGTCAGGAAGTTGCATGGCAGGCGGAACCTGCTGTACAGTTAATAGAGGTTCCCCTATTTGCTGATAAGCCACTTCTGTTAACTCAAAAGCCCCCTTCGGTAGCCCACACTCTTTAGAAGTCAAATGGGGACAAGCTATCTCCGCTGGACGCTTTAGCCAAAATAAACCACCAGCCAAGCCGAAAACAAGCGCTAAGCCTATCAACGTACAGTTTAACCACGATAACCATTGACCAATCATAGGTGATACTATTACTTCTAAAACAAATTATTAATTTTTTAAATTATAGCGACTGTTTTAAAAATCCACAAGCCATTATTACCACGTAAGTAATGTTTATCTAGTTATTTAAAATAAACAACTATCTTTTACAATAAATAATCCCAATAATAGCATTTGCTTAGATCCTATTCAATCACTTCTCATGGTTTGAAATTGAGTTTCTTCTAAAAAATCATCCCAAATCCAAGCCATGAGAAGTGATGGAATAGACTCTTAGAGACACTCTCTTAGAAATTTAAAATTTTATTACGTAAAACCTTGTCTATTCAACTGGATATGCAAAACACCATGATTCAAAAAATTATTGCATAGTTCAACTATGGCAGTTATAACAAGATCAAGCATTTTTAGATACGTTGGATTTAGTGTGCCAAAAGCATTTAACTGCCAATTAAGGGAGAAAAAATATGAATAACAAAGATTCTCAACCTTCCAAGGAATCCAAACAGCCTTCTGATAAACCATCCGAAAAGCTTCAGGGAGAGAATTCTCCGACTAATCCACCTTTATCTTCTCCTAATGAGCCCACTAGCAATTATCCAACTAATCATGCTCACACTTTCTCAAGCGATCCTTCAAAATATTCGTATGGTGATAACCCTAATCCCAAAGATTCTCCCAAAGTTTATACAACTGAACCTCTCGACACTGCTCGTGTTTCTAGCGAGGATGTCAATTATCAAAAAGAACGAGAAAGTCAAAAAGCTTATCAAGAAAACGTTGAAGATAAAGCTCATGAGAATATGAGCAATCGCAATTCAAAAAAAACTGATGACTTCTATCAATATGCAGCTTCTCATAAAGAACACACAATCGCTTATGTTCTGCTTGCTCTTGGCTTGCTATTTCTTCTTTTCTTTAATAATTTATTGGGTGGGCTGATTATTGGAATGGTTGCGGGCTATTATTTTGCTCCAGAAATTATTTATTATCTTCGCAATATCAGCCAAGTTGCTGGAGGTCAAGATCAGTTGCGCTATGTTGTTTTAACGGCTATTTTATTAGGACTTTTTATCGCAGCCCCTGGCATCTTTCTTGGGGCCATTATCGTGGCAACGTTTAAACAAGTTTTTACTGGTCCCATTAACCGCAAACCCTAAACCGAATTGAAATCAGAGCTTAAAGGCAAATAAAACATATCTAGCTAGTAAAAGTTAAGCATATTTTAAAAAATACGCGATTAAAATTTCTTTAATTGTAGATTTTATTCTACTTTAAGACGTCAGCAGCATAACGGCGCAGGCCACTTTTAATGATATCAACCATTTCGATTTTAGATGGACATATAAAGGTTGGAAGAGCAAAGTCTTCACTATCAACCTCTAGTAAACCTAATTGATTTGCCAAATCATAATCCTCTGACAAAACAGCTCTGACTAGCTGCATAGTAGGGACAGATAAAGGCATGACCTCGTCATAAATTCCTGACTCAATAAAAGGACGATGTTCGCCATGTTGATTAGTTGTAAAATGATAATGCCGATGACGATTATCCAAGTGGCCAGATAAATAAGTTCCAGTAAATGTATATTTATCAGGTCCTAAGCGGAAAAAATGAAGAAATTCTCTTCTGAGATTTTCTGGAATCACACACAAAACAGTATCTTCATATCCAAGAAAATCTTCAGTTTCTACTTGATGTCCTGTTAAAGGATTTCCTGAAATGAGACGTACAAGACCTTTTTTCACTCTACCTGCGATTAAGGCAGAAATGGGATAACCTTCACGTACTTTAAAATAACCAGTTTTCCCTTCCAATACACCTGGCCCAGCAATACTAATGATTCGTGGAACAAAATATTGTCCATGCATAAGCAAATAACCAATGGCAACAACCGTGTGAGCATTAAGTGCCCAAACCACATCATCTGGAGATCGAATAGGATCAATACGCTCAATGTGCAAAGAAGCATTAGCAATGGGATGAGGCCCTTCAGCTGAGTGTTTTTGAACGCCTTTAGCTTCCAAAAAAGCGCGAGTTTTGGTCCCTTCGCGATAAATCAAATGAACCGAACCATCCGTTAATCGAGACAGTGCATCTAATCCAACTTGAAACTCTTTTTCATATCCTGCAATTTGCATTTCAGCTGGTGGTGTAAAAGGAGCTGATTCTATCGCTTTAACAAAAATGTTGCGCGGAACCTTATCGGGTTTGGCTAAAAAATTAAAAGGACGTTGACGAATATGAGCAAAAAGCCCTCCAGTTTTTAAACGTTCAATAAGTTCTTGACGCGAAGCCTGTTGAGGAGAAAGAATAGAATGTTGCTCAATTTCTTCAGGATGAGAAACTTCAATGACAATATAAAGTAAGCGACGTTTAAGTCCTCTGCGAATTTCTCGAACAATTCCTCCTGCTGGAGAAACAAAGAAACGACCTGGAGAATCTTTATCTTCTAGCAAAGGTTGCCCCAACTTCACTCGATCATCAACACGAACAAGCACTTTAAATTTCACATCATCAAAAGAGGTAAGGTCTAAACCTATGTGTTGAGGACTGGTTAAAGGGGAAACTTCTCCACCAGGAATAAGAGCTTGAGGATTGCCAGTTGGTTCACCATCAATAGGGATATTTAATCCTTTGGTGATTTTAATATGTCCCATACCCTACAATCTCCCTCATCAAAATAGCAAAGCAAAATAAAAGCACTTATATAGAAATCAACTTCACTGAGTATAAATTTGTAAGCAAACTCTAATCAAAATGAATGTTTTAAGCAAGAGTCTAGGAAATCGAAAAACTAAACATTTTTTGAAAATCATCTCATAGACAATCCCTTAACTACGAGAGTTTTGACTAGATCGTGTCTTCAACTTTTGCATTTACTGAGATAAAAACGAAATTTCAGTGCTTCGAGCTTGCTTTTAAGCAAAGAGCATCGTATTCTCTTTCTTCTTTGACATAAGCACTTAGAGTGAGTCCGAATGTAGTGCATCATGGGCTTCGAACAAGCTACTGAGCCTTCTTCCAAGCTACTCTTTAAAGATTACTTGTATATTCCTTACCTTGCGACCTATGCTGGATCAATGCTATCGTCTACTTTTTCTCAGCTTTTTATTTCTCATTGGTTCTTCTATTGTAGAGGCTGATGATGACATAGCATGCGAAAGTCCTGAGTCTAATTCTTTTGTTTTTCGTGAATATACAGCTCTTTCTTGTGACAATAGCGAATCGAATTTGTTAGAAGATTTATTGATTGTCAATTATTGGAATCAACGCCTCAATGAACGATTTCCTGTTTTTTATAACCATCTTTTACAAGGGGGTTATTTCAGCATGCCATCTGCTCGAATGGGGCAAGAAGGAGAAGTAGGAGTCGGTTACGCTTATGCTCCTCCTTATATCAATTACAATTTACGCATCCAACTTGTTGATTTTCTAGAAATTTCAGGAAACTATCGCGTTTTTAAAGGTGTAGAAGATCCTGTTTTGACGCATCATGGATTTGGAGATTTCTCAGATAAAGGTGCAAACGTTAAACTCTCTATTTTTAGTGCTGAAGATAGCCATTATCGTTTACCCGGTTTAGCAATTGGATTGGAAGACTTTATTGGAACAAAAGCATTTACAGCTTATTACATTGTATTAACTCAAGTCTTTTTGAATCAAAATTTGGAGATCAGCTTAGGCTTTGGTGCTAACCGTATCCATAAATGGTTCGGTGGAATGACTTGGATGCCTTTTAGACGTAAGCCATGGAATTATTTGAAAGGATTAGCATTTGTATTAGAATATGATGCCATTCCTTATAAAGATGAAACTCTTGAAAGACATCCTAAAGGACGTGTAAAAAATACCCCTTGGCAGTTGGGAATTAAATATCGATTATGGGATTGCTTGGATTTATCAGCGGCCTATATTCGTGGAGATAAATGGGCTTTCACAGCGTCCACTTTTTATAACTTTGGTGCAACCAAAGGATTAATTCCGAAAATTGATGATAATCTACCCTATAAAGCGCCGGTTAACTTTCAGCCTTTAGGCGAATTGCGTCCGCCAGACGTCATGATGCAAGAATTTGTTTTTGCTTTTCGTTGTCAAGGATTTGACTTATCAGAAGCCTGGTTATGCGATGATTGCGGTCGAAGAATGTTGCGCTTAAGAGTGACGAACCTCATTTATCGAGAAGAACATGTTGTTCGCACTCGTTTAAATGCTTTGCTCGCTTCTCTAACTCCTGATGATATCGATGATATTATTGTCGTGATTGATGCGATTACGATGCCTATTCAAGAATTGCATTATGAAACAGCTTATTTGCGTCTTTTTCGCGATCAGCAAATGGGACGTTACGAATTAGATACATTGACACCTTTGCGAGAAGCTACAGCTCCCAATATTTATACTTCCGTTTTGCTATTTAAAAGAAAATTAGATTGGTGGAATATTGAGATTTTACCTAGAGCGAGAACTGTATTTGGAAGTGCAACTGGAAAATTTAAATATGCTTTAGGCCTAACTTTAAGCCTCAATGGATTTATACTTAATAATGTCTTTTATACGATTAACTTGGGATGGTTTTTCTTATCAAATATTAAACACGTTCATGATGTCGATATCTTAAATCCTTCTCAAATTATTAACGTGCGATCTGATGTGATCAGATATTTTAAAATTAATGAAGTCACAATTGATGAAGCCTATTTAGAAAAAGTTTGGAATTGGGGAAAAGGCTGGTATACACGTATTTCTGTCGGGATATTTGAGATTGAATATGGAGGCGTTGGCGCCGAATGGCTCTATTATCCTGTTAATTCAAACTGGGCCGTTGGAATGGATTTCGCTATTTTGAAAAAAAGAACTCCTGACTGGGTTGACTTCACAGACAAAGCACGCAAACTGGATGGTTTTAGGCCACACTATGTTAGATTTTTGGGTACCCAGTACTTTCTTAATCTTTATTATGATTGGCGATGCGTAGGGCTTGACATGAAGGCAAGCATTGGAAAATTTTTAGCCGATGACTTTGGTATCAGGACAGAAGTTTCTCGTTATTTTCCGAGTGGATTGCGCATTGGTTTTTGGTACACCTATACGAATGCCCATGATGTCATCAACGGTCAAAATTATCACGATAAAGGTGTTTTCTTTTCCGTTCCTCTTGATATTCTATATACCAGAACCAGTCGTAACCGCTGGGGCTATGGTATGTCAGCTTGGTTGCGCGACGTCGGTGTCATGGGCTGCTCAGGAACTCATCTTTATGAGATGATTAATCAAGAGCGGCAGTAAAATAGAATCATTGATTTAAGCTTAATTCAGCTTTGACTTTAATTTGTTAAGGTTGAAAAAGGCTTAATCAAAGCCTTTTTCAAACCCAATAACTTACATCACATTAAGGAATAGAGAACACGATAAGCTGTCCTCCACTGCCAAATCCTGTGCCTATAAAAACCTTTCCTTCAGTGAATGTTATAGGTGCGCTAACAGTGTTAAAATCCCCTAAACTAGTGGAAAAAAGAACATTGCCGTTTGATGCGTCAAGCGCTTTAAAAATTCCAAAAAAATTCCCTGTATAAAGAACGCCATTAGCTTCTGTGAGAGAAGAAAATGTTGCGGTTGGGAAATTTTGACTCCATAAAACATCGCCTTTATCAGCATCAAGAGCACTGATAACGGTAAATTGATTTTGCACTCTTTCTTGGACGAATAAACTAAATGCTTCAGCATTGCCATTCAAAGCTAAGATAGTCAGTGGGCCCTGTGGGGTAGAGGAAAAAGTTGCATTGGCAATGGCATACACAATACCATTTGCATAAGCTGAACCTGGATTGGAATTGGTGACTGGTGAGCTAGCATGAGGGATCAGTTTTGTTTCCCAAACAAAACGACCATTTTTCCTGCGGAAAACACGATAAATCCCTTCCTTGCTAGCGACACCTATCACAGCTCCTTTTTTATTTTTAAAGGCATTGGGACTAGCGTCAAGGTCATAATCTATTCCGCAAGGATATAAAGCACTCCAGACATCATTTACAGTATATTGTCTTGACCAAAAAATCTTTCCTGTTTGGTAATTGATAGCAAGTAGCGAATCTGTATATTTGCCTGCTGGTGGAGTTGTTCCGTTAGCTGTGTCGACATAGATCAAACATAATTTTGTATCAACAGCTGCTGTTGACCACGATCCTCCACTTGTTCCTTCATTTTGCGAATTGACACGTTTTCTCCACAGAAATTCCCCAGTTGTCGCATTAAAAGCATTAAATCCTCCACGAAGGACCAAATGTACACTTGTGGCATCAGCTCCATTATATGAAGTTCCTACAATCACGATGTTGTCAACGATTACAGGTGCCGATAAAACGCCAGCTTGTCCTGTAGCATGACTTCTGCATTAACTTGAAGTGGATTCCCACCATTAAATAATAAATTTGGCGTGAGATCTAAGTTCAAAACATGGAGCAGTAGATCGCTTGTTGTAATATAAATTTTCGAATCTGAAATGGGTGGCGCAGCTGTACATGCTACACCGGGTCCAAAATTGATGGAAGCATAGACATCCGCCCCTGTGTTAATATCTTTTGCGTAGAAATTTCCGCCAAGATCGCCAAAATAAACAATGCCATTATAGATAATTGGAGCAATTTGCACTCCACCTGCAGCATTAAAGGACCGGCTCACCTGTAAATTAGCAACGCTTGCCGTATTAAGTGCGGTTTCACATGGGTTACTACGTGTTGTGTTTTGAAAGTCTTGATTCATAGTCGACCAGTTACAGACTGCATTAGCCTGAGAAAACCCCAACTCCAAGCACAAGCTTAGTTTGGTTGTTGTGCTGTTTCGGCTATAATCTTGATAAAAAAAACAAAAATAAATGAAGCCTTCTCTAGGTGAGTGTGCGCGGAGATTACCGCTTTAAACTTGCGATGCAGATATCTCTGATTAAATTAAAACTTTAATTCGTCTGTATATTTTTAGGTGAAAATATTCAAGTAAAAATTGATAGCAATTTTACAAACTGCATCATGAAAGTTGTATGATGACGCTGTCTTAAAGAAATTTAAGAAAATAAGAAGTCTTCTCTCATACTAAAATTAAAAGCTTGCGGAGATAAAGGCTATGATATCAAAGGGACTCAAAATGGGAATTTGGGCTTAGCCAAAACCTCGCAGCAAAAGATTGCACTCAGATCTTGTCAAAAGAGAATAACAACCTCTATTCAGAGCTCAAAATGTGTCTATTGCATCCAGAAATAGCACTATGTAAAACGGAAAGATCTGTTTATTGATAAGTTGTATTGGGATTTACCCCTAAAAAAGGAAGGAGCTTAACCATCAAACGATTTCCGTTTTGAGCCATATGAGCAAGACTTGTTGTCACAGTCATTTTATTTTTTTGATCTATTACAATGGCTTCATCAATTTTAGATACGCAGGTTTTTATTTTAATAAGTACGTTCAGTTAGAATCTCTGCCACTTGTTTGGCTGCATAGGTCAAAATGAAATCTGCCCCAGCCCGTTTAATAGCAATAAGAGATTCTTCAAAAACGCGTTTTGCGTTGAGCCATCCATTTTGAGCAGCTGCCATGACCATGGCATATTCTCCGCTGACATGATAGGCTCCAAGAGGTAATGTCGTGACTTCTCTAACTTTAGCAAGAACATCTAAGTAAGGCAAAGCAGGCTTGATGAGAAGCATATCTGCTCCTTCCAGCTCATCCAGCTGGCACTCTAGCAAAGCTTCGCGCACATTGGCGGGATTCATCTGATAAGTTTTTTTATCTCCAAACTTAGGTGCAGAATTTAAAGCCTCTCGAAAAGGTCCGTAAAAAGCCGAGGCATATTTGGCTGCGTAAGATAAAATGCCTACAGAAGAAAAACCAGCCTCATCCAAAACTGCACGAATGTATGCGACTCTTCCATCCATCATATCGCTTGGAGCTACAATGTCAGCTCCTGCTTCAGCTGCTAATACAGACATTTGCCCTAGCACCTGCAAAGTCAAATCATTTTCAATAATTCCTTGTTGGTTGACAACACCATCATGTCCGTGATCTGTAAAAGGATCCAATGCAATATCCACCATGAGGCACATGTCGGGAACTTCTTTTTTAAGCAAACGAATTGCTTGCTGTAGTAAATTACCCTCTCTAATAGCTTCAGAGCCTGCAGCATCTTTTTTTTCAATAGGAACATAACAAAAAAGATCTACAGACCGAATTCCCAAACGATGCAGAGCCATCACTTCTTTGATAAGAAGATCTAAAGAATAACGAAAAATGCCAGGCATGCTGGCAATAATTTGCTGTTGAGAATGTCCTTCAACAATAAATAAAGGCGCAACAAGTTGGCTGGGATGTAAATGCGTCTCTTGAACTAAACCTCGAATCGCCGCTGTTTGACGATTGCGCCTTGGACGACGGTTAAGAGCTTGTTGAACATCAGACTGTAAAAAAAGAGAAGAGGGAGTAGAAAAAGTTGTCATGACGAAGTATAAAATAGAATTCTAAAAAATTTAAGCATACAAAATGACATGATATAACGTCTTTCGATTAATTGTAAAATGATCTTGCATTTCTAAAACTTTAATCAAACATTGTGAGCAAAATTATTTTATTAATTAAAAATTAAGGCATTCATATCAACGCAAATTTAATTAAGATTTGAACAAACAATCAATTAATCAAAAAATTATGGGGTTTTATTTAAAGAAATCTTTGATGAGATTGCATCTCATGCTTTTAAAGAATTCGTTTTTCAACAAATAGCCATTTTTAATGGGAAAAATAATTAGAAATTTATCCTTAGAGTATGTTTCTGAGTTGCTAAAGTGCTTGTTTAAGCAATTCAGAAACATACTCTAAGCTTTTTTTATCTCTTGATCATGTTGAATATGATAAGTCAGTTCGGCTCCGAAAATAACGATAAGCCAACTATAATTTAGCCAAATAAGAAAAAGAGGAATAGCTGCAAAGCTTCCATAAATGAGGCCATAACTGGCGGCATTGGCTTGAAAGGTTACATAAATCCACTGCCATAGCAGATAAATAAGTCCTGTAATCACACCAGCAATAATTCCAGCCGTCCAGGATACCTTGGTATTCGGCAAATAAATGTAAATAAAGCTGAGAAATCCCCAACTTACCGCATAAGCGGTTATTTGAAATAAATATTTCACCACGGGACCTAAAAATTTCAGAAATGTGATCGATTCAATCACTCTGTTAGCCGTTTCAGACATATAGAGCAAAATACTGCTAGAGCCCACTAAAAAAATGGGAAAAAAAAGAATCATCGGGACATAGCTTTTAATTTGCTGCCATAAAGTCCTAGATTCGACTTTCCAAATATCATTAAAAAAAGAAGAAATATTTCCAATCATCCTCAAAACAGTCCAAAGAAGAACAACTAATCCAAATGCCGCAATCACTCCGCCTTTAGTGGTTCTTAAAGTGGCATCAGAAAATTGAATAATTTTTTCTGCAACCTGTGGCTGACTACTCAAATTGTTTTTAACTTGTTCTTCAAATTGATCTGCAAATCCTAATTCTTGGGCAATGCCAAATCCAATTGCAACTAAAGGGACAAGAGAAAGCAGGAAATAGAACGTCAACGTCGATGCTTTGTCAAAACCCTTATCTTCCATAAAACCCTGAATCGAAGAAATCAAAATTCTTAAACATTTATAACAAAAGCCTTTTATTGATCTTTCCTGAGGCTGAACTTTCCAAATATCCTTCTGAAAAAAGTCAATATAACGTTTAAATAGCTTCATTTTTGCTCATTTTGTTCATTTATGCTAATGCTCAAATTATCAAATTAAAAATAAAATAACCAAATCATCTAAGGTAAAATCAATTTTTTAATATAAATACTTAAGAACCTGTACTAAGCGTTTGCTTAAAGCAAGAGATGAGCCTGAATTTTGCGAAGGGATTGACGTATTTAAAAAAGTTATAGAATCAACGACTTAGCACTCCCTAAACATTTATTAGGATTGCAACTTCCAAAACTTTTTTTGATGTGTTAAGCTAAGATTTTGAAGACTACCCCTAAGAAATAGGGATTGTCTGACACTTCGAGAGAAAAAATTTTAAAATATTTTCAAACTTGAGTTTTGGGATGACTTTGATTCGTCAAATTGGACAATTGATTCCTGTCTTTCAAATGCAAGACTCTAAAGGACAGATCATGACTCCGGATCATTTCCTTGGCCATCCTACAATCCTTTATTTTTATCCGAAGGACGATACGCCAGACTGCACTCAACAAGCTTGCGACCTTCGAGACCATAAAATATTATTTGATCAGGTGAATGCCATAGTCATTGGGATAAGTCCAGACACGGCCGCTTCCCACCAACAATTTATGAGTAACCATGCCTTAAACTTCATTCTTGTTCCTGATCCCTATCATGAGTTATGTAGCTTGTTTGGTGTTTGGGAAGAAAAAAAGGGAAAAGGTTCACCTCAATGGCAAGTGACGCGAACAACATTTGTGATAGATGCAAAAGGCATTATTCGCTGGATAGAAAAACCGGTTGTTGTCGAAGGACATGCTGAACGAGTCCTTCAAGCCTTGCACAACCTACCGAAAGTTTCAGACGCCGCTTGAAAGTTGTTGGAAAACGCGTCGATGACCCGAAGAAAAAGCCAACTGTTTAAGCGCTTCATGCGAAATCCACTCAAACTCTTCAATCTGCTTAGGCTTTTGGGATATAAACAAGATGGGATAAAGACGCACGTTGTAACGAGTAAATCCGTGACTGACTTCTTGTAAAATTTGTTTTTGTAAAACGGGCAGTTCAAATTGTTGTTCGATTTTTTTCTGTAAAAGTTGAGCAGAAAAACCTTCCTTTTCGACTTCAAAATAAGGAAACTCATAAAGATCGGACATAATCGCTCCCTTTTTGCCACGCTTCACCAGATAAGCAGAATTGCATTGAACGACTGCTACTGCACGATATAAATACTCTGTCTTTGTTGTTTTAGATTTAATAGGTAGTAAGTCGACAATCCCTTTTTTGAAAGCGATGCAACTGCTTTGTAGCGGACATAGTTGACAACGTGCTTTACGCTGACAAATAGTCGCTCCCAATTCAATTAAAGCTTCATTAATTATCCAAGGCTCTTCATCGGGCAAAAGAGCTTGCATGAGTTGCCGTAATCGATTAACTGTTGCAGGCTTAGCAATGTCTTCTTCTAGACCAAAATAACGGCTTAACACACGAATGACATTTCCATCTACAGCAGCTTTTTTTTGATGAAAAGCAAAACTTAAAATGGCCCCAATGGTATAAGGTCCTAAACCTTTAATTTTTTTAAGCTGTTCTTCTTCCTGAGGAAGCTGACCATCAAAGCACTCCACTAAATAGTGAGCTGCTTCATGTAAATGACGGACGCGAGAGTAATAACCTAGTCCTTCCCATGCTTTAATGACTTCATCTAAAGACGCTGCAGCTAAGTGGCGAATTGTAGGAAACCGCTGCATCCAATTGAGAAAATAAGGAATGACAACTGCAACTTGAGTTTGTTGCAACATGACCTCTGAAATCCAAATCGCATAAGGATCAAGTGTTTGACGCCAAGGCAAATCTCTTTTTTCTACTGCAAACCAAGTTTTTAGGCGTTGATAATCTAACTGTCTTTCCATGATGTAAATTTTTGATTATAAAAGGAATTATCATAAGAAATTTGCATTTAAAGCGCACGATTTTTGAAAATAGAAAACACACAGCTTTTGAGGGGTGAAGGAACATCTTTAAGAAGAACATGTAAGTTTGAGAATGATTAACGCATAGGAAGCCAATTACGACGTTGTCCTACGGTTTTACTGCGGCGTTCTTTTGCAACTTTTGGATCATGAGGCATATGATCGCGCAGCAAAGGGTTCTTTTTGGCTTCTTTTTTAGCCAGTTCTTCTTCTTCTTGTAATTCTTTAGGGGATTTGACCGAATTGCTGAGTTCTTTTCGCTTGTTTTGCATCTCTCTCCAAGCATCAGCATTAGGAAAATTAGCAGGATTATCGAGAAACTCTTTGAGATATTTAGGTGTCCAGCCGGTCGCTTCTAGAGCCTGGCTAATCAGGCGGTCGATCTTTTCATAAGCCTTTTTCATTTCAGCCACGATTTTTAAGGCTTCATCGACTGTAACATCGTCATCTTTGCCTTTTACTCTTTTTTCTTCCTTTGTTCCCTCTTTAATATGCTGAGCAAAAGGTAAAGGAGGAGGAGGCGCATCCTTTAAAGATTTGGGTTTAGGTAGCTTAGATTTATCTGAATCTTGGGCCATAATAACCTCTATATTGATTACCCTATATTACTATTTTAACAAAAAAATATTATTTAGGGTATTAGCATCCAACATTTAATCACTATAAACTGACATTGAAATTAATAAAGTGAAAAGATATATTGCTTCACACAGAGCTTATACAAAATTTAAAAACAAGGGTTTTAGGTAAGTAAGAGGCTTTAAGTTTTATTTGCCAAAACCGGTTAAATAAACAAACAAAGGTTTGGGTGATGGGTTATTTAAAGGAGTTTTTGACACAAATCAATAACCGCGATTTTCATAAATTTCTTGTACTTTGGGAAGAATACTGTACGAGTGATGTCATCGATTCAGAAGAATTCAGTCAATTATTAAAAGTTATTAAAACTTCTGATTTAGCCCGTCATTTTGGGCAAATTATTGAAACAGCACTCCCTTTGTGGAGAACAATTCAAGACAAGGAAGCTTCTTATGAAATTTTACGTTTGCTAATTGATCTTCAAACAACCAATAGTCCAGCTTTAGCAGATGTTACAATGGAGGCTCTTAAGGACAAGTATGGCCAAGATCCTAAATTCAACGAACGCCTTCGTTTAATAGGCTTGCGCAATAAGGAAAATTTCCAAGGAGCCCTTTCCAAATACGACTTATTAGCCCATATGGCCAAAAATAACATCGTGTTCCATACAGGTGGATGGGGAACAGGAGAAATCGTCGATGTTTCTTTTGTTCGTGAGCATCTTGTCATTGAGTTTGAAAACGTTAGTGGACGCAAAGATCTTTCTTTTGTCAATGCTTTTAAAACCTTGATTCCTCTGCCTAGCCGGCACTTTCTCGCCCGTCGCTTTTCCAATCCTGATAAACTAGAACAGGACGGACGTGAAGATCCCATCGCTTTAGTTAAACTGCTTTTGCACGATTTAGGTCCTAAAACAGCTGCTGAAATTAAAGATGAGTTATGTGAATTAGTGATTCCTGAAAAAGATTGGACTAAATGGTGGCAAGGAGCTAGGGCGAAAATTAAAAAGAACCCTATTATTGAATCGCCAGATTCTCTTAAAGAACCCTTCTATTTAAGAAAAGCAGAGCTGACACCTGAAGAGCGTTTACAACAAGCGATGCAGAATAAAACAGATGTGAATCAAATTATTCAAGCAACTTATAATTTTGTACGCGATACTCCAAGTGCCCTTAAAAATCCTACAACTAAAGAATCCCTACAAAATAAATTGCTCCAATTACTAGAAATTCCTCAAATTAGTAAAGAGCAGCAACTGCAAACTTATTTACTTCTGGAACAATTTTTTGGATATCAAGCTGCCGAAGAACGCATTATCCAACTTATTCAACAGCAGTCAGATTTAGAGAAAATTATTCATTCTATTGATATCGTTGCGTTTAAAAAACGCGCCTTAGTTGCCATTAAAGATTATCGACAAGATTGGATTTCTTTGTTCCTTTCTCTTCTATTTACTCTTCCTCAAGCACAATTGCGTGATTACATTTTGCGTGAACTTAATCGCAAAGAAGAAACCCGAAAACTTGTAGAGAAAAAACTTGAAGAACTGCTTGTTCATCCTGCGCAATATCCAGATATGTTTGTTTGGTATTTCCAAAAGATTATCGGGGAAGAGGAAAATGAAATTCCTTTCCAAAATCAAGAAGGAAGAAATAAATTTTTTGAAGCTTTCTTTATTTTGTTTAGCATATTAGAAAATCAGCCTGAACAGCGCGAATTGCTCAAGAAAATGTATAGCATGCTATCGAGCCAGCGCTATGCTCTTGTCAGACAACTTTTACAGGGAAGTAGCTTAGAACTTGCGAAAGAATTGCTATTATTAGCTTCAAAGTGTCAAACTTTGACAGGCCATGACATGAAAATTTTACGTTCGCTTACTGAAGTCGTTCATCCTTCACTAGCTGCTCCTAAGCAACGAAAAGGAGGACAAGCAGAGGAAGATGAAGAGATTTGGACTACAGAGGAAGGCTACCTCAAAATTCAAGAGCGCGTCCGCCAAATTGGAACTGTAGAAATGGTAGAAAATGCGCGTGAAATTGAAGCAGCACGAGCGCTTGGTGATTTGCGCGAAAACTCAGAATTTAAGTTTGCACAAGAAAGACGAGCCAGGTTACAATCCGAACTTAAAACTTTATCCTCCCAATTAAATCGCGCACGTATTATTACTCCAGAAGATGTTCATGCAAATGAAATTGGCATTGGAAGTATAGTCACCGTTACTGATACTCAAGGAAATCAGGCGAACTATACCATTTTAGGACCTTGGGACGCAGATCCAGACAGAAATATTTTGTCCTTTAATTCTAAGCTAGCCCAAACCATGATAGGTAAAAAAGCAGGACAAAGCTTTAATTTCCGAGATGAGAAATTTCAAATTGTAAACTTGGGTAGCTACTTTAAATAGTCGGCACTATTGTTGTTATGGAACTTCTTTTAGCAACTGCTAATCTACACAAGATTCGAGAGTTCAGGGACATGTTTAAGTCCCTGACTTACATCGAGCTCATATCCTTGCATCAATTTAATCATTACAGTTCACCCGAAGAGACAGGCAAAACTTTTAAAGAGAATGCTATTCTCAAAGCAGAACACGCTGCTAAGCATCTCAACAGATGGGTATTAGCCGACGATTCCGGACTTGTTGTCCCAGCTTTAAATGGCGCGCCTGGAGTCCAATCAAGGCGTTATGCTGGCCCTGAAGCAACGGACGCTGAAAATCGCACAAAACTTCTCCAAGCTATGCATCATTTAAGAAATCCGCAAGAGCGGACTGCTTATTTTGAATGTTGTTTAGCTATTGCAAGTCCTGAAGGATTGAAAAAATGCGTGGAAGGCATTTGTGAAGGATATATCGTGAAAGAGTCAAGAGGCCGCTATGGATTTGGCTATGATCCTTTATTCATTAAGAATGACTATGAAAAGACATTTGGAGAGCTCGAAGATACTGTTAAAAATCGCGTTTCTCACCGCCGCAAAGCTTTTGAGCGTCTTCTGACATTTCTAGAAACGCTAAAAAAAGCTTAACCTCATGCATTATTTCATCGATGGCTATAACATGCTTTTCCGCTTGGTTCATAGCAACGATGACCTGCAAACCCAGCGTGAATCTTTTATTTATGATCTAAACAAAAAAATTTCTCTACTTAAGCTGGATGTTTCTATTGTTTTTGATTCTACTTTTCAAATTGGCGATCGGTCTCGCTCTCATTATGATGCATTAGAAATCCTTTTCTCTGCCGAAGGAGAAACTGCCGATGAATATATCTTAGATGAACTGAAAAATCATCTTCATCCGCAACAAGAAACCATTGTCACTTCTGATAAAAAATTAGCATGGCGAGCACGCAATCGTCTAGCCCATACAGAAAGTGTAGAAGACTTTATCTTTTGGCTAAATCGATCTTATAAAAATAAATCGAAGCAACTAAAAAAAGAACATCATCCTCTCCCTAAATCCACCCTTCCTCCTCGTCCCCCTCTACGCCCCTTGATTCCAGCTAAAGACGCTCCTTTAGAAGCTTATGCGGATTACTATACTCAAGTCTTTGAATCTGAATGGCAAGAAATTTTAAAAGAAGAACAAACACGTCAACAAGATCTTGCTCCAGCAACAGCTTCTAAGCGTCCTCCAAGAAAGCCGAAGCAGCGCCGCGATCCTTTTCAACCTACCCCTACCCCAGAAGAACAACAAGCAACAGAAATGGAACGTTGGTTAAAAGCTTTTGAAAAGCGTTTATCTGATCCCAACGATCCATTTTCAAAATACTAAAGCAGCAGCTTATCATTCTTGCTAGTTCGCACGAGAGATCCGATTGATTATAGTTGCATGATGGTGAACTGATTCATGCAATAAAAATAATAGAAAAAAAATTATAAAAAATGTTAATGTCCGTCAGCTTAAACCTTAAAAAGCAGTAAATTATGAAGTCAAATAGAGTTTTACTAATTTTTACATTATTCACTTTGTTGATAATACCAGCTTTACAAGCAGCTAATGGAGGTAACGGTGGACATGGTGGTCATTCGCTACAAATCAAAATGAAATTGATAAATGCTATGAATTAGGATGCAATTTCTATTTGACAAAATCTACAGATTATCAAACATTTTTTAACATGATTATATCATTAGGAGCTTTGCTCAAGACACTAAAAGTGCCTGAGCATTGAAGATAGATCTGAAAATTGAGCGTCTAATTCAAGACCTCAAATTTCAGATACTTGAGTAATCTAAGATTTTAGAATTTTAGATACTTTTTGGTAGATAGCAAAGAGTTGCGGAAGCGGAATAATTTTTTTTACTCCCTTTTTTACACTTAAAATTTTCCTAGCTTCATCTATCAAATCAAGTTTTTTGTTTTCAATAGATTCTTCAATTCCTTCGATATCGTCATTCAATTCCTCCAACTTATTTTTGTGGTCTTTTAAAAGCTGATGCAAATGAAGAATTCTTCCTTTAGCTCTTTGGAGGAAAAAGAAATTCTCTTTAGAGCGAGCCTCTTTCTTACATGCAGGCAAACGCGCTGCCAATAAACTTATTTTTGTTTCTATAAGATCAATATATGTGACTTCTTGTTCTTCAGCCTTTAAAGCCTTTTGATAAGCTTTTTTTTCTTCTTGCAGTAAGCAATTCAAATCATAGCGGTGTAAGAAATTGACTTTCAAAATATGTTTAATATTTTTCAGCAGATTGGTTTGAACCGTCTTTTTTCCTTTTTTTGAAATTACACTTTTTGGCTTTGGAAGAAGTTCTGTTGGCGATTGAGTATGATGATGACGTTTAGTAATTGGGTGGGGCATGAGTTCTCCTTATAAAAATTATTCAAATATTCAATTTTTAATTGTTTTAAAATTAACAGGTTAAATTTGTCAAAAAATTTAAAGGTTTTGCTAATTTATTACCAGAAATTGTTTGCAACTTTGCCTGTAATTCTAGTTGCTGATATGCTGGCAAATTTAAACATAATAAGGAAATTTTATGAAAAAAATTGGTTATTTAGGCATGGGAGCCTGGGGGTATTGCTTAGCTTCTTTGCTTGCTGCGAAAGAAGAATACGAGTTAGTCTGCTGGACAACAAAGCCAGATTTAGCACAGCATCTAACGCAAACGT
Organism: Parachlamydiaceae bacterium; assembly: GCA_044226925.1. Classification (GTDB taxonomy): domain Bacteria; phylum Chlamydiota; class Chlamydiia; order Chlamydiales; family Parachlamydiaceae; genus JANWJE01. The sequence continues at coordinate 501,523 of JBGAGC010000001.1, forward strand.
ATGAACATCCTCTCCTTCCAGGACATCGATCTAAAGGAAAAATGACATTTACAACCGATATGGCTCAAGTCTTACACAAAGCGGATATGATTGTAGAATCAGTGACTTCTGCTGGCCTTCGCCCTGTTTTTGAACAAGTGCGTTCTTTAGGTTTACCGCTTTGTCCAATTGTCATTACATCGAAAGGCATCGAACAAGATACAGGACGCATCCTTCCTGAAGTGGTTCTTGAAATTCTAGAAGAAGATTTTCGTCCATTTATTGGATCTTTAAGTGGTCCTAGCTTTGCTCAAGAAGTCATCCGCGGTTTACCTACTTCTGTTGTTGGCACAGGATATTCTCTAGAAGTCATTCAAAGTATTTGTGAAACATTCACCACTCCTAGCTTTCGTATTTATCCAAATACCGACATTTTAGGAGTTGCATTTGGAGGAGCTCTCAAAAATATTATTGCAATTGCCTGTGGTATCTCTGAAGGATTATCTCTTGGTAGCAGTTCAAAAGCGGCTTTAATGACAAGAGGATTGCATGAGATTCGCAAGCTTGCTGTTGCTTGTGGATGTAAACCTGAAACCATTAATGGCTTAGCAGGAATGGGTGATTTATGTTTAACTTGCAGCTCCACCATGAGCCGTAATTTTCGCTTTGGCACACTCTTAGCTCAAGGAGTTTCTTCAGAAGAAGCTCAGAAGCGCATTGGAATGGTTGTAGAAGGTGCTTATACCTGCGTCTCAGCTCTTCAATTGAGCAAGCAATATCAAGTCGATTTACCCATCGCAGAAGCTGTTCATCAAATTATTTATTATTCTATGCGTCCCATTGACGCTGTCAGCGCATTAATGCAAAGAACCATTAAAGAAGAACATTTGTAATGATCTTATGAAAATTGTATCTGCCAAAGCCATGTCTGAATTAGAAGTCCATGCCTACGAGCAAGGATATAAAGAAGCTGATTTTATGGAAAAGGCAGGACTGGGCATTGCGCTTGCCACTCAAGACTTTATTGATGAACATGATCTTCCTCACTGCATCTGGCTTTTATGCGGCAAAGGTAATAATGGCGGCGATGCATTTGTGGCAGGCTGCTATTTAATGGATCAAGGTTATCAGGTGAATGCCATCCAATTAGACGAGCTCATCCACTGTTCACCTCTTTGCCAGCAAAATGGACAACGCTTTCAAAATCGAGGTGGAAAGATCATTCGTCAAATAGAATCTTTTCATCCTTCTGGTGTCATTTTAGATGGCTTATTTGGCACAGGATTTAAAGGTCAAGTGCGAGAGCCTTATGCTTCCTTGATTCAAACTGCCAACCAAAGTAAATTTCCTATTTTAGCCATTGATATTCCATCTGGACTCAATGGCTCTACAGGCCAAATAGAAGGACCTGTCATTCAAGCAACAGAAACAATTTTTTTAGGTCTTCCTAAAACAGGATTCTTTTTAGAAAATAGCTGGAATGTTGTCGGGCAATTACGAGGGGTTGATTTTGGTCTGTCTCAAGCCATCATTAATCAAGCTACAGCAGACTTTGAATTAATCACGGAAGTAAAAGCTGCAAGTTTACTTCCGCCAATTAAGCGGAATCGGCATAAATATCAAGCAGGCTATGTGATTGGCCTTGCAGGCTCTCCTACAATGCCAGGAGCTGCTCTCTTATCTTCGCTAGCAGCATTCAGGGGAGGCAGCGGAATGGTGCGTTTGCTTCATCCTCGTGAAATGGAGGCAGAGCTTTCTTCTAGTCCTTATGAACTCATTAAAATTCCTTATGCCTATGAAGATATTGAAGAAGTTAGCCAAATCATGCACAAAGCTTCTGCAACGTTTATTGGCCCAGGACTCGGGCGCACCGATCAAACAAGGCATCTTTTGCAGGGCATCATGCCTACTCTTGAAAAGCCTTGTGTGATTGATGCAGATGCATTGACACTATTTGCAGATGGAGCTTTTCAGCTTCCCAAACAGGCCATTTTAACTCCTCATACCGGCGAAATGCAAACCCTCTTAAGAACTTCTGAGCGCCTTATTCTCAATTTTGAGTTATTGCAAATCTGTCAACTCTATGCAGAAGATCATCATATCACTCTCATTTTAAAAGGAGCCCCCACTTTTATTTTTCATCCCCAAGCTCCTATTTTTGTGAATCCTACAGGTGACCCCGGAATGGCGACAGCAGGCAGCGGAGATGTCTTAACTGGCCTTTTGGCTTCTTTATTATCTCAAGGATTAACTTGCCATCAAGCTGCAATTTTAGGAGTGTATTTACATGGATTGGCTGGAGAATTCGCTGCTAAGCAACGACAAACTTCTTACGGCATGATGGCGACGGATTTAATTGATCATTTTGCTTCTGCTTTTTACTTCTTACAAGCATTCACGCTAAAATCGAGTTAGCCGATTCACAAGTTGGAATGAACAAGATGAAAAATAGGCTGAGTTACACATTTTCCAAAATCTGTGCATCACTTGCATTTTGAATTTTTCGCCTGTTGCTTCCAAGTCTTACCAGAAGAGCTTTCAAGTTGGCAAAAAACTCAAAATCTAGGTTAATAATTGGGAACATAACGCTCAGGAAGACGACTGATCACAGGCTTTCTAGCAGCTGCAGGATTAGGATTTTCAATTTGTTCAATATAGGGAAGATCAGCTTCTTTCTTAATTAGAGCTAACTCACGGCTTTTATAGTAGGGCTCAAAACGATCATGGTTCCAATCAATGCCATTAAGGGACGGATCTTTGCGATCAAAAGCATAGAAATGCAAACATCCAGCTTGCAACCATGCCATCCCCACATAAAGTTCATCAATATAACGCCCATAAAAACTTTCAAAATTGATTCGAACGTCTAAGTCGTTTGCTGTAAAAGGAAAGTGATCAAGTTCATAGCTAATGACAGAATTATTATTGAGACGATAGAGAAGCTCTTCAACAACTTCTACCATCAGTAAACGAGCATCATAGACTGTGAGCAAGCGCTGAGAAGAATAACGCAAGACAAGTTTTGTGATATAATCATCATAAGCAGCCCAAGAATCTTCTAATTCTAAATGCTTGTCAATTTTCATTTTGGTCGAAAAATTGATAATAATGCGCGATAATTCTTCAGAATCAATTTTTTTTACCCAAGGACCAACTCCCACCACTTTCGGCTGACATCCAGTCAAAATTGCTGCTAAAAACATCCATAAAACTGCTATCTTACGCATGGTGGGCTTGCTCCATCGAATTTATCACATGATTGCCATAACAAAATTAAACGAATCGAGTAAATAAAAAAATAAAAAAGTGCAGATTTTATTTGTTGCACTTCCGTTACTATTTTTACTGCGAGGTGGCTAATTCCTTACTTTGCTGATTCATGTGTATGTCTTCTTTTACTTTTTCTTCTACTGTCTCTACATTTTTGCCTGGTATCTTCTTATTATTCATTAATCGATCCACTATTTCAGGAGATTGTTCATCTAATTGAGCCAATAACTGACAAGCTTTTGTTGTTGCAACGGCTTCTATACAAGATAGATCTTGTGATCCCATTGCGAAAACAATCTCTTGTCTCAAATGTGGGGGTGTGGGTGCTTTCAATACAGCAAGAACTTGCTGAGCTAAGTAAGTTCTAAAGTCCTGCTGTCTTGCAGTTAAAGGTGCAGGCTTTGTTTGAGAATCCGGTTGAACCCAAAGTTTTTTTGTTAGTAATTTTTCTGCTATCATTTTTGGTGTTAAGCTTGCAGCAGAAGTCTCTTCCTCTATGATTTCAAAGAATTGTTGAATGAGATCATTAATGATTTGTTCTCTAGCTTGAAAAATAAAGTGCTCCATGACTTTTTGATCCGGAAAAACAATGACTTTTGTGATTCTTTTTTCTTTTTTGTCATAATCATAATCAAATAATTTTGGTTTCGTGTCTATTCTGAGATTGCTAAGAAATGTCATGGCTGTCTCCTAAAATATCTAATTCCTTTATATCATGATGAATATTGAGTATTTGAATTTTTAAATAGCTTTATTTTATCCATTCCTGAAATTGTCAAAATTAAGGACATCTCTTCAATAGGCTAGTTTATTGAAAGTCTCATCAGACAAAGAAAAGACTGAGTGTTAAGATCCTGTGAAGACATATTCATTGCTTAACCACTCACTATTCATGTAGTTAAAAATCATAATATTTATTTTTAACAGCAACATTAAATTTATTTATAATAAAAAAACAAATGATTATTATTCTCATGCAACACAATTATTGAACATATTAAATATTGCAAAGGAGATTTTAAATGATCAACACGATTGATGCTCGTTATTTGGAAGCTGTTCAAAAGTTTGACTGGTCGGAACAAGTAGACAATTCAACTTTGTCTATTTCAAATGTTGACTTAGATGCAGTCGTTAACGAAATTGCTCAAAAAATTATTGCAGCTTCTCAATTAAGACCCATAATTAGTCAAATATTCCAAGATCCCCTTTCTTTGTCCCAAACTTGGGCGTATATCGTTCAAGATCTAGATAACAAATTCGGTCAACAGACAATTCAGAAAATTCTCAATGCTTCTGCTAAAGAAGTCAAGATTCTGAATCAAACCGTAAAAAAATTGTCTGATCTATTTAAACAGGTTACAAATGAAGACTTAAAAGCTGCAACGTTGTTATTTGGAATTCAACGTATTCATGAACTTGCTGCAGCAAACCTCACTGTCATTCCCACTCAATTAACGAAAACCCAGCAAATGGAGTTGGCTTTATCTAAATTGATTCTTGAGAGAAACCAAATTTCTAATGAGGCAATGACTAAAGGAGGTCCTTCTATTTTGGCAAAAATTAATGAGATAGATCAAGCCATTGAAAAGTATTCAGAACTTTTAAAAACGCTTAAACAACCTCAATAAACAGTTAGCGAGATAATTTTCTCGCTCTAATCCATTCGGATGAGCAGAAATCTAGCTCATCCTTATTTATCTTAAATTCTATTCATTTAACTTGGTAATAATCTTTATACCATTTCACAAAATGAGCAAGCCCCTCTTCTAAAGAAACCTTAGGTACAAAATTTAAATGATTTTTGCTTTCTTCAATGCAAGCATAAGTAGAAAGCACATCTCCTGGTTGCATCGGCAATAAAACCTTTTGTGCTTTGCGCCCGAGTTCTTTTTCCAAGATCGCAATCAAATGTAAAAGCTCTTCAGGCTGATGATGGCCTAAATTAAACGTCGCATAAGGCAAAGCGCGATCTAAGGCGGCTGTTGTTCCTTCTACTATATCGTCAATATAAGTAAAATCGCGGCGCATTTGACCGTGGTTGTAAATTTCAATGGGTTTATTTTCGAGAATTGCCCGAGTAAACAAGAAATAAGCCATATCTGGCCTTCCCCATGGGCCATACACAGTAAAAAAGCGAAGACCTGTGACCGAAATGCCAAAAAGATGATGGTAAGAGTGCGCCATCAATTCATTTGTTTTCTTTGTCACCCCATACAAACTTGCTTGATGATCGGTACGATCCTCAATCGCAAAAGGCACTTTTTGATTTAAGCCATAGACAGAAGACGAAGAGGCATAAATTAAGGGAATATGAGAATGAGTACGGCACACCTCTAAAATATTGAGAAAACCCTCAATATTAGATTGTAAATACGTTTGAGGATTTTGCAGCGAATAGCGAACTCCTGCCTGAGCAGCCAGATGCAATATGTGGGTGGTTTGGTGTTGTTCAACAGCTTGTTGAAGAGCTTGACGGTCCTGTAAACTTCCTTCCAGTACCGTGATCCCCAACTTCTCTAATTCAGCTGCTCGCGCTCGTTTTAGCTGCGGATCATAATAGGAGTTAAAATTATCATAGCCAATGACATGATCCCCTCTTTGATGTAAGTGGCGGGCCATGTGAAATCCAATAAAGCCGGCAGCGCCGGTAATGAAAATATGTTTTCTCGTCATCTTAAGTCTAAAAGTTAAAATTATGATTTCTACTATTAAAAAACTTAGCTTTCATGGGAAACTCCCAATAAGGCCAACAAACGATCTAAATCATCAAAATTATAATAATCAAGGCTAATGCGCCCTTTTTTACCTTTGGCTTGAATGGACACTTTTGTGCCAAACCGTTCTCTGATTTTTTCAGCCAATTGTTCTAAATAAAAATCACGTGGCACATAACTGAGTTGCTGTTTTTTAGCTTTTTCTCCAATACGGCTAGCCGCTTGTTCAGCCTCGCGCACATTGAGGTCATCTCGCAAAATAAGCTCATGCAATAAAATTTGTTTATCTTCTTGATCTAAAGCCAAGATGGCTTTGGCATGTCCCATCGTGACACAGCCTTTAACAATACTTTCTTGAATGGTTTGAGGAAGAGCTAATAAACGTAGATAATTGGCAACAGTTGAACGTTTTTTTCCAATTTGCTGCGCTAACTGGTCTTGCGTAAGTCCAAATTCAATCATCAACCTTTTGAGAGCTTTTGCGATTTCTAAGGGATTAAGATCTACTCTTTGGATATTTTCAATTAAAGCAGCTTGAGCTGAAACAGAATAATGAGTTTTTCGAATATAAACGGGAATAGTCGATAAGGCAGCTAATTGAGCAGCACGAAAACGCCGTTCGCCTGAAATTAATTCATATCGATCAGCAGTTGGTAGGGGGCGAACCAAGGGAGGATGAAGAATGCCGACTGCTCGGATAGATTGGGCTAATTCTTCCAAATCTTCTGGTTTAAAGTCCCGTCTAGGTTGATAAGGATTCACAACAATTTGAGACAAGAGAACATGTTTTAATTCATCTTGATGTTGAGAGTCAGAAAAAGAGGAATCCACTTTTTTCAATCCTTAAATTAAATCTTACCATAAAAGCGTCTCTCTGAATTACGAAGCTTTTGCTTTAAGGTAAAATTTTAATGAAATCAAAACTCGCTTAAATCAAATGCTTAGCAATTCAGAGACATATGCTAAAGTAAAAACACATAATCAAAGAAAATGCTGAAAAATATTATGGTTTTATTTATGATTTTTTATCAAATTGACAAATAGGCTTTTTAAGTCAAATTACCTAAGTTTGAAAACTACTCTTAAGTATCTCTAAAATTTAACTGATAGGCTATTTTAACCCATTTTTCAATTCAGAGCTACTTTAAAGTTTAAGAAGCCTTAGAGCCTGTTAAAAAACCTCTAATGGTTTGAATTGGAGTTCTTTTCCTCTTGGAAGGAAGAAAATCATCTCAAATCCAAGCTATGAAAAGAGATTGAACACGCTCTCAGAATTGCAGGTCTGACAAAAACCCTTAACCAAGTGATAAATGATATGAATAAATCTTCAGTCAATTCTTCTCTCAACAATGTTGATCTTGGTGAAGATTGGAGCTCTCATCCAGCTATAGAATGGTTATCTGCCAATAAAAAATTTCTTCTTTGGGGGTTTTTAGCCCTATTAGCCTGCCTAATCTTAGCTTATCGAATGATTGCTACGCGCACATTAAATGCAGAAAGTGATTTTTTTCAGGCACAAACAGCTTTTACTCAATTTCAACAAGCAAGTCTTTCTTCCGAAGAGAATTCAGCAGAGGCTGATCTTCAGCAATTACAAGCCATTTTACAGCGTCGACCAGAATTAAAGCCTAAATATGAAGGGGCTTTAGCTCAAACATTACTCATTACAGGACAAACGGCACAGGCTCAAAATTTTGCCGAAGACATTTTCAAACGCACTCAGCCCGATCACCTTCAACTTTATCAAAATTATTCTCAAACATCTCTTTTGATTGCTGAAGGACGCTATGCGGATGCTTTACAACAAGCACAACAATTACAAGCGACTTTGGATCAATTGAATGAGAAAGCCAATCCTACACTTTATGTATTTAATCTGATCCGCTTAGCAATGCTCTATCAGCAAACAGGCCAGCCACAAGAAGAACTGCAGGTATGGGAACAATTTCAAAATCAGCCTTCTTATCGCCTAGATTTTGTGTTAGCAGCCAATCATGCCTTAAAAGTTGGTCAAGCTTCGTTAAATCAATACATCGAAGAGCGGAAGCAGGCTTTGACTCGTTAAAAGTGAAATGATCGGAACTTGCGAATTAAATCCAAGCCTGATAGATGTAAAAAAATAATTATTAGTTTTTGTTCTTTCTTTATTTTGAGTCTATGTGATTTAAAATAAATAAGATCAAAAAAACCACTTTGTTCTAACAAATGAACAAAGTGAATGTGCAAGCCCCAAAAAAGTGGAACGATGGAGCTAAAAAGGAGGTGACATGAGGCTAGTAAAAAAAAGCTCGAAGCCACAGCGATTGGGGATTTTTCTGAAAAATAAGTAATAAACCTCGCCTCAGGCGAGATAAAATGAATCACGAGAACGACGACGAAAAGGCATGATGGCTTAATGCCAAGCCTGTTTGTCTAGCAAATATGTGTTATTTAGAGATTTTGTCATCACTCAATGGCGTCATATTAACTGGAGGAAGGCTGCATGCATAAGAACAATGCCCTAATTCGTGTTCTCAGATAACTACCTTCTGAAGGTAGATGGAGAGTAACTGTGGGCATCATTAATCGCTCGCTCGCACTTGAAGAAACAAAACAAGTGGAAAACCAATTTGTTGATTTAATTCCTGTGCGACATCTATCTATCAGTAATGCTTCAACTGATACACAACCAATTTGTCAAGTTGTGAAAGTCAGTGGAAATATTACCGTTTCTTTCTAATAGAAAGAAAAAATCCATCGGCGACTATTTCGGTAGTCGCCTTCTTTTTGGGAAGACAGAAGATAGAAGATTAAATCACACGAAAAGAGGTGCCTTTTCCTTTTGTCTCCTACCTTCTATCTTCCCAAAACTTCAGGTGTTTCATGTCATCCTCTTCTGTCATTTTACAATCAGATGGGTTAGCTGAATTACAGGTCTTCTTGCCTGAGTTGGCAAATTATAGCCAACTTGTTGTCCTTTCAGATCCTCAAGTAGGATCGCTTTATGGTCCTTCCCTTTTGACAGCTCTTAAACGATTCAAACGTCCCATCATTGAATTATCTATTCCCAAAGGAGAGCGCTCTAAAAATCTCAGGCAAGTAACACGCTGCTGGCAGCAGATGTTAGCTCATGGAGTGGACCGCCACGCAGCATTCATTGCATTAGGTGGAGGAGTCATCTGTGATTTAGCAGGATTTATCGCAAATTGCTATATGCGAGGCCTTGATCTCTTTTATTTTCCAACTACTCTTTTAGCAATGGTTGATGCTGCAATAGGCGGGAAAACAGGTGTTAATTTTCAACACCTTAAGAATGCAATTGGTACTTTTTATCTGCCTCGCCGGATTCTAATAGATCCCATTTGTCTCAAAACTTTGCCCGATCGCGAATTTAATTCTGGTTTAGCGGAAATTATCAAATATGGCATAATAAGTGACCCTTTATTATTTGAAAGATTAGAAAAAGGAATAGAAGAGCTTAAAAATCGACAAGGATTCTTATTAGAAGAAGTCATTAACTGTTGTGTGGCCATTAAAAACGAGATTGTCGCTCAGGATGGGAGAGATTTGACTGGTCAACGAGCAATTCTTAATTATGGACACACATTTGGCCATGCAATTGAAGCGTTAACTGATTATCGGAGTTATTTGCATGGAGAGGCGGTTTCGATGGGAATGAGTTGTGCTGCCAGCCTAAGTGTTAAATTAGGTTTATGTGATGATTCTCTAATAGAACGGCAAGATTGCTTATGTCGGCGTGCGAGTTTGCCTATACAGCTCCCTTTTTTACCAGTAGAGCGATTAATAACAGCAATGAGAAGCGATAAAAAGGCCGTTTGTGGTAAAATAAATTTAATTCTTCTAGAAAGAATTGGCAAAGTGGTGAAGGTCTGTGACGTTGACCCCATTCTGATTCGACACATATTGTTAGCCAAAATGGGATAAGAAGGTTTGCCTATCTATCGCGCTTTATCAAGTGTCAATAGATAAGTAGGGCGTTAGCATATTGAAGACACGCCCTAAAATACTGTAAGCTTCTGCTCGATGATGTCTTGTGTCCTCCCTCTAACTCTTAATATCGCGATTTCCACTCAATATTAGATGCTTCCTCTCATAGGAAAGCAAAAGGAGCATTTTTGGAAGAGCTAGAAGCTTTACTCATTTTGAGCAGCCTGCCCCATATAGGCTCTGTAAAAATTCGCCTTTTGATGCAGCATTATGGTTCTGCAGTTGCCGCTTTGCAAGCGCCTTTAACAGAACTGGAAAACTTTCCTGGATTCGGGTCTAAAATTCTGCAAGCTTGGAAGAAAGGACTTGATGAAGAAAAATGGAAACAAAATTTGATTTTGGCCGAGCGCTTGCAAACACAGCTTATTCCATTTACAAGCCCTCACTATCCCAAACGATTACTTGAAATTGCGGATTATCCTCTTGTTCTTTACGTTCAAGGAACTTTGCTTAAGGAAGACCACCGTTGCTTAGCTGTGATAGGAACACGGCAATCTAGCATTTACGGGCAAGAAATGGCGAAGCAGCTGAGCCGTGATTTAGCCCAAGCTGGCTTTACAATTGTTAGCGGCTTAGCTCGAGGAATTGATACAGCTGCTCATCAAGGAGCTCTAGAAAAGGGAAGGACAATTGGGGTTTTAGGCTCAGGCTTGGCTTGTCTTTATCCTAGCGAAAACATTGCTTTAGCAGGCGCTATTCAGCAGCAAGGAGCATTGATGAGTGAATTTGCGATGGCAACGCCACCTGATCGACAACATTTTCCACAACGCAACCGAATTGTCAGCGGAATGACCTTGGGGACCATCTTAATTGAAGCCCCGCAGCAAAGCGGCGCGATGTTGACAGTTGAAAGAGCTTTGAGCCAGGGACGTCCCGTTTTTGCTCTACCTGGTAGAATAGACCAAGAGTGTTTTAAAGGAAACCATGCGCTTATTAAAGAGCGCAAAGCAGAACTCATTGAAAATGTGCATGATGTCTTAAAGCATTTTAATGATTTTTCTTTACCCCTCGTCTTTAAACCTGCTAGACAGGCCCCAATTCCTTTGGAAAAAGAAGAAGAAGAGATTTTAAGACGAATGCCTCTTCAAGAGGTTTCAATTGAAGAACTTGTAACAAGTTTTCAATGGCCAGTTGCAAAATTGAATGGTTTGATGATGAGTTTAGTTTTAAAGAAATTGGTGAAAGAATATCCTGGCAAAATTTATAAAAAAATTTAATAGAAGGAGAGAATACTTTATTCTCTCATTGACGGAGTTAAGTTAACATGGGTAAAGCGCTAATTATTGTAGAATCACCCGCTAAAATTAAAACACTTAAGAAGTTTTTGGGCCCTAATTATATTTTAGAGTCTTCAATTGGTCATATTCGAGATTTGCCTGAAAAAGAATTTGGGATTGATATTGAACATGATTTTGAACCGAAATATACGATTCTGCCCAATAAAGAAGAAGTGATTGATCGGCTGAAAAAAGCGGCTAAGCAGTGTGATGTCGTCTATTTATCCCCTGACCCTGATCGCGAAGGAGAGGCTATTGCTTGGCACATTACGCAAATCCTGCCTCCTCAAACACAGTATAAGCGCGTTGCATTCAATTCAATTACTAAAGATGCTGTTCTTAAAGCTTTAGAAAATCCTCGTTCTATTGATCTCGCTCTTGTCAATGCACAGCAAGCTCGCCGTCTGCTCGATCGAATTGTGGGATATAAAATTTCTCCTCTTCTCAATCGCCGCATTCAACGCGGAAAAGAAAATTCCTTATCAGCAGGGCGTGTTCAATCTGTTGCTCTTAAATTAGTTGTAGATCGTGAAAAAGAAATCCTAGCTTTCATTCCTGTCGAATATTGGAACCTGGGTGCCATTTTAAAAACTGGATCGGAAGAACGCGCTTTCCGAGCCGCTCTTTATTCAGTTGATGGTAAACGCTTTGAAAAAGAGCCCGTCGAAGGCAAAGATGTCACATTGATTAACAATAAAGAAACTGCCGACACCATTTTAGCTCGTATGCGTCCTGGTCCTTTTGAAGTTCTTAAAATTGAGCGTAAGGAGAAAAAGCGCAATCCTGTTCCTCCTTTTATTACTTCTACATTACAGCAAGAAGCGAGCCGGCATTACGGCTTTTCCTCTTCCCGCACCATGAGCATTGCTCAAGGTCTTTATGAAGGGATTGATTTGGGAACAGAAGGTCCAGAAGGTTTAATTACTTATATGAGAACTGACTCTGTTCGTATTGCCCCCGAAGCCATTACAGAAGCACGCCGCTATATTCAAGACATTTATGGGCCCGAATATGTTCCCTCTGATGTAAAGCAATATTCTACGCAAAAAAGCGCACAAGATGCCCACGAAGCAATTCGTCCCACAAACCTCAATAATCCTCCTGAAAAAGTTAAGCCTTATTTAACGCGTGAACAATTTTTACTTTATCAACTCGTTTGGCGCCGCTTTTTAGCTTCGCAAATGGTTCCCGCTATTTATGATACTGTTTCAGCTGATTTGATGGGCGGCGAAGGCATTATCTTAAGAGCAACGGGCTCTATTATGAAATTTCCTGGCTTTTTGGCTGTTTACGAAGAAAAGCATGATGATGAAGAAAAAGAAGATGAGAATCGCTTGCTACCAGACTTAAAAGAAGGACAATCGCTTCTTCTTCAAGAATTGACAGCTGAACAATCCTTTACAAGACCTCCGCCCCGCTATACGGAAGCTTCTTTGGTAAAAGAGTTAGAAAAATCAGGTATTGGACGTCCTTCGACTTATGCCACAATTATGAATAAGATTCAGAGTCGGGAATATACCATCAAAGAAAATGGTCGTTTAAAACCAACTGAACTTGGACAAGTGATTGCCCAAATGTTGGAAGATAATTTCCAACAAATCATGAACATTGGTTTTACTGCTAAGATGGAAGATAACCTTGAGCTTGTGGCAGAAAATAATAAGGACTGGAAAGAATTAATTCGTGAATTTTGGGGTCAATTTAATCCAACACTTGAGACAGCTCTTAAAGAAGCCTTTGTTCCCAAAATTATGACAGATATTGTTTGTCCTAAATGCGGAGAAGGCAAGCTTCAGAAAATCTGGTCGCGTTCTAAGTATTTTTATGGCTGCTCGCGCTATCCAGATTGTCATTATTCTGCTCCTATTGAGGAAGTTGCTTTTAACAAGGATGATTATGCATCCGATTTTAATTGGGAACAACCTTGTCCTATATGCAGCTCTGAAATGAAAGTGCGACATGGCCGCTATGGCGCGTTCTTAGGTTGCACTCGCTATCCTGAATGTAAGGGAATTGTCAATATTCCTAAGAAGGGAGAAACCGCTGTCGCGCAAGAAGATCTTCCATCTTGCCCCGCAATTGACTGTCCAGGACATATGGTCGCTCGCAAATCGCGATTTGGAAAACTCTTTTATTCTTGCTCAACTTTTCCAGAATGCGATGTGATTGTCAATCAACTTGATCAGTTAGAAAGCAAGTACCAAAATCACCCTCGTACTCCTTATCAAAAAAAGGAGAAAAAGAGCAAGACAAAGGCCGCTGCAACAGCCAAGACAACCAAAGCAACAGGTAAAGCAACAAAAAAAACAAAGGCGAAAAAAGAAAAACCGGCAAAAGAAAGTAAGACAAAAACTCCTAGGACAATGCCAGCTTATCATTTATCGCCAGAATTAGCAGCAATTGTTGGATCTACAGAGCTGCCACGTGGAGAAGTGACCAAAAAAGTTTGGGACTATATCAAAGCACACAATTTGCAAGATACTAGTAATAAACGTCTCATTCGTCCAGACGATCTGCTTGGACGTGTGTTTGGATCAAATGAACCTGTTGATATGTTCAAAATGGCGGGCTTACTGAACGCTCATATCAAAAAGTAAAGTCATATACATGATGTCCCTTGTCTTAAGGCAAGGGACGCCCAGTTTATTCTCAATTTATTCTCCGCATCCTATCTTCACAGGCTAGTCAGCATTTAACATTTACTTCAATTTCTTCATCAGAGCCATCGATATAATAAACCTTATGAAGAAATTGATCGTGCTCGCCAAAATGATAAATAGACAGAGACTAAGTTTCTTTGTTCCAAAAAAATAAAGTTTGCCTGCTGTCATGCTTTGAAATAGAAAGATAAAAAGATAATGGAAACAACAATGTTATTTAAAAGTTCTCTATTCCAATAAGAAGAATTCTTGTTATGACTGATTTGAATTCTTTTTCTTGGTTGTTAAACGACAATATTTTCCAAATGAGGCATTGGATTTTTTATGATGGGATGAGATGAAATATTCATTTTATTTCAAAATTTATTTGTTTTTAAAATTCAAATTCACATTAAAATGTAATTAATTTTTATTTTCTCAACATAACAATTTATTAATTTCGATTCCTGTTTGCAATTGATACAAGATAACGAGTATCAATCATTATTAAATTTTATATTTCTCAAAAAAACACGTATTTTCTTGGCTTTATTAAATAATACAATTGTTCTATAGATAATAGATCTTAATATACCGAAGAAAACTGAAAAATTGGAATTTGGGCTTTGACGCTAGCCAAAATTTCAATTTTTGAATTCTCTTCGGTATATGCATCTTTTAAAGATTTTCTAGGATTGAGCCATGATGAAAAAGAAAGCTCTTGTGGCAGGCGCATTAGGGATTGTTGGACGCAATCTTATTCATTATTTAGATACGCTTGAAGATTGGGAATCAATAGGCATTTCCCGGCGAGCGCCTGATTTTTCAAGTCGGGCTGATTTTATTTCCCTAGATTTGTTAGATCGACAAAGTTGTGAAAAGCACGCTAATGCCTTTAGTGGTATTACTCATCTTCTATTTGCAGCCTATATTCCCACAGGTAGCCATGCAAGCGATGTTGAACCCAATCTTGCCATGTTAAAAAATCTTGTTGAAACTGTAGAAAGGAACTCTACCCAACTTCAGCGCGTGGTTTTAGTAGAAGGAATCAAATATTACGGTGCTCATTTGGGGCCATTTAAAACTCCTGCTAAAGAAAACGATCCTCGCCACATGCCTCCTGATTTTTATTACGATCAAGAAGATTTTTTACGTCATTGCAGCCAAAACAAATCCTGGGGTTGGTCAGCCCTTAGACCTTCGAATATTTGCGGCTTTGCAGTCGGCAGCCCAATGAATTTATTAACTGCTATTGCCATTTATGCAAGCTTGTCAAAAGAACTAGACCTGCCTTTGCGTTTTCCCGGACAGCAAGCCTCTTATCATCAAATCAGCGAAGCAACAGATGCCCATTTGCTTGCGAAAGCTATTGTTTGGGCAGCAACAGCCAAGCAATGCCAAGGAGAAGCTTTCAACGTTACGAATGGTGATTTCTTTCGATGGGAATCTCTTTGGCCAAAATTTGCCCGCTATTTTGAAATGGACTATGCTCCGCCTCAAAGCCTGCGGCTAACTGATGTCATGGCAAATAAAGGTTTGATTTGGGAACGTCTTGTTAAAAGACATGCCCTTAGACCTTACCGCTATGAGGAAATGGTTCAATGGGGATTTGCAGATGTCGTATTCAACTTAAACTATGATTTAATGTCCGATACTGGCAAAGCGCGCCGAGCAGGCTTTCAGGAATGTATAGATAGCGAAGAAATGTTTTTACGCTTATTTGATCAATTGAGAAAAGAAAGATTGATTCCTAAGTGAAAAGATGGAGCGTAACGGAGTCGAACCGTTGGCCTCAACAATGCCATTGTTGCGCTCTACCAACTGAGCTAACGCCCCAAAGAATGAGTTATTTATTTTAGTCAGCGTTTCTTTTTTAAGCAATCATAATAGTATCTGGCAATTAAAGACAAAAATGCCAAGATTTCAAACTTTTATTTTCTGCTAACATAAAAGCCATCATCTAGGCATTAGAGCCTGTTAAGTAATAGAAACTTCAATTCATATTTTTATTTTAAAATATAATTTTTTAGTTTAGTTTTTCTTTAAATTTATGAATATGGAGTACAAGATGCGTCATATACTTTCTTTTCTTTGCTTAATGATTTTTAGTACCTTTTTAGAAAGTGCTTCTGCCATTTCACCAAGTGGAGATCCTTGGCTTTTAACACCAGGACCTTTGACAACCTCTTTGACAGTGAAAGAAGCAATGCTTCATGATTATGGTTCTCGCGATCCAACTTTCATCAAATTCAATCAAGAAATTCTGCATGACTTACTGGATATCGTTTCTGGACAAGAGACGCATGTTGTCGTTCCACTTCAAGGATCGGGAACATTTGTTGTGGAGGCAATGTTACGTACACTAGTTCCTCGTGAAGGCAAAGTGCTCTTATTAATAAATGGTGTTTATGGAAGACGCATGAGGGACATTTGTAAAGCCATTCCTAGATCTTTTGAAGTACTAGAATTTCCCGAAGATCAACCAATTGACGTCAATGTTGTTAAAGAAATTTTAGTTAAAGATGCTTCTTTGACCCATGTCGCAGCTATTTACTGTGAAACCACGACAGGGATTTTGAATCCTATCTCAAAAATTGCTGAAGTCGTCTCGCAAGCAGAACGTAAATTACTTATTGATGCAATGAGTGCTTTTGGAGCACTGCCTCTGGATAGCCAAGAAATTGATTTTGATGCAGTTTGCGCTTCATCTAATAAGTGCTTGCAAGGAGTTCCTGGAGTAGGATTTTGTATAGCAAGAAAACAGTCTTTGGAAAAAGCAGAAGGAAATGCAGGTTCATTATCTCTAGATCTTTTTGCACAATGGAAAGAGATGACACGAAGCGGTCAATGGCGCTTTACTCCACCTACACATGTCCTTTTGGCTTTTCATCAAGCTTTAAAAGAATTTAAAGAAGAGGGAGGAGTCGCAGGGCGCGGCAAGCGATATGCAGATAATTGCCAAATATTACGCGCTGGCATGCTTTCATTAGGATTTGAACCTTTATTACCGGAAGAACTGCAAGCTCCTATTATTTTAACATTTCAAATGCCCAAAGATCCTGCTTTTAATTTTTCTTCTTTCTATCAACAGTTAAAAGCTAGAGGTTTTATTATTTATCCAGGGAAATTAACACATATCGATACTTTTCGCATTGGATGCATCGGAGATCTAAGTTCAAAAGAAATAGAAGAGGCGTTGGAAGCAATTCGCGCTGTTCTTACAACAAGCAAGGAATAAAGATATGAAAAAGAAGATTTTAGCTTCTATTGTTTTGTGTTCTTTGATTTTGATGAATGTATTACAAGCAGAAGAAACATCTAAACGGATTAAACTCGTCATTCTAGACAATTCTGGCACATTAAATGATTGCGGAGTCTACGCACCAGTTATAGCTTTCGTTCAGCTATTTGAAAAGTACGGTCTGGAGATTACGATGGAAGAAGCTCGAATTCCAATGGGACTCTATAAAAAAGATCATATTCGAGCTATTTTGTCCATGGCACGTGTTAGCTCTCTTTTTCAGACACTTTATCAACGTACTTGGACTGAACAAGACGTGGAAAATATGTTTACAGATTTTATTCCCATTCAAATGAGCTGCTTGGAAGATTACGCTGATCTTATTCCTGGAACAGCAGAGACTTTAGCTTTCATTAAAGAAACGTATGGAGTTAAAATCGGTTTAACAACAGGTTTTGATCAAGAAATGAACGAACTTGTTTTGAGAAAAGCCAAAGAACAAGGATTTTTTCCTGATGCTTATACAAGCTCCAGCCAAGTTCCAAAAGGAAGACCTTACGGATATATGATCGAAGAAAATATGCGCCAAACAGGAATTACCGATCCGGAAGAAATTTTAAAAATCGGAGATACTTATGGAGATATGCAGGAAGGAAAAGCGATGCAAGCTTTGTTAGGCTCTCCAACATGGACCTTGGGACTTACAACAACTGGAAATTACGTTGGCAAGCAATGGAAAGACA
Source organism: Parachlamydiaceae bacterium (assembly GCA_044226925.1). Taxonomy (GTDB): domain Bacteria; phylum Chlamydiota; class Chlamydiia; order Chlamydiales; family Parachlamydiaceae; genus JANWJE01. The sequence continues at coordinate 519,376 of JBGAGC010000001.1, forward strand.
TTATTGCTACACCTGGAGATTTTCTACAAAAAGAACAACAAAAAGCAGAAAAATTCCTTTATCAAGCTGGAGCAGACTATGTCGCTCCTAATCTCAATTCGCTTCCAGCCATTATTGAACTTATCAATGCTCGTTTAAAAGCAGGAGAGCATCCCCGTTCCCCTTCATTAGATTTCTTAAAATAGAACAAAGGAGAATGTATGAAAAATGTTCTGCTAGGATTAAGTTTATTGCTGCTTTTAGCAGCTTGCACATTACAAAGTGATGAGAAAACAGCTTCCGGACGTCAAACTTCTGAAAAACGGGAAGTCGAACATTTTTCCCGTATCTTTTTTGCAGGCAATGGGAATCTATTCCTTCAACAAGGGGATACAGAAGAAATCACGATTGAAACAGATGAAAGTCTTTTACCCTATGTAAAAACAGAGGTTAAAGATGGCACTTTGTATATTGAAGAAAAACCATTGGGCTGGTTGCAAAGTTTCAAATCCCGAGCTCTTAATGTCTATGTTTCCTTAAGAAAATTAGAAGAGGTCACTTTAGCTGGTAAAGCCAAAGTCACAGCAGATAAAGAAATTAGAGGAGGAGCTTTAGTCGTTAGAGTCAGCGGAGCTGGACAAGTCGACCTTCCTATCAATTACGAAAAACTTTCTGCAAGCGCAGCAGGATCTGCACAATATACTTTAAAAGGACAAGTGACAAACCAAGATATTCAAATCACAGGGTCATGTTTGTATGATGCATTGAATTTAGCAAGTCAACAAACTTCAATTGATATTCGCGGCAATGGACAGGTCAACGTTAACGTCCAAAACGAATTAACAATCATCATTACTGGTAATGGTTTAGTTCGTTATGTAGGAAAACCTTCCATTACTCAAAAGGTTTTTGGCAAAGGGAAAATAGAAGAACTCAATCAATAAATTCTCTTACTTAGTGCCTGTTCCATCACTTCTCATGGGTTTGAATTTAGAAAGCATTCTTGATTCTAAGCCATAAGAAGGGTTGGAACAGACTCTCAAAAATTCTCTCCTCTTATAATCAGGAGAACTTATCACTTGAACAACGATCCAACAGATTCCTTGATTCTAGGATTCATTAGGCACAAAGAAATTAAGATTTTTTATCATTTTCATTTCTTTTTATGCACTATAATTTAATAATAAATTATTAAACAACAAATTTAAATCAAAATAATTAAATTTTAGTGTTTATTTTGATAATTTTTTTAATCAATTTTATTTACGTTTATGACTATTATTGTTCCTTATATGAATGGCTGTATCACTCTGGCCGAGAATGTTTTTAATGTCTGTGGTTATCTTCCTAAAGAGCAATTTCCTCAGTTAAATACATGGTCTACGAAATGGCGAGAGCGTTTCGGTCAATTGCAGATGATTACAGGCATTGCTTTGTTTGCCGTTGGATGGCTTGTTGATAGCTTAAGTCATAAACCAGATAAACAAAAATACCTGACAATTACTCAACAAGCCATGTCGTTAGGAATTTTGTATATTAATCATGGCATTTTTAATCTGATGCGAGCTTATGTTGAACGACAAGGATGGGGAGTTTTAACAGGGGCTTATGATTTTTACGGCCGTAAATTTCTTCCTCCATTAGCAGCTTCTTTTGATTTGCAAGGATACTGTTTTGAATATGTACGTCGACAATTAGATCGTATTCATTTTATCACTATTTTTCCGCTTGAATTTTGTTTGAGGAGTTGAATAATAAAAGCTAATGGCAGACAATTAGATTGAATCCCTCATTTAAAAAGCTATCTGAACTAGCGGAGGATTTCAATGCCATTCTTCAATGATATTCCACAAGCGGCAGTAGATCCCATTTTGGGTCTTCCTATTGCTTTTGCAGCAGATTCTCGTCCTTATAAAGTCAATTTAGGTGTAGGAGCTTATCAAACAGCAGAAGGTTTTCCTCTTGTCTTAACCAGTGTCAGAAAAGCAGAATGCCTTATCCAGCAAAAGCATTTAAATAAAGAATATTTACCCATTGAAGGAGATGGAGAATTTATTCGTTGTGCACTCCAGCTTTTATTGGGAAACGATTCTCTTCTTTTCAAATCAGGAAAATTTTTTGCAGCTCAAGCCGTGGGCGGAGCTAGTGCTTTACGCATAGCTGGTGAATTTTTAACAAAATTTGTGAGCAAAACAATTTTTATTTCACAGCCTTCATGGTCTAATCACAAATTAATTTTTGAAAGGGCTGGATTGAATGTAGGCAGTTATCCCTATTTTAATCCCCAAACATACAAACTTGATTATTCGGGCATGTGTGAGGCTATTCGGAACATGCCACCTGGAAGTGTCATTCTGCTTCACGGATGCTGCCATAATCCTACTGGCCTTGATCCCACCTTTGAACAATGGCAAGAATTATCAGAATTAATTAAAAAACAGCAGTTAATTCCCTTATTTGATATTGCTTATCAAGGATTTGGCGAAGATATTGATCAAGATGCTCAAGCGATTCGCTATTTTATTCAAGAGGGACATGAAATGTTGGTCGCCTATTCGTTTTCCAAAAATTTTGGCCTTTATGGAGAAAGAGTAGGATTTTTAACAGTGACATGTGCAAAGCCTGAAGCAGCTCCAAAATTAGGCAGCCAAATTAAAATTTTAATCCGCGGCAATTACTCTAATCCCCCTATTCATGGCGCCCGCATTGTTTCAACCATTTTAAAATCTCATGAATTAACCTCAGAATGGAAAACAGAATTAAACAACATGCGTGAAAGAATTAAAGAAATGCGTAAAGCTTTAGTTGCAGCTTTATTCGTTCAAGGGCAAGACCATAATTTTTCTTATATTCATGAACAAAAGGGATTATTTTCTTTTTCTGGTTTAAATCCCAAACAAGTGCAATATTTAAGAGAAGAAAAAGGCATTTATATGCCTAGCAATGGACGTATCAATATTGCAGGTCTGAATACTCAAAATTTATCTTATGTAGCAGAATCTCTTTTAGCTGTAATGAAACAAAGCAATTTATGAAAGGGTCAAAGTTGATAAGCACTTGATCAAAGTGAAATTTTAGGCTATATTTGCCTTAATGCAGAAAAAAAATTCCATCAAGTCCTGATCAGAGGACGCGCTCCAGCGTGCAAAAAAAATTTTTTGTTACTTATTTTCTTATTTTTACAACGCTCTTAATCATGATGAGCTTATCTCGTCGCACGAGTGATAAGATGCGGGGAGAATCAGTTGCTCTTTTAGCTCCTCTATGGGAAAAACTCTTAACTTTTAAGCATTTTGTCAAACATCCCACTCAGTCATCTGTCTTAACATCTTTTTCAGTTAAAGAAGATGCACAACGCTTACATCTAGAAAATCAACTACTTGAAAATGAAATCGCACATTTACAAAAGCAGCTCAATGAGCAAATTCTTTTGTCTTCTGAAATCGCACAAATTCACTCTTTATCTCCCAAAGAGGCAAGCTCATTAACAACAGAGTATCAAAAATTTTTGGAAAGAAATTTAAAAACAATTCATTGGCGTCTAAAAGCTGTGCCTGCACGAGTCATTTTTCGTTCATTTGATACATGGAGCAGCTCATTGTGGATTAACGTAGGAGAAGTGACCAATCAAACCCATCAAGCCTCTCTTATTGCTCTCAATAGCCCTGTCGTCATTGGAAAGGCTATTGTAGGAATAATTGATTATATAGGTAAATATCAATCCCGCGTGCGCTTAATTAGTGATCATCGGCTTACTCCATCGGTGAGAGCTCTGCGTGGTGGAGAACAGGATTTCTTCATAAGCGAACAAATTGATCGTCTATTACAGCAAATGAATCACAAAAGAACCATTCCCCTTTCTCCAGAAGATCAAACGCGTCTCTCTAATCTTTTAAATCAATTAAAACAAGAGCTACAGCCTTTTAAAAAAACATGGCATTTAGCAAAGGGAGTGCTTTTGGGAAGTTCATCTCCTTCTAGAATAGGTCAAAATATTTATCTTAAGGGAACTGGATTTAACTATGATTTTGCTGATGAAGAAGGAATTGGGCGTGATTTGCGCAATGGAAAATCTTTGCAGCAGCCTCAAGAGCCAAATGTTGCCATTTTAAAGGTCAACGATATCTTAGTCACAACGGGAATGGATGGCATTTTTCCTGCAGGTTTTCAAGTGGCAGTTGTCTCTCAAGTGGACTTATTGAAAGAAGGCGATTATTTTTATAACTTAGAAGCTCAACCCATTGCTGGGCCTTTGGAAGAACTCTCACTTGTTTTTGTTCTCCCACCCCTTACAGAAGAGCTGGTAGAAGAGTAGAACAGAAATATCTTTCTCTCTTTCATCTTTTGATAAACCATTTGACTCTGAATTTTGATCACGCTAAGATGAACACACTCTGAATTTTTTGAATGAATCCACATATGCAGTCTTCTATTGGCATTGTCATTCCCACTTTCCAAGCCGCTAAACATTTGCCTCATTGCTTGCCCCCTCTTTTGCAATCGCCTTTAAAACCTCGTATTTTAGTCATCGACTCTTCTTCAACCGACGGAACTGCTTCTATTGCACGTCAGATGGGTGCTGAGACATTAGTGATTCCTCAAAGCGAATTTAATCATGGAACGACAAGAGAAAAAGGACGTCAATATTTACGCACCCCTATTGTGGTCATGATGACGCAAGATGCCTATCCGACCTCGCCCGACATGCTAGGACACCTGGTTAAACCTCTCCTCGAGAAAAAATCTTCTATTGCTTATGCACGCCAATTGCCACACAAAGGCGCTGGCTTTTTCGGTGCTTTTGCCCGCACGTTTAATTATCCGGCTACAAGCCACATCCGTAGTCTGCAAGATATCGCCACCTACGGAGTGTATACTTTTTTTTGCTCAGATTCTTGCGCTGCTTATTGCAATGACGCTCTCGATGAAATCAGAGGATTTCCTCATGTCTTATTTGGAGAAGACACAGTTGTAGTAGCAAAACTTTTACATCGGCAACACTACATCGCTTATGTAGCCGAAGCAGAAGTTCGTCACTCTCATGATTACACTTTAAAGCAAGAATTTTGCCGCCATTTTGATATTGGCTTAGCCAGGCACCTTTATCAAAATTTGATTGCCATTGCAGGATCGGATAGCCAAAGAGGCAAAGCTTATGTCAAAACTTTATTAAAAGATCTTTGGCAAACCTCTCCTTCCTTAATTCCTTATGCTTTATTGCAAACATTCGCCAAATTCGGCGGTTATCGCCTAGGCAAGGCTAGTTCCAAAGCTCCTATCTGGTTTAAAAAAACTTTTAGCAGCCAAAAGTTTTATTGGAACAAATAAAATAAGTGATTTAATAGGCTCTAAGAGGCTTCAATTTTTCTATTCATTTCAAGAAAGCGAAAGTTTCAGTTACTCTGGTTTTCAATATTATTTTATCTGCTAGATAAAAAAATAATATTGAAGAGTAAATATTAATTATATTCTATTGAAGTTAAAAAATTTATCTTTTAAATTTTAATTAATCTTTGATAGTATAAACAGCTATTAATTAACTGATCAAATGGATTTTTATGGTTAACAATCTTGACCGTCTTCAAGCAGTAAATGTCGATTACTTTGCATTTCTTGCAGATGATAAACCTGTACACGCCTACCTTAAGTCAGCAGCGGTAATGACAGGTGTTGCAGTTGCTACTTTATCTTCGGCTTATTTAGCTTATCAAAATCCTAGACATTGGTGGTTAACAACAAGTTGCGTCGCTCTTATCAATTTATACGTATTGCCTAAGATCTTACATTTTGGCAATTGTGTCATGATTAAAACAGCCTTAGCCCTTAATCTCACATCTTTGGGAAGTTTGATGTTAGGAGGTATTGGCATAGCAACAATTTCTTTGAGCAAGCTTAGCCTTACTTTTCTTAAAACAACTCAATTATCAAATGCTCTTTTTACGACGTTTTTTCTAACGGGTGTTCTTGGTTATGGACTTCCTCTATGTAAAGAAGTGCTTGAAAAAGTCTATTATTTGTTGAGAGAAGACGAGTGGCAAAGTCGAATGGATGAACTCCATGATCAATTTCATCGCATGCCTGAACTGGGTTTAGGCTTTTTACAATCGAATTTATGGCATCACTTTATTCTTAATCTAACTCTATTGAAACCAGACTTGGTTTTAGAGGTTTATAGAATCTTCAATATTGATCCCCCCAGCTACGTATGGCCAGTTGTAACAGCCATGAGTGATGAAGTCAGTGTGAATCAATTTAAAAATATGATTTCACAAATGGAGCAAATCGCTCACCTGGCAGAACTTCAAGGCGACCTGACCTCGGATGAAATGAAAGATACTTACTATATGCGCTTAAAAACAGCGCTAAGAGCCATTAGTAAAGAAAACCTTACTGAAGCTGTCATTTTACTTCTCTCAAACGGTCCTAAACTCATCCCTTACGTTCTTTCTTCTTCCCAATTTTTAACTTTATGCATAGAAGATGCTCAAGACGCTTTTAATGAATTAAGCGAACAATTTTTAAATTTACTTTCTTCTTGGGACGATTTGCGCAAACGTTATCTTGATCTTAACCAAGATATTATCCAATTAGAACAAGATGTGAAAAGTCAAAATTTGCAAAAATTGACAACAAACCAAAAAGAAGATCTTCTTGAACGCCATCAGATAGTGGCAAAAGAATTTAATAGTTTGCGAGGAGAAATTGAAAAAGTTTATTTTGATAAACGTATTTGGCAAAACTTTATTCCTTTATGTCTAGAAGATGATCAAATGAAAGATTTGCCTGATGACTTTGATTGGATTTTTCAAATCATTTGGTTTAATCAGCCTTTATTGATTGAAATCGATCAAACTTATCGCTCATTGATTGAAACACAATCCACTTCTCAAAAGAGTCCCAATCCCGCTGCACAAACCAAGTTACCTACTCTAAGTGCCAGCCTCCAATATATTACAAGCAAACTCGCTACCATCGAAGAAGATGATGATGACGAAACGGTTTCCGCTGTTATGTTTTTAGGAGCCAACAAAGAGTTTGTTCAAAAAGATTACGATAATTTACAGGAGTGGTTGGATTTAGATAGTCCGCACCAATTAGAAGAAGCGATGGAAAAACTTGGATTGGCTACTGAAGAAGATCTTTACGCCAAAAATATTTTACCTCGCCAAGGGCAAATTTCCAAAACAGAAATTAGCCAAAACCTTCGAAAGTATATTGATCAAATGCCCAAGCCTCATTTGGCTCAACGCGTTCAACCTAAAAATCAAATTCAACCAGCATCTCTCTTAAATAAAATAATTCAAACGATAACGCGTTTATTATATTACGCGATAAGTTCGAGTTTGATCCTTGTTCCTGTTCTTATTCATCCTCATTTAGGGCTACGAGGTATTGCTTTAGGGACAAGCTTTTTTGTTCTTAAACGATTTAACGTGCCGGGAACCCAAGCTATTGTTAATGGTGTCCAAAAAATAGTAGATCACCTTCCTTTAGGCAATTTTTTCTTTGGTCTAGTAACACGCCGTATTATTACTCTAACACCTCGAAGGCGAGAGCAAACTAACCAATTTATTCATGCCAATTTTTTTGAACGCATGCGCATCATTAATTGCCAAATTCTTCTTGCAATATTCATTTCTCATTTTAGTTTGCGTGCGGATCTCCCTCCTGTAGGAAGTTTTTTTCAAGGCATTGCTCTTGGCGGCGAATTAGTCGATATTGTTTAGCAGTTGACAACAAAGCTTAACTCTTTTGATTTCAAAAGAGTTAAGTCTATAGTTCGGAACTTTTTAAGCTGCTTTTTTAAATATTTCAGCGAGAATGGGAACAGTTAATCCGCATTCTTCCCATATGTGAGGGCTATCAATAATAGATTTTCTCAGTTGACCTTTAAGAGCTCGAAGAGTTAAGCGCTTAGCAGGCTTTCTCCAAGGAGGATCATCTGTAAGAGGGGGTTCATCTTGATAAGTTTGCAAGCTTACAAGCAAAAGAGCACTATAAGCTGCAACATGTAAAGCTGGTTGCTTTTCAACTGATTTTTCATTTCTTACTTGAGCTTGTCCAACTCCTAAAATAGACTTTTCATCACGGTGATTATATTCGATTTGCCATCTATCGAAATAAGCTTGAATGACTTTAAGGGTATCTAGTTCTTGATCTGTACAGAGGAGAAAAGCAGGCTGTCTATAGCACTTTTTACCAGCTTTTCGATAGGCTAAAGGAGCAATCACAATAAGTTTTAAAAACTTGCGCTTTGTTCCCGATTTCCAAAGAACATTTTTGATTTGCTTATATCGAACAGGATTAAAATAGCCGCCATAGTAAATAATACCTTCTTGCCATACAAGTGTCTGATCTTGTAGGACAGAGAGAGGAGTAAAAGTAAAGTCATCGTAAAACTTTCTTTTCTTTTGAGAAGAAAAACAAAGTTTAGCATCTTTTCTACATCTTGCAACAAGACTTGTTCGATCGAGATCTATTCCCATACAAATTTTATTACAAAAACTACCATCTCCAACTAAAAGAAGTTTTTTATCTTGATAACCCATCTGATCTAAAGCTTGCCTCAATTCGTTTGCATGCTCTTTAAACAATGTAGATAGATTGAATTGCTCTTTTGCAAGCCGATATTCTTTAATTTCTTCTTCACTTGCTTTCTTATGAGGTTTCTTTATATGCGGAGCATTAATAAATCGAATAGGAATCGCTCTTGGCGGCTTTTGCCATAAACGATGAAGAGGCATAAGAATAGAAAACTGTAAAAATCTTAATCCCCAGATTAAATTAACACAAAAAGCTGGAGACATGGGGTCTCTATGCCAAGAAGTAAAAGGAATTTTTTTACCTGTCTTCTTAAGTCTTGTATCATCGACTCCCACGGCTATGAAATCATCTGGAATATAATCCAAACATTTTTTTAGGATCGGATTAAAAACATCTTGCGTTTTCCACTTGCATTTAGAGTATAATTTGTAATCTGAACTTGGCTTTGTTTTCGCTTTTCCAAGAAAAATTGCAAAGTTCGTAATCGTGGCTCTGCCAAAAAGACATAAAGCTGCTACCGCATGTGCTTTAGCTTTTAAAAAGGCTTGTTTCTTTGTGAAAAGTGGACGCCATAAATCTAATGTAGTAACTAAATTCTTTAGCAGGTTCATATATTGTTCTCCTTTGGTCGGGAAGAACATCTATTTTATGGACCTGCTCTTTTTTTTGGAATTTAACTGAAAAAGTTCCGAACTATAGGCTTAACTCTTTTGATTTCAAAAGAGTTAAGTTTGGTTAGCCTAAAAAATTTTCAGTTTTATTTCTTTTTTTTGGCATAAAAAATGCCATACTGCCAAAGACCTTTTTTCAATGTTTGATATTGACAGCGAGCGCTATAAAGATTGGCTGTTTGAGAAGGCTGGCGCCATCCTATCCACTCTCCAACTTTAGAAAGAGGGATAGCAGGCAAGGAATACCAATAAAGCCGGCGCGAAGAAGGTAAAACATTTGCTGTAATATCAGAAAAATCAATGTCTTCAAAACCTTCTTTTTTTAAACTAGCAGCGAAAGTTTCAGCTGAATCTAAAGCTTGTACGCCCCATCCATTTAGCCAGCACTTCATTTGGGTTTGATCATGAGAACTCTTGGCCTGCTCCTTGACAAAAGCATCTGCTACAATTAAACGGCCTTCTGGCTTAAGGAGACGCGCAGCTTCTTTGATAAATAACTGCTTATTATTTGCATGGCAGATGCTTTCAATTCCCCAGACCACATCAAATGTATGAGATGGAAAATCTGTACAAGTGTAATCCATGACTTTAAAAGTCGTTTTATCTTGCACGCCTGCTTGGATGGCTTTTTGCGTAGCTGTTTGAACTTGTTTTTCACTTAATGTAATACCAACTACTTGGCAATCATAAGCTTGAGCAAGAAAAATCGAACTCCCACCCACCCCGCAGCCAGCATCTAGAATACAATCTCCATTTTTAATTTTTGCTCTTTCAGCCAAAATTTCATTTTCCCGCTTTAAAGCATCACGCAATGATTTTGTTTGATCATCCCAATAACCTGCATGCATCGCATGGCTATGATCTAAATCCCATAGTAAGCGATAATCAGATTCACAAGTATCGTAATAATCAATAATTTGCTCTTTTTGCATGGTCACCTTTAAAAATAGTAAGCAATGCCTAATTTAGCTCCTTTACCACGAAGACCATGTTTTTCTTGAGATAAGGTAATATTATAACCTACACCAAAAATCACCGACCAATGCTGGCTTAAGCTATAATCAATTCCAAGAGAATAATTAGAACCATCAGAATGGCTATGTTCGGAGACGAGCTGTCCAATTTTAGTATGGGTTCGGCTCCAAGCATATTGATAAACACCCATCAATGTCCATTTTTCTGCAAATGTATAGCAAAATTCTATTCCAATAAAGGGGCTTTGCGAACGAAAACGCTCTTTTAAATCAAAGAGACCTAATTGTTCAAAATCGACACGCGTATGTAGATAACTCCATGTCACTCCTACATTGGGTAGGATTTTGATACACTTCATGATAGGAATGCAATATCCGACAGCAATCGTTCCAGCAGCCAATTGTCCATGGCCTCGTCCCCAAATAAATCCAGGTTTAATGCAAAGACCTTGATAAATTAAGATAGTAGCGTCTCCTTTAACTCCACCCATGTGCAAGGTTTTTACTGTCTTGCCAGATTCCAAAATATCAATATCCATGATCGTCGGGCCTAAATCGACTTTTCCGCAGCATTTGCCCTCAAGAGAGGAAAAGCTTAAACCAAATAAAATAACCATTAATCGAATCATCAAAGTTAGCATAGTGTTTTCCTATTATTTAAAATCATTACCATTTCACAAGGGGAGGCATAGAACAAAGAATCGCATCTGGATTACCTCCAGATTGAAATCCAAACTTTGTCCCACGATCGTAAAGAAGATTAAATTCAACATAATGAGCGCGGGAATGTAATTGCTGCTCTCTTTCTTCTAAAGTAAAAGGCTGGTGAAGGCGCTTTTGATAAATAGGCAACAAAGCAGGTAAAAAAGAACGCCCCACTGCTTTCCATAACAGCAAATCTTGCTCAAATTGTCCTGTATTTAAATGATCAAAAAAAATTCCACCCACACCACGCTCTTTCTGACGATGGGGAATATAAAAATAATCGCGCGCATTTTGAGAAAATGTTTCGTAAATCGTCGTTCCAAAAGGAGCTAAAGCTTGTTGGGCCATTTGATGAAAATGAATGGTATCTTCCTCATATGGAAAACCCATAGGGGTTAAATCATATCCTCCTCCAAACCAGCATTTATCTCGAGTTTCAATAAAACGAATATTGAAATGAGCTGTTGGCATATGAGGATTTGACATATGAGTAATCAAGCTGACGCCTGTTGCAAAAAAAGGACCTTCGCCATCCGACAGAGGAAATTTTTCTCCTCCTACACCAGACCAGTTAACAGCTGCTTTTTCAAAGACCTGGCCTCTTAAGACGGCCATTTCTCCTCCTCCCTCTTGATGATACTTCCAAGACTGCTTTTCAAAACGCGAAACAAATTCAAATTGCTCAAAAGCAGAAATAATGTTCTCTCTTAAATCTTTAAGAAATTGAATCAATTCGTTTCGCTGAGGGTGGGGAAAAACCATAAACTCTCCAAAAATGATTCATAAGGAGAGCGATTTTAAAAATTGCTTCAGTTTTAGAGCCAGCAAAAAATGAAATTTAAAATTAAAATCTCTTTTCTTTAAATTTCTTTTAAGTAAAAATTTTACAAATTGTCAAAATTTAAATGTTTATTGACAAAACATAAAATTAAATTAAAAGAAATGAGAGGGCTTAACTATTGAGATGTGTCAAACATCTAAACTTTTCAAAACGTTTATCAATTCAGAGACGCTCTCTAAAGATTCTTGGCTTGTTCAACATTAAGAGCTCCTTTTACAATTTTACCATCAACATATTTCCAAGCATGCCCTTGTTTAAGGAAACGGCTTTTTTCTGTAAAAGTTAAATCTTTTCCATCTTTGCTCAAATAGGCAACAAATGTCACAAAAGCTTCTGGATCTCCATTTTTTGTCTCTAAAATTTCAAGAGCGTCAAAAGAAATCTGCTTGCAGAAAGCTAAAATATCAGAAAGCCATTGTTTTTTGTTTACAAGAAAATAAGGACTCTCTGAATGTGTCGTTTCAATAATATACTGAGCAAGTCCGCGTGCATAAGCTGAGTAGCGAGAACGCATAAGAGCTAGAGCATTTTCTGGCAAATTTCCTTGATGATATTTTTGACAGCAATTCACATATGGCTTACCGCTGCAGCATGGGCAAGAAGGAGAAGACGTTGGCATAAAACCTTTTCTTTCGAATTGATATTTTAACTATAAACCTGCATCAAATTTTCTAATATATTTCGCATTTGATGCAAGCTTGTATTGATGAAGATTTTATTTGAGATCAATCCATCATAAAATTAAATATTTTACCGTCTGACAAGATATTCAGCTTTTTTCTTTATTTTAGATATTCTCCATTAAATTCCGGTGAGGACCCGATGCTGTAATGACAACTTTAGCTAAAGCATCAGAAGTGTAAGCAAAAGGCAAAATTGAAATATTCGCAATTCGTATTTGCTTGGGATTAGCACCTTTTGCAATTGCTTGCTGCTTAGCTTGTTCTTTTAAATCATTGAGGACTTTTTCTCGTTCTTTAAGTGAAAAAACACCATCTATTACACTCGACACTTCTGCAAGACCTGCTCCATAGGCATTAGCTACAGAAGCTTCTATTGGTGCCCATCCTTTTAATCCAAAATCTTTAAAAAGAGGCTGCAAAAGGGACGCTCCTCCTCCCACTAGGATGACTGGAAATTCATGTCTTTTTCCTCTTAAACGAATAATGCCTTGATATATTTTTTGACAAACATATGTGATCATTTCTTTCGCATAAGAAGAATTTAATCCTATTTTCTCCTGAAAAGAATCTTCTAATTGTAAATAACCTGCCGCAATTCCGACATCGGTTAACGTCAAAGTCGATCCTCCAAATACTCGAGATTGAACTTTTAATTCTCTTGCAACACTTTGAGGGCCTACTTGAAATGTATGATGGTCTTTAAGCTGAACATGGCTTCCTCCACCAAAAGCCAAAGAAATCATATCTGGCATTGAAAAGTGCAACGGAATTCCTCCAATAGCAGCAGCTTGCAGCGACGATCTCGCATATCCTCCTTCTACAATTCCGATATCTGTTGAAGTTCCTCCTATATCGACGACAATTGCCTCTTGTGCCCCGCAAAGTCTAGTGGCTCCAACAAACGAATTGGTAGGACCAGCTCCAATTGTTTTGATGGGAAAATCAATGGCTTCTTGTAATGAAAGCAAGCTGCCATTATTTTGCGTGAGCCATAAAGAAGCCTCTATTCCTAATTGTCGAAGAACTTCTTCAACATGGCAAAATCCTTGAGCAATGACTTTTTTAAGCGCAGAATTAAGAAGAGTTGCATTCTCTCTTTCAATCAATCCAATGCCACCAATTTGATGAGAAAGAGAAAATGGAAAATTTTTCCCTGCTAATTCTTGAATGACGAAACCCACTTCTTTCTCTTGCTGACCATTAAGAGGCGAGAAAGATCCAACAACACTAATAGCCTCGACTCCTTTATCCATTAAATACATCAATGCTTGCTTAATTTGTGCAAGATTGAATTTTGTAGAACTTCTACCATCGCATTCATATCCTCCTTCACAAGTTTCATAAGCTGCTATCACCTGTTCCTTTAAATTTAAAGGCCAACCAAATCCTGGAGAAGGAAATCTAGGTTTTCCATCTAGCAGCCTTAAGAGACCAACTTTAAGCAAATTTTTTCCTTCTAAAATCGCATTTGTTGCATGCGTCGTTCCTACAATCACATTTTGAATGGAACATGGTGAAAGATGAGCTTTTGTTAAGAGTTGTTTGACAATGGTCTTAACACCTGCTTCAAGTGAAGCAGTAGTTGTGGTTTTTCCCCACGCATGACTTTTGCCTTGCCAATCCAAAAGAACTCCATCAGTATGAGTTCCTCCAACATCTATTCCAATTTTATACATTTTTATCCTCTTTCTGCTATAGGGTGATAATCACATTGAAATCCAAATACTTTTGGCCCAACACAAGCTAATCCTTGAGGGGTTTGCCATACGATAGGAGCTGGTAAAGCGCAGACACATACTTGCATTCCAAAAGCAAGCCGTTCAACAGGAACAGGTAATCCACTATCATGATCGAAAACAACAATAATATCAGGAGTTGTCACAACATAGTCTTGATTGTTTTTTTGTATGGCTAAAAATTCATTTTGATAATGAATGGTCCATTGAACATTGCCTTGTTCAATGCAGACTGATCCTTTTAAAAAAGAACCTTGCAAAGAAGATATCATATCTAGAATGGTTCCTTCTAAAATCAATTTCCCGCCCCACTTTTTAAGAAGATTAGGAGCGAATAGCTCGCCTTGTTCTCTTGCCGTTAAAAATGTTTGTCCCATTTCGATGGCTAAAGAAATAGATCCTTTAATTAACGTTTTTTTTGCTTGTTCTCCCTGCATAGGATAAGTACAAACAGCAGCACTTGCTCCCATCGAAGTCGTTAATGCTCTTAATTGCCTTTCCATAGTTTCTCCATCTTTGGCATAAACAATCGCGTATTGATCTGTATGATCAACGATGATTGCAGGTGAGGGAGAGATACTCGCTAAATGGCAAACACTCATATTCATTTCTGGAAATGCTCTTCCAAAAGTATCTGCATCTAATACGGGTATTCCTAGCTGTCCTGCCGCACAAAAAGGAGCAAAGGCATTAGAACCTCCTATTTCAAATGGCAATAAAGCAGAAACGGGTCGTTGACAAGAATGAAGTTGATCGACAATCAAAGAAAATTCTCTACCGCTTGGAATTTTCTCTAAACATACAAGGGGAGCACCCATGTATCCAATAGGAGCTACCCAAGATTGATCTTCTAAATCATCGATCGAGAGAAGAAGGACAGGCCCCCACTCTCGAATGCATTCCTTAGCAAGAATCAGATCATAAGCTGGATCTCCTCCTCCTCCTGAACCCAGAATATTCGCTCCAATAGCTAAGGCATCTAATTCTTTTTCTCCTATCCATCTTAAAGTTGATTGTTTCATCCGATTTCCTCCACTAACATTTGTTGAATAGGCTTGAAAATAACATTTAAAAATTGACTGATCAGCAACATCAGTATAGAACCTATGCCAGCATCTAAAACAGGTGCACCAGATCCTAATTGCGGCCATAAAAAGGAGCTAAATCCAGCTCCAATTCCGATGCCCCAAGACATCCAAACACAGAAAGATTTGGGAGAAAATCCATAACTTTCCAATATAAAAGCCATAAACATCACTCCTCCCATTGCAATGACAAAAATTCCCATGACATCTAAAGCCACTGAAAATTGTTCAAGCATAGGAATAAAAACTAAACAGCATCCTATTAAACCTGCCAGTCCTGTTGCAGTCGATAACGACATACTTTTGGCAAGACTTGTCAAGCTTAAAGAAGCTGAGTAAAGATTAAGATTATTGGTCGTCCATCCTGCTAAGAGCATGAAAAAAACAACCCAAATCTTCCAAGAAATTGTCGGATTTGAAGCTAACGCTTCACTAATGCCAGGAGCTTGTGTTCCGTAGTTCAAACATAGGCCTGCTATTTGAACAAGAGGTATGGCGAATAAATAATTAGCAATAGAAGCTTGAATGACTGATTTTTGACTATCGCTATGCCGATAAAAAGTTGGTAGATCAATTGTTGCTGCCATAGAAGAAGCCAACACTAGCGAAACACCTTTGCCATCCCATAAGGATGGCAAAGAGCTCAGAGAAAAATCTTTTATCCAAGATATATTTCCTACTTCATAAACAGCATAACTAATCGTTCCTAGTAATAAAGGAACACAAAGATTAGACAACCAAGTAAAGAATTTAAGCCCCCAGAAAGCCCCTATAACCATCAAAGCAGCCAATATGACAGATAACGAAATCTTCCATGAAGCGCCATGAATTAGATCCTCGCCTTTTACATACTTCATCAGATGGTAAATGTCTGTTCCCATACATTGTGTTTGAATGGCAAACCATCCCAACATAGAGCTTGCTAAAGTTAATCCAAAAAATTTTCTTCCAGTAGAGCCAAAATAACAGGAAGCATGCTCAACAGTTGTCAAGGGATTTTTGGTACTCATGTATCCTGCAATCAGCGCTAAGCCAAATAGCAAAAGATTTCCCCATAAAATCGAACTCAATATTGTAATCGGATGTCCTTGTTTGGCTAATTCATAACCCACAATTAACACAGGTAAGCAAATCGTTCCTCCAATTTGCACACTTGCTAACTGTTTCCAATTTTGTTTTTGTGTTTTTGCTAAAGAAAACATGATTTTTTATTCCCCATCTTTTCTTTCATTTTTGGACTCAAGCCCAATCCACTTGGCTGTTTGCTTTAACAATTCAAATTCCTGTTTCTGATTTTTAAAAGAATCAACAAAAATATGAGAAAGAATCAGCAAAGATTGGTTGTAAAAAGAACAACCTAATTTTTCAGCTTCTTGCTTAAGGCTATCGACTTTTTTTGCTTCAATCATGTATTCCTTTTTTTGTAAAAGAGGAATGACTTCTGAAGGCTTTTGTTGCAAAGAATCTTCATCGCTTGTGTATTGCTTATGTTGAGATCCATCTAGTTGACAAAAATGTAAAAAATCAAAATTTTGCATTAATCTTTTTATATATTCTTCTGTAGGTTCTTTTTTTACTGTTTTACCGCTTCTTTTTCCTTCCACAATGATGACAGGACCTTTTAATTGATCTAAAGCAGGATAGCTGGGTTGAAAACCTTTTCCTTTTTGGGGGAAGAGATAAATGACAACATCAAAAGGAGTCTTGAGTTCTTGGTAGCGATGAGCATGCAAACATCTTTTGATCTTTAGCAAGAGAGGAATCTTTCTCTCCAAGCAAACCTGAAAAGCTGCTGTCAAGCTATAGTAGTCCGGAATTTCAACTTTTCCCTTAAATTTTTTTTGATTGAGATAGAGAAAGTTGTAAATATGCGGCTGTTCAATTTTTTGAGCCTCCTTTAAAAGAAATTGAACAGATAAATCTGTTAATTGTTGTTTGGCAATTTGATAAATATCTTTTTCAATCAACTTATTGTTGACATTGAGATTTCCATTTTGAACACATTGCGTGAGCTGCTTCACTTGCGTCACTTCCTTATAAATTTGATGCTTTGATTTGAGTATTTTTCCACATGCTTGATCTGCACAGTTGGTACCATGATCAACATCAATTTGTTCGTAGCTTTTCACAATAGCTAATATGTGAGCATGAATGACATAGGCCAATTCCTCTGTTAAATTCAATTTGACTTGCAATTTGTCAAGGGTGTCTTGCAAAGTAAACTGGTAAGAAGATATTTCTAATCCTTGCAAAGCTTGAATCGCTGATACAATAGGAGTTAAAGAACCCGACATTTTTTTACCCTTTGCACACCAATCTTTCAAATCAGCCTCTACATTTGTTAAAAGAGCTTTTTTAGTTTTTAAATTTTCTAATAACTCATCTAATTGCTTTCCTAAGGCATAGGATGAAAACAGTTCTTGAGTAATGACAGCAATTCTTAACGCTCTAAGATGACAAGAGCAGTCAGTTGCTAAAGAATCAAAAGATGGCAAGTCTTCTTTTTTCAAACTTTCAAGTGCTTGAATCGCGACTTGATACAATCCTGCAACAGTATTAAACAGTTTGGAAGCTTCGGCTGACTTGGATAAATCCACGATCTTATCAGCAGGCAGAAGAATATCTGGAAAAGAGTATGTTTGTTTCACTGACATAAAATAAAATTCCTTTTGGTTTTGTTCGCACGGCGAACGAAATAAAAATTTATTAAAATAACGACGATTAGTATCCCTCCTCAGAGCAGCCTCGATATTTTATTTTTTAATGAGTGCGGCTAACGCTGAGATGTGGCAGTACAATTGATGATCTTAGAATTGAAGCAGAAGCAAGTTAAAGACTCTGCTGCAATGCCTCGAAGCTATTGCATCAATTTCATTTCAATTAAAAAAATGGGAAAATCAATTTTTACGCCCAACGGCGGCGGCGAGAAGCCAAAAGGAAAGAAATAGAGAAAATAAAAGAGGGCAAGAAATAGGATCCAGCAGCTTGAACAACTAGTTGCGAGAAGTCAAATGCCTGGGTGGCATGCTTAAAGTATGGTTTCATACAATGCTTTTTCATCAAATTGAATATTGTTTTATTAATTGTTCGCTAAAAGCGATTCATCACCATTTTCAATGGTGTGATTTTCCTCCCACCTTTCGCAAGATTTCCTATGAATCTGGCAGAGGTAGATTGATTTGGAAAAGAATTCAGACAGATGATTAACAGACTGCACGCATCCGCGTTAACCGATCGATCAGATCTTTGTCTAATAAAATTTAAATACGAAAAAAGACAAGGGGGATAATGTTACGCCGAACGGCGGCGAAAAGACATGGAAAAAAAAGAAGACAAAGCAGAAATGCCTGTTGTAGATACAACAGGTAATGAAAGATTAAACGCCTTTAAGGCTATATGACAAGGCTGTTTCATGTTACAATATACTAAAAAGTTTTGAGGTTATCTGTCATTTTAACAAAATTTGATTTTTTTGTCTATTCTTTAAAGAAATGATAATAATTTTCTTTCTTTTTGTTTTTCAATAAAATTTAAATGAGAGATTAAGAAATTATTAATTTACAATCTTTTAACACTACAATTCTTGCCAAGAATTCAATCTATCTTTCATAGTTGGCAACGCCGGTTTAGAGCCTATTAAATCACTTTTAATGGCTCTTAAAATGTCTTTAAATTGCTAAACAGTGGATTGACTTGGCAATGTAGAGGCATTCTTAAATATAATGATCGTGAAACAATATTTACTAAGGACAAAACGATGAAATTTCTTCGCTTAGCTCTTTTCAGTATGTGTTTATTAGGTTGTGGCAGTGCAACAGCTGCACAATTGTCTGATCGCCAGTTTGACCAAGATCATATGATTACAACCAACTATAGCATTCTTATTCTTTCAGCTTTTGACGACGAAGACCACATCACAGCTTATACGGATTATGGCACTTTGCTTTGGGATGTCACCATCCATCCAAAAGTCATTTCTTGGAAATTAAAAGATGGCTTGCTTTACATTTTCTCTAAATCTCGCTATTTAAACAAAACTTACCTGACTTGTGTCGATCCTGCAACAGGATATACACTCTGGGAAAGACCTTAAATAAAAGCCAGTTGGGAATTTACCAACTGGCTTTTAAGTCGTCTTATTAACTGAAGATTTCATCATAATGATCAATTAAATGCTCTGTGATCGCTTGTCCTGGCCCAAGCGCTGCAAAGGCAGCTCCAGGATCTTTGACTTGTGGAGTATACAGTCGAGGAGCAAAAACAATGGCTAGGTTTTTAGTAGGCATTTTATTGACCGCACTATGCTTCTTAACCTCTACTAATAAACCCATCATCCTTTTTAAATTTGCTTGCTGCTCAATAGGTAATTGCCCAATCAATTGTTTCAATTGGTTTACAAGGTCCCCTTGTTTTTTTTGTAAAATTGCTTCACCAAGTTGAATGAATTGTTTACCTAATCCTGCTTGTTCAAATAAATTCATTTTTCCAAACAATTCTTTTAAACCACCGGCTAGCTCGTCTGTTGAAGGGTTAAAATTGGCAATATCAAAAACAGGAGATTGAATGACCCCGTCCACCAAAGCATCAACTCTGTTCTTTGAACCCGATATGCGGAAAACACCCTCCTGCTTAAAATTAGCATGTGTTTCGAAATAATCCATTAATGTTTTAGCTGCAACCCTTAATGCTTCAGGATTAACAGGAGCAACCTCACTCTTTTGCTGTAATGCGCTAACTTTGCTCTTTGGTTGACTGGAATGAAATAAATTTAAACTCAACAGCCAAGAAAAAAATCTTATTAGAAGAACCATAGGATTCCAGCTAAACATTCGCTTCGTCTGTTCGGCCTCATGTGTTTGACTTAATTTTTCAATTTTTTCCTTCGAAGTGGAGACTGCTACAGTAGGCTCTTCTACCGCATCCGGAATAATTTTTTTCATTCCTACGATATGAATTTTTTTTTGTTGTTCATTTGCGTTCTCAAAGAATTTTTTTTTCTGTTCAAGTGACATTTTTTCTGGCTTGTCAATTGGTGAAACGCTAGGACGTCCTAGTCCAGAAGGAGGAACATACATATCTAAATCTCCTTTTATTTTATATTGCACTATAACAATTATAACATTATCAGATAATTATCAAAAACAAACAAAACGCAAATTATTTAATTAAAAACTTAAAAAAATTATTTAAATTTAATTTTGCAATTGCATTAAAATAGTTTAGTTATAGATAAGTGCAGATACCGGAAGAAATTTAATTCGGTTTATCTGTTTATCTGGCAATTTGTATAAAAAGCTTGAATGCTTTAAGAGCCTGTTCCATCACTTTTATTGCCTAGAGATCAAAAATGATTTTTAGGGAAAAAAGAACTCAAATTCAAACTGTGAAAAGTGATGGAAAGGACTCTAAAAATATTCTTCGATCTCTCTTGGAGGAAAATCAATGAAATCATTAGTAGTCATTACAGGCGCAAGCCATGGAATTGGAAAGGCTTTAGCCATTCAATTTTCTAATGAAGGACATCCTTGTTTATTACTTTCACGACATATGATCCCATTACCAGAACTCGAAGGACGCGAGATTATCTACAAACAAGTTGATATAATTGATTATCAATCTCTTAAAAATGTAATTGAACAAGCAGAAGAGCAATATGGAAAAACAGAATGTTTAATCAACAATGCAGGGTTTTTAACCATTGGGCACCTACAAGAAATTCCTATTGAAAAATGTCATTATGAAATGGATGTGTTAATCAAAGGAGTTTTAAACGGAATCAAGGCTGTTCTACCTGATATGTCAGCGAGAAAATCAGGAACCATTATCAATATTAGTTCTCTAGGTGATCGTAAACCTTTTTCTTTATCTGTGTGTTATAATGCCAGTAAACATGCAGTTCGCTGCATGTCAGAAAGCCTCCAAATTGCAGAGGCAAAGAATAATGTAAGGGTGATGAATATTGCTCCAGGATTAATTAAGACAGATATTCACCAAAAGATGGGCATTACATTCGAAGAATATGCAGAAAGATTAGGCCATCCTACCTTTATTATGCCGGAAGAACTAGCAGCAATTATTATGTTCTGTTGGAAGCTTCCTCAACATATTTGCATTAGAGATATCGTTATTATGCCAACTCATTGTGAACTCTAAATTTTTCTTTTTTCATTTCTATTGTCGTTGAAAATAGATTTTCGACTTAAACTCGCTAGAAAAAATTGATTATTCATTCATCTTATAAGGGAATTGCATCAAACATTTTCTCTGAATACTCAAATGCTACTTTCGCTTCTTTGAGTATTTCTAGAATTTCTTTTTGTGAGAGAGCTAGGTTATCTAAACATTCCTTATAAAATTCTTTAAAATTCGCTAAATTGGTTTTTTGTGTCTTTTTTAAAACAGCTGTAAAATCATAAAGTTGAATTGCATCAGGCCATTTCTTATTGACGTGGCCTTTGAGAATCATTCCACCAGACATATCTCCTAAATAGCGAGCATATGCGTGTGCAATTAAAAGAAGCGGTTCATTTTGTGCTAATTGATTCAGATACGTAGCATAATCATTTGCAATATTTGAAACATGAACTGGTAATGATTTAAATGAAAGCGAACTTAAATCTTCTTTAATGGCTGTGAATCGTTCTAACTCTGGAAAATAAATTTTTCTCAATTGAGGATGTGTATTGAGATTTAATCGAATGCCTGCTTCTAAAACTTCGTAGACAACGCGTAGATCAACCAAAGATTGTTGATAACTACTCGCTTCTAAAGTATCTCCTAATAATCGTTTTACAAATTCATGTTTTTCCAATTGTGCATGAATACCTATGGTTTCCTCTTTGAGACTCTGGGTTAAAGAGGATGAAGGGGTAGAAGGAAACTGGTCTTCCTTTCCAAAGATAGAAAAAAACACATTCATCATTTTCTCCTAATGTATAGGTGGCGTAGGTGAAACTTCTTCACTATCTGGAAGTTCATTGGGATCAAACATCATGTTTTGATTTTCAATAGGAAACGTCGTATTTGCAGCAATTTGAAGTTCGTGCCAATATCCGCGATCGAACCAACCAATACTTCCATTCCAGAAATAATAGAGTGCCGCTAATCCCCAAAAAGGTAAAACTAGGTAAGTTGCAATGAGAAATTTGGGTACCTTAGCATCAAATGTCGCAATCCCCGGATCACCATATAGTTCAATCTCTCCGGGAAAGTGAGGATCTTCTATTTTATCTTTTCCCTCGTGAGCCATTGCCATCTCCTTCCTTAACTTCTTCATCCTGCATCATTTGGAATTTAGGTGCTTCATCCATATCCAAACGATTTTTTCTCCATAAATAAAAAAATATTATAAACGCACTGCCCACTAAACTAATAACTAATGCATAGTGAAATAAATTTCCATAAATTCCCATTGCATCAAAGACAGCGCATATCTTCATGGCAATTTCCTTTGCCCTTCAATAATTTCTTTTGTTTTGATGGGGTCTCTCCCTAACCACCAAGCTTGAGTCGGTGGCGTAATACGAGTGCCCTTTGTCATGAGATATTGATACATCGCTTCAAAACGATAGTTGGGAATTCCAATCGCGCTTTTACCAGTGCCCCGTGGATCATTATCAAAGAAATGTTGAAACGCAGGCATAATCGATCCAACGCTAGCTGTTTTAGGCGCCCAAAAATGGGATTTATGCCAATCTCGACTGGGTCTTTTGATTCCAACACGAGATAAATCAGGACCAATGCGCCGTGTTCCAGGAAAGGTAATCTTTTGATAAATGTATTCATTGGCTGAAGAAGGAGGAGCGGGATAAGAGTCAGAGCCATTTAAGACAACGTCTTCAATCAATGTTCGTGTCTGATCTGTATGACAATACCAGCATCCTTCAATCGCATAAATGTGCTCGCCCAAATAAATGAGTTCTTTACGTGAAAAAAAGCCTAAAGCAGGACTTGCCAATTCTTGTAAATTTTTGACAGGACGTCCATTAGGATCATAACGCCAGCGTTCTTCATTTCCCAAACGGATGGGACTAATACGAAACTCTTGTGGATTTTGGACATAAATCACACCATAATCTTGATGGTAAGCATGCTTGACGTTATCATCTAAGATGGTAAAATTTTCATCTACCCAGTTTGGCAAAATCCCTCCAGAAGGATCTAAAGAAAATGCCTCTGTAACTTGAGGATCATAAAGCTCTAAAACCTGATAGTGAACTTTTTCCAATTTTTTTTGAGAATGATTTGTTTGCTGTTCTTTTCTTTCTTCTTGCAGCTGACTGCGCAAGCTATCAGCTTTTTTTTTCATTTCTCCTTCGGGTTCACGCAAAAGCAATAAACGGGATGTCAGTTTAAGCTGAGGATCTTGATAACGAGTAATGAATTTTTCTAATTCTGGAGGAGTAACGAATTTAAGATTTGCAGATTCTTTAAAAGATAACAGGGTAAAATCTTGCTTAAGATGACGGACATATTGCACTTCGTTTCCTCCTGTAGAAGCACTACTAAGATATAAATTAGGATCTTCAATCTCATACATTTGAACTTGAAAAGGACTAGAAGGACTTGTCCATGTTGCATCTACAAAGCGCGGAGCCACAAGCGTTACAATGATTGAAGTTGAGAAAAGCAAAATGATTCCTACAATCATGATGATCGCCGAACGATCTAATTTATGAACAAAATGGGTATGGGGGACTTCCTTTTTTTTCTCCTGAGAATCCGTTTGTGTCATATATTAGCCCTCACTTCACGTGGTGTATCCGGTTGATTGGCTGGTTTGAGAACAATCGTATTGTACAGATTGACAGCAAAAAGAATATTTCCTAATAAAATGACCACTCCTCCAATTGCTCTTAAAATCCACCATTCTCGCATATTTGCAATCGTTTGTAAAAAAGGAAGTCTTGTTAGATTGTCATGAAATTCTGCATATGAAGAACCATCAGCCCAATTTGCCCACATTAATCCTTGCAGAAACCCTCCCACCCACAATGAAAATAAAAAAAGAAGACTTCCCCAAAGATTAAGAGCAAAATGCCAATCGGCCAACTTGCTCGACCAAAGAGGTTTTTTTGTCATGGCAGGAACAGCTTGATAAATTCCCGCAATAGCAAAGAAGGTAAAAGTTCCATAAAGAGAAATATGAGCGTGTCCAATGACCCAATCCGTTTTGGAAGTAATTTCATTCACATTACGCAAAGCCATCAATGGCCCTTGAATGCAAGTAATTAGGTAAAAGATATTTCCCATCATTAAAAATCGAATCGGCGCGCTTTGCAAATACTTAGCCCAATCTTTGTGAAGAGTTGCAAATAAATTATAAACAACCGTCCACACTGGAATAAATAGCCAAATAGAAAATACTATAGAAGTTGTTTGCAACCATTGAGAAACAGGACCATGAATTTGATGATGCGCTCCAATCCATGCATAAATAAAAGCAATAGACCAAAATCCAATCATGGAAAGACGATGACTATAAATCGGTGTGTTAGCAAGCTTTGGCAAGAAATAATAAGCAGTTGCCAGACCCATTGGGGTATAAATCAAACCAACAAGGTTGTGAACATAAAACCAACTTGCGTTGACACGCGACATACCTTCTGGCAGCCAATTAATGGCAAAGTTACCAACAAGCACAGTGAATGTCGTCCAAATCAAAGACCCCATGCTATACCAAAGTGAGACATATAATTTTTCAAATCGACGATTGGCAATCGTCATGAATAAATTCAAGACGATTAAAAGCCAGCCCACGGCAAAGAAAAACTTAATTGGAATCCAAGAAATCCAAGTGGGCAATTCGGCATATTCCCAACCAAAATTCGTTCCCCAAGGAAATGAATTGACTCCTAAAATCAGCGTAGCCCACCAAAAGATACCGCCCCAAATGGCTAATTGGGGATTCCAAATTGAAACACCGCATAAGCGAGGAATAAAATAGAGCATGAGACCAACATCAATAGAGAGAAGCCATAATAATGTGACAGTCCCAACATGAACAGGACGCACTCTTCCAAAATGAATATATTCCCCTGAAAAATAATCGGGAAAAACAAAGGCATTAAAAGCAATAAATACCCCTACTATCATTCCAATAATCATAAAGAAGATAGAGGGATAAATAAAAAGCTTAGCGGGACGATCGTCGTATTCTACCATAACCTGTCTCTTTCAAAAGATAATGATTTATAACACTCGTTGCTTAAACACAATCAGATTCCAGGGAAGAAAAATTTTTTATACAAAAGAAATGAAGTTCATGATTTTTTTTCTTCTTTTCTCTGAATTTTTTCTTTCCTATTCTGATTCAATTTATTCACAATTTCTACTTGTTCATCTGCCAAACGAATCGCTTCTTCTGTACTCGTCATAAGTTTTGCTTTGACTTTCTTAAAACCGTCAATTTCAGCTCGATTAGCAGCCAATTCTTCACGTTGTTGAGCAGAAGCAATTTTTCCTTCAATTACTTGACGTTTACGCTCTAATTCAGCAATTTCTTCATCTAAATTTTCCACAATTTCTTGCCGTATGGCTCGAATGCGATGACTAGGAATGTCTTTAATCGTTAATTGATGATCTTGTAGAACATAGCGATCGGTATTCAAACGAATCATATTCAAATAAGCATGTAAAACAGGACGTCCTACTTTTCTTCCTATCAAGTTCACCCCAACACCAAAATAAAGCTCTTGTTCTTTTTTAAGATCAGCTTTTAACTGAAGAAGCTGTTGGTCTTGTTCTTGCAATCTTTTAATATTTCGTTCGATTTCTAAACTTTGTTGATAAATGGGCAAAACTTTATTAGGTAATTCCTTCCCTTCCTTGATATTCCTTTCTAAATCTTCTTGTTGATCACGTAATTGCCTAGCTTCTTGCTGCAATTGTGTCACTTGCTGACTACCATCTATACGTGCATTGTCGATGACCAATTGAGCCACTTCAAAGCTTTGATAAAGAGCTTCTGCTAAGTTTTCTCGTTTTTCTTTTTCTTCTGTTAATGAACGAATAAACATGACCAGTTGCATGCGCTGTAGAGAACTTGTTAAATCACCCCAAGGCGTCATAGATGTGCCGGCTACGCCATATTTGATGGATCGCAAGAGACGTAAATCATCTCTTGAATTAATCCAATCTAAATTGGTTAGCATGCGCGGTTTAGCTTCTTGCATTGCCTGTCCACGTATTCCACTTCCATCCGCTTCATTTCCATGACATACCGCACAGTTCAAAAGAAAAAATTTTCTTCCTTCTTCTAGGTTATAAGGTGTGTAATATTTTTTCTTAATATAATAACTTTCTGTTCCTGTATCTGTCGGATTCGACACAATATCAAAGACATCTTCTACATCATTTTTTTGTTTGATTTCTTTAGGCACTGAACGTGGATAAATTTCTGGGCTAATCGCAGCATAATATTCGGGACCTGGCATCCAGAAATAGGCAGATCGATCAATTGTTGGAGGTGGATTATTTTCAGGAGGCAATTCTCTTTCAGGCAATTGAACTTTCTTTTCTTCTTTTTGTTCTTCCTTTGGAAGAGGGACTAAATGTCCTCCTTCTCTTTCTAACTCTTCCAATACATCTTTAGGAGTATATTGCCATTTTGGAACATCTGTTGTTTGACGAATGACTTCTCCACCAGGAAGAGCTGAAAAAAGCCATTCAACTAAGTAGTGAATTTGAGCTTTATTCAATACACTAGAACCGTGCGATAGCTTTTGTACATCAGTCGGTTTATGCGCAGCTACTTCCCCCCATGGAGGCATGGGCGTTCCTTTTACACCATGTGTAATAGAATAAATGACTTTTTCTTTTGTCAAATTTCGCAAAAATTCGGGATTATGAAGATTTTTGGGAATGGGATAAATCCATTCTGCTATCACGCCATTGCCTATTAATCCCACGCCATGGCATTGAGCGCATAACATATCATAAGCTTCTGCAGGATCAAATCCTCGCTGATCCCATATTTGCTTAATGGAATCGCGGTTGCGAATTGCAAGCACGTCTAACATATGCGTCAAAGAATAGAATTTTGTATCATCGAATGGAAATACAGGCATAATAGAACGTGGAACATGGCTGGCTGGATTTCGAAAATGTTCCATCAACCATTCATCTGTACGATAGATTCCAGACCAATTCAAATGAGGTCCAATAAGACGTCCCAACCCATAAATTTGAATATACATCATTTGTACACGACGAACACGATCTTTCCAAACCAACCAATCTTTGTTCAGTTGAGCCACTTTCTCTGGATCTTTTTCTTTTTTAATTAAAGCTTGGTAATCATAGTCTTTAGCCCTTGCTGCATAGCGAAAAGGAGAATAAAGAGACTCAATCGCTTCGGGATGATTTTGATCAATTTCTTCTAAAATACTATTTTGACGCACATCTGAGATGATACGCTCATCAATTTCTTTAGCATTTTTTTCGATAATCGCCACAATTTCAGAGCCGGGTAGTTCTTCATCATAATATTTAAAATGAACAACTTCAGGAAAAAGATGCCTAAACCACCGCTGTTGCTCATAAAGAGCATCCGGCGAATGTGTTTCTTTTTCAATTTTGAATCCTACATTTGAATCAAAACCTTGTAAGCGATGGCAAGCCGCGCATCCTTCTGTCGCAAAAACTGTCATGGCGTAGCGCAAATCATACATTTTTTGTGGTGGAATAGGTTTTTCCCATGGCATTTTGCGCCCTGCCTCCCAAGCTTGCAAATCAGCTTGATATGCCGTTTGGGCAATAGCACGATTGCCCCCTTTTTGAGCAAGCATATAAGCCATAAGATCTTCAATTTCTCGATGATCAAGTCGCATATTCGGCATTGTTGAATTAATAAGGTCTGCTTGAGGCCAAACAATGGATTCTTTAATATACCAAGGGTAGCTATTTCCAATACGTGTTAGTTCAGGTCCAATTCCCCCTCGTGAAAATCCTGCAATGCGATGGCAAGCATAGCAAGCTTGTGAGATATAAAGTTCTTTTCCTCTTTGGTAATTCCTTGTTAATTCATCTACATCTGAAGCTAAGGCTGATATCGTTTTTTGGTCTGCCGTTGCCATTGTAAAAGATTTTTCCACATCTTCGACATGGCGCATGAGATCTTGATTGAGATCAAGAGCTTCTCCTTTAACAAATAATGTTCCCGTTGCACCAGAATCTTGTTGATGTTGTGCAAGAAAATGAGATAATGCTTCACTTCCCTTGGATTGATCAATTTGCTCTAATTCTTGAACAAGTTCTTTAGATCCGATAAAGGTAGCTAAGTCTTGATTGAGTTGAGCTAGGATAGCTGATTTTGCTCTTTCTTCTTCGGCTTGTCCTTTAGATGCTTTTTCTAAGTAATGAGATTGAGAAGCTAAATGCTCAAGCTCAAGTGCTGGAAGTGAATAATCAGATTGCAAATCATTGAGATGCTTTACTGTTTGCTTATAACCTTTTTCAATTACAAGCTGACGCAAATTTAATAAGTCTAATACTGCTTGTTTTTCATTTTCATAAGCTGCAAGTAATTGATTAAATCGTTTTTGACGTCGTAAAGATAAATCAGTGGCTGATTCAGTTGCTTTAGTCAGTTTTGTATCTGATGTTTGATGACATTGCATGCATTTAGCTTGAATAAGAGCACCGACAAAAATAGGTTCTGTTTGAAAAAGTAGTTCATGGCCAGGCTTATGATTAAAAACACGTGCAAAACGAGGATCATTATTGGGATCTGATTCGGTAAATTGAGGAGTAGGACGAAATTCAATTTCATATTGTTCATCAAAAACAGGACCATGGGCTTTATCTGTCACAAGTCCACGTCCATTTCCATTATGACAAGATGTACAACCATATTCTTCAATGGGATGAAATTCGAATGGACGTGTTTCATTTCCCATTAATGGATGCATTCCCAAAACTTTTGTCACATCATAGACATGATCGCCAACTTTAGCTGTTTTTAAAGCTTCATATTTTACAGCTTCTTTTAACCGTTGCTCAACTTCTGCTGTTTGCCCTTGATCTTTGAGTTGTTCTAGAACTTTTTCATCACGTAATTCGGCAATTTTATCGTCTAATTTTTGCCAAATATAGTTTTCATTGGGAACTAAAAGTGGAAATCCGTTTGAATCACGAATGATATTTCCATTTAAATCGTGTGCTATTTTTGTCGGCGAAAAATAAGGAATTTGAAGGGCTACGTGGCAAGATGTACAACGATCAATGACTGCAGGTCCTTTATCTTCGCGTTCGATAACAATTTGTTTAATTCCTGGTTTAAAAAGAGGAGGAGGCTCATGGGTATAAGAAGATCGAAAGTCTTCTAAAGCAAGGTAATCATCTTGATAAATTTTATATTCTGGAAAAACTTCACGATAGAAAAAAACGCCAAATAGAGCAGAGACAATCACTCCAGACGCAATCAATAGGGTTTGATAGGTATCTCCACGCATGTATCTATTTCCTATAGTCTATAAGCTCTATCATGATAGCAAAGAACAAGATCAATTTATTTTAATCTTCGTTCCTTATTCATGATATCCTGTCCTATCCTATTCTTTATTTTAAATAATAGGATGGAAAAGATTGACAGGATAAATAACTCAATTGGTTTTATTCATTTTCTCAACTGGATAAAAGTCTATTTTTTTCAAAATGCATTACAAACTTTTTATTCTTATCCTGTCTATTCTTCCCATCTTGTTTTTATTTTTTATTCCATCATGAATGGATCAGTGTCTTGCAAAAGTTTCTGTCCAAGGCCACATCCATCCCCAATTAGCTCCTCTAAAATATGTTCCAATAATGATTAAAATTCCTTGCCATGTCATAAAAAGAGTATAAAGGAAAATGGCTAAATAGCGGCTGCGATGAAACCAAACTCCTTCTCCATGGGGATTGCGATCTAAATAGGGGATAGACATTAATCCTAAAATCATCAAAGTTGGAATTCCTACTCCTCCCCAAAAAGCGTTATAGGCAACCATTTCTTGTAAGCCTAAAAAGTACCAAGGTGCTTTAGAGGGATTGGGAGGCTTAGCCGGATTAGCTGGTTCTTCCAAAGGGGCATTTATAAAAGAAAGAGCTAATACAAGAGCTGTTGTCAGCATGAAAACTAAAAGTTCAGCCCGCAATAAATGAGGCCATGTAAAAACAAAATTATAAGGTCCTTTATCAACAGTCGGACAAGTTCCTCTCACTAGTTCCATTAATCCATAAGTGCGCTTGACACCGGGAGCAAATGATTCTTTAGTATCGGAACGTTGTACAACGCGATATGGATCCGGACGAAATTTATCCGGAGGACGAGAAAGTCCACCATCTTTGCGTATACGCCAAAAGTGAACTCCAATTAGTGTTCCTGTAATGAGTGGTAAAACAGCAACATGTAAAACATAAAATCGAATTAACGCATCTTGCCCTACATTAGTCGAGGCCAATAACATCACGCGGTTGACATTATATTCAAAACCAGGAAGATTTGGTACATAACCTGCAATATTACTTCCTACTGTAATCGCCCAAAATGCTAATTGATCCCAAGGAAGAAGATAGCCTGTAAATGACAAGACGAGTGTCAACACCATCAACATAACCCCAATAACCCAATTAAAACGACGAGTGCCTTTATAAGATCCTGTATAAAAAACGCGCGACATGTGTAAAAAAACAAATAACACCATGAGGTGCGCACTCCACCGATGCATGTTACGATACATCATGGCAAAAGGCGTTGTGTCTTGCCAATCCTTCATAATATCATAAGCACGATCCTCAGCCGGAATATAATAAAACATGAGAATGACACCAGTTAGCGTCAAAAGAAGAAATAAACTCGTTGTAATTGTTCCGAGTCCAAGCGTATAGAAAGGATCCAACGAATGCTTGTGACATTTAACAGGATGAAAATGCAAGAAAAAATTTTTAAAAACAATTTCAGAGCGATCTACATCATTATTGGGATAATTATGGCGAAAAATAGACCGCACAAATAAAGAAGGGAGGTTGGCCAAATATTCTCCCCATGTTTCTCTTTTTCTTCCTTGAAAAACGGCCATACAAGCTCCTAAAAATTAGACATTCGGTGTATACCAAGCAGCATTCCAATCTAAAGTCGTTTTCGACTTATCTACCATCAATTCTCCTGAAGCTGCTTTGAAAACTTGATAGTAAACTAATGGTAGAGGGGCAGGTCCGCCTGTATTTCTTCCATATCGATCATAGGTTGATCCATGGCAAGGACAGGAATAACCTGTTTCTACCATGTTGACTGTACATCCCAAATGAGTACAAACAGCAGTTTGCACCCTAACTTTTCCTGCCAAAGTTTCAATAAAAACTTTTTGCTTGGGATAGAAGATTTTTCCTTCGCGAGATAAAATTTCTTCGGGACGCCCAATCGAAAAAACACTAGGAGGAACTTTCATAGCATTGGGATATAAAAAACCCAAAATAGAAGCTCCAATCATCTGACCAGCTCCAATCAAGCAGGCTCCTACTCCCATTAAAGCAAGAAAAGAGCGTCTGGAAATTAAAGGATCTTTATCTTCTGGATCCACGTTTAATGTATTTCTATATTTGGGCATGTTATTCTCTCTTCTTTAGCTATCGGGGTTTTCATCTCGAAATATTTGATACTTAATCGTTTCCTCGTCTTCAAATTGTCCTTGCCGCAAATAATAAATATAGAGGCCTAATCCTCCAAGTGCTGCAACAATTGATCCCATAATCATCCAAAACACAGTTCTAACCTATCCATCTAAATGAGTAATTCATCACATCCATTGTGACTGCTTGTGTTGGACATTTCTCTGCACAAAGCCCGCATCGAATGCATACATCTTCGTCTTTAAGCATGGCAGTTCCCATTTGCGCTAAATCTTCTTCATTCATTGAAGCGGAATCAACACCGTAAAAATTATCTACAGCAGATCTTAAATTACCCTCTCCTAAGTCTAAATTCAATTTACTAATAGGAACTTGTTTAAGACAATTGCAGGGACATACATCAACACAGCCATTGCATTTAATGCATAAGTGGCCATCAAAAACAGGTGATACATGGCATTGAAGACAACGATGAGCTTGTTCATGCGCTTCTTCAGCCGTATAATTGTTTTCAACCATGTTTTCGTTTTTAATTCTAATCTCCGGAGGCTGCATTGTAGGCAAAGCCCATTTTGTTCGTAGATATGTTTTATCACGCATAGGAGAAAGCTCAGTAAATTCTCCTACAAATTCTTGATAAGGCTTTGTTCCACGTAAATCGCTGTCGATCGCACGCGCAGCTTCTTGACCATGTTTAATCGCAGTAATAAATAATGCAGGACCAAAAGCAGCGTCTCCACCAGCATAAATACCTTTCACAGATGTTCTTCCTGTTTCACGTTCCGTTTTAATAATTCCTCGATCGATTTTGAGTTGATCTTTTTTATCCCATCCATCAAATACGCTCATGTCCATCGATTGTCCGATCGCCAAAGCGATCGTATCGCAGGGAATCACATATTGACTATCAGGAACATATTTAGGAGCAAAGCGGCCTGTATGATCGAAAAGCGAATAGATGGGTTGAACACGTAATCCTGTAATTTTTCCATCAGCATTGCGCTCAACAGCAATAGGACCAACACGATTAATGATTTTAATGCCTTCTTCTATGCCATCTTCAATTTCAAATTCATCAGCTGTCTGCTCATCCCGAGATTCTAAGCACACCATTGTGACTGTTTTGGCGCCATTGCGAACCGACGTTCGCGCTACGTCAAAAGCAACGTTTCCGCCACCCACTACGACCACATGTTGTCCAATTTTCCAAGGCTCTCCTACACAGCGCACACGAAGGTATTCAATTCCTCGAATAATATCTGGAGCATCTGCTCCAGGAATGGGTAATTCACGTGATTTCCAAAGACCTATTCCAATAAAAACAGCATGATAGCGCTGCTGCAATTCCGTCATGGTAATGTCGCGGCCTACTTTCGTGTTATAGTAAACTTTAGCTCCGAGGTACTCGATGGCCGAACATTCGTTAATCGCAATTTCATTTTTAAGACGATAAGTAGGAACTCCATAAACTAACATCCCACCAGGCAAACGCATCATTTCATAAATATCAACAGCATATCCTAAACGAAGCAAGTCATGGGCACAGGTAAAAGATGCAACTCCAGCTCCAATACAAGCAACGCGAAGGCCATTAGATTCAGGTTTAGTAGAACCACGCGCATAACTGAACTCTAACGATTTAATATGCGCTTCTTTGCTAAGGCCAAACCATTCATCCAAATAACGCTTTTGGGCTCGAATAGTTAGCGTTTTATCAACACGATCGCGCCGGCAAGCGACTTCGCAGGGTGCACCGCAAATCATTCCGCAAATGGAAGCAAAGGGATTGGGACCTCGAGCGATTTTATAACCTTCTAACAGATTACCAGCATGAAGAGCGAGCATATAGCCCCGGCCATCTGTTTTAACTGGACAGCCATCACGACAATCAATTTGTCGGATAAAATAATCCAAGTCAGGAATCGTGACGTCATAAAGCTCACGGTAATTTTCGATGATTTTCTCGTCTTGTTCATCTATCATAGACGCACTATTCCTATCACAGTCTCTCACAAATCCCTATCAAATAAAAACTTATTTTACTAGCAATCTAGCAAACTAATCGGTTTTTTAAAATGGTTATTTATAAGTTTTATTTTCTTTAATCGATCGATTTTATCGAGAGCAAGATGAAAAAAAGATTTTGTAAATCTTAATTTAGAGATTTATTTTGGGTATATACCGAAGAGAATTCAAAAATTGAAATTTCGGCTAGCGTGAAAGCTACCAAGGTTACAGCATCACGAAAAGGTTAATATTCACTCTCATATTGACCTTTTCGTGATGCTGTAACCTTGGGGCTTTGACGCAGCCCAAATTCCAATTTTTGAGTTCTCTTCGGTATAAATAGAAAGAGCTCATTAAAGCAGCTGAATATTAACTGCTTTAATGAGCTCTTGAGATAACGACCTATTGATATGTCTGATATCTCTATTAAAAGGTTGATTCTAAGGGAATGGCACTATAATAGGCCCACGATTTGGGTGTGCAGTAATTTCATTCGCTAAGAAAACATCTTGAGGCTTTCCTATAGGAAGAGCACCACCCTGTAGGATTTCTTGAACAGGCTTAGCTGTATCAACACACCAAGCTTTTAAATCGCCTGTTACTTCACGTTCATAAATCATTACCAACTCAGGGCATTCGTTAACATCCGTCGCAAACATTTCTTGGGTATTAAAATTTTTACCAAAGTTAAGACGCCCCTTAGGTTGATCTGTAAAACGCACTCTCTTATTATCTACATAAATGTCATCAGGTCCTAAGCTTTGTTTTTGACTTATAAGATCAATAGATACAGAACGTTTAATTTCAACTCTGTGTGTCGAAGTTCGATCATAAAAAGGAGCTCCATCCATAAAATTCAAGACCTTTTGCGCCACATGTTGAACTTGTGGATTGGCCTGTCCCCTTGGAACTGCATGGACTTGCGGCTGGATATTAAGCTGAACCATACGCGCATTCAAACTTTGTCTATATGCTGTATAAACATAAGAACAAAGTTTATCAGTCAACCATTCTAAAACATTCAAAGCTACTTGATTGACTTTTTTATCAATAATTTTTTCCAAGAATGGACTTAATTTGCTATTGTTAAGCTGTCCTTGTTGCACAGCTGGCTGCATATTCATAACAGGACTTGCAATGGGACTTCCAATAGGACTCTCCATGTGACCTCTCCTAATTTAGGAATTATTAATATTATTAAACAAATAAAAACATTAGATATTAACAAATTAAAATTAAACTAGCAATATAAAATCATGAAAGAAATAAATAAAATTATTGATTTATTGAATGAAATCGGAATGCTCTCTGCAATTCCTCGTTCCGGCTTTGCTTTTTTAGGATCTGGCCAACAATCGGTTGCCGAACATAGCTTTCGTGTTGCTCTTGTCGCTTATGCTCTTGCCCGTTTGGTTGAGCAGCCTGTCAATCTTCATAAATTGGTCATGATGTGTCTTTTTCATGATCTTCCCGAGGCGCGTATTGGCGATTTAAATTATATGCAAAAAAAATATGTTGTTCCTCGATTAGATAAAGCGTTAAACGACATTTTATCAGGATCTTTTTTAGGGCCTGAAATTGTGGAATGGATTCAAGAGTATGAACAAGGTGAAAGTTTAGAGGCTCAATTAGCGCATGATGCCGATCAATTAGAATTGCTTTTAGTTCTTAAACGAGAAGAAGAGTTGGGCAACCCGCGAGCTAAAGATTGGATGTCTAATCTTCTTCAGCGCATTCAGACAGAAGTTGGTAAACAAGTTGCTGCTGTGATTGGTCAAAGATCTTCAGACGCTTGGTGGTATCAAGATAAATCAGATCCTCATTGGATTGATGGCGGTAAAGGAAAAAAATCTCAAAGAATCTCTAATAAAAGTATAAACGACAGTTCTGGATCTGAATAAGCTTTTAAAGACTACTCCATCACTTCTCATCGTTTGAATTGAAGTCTCTTCTAGGAAAAACATCATCTCGAATTTGAGCCATGAGAAGTGATAGAATAAATTCTCAGGAAGAAATTTCTTTAAAGTCTAATTGAAAGCGCCGTTCAAGCGAAGGATTAATGTTTAAATGTTGTTTAAAAGTCAAATAGGTTTGCCAAGCCAATTGTTGTTGTTCTTCGCGTTGATGAGAGCGCTTAATAGCGCGAATGAGCAAGTTTTTTGGAGTGTGTTCAAGATCAATAAATTCGAGAATCTGCGTGTGGTAGCCTAATACTTCTAACAATTGAACACGAGCCGCATCTGTAACCAACGCAGCAAATCGTTCTTTCAAAATTCCATGTTTAAGAAGAGGTTTTAAAGAATCTTGTTGAACTTGCTGCATCAATTCATGCTGACAGCAAGGAACACAAAGAATCACTTGAGATTGCCAACGCACTGCTTTTTCTAAAGCCGCGTCGGTTGCTGTATCGCAGGCATGCAAAGAGACAACCATATCCACTTTCTCTTGGCCTTGAAAAGTGTTAATATCGCCTCGAATAAATTGAAGATCTTGCTGATAGCCTAAGGTCCGAGCAAGCTCTTGACAATATTGGATGACATCACTTTTCAGATCTAGACCTACCATTTGAACTTGATAACCTTTTGTCACTTTTAAAAAGTGATAAAGAGCAAACGTCAAGTAAGCTTTTCCACAACCAAAATCCACAATATTTAAAGGATGAGAAGGGTCAAGGTGTGGTAAGACATCATCGATCATTTCTAAAAAACGATTAATCTGGCGGAATTTATCTTTTTTCGAAGCATATACTTTCCCATCTGCGCTCATGACACCTAAATGCACGAGAAAAGGAACGGGGATTCCTTCCTGCCATAAATATTCCTTTTGACGATTATGAACAGCCTCTCGCGGAGCTTTAGTCGGACTTTTTTTTAAAAGAGTGACATGCTCTTTTTTGCTAACTAATACATGATAATCAGCATCAGCCGTATAAAGAAAGGTTTGTTTAAAATCGCTTAAGTGCTGCTTCAGCCAATTTAAACAATTTTGCTTAGATAAATTATGATGCAAAGCTTGTTGTTGACGATTTTCTGTCACTTGATAAACAGACTGTCCTTTAATGACAATAGGACGAATCATCACTTTAGTCATATCGTGCGTTTTGCGAGGCGCACTCATCGTTGCTAAAATGAGTGCATCCTTTTCAAAAATACTCGCTAGTATCTCTTCGATATCTTGTAAATTTGTCATAATTAAGAAACAAAAAGAGGAGTATTGACTGTTTGCCAATCAGTGGCAAATTGCTCGACTCCTTTCAATGTTAAAGGATCGCTTTCAATAAGCTTTTCAAATAAATCGTCCTTCACCGTCACACCATAAATGCCCGCTTCTGCGCATTGCAGAACATGTTCGATATGATAAAGCGAAGCTGCGAGAATTTTTGTTTTAAGTCGATAAGTTTGGAACATCTGAACAGTCTTTTTCAACATGGCAGCAGGATCTCCACCTGATTTTTCCAACCTTCCTAAATAAGGAGCGATGTAATCAGCCCCTGCTAAAGCAGCCATTAAAGCCTGACGAGGATGATAAATGGTCGTTGCCATTGTTGGAATGCCTTGCCTAGATAATAAATGAACAGCTTCAAGACCGTTTTTTGTTAAAGGAACTTTAATAATCAATCGGTTAGAAAAAGAGTATAGGCTTTGCCCTTGTTGAACCATTTCTAAAGTGTCATCTGCAACAACCTGCGCCGTCACTGGGCCTTCTTGATGATGCAAAAGATCTTCTAATACCTCTTCAAAATCACGCTGCGTTTGTGCAATTAAAGTCGGATTTGTTGTCACTCCTGCTAATAAACCAAATCTAACCGCTTTGTGAATAGTTTGAATATTCGTTGTATCGAGCCAAATTTCCATAATCGTGTCCTCTAAATGGTTGAGAATGAGTTTATCAGAAAAAATAAATTTAGCAAATAACGAAGCGATTCATGATGGAAATGAAATTAATGAGGATAAGTTTTTATAAGCGATCGAATTCTTTCGTATAACTAATTTTTATATTATCCAAACATCATTTCAAAGCTTCTATTTAACTAACCGCGACCTGTATTCAGATTGACATAATAATTTATAATATTTATAAATTTACCGTTATTAAAATCAAGATTGTATTTAATACTTAAAATAGAGAATGTAAATGAATTCTATTTCTTCTTCTTTTCTGTCTTCTTTTTTTGTCAAAGACAGTTTTTCTCCTTCTTTGACTTTAAGGCAGAAAGTGATTACCACTCTTGTATTAGCAATCTTTAGTTGTTTGACAATCTGTTCTTTTATTTATCGCTTTTCTTTTCAAAATATAAAAATTACTCGAGTAAATCCTTCCAAAAATCAATTAAACATTCCGAACCATGACAAAATTCTACAAACCCACAAACAGCCACATAACGCCAATCAAGGCAATCAAATCAACAATAAAGGAATCAATGTCGATTTAGAAAAATGCCGCTCTTTTATTGAAAAAGGAAATCAAAAGTTGCAACAAGGAAATTTTGAAGAAGCTAAGAATTTATTTGAGGAAGCTTTGATCATTGATCCTAAAAATGTCTCAGCTTTAAGAGGTTGTGCAATTGCTTTGGAGCAGTTAGATCAATATGATGAAGCTAAAACAAAATTTGAAGAGGCCTTAACTCTTGATTCGACCAGCTCTTTTACTTTGAAATGGTATGCTAAAACATTGCATGAATTGGGTAGATTACAGGATTCCAAAGCACAATTTGAACAGGCATTGGCAATCGATTCAAAGGATACTTCAACTTTATTATGGTATGCCCTCAATTTGACGCAATTGGGTCATTTACAAGAGGCTCAGGTAAGATTAAAAGAGGCTTTGCAAATTGATGGTAAGAATTGTTTTATCATAAGATGTTATGCAGAAAACTTGCTTTCGTTGAAAGCATTTGATGATGCCGAAGTGCAATTTAAAAAAGTCTTAGGATTAGATCCGCAAGATACACTTGCTTTAAAAGGATATCAGTCTGCTTTAAGATGTCATGCAGAAGACTTGCTTTCGTTGAGAAAACTTGATGATGCTCAAAAGAAATTCGAAGATGTATTGAAACTAGATTCAGAAGATCTTTTAGCCTTGAATGGATATGGGAAAACATTATTTTATTTAGATCAATTTGATAAAGCTAAAGATCAATTTGAAAAAGCCCTACGCCTAGACTGTGATAATCCTCAACTTCTGGCAGACTATGCAACAACGCTTTATCGCTTAGGGGATGTCAATGGTGCTAAACTCAACTTAAAAAAAGCATTAGCATTAGCTCCCTCTCATCTTTTCTCTTTAATAAACTATGGAAATATCTTATGCCAAGAAAATAACTTTGCTGAGGCAGAGATCCAATATAAGAAGCTATTATCTCTTAAGCCTGATGACGTTTCTATTTTGCTAGAACATATTTATTATGCTTATACCTTATTCAAGTTAGGCAAACTCAAGGAGGCAAAAGTACAAGCCGAAAGAGCTTTACAATTGAATCCAAAAGAATTGGTAATTTTCAATTTGTATGCAGACATATTAGTTCAATTAGGTCTATTTGATGATGCTAAAAAGCAAATTCAAAAAGCTTTAAAAATTAATTCAAACGATATTTGTGCTTTAAGGCAGTATGCAGAAATATCGCAATTTCAAGGCAATTTTTTAGAGGCAAAAATTTATTTCAAACAAATTTTGAATATTCATTCAAACGATTTAAAAGCTCGCAAAGGATATGCCCAATCTTTGTATAGGTTAGGTAAACACAAAAAAGCCAAGGATCAATTTGAAATAGTCTTAGCAGTCCAGAAAGATTTTAAGACTTTAAAGGAATATGGGGAAAACCTGTGCTTATTAAATGACTATAAGAATGCCAAAATAGCATTTGAAAGAGCCTTGAGCCTGCAACCTAATAATATCGATGTTTTAGAAGCGTATGCAGATACTTTAAATCAGTTACAAGAATTTGATAAAGCCAAAGACATCTGTGAAAAAGGCCTGGGACTAGCGCCTTATAATACTTTTTTTTTGATTACCTATGCCTATAGCATGCAAAGATTAAATCGATTCGATCAAGCTGCTATTTTATTTGAGAAAGCTTTAAAAAAAGATCCTCAAGATATTTTGAGTTTAAGAGGATATGCAGAAACATTGCGCCTGATGAGAAAATTTCAAGAAGCTGAAATACAATTTAAAGCAATTTTACAAATTGATCCACACAACTTCTTTGCTTTAGAAGGATATGCGGAAACATTGCGTCAGTGGAATAAGCCTCAAAAGGCAAAAATTCAATTTGAAGCAGCTTTGAAAATAAATCCTGATGCTCTTTTTGCTAGAGAAGGATATGCAGATACCCTGCGTCAGCTAGGAGAATTCCAAAAAGCGAAAATTCAATTTGAAGCAGCTTTCAAAAAGGGCTCGCAAGACGTATTTACTTTAGAGGGATATGCAAAGACTTTATATGATTTAAAGTTATTTAAAGAAGCTAAAGTAGAACTTGAAAAAGTCCTCAATCACGATCAAAATAACGTTCTTGCTTTAGCTTTGTATGCATACACCTTATTCCATCTACAAAACTTTAGCGAAGCACAATCTCATTTCGAAGAAGCTCTTCAACTAGACTCTGACAATGAATTTATTCGATTGGGGTATGCCAAAACATTGCATGCATTAAAATTGTTCCAAGAAGCTAAGTTAGAATTTAAGCAAATTCTAAAGAATAATTCAAAAAGCCTAGCAGCTTTGCTGGGTTATGCAGATATTTTATTTACACTTCAAGAATTTGCCACAGCTCGACTCTATTTCGAAAAAGCTCTTCAACTAGACTCTGACAATGAATGTATTCGATTGGGGTATGCCAAAACATTGCATGCATTAAAATTGTTCCAAGAAGCTGAAGTGGAATTTGAGAAAATTTTGCAACATAATCAAAATAACGCGATTTTTTTAACTTTGTACGCAGACACTTTATTTCATTTGAAAAAGTCCATTGAAGCTAAAACATGGATCGCAAAAGCATTTAAGCTTGAGCCAAATAATGAACTGATTAAACTTTTATATCATAAATTCTAGAAAATAGAACATGATCATTTATTTTTATTAAAAACACTATTAATTAAAAGAGAATATCTAATGAACACGATTTCTTTTATGTCTTTGCCTCATTCTGTTTCTTTGATCAAAGAAACATTACTTCGCCCTTTAACTGTGCAACAAAAAACTATTAAAGTTTTAGCGATTGCCGCTTTCGGTTGCTTAACTGTTTGCTACTTTTTTTACCGTATTTGTTTGAAAAACAAGAAAATTTCTCCCGTAAATATTCAGCAACAAAGCGACGCTATTTTAAATAAATCTCATCCTTCAATTCAGAAACAAGAGGATGTAAGAGAGAATGTTAAAAAAGAAGCTAAAAATTTAGATTCAACAGTTCAAAATCAAATAAAAAAAGATGAGCCAGTAAAAAAAGATGAGCCAAAAAGATCTTTT
This sequence comes from Parachlamydiaceae bacterium, assembly GCA_044226925.1. Classification (GTDB taxonomy): domain Bacteria; phylum Chlamydiota; class Chlamydiia; order Chlamydiales; family Parachlamydiaceae; genus JANWJE01. The sequence goes on from JBGAGC010000001.1 coordinate 560,670, forward strand.
GTTATTTCAGATTTAATATTTTCAGCAAATACATTAAAGAACCAGGGAAAATGGAAAGAAGCCTTAATAAAATTTCAAGAGGTTTTGCAAATTGAGCCTAAAAACTTAGATGCTCTACGTGGATATGCAGATGTTTTGCGTTGTACAAGAAAATTTCAGGAAGCAAAAGTTGCATTTGAAGAAACTTTAAAGTCTTATCCCAACGATTATATTGCTTTAGAAAATTATGCGGATACTTTGCAAGCGTTAAATGATTTTGACGCTGCAAAAGTTAATTATGAAAAGGCTTTGGCTATTCAACCTCAGAGTACGTTTGCTTTAGCAGGATATGCCTATGTTTTGTATTGTTTGGGCCTTTATCAAGAAGCTAGTAAAAAATTTGAAGAACTTTGGGTTATTCAGCCCACAATCAAAGAGGCTTGTATTGTGGAAGCTTATGCTGAGACATTACGTTGCTTAAACAAATATGACCTGGCAAAGGTAAAATTTGAAGAAGCTTTGCTATTTTCTCGCAGTCTTTATGTTTTAATGGGATATGCAGATACTCTCCATCAATTAGGATATTTCCAAGCGGCCAAAGCGATATTTGAAGAAGGGTTAAAACTTGATCCTAACGATCTCTTTGGTTTGAAAGGATATGCTCTAACATTGTTTAAGCTAAATAATTTTCAGGGAGCTAATGCACAATTTGAAAAAGCTTTACAGGTCAAACCTGGTGACATTTTAACTTTGGATTATTATGGACAAATTTTAATAGCTCAAGGAGATTTAAAGAAAGCTCAAGCCAAATTTGAAGAAATTTTGAAAATTAATCCAGATTATGCTCCAGGCATCTGCAATTATGCGCTCATTTTCCTTCGACTAGGCGATTATCAAAATGCCGAAATTCAGTATGAAAAAGCTTTAAAAGTAACCCTACCAAATCCCGCTATCTTAGAAGACTATGGTTTTGTTTTGCGCCAATTAAATAAATTAGATTTGGCTGCGGTTCAATATTCAAAAGTATTACTACTTAATCCAAATAATGATTCTGCTTTTAAAAACTATGTAGAAATCTTGCTCTTAAAAGGCCGCTATAACGAAGTTAAATCTCAAATAGAGCAAAGATTAAAGCACGGACAAAGAACCAGTTTTAACCTTACTTTTTATGGGCATGCTTTGTTCAGCTTAAATCTACTAACCGAAGCAGAGGCTGCATACAAAGAAGCATTGATTGCTGAACCTCATAATATTCTTATTTTAAAAGATTATGCCGCAGTTTTACATTCATTAAATAAGTTTTACGAGGTTAAACCTATCTACAAAAAAATCCTAGATCAAGAACCAGACAATGCTATTTTCTTAACAAAATATGCTCATGCCCTGAGTCAATTAAACGAATTAAATGAAGCTGAAATAGAAATTGAAAAGGCTCTCAAAATAGACCCAAACAGCGTCTCAATTAATCTAAAGGGTGCTGAAATCTTCTATCAATTGAATAAACTTGATCAAGCGAAAATCTTGCTTGAAAAGGTTTTAAAAATAGATCCTCAAAATCGTATTGCTTTAAAAGGAATTCAACTCATTTCAGAGCCTAAATCTCCACAAAAACAAGTGGTTTAATTCAATCATGAACAATCTTAGCGCTGTTAAATGAGATCTGCTGGTTGAATAGGCTTTAAATGTAGAAAATGACTTAAAATATTTTTTAAATCTTTTACTTTCTGGGCTCTGACAAATAACATCCATTTGTCAGAGCCTCCTCAATGTTTATTTCTTTCGCTCTATATTATATTTCAAATCAAAACAAATTAAAATTTTGTTTTTAATCTAAATTTATGTATGTTTTATTATAATTTAAAAACATTTATTAAGACAACATGGTTGTAAATTAACAAATAAATATAATTTTATTTATTACATTGACATAATTATCAATAATTATTATAAATTAATTTCTATTTAAAGATAATAAACATATCGGTTTTTAGAGAAATTTTATGAATTCTATTTTTTTTCCTCGATTATTCCATTTCTCTGCTTCTTTGAAAGACAATTTATCTTATTCTTTTACTTCTCAGCAAAAAAAAGTGATGGCGCTTGCACTCGCCATTTATAGTTGCTTAGCCCTGTGTTATTTCTTTTATCGTTACAACCTTCAAGATAAAAATGTTGTCCTTTTAAGCTCTCCCAATAAAGCCAAATTTATTCATTCAAATTTTCAGGTCAAAAAACATCATTTCTCAGAAAAACAACGAGAAATCAAGAAGGCTGCCGATATAGGTGAGAAAAATTTAGTGCTCAAATCTCCAGATCTCACCACGTTAATTGAAAAAGCTCATCATTTTCTTAGGACGAATAATTTCAAACAAGCTGAAGAGCAATTTAAAAAAGCTTTAGAAATTGAACCAAATCATCTTCCCGCTTTAAGTGGATATGCTGATTTTTTGTATCGCACAGGAAAAATCGATAAAGCCCAAAGTCTTTTTCAACATGTGTTAAAGCTTGACCCTCACAATCTTTTTGCTTTAAGCCATTATGCAGATACCTTGCGATTACAAAATAAATGTGATCAAGCTGCAAATCTGTTTAAAACAGCTTTAGGCATTGATTCTAGCGATATTTTTACTCTAAGCCATTATGCCGTTACCCTATGCACCTTGGATAAATTCGATGAAGCAAGGCCCTTATTTGAAGAATCTCTCGCTCATGATCCAGACAATGTTTTTATGTTAATTGGATATGCAGAATTTTTCTCAAGTCAAGGGGAGTACGAAGAGGCCGAAAAGCTATATAAAGCAGCTTTACAGCTTGAACCTAATAATATTTTTGCTTTGAAAGGATGTGCAGAAACTTTACGTCAGTTAAATCAATTTACAGAAGCCAAAATTTTATTTGAAAAGGCTTTACAAGCTAATCCCAACGACTTTTTTATTTTAGAAGGTTATGCTGATACCTTGCGCGGAATGAATCAATTTGAAGAAGCGAAAATTCAATTTGAAGCAGCTTTACAAATTAATCCTAATAGCGAATTTGCTTTAGAAGGTTATGCAGAAACCCTTCGTCAATTAGGCAAACTCGATGATGCTCAATTAAGACTAAAAAAAATTTTAAAAATTAATCCTACTAATCTTTTTGCTTTAGAAAGATACGCTGATATTCTGCGGCAAAAAGGCAAATGGGATAAAGCAAAATTCATATTTGAAGAAGCTTTAAGTATGGATTCGAAAAGTTTTTTTGCCCTAAAAGGCTATGCTTCTCTCTTAAGCCAAATAGGCAATGTCGATGATGCAAAAGAAATTTTTGAACAAGCTTTACTGATTAATTCAAAAGATGCTTTTGCTTTAGCTGGTTATGCGGATACTTTACTCTTATTGGGCAAAATTGAAGATGCTCAAACGATATTTGAAAATTCTTTACTCATTAATCCTAACAATCTCTTTGCTTTAGAAAGGTATGCTGAAACTCTGCGCTTATTAAATAAAACGAATCAAGCTTTAAAAGTATTTGAAAAGGTTTTGAAAGTTAATCGACAAAATCCTGCTGCTTTAAGAGGGTATGCGGAAACTTTACGTCAAATGGGTCGTCTTGAAGAAGCTGAAGAAGCTTTCATAGAGGCTTTAAACCTCTCTAAAGACTTCTACTCTTTATCCGGATATGCTGAGACCTTACGCTTATTAGGGAAATATTCTGAAGCTAAAAAGGTATTTGAACTTGCTTTCAAAATTAATACAAAAGATGTTTTTACTTTAATAGGGTATGCAAACACTCTATATAAACTAGGGCTATTTCTAAAAGCTAAAACCACATTTGAAGAAATCTTAAAACTTCAGCCTAATGATCCAACCGCTTTACATGGCTATTCGCTTGTTTTAAAAGATTTAGGCCAGTCATCGCCATAAAAAATAATCGACAAACTATTAAAAATAGTTTTTCTTTATCTCTAGAGAGATAGCACCAAAAAAATGGGATAAAAATTTTCACCAATTAGTTTAAATAACTAAGAGGGAAGGCTTTAAATTTTTTCTCTCTATCTTTCGGTCATGTTTATACTATCGACACTTTTTATTTTCATCTCTTATAGTGACGTTTTAAGCTTGAAGGATAAATAAAATGGCCAAACGCCCCCTTTTAGAGTTTACCTCTATTGGAATTTACTGCTCAAAAGGTCGGTTTTATATTGATCCTTGGCGCCCGGTCAATAAAGCTGTTATTACTCATGCCCATGGAGATCATGCTTATGCAGGCCATCACCATTATATGACTCAGCGCGATGGACTCCCTGTTCTTCAATATCGAGTAGGAAGACCAGGTGCTCATTTTTATGGCCTTGATTATGGAGAAACAATTTCCATCAACGGTGTTCAGCTTTCTTTACATCCTGCGGGCCATCTACTAGGATCTTCCCAGGTTCGAGTAGAAGCAGATGGACAGGTTTGGGTATTTTCAGGCGATTATAAACTTGTTTCAGATGGAATCTGTCTTCCTTTTGAGCCAGTCAAATGTGATGTATTCATCACAGAGTCTACTTTTGGCCTTCCTTGCTTTCAATGGGAACCACAACAACTTATCTTTGATGAAATTAATGCTTGGTGGCGCTACAATCGCTCTCAAGGAATAACTTCTATTTTATTGGGGTATGCCTTAGGTAAAGCGCAACGTCTATTAAAGGGAATTGATTCTTCTATTGGTCCTTTATTTGCTCACGGAGCCGTATGGAATATGACGGAAATCATGCGTGAGCAGTATCCCAATCTTTTTCCTACGCTAACAAAATTTTCCTCAGATATTCCGAAAAAAGACTTCATGGGTTCTCTTGTTTTAGCTCCCCCCTCTGCAGCTAGAAGTCCCTGGATCAACCGCTTTCAACCTTTTCGCATTGGATCTGCTTCGGGATGGATGGCTTTAAAGGGAATCAGAAGGCGTCTAGGAGTTGATAAAGGATTTGTGCTTTCAGATCATGCCGATTGGCCAGGATTACAACAAGCCATTCAAGCAACCGGCGCTCATCAAATTATTGTGACACATGGTTTTAGCGATGTATTGAGTCGCTGGCTTCGAGAAAAAGGCTGGGATGCTTATGAAGCCCAAACAGCTTACGGGACCGAAGAGTTAGGAGAAGAAATAGAATGAATGACTTTGTTGACCTGTACCTTAAACTCGATCAAACAAATAAAACTAATGATAAAATTGAAGCTTTGGAAGCATTTTTAAAACAAGCTTCTTCCTCTGATCGTTTATGGATGATTGCTCTTTTTACAGGACGACAACCCAAACGAGCTATCAGCAGTCGGTATCTTAGAGAATGGGTCATTGAAAAAGCACAAATCCCCGAATGGCTCTTTGATGAAACTTCCCATGTAGTAGGAGATTTGGCTGAAACAGTTGCTCTTTTACTTCCGCAGCCTACCTCTAGATTTGGCAGCTCTCTCACTCAATGGATGTTGATCATTCTTCATTTAAATGAACAAACATTGTCAGAAAAAAAAGAAACGATCTTATCCTTATGGAATCAATTAGATGCTCGCGAACGCTTAGTCTTTAATAAAGTTCTGATTGGAGGATTTCGCATTGGAGTTTCTCAAAATTTAATAATCCGTGCAATTGCAAATGTGACAGGAATCGAATCCAATGTTATCGCTCATCGTTTGATGGGTCACTGGCATCCAACAACAGTTTCACCTGAATTTCTTTTTACTTATACGGAAGAACAAGCACACCTTACGCGCCCATACCCCTTTTGCCTTGCTTATCCCCTAGATACGGAACTTGAAGAATTAGGTTCGAGTTCAGATTGGGCTGCTGAATGGAAATGGGATGGCATTCGTGGACAAATTGTTTTTCGTCAAAATATTTTAACAATTTGGTCGCGTGGAGAAGAAATGGTGAATGACCGTTTTCCCGAGCTAGTTAAGCTACAAGATATTTTGCCTCATCACTGTGTGTTAGATGGAGAAATCATAGCTTTCCGCGATAACACTATTTTATCTTTCCAGGCTTTGCAACAACGCATTGGACGCAAGAAAATTACAACAGCTATTTTAAAAGATATTCCAATCATTTTTTTAGCTTATGACCTGTTGGAATGGGAAGGGCAAGATTGGCGCGATAAACCTTTTGCTAAACGGCGTCAACAATTAGAAATACTCATTCAAAACCTTCCTCAAACGAGTCCCTTACACCTTTCTCCTCAACTAGAATTTAACAATTGGCAAGAGCTAAAAGAACTGCGACAGCAATCACGTCAAAAACAAGCAGAAGGTCTAATGCTTAAGAAATGGGATGCTCATTATCATGTTGGGCGTAAAAGAGGTGATTGGTGGAAATGGAAAATTGAATCTTTTACCGTTGACGCTGTTCTCCTCTATGCTCAAAAGGGTCATGGTTGGAGGGCAAATGTTTTTTCTGATTATACATTTGCTGTTTGGGAAGGCGATCAATTAATCCCTTTTGCCAAAGCCTATTCAGGCCTGACGAAAGAAGAACTAGCAGAAGTCGATCGTTATGTCAAAACACATACAATTGAAAAATTTGGTCCTGTTCGTTCTGTTACACCCCAACTTGTATTTGAGATAGCTTTTGAAGGTATTCAACTTTCGAAACGTCATAAATCAGGCGTTGCAGTACGCTTTCCACGCATTCAACGCTGGCGCCGAGACAAAAATCCTCAAGATGCCGATACTATTGAAACATTAAGAGCTTTAATCTATACACCTGACTAGGTTGTCTTGTGATCAATCATTTGATTGTTGTTTTTTAATGAAAATTCCTTTCGCGCGCCTCAATCTGTCAAGATCTATTTCTTCTTTTTGCAGTTCTTTCGTTTCGGGTTTTATCTCTTCTGTTCTTTTTTCTTCTCTAATAGGCAGTGGCTGCTTTTCTTGATTCATTTGTTCAGTAGGCTTAGGAATAAGCGATTGAACAGTAAGATGTCTTTCTGTAGAAGTAGAAGGATTAACATTGTAGTCGCCTGAATAAAATGCTTTAATTTTATGCTCTCCTACTTCTATTTGTTTGATTGTCAAAGACGCTTGTCCTTTGCTATCAAGTTTGACACGCTCCCCCACTTTTTTCTCGTCAATGAACAATTGAACAGTTCCAGTTGGCTTTCCTACTGTTGTTTTAACAGATACTACTAATGTAAGAGGCTGCTCTGAAGCTAAAAAACTCGCTAAATTGCTTAATTCAACTTGAGCGTTCATTTTATTCACTTGCTGAGTCAAATGCGCAGTCGCAACATTAAAACGTTCATTTCCTGAATACTCTGCTTCAATGTAATGATTTCCCAAGTTTAAATCTTGAACCACAACAAAGGATTGTTTGTTATCATCAAGAGTCTGTGCTTCGCCAATCGGTTTTCCATCTAATTTAAATTGCACACTTCCCGATAGTTCAGGATTTGCGGGATTTACCTTAGCTGTTATATTGACCAATTCTCCAATAGTTGAAGGGGTAGGATTTGCAGTCATTGTAATACTAACATTAGCCTTATTAACTTTTTGAGTAAATGAATCAACAGAAGAATTAAAATTAGCATCTCCTAAGTAATGCGCTTCGATTCGATGGCTTCCAATATCCAAATCTGGAAGTGCCATGAATGTTTCTCCTTTATCATCCAAAGCTTGAGGAAGGCCAAGCTCTTTGCCATCCACTTTAAATTGAACTTTTCCTTTAGGAATAATTGTTTCAGAAGTCACAGTTGCCAGACTTTTAACAGACTTGCCAAATTCTGAAGGATTGGATGAAGAATCGATATCGATATAAGTATTAACTTTATTAATTTGTTGAATGCCTTTCGCCCAATTTTCACCAAAATTAGCATTGCCTCTATAGGTGGCTATAATCGTGTGCGTTCCCGCCGGAATATCCGAACTTGAAAAGACAGCCTGTCCTTTTGAATCCAAATCCATAGCCGCCATTAACTTTCCATTTAACTTAAATTCAACAACTCCATTTGGAATGGCTACAGCAGGCGAATTTGCAAATACGTTAGCTGTAAAAGAAATAGATTGCCCTACTGCTGATGGATTATAAGAAGAAATAAATTGTATCGAAGTTGAGGCTTGAGACACTACAAGCCCTGCAGTATCTCCAGAACCCTTATAGATTTCATCTCCCGAATAAATGGTCGTCACAACATAAGGTTCTAGCGCACTGGCTGGAATAGTTGTTGTGGTAAATTTGGCTGTTCCTTCCACTAAAGGCTGAGTGGCAATTACCTGCTGATTAATTTTAAATTGAATGGTACCCGTTGGAATTTCGCCTGGCAAAATTGAAGGAACAACGTTTGCAACTAATGTGACAGGCTGACTGTAAATAATCGAATCAGGAAAGATTTTGGCTATTGTTTGCGTAGGTTTCAAAGAAGCTGATGTTTGATCCAAAGTTTGAATCAACCCAATAGATTCACTCGTTTGATCTTCCAATGAAGAACCAGGTAAAAGCTGTCTACACAACATACAGAAGGAAAAAAATAAAATAATTGCTAAATTTGATGGTTGATTAAACTTCATAAAAACACCATTTTTTCTATTTACTGTAAAATCCAAGCAGTCATCGTGCATTCTTTAGCAAAGAAAAGATCTAATCATTATTTTATTATCTTGCATTAACTCACATTTTCATTCTTAGAGCTTATTATGAATAGAAAAACAAATGATTAAATCAATAGGTTTTACTTAGCTTTTGACGATGTCTTGTAAAGCAAAAATATCGACATCTACGCCGGGAGAAAACAGCACATGATCAGGTGGACGCTTAGGTCGCTCTAATCCATCAATTTCAAATAAGCGATCATCCCACTGTGAAACTTGAGGTTGGCAAAGTGAATAGGGTGAATGGTGAACACGGCCAAAAGCTAAATTTTGTTCTTTTGCAGCAAATAAGATATAGCGTTCAACCAAGAAAAATTCTAAAGATCCAGCTTCCGCTGTGTGGTAGGGACCCAGCCCTTGATAGCGGTAATTCAAAATAGCTCGAGAATTCTCCGAATGACAGCTATACTCAATTTGTTGCTCTTCATTGATAAAAGAATGAATTTGAGCATAGCGATAAGGCAAAGAAAAAAATGTTTTGGCTCCTTGAACAGCTAAATAATGATTCGCATCTAAAGAGTAAAACCAAACACCAGGAGTTCCAGCTTCATCATATACATAAGTTCTTAAATTAAGCTCAAAAAAATTTGAAAAGCCAGGAATAGCAGGCAAGAATTTTAAATTAACTTTAGTAACCCAAAAAGGAATAATTCCAACATATGCCTTGCCTTCAAACTGATCAACAAATAAACCTTTAGGCAATGTCTTTTGAATAAGAGCAGGATCATATTCCCAATGTAAAAATAGCAAGTTTCTCCAATGCTGCTCCATAATAGGTAAGCGATTAGATTTAGGATATTCACGTGCTGCAAGACGAGCAGAGTCTGTAGGTTCGATCCTCATCTTCACTCCTTCTTCTTTTTAAAGCCAGTTCAATCACTTCTCATCGTTTGAATTTGAGTTCTTTTCTCCCAGAAGAGAGAAAGTCATCTCGAATTCAAACCTTTAGAAGTGATTGAATAGGCTCTTAAAGCTGCTTAAAAATGGAAAGAGAAATGTTTCTCTCTTTAAGGCTCTTTTAGCGGTAACACAGAAATCTATCAAGTGCAAAAGCACAAGCGGAATGCAAAAGATTAAACTTCTGTGTTAATAGCTTAAACTGTAGAAGTAATAGAATAGTGAAACCAAGTTATTAAATACATTCTTCTATGATATAGCAAAGGAAGATCTGTACGAAATAATTTAAGTTCATCAAAGACGTGTTGTGTCACCACATCAAGTAGCTTACTCATATAATAATAATGATTTTGCTGCCCTTGTTCATTTAGATTCAGTCTAGCAAGATAAAGTAATCCATGTTTTCTTAAAGCCAAAGCTCCTTGTCCAGCCACATATAAGTCAGGCGAAGTCATTGCTTGTAAATCTTTCTGCATTTCAAACAATAGATCAATCAAAACGCTCATCCGCTGGGCTGTTACGGTAACGTCTTGCTTGGCTAATGAATTGCTGTTTGTTGAATTTGGTATTTCCTTTTGAAATATTAAACAGACACCTACATAAGGCACGATAGCATACGAAATCATAAAAATTCCTTTTATAAATAACAAAACTAAGCAAAACTTACTAAGGATTTAGCGAATATAACCGAAAAAATAAAAATATCCAAATTTTATTCTTTTTTAATTACATTCTAGCAACGTATTTTTGAATAAAATTTAGTTTTTACATTTATTTTAGTAATCGGAAAACCAATTCAAATAATTGAATTTAAAGACGAAGGGAATTATAGACGATTAAAATTGTTGCAAGACATCAATAGGTTCAATGAAGAATGCGAAAATCTTCATGCGGCGCTTCAATTGGAAAAAACTCAATAGCTGCTTCTTCAATTTCTCCAGGAAATGTTTCCTGTTTCAGTCTTTGAATGAGATCTTCCAAACGTTTTTTGGAGCCGTGAGCATAAATTTCAACTGTTCCATCAGGCAAATTGCGCACTGTCCCTGTCAATCCCATACTCGTAGCGTAATAACGAGTCAAAGCTCGAAATCCTACTCCTTGGACATTGCCTTTGACAATTGCATGCATTTCGTAAACATCTTGTGCAGAGTGTTCCACGCTTGCCTCCTAAGTAAAAGAATCCGTTCATACAAACTAGTATCATAAAACGATGTTATAAACAACAATCGGTTTCTTCTTCTACTTCTTCAGAGCTAGTTCCCTCTCCTAAAGGGAAATGAAGAATAAGATCATGAATTTCTTCTATGCTCTTTGCCCGGCTAATGAGTTCGCGAAATTGGCGGGTTCCAGACGATTTTTTCAAATACCAACACCCCACACGACGCATATCCACACAGACACGATGATCATGATGATAGCGTTGAGTGAATAAAAAATGTTCATAAAGAGCCGTACGGCAATCTTCTAATGTGCGCTCAATGACAGGATGTCCATCTAAATAACGCAAAATATCTTCGACAATCCAAGGTTGCCCCATTGTTCCACGGGCAATAAGAACGGCATCGCATCCTGTTTGTTTAAAAATTTCTGCGGCAGAAGGGCCATCGACAATATCGCCATTCCCAATCACCAAAATATCTGTTGCCGCCTGTTTGCAAGCTTTAATATAATCCCAATTTGCAGGTCCACGATAGCCTTGTTGACGCGTGCGCCCATGAACACAAATGGCTTTAGCCCCTGCTTTTTCTGCAATTTTGACAATCTGCTCTGCATTGATTTGATGCTCATCCCAACCAGCCCGAATTTTAACCGTAACCGGAATCTTAACAGCTGCAACCATATTGGCGATCACTTCACCAATCAGCTCAGGAGTTTTAAGCATTCCCGATCCGCTACCATCTTTCGTCACTTTATCAACAGGACATCCACAATTGAGATCCACCACATCAAATCCCAAATCTTCCACAATCTTGGCTGCTTGGCCAGCAATAGATGGCTTGCTACCACAAAGCTGTGCACCAATGGGATGCATGTCAGCCGAATAATCGAGTATGTGAAAGGTTCCGACATCATGGCGAACTAAAGCATCCATTTTGACCATTTCGCAATACATGAGACCTGGCCGATATTTGGCCGACATCTTGCGAAAAGGAAAATCTGAGCAGCCTGCTAAAGGAGCATAAAATACACGATGAGGAAGCTTTAAAGATCCCAATTTTAATGGTTTAGTCAGAGTGGTCATATCAACAACACTAAAAAATTTAATAATAAGTTTTGAATAAAACTTAAGGCCAAAAACGCAACAATCGGACTTAAGTCAAACATTCCCAGCGGGGGAACCACGCGCCTAAAAAGATTCAAATAGGGATCTGTATAAAATGCAATAAACCGCATCAAGCGATATTCATTGACTTGGGGAACCCAAGATCCCAAAATACGTGCAAATAGCATCAAAGTATAAACTTGAAACAATAAGTTAACTAATTTTATCACTAGCAGCATGTTTGCCTTCCTCTACAGAATCCCAATCAGCAAAAAAAATTAATCATTGTAAATTAATTCAAAGACTCTTCTAATAAAATCATTCGCAACTTGAATTAATATTAAAATCCTACTAAAATCATCTATTTTAAAGCATTAAAAATTAAATCATGATCAAGCAGTTTATTTCCTCCCCAACCTCTATCGGATTAGAACGAACCTCTTTCGGCCTTAAGGGAGCAAGCCTTGCAGCTTCTAGTAAAACCCCATCTCTTCAACTTTTTTCTTATCAGGGTGAAACCTGTGATGTAAAACGGCTTTACATTCAACATCCTTATCTCACAACTGGATTGGAAGGAAAAGAAGTCTTAGTTCGTTTTTTAAATTTACCTTTGACAAAGGAAAAAGATATTGAAGCGGCTTTAGCTTTTCAGGCAGAACCTCTTTTACCCTATCCAGCCGATCAGGCGCTCTTGGCCTATCAAATTTTAACTAAACACTCAGAAACCACGGATTTGACTCTTTTAGCTGTTCGCAAAGAAAGTATCCAAAACCATTTAGAATCTTGGAAATCGTTGCAAATTGAACCTGAAAAAATTGCTTGTATTCCCTCAGCCCTTTGTCAATTTGGTGCTCACTATCTTTCTTCAACCAAAGCCTATCTCATTTTACATCTTCAACGCGATGGCATGACAGGTGTTTTAATTAAAGAGGGAAAATTATGGGCTTCCTTTGGTCAGCCAGAAGGACTCGAAGCTTTATTGAATGCTCAAACCGAAGAGGGTGTCGCCTCTTTACCCAACACGGAACAGGAATGGCTAGCTCTTGAACAACAAACAAATTCTTCTTTAGCAGAGGCTTTAAAACGTCTTCAAAAAGAGGCTTTAAGAACAAGCTATGCCCTTGCTAAAGAACTTAAAAACGAAGCATTGGAAGGTATTGCGATTACAGGAGAGGCGGCTGATTGGACTGGATTTAGTCAAGTTCTTATCAAAAATTTGTCTTTTCCTTTGCTAGCACCAGAAGTCCAAAAAGATTATTCCCCACAAGAAATGTTGAGTTATGCGGTACCCATTGGCTTAGCATTAGGTTCTCTTCCCTACCATTCTCATTTTATCGACTTCCGCCAGCAAGAACTGAGTTATCCTCATCCTTGGCGCCGACTTTTAAAACCAGTAGGGATTTATTTCGCGGCTAGTCTGCTTCTCAGTTTATCTTTTTACTTTTTTGGCCAGCAATATTTGCATTATCGGGAAGATCAGCTGAGACAAAATTATTTAGATTTGCTTTCCGGTATGCATAAATCGCATGAAGAATTTGAGTTAGCTTTTTTAGCTAAAAATTCTAAAGCCCGTGAAAAATTTAATGGAGAAACTCCTGTTATTGCACAAATGAGGCAAGAAGATTTGATGGATCGCTTAGCTTTCGTGCAAAAGGAACTTCAAGCAACGCCCGATTCTTTTCCTTTATTTGCCAATATTCCCCGTGTCAGCGATGTTCTCGCTTGGCTGAGCCAACATCCTGCTGTTTCTTTTTTAGATGAGGAGGGCAAGCGCCAATCTCGTTTGCAAATTGAAAATTTTAGTTACACTATGTTAAAAAGACCTCAGCAAGGGAAAAAGCAAGAAAAATATCAAGTCAAGGTTGAATTGGAGTTCAGCAGCCCGACTCCCAAATGGGCGCGCGAATTTCACGATGCTTTAATTGCTCCTAATGATTGGGTCGACCCTAAGGGAGAGGTGAAGTGGAGTTCGAACCGAGGAAAATACAAAACCTCTTTTTTCTTAAAAGATAAAACTGCTTACCCTAGTTCATAGCTATGTTGAAAAATATTCCTCTTTCCCGCGTCGTCCTTTACCTCCTTTGTTTAGGTGTGCTTCCTTTCATTTTTGTGGTTTTTTTGTTCATTTCTCAAAAAAACCAATTGGAAGGATTGGAAAATGCTTTAGAAAACATTCAAAATCAGGCGTTTATAAAAGAGAAAAAGCAAGCACTCAATTTAGCTGTTCGTCAACATTTTCGCGAGGCGGATCACTTTTACGTCGATAAATACCTGGAAACATTAGTACTTTTAGAACCAGAAATTGAACAACTGCAAAAGATTGTTCAGGATAAAAATTTTGCTGATGATGATCGCATTAAAAAGCGATTGGAGTTTTTGACAAGTCAAGCAAACTCTCTTGTTTTCTCAGAAGGGGTTGTTCAATCTTATCCTCTTTTTCAAGAAACAACAGAGACACTTGTTCATCCAGTTGAGGTCAATCCAACTGATATTCAGAAGATTTTAGCACGCATTGAAGGGGTAAAAGTTGGCAATTTTACATCTGGGCCCCATCGTCCTCAATTGGTCGTCACAGAATTTAAACTTGATAAGAAGAAAGTAAATGATAAAAATGAAGTCTATCTTCTGAATTTAAAGCTTATCAAACGGGAATTCTTATGAAGGGATTAAAACTCTTTAAACAAACCGTCCTTATTATTTTACTTGGCATGCTTCTGTTGACTTTTACAGGTGCAAAACGATGTAAAAGCTGCAAGCCGCGCCCTTTACCATTGACAAGCGTTCATATTATTGATCGCAATGGATTTTCTGAAACGATTAGTAACAAAGATCGCTTAAATCAATTTCAAAATGTCGATTTTTTAAGTTCTCAGCCTTATCAAAAAGTTTTAAGAATTTATGCAAGGGATTCAAAAGGAAATGTGCGTTCTGTCGTGACAACGTATTATGAGAATGGCAATCCCAAGCAATTTTTAGAAATTTTAAATGCTCGCGCTAATGGAATCTATTGTGAATGGCACGAGAATGGGCGTATGAGCATTATGACGAAAGTTATTGGCGGAACACCAGACGTGACCCCTTTAGCAGAGCGTTCCTGGTTGTTTGATGGTTCTAGCTATGCCTGGGATGAAGAAGAAAATCAAATTGCTGAAATTAATTATTCTCAAGGCTCTCTTGAAGGGATTTCGACTTACTTTCACTCTAATAGTCAAATTTGGAAAAGAATTCCTTACGTGAAAAACCAGGTTGATGGAGTGATTGAAATTTTTAAAAACAATGGTGAGCTGCTTCAACAAATGACCTATATCCAAGGCCAGAGGCATGGATCCAGCATCCGTTATTGGGATTGCCAGCACTTAGCCAGTCAAGAAGAATATTGTCGAGGCAAACTTGAGAATGGACAATATTATGACCAGCAAGGAACACTTGTTGCGGAAGTGAAAAACGGAAATGGTTTCCGTGCTGTTTTTGGAAAAGATAATATTCAGGAATTGCAAGAATACATTGATGGAAACTTAGAAGGCGAGGTCAAAGTCTTCAATCAAGAAGGACGCCTCAAACGTACTTACCACGTCAAAAATGGCATTAAGCATGGTGAAGAAATCGAATACTACGATACTTTTTTTGCTTCTTCAGCCCCACTGCAACCCAAGCTTTCTTTCTATTGGTATGAGGGCAAAATTCAAGGCCATGTCAAAACTTGGTATCCTACCGGAACTTTAGAAAGTCAAAAAGAAATGGCAAATAATGAGAAAAATGGAGTTTTGACGGCTTGGTATCGAGATGGCAATCTCATGATGATTGAAGAATATGATAATGGCAAACTTGTTAGGGGCGATTATTTTAAAAAAGAAGATAGAATCCCTATCAGTCAGGTGATTGATGGTAAGGGAATCGTCACCATCTTCGATGCTGATGGCCATTTTGTGCAAAAAATCTCTTACGAAAATGGCAAGCCAGAAATTTGATGATTCGATTGCTGCTTTAAAGCAGCAGTGGCGCCGCCGCTTAAAGGAAGTGCGCCACACACTGAGTCCTCAAAGACAGCAACAAGCTTCTTTACAGGCTACGGAACAACTCATGATATGGACCCAATCAGCTGATTGGGTCCTTTCTTTTGCTAGCTTTAGCTCCGAAATCAACCTTTGGCCTTTTAATCAAAAATTAGTTCAAGACAGACGTCTAGTGCTCCCTCGTTTAATCAGGGGACGTCTCTTCTTATTTCAAGTCAAAGATCTTAATCATTTAGAGCTTCACTCTTGGGGTTTCCTTGAACCCAATATTGCCGATTGTTCGCCCATTGATCATTCGTTAGTAGAAATTGCCCTCATTCCAGGTTTTGGATTTGATTTGCAAACAAAGTATCGACTTGGTTATGGCAAGGGGTATTATGACCATCTTTTGGCATTCACTCATTTTCCACAAATTTGGGGAATTGGTTTTTTAGAACAAGCTGTTGAACATTTGCCTTACAACAATGATGATATTCCTTTGAAGCACATTCATCTTTTTTAGAAATTTTAAAACAAAAAGCCCTCATAATGACCTTATGCAGGGCTTTTATTCATTTTTCAAAACAGTTTGATAGACACTTGTTATCTCAACTTTTGCTAGATGGCCACTTTACACTTCAGAAATCGAAAATTTGTTCTCGAAGCCCTTTAGGATTGATCTCTCGTTGTCAAATCGAAATCTCGATCTTTTGGAGGATGATGATAACCAAACCCCAAGTACAACGCAAAAGCTGAAATTAAAACATGTAAAATTGCATCAGCAATATTATTTGCAATCATTCCCAAAATAGGGCGATCACCATAATAAAAGCCAAGTAAAGCAACAAGGGCATAAACAATACCAAAGATTTGGAAATAGAGACGGGATGCATGCTCGCTAGTAATTCCACAGATAATGCTGACAATACCGGTTGCGAGGTGAATGAGATTGTGTTCAAAATTAACATGGAATAGCCCTAATAAATGACCGTTTGGAGTCGCTGGAGGAATAAATCCCAAAACTCCTATGACAATCATGATAACACCGAAAATAATTGCGCACGTTTTCAGCATAATAGACTCCCTATTCAAGGGTTTGAAAAACACAATTTGATGTCGTCTTTACATAAGACAACCTCTTCATCAAGTCAAAGTACCACTTGAGCTTAAGTAAAATATTTATTGTACTTAACATCAATTCTTTATCTTTTTAAATGCTAGCAAAAACTGTGAGGTGCACTTAGTGTAAAATTTTGAAATCACGGATTTTCTAATTTCACTCGTCAAATTTAATAACTAGATAAGATAGCAAAAGTCTTACAAAGTCCTATTTTTTATAATAATTTAAAATTTAATTTTTATCTATTTTTTATATGCTTTATTTTTTAAAAATATCTTGTTTTTTTATTAAAAAAAGCCATTTTCTTCTCTGGAATCTTAATCCTAAAAAGGTTATGATTAAGGCTCCTTTTTGCCTATCTGATTCGCTTTTGAAAACCGATTCAGACGCCATTTAGAACTCTTTTGGATGGGCGGGACTGGTAGTCAAACTTTTATCTCTTATTATCCTAACTTTTAAAGGAGTTTATATGTCTCAACAAGCACAAGATAGCGAACGCAAAAAAGCGTTAGGTCTTGCACTTAACCAAATTAAAAAACAATTTGGTGATGGATCTATTATGTCTTTTGGCAAGCATTCGTTAGAAAAAGAGATTGCAGTTATTAAAACAGGCGCACTCGCTCTTGATATTGCTTTGGGAATTGGCGGTGTTCCCCGCGGTCGTGTTGTGGAGATCTATGGTCCAGAATCTTCTGGAAAATCCACTTTAGCAACACATATTGTTGCGAATGCTCAACGCAATGGTGGTGTTGCGGCTTATATTGATGCCGAACATGCTCTTGATCCTAATTATGCTGCTAAAATTGGAGTCAACCTGGACGATTTGTTAATTTCACAACCAGACTCAGGTGAAGAAGCGTTGAACATTGCAGAAATGCTCGCGCGTTCCAATGCTGTAGATGTAATCGTCATTGACTCTGTTGCAGCTCTTGTTCCAAAATCTGAATTGGAAGGAGAAATTGGAGATCAATTTATGGGTCTTCAAGCGCGTTTAATGTCTCAAGCATTGCGCAAGCTCACATCAGCTTTAGCGAAAAGCAATACATGCGCTATTTTCATTAACCAAGTACGTGATAAAATTGGTGTGGTTTATGGAAATCCAGAAACGACCACTGGTGGACGTGCTCTGAAGTTCTATTCTTCTGTTCGCCTAGATATTCGTCGTACCGGTGGAATTAAAGGACCAGACAACTCAGAAATTGGAAACCGCGTCAAAGTGAAGGTTAGCAAAAACAAGCTAGCGCCTCCTTTCCAAGTTGCTGAATTTGACATTCTGTTTAATGAGGGAATTTCTCGTACAGGTTCAGCTATCGATATGGCAACTGAATTTAACATTGTCGATAAAAAAGGTGCTTGGTTTAGCTATAAGGGCCAACGTCTTGGCCAAGGTCGTGAAGCGGTAAGAGAAGAGCTCAAGAATAATCCAAGTCTTTTGGAAGAAATTGAATCTTTAATTATGCAACACTATAAAGAGCGTCCAAAAGCAGCTAAAGGTTCCGCAGCAGCAGAACAAGAAGAAGCTGCCGAAGAAGCAACAGTCGACGCTTAATTCTCTTTTTTGCCTGCCTTTTAAAGGCAGGCATATTTTTCTTCTATTCCATTTGCTGCACTTGATAAACAAGCAGGCGAGCCAAAGCTTGCAAATCGCTCTGATCTAGCTTTAAATCTTTCAGTACTTGCTCAAATTGCTTTATTTCCTCGTGGAACATCGCTTTAGCTTGCTCTTTTCCAAGGACATTGGCAATGTTTAAAGAATGTTCATGAGTCAAATCTTGTGCCATATCATCCAAATCATCTGCGATTTGAAAAGCTTTGCCAAAGTACGCTGCACCTTTTTTGACAAGCTCAAGCTTTGACAATTCTCCTCCTCCAAACAACCATCCCAAAACAAATGAAATTTCAAAAAGTGTGACAGTTTTTTTGTGAATCACTTCCTCCAAAAGCTCTAGAGAAAGATTCGGCGGTGAAAGATCTAAAAACTGGCCGCCCGTCGCTCCACACAATCCTGTATTATACGTCGCATTTTCCAAGGCAAGAACGCACAAATGATCACTTTGGTGGGCAAGTGGATGTGAACTTTGCTTGATAAGCTGAGCGTTTTTTGCTAAACAAGCATAACCCGCAGAAATAAGTCCATAAGTTGCAAGTAAAGCTATAGATTCACCGTAAATGCGATGGACAGTCGGTTTATTCCGTCGCTCATCATCATTATCCATGCAAGGAAGATCATCAGCTATTAAAGAAGCTGTGTGGAAAAATTCTATTCCTATTGCAGCAGGAAAAACATCTGCCTTATATCCCAAGGCTTTGGCAATCATCAGCACTAAAGCGGGGCGAAACCGTTTTCCACCATTCAAAAGGGCATATTCACAGGCATCTCTCAATGGATTTTTTGGTCCCAATTGATCAATATTTTCCTGCAGCTTTTGCTCAATAAGATGTTTGTAAGGAGCTAAAATACTAGCAAAAGAAAGTTGTTCTTGCGTCATCATAAAATCATTAAGTTTAAAATTGAAATAAATTCATTTTAATTCATTATAGATTTATTCACAATTGAACTAAACATCAAATATTTTTGTTAAAAATTTTCAATTTTATTTTAATTAACCGTTTATCTTTGATAAGAAATAATCATTGGTTTTGTACGAGGTTTAATCAGTGAATAAGAAGGAATAAAACCTTCAATATTTAAGCACGGATAACAACGCACTGATTGCCCTAGCAAAGTTCCTGGATTTGTCACGGTGTTACATCCAATTTGCGTCTTATCTCCTATAATTGCCCCTAATTTTCGCATGTGCGTGATGATACGCTCTCCATTGACATGCAAATGAACTAGTGTTTGATCAAGCTTAAAATTGGCGCATTTCGTGCCAGCCCCGAGATTGACTTCATTGCCTAAGATAGAATCTCCCACATAAGCAAAATGGGCAGCATGGGCCTTATCTAATAAAATTGCATGTTTCAGCTCGGAGTCATGTCCAATCACACAATGATCACCTGTCAACACATTTCCCCTAACGTAAGCACCGTGGCGTACTACGCAATTCTTTCCAATGATACAAGGACCTTGAATATAAGCACCAGGCTCTACAATGGATCCTTCTCCAATAGAAATAAATTCCGCATCAATCAGATAGGCAGATGGCGAAATAGAGCCTTTAAGCTGTCCAAGTGGCTGCGTTTTCAAATAAGCGGTCAGTTGTTGCAAGGCTAGCCAAGGGTGCAGGTCATTTTGAAAAAGCGCAGCGTGGGCAAAATGGGATAGATTGAAGAAATAAGAAGCAGGAAGGTGCATGCACTTAGACCTTATAGAAAGACGTTAATGAGAGAGAAACATAAATTTTCCACACCTTTTCTACAAGAAGAATAACAGATATTAAAAATACTTCTTCTTCCTTAGACTTTGTGGGTTTGTTGATAACCCCCTCTTTTCTCCTCTAATTTGTTATGTTGATAAGCTTTTAATACTTTGTTAAAAAGTGATGAGTTATAGAATCCCATCCAAGTTGTCACCACCTTTTCTTCTAATTTATCAACAAAAAATCCCCTCTTATGAACGATAAAAGACTCAAAAAGCTCGTGTTTTGTTGTCTTCATAGGAATCGTCATTGCTCTAGGCGTTGCGATAGGGTTGCCGCAAGCTAGCATTTCCTTTTGACACCTTGGTTAAGGTTTGATTCTTTGTCTCGCTTTTTAACTATTCTATTTTTGGTAATTGGCTTAGTTTCTATTCTTTTGCCACTTCATTTGATGGAAATAAAGAAACTAAAAAATTATCATGATTAAAACGGAATGTTTTATTACTGAATTAAGTTGTTTTAAATTAATTTTTTAATTAATGTTTGATTGATAATAATTTTAATTGGTGTTATTTTGTGTTTTGTTATTATTTATTTAATAAAATAATTTGGAGAAATGAATTATGATAGATGGATTTTATTTTAATTATACTCAGGAATTTTTGCTACAGAAATGGGATAATGAAGGTTATCCAGATCAAGAACTTACGACCGTAGAGAAAGGAGATTGTGGCTATTGCTTGTGCGATTCTGTAAAAGTCCTTACTCAAATCGGAGTTAAGCGATTTGAAGTCAATGCAGGTGCTTGTTTATCTTGTATTAATACACTTATTCCTGAAAACCCTTCTTTAAAAGTAGGGGTGAAATTCAAAGATTCAAGCAACTTCCATACCATTAGAATTGATAATGAAAAATTAGAAAATTTTCTTAAAAGTTCTGAGGTTAAAAATCTCGTAGAAGAAGAAATTTCAACCCTTAAGGAATCACTTAAGAAACATCAAATTAATCCTAGTTTAATTAGATCAAGAGAGTTTCAAAAAAAACCTTATCAATGTAAAAGCTGTTTTGGCTATGTTGTAGATCAAAAATTACAAAAAAAAATCGAATTAGCAACGTTTGAAAAATTTTGCGAGAAGAGAGATAGTGATAACTATCTTGTCTCTTGTTTTGGTTGTTCTGCATGGATACAAAGGGAAGGTGGGTGTTCGATTATCAGTTGTCCAGTCTCAGATTGTTCCGTTGAAATGTGTGTATTTTGTTTAAATAAGGCTTCTGATTTAAAAGGCATTGCTCATGACGTCCAAATTTGTACTAAAGGAATCCTTGAAAAAAAGATTGTTCCAAAGCCTCGTCCTTGTGATTGCCCTAATCAGGCCTCAATTGAGGTTTCATCAAAAAAAGAAGAAATATAAAATTGGTGTGTAGCGTAGTGAAAAGAAGCGAAACTCACAGAGAATAAAAAAATAATTTTAAACCATACTGTGATGCAGGATATCTTCTTAAAAACATCCTAAGTCGCGATTTTATCATTGCAGACCGCAGACTTCGTTAAGCTGAGCTATACTCTAGGCCGCTATGCCCCTTGAAATTATCGGATTTGTGGAAAAGTTTGGTATAAAGCAAATTCAAAAATTCGAAGTTCGATATAAAATATAATATAATTTTTAGAATTGAATTTAATATAAATTATACAGCAATTCTATAATTGTTGTTATTAGTTAGACTTAAAATTTTTTGTTTTTTATAATGCTTTTTTATTTAATTTTGATTTAAGGGCTTTATGCAATTTCCCATGCTTTATAGTATTCTTAAGCGAGATCAGTGGTTTGAGTTACTAGCACAAAACAGTACTGGAGAAAAAACTTATATCTATGAAGTAACAGAGGAGAATGCTGTACAAAATAATCCCCCAAGCCCCGACAAAGAAGCTGATTCAGATTGTGCAATTAGCTACAAACGCCTTTCTGCAAGGGATCTTGCTAAACTAGATCCTCTGGCCAGTGCCCGCAAGCTTTCATTTTCTGAAATTGTATATTTATCGGATGGGTACACAGGTTTTTTTATTAACTCTCTTCCAGCGGTTGATCAAATAAAAGATTTGGTTAATGAAGGAGAAGCTGCTCGGGTGTTCTCTTCTTTTCCTTTTGCCATGGCAAATCTTGCATTGATGAACGATCGAGTAAAAGTGAAATATTTTAACTCTGACTGGATGGGAAAGTTTAGAAGCTTTTTCTCTGCAATCTCCAATTTTTTTAGAAAATATAATTTATATATAGAAACAGGAGTTTATTGGCCTGGAGATAGTTCTTCCTGGGCAAATCAACTTGTCAATCAATTTGACGTTGCTAAAAAAGTTCTTGTTGTTGCTTCTGAGCTCAGTAAAGAAAAAGTGAGCGAATGTAGTAAAGTTCCTTTAGATCATATTAAAAAAATGTCAAGTGATGATGTTAAAAAATTAAGAAAACTTTGCGCTCTTAAAAATCATCCAGATAAGAGCCAAGATAATGTGGAAAAATTTAAAGAAATCAATAAATTGACTCATGATTTAGAAGAGCTTTTAAAGCTGGAAGAGAAATGTTTAAAGATTGGAGAGAAGCGGCAAATCAAAGCTCAGCTTAAGAAGTCTCCATTAAAACTGCGCATTCCCAAGCATGGGGCGTTTCAGGCAAAACCCCTTGCTTTAACAGCTCCGCCTCTTATTCCTGTTACTTAGGCTATGGACGATTCAAAAACTTCATTTCCCCCTTGTCCTCATTTTGGAGAATGTGCGGGATGCAGCGAACATTTGTCTTTGCAACCTCCTGCTGTTTGGAATGAAGTATTGTCTTTTTTTAAACCCTATCAAATCATTCCTCGTCTTCACCAAGGATCACCCTTGCATTGGAGATATCGTGCTAAGGTCGCTGTCAGGGGAACTTTTTTTCATCCATTGATTGGTCTTTTTAAGCGGGATTCGCATGAGGTTATGCCTATTCCTTTTTGCTTAGTTCATCATCCCCATCTCAATCAAGCTTTTGAAATGATTCGAAATTGGATCCAGCAGCATAAAATAGCTCCTTATGACGAAAAGACCGGACGCGGAGAATTGCGTTATTTGCAAGGTGTTGTTCAGAGAGAAACAGGACGTATACAATTAACTTTTGTTCTTAATCTTTCTCTGGATAGTCCTCAAGCACATCGTTGGCAAGATCTTGTCAAGCAGTTAGGAGAAAACAATTCCACTCTTTGGCATTCTTTATGGCTAAATTATAATCATCGCCAGACAAACACTATTTTCGGTCCTCATTGGTCGCATGTTTGGGGAGAAGAACAATTATGGGAGCAATTTGGAGGGGTTTCTGTTTGCTATGGCCCTGCTAGCTTTGGCCAAGCTAACCTTCCTCTTTTTGAGCGCATGTTATTTCGCATCCGTGACTTGGTGCCTCAAGAAGCGCGTGTCGCAGAGTTTTATGCTGGCGTGGGTGTCATTGGATTGTTTATTGCCTCGCACTGCCAACAAGTTCAATGCAGCGAGATTAATCCTTATGCGGAAGTTTATTTTCAACAAGCCCGCTTACGCCTTCCCTCATCTATTGCACCTCGTTTAGAATTTATTACAGGGCCAACCCAACAAACACTTTCTCTTTTAAATAACGCCACAACAGCTATTGTTGATCCTCCCCGTAAAGGATTAGATCGTGATTTCTTTTCTGCATTAAAAGCAGCCTCTTCTGTCCAACAATTGCTCTATATCAGTTGTGGATGGGATGCTTTTCAACGCGACTGTCAAAGATTATGCGAAGACGGATGGAATATTCAAAGCGTAGATGGACATTTATTTTTTCCAGGAAGCAACCACGTAGAATTACTGGTTTGTTTTGAAAGAAAATCTTAAGAATCCAACTTTAGCGTTGTCAACCTTCTTTAAACTCCCTGTTTAATTGACATGAAATTTTTATTGAATTATTGATTAAGGTTAGAGATTTTCCAAGTCATCGAATGAATATTAAAAGCAAGGAGATGAATATGCAGCGCAAAGCCAATGCTGTCTGGCAAGGAAATTTAAACCAAGGTAAAGGGACACTATCTACGGAAAGCGGAGTCCTTAAACAAACGCAATATTCGTTCAGCACACGATTTGAAAATGGAATAGGGACAAACCCTGAAGAACTGCTTGCTGCGGCTCATGCAGGATGTTTTGCCATGGCTCTTTCGGCAGAACTTGGCAAAGTGGGTTTGACTCCTGATCGTTTAGAAGTTACCACAACGATTACTCTTGAGAAAACTCCAGATGGATTTTCAATCACAAAGAGCCATCTTGATTTAACCGCGCATATTCCAAATGCTGACAAAACTAAATTTGATGCCGCTGTTCAAGCTGCCAAAAAAGGTTGTCCAGTTTCTAAGCTTTTTAAAGCTGAAATTAGCCTTTCCGCCAAGCTTCAATAAATCCACTTGCGAACAAATTTAAAACAAAGGGCATTCCACAAGGAATGCTTAGAGTTTTGCTAGATTTTCTTCATATTTTTCCTTGAACATCCTGCAAATTATGAGTAAGCTGCATCATAATGAAAATCACGGACTTTCTGAAATTAAAATTTTGATTAACTGCCCCTTTAGACAAAGGAGAAGAAATGAATTTTAGCTGATATTTACTCTCAACATTTGCTTTATTTGCTTTTATTTTTTTTTACGAACTACTGGTACATGGTTTTGTTCTTATGGGAATGTATGAAGCTACAGCAAATGTATGGAGAGACTTTGCAAAAATGGAAGCTGATATGCCTTTAGCCATGTGATTTCAATTAGCGTTATCAGCCTGGACAGCTTTTGCTTTTTCTCAACTTTATAAAGAAGGAGGCATTAAGAATGGTTTGGTCTTTGGTGTTTTTTTCGGCGTATTTACAGGAATTTTAACAGCTTCCTGGTATCTGTGGTTAAATGTACCAGCAAAACTCGGTTTGAGCTGGTTAATTAGTGGCGTTGGAGAGGGACTTGGCGGAGGTCTTGTTTTAGGCTCAATTTATCGTAAAAACAAATCCCCAGAAACCCAAAAAAAGATTTTTGTCAATTAATCCGAATGGCCTCAAATTTTTGAGCAAAAAAAAGCTAACTCATGCAGAAGAGTCATTGTTCCAAAGGAAAAAGGACAAGGAAGCGCACGTATTTACGTGCGCTTTTTAAAAATTAAAATCTTTAGCTATATCTAAATCTTTGGCTATATCTAAACTAGCTTTAAGATAATAATCAGCATCTTTTGACGGATCTTCTTTAGCGATTAAAGCGGCTTTCTCATCCGAGATGGCTTCTTGACAATCCGATTTTAAAAAATAATAAAGCTGAATATTAGCAATTAGGAGATTGAATGTTTTTGCCTTAGCCTCCGTTGCACAATAGAAATAACACTCATTTTCAATTCCAAGCTTAGTTAGAGCTTTTGCAACAGATTCAACTTGTTTGAGTTTATCATCAATAAAAATGACCTTTTTAGGAAGATCTGGGGCATTTTTGAAAAGATGTAAGAGATAATCACCTTTGGGATCAATATTGGCAAAGAATGTCCCATTAAAATATTCGGAATCTAAAGCTAAGTAAGGATAAGCATTTTCCAAACTTTTATTATGGAAATTGATATCGATAGAATTTAGTTGCTGATCTGTGATTTTATCTACTCCTTCTTTGTGTGTATTATACCACTCCTTACGCTCTCTTGAGGTTAAACCGCAAACGATATAGCCTTTGTCTTGTAAATTCTTTATAAATTGGCTTGTAATAGGCTCTACTGCTTTTAAGGGATGTTTTTGTGCTAAGAGAAAAGAGAACATATCATGCCAATTTTTACTCGTATCAATTTTCTTTGTTGCATTAACAATCTCTTGACGCCAGGCTTTAGATCCTAGCATATAGGGAAAGTCAAAAGTTGTATCATCAAGATCGAAAAAAAAGATCGTTTGATCAGGTTGCTGTACCTGAATTTCTTCAAGAGATTCAATCTTAGAAACGCTAGAAATTTTTTTGTCTGCTACTCCATCAATCTGAGTTGTTGTAGGAAAAATTAAAGCAGTAGACATAGCTAAATTATAAAAACTTGTATTCATTTTATTCGTGATTTAGTTTATTAAAAATAAAATACTATTAAAGTTTTAAATAAAAATCAATAATATAATTATCCTTTTTAATATAAAACAGGTTTTAATAGTTGTTTGTTAGGTTTTAAATTAATCGTTTTAAGTATGATTGCAATTGAAGTGGTTTGTTTTGCTATAAATCATTAAGGAAAAGAATCTGGGTGAGAAGATTTGAACTTCCGACCCCTTGCACCCCATGCAAGTGCGCTAGCCAAGCTGCGCTACACCCAGATAGAAAGAAAATTAAACGTGAACGAGGCCTTCAAATTGAAGCTTAGTTTCAGACATGCGAACAGCAATTCGGCCGCATTCTTCAATGATTTTTTCCAATGGATCACCTGCATGAACATTTGCTTGATTGATATCCACTGAAATAGAAGAACTAAAGGTTGCTCCGCCTTTCATTCCTTTTACGCGAAAGTTAGCGAATAAACCATCTTTTTTCTTTGTAATACTGATAAAGCGAACTAAGTTATTTTCAGCAATATTCATATGGTAACCTAACTCCGAAAGGATCCTACTATAAATAAGATGAGCCTTTATCGTCAATGTTTAATACTCGAGAGACTGAGACCAATTTTTCAAAATTTTTTGAATGTTTTTTCTTGTGGATGATTTGATAATAACTTGTTTTTATTGCACATAAGTAGAAGAAAGTTGTGTATTTCTTCATCTTTTTGAACATTAACTGACAACTTATAAACGAGTTATCGACATTGTTGAAAGAGAGTTTTTTCTTATACAAACAGCCTTTTTAAAGAGAAAAATCATTTTCAAGCCATATTTTGGAGGATTTTTCTATAGGTTAATGCTAAAAGTGTTTCAGTGATAGATAAAGAGTTATGAACAAATCCACAACAATTGAAGAAGAGGAAATACTTATATATATTTACTTCTTCTTCTTCAGACGTTGGGGAAAACGTTTGCGCTTTTTTTATTTCCCACGCACAATGGGCGTTAATTAATGTCTATAATTACGGCCAATATTGTTAATAAAGGAGGCCCGTTATGATGGGAACAGGCGAAATTTTAGTCATTCTGGTGGTCATCCTCATTCTCTTTGGAGGAAAAAAGCTACCCGAATTTGCCCAAAGCTTGGGCAAAGGAATTCGTGAATTTAAAAAAGCTTGCAATGGAGAAGATGAAATTCCAACTGTTCACAACTCTTCTTCTGAGAAAACACAAGACTCTCAGCAGGTACATCTTCCTGTTGACTCTTCTCACAACGATCGTTCATAAGCATTTGCATGCAAGAACATTGGGCTAGCTTTTGGGAACATGTTGACGAATTGCGCCACACGCTATTGAAATCTCTTTTGATTGTGGGAATAGGTTTTTGCGTCGTCTTAGGATTTTATCAACCCATTCTTCAATTTTTGACTGAAGGACCTATTGAACAAACGGAAAGTGGTTTAATTCAACAAAAAGTCCAGCGTATTCAAATCACCAATCAAACAGCTCAAGATCAAGTTTTTGAATTACCTTCCCAGTCCTGGCTAGTTTCAAATCAAATTTCTAGCGGGCAACATCACGAGCGTCCTTATTACCGTTTGGCTCCAGGGGAAGTTCTTCTTTATGAACAAACCATCCACAATCCCTTTTTAATTATGGGTCCTATTGAGGGTTTAACTTTGGTTTTTAAGCTATGTTTTTGGCTAAGTGTAGCCTTGACAGCTCCCTTTTGGGGATGGATTTGGTTGCAATTTATTTTACCAGGTTTAAAAGCCCAAGAACGCGTGATTTTGATTCCCTTTCTGCTTTGTTCTGTCTTTTGTCTCTGTGCAGGAATTGCTTTAGCTTATTATGTGACTCTCCCTCTGGCTAATCAGTATTTGATGCTTTTTAACCATTCGATTGGACAAAATGCATGGACCCTTACACATTATATTAATTATGTTTTATTGCTTTGCTTAGGGCATGCCATTGCTGCTGAACTGGGATTGCTTCTCCTTGTACTTGTGCATTTCCGCTTCTTATCGCCTGAATGGTTAATTTCAAAGCGACGCTATATGATCGTTGTTGCTTTTATTTTAGGCGCTCTTTTAACTCCTCCTGACGTTTTAACGCAGCTTCTTTTAGCAATTCCTCTTATGATGCTTTATGAAATAGCGATCTATTATGCAAAGTGGCGTCATCGAAAAGAATTAAAAGAAATAAAATCGTTTTATTTTTCAAATAAACAAGAAGGGTAGCGATTTAAGTTGATTGAACTTTCCACAATCGAAATAAGCCCCCGCTTCGCTTTTAATCGAGACAAGGCGAAGCAAAGGCCTCTTATACTCTAATTTTCTCAGGGAAATATAAGTTTGATGTTTTAAATCTCTTATTGTTTAACTTTTACGTAAATAAGATCATTCTTGCCATGGTCATCTAAATAGAGACGCCATTTTTCGGCCATCAAACCAAAATCTTCTAAAAGCTCTTTAAAATGATGATGATTTAAAGTTTCAGCATGACCCAAATAATTGAGTTTGATTTGAAAATTTTTTTCATCAACAGTCAAGAAAGTCAGAATAGAAGGGTGGAAAAAAGGAGACTTGCGAGACAGACATCGTCTGACACTAGAAGGAATATAGTTGCCACCATCGTAAACGAGAGCTGTCAAAGACAGTTTTGATGACTCATCAAAAACACGAACTGTAATATCTGAGCCATCAAAAGGCACCTGAATTGAATCCCCACATGCCAATTGACTTAATATTTGCTGAATATCTTTTTCAATTAACATAGTTCCCACCACGAATAGAATATTAAAAGGTCAATATAAATGACCTTATACTTATATTATATTAATAATTGGATTAAAAATAAACAAAACTTACAACTTTGTTTAAAGTATTTTTGTTGTTAGAGTTATGTTTAAGAGGTGTTAATTGAATTTTTAAATAAAATCAACAAAACATTAAATAAATCTTTTGGTGTGTATTGTTTTTGTGTTTAATTATTTTACTAAAGAAATAGTTTCTTCTGTAATTTGAAGACATTTTGATATCTGAAATATTTTTAATGTTGTACTTTGAAAAGCAATTTTAAGGCAGCCTCTGCTTGTCAGAGAATGGCATTTTTTTAATCTAAGATTTTGCAAGTTAGGGAAGCTCAACGCGATGCTGTTAAGTCCATCATCTGTAAGTTGTTCACAGTCTCTCAACCAAAGTGTCTGAAGAAGAGTGAGCGACGCGATGTCTTTTAATCCTTCATCTGTTAAGTTATATCCTTTATTTAACTGAAGAGCTGTTAATTGAGTAAGAGAGGAAAGGATACCCTTTAAGTCTTCATCTGCTAAGAGATGACAAGAAAGTTCTAATCCTTTAAGACTCGTTAAAGAACCAATTGCTTTTATCCCCTCTTTTGTCACTTTTTCACAGTTTTGGATGTCTATCCATTGGAGTTCTGGTAAATGGAGTCTAAGTGTTTGGATTCCCTCATCTGTGATTTGATTGCATAGCGTTAAGTAAAGAGAGGTTAGGCGAGGTAATTCAGAAATTAATTTTGTGAATTCTTCATTTGTAATGTTTGAGGCGTATAGACTCAAAACTTCTAAATTAGGGCAATTTTTAATAATTTGAACTTGCTGTTCGGATGTTAAGTCGTCAAGAAAACTTAAGCTTTTAATTTGCAAACCACATTGAGAAGTTAAATGGACTAAAGTTTCAAAATTTGGCCTAGATTGATCATATGCAAATAGTCGGTTTTGTAAAAATCGAGCTTGAATGGAGGCATCTCGAGTCAATTCAGTAAATTTTCTACTCACGAAAGCAAGTTGATAGATGTCTTGGTCAT
Organism: Parachlamydiaceae bacterium; assembly: GCA_044226925.1. Taxonomy (GTDB): domain Bacteria; phylum Chlamydiota; class Chlamydiia; order Chlamydiales; family Parachlamydiaceae; genus JANWJE01. The sequence goes on from JBGAGC010000001.1 coordinate 590,704, forward strand.
TTAAATAATTGAAAATTTTTAAAAAAATCTCTAATGGTAGAAAAGTGATAGAATTGATATCTTTTTTAGTTTCTAACCGTTGTTTTTTAACAGATTTAACGATTTGACCTTCATAGGGACGCTTTAGGCTGTTGTCACTTTTATTTGAGCTTTCTGGTCCGATTTTTTTAAAAAATTCAGCAGATAACTCGCTTAAAGTTTCATCGCTATTGCTTTCTTGTAAATCATCTCCATAAATGAGATCATGTTCAAGTACTTCATTAAAATCAGTTAAGTCGCCGACCTTAGTTTCGCCTCCTTCTTCAAATGATGTTGGATAAGTCAAAAATTCAAACGAAAAAGTGAAGTTATTATTATTGACCATAAATTTAACCTTTTTAATATTAATAAATAAAAATGGGTAAACTAGAGTAGTGTAGAATTGTAAAGAATATGTTAAAATACTGTTAATGTATTTTTAATTTGTGTCAGAGAATAAGAGAAAATTTGGAAATTTTTAGAAAGTCAAAGAAATGATGAGCTACGGTTTAACAGCTTCTTTTAATTGCTGCTGCATGCTTTTCCAAGCTTTATATGAACGCTCAGCTTCTGCCATGGCATGGTAAATTTCAGCTTCATTAACTTGCGAAGAGACACCAGAAGAGGGACAGGAACCCACGTAATGAGAATAAATAGGGCTATGAAGAGGAGAAGTTTGCTCGAGAGAAGATTCACATCCTGGAAGCTGTAATTGAAGGTTGCTATCAATAAAAGGCTTAGATTGTCCCTCAATTTTGTATTGAGCCAGTTTATCTCGGCTGCACTCACTCTGAGTCACGGAATCCTCCTTAAACGACCTTGACTTCTCTTTTAGCGTTCAGAGAGAATTCCAATCAAGTTGAATTTGAAATTTTTTTTATATTTTCTTACTCGGTTTTAGCTCAATTCTTTCGAAAAAATGTTACATTTAATTATCCAAGGACCAGTCAATAGGTGTTTTGCCTTGTTTTTCCAAATATTCATTAATTTTAGAAAAATGACGGCAACCAAAAAAGCCATTGTTCGCTGAATAAGGAGAAGGGTGGGCAGCGGTTAAAACAAAATGCCTAGATGGAATACCTTCCTCGCGCAAAAAACGGCATTTATCTTGTGCTGATTTTCCCCACAGCACAAAAATGACGGGATCTTTTCTTTCTTCTAGTTTGCGAACTGCAGCGTCAGTAAAACGCTCCCAGCCTCTTCCATGATGAGACATAGGTTCTCCTTGTCGAACAGTTAAAGTGGCATTCAGTAATAACACACCTTGTTTTGCCCAAGAAAGAAGGCAGCCATGATTCGGTTTAGGAATGTGAACATCTGCTTCTAACTCTTTAAAAATGTTTTGCAAAGATGGAGGCGGTTTAACTCCTTTGGGAACGCTAAAACTTAATCCGTGCGCTTGACCAGGTCCATGATAGGGATCTTGTCCCATAATCAAAACCTTCACGTTATCAAACGGTGTTTGATAAAAAGCATTAAAAATTAACTCTTTTGGAGGATACACCGTTTGTGTTGCATATTCTTTTTCTACAAAAGCAGCCAAATCGGCAATGTAAGGTTCCTGTAATTCTTGTTCGAGCTTATGCTGCCAGCTGGGCTCAAGAACAAAAGGAGAAAATGTTTTTGAATGACGACTCATGATGCTCCTATCAATTGTTGAAATTGCTTCAAAAGAGCGAGAATTTGCTGTTTTTGGTTTCCTGTTAATTCTTGAGGAGCTTTTTTGAGCTCTTCATATAGGCGATGAAGATTTTGAATCACTGTTTTGCCAATTTTCTGCTGACGCTTATCGGTTTGTTGCAAAGGGAATGTTTGGCGGATGAGAGATAACATTTCTGCTTTTGTTTCACCTTGGTAATTCTCAACAATCGCTTGTTTTTGCTCCAAACTTCCTTCGCGAGTGGCTAAAACATAAACAGCCTGACGAGGCATCAACTCAATCCGAGGACGCAACTGTTTAGGCATTGTTTCGCAAAATTCATAATATTGCATGAGATTATAAGGAGTCTGGCGATTGCCATAAGCAGCCATTAACCAAGCCGTAAAGGCTCCGTCTCGATAACGGGTTAACACTTGATGCGCCTTTTTAATGCGTTCGCCGTGTAAAAGGGCTGCTTGATTATTGATGGCCTTCACTTCTGAAGTTAAAGAAATCAGAAAATCCAGATCGTTGTGGATATCTTGTTCTTCATTGGCATAATGTTTTAAAATATTTGCTAGGAGTTCTTTTTCTTTTACACTTAGTTCGACGACGCTAAAGACGCCGGAAAAACTGGTCAAATTGCCGGTGGCTGATTGTTTGGCCATGGCTGCCATTTTAGATGTATTACCTGGTTTTCTCATTCGTTGATCGAGAATAGAATTCACATTTGCCATTGGAAAATCCTCATGTTCCATTTCATTAAATGTAAAGCCGCTTTACATGTCAAGGCGATAAGGATTGAAAACAAGATAGAAAAGAGCGCTGCATCAAGTACGTTGTTGTCTATCTTTCCTATCCTGCCCATCCTGTTAATTTCTATTATAAGATGGCAAAGATAGGTAGGATAAGAATACAAGGTTTGTGCCAAAGTGCTCTTGAAAGATGAATCCAAATCCAATCAATTCATCTTATTATTTTATCCTTTCCATCCTGTCTATTTTGTTCTTTAGAAATTAACTTTTAAGACGCTGCAGGATCTCTTTAGTCACAGAAATAAAATCTTCACCTGCTCGACTATCTGGATCAGTGTCAAACACTGGCTTACCATAAATAGAAGCTTCGGAAACAGAAATATCGCGTCGAATTTTGCTTTGGAATATTTTACTAGGGAAGGTACGTTCAATGACATCTAAAAAAGCTTGATTGCTTTTGCCGCGTGTATTCCAAAAAGACAAAATGACGCCTAATACGTTAAGGGGATGACGCTGTCCAATACTTTCCATAAATTGGCCTAAGCGTTCTAATCCTTTCACACTATAAAATTCTGGTGTAGCGCAAATGAGGGCATGTTTTGCTGCAATTAAAGCAGATTCTGTCAGCCAGCACAGAGAGGGTGGAGTATCAATAATGATAAAGTCATAAGAAAGGGGAGTTAAAATATCGCGCAGTTTTTCGTGTGAATAGCGATCTGCTGCTAAAGTACCTGTCACTTCCACCCGTTCCAACCAGGTGTCTGCTGGGATGAGGTCTAAATGAGGAATATGGGTTGATTTGATGACCTCTGCCAATTTTTTGTTTCCTTGAAGGACATTTGCTAAACTATCATTTTCGTCTGGATCGAATCCCAAGCCAGTCGTCAAATTGGCTTGGGCATCGAAATCAATGAGTAGAACTTTTTTCTTGTGGAACTTTGACAAAGCAGCTCCAATATGTAGAGCTGTGGACGTTTTGGCGGTCCCCCCTTTAAAGCTGCTAATGGCAATCGTCTGCATAAGAAAGTCCTTTTAGGTTGATGGCTGAGAAGCATAAGGAGAAGTTAAAGCCCGTTGCTTTCTTTCTTCTTCAATCTTGTTCAGAAAATCATCGATTTGAATTTCACCATGGACCACGTTATCACGGGTGCGTAAATTGGCTGTTTGATGTTCAACTTCTTGATCACCAATTGTCAAAATGTAATTGGCTTGGGCAAGTTGAGCATTGCGAACTTTTTTACTGACTGATTCTTGCGCGCTATCGACTTCAACATGGAAACCTGCATCTCTGAAGCGTTGAGCTAGCTGTTGAGCGTAGGGTTCATGACGATCTGCTACTGTTAAAAGGCGAATTTGAAGGGGGCTAAGCCACAAAGGAAATTTGCCTACATAATGCTCAATCAAAATTCCTAAAAAACGTTCAATAGAGCCAAAAATGGCGCGGTGAATCATAACAGGTCGCTTACGTGTTCCGTCTGGAGCTGTGTATTCCAGTTCAAACTTTTCCGGCAGTGCCATATCAAGCTGAATCGTTCCACATTGCCAGCTGCGATTGATGGCATCACGGATATGAAAGTCGATTTTTGGACCATAAAAAGCCCCATCTCCTTCATTAATGCGATACTCTCTTCCGGTTTGATCAAGAGCACCTTTTAGACCGGCTGTGGCGACTTCCCATTCTTCATCTGTTCCAATAGTATTAGCTGCAGGTCGTGTAGAGAGTTCAAGTCGATAAGAAAGACCAAAAGTTGAATAAATTTCATCTGCTAAAGAAAGCACAGAAGCGATTTCTTCTTGAATATCGGTAGGTTTCATGAAGATGTGGGCATCGTCTTGGTGGAAACTGCGTACGCGAAAAAGCCCGGAGAGTGATCCAGAAGGTTCATAGCGATGAACGTTTCCAATTTCAGCAACTCTTAATGGCAATTCGCGATAGCTATGTGTATGCCCTTTATAGTACAACATGCAACCTGGACAGTTCATGGGTTTAATGGCAAAATCGCGGTCTTCAATTTGCGAGGTGAACATGTTTTGCCGATAATTGCTCCAGTGACCTGAAATTTCCCACAATTCGCGTGTCATCATGGTGGGGGTTTTGATTTCAATATAGTTTCTTCGACTGAGGCATTCACGAATATAGGCAACCAATTGATTCCAAATAATCAGCCCTTTGGGATGAATAAAAGGCATTCCAGGAGCTTCCTCTTTAAGTGAAAAAAGTTCAAGTTTGGGTCCGAGAATTTTGTGATCCCGTTTTTTAGCTTCTTCTAATTGTTGAAGATAGTCTTTGAGAAGTTTACGGTCCGGATAAGAAGTAGCATATACACGAGTGAGCATCTCATTATTGGCATCGCCTCGCCAGTATGCTCCGGCAGTCTTCATGACTTTAATGGCTTTAATTTTTCCCAAATTAAATAGATGAGGGCCTCGGCATAAATCGAAAAATTCGCCTTGACGATAAGCTGTTAAAGGACTTCCCTTTTCAAAACTTTCAATCAATTCGCATTTGTAAGGATTATGTGCAAAAAGGCGCAACGCCTCTTCTTTGGAAGGAATCACTTCTCTTTGAGAAATATAATTGGCAGAGATAATGGCCTGCATTTCTTTTTCAATGCGTTCAAAGTCGGCATCTGACAATTGTAAATTGGCAAAATCGTAATAGAATCCATTTTCAATAGGCGGACCGATTGTAGGCTGAGCATCAGGCCAAATACGTAAAATGGCTTGAGCTAAAACGTGTGCAGATGTATGCCAAAAAATCTCTTTTCCTTCTGGGTCATCGAAATTCCAAATAATGACGCGGTCGTTGTTGTGCAAAGGATGGGAAAGATCAACCGTTTTCCCATTGACAGAAGCCCCTAATGCTTCATGAGGACCTTTTAAATTCAATTTATCTGCTAGATCTTTAGCAGTACTTCCCTCAGGAAGCTCAATGGAGGATTGATCTTTTAAGTAAATAAGCATGCCCATCTTTCCTTATAATAATGACTAAAGAGAGTCAGTTTACACAATAAATGAAAAAAAATGAAGTTTTGAGAGAATAAGAAGGAAAGATGGGGGAATTTTGATGTGTTTAGTAACTATCAAAGCAATAAAATAAATATTAAAATTTTACAATTTGTTTTTAATAGAAGTTACGCAGTTTATTAATTTTTAAATTAATTATGCGATAATGAATCTAGGTAAATTCATAAGAGGAAAGCTATGAATAAACCTAGATGTAATGAGTATGACTACATAAGGGGGTTCAGTGGCATCTATTAAGATAACGTCAATTCCATATCACTTTTTAACAACGCTTTCCGACCAGGAAGAGTAAAATCAGGATGCTTAATAAGCGTCTCTTCTATCCATTTAATCGTTTCATAAGCAGTGCTCTCACTCACGCCATAGCTTTGACTTACATGAAAATATGTGCGATATTCACGGATATACTCTAGTGCCATCAAAAGACGATCTTCTAAAGAAAGCTTGTTTTTTCGGCCGCCTCGAACTTTTTTCTTTTTATCAGCTTCGATTAAAATAACTATCATCTTGTTAAATGTAGATTGTTTAACGCCAGTCAATCTACGAAATTTCTCTTCTAACCCTTTGATTTGTTCGTATTTCATCGATATCTCCAGATCTTTTATACCCTAATCTTCAGTAAAAGTATAGTTTCCGAAGAGGTCTATTAAGAACTTTAGTCAACAAGAAATCGTTCAAGATAGTTAAGGAGTAATTGAATCAATATCGAGCAGTTGTAAGTAGCATTATCCTTTCAATCCGAATTTCTCCTTGTGTTGCATTTTGACATGAATCTGCCTAGTACCCTAATTATGAAAACAAGTGGTGGATTGCTTGGAGCTAGAAAGTTTGGCAAGCTTCTATCTGATCCTGAATTTTTAAAGCTCGTAGAGAAAGCTATTCTTACATTGGAAAAAGGAACTGAGCGAGAGCTAATCCAAGCTTTTGAGAGGTTGAAACCGTACATTCTTCAGGCCTTGAATACCGATTAAATTCTATATATTTTTCGACATAAAATTTTCAGTATTTTCTTCTCTTTTATAAGCTAGAAATTGAGATGGAAGAGGTTGTGGATAATCTAATCTAATATAATTTTCCTCTAATAATCCGTCAGGAAAGTGCGCAATTATATATGTACAAATATCAGAAGCTGTTTCAATATCATTCTCAGTAATTTCACCTTGAAAATAAAAAGAAATGCATGCCGTATTGCCTTTCCAGTAAGCTACAACTCCTCTAATTTTACTTGAGTCAAAACGTTTAAGTTCTAATTCTGTGATGTAAGAAAGTTTTTCTTGAATATTCATAAATAAAACCCCATGAAAGAGATATTAATTAAATGTGGCGTTTGGATTTGTTGGGTAAACATGAACACTTCCATCTTTTGCATATGTAATAATTCCTTTAGAAGTAGGGATATATGTTGTAGGTTGACCCTTTACTTCTACTGCATAATTACCAATAATTTTTCCAAAATCTACTCTTTCCTTAAAACCAGCCTCTCCTGGTGTTCCTAAAACTTTTTGCCCCTTACCAACATGTGCTTTTACTAAAATTTCAAATTCATTAGCTGGCATTAAAATTGTTCCTCTTCCAACTTCGAAATTATGTTTACCAGGAATATGTTTATTTTGTTTATCCCAATGAATTCTAACATTTTTGAAATAATTTTCTCTTTGAGAGGCATGTTTCAAAGATTCGGCGACAATTTTTTCCTTATTTAAACTAGAGATAGTCATTGCCTCTAGATTACAAGCTCGGTTAACATTTTTAAGTTTGCGATAAGCTGATGCTCCATTTACAAGTACTTTTCCACCCTTTATCGCTCCGCCTACAACGAAACCACCAGCAAAGATCTCTACTCCATACTTGCCTATTGCGTGACCAATGATTTCCCCTTTTTCACTCTCGCTTAGATGATCAAACTGATGATATAAGTTCTTAAATTGATCGATATAACCGTCGATGGTATTGGAATCCACTGTCTTGCAATAATCCACGAAACATTTCCCCATCTCATAACATGCACTAGAAAATGCCTTTGTTGATTCTACTGGAGCTTTTGTAGTTGCCCAAAGAGTCTGACCAATTCCGTAAGTTGTACTACAAAGTGATGGAACAAAATCGACAACAGATTCAGCAGCGCCTTGACAAAGACTTTTACAGAGAGCTTTTGTAAATTCTTTTGAAGGAATTTTCGATTGAGAAACCTTCATCGTTTTGTCAGATGTTACATAATCATTGACTGCTAGATCGAATTGACCTGTCTCGAAATAAGCTGTGGCACGAGTGAAATAAGTTTCTTTATTGCTCGGATCTAATCGAATCGCATCGGAAAGGTACTTAATCGCTTTATCGTAAGCCATTACTTCCACACACACAGATCCCAAATCATGGTAAACTTTAGATGTCAGTTGGTCGATCTGGTCTGTCTTTTGAGCATTTTCGATTAATGCTGAAAGCAGTTCAAAAGATGTTTCAAAATTATTGTTGATATAAGCCAACAAGCCATAATCATGATAAAAAGCTAAGTTGCCATTCCCTTTTCTCAGCAGTTCCTCAAATATTTCGAGATATGCATTCGTAATTTTATCTCTGCAGTCATACAGAACATTTTTACAATACAGAGCGTCTCCTTTAACGATTGCTCTCTCTTTTTCGATTTTCTGTTTTTTCTCCTCTTTGGAATAAGCCCATCCCGGACCCGTATATCTCTCGTTAGCATTTTCATATCGAAATTCTTTCATGATATCGATGCGCTGATCGAACAAGAAGATGTTTTGATAGACGTCCGGATAACGCATGGAATGTCTGACGAATGAATCTAACTTAGCAATTTGATCATGATATTTTGCTTCCCATTTGTCTCTATAAGGAGGGAGTTCTTTCAAAAATCGGCTTCTTGCGGCTTCTTCATACTCCCTAATCCATACGCTGATATTATCCATGTTCCACTTAATTTCTGATGAGTAAGAGCTTGCGTAAGGACATCCGTAAGCAAAAGTATTGTAATAGAGGAAAATGATGAACAAAGAGAGAAATTTTTTCATAAGAGTAAGATGTTGAAGTTGCACTGGTTTTTATGTTAATCCACTAGAGGTAAGAAAGGAATTTACACATAAAACCTTATTTATTGAACTCAAACATCAAAAAATTTGCAGAAGTCTACCCTCTTGTTGACCAACGTGGCCTTCCAATATTCTTAGGTAGGGATTCTTGTAAAATTCACACATACAGAATGATACAGCTTAACATGTTTTATAATCCGAATTCTGAGTTGACCCCTTATCCTTATAGGACTTTGCCAAAATCTCCTCAGCACAAGCAAGTTTTCTATCGATTTCTTGTTTTGCTTTGAGTTGATCATTGATGCGAACAAAATCATTCCAATCACTGGATTCTTTAGAAGGTTTCAGATCGACGAAATGAGGCCCCCAAACCTATCCTCGCATAGTTTTTCGCTTCCTGAGCCTTTAAACAGCGTTTATTGAAAAATCATCTTTTCCAAGAAAATTTATTGTTGGTTTACGACTCAAACAGCATGGTCATTCTCTGTTGCCGGATACTATCGTTCGGAATTTTTTAAGGAGCTTCACTCTGTAGATAGGTCAAACCATGGTAACCTTAAGACTCATTTAAACGACTCAAAGGATGTTCCAAAGAAGTTCCTTTTGAGTAGTTTAAACAGAAGGACGATCCGCTTCACCAAAAGAAGCGGCATCGTACTGATATTAATATCTTAATATCTTAATATCTTATAAATTACGCAGTTTATTAATTTTTAAATTAATTATGCGATAATGAATCTAGGTAAATTCATAAGAGGAAAGCTATGAATAAACCTAGATGTAATGAGTATGACTACATAAATTTTCTAATTGCGACTCATAGAACTTATACCTGTACAGAGGCGACGAGGGTTCAACCAAAAAAGGAAGATGCTCCGCATCATGATTCATTAAATAGGCTTTTATACCGCATAGAACCCAATTCGGAATCTTTGTGGAAAGAAGCCAGAAAGCATGTGAATCTAAAAGATGGGTATTAGTTTTAGATGATGCAACATTAGATAAACTATATGCAGAAAAAATAGAGCTTGTGACATGGCATTGGTCGGGCAAGCATCATAAGGTTGTCAAAGGAATTAACTTGCAAACATTGCTTTGGACAGATGGAGACAGCCACATTCCAGTAGATTACCGCATATATCAAAATGATAGAAAAACAAAAAATGAACATTTAGCAGAGCTTTTGATGGAGGCAAAACAAAGAGGCTTTTCTCCTCAATTCGTCTGTTTTGATTCTTGGTAGTCTAGCTTGAATAATCTTAGGACAATCAAAAGTTTAGGCTGGGATTGGTTTACTCAGCTAAAAAGTAACCGTCAAGTAGATCCTGGCTATATGGGAAATCGTGCAATTGCCGAGGTGGATATTCCACAGGAAGGTCGACTTGTTCATTTAAGAGGCTATGGAATGATTAAGGTATTTAAGGTTGTCTCTCAAAATGGAGACATTGATTACTTTGCAACTAGCTTCTTAAGGATGAATGCATTAAAGTGGCTAACTGTTAAGGAGAAGTATTGGGCAATTGAAAGTTATCATAGAGCAATTAAGCAATACTGCAAAGTAGAGAAATGCCAAGCAAGACTGAGCATTGCCCAGCAAAACCATATTGGTTTTTCCATTAGGCCTTTTTTAAGGATCGAGCGTTTTAGTTTTAAAACAGGAATTTCTTGGTTCGAAGCTAAAATTCAAATTATCAGAGAATCTATTATAAATTATTTGGAAAACCCAATCTATGAAAATTATTTAAATGCGTAACTTCTATTTAAGTAAAATATTGATAAATTTTCCAATTATTTTAACTTTAAATTTTATAAGAGTATAAAATATGAACACTATTGGCCAAGCTAACCCTCTTTATTTTATTCATGGCGGAACTTCTGAAGATTGCTGTTTGACTCCTATTTTACAATCTTCTAGCCACTACAATCTCCGAGCTGAAATCATTACTTCCGCTGATTCGCATGGTCCGATAGCTTTTGTTGTAGCGAGAAAAATTCAAAAATACCTTTTTAATATTTCTAATTTACCCATTGGTCTTAGTAGCGCTCGTCCTCAAAATCCATTTCCCTGGGATTGGCGAATGGAGTGCCAAGCAGTTAGTCAACTTGATTTTTTGAATCAAGAAGTGCCAAGCGATAAAGAAAAAGGAGAAAAGCTCTTTGCAGAGCTTTTAGCTCAAGAAAAAGATGAATCTGTCACCCTACTAGTCACGAGTCCTTGGACTTGTATGAAAAAAGTATTTAAAAAAAAACCTGCGTTAATCAAAAAAATCCATTGTTTATTTTGCATAGCAGGGACGTTTAAAGAAGGAAATATTTTTCCAGACGTTGTGGGCGGATTAAAAAGACCTTGTTCCGAATGGAATGTTTTTTGGGATCCCAAAGCTGTGTCTTGGATTTTAAAAAATACTCAATTTTCTATTAAGTGGGTGACTTTAGAAACTTGTGAGGAGGCAACAATCACTTCTGATTTTCTCAAGAGTTTAGAAAAACAAGTTGAAACTTCCCCTTTATCAAACTTGGCTTTTAATGTTTACCAATTGGCATTTCGTTCGCCAGCTTATCGTTTTTGGAATACCCTTACTGCTCTTTGCATGCTTCATCCTGATCTTTATGAGAAGGCAATCCAAGCAAGGAAAGTTGTTGTCATCACCGATTCTTTTTCCGAAAAAGAAGGTGCTTTAGAAGAAAGAAGTGATGGAAGAGAGGTGAGCATCATTGCCAAGATTCAAAACATGCAAATTTTCTACCAATATTTGTTAAATCATTTAAAATAAAGATAACGTGTAAAGGGAGGAAAATGATGGCTGAAAAAAGAAAAAACGCGAAGGAAGAGATGCTAGAAACATGTGCTTCTATTTGGAAACATGCGAGTGAGGAAACGAGGGAATGGATTCGCAATATTTTAGCTTCGGTTGTGAAACCTGCAAAAGTCATCAAATGGGAACCTACAAAAAAAGCTAATGAATATGAACTAGAAATTGCTGAAGAAGTGGTGGGAAGGCATCCGGATATCCCAATTGGAGAGATGGTATTGAAGCAAAAGATGAAAATCGCTTTTTTAGAAGAGAAAGTTCCAGGCAAGCACAGCTATCGTCAAGCGATTACCTTTCCTGATAAGGGAGTCTGCCATCGTTTAGGAATCGGCTGGTTTTCGAAAGAGACCCCTTTACAACGCATTATGGTTGAAGAAGATGAGCAAAATAAAATTTGGTGTACAGTAGAAGGAATGGGACAAAGCGTTGTGAAACCTGCAGATGTTACCATGAAGTTTTGGAATAAGACAGAATGGACTTAAAAGATTTGCCATCCGCTCATTTAAATTGTTTTGTTGTAAATAGATCAATGAAATTTTGACGGAGTGAGTTTAAATAAGTATCTTTTGGTGGAAGATCCATATCTTCTATGATTAACGGCACAAATTTTTCTTGAATTTGTTTTAGCCTTTTTGGTGTTAACATGTTGAGCTTAGCAATTTTTTCATTCATGATCTGTTTAAAAAGCAATTTATCAGAATTATCTGGAATCCAGACAGTGAAAAATTTCGCTAGCTCTAATCTCATTTCAGGCGTTTTCCAACAAAAGTCTTGATCAATCAAAAAATCCATCGCTTTATCTAATAGTTTAACATCCATCTCTATCTTACTTGCTAAGTAACGACGAATGTGCTTCACGATGGGAATTAAATTATTTTCATTAGGATTTTTGAGTATGCCTTTTAAAGCAGCATTAACAGCATTTTGCTGAATCTCTGGTGTTGATTGAGACCAATCATATTCTGAAATGAGATCAAGAGCCCATGGGAAATCTTCAAATAACAAACTATTTTCCATCAAAGAAGATAAATCTTTTCCTAATTCAGCTTTTTGAAGATGATCAATCAAAACTTGAAGATAATTTAAGCCATTCCAAGTTACCTCTTTAGCTTCATCTTTTGTTGCGACAGGAATTTTCCATTTAAATTGAACGTATCCATTTTGAGGAGGAGAAGGTGCGTAATTATCAGGTAAAAGCATAGGAGGATCTCTGTAATAAGAATTCAATGCTATGAGCATTAATTCCTTATCTCTAGTCGCTATTCCTATGGCATTCATAGGAGCAAAAAATCTTCCTTCCATTGACATCGACGTAATTTTACCTTTAGGGCTTAGCTGTGCATCGATCACAATTTGAGCACTATGTACATTTAATGGACAGTTAAAACTAATTTTTATATTTGGGTGATGATAAGTAATGCTTTGTATGGTTGGTTTAAAAAAGGTCTGATTATGAAGATTTAAGGTTTCAGTAAATTCACAGACTTTTCGAAGAAGAGTTGGAAGATCATCTTGTTGAATGCCTGATCGGCTTGACACGCTTTGAACAACAGTAATAAGGCTTTGGTGCAAAAGAGTAAATAAGTCTTCTAATGAACCTGGTGGAGCTCGTCTAGGATTTTGAAGACCGCTTCCTAGGGCAGACATTGCGGCTGAGAAATTTTTAGTGGGTAATAATGCTGCTTGGGGATTTATCCTCATTTTCTCTTTGAATGGTTCCCATAGTTGAATTAAATAAGGGCGAAGGAGCCTTGCTTGCATCAAGAGGGCTGAATCTTTTAAGATTTTAGGGGTCATGGCTACACATGTTAACTCTAGATAACGATCAAGCATGAGAATAAGTTTTTCGACTTTTTGCGGAAGATTGTCCTGATAAAAAACGCTTCCAGTTAATCCTTTAATGCAGTTATCAAACGTTGCAACTAATGTATCTAAAGATTGAGCAAGTACTGTTAATTCAATGCCCTTTGCCTGTTGGATTGCCTTGAGGCATTTATAAGTGGTTTTTAAAAGCCTTTGATCTAATTGAGAAAAAAGTTTATTGAATTGAACGGGATCTCCAAATTCATTGGCAAGATCTCCTAATTGTTTTGCCACCATTTTTGTTTGTTCATGCAAAACTTGCGCCTCTTGTACTTTATTATCCTGTGCAAGTGTTAGAAATTTTTGCATGCACGCTTCTGTTTGTTTTTGTGCGTCGTTCAAATTCATGAGATTAGCCCAAGTTGCTACGAAGACAGAATTGATCCAATTTTCAACAAGATCTGGGCCAAGTTGAGTAAAAATAGCTGCTAATTGCTTCAGTTGACGAAGAGTTAAATGGTTAATAAATGTATCCCAGTCTTCTCTAAATTCAGGAAGAAGAATAAATTTTTGAGTTCTTTGGAAGACATCTAAATAAGCTTGCTCTTCTTGATTTTTTAATGTAAATGATTGAGTTAAGTCTAAGAGTTTTCTTTCTTTGACAGCATCAAGAGTTGTATATAGCGTATCTGAATTCACTACTCCTTCTACAGGCCTTTGCAAAATGGCAGAGCGAAGCCAACTCATCGCGAATTTTTGGTTGAGAAGATCAGCTTCAGGATCTTGGTAGATCGTCCAAACGTTTTCTATGTTATAGAGGATTTTTAAAAAAAGCTGTTCTTTTTGATCAGGAGGAAGTTTTGGTAGCAATTTCTTTTCAACGATATAAAGAATCGTATTCAAGAGATAAGCTTTTGCTTCAGGATCTTGGACTTCTTCAAAGGTGTTAAGAAGTTGATCTAACGCATTCCATCCAAAAGCTAATTTTAAATTTTTAGGATCAAAATGAGCAGCTTGAACTTGAAGTTGTTTGATAAGTCCATCATATGTTTTAGTAGAGGCTTCTTTAATAAAGCTTTCCATCTTGGGAGCCAAGTGGCGCCTCAATCCATCTACAATGTAATCTTTAGCTTTTTTTTCTGTAGGAAGAATAGCAGAAAAACCTTCTTGTGTATCAATTAAGACCGTCTGGTTTTTTAGTGCATCGGATACTTTTTTATAACGATTACCAGGAAGATAAATGATAGGAATTCCTCTTTCTCTAAAAAAACCCGCTTCATGGGAATTTGGAGCTGTAGGTTGAGCAAGAAGCACAGCTCTAGGGGGATTCTTTGGATCGAGTAAATATTTTTCTAAAGCCTCTTTGGCTGACGAACACACAAACACATTATTTTTGTTAAGTTCGCAAACACCTCCTCCTCCAGCTTCAATCACAACGACTTGTTGGATGTCTTGTAATTCTTTCATTTTTTGTGGAGCAATATAACTGGGAAGTGTAGAGGTGAATTTATGAGTAATAGGTCGTGCTTGAAATATATAAAATTTATTTGTTTTTGTGTCATAGCTCCACTCAACGTCTACTGGATATCCATAGTTTTGTTCAATTTTTTTCCCGATTTCCATTAGGCGATGGAGTTGTTTTTCTGTTAAGCAAGGGGCATTTCTTAAAGGTCGAGGATTAAACGTGGTCTTAAGCTGGCCATTGTCTTGAGGAACTCGTCTAGTTAATTTACTTTGAATAATTCCATGAACGAATTTTCCTTGAACATAATAAATATCATTTGCTTGAGATCCTGTGACAATACCTTCGGCATGTCCTAGTCCTGCACTGATTTGAGTCACCCCGTCTGTCTCTAAGCCTCCCTCCGTTGTATACATGACACCTGAAGTGGGAATGTACCCTTCTGTTTCTCCCACCATGACTTGCAATAAAACGGGCATGAATGGAGGTTGACGAATATCATCACCACTTGCAGCTCTCTGTCCAATGGATTTTGTAGAAAAATAAGAGGCGACAACACTCCCCATGGCATCTGCAATATTTTTTCTTGTTGGATTGACATTAGCAACACTCTCATTGCCTCCAGGATTGGCGACTTTTAAAGAATCTTCTCGTCCTGTGCTGCGAATCATCAATTTTAAATCGGGATGATCAAAGAGTTTAATAATATCCTCACTAGGAAAGTCTTTTGAGGATAAAAAAGCTTGTTTAATTCCTTCTTGAATTTTGGACAAAAGAGGAGCTGCAGATTCTATGTCTTTATGTTGAGTAAGATGATTTTGAAATTCTTCCCATAAAGGCACAAATTCTGGAAAATGCGAAGAAATAAAACCTAAAACATCTTCATGTGGAATCCCTTTAAATAAAGGAATGACAACGTCATCATCTTTAAGAAAAATGTCTTTTAGGCGATAAAGGTTGGCTGTTTTATTTCCAAAACGGGAGGCTAGCTTCGCTGTGACAATAAGGCCATCAATGGAGTGCTTGATTTGTAATTCAATTTTACTCCTTTCACTAGACGTTTTGTTTTTTTGAAGGAGAAGTAAACCTCGTTGAATAATCAAATTTAATTCTTCTAAGGGAGCTCCTTCTTTTAGAGCTTGATCTTTTAATTTCGAAAATTTTTCAATAATGGACTTTTCTTGAATAGCTTGTTGGGTTGTTTCAAGGGTTTGTTTGACTAATTTTTCTTTAAATATAAACAGTTGTTGTTGTAGATATTTGGTTTGAGCTTGTTGATCTTCGATCGTCTCGCTTTTTAGTTGCTCTTCAATTTTTCGGTAAATTTGCTTAGCAACTTTGATGGTTTCCTTATCCAATAATGAAGGGGTTTTATTCTGAAGCAAGGCTGAAATACCTTCTATAATTTGAACAGTCTTCTGTTGACCTTTGACCTTCTCTTCCAGTTTAGTTAAATTTGAAACCGGCAAAGCTTCAGATGCTTTTATTTGGAATAAATTTTGCGCAACATTTTGAATCTGAATCTCTTCTATTGAAGCTTTTGATTGATTAACAGTTTTTGATTGATCAGTTGCTTTTGCTTGATTGGCGACAAACTCAATTTCATTCAGTACTTGATCAAATAAACTAGTAGAAGGCGGGAAATTTAAATCTGTTTTGTTTGTCATACTATTCATCAATAAATTAAAAACCCATAATTTAATTATACTATTTTCGCTTTCTAATTGAAATGTGTTTTATTGATTTGATGATAAATAATTTAAACTCACCTAACTGTAAATAAGATGTTTATTTTTGATTAATTTTGTATAAAAGATTGATTTTTAGCAGATTAACGAAAACAAGAGAAGATGGTTATAATTTAAAATAAATGTTATAATGAATATTAATAGTTGAAGCTCTATACTCTTACTGAAAAATTTCTTGAAGTTCTAAGAGCCTGTTAAACCATTAGAAGTCATTTAACAGACTTTTAAAGTAAAAATTTAGCTTCTTTGTTGTTAATTTTTCAATAAAACAGCAATCTTATAGCAAGATTTAAATTCAAAGATTCAGTGAATTGAGTTTCTTGGGATGATCTTTGCTTTATTTCAATCAAAGTTTATTTAACAGGCTCTAAGACGAGACTTGAAAAGATTTTATCAAGATTTTCCTCAGAGGATTTAGGTTAAATGACCTTAAACATTTAGTTTTACGTGGATCAATTGTGCAACAGAAAGAAATAGATGACATTTTAGACTCTGTCAAAGCTCCTTTAGATCATCCCCTTTTTTATCCTAGAATTTTTGCTTTGGCTGCTAAACAACGTCGTATAGAGCGGAAAACAACTGCCGCTGATTTAATTCTTTATATTGTGACAGAAGAATATGAAGAATTGTCTCGTCGTTTGGATCGATCGCAAATTCAGGAAAGCTGTTCTGTACGTAATGTTTTGCGAACTCGTCAGCTAGCTCAACTATTGATTGATGAGAAAGGAGAGGTCAATCTAGACATTTTGCCTACTGTCATATCTTATTTAAAAGAGCACTTATACTCTCTAGGGCCTAATCGTCAGCATGATGGTAAACGTCAAGAGCATATCTTAAAAGTATTGCAGCTTTTAATCAGTCAGAAAGATCTTGTTCGTCTGCTCAAAAAATTTACTCGACCTCTTTCCAATAAATGGGCAGAAGAATTGATCCGCCAAACATTACAGCTTCCTCCTAATATTGCAGTAACAGATGCTCATACGCGGCAAGCTGTCTTATCTGCTTGGATGTGCTATCTAAGGCAAAATGTCGGATCTTGTTTTGCTACTGCTCCTGCTGAAATTGTGCATGACGAGCAGCCTGAACTTTTTCTTCAAGATTTATTGGATCTTATTGCTACAGGAAGCCTTAAGCGTACTTTTTCTGGGATAGAAAATTCTGTCCCTTTGAGTGCAAGTTGGGGAAGTGGAGATTTGAAAAAGCCTTTATTTATTCGCACTTCTTCTAAGGGGCTGACTCCTGAAATTTGGTATTCACCTGGATTAATTGCCGCTTTTGAAGCCATTGGATTTTTAAAGCAAGGAGATCGCATTAAAAATAAAATCCAGCAAATTGAAGGATGGATTCAACCTTTAATTCATCAAAGCCATTTTCAAGGATTCGCTGTCATTACTGTAGAAGAGATTATCCGGTTGATTTTATTGCAGACACTTGGGGTGACAGAAAAACAAGTTAAAGAATATGAAAATCGTCCCAGAGGAATGCTTCAATCCCAGTTAATCATGCATACTCCGCAAGTCGCCAAAAATTTAGGAGGGATTGGTGAGCGCTGTGCTAACTTTTTACATTTATTTGAAGTTGCGAAAAATGTTTTTAAATCATTAGCGGATAATGCTTTATTAAAAGCTTGGGAATTTACTTTAGCCTCTTTTTCAGATATTAAATATGAACTGGCTCGTTGGAATTTCTATGCAAGTTTAGGACTTGAAACCCATGAACCAAATGGGATTGGACAGTGTATTTATCAAACAATTCAGCACAAACTAGATCAAGCTAATCAAAAAGTTCAAGATATCCAAGCTGAATATGAAATGGTCTATACACAAGTTAAAACACTTGAATCACGTATGCGTCATGCCTCTACAGAAAAAGAAGTGCAATGGCTTAAAGTGGAATATCAAAGTCGATCCAATGAATTTTATTTTTTACAAGAGCAACGCGATGAAGCCCAACATCAAGCTACAGCTCTTGTGAATTTGTATGATACTTTGTACAAGTTATATGTCGAACTTTTTAAAGACTATTTTCAAGAAGTGTATGATGCCGATATGCAAGAAGTCACAACCGGACCTTTTGATGATAGTCCGGCAGGCTTTCGCTTACTTTATAAACATGGGCGCAGCAATACATCACAATGGACCCGTATTAAAAATCAATATGACTTTATTGATTCTTTGGCTTCCTTTTTTGTTGCAACCGAGCCTCAAATCGCTCATGCATTAGAAGAGAAAAAAATTTCGAAAGATCTTTCAGATGTTGTCACCAAAATTATCAATCATGTCAAAACAAAAGAATTTTTAGAAAGTGCACTACATCGCATGGCTATTGCTCATCGATCTCCTGTCATTAAAGATCCTCTTGAACATTTAGATAAACTTGAGAAAAAACCTTGGGTGTATACATCCGGTGGAACGATGAACACCTTAGTCAGTTGTTATTATCGAATTGAGGATAAACCTAAAGAAGCGGAAAAATGGGTAGAAAGCGAAATGGAATTGTTGGTTTATTTAGCTGATACCATGAAACATATTCCTCCTCCTTTTATGGATCCTTTTTTAAAAGGGGAGCGTCAAGCGATGCTGATGCAATCCCCTACCCACGCGTTTTTACTTAAGCCCACCATATTTCCTTTTAAAGAAACTTGGTCTAATGAGGCTTTTACTTATACCTTTATTCGCGACCAATTTGTTCGGCCTGCTGAAATTTTTATTGAACAAATTTTGCTGAATGATGACATGCTGCAGATCCTTGTTCAAAAATTATCGGAAAAAATTCCAGAAAATTATCTACCGCGCTTTAAAGCAATATTTAGTCAAGTCAGAGGGCCTTTAAATTCTATCTTTTTCAGAGAGTATATTGTTGATATGATTGATCACGATCGCGGATTGCGTTATGGTGCACGACCTATTCTTTCAGCAGAAGAAATTGATGGCTTTCTTTACTCTTTTCTCCCCCTTTTTCCTGTCCATGAGTTGAAAGAACGCATTCATAAAATGCTTCATCTTCTACCTGGATTAATGCCTGAAAAAATCAATCAAATACTGGAATTGTGCGATCAAATTCCTCGGTCTAAGGGCGAACAATCTTACTTGGGAGCACAACAACTACAAGATATTTTTAAAGCATTGTTATGTTTAAGTGAAGTTAGCACGACGACTCCTTATGATTATCATTTGCACATTAGTCTTGCTGCCCAGCAATTGGGATTTGCTATGCCAGCCCCTTTAATTTTTGCCGATACCAATTGGGTAAAAGATATGTTTGGTTTTGTCGTCAATCCAGGAACTGGCAAACTCGAACTTTGGCGGCTCGATTATACAGGAAACAATGGCTATCCCATGTCAAGTTGGAAGCAATGGTTGGATGGCTCTCGCTCCGATTTAAAATGGGGAATCTACATTAAACCATTTCAGTATGGCCAAAATTAAACATTCATTCTTTTAAAAATGATGACTAAAGAGCTATTGTAAGCTTTATTTGCTAAAAACCAAAATGGCTCATTATTTTAATTTTTATCTTTGCTATCAATTTAATTAAATAGCTTACAACAAGCTGTTTAACGTCTACAACTATGTATCAACTATTTTTTGTTTTTAAAGTTCATGTTGACTTTAACGAGAAAAAAGATTAAAACATTAGCTATTTTGTGAATCAATTCAAAAAAAAAGACGAATCTTCATTCTTACCATATCCGACCATCCATTCGTTTTTCATTAATTAATAAGAAGATCACATTACATTTTAAATTTCTCATGCGCAATAACTTATGGAGTTCACCATGAAACTTGCAAAGTATTTAATCCCATTTTTGATGGTAGCGGGATTCACAGTTACAAAGGCATATGCTCAAGATATTGGGCAACAAACAACATTTGATCGCGAGCTTAATACTCGTGATGATCAACCTTTGAGAGAGTTTGTCGAATCGAAGGAAAATATTGATGTTAAAGAAAAGGCTAGCAACTTAGAAATTAGCGGTGACGTTCGTTTTGAATGGCGTACGATTCAAGAAAAAGGCATTGTTCTCTTTACCGATCCTTATGGTAATTCTTATTATGGAATCGCATCTGATGAAGATGATGCAACGGGTGAGAGTTCTGGCTTACGTCACAAATATCGATCATTAAGAGGAAATAGCTTCGTTGATACAAGAGGTCTTCCAATTTCCAATAACGACTTTGACGTTGAATTTAACCTCAAGCTTAAATACACCTTCAAACGTGCGTGGGCAATGGCACATGTCCAATTTGATAACCCGGCTGGAATTAGAGGACGTAATGATTGTTTTGGAACATTTCCTATTTTTAATCGAAAGGGAGATGAAGTAGAAGAGTTAGTTCCTCGTGATAGCCGTTTTGCACTTAAAGGAAGTGGTGAAGCTAATTTTATTACTCTTAAAAGAGCTTACATGGGTTATAACGTTTGGGCGGACGGAAAACATCGTTTTGATATTGAAGTCGGTCGTCGTAAATTAGATGACGTTTTTGATTCAGAAATTCAATTTACTAGCCGTTTTGATGGTGTGCTATTAAAGTATGCAAGCGCCATTGATGAAGTGATGGATTGGTATGTAGATGCAGCAGCTTTTGTTATTGATGAGCGTGTGAATCACTTTGGATACGTATTTGAAATTGGTATTCTTAACCTTTATGATACTGGCTTAGACATCCGCTATAACTTCATTGACTGGAGAAAATGTGGGAAAAACCGTTGTTTTATTTTCAATCCAATCGGAACAAAATTCGTCAATTCTGAAGTTACTCTGACGTATACCATTACACCAACAATTTTTTGCAAGGAGCTTCCAGTTGAATTTTATGGTGGTTTCTTGATTAACCATGCTGCGAAAGGAACAGTCTTTACTCATGGTAAAAAGAAAAACTTAGGTTGGTATGCAGGTGTTTATATTGGTAACGTCCATAAGCAAGGCGATTGGTCTCTGGATATTGAGTATATCGCTGTACAAGCACAAGCTGTTCCTGATGGCGACGTCGGAAGCGTAGGACGTGGTAATATTTTAGATGAAAATTTATTTGATATCGTAGATGAAGTGCTTGATTATTATAGCATCAGTGATATTCCAAGTATGCCTTCTTCAGGTCTCGTGGGATATTTTCCACGACGTGGAAATGCTAACTTCATCGGCTGGAGAGTCGAGGCTCTATATGCGATTACCGATAACTTGTCTCTTGATTTAGTTTATGAATTATCGAATGAAGAAGATAAAAGAATTGGCGGTCGCCATTTCTACCAAGATTTTGAAATTGAAGCTGTTTATGCATTCTAAATCGTTTCTTTTCTGTTCATAAGAGATAGAGAAAACAATGTTCTATCTCGGTTATGATCTAAACAAAAGCTGTTAGTTCCCTTGAATATATGCGGAGCTAACAGCTTCTTTCTTTAAATTTTGTGAAGGGAGATGTCTGGTGACCTCCTAATTAATGTTTAACAATCATCATGTCTTCATGACATTCCTAATTTTTTGATT
Organism: Parachlamydiaceae bacterium; assembly: GCA_044226925.1. GTDB lineage: Bacteria > Chlamydiota > Chlamydiia > Chlamydiales > Parachlamydiaceae > JANWJE01. The sequence continues at coordinate 612,504 of JBGAGC010000001.1, forward strand.
AGACAATTTGCCCATGCAATGCAAAATTGAGATTGTTTTTAACCGCGATGGCTTAACTGCGGTTCTGGATAGGGTTCTTTTACTTTTAATTCATCGACAACGACATTCATTCCCGAGATAGAGAAGATTTTTTCAATAATCTCCAACTGTTCTTTTTCACTATCCACGAATCCTACTAATTTCACCCTATCTTTTGCCATTTCAGCAATTTTTATCTGTGGATAAGAAATTAAGAATTCATTGATTTTTTGGAATTCATCTGTTTTTGATACATCCTCTGTTGTTTCATTCTGCTGGGTTGTAGTAAGGTGAAGGAGTAGGGCTAGACTGCTTAATTCTATCATCATGAGTTTATTGCGCACCTCTGCAGCTTTTTCATGAAGGGAGCTAAGTTGTTTTTGCTCTAATAGATCGTTTATTTGAGCATAACTTTCCTTTAAACCAACATTCACAGCAATTTCCAATTTTGCCAAGTAGGGCTGTGCTTGATCAAACAGTTGTTGTTGAGTATGCTGAAGAGCAATTTGATAAATGCAGGTGTAATAGGCTTCTAGAGTAAAAAGTTCTAGCTTAACAAATTTTGCTTCTTGCTTTTTTCTTGAGCTATTTTGTTTTAAAAATTCTTGCAAACTGATAATTGACGGTAAAGCATCAGAAAATTGTTGTTTTCGAAGATAAAATTGTGAATTGTGTAACATTGCAAGGCAACGTTCTTCTTCAATTTTGCCCATCCAGACCTGTTTAATTGTCATGGAAAAAACGTACATTGCCGCGACTGTGATATCTCGATTATTTGCATGTCGGCCTGTAATAGATCGGCCAGCTTTAACTACTCCTACAGCAGTTCCAATGTTGGTGGCTAAATGTTTAGTCGCATAGTAAGTCCAATTTTCAGGAAGATTTCCAGGTTGTAAAAAGTTCGGCATGATCTTCATGAGGGATTGGTGAATCACGTTCTTACTCTTATCCAACCAGGTCCATTCACTTTCCTGTTCTGGGTATCCAGGCTCTTCGACTAAAAATTCAAAAAAATCAAAAGGTGTTGTGGTCAATAACTGGGAACTTAATGAGCCTTGAATTTTACTTTGAACTTTAGAGAACAAAGTTGAGACAAAATGGACGTTTTGATACAGAGAGCGATTTTTTTTATCTTCGGGATCATAAATCAAAGGGAGTGTTAAAGTCGTAAGCTTCCATCCGGCGTCAAATAGGTTTAGGTTATTATGATCTTTTAAATTGATAAGCTTTTTTATATTGGAGTTTTCTACAAGATTTTTAAGGGCTGCTTGTCCATTTCCTTGAGTGCAGGCTAAGGCAAGAATAAGAGCATCTTGTAGCAGACTTGGAAAACAAGTCGTGATGAGTTGAATCGATGTGGAAAGTCCTTTATGATCATTCTTTTGACAATATTCCGATAAAGTATTAGTAATAAACAGCCCTCCAAATTTGCCATAAGTTTCAGCTAGAATTTGATAATTATGGCGAAGAGCTTCTTGAGAAAATTTATACAAATCCCCATCTCGTTTAGCTGTCTTTGCAATTAATTCTGCTTGCTTTCGCATTTCCAATCGTTCTGCTTCGGTCATCTGATGGATTTTGATTATTGTTTTATCATCTTTTGTTTCCATATAAGATTTGAGAATTTTATTAATTTCAATCATGGCTTCAGAACAAGCCAAAGAACCTTCACATTGCTCATAATGCGTGATTTCAGATTTAACAAAACTCACATCAGCACCAGGTTCTAAATCCTTTGCATCTAACCCCCTTTTATCTAAGTTTTTAAGGGCATGATGTCTTGCATCAAATGCTTTTTGACGTTCTTCAAGAGTTGCTTCAGGATTATTTAGAATTTTCGCAGCTTGATTATAATTTTTGATATTTACTGAAATAGATAGATTTCTTACTTCCTTCTCTGCAAGAAAAGGGGTTGGTTTTGCTTGACTTAGCTCTTGGTATTGATTCAGCCAACTGCTCTTACCATTGATGCAATCGACAATTTCTGGAAAATGCTTGTGAAACCAATCTTTTAAATTGGTTCCATCTTTTAATTTAATTCCTAATCCTTCTAGATCATTATTCAATTCATGATTATATTGAGAAACGAGTTTTGACTTCGCCTCTTCTGCGTTTTGACCAGAACGAACCGTGTTCATGACTTGTTTATATGCATTCAAAAGCCTTGAACAACAAGCGATGGCATTATTTCGCATCTCATTTTGCCAGTGCTTCCCTTTTTCTTTAAAATCTTTCTTATCTGGAAAAGGTTGGTTTTCTTTAAAATCTGGAACACTAACATAGTGACCCTTTGTTACCGCTGTAAGAGATTCAGCAATTGATTGAAGTTGTTGTTCACTACTTGTTTCAAGCATCCGTTCAACTAGTAATTTCTTTAAAAGTTCTTGTTCTAAATAAGCGTCGGGACTCACGAAGCCAGCATGGACAAACGTTTTAATTCTTTCGACTATGTTATTGATAGGAGCATTTTTGAGGCTTTCTATCCTTTGTTTAGCAGCCCCTTCATTAATAGAATGTTGAAACTTTACATTAAAGTCTGGCGAGAGGTATTTTTGATAAGACCCCCAAAAGTTATTGAGAAGCCCCTGTGCTGCTTGAATTTGACCTTGTCCAATAAATAAACTAAATTGTTTAGTGAAATTTTGAACTTCTTTTGAGACTTTTTTAGAGATAAGTTCATTTATATATTCATTAATCTTATTTTCAAGATTAAATGCTCCTTTGACCCAAATCGTATGTTTTTTTCCGTCAGGATCTTTAATTTCAACCTTATAATCTGTTTTTCCTTTTGAGGAAAAGATTGAGTGCCCCATTGTATACCAACCAACATGATAATTCCCAAATGTCGTAGGAACTTTTTGTGTTTTGGGATTGAGCTTATTTCCGCTGATGACAGTCCAAATATCTTTTAATGTTTGCGTGTCAGTGCGAATGTCTATTCCAGCATCTGTTCCATATCCTCCAATATTGATGGGAACTTCAACTCCAAATTGAAATTCTCCTTTAGAGTTGATGCTGACAGGAAAGTGCAAATGATCCCAATCGATTGGTTTTGGCTTAGGGATTTCTCTTGGAGCTCTCGACTCTTCGAAGGAAAAAGATTCGTTTCTAGAATCAGAAGAAGATTTTGGAGAAGTATTTTCCCCCTCTTCTTTTCCATTGGTTGTTTCTGATTTTGGATTTGTTTGAGAGGCATTCTTTTGTAAGACGTCGCTAATGGTATTTAATGCTTTTTCTGTGATGAAATAAGGATTTGATATTGAATTCTGATTGACATTGGAAAGATTGGATTTCTCCAAATTTTCAGCTAAGAGCATTTTTAGCTTGGAAAGGTTTTTCTCAATTTTTTCAATCCACCCTTGGATACTTAATGTCTTTTCGTGAGGGTTGCCCACTTGGTTAAGATCATTTAGTAAATTTTGTAATGTGGGATTATTGTTGAATGTCTCTTTACACCAGTGATCATTTTCCGTTGCAAGAGGGTTGTTTAATTTCAATTTTGTTTCGAGACCATCGTCATGACAAGCACTCATCAAAATGTTTTTAACAGTCTCAGGAACTGTTCCATCATCCTTGAGAAGCCCAGATACTTGTAAAACAGCAAAATGACCAAAGTAGTCTTTCTTGTTATTTAAATGACCAGAACAGCTTGTAAACAAACAGATTAATGCATCATAAGATTCCCTACGCAGATTTTCTAATGCTATCATGACAGGAGCGACAATATGCTCAGCAACTTTAGCCCCATTTTTGAGCTCTATAGTGGAAATAGTTGAACCATTTTTTTCAGCGGAACTTATCGCATCAGCCAGTGTATAGGCATTTAAAAACTTGTCCAAATGCACGACAAGACTATCTGACTCTATTCGCTTTTTAGGATCAATATTGACGCAATCGGAAATTAATTGGACAAAAGGACCAGAATTTTCTCGTTTAAATCTAGAAAAAATTTCATTAGCATAGTGTGAAAAGTATTGTAAATACTCATCCCCTTCTATTTGACAAAGTGTTAAAGTTTGCTTGTATTCAATGACATATTTTTCATAACCCATTAATGACATTAATGTTAATCCAAATTGGAATGTGTCGATCTTAGAATTATAGTTGGATTTTTTCCCTGGATTCATGTGGACTTCTGGAGGATTAAAAATCGCAATTACTGGTGGGTGTTTTCCTTGGGAATTGCTTAATCCAAAATCTGCAATTTTACCTGTATTATGATTAACAACAGCGATATTATTGGGTGTGACGTCATTGTGAACGAGTTTTAGTTTGTGCATTTCTTTTAAACCCTCAGCCGCATCGCGAAGGATTTTAAGACCATCTAGATTAATTTTATTGTCCTGTTTTAAAGGGGATGATGCGCAAAAATGAGCAAAATCGCTATCCATCAAATCAAGAATAATCCCTATTTTTGGGACATTTTTCTCTTGCACCATTTTGCGATGGACATTACCGGTATATTTAACAACAGATTTGCTGGTCAGACAGTGTTCTTGATATTTGAGGAGATTCATCACCTCGACCTCTTTGGCAGCATGTCCAGCCATGCAGGATAAAAAGGCTTTTTCTCCTAGAGGTCCTAAAAGACTGCCCTCTTTAGTAAATGTGAAACCTAATGCTTTCGTTGCTCTTTTAAATCCTCCTTCTCCCAATGGTTCAATGTGATGAGTTTTTAAAAGAACAAAAACTTGTGCAGGTATTTTGTCTTTTGCGGGAACAAAAATAAGAGAACGAGGGAGTCTATTCTCCTTATTCTTTCTAATATGAAGAAGATGACCTTTAGCCATTTTTTGAGCATTTTCAAGATTTTGAGGTAATCCTAGAAAAAGGCGTATTGAGGTCATATCTTGTGGAGTAAGGCCATATTTCGAAAGAATGACGCTTTCAAGCGAAGGATCAAATGGCAGATTTTTTTCTAAGAAAGGGGTAAAAGTTGGTTTTGTATTTAGCTTTTCCGCCGTATCGGTGGAATGTAAAGATCCACTAAATATCATTTGGCTAACAGATGAAATAGCATCTAGATTCATGTTGTTTTTGCTTTGAGGCATGGAAGATTCCATTCCTTCTTCCATTTCTACATAACTTTTTTGAGAAGAACGATCTATCGTAACTGAAGACATTTGATATTTATCCTTATTTAAATAAATAAAATTAAAACAAGTGTATTGTGTTTTTATTATTTCATCAATTATTTAATTTATTTTATTAGTTGTCTTTTCATTACTAATATTTAAAATTTAAATAAGTAAAGACTCAAACAAACATCTTGTGAAGTAGAACGTTTTGATACAGAAGTGAACTCAAAAATTAGAATTTGGGCTTGGTCAAAGCCTCGAAGTTGAGAAATCTCCAATCAGTCAATATTAACGGAATATTGACCGATTGGAGATCATAAAGAAGATCTCTTCATTCAGATAAGCAGATTAATCTTCAAATACAAGTTCATGCTCGTGCGGTGTATCGAGCAGGGCTTGATGGCCTGCGTACACCATGCTGCCAAAAGTGACAGAAGCAGGAACATGATATTTTTTGAGAAGGCGTTTTAAGAAATTAAAGCGCAAATGCTTTGTTCCTTTTTCAATACGTACAGGAATGATGGGATAATTCGCTGCTTCCAAAATTTGGTTAAAAGGAGAGGCTTGGTGCAGCTTTTCGACTTCCGAATAAATATCCCAGTTATGAATGAAAATACAAACAGAAAATCCCTTTTTTAAAGTGTTTTGAATTGCTTCAAGACACTTTTGATTTTTTTCCAGAGGTTCAATATCTGGAATAAAAACAACGCGCAATAAACGATAAAGGCGACGCATCCAAGGAGAAGAGTGGTGTTGCTCGTGCTCAATAAAAAAGCGCATGCGGCGGCGTTGCGAACCCATCAAAAGCAAAGTATCATTCCAAGCTGTATGGGTACACACATAAAGAGCAGGACAGTCTGGAATGTTATCTTGTCCGACAAAAACAGTTCTAAAATGCAACTTAGACAAGATAGAGGCGATAAAGCGAGTTAAGTAATCAAAGAATTGAAAAGTAAAAGCGACCATAATAATGAGTGTCAAAGATCCAATGAGAGTAAAACCTTTATCTGATTCAATTCCTAAGACTTCTGAATTTAAGTAGATCAATCCGGATGCAAAGAGTACTCCGACAAAACTCATAAAATTCGTTGCAGCGACCATTTGACCTCGCGATTTGCGAGGACTCGCCACTTGAATGTAAGAATCTAAAGGAATTTCAAAAATTCCCCCAAAAATTCCCAATAACGTGACGAGCGGAATAACGGCTAATAAGTAATTTGAAAAACCATCAAGTAAAAATGCACAAATTGAAATTCCCAAAGCTCCAATAGGAACAAGGCCTAGCTCAACAATTCGTCCTGAGATTTTACCTGCAATCAAAGCTCCTGTTCCAATTCCTAAAGCTGTTAGGAAGAAAAGATATCCTCCTTGAATATCGGAAAGTTGAAGCGATTGTACTGCAAAAGGAATAATGTTGAGTTGTGTAAAAGCGCCGACAAAAAGAAAATAAGCGGATCCGCACATGGCAGGCAGAAGAGAGATTTCCTGACGAGCAAGCTTTAAAGTTTGATAAATTTCTCTTAAAAAGAAAAATTGAAATTTTTTGTTGGAACCGGCTGGTGGTGTTGGTTCAATTCCAAAGCTTGTCACTAAGCCCACAATAGCGATAAACGTACAAAAAATGGAACAAATAATAAAGTTACGACCCGTAATCTGAATGAGAAAAGAAGCTAGAAAAGTTCCTAAAATAATGGCTAAAAAAGTAAAGGAGGTCATCAATCCATTAGCTTTGGAAATCTTCTCTGTGGAAACAAGCTCTGGTACGATTCCATATTTTGAAGGACCAAAAATGGCACTTTGCGTTGCCAATAAAAATAAAATTGCGTAAGACCCCCACTTGCTTTGAAAAGCAAAAGCACAAACCGCTAGTCCCATAATGACAAGTTCTAAAATTTTAGTTGTCACAATGATGTCACGTTTACTAAAGCGATCGGCTAATGTACCGGAAATAGCTGAAAAAAGTAAAAATGGAACAACAAAGGTTGCGCCTGTGGTGGCTAAAATTTGGTGGCTATATTGAATACCCTCTAACTGAATAAAAAAATAAACGATCAGGAGCTTATAAATATTGTCATTCAGCGCTCCTAAAAATTGAGTAAAGTTCAAATAGGTAAACGAAGAAATTCGATTTAAAAATACAGACATACCTTCACTTATTTACTAGAAAATTTATTTGTTTGCATAACAACTCAGTGTTACAAACGCTATCTATAAAAGAGTGTCCCTAAAGATCAAAGTATGAAGGGAGATCTCTTTAGCTACAAGATTTTTTTTGTAAATTTAAGTGATTAATAATGAATTTAATTAATTAAAATAAGGTTAATTAATCTAACAAAAATTTTTAATTTAATAATTGGTAGATAGCTTTTAATAAAGATTTTTAAATATAGTCTTCGCTATTTAACAGGCTCTGAAAGAAGATCAACAGACAAAGGAGAAATAGGTAAAAAATTGTTCAATATATGCCTTATTTTTATCAATTTTTTATAAGAAAAAAGAGAGTGAAATAGATGTCACTTATACTTGTTTTATAGCATCTAATCTGTTAAAATTCTTGTCTTTAGGAAATAAAGATCAAAAAAAATCTCATCGATTTTTAAATTTTTCTAATTCTTGTTTTCAGCACATCAGAGAGCATTATGACAAAAGATTTAGAGATATGCTTTAGCAATCGTTTAGAGGTCCTTTATCAGTATCTTAAACGTTCGCTTTTTGGGCCAGAGACAACGCCTTTAATGCGGCGCTTAGTGGTGGTTTATGGCCCTGCCATGAAAACATGGCTTATGCTAAGAATGGCACAAGATCCAGATCTCAATGTGGCAACAGGAATTGAGTTTATTTATCTTAATCAAGTGTTTGATCATTTATTAAAATTATCTCATTGCGAAGGAAGTGGGCATCTGCCGACTTTGCTAGAGCTTGCTCTTGCTATCGAAAAAGAATTGATGGGAGTTGTTCACAATTACAAAGAATTGACTCGTGAAGAGCAAAAAGATTGGGAACCATTAATTCATTATCTCAAACTAAATCCTCATTATTTAGGCCCTAAATTGCATGTTTCTCGCAAAGTTGAAAAGCGCTTAGTCAGTTTAAGTCAACATTTAGCCCGCTTGTTTCATGATTATGGACGCTATGCGAGTCAACTGATAAAAAAATGGGAAATTCCTGGATATGAGGGCTGGCAGCCACGTTTATGGCGTCGCGTGTTTAGTGCTCAAATGGGATGGACTTATCCGGCTCGCGCGCTTCAAATGGAAGGAAGTCTCTCTGTTCCCTTTACCTTACATTTCTTTTCAATTAGTTTTATTACAACTCGTGAATTTGCTTTCTTGAATCGCTTATCCCATCATGTTCCTGTTCATTATTATTTACTCTCTCCTTGTGCAGTTTTTTGGAGTGATATTCGATCGGATCGAGAAAATGCTTATTTACAAACATACTGGCAGCATAGACTTGGCGCTTTTTCTCCTAAAGTCATGAAATTAGAAGAACTTTTAAGAGATCGCAATCCCTTACTCGCTAATTTTGGCCGTTTGGGGCGCGAAATGGCTTCTCAAATTGAAGAGAGCCAAGCACAAACGCAAGCTCATTATGTTTTGCCTGAGCATGTGCAAGCTTTAGACGAAGAGTTGTGCGCCCACGAAGATCTTTACTTAGTTCCTACTGAGGGGTCACTTTCTCTATTACATGCCATCCAAGCGGATTTGTTATTGATGCGCAATCCACAAGGACTTCCCCCTATTAATCTAGAAGAAGAACGAGGATCTATTCAATTGCATATTGCTCCCAGTCGAAGAAGAGAAGTTCAAATTCTTTATCAAAATTTATTGGGATTAATAGCCAAAGATCCTTCGCTTACTGCTGGCGATATCATTGTCATGGCGCCGCAGATTGGAGATTATGTTCCCTATATTCAAAGTATTTTTGGGATTGAAAAAAGCCAGCTTGATTGTCAGATTTTAGACCTTGGGATGCAAACGCAAAGCGAAATCGTGCAAGGATTTTTACAATTATTAGAACTTAGTGAAAGTCGCTGGGATGCGGGTGCTTTATTACAGCTATTTGAACATGCTTCTTTTCAACGTCGTCATCAATTAACACCAAGTGATTATACGATGATTCAGGAATGGATAGAGCAAGCTGGTATTCGTTGGGGAGAGGATTGGGTACATCGCAATGAACTTTTGCAGCGGCGTCATTGCGAACAAGGAATGGTAGAAGAAACTGCCATTGGTACGTGGGATTATGGATTATCTCGCTTATTGATGGGATTGACAACTATCATGGATGCACGTACTGTAGCTTCGCTTGAAGTTCCCCCTTGTTCAACAGTTGACTTTTCACAAGGAGAGTTATTAGGTAGATGGATTCGCCTTCTGCATTCCTTGCGAGACGATTTATCTCCTTTACATGATCGTACAAAAATGACGATGGAAGATTGGGTTAACTATTTAATTTGCCTACTTGATAACTATTTTCAACCCGAATTTGAAAATGCGCAATCTTTAGAAGAGTACGATGATTTAAAAGCGCAGCTTGATATTTTGAGAAATTCTGCGCGATCTTTTCATACCAATTTGTTTCCCTTTACTACTGTTAAAACGCATTTACTATCACTTTTGCAGCATCGTGGAATGACTTATCGAGAAGATCGTTTGCAATCTGTTCGTTTTTGCTCGCTCATGCCTTTGCGTTCTATTCCAGCAAAAGTCATCGCCATTTTAGGTTTGCATGAAGGATCTTTTCCTCGTTCAGGACATCATTCTTCTTTGAATTTAATGCTGGGTCAAGATGAAACAGATTATTGTCCATTGTCTACAGATTATGACCGCTATTTATTTCTTGAAGCTTTGCATTCCGCACAAGATTATTTGCTTTTAAGCTATCAAGGCTACGGACAACATGATAGTAAAGAATTACAACCATCACTGGTTGTCGAAGAACTTCTCTCTTATTTGAATAAATTTTATACTATTCAAGGAGAAAAAGTGTCCAAAAAATGCATTTTCAAGCACCCATTTGATGCTTTTGACGAACGTTATTTTGAAAAAGAAACATGCTTGTATAACTTTTCGCAGCATGATTATCGAACAGCTAAAGTACATTGCAAAAAGAATAAATGTCCACCTCATCGCTTTTTAAATGACTTTACGAGAATTGAACATCCTCAGCCTAGCGTCATTGAGAATAATAGTGTGATTGATTTAAAGCAGCTTTCCTCTGTAGCGCGCAATCCTATTAAATTTCACCTTAACAAGGTGTTGGAAATTTATCTTCAGACAGAAGAAGATCGCAAGCTCAAAATTGAAGAAGAACTTAGTGTCTCGCCACTAGATAAGTATCAGCTCAAGCATTTTGCACTGACAGAGCCCATTGAAACAGTCTTATACCGAGCAGAAAAAGAAGGAAAATTACCATTTGGATTATTCAAAACAGTCGCAACCAAACGTTTAAAAGATGAAGTAGAAGAGATTCATGAACGCTTGCAAAAGCACTCAGTTGATCCAGATCAAATTTTTCAAATTGAATTTTGTAAAAGTTGTTCTAAGCCAACTCAATTAGCAGAAGACCGGTGGTTATTTCCTGCTGTATCCCTTACTTATGAAGATAGCTATAAACTGTCAATTGTAGGAAAGATATCTCATGCGACCCCTCACGGCCTCTTGGCAATCAGCAAAGGATCTTTAACAGATGCATGGAAAGTTTGGCCTCAATTTTTGCTTTACTGTCATGCAGCCAAGCTTTGTCCAGATAAGCTGCAACCGCAGCTCATTTTAGCACATTCTGCGCAACCAAAAAAAGCTTTCTTTGATGATCCAGAATCTTATTTAAAGCAATTTGTCAATTATTATGCTCTTTGTCTTCACAATTTTTCCCCGCTACTCCCAGATTGGATTTCATTGATCTTAGAAGAGGATATTCGTGGCTTGCAAGATAAAATGAGGCAGCTTTTTTCTGATTCATTTGGTGTTTATCAAAGCCACGACTTGCGTTGGATTCTTAATAAACATCGTTTACCAAGTTCAGAAGTCATGGTCCATTATTGGAAGCCGCAAGCAGAACAATTATTGGGAGATTTAATCCATTTTTGGTATAATTCTAAGAGCGAAAAAGTGCCTGTGGAGTAGTGATGAAGAAATTTAAAGTATTAGATCGCGACTTGACGCTTCACCAACATTACTTGCTAGAAGCATCAGCTGGGACAGGAAAAACTTTTTCGATTCAAAATATTGTCGTTCGTCTTTTGATTGAACCACAAGGGCAGAACGATCCATTGCCTTTGCAAAAAATTCTTGTCGTGACGTTTACAAGAGCCGCAACAAGGGATCTTAAAATCCGTATTCGATCTAATATTGAGCAAGCTTTGCAGTATTTACAAAGCTGGCATCATCAAGATCCCCTTGCAGAGGAATCTCCAGACTATTTAAAAGCATGCATGGAAAAAGGAGAAGAAGCTGTTCAGCATGCGCGCAAGCGCCTGCAGCATGCCTTATTTGCTTTTGATCAAGCGCAAATCTTTACTATTCACTCTTTTTGCGCTCGTATGTTGCGCCAGTTTGCCATAGAAAGTGATATGGGATTGCATTCTTTAGGAGGTGAAGAAGCTCTGCCACAGTCAGAAATCATGGCGATCATTCGGGACTTTTTTCGTACAGAAGTCCGCATGGAACATTATAGTCCTGCACAGCTTGAAATTTTGATGAAGGAAGATCCGAACCAAAAAAAATTATTGAAGATTATTCAATCAGGTTATGAATTTCCTGAATTTCCGACATTTAAAGAAGTGTATATGCAGTTTTGTGAATATATGCTGGATCTCAAAAGATCTCTTTCTTTAACGTCTGAAAAAATCATTGAAGATTTTCGCGTGCAAGCCAATGCCTATCGCAACCATAAAAGCGGCGAAACAAAAGCGGAAACATTGGCAAAAGTGATTCGATTTGCCAAGTTATTTGATCAAGAGGAGTGGAGCACAGAAGATTTAGATCAGTTGATGTGCGATGAATTGGTTTGGGTCAAAGCATTAAGTCCTCATCTTCTCAAAGGAAAGGCTTCAAAGTCAGAAGAACTCAACTATCCGACACTAACGAAAGAATTAGAAAAGACAATTTATCCACTTATTGAAGAGTCTGGCAGCTTTGGCGTGCTGCTCGCCCGAATGGCTCGCGATTGCCAGCAGCTATTAAGACGCTATCAACGTGAAGAAGAAAAACTTTCTCCTGATGATATTTTGCGTAAAATGAATTCATCTTTGGACCGCTTAAGTTTTCTTTCCCAAGTGCAAGCTTGCTATCAAGCAGCGATTATTGATGAATTTCAGGATACAGATCCTTTGCAATGGCAAATTTTCCGACGTTTATTTATTCCCGATCATTATTCTTGGAAAGGATATCTTTATTTAGTGGGAGATCCCAAGCAATCCATTTATTCTTTCCGGCAAGCAGATATTTATACCTACTTAGCAGCAGCTCAAGCGCTTGGAGATGCACATTGCTTTTCTCTCGATGTCAATTACCGTTCTCAGCCTCGTCTAGTACAAGCTCTGAATGCTTTATTCAATGCCGACCATTTGCCTCACTTTATTCCGCTTCCAAAAAAATCGTTTTATCTTCCCTATCAACCTGTACAAGCCTCAATGCCCAATCACAGTCAATTTTTTGAAGATGAACGAGGAGCCGTTCATTTTTTTATTGCCGATGGACAAGCGTTTAAGAGGCCTAAGTTGACAGATCTAGAAACACACATCTTTTTTCCTTTTATTGCGCAGGAAATTACGCGAATCAGAAAACAAAAGGAATTATCTTTTCACCAATTTGCTGTTTTAGTTCGCGACCGTCATCAGGCTTTACGGTTAGCAGAGTTTTTAGATCATTTAGGCATACCCTATCTAAATCAAAGAGGAACTAGCCTTGCCGATTCGCCAGCTCTTCAATCTCTTACTGATTTGATTCGCGCTATTTTGCACCCACATGATCGAGGAGCCATTCGCACTGCCTTGGGAAGCCCTTTAATGGGATGGACGCATGAAGAATTGAAAAAAATGGATTCGATGGAATTTGTTTTATTATTTATCCAACGTTTAAGGGCTTGTTTATTAGAAAATGGATTTGCCTCTTTTTTCCAAGAAATGCTGCAATCGCCTTTTCGGCCAGATGGTCAAACAGTACATGAGCAGATTTTAGGAAGAGAAGGAGGCTTGGGATTTTATCGCGATTTACAACAAATCGCCGATATTGTTGTGGATCATCAATACCAGGAATGGAATGGACCAGAAGGGATTATTCCCTTTTTGGATCAATTTCAAACATGGGAGAAAAATGATGACGAAAGGGTTAAACGCTTTCAAGATCCGACAACAGACGGAGTTAAAATCTTGACTTTGCACTTTAGCAAAGGATTAGAATTTGAAATAGTTTTTGCTTTAGGGCTTGTCAACCGTACAGGAATTAAAGAAGATCTTATTCCTATTGAATTAGATGGTCAATTGCTATTAACGCCTTTATCAGAAGATAGCGAAGAGCATCAACGCTATTGCGAGGAAAATGATGCAGAAAAAATGCGTCAGCTTTATGTGGCATTAACACGTGCTAAATATCAGCTCTATATTCCAGTTGCTTTGCATTTGCCTTCAGAGCGCTTAAAGTGGGGAGAGGCATCTCCGATGGATCTTTTTCTCGCCCGTTTAAAGCAGCCAGCGGTTGATTCGCATGATGCCATTTATGAACGTATCAAATATTATGCGGGAAAAAGTCTTCTAGAATTTTTAGAAACAGTTGGAAAAGATCATTTTATCACGTATTCTTTGCATCAAGAAATCGTATATGATTTTCCACGGGAAACACATGCCAAAGTTTCGCCAACTTTACAAATGCCACCTGTTGTTAGCGTTTCAAGCCAACCACTTTGGATGACATCATTCTCGACACTTAGCAATCATATTGAGCATAAAGCAACAGAACGCTTGATGGTGGCATCTAGTTCGCCACGAGACTATGAATGCGCAACTAAAGACGTGCATACTTTGCCAGCTAACAGTGAAACAGGTTTATTGATCCACCATATCTTAGAGAAATTGAATTTTAAAGATTTTAATAAATTCAAAGATGCTGAACAAACCATTCCCCTTGTGCGTCCTTTTGTACAAAATTCAGCATTTAAAGAATGGGAAAGTGTCATTGCTCATTTAATTTTTAATACATTAAAGACTACACTTTATCAAATTGACAAACCATTTCATTTAGCTCAGCTTGAACCTTCTCAGCTTTATCGTGAAATGCCATTTGTTTTTCCTTATAAAAAAGGAGAAGGCATTGAAGAAATTGACTTTAGAGAAGGACTGATTAAAGGAGTGATTGACGGTTTATTTTATCAAGATGGACTTTACTATTTGATCGATTGGAAAACCAATTGGCTAGGTCCACAAGCGGAGTTTTATGAACTTTCTGCCCTGCACACCGCCATGCAAGAACATGCTTATTTCTTACAAGCTGCGATTTATAAAGAAGCAATCAAACGCTATTTAAAGCTAGTAGAGCCTCGTCCTTTTGAAGATTGTTTTGGAGGAATTTTTTACCTCTTTTTGCGCGGCTTGCAACCTGGACAACAAACAGGGATTTACTACTTTTCTTAGTTGAAGCTTAGACCAACTAAATAAAAATTCTTTAATCAGGAATAAAAGTATTGACTTTCAGTTATTTATAAATGATTAATGCTGGCATGCTTTTTGCACCTTTTCATGAAAAATGATTGAAAAGAGGCAATTATAAATATGGATCCATTTAATCGTTTACCTAAAAGTATAGCAGGTTCCTTTGAAGATTTAGTCACGGCTTATAATCGTTCTAAGATATCATCAGATAAAACGAAAAATTTGCAAGACATTCAAAATATTGTCAAAACAGTACTGAACTCAAAAGATCTTCAAACAGCTAAAAATGTTAAAGAAGCTCTGAAGCAATTCAAAGTTGATTCAAACGATATTTCTCTTTGGAATCAAATAATGGGAGACATCGAAAAAGCTGTGCCAACTCCTTCAAAAACCACAATTGAGGAAGTACCGCTGTATCTTTTCTTTGAGCAATTTGTTCAAGTTTTAGAAAAAAAAGACATTGACGCTCTTGCCAAAACAAATAAAGCTTTTCGTCAATTGATCTATGATCCTAAACGCTTAGCGGTATTTTTAGAAAAATTTTCTTCTGGGCTTCCCTTTGATAAAAAAATTGCTCTTGCCCTTAAGTGTGGTAAAGAGTTGAAGAGATTGGATTTGAGTAGTGCCCAAGAATTGGATGATGCAAAACTTAAAGAATTAATAGAAAGGTGTCCCAATCTTGAATCTTTAAATCTGGCAAGAACTTCAATTACCACACTGGATAATATTCCCAAAGGTTTAAAAGAACTTAATATAAGAGCATGTATTAAATTGCCAGCAGAAGAATTCGAAAAGTTAAATGATTCTTTTTCTCATTTAGAACGTCTTGTATTAATGTTTACTAATATAGACAAAATTAGCCAACTTCCTAGAAGCCTAAAAAAGCTTGACTTAAGAGGATGTAAGAACTTATCAGCAGAAGAACTAGCCAAGTTGGACAATTCTTTTTCTCAACTAGAAAGCCTTTTAATAATGGGCTCTAAGCTAGGCACAATCAGCCAACTTCCAAGAAGCTTAAAGGAACTAGATTTAAATCGTTGTACTCGCTTGTCAGCAAAAGAACTGAATAAGTTAGATGATTCCTTTTCTGAATTAGAAAAACTTGATTTAGCAGAGACTAAGATAAGCAATATCGATCAATTATCTAAAAAGTTGAAAGAATTGAATTTAAGTAAATGTATCTGTTTGTCAACAGAAGAGCTGGCGAAATTGGATGATTCCTTTTCAAAGTTGGAAAAACTTAATGTATCAAATACCCAAATAACAGAGGTGAGTCATCTCTCCAAAAAATTAAAAAGACTCGAATTAAACGAGTGTGAGAATTTGACGGTTGAAGAGTTGAATAAGTTGAATGATTCTTTTTCGAAATTGGAAATACTTGATGTATCGCATACCCAGATAGTAGAGCTGAGCCATCTTTCGAAAAATTTAAAAGAACTTATGTTAGTGGGATGTGAAAGTTTGGATGCAGAAGAAGTTGCAAAGCTAGCTAATTTTACCCAACTGCAAGAGATCTATTTATCATCCAATCAATTCGAAAGCGATGAGAAACTCATTGCCTTGCTTACCGAGCACAATAAACAAGTCATATTTTTTTAATATTTTCTTTCGTAAAGTTGAAAAGCTTTTCCCTTAATGAGCTTTTAATTTTCGGTTTAGTTTCTCGGTAGAAGAGCTTCTAGAGCTATTTGTACTCAATCTATATCTTCTCCAATAGTAAGAAAAACTCTAGCAAAGAGGAGCATTTCCTCTATTTTTACAGAAAGAAGTTTTTATGTGTCTGAAAGATAAAAGTCTTTTTAAAGCTATGCTGTGAATTTTCAATGATCTAATAAATCATTGAGTTAAAGGGACATTGCAAATCAAAAGTTCCATGACATCTACTAAAAATTATCTGGTTCTAAATGTTCTGAAATAGTTAAAAAACATTTTACATATCAATAAATTTATTGGTTTTAATTTAGTTAAAAATTATTGTATTGATGAATTTTTTTTATTTTTTCGGGTAGGTTGCTTATGCAAATAAATAATTGTTTTAGTAGATGGTGGAAATCTAATCATGATGGTTTTTGTAACGGAGGTTTTGCACGCTGTGAATCATCGTCTCTTCCTTCTGTGCTTTCTTCTTCAGCTGTAGGTGGCATTCAAGATGTCTTTTTGGAAACTTTGTCACAATTAAAAGACTATGCGTTGTATGTAAGCTTTCAAAATCCTTCTATACCTTTTAGCAAGATTGTGCATGGCACATTACAAATCACCGTTGGAATGAGTTGTATTATCAAAAGCCAACTTTCTGATCAAGTGGTTCGTTGGCTTAATCCATCAGAAAAGTCTTTTAATCAAAAAAACAATGAAGCAGATACTCAGCAATTAGAAGAGTTTGAATGTGTTGGGCAAGTGATAGATTGTTTAGAAAAAAACAGCAAACATCATAATAGCCTTACAACATCTGGTAAGCAAAAAATAGATCCTTTGAATTATAAAAAAGTGGCATTATTTGCAGTAGGAACCTTTGCAACCCTATTTGGAATATACTATCTTACAGAGGGCTTGTATGAATGTTTTATTCTAGATGATAAAAGAATAAGACATCGAATTTTTATAAGTGCAGATAAAATCTGTTCTTCTTCTAACGTCTCATCTTGTATCAAAAAAGACCCTGAACAAATTCCCATCAAGCATTCTATTCCAGTGATGAATGCACCTTCTCTATTGCCACAGCAACCCACTGTTTGTGCGCTGGATGAAGAAATTGTAAGTATCCATCAAATTTACGAAGATATTCTCGGCTGTCCTAGTAGTGTTAGTGTTTTGGAAGAAATTAGAGTAAGAGGAGAAGGTAAAATTAGCCTTAAAGATTTGGGAAATACTCAAAAAATTTATGATAATTTTTATGGCAGATGGGACATAAATAAAAGAACTGTCTATGTGAATGATGCTCTTTGTCATAGAAATAAACTTTCTGTGGTGCTCTATGAAATCTTAAATGCCAATAGAACAAAAGATATTGGGTGTATTGAAGCAATGGGTTCTGAGATTGGACGAGAACAATATACTCAAGCAAAAGAAGCCATTGGTTTTGATAATAAAGTAAGTCATCATAGAATTGTTCAAGCATGTATGACAACAAATGGTTGGAATCGTGGAACAGATACTTTTGCTGCCATTGTTGAATATTTCAAAAATTTTGAAGATTATTGGAAGGCAGTAGAATCAAGCCCTCATGCTAACTTAGATCGAAAGTTTTGGGATGATAACTATCGAGTGGAATATTGCAAAGAAAATGAACAGGCTAAAGAGTGTACAGAAAGTCTTCCTAAATACATTCTTAGTTCACATCTGACTTTTAATGGTGTTGAAGAGAAAGAAATGCTAAGTAAAAATCAACATAAGGATGAGTTATAAAGTTTATCTGCATTGTTGTTATCATTCATATTACAATATTACAAGAGCTCTTCAGTCAGATTGAAATCAACATTCAACCTTTCTGAGGGGTTTTTATTCATAACTTTACTTAAATCAAATGTTCTTCTAGTGATCAACAGAATGTCACTAGCAATTCAATTAAGAAAATCGATATGAAAAATCAATCTTCGTTTGATTTATTTTCAATAACTTAAGAAAAATAATAATAAAAATTTAGTCTTTAATCCCCTCTTCTGCTAATTTAAGGGGCCCTAAAAAATTTAAATAATTTTTTGAAAATTATTATAGGGCTTTCTTTTATGCTAAAACAGGGTTTTGCAAAAACGCTATTTGCTGATGCTTATCAGCGTGCGCCTTGGCTATCTTTAGATGAAAATCAAGAAAAGAGGTCTTGGCCATTTTTAGATTTACTTTTTGAGCAAAAAAGATTGTCGTATTTGGATTATGTTTTAACTCATCGTTTATTACGTAATTATCCAGATGCTGGGCAAGAAGTTGCTTTGTTTCTCTGCCATTTAACGCTAGCAGCTAAAGAAGGGCATTTATGTGTGCATGTCAATGATCAGGGGGTAAATCCTTCTGTCGTTCAGCTTTGGCAAAATGAAGAAGGATATTCACTAGCAGCTGAAGATGCTCATACTTTAACTCATTTGATGTTAGCTGGGGTTCAGCATATTCCGGAAGGCATCATGACGACTTTGAATAAGCAGACTACTGTTATTCCACAAACTCCTATTTGCCGAGAAGGCAATGTATTTTACTTGCAACGGCATTGGATTTTTGAAACTTTATTTCTTAAATATTTGAAGAGACATTTAAAAACGCCTCCTGTTTTAGCTTTAGATGCTGATAAAATCCAAGAGACAATTCACAAGCTACAACAAGATAAAGTCTTATTAAAAGAGCAAGCACAAGCTATTTTAGAAGGATGTTTAAATGCTTTAACATTAGTGACGGGTGGTCCTGGAACAGGAAAAACGTATACAGCAGGTCATTTAATTAAAGTATTTTGGCAACATCTTTCAAAGGAACAAAGAGAGTCCTGTCAAATTGTTTTGGCGGCTCCAACAGGTAAAGCGGCAGCTAACCTGCAACGTAGTTTAAGTAAAGTTGCAGGAAGCTTAGAGGGGTTTCCTCCTATTCAAGCGAAAACATTACATTCTCTTCTTGGGATAAGACAAAATTTCACTTTTCAAGAAGGTGTACGTCTAACAGCAGACCTTATTGTTGTGGATGAAAGTTCCATGATTGATGTTCGCATGATGGCTTGTCTTTTTGAGGCGCTTAAACCAGGATCAAGGTTAATTTTATTAGGGGATCCGCATCAATTGCCTTCTGTAGAGGCTGGAAGCATATTTGTTGATCTCATTCATTTACAACAAACTTATCCTCATTTCAAAATTCCTTGCATTCCCTTGTCTGTTTGTTTGAGAGCTGAATTAAAATCGTTAGTTGATTTCGCTCAGTTAATTAATCAAGGACTTGCTCAAGAAGTTTTAAATAGTTTGAATCAATGCAGTGAGAATGGAGTCAAACGTCTCCATTTGCCAATAGATAAAAAAGAAGCTCAGCGTGAATTTTTATCACATGTCTTGCCATATTTTCCTAGCCTTATCAAGCCAGGACAAAAGCCTGAACAATTACTCGATCTCTTTCAATCGATTCGCTTGCTTTCTCCGATTCGCAAAGGACCTTTTGGAGTTGAATCCTTAAATCAATTAATTTGGCAGAAAATTTGTCAAAACGTTCCTATGAATGGATATTTAGCCATTCCCATTATGGTTATCACAAATGATTATCGCCAAGAGTTGTTTAATGGAGAAACGGGTGTTTTAATTCGTCGTCTTCCTTTGCAATCGTTGGGAATGGAAGACTATGCTATTTTTCCTTCCAGGCAAGAGGAGGGGCAAGTGCGTCGTTTGCCTGCTTTATTATTGCCTAAATATGAGTTTGCCTATTGCTTATCTGTCCACAAGAGTCAAGGAAGTGAATTTGATCATGTGGTTTTGGTATTGCCTGAGGGCTCAGAGTTATTTGGAAGAGAAGTCTTTTATACGGCTGTGACACGTGCTCGCAAGTCTATTGAAATTTATGGATCGGATGTCGTTATCCTAAAAACAGTGGCGCAGCAAGGGATTCGTTTATCTGGAATTGAGCAGCGTTTGACAACAAAAGATTGGCTGCAAGAGTGAAATCAACATATTTATTCCCAGTTGTTTGAAAAATTCCAACTTGTCATACTATAGGCTTTCCTCGCCTAAATAGCTCAGTTGGTAGAGCAGCGCATTCGTAATGCGAAGGTCGCGGGTTCGACTCCTGTTTTAGGCATGCCTTTAACCCCTCTAAACTGAATGATTTAGCGGGGTTTTTCTTTTTATATTCCCCTCAAAATCCTATGAATTTTTCACACTTTTTTCACAGTAAGTGATTAAGAAGGACAGATGCTTTCAATAAATTAATGCAATAATTAGCAAAGCCTCGACAAATACATTAAAGCCATAGAATTTGTTAAATCATTCGTTGAATTTCAAAGCAGGTGTGAAAAATCAATAGATCTCTTGCATAACCTGGAATAAATGTTAAAATGGCTAAAATTTAAAGGATTTTAGCCATGAGATACGAAAACTTGAAAAAATTTAAAGATGAAGATTTCCGCAGGTTAACAGGAATCAAACGAGCAACCTTTGAAAAAATGGTAGAAATTTTAAAAGAGGCAGAGAAGAAAAAAAAGAACATTGGCGGCAAGCCAAACAAGTTGATAATAGAAGACAGATTATTGATGGCGCTGGAATACATCAGAGAGTATCGAACGTATTTTCATGTTGCTGCATCTTATCAAATTTCAGAGAGCGCTTGCTATCGCAATATTCGTTGGATAGAAGATGTACTAATCAAACATCCTGATTTTGCCTTGCCTGGTCGCAAGGCTTTGCTAAAAAGCGATGTAGAATATGATGTGATTTTAATTGATGCAACAGAAACACCAATTGAACGGCCTAAAAAAAACAAAAACGCTACTACTCGGGAAAGAAAAAGAGACATACATTAAAAACTCAGCTTGTAATGGATAAGAAAAGTCGGAAGATCATTTGCACAGCTTTTTCTAATGGTAAACGGCATGATTTTCGATTATTTAAAGAATCAAAAATACATATTCACCCAGAAATAAATGCATTGACGGACTCTGGCTATCTCGGATTGCAAAAACTTCATGCTAAGACACAAATGCCTAAGAAAAAAAGTAAGAGGAATCCTTTAAGTCAAAAAGATAAAAAGAAAAATGCCGCGTTATCCAGCGAACGAGTAATCAATGAAAATGTCATAGATCTGCTGAAGCGATTTAAAATTATTGCTGATCGCTATAGAAATCGAAGAAAACGGTTTTGTCTGAGGTTTAATTTAATTGCTGGGATCTATAATTGGGAATTGCAAAATTAGGTTATGCAAGAGATCTATTGAAGACTTTCGCTTTCCTGATTTAAGGCATTGTACAGCTTCTTACTTAGCGATGAATGGCGCAAGCCTTGCAGAAATAGCAGATGTACTTGGCTACAAAACGTTACAAATGTTAAAAATGGTTAGATGCTTCGTGCTTGTCGGTAAAATAATTAAAGAATAAAACTAAAGGGAGTCAATTATGTCATGTGTAGTTGAAATAAAAAGCTCTTGTTTGAATCTTTTACCGACTTTCAAAGTAATCCCTGACGTTTTATGCTCTACAGATTTAAATACCGTTATAGAATTGACTACCACACAAACAGGGAAAAAACAATGGTATGGACGCACAACATATTGGCAAGAAAGTTTTAAGGCAGAACAAAAGGATCAATCGTTTACAATAGAACATGCTAAATCACATGCTAGTAATGTCCCTATAGATAAACTCACAATGCTTTTTTTGCAAACCCTTCAGGACTTTGGAGTATCTATGCAAAATCGGCAAATCAATTTGGAAATATATCTAGATAGAAATGAAGTTCATAAAGAAAACTCAACAAAGAGTGGAATGTTTTGGCATAGAGACCGGGTAACGACTAATAATGGATCTGAAATTGCTGATTACTCGATGATTTTTCTTTTAAGTCAAGAAAATGCTTGGAAGGGTGGTAATCTTCATTTGCAATATGGTGGTGAGCCTGTTACTCGAACAGAATTTAAAAACTCTGACGCCCCTATTGTACTTATTCAACCTCGTTTTAATCAAGCCGTTATTTTTAAAAATTCAGATTCAGGTCATATGGTTGAGCCAATCGAACCGTTCGCTGAAAGTGTTAAAAGAGACGTGTTGATTATGACTGCACAGCTAGTTAATAAGTAAGCTTAAAATTATTGGTGATTAAGTTGAGGAAAATTTTTCACTATCAATCGATCTTTATAACGAAGAAAAACGAAATATTGAAGGACTTATTGAATTTCTTATAAATAAACTAACTTAAAGCTAAATTTCTCGAAAAATCCGTTTTAATTTTCTTCTACATTTGATTTTCCATTGCGCAAGACATGTTTTAGAATTTTGCTACTTCGCAATCCGATCATCATAGCGGATGCAGTCGTATTGATATTGGGAATTTCTGGACAGATGGAGTTGTCCACTACGAAACAATTCTTTGTGCCATAAACACGTGTGTTGCCGTCTACTACACCACCGGCTTTCAGAGGCGCCATTTTACAGTGCGATACAAAATGGCGTGCATCTGCTCCAAGATTAGTGTTATTTTTCACATACGCTTCAACCGTCGCATCATCAAAACCGGAAGCAATAACTGTGTTGATGGGGTCTTGTGGAATGGGTTTATAGAAAGGCAATCCTGGGTTGACAAGGGCTAGTTGTCCAAGCAAATCACGAATATAGACTTTGATGGCACTCTTCATGTTCTGCAGATCTATAGGATCTTGGTAAACGCCATCACTCGCTGAAACTATCTGAAATGGGTTGTCACTTTGAATGATGACACTTCCCTCACTTTTTGGATTCAAAAGCTCAAATCCAAGGATAAGTAGAGGAAACGGTGTCAAGCTACCGGCTGGAATGAATTCGAACAAAATTTGTAGCATTCGTGGATCACTGGCACTACCACCTACTACTGGTAAGTAGACATTATGGATAGTAAATGCATAGGGCGCTCCATCTGGTATGCCATTATCTGCGGGATTTGCTAGCAAAGTAATGGACATAAGTGGATGGTTTTTGAGATGTTTTCCTACATTCTCATTGATGAACACGGGTTTGATCCCTGCATCTTTTAGTGTTTGCTTTGGTCCTATGCCTGAAAGCTGGAGTATTTTGCTACTGTTGATGCCACTTGCCAAAACAACCGCTTTTCGAGCACGTGCTTCTAAAAGTTGACCGTCTTTGATAAATTTTACTTTTTTTGCACGACCATGTTTGTTAAAGACTATTTTATCAACTACAGCATCAAAGATCACACGTAGTTTATGCCCGTTAACTCCGTAACCTTCTGGCGTCATCACCTCACTATTTAAAAATGCTGTTGCGCTACTTACTCGTTTGTTACCAGTAGAATCAATTAACCACTGAGTACGAGTATCTAGGCAATTTTCAACACTCGGATCATTATAATCTACTACCGTTGGAATTCCAGGAAATGCTGCCTGTGATGCAGGCAATAGGATGTCCGTTGTCATCTGCGATACTGTAGGTGTCTGTAGGACGTTGACAGGACCTTTTGTTCCTCTTGCATCTGGTGTAATGATCAATCCTTGGTAGTTCTCAAGAGCATTGAAAGTTTCCAAAATTTTGTCCAAACTCCAATTATTACTGCCCGAAATTTCTTCCCAACGTGAGTATAAGGCATTTGAACCACGACCATAGTATAACCCGTTAACCGATGAACCACCTCCCAGCATCATTCCTGTTATCCAATCACCACCTACTCTTCCATTAAGCATTGGCTGCGGCTCGGTTTGCCTCCATCCCCACCAAAAATACTTGTAAGCTGCTGTCGCAGGTAATAGGAGTGCTGGAAGACCTACAGCTTCTATTTCTGGATCACTTGTTAAATTTGAACCCGCTTCTATGCCTAATACTGAAAAGAGACCATTCTTCGATAGCTGGTTCATCAATACGCAACCTGCTGCTCCGCAACCTAGGACTATGATATCAGCCTCAAGTCTCTTTTCTTTGACTGGCCTTTTGCAGGATTGATCCCCAAAAAGGTTTGCTGTAGCAATTACTAAAGCAAAGGTAATATATTTGAGTTTCATATTTGGTCTCCATGCCTTATGTCAGTTAGACGAGGCTTAATCTGATACATGTGTTATGGGATATTAGACATTATTTGAAACTGAATAAATTGATTTGAGTTATCGGTCTCCCTAAATATTCAAGACTTGTCCATGTCTAATTCTATCAATCAATTCAAAATTATCAAGAATAGATTTTATTTATTTCAAGTAGTAAAAAATCTAGATAATATATCTCAAGCTTGTCATGAACTGGCCTTCTAAAGCATATTTTAAATGTCTTGAAAAGATTCTATTAGAAAACAAAAGAACTCAAATTCAACCTATTAAAGGTTATTTAACAGGCTTTAAGAACTTAATCATTAGAAATGCTTTTTGCGGTGAAGTGTACTTTTTGTGCTACAATTTTCTTCTCCAAGAATACAGTAAGCTATTTCAACGCCACAGCGCGACGCGATTTTCAGTCGCCACTGCGCTAGCGCTCCGGGCTCTGAGGCTATTTTGCGTGACCCACCGTTTCCTCGTCCGAAGGACTCGGTCACGAGTGGGGCTCAAATCAATCGTCCTCTGGACTCCAACACAATTTTTGCTCCTTACTATTAAAACATATAGCACTAATTTTTTATTCTCGTTGTAACTTATATCATTACCGCTAATGGCTGTTGAAGTCTGGAGGACGATTGATTTGAGCCCCACTCGTGACCGAGTCCTTCGGACGAGGAAACGGTGGATCACGCAAAATAGCCTCAGAGCCCGGAGCGCTAGCGCAGTGGCGACTGAAAATCGCGTCGCGCTGTTAACAAATTCTTGTTCGAGGTAATGGCGTTGAAATAGCTTACTGTATTCTTGGAGAAGAAAATTGTAGCACAAAAAGTACACTTCACCGCAAAAAGCATTTCTAATGATTAAGTTCTTAAAGCCTGTTAAATAACCTTTAATAGGTTGAATTTGAGTTCTTTTCCCCTAAAGAAACTCTTAGATGTTGAAAGTTGGTTTTGCAGGCTTAACATTTAGTGGAGGAATTGAATTTTTATCGCGAATTTTGGGTTAACAGACGATACTCTTAACAGTATTACGTTAATCATTCAAAGAATTAGATCTATAAATTTATTTGTATTATAATAATTTATAGGAAATAGGAAGATGTAATTTATTTTTCTTTGTTTAATTTTCTTATGATTTAATTTGTTTTTTTTAAATTGGGATCGAAATTTTGCGCGTTATTTTAATAACAATAATTTAATTTTTATACCCTTTTAATAAAATCTCTAATATAGGTAAATTTTTGTGAGGAATCTATGAGAAAGTTAACATTAAATGAATTAGAGCAAGCGAGGGGAGGTTCCACATTTGTTGGATATGGGGCAGTTGCTGAATTTATCGCTCTCTTTATTAGCTCTCGTTTTTCCAGCCGTCGTGCAAACAGGCGTGCTCGCATTCAAAACTTTATTAATAGTGGTTCAACGACTAAGCGAGCTTAATTAGGCTTGTTTTCCAACATGCTAGTGCTCTAGTCAATGAATAATTGAACCCGTTGTTATTGAATTTCTAAGGATGAGAAAGCAAGGGCTGATTCTTTTGATTTTTATAGATGTTCCATTTTCCATCTAAAAATATGGCTGGGTCAAAAGAATTAGCATTCACAAGTTTTATGTTTTGCAGCTACCTCTTTAGTTTTGAGAGTCCTCCAGACGTTTGACAGGCGGAGGAGTCCACTTGCCTACTAGGGCAGCTTCTTTTGGTGCGTAAAGGCGCATGGTAAGATTAAAGGGACCTTTAGGAGCGGGTAACCAATTGGCCTCTTTGTCAGCGCCTGGACTTTCATATTGAAAATATAAATCTAGAGAACCGTCTGTGTTGTATTGAAAGGGCATCCAACTACTGAGGGCAAAGCGATTCAAACGATTCGTTACCTGATAACCTTCTTGGTCGTAAAGCGTGATAGACCAAAAAGCTTGGACTGGCGGGGTGTTCCCTTTTTCAAAGTGAATAATATATTGATAGGTGCCGTTAAGAGGCTTGCCTTTGTCATCATAAAGATTTAAAGGGTAAATAGCATCTTCTGGAAGGTTTGCTCCGAGCCCTAAATTCGCCACAATAGCGCGTTTCAAGTAATAATTGCCATAGACGCCCATAGTATCTGTATTCATGGACCATCCATTTTCATTTTTTGCGATAGTGGGTGTTTTCCACTCCATTAATTCAAGCGCGTCTGCTGGGGCTCTTTCTAATGCTCGTTTTATTGTAGGAGGAAGATGATTGATATCAAAACTTTTTCCTGGCTCAAAACCGATGCGCTTTAAAAGGGCTAAGATAGGTTCGTCTGTTAAATGAGGAGGATGCAATTTTAATAACTCGGCTGCATAAGCAAAGTATGTGCCAGCAGGCATGGCATCGACTTGTTTTTTAGGGGGAGTTTTCATATCGATGCTTGAATCAATCTTTTCCTTTTCCTGCATAAAATTTTTTTCCCCTTCCGCTAAAGGACTAATCTTGAAACCCGCTTGTATTTTTTGGACAGCCTCATAATCTTCGGGACCATCTGTTTTAGTACGTCCAATAATCCATACATATGGTGTGGGTGCCTGGATACGTTGGACATCCTTAGGTAGTTTACCTTCCCAAGAGGTTGGGACTATTGCAAAGTTTAGCGCTTGAGTTCCTGTCGTTCTCCATCCCGGAGAGGCAAAAACATCCGTCCACATGTCTAGCATTGGTAACAGATAATAACGACCATGCGTATTAGGCACAGAGACAATGACTGGTCCTTTGGTAAGATCTAGCCAACTGACGGAATAAAGCGTATCGAAGTTAGGACGTACAACTGTTTTCATGTCTGCAGTAGGATATTCTGGTACATTGGCAAATGTGTTCATTGGTCCATAACCGGGAATTTTTCCAGGCTCTGCATTGGTCATTTGCTTACGAGTTAAATCCATGGTAATAAGCGGATAAAAGTAGAGATAAGCAGATACCCCAATATCATGTGCTTCCTGTTCGGAGATGTCCTCCGCATGGTTAGATAGAGGAATAGACATCAAAAGAATAGTGAGTATGCAAATAAGATTAACTAACAAAAAAATATTTATTTTCATCCTATCCTCCTATGCTAGCCTGCGCTAACGTCGCATATCATGAAATAAATGGGATGTCAAATAAAAAAGCCAATCAGAGAACGTTTCTTAAGCCATATGTAAATATTAGTTATTTAAATTCGTCAAGGGTTCTCAGAATTTCATTAAATAATAAATAAAATGAAGAATGATTTTAAGCAGGGCGTGTTATTCAAAATACTAGCGCTTACTAAGAAATCATTTTTATCAGGATGGTTTGTACGATAAATCAAGTTGTGATCTTTCCTTTCATAGGAGCATTCCAATTCCTCTATGAAGCAATTATTTACGATTTTTTTATCCTCACTTCTTTTTGACGATTTATTTCTTGAATTTTTTGATCATCAAACTTGTTTGAAATAATGTTTTAATTGATCTCATCTTGAGAATAGAAAATGTTATTTCACCTTTTATTCGAAGAAATTCACTTTATTTATATATTAAATGATTAATAAATAATGGTTTAGAGTGATTTTTTGTATGTTCTTTTATAATATAGAAGTTACGCAGTTAAATAATTTTTAAATTAATTATGCGATAATAAATCTAGGTAAATTCACATGAGGAATAAGATGAATAAACCTAGATGCAATGAATATGACTACATAAGTTTTCTAGTTGCGACTCAAAAAACTTATACCTGTACAGAGGCGGCAAAAGTTCAACCAAAGAAGGATGATGCGCCGCATCATGATTCATTAAATAGGCTTTTATATCGCATAGAACCCGGATCAGAGCCTTTATGGGAAGAAGCCAAGAAGCATGTGAATTTAAAAGAAGGGGTATTAGTTTTAGATGATGCAACGCTAGATAAGCTGTATGCAGAGAAAATAGAGCTTGTAACGTGGCATTGGTCAGGCAAGCATCATAAAGTTGTCAAGGGTATCAATTTACAGACGTTGCTTTGGACGGATGGAGACAGTCACATTCCAGTCGATTATCGTATTTACCATAGTGATGGAAAAACAAAAAACGAACACTTTGTCGATCTTTTGACTGAGGCAAAACAAAGAGGTTTTTCTCCTAAATTTGTTTGTTTCGACTCTTGGTATTCTAGCTTGGATAACCTTAAAATAATTAAGAAATTAGGTTGGGATTGGTTTACTCAACTGAAAAGTAATCGTCAAATCGATCCTGACCACACAGGAAACCGAGCGATAGCTCAAGTCGATATTCCGCAAGAAGGTAGAATTGTCCATTTAAGAGGTTATGGAATGATCAAGGTCTTTAAGTTTGTCTCTCAAAATGGAGACATTAATTACTTTGCAACCAGCTTCTTAGGGATGAATGAATTGAGATTACTTACTGTTAAAGAAAAATATTGGGCAATTGAAAGTTATCATAAGGCAATCAAACAATACTGTGGAGTAGAAAAATGCCAAGCACGTCTTGGCATCGCACAGCAAAACCATATTGGTTTTTCTATTCGTGCCTTTTTAAGGATTGAGCGGTTTAGCTTTAAGACTGGACTTTCTTGGTTTGAAGCTAAAACTCAAATTGTAAGGGAAGCTGTTAGAAATTACTTAGAGAATCCAATCTATGAAAATTATTTAACTGCGTAACTTCTATATAATAATAAAATTTTATTTAGGGTAGACTTTTGATGCCACCGTTTAATTAGGAGGTCCTTTATGTCTAATATTTATAAAATGTGGTTTTCTACTTTATGTTTCTTATCCCTTATATATGCTCAGGGAGTAACAGCCTTTCAGGCTAATTATACAGAGGCTTTACAAAAATCGATTTATTTTTTTGATGCCCAACGCTCTGGAAAGTTAACGGATAATCGAGTGCCTTGGCGCTCAGATTCATCTCTGAATGATGCGCAAGTTAAAGCATTTGATGGAACAATAGTGGACTTATCGGGTGGATATTATGACGCAGGCGATAATATCAAATATGGTTTTCCGTATGCCTATTCAATGACGATTTTAGCTTGGTCGATTTATGAATTTGGAGATAGCTATGTTCAAAGTGGACAACTTTCATTTGCTTTGAATAATTTAAAATGGGGAACAGATTATCTTTTGAAAGCTTGGCATCCTGAGCAGCAGCGTTTGTATGCGCAAGTAGGAACAACAGACGTTGATCATGATTATTATTATGTTCCTTACGAAGTTTTAGATATCTTGCATCAACAGCAAGCTCAACCACGAAAAGCTTATTATGTCGATCCTCAATATCCAGGATCAGATTTAGCTGGATCAACAGCAGCTGCACTTGCTGCTGCTTCAGTTGTCTTTAATTTGTATGGTGATCCATCCTATGCTCAAACACTATTAACGGCGGCTCAACAAATTTATCAATTTGGAAAAAGCTATACGGGTCTTTATTCTGATGCCGTTGCCCAGCAAGGAGATCTATTGATTCACGACTCTTATGATTCTTTTTCTGAAGCAAAACAGATTTATTTAGGCCTGGCAGCTGCTTGGTTAAATAAAGCGACTGGCAATTCCTCTTATTTAAGTGAAGCAATGAATTATATTCCGACTGATGTTTATGGCTTAGATGCCGAAAGTTCTAATTGGTCAAACAATGCTGCAGGCGCCTATCTTCTTCTTGGTGATTTAGCACCCACAATAACGGTTAGACAAAAATATCAAATGGGATTAAAAAATTGGATCAAAATTTGGCAAAAAGTAAAAAAATCTCCTCAGGGGCTTATTTCTTATAGCAGTGAAGGAAATTTGAGTTATGTTTCAAATATGGGATTTTTAGCTCTTGCTTTTAGCAAGCGTCTTTCTAGCAGTGATCCTGCTTTAGCATTACAAATCCAGCAATGGATTAAAGGACAAGCTGATTATATACTTGGGAATAATTCCAACGGAATGAGCTATTTGGTGGGATATGGCACTAAGTGGCCGACACACATTCAACATGCCACAGCGCAAGGAGGATGGTCTGGAATAGAAGATGAAGTCAATACAACTTTAAAAAAGGTTCCAGATCGTCATATTGATTTTGGTGCATTGGTAGGAGGTCCTAACAAATATGATCAATATAATGATGATCGTGAGCATTATCAATCCACTGAAACGGCTTTGGATTATGTCGTTGGCTTTCAGGGTATGGTAGCTGGTTTAAGCAATCTCTATCCTGGTAGTGCTTTAGACAATTTTCCAGCCGCTTATGATGTATCTACACCAACACTTCTTAGTCAATACTACATTCAAACTCAATTGATAAGTCAATCCTCTAATAAAATTTCTGTTAAAGCGACTGCTTATAACCACAGTTATTGGCCTGCTCAAGTGATTTATAAACCCAGCATACGTCTTTTCTTGAATTTAAATTCTTTGGATCCTAGTCGCGTGCATATTACCACGAATACAGGACAATCATTAGCCCTTCAATCCTATAATCAGCAGAATGGAATTTATTATTTTGTGATTGAGTTGCAAAATCCTATTTATCCAGGTGGAATTTCAACCGTTAAATCTTTCCCTATTCCTTCTTATCGACAAGTGACATTCACGATTCAGACCGATTCTGCGCATAATTTTATTCAAGATTGGTCTTTACAGAACTTAACGACAACATCAACATTAAATAGTCATATCAGTTTTTATGGACAGCTTTCACTTGATGGAAGTTTAGTAAAAATCAGTGGAAGTGAACCTTAAATTTTAAGAAAACGGAAGCTAATTTTGCTGAATTTGTAATATTAAACCCGCTGTGATTGATTCCTTAGGGATGCGAGAGCAGCGGGGGATTATTTTGATTTTTGTAGATACTCCATTTTCCATCTAAAAAATTTGGCTGGGTCCATAGCACTTGGATTTGCTCGGAATTCCTTTTTAAAATTTTAGTAAAATTGCCTGATTTTATTTGTACTTGATGATGGGATTGGTCTGTTTTTTTATGGTCATGATATTGCTGGCATTATAATCAATAAAATCTGGTAATACAATCGTAATGGGACCGTGTTTGGCATTTGCTTTTATGAGGCAATCATTTGGATTGGCGACATAAAGAGTTTTCTGTTTTTTACTTCCAGTTACTTTTATTTGTGTACAGACATTCTTTGAAGTCACTAGAAAATCATTGGCTTGATATTTTTTAAATCCTGCAAGCCGATTAGCAAACTCAGCTAATTCTCCGCTATATCCTGTCAAATTGACTCTGAAAAATTCATCTGTTGTTCCAAAAGGAATGCCTCCTGATACACTGGATTGAGTGTCTTCAAAAATGACTTCACGAGCACTTTTAGTTGGAATTCTAGAATCAAATAAATGTACGAATAAGGCAGGACTGCCAGCTAAACTGACGATCGTTGAACCTGGATATTTTAATAGAATTTCATTGCTTAAAATGGCATGACGTTTAACTAAGCATATCATATGCATCTTGACGAAGCTTTTGACCTGCATTTTTTTGTTTTAAAAATGCTGAGATGAGATTAAGAAACTTTGAAATTGTTGAAGAATGGACTCTGCATAATCTAATATCGCTCGATCAGCAGGCTGCAAGGGAAAAGGTGTAGGTGCTCCTACTTGATCGAGATAAAGAACTCGCTCAATGACATTCAATGGAGGATTATTTAGCAATCCATATTTTTGATATAATTCTGTAAAAAGTTGGGTTGTATTAGGCCTTAAATAAAGGATAGTTTCATCGCCGATGACTTCGAGATTCAACACTTGATTTATTGCTATTTTCTCAAAATCATCTCCCAAGAGAAGTTGTTTGCCACAAAAAAGAGAAATACAAGCAAAAATACTTAGCCATTTTCTATAAAATGCCATGACAAAAGCCTCTGCTATTAGAAAGTTGATGAAATGAGCCTTTTTCTGTCATCTTTTATTAATTTACAAAATCAGAAATTCATCGCTTTTTCAAGTGAAATAAAGAAGTGAATAGCAAGAAATTAAAAAATATCTTGATAGAAGTCCGTTTTGAGTTTAAATTCATCCCTTTCATTTATGAAAATCTAACTTAAGGCGGAGATTTTTATGTGGAAGTTTCTATTATCCGTGGCTTTATTTTTAAGCGCTTCTTGTTTTGCTTCTTTTAATTTTGCAGAACTTTTTGATCAATTAACTCCGGATCAGTTCTTTGCTGATCAGGAATTAGAAGAGTTAACAGAAGATACTGTTGTTGTAAATATTGATCAGCTTGAAGAGGCAATAGAGGAATTCAATCGAGCAAAGATTTCTATTAGGCCAGTTAAAATCTGGTTTGTGAATAATACTAATCCTTTTTTTGGTAATGGAAGTTATAAAAATCCTTTCAATACCCTTTTGGCAGCTCAAGAAGCTTCGAAGCCAGGAGATGTGATTTTTGTGTTTCCAGGAGACCATACAACGAAAGGAATGGACCAAGGATTTGTGATGAAAAACAGGCAAAGGCTTTTAGGTGCCGGTGTTTCTCATCGCATTGAATTTCCTAAAAAAAAATTAATTGTGCGCGCACCTAGCACTACTTTACCGCGTATCACCCATACAAGCGGACATGTCATTATTTTAGCTAATTCTTGCGAGGTTTCAGGATTTAATATTGTAGATATCACAGATGGTGATGGAATTTTAGGTGGTGATCCAAATCCTGCTGGTCCTCAAACACGTGGAATTAAGCATACTGTTATTAAAAAGAACGTCATTGGAACTTTTAGGCGTAATTCTAGCACAGTCCAAAATGGAGCCATTTATTTGCCTAATTGCTCGGGCAAATTGATCATTAAAAACAATTACATCTTAGATGTTCTTGGTATTGTTGAAGCCTCTGGTGTAGGAATTCATCTATTAAATGCAAATTTTTCTATTTCATCTCATGTGGGAATCAGAAAAAATATTGTTTCTAATACAGGAGCTACGGGAATTATTATCGCTCATAATGTTCCATCAGGAAAAGTAAAAGCAAGCGTGGAAGATAACATTGTCTTCAATATCGGGCAAACGGGGGACGCCATATTTGTTGGGACACAAGGCGTTAACGCAGGTGGTCGGCTTTGCTTAGAAATTGAAAAAAACGTGTGTCAAAATGTTCACGATGGTTTTAACATCAACCTACAAAGCTCAGGAACTGCACATGTGAAAGCACATGTTGAGGAAAATATCGTTGCGCGCAGCGGAACAATAGAAGGTGGTGGTTTTTTAGTTGGCTTTTCAGCCACTTCATTGAATGCAAGTCATCTTTGTCTTAAACTTGTGAAAAATTTTAGCGAATTGGGCTATGCGCTAAATCAATTTGGCTCAAGCATTTTCAAGCTAGAGCCGCCCCACAAAAATTTAGGATTGCCTTTCACCATTGAAGGCAATATTAAAAAAGTTCATCGAGGAACTTGCCATTTTCATCCTGTGCTAAGGCATTAATTTTGAGAAATAAGGTGAAATTTAGAAAAAGATAAGCTGGTTTTTTCCAAAGATAAAACCAGCTTTTTCAAAGATAGGACTGCAATTTTTAAATGATTAAATCTAAACCAAAATGGTGTCCAATAATTTTAAATCGATGGTTTAAGTATAGTCGATGAGCATCATGGCGTTGAGGGCCACTGTCTAAGTGAACTTGATCGCATCCAGCTTGTTTAGCTTGTTCAATAATCCATTTTAGAAGCTTACTCCCATGACCATTTTTACGTGTTTCTGAATCTGTCACAAGGTCGTCAATATAAAAAACTTTTCCCCACGCTAAAAACTCTAAAAATCGAAAGCCAGCTAGTGCTTTTATTCCTTCATGATCTTCCAAATAAACTAAACAATAGCCATTTTGTATTTGACGTTCGACTTGTTGGACAAATGTTTCTTCTTCTGTGAGATGAGGCCGAAGTTGGCGCATGACTTTATAGCATAATCGAATTTGCTCATAAGAGTTTGCTATTTGGATGTTTGCACTTTCCAAAGTAACTGTTTGACTCATGAATTAGCTCCTTTGCCATTTTAGGCCCCAAAATTATCTGATTGACATTTTTTGCTGGCTTTTTTAAGAAGCAGCTATTCTGAAATGATAGAGAACTTTTACTGCATCTCGTGATTTGATTGACAATCATTTTGGTTAAATCATCAAACAAATTTTATAAGTTATTTGTTTCTAAGGCGTTGTTTCATAAACCCACTTAGAATTCGAATAACGTCTATCGCAAGCAAACGTACATCCGGATCGTTGAATTTGAAAAGACGAAACGGGTTGATGAGCAAGCGCGTGTTGTTGTGAGCAATAACAGGAATACGAATGCGGTTTAAAAGCCTTAGAGTTAGAATAAGCTTCTGGAATGCGTTGGCTTGCGATTCCAATCACTACGCCTGATAAAAGAGTACAAAACCAAAATGAAAAATTTTTTTGTGTCATCTTACTTGCACCTAAGGTAAAAATAAATTGAATTGCTCTTTTTTGATTTTTGTACGATAATCAGAATTAATAATCAATAGGAGATTTTTTTTATGCCCAAAGGTGGAAAAAGAACAGGCTCTGGCAGACCAAAGGGAACAGGTAAATTTGGCGAGCCTACTGTTGCTCTACGAATCCCTATCAGTGAAGTTGAAAATGTTTTGAGATGCGTACAAAACAAATTTTATCGACTACCTTTTTATCAAGACGCCATTTCAGCAGGACTTCCCAATCAGGTGAGCGAAGAGGTTGAAGAAACGCTTGATTTAAATGAGCTCTTAATTAAAAAGCCTGGAACAACCTTCTTGCTGAGAGTTTATGGTTCTTCGATGATCAAAGCAGGCATTTTCCATAACGATCTATTAATTGTCGATAGAAGCATTGAGCCAACTGATGGCAAAGTCGTTATTGCGGCTGTAAATGGAGAACTCACAGTTAAAAGACTTGCGATCGAAAAAGATAAGGTTCAACTTATTGCAGAAAATGACAGCTATCGACCTATTGAAATTACAGGGGATACCGAATTGCATATTTTAGGTGTCGTAACCAACGTTATTCATTCGCTTTAAACAAGGATAAATTGACATATGAACTCTAAACATCGTGTTGATGTCAAAGAGATAGATGAATTCTTTAATGAGCTTTTGATGAGATGCCAGCAGAAAGATTGCTGTTTTATCGTCAAAACAATTGAAAGCATGGGGGTGACCTATGAAGAAGCTCAAAAATGGGCTGCGTTAGATGAAAATTGGGCTTATAAATTTGAGTGGTGTCATACTTTATGCACTTATCATGCGGAACAAGCTGGATTGTTAGAATAATTGTTGTACAAAAATGTTACATCGTTCTTAGCTGCCTTTAAATCTTTTAAATTCGATAAGTTAATCAAAAGTAAATTCCCATAGAGCCAGACTCTAAGTTAGAGATGAAATAATTTTTTGAATTGACGTATAGTGAGGAGTTCGCAACTAACTTAAAGAGGTATCATATGGAGCCAACGGGTCGTTCCACTTTTAATCTTAATGAAGATCCATCTAGTTCTTATGCTAAGGATAGCCAGGCTAAAGAAGGGGTTGTTTTGAGTGCAAAGTATATTCCTTCGGACAAAAAATTTACTGTGGCTAGTTTTGATGGTGGAGGAACAAGAGGAATTGTTTCTATGACTTTCATGAATGAAATCATTAAAAGAGTAGGTTTAGAAGCGTCTGAGTTTTTGAATTTAGTGGCGGGAACTTCAACAGGTGGACTTTTAGCTGCCGCTTATGTCGCTCATAAAAATGATAAGCCCTTGTTTAAAGCAACTCAGCTTCCTTCTTTTTGGAAGGAGAAAATAGGAGAGGTATTTCATCAAAATCATTGTTGGATTGAGCCTTGGTTTGACGGAATACTGTGGCCCAAATATTCAGCCGTTGGAATTGAAAAGGTTTTGAATGAATTGACAGATGATAGCATGGATATTTCCTCTAATTTATCTGCTTCTTCTATTTTTACTTGTTTCGATGCGACAGCTAATGATGCTTTATATTTCAAATCGAGAGAAGCCGAAAAAAGTTTGGATAAAACAATGTATAAAATTACTAAAGTTTTACGGGCTACGACAGCTGCTCCATGCTATTTGCCAGCAGCTAAGCTAAACATCAATGGTGAAACGCATGTTGGTTTAGACGGGGGTCTCGTTGAAAATAATCCTGCTATAGCGGCCTATTTGGAAGCTCAAATGCTAACGCCACATTCACGAAATATTCAAGTTTTATCTTTTGGAACAGGAGAAGTTGATTATTCTGTTTCCTATAAGAGATTAGCAAATGCTGGACTTATTTCAGATGCTCCTGTTGTAATAAATGCAATTTTTTCTGGTATGGAAAGTCGTCCAGGTAAGTTTTTAAAACCTCTTCTAGAAGATAATTATATGCGTTTTCAAATGCATGGGATTGATTCTAAATATTCAGGGCTCGATGATATATCTTCTATTCCTTATTTAGAAGAAAAAACAATTGAATGGATCAAAGATAACAATGATGTTTTCGAGCGTGTAACAGCTCGCATCAAGCCTAAATTTGATCCCCAAGATCCTTATGCTAAGCCAGTCGAATTTTATTAAACATTTCTCTATTCAGAACAAATTCAGAGCAAGCCTTTGTTAGGCTTGTTCTGATCAATCTTTACAAGGACCCCAGCCACACTGGAGGAAAGTGGTCACTACGTTGGCAAGAATAATTAAAAAAAGAGCAATAAATGCGCTATTTGTGAAGACATTTTTAGCATCTTTTTCTAAGCGACTTTCTTCTGGGTCGTATAAAACAAGTAAAAGGGCAATCGCAAGAATGCAACAAGCAAAAATAATAAAAGACCAAGTGTAGAGGCTGAGTCCCAATACAGGTTCTCCAAAGGTAGGAAATCCAGGGCAAATGTGAAGAGCAATTTGTCGAAGTGCAATTCCTCCTCCGATTAAACTGCTTAGCAAACACAACGCATAGTGCGTCATGTGAATGCCAAATTGAATATTCAGCAATAAAGAGGCTGCAACACCCATCATGCCTAGTCTTTGAAGCATACACAAAGGGCAAGGTTGTTCGTTTTTAAGGATTTGGACTCCATAGGCACCTAATAAAATTCCGACAATAGTCAGAATCACGAGGCTATTGAAATTTTTTTGCCAGATTGTCATGGGTCTATCCTTTCAATCACTTCATAAATTAATGTTTAAGATATTTGTTGCGTGATGCCAAAACATGATTAGAACAAGTCCCAGGGCCAATAAAATGAGTGAAATAGCGATTTCTCGTTTTTTCCAATAAATGGCAAGCAAAGCAAAAACAAAAACCAGAAAAATACCAGCCATCATAATTAATCAATCCTTTTGACCTAACTTTCTTTAAATTGAGCTTTTATGTTAATTTTAAATAACATCAAAGGGGATGACAAAACATACAGCTGTAATGAGAACAAGGGATAAACGGAACATTTGCCATCCCCAAAGTTTTTCATTGTGGCTATTAAAACCTTTAATGCATAGCGCCAGCCAGGCTAAACTAAGGGTTACAGTAACAATGAAATAAATATATCCCGTATAATTAAAGTACGTTAATAATGCAGCGATAACAATAAAGCCTATGATATAAGCGAGCATGTGAATTTTCGTTCTTAACATTCCTTTTTTAATCGGCAAAACTGGAATTTCTGCCGCTCTATAATCGTCAAAGCGGTACATGGCAATCGCGAAAAAATGAGGCATTTGCCATAGAACCAGCATGGTAAATAAAATTAGAGCACCTAAATCAAAATGATTGCTGACAGCGCAATAACCCACAACAGGGGGAACAGCGCCTGCGATGCTACCAATGGCAGTACCATAAACAGTGCGTGATTTCCAAAGGCTATAAAGGACGACGTAAACAAAAAAACCGATGTTTGCGATTGCGACTGTTAAAGCATTGGTATACCAAAACAAAATAGCATTTCCAATGATGGCAAGAATAATGGCAAATACAATCGCATTATAGGTAGAAATCAGTCCTGCAGCAAGAGGACGGGTCCTTGTTCTTTTCATCTTTCTATCGATGTGTCGATCGATATAGTTATTAAAGACACAAGCAGATGCAATGATGAAAGCAAGGCCAATAAGAGTCGCTAAAAATAAAGCAGGATAAAGTTGTCCTTTTGAAGCTAGTAAAAATCCTGCAGCAACAGTGATCAAATTTCCTAGAATTATTCCGGGTTTAGTCATTAAATAGTAATTAATCATGAAAGAGTTCCTTGTCCATACCTGGCATCATTCGTTCGTTTAAGTCATTCATGACCCATAGTGATCCAATAATAATGATTAGAACGACCATCAGCGTAAAGCAAAATGTTATAGTTTCCCAGCGAGGCTTAGCTTCTTGTCCTACATGCAAAAAAAAGATGCTTTGGACAATCGCTTGTATAGCGGCAAGGCCAATAATCGTATAAATTAAAACATGCGGAGAAAGTTCGCGAAAGGCAACAAGATAAAAAGATGTTGCTGTTAGTAAAAGAGAAGCAAGAAATCCAATGATATAAGACTTGAGCGTCCCATGCCACTCTTTTTGGATGTCTTTTAAGCTTGGTTCAGTGGTCATATTAAATGACTCCCATCAAGTAAACGAAGGTAAAAATAAAAATCCAGATTAAATCTAAAAAGTGCCAAAACAGTCCAAAAATGACGAGTCTTCGAAAGGTAACTGTAGTGATGCCAAATAAGGCAAGCTGGACAATCATGACGGCAAGCCATAATAAACCAAAAGAAACGTGTAATCCGTGTGTTCCTACAAGCGTAAAAAATGCCGATAAAAAGGCACTTTGTTTCCAACTATGCCCTTCTTGCACAAGATGTGTAAATTCAGTTAGTTCAAGTCCAATAAAGGAAATGCCCAATAAAAATGAAATGACTAACCAGGCAATGACTTGATTTTTCTTATTAGGAAGCGAAGCCAATAGGCCAAAGCCGCATGTGACACTGCTAACCAATAAGATCATTGTTTCGGTAAAGGCTAAAGGAAGGCTGAATAAATCACGAGATGAAGGTCCTCCAAATGTTTCATGATGAAGGACGGCGTAGGTTGCAAATAGAGTTGTGAATAAAAGGCAATCGGTCATCAAATAAATCCAAAATCCAAGCACATTCCGAGAATAAGTATCTTGATGCGGGTCAGGGGACCGTGTGTCTGGAAAAGGTTCTAGTGTATCTTCATGATGAATCGTTAATGTTTTGCTCATACGGCTTTAGATCTCCTTTGGTAGGAAGCTTCTATCTTTTTTACTTCCTCTACAGAAATGACATCATGTTCATCTTTTCTAGCAGACAGCCGAATGATTATGCATGCCAAAATGGCAATAAAACTTGCAATAGCTAGCCACCAGATATGCCAAACCATCGCGAAGCCGAAGATAAGACTAGAGATTCCGATATACAGCCCCATTGCTGTATTTTTGGGAAGATGGATATCTTCATAGTTTTGTTCAGGAGTAGGATGATGACCTTGTTTCATTGCCCATAAAGGATCGATCTGATCCACCGTGGGGATGATGGCAAAATTATAGATTGGAGGAGGAGAATGCGTCGCCCATTCCAACGTTCTGCCATTCCATGGATCGCCTCCTGTGTGGTCCCAATTTTGTTTGCGGTTTTTAATACTCCAGAACAAACCAAAAAATTGAATGCATGCTCCGATAAAGATGATCAGAACGCCAAAAGCGACTAGCACAAACAATGGGTGCCATCCAGTAGATGCTGAATAGTGATCTAACCGTCTTGTTGCGCCCATAAATCCCAGCATATAGAGCGGCATAAAAGCAATTAAGAATCCTGCCAACCAGCACCAAAAAGCATAGCGATTGAGTTTTTCATCGAGGAAAAATCCTGTAAATTTGGGAAACCAATAAGTGAAAGCGGCGAAAAAGCCAAAAAGAAATCCACCAATGACCATGCCATGAAAATGAGCAATTAAAAATAAGCTGTTATGCACTTGAAAGTCGACCGGAGGAGAGGCAAGAAGAATACCCGTCATTCCTGCAACAGTAAAATTGAGGACAAAGGCAAAGAACCACAACATGGGAGATGTAAAGTGAACGCGCCCACGAAATTTTGTAAATAGCCAGTTAAAAATTTTGACACCAGTTGGAATGGCTATGATCATCGTCATGATACCAAAGAAAGCGTTGACATGAGGACTTGCACCCATAGTAAAGAAATGGTGCAGCCAAACAATAAAAGAATAAAAGGCAATTAAGATCAACGCCCATACCATAGACACATATCCAAACAATCTTTTTTCAGAGAAGGTTGGAACAACTTCTGAAAACACGCCAAAAATAGGCAGAATTAAAATGTAGACCTCCGGATGTCCCCATGCCCAAATGAGATTGACGTACATCATGTAATTACCGCCAGCACCTGCAGTAAAAAAATGCATATCTAAGTAACGATCTAAGGTTAGCATGTAAAGAGTTGCAGTCAAAATAGGAAAAGCAAAAATAACCAAAATCATCGAGCATAAAGCACTCCAAACAAAAATAGGCATTTTCATCATTTTCATTCCAGGACAGCGCATTTTCAAAATGGTGACTAAGAAATTCACTCCTGATAGCGTACTTCCAATTCCTGAAATTTGAATCATCCATATCCAATAATCAATTCCTTCGTCAGGACTATATTCTAATCCTGAGAGAGGAGGATAAGCTAGCCATCCAGCTGTTGAGAAGCGTCCAATACCAAGAGAAATTAGTAGCAAGGAAGCCCCAGCAGCAAATAGCCAAAAGCTGACAGCATTGAGAAAAGGATAGGCGACATCTCTAGCGCCAATTTGCAAGGGAAGAATGAGATTGAGAAGGCCAAAGACAACACCCATTGCCACGAAAAAAATCATCGTCGTGCCATGGGCAGAGAAAATTTCTTGAAAGTGCCGAGCAGAAACAAGCCCTTCGGAATCTCCAACTGAAAGGGATTGGTGGATGCGCATGATGACACCATCTCCGAAGCCTTTCAAAAACATCACAAGAACCACCACAATGTACATAATTCCAATTCTTTTGGGATCAACGGTGGTAATCCATTCATTCCACAACCATTTCCAACGTTTAAAGTAAGTAATCAAAGCAATAATGATGATTGCACTGAAAATCATTGAAAAAGTAGCGCCATTTTGAACGTTATCGTGTTTGAAAGCATCTAAAGTTAATCTACCAAACATGGCTTGCTCATTTTTCTTGTGGGTACATATACTTATTAATGATTTGGTCAAAAAGACTAGTGTCTTGCAATCGGAAGATTTCTACAGGATTGTTTTGACTTGGTTTGACTAATTGATGATATTCTTTGAGATCTAAAATTTTTGAGGATTGCCGCGCAGATTCTAACCATTGACGATAGTCTTGTTCAGAGGAAGCGCGTGTCACAAAATGCATGCCGGAAAATCCTTCACCGCTAATATTAGCTGAAGAACCTCTAAAATCTCCCTCTTCATTCGCGATCAAATTTAATTCTGTTTTCATTTTAGGCATTGCATAAATTTGTCCTCCAAGATCTGGAATCCAAAAAGAATTCATGGGAGCATCTGCTGTAATCAGAAAGCGAATAGGAACATTTTTAGGAATTTGGACAAAATTGACGGTGGCAATGTTTTCTTCGGGGTAGAGGAATAGCCATTTCCATTGCAGAGCGACAACTTGAATCGTCATCGCTTGTTTGTTGGATTCAATCGGTCTGAAAGGATCCAATTCTTTGGTTTTGATCCATGTTAGTACGCAGACGATCAAAGTCATCACAATGGGAAAACCCCACCAAATAAACTCTGCAATTTTGTTGTCGACTAAATCAGGATCATATTTGCCTTTTGGATTGAGAGCACTATATTTCCAGGAAAAAACAAAAGTCAGGATGTAAACAGGAATAATGACAAGGAGCATAAGAGCTTGGATGATGAGAAGAAGATTGCGCTGTTCCACTCCAATCAATCCTGCTGGGAACAAGACGTCAATATAATCGCCAAATTGAAGAATGGTTAAGGGTTGCATGATCAAAATGGCAAGCAAAAGTAAACCTGAGAAAAACAACATGTAAAAGACAGGTTTTCTTGCCTTCTTCATCTTTCAATACCCTATATGTGATTTGATTTTTCAGTTCTGAAATCAACTCTAACATAAATTTTATTGGGCAAAAGTCAAGTTTAATTTTTAAATTTAAATAAGAGAAGAGACAAAAAGGACATAAAAGCCATCGTGAGTTCAGTTTTTTATGTCTTTTATGTCCTTTTTATCTTCTATTAGGAAAGCTTACATAATAAAAGGCACAATTCTATCCTGAGTTAAGGTTTCTTCAGTTCCATTAGAATTGCGGATTTTAATTGTTTTTTCCTCAATTTTTAAGACGCGGCCAAAATATGTTGTGTCTGAATTTTTGTCTTTCGTGTACATAACAATATCATTAACCTGCGGTTTCGCCTTCTCTGAGGCCGATTCCATTTGTTGTATAGAATATTTTCTAAACAATTCAGATGACTTTGTGCGTACATTTTTGAGATAAGTTTCGTATGTTTCTTTAGCCGTAGAAGAGATAAATTCTTTGTGGTCTAGTTCATCGTTATTGAGAGAAAGACTTTTGCGATAAGATTCATAAAGTTCTTGTTCTTCTTTAAAAATATGGTCGGCAATATTTTTGAAGAAGTTATTCACGACTTGTTCTGTTTCGAAGGATGCTTGATTGTCCTTTTCTTTGGTTGTCTTTTTTGGAAGAGAATCTAAAGCATCATCTGTTTGTAAAATACGGACAGTTCCCTTTTTAATGCGAGCTTTAAACATTTCCGTAAATACCTCAGCAGCATTAATATTCTTAACATCTTCAATTAATGAACTCACTAAATTATTGATCCGCTGAATTTGCTCTGGGGAAATAATTTCGGATTTAATTTTTTGATATTTTTTTTTGGCAAATTGCGTTTGAAAAATCTTTGTTTGAGCCAAAATCGTCGTTTTAACGGTTTCAAAACGATTAAAAAATTCTTTCGGATCAGAACTTAGATTAAAAAGAGCTTTAAATTCTTTAGCATGTTCCATTTGTTTCATATGGCCCACGATAAAAGAACTAATCTCTTCTATCTGAGCTCTTCGTAACCCGTTTTGTGGCCACTTACTTTTTGCTGGAATATTTGCTTGAGAAAAAGCCTCACAAAGTGAACTAGGTCCTGAATGTGATTTTGCAACTTCTTGTGTTACCATCTTACCTCAATATGTTAAGAAACTTTATCTTATTATTTCAATGTGTTAAACAATTTTAACTTAATAAAGGCTCAATATTATAACTTGATTGATGGATATTGATACAATCATTTTTTTATTTTGTTTTTATTTATCTAAATTTTTTTTATCATAAAATTGAGGTGTAAATAAAATTTATTTTTTCATCATTATAAATGACAAAGCAGTATGGATATCAAAACATTTTTAATTTACATTGTCATGTATCTCTATGGCTTTTCTTTAACCATCTGGGCTATTTTCTTTGACAAACATCCCACAAAAAGAAGTCGCAATGGTGCTATTTGGGGACTGATCGGATTGATTTTGACATTGTTTTATTTCTTTTATGTTTTATGGACAAATGGTTTACAATAATTTTTCTTTCAAGGTTAATTTTTGTTTATCAAAGCAATTGCAAAAGATGAGCAATCCTATCTATGTTAATTTCTAATTTATCCAAGACTTATATTCCTTTTGCTTTTCAAGATGGACGTTCGATTGAACAAGTGATTCTCATTTGTGATGTTGATGGAGTTGTAAGAGAAAGTACAGAAAATGGTGCGGATCCACGCATTGTTTCTGCGATCAAAGAGTTGATAGCCCGCTATCAAGTTGATATGACTTTCATTTCTGGAACGCCTATTAGACAAGATCCTTCGGTCGACATATGGAGGCGAACAAATGCGACATTAGATCAAGCTATCGGCAGTTTTTTTGTCCGTGAAATTCAAGAGAAAACAGTGACCCTTTATGGAGCGCTTGGCGGACAGCGAATGAATCCTCAAGGACAAGTTGAAATGTTAGACGGATACTCACTTGAAATCGCATTTGAAGTAGGCAAGCTTTTACTTGATGCTTTCTTAGAAGAA
The DNA here is from genome assembly GCA_044226925.1 of Parachlamydiaceae bacterium. GTDB lineage: Bacteria > Chlamydiota > Chlamydiia > Chlamydiales > Parachlamydiaceae > JANWJE01. Next base: position 656,938 of record JBGAGC010000001.1, read on the forward strand.
GTCAAGCATGATGGAACTGACAAACAAAAGAATTTAGCAGAGCATTTACAATTTTCCCTGCCTCATTTAATGCTAAAAAACCAACAGCAACCAGCAGCTATTACAGCTAATGAATTTAAAGAAGTTGTTTTCACCATTCGTTCGCAATTTGATCCAAGTTTTCGTTTAATCAGTACGGGTGCATGTCTGGAGACGCACAGTTCTAATCCTCCTTGGAAAATTGCACATGCTTTAAAACATCTGAAGCAGAAATTACAAGAAACAAATTCGCTTCTTTCGCTATTGCCTATAGAACAAAAGCAAGTAGCGGGTGGGTTTGCGCAGCGTGAACAAGAAAGTTTTAATTTTCTTATCGTTAGCAAAATAAATAAAGGTGTTTCTATTCAAAAACATCTCGAAGAAAAAATGCGTGTGTATCCACATGCATTGATCGTTACTATTGGAGATACGCAAGTAGATTTCCCAATGCATCAACATGCGCACCTTTCCTATCATGTTGGGAAAGAAGATGTTTGGGCCAATCATCCCTTGCCTCATTTTATGCTTGTTCGCGATCAATTAGGGCGCGACAGTCAGCATGTTCGCGGAACGCTGCATGTGCTTCATTTGATTAAGGAAGCAATGGGAAAAAGTATTTTTGATTGCAAGCTATTACCGTAAAAATCTTAGTGAAGATAAATAAATTTTAAATTGTTATCTATTACCTTAATTTATTAAGGTTTGGATTTGTTTAATCACATTAATTGTATTAAACAACTCGCAATCATTTGTTTGTGATGATTTTGTTTATTTATTTTCTTTTTTATGCTAATCTAATAGCGAGAATTGCTTTGAGCAAGCTTTCCACCCTGTTTCCATCAAGTGAGGCAAAGAGTCATGAAGAAATCCTTCACTCAATTAAAGTCTTATTTTCAAGAATATATTCCTAATAGTTTCCTTTGTTTTCGAGAAGACTATTCTTTATCCCTTTTTTGGAGCGATCTCTTTGCAGGAATTACAGTTGGAGTTATTGCTTTGCCTCTTGCCATGGCTTTTGCTATTGGATCAGGTGTTGCTCCAGAAAGAGGTTTATTTACTGCAATTATTGCTGGTTTCCTCATTTCTTTCTTAGGAGGCAGTCGCGTTCAAATTGGTGGTCCGACGGGAGCTTTTGTTGTCATTGTCTATGGGATTGTTCAACAGTATGGTTATGATGGTTTAGCGCTTGCAACTTTAATTGGAGGAATTTTAATCATTCTCATGGGATTGGCTCGGTGTGGAGTGTTGCTGCGCTTTATTCCTTATCCCGTGACAACAGGATTTACAACTGGGATTGCTGTCACCATTTTCTCTTCGCAAATTAAAGACTTTTTTGGAATGACGATTGACAAAGTCCCTGCCGAATTTATTGACAAATGGTCCACTTACGTTTCTCATATGCATACCTGTAGTTTCTGCGCCATTTCTCTAGCGGCAGGAACGTTAGCTTTAATTTTTATTTTGCGTCATTTTTTTCCCCGTTTTCCAGGAACAATTTTAGCTGTGATTTTAGCAACTGCGATCACTTATTTTTTTAATTTGCCTATTGAAACGATTGAAACGAAATTTGGCGGCATTCCAAGCATGCTTCCTGCACCTCATTTTCCCTCTTTCAGTTTAGAAAAAGTACAAGAAGTTTTTCCAGCAGCTATTACGATTGCTTTATTAGGAGGAATTGAATCGCTTCTTTCAGCATTAGTTGCAGACGGAATGACGGGTCATCGTCATCGTTCAAATTGCGAACTTATGGCACAAGGAATTGCGAATATTGGCTCTGTCATTTTTGGCGGTATTCCTGCAACAGGAGCGATTGCGCGGACTACAGCGAATATCAAAATGGGGGCAAAAACGCCTGTAGCGGGGATGATTCATGCTGTCACTTTATTGTTACTCATGTTGCTTTTAAGTCCCTTAGCAGCAAAAGTTCCTTTAGCAGGACTTTCTGCTGTTTTGATTTTTGTCGCTTGGAATATGAGCGAGCTTCCGCATTTTATTGAGATTTTAAAAAGTGAATGGAGTGATGCGATTGTTTTAGTGATCACTTTCTTACTCACCGTTTTAATTGATTTAACGGTTGCCGTACAAGTTGGAATTATTTTGTCTGCGATTCTCTTTTTGAAGAAAATGAGCGATTCTACCACTGTTGAAGCTTGCCGTGTTTTACTTTCGGAAGATGCGCACCAAACTCTGGAAAAGCAAGATTCAGATCTTTTATTTCGAGGAGATGTTCCTGAAGATGTCATTGTTTTTGAAATGAAGGGGCCCTTTTTCTTTGGTGTATCTGATCTCCTCAATGAAACATTGCGCCGTTTGACAGGAAAACCACACGTTTTCATTTTACGCATGCGCCAAGTTCCCATGATAGACACAACTGGTTTGCAAGCTTTAAAGAGTTTTACTTTGAAATGCCAAGAACAAAATATTCTGTTCTTAGTTTCTGGAGTACAACCTAAAGTTCTTGCCTCTTTTAAAGCAGCAAAGTTGGATGAGACAATTGGCTCCTCTCACCTTTTTCCTCATATTGATTCAGCTCTAGCTTTTACACGCTATCATCTCTCTTTATCCCAGTCAAAATTTTTAGGTCCAGCTCCTGCAGGTTTTTTATTGAAATAACTCATTGATATAAAGAATTAATTTTGTTAGAATTTTGCTCATAATTAATTATTAAAAGATAAATTTATTTTCTAATGAATGGTTGATGAAATATCCTATCAATTAACCAGTTTGATATTCTTTATTTTTTCTAAAAAGAACAAAGAATACCAAATTTTTTAGATTCAAGAGGTCATCCATGAGAGAATTAAAAGTTCTTTTTGATAACAATCAAGAATGGGCAGAGAAACGGATTAGTCAAGATCCAGAGTATTTTTCACGTATGGCTAAAGGGCAAAAGCCTACCTACTTATGGGTAGGTTGTTCTGATAGTCGTATTCCTGCCAATGAAGTGGTGGGACTAGAGCCTGGGGAACTTTTTGTTCATCGCAATGTGGCCAATCTTTTTCTTCATACAGATCTTAATTGTCTTTCAGTCTTGCAGTATGCGGTCGATATCTTAGAAGTCCCTCATATCATTGTATGTGGTCATTATGGTTGTGGAGGAGTGAGCGCTGCAATGGAAGATCGTCAACTTGGGATTATCGATAATTGGCTGACAAGCATTCGAGATGTCTATGCGCGTTTTCGACAAGAATTAGAAGACATTGAAGATCCAACCTTAAGAAGTAATCGGTTAGTTGAATTAAATGTGCTTCAGCAAGTTCATAATATCTGTCATACAACCATTGTGCAAAATGCTTGGCGGCGCCGTCAACGTCTTTCTATTCATGGCTGGGTTTATGAATTAATGACTGGGAAATTACGCGATCTTAAATGTTGTGTCTCTAGTTTAGAGCAAGTAGAAGAGATTTATTTAACTCATCCTAAGAAAGCTAGCAAATAGATTGATGTCAATTCATTTTCAGCTCTTTAGATTTTGCTCTAATTAAACTTTTTCCTCCCTTGCATAACAATAATAAAAAGTTTAATTTCCGGGCGGAGGAGAACCGTCCATGGATGTCTTGATTTGGAAGATTGAAAATCAACAATATGCAATTGATTTAGCTGTTGTTGATTATCTATTTTTAGCTGCTGAAATGACTTTGCTTCCTCACGCCCCTGATGATATTGGCGGAGTGTTAAATCTTCATGGCCAAGTGATTCCGGTCGTCAATGTAAGAAAATGCCTTGGGTTTTCGGCCAAAGAAATTGAGATTACCGATCACTTTATTCTTTGTCATGTTCATCAAAATCAAATTCTACTCTGGGTAGACACTGTTTGCTATGTCAAAAGTTTTTTAGAAGAAGATTTAATTCCTGCTCATCAAGTTTTAGCTAATTTTGATGCGGTGGAACATGTCTTAAAAGAGAAAGGAGAAATAATTTTACTTTATGATCTCCAAAAGCTTCTTCCTAGCCATACCATCACAGTAAAATAGCGGGTGATGGAATGAGCGCTAAACATCTCATATCAGAAAAACTTATTGCCGAGTTTGCCAATTATATCAACACTTTTATAGGACTTTATTATCCTATTGAGCGTTGGAATGAACTTGAAAAGACGCTTTTGCTTGCCATACAAAATTTTGAATTTACTAATCCAGAAAAGTTTATAGAATGGCTTAAGCAAAACATGACAAATAAAAAAGTGATTTCCTTTTTTGCCCGCCATCTCACAATTAGCGAAACTTATTTTTTTCGCGACACTCAATTTTTTAGCGCATTAGAGCATCAAATTCTTCCCGATATTTTAAATCGTCATCGATATGATCGCAAAATCCGGATTTGGTGTGCGGGATGTTGCACAGGACAAGAGCCTTATTCTATTGTCATTCTTCTGCATCGTCTTTTGAAAGATTTTAAAAATTGGAATATATTTGTATTGGGATCAGATCTCAATCAAGAGTTCTTGCGCCAAGCCCAACGAGCACGTTACAAACCTTGGTCTTTTCGTTCTACTCCTAACCAAATTCTTGAGACATACTTTACTAAAAATTCTGACTTAACATTTAGCCTTATTCCCGAAATTCGCGATAAAGTCACCTTTAATTATATTAATTTAGTAGAGCAAACTTATCCTCATATTATCACTAAAACGCAAGAAATGGACTTAGTTTTATGTCAAAATGTCTTGATCTATTTTAGCAAACAGCAAATTGAGAAAACTGCTCATCAATTAGTTGATACTCTTCAGAATCAAGGGTGGTTAGGAGTAAGTGCAATTGAAGTTCCTTTTGTGAAGGATAATCGTCTCAGAATGAGACAATTTGACGGAACTGTTTTTTTCAAAAAAGAGATGGAAACAGTAGAAAATTTTGCTAGTAAAAAAGCAACTTCTTTAAAGAAAGCAGAATCTGTTGAAATGAGGCAAAGAACTCCGCCGTTTGTCTCTCATTTTCTCCCTTCAAAAGACCAAGAAGTTCTTTCTTTGACATCAAAGGAATCTTCTAAAAAACAAGCAAATCAAAGAGATGAGTCAGAAGAATTTTATCAACAATGCTTAAGTTTGAGTCAGGAAAAAAAATATGGGGAAGCAATTGAAAAACTATTAGCTTATTTTTCTTCCCATCGAAGAAATGCAAGTTTTCTTAAGCAGCACATCAAAGAGTTGATTTTGTTCATTCATTTATATGCCAATCAAGGAAGTTTTTCCCAAGCATTAGAATGGTGCGAGCAAGCGCTAAAACTAGAGAAGTTAAATCCAGAACTTTATTATTTGCATGCTATGATTTTACATGCTTTAAATCATCAACAGCAAGCAAAACAATCTTTAATGCGTACTATTTTTCTCGATCCTAAGTTTGTTATTGCGTACTACTTGTTAGGATTAATAGAACAAGGAAAAAATGGTGAGACTGCAGCGCGAAGTTTTAAAACAGCAGCGGAACTTCTTGAAGAATATCAAAGTGATGATATTGTGCCCGGAACGGATGAATTGACGGCTGGGTGTTTAAAAGATCTAATCTTGCATTTGTTGGAGAGATCATGAAACTTGAAAAATCACATATCTTGAAAGAAAGAGCAGAGAAGTTGGCAAAAGTCAACGAAAAGGAAAAAATTAAAGATGGGATAGAAGTGTTGGTTTTTCATCTTAGTCAAGAGCAATATGCACTTGAAACTTTTTATATTAAAGAAGTCTATCCTTATAAAAAGTATACAATTTTACCGGGCGTTCCTGCCTTTATTAGCGGATTGATCAATATTCGAAGAAAAGTCTTTTCTATTTTAGATTTAAATGTATTTTTTTCTTTACCTCATGACTCCTCTTCTCATCATAAATTTATCATTGTTGAAGATAGTGAAATGGAGTTTGCCATTTTAACGGACGGAATTGTAGGAATTCAAAAAATTCCACATGATCAAATTGAACCTTTGCCGCCAACTTTTAGTGGAATACAGCAAAATTTTTTGAAAGGAATTACAACAGATCATATTGTCATACTAGATGGAAAGAAATTAATCTCCAGTAAGTTAATTATTGTCGATGAGACAGTGGAGAACTAAAATGAAAGATGAAGAATTTTTTGCCAAACTTTTAGCCACATTTCGTGTTGAAGCAGATGAACATCTTAAAACCCTTTCCAATAGTTTAATTGCTCTCGAAGGACATTTGCCTCCAGATGAAAACAAACAAACAATAGAAACGATTTTTCGCGAAGCTCACAGCCTAAAAGGAGCTGCTCGTGCTGTTGGTCATCAAACGATCGAACAAATTTGTCAAATTTTTGAAAATGTACTTGCTGCTTGGAAACAAGGTCAACTTCAACCTTCAACCGAATTATTCGACACTTTGCATGCGACACTAGATGTTTTAAGTGCTGCACTTGAGACTTCTCCCGATAAAGAAACAGTTTCTTCTATCATCCAACGACTGGAACAACATACAGCAACGTTGACTCAAAGCTGTCCAGGTTTAGCTTCTTCTCCTCAAACATTAGAGGTAAAAGAAACCGAAAAAGTTTCTCGTTTACCAGAACAATTGCCTACTAAGCCGGGACAATTAGAATCTAAGCAAAATGTTTCAAATAAAGAAATTGTGCAAGATAAATGGATTCGTACTTCTTTATCCAAAATGAATCAGATTTTTCAAGAAACAGAAGAAATGTTGATGGTCAAACTTCTTTCGCAAAAACAAGTGGTCGATCTAAAAGACCTTCTAATCGAGCAAAGAAACCAGGAAAAAGATATTCGTCGTTTGCTTTCAGATACTCAAATCTTAAGACGTTATCTACCAGATAAAAAAGAAACGAAATTGCATATCGAAGCAATTCAAAAGATGTTTGCTTTCTTAGATCGACAGCAGCTAAATATCAAAGCCTCTAAACAAAAGTTAAATCAATTAATTAAAATTTCAGAGCAAAATAGCCACTTTGTAGAATCGATAGTTGATACTTTATTGGAAGACATGAAGAAAGTCCTCATGCAACCAATGAATACGTTATTTGAAACGCTGCCTTCCATGATTCGAAATATTGCTCGTGAACTAGGAAAAGAAATTCATGTTGAATTTGAAGGCCAAGATATTGAAGTCGATAGGCGAATTTTAGAAGAAATTAAAGATCCCGTCATTCACCTCGTGCGCAATGCAATTGATCATGGAATTGAACTTCCAGAAGAGCGGCAAAAACTTGGTAAATCCACTTTTGGCAATATAAAAATTGCCGCTGCCGAGACAAGTGGGAATCACGTCACATTGTCGATTATAGATGATGGGAGAGGAATAAATATTGAAAAATTTAAAAATCTTGTGATTGAAAAAGGGATTTTATCTTCGAAAGAAGCATTAGAAATAAAAGATGAAGAAGCAATGAAATTGGCTTTCCAATTAGGAATTTCAACTAGTCAAAAGGTGACAGAATTCTCGGGTAGAGGACTTGGAGTTGGAATAGTGGTAGATAAAGTAGAAAAATTGGGAGGACAAGTTATCATTGAATCAAAGCCTAATAAAGGAACAACTTTTAAACTTATTTTGCCTTTAACGCTAGCCACCTTTAGAGGAATTCATCTTACGGTTGCAGGTCATGATTTTATCATGCCGACGCATCATGTCAAACGTGTGCTGCGAATTAAGGGAGAAGAAATCAAAATGATGACAAATCTTGAAACAATTGTCATAGATAATCAGTCCTTTTCCTATATTCATCTTGCTGATTTATTGGGACTTGCAAAGCCAGTAAGCAAAAGGCAAACTTTTCAATTTGTTGTATTGGTTTCAGCCGTCAAAAAAACGATTGCTTTTGGAATAGATGCGATTCACAGCGAACAAGAAGTTTTAGTCAAGGGATTAGGAAAGCAATGCAAACATATCAAAAATATCATGGCCGCAACTGTCATGGAATCTGGCAATGTGGTTCCTATTCTCAATCCCATTGATTTAATTCACTCTTCCACAAAAATCAGTGTCAGTCAGACGTCCATAGAAGTCAAACAAGAACAAGCCCCTAAAAAAGAAGTGTTGCTTGTTGAAGATTCTGCTACCACTCGTTTATTTCTTAAAAGTATTTTAGAATCAGTTGGTTATAAAGTAAAAGCCGCGGTAGATGGAGTAGAAGCTTTAGAAGTTTTGCAAAGGCAGAAAGTGGATTTGATTTTGACAGATATTCAAATGCCCCGTATGGATGGATTTACTTTAATAGAACACATCAAAGCTGTTGCTTCGTTAAAAGATCTTCCAATTATTATCTGTACTTCTCAAGGATCTCAGCAAGACCGTGAAAGAGGAATGGATCTTGGAGCTAACGCTTATTTAGATAAGAGCAGTTTTACGCAAAAAGAATTACTGCAATTATTAAAAAATTTATTGTAAGTTCTTTTTCTTTGATTTATATCAAAAATAAAATTACCCAAGTCAAGCTATGTTTAAGAACTCAAGCATTTATACACGATTATTGATCCTCATCTTAGTTTTAATGGCTTCTTTTTTGATTAGTGCCTTCATTGGTTGGGCAGGATTTCAATCTGCAAAAAAGGGCCTTAATCACGTTTATGAAGGAAGTGTTGAAGAAATCTTTCAACTTTTTACGATAAGAAAATTGTATAATATTAATTTTGTGGACACCATTGAAAAGATACGCGATGGTTCTGAAACTTGGAAGCGGGGTGAAGCATTGATTAAAGAGGCTCTTAATGGGCTTGACTCCAATCTTGCGAATTATTTGAAAACTATTAAGAATGACTTTCAAGATACAGTCAAAAGCCCTGAAGATCAAAGACTTGTCGAAGATCTGCAGCATCGAGTTTTAGATAGCAAAGCTCAATTGATCGAAGTAGAAGAGATCATGAGAAGGCAAGATCTTGAAGCTTTAAATGCCTTTGCGAAGCAAGATATGTATTCTATTGTTGATCCTATTAGAGCAGATGTTGATAACTTAATTAATTGGCATATTAAAGATACAGAAAATGATTATCAAGAAGCTTTAACAGCTCTTGCTCACAGTCAAGATTGGATGATTATTGTCTTTATTTTAGCATTAGCTCTTTCCATTGCAACAGCCATATTGATTACACGTAGTATTTTGCAGCCTTTAAAAATAGCAACAGAAGCGATGAGAAAAATCTCTTTGGGGGAAGTTGAGGAAGTCAATATTCAAATTCAAGCACAGACTGCTGATGAAATAGAAGTTTTCTTAAATAATCTTCAGCTCATGGTTGCATACAAAAAAAAGATTATTGAAGGATTAAAGAAACTTGCCGTTGGTAATTTAAATTTTCATGCTGATCTACGTTCAAATAAAGATACATTGTCAAAGTCCATTAATCAAGTTGTCGATTCTTCTAAAAAGATGAGTGAAGTGCTGAGCACAATTGCAAATGGAGATTTAACTGTTTCTATTCAATCTCGATCTGATCAGGATATTTTAGGCTTAGCAATTATTCGTCTAAGAAACACATTAAAGCAGATTTTAGGAAATATCCAATCAGACGTTCAGTCTTTGGCAAATTCCAACCAAGAAATTACAACTTCTATTTCAGAATTGGCAACAGGTTCGTCAGAAACAGCTGCTTCTGTAGCAGAAACTACCACCACTGTAGAAGAACTTAAGCAAACAGCACAAATTTCTGCAGAAAAAGCAAAAGAAGTTTTAACAAGTTCGGAAGATACCCTTCAGGTTGTAAAAGATAGTGAAAAATCGCTAAAGAACACAATTGAGGACATGAATGAAATTAGCGAGAAAATGCACTTCATATCCGAAGGAATTATTAAACTGAGTGAACTTAGCCAAACTATCGGAGAAATTATTGATAGTGTCAATGATTTGGCAGAGCAATCAAATTTACTTGCAGTCAATGCAGCTATTGAAGCTGCCAAAGCTGGCGAGCAAGGAAAAGGATTTGGAGTTGTTGCGCAAGAAATTAGAACTCTAGCAGAGCAATCAAAAGCAGCAACAGTTCAAGTGAGATCTATTTTGAATGACATCCAAAATGCGACAAGTACTGCTGTTCTTGCAACCGAACAAGGATCAAAAGCTGTCGACAAAGGAGTGAATCAATCGATTCAGACGAATGAATCGATGCGAACATTAGTAGCAAGCATTGCACATGTCACGCAAGCTGCCAATCAAATTGCGATTTCCAGTCAACAACAACTCATTGCCGTTGATCAAGTGACAGTAGCCATGAATAGCATTAATGATGCATCAAGCCAACAAGTAGATAATATGAAGAGAATCGAAAATACAATTTTTGCTTTAGATTCTATTGGGAAAACTCTTAGACAAATTGTGAATCAATTTAATCTTACTGAAGTACGCGATTCTCATCAAAATCAATCTTTGCAATTTGATCCTGACCAGCAAGAAGCAATTTCCTCAAGAAGTAAATTTCTGCTTTCTAATTCAAGTTAACTTTTCGAAATTGGCTGTATAAGATCCGTTCAAATCGTATGAAAAAAACAATCATTAAAGTTTTAATTGTCGACGATTGTCTTGTTTTTCGTGAATTGCTTGCACATATCATTGAAACAGATCCTGAACTCCAGGTCGTCAAAATGGCAGCGACTGGAGAAGAAGCTCTAAAATGGCTGGAATCTGAAAGTGCAGATGTCATTACAATGGATATTCAAATGCCAGGATTAAATGGCTTTGAAGTCACTCGAAAGATCATGGAAACAAAACCCATTCCCATTGTTATTATTACTTCAGGTTATACAACAGCAAATACTGAAATGGCTTTTCGTGCAATAGAAGCAGGCGCATTAGCAATTATTGAAAAGCCAACGAAGTTTATAAAAGAAAAATATGAGATACAAACGCAAGAAATTATCAAAACGATCAAGATGATTTCAGAAATTAAACTCGTTAAAAAGCAGCACCGATTTAAGGAAAGCAGTGGATTGCCCATGCTTCCTCTAGTTAGAGAGAGAGCAAAACAAATTCAAGCAGTTGCGATAGGTGCGTCTTTAGGAGGTCCCCTTGCGATAGCTGAAATTTTATCTCATCTTCCTTCTTCTTTTCCAGTTCCTATTTTTATTGTGCAGCATATTTCAGCGGGTTTTATCGATGGATTTATTCAATGGATTCAAAAATATTCCGTTTTGCCTATTCACTTAGCTCAGCATAACCAATGTGCCATTCCAGGACATGTTTATATTGCTCCAGATAAGTGCCATATGGAAGTAAAAAAAGGTCATGTTATTCATTTAGATCACTCCTCTGCCAACTCTCAACCTTTTATTGCTCGTCTTTTTCATTCCATGGCTTATACTTATGGGCCTTGTGCTATTGGTGTTATTTTAACAGGTATGGGCAGAGATGGTGCTAACGATTTACTTTTGATGAGGCAAAAAGGAGCTTATACTATTGCACAAGATGAAAGCAGTTGTATCATGTTTGGTATACCACGAGAAGCCATTATTATAGGCGCAGCTCAACAGGTGCTTCCATTAAATAAAATCGCTCCAGCTTTAGTTCATTTAACTAAGAAAATTTGAGAGGGCAAAATGATGTCTGATCAAAAAACAGGAAATCAAAATTCCTCTAAAGAATTTGAAAATCTTTCTATTTTAGTTGTAGAAGATAGTCCTACCCAAGCACTTCTCCTTCAAACGCAGCTCGAAGAAAATCGTATGAAGGTACAAGTTGCAAGAGATGGCATAGAAGGTTTACAAAAATTACACGAAAATTTGCCTAAAATCATTATCAGCGACGTTGAAATGCCTCGTTTAAATGGTTATGATTTTTGCAAAAAAGTCAAAATGAATCCTGCTTATCAGCATATTCCCATTATTCTTTTAACAAGTTTAAGCAATCCGCTTGATGTTGTGAGAGGAATTGAATGTGGATGTGACAGCTTTTTAACAAAACCTTGTCATATTCAAACTCTTTTATCTACCATTCAAGATGCGGAAAAAAATACCAAATTGCAAAAAACAACCACTACGAAAAAAAAGTTGGAGTTTTTCTTTAATGGAAGTTATCACCAACTTCAAATCGATCAAGAACAAATCACAAGTTTGCTTTTGTCTACTTATTCAAACGCGATTCAAAAAAATTTAGAACTTGAACGAGCCTATAAACAATTAAATCAAGCATATGAAGAAATTCAGAAAAAAAATGAAGAACTCAAACAACTTAATGAGTTAAAAAATCAATTTTTAGGAATGGCAGCGCACGATTTACGCAATCCTCTTGTGATTTTATCTGGATATAGCGATGTCTTATTACAAACCCTTAAAGGGACAGTTCCTGAAAAATTCATGCAAATGTTTGATCGTATGAAAACATCGAGTGCTCGCATGTTGCAGTTAATTAATGATTTGTTAGATATTTCAGTGATTGAATCGGGTACGGTTTCTTTACATCTCTCCTCTGTTAATTTACCTAGTTTAATACAAGAAAATCTTGAGATGTTGAAAGGTTTGGCTGAGACTAAAAACATTCAATTAATGTTTAATTGTAAAGAACCTATTCCTTCTGTGCAGGGCGATGCCAATAAAATTGTTCAAGTATTAAATAATCTTATCAGCAATTCAATTAAATTCTCGAAAGCAGGCGATAAAATTGAAGTCTCATTGATTCCTTCCCAAAAAGAAGTGACCATGGTCGTAAAAGATCAAGGAACAGGCCTCAGTGCAGAAGCAAAAAAACGTCTCTTCCAACCTTTTTCTAAAACAGGGGCGATAGGCACTGCTGGTGAAAAGGGAACAGGATTAGGACTTGCGATTGTTCACAAAATTGTCACAAAACATGGTGGAAAAATCTGGGTAGAAAGTGAAGAAAATAAAGGCGCAACGTTTTCTGTCAGTTTACCTTATCAGCAAGAAACGACAATAAGCACAAATCCACATTAAATCTCGAGGTTATGTGACTTGAAGCGGAGCTCTTTCTTCTTGGTAAAAAAGATATAAACCCACTAAAACTCCAATAAAAGCCAGCCAAAAAAATCCTGTTATTTCTTCTCCCAAAAATAGCCAACCAAAGAAAGCTGCAAACAAAGGGTTACTTAATCCTGCAAATGCCAAAAATGTGACAGAAAATCGATGCAAAGCTGAAGCATAAATACTATAGCAAATCAAATTATGAATGATGACAATGTACCATAAACTAAGCGAAAATTCGGCCCAGGCAAAAACGGGAACAGGATCCCAATTTTCAATCAAAAAGGAAGTAGCCAAACACATCGCACTAGCCAATAAAAAACTGAGGCCATTAACGGAAGCATGTGAGATTTGTCTTTCTACCGTCAACTTTCTGACAAAATTCCATCCCATTACAGCGGTAATGGCGGAAATAGTGAGAGCTCCTTCAGCCAACAATTCTATTGAATTGTTTCCTTCTACTGCTGAATCTAACCAAGGAGCAAGCATCATTGGACAAAAAGAGAGAAAACCCAAAAACAAGCCCAACCATTTTTTACTTGTCAATCTTTCGGTTCCAAAAAAGTAAGCAATTAAAGCAGCTGCAAAAGGAGACAAGCTGTAAATCAGACATGTCTTACCCGCGCTCATGTATTGCAATCCCCAAAATTCAAATGCGTTGGTAATAAAAACATTGAAAAAAGCGACTAAAATTAAAAGAGGCCAGTCTTGCTTAGATACCTTAAGACTATTAGGCTCGCGATAATAGAGATAACCAACCATTAACAAGCCTGCAAGCAACATACGGATTCCAGTCAAGAAATAGGGTTGCGAAGCTTCTATTCCTATTTTGCCAATACTAAAAATGCTTCCGAACAAAGCATACATTAAAAATACTTGCCACATAGGCGATTGAGTTACCTCTCTGCAAAAACTGTTAATCCGCCAACTACTAAATTCATCGCGTATTGATTGCTTATTTGCTTATCACAAGAAAAAGAAACGCATGAATGACATTAAATCAAATTGCCTTGCCCATCAAATTGATCTTTGACTGGAATTTCTAACATCTCACAAAGAAGTTGCAATCTTTGCTTTGCATAAGGAAAATGAGTATTATTCACGATAGCAAGGTTGGACATCTTTTCTTGGCATATTGTTGCCTTACCGTATACACATGAAACAAAAAATTGATTTGCATCACCTTGCTTTTTCTCTTTAAAAAGAAGGCCTAATTTGAATAGAGTTCTAGAATGAGCATGAAATTTTATAACTTGTTGTAATTTAAGTGAAAGATCATCTAATTGATCGCAGATTTGCTTTGCACGTTGATCGTGGTTAAAATGAAGATCTAAGTCAGAAATAACATGGGTTTCGGTGAAGCATTGATCTTTATGCTCAATTGTTAGAAATATTTTAACAGATTTCATCTGTTCTAAATTTAATTCTTTTTGATCCAGCCTTCCTATTCCTTTGCTGACTAAAATTTCTTGTTTAGCACGCAAAAATTGTGTCTTGAGTGTAACAGAGAGAGGAGAAACTTGATTGATTTTTTGAAAATATGTCTTGATCAAATAGCAAGCAGCACATAATCCGAATATTAAAGAAGCAAAAAGGGCGATGCGATGCGCTGTTCCTGAATTTTTTTCTTCTTTAAAAATCACTTTGTTTAAAAATTTTGTCGTTTTGCTGCTAACATTTGCTAGCAAAGGATGAAAGAAATGATTCTGATAAGTCTTAGTTGCAAGATTTAAATTCATTCCCATGTAACCTCTGTATGTTTTAAATATAAGCAAAAATAATAATAAATTAAATATTGTGTTGCAATATTTAATTTATTATTTGTAAATAGATGTTTTAGTCTTTGTTTGTTTATTTAAATTGTCGTATAGAGCTCAATTTTAAGAACAGAGTTGAGTATGGAGTAGAAAGAAAAATGGAAAAAAATTATGAGAGTTTCAGAAGGCTTTTAATCATGAAACTTCATATTAATGAACATACGAAAAATTAACTTCCCATTGGATAAGAAAACATGTATATCCGCCGTCAACTCGTTCTTTTTCTAGCTACGGCTCTGATTGGTTTAGCAGCTGGAATTGCAGCTGTTGGTTTTGAATATGGTTCCGGTTGGCTTTTTCAAAACGGAATTGTTGTTGCATCTCAGCTTCCTTTTTGGTTGTTTGCCCTGATAGCATTAGTGCTCATCACGAGTGCAGCTTTAGTCGTTGGCTGGCTTATGCAACAATATGCACCGGATGCTCCTGGCAGTGGAATTCCACAGGTTAAAGTGGCTTATACGAAGGAAGAATTTGACTTTTCGTGGAATCTTTTATGGGTAAAGTTTTTCGGAGGGTTATTAACAATTGGAACGGGATCAAGCTTGGGAAGAGAAGGTCCTACGATTCACATAGGCGCAGCTCTTGCAAGTAAGATCGCAAGCTCTGTAAAAGAATCACAGGATGCAAAAGCAAATGCTGTTTGTGCGGGTGCCGCTGCCGGTTTGGCTGCTGCATTTAACAGTCCTTTAGCGGGAGTAACGCTTGTATTGGAAGAAATTGCGGAAGGACGCAATATGAATCGTTATGCGGGACGCTGTCTTCTGGCCTCGGCAGTTTCTGTCAGTATGGTATACTTGCTAGCAGGTGATATTGCCGCTTTACCTATCAAAGAAAACATTTTTATGAAGGAATCTGTCTTGTGGCTGTCACCTATTATAGCCATTTTTGCTGGATTAGCAGGAATCTGTTTTCAGTGGTCAACATTGCTTTTACGGAAGTGGTATAAACAAGCTTCTTTTCTTCCTTTATGGCTGCGTCCAGCTACGGGAGCTTTAATGGGTGGGATTTTTGGATTGGCTGCTTTTGCATTGACTGCCCGTTTAGGAGCATTTGGACTGGGTGAAAATGATTTACATGCCACTTTACAAAATGAAGTTCTTTGGAATGCTGCCATTTGGCTGTTAGTAGCAAAGTTATTAGCGACCGCTTTTTGCTATGGATCAGGTGGATGCGGCGGCATTTTTGCCCCCTTAATTTTTTTTGGTGGGATGATGGGAACAGTGATGCATGGAATTTTCTCGGAATGGTTTCATTTAGGAGCTGATGAACAAACTTTGTTTTCTCTCATTGGAATGACTGCGTGTCTTGGTGCTGTCGTACGAGCACCTCTGACCTCTATTCTTATTGTGATGGAAATGACTCATCAGCTTCATGTACTGCCTGCCTTAATGGTTGCTGCGGTTGTAGGTGTCTTTGTTAATGATCTTTTCTTTAAAAATAGCTTTTATGGTGCGACCTTAAGACAAGATCACGTTCTTTTAGCGGCAGAGTCGTAGATTGTTAATATCAAATTTTTATTTACAGCGATTCGCAAATTTGTCATAACATAAGCTTGATATCATTCCATGAAATTAAAGGAGTTAGCAGTGTACTTTTACGCCATGTCTTTTATTTCAGCTATTATGTTGATGATTGCAGCAGGTCTTTTAGCAGAAAGTGCACCTTCTTCAGTTGCGCTTGAGATTGATATTCAAGGACAGCCAACTATGGGATATCCAAAAGCAAAAGTGCGAGTTGTGGCATTTTTAGAACCTAAATGTCCAGATAGTAAGCGTTACCACAATCTTGTCTTTCCAAAATTAGACGAAGAATTTATCAGTACGAATCAAATTCTTTATACAGTTATTCCTGTTTCTTTTCTTCATCATTCTATGCCAGCCGCTATTGCGCTTTTATGTGTTTATGATCAAGAAGCGGAATATCCTAATTCGGATTTATTTTTTGCTTATCTGAATACAATTTATAAAAATCAACCACCAGAAAGAGAAAATTGGGCCACGATTGAAATCCTGCAAAAATTTGCAGCTGCGACAAGTCCTGCGATTCAATTGGACCGTTTAAAAGATTGTGTAGAAAAAGAAAAATATCGTGTCCAAATCGTAAAAAATACTATGTATGGCAATCGTCTCATGAATGGCCATTTGTCTACGCCTACTCTTTTTGTTGATGGCGTTCAAATTGAAAATCGAGATGATATTGTTGATTGGGACAAGCTTAAAACTGCGATTGAGAAGGCGCTCAAAAAAAATCGCGCAGCGAATGGCGCGCAATCAGCCGAACGATAGATCTATCTATGATAGTGGTTTTTAGAGATTCATTTTCCTCTATTATAAATTTTATTTTTTGAAAATAGCAGCGTTGCGCTATAGTCCCTCTCAATTATTTCATTTAATCAGGGGATAAGGCATGAAATCTCTTTTCACTGTGTTATGTTGTTTGATGCTGTTGCCTGTTTTAGCTGAGCGAATCGGGCAGGTAGAGTATCAATTGCCGCCAAATTTGGTTCAAAATTGGGAAGTTGGCAATAAGATCGAAAGCGAAAAAAGTAAAACAGTGATTTATATTCCAAAAGGAATTTCGAAAGAGGAAAGAAAAGAGTTTTTTGGAGCCAATGCGAATCAATATCCTTCAGATCTCGATAACATTTTATCTTTTAAAGCTTCTCTTGCGAAACAATTCCCTAACTACCAAGTATATGTCGATATCTTAGAAAAAGGTAAAGATCACTTACTTTATGAGTGGGTCGCTAAAGAAGGTGGACAAGAGCGCATTCATGGATGGGGGCGTGTTTTCTCGATTGGTAGTCGAACTGTTGTTTTAGGTTATCAAACAGAAGACATTCCTAAAGTAGCGCAAGCTCGTATGGATTGGCTTCCAGCTTTGCAACAAGCAAAACTCATGCGCTAAAAGCTTGTTCCATCACTTCTCATCGTTTGAATATGTAGAAAATTATAATAAATATTTAGCCATCAAGTTCGAATCCTCATGGAACATTAAAAATCATTACAGCATGATGAGTATGCCTCTATTAAAATGGGCCTCTTTTTTTGTTGGAATTCTGATGATAAACAACTTATTTTGTGAAGTGCAAGTAGAGCACACACAAGATATCAATTTTTTTCGTTCAATTCCAAAAGCAGAATTGCATCTGCATCTCGGTGGGTCTTATCCTCTTGATTTTCTTTTGAATCTGGCCTCTCCTGAACAAAAAGTAAAGCTTTTAGAAAATTTGAAACTTGTTTCCCAAGGAATCTCTTATCAAAATATTTTTCATGTTTTCAACATGATAAGTCAAATTGTCAATACGGAAGAAAAAATTGAAGAAGGAACATATGAAACTTGTCGTTCATTAGAAGAAGATGGTGTTGTGTATGCTGAAATTCGTACGGGACTAAAAAATTTTGGCGATGGCTTAGAAAGCTACTTACAGGCTGTTTTAAGGGGAATAAAAAGGGTAGAATCTGATCGATTTAAAGGATATTTATTGCTGAGTCTTCAACGCAGCTCCTCCTTAGAATTTGCCAAAAAAACCATCGATCTTGCCTTGCAATACAAAGATAAAGGAGTTGTTGGAATTGATCTCTCAGGTGATTCAACCATCGGAAATCTTGATGCCATTCTTCCTGAAATTTTACGCGCCAAAGAAGGCGGTCTTCTACTTACTGTTCATATAGGAGAGACACCTTTAGAAAAAAATCAAAAAGACATTCTCGAAATATTGCAGCCTCATCGTATTGGACATGGAGTGCACCTCGCATCAGATGCATTAGACTGGGTTTTAAAACATCGCGTACCTGTTGAAGTTTGCTTAACAAGTAGCTTACTTGTAGAAATGATCAATCATTATGCAGGTCATCCTTGGCTTTCTTATTATCTACAAGGACATCCCATTGTTATTTGTACAGACGATCCCCTTCTTTTTCAGACAACACTTTCTAAAGAATTACAGGTGCTAGCAAACTTGTCTCTTTTTAGCCATGAGCAAATAGAGCAACTTGTACAATCAAGTTTTCAGCATGCCTTTAGAGACACTCTCTGTCATCATTAAACATTTGAGGTTGAATGTTTATAAATGTTCTAAATTTCTTTTAGTCTTTTGATGATCCACATTGCCGGTGTTAAGAGTTGACTTTGGTTCAAATAAAAGGACATGAACTTCTTCTGGAGCGACAGGCATGTGCTCGATTTTAGCAGGAACAATGATCATTTCCCCTTCTTCTATCCAAACATCGCGATCACGAAATTTCATCAAAAGTCGGCCTTTAATAACTAAAAATAACTCATCCTCAAGTTCATGATGATGCCACACAAATTCTCCCTGAAATTTCGCTAATTTGACATGCTGACCATTTAACTCTCCGACAATTCTTGGATTCCAATAATCTGAAAATAACGTCAGCTTATCTTTTAAATTAATTTTGTCCATCTGTACCTGAATTTTACTTTTAGTCTATATTGTACAAAAAGTTTTTATTAATCAGAATAGTAAATTCTATGACACTGAGAGTGTGTTTCTGAGAAAGGCACATACAGGAACAGCAGATGTAATCGAGTTTATTTCTTTTAAAAATTTTTATTTTATCTATTAAAAGATTTTATAAACTTTCACCAAGGAATTCAAATGAAGAACTTTTTATTAGGAATCATTTTTGTTCTTGTTACTGTGGTACTTTATGCTTCAATGAAAGATGATCATTTTACTGTTAAAGAATTAATCGAGGAGCAGAATGAACAAGATCATTCTTTTCTAAATTCTCGACATAAATCTAAGGATGTTCTTGCAGAGCTTGCGGGAAAATCTCTCAGGTCATCTTTAGGAGTAGATATTTTACCTAATGGCGTTATCCGGCAAGACTTTGAATTTATTTTAACTGTATTGACAGCAGATTCAGATTTAGGAGTTTATACAATTAGACTAGAGACTTTTTCTCCCCGTTTTCCTCCCGATTCAGATATTTTTGTTCTTGGACGAGTAGGAGAAGATTATATTGGTAAAGGAACAGTTCCAGGAGCAGGGGCTCAAGAAATTTTAATCAAGAGAGTAAAAAATCATTTAGAAGTCAGTCTTTCTGATATCTACGATCTGCTTTTTCCTGTTCCGGTTGTTGCGCAACAGCGTGCGATTTTTCCTTTAAAGTCTCATTAATCATTGCAGTTGAAAAGAACAGTTCAAGGCTTTGTCTGAATACAATCTTGCATTCAGACAAAGTGCGTCTGTCAAAATCCTGCTGTAAGCTTTAATTTCGAATAGAAGAATACTCTTTCTTTTGCAAATGCTTATAGAGGAAATATAAAATGATGAGCACAACAGGAACAATGATATCTGTGTAAAGAGGAATTCCAACATTTCCGGGAGCGTAATTGTTGTTATAAATCATATCAGCAAGATGATCTATTGCATCCCCAATAAGCCAAATGGATAATCCAATAATCGTAGCAAGCCAAAAATCATTTCTTTTCCAAATACACATAATTCCCAGCACGCCATATCCAAGATTCACATTTGCGAGTTGCTGTTCAAAAGGACAAGCTGGCCATCCTGTATATTCAGCAACATAATCAGGCATAAAAGTTAAGCCAAAGAATGCCAATAAGCTAATTAATCCAACATTGAAAACAAGTTGATAAAGCAAAAAGAGCTCAACGATCCGCAAAGGAGTTTTAGGTTCTTTGCTGACATACAAGTGAATAAAAAAGCCAATGACGCTAAAAGCTAGAAGGCTAATAAAAATAAACAAGCGATTTCTCCTTTTTACCTTTCCATATCATTAAATTTATTTTTATTCAATTTTTCAAAGCTGATTTTATAAATTTTAATTTTTATAAATATTCAAAAGGTGAGTAAGATCACGCTTATGAAGGGATGGTTCGATCTTTTCATCCAAAGCTAAATTCGGTAATTCGTTTACAAGAGGCCTATATGACGCTTGCAATTTGGCAAGAATCTGCCTATCAACTCATTGAAATTAACCTTCTAGATCCTCGAATTCAGTTGGATATTCGGTATGCAACCCTCCATAATTTTTTGGGATTTGCGGTTTATCCAAAAGCTGCTTGCTATTTGCATCAAGAAGCAGCAGCAGCGTTAAGTCGTGTTCAAGATGAATTAGAGCCTATCGATTTATATCTTAAAGTTTATGATGGCTATCGTCCGCTTCCAGTTCAACAACTTATGTGGGACATCATTCAAGATGAAAGATATGTTGCTAATCCTGCCAAAAATAAAGGACGCCATACACGTGGAACAGCTGTGGATGTCACACTAGTCGATAGTCAAGGAAACGAATTGGAAATGCCAACTGCTTTTGACGATTTTAGCGAACGAGCACATAGTCACTCTTTGAATGCCTCTAAAAAAGCTTTAAAAAATCGTACTTTGCTAAACGTTGTCATGGCTAAGCAGGGCTTTATTCAATGCCCTTCTGAATGGTGGCATTTTGATTTGAAAGGGTGGAACAATGATCTTCTTTATCCACCCCTTAGCTTGACATTTGAACAAATTGATGCTTTTCACGCAAAAAAATCGTCCGCAGGCTGAAAAGCGAACATAACATTGTGATTTTATGCCCGCCTTTATTTTAGCTAAGTCAGTCGTAGGCTTTAGTAAGTGACTAATGAAAAGATTTGTTCCTCATGATTAGCAGCTTTTCGATTGCGTTCTTTTTCTAGGGCAATAGGTTTGAGTTGTTCGATAATGGTGCTTCCCACTTTTTCTCCTTGGATGAATCCTTGCTCATTATCATACATAAAATGCAGTCCTGCCCAGATGCGAGAATTTCCTGCCTGAATAGCTAACTGGCGCCATTTTTGCTTATCTTCTGGAAATAAAAAAGTAAGAATAGTTGCGGCTGTTGCTGATGTCACAGAATGAGCGGAGGGATAGCTAGGATGCTTTGGACAAACGATGATTTGGACGATAGCGGGATCACGCATATGAGGGCGAGCAACCCAATAGGTATACTTAGAATCAAAAGCCGCAATCATCGAGTCTGTATAACTCATCGCTAATAGCGCGCGTGTAAGCAAGAAATCGGGAAGCGACATAGGTTTCTCTTTTAAGTACTGATTAGCAATAGCAAACCAGTTGCCAGAGGTTGGCCCTTCTTTACCTCCCCAATAATAAATTGCTTGACGTTGCTCTGGAGTCAAACGGGCTTGGCATTGCTTAATTTGCTCAATGCCATAAGTCCAAATAATACTGTTAAAATTGGGAGGTGGAATAGCTTGAACATTCTTTAGAGAGGTCAGTAGCCAAGGCTTGCCTGAGCCTAACCGTTGGCCTAAATAAGGGGGAGTTTCATCCCAAAAGTTTGGTCCTTTTTTTTCTGCATAATCTTTAAGGTGGGCTTGCTCTTGTTTAAATCGATTTTCAATTTTGCGAAAAACAATTTCGCCGAGTTTTGATGAATAAGGATCCTTTTGAATTGATTGTGAAGCATGATAATCAGGATAAACAAGACGAATAACGTTAAGAATCAATTCATCGGGATTCCCTGCCCATTTTTGAGAAATTTGATAAGACAAAAGAGCAAAATCACGTTGTGCAACATAAACATAAGCCATGACGCGTGTTGTCAAGCCATCTGGCATAGATAATGTTGTTAAATCATAAATAATAGGATCCCATTTCTCAAATTTTGCTTGTGTCAATAGATCATTCGTCACAGGAATGGAGCGCACTTCTTCTAATTCTTGAGTGGTGTAGGAAAAAAATGGATCTAAAGTTCCAAATGATTGAGAAGACTCGCTCCATAGAGCGATAGGAATGAAGCAAAGAAGAAAAAGCCCTAAATTTTTCATAATTTTTCTCCCTCAATTAGTAAAGAGTTCATCTCGAAATTTATTTTTACCATAGCGCTCATTTATTAATTCTACAATTCATTTGAAAGGTTAGCTTTTAACAAGTTATTGATTTATAAATAGAAAGAAAATTAAAAATCGAATTTTCAACGTCTCTTATCTCTTTTTTATCAAATGACTTAAAACCATAATAAGAAGTTGGTCAATTTTCTCTCATCGAGTATGATATAGCTTAAAATTTGATCAGCATTTCGTTTAAGAGAGTGTCTCTGGGTTAAAAAATATTTATTTTAAGCAAGGATGTGAGCAATGAGATTCTGTTTTCTTAAGTATAAGAAGATAAAGCATATAAGAAATCAATGAAGTAAGAATTTTTATTAATTTTAAATTTTAATATTCAGAAACGTTCTTAAATAATAGATATTTTTTAACTACTTAATTGAAAAGTGGTACATTGATAATTAATGATCTTTGCTATAGCTGGGTGGAAATTTTCCCGGAGGAAGTATGTTGACAAGCTTGTTTTTAAAAGGATCCTTAATCGGATTTTCTATTGCGATGCCAGTGGGTCCAGTTGGGATGCTGTGCATTCAACATTCTTTAAGGCGAGGACTCGTCGCTGGTTTGATAGCTGGACTTGGCGCTGCTTTAGCAGATGCATTTTTTGGTTGCATGGCGGGTTTTGGTGTCTCCTTGCTATCCCATGTCTTAACGCGCTATCAAGTGTGGTTTCAAATGATCGGGGCTTTTATTCTGTGGTACTTAGGAATTAAGATTTTTAAGTCGCAACCTGTGCAAGTGGAAACCGGCGAAGCCTCATTTAGTTGCAGCCGTGTCTTTTTCAGTACTTTTGCGTTGACATTGACAAATCCTTTAACTCTTTTGTGTTTTGCGGCGATTTACGCAAGTTTAGGGATTACGCCGGCTGATGACGAGATTTTGCCTGCAGTTATTTTGACATTGGGAGTGTTAATAGGCGCTGCCATTTGGTGGATGATGTTGACTTTTGGCGTGACGTTTATTGGGAGAAAGTTTCAATTAACTTCCTCTCCTCTTCTCAATCGCATTTCAGGGGGAATATTGACAGGGTGCGGCTGTTTAGCGAGTTTATCAGCATTGAAGCAACTCTTATTCTTTGCCTAGCAGGCCTAATGCCTGATAGACAGCGACTCGAAAATCGTTTTGAAATGAGCAAGGTATCGATGATTGAACCTGTGTCAAAAAAAGACCAATTAATTGCTCTTGAGGATCGATAAAAAAAGAAGTATTAGCTAAACCGCTCCAAAAATAATCTCCTTTTGTCCCCAATACTTGAGCTTGCGCTGGATCTAGCATAATTCCTACTCCTAATCCATAGCTAATGCCTCTTAATCCCAGTGGTAATTTTGCATCTAAGCCAATATGAGCAAGATCTGAACTTAAATGTTGAGATGTCATGAGCTCTATCGTTTTTCGTCCTACAATTCGATTGCCGTCCAATTCACCTTTGTTAAGCAGCATTTGACAAAAACGAAGATAATCCGTTGCGGTAGAGAGCAGTCCTCCTCCGCCAGATAAAAAAGTTGGAACAGACAACGCTTTTTCTGTCTCTGCTGCTCTTTGCAATCGCTGACTGTTTTCAGTACTAGACATTTCGTATGTGTAGAAAACAGCTAGACGACTGGCTTTATATTTGGGAACATGAAATGAGGTGTCTAACATGCCTAATGGGGTGGTGATTTTTTTGGCAATCCATTCATCAAAAGGCATTCCAGAAAAAATTTCGACTAAATAAGTTAAAACGTTATAGCTGAGACTGTAATGCCAGTATGTTCCTGGATGGAAAGCTAGAGGAAATTCGGAAAGCTTTTGAATGAAGTCTTTTAAATTTAATCCTGAATACAAATCAAGAAGAGAAGAAGAACGATATAAAGCTCCAACTGGGGAAGATTCGTGCAAGGTATGAGAAAATCCTGCTGTATGAACAAGAAGATCATGAATGGTCATTTCTCGTTTTGGCTCAACTAAACGATTTCCTTCCAAAACTTTTAAATGTTTAAAAGCAGGGATAAAGCGTGAAACAGGATCGAATAATTGAAAAAATCCTTGTTCGTAAAGAATAAGCAAAGCAATGGCTGTCAATGGCTTGCTCATTGAATAAATGCGGAAAATCGTTTCTTCGCGCATAGGCTTATTTTGTTCGAGATCCATCTGGCCATAAGTAGTAAAAAGAGCAATCTTTCCTTGTCGTGCGATGACAGCAATAGCACCTGGAATCAATCCTTTTTTGATATAGCTATGAATGAGTTGATTCACAATAGCGAGACGTGGAGAAGAAAGTCCGACTTCTTCGGGTTTAAGGGCTTTGACAATCATAGCCATTGGGCAACTTTCCATTTTGTTCTGTTAATGACAATCATGAATTTAGCGGAATGCTCTTTTCTTGCATATGAGTGAGAGATTTTGGCATAGTTCAAATTCAAACTGCGAAGTCGCGGTTAGAAGTTAAACCCAAGGAGATGCAATGATGCTTAAATCTTGGATAAGCGTGGGAATGTTGATAGGAATATGTTGTATATCTTTATTAGGAGCTGTAGAAAAAGTGATTGTTCGCGTAGGGCACTTTCCTAATATTACTCATTCTCAAGCAGTCATTGGACATGGTACAACAAGACAAGGTAAAGGGTGGTTTGAAAAATTTCTGGGTCCTGACGTTGAAATTCAGTGGTATGTTTATCCTGCAGGACCAAATGCAATGGAAGCTTTGTTTGCTGGTTCTATTGACTTAGTTTACGTTGGACCTAGTCCTACGATTAATGCTTATGTCAAATCCAGAGGAGAAGAGGTTCGTGTGATTTGTGGCTCTTGCAGTGGTGGAGCAGCTTTAGTTGTACAGCCAGAGCGCATTAAAGATATAGCTGATTTTAAAAATAAAACGATTGCCACTCCACAATTAGGTGGTACGCAAGATATTGCTGCTCGATCTTGGTTTCGCTCCAAAGGATTTCAATTTAATCTATTCGGAGGAGACGTGCGTATTCTTCCTATGGAGAATGTTGATCAGTTAACGTTATTTCAACAAGGTGATTTGGATGGAGCATGGACAGTAGAACCTTGGGTCAGCCGCTTAATATTGGAAGCTAAAGGAAAAGTATACTTGGAAGAGTCTTCTCTTTGGCCTGAAACGGGAGGAAAATATACCACGACTCATTTAGTCAGTCGCCGTGCTTTTTTAGAAAATCATCTTGAAATAGTCAAGAAATGGATTTTAGCACATGTTGAATTGACGGATTGGATTTACGCTCATGAAGAAGAAGCGCAATATCTTTTTAATCAAGAAATTAAAAAAGAAGTTCTTCAACCTCTTCCCAATGAAGTACTTGAGCGTGCTTGGAAAAAATTAGAGGCAACTTATGCGCCTTTGGAGCAATCTGTAAAGCGTTACGCTGAACTTGCTTTTGAAGTAGGACTTCTCAAGCAAAAACCTGATTTATCGCATCTCTACGCATTGACTCTCTTGCATGAAGTATTAGAACAACGTCAAATGGCAGGACAAGATGATGCAAAAAAATAAGGAGTTACCTTTGGTCAATAAGATTGCTGTGGATCACATTTCGAAAAGATTTAAAACAAAAAATCGTTGGGTAAATGCTTTAGAAGATATTTCACTGGTCATTAGAGAAGGAGAGTTTGTTTGCCTTGTTGGCCCTTCTGGTTGTGGTAAAACCACACTTCTTAATTTAATCGCTGGCTTGGAATTACCTGATTTAGGAAAAATATTAGTAGATGGACAGGTTGTCACAGGTCCAGGAAGCGATCGCATGGTGATGTTTCAAGATTCTGCTCTTTTTCCTTGGCTGAATGCAATTGATAATATTTTGTTTAGTCTAAAATTAAAGCATAATATTTCGGCCGAAGAGCAGACAGCAAAAGCACATTTTTACTTGAGATTGGTTGGTCTTGATAAATTTAGTCATTCTCATCCTCATGAGCTTTCGGGGGGCATGAGGCAGCGTATTGCTTTAGCGAGAGCGCTAGCTCCGGACCCAAAAGTGCTTTTAATGGATGAACCTTTTGCGGCGCTAGATGCATTAACACGGGAACAACTCTACGAAGACTTACAAGCCATTTGGCTGCATCAGCAGAAAACTGTCATATTTGTTACACATAATGTTGCTGAGGCGGTTTGCCTAGGAGATCGTGTGTTATTGTTTTCTTCTCATCCAGGAAAAATTTTTGCGGAGTTTTTAATTCCCCTGCCTCGACCAAGAGAAATTCGCAGTGTTGAGGTAGCACAACTTGCAGGAGAAATTACGCATATTTTAAGAATGAATCTTCAAACTTCTAAAGGTCATGTATGAGAAGATGGATATCTACTCTGATTTTTTTTGGAATTTTACTGTTGCTCTGGCAGAAACTTGTTGATTATCAATTTTGGTCTCATTTTCTTATCCCTACCCCCTTAGAAGTTGGTGAGTACTTAGTTACTGCGGCAGAAGATGGTACTCTTTGGACTGCTTGTTATGTCACTCTTAAAAGGCTTTTTCAAGGATATATGGTAGGACTTCTATTCGGCATCCCTCTTGGATTACTAATGGCTCGTTATCTTTTGCTTCAAGATACGGTAGGCATTATCGCACTTGGCTTGCAAGCTTTGCCGAGCGTCTGTTGGGCACCTTTAGCCATTCTTTGGTTTGGGCAAACAGAAAAGGCGATGTTTTTTATTGTGATTATGGGTTCTATTTGGTCGATTGCCTTAGCAACAGAAGCTGGAGTTAAATTAGTTCCACCGCTTCTCATTCGAGCCGCTAAGACAATGGGTTCAAAGGGACTGCATTTATGGTTAAAAGTCATTTTGCCCGCTGCTTTGCCTTTTATTATTAGTGGAATGAAGCAAGGATGGGCATTTGCTTGGCGCTCTTTAATGGCAGCCGAAGTGTATATTACGGTATTGACGGGTTTTGGTCTTGGTAACTTATTGCATTATGGTCGGGAATTACATGCCATGGAAGCTGTCATTGGCGTGATGTTGATCATTATGACAATTGGGCTTTTGATTGATCAATGTATTTTTTCTCCCCTTGAAAATCAACTTCATCAGCGTTGGGGAACAAGGCGGGCTTTGTAAGAAGAATTCATGAATGTTCGCTTAAAATTAATTTTAAAATTTAATTGAGTTTTTATTTAGCAAAAAGCTAATAAAGAGAGGACTGCGTCTTAAATCATTCACTTTGGCAAGAAAAAAATCGAGAAAGGAGCTTACAGTGATAACAACAAGTCGCTGTTTTTTGGGGTGTTGGCTCTTATGTTTGTGTTTGATTGGAAAGCAAAGTTTCTTAACTGGAGGAATTTTAGTTCCGATTGTTCATCAGCAAAATCAACTTCTTTGCAATGAAGTTGTGAAAAGTATTTCTCAAACACTTCCCAGTTCTTATACACCTAAAGAGCGTGCAGATGCTCTTTGCCTTCAATTAGACACCTTAGCACGCAAATTACTTGATCAAGGTCTAGATTTAAGAGCATATTCTTACGAACAAACACCTGATTCTCCTTATCTGCAGTTTGCTCGAATTCCGCTATGGCAAGGCGCTTATGATATACAGCCAGAAATCCCATTGACATTGTTTATTTATGTTTGGCCTCCCGAACATCTTGCCAAACAGGCAGCAGCAATCAATCAGCCAGCATCAGATCAAGATCCCTTGCAAAATCACTACGCTACAAATATTCATGGGCATCCTTTAGCATGTGCCCTCACTGTTTTGAAAGGAACTATTTGCCAAGAGAATTATCAAGCTTTAGAGGGATGGCCGTTTCGTGTTGTTCAGAAAAAAGATGAGGAAGTAATGCAAGTAGGCATGGCAACTTTTGATGACAACCAAGCTCCTTTTATTCATCGCGTTTTATGCCGGGATCAAGAACCTGCTATCACTTTACATGGATATGGGGCAGCTACTGCTCAAATTGTACGAGAAATATTTATTTCTAATCAGGAAAATTACTCTTATCCTTATATTTTGCAAGAAAATGGCAAGCTTACTTATCTAGCATGGTAAAAGAAATCTTGTTTCAAATAGGAAAAAATCATGACTCATCATTGGGATCCAACACAATATGAGAAATTTGAAAGAGAACGAAGTCAACCGTTCTTTGATTTACTCCAGCTTATTCAACCTTTACACCATCCTAGAATAGTCGACTTGGGATGTGGAAACGGAACTTTGACAAAAGTGGCACATGAGCATTTTCGCGCTTCTGATACATTAGGAATTGATACTTCTCAGGAAATGCTAGCAAAAGCACAATGGCTGCAAACAGATCACTTAGTTTTTAAAGAAGGCAATATTCAAACATTTATGACCTCGGAGCCTTTCAACCTTGTCATTTCTAATGCTGCCATTCAATGGATTCCTCATCATCCCGCTCTTTTAAAACAATTAACAAGTTTATTGGCTCCAGGTGGTCAATTAGCGATCCAACTTCCTGCTAATCAAAATTATCCCACACATACCATTGCTGCTGAAATTGCTGCAGAAGAACCTTTTAAACAGGCTTTTAAAGGATCTACTAGTCATATTCACCATTTGCTAAGCATGGAGGAATATGCCCAATTATTTGAAGAACTAGGATTTGAAAGCCAAGTTGTGCGTCTTCAACTTTATGCCCATTTTTTAGAATCAACAGCAAGTGTCGTAGAATGGGTCAAGGGTAGCTTGTTAACATATTATAAAAGCCATCTAAGCCCTGATCTTTACGGAGAATTTTTTAAAGAATATCAAAAGCGGCTCATCGAAAGACTTGGATGGGCTGAGCCTTTCTTTTTTCCTATGAAGCGTCTTTTCCTTTGGGGACAATTACCAAGTCATTGAAATTCAAATAGAAAGAATATTTTAAAATAATTTTTTAGTTGATAATATAAATTAAATTTTATATCCATCAATTAATATCAATCACTTTAAATAGGTAATAAGATGTCTCACTTTAATCCCAAGATTTGGTTAAACTACTTTTTTCTTTGCTGCTTTATAGCCGCTTATTCTTTGTTAAATGCTAGTAGCTCCTCAGGCATGGATTTTTCTACCATGCGGCCAATTAGCGAAGATGTGCCGGTTTTAAAGAACGCTGAAAAAACCAATCATCAGCAAGGATTGCCTTTCTCATCTGTTGTTCAGTCATTGATGGCAGCCTGCCCGCAATTTCCCTCAAGTGTTCCTTTTCCTCCGACTGATTTGCGTGCTCGTCAAGTAGCCAATAAGTTTGCGACACAGACAGATCTAATTAACATTATTACATGGGATCGTCCTATTGCAGGTCCCACGCCAGCTGCCTATTATATTTATCGCAATGCGTCATTGCATCAGCTTGCTGCCATTATTCCAGCTGGACATAAATTAAAATTTAAAGATCACAATCGCAAACCTCACGAGACGTATTCTTATTTTATTGTGGCCGTTGATGCATCTGGTGCACAATCTCCTCCTGTTGGTATTACGATTAGCGGTCATAAAGTCCATCATGTGGAAAACGTTGTTCCTGTTGCCATTGCTATCCATCCTGCTAGTGCTTCTATTACGATTGGAACGACTCAGCAATTCTTTGCAACTGTAACCTACAGTGATGGAACAATCTTAGATCTTATTACAGTTAATTGGTGTTCTGCAGATCCCTCGATTGTTTTTATTGATGCGAATGGAGTAGCGCGAGGTTTATTTGTAGGAACGACGACTATTACAGCTAGTACAGGAGACGTTTCTTCAACAGCAACCATCACGGTGACAACTGTGCCTTGTGCGACACCAGTCATTGTGACAAGCACATTACCAGGTGGAGTCATTGGATTGCCTTATTTGGCTACTGTTAGCGCAACAGGGACTGCCCCTATCACTTACAGCATTAGCAGTGGAAGCTTACCTCCTGGATTAACGCTTAATCCTATTACTGGAGAGATCAGTGGAGTACCTTCTACTGAAACCGAAGGAACTTATTCTTTTACTGTATTGGCTTCAAATGCATGTGGCAGTGATTCCCGAGCATTTACTATTACCATTTGTAATCCACCAGTTATTACAACAACAACAATTAATACAGAGGCGGTTGAGGGATTTGTTTATAACCCTCCTAACACAATTGTTGCAACAGGTTCAGCACCCATTACTTTTTCTATTGTCGCTGGAAGTTTGCCAAGTGGATTAACACTTGATTCTGTTACTGGAGTTATCAGTGGGACGCCGACAGTAGGTTCGGGAAGTGCTCAAGGCACTCCTTATCCTTTTACAGTCGAGGCTACAAATGGTTGTGGTAGTTCGACTCAGAGCTATGAAATTATTGTCTTTATCGTTACGTAATAATAATTAGACGAACGAAGATTTTAATAGCTTATTCATGAGGACTGCTTCAAAGATAGTTGACAAGAAGCAGGATTAGTCAGTCAAAAAATAGCCATGGGTGGAGGCAAAACCGAAGCCCATGGAAATCGCCTATTATGATTCATCTTATGAATGAATAAGCTACTTTTAGAAAAAAAACAATTATCCTTCCTCATAGGGAGTTGTCACGAGCTTTCCTATCCATTTGGCACGTAGGGCTTCTGTCGGATAGTAAAAGTCAGCTGCTAGCTCAAAAGGAAAACCAGGCGGCGGCAAACCTGTTATCTCTTGAATAATCTTGCGGTCTTTTTGTTGAAGAGCTTCTCTTACAGTGTCAGGAGAATCTTGACCGTTTAGGTTCTTAAGAGGTGCAAAACATTCTTCTCTAGGATAAAGTAAGGCTGCAACTTTTTGTGTGTAAAAGAGCCAATCAAAAATGAACGTTTCAAATTTCCATGCAATAGGTTGAGAAGAAACCTGAGAAATCCCTTCTTTATCGACATATTGAGCCACTTTCCAAGCCTTATGTAAAGGAAGAGATTGATGAAAAGTAAATATTTTTTTGATAAAAGAAAGCGAAAAGCAAAAGAGACTTAAGTTACCACAACAATGCTTTAAACGACCATCTGCACGTTTTTCATGTTTTTCTTTCTCTGAAATTTCAGAATATTCTATCACGCTGCAGCGATTATTCTGTTTAATAAGAACTCCAATTTTCTCTTCTGGTTTAATTTTCTCTGTGCACTTAAGGGTAATATCTACGCCTAGTTTTTGATGAAAGCCCACTAATTCAGCGTCGAAAGGATCAGCCAAAGGATTGTCAATTAAAATGACATGAAGATATTCGATGCCTTGCTGCAACCATTTTTCTAATATGCCAGCTTTGGCAAAGCATAAAAGGCTATGACCGTTTCCATCTGATCCCGTAGAAATTTGCCAATGAGTTTTTAAAAATAATTTTCCATCTTGATCTAGAAGAGGAAGAGTATCTTGAACAAAAAAAGAAACTTGAGAGGCGTCAAGGCCAAAGTAATCCCATTGCTCAAAAAATAAACGCGTTTCTTCATCATTATCAGGAGAAGTCATAATGGCTAAATTTAAAGGACGCTTTGCCCATTGGCTGGCAGCTTTGACTTTTTCAGCGCACAATTGAAAAAGCGACTTGCGTTTGATGACGGAAAGAGGATAAGTCCCTTTTGGTCCAGAAAACTTTAATCGAGTTCCTTGACCTCCAGCCAAAAGCAAACATCCTAAGCGCCCCTGTTCGATCAACCGACAGCCTCTCCATTTATTTTCTAAATTTCCTGCAAAAGCAAAGTCATCAAAAGATTCGATTGAATGGATTGAGCTTTCTTTTTCTTGAATAAGCTTCTTTTGCTTGTTTAATAGTTCAAGATCGACTCCCTTTAATTGGTTTTCAAGAGCCATTTTCTGAGCATGGGTTAGCATAGACCAAAATTTAAAAATTTGGGGTTCATGTTGCCAAAAATAAGCTAAAGAGGGAGAGAGCATACGTCCTTCTTTTATAGAAAACAGATTTAAACAACTAAATGCTAGCCATATAATTCGCTTATGCGAACCATTATCTGTTAATGAGATAAAAATGCCAAGATAATGTCTTTTTTGCCATGAATTAAACAATTTACTATAAAGTTTTTCTCATGATTTCATTAGAGGCTAGAGATGAAAAAATACTTATTTTTATTATCTTGGGGAATTTGCGCTAGTCTTTCTTTTTATTCCCTTTCTATTGTTTACAAGCACCCGCAGAATTAGAGAATGTTCATGAAGTTTCAGAAGAATCAGATGAAATGCAAATAAAAATTCGAGTATTTCTAGATCAAGAAAAACAACATCTGTCACAGGAATTTCCATTTTTTTAAATTTGTTCAAAAATGGGGATATGGCAAAAAATCAAGCTGGCGTACGTATTTCAGAATCTGCTAATTAATTTCCTATAGCAAAAGCTCCAGCGATAAAGTTGAATGGATTAGTTTTTTATTATCGATTGTTTAATCAAGCGATACGAGTTCTCCATTAGCATGCCAATGCAGTAGAGATTGGACTTGTATTGAAAGGAAGTATGAAAATTACCATTTGGGATGGTCCAGGTAATGCGAGTGTATTCACTGTAGGCAAAGGAGGATTATGGATGATTCCTCAAGCCTCTGTTCATAGCTTGGAAAATGCAGGAGATGAGGAATTAGACTTTTTGGTAGGATATAATTCAGCTTATGCGGAAGACCGTGATTTTTCAATGGCTTGGGCTGCTCTTGCCGATAAAATTTTGGAGAAATCTCTTGGCTTTACAGCTGCTGATATTGTGACTTTAAAAACAACAACAAAACATCGTTTAAGTCGCTTTGATATAGATGCTGTTCCAACTTCGAACATGATTCCGAGTCCTTATACAATCTTACTGTCTTCAATAGAACCACTTTGTTCAAGCTCTTTAGGGATGATTAAAAGAGCCGATGAGACAAATTGGCCAGCCATGAAATTTATGATTTTGCAGCAAGCTTTGATGAAGCCGGGAGCAATTTATGAGCCTCATTGGTATTCTTCAAGCGATGTTTTCTTATTTGTTAATTTACAGATGCTCTGAAATAAATTTGTGCAA
Organism: Parachlamydiaceae bacterium; assembly: GCA_044226925.1. Classification (GTDB taxonomy): domain Bacteria; phylum Chlamydiota; class Chlamydiia; order Chlamydiales; family Parachlamydiaceae; genus JANWJE01. Next base: position 690,388 of record JBGAGC010000001.1, read on the forward strand.
ACATTACATTTAAAGACGAATTTGAGAATGAATATTTTACTATCTTGGAAGAAATCGCTCTTTTTCCGACATGTATGGAGTGGGTTTTTAACATTGCTTTTGGTTCTTGTATCATTCAATCAAGCTCATGCTGATTGTAAAGTGAAAAACGAAAATACAGGAACTGTTTACACCGATCTTCAAGTCGCGATTAATGCGGCTAATTCAGTTGACACACTCTCTTTAAAACGAAAGTGCGAAACACCAATTGGATTTTTTATTACTGATAAAAGCCTCAATATTGAAAAGTATATCGGGATCTAGAGGTTCTAAAGCGACTTTAGATGGCAATAATTTAGCTACTTTACTGACCATTTTTGAATCTATTCCAAATACTGTTTTTGTAAGATTAGAAAATTTAAAAATTAAAAATGGCAATGGAATAACAGGAGGATACATTAATAATAATGCAACTCTGACTCTTATCCATACTAATGTTGTAAATAATCAAGCCATTAACGCTGGTGGAATTTTTAATTTAGTAGACGGAAATTTTTCTGCAGGAAAACTAACGCTTATTCATTCCAAAGTGAATGGTAATACCTCAGCTGAAGTAGGAGGAGGTATTTCATCTATAGGTTTAGTGGCAAAACATGCCATTGTCAATTCTCAAAATTCAAAAATCAGTCGTAATATAGCTCTTGGGAATGGAAGAGGAATAAATGCTGTTAATAGCAACCTTTTCATCGATGTGAATTCAAAAATCAACCACAATCAAGGTGCTAATGGAAACGCAATTTGTAATGAATCTAGTCTCACAATTATAATAGATTCTCAACTGAAATCAAATCGAGCAGCACTATTAGGTGGCGGTATTTATAATGTAGGATTAGGGATTCCTGGTGAAGAATCTATTCTCGTCATTGAATCTTCCAAATTGCATAAGAATCAAGCGAAAGATAACGGAGGAGGGCTGTATAACCAGACTGCAGAAGCTAATTTTATTGGATCTTCAGTGAAAAAAAATCGAACTGATATTGGAGGCGTAATTTTCAATACTGCTGGCTCTATCCTTAATCTTTTGAACAATACAATCGTGATTAATAATACACCAAATGTCTAATAATAAAGGCATTTTTAAGAGAATAGGAAGAATTCATCTGCTATAAAATTTTGAATAACTTAGCTTATTTTGCCATTATCTAAAGCAAAGTTATTGCTTTAATAACAGGTTTAAAGCAGCTGTAACTAAGAAAAATTTATGCTTAACAGGATCCTAATATTGATTCCTGAGTGAGATAAAATGCGGCTCTTAATGGTGGCGGAATTGCTGAAAAACTGGTTCTCAGCTTGATTTGACAAATACCACAGTCCTTGATAACATGCCAAATGAATTAACCGAACTCCTTCTTTAATGGAACCAGAAGAGGAAAGCTGACTCGTGATTGCAATAAATCTTTCCTCTTCTGATCCTTCCTTAAACTAATCAGGAATCCATTTGGCGCAATATTTTTTGTATTTCATCATAAACTTCTTGAACTCCAATACGCGTCATGCAGCGAAAGTCAATGGGACATTCTCGGCGATAGCAAGGCGAACAAGGAACTCGTTTATGAATGACATGGCCTCCATTATAAGGACCTGTTGTCTTATCGCTTGTAGAGCCAAAAAGAGCGATTAAAGGGATTCCTAAAGCAGAAGCGACATGCATGGGCCCACTATCATTGGTAAGAAAAAGATGACAGCATTGAATGAAAGCCATTAATTCGCGCAACGATGTCTTTCCAGCTAAATTAATCACGCGAGGGGATAAATCAGCACAAATGGAATCGACTAAAGGAGCTCCAGCTTTATCGCCAAAAAAGATAATTTTGAGATTAGGATAATCTAGAAGGCGCTGGCTAAGTTGTTTAAAGCGCTCTGGCAACCAGCATTTAGCAGAACCATAAGCAGCTCCTGGATTAATGCCAATCAACAGATCAGAAGGCTGAACCCCATGATTCACTAACTTGTCTTTAGCGGCCTGTTGTTCTTGCGCTGTTAAATAAAGGTGGGGCGCTGTTTTTGAAACAGGAATTCCCAAAGGCTCTAAGAGCATTTTATAAGTCACGACTAAATGTTGGTGATGGCGCTGTTCTGGAAAAGGAATAGCATGATCAAGCAGCCAGCTGCGAAAGGGAGAGGCAAATCCTAGACGATTTTGAACATTTCCACGCCAAAACCACCAGGCAGAAGAAAGTGAATTGGTGAGCAGAATTCCTAAATCATAGCCCTCTTTTTGAAGAGGAACAATAATTTCTTTTTGGGCTTGACGCTTCATCCATCCTTTAGGACGCTTAAAATTGAACACTTGGTCAATGTGCGGATCTTCTTGAATTACAGCACCTAAGATCCCTTGACACATGGCGGTGATTTTTGCCTCTGGCCAATGATGACGTAAATCGGTTAAGATGGGCGCGGCCATGACGAGATCTCCTAGCCAATTCGGCATGCGTACGATAATTCGAAGCGGAGAAAGCGAAACGGGGGGTAATTGATTTGCCATAGAAAACTCCTCATCTCAACATGGGCTAAATATTCATTGAATTTCTAAAGCCAAACTGATCCCATTTAAGCTAAGAAAATGGATATCCATGCATTTTCTAAGGGAGTGTTGACATTGACTAGACTTACATATTCTCAAGAAGAAAGCCGTCAAGCCAATCTTCAGTCTGAAGCAACTGCTTCTAGTGAAGCAGCACAAATTTTGCATCTTAAGCGATTATTAGTCACGTTGAAACAGCACTATGAAAAAAACTTGCAAACTTCGCAATCTCAGTTGCAAATAGAATATAATCAGCGTTTTGCGTTGCAAAGAGAGTTAGAAAGTGTTCGAAGTCAGTTGGCGGCGAATCAAAAGCTGCATGAAGAAGAACTGCAAGCCTTACGAGATCAACAGATTTCGTTAAAAGAATTATTGAAAAAAACACAAGATGAATTGAAACAGTCTCAGAAGCTATCGTCTTTAGAACAACCTGACTTAGGTGTTAGCCACCAACGAGTTGAACAGCTAGAGCGCGTAATTCCCTATTTACGAGGCCGTACAGAAGAGGCACATTTAGAGACAGAGCAATTGCGTGAAGATTTAGACAAATCGCAAAAAAAACTTAAACAGCTTGAGCAAGAATTAGCAGAAACAAAGGATAAAGCCCAAAAAGAAATTGAGCATTTTCAACAATTGCTTCAATCCCAAGAACAAGATGATGGAATTGAAACGGTTGTTTCTCATACTTCTTCTCATCAATTGCGTCAAGAATTAGAAGTCATTAAACGTCATTTAATTCAAGGTAATCAAGAAACAAAAGCCTTAGAGGTTCGTTATATTGAAATTTTAAATGAGAAAGTTGGCTTAGAACATCAATATAAACAATTACAACTGCAGCTTGAGCATCAATCTTCCAATTTAATTGCCTTTCAAAGTCAGCTTCATGAGACTGAGGATAAGAAAAAAGAATTAGAGGCAGCCTTACAAGCTAAAGAAATGGAATGGAAAGAAACTTGCCAACAGCTCGAATTGTTACAAAAAAATCTTGTCGATTTAGAAAGAAAGGCTCAAGAAAAAGATTATATCTCCGATAAATATGAACAGCTAAAAGATGAATGGAAACAATTAGGTGAGCGTTTAGATGAAGCAGTTGAAACACGGGTGCAAGCCCAAGGTCATTTAGCTGAGCTGGAGTCAATTGCTAAACATCAAGCTATTCAATTGCACGAATTGGCTGAGCAGCTTCAGTCGTTGCAACAGGAAAAGCAAGCATTAGAGATTGAAAGTGAGCAACTCCGAACACTTTTAGAGGAAAGTGAGACACGGTTAAAAGTTGCTCAGCAACATTTAGCAAAAAAAGTCAAAGAAACTGCTTTATTAACGGAAAAAGTCGAAGAGCAGCAAATCAACCTCACTGATTTTTTACAGAATATAGAGCAACAAAAAACGCAAATGGCGCAATTGCAAGCAAGTGTTGAACTTTACCAAAGGCAAGAAAAACGTTTGCAAGAGCAATTGCATGATGCTTTAAAGGGTACAGAGAGCCAAATCACTAAGTGGGAAGAAAAGTATTTTCGCATGTATGACAAGTGGCAAGAAAGTGAAAATAAAATTCGAGAGCTGAAAAAGTTTGAAGAAAAACACCTCCAAATGCAAAGCTTGCTGGCTAATTTAGGTAATTTTATGGGAAGTTCTTTTAATGCTGCAAATGTCCCTTTTCAATCAAATCCAGAACCAGTAGAGCGTTCTACGCGTCCGCTTTCTTTTGATTCCATTTTGCCAGAAGAGAATACTCCTATAACAAAGATAGATCCCATTGAAGATACATACGATTTATTTGGAATGCGTCAACCTCAAGACAAGTACAAGACGAACCTGATGTCATGAAACATACGTCCTGCCCCGCTGATGAATGCATTATTTTAGGTGTCGACCCTGGAACCCGGATTAGTGGTTATGGAGTTATTTGCATTCAAAATCAAAATTATACTCCTTTAGATTATGGTTGTATCCGCCCTCCTACAAGCCTTAAATTATCCGAGCGTTATTTGGTGATTTTTGATAGTATAGAGGAGTTAATCGAGAAATATCAGCCTACTGTACTTGTCGTAGAAACTCAATTTGTCCATAAAAATGCACAAAGCGCCCTCAAACTAGGAATGGCTAGAGGAGCTGTGATGATTGCTGCTAAGAAAAGAGGATTAGCTATTTTTGAATATGCCCCCATGGTTGCTAAGCGAGCTGTTGTCGGATATGGTAAAGCAAGCAAATTTCAAGTACAGGGAATGGTCCAACGTCTTCTTAAACTTCCTTCTTTGCCAGAGCCCGAAGATGCTGCAGATGCACTGGCTTTAGCGATTTGCCATGCTCACTCTGCTCCCCATCTACAAGCTAGCAATGAGGTTTAGATACACTAAGATGTTGGTGACTTAAAATTTAATTTTTAAAAGGACCTCATCCATGTTTGCTTATCTTAAAGGAATATTAGTTACATTGCATCCGACTTACGTAGTTGTTGACGTCCAAGGAGTCGGTTATGCTCTCTTTATTCCATGCCGTTTAATTGGCGAATTGCCATCCCTTGGCCATCCTGTCCAGCTTTATACCACCTTCGTTGTCAGGGAATCTTCGCACACTCTTTATGGATTTTTAAGCTCGCAAGAGCGTGACATCTTTGAAGTTTTAATGAATGTGACGGGAATTGGTCCAAAATTAGCTCTGAGTTTAATTGGGCATTTAAGTATTCCTGAACTGCAAGCAGCGGTCTCGCATCAAGATTTTTCTACACTTTGCCGTGTACCTGGAGTCGGTAAGAAAACTGCAGAACGCTTAGTTGTGGAGTTAAAAGATAAACTTCCCGCTTTTATGCCTGTGTGTTCAGCTAATCTTGCTATTTCTGTCTCTGATCCTAGAGATCAGCATATTCAAGATGCGATGCTGGCACTTATGAATTTGGGCTATAATCAAAGCACAGCTAAAAAAGCCATCAAAGATAGTCTTAAAGACTTGCCAGAAAGCGCAGACTTAGCTTTATTAATCACAACTGCCCTTAAAAATATTTAATTGAATAGTTTTTCTCTTCTAGGATTTGCGTCATTGAAAATAGAAGAAGCTCAAAATCAAGCGTTGCTAAAAAGTTTGGCGATTTTAAGGCAAACTTTTAGCAACGTTTGATTGTTTAATCCATTTTTAAAAAGGCAAATTCTTATTGGGAAATGGGAGTAGGAAATTCCTTTTTAATTCCTGGATAATAATAGGCGGAAAAAGTCATGGCAAGGGAACCAATCATATAGTCTTTGTGATCAATGATTGCTATTGCTTGATACTCACGAATCGGCCAATCATAGCGGACAAAGTCTAATAAGGAAGGGATGAGATGGGGATTGTCGAAAGCAATATCGATTTTTTTACCAGGTTCTATAGAAGGTAAAGATTTTTTTTCAGTTTCAAAAATATTGCTGCGCGCTTCATTTTCTAGCGGCGGAGCAAAAGCATAGCGAATATATAATTGGCCGACTGGACTTGTTTGCTGTCCTTGGTTTTCTACAGTGACCATGAGCTTAACCGGCGTACCAGGTTGAATCTTGCCTGTTTGATCGCCGGGTATAGGATTGGCTGGTTGAATCTGAATAGAGCCTTGTAAGACAATTGGCTTAGCATTGATTGTTTGAGTTTGGCTATAGCCAACGCGAGTTAATAAGAGTAAACCGAACAACATGCAGGCAAAAGTTTTTAATAACCATCGTTGATTCGATACAAATTGATTGAATTTAGACATCTGTTTCTCCAGCAAATGTTAAAAGCTAATCTAGAACATGATTATTTATCCAAATATCGCTTGAATGGGATAAAAGAGTAGAATTGCAAGAAGGGCTCCTAATGGAACTGTCACAATCCAAGAAATTAAAATATCACGAGTTGTTGTTAAATTGACTGCTTCTAATCCTCGTGCAAAACCAACTCCAAGTACAGCTCCAACCAATGTATGGGTAGTAGAAACGGGCATTCCAAGTCGGGAGGCCAAGACAATTGTGGTTGCAGCGCCAAATTCAGCTGCAAAGCCACGGCTTGGAGTTAACTCAGTAATTTTTTTACCAATTGTTTCAATGACGCGCCAACCCCAAGTTGCTAAACCGATGACAATTCCTAATCCACCTAATGCTAAAGCCCAGTTGGGAACGGAAGCATCAACTGCAAAAAGACCTGTTGTTAAAATGGCTACAGCCGCAGATAAAGGGCCAATCGCATTGGCAACATCATTGGCTCCATGAGCAAAAGCCATCATACAAGCACTCATAATCTGTAAATAACCAAATATTTTTTCAACTTTTAGGTATTCTGAGTGGCTGCTCTCTATTTCTTGTTTTTGTTGAATCGTTTGCTCAATGCCTTTCACCTCTTCTACTAAAAGTCCTACATGGTATTGAAGTTCTCCAGCTGTTGATGTTTGAACTTTTTGCAAATGTTTGCGTGCTCTTTCTAAAGAGTGAGTCACGTCAGCCCCATAAACAGGAACAGAAATTTCTCTGGTTGAGGGTGAAATGCGCTGGACGAGGAAATAGCTAATACCAGCACCCAATAGCCCTGCTCCCAAAGTTAGAAGCCCTTTTTCGATTAAATTTAATTCAAGATGGAGATTGCGCAATCCTTCAAAAACTAACACTAAAGCTAAAACAGAAATCACGATGAAAACGATAAAGGGAGTAAATCGACGAGCGGCTTCAACAGGATTCAATGTATAAAAAATCTTTTTTCGAATGATGTTGAAGATGTAATAACCTAAAATTCCTCCTAATAAAGGAGAAAGAATCCAACTGCTAACAATAAATCCTACTTGTTCCCAATAGATGGCCTCCAAGCCGCCGACAACTGCACCAAATCCCACAATAGCCCCTACAATGGAATGAGTTGTCGAAACGGGCCATCCAAAATAAGAAGCGAGATGCAGCCAAATGCCAGCTGAAGCTAAAGCTGCTAGCATCCCATAAACTAAGGTGCGTGGATGGCTGGCAAAGAGATCGGCATTGATGATTCCACTCTGCATTGTTTGAGAGACATGGGAACCAAAAAAGAATGCGCCTGAAAATTCTAAAATCGCTGCTAAGATGACAGCACGCCTTAAAGTTAAAGCGCCAGAACCTACTGATGTCCCCATTGCATTGGCAACATCATTAGCTCCAATATTCCAGGCCATGTAAAAACCTGTTAACAAAATCAGGATAAGTAAAGCCGTGTCCATAAGCCTTTTATTTTAATTCTAAGGTCATGCGTATGCGGTAGGCCAAATTTTCTGAGTAATTGGAAATAGAAGCAATACTTTCAAATAATCGTTGCCATTGATGAAAAGTGACGTAGGTTAATTGATCTTCAGCTTTAAATAAACTTTTTAACAGTTGCCGTTGAATAAGATCAGCTTCGTGCTCGCGATAAGCAACTTCGTCCACCATTGAACGTACCTTTTCTGCTTCCATTCCTCCAAACGATGACTCAACGAGTTCATGTAATTCTTTAATGATTAACTTCGCTTCATCAAACGTTTCAATATTTTTATGCAGAAACAGTTTAAACTCCTCCTTAAAAATAGGCAATAGTTCTAATGGTTTTAACGTAATTAAAACTGCAACATCTTCAGCTTTATCAGCAATACTGTCTTGAATTGATAAAATTTCTAATAAGTTTCCACGATCAATCGGTAAAAATAAGCTTTTCGGAAGATGGTTTCGAATGTCGTTTTTAATGAGATCGGCATCGTGCTCTAGTTGGGAAATTTCCTCAGAAATCTTATTCAGTCTCGCATAATCCTTCTCCTCCAAAGCTTCAAATAGATCAGGCAACTGATGAACGCACAAGCCTACGCTTTCCATATGAGATTGAAGAGGAGCAAAAGGTGAACGTCCGAATAAACTTAAGATCGTTAACATATCAAGCCATTAGTTGTATAAAACCTATTGTGACCGACAATACTAAACCCCGAATTCCTAATCGAGAAATTTATCAGTACTTAAAGTGTGTGAAGAACATCCTTTAAATTACTCCTCTTTAAAAAAAATCGAAAATTCAATATAAAAATTGTTTCTTTAATAGTTTAAAGAACTGAAAATTAATCGCTTAAAAATAAATTTTTTTAAAATAGTGTTTCTCAGCGGATGTTGGCGAGTTTTTTTTAATACATTTCTTGAGAGCAAAGTCTTAGGAGGTTTGAAATGGATTGTTTAAGTCAATTTCCCCCAGAATTATTCAGTTATATTTTCTCTTCTGATCAGGCAGATGTTAAAAATATTAAGAATTGGGATCAAAAGGATAAAAGTCTTCTAGCTTCTTTATTTGAAAGCTATAGCTGTCAAGAGTCGCTAAAGTCTTATGTTGTAAAAGCAAATAAAAAATTTGATAAAGGGGATTTGGACAGTTTAAATATTCAAAAAGTCAAGTTTGTTTTTCAAGAGGTGATGCAACAAGCGGCTCAAATGGATTACCCAGAAGAATCACCCTCGCTTGAAGCATTATCTGCCGGACATTTAGAAAATGTTATCAATTGGACAAAAGCTAAAGAAGAAGAAATTCGTAATTTTGATTTATTTGTTTCAAAAATTCATTGCTTAGCATTTGCTACATTCGTTCACTCCATCCCAAAGGATCTTTCTCCTTCAAAAAGAGGGGAAGAAATTCGTCAATGGATGAAGAACAATGTGATAATTTTAGACAGGGTGACAATATTAGATGGCAGTCAATTGAAGTTAACCGCTATTCCAAAAGAAATTCAATATCTCAGATGTTTGCAACGTGTTGCTCTTCAGAATAATGCGATTAGCACTTTACCAAGAGAGATTCAATTTTTAACGAATCTAGAGAGTTTGGTTTTGACCAATAATGCCTTGACAAGCCTTTGTTCTGAAATTGGTTTTTTAAAGCGTCTGGAAAGACTTTATTTGGTTGGAAATCAGTTGAAAAATTTGCCAGATGAAATGGCATTGATGGATAATTTAGAATCTCTTTCTGTTTCTAAAAATCGATTGTCTGCGGTTCCAAAATGGCTTGAAAAGCTGCCTAAATTGGATAGTCTTAATCTTGGCGAGAATGACATTAAAACATTTCCTAGCAAAATTGGTCATCTAAAGCATCAAGGAAACGGAAGATATTCTTCAGAAGAATAAATAAAGGAATTTTTCACAAAGCATTCATTGAAGTTTCTTTTCAATTAAAAATTATTTTGCTAAATAACGTGCAACAAATTCTAATTGAAAGAGGAATTTCAATGAATGCTTTGTCCTTAATTCCTAAACATTTTTCCTGTTTTTCTTCTTCTCATAACACTTCTCAACAGCGCTTTTTTAGTCAGCAAAAGCCGTTCTCAAATAAAAAAGTCAAAATAACAGAAACTACATTGAGAGATGGTTTACAAACCTCTTCAACTAATTTGTCTTTTGAAACCAAGTTGGATATGATTCATCGTTTGGTAAAGGAAGCTCAAATTTCAAGCATGGAAATTGGAAGCATTGTGGATCCTAAAAAGGTTCCGAATATGGCTGATACGCCTCGTTTAATTCAACAGATTAAACCCATCTCAAATGTCGATTATTGGGTGCTTGTTGCTAATGAGCGTGGATTAGACAAAGCTTTAGAAATGGGAGCCCGACGTATTTCTTTTCCTACATCTGTTTCGGATTCTTTTCTTAAAAAAAATATTAATTGTACTGTGAAGGAATCTTTGGATCGTCTTTCTGCAATTATAGAAAAAGGAAAGAAAGTAGAAGGAACTCGTGTTCGCGTTTATATCTCTTGCTGTCCCATTTGTCCTATCGAAGGAGAAATGCCTGCCGATAAAATAGCAGAGCTTGTTCAGCGGCTATTCCAGATGAAGTGCGATGAGATTTTTCCTAGTGATACAGTTGGACAGGCTATTCCATCTCACATACAGAAAATGCTGCGAGCCATTCAAAATACAGGAGGGCTAATGGATCGTATAGGCCTTCACTTACATGGCAATTGGCCAGAGGCTTCAGCGACTATCGAAGAAGCTTTATCTTTTGATGTGCGCCTTTTTGATTCTGGCATTGGAGGGCAATTAGGCGGCTGTCCTGTTCTTAAACGCGCTAAGGGTAATATTCCAACTGAAAAACTTGTTCCTTTTCTTCATCAATTAGGTTATGAAACAGGAATTGAAGTGGATTCTGTTTTAAAAATTCGACAAAGATTAATAGAAGAATTAAATTCGACAGCTTTATCTCCTTCTGAGTGATCTTGACGAGAAATAGGGATTTGCCAGAAAAGAATAGGTGGATGAGTCAATCGAGTTAAAGCTCAATTAGCAAATTTACAGCATGCCTCATCTTATCTTTAATCAGCCATTTTCGATAGGATCCCATGTCAGAAACAGACGCACAGCCTGTTATTAGCGTTCGCGATTTGACCACTCGCTTGCAAATTGGCCAAGATATTTGGACAGTTGTAGATCATTTGGGTTTCTCCCTTTATCGAGGGAAAACTCTTGCCTTGGTTGGGGAATCAGGGTGTGGAAAGTCTTTGACAGCTTTATCTCTCATGCGCATTCTTCCCCATCCTCCTGCTCTTCCTCCCACAGGAGAGGTTTTATATCAAGGTCGCAATTTACTCACGATCAGTGAAAAGCAAATGCGAAGCGTTCGAGGAGCAAAAATTGCGATGATCTTTCAAGATCCCATGAGTGCTCTTAATCCAGTCTATACAATTGGTAATCAATTAGTTGAAGTTGCACAGTTGCATTTAGGATTAAATGGAAAAGCAGCTTGGGATCGAGCACGAGAAGCTTTGGAGGCTGTGGGAATTTCTGCAGCAGAAGAACGGTTGGCAGCCTATCCGCATCAACTATCAGGTGGATTGAAGCAACGGGTCATGATTGCAATGGCTTTAATGTGCGAACCAGATGTTCTCATCGCGGATGAACCAACAACAGCGCTTGATGTGACCATTCAAGCTCAAGTTTTGGATCTTATTCGTTCTTTGCAACGTAAAAAAGGAATGGCTTTACTGTTGATTACGCATGACATGGGAGTTGTTGCGGAAATGGCGGATGATGTCATCGTCATGTATTTGGCTCAAAGTATTGAAAGAGCCGAAGTGAATGATCTTTTCGATCACCCTGCTCATCCTTATACCATTGGCCTTTTCCAATCGCGCCCTTCTTTAGAAGATCGTCAAGGCAAGCTTCATCCCATTCGAGGCCAAGTTCCTTTATTTCGCCATATTCCTGCTGGTTGCCGTTTTCATCCGCGCTGTCCTTATGCAATGGCTAAATGTCGCCATGGACCTGTGCCAGACTTTGCGATTGAGTATGAGTCCCATTTAGCTAAGTGTTGGCTATATGATGGAAGTCAAGAAAGCAAAGAACGTTGGATGCATCCTGATTGGGAGGCTAAATGAGCGTTCCTATATTAGAAGTCAAAGGCTTAAAGAAATATTTTCCTGTTTTTGCTGGATTATTTAGAAAGCAAGTGGGCGTGATCAAAGCTGTGGATGGAATTGATTTTGTCATCCCTTCTGGTCAAATCTTGGGAATGGTAGGAGAGTCTGGATCAGGAAAAAGTACGGCTGCCCGCACAGCGATTCGATTGTTAGAACCTACAGCTGGAGAAAGCCTTTTTGAAGGTAAATCTTTATTTGGCCTTTCTAAAAAGCAAATGAAATTAATCCGCAAAGATATCCAAATGGTTTTCCAAGATCCTTATGCTTCTTTGAATCCCCGCAAAAACATTAGAGAAAATATAGGAGAAGCTCTTTTTTATCATCAAATTGTCTCTAGTCGAGAAGAGCAAACCGATTGTGTGGCAGAGATGCTGCGGCAAGTAGGACTTTCACCTGATGTGATGACTCGCTATCCTCATGAATTTTCAGGAGGACAACAGCAACGCATTTGCATTGGACGTGCTCTTGCTTTGCGTCCTAAGCTTATTGTTTGCGATGAGGCTGTCTCAGCATTAGATGTTTCCATTCAAGCTCAAATTCTCAACCTTTTGCTTGAGCTTAAAGAAACATTTCATCTTAGCTATTTATTTATTTCTCATGACTTATCTGTCATTCGCCATATTTCAGACCAGGTTGTCGTCCTTTATGCTGGACAAGTTGTCGAAAATCGATCAACGGAAGACCTCTTTGCAGAGCCTTATCATCCCTATACAAAAAGCTTATTAGCAGCCATTCCTCGTCTTCGTCCTCGATCTAAATAGGGCGCAAGCTCAACTATTTGAATCTAGAGTTCTAGCATGTTGAAGACACACCCTCAGAGATGTTTAAAATAAAAAATATAAAATCGATGGTTTTTTAAAGTGTTTCCTGCTACACAGAAATTATTTTAAATTATTTTTTTTAGACTTCAGAAAAGCGAGGATATTATATGAGATTCGCTCGTTTATTAATCGCAGTTTTTCTGCCATTACTATCTTTTTCAAATCCTTTATGTGGAGCTCCTCTTGGAGCTTGGTATGCTTATGTCACGAATCAAACTTCGGATAATGTGACGCCTATTCTATTAGCTCCAAATACAGGAACTCCGTTAACTTCTATTCCCTTAACGGGAACAGTGACCACTGCACCTGTAGCAATTACAATTTCTCCTGATGGAAATATTGCTTATGTTGTTGAAAACGGCGGTGCTGGTATAATAGGAAATCTTGCTGTCATTAATACACTGACAAATACATTAATCACGACTATCCCTATAGGAAGTGATCCTATTAGCATTGCGGTTTCTGCAGACGGACTGATTGGTTATGTTCCCAATTTGGATACAAGCCAAGTCACTCCCATTGATCTTTCGGTTCCAACAGCACCTGTTGCAGGAACTCCAATTACTATTCCAGGAAGTGTGCCCATTGACGTTGCTGTTGCTCCAAATGGGCTGACAATCTATGTTGTCGATGCTGCTGGACAAGTCTTTCCTGTTGATGTCACAACTAATCCAGCAACAGTTGGGACTCCAATCCCATTAGGTGTCGGAACACTTCCTTTATCAATTGCAATTACACCTAATGGAACAAGAGCTTATGTTGTAAATAGTGGTACTTCTACTGTTAGTGTGATTGATTTAACTAACCAAACAGTATTGACAACTATTCCTATCACATCTTTTGCCTCTTTTATTGCCATTAATTCGACTGGAACAAGGGCTTATGTCACGAGTACTGCTGGAACTAACCAAAGTTTTTTAACGGCTATTGACATTGCAACAAATACAATCGTTGGTGGCGCTGCCATCCCTGGAACTACAGTCATTAGTGGAATTGCTCTTACGCCTGATGGACGAACAGCTTATTTAACTAATTTTGGTACAGAGAATGATGGAACGACGGTCATTCCAGTTGATATTTCTACGGACAATCTTCTCCCAGCTCCTGCTATTTCTCTTGTCCCAGTAGGAGGCATTGCACCGTCTTCAATTGCCATTACACCTGACCAAGCCCCTATTGCTTTTTTCACAACGACAATAGCAACACTAGGTTCGCCAACTCTATTTGATGCATCAGCTTCTTTTTCTCCAGTTGGAACAATTGTATCTTATGCTTGGGATTTTGGTGATGGAACGACTCTTGTGACATCGGATCCAGCTGTTAGCCATACCTATACAGCTCCAGGAGAGTATCTAGTTATATTAGTTGTGACTAATTCAGCAGGTACTTCCACATTTCAGACATTTACGGGACATGTTGTCAGCAATAATGGTGGAATTTCTGCTATATTTGCACGCGTCGTATTTATTTTAGCGCCACCTACTCCTACGCCAACCATTCTTCCCATTTTCCCACCGACAGAACTTAAAGGATTTCAACGATCTAACAAATTTGCAACACAAACAGAATTTGTTAATATCATCACTTGGAAGGCACCTTGCACAGGAGCAACTCCAGTTGCTTATCGCATTTATCGCAATCCTGAATTGACGAAATTAGCTGCTATCATTAATCCAGACAAGCGTTTGAGATTTAAAGACCACAATCGCAAGGAAGGGCGTACATATACGTATTTCATCGTTTCGTTAGATGAATTAGGGAATCAATCTGTGGCAGCCTGTGTGACGGTGCCTCCCAAATAACAACTTCTTTCGTTAATAAGAGCAAATCAAGAAATTCTCTTGATTTGCTCCTGCAGGCTTTATTAACCATCAAGATAATAGGAAATTTCTTAGGTCATCAAAGAATTTGATGAAAACATTTTTGACTAATGAAATTTTCTTCGTTGTTGTGTATTGCCAATTTGAAGCACCAAACGATATTTCGCAACAGTTCTTCTAGCACATGAGATTCCTTGTTGCTTGAGTAAAAGAGAAATTTTCTCATCTGACAAAGGATGTTTTTTATCCTCTTGATTAATGATATCTAAAATGGCTTGTTTGACAGTTGTCGAAGAAAGATTTTCTCCTTCTTCAGATACATATTTATTGGTAAAGAAAGCACGTAGAGGGAAAAGTCCTCGAGGACTATAAAGATATTTATTCGACACCGTGCGAGCAATGGTTGATTCGTGAAGATTAAGCTCATCCGCTAAAGTTTTCATTGTGAGAGGAGCAAGCTGTCCATCAGGTTTAGTAAAAAAATCATATTGTTTTTTAGCTAAAATTTGAGCGATCCGCTCAATAGTTGAGTAACGTTGTTGGAGATTGCGAACAAGCCAACGAGCAGAGAAAAGATGACGTTTAATAAAAAGTCTTGTTTCTGAGGGTGTAGAAGGATCATTTAACATACTCAAATAGTGAAGGTTAAGACGCAGAGGCGGAGTATAATCGCGTTCCACGTCCACAATCAGTTGATTGCCTTCTTGACGGAGGATCACATCAGGAACAATAGCTTGCGTAGGCTGAGAAGAAAAATGTGTACCGGGATGTAAGTCTAATTTCGCAATATCTTTTTCGATGGCTTCTTGTATTTCCTCATACGAGCACTTTAAGTGTTTTTGGATAAGGGGAATATGATTGTGAAGCAATTGTTCGTAATAATCATGGACAATTTGGTAGGCCAAAGTATGTTCTTTATGAAGGCAACGCAGTTGAATGAGCAGAGATTCTTGAATAGTGGAGGCTCCGACTCCATAAGGCTCAAATGTTTGAATTTCGGTTAATACCCGTTTAACATCTTCTTCTTTGAAGTGATGCAATAAACAAATTTCAGGCAATGGGGTCTTTAAGAATCCAAATTCATCAATGTATCCAATTAAAATTTCAGCAATCTCGAGATCTTGAGGATGATCAAAAGAATCGTGTGCTTCTTTAAGAAGCTGATCATGTAAACTAGGATCAACACAGATAGATTGTTCCAAGTAAGTTTTAAGTTTTTCTTCTTCTGCTGAGCGTTTCACCACAGCTGGTTCACTCTGAGCAAAATGTTCACGCCAATCTTCTTCCAATCGATTAAGAATGGTGAGATCTTGATCACTAATCGAAACTTCAGTCTCTTCTTCATTAGGACTTGTTGAAGTCTCTTCGTCTTCCTTTATTTCTTCCTCATCATGATCAATTTCTAAAAGAGGATTCAAAATAACTTGTTCTTCAATGAAAGGTTCTAACTCTTGTAATGGAAGCTGCAGTAAACGAATAGCTTGCTGCATATGAGCAGACATAATTAACCGTTGGGCCAATTGCTGCTGTTGTTTTTGGCCTGTTTGTAATTGAACTGGAGGTGTTTGAGATTTTGCGCACATAAATTCCTCTTACAGACACCTTTATAGAACATGATAACATAGAATCGAGTGCCTTAAAGTCTTTTTAACGGATTAAGCCTGCCTTGACAATAGAAAAATGAATGATTGCTTTAGACCTATCCTTGCTATCAATAAAATATTTTGTCATATTGTTGAATAAGGGAAAGAAATTTTCAAGGGAGAGTGTGTTTAGAACATGTGAGATGATGTTGTCTTAAGTGGTGAATATTAAAGCTTCAACTTGGATAAAATTACCTCAAAGTTAAAATGTCAGGATATTTTAAACATGCCCAATACTACGATTAGTGGTTTCTCCTTGGGAATTCTTTATTTCTAAAAATTTTCTGAACCATGATGGCTGTCTATTATTAAACGTTAACTTGGAAAGGATCTAATGGAATTTTCACACGTTGTGCAAGACGGCATTCTTGTCGTTACAATTCAGGATGATAGTTTAGATGCTACGACTGCTACTGTTTTCAAAGAGAAACTATTGGAATTAATTCAGCAATTAGGAGTGACAAAAGTGGTTCTTGATCTTAGTCATTTGGGATTTATTGATAGCTCAGGATTAGGAGCTTTTTTATCTACCCAACGTATGTTAAGTAAACAAGGAGGCGCGTTAAAGCTAGCACATCTTAGCAAACCTGTTCAAACAATGTTTGAGATTGTGTCTATGCATCGTATTTTTGAAATTTTTCCTACGGTTGAAGATGCTGTTAAATCTTTTTAATTTTAGTTAAAGGGAGGTGTTTATGATAAGACGCTATGTTGTTAAACCTTTATTATGCCTCTTTTTAGGGGGAATGACTTTAAGTTTATCTGACGGCTCTAATCAGAATACATCTCGCACAGCTTCTCCTCAGAGCGAGACATCTACATCTCATTATCAAAATGGAAATCTAAAATCTAGTACGAGTTCCGATCAAAAAATCAAGCCTGGATTATCCCATGAATCCTCAGAATCTTCTGGTCCTTCACCTCAGCAGGCAGAACTAGTTTATCGATCCCAATGGACGGGAAGAGAGGAAGTTGCTTATCGTGATGATGATGACAAAGATCTTCAAAAAAGAGCATCTCGCATGACGAATTGGGATTATAAATCTAATTGGCGCCACCATAAAGAATCCTTTTACCGTGGTGAAACACAGCCTCAAGCTTATCGCAAACAAATGCGTTCTGGAGCAGGTGGAATAGGCTATGATGCTGATCCAAATTATCGCAAAATTCGTAACCTGCTAAAAAGAAATAATCGCGATAATTCTAATTATGCTAAAAATACAGACCAGGCAAATCAAAATCATTCTAATGCCACTAGCACTTCCAATACGCAGCCAGCTCGTTCAGATGATAAGGGATATGCTAATCATGTCGCTCTTAACAATCAGAATCAAGCTAAAACCAATTCGTCTCCTTCACAACAATCTTCTAATTCAAATCGCTCAAACTATGCCTACAATAATCAGCAGACAAACCAAAACAGCTATCAAGACTCTTCTTATCGTTCACCTTACTATTCTAGCGCAAATAATGCTAATCCTAGCACTGCCAATCATAACTCTCAATATAGCTATTATAGCGCTCCATCTCATCCTTCTTATTATCCTAGTTCAAGCTATGCAAATCATTTTAACAATATTAGCCAAACATACTCATACAACTATCAGAATGCCAATTATTACCCCGCACAATATCAAGGTTATCCCACTTCAAGTGATTTAAGTCATCAAACTTATTACCCAGAACAATATTCTTATTCTTCTTATGGTGAAGGCTATTCAAATATTCCTTCCTATGATGCAAGATATTCTTACGATAGTTTAATTAGTGATAATATGCCTACTGAAGGCGATTTTTATTCTGGAAGTCATGACTATGAGTGGTATTATCCCAATCGCTAATAGCCGAATTTCTTTTTTAGCTTAACTAGAGCTTGTCTTCAACATGCTAACATGTTGAAGACACGTTCTAAGCAGAAAATTTTGAATTCAAAGCTTTCTTACTAACTTTTTAAATCGCTTTTTGCCAGTCTTGTTTTTGATAATGTTCAATGTGACTTTTTAAAGCTTGGGCTGATAAAGCTGGGGCAAAAAGTTGTCGAATTATCGCCCAAATTTTTTCAAATAAGGTATTGGGAAAAGAATCAATACCGATGACATTGACACTTTTGTGAGATACGCCTTGCAACTTTGATCCATTGCGTTCTAAAAAAAGGATTGTTGAATAACCTTCATGTTGAAAAATCTTCATCGCATGTTGGGTGATTTTAAACAGATGAAGACGCATTTTTGATTTTACTCTGGCTCCATCATTGTGTCCACTCTCGCCTTCTGGAATGACTAAAAGATGAGGATCTTGAGATGTTTTCCCTTTAGGACGATAATCGTACAAAAGATGATAATTGTATTTTCCAATCGTGAGATCTGTAATTTTTTGTTTTTCGATAACATCTCGTCTACAAAAAGCATCTTGGTTTCCATCGCTAGCAATTTTAGCATCGTTTTTGACTTGAATATTTCCTAGACTTTTATAGAATTGAGCAATTTCTTGAACTTGCTGTTTGTTTAAATAAGGGCTACCAAAAATGACATGGATAAAGCCTTGCATTTTCTCTATCCAATTACATTTCGGATAAGGAACAAAACTTAGTTTAAATTCTTGTTGTCCGTTAGTATTATCATATCTTCCAAAGATTAAAGTATTGTCAATTCCAGCATGTTCATTAATTTTTAAAATGTCTTTTGAAATCTGAGCTAATGCCTCGAGGTCTTCTTCATCCCAGTCTGTAAAAACTTTATGATCAACGTGATCAATAGTTAGAGTTCCAACTTTTCCTCGATAGCCTCCAATAGGATTCGGGTCAATTTTTACTTGCAAGCTTTTGACTTGATTAATGATCTCTTCTTTTACCTTTTCCTGTTTTCCCCATAAAGCCTCATACATTTTAGATGACCATCCTGTCTGATTAACCATGGATATTCTCCTTAATTAAATTGGGTTTTTACGTTTTTATTAAATCTAAAAGTTAATGAATAGAACCTAGATTAATAAAATAAAAAATCTATCTCTTTTTATTATAGGATAAAAGACAACCGATAATTACTTGCTTTATTAGTTTTGTCAGATTCTGCTCAAAACAGCATATTTAGCCACCAGGGTTTTAATGCTATGATCTTTATCAAATAAGACTTTGTAAGTTGTTCCCATTGAACCTTCATAAATTTCTTTAATTTGTCCAACACCGAAATCTTTGTGGAAAATTCGGTCTCCAGGGTTGAAAGGTTCTACTTGTTGCGGCATTGGTTTTTCAACATAAGAAACTCGTTCGCGCTGAGAGAAATCTTGAGGAAAAAACTTCAAAGTGGATTGAGGGGATGTGACTTTTTCAATCAGATCTTTTGGCATTTCTTTTAAAAAGCGGCTAGGTTTTTGCAAACGCAATGTTCCCCAAAGATAACGACTATGGCAATAGCTTAAATAAAGATATTTCTTCGCGCGGGTGACTCCGACATAGCATAAGCGACGTTCTTCCTCAATTTCTTCCTGGCTATTTTTAGAGTTTACATGAGGAAAAAGATCTTCTTCTAGTCCAACTAAGAAAGTTACAGTAAACTCTAAGCCTTTGCCATTGTGGATAGTCATAAGGCTTAAACGATCTTGGGATTGATCTGTCTCATCTAAGCTAGATTTTAGCGAAAGTTCTTCCAAGAAAGCTTCTAGAGATGGATCAGGAGCAGAAAGTTCCCATTCCACGGCTTTAGCAATAAGTTCGTCCAAGTTTTCGCGGCGATCTTCATAAGTTTCTTTATCTTCTAGTAAAAATTCTAAATAACGTGTCCGTTCAATGGCTCCAAGAACAAGATTACGAATAGAACCTTTTTTACTAAGGAGGCGCAATTCATAAATGATTTGAATGTATTCTGCCAAGCTTTCTTTTTGCTTGCTTGTTAGCCTTAAAATGGTTTTTAACGGCATTTCTTTAAGTAATGCTTCACAATAACTTAAAATAGTTAAGCCTTCTAAATTGGCATTATAACGCATTTTTTCAATTGTTGCTTCGCCTAAGCCCCTTTTGGGTAAATTAATCGTCCGTGCAAATGAAATATAATCCGCTCCTGATTGAGCCATCCTTAAAAAAGCAAGAATATCTTTAATTTCGCGTCTTTGATAGAAGGAAATACCTCCTACAATAACATAAGGAATTCCTCTTGAAATTAGATAATCTTCAAAAACCCGCGATTGGGCATTAGTACGGTAGAAAACTACCATCTCATTCAAAGGAGTTTTTTGTAAGCGATGATATTCAATTTGAGAAGCGACAAAGTCTGCTTCTGCACGTTCATCTTCGCCAACAAAAAGCTTGATTTTTTCACCGCTTCCTAACTGACTCCAAAGTTTTTTTTCATAGCGCCCTGAATTGTGGCTAATTAGAAGATTGGCTAGATTTAAAATGTTCATATGGCTGCGATAATTTTGCTCGAGCCGAATGACTTTTGCCCCTGGATAATCGCGTTCAAAGTTCAAAATATTATAAATATTAGCTCCTCGCCAAGAATAAATGGACTGATCAGGATCCCCTACCACAAATAAATTATGCTTTTTCTCAACCAATAGGCGTGTCATGGCATATTGTGCAGCATTAGTATCTTGATATTCATCGATAAGGACAAAAGGCCATCGATCTTGATAGCGGGCTAAAATTTCAGGTTGCTCACGCCAAAGCTTAACTGTTAAAAATAGAAGATCGTCAAAATCAACAGCTTGATATTCTCTCAATTTGCGTTGATAAAGAGCGTAAACTTTAGGAAAAGCTTGTTCAATATCTGTCGTCAATTCAACGGTTGAAATTTGATCAGGCTCGATTAAAGAATTTTTCGATTGAGAAATTAAATTCCGGAATGGTTTGGTATCTATTTTTTTATCTTTTAAGTTCAGTTCAACTAAGCAAATCTTTAATAACTTTTCAACATCTTCTTCGTCGTAAATTGTAAAGTCGCGTTGGTAACCCAAAAGATAAATAGATTCGCGAAGAACACGAGCTCCTAAACTATGAAATGTGCAAATTAAAACTTGGCTTTGTGCCAGTTTATGAATCCTTTCACGCATTTCACCCGCAGCTTTATTTGTGAATGTCACTCCTAAGATGCGCGATGGAGGAATGCCATTTTCAATTAAATAAACAATTCTAGAAGTAACAACACGTGTCTTTCCTGAACCAGCTCCTGCAAGAACAAGCACAGGTCCTTCAAGAGTTTTAACTGCTTCGCGCTGTTCCGGATTAAGATTATCTAAATTAATCATGGCAACTACATGTCTCGCAGGGGTTAAATTGTTTTTCTTCTGGACTTCCTGGTAAGGGATGGCGTTTCTCTTTTTCTCGAGCTCCTAAATTGCCATAACGATGATAATCACGACTGACGCTGACTTCGCGCAAGAAATGTAAAAGCTCTAATCGTCCATTTGCCATGACAGCTCCTATATTTAAATGGCAGGCCGTGTTTGCTAGGGCTTTTTGAATATTAATTGGAGGAGGGCTAATCAACCTAACGCGTTTAATTTTCCCTGCTTCAACACGCTTAGCAAATTCTTCATTTGCTTCATGCTTGATTGGAAATAAAGCGGTCATTCCCCATGTTTTAAATTGATTAGCCATTTTCTCGTCTTCCAAGCTAATTTCAAGATGAGATCCACAAGTTAAAGCAGCGGCAATAATTCTCAATAGATCTAAAATAGAATCTTGTTTCTGCCCTCTTAAAAGTATATGGGGATGAGTAGCATAGCGTTGAAAATTATCTTGGCCTCTGATAAGGCTAGGATCATGCGATTTTGAGAAGTAGGCGTTCCAATAAAATGCATAGCTTCCAATACTTGCCTTCCATAAAGCCGAATCGAACGTAAAAGAAGGATCTTGTTCTATTGCTTTAGAAAGAGCTTTGACTCTTGCGTTTGGAAGAGCTTGTTCTGATGGCAAGGAGATTTGCTTAGCTTGCATTAATTGAACTAGATAATTAGGTCCGCCAGCTTTGGCTCCTTTGCCAAAGCTGCTCTCCTTATAACCGCCAAACGGTTGACGTTCCACAATGGCTCCTGTAATCGTGCGATTGATATAACAGTTTCCTGCTTCAATGCGATCTAACCATGTTCTTTGTTCTCTTTCATCCAATGATTGAATGCCTGCTGTTAATCCATAAGGGGTTTGATTCATTAAAGTAAAAGCATGCTCGACCGAACTAGCTCTTACAAGTCCTAGCACGGGTCCAAAAAGCTCATTTTGGAAAGTAAAACTTGAAGGTTTCACTCCTAATTTAATTCCAGGGGTCCATAGATTGGAATTGAGAGGATGCGGCTTAGGTTCGAGCAACCATTCTTCACCTGGTTCAAGTTGCGTCAATCCTCTCATTAAAATAGGATTTGGAGCTCGAATGAGTGGATTAATTTTGGTTTTGAGATCCCAAGGAGAGCCGACAGCTAAGCTTGCGGCTGCATCGCGCAACTGTTGGCGGAAATGAAGATCGTCGTATACTTCTGCTTCTAAAATTGCTAAGCTGCAAGCGCTGCATTTTTGACCAGCATGTCCGAAAGCTGATTGCAGTAAATCTTTAATAGCAAGATCGCGGTCAGACATGCCTGTAATGACCATGGTATTTTTGCCGCCAGTTTCTGCCATCAAATCAAGATCTGGCCTCATGCGTAAAAATAATTTAGCTGTTGCTGTCGCTCCCGTTAAAATAATCGCATTAACACGTGGATCCTTCACAAGGCGGCTTCCAACAGGATCGTCTTCACAAGTCATAAACTGCAATACCTGACGGCTAATACCTGCTTTCCAAAAAAGCTGAGCAAGAGTCCAACCTACTAAAATGGCTTCTGAAGCAGGTTTAAAAATAACGCAATTGCCTGTTGCTAAAGCGGCAAGAATGCCTCCAGCAGGAATGGAACAAGGGAAGTTCCATGGTGGCGCAACTAACACAGTACCTTTAGCTTGCCATTCAACATCTGGCAATTGATGCCATTCTTCTAAATTCCTGCAATAATAGTCGGCAAAATCAATCGCTTCCGAAACTTCAATATCAGCTTCTGGAATAATTTTACCTGTGTCAGCCACCATTGCTCCTATAAGATCTGCTCGGTGACGTCGCAATTCTTTGGCCACATGGCCTAAAAGACGAATACGTTCTTCAATAGAGGTGCGAGACCAGCTAGCTTCTGTTTGTTTAGCAACTTCTAATGCCTGATCGACTTGGGATTCATTAGCGAGCGTATAGTGATACAGAACTTGGCCTGGATAAGAAGGATCTTCTCCTACCCCAAAATTGCCTTTAGAGGTCACCATTTGTCCTCCAATGACAAGAGGAATTGGAGGATGCACTTTATTTGACCAATCTTTCAAAATTTTTTCAGCCCATCTTCGATTTTGATGTAGTGACCAATCTGTGTCGGGCTCATTATTAAAACATTTTATTGGATGGTCAACAGGATGTTCGGTTTCCCGATTTTGTGTTCTTCGTGGAAAATAAGATGCTTGATGACTAGCAAAGCATGCATCAGAAAATAATTGAGCTTGTTGTTCCCATTGTGGCGTACCAGGTTTTAAATCAAATGCTTGGCGTAAAAAGTTTTCAGGTGCTGTATTTTCATCTAAGCGCCGAACAAGATAGGCAACGGCATTTTGAAATTCTTCTTTAGTAGCGGCAGGACAATATAGTAGCATATCACCTGCAATTTGCTGGACAACACGGCGCATATGATCCGCCATTCCCTCTAGCATTTCAAAGACGACTTCTGTTTCAACTTCGTTTTCAGCTCTTAGAAGCAAAGCATAAGCAATATCAAACAAATTATGGCTTCCAATACCCAGATGAGCAGCTTTCGCATGCTCTTTCTGGCAGCCATAAGCAATCATGCGTTTATAATTCGCATCCACTTCGGCTTTAGATGTATAAGGAGCTTGAGGCCAAAGACGCAAAGCCGACTCCAATTGTTCCATTGCTAGGTTAGCTCCTTTGACAATGCGGATTTTAATGGGAGCCCCTCCACGTGTTAGACGCTGCATGGCCCAAATCGTTAATTCCTGTTGAATGAGAAAAGAGTCTGGTAAATAACTTTGTAAGACAATGCCTGCTTCGTATTGATAGAATTCGGGTTCATTGAGGATTTGACGAAAAAGAGCAACTGTTAATTGTAAATCTCGATATTCCTCCATATCCAAATTGACAAATTTAGGTACAGAAACTCCCTCAGGCTTGGTATAGCGATACTTTATCGCTGCTCGATATAACTGTCTTAAACGATCACTTAATATTGCTAACGTATCTTGCCAAGACAATAAGTTAATTTGACTAAAAATTGTCGAAATTTTGACTGAAATATAGTTGATTTCGGGCTTGGCAAGATCATCTAAATAAATTTGTAAGCGATGCAATGCTTCTTTTTCACCCAAGATAGCTTCGCCTAGATGATTAAGATTAAGGCGTACGCCTTCTTTGCGCCGTTTTTGTATATGTTCTGCTAATGCTTTTTCCTCCCCAGGCAAAATCACGTGATTTGTTTCTTTACGGATCATATGAATGGTCAAAGGCACAGCTATACTGGCAAAACTTTTGCCAATAGCTGCAAAAGTCTGTAAAGGAATTTTTTTAGAAGTGGGCAAATAATGAGGGATTCCTAAACTTTTAATGACATAGGCAAGTTGATCAGCAATTCTTTTAGAATGATGGCTACGAAAACATTGATCAGTCATCGTTGTAATGAAGACCTTTCCAATAGGATCATGCATCATGCCTGCAAGTTCAGCTTGCTGTCGTTTTTCAGATGAAGTTTGAATGCGTTGAGCTTCTTCAAGCATTAAAGCAGCTAATGCGATGGCACGGTCTTTTCTTTCTGTTAAAGATAGACGTTTTCCTTTCACACTTTGAAGTTCAGATTTAGCTTTTTTGATCAATACAGACTCTTCCATATGACGATCCTATCTATAGTTAAGGAATTGGAAACAATCTTAAATTGGAATATTTTTGAGCTCAAAGACATACTCTTATAGCAAACTAACAGCTTAAAACAAAGCTTTTCGTTTATTAGCTAATGAATAGGTTTCAAGGCATAAATAAGTATTGCGTTTATTGAATAATTATTAATGAACTTATCTTAAGTTAATTAATTTTTTTTCTTGGGCTAAGAATGTGTCTCTGAATTGCTAAGCGTTTATTTTAAGGTGAATTTTACTTCATTTTAGAAATGGAAAGGTTTAGCAGAATTTGATCTTTAGCTTATTCGATAGATAATTCAGAAACCCTTCTCTTATGTTTCTTTAGATTTTTCATCATCAGATGAAGTGGAAGATTGGGATTTTTCTGCCATACGTTCAAAATAATAAACGCTTTGCTCGTAATCAGTCGGATAATAGCGAAATCCGCCTATTTTACCTGTAGGTTCTTCATCAAAAATGATTTTATTGTCTTTATTAAAATCAATCTTTCGTAAAAAGCCTTCCCATTCGACCAAAAAAATATCTCGATGCCAATGTTTAAGAATAGCAGATGGCTTATCTGATTGTTGAACAACAAGAGAAAGTTTATCATCCTTGAGAGAAATTTCAAACGATCCGTAAATATCGCTTGTATATTTACCGACATAATTTTCTAGTGACAAAGCAGGAGACGCATGTTGAGGTGGCCTAAGATTTTTTTCTTGCGTAGCCATTTTGGTTTTGTTCGCTTCCAAATACTCTGCACTGTAATCTGTTTCGGTTAAATTGAAAGCGAGATCAAAAAAGCGGAAAGCAACTGCTTCGGGCATATCTGTTTGGCTTAAATTAGATAAGATGACAATCCCCAAATTCGCTTCGGGGACAAATGCCAACATGCTATGGGAACCTTGAATATCTCCATTATGCCAAATCATCGTGTATGATTTATGGTGAGAAACGATCCAACCTAGTGCATAAAACATAGAAGCATTGATCGTTGTTTGAGGTGTTCTTGTGATTTTTAAATTATTTTCTGAAATCACTTGCTTATTTTTGAATTTGCCATTTGAAAGCTGCATCAATATCCATTTTGACAAATCTTCGATGCAAGACATCATGCATCCAGATGGACCTGTCGCATCAATAAAAGGGACAAGAGGAATGGTTTGCAACTGACCATCTAACAAGAGATGACAAGCTGTCCGATTTTCGTGTCGATAAAAATCGTTTAATTTAAAATAAGTGCGATTCATATCCAAAGGGCCCAGAAGATGTTCTTTGATAACGGCATCCCAAGTTTTATCTATGACAGCTTGACAAAGAGGATCAAGTTCTAGTTGCAAGACATTCTGGTAGCTAAAAGTACTTCTGAAACTAGAAATAGGTCTAATATTCTGCAACACTTTTAAGATATGCGAAGGTTCAAATCCTAGTTCGAAAAGATCTGTCAAAACATGGGAGGGTAAACCACTGCGCTGCGCAAACAAATCAATGATTTCAAAGTTCCTTGTAACCCAAGGAACATAAAGCATGAATGAACGATCATATTTGACAACTTCATCATACCAATCGACAAGTCCCTTATCTACTAAAATGGCCAATGCTGCTGCACCAAAGGCTTTTGAAAGAGAACCGATAGGAAAAATTGTTTGAGCATCAATGGATTGTGATTTGCCTATTTCTTTGGTGCCAAAACCTTTTGCATAGACCAGTTGGTTGCCATGAATAATTCCAACTGCTACGCCTGGAACATTCCAATCTTTCATGGCTTTTTCTAAGTAAGTCTCAAAAGTTGGGGTGATTTTAGAGATATCGATGTCTTTGAAGGAAGAAGAATCGTCTTTTTTAGAACAAGAAAAAAAAGCTAAACAGCAGGCAATCAGGATGATATAAACAGAAAAATGGCGATCTCGCATATCTAATTGTTGCATATAATGAGTGAATGCTTAAGAAAATGTTTAAATCTTCTTTTAACCTTTTAGCTGATTTAAAAAAAATCCTACTCACGCTATAAGTTCAATTTAAAAGCAGAAATCATATTTGACACTCTCTAAGCCTCTTTTTTTTAGTCTTTATCTTCACGTGACTATTCCCTCGCTTCTGATCTTTTCCTTATTCATAAAAACGTTGCGAAAAGGAAGAATCCTTTTCTGTTTTTATTGTTATCATTAACAAGGAGAAAGTTATGGTTTATCCTCGAGATATTAATTTAAAAACACAATTTCCCAATGCCGAAACGAGAGAAATGCATCGTTTAATGGAATGTATGAGTGTTTGCAGGTCTTGTGCAAAAAAATGCATTGAGGACGGCAATAAACAGACTGCGAATTTATGCCTTGATTGCTCAGATATTTGCGATCTTGCCATTAAGCTCAAAAGTTGTGATTCTGCATACGTCCAACAAGCATTAGAGCTTTGTGCTTATGCCTGTAGACATTGTGCCAATGAATGTGGCCGTATGTCTGCTCAGCACTGTCAAGCATGCGCAGAAGTGTGTAGACATTGCGCTGAGGCTTGTTCGCTTTTTCCAACATCTTATTGAATTCTTTTTGTTAGAAGGGAGAGCATGTTAATAATAAAAGGCTAAACATGTTCTCATTTTTCATTTGAAAATTAGCCCTATCCTAGGCATATTTCAATAAAAATTAAAATTGAATCGGAACCTATTTGCCTGGGCAATTCATTGTGCTGCATTTAAAAAAGCTTTTTCTATCTTCAAAGCTAAGCTTTTTTCTCATCTTATCTCTATTTTGCCTTTATCATTGCTCTGCAATGGGAAACGTGCAACTGGGAGTTGATCGCTTATTTTCACTTTCTTATCAACCAATCTTAAAAGGAAAACAAATTGGTTTGATTACGAACCATACTGGTATTGATTCCAAGGGCAACTCCACAATTGATCTTTTTAAACAAAATGAGAAAGCGTTTGGCTACAAGTTAAAAGCTCTTTTCGCACCCGAGCATGGTCTAACTGGACTTCAATATGCGAGCGAATCGGTAGCCCATGATCGAGATTCAGATGGACTGCCCATTTATAGTTTACATGGATCGACGAGACGTCCTACTTCAGCAATGCTGAAAGGAATTACTCTCCTAGTTTACGATATTCAGGATTTGGGTTCTCGTTCTTATACCTATAGTTCCACTTTATTTTATGTCATGGAAGAAGCTGCAAAAGCTCAAATTCCAGTTCTCGTTCTTGATCGACCTAATCCCCTTGGTGGACTAGTAGTGGATGGACCCATGCTGGAAAAAGAGTGGCGCTCTTTTGTGGGATATATCAATGTGCCTTATTGCCATGGATTGACAATTGGGGAGCTTGCTCAATACTTTAATGGAGAATATCAAATTAAGTGCGATTTAACAGTTATTCCTATGCAAGGTTGGAAACGCAAGATGACTTTTGAAGAAACAGGATTGACGTGGATTCCTACCAGTCCAAACATTCCTGAATCACGCACCGCTTTTTATTATCCAACGACAGGCCTTTTGGGAGAGTTGCAACTCGTTAATATCGGAGTCGGATATAGTTTACCGTTTAAAGTGGTGGGCGCTCCTTGGATTAATGCCAACCAATTTGCTCAGCATCTTAACGCTCAACATTTTCCTGGTGTGTATTTTTATCCTTTTCACTATAAGCCCTTTTTTGGACGATTTGCAGGAGAAGCTTGCCATGGTGTCTTGATTGACATTACGGATCCTCGTGCGTATCTGCCTGTCACTACTCAGTATTTATTAATGGGTATGCTGAAAACTCTCTATCCGTCCGCTTTTCAGCAAGCATTGGAACAATCCCATCGTTGTCAAGAAATGTTTAATAAAGTCAACGGCACTGCAGAGACCTATCGCCTGCTGAAAGAAGAAAAATACCTTGTTTGGAAGCTGCGTGGCATCCATCAGAATGAAAAAAACCGCTACCTCCAAAAGAGGCAAACTTATTTAATCGCAGATTATCAATAAATTTGGCACTCTTTTAATTCGTTTGCTAAAAATTAACTGTACTCTACTTGACATAAATCGCCTGCATTTCTAAAATTCATGGTGAAAGTTACAGATAAGAATCGATTTTAACACAGGAGAACGACAATGGTTAAGATTAAACCTTTAGGGAACCGAGTAGTGGTTCAACGTTCAAAAGCCCAAACATCTAAAGGCGGAATTTTATTGCCTGATTCAGCGCAAGAAAGACCTCGTGAAGGACAAGTCATTGCAGCAGGTCCGGGCAAGACAAATGAAAATGGTCAATTAGAGCCATTAGCTGTGAAGGTGGGAGACCGCATTTTATTTGGTGCTTATGCTGGGACAGAAGTCAAGCAAAGTGATGAAGAGTATTTAATTTTATCTGAAGAAGATATTCTTGGAATTTTATCGTAACCCCTTGAATATAAGGATTGACCATGGCTAAAATGTTACAATTTAGTGAAGAAGCTCTTAAGTCGATTTTAAAAGGGGTCAAAACACTTGCTAAAGCGGTAAAGGTGACATTGGGTCCTAAAGGGCGCAATGTGGTCATCAATAAAGGGTTTGGTTCTCCCTTGTCGACAAAAGACGGTGTGACTGTTGCTAAAGAAGTTGCGCTTAAAGATAAGTTTGAAAACATGGGTGCTCAACTTGTCAATCAAGTTGCAGCAAAGACATCCGATGCTGCTGGAGATGGAACAACAACTGCAATTGTGCTTGCAGAAGCAATTTATTCTGCAGGAATGAAAAATGTGACTGCGGGTGCAAATCCCATGAGTCTCAAGCGTGGAATTGATCAAGCTGTTGAAACCATGACAAGAGCTCTGGATGCGTTGGCAACTCCGATTAACACGGCGCAAGAAGTACAGCAAATTGCGACAATTTCAGCAAATAATGATGTAGAAATTGGCCGCATTATTGGCGAGGCGATGGAACGTGTTGGCAAAGACGGCATTATTAGTGTTGCAGAAGCAAAAGGAATCGAGACAACTGTTGATTACGTGGAAGGGTTGCAATTTGATAAGGGATATGTTTCTCCTTATTTTATTACCAATCCAGAAAACATGACGGTGGAATTAGCTAATGCCCAAATTTTAATTACCGATAAAAAGTTATCAACAGCAAAAGACATTGTGCCTATCCTAGAAAAAGTCATGGCAAAAGGCTCTCGTCCTTTATTAATTATTGCCGAGGATATTGACGGAGAAGCTTTGGCGACATTAGTAGTCAATAAAATTAAAGCTGGAATGTCTGTTTGTGCGGTTAAAGCGCCAGGATTTGGCGATCGCCGCAAAGCGATGTTGGAAGATATTGCCATTTTGACAGGTGGCAAAGTTGTTTCTGAAGAGATAGGCTTAAAATTAGATGAAGTTGATGTCGATGTTTTAGGTCGTGCAAAAACAGTTAAGATTTCTAAAGAAGATACGACCATTATTGATGGTGCGGGGAATCCTAAAGATGTTAAGAATCGTATTGCACAAATCAAAGCAGAACTCAATAATTCCTCTACCTCTAAGTATGATAGAGAAAAATTAGAGGAGCGTTTAGCTAAGCTTGTGGGCGGTGTGGCGGTTGTTAACGTCGGAGCTGCAACAGAGACTGAGCTAAAAGAAAAGAAAGCGAGAGTCGAAGATGCTTTGCATGCCACTCGTGCAGCCGTAGCAGAAGGAATTGTTCCTGGCGGCGGTGTCGCTCTTTTACGTGCAGTGAAAAGCTTAGAAAAATTAAAACTGACAGGCGATGAAGCAATTGGAGTATCTATTATTCAGCAAGCTGCTTTTGCACCTGCCACAACAATTGCAAATAACTGTGGTAAGCAAGGAAACTTGATTGCTGAAAAAATTTATGAAGCAAGTGGTGCTTATGGTTATGATGGTTTAACGGATGAGTTTAAAGACTTATTAAAAGCAGGAGTTATTGATCCTGTTTTAGTGACCAAAAGTGCTTTGATTAATGCAGCTTCTATTTCAGGTCTGTTACTTACAACAGCCGCAATGATTACTGAAAAACCCAAACCTAAATCTCAACAAGCTCCTGCAATGGATGGCATGGGCGGAATGGGCGGAATGGGCGGAATGGGCGGAATGGGCGGAATGGGAATGGGTGGAATGGGTGGAATGGGAATGGGAATGTAATTGCTCCCCATTGAAATTTCTTCTTTTGACTTCCTCTGTTGTGCAAGCAGAGGAAGTCTTTGTGTCAATCAATCTTGGAGTTAAATATGCCTAATTATGATTATATTTGTGCTCATTGCGGGCATAAAGAAGAAATCCTGCAAAAAATGACAGAGTCTCCTTTGACAGTTTGCCCTCAATGTCAACAAGCGACTTTTAAAAGAAAATTTGGTGGTGGAATAGGATTGCAGTTTCAAGGATCCGGATTTTATATTACAGATTACGGCAAACAAACCACCTCTTCTGAAAAAGAAAAGTCTTCGTCTGCCGGTGGCTGTGGCTGTGGTAAGTCATCTTGTTCTGCTTAATTAAAATGATAAGGTAGATAATCCATGAGGCTTAAAAACTCGTCTTAAAATAAATCTTAGTCATTCAAAAACTTGTTCTTAGCGCTGCGAGTAAACGCGTTGTTTTGGGGAAATCGTTAAAACAGCGGATCCATTTAGTCTTCCGTGCTTTAAATCCATTAAAGCATCGTTAGCTTTCTCTAAAGGATAAGAATTAATGACAGTTTCCAGTTTAAATTGCTCCAATAGATGAAATAATTGTTCTCCATCTTCACGGGTTAAATTTGTAACTGAGCGTAAAATACGTTCTCCATATAGCCATGCGTAGGGAAATGAGGGAATATCGCTCATGTAAATACCTGCACAAACAACAGAACCACCCTTTTTAATCGCTTGTAATGCTAAAGGAACCAATTCGCCTGCAGATGCAAAAATAATGGCTGCATCTAATTCTACTGGCGGTTTCTCATGAGAATCACCAGCCCAAACAGCACCTAAACTTTTGGCAAAAGCTTGAGTTTTCGCATCTCCTGGACGGGTAAAAGCCCAAACATCGCGTCCTTGATGGCGAGCAATTTGAATAAGAAGATGAGCAGAAGATCCAAAACCATAAAATCCCAAACGCTTTCCATCCCCTGCAAGTCGCAATGACCGATATCCAATCAGTCCTGCACATAAAAGCGGGGCTGCATCTGCAGGAGGATAAGAGGCGGGAATAGGAAAAATAAATTGTTCATAAGCGACGCAATATTCCGCAAATCCTCCATTCATCTGATAACCAGTATAAAGACCTTGATCGCAAAGGTTCTCTCTTCCATTTGTACAATAGTCACAACGTCCACAACTTTTGCCCAGCCAAGGAATACCAACTCTTTGACCAAGAGCAAAACGCTGGCATCCTGGTCCTTGTTGAGCAATTAATCCAACAACTTGATGGCCAAGCACAAGAGGCAATTTAGGGGACTTTAATTCACCCTCATAAATGTGCAGGTCCGTCCGACAAACGCCACAGGCCTCAACTCGAATGAGCACTTGACCTGGTTGAGGCTGAGGAATAGGGAGATCCATGCTTTGCAAGGGAGTTCGAGGCTCTACTAAAACCATGGCACGCATTGTCTTTCTCTTATTTTAAGTTCGTTTATCAACTAAATGTCACATTTTATCTATAATTTTTCAAGTTAACATTTATTTAACTAATGTAATTTTTATTGGTGGTTAATAACTCGTAGATAGATATAAATATTTTTTGTTTTTAATAATTTATTATTAATTTAATTTAAAAAAAGTATTTTATTAAAAACACTATTATGTTATATTTTCCTCAGCTTATTTTAAGGGTTTTATGGTACGGAGTATTTTTTCTTTATACAATTATGATAGGAAATTTGCAGATTTGGAGCAGCAACGTCTCCAAGTGATTCATGCTGTTGAAAAAACGCCCAAAACTCTTGATACTTTGATAGAGAATTTAGAGAGAGAATCTTTGTCATTTGCTGAATGCCTCTATTTGAGAAGCATTATGGTGATTAAGGCAAAGTTGAAATTTAATGATAATCATATTGTCAATCTTTTAAAAAAAGATCTAGAAATTAAATATATTATTAGAACTTATAATAAAACAGTTCAATTATACAATAATCAAACCCCTCTTGCATTACCTTTTGTTTTTGTTGCAAATAAGTTAAATCGATCTGCGACGAGCTATCGATTTAAAGCGATTAAGGCGGGGCTTTATAGTGAAACTGTCCAGACTAGTTATTTGCAATCAAAAGTTCCATTAGTTGAAAGTCAAGCTCTTTATCCTACACTTTCTAAAAAAATACGGGAACTCTTACAAAACATTTTAGAAATTTATAGTAGTAAAAGAGACGAAACTAGCAAGCCTGTTATTTTAAGCTTTCAAGAATTGGTGGACAAAACATCAAAAATCACCAATTTGAGAGGGAAAAGTGTTATCAAACAATTAGATACTTTATATCTGCGAAAGCAACATGATTGTGTAGAAATTGCCAAACTTTATGTCATTCAACAAAAAATCAATCTTCGCTTATCTACAGCTTCTATTGCAAAAGATATCCAATCTTTAGATCAATCAACACAGACTCTTCTCAATATTGATCCAGCAAATTTGCTGGATATTAGCGATTCTAACTTTATTCATAAAGTGCGCAAAGCGATTGCAACAGTTGAGCAAAATATCAAAAAAATTAATGATACTTTTGAAGATATTCTCAACAAGGTGAATGATGACTTGGCTGTTTATGAAGTTTCCAGCAATCGATTAGTGGAAGAATTTTCTCCAACAATCTTGCAAAAACCTATTGATGTGACGATGATAGGTGTAGAATACGCTGGATTTGTTAAGGAAGGGGGATTAGCAGAGGCTTTGGAAGGGCTAACGAAAGCAATGAAAGCCCAGCATCCTAACAATCATGTTCGTCTTATTTTTCCAAAATTTAGTATTTTGCCATCCGTTATTCAAGACAAACTTAAGGTTGTGAAGCCTAAAGAACATAAGAGTAGCAATGGAAGTTCTTATAAAGTTTATACAATGACGATAGATGGAATTGAATATAACTTTATTGAACATCCTTCTTTTATTTTGAAAGATGTAAGACCTAGTATTTACGGGCCGGATAGTGATTCAGCAAAAAAACGTTTTACAACCTTTTCTAGTTTTGCAGCAGATTTTGTTAAAACAGTCCAAACAGACGTGATTCATCTTCATGATTGGCACGTTGCAGGTGTTGCCTTGAAGCTTCAAAAAAGCAAAGCTTGGCGAGAAGGAAGCATTCCTCCTATTGTTTTTACTTACCATAATAATAGTCGTGCAGCGCAAGGACGATTTATAAGCGGGATTTACAATTACGATTCCATCATCCAAGGGCTCATTGAAGCAGGTATTGCAACTGAAAATGTTAATGTATTTGTTGAAACTTTGAAGAAAGCAGATGCCATTACAACAGTCTCAGAAACTTTTGGTATTGAGAGCCAAGATATGCGTCAAGGCGAGGGAGTTTCTTTTGCGGCAAGAGCAGCTGCTGAAGCAGGCAAATTGACGGGTATTATTAATGGAAGTAACCCCAAGAGTTGGAATCCGGAAATAGATGCTTCCTTGAAAAATTGGAAAGATCCGGAAACAGGACAGTCAATTGATCTCACTTATGGTCCAACTCTTAGCAATGCGCAAGTCATGGATCAAAAAGAAAAATGCAAAAAGCAACTGCAAAAATGGATTTCTCAGAATTTCCCTAAAGCGAAGATTGATTGCACTAAGCCTATTGTCACTTATGTAGGTCGTTTAGATTCTTATCAGAAAGGCTTAGACAAATTAGAAGAAGCGATTGTCGAAACTATCAAAAATGGCGGACAATTTATTGTAATGGGATCTTTAGAGGATTCAAGAGCGACTAGTATTTTGAATAAGCTTCAAGTAAAGTATAAAGAAAATGTTCTATTTATTAGAGATTATAAAGACGCTAATGGACGCTATCATTTTCAGCAAGGAGACATGAATAGACAAGGATGTGGTTCGCTTGTGCGCGGAGCTACTGATTTTCTCTTTATTCCGTCTAAATTTGAACCTTGCGGGCTTGTTCAATTTGAAGGCTGGCTTTTTGGATCTTTAGCAATTGGATCAAAAGTGGGAGGATTAGCTGATACAATTATTCCTCTCAGCCAAGATTCTGAAAGATTTAATGGTTTTCTCTTCGATCGCAATTCTAAAACAGAGCATTCTATCAAAAATGCTATTCAAGAAGCTTTAAAAACATGGTCGACCTATACAAAAGATCAAAAAGGCACAATTGTTCGTAGATTAATCACTGATGGAAGAAAATGTAGTTGGACGAGTGCTCCTGTAGGCTATTCGCCTGTAGAAAAATATCGATTCGTTTACGAAAATGCCCGAAAATTTGCGAAGAGAAGAAATAAAGTTTCATCTGTTGGTACATTTAATTTGCTTACTCGCATTCATAAAATTCGAGGCAGTCATCTCATTCAGCATGATCATGCTACTTCGTTTGATAAGATGGAAGAAGAGTATCAAGCTTACTATCACAGTAAAAACTTCAAATTTAAGAAATTGGAAGAGATGTATTTGAGCCTTCCTATTGGTTTGCGAATGCAAGTTCCTTCTCCTTATGGCCGTAAAGTAGAAGGATACTCTTATAAAAAGCTAGGAGCACATCTCAAATCGAATGGTGTTCAATTTACCGTTGAAGCTCCCCATGCCCTTCAGGTGGAAGTAAAAGTGTTCACAGCCACTGGCGAAAACATTTATAAACTGGAAAAGTTAGCAAATGGATGTTGGACAGGATTTGTTCCTGATTTAAAAGCAGGGACTAAATACCAATATTTTGTTAACCAAAAGCCTAAATTAGACCCTCTTGGGTTAAGCCAAGTTCCTCATCCTACGCGAGGTCAGCCTCCTTGTTCTGTGGTTGTCGATCGTCACTATAAGTGGCAAGATAAAGAATGGATGATAGCTCGTGGGCAAAATGCTGGTAAATCTGTTCCAACAAGTATTTATGAGGTTCATCCTTTATTTTGGAAGAAGAAAAATGGGAAGCCTTTTAATTATCGCGAAATAGCTGATAAACTGGTTAAGCATTGTAAAGACATAGGGTATACTCATGTCGAATTAATGGGAATTTTGGAGCATCCAGATCAAAGATCTTGGGGTTATCAAGTAACAGGTTTTTTTGCTCCAACTAGAAGAATGGGATCACCTCAAGATTTTAAATACTTAGTCGATACCTTGCATAAGAATAAGATTGGGGTGTATCTCGATTGGGTACCGGCTCATTTTGCATTAGATGACTTTGGCTTAAATTATTTTGATGGAACTCATCAATATGAACCAGCTGATGAAGATTTACATCATTCTTCTAGGCATGCCAATTTTAAATGGGGAACTCACTTCTTCGACTTTGGAAAAAAATCTGTTCGTAACTTTTTGATATCAAGTGCTAGTTATTGGCTAAAAGAAATGCATATTGATGGATTACGAGCAGATGCTATTAAAAGTATACTGATGAGCGAAGATCCTGAATCAAGCCGTTGCTTTTTAAGAGATTTTAATGCATTTGTTCATCGGGAATTTCCTGGAGTTGTGACAATGGCAGAAGACTATTCAGGATCGCTAGAAACGACTCAATCTGTCGCTGTGGGAGGATTTGGATTTGATCGCAAATGGAATGTGTGCTGGATGAAGAATGCTTTAGATTTTTTTTCAAAAGCTCCTCAAGATCGCCCTGAAAATTACGACAAAATTGTTAAGTCAATAAATGGAGATCTTTTCCATAAAATGATATTAGCGATTTCCCATGATGAAGTGACAAAAACAAGGAAAGCTCTCATTCAAAAAAATTCAGGATTATCAACAGCAAAAAAATTTGCTAACTTAAGAGCCTTTTTTGGATTTATGATGAGTGTTCCAGGTAAAAAACTTTTATTCATGGGAAATGAATTTGGATTAGACAAGGGCTGGAATTACTTTTTGGATAAGAAGCAAGGAGTTGTAGAAGCGCAGCATATTACTGATGATGGAAAAAAGGTAATGGCAACTCTTCAACATTTGAACAAAATTTACAAAACACATAAGCCTTTGTGGCAGCGCGATAATAATGCAAATGATTTGATGTGGATTGAAAAGAATGATCCAAATAAGAGAGTATTGGCTTTTCGAAGAACGAGTGATAATGGAGAATCTATTGCGTGTTTAAGTAATTTTTCAAATGATTCTGTCAAAGAATTCACTGTGAAATTTGAAGATAAAGAAGTATTCAATAAGTTTAAAAAATTGACACTTTCGTGGCTTAAAAAGCATCCCCATATCTTAGAGACAAAAATCTCTGCAGCAGAATTAGCTTATTTAAGTTGTTATCCAACGCTCGCGAAAAAGATCAAAAAAGATTTAGCCCTTCAGGATGAGTTTTTTAAATGGATGTTGATAGAAAAAAAATCTACTCAGGAGTTTTTCCAGAAAAAAAAGTGGAAAACTCTTAAATTGCTTCCTAAAGAAATATTTAATTCCGATGACAAGCAATTCGGCGGTCTTGGAAGAGAAAATCGCAATATTAAAATTATAAAAGATGCAAAGGGGAGACCTGTAAGCTATAAAGTCCAAATTCCTCCTTTGTCATGTGTCTTTATTTCTGAGAAAACTTAATGCCATCCTCCCACGTCTAAGCTCATGGAGTTCTGAAGTTTGGTTCTTTTATACTCCTACCCTCAAAAGCTCATTCATAAAATTTATTATATAGTCTAGAAATAGGTTTTTTTAATTTGAAATGTTTAATTTCTTGAATTTAATCTTTGTTGCTATCTGTTGCTTTTTAATTTAAAGTAACTATATAAAATAAATTAATAAAATGAATTAAAGTGATTAACAAATTCTTAATAATTTTATAGTATAATTTATATTATAAGATATGATTATTGTGTTTTAAAATTAAAGCGTTGATTTTTATGAATAATATAAATTTTAATGAAATAAATAACATCAACCAGCTTGATCAATATTTAAATAGTTTAGAAGTATCTAATATTGGCTGGGACGGCAAGAGAAAATTTCATAGTTCTCTTGATGGAAGAGATTTGTCAATAAATCAGATTCTGCAAAAGCTATCTGATTGTTCTAAGGACAAATATTTTGTAGGGTCTCAATTGACAGAAACTGAATTAGCTCAAGTCTTTGAAATAATAAAAAAAGTAGAAGATTTGGATAAAGCTTCATATGCTAAATTAGCAAAAAGTAACAGGTTAATAAGAATTGCTCATTGGTTTACGAGTGTTTTTGGAACAAAATTGAAGGGGCAAAGCAGTTTTTTGGGATTTCATAATATTGAGAAAAGAGAAGTTTTTCTATCACAAATAAAAGCGCTCAATCGTTCATTTTTTGAGAAAACTTTTTTGCACCACATTGTCCCGACAGAACTTTCAGATCAAGTTAAACAAGCATTAAATTATTCTAACGAGCATTACTATAACCAACCCTATACAGACACGCATATTAGAAAAAGAGAAGCGAAGTGGAAAGTTAATGGTGAAGTCATTCAACGCTATAATCACGGTTTAGTTCATTCTGTAAGAAAAGCTTTTTATATTCCTTTTATGATCGAGTACTTTGAGAGAAATGGGACTGATCATTTATCAAAAGAGCTTCAAGAGCTTTTTAAAAAAGAAGGTAAGGAAAATGTTATTGCCAAATTACAAATTGTCATGGCATTTGAAGTTGCTGGTCGTGATAGTGAATGTGGAGTAAAAGATAGCACGAAAATTTATAATCGCTATTTGCAACAATCGAAAGAAGCCTTTCTAAAATATTGTCATGAATCAGATCTTGTAGGAGAAGGCAAACTTTTTAAAAATGAAGAAGAATTAGAACATTATGCTAGAGCCATTACAGATAAGTATCCCAACAAATTCCTTGGCGATAAAATGGATGTACTTGCTGCTATTACGGATGCAACCCATACTTTAGATCTTTTTCGCTGTTATGGGCCGTGGTGTATAAAAGGAGGGCTCGAATCGCTTAACATCTATTCAAAACATAAAAATAATAGTGATTTATGGAGTCTTGCAAAATTTTGTCAGAAGTCGGTGAAAATCACAGGTGATCGATTAATGACTGAATTTGTAGATACGGAGATTCCAACTAGACGTCCCAAATTTAAAAATAATGATGTTAAAGCTTATGCATTTTTGAATTTCCGCTTGAGAAGGCCCCAAACATTTTTGAAATGTAGCAAAGATGCTGGTGCTTGTTGGGAGCTCTTACAAAAAGTTCCTCCCCCTATTTTTCACAGCAAAGGTGAAACGACTTACTCTTATCTTAAGGACTACAACAAGCAAGCAAAACCATCTTCTGATGTTAAGAGCGTAAGTGCAGATAGCATAAAAGGTTTAAACTCTTCATTAGAAGGCAGTCGCAATAAAATAGACGAATTAAGTGATATTCTTTCAGAAACTCGAGCTGTCATTAGACTTGTCAATACGGAAAATAATGCGTTTCAATTTGAAATGAAAATGATGGACGATCCTGTTTTCTTTAGACCTTTGCGAAGAGCTCCATCGGATCGAGATTATGTTCTATCTAATAGAACGAGAAAAGAAGTGATAGAACGAGGCTATCAGGATCGAGTTCCACTTCTACAGCAAACAGATAAGGATGCAAAAATTTCTGAGGAAAAATCGAACCCAGTTGTTCGTACAGAAGATCAAATTCCTGAAAAGCTTTCAGTTAGAGATAAGATAAAAATGATAGAACAAGGCTATCAGGATCAAGTTCCGCTTCTACAGCAAAAAGATAAGGATGCAAAAACTTCTAACGAAAAATGGAATCCGGTTGATCGTACACAAGATCGAGGCAAGCCTAGATTTACACAATTTACTAAAAAGCTTTCTGTCTCGTTATTAAGAAAAGATGGAAAAGTCATTCATTTTAAAGGAAGATGGCCTCAAGAGTATTATCACTACCGTCCAGTAGGAATGCTTTATAACGTCGATCAACTTGATCAAAAAAATCAAAAATTTGTTTTTGATTATGATGTCAATACTTCCTCAAAATTCTGGATAGGAAAAGATTCTGCTGCTGAAGTGGATAAGAAACAGGGACGTGAAAGCGATTTAACATTAAAAGATTTGCAAAAGAAATTAGATCAACAAGTTGAAAGTGGAGAAGATCCAATAGCACTACCTTTTATCAAAATGCAGCATGCTCCTAATGAAATGTTAATGGGACTTTCAAAGCAAGCTCTTAAAGCCGTTTTTGCTGTAAATGATACTCCTCAAGAAAGAATAAGGACTTTTTTGCATGCTGTGTACTTATCTCAAGATCATGGCGTTCACGTGCCTGTGCTGATTATTGATGGTAAAAAACCTCCTAGGGTCTATTCACAAGAGGATTTGCAGAAGGACTTGCAAACATTAAATCGAAAGAAACCAAAAATTTTCAGAGAATTGCTATCATGCTTCTATTCTCGCGATGAAATGAAAGAAATTCAAGATATGCCTCAAGACCTTTTCAAAAAATGCACAGAATTAATGGATGAGTCTATTTTACCAAAAAAGACCCGCATTTTGACACAATCTAAAGAAGTTGAAGGCTGAATTTAATGACTGCTGGTGGTTGCTTTGATAATTTGGTAAACAGCATAAGCATTCTGCATGCCTAGTACACTTGGCTGAACTTGGCTAATAAAGCGATTCCATTGCGTAATAGGCTTTTCAGAAACAACGACAATATCACCAGGCATAAGCAATAAGGACTGATTGGGTAGGTGTGTAATATCCTTCCAGGCCAAACTATAAATTTTGGGGCGTACCAAATCGCCTCTAATGACGTGAATGCAGCCCTTATTTCCAGTAAACGGTATTCCACCAGCCATCACTAAGGCTTGCCGCAATGATAAAGATCCATAAGGAACAGGAATTGTTAACGGAAATCTCACTTCGCCTGTCACCATAACAGTTGCATCACTTAAATTAGCGATAAAAATTTGATCGCCTCCTCTCATGACAATGTTATATCTATCATCTCCTTCATGCATCAATTTATAAAGATCTATAGGTAATTTTTCTTCATTACGCATCACATAGCTTTTAAATAAATTAGCTGTAGGAGGAACTCTTGCTTGTGCTAAAACCTCAGATAACCGCATGCGGCCATCAACGGTAATCATAGGTTTGCCAGCACCAATAATTTGCACTTGTCTTTCTCGTCTTTTCTTAAAATTGACAAAAATTTGTGCATCGGGAAGCTGCTCGCAATAGGTTGCTTGAATCTTGGCTCGGGCATCCCTTAAAGTTAAACCACCAACCTCTATAGGAGAAAAATGGGGTAGACAAATGTTGCTATTGCAGACACGAAATCCAGTGATTTCATTGATATTATCAAGAGCCAATACGCGATCCGGACGCCGAGGGCAATAAAGAACGACAGTTAATTCATCGCCTTCTATAATCACTTCTTCAAAATACTCGTAATTTACTAATTCACAAATGTTTGCGTCTTGCTGTTCTAAATCGAGAATGGCTTGTCTTCCTAGCGCAATTTGATCTGAATCAGTGATAAATTCTTCAACATCATAAGTGGTGTTCTCATAGGCCGGAGGGGTACAACTTGCTAAAAGCAACAAAATGATTAGCCAAACGTGCATAAAATCTTAAAATTTCTTTTAAAAGTAAATTTTTTTTAATTTCATTTAACTCAAAAACAGGTAAAATAAAATTAAGGAGTCCTTATATCAAAGTAGTAAAAGAAAAACTCTACTTTTTTTTAACTGCTAGCTGTGCCTTTAGATTTAAAGGATTTGCTTGTTTTAGCTCTATTTGTTTTCTTTCTGTCCAGTCCTATCACACTGCTATTGAATAGGGCTAGACAGAAAGAGAACAACCAAGATGATAATTTATTAAAGCAAAATGCTTTAGACAAGGAGATATTATGGGCAGTTTAGGAAAAATTGCTATTCTTTGGATTCTAGGTGTTCCCATTTTTGCCATTATTATACTCAAGTTATTGGGGCTTATTTAGAAGAACCATTTCATTTTGGCGTTGACAACATCTTTTGTACGCTGTCGACGTCAAAAAAACTGACTATTATGTGCAAAAATGAAAGAAGAATTAAAGTCAAAAGGCACCTTATCGGCTATTTTTATTTTAATTTTCTTCTACCGAGCCATTTCTTGAACGTATGTCACGACGTCTTAGCATAGAAATCACTAGCAATGCAACCAAAGACAAACAGCTTACCATGGCAATGGTTTTGATGTTAATTTCATTAGTTTGATTATTAAAAGCTTTAAAAAGCTCCGACATTTTTGAGAAAATAGAAAGAGCTAGTTCTTTTATATGCTTTACAGGATCTTGAGATAAAGAATTTAAGAACGCTGGAAGTTGAAAAATTTGAGTATAAAAAGCTCTTTGATTGACTTGAATGGATGGAAGCATAAAAAACCTTTCAAAATTGATAAAAATATAACAATTTATTTTATTAAATTCAACTTTTCCTAAGAGCTTGCTAAATAAACTCTAATGGTTTGAATTCGAGATGATTTAACAGGCTCTAAGAAAAGAGGTCAATAGATCATTGCGTTGAGATTTTTCGTTTTATTGAAAAAGGAAAGATTATCAACATTTTCCTAAAAATTTCCTCAATTTTAAACCATCAAGTGCTGATATGAGAAAAAGCGTCTTCCAGCATAAAAGGTCGCAATTAAGTCATATGGCAGAGTGGTAATGAGGGAAACTCCTATTTTTTCTTCAAATAGTGCTCGAATCGAGTTAAGAATGCCATGTCCAATGAGTGTTGATCCAATTGTAAAGTAAAGTTTAGCATTTTTACTTTGTCTCAATTCTAAGCCAACCGCAAAAATTGCCAGAGCAATTCCTGATATGATTTCGAGAGAACCATAAAATTTTCTCACATGTGCCGAAATAGATCCTACAATTGGAATATATCCGATAATATTGAGACTATATTCAAACGTTTCAAGGCAAGCAAATGTGTCTCGAATAACTGCTGCATGTGTTTTCATTTAATTAACCTTGTTTATTATATGATTTTAAATCTTTTGTTTTAAACTATAATAGTTTACATACAATTTTTGTATCTATCAATAAAAATAAATATTAAAAGATTTTATTTTGCATTTTTTGGGATAAATTTGAGATGAATTGGAAAGCGAGCCATCCATCTTCTTCTTGTTCATCCAATAATGTCCATCCCCACTTCTTTGTTAAAGTTAAGTAATCTTGGCGGCCCTCTGATCGAATGCCGGATGTTATGCATTCACTAGGTTGATGATGCAAGTTAGAGAGAGAAGACCAGGCAACTTCTTGTTCGGATTGAATCATGTTCATAAGGATTAATACAGGTTGAGATGTTTCTTTCCATTGCAATTGATCCGGTAAAGAGAACGTGCATTTCTCATTGAGTTCATTGAGGCAGGCATTATCATAAGAGTGCTCGATGGCAGCTGGGTCGATATCAATGCCATAAGCCGATCGAGCTCCTAAGGCTATGGCGGCAAGAGTCAAAATGCCGCTTCCGCAGCCAATATCAATGACAATGTGGTGGTTAACATATTTTGCCAACAATCGCAGCATAAGACGTGTTGTTGGATGAGAAAGATCTCCAAAGCCGGCGCCTGGCTTTAGACGTAAAAGGGGGGCTTTTCTATCGTAAGTGGACAAGTCCACATGAACATATCCATCATGAAAATTATGACCATGATTGGCCCATTGTGCTTCCCAATCAATTGTAGGCAAAGTATAAAGGCTATAATCTTTAATCCATGCAAAAGAAGGAAGATCTTTAGGAGAAGAAAGATGAACATATAGTTCTATTTGTTCCTCTTCTTCTGAGCCATAAAGAATTTCAATTCCTGCAGTCTCTAAAGCATTCCATGCATCTTCGAGACAAAGAGAAGGATAGATGTGTAGAAGATAAAGATGTTTCATTAGCGATCCTCCCAAAAGGATGGAAATAAAATGGTTAAAACGGCGTAATACTCTAAACGTCCTAAAATCATTAAAAAAGATGATAAATAACTGGAAAATGGGGAAAGAAAAGCCATTGTTCCAGCTGCACCGGCTGCACGAAAACCAATTCCGGTGTTATTGAGCATGCAAGGAGTTAAGCCAATAGCTGTTTCAAGATCAATATGATCCCAAACATAAAGGAATGTTCCTAAAACTGAGGCGATTATTGCAATGAAGAAAAAGCATAACACAGAAAGAGAAGTAGAAGCATCAATTTCTTTTTCTCCAACGCGTGTAATTTTAATTGTTTTGGGTTGAAAAATGGATTCAATTTTATTTTTCAAAGTTTGAAATAAGATTTGAATACGAATAATTTTAAGCCCCCCTGCAGTAGAGCCTGACATTCCTCCTAAGTACATGGCAATGAGAAGAACAACTTGGACAACGTAAGGCCATGTATCATAGTTAGTGATGAAAAAACCCGATGAGGTTTGAGTGGAAACGAGCTGAAATAGGCCAATCCGCAAAGCTTCGATAGTTGAATAATGACCTTTTGTTTCTCCTGTTAACGTCATGTCAGGGATTCCTTTTAGATGCCATGCAACAAAGCAACCTAAAAT
Organism: Parachlamydiaceae bacterium; assembly: GCA_044226925.1. Taxonomy (GTDB): domain Bacteria; phylum Chlamydiota; class Chlamydiia; order Chlamydiales; family Parachlamydiaceae; genus JANWJE01. The sequence goes on from JBGAGC010000001.1 coordinate 735,043, forward strand.
GACTAAAGTGATCAAAAAAGCTATGAGTTCCGCATCAAAAAGACGATAAAATTTTCCTTTAATAATCGAATAATAAATAGAAAAATTAATGCTTCCAAGGATCATGAAAAGGAGAATGATCCATTCTGTTGAGGAATGTTGATAATAACCAATATTTTTATTGTGAACACTGAATCCACCTGTTGATAATGTTGAGAAAGCGAGGGTAATGGCATCAAAAAATAGCATATTAGGATTTGTCATCATTAACAACAGGATTTCCAATAGTGTTAATCCCAAATAAATCTTCCAAAGTTGTAAAGCTGTTTCTTTAATTCTGGGCTTAAAACCTTCCTTGAGAGGACCTGGAGCTTCCGTTTGAAAAAGAAATTTTCCTTTGATACCTAATTCAGGCAAAAAGGCGACAAACAAAACAATAATTCCCATGCCTCCAATCCATTGCATCAGGCTACGCCAAAAAAGAAGAGCTGGACTGACAGCTTCTATTCCTTGTAGGAGTTCTCCTGTCGCAGGATCTTTAACTGGCTTGACAGTGCCATAAAAATGGTAGCTAATTTCTTGCATGCCTGTGCAATAAGTGCGTTGAATAGGGATTTCTTGTCCAGTTTGAGAATCATATTGCTTACCTTCTAAAATAGTGGCTCCTGTTGTTGTAAAACCTGAAGCGGCTTCAAAATAAGATTGATCAAAACGTTCTAATGTTCCTGATAAAAAAAATGGCAAAGCACCTATAGCAGGAGTTAAGAACCAAATGATCACAACAGAAGCAATTGCCTCTCGCTGTCGAGAAGCAACTAATTTAATCTTGCCGGCCCCTTTTGCACAAAGCCAAGCGAGCCCAACACAAATGACAATCGTATAAGCAAAAGCTATAGTTGTATGAATTTGAGGATGAGTATTGAATTCTATTCTGAATTGATAGTAAGCAGCCAAAAGAAAAGGGACACAGAGCATAATGGCATAGAGATACAAGTAAGAGCTAATAATTCGTAAAATTTCTCGATAGGACATATGAAAATTCTCTTAGAAAATTTTTAAATAAAAGCAATCGAAGGGCAATTTTATGACTCATAATTGTTTGACGACATTTTTGACAGGCTTAAAAAATATTCTCCAATTCTTGAAAATATTTAGGATTACAAATCACAATTAATGTATCTCCTGGACAGATGACACTATTTCCTTTAGCAATTGAAATACAGCCTCGATTTTGAATCATGGCAATCAAAAAATCTTTCGGTAATCGAGATCCAATATCCGCTAAAGGAATACCAACAATCTGAGAATGAGGTGAAACTTTAATTTCTAAAATTTCTGCTTCATTTTCATAAAGCGAAACAAGAGAAGTAATCGATTGAGAAGTCGCTAAGGCAATGATTTGGTTGGCCACGGCAAGTTTAGGTGAAACGACATGGACAATATTTAAATGCTGAACAAGGGGAAGAAAACGATGATGGGATAAAATAAGCGCAATATTTTTACATCCCGCTTCTTTTGCCAGGAGTCCACTTAAGACATTTAGTTCATCATTTGATGTACACATAATAAAGTAGTCAGATGGCTTAATTCTTTCAGAGACAAGAAAATCTAAGTTTGTTCCATCTTGTTGAATAATTTTACATTCAGGAAATTCTCTTGCCAGTTCTTTGCATCGCTCTGAGTCTTTGTCAACTAAGCATACTTGAATTTGATGCTCTAATAAGATTCTAGTTAAATTGATTCCAACTAATGAACCTCCTACAATAAAAACTCGATCGCTCTTCTTAGATGGAATTCCAAAAAAGCGATGAATGTCAGACATTTGCTGACGTTCTCCAATTAAAGTGACCTCATCTCCTGGAAAGATATAATCTGATCCATGAGGAAAAATTAAAGTAGGTTCTTCGTCTGTTTGCTGCCGATAAATTAGGGCAACAATAATGCCTTTTGGCAAACGAAGCTCAGAAAGCGTTTGCTGTTGATAGCGCCAGGTGGAAGGAATTTGCAGCGTACGCATTTGGACTTCGCCGTGAGCAAAATTTTCGAAAGCTAAAGAACCGGGGCTGACAATGTATTTATAAAAATCATAGGCAACAAGTAACTCTGGGCTAAGAAAATAATCAACATTAAACAAGCGAGCAAAGTCTAATCGTGTACGATTAAGAAAATGCTTATCTTTGACACGTGCAATCGTTCTTGTGTAGCCTAGATGTTTTGCCATCGAGCAAGCCACTAAATTCACTTCATCTTGGTCTGTTAAGGCGAGAAATAAATCTGGTTTTATTTCTAATAGACGGTCTAAGACCTGCCAGTCTGTTCCAGATCCTTGTTGAATGGCAACATCCATTTGCCAAGTTAATTCTTCTAATTTGGATTTGTTTTTATCAATTAACACAACATTGTGCTTTTGCTTGGAAAGCAAAGTGGCAATATAGAGTCCAACATCGCCTACTCCAACGATAACGATATTCATGTATCACACCTTTGCCAAGAGAAGACGATAAGAAAAATGAATTTAAATGATTTTAATTCATATTTTCATCTTTCGCCTTTTTTCTTTTATTCATCCATCTATTCTTGCGAAAAGGAGTAAGAGTTGCAAGACAAATTCATTCCTTTTATAATTCTCATGCTTTCATAAAGATTTATAAATCATGTTATTATGTTTTACCTATGCAAAGAATTATTTTCCTGCTGAGTCTTCTAATCATTTCTTATCTTGGCGTTATCCAGGCTCAAGAGATGTCTCGCCTTTCTGTTCCCACTCCCTTTATTCAGGGAGTCAATGTCATGACAGGACAAGCGGATAATACAAATCATCCTGATATTCAATATGATTTTTACCAAGCAGGATGGAACCAGTTAATGGAAGAGTCCATTTTTCTATTGTGGGGCGACTTTCGCATTGGCAGGGTAAAAACTATTTATTTTAAATCAAGCGACAGCCTCTCGAGTGAGATTCATTTTATTTATGAGAAAGGAGCTACTAAAGTTTACGATGCGTCAGAGCAGGCAAGCATTTATCGCTATACGGACCAACATCTTCTCCAGGCTGTTGAACATTACCAAGGGAAAGCAAAATCTCTTGAGCTTTACCGACGTGAACGGTTGTTTTGGCAGAATGCCAAACCGTTTCCTCGCCTGATTAGCAGAGTTCTTGAAGATCGGCATGGAACCGCTATTTTATGTTATTCTTTTTTTTATAATGAACAAGGGCAGTTAATCAAAGAAACACTTTTTGGCAACTTATCAGGCAATTGTCAAATTCCTTGTAAAATTGGAGAGAAGGGGTATCCAGAGTCAAATGGAGTTGAAAGTTATAGTACAACTTATTTGTACGCAAAAGAGGATTCAGAGCTTTTAATTGCTCAAATTGAAGATAATGGACTGACCACAACTTATCAATATGACTCTTTTACTAAGCAATGCACAGGTAAGTTGCTGGGGTATGAAGGAGGCTTGCTTTCGCGTTGTTTTTATAGCTATGATCAGGACGGTTTTCTTGAAAAGACCATTGTCGATGATGGGCAAGGGCAAGACTCTGAAGACTTGACAGGAGTCACCCAACGGCAAATCATTTATTCAAAAATAGGACGCCAGCTTCCTGTCTTAGGGCAACCCCTAAAAGTGGAAAGCTGTTATTGGGATCTTGCTTCTCACCAAGAAAAAGGATTAGAGGGCGTTCATTATTTTTATTCAGATCGAGGATTACTGCTTCAACAAGATTTTCATGATGGAAATGGGATTTTACGTTATGATGTACGGTTTAATTACGATTCAGAAGGTCATCTAGAATCTACTGTTGATAGTCGCGGGGAAGTGGCTCTTAAAGAAGAGGCCCCCATTCAAGAGCGCTTCAATGAGTGGGGACAGAGAATCGCAACGATAGATGCCTATGGCAATGAAACTCATTATACCTATGACGCATTTGGTCGTCTGATCTCTACTCATTTTCCTACCGTTTTAGATGCTTGGGATACTCCTTATCGTCCTGTGATCAAGCAAATTTATAACATTTGCGACCAAGTCACGCAGGTGATCGATCCAAAAGGGGAAAAAACGACTATTAGCTATAATATTCGTGGGAAACCTGTCAAAATCACTTATCCCGATGGTTCTTATGAGTCATTTAGCTATTTTCTAGATGGAGCTGTAAAAGAAAAAAGAACTCGAGAAGGAATCACTTTCTCTTTTACCCGTGATAAAGGATGCCGTGTCATTCGATCTGAAAAATATTCTCTTTCAGGAAATCTTTTACAGACGCTGGAATATACGTATCAAGGCGAATTAGTGCAGACAGTGACAGATGGCGAGACATTTACGATTCATTTTTTCTATGATGGCGCAGGGCGTCAAATAGGATCTTCTCAAGAAACACGCGATGGTGTGCGCCGCTTAGAGTGGGCTTATGATGCATGCGGCCAAAAGAGTCAAGTGCGTGAGTGGTTTGGCGCTTCCTCTGAAGATTTTGTGGCAAAAATCGAAGAAAAAGGAGAGTGGCAAAGCGCGCAGTCTACCCGTTTTGAAGATGCTAAAGGAGAATTTAAATATACAGCTCAGCATGCCAAACCTTCTTCCGATTTTGTTTTCTCTCAAGCTTCGACTGCATTAAATTCGCTGGGACAATATGTCAAGCAAGAAGAAAAAGTAGATGGCTATGGTATTCGTTATATTTTAATTTATGATGCATTAGATCGTTTAGAAACGTTAGTCAAATATAACGTCATGGGGAAAAAAATAGCAGAAACTCAGCTGCGTTATGATGCTCAGGGAAATAAAGTATTAGAAAATCATCAGGTCATCTACCAAGGGCATTCTTTACGATTATTTACGATTCGTTGGGACTATGATGCTTGCAAACGCTTGTTATCAATGACCGAAAGCAGTCAGGATCAAATCAAAACAACACGTTATCAATATCATGATAACGGTCAAATTGAGCAGGTCATTAAGCCAGATGGAGTTGTTTTGTATTATTCTTATCATCCCGATGGACAGCTTGCTCGTTTTGAAGCAAGCGACCATTCTTTTGCTTATGGCTATCGTTATGATCACCTCCAGCGTCTTATTGCCATTCATGATCTTTGCCATCATGTCGTCCAAATACGCCATTACAATCACTTTCATGAATTAATCGAAGAAGAACAAGCTACAGATTTGAAATTACACTATCAATATGATTTAGCTGGCAGACGTACTGGAATTACTTTACCTGACAATTCAAGAGTGCTTTACCATTATCAAGGACCTCTCCTTGCCTCAATAGAGCGTTTAGGACAAGACGAAGAGTCTCTTTATCAACATTCTTATGAATATGATGCTAATGGTCGTTTGACTATGAGTCATTTATTGAATGAACTTGGAACCGTGCGTTATCACTATCATGATAAAGGGCGTGTCATGGCCATTCAATCACCTTGGTGGTCGCAAAAAATCGATCAGGAGCAAGGATTTGATCCATATGGACGTGCTCTTAATATGGAGATTCAGGATAGCCAAGGAAATTATTCTTCCTCCTTTAGTTATCAAGACGATGGTCAGCTAGTAGAAGAAAGCGGACATCAATATACATATGATTCTCTTTTTAATCGCTTAAGTGATAATGGTCAAAAATGGGAAGTCAATGCCCTTAATCAAATGATTGGTTCCCCGCAAGCTTCCTATGTTTATGATGTAAATGGAAATTTAATTGAAAAACATGAAAAAAACGAAACTGTTTTTTATACCTATGATGCCCTCAATCGTTTAGTGCGAATTGAGCAGCCTGGGAAAAACGCTTTGACATATCTCTATGATGCTTTTCACCGTCGCATTGAACAACAGGATTGGGATTGGCAAGATCAGCAAAAAACTTGGCGTCTACAGTCTTGTGAGAAATTCATTTATGATGGATGTAAAGAAATTGGAAAAGTGAATCAACAGGGGGAACTCGTTCAGTTACGTCTTTTAGGACAAGGACCAGGGGCCGAATTGGGGGCTGCGGTTGCTTTGGAATTAGAAGGAAAACTGTTTGTTCCTGTGCATGATGATTTAGGATCGGTACGTTGTGTAATAGATGCTGAAAGTGGTGAAGTTGTTGAAAGTTATCGTTACTCTGCTTACGGGCTAGAAACTCTTTACGATGGAAAAGGTCATTTATTGGATCATTCGGCAATCAGTAATCCATGGCGTTTTTGTAGTAAGCGAACAGATGAAGAGAGTGGATTCATTTTCTTTGGCAAACGCTATTATGATCCTTCTATGGGGCGTTGGATAACGCCTGATCCTCTAAGTTTTTATGATAGCCCTAATCTTTATGCTTTTGTCAAAAACGATCCTATAAATTGTTATGATTTATACGGACTTTTTTCCATTAGTCAAATTTGGAACAAGATGGTGAATACTTTTTTCTCTTGTTTTCATTACCTGCAAATTTCTGCGCATAATGCAAAATTAAAGCTTAATGCTGAACTGAAGCTTCCAGCCCCTATTAGTACAGCATTAGAAAAAATTGGGAAAACTCTTTTTGGTGAATCAACGTATCTTTTGATGGGACCCCATTTTGAAGAAACGCGCGTTGACTATTATGGTGAGCGGGAAATTAGTGATAAAGTACGTGTAACATTTATTAATGGAATTTTGAATACGCGTAATACTATGCTGCATTCTTTGTCAATCATTTCCGAAGCCCATGGAGGCGTTAAAGTTCATTATGTTTATCGCCCTACCGAAGGATGGACCTGGGATATTTCACGCGGCATTATGATTAAAGTTGCCTTTGCTTTAGGTTTTCGCTCCATGCATGCTCATCTTTTAGCTCAACTTTGGCGCGACATGATTGAAGAAATGGGGGGCTTAGAAGGAGGAGGAACGATTGTTCATTACGCCCATAGCATGGGTGGCTCAGAAACAGATCGCGCGCGTGAACTTTTAACTTCGGAAGAACAAAAAATGATCCGTGTGATTACATTTGGATCAGCGACGTTATTGCTCAATGTAGGATTCCAAAGTGTAACCAATATTGTTAGCGTTAATGATGGAGTCAGCAGCTTTATATTAGAACCCATTGGACATATTCGCTATTATTTTGATCCCAATAGCAGTGTGAATTTTCAAGGATCGTTTTTAGGTTCGCCACTTTGGCCGACTGATCATTTACTCAATGGTCCCACTTATGGTCCTATTTTGCGTCAATTTGGCGAACAATTTTTAGCAGAATTTAGTCCAAAAAATTAAAGCTAATGATTAGAAACTATTTTAATTATTACGTTAAATCAAACATAACAAATTAGTCAAACAGTTGATTATTAATTATATTAAAATAAATATAATTACTTTATACAATAAAATTTATATTTTTATTTACTTTGGTTAAAATAAATTAATTTATTTAAAATTACTCGAGTAAACATTAATAAAATTCTTTAATCTTATCTTAATTTTTTTTGTTTAACTAGCTTTTTTATTTAAAATTTGTTAAAATTTATTTTTTAACATTTTTATTAACTTAATAAACCAAAATTGAATAAATGGAAGTAAATAATTTTAATCGATTCGTTTTATCATCTAAAGATCTGCTTAATGAGATCTTTTATTATGCTTCAGCATCTGACTTAACTCAAAGGATTTGCTTAGTTTGCAAAAAATGGAAAGAGGTTGCGGATTCAGATATTCCATGGAAGCAAAAAGCGATTCGTCTATATGGTCAACAAGATGCAGAAATAGCCTTTTTAAATACTCAAAAGGTAAGTTGGAAAGCTGCTTATATTCTAGGACCTACTGTAATTGTTAAAGAATGGAAATCAGACGCTGGGTATTTTATAGGACAGAAGGTAGATTCAGTAGGAACAATTTATGAAGGCGAATTTAAAGCTAGTCAGTTAAATGGCCAAGGGAAGATGACTACTCGTAATAGAACAGTTTATGAAGGGGAATTTAAAGCTGATCAGTTAAATGGCCAAGGAAAGATTGACTATAGTGATGGACCACTTCATGAAGGCCAATTTAAAAATAACAAGCTAAATGGCCAAGGGCAGATTAGCACTCCTAATGGAAAAGTTCTTAAAGGCGAATTTAAAGCTAATCAGTTAAATGGCCAAGGAAAGATTATTTATCAGGGAACAGTCTATGAAGGCGAATTTAAAGCTAATCAGTTAAATGGCCAAGGAAAGATCACTTTTTTAAGTGGATCAATCTATGAAGGTGAGTTTAAAGATAATCAGTTAAATGGCCAAGGAAAGATTACTTATTCTAATGGGAAAATCTATGAAGGTCAGTTTAAGAATGGGAAGTTAAATGGCCAAGGGAAAAAAAATATCTTGATAAAACATTTTATGAAGGGGAATTTAAAGATAATCAGTTAAATGGCTACGGCAAAATTGCATATCCTGATGGAACAATCTACGAAGGTGAATTTAAGAATGGTCAGTTAAATGGCCTAGGGAAAATTACGTATCCTGATGGAACAGTCAGTGAAAGCGAATTTAGAGCGAATTATCAGTTGGAGAGTGGTTGATTGAAAAGTTAAGGATTTGCAATTAGCTTCCATTTATAGTAGAAAATTTTTTTAGAATTAGAAATGACACTAACTCATCAGAAGCCCAAACTGTATTGAAGTGGTATTCCAGTGAATTTTTCGCTCTTAGTTTCTTATGCCACTGCAAAGATCTTTTTCTTTTGCTATCCGCCGATTTTTGTTATAATAAATTAAAAGAGCTTGCAAAAAAAGAATGCTCCTATTAGACTTTACCATCTTTGCACTGGTAGCTCAATTGGATAGAGTACCCGGCTACGAACCGGGCGGTTAGAGGTTCGAATCCTCTCCGGTGCGATATGCTTATTAAAGCTTTTCCATCAGGACCTTTTTCAACTAATGCTTATGTAGTGGCTTGTGCTGTAACACGCGAAGCGGCTATTCTTGATCCTGCTCCAGATTCTTTCCCAGATATTCAAGATTTTTTAGCTCAAGAAAGATTAAAAGCGCATAAGATTTTATTAACGCATTCTCATTGGGATCACATTGCAGACATTTATCAATTCAAGAAGCATTATCCCATTGCAGTCTATGTTCATCCATTGGATGTTCCAAATCTTCAACAGCCTGGATCTGACGGCCTTCCTTGCTGGATTTCCATTCCTGCAATTCAACCAGATATTTTGCTGAAAGAGGACATGAAGATCCCTGTTGGAATGCTTACATTTGAGGTCTTATATACGCCTGGCCACTCGCCTGGCAGTGTCTGCTTTTATGAACCTCATCAACATGTTCTTTTTTCTGGAGATACTCTTTTTCAAGGAACAATTGGAAATCTCTCTTTTCCCACAAGCCAGCCTTCTCAAATGTGGTCTTCGCTAGCCAAACTGGCGCAGCTGCCGCCTCAGACAAGAGTTTTTCCTGGCCATGGGCCTGCAACAACCATTCAAGCAGAGTCTTCTTGGCTTCCTTTTGCCCAAAACTTATTTGACAATTAAGCGAGTCCAACTTAGTCTAAGTTATTTATTCTAAAAAAATTACCGGCAAATAAAGAAGGAGGACTTTCATGGGCGTTCTTGTTGGAAAATCGGCTCCAGATTTTAAAGCGAAAGCAGTGGTCGGCGGAAAAATCGTCAATGACTTTTCATTGCTTCATTATCATGGTCAATATGTCGTTTTCTTTTTCTATCCCTTGGATTTTACATTTGTATGTCCAACGGAATTACATGCTTTTCAAGAGCGTTTAGAAGAATTTGAAAAGCGTCAAGCTCAAGTGATTGGTTGTTCTGTCGATAGTTGCTATTCTCACCTTGCATGGTTAAATACTCCAAGGGGCAAAGGGGGAATTGAAGGAATTGATTATCCATTGGTTTCCGATCTTAATAAGACAATTGCTCGCGATTATGATGTTTTAATGCCGCATGAAGGCATTGCTTATCGAGGATTATTTTTAATCGATAAAGAAGGAATGGTACGTCACCAAATTGTCAATGATCTTCCATTGGGACGTTCTGTTGATGAAGCATTGCGCATTTTGGATGCATTGATCTATTTTGAAAAGCATGGAGAAGTCTGTCCTGCCAATTGGCAGCATGGCAAGCAAGCTTTTAAACCTTCTTATGAAGGATTAGAAAAGTACTTTGCTACTGTTAGCCATAAAAAGTCTTAAGCTTTAGGACCTATCTGTCGATAGGTCCTCTCTTTTCATAAATTGCCCAAGCCGAATTGCTGCTGTCAATAATACCAACGCGCTAAATAAAGAAGCTAGCCACCAAAATTGGGTAGGCCAAGCAATCATTGCAGCAAATAGAATGAATGCTTCGGTTCGTTCCATTAGACCCGGACTATAGTAAAAACTTTTATAAGAATGATTTTGAGAAAAGATTCCGACAACTAAAAAAGTTGTTACGCATAAAAGTACACTGCCAAGCATGCAGAGAGTCAGCAAGGACCGACCGGGGGGATCTACAAAATAAAGGCCTAAAACAATTGCAAATTCCACTAAACGATCGCAAAAAATGTCAAAAGCTGCTCCTTGCGAAGATGTTCGACAATAGTAGCGGGCAAGCGAACCATCCAGAGTATCTAAAAACCCGGTTAGAATTAAAGCTCCTAAAGCCCAGTTGGACCAACCTATTGCCAGGAGAGGACAAATGGCAATTCCCACTATTCCTGCAGCAGCTGTCATCATATGAGGATGCACAGATTTCCAAAATGGCCATTTGAGAAGGGGGTCAATACAATAAATTTGATAAAAAGATCGGCTATAGCTGTCCAACATAGTTCTTATCTCTCATTAAATCATCACCTGCTAATATCTTTTATTTAAATTAATAGATGATAAATCAAAAAGAAAAACAAATAAAAGATTTATCAAATCATTCGATTGATGACTTTCGCGGATGACTTAAGAGATTTTTAATGATTTTCCCATCGATTGGCCGAGTAAACAGCGAATTTCCAAACCTGCTGTTGTGGCAGCCAGTAAGTCTGCATCAAATCTAATGCTGTCTTTGGGAAACAATAAAATAAGTGCAGAACCGCCAAATTCAAAATATCCTTTTTCAGTTCCTTTAACCTGCCATTGCCCTGGAGTATACGTTTCTCGAATACTGCCGACGTTTGTGGCACCAATTTCCATATAAAGGATGCGACCAAATGAGGGAGTTTGCAGCTCACATAATGTGCGTTTATTTTGAGCAAAAATTTGAATATTGCGTTTGATTGCAATCGGATTAACTGAGTACAGCCAGCCGTTAATGAATTTTGTTGGTCCAGGCAGGCAATCGCAAGGAAAATGAAAGCGATGATAATCTGTTGGACAGAGGCGAGCAAGTACCATGCTTCCTTCTTGATATTCTTTGGCAAGAGAGGGGTGTCCTAAGAGGGTTTCCAAGTCAAATTTTCTTTCTTTTACGATAAAACCATCACACTCTTTAATATTAGCATAAAAGTAATAACGGCCATCCGCTGGGATAACTGCTACTGCTGGATCGGCTGCAATTGGACGAGCTTCTGGTTTCAGCTTTCGAATAAAAAAATCATTAAAAGAGCGGAAATGGCTGATGGGATGTAAAAATTCCGATGTGTCAACACCAAATGTTTCAATAAAAGGACCAATTTTGCGAGTACTAGAGCGAAGTTTTTGCAAGCAGCCATACAAATTAGAAAATAAAGAAGATTTGGCTAATGAAGGTAAAAGCCAAGGGCGAACCAAACGGCTTAGCCAGGAGGTTCCGTAAAGCAAGCGAAGTGCTCGTTCTTTATAAACTTTCTCAATCTGCTTTTGACCTGTTTGACGGTCGATATAAACAATATCAGTCATGATCAATCAAATTTTTTAACCTTGATAATCAAATGGATGCAACAAAAGACTAGCTTAGTGTATCCTTAATATTGTCTGCAACTTGAAAACTTGAAAAATTATGGAATTTATTCATCAATCTTACTATCCAGGCGAAACGATTGCCGCTATTGCCACACCTCCAGGCGAAGGGGGAGTTGCCATTATTCGTATTTCCGGTGATGAGGCTTTAAATGTGGCTGCACGCATTTTCTCAGGACCTGTTCATCAATACCGCTCTCACACTGTTCATTTTGGGCAAGTTCGTAATGCCCAAGGTGAACATTTAGATGATGTCCTGTTACTTGTCATGTTGGGATCACGTTCTTATACGGGTGAAACAACAGTTGAAATTCATTGCCACGGAGGTAGTTTGATTACACGCCGGGTTTTAGAAGCTGTCTTAATAGCTGGCGCTCGAGCTGCATTGCCTGGCGAGTTTACATTTCGAGCTTTTCTTAATGGTAAAATGGATTTAGCTCAAGCAGAAGCTGTTCAAGCTTTAATTGGAGCAAAAAATGAGCGTGCTTTGGATGCGGCTGAAAATCAGCTTAAAGGAGCTTTATCGCAATCGGTTGGCGTGTTTCAGCAGAGATTGACCCAAATAGCTGCCATTTTAGAAGCTTGGGTAGATTTTCCAGAGGAAGGGCTAGAATTTGCAACAATGGATGAGATTTGCGAAGATTTAGAGTATGTTTGCCAACGAATGGAAAAATTGGCTGCTACGTTTCATGATGGCAAGATCTTACATGATGGATTGTCACTTTGTTTGGTAGGGTGTCCCAATGTTGGAAAATCTTCTTTAATGAATGCATTATTAGACAAAGATCGTGCCATTGTATCTCCCATTCCGGGAACAACACGTGATGTATTAGAAGATCATTTAAGGCTTAATGGACTTCATCTCAAAGTGAGCGATACAGCTGGAATTCGAGAAACAGAAGAAGGAATTGAACAAGAAGGCATCCGGCGCTCGAAAGAAGCAATGAAGCAAGCAGACCTTGTGCTATTAGTGTTAGATGCACATCGTGGTTTAACAGCAGAAGACCATCAGCTTCTCTCTTTTGTACCTCCGACGAAAACAATTGTGATTTGGAATAAGGTCGATCTTCCTCATCCTGAACTTCCTTCCTTAAATTTTCCTTTTAGTGTCAAATTATCCGCAAAGCAAAAAGAAGGATTGGAAGAATTGCATCAAGTGATTGATCAACTCATTTGGCAAAACGGTCCTCCATCAAAAGAAGAGATTTTAATTACTAATATCAGGCATAAAGAAGCTATTATTGCTTCTATTGAAGCGAGTCGACGTGTTCAAGAGGGGTTACGTCAAGGAGTATCGCCTGAATTTCTTACGATTGACATGCGGCAGGCTTTAAGCGAATTGGGAAAAGTCCTTGGTGCCAATGTGACAGAAGATATTTTATCAGCTATTTTTTCTAAATTTTGTATTGGAAAATGAACCGTCAAGAAATTGCTCGCAAAGCTCAACGTATTCTGAACAAGCTTTATCCCAAGCCGCCTATTCCCTTGCATCATCAGGATAGCTATACATTGTTAATTGCTGTTCTTTTATCTGCTCATTGTACTGATGCACGCGTGAATAAGGTGACACCCATTCTATTTGCTAAGGCTGCTACTCCAGAGCAAATGATTCAATTATCAGTAGATGAAATTGAACGCATTGTTCATTCATGTGGATTGGGACCCCGTAAAGCTCAAGCGATTTGGGGGTTGTCTCATATTCTCCTCGAAAAATATCAAGGTAAAGTTCCTCAAAGTTTCGAAGAATTGGAAGAGCTACCAGGAGTGGGACATAAAACAGCTTCAGTTGTCATGTCACAAGCTTTTCATCATCCAGCTTTTCCTGTCGATACTCATATTCACCGACTAGCCAAGCGCTGGAAATTGAGTTCTGGTAAAAGCGTTAAGCAAACAGAAAAGGATTTGAAGGAAGTATTTCCTAAAGAAAATTGGAACCGGCTTCATCTGCAATTAATTTATTTTGGCCGTGAATATTGCCAAGCCAGAAATCATCAACAATCTCTTTGCCCGATCTGTTGCTGGATTCCAGATAAAGTAGAGGAATAACGTCATCTCTGCACTCGTAAATTTCAAACATATCCTACTTTGGCCTATGACCAAAGTAGGAATGATAAAACGTCTTAAGCAATTCTAACGATGTCTGCCAGGAATTTCTATCCTAACAGGTTCAGATTGTACTCCACTTTCACTAACCGAAACAATATAATAAACGTATTCCCTGTATGGTTTTCGATTATGATCTTTAAAAACAAGGTTTTCGCTTGCTTCAACTGTGCCGGCAAGTTTTGTCAAAGAAGCATTGCGATAAATGCGGTAAGCGATGGGAATTTCTCCTAAGGATGGAGGACGCCAAGTTATGACATTGACAATGTCTGTTTGGTAAGCGAATTCATTTTTAACTTGCTTTCCTCTGACATGTCGAGGAGGAAAAATTGACACATAAGTAAATTGATCTGCTGGTGTAATAGGAGAAGTTCCAGCACTAGTGACAACTGTGACATCTACGGTCCCTATTCCTGGAGGTGCAACCGCTATAATCAATGTGTCAGAAACTACAATGAAGCTTTCCGCTGGTGTAGAGCCAAAAAAGACATTCAGAACATTTAAAAAGTTAGTTCCTGTAATGTTAACAGTCGTTCCTCCACTGGATGGTCCTGAATTTGGAATAACACTTGTCACAGTTGGACCCGTGATTCCAATTGCTACAGTTGCACTTGTAATAGCGCTAGCTCCGCCGTTGCGCGTCAATGTTTGTCCTGTAAATATTTGTGTTGTAGATGTTCCATTTGAATTGACGACAGTTAAAGTAACGACATAGAATCCGGTTGCTCCATAGATATGGCCAATTGTTGGACTTGCTGTTGTCACAATTGTTCCATCTCCAAAGTTCCATGTATAACTGACAATTGTTCCGACAGATGTTCGAGAATTAGAAGCGTCAAATGTCGTGGTTTGTCCTGGAGGGCTTGCAATAAAAGTAAAAGAAGCAACAGGGGCTTGATCAGGTGTAATGACAATGTCGTAGGGTCCTGTTGCAGTAGCGATTGTGTCGATAATGGGAAAACCTGCGCTTGTCAAATCAAGGGCGACGACTTGATTAGCTCCACGCAGAACAACATAAGCTCTTGCGCCATCAGGCGTAATCCAAATCTGAGAAGGGTTGGCCCCTACGTTAATTGTATTGATCACGGTGTCTGTTGCAATATCAATAATGCTGATCGTTGTGCTTTGTTGATTAGCCACAAGAGCGAGCGTCCCGCTAGGATTAATGGCAATTCCTTCCGGGCCTAGATCAACGGGAATACTACCTATGAGGGAATTATTGCTAAGATTAAGTACATAGACATTGCTAATTGCATCGCTGATATAAGCTTTAGATCCATCAGGAGTAATGGTAATGACATTTGCATTGGTGATGCCGGGAATCGTCGCGGTCACAGTATTGCTTGCTGTATCAATGATACTGACTGTGCCACTCAAAACATTGGCAACATAGGCTTTTGTGCCATCAGGTGTAATCGCAATACCAAAAGGTGTATTTCCTACTGAAATGGTTGCAATAACAGGAAATGTAGGAGTTGTCAGATCCAAAACGCTGACAGTACCAGCGGTAACTGAATTAGTGACATAGGCTTTTGTGCCATCAGGTGTAATCGCAATAAGGTTAGGAAAGGTAAGTCCTGTAACTTCTCCAATAACCGTATTGGTTGCAATATCGATAATGCTAATACCCTTGTCAGGATCTGTAATAGAATTGCTAACTAAAGCTAGCGTTCCATTAGGATTGATTGCGATCCCTAAAGGATTAGAGAAAGTTCCTCTAATGGTTCCAATAACGCTAATTGCATCAGAATTAGAAGTATCTACAATGCTAATAGTGTCTGAATTGACGTTAGTGACATAAGCTGTTTGTTCATCAGGAGTAAGACTAATTCCTGCAGGAGTAATTCCCAAAGCAATAGTTTGAATGAGTGTGGGAGGCGTAGAGGTAATGTCTACAAGAGACAGTGTATTCGCATTTGAAGCTGTGACATAGGCTCTTGTATTAGCAGCATTGATGACGACTTGATTTGCTCCAGCTCCAACAGCAACAGAAGTTGAAGTATTTGCTACAAGATCGACTCTACTTAAAGTTCCCGAAGCAAAATTAGCGACAAAGGCAAGAGTCTCGGCCGTGTTAACAGCAATGCCTCGAGAAACGACCCCACCTGTTGAAAGTGGAGTACCAATGAATGTATCTGTTGCCGTATTAATTGTTCGAATAGTTCCATTTCCTAAAGTGACATAAACTCTTGTACCGGTAGTATTTACTGCAAAGTCAGTAGCGCGAGTAACTGGACCGGTAATATTAATAGTTGATGATACCGTATTTGTTGCAAGATCAAGTACACTGATTGTAGTAGCATTTATATTCGCAACATAAGCTTTAGTACCATTAGGAAGAATAATAATTGCTTGCGGAGTATTTCCAACAGGGATTGTTGCAATGACAGTATTGGTTATCAAATCAATGACGCTTACGTCATTTGAGGATAAGTTAGTGACATAAGCTCTACTTGAAACAGGATTGAGCGCGACATCAAAAGGATTTGTTCCAACAGGAATCTGATTAATAATGGTATTCGTTGTAAGGTCCAGCACACCAAGGTTATTAGTGTTTTGATTAGTAAAATAAGCTCTTAATCCATCTGCTGAAATAGCAATTCGAGTAGGAGCACTAATTTCTCCGCCAATATTAGTAGGAATATCTGTTGGGACTTTGAAAATTGTGACACTATCTGACTGAAAATCTGTGGTATAAGCTGTCCAATTTCCTTGATAGGTATAAATAGCTTCGGAATGAGTTGGAGAGGTTCCACTTGGAGAAGTAATTGTCACGATGGCATTGGTTGCGGCTCCTGGAGGTGCAATTGCAATAATAAGTTGATCAGAAACAACTGCAAAGCTGGACGAATAAGGACCAAAATTTACTGCTGTTGCTCCTAAAAAACCATTTCCTGTAATCGTTACAAAATTTCCGCCAGTCGTGGGTCCTGCAGTGGGATTTAAATTTGTAATGAGAGGAACTCCTAAAAGAAAATGTGTATAAAACAAAAATATTGCGAAAAAACCAAGTAGCTTTTTACTGAATATTGTCATTGTTTTCTCCTTGAATAGACCATTAGAAGAATAAGATTAGCTACTAATAGATTTATAGGAGGATGGAAAATTTGTATATTTTAAATTTTAATTTAATTTAATATATTGAATATTAATTAGATGTGTTATTCATTAGCAACAATGATCTAAATACGAAAAATCTAATAATAGGTCTTTTTTCTTTAAGAAGATGTATGTAATTTAGGATCTAGAGCATCGCGTAAGCTGTCGCCTACGAGGGCAATCGAAACAAGGAGAATGGTCAGTAGGATTGCTGGGGGCCATAGGAGATAGCTTTCGGAAGGAAAAGCAGAGCGTCCTTCATCCATCAAAACACCCCAAGAGTTGGAACCTTCTTCACCTAATCCTAAAAAAGATAATCCAGCTTCACTTGTAATGGCTCCCATAATAGCAAAGGGAACAAGGGTTAAGAGAGGAGGAATAGCATTGGGTAGAAGATGGGAAAAGATAATTTTGCTATCTGAATAACCTAGGGCTCGACAAGCTTCCACATAAAGAAGTTGTTTTTGCCTTAGAAATTCACCTCTAATAAAGCGGCTAAATCCCGTCCAGCCAAAGAATCCAATGACAGCAATAACTAAAAAAATAGATTTGCTTTGTAAAAAAGCGACAATCATCAATAGCATAAAAAAAGTGGGCATTGATTCCCAGATTTCAATCAAACGATAGACAATTAAATCCAATTTGCCTCCATAATAACCAGCAAAAGCTCCAATAGGAATACCGATAAGCAATGCCAATCCAATTGCCAGTAATCCAACCGATAGCGAAACCCGAACGCCAAAAATCAGGGCTGCCACCATATCTTTGCGATTAATGCGTGTTAAATCCCACCAACTAATAAAATGGTTAAGTCCTTGATCGCCTCCCGCATCATCTTCCCAATGAAAGGGACGAATGAAAGGCATGACTTCATTTTGTAGTTGAGAGGTTTGTTCTTCTAGCCAATTGCGTCTATCTTTCAAGTATTGCAACTCCGCTTTTGCTTTTTCATATTGATCAACTGTATTTTTAGCTTGTAAAAGAGAGGCTTGATCTTTTTTAGATAACGTTTGCAAGTAATCGCATTTAATCCAAGGGGGAAGAGAAGAAAGATGAGCCATTCCTTCTGGTTGACAGCTTTGCCTCAATTGTGTCATGAGTAATTTAGCTTGAGGGTAACGATTTTTTAATTGTTCGATCAATTGAAATTGATGTTCTTCATCTGTTTTTTCTTGAAGATAAGTTAAATTCCAAAGAGAGGGGAAAACTGTTTGAGATTGTCCTCTTCTTTTAGCTTGAGCGTCATAATTATGTTCATAGATTTGAAGACGCTTGTGTTGTTCTTGGTATTGCTGGTAGCGTAATACGAGATTAAGTTGAGCATAAGGAGTTAAATAAGAGAGTTCGGTTTGCCAGTTAGGGAGAATTGGCAGAGCCCAAATAGGCGCTGCTTGTAAGGCTTGAAGTTGTAGCTGAAGTTGTTGTTGGCGATGTTTATTAAGAGCTGGGCTAACAGCAGGATCACGTGGCGGATTGAAAATAAGAAATAAAAAGAGGAAAAAGTGTAAAAGAATCAATCCTCCTAAAACATAGCGACGTATAGAGACAAAGTGGTGGAGTCCTATCCAAGCTAAGACAAACAAGGGGAAAGTAAACATCAATAAATTATAGAAAATATCGAGTCGTTTAGTAAAAAAACCCGGATAAAATAGATAACGAAAAAGAGGAAAATACCATTGGCCTTGAAAGCGAACAATCAAAGGTTTGCTAGAGGCAAGAAATGGGGCATAAATGCCGACAAGCACAAAAATAAAAACAATAAACAAAGCAACTAATCCTAAACGATGTTGACAAAACTGCTTCCAAACGACTTGCCAATATGTCAGATGTTGAGTATGCATAAAACTCTATTCCAAGGTAATACGGGGATCGAGCCACATATAAGCCAAATCGGCAATTAAATAGCCTACTAAAGTTAAAAAAGAGCCAGCAAGGGCCGAAAACATAATCACATTATAATCACGATTAATAACAGCTTCATAAAAAAATTTTCCAAATCCATTGATGTCAAACAACGTTTCAACAATCAAAGAACCACCGAGTACAATACCTAAAGATCCTGCTAGAGAGGTCACGACTGTAATGGCTGCATTACGTCCAACATGCTTAAACATGACTTTTACAGGAGTTAGTCCTTTCGCCCAGGCTGTACGAACATAGTCTTGACGCAAAACTTCTAAAACGGCTGTGCGTGATAAGCGAGCTTCTGATGCTAAGCTGCCATACATGATGGCGACGATAGGGAGCGCGATATGCTGAAGGATATCAAATAAACGTTGATAGGAAACTTGCTGATTGTAAATCCGATCAGGGCTAGAAAATCCACTAATGGGGATCGGAGTATGGATGAATGGAAAGCAGTGATAAAGGGCAACTTTTTCAATCAAAAAGGGAGCAACGACAAAAACGGGAATGGCATAAAGAATCAAAAAAAATAAATTGAATAGATAATCAGGCCAACGTCGTTGATAGTAAGCCATGATAAAGCCAAAAAATTGACAAGTGACAAATGTCATTAACATGGGTAAAAGAGCTAAAGTTAAAGAATATTTAAAACGCTTCGTGACTTCACTAATAACTGTTTTGCTGGAATCATTTCGCAGTGTGCCAAAGTCAAGGCGTAAGACACGTCCCATATAACGCATAAAACGTGTTTCAAAGAAAAAAATAGAAATTTTCTCCCAAAAAGAGGGTTCAAAAACATAAAAAGAGGCATTTTGATCATACCAATGCCGCATTTTTTCTACTTTTTTTTGAATATCTGTTGGTGATGCGCCAGGCTGCCATAAAAGAGAACGCAGGATTTGATCATCTCTTGTGATACGTTGGTTCCAAGCTTTTTGCTCTGCTGTCAGCTTAGGGCCAATATAACCTGGACGAGTTCCTCCTCTAACAAAAAAATGGGCAGCGAGATCACGTATGTCAGGAGATGTTTTTGGATCTTCTAAAATGGTCAGGAGTTGAACCATTATAAAACGAGATTGATCACCAAATGTGATACGTAAATCATTATAATCTTTAGTTGAAATTTCGTTAGAGTCTTGCGTTGATAAACGGCGATGAACGAGTTGCCAAAGAGTATTTTTTACATAGCTTTGTGAAAGCCAAGGCCATGAGTTAAATAAAATGGGCAGTGTCAATCCATAAAATTCTCTAAATTGTAAATAACGTTCATCACTACTAAAAGCAAAAGAACGATCTTCTCGCCTAGAAGCTGTTCCTTCTTGCGAAATTTCGCCATATGAAACGGGATCTCCAGGTGCGAGATTAATAATAACAAAATTGACAAGGACAATGCAGAATAAAGTCAAAGGCAGAAGTAATAAGCGACGGAGTGCATATATCCACATAAATTCCTCTTGAAAACAGAAGAAAGAAGATAGCACACGTCATGTATTGTGTTTTTCTTTGACGCTAAACAAACGACATAACAGGTTCTACTATCTATTTTTTTCTTCTGCTTTTACACCTTTCTCTTCTATCTGCTGGCTGTTATCTTCTTGAGATTCACGTATCCAAAATAAATTAGATTGTGGTTCGCCTACATTGGCTCCAGGAATTAGATCTTGCCTTTCCGCAGGAATAAAAACATTTTGTAAATAATCGCGGTAAACTAAAGCAATTTTAGGCACATATAAAAAAGTATAAGGAGCTTCTGCATAGATAATCGCATTAAAGCGATGATAAAGTTCAATTCGTTTTTTGGGATCAAACTCAAATTCTAATTCATCAATAATGTGGTCGACTTCAGGATTGGCAAATCCAATAGCATTAGAAGAACCTCTTTCTTTAGCTCCTGTTGAATACCAAAGTTGTTTTGGATCTTCTGGGGGGGCTCCTAAAGACCATCCGAGAAAAACGGCATCAAAATCTTTATCATCAAACACAGCAGAAAGATCTGCCATATCTACTCCGTGAGGATTACAATCAATTCCAATTTCTTTCAAAGCGGTAGAAATATAATCACAAATCGACTTTGTTGTTGGATTTTTGACATAATACGTTAAAGTAAAACGAAAAGGAACGTGTTGCCCGTTAATCAGTTTGTCAATAACTCCATCTCCATCGCTATCGTACCAACCTTCTTCTTGAAGGAGTTGACGAGCTTGATCTGGATCAAAGGGATAAGGTTTTAAATTCGCATTATATGAGGGCGAAAGGGGAAAAAAAGTTCCCGTAGTTTGAATTGCCATGCCATTTAAATTTTGTCGAATAATTCGCTCACGGTCAATTGCTAGTGTTAATGCCTGACGAACTTTGCTGCTAGTAAAGAACGGACGGGCTTGATTCCAGCCAATATAATTATATCCTCGCGACAAATAATCTAATTTTTTAGCTCGTAATCCCTGCTGAGATTGCTTTTGATAAGGCTGGCTTTGCAAGAATCGATCTAATTCGGCTAACAAGTTTGGCGGAACTTGAAAAAGATCTAACGAACCTATTTTAAAATCTTCCCAAATAGCATCTGGAGAGTCCCGAAATTTGATTTCATAAGCTTCCACTAAAACAGCATAAGGATCGTAATAGTCTGGATTGCGTCGAAAGCGAATTTCTCGATCTGTCATTCCATCAAATAACCAAGGACCACAGCTAATAATCACGTTATTTGCCCAATGATGAGAAAAATTTTGAGCCCAAATAGGATTCGTTCGATAAGTATTGGGATCTTCATCATTAGCTACAATTTTTGTTCCATCGGAAAAGTATTGATAAACAAAACGAGCTAGAGGACGTAAAGAGCCTGTAAATGATTTGGCTAAGTATTTCATCTGAAGGGCTTCTTTCCCATCCTCTTGTTTAACAAGATTGGATTTCCAGCGAACAACAAGCGTAAAATCGTCAACAACACGCATTTCTTCAATATCACTATAATAAAGACGTAAAGCAACTGCTTGGCTCTCTTCGACATGAGAATTCATAATAGCATCAAAATAAAACTTAAAATCGTGCGCTGTGACTTGATGTTTGCGTAAAAATGAAGGAGCTAATGAGACATCTTCAGAAAAATGGCGTGGATCTAAAGGTTGCCAAAAGACATCTTGACGTAGCTTTAACCAATATTCGGGACGGCCATCTGTTGTGCGACGCACTTCCATGGATAAAGCCATGTCAGGAACAAATGTTTCATATTTGCCAACTTCCTGGCTAGTCAATGCAACTGTACAAAGAGCATTCCAAGATACGACTTGGCTCCAGTTGTTAAAAGGATGCAAATTAGCTGGTTTACCAACAGTTGCTTCTTTACGAATTCCATGAGGAGTAAAGTGAGCTCCTAATAATCGAGGTAAAGTTTTCGTATAGAAAGGATCAGCTGTAAGTAAATTCTCACCAGAAAAAGAAGTTGGAGATGAATTGACTGCATTGGTTTTAACAGGAGATGCATGTTCTAATAAATTTTTAAGAACATCGGCTCGGGCCTTGTCAATGTCACCTCTCATGGACCAAAGTTCATTTTTAATTTGCAGAAGATCCCCTTGAATAAACTTGAGGTTTTCTTCAATGAGAACGGACGACCAATAAAGCATAGCCATAAATGCAAAGAGACCTAGACCCGAAACAAAGCGAAAAATGTAAAGGCCAATAGGTTCTTGATTCATCAGAATATCACAAAGTGGTAAGTATTTGGAGCATCAGGATTTAAAACCCAATGAGAAATCCATCCCATTTCAGCTAATCCCCGACAGCAAGCTAAGAATCCGACTAACATAGAACAACTTCCTAAAATGATATGATCATATTGTTTAAACTTTTTGAATAAAGTCAACGTATGCATGGCAATAATTAAAGAAGGTGATGTTAAAAGTGCAAAAGCAAAACCATTTCCGAGTCCAATCCACGCATTTCCTGTTAAAGCGCATGCTGAAAAAACAACAAGCGTTTGACCACAAGGTAGCGCCACTGTAAAAAATCCAAATAAAAATGTCGACCATCCCGTGTCTTTCAATAAAAGGGTGGAGACCCAGTGATGAAGAGCGCTTAAAGGAGCCAGATTTTTATGAGATACAATTTGAACCATTTGCCATCCCATTAATTTTTTTAATCCCCAACCTATAAGAACTATTCCGCAAAGAAAACTGATCATCTCTGCTAAATAATATTGCTTAAGCAAGACATGAACAACAGCGCCTAATTCTCCAGCGATCAGACCCGCTAAGCTAAAAGAGCAGATGCGACCTAAAAAATAAAAGAAGCGATAGCGGTGCTGGCCTAAAAGCATAACAAGAGGGCCGCACATTCCCATGCAATGCAGATTTCCAAATAGATATAAAGGAAGAAGCGAAAAAAATAATGTCATGGCGTAGAAGGGGTTAAAGACGAAGTTGACTGTCGGGGCAAAGCGTCATAACGCATTTTTTGAATGCTTGCCATATCCAAACCTGTTGAACCTGAATGACGTGCATAAGCAATAATGCTGACATAACAGAGAATGCCTAAAAACAAAGCCAAGATGCCATATGAAACAAACTGAAACCAGTGCCGCTGACGCATTGTACTTAAATCCTATTGTATATAATCGGTTTGCTAATTCTTATATACTTCTATCACCTCTGACTCGCTGATAAATAAACTATATGTTAAATTAAATTTTGGAACATCACAAAAAGAAAAAGGCATTTTGACTTTTTGAATTTCTAAGAGGTATCAAATGAATCCTGCTCCAACAGAGCTATTGGCCGAAAATTTAATTAAAAAGGTTAAGTCTCATTTAATCAGTACTATTGGTCGAACGGTAGAGGATGCAACAGCTAGCGAGTTTTATCGCGCTCTTTGTTATGCATTTCGTGAAGAGATCATGATTAATTGGATGGCCACTGCACGTACGATAGCCCAACGCAAGGTTCGCATGGTTTATTATTTTTCATTAGAATATTTACCAGGCCGCCTTTTTCAGAATAATATTGCGAATTTAAATGCCAATGAAATTGTTCGTTTAGTTTTACAAAAAATGAATCGCAATTTTCGTGACATTACTGAATGTGAAGATGATCCAGGATTAGGAAATGGAGGTTTGGGACGTCTAGCCTCTTGTTTCTTAGATTCATTAGCAACTCATCACTATCCAGCCCAAGCATATGGCTTGCGGTATCAATATGGAATTTTTGAACAGCAACTATGGGATGGAGTACAAGTAGAGGCACCTGATTGTTGGCTTCTCAATGAAAATCCTTGGGAGTTTCGACGTGATCAGCGCCGAGTGCATGTCAAATTTTGTGGAACTCCTAAAACTTCTTTTAATATTCATGGTGATGAAATCATGGATCTTGTGGATGCCGAAGAAGTCGGAGCCCTTCCTTATGATTATCCTGTAGTAGGTTATAACAGAGATGCTAATTTTTCGGTTGTGACCTTGCGCTTATGGTCGACGAAAGATTCTCCTCGCAATTTTCAGTTGCAGCGTTTCAATGCAGGCCGATTAGATCAAGCAGCAGAAAATACGACTTTGACGGATGTTCTTTATCCTAATGACTATACAGAAGTAGGGAAACGTATTAGACTTAAGCAAGAATTCCTGCTTGTTTCTGCTTCTTTGCAAGATATTATTCGTCATCATCTTGTGCATTTTCATAATTTTCGTCAATTTGCGGATAAAGTACGTATTCAAATTAATGACACTCATCCTTCGTTGGTCATTGCTGAGTTGATTCGCATTCTCACCAAGCATTATGATCTTCCTTGGAAAATGGCATTTGAAATTACTGTCGCATGTACAGGATATACAAATCATACTATTTTGAGTGAAGCTTTAGAGCAATGGGAACAAACACTTCTTTATTATTTGCTTCCGCGTCAATATAAAATTATTGAACGTATCAATTACGATTTTTGCAATGCTGTACGGGCAAAATATCCACAGGATGAAGATCGTGTACGTCGCATGTCTATTATTGAGAATGGTA
Organism: Parachlamydiaceae bacterium; assembly: GCA_044226925.1. Classification (GTDB taxonomy): domain Bacteria; phylum Chlamydiota; class Chlamydiia; order Chlamydiales; family Parachlamydiaceae; genus JANWJE01. Next base: position 759,959 of record JBGAGC010000001.1, read on the forward strand.
AAGTCCGCATGGCGCACTTAGCTGTTGTAGGTTCTCATAAGGTCAATGGTGTTGCTCAGTTGCATTCTGAAATTTTGAAAAATGTTGTTTTCAAAGATTTTGCTGAATTTTTCCCAGATCGCTTCATTAATATCACAAACGGTGTGACGCAAAGACGATGGCTTTTAGAATGCAATCCCGATTTAGCAAGGTTTATTACACAGCGTATAGGTAATGAGTGGATTACGGATTTTACTAAAATCAAAGAGCTAGCCAAATTTGCGAATGATCCTGACTCGCAAACAGAATTCTTAGATATTAAACGCAAAAATAAACTGCGTTGTATTGAATTTTTAAATCGTGAAAATAAAGCACGCGATAATAGAGGATTTATTGTTGCACCTCCGCCTTTAATTGATGCCGATTCCTTATGGGATGTTCAAGTTAAGCGTATTCATGAGTATAAGCGGCAATTAATGAATGCTTTGTATCTGATTATGCTTTATCACGATCTCTCTGCTGATCCGCATACTCATATTAAACGTACCGCCATTATTGGAGGTAAAGCAGCAGCTGGATATGAAACTGCCAAAGATATTATCCGTTTAATTTGTTGTATTGCTCGCAAAGTCAATCGAGACCCAGCAATTGCCGGTCAATTGAAAATTGTTTATTTAGAAAATTATAATGTGACGCGAGCTGAAATTATTATTCCGGCAGCAGATTTATCTGAGCAAATTTCAACGGCTGGTACAGAAGCTTCGGGTACTGGGAATATGAAAATGGCCATCAATGGGGCTTTGACCATTGGGACACGCGATGGTGCCAATATTGAAATGGAAGAAGAAATTACACCTCAATGGTGGCCATTTGCGTTTGGTTGTACTGCAGAAGAAATTGCTCAAATGAAAGCAAATGGATCTTATCAATCTCGACAGGTTTATGAAAGTAATCCTAAGATTAGGCGAGCTGTAGATGCTTTGAGAGATCGATCTTTTGCGATATCGGATGAAGAACATCAAGTCTTTAGTGATCTTTATCACAAATTAATCGAAGTCCATTATGGAGGAACTCCTGACAGATACTTTACCTTAAAAGATTTGCAGGGCTATTATGACACCCAACAGAAAGTAGAAGAGATGTATAAAAAACGTCGTGTATGGGCAGAATATGCTTTGCATAATATTGCAGGCATGGGCAAATTCTCTGCAGATGTTTCCATTCATCGCTATGCTGAACTTATCTGGAATATTCAACCTTGTCCTTTAGATCAAGAATTATTGGATCGCGTGCGTTATGATTATGCAGTTCACAATCGCTGCTATTGATTCACTGCAAATATTGTAGAGAAACTCTTTTTCAAATCCAAGCAAGGATTTGAAAAAGAGTGATAGTAAAGATGGGCAATGAAGGGATTATACGTCCTTGATTGTGTAATTAAATCCCATGATTTCAAGGTTAGCAATGAGGCTTGAGTAACGCTCTAAAAAGAGAGAATTAGAGTTCTCGCTGCTTGGTCGCTCGATTTCCAAAGACGCTTTTAAATTTCCACTTTGTGTGTCACTAATAGGAGCAGTAAATACAATTTTATTTGCAATGAGGCACTGATGGAACATGTCATTGCTCGTGTCTAACTTCATTCCCTTAGGAGGACTATTGAAGTCTTCTTTCTCCAAAGCTCCTTGACGCCAAAATGTGATTGTCACGACATCGTCTTTAAAATCGAAGCTAATCGATTTAATGTCTCGGTCTAATCTCTCATTCCCTTTTTCTTTATCAAGATCTTTGCGAAAGCTTTTGCTTGGAATGTCGCGAATGAGTCTTTCTTGTGTTCGATTTGCCATCCATTTATTTGCACTGATGATTCCTATATGCATGGGATATAATACGACCTGATTAAAGGCTCTTAGCACGGGAAGAAGTTTAAAATAGCCTGTCATTTTTGGAGCAGATGCTAAAATTTCATCTTTTTTCCATATGCGTTCAAACGCGTCATATCCCTCTCTGATATATCCTCCCTCTGCCATCAAGAGTGGTTTGTAAAAGTCTATGTTTTTAATTTCAACTGCATCTAAATTTGCCATACCAAATTCATTTTGGCAAAATTTTGACAAAAGATTTTTATCAATTTTTCCGGTTGAGTTTAAATTTAAAAGCAACTTTTCAAAATCAGTCAGTTGATGATCATCAATAGATTTGCCTTCGATATTGACACCCCATTTAGCTTTGCAGATATTAAAAATCACTTGTTTATCAATAGAGTCTAGATCTGAATCTTTGAGAGTTATTAATACTTTAAAAAGCATCATTTTATTAAGTTTTTTATACTCAATTCCGAGCTTTTGGTAATAAAAATTCTGCATGACCAATTTCTTCCACTCCATTTCAAGCTCGAAATAAACCTGGTCCAATGATTTTGTTTCTGCTAATCTCTGAAGAGGATCCACACATTCATTTGCATTATTGTCAGCTTCTTGTGTAAGCCCCAAGTTAAGCATAAAGAATTTTAATAACTGGGTATGATAAAGGAATGATGGTTCAGGATCTTCCTTGCGAGCCGCTTTCGTCAACTTTGGTATTTCAATATCTTTTTTGTCGGTAGATAAATGAATAATTTTACCTGCCATACATCTCGTTATTTCTGAACCAAAACTGTTCGTATGTGTTGTCCCCACAAGTACTTTTAGAGTTTTTGCTTCTGAGTATCCGCCAAAAGAATCTCTTACGTTAGTATGAAGATGATCTTTATCTTTTTGAAGATATTTGTTTAGACGCGTTGCCAAGTGTCGAGCAAATTCAATGACGCATTCTCCACAATCCTTACAGCAAAGATCAATAGCTTTTTGCTTATTTTCATCATCTATTTTTTTCAGATCTTTAAGTTTTGCAACATTTTTCGCAAATTTTCTAGCTGTATCTAAGATAGAACTTTGATGTTTAGGAGCAGAAGTAAGCTTATGCCCTTGTTGTTTTAGAATTTCTCCAAGATAGATGAGCTGCTTAATATAGTTGAAAACGACAACAACTGTTTCAGGATCTTCTAAATCATGAGAAGACATATTCAATTTGTTCATGGTTTTTAAATTATTCTTATTTTCAAAAGCAATATCTCCTTCTCTAAAATCTAAGGAGAAACTTTCTAAAAATTCACGAATCAATTTAACATGTTCTTCTTCTTTTAAGCTTTTAGTTAAAGATTTACTACTCGCTTTTTTGCCCATGGCAAATAAACTTCCAAATCCTTCTTCTAAAAATTTAACTTTTCTCAAAATTCTATCGATTTCTTGCGGCGATTGTTCTGGAGTTTGTGAAAAATCCAAACAGTTATCTAAAGATTCTTGTAATGTTTCCCATGATGGCCCGAGTTGTTCTTGAAGAAGCAATAACCCCATTTGATTAACTTGCTGTTCATGAGCTTTCCACTCTTCTTGATTTTCTTCTGTTTGTTGTTTGCGTATTTGTTTAAGTTTTTCAATATTAGCTTGATAGTCTTTAGCAAAAAGCGTTAAAGAGTCTGCTAGCTTACTTAAACTTTCAATGGTTGGTAGAGCAATCTCTGTTGGCGTTTTAGGTGTGTGAGATGTGTGAGGTGATTTTTTTAATCCTTGCGTCTTGTTGTTAGACTCCATAAAAGAACTCAATCCAACTCTTGTCATTGTAGAAGTTCCTCCAATGCTTCGTTTGTTGGACTGTGTCTCTCCTACAGTTTCTCTTAATCGAGATATCGTTAGGGTGACATTATCTCGAGACTCTTCTTTTTCTGGTGTAGTTTGAGCCTCTTCTTTTGTGTCAGATTTTTTCTTAATTTTTATTGTTTTAACTGAACTAATGATGGAATGACGTGTTTCCTCAGCCTTCAATTGAGATTGACCTATTTGATTGACGTTCTGTTCAATTTTATTGGCGGAATTTGTTCTACTTAGACTTCTACCAGAAGATGTTCGATTTAATTTTGTACCGGAAGATTTTCGACTTAATGTTCCAAGAGGAGTCTCCGTCTGACCCTCTGGAGAATTAGGTGTAACGAGTCTGTTCATTATTTACCTATGCTAAAAAAATGTTTTTATTTGCTTATTTTCATTATTAGACGATGTTAATTAAGTTTAAGTTTTTTAACAATAACTTTGTTTTTTCTTAATATCTATTTTTAATTTTTTTGTTTAAAAACAAGGTGAAGCTCAAATCATAGTCAAAATAACTAGCATTTATTTTTTAATCAAGTTTTAAGTTGATAAATAAATTTCTTGTTTGCATTTAAAGTTAATGACATTTCTTAACAGAAATATTTGATCATTAATATTAGTTAATTTTTGAGTGCTTATAGTTTTATAATATTAGAGAATGTGATTTGATTATTTATTATGTTTCTAAATAGAATAAGAGCTTGTTCAATCTATGAGAAGTGATGAAAAAGGCTCTTAAAAGCTCCTTGAAGCATGCTTCAAGGAGCCACAAGAGGAGAGAAGTTAGGTTGTAGAAAAAACATCATCCCGATAAACGATGAGCTGTGTAAGCAAATGATTAAGGGGTTCGGTCAGTGCAACTACGTCCATTGGATCATTAGAGGTATTCTTAGGTTGACATAAGCGTTGAGCAAGGCAGATTGTTAAATTTGTAATCGTCATCTTATTTTTTTCAGAGTGTTGGCTAACATGCCAAAAGAAATCTAAAAGTTTCTTTAAATCGTTTCTTTGGTTATCAGATAAAAGAAGGACAAGAGCCTTCAATTTTGTTATAATTTGCTCTTTGTCTTTTTCCTCAGAAATTTCTTTAGCCGTTTGCACGTAAGCGGATTCCAGGTTGGATTCTTTGAATAGCTCCATACGTCCTATTAGCTCTTTTAATGTACATGCTAACATATGGACGTCATCTTTAAACTCTGCAATATTCTTTTGAGGAGACTTAAGCAAAGCATCTAGTGTCTGATCGACATCAACTTTCGTGGCAGAGATGCGAAAAATTCCTTCTTGCTCCAAATATTTAGTTTTTGTCTGCATGAATTCTATGAGATTGGTTGCCGCATCACTCACTTGTTTTAGTTGCATGTCTTTCAATTGTCTAGCATATTGAAGACAGCAGTCTCCCATTTCATAACAGCATTGATTAATGATGGCTTGCCTTTCTATGGTGTTGATTTTTTTAGCCTTTTTAGCAATGCTTTCAATTTTATCTTCAAAACTTTGTGCGATTTGTGCATAAGGCTGGTCATATTTTCCTTGGCCAAGTTTGGAGCCTTCTCTTCTGAGTAACAAGCCGAGGTTGATTAAGCCTTCGATGTAACAAGATAAAAGAGTAAAGTTGTCTTCTTTCAATTCTTTATGAGAAAGTAAATTCATGAGTTTTTTGCTATTTGTTTTTACTTTAAAGTCAAAGAAAGAGCCTACGGTGGATGAGGATGGTTCCAGCATCAAATCCTTTAAATACTCATAAGCAACTTGTAAATGTTTGTCTAGCTTGGGGCTTTTTTTAGGTGATAGGGAAGGTAATTGTTCTCGAATGCCAGATGTAGGAGAAGGTGCAAATCCTAAGCTTTTGAAATCAATTTTACTGAAAGCCCGAGATTCTTCTTCAAGTTTTTGCTGACTCATAATCGTTGTCATTTCAGGTCGAAGTGTCGTATGCCATTCTGTTCCTAGTTGATCTCTGAGCTGCAATATTAAACTTTGAATAATTTCTGACTCATTAGCAACCCAATCTTTTTCATTACCAGAATTGAGAGCATTTTGTTTTTGATTTTTAATAAAATCAATTTGATCTTGAAATTTCTTAGCAAAAGACTCAATGTTCTTTCCTATTTCTTCCATTTTTTCTAGCGTTATTTGCTGTGAAGGAGTTCGAGGCGTTGTCTTTACATCATAAGGTGAGCGATTTGTTAAAGAGTGAGAAGATGGAGATTTTTTTATAGAATTGGCATTTGACATAGGATTAAAAGAAGAGCCCATTAAAGATTGCCTAAAAGCATAATGATCTTTAGGAGATTTCTTCTCCGGAGTTTGATGAGGCGATTGCTCAGTCATAGAAGAGGGAGATTTTCGAGAAAGACCCTGCGAATGAGAAGATTCTAGATTAAAGGAAGAATAGTGATTAAAGACAGGGTTTTGATAAATAGTCATTTCTTCTTTAACATTAGATGTAGATCTTTTCCTAAATAAACCTCTTCCCGATGCCTCTTTTTTAACCTCATCTTTTTCTTTGCTATCTGATTTTTTAACAATCTTAATGACTTTGCCATTGTGAATAAGAGGTTGTTTTGTGGAGTTTCCTTCTGTTGGAAGGTGTTCTGGAATTGTTTCGGCCACTTTTTCGTCAACAAGAGATCTTAAACTTTTACCCGAAGAGGTTCGGGTAAGCACCGGATTGCTATTAGCCCCTGTTTGCTTGTTAGGGTCAAAATCTGGTAAATTAAACATTATTTATCCTTTGTATTTGTTTAAAATTTTATTTAATTAAATTGATGATTTTAGATTATATGATAATTAAGTCGAAATTTTTTACCAATTTTTTTAGTTGATAAGCGCTGATTTTTTTATTTAGTTAGAGTGGATTTAGAAATCAGATAATAAATCTTATAAAAATTATTAAAGAAATTATAGTTTTAAGGTGCAATTTGCTCTACATCAATTAACCCCCATTGTTCTAACATTTTATGATAATTTCTATTTTGTTTTAATTCATTGAGTCCTTCATTGAACTGTTGAATGAGCCATTGTCCATTTTCATTTTTTAATGCAGCAAGTCGTATTCCTTCATTTGTTAGGGGTAATGTTGCAATTTTCAACTCATTTTTATAAAAGGTTGTGACATAAGTGTAAGCTGGAATTGCTGGAAAAATAGCTCCATCAATCTTTCTAGCGCTTAAGTCTGCCAAAGCTTTTAAAATATCGTCATAAAGTTTAATTTGAATAGAAGGATCTTGTTCTAAATTGAGGAGAACATGAGAATTTGCTTGAATGCCTACGATTTTTTTACCCATTTCGTTCCATCCTTCTATTGGGGCTGTGGAAGGAATAATTAAAACAGGTCCAGTAAGAAAATAAGGTTCAGAAAAAACCAATCGGTTTTCGGTTAGGTAACTAGGCTCCAAAGTCGTTAAAATTCCTTGCAGTTTGCCCCGTTCTAGGTCGGGGAGAAGATCGGTTGTTGGCGTAATAACAATACGAATGCCAAATTTTCCTCGTTTTGCAATTGTTGCGAGTACATCATTATTGAAAGCGGCCAAATTTCGTTCTTTGCCCATGAGGCCAATCTGTCGCCATCGGCTATCTTGTCCAATATAATATTCTTTTTGATCGGATGAGTAAGAGTGGCAACTTCTGAGGAGAAAAAGAAAAGTCAATCCTAGAAGGCATCCTAAAGCAATATAGCGGTTTCTTTTAGAGGCAAAAAGGTTAAGTGCTTTTTCTGAAACCAAATGAATATAACGCATATTTTACATCCTTCGTAAGATTTGAATCATAATTCATTGGAGAATTTTTCCCTATAACGTGTGTAAAGAAGATCTTCTACAATAACGCTTTTTTTTTATTGAGGGGTGTGATAGGGTAAAAAATTAAGACGAGATAACATCTATAGATTAATAACAGACGTGATTGAATATGACAACTTTAACATTATCAGATCGTCTAAATACCAAACAAATGGGATCTCTGGATTCTATGTCTTTTCATGTAGATGACATGAAGCTTGTCGCAAGCATTATTTTAGGTGGGGGTGAGGGAACCCGTCTTTATCCTTTAACATTAACACGGTGCAAACCAGCTATCAATTTTGGTGGAAAATATCGTCTAATTGATGTGCCCATTTCTAATTCCATTCATGCTGATTGTTATAAGATCTTTGTTTTAACTCAATTTCTATCTTCTTCTTTACATCATCATATTTTTCAGACCTATATGCAGGGGGGAAGAGCTTCTGGTTTGATTGAAGTTCTTACGGCCGAGCAGAAACCGACTCATAAAGCTTGGTTTCAAGGAACAGCGGACGCTGTTAGGCAAAATATTGATTATCTTCTTGAGAGTCCAGTTGAGTATTTCCTCATTCTATCAGGTGATCAACTCTATAATATCAATTTTCGAGAAATGCTGGCGTTTGCTAAATCAACAGATGCTGATGTTGTCGTTGCAGCTTTACCTGTCAATGCTCAAGATGCAACACGAATGGGAATTTTAAAAGTTAATCAGAATAACTTTATCACTGAATTTGTAGAGAAGCCTCAGGATAAAGCATTATTACAGAAGCTCCGCAGTCCGCAAGAAGTCATTGAGCGTGTAGGTGTCGCTTCAGAAAGTAAGCGAAAATATTTAGGATCTATGGGGATTTATCTTTTTAAGCGCAAGGCATTAGTTGAGCTGCTTATGAAAGATCCTCGTGAAGATTTCGGTAAACATTTAATTCCATCTCAAGTAGAGATGGGACGTGCTGCCGCTTTCTTGTATGAGGGTTATTGGGAAGATATCGGAACAATTGAAACTTTTTACCAAGCAAACATGGCATTAACTGACCCTCGGCCGCAATTTAGTTTTCATAATGAGGAACGCCCTATTTTTACTTGTCGTTATGATTTGCCGCCTGCCAAATTTTTAGATACCCAGCTTAAGCAAGCAATCCTTTGTGAGGGAACTGTTGTAGAAGCAGATGAAATTACTCATAGCATTTTAGGTCCTCGCTCTGTTATCCGCAAAGGATCTATCATTCGCGATTCTTACATTATGGGAAATGATTATTATCAATCGACTGTGCGCGATCATAATCGCTTACCTCCCAATCCTCATATTGGAGAAAACTGCATTATCACGCGTGCGATTATTGATAAAAACGCAACGATTGGCAAAGGGGTGCAATTAATCAATAAGCAAAAATTGAATCATTTTAATGGTGAAAATATCTTCATTCGAGATGGCGTCATCATTGTTCCTCGCGGAGCAACAATCCCTGATGGCTTTATTCTTTAGCGGCACATAGGAAAATTATGGCCATTTGGGCAATTGCCGATCTTCACTTATCTTTTGGTGTTCCCAATAAACAAATGGATGTTTTTGGCCCTCATTGGAAGGGATACACAAGTAAAATTGAACAAGCTTGGCGTGAACTAATTAGACCAGAAGATCTCGTATTAATTCCTGGCGATATTTCTTGGGCTATGCATCTAGAAGAAGTACAGCCAGATTTAAAATGGATTGACAGCCTTCCAGGTACAAAAGTATTAATTAAAGGCAATCATGATTATTGGTGGAGCTCTTTATCAAAGTTAAAAAGCATTCTTCCTGCTTCTTGTCATTTGATTCAAAACAACAGCTTGACGTGGAATGATGTGAGTATTGCAGGCACACGTCTATGGGATCTTCCCCATATTAGTTTTAGTGAAGTCATTGATTTTAAAGAATACGATTGTGTGAAAAATTTAACAGCAAATGATGAATCGCCTGAGAGTCAAAAAATTTATCAAAGAGAATTGGGGCGCTTGGAGACTAGCCTTAAAAGCATGAATCCTTTGGCTAAAACACGTATTGTCATGACACATTATCCTCCAATTGGTCCTTCTTTCCAAGAAACAGAAGCTTCTCGCTTACTAGAAAAGTATAAAGTAGACATTTGCGTCTTTGGTCACTTGCATAATGTTAAGCCAGACTTAAAGTTATTTGGTCATTATCGTGGCATTCAATATCATCTCACAGCCTGCGACTATTTAGAAGATTTCAAGCCATTAAAAATTCTTTAGCCATCATAGAATGGAAAATGCAGTAAAAGTCTATTGAGAGCAATACATCAAAGCATCTTGTTTTATCCTTTGTATTTTTCCCATCCTGTTTCATTTTTTTAATAACAAGATGGGAAGGATAGACAGGATAAGAACAAAAGATGGAAGTCTGTTGAGAGCAATGAGTCAAGCAAGCCTTGCTTGTTTATCTTGTTCATTCTTCACATCTTGTTTATAATTTATTATGTAAAAAAAAGCCCACATGTTTTGTGGGCCTTGTCATTTAGTGATGATTAAAAGAGATTAGCGAATAGGACAAGCTCCGCCTGCGCAGCTTTCAGCAAGTTCATCATCGCGGATTTCAATGCCAGAATAGTCAATATCGCGCAATGTGGCGACATAGCTATCATAGGCTTCTTTTGTCACGACTTCTTGAGGTAGATAAGCATAGCCTAAATCTTCAGCATTTTTAGTTGGATCATTACGGAATAAGAAAGAAACGCCAACATAACTATCCCAATTCTTAAGCAGCCAATCAATGATTGCTGGAATTTCAGAAGGATCATATGAAACAGTATTAGAGACGTTTTGCTCGCACCAAGTAGTTTGCAATAAAGCATACCATTCTAATTGAGCAACTGCTGAATCTGTATTGACTTCAACTTCTTCAACTTTGCCATTTTTACGAGAGACAGTCGTACGGATAAAAGGAACATTCTCATATTTAACTGGGAATTTCACTAAAACAGATTCTGGCTCATAAGGTTTTTCAACAACTGTATATCCAGCTGCTTTGAATTTAGCCACTAGAGGATCATGCTTAGAATAGGTAATGTTATTGAAAATATAACGCCCTAAAGGCATATGGATACCTTCTGGAACTTCTCCCCATTCTTTGGTTCCCATGATTTTGCTAATTGTTCCACTCGGCTTAATGCATGTCACGTTTTTAGGCAAAGGAGCATTTAATTCATTTGCCATGCTATAAGCAGCACTGACTGTAATGTTGCGCATACGTTTAAAATCGTAAGCAGTTAAATCAGGACGTGCTCGTACACCTGTTAAACCCACACCGCATAAATGCAAGAAATCATTGTTGAGATGCCAAGCTTCTTGTAAAATTTCGTCGCGCAAATTCACCATAGTTTGACGATAGTTCATACGGCCTGCTAAATAGAGAGCCCGTTCAAGGCCTACTTTATCTCCTTTGAAAGCCAAGACATTGACCTCAGTCAAGTTACAGAAACTCTTATTTCCAAGCAGAATTTCTACGCAAGGATTACATCCCTTAAACCAAGGAGCTCGTCTTTCTGCCTCAGCCGCATTAATTAACCCAGGTTCAGATCCTCCAGATTCAAGCATCAATTGGAAAAGATATTCGAGTTCTTGTTTGCTAGGCTTGGTATGAAAAAGTAAACTATTATTAGATTGCTGACGATGAGAATTTCCTTTCAGCCACCATTCCTTTTTAGCAATAGCAAAATCTTCCCATTCTGGCTGACCATACTCAAATAAAGCAATTTGAGCTGAACGACGGCTGGACAAGATGGTGCCTAGCCAATTAACGATGTCTAAAATATCAAGACGCGTAAGCAATTGATCTGCACGATCAGATAAAATTTTGGCAATGGCTTTAAAAGCTTTGGCAATTTGTTCATCGCCAGATGAGATCCATCCATAACCTTTTAATCTTGTTCCAGCTGGACGAATTTCAGAGAAGTCTAGAACAAGCGTTTGAGCTGGAAACTTTCCAGCGACCAATTTACCTACTGCTTTAGCCCAAGCAATAGCAGAGTCGCCTACTTTAATCGTCCAAGTGCGCGTTTCTGGATCAAATGTTTCAACGTTGTGTTGAACGCCTCCCTTTTCTGTGCGATTGGAGCGAATGACTTTGATTTCTTGCAAAGGACGGCGAAAACCATTTAGTGTCCCAGTAATAGGTCTAAATCCTACTCCACAACCTTGTAAAAGCAACCACAAAACATCAACCATGTCATAAACTGTTTCCACATGTGTATAAGAACAATTAAACATGCTGGATTCTCGCGTGCGACTTAATTCTGTTCCTCCTAGCCATAAGGTTCGACCAGCAGGGGCAATATAGCGACCCAAAATTAAATTGCGCACTTCTTCCAATTCATCTTCTTGAATTTCATTTAAAGACCGCCCTAATGCTCTTTCCCATAACCAACGTTGATGAGAAATGACTCGGTCAACAACTTGTTCCCAACTTTCTAATTGAGTATCGCCATCTTTAATGGGGCGATGATAAGTTCTAAGAGCGGTAGCCATCGCTCGAGCTGTAGGTCTTGTGGTTTTAATGGTCATGGTTATCCTTTCTCCTTCTAATTCATATCGTCGCGAACTACAAGATCTTGTAGTCAAGGGTTGATCAAATTACAATAGGTTGTATTAAAGCCTTTTGGTATCCCTCTTTTTAGCATTAAAGTCAAGATGCATAATTTATTTGATCTTCCCTCAGAACACCTTCTGAGCCTATTTTTAAGATCTTAAGTTTGAATCAGTTCAATGAATAAGAAAAAAGTTTTATAAGTTTTAAAACTGCTTAACAACCAATATGTTAGCAAACATAAAAAAATGAAAATTAAGGCTATTTGAGGTTGAAAATTTGAATTAATGTGATTAAATCTGGATCTTTTTCCTGTATAGGGTCATCTAGAAGATAGTGAGATCGTTTTTCTAGAAGAAATTTTAATGTTATTTCCTGCTGCTCTTGATCTAAGCGGTGAAAATAATCACTTACAATCATCAGAAGATCTTGAAAATCTTCTTCTCGTTTAATGTAGGGAAGAGTCTTTTTCACAATCAAACGGAAAGTGGCGGGATCTCCCATTTCGGCCATGACGGAAAGGAGTTCTAAATGATAATCTAGATCAGCATCATACAGGTGTTCTTCAATAATTTCCCCTGCAATTTTTTGAGCTGTTTTGCTATGAGGCTGTTCGCATAATCGGATGCGAAGAAGTTTAAACCATTTATTATGTCCTATGTAAGCATCAAAATCTTCCAACAATTCATGAGCATAAGAGTCATGCCCTTCATCAATTTGCTCTGCAATAAAATCATATAAAAAAGTTTCGATATCATTGGCGCAGTAGTTTGAAATCAATTTAAATGCTTGATCTGGTGGAATGCCTTCATCTACATTTTCGTCTAGAATTTGAGCAAAATGAGCAAGTGCGTCTTGTAACGCAATGGGATCTTCAAGTTTTTGTTGGTCATAAAGAAAGATTTGATAATCGAGTTCATTGCATAAAATGGAAAGAGAAGGTTTTTCACTCATTAAGCGACGCCACAATTCAAAAATCAACAGGTAAATATGATCTTCTTGTGCTGTGGGAAATTGGCGGTCACCTATTAGGTGGTCAGTGAGTTCTTCTGGTGAGTCACATTCATCGGCATAGGCAATAAAACTAACGCGATCAAGATGAATATTAAATTGTTTTAGCCGTTCAAACAAAGCTGATAAAGGCAAAGCTCGATAATCCTCAACTTGCCATGACTCTACTGAGAGAGTCGGCTCATTAAGCCAATTCATGCGCAATAAATTATATAAAGCTCGTCTTTCTATAGCATTCATAAAATTAAATCGGTTAAAACTTGGAAGGCTTTTGTTAATGGGAAGTCCCAGGACCAAAAAGAGAGAAGAGGAAAGCTTGTCGAAGAATAAACAGGGCTATTCCAACCTCTAGATGTGATAAAACGTTGCCTTTTCTTTAAATTTACTTTCTTAGTCTTTTCTATATTTAGTTTAACATATTTTTCATTAAATTTGAATATTTTTATGATGAAACTTTTCATTGCGGCTTTTTCCCTAAGCGTCTTTAAAATGTTCACCTAGCTTTTGAAGACGCTCCCTACATTCTCATATTAAACGTAAACGATAAGTTGGAATATAGCCAACGACATCGTTTGAATCGACGATTTTTAACCAATTCCCATCCGAAACTGTCTGTAAAACTTTTACTTTAGAACCCGCCAATAGAGGGCGATCGGTTAGTTGAGGTTGATTCCAAGCAGGCGCTCGATAAAATCCACTTGAGGTGACAAGAATGCCCTCAAGGGGAGTAAAATAATAGAAAAAAATGACATTACTGATGAATAGGAGAAGGATAATGGTACTGCTAATGGCTAATAGGCGAATAGGAGCTAGAGGAAACCAAATCGCAAAAGAGCATAACAAAAAAGCTAGAAGAAAAAGTGAAAAGAAGAGGTTGGTGCTTTCTGAAAGATTTAAAAAAAATTGAAAAATAGGACTTTTGCTAGGAGAAACAGGCTTTTGCGATGCCAACCCAAGCTTTTGCTGTGCTTTTCCCAAATGAGCTGTTAAAATAGGCTGCTCATCATGCATTTTTAATGCTCTTTCATAATATAAAATTGCCCAAGCATATTCGCCAAGTTGAAAATAGGTATCTGCTAAAGCTTGGTTAAGAGTAGGAAAATGCGAGCCTGCTTCTTCCTCTAAAAGAGAATAAAAATATAAAGCTTGATTAAATGCTAGCTTTCGTTCTTGAAAAGAGGTGGCTGTTTCGCCTTTTTGATACATCAAATTAGCTTTTTGCAGCATGCTTTGTGGGTTTCCCTCTAAAGGAAAAATCAATAAAAAAGCTAAAAGTTCGAATACTAATAATCGAAGCATGTGATTATTCCACAACGATCCAAAAAAGAGCTAAGCCCAAAATAATTAAGATCATGGTTGCAATTGTTAATCCAGTAAAAGCTCCCTGATAAGGAGCAGCTTTGATTTGACGCGCAGTGCGTCGATAGCTAATGAGTGCTATACCAAAAATTGCAATTCCCCAAAGAATGAGCATTTGTCCAATAAAATGGCCTAGATGTTGATGTTCGGATTGTCGGAAAATAATAAAGCGAGCGAGAGCGATACCAATTCCAATACTTGTCAGTCCTGTCCGGATCCAGGCTAAAAAAGTGCGTTCTGCCGCGAGTTGTGTGCGTTCTTGAGCCAGGAGATTTCTTTCATCGAGAGGGGGTTCAGGAATTTGAGGCGAAGGAAGTTCCATATTTGGTTCCTTTTGCTTCTAAAACGCTTGATTTAACCAAGTTTTAACTCTATTGCAATTCTTGAGCCAAAACAGCTACCACTTCATATGACAATTGACCAAGAAAAATTATTCATACAAGGTTTGATGACATTTTGCAAGATAATAGACCTTTTTTGTTATTTTGAATCTTTAATTTTAATGATGGTTTTCGGTAATCTCTTTTTTTTAATCTAAAAAAGAAACAAGCTCTCAACGAATCATTTTAATCTAAGCAAAGGATTTTCCGATTCGACAATTGTTTCTCAATCGGTCTTGTAGATTGATGGCAAATATCCTTTAGGAGGGGTATGAACGTTTACTTGTTAGCAAAAGACTATCGAAAACAACTCATGACGTATGTGACTATCTTGTGTTTATTATTCACTTGTCATGCTCCTGCTTCTGCCGATGTTGCAGTTTTGACGAATAAAGAGGATTGCGACAGACGGTTGCAAGTTGCCTATGGCGTAGCTGGAATAGCAGCAGTTGTTTTAATTGGCGGACTCGTCTATGCAGCTTCTGTTTCAGGACATAAATGCCATCATTCTTCATCAAGCTGTGACTCGAGTTGTTCTTATTATTCTTGCTATGATTATTCCTCCTGTTATAGCTCGTGCAGCTCTTGTTCTTCAGATCACCATCATTCGAACCATCGTCGTCATTCCGGTCGTCATCACCACCGTGATTCCTATTCCTATGATTATTATGATTCTGATCTTTTAGTAAGAGAGGTATTCCCTCAAGGTGTTATAGCTCCTGCAGGGGATGTTGCTGTACGCCAAAAGTTAAAAAAATCTCCTAAAGCTTCAAAAAAGACTGATGAATTATCTGGAATGTTTATCGCTCATCCTACAACGCTTGGACAAGGAAGTGTAAAAGCTTTTGTTAGATTACCAGATGGATCGACCCATGTATTAGGTCATGTTTCTCTTTCCGGACAGACTACCTGTTCAATTCCCTTTGGCCCCTTTAATCAAATGGGTCATTATACTTTCGGCGTTAGCGTAGATGAAGGAGCTTCTATTCCTGTTCAAACAAACATTGGCTCAATTCATATTGAAGTGAACGGCTCTACGGCTCAAAGCTGTGACTTTATTTTGCCACCTAATGCTTCTGCTCATTATGAGCCTGCTCCCTGTTGTTATTCATTGCATTAAAATCTTCTCTCAAAGTGTAGCCAAAAGAAGTTGCATATGAGCGGGTGAAAATATGTTAAATGCTTTGAAATAGCTGTTGAGCATTGTGCTGAATTTTTTCAGGATCATAAGATTTATCTGAACTATATTGAAGAGCTTGCAATTGCAATAAAAAAGAATAAATGGGCTCAAACTTATTTTCTTGAATCAACCGATCAAGTTCAAAATGATTGTAAGGAATAATGCCCTTTTCCCATAAGCGATGCCAAAATGCTTGTTCTAACAAATTCAAGCTTCCAGGTGCTTTAGCAAACTGGGCTTTTAAAGCTCGCTGAAACAACCTTTCACTTTTTGCAATCAAAGGCTTAGGACGTTTTTGCAATTGGTCATGCCAATACTTTTGTAATACAAGAAGAATGATCCCTAAGGGGATTATCCAGAAAATCCAATGACTTTTTACCCAATAAGCTTTAATGTCTTGTATTTGAATAGGATCTATTTCGATTTCTAAAGGATAAATGATAGGAGTTGGCCATTTATTGATGACTGGCAGTCTGGCTAGTGTTACAGTCGAATTAAGAGAAGACTCTTCTTTAGAATGGGTTTCGACAGTTAAGGAAAGAGGAGAAGTATGCTGAACGACATATTTGCCAGTAGATGGATCAAAAGAAGACACTTCAATAGAGGGAATTTGTTTAATTAAAGAAGTTAAAGGACGCAGCTCAATCTGAAAAAATTTGACATCGTTTTTTATTTCTGCAAGAGGAGGAAGATCGCTCATTTGGAAAAAACCACTAAACCCAGGTTGACATTGCAAAATGGGTAAGCGCAATTCCGTTAAATTTGTTATTCCTTGAACTTTGACTTGAACTTGGATGTTTTCTCCAATTGAAACAGAATGAGAAGATTGTAAAGTTGCTTCGGCAGCAATTTTCCCTAAAGCACCCGTAAAAGAAGGAGGTTGCTGTATGTGGGGAAAAGGTTTGACTTCAATTGTCACTGCAGGTGCTTCTGCCTTTAAAAGATCTGAGCTATAGACTTTTTGCCCTGCTTGCATACTGTAAGCATATCCTTCAATAAAGGATGGGCCTAATTGAAATGTTCCTAAATCAGAGGCTTCTATTTCTTGAGTTAATTCTTGTACAGTCACATCTTTTGTTTGATAATCTTTAACTTGAACATCTCCAATTTTTTGAAAATGATCAGGGTGAACCATGGGAAGAACGGAACGTGTTAAATCAACGCTTCTATTAAAAGAAATTCGATAAAAAAGCTTGGTTCTTTCGCCTGGATAAAGTGAAGAAGGGCCTTGGATTGCTGCTTCTAAACGGAAAATAAGAGGTGAAGAAGGCGTATTTGTAGAGGATACTGCAGGTGGCGAAGTGGCTTCACTTTTGACTTCATATGTTGAAGGTGTTGTCTGATAGGTTTGGCTTCCTATTTTAATAGAAATGGCTGGCAATATATACAAGCCTTTTTCTTGCGCAGGCAATTCAAAACTGTAAATGCTCACCCATGTATCTCCAGAAATATTGACATTTTTGACTAAGGATGTTTCTAAATGTTTGCCTTCTAGGGTAAAGGATTGGGGATCAATTTTCTCTTCTTTCGCATGTGTAATAGTGATTGTTCCTTGCAAAGGGAAGTGAGCTTGGCTACTCATCGAATCAATAGAGGCATCTACAAAAGGAGCAGCCTCTAACATTCCCATTGCCATCCACCAAAAACATAAAAAGTAGAATAGATGTTTTACCACGAATGCAGCTCCTGATCTGTTTTTTGCGGTTGAGATTGATCTTCCAAATACATCTCTTGAATTAAACGAAATGTTTCACTCAAGTTTTGAGGAGTTGCTTGGCTTTCTCCATCCGAAGAACTAGGTGGACTTTGTTTGGGAGGATGCAATAAGAGGTTTAAGGCTTGCTGCCAAGCTTGAATCGTTTGCTGTTGCTTGCCGATGATCTTCGCTGAATTTAATTCTTTTTGATTGAGAGCTGAAACAGCGCTTTGAGCGGCTTGCCATCCTTGATCAAAAAGAGGAATCACTTGGTCCCAAGGAGATTGTTGGCAACTTAAAGCCGGAGTGCCTGCTCGCTGAAAACTGTTTTCTTGTTCCTGTAATACAGCTGGAATAAAAGAATTAGCATGTGTAAGAACAATTTTTTGTTGATCATATAAAATGGCTGGAATCTGTTTGTTTTGATTAGAATCTTCCGGCATGACCTGTGCTAGCAAAAACAATTGTAGAACGCGTTGAGCATGCCTTAAAGATTGCTGTAAAATAAAAATAGAAGTCGTTTCTCTCTCTTTGGCTAAAGACTCTACTCCATCTAATCCCGCTAATAGAAAAAAGCGTGCCTCGATTGATTGTTTATTTTGCAGAGCTTCCAAACTTTTTTGGAGATATTTCTTAATATATTCTAATAGTTGAGTTTGAGATTCTTTGACTTCTAAATGATCGAATTGAGAAATTATAAACTGCAAATTGGCTGGTGTGAAAGATTCTTGAAGTAAGAGCATGTCGTAATGGAGACGTGCTTGTTGAAGCGAAATATTATTTTGAAAGGCAAGAGAAGCTAGTGTTTCGATTGATTGATTAAATTCTTTTAAAACAGCAGCAAGATCTAGATGTGTTAAAGCTTTCATGCCATTCAAATAAAGCTTGGCAGCTCGATCAAAAATTGACTCCTGATCAGGCGAAAGAAGTTTTTGGTTTAAAGCTTTCCAAACGGGAACAAAAGAATTGATTTGATTTTGAAAATAAGGAAAAAAAGAATTTTTTAAAGATGAATGTGAATTTTGTTTTTGGAAAAATTCGATACGTTGCATCAATTCTTGTATATAAGTTTGTAAAAAAGTTGCTAACGTTTCAATCGATGCTTGTTCTAGCCATTGTTGTCGTTGTTCTGTATAGACGGTTTGTAATTGAAGACGTAGTGTGCGTTTCCATTGATCAATAAGAAGAGGAAGCTGACAAGAAAATGACGGTTCGTTTTGTTCTGATTGCTGAACTTCGCATTCCAAGTCTTGGGCTTCATTAATGGCTCTCAGACTTTGCTCAAGGAAAAGCGCTTGTTGTTCTAAAGAAGAATCTGTTCTATTGGCTAAAGCTTGGGCATATTGCCAATAAGCAATCCCTAGATTAATGAATAGATTTCGACCAAAAAGAGGAAGAGAGAGATCAGTTGGCATGATGTTTTGAAATTGTTCAATTGCTTCGTGAGTTTGATATTGAGCAAGTCTAATTGTGCCAAGATTATAAAGGAGACGCATGTGCTGCCAATGAGGAAGTGAGTAAGAAAGAAGTTGTTCATACAGAGTGCTGGCGCCCTTATAATCATGTGCCTCCCATAGAGCTTCAGCCTCTTGTCCGAGTTGTTGTAAATTTTCCTCATTCCAAGCTGACAAAGGAAGTAATAAGAAAAAAATCCATATTTTCTTTTTCATAGACGCCGTACATCTGGTAATAAAAAATTAATTAAATAAAAAAGAAGCGCTAATCCCAAGGGAATTTGATAATAGAGATCGACAATAATATCTTCTTTTTTAACAGCCGCAATTTGCCTTTCTGCCTGGGAATCTGGAGGTTCAATGGATTCATCTTGTTTTATTTGAGAAATGATTTCTTGAGCTAAATCCCAAGATGTCCATTCTTGAGCCATATAGTACTTTCCTCTTTCTTGTGCAGCTAATTCTTTTAGAATTTCAGGATCGAGCTTGGATAAAACGGGCTTGCCTTCAGAAGTAACATTTGGAATGGGATTCGGCTTCAAAGTCCCTAATCCAATTGTAAATAAGCGCAAATGCAATTGCTGAGGGTTGGGAATGGCTGTTAGGATTGCCTGTTTTTCTTTCTGTCGTGTTTCACCTGTTAATGTTTCTAATTGTGTATCTCCTCCATCTGTCATCATCACAACTGTATAGCGTTTAAGAGAAGGTTTAGGGAAAGCTTGTTCCCTCAGCGACTTTAAAACGGGAGCAAACCGTGTACCGCCGATATCTCCCTCATCAATATGTAATTCTTTAATTGATAAACGAATAAAAAGATAATCTAGCGTAGGAGGAACAACTGCGCTTAATTCGGAAGTAAAAGCGTAAAGAGAAATTGTTTGCCCTCTTAATTGACGAATGATGTCTTCCATGATCACTTTCGCCTCATCTAAGCGAGTTTCTCCCTCAGGTCCATCAGGAACACGCATAGAAGCTGAAGTGTCAATCAAAAAAATGACTTCGTGAGGAATAAGGTGTGATTTGACTTGAGTTAGAGATTTAGGAGAGGGGGGAGCCAAAGAGGAATAGCGCACATTGCCAAAAGGTTGCATAAGAGCCAAACAAATGAAGATCCAAATAAATGTCCATCCCATCATTTTTGTATACGTCAAGATAGGAGAACGAGAAGTTATTAGACGTGTTAAAAGAGAAGCAGAGGCATATTTTCTCTCTTGGCGTTGACGATAGCGTTTTAAGGCAAATTGCCCAAGAAGCAAGGGGAATAGCAACAAAAGAAAATAGGCTGCTTGGGGAAGATTAAATAGAATATCTCTTCCTGAAAACATATTAAGGCACCACCTTTAAAATAAAAGAATCCAATATCAAAGCTGCAAATAAGCATCCCAATCCAATGAAGATAAAAAAGGGATAGAGGGAAAAACGAGTATAAGCAGTTTTAGAATCTAATGCTTGTGAGCGAACTTCTTGAGAAATGGTTCCTTTTTCCAACTGATTAATATTCGCATAGATGTCTTTCAATTCTTGGTTGTCATCGACTAAATAAAACTGGCCGCCCGTTAGAGCTGTAATAGATTGAAGGAGGCGCCGATGTGGGGCATATTGTGCGGATGCGAGTGCAGGATCAATATTGATAACATAAAGCCGTACTCCTTGGCTTTTTGCATAAGCAGCAGCATCATCGAGTTCAATTGTTCGTAGGCGGTTGCCCTGATCTAAACGATTGGGATCTTGAAATCCATCTGTAACGACGATCATAATGGCACTTTTAATTGTATAAGGCGCTTCTCCATTTTTTTTTAAATCTTCGGCAAAATGACGCGTAGCAGCCATTAAATTCGCCGTTTTAAAAATCGCGTATCCCATTGCTGTTCCATCATCTTCTGGGTCTTTCACCACTGAAATTTGATTAAGCTGTTTGAGCAAGGTTTCTCTATCGAGTGTTAAAGGGACTAAGACACGAGGAACTCGAGCAAAGGAGACTAATCCAATAAGATCTGAGGGATGATCAATAATAAATTGCTGGGTGACTTGTTTTAACAAGTCAATTTTAGGAATAGAAATTCGTTTGCCATTTTTTCCTGTTGCAGTGACAGGTTGTGCCATTGATCCAGACTGATCTAATACAAGATAAATGGCAATGCCTTCTGTTGGCTGTTC
This sequence comes from Parachlamydiaceae bacterium, assembly GCA_044226925.1. Classification (GTDB taxonomy): domain Bacteria; phylum Chlamydiota; class Chlamydiia; order Chlamydiales; family Parachlamydiaceae; genus JANWJE01. Next base: position 781,222 of record JBGAGC010000001.1, read on the forward strand.
TCGCAAAGGAAGAGATTGTGAATGATCCATAGGAGATTTAGGAAAAAGAAAATGAGGATCCAAAAAAGCAATGATCAAGCATCCTAGGGCAACAAGATGAAGTTTTGAGGGCAAAAAAGCTAAATGCGATTTCCAAGAAGCATAGCTTAAATCTTTCAATCGGGAAAAAGCTAAAGAAGGAGTAATAGAATGAGGAAATAAAAAAACTTTAAGAAGACCGCCAATCAAGAGGCCTCCGAATAAGATTCCAGCTGCGAGATGATCAATGGCAAAGCGCATCGTTTCCTCTTGTTTCTTAAATGATAATTGGCGTAAATAGCATGAATTATTCTAAAAATTAAAAAAAATCAAATTTTATATTTATCAAAACAAACAATTAATATTGAATTTAAAAATTTTAAACAACAGAGCCTTTGCTCTCTAAAATTATTAGAGACGAATGCGTTTGCAATTTTAGAAACCGTCTTAATTGAAAATCTGCCATACTGTTTATTTTTCAATTTAACCATTGATTCATCATGACAACGTCTTCTATTGTGGCTGCTTTTGACTTTGACCATACATTGACTGATCGCGATTCCTTGCTGCCATTTTTATTTGATAGCCAGGGAATCTGGAAGAGCAGCTATTATTTCACTATTTTAGGACCTCAATTTGTAAGATTTTTATTAGGGCATTTATCTAGGCAAGAAATTAAAGAAAAAATTCTAGAACGCTTCATCGGAGGACAATCGTTTACTGACATACAAGCTTTAGGGAAACAGTATGCTGATCAAAAGCTGGATCAATATCTTAAGCCAAAATCTCTTGAACGTTTAGCATGGCATCAATCTCAGGGACATCGTTGTCTTTTAGTGAGTGCTTCCTTAGACTTTTATTTACAACCCTGGGCAGTGCGGCATGGATTTGAAGCGGTTCTTTGTTCGAGTTTAGAAGTAACGCTTGCAGATTTAGTGACAGGGAAACTATTAGGCTTAAATTGTTGGGGACCTGAAAAGGCAAAACGTTTGCTTGCCTATTTGGGACCTAAAGAACATTATCGCTTATATGCCTATGGTGACAGCCGGGGAGACAAAGAAATGCTCGCATTAGCAGATTATTCATTTTATCGAACACTGTAATGAGTGGCCTTATTGCTAAAACCTTTTATCTATTTCCTTCGGTGTATTTTCAATTTTAATTTTTTGTTTTAAGCCATATAAAATGCCTTTACAGGGAATGAGAATCCAATCAGGTCGCATATTAATTTCATACGTCAATTCATAAATGGCTTTATTTAAAAAGTAAATCTCTAACAAATCGACATTTTCATGATGATCATTGCTAATCAAAGGCAATGGGCTTGTTTTCATTGTCTGGATATACGTATTGATAAAAGTACGACTGATTTGTTCATACCATAAGTTAGCCCAAGGCTCTAAGAGTGAAATCATTTCAGAGCGAATGGCTGTATTTGATAATAACACTTGATGTGCAGCATAATGAAAAGAACGAAGCATACCTGCGACATCTCTAAAAGGATGTCGCTTAAAACGACGTCGACTAAAGGATTGAAGAGGCTCACCTTCGAAATCGATGATATAGAAATCTTTGCCTGTATATAAGACTTGGCCTAAGTGATAATCGCCATGAATGCGAATTCTTAATCCTTTAATTTTAGATTGAAAAATCCTTCGATAAGAATTCAGAAGGATAGTTTCATTTTTTAAAACCTCTTCAGCTAAAGAACGTTGATTTGATTCAAGGCGAGGAAGAACTCGATTAAGAAGCTGAAAAGCGGTGCGTGTACTACTGCGCATCGTTTGATAAAGAGAACGCTGATAGAGGAGGCTGAAAGGTTCTGGACGAAAATCAGGTTCTTCAGGATGAGAAGTCAATGCAATGTGCATTTCTGCGGTCCGCTGTCCCAAAATGCGTGCTGCTTCAGAGCATCTTCCCCCTATAAGTTCTTCTAAATAATTGGCTATTGTATCAGGAGCTTGATGAGGAATTTCTTGAATTTCATGTTCTTTAAGAGCAAGAACCCGCTCGTAGTAAAGGGAAAGAGAATCGGATATAAAATTCCAGCCTGTGCCCTCATTAGACACAATAGATTCTAAAATAACAATCGCTGTCGGTTCTTTATTTGGACGTATCCATTCAATTTTGCCTTCAAACTTGGGGACATTGGGAAATTTGGCTTTCTCTGTAATAAATCTTTGCACTTCGACTTCTGGGTTAACTCCTTCTTCCAATTTTCTATAAAGCTTGAGAAAAAAATGAGAGCCATAAAGAATAGAAGAATTTGTTTGTTCGCCTTTAATCACTTCAGAAGATGTTTTTTCATCAAAGTTAAGCGCAGCTTTTTTGAGATTTTCTCCTGGTACAGCGATTAATTCTTGCGAATCTTGTCTTACTTTTTTTCTTTTTAAGATTAATTCAAGCAACGCTTTGCGAAATTGAGGAGAATAAATACCGTCATAGAGAAAGCCTTCTTGATCTCCAAATTTAATATTGGCTATCACACTTTGAGGGTTGTTAATGAGCACCGAATTATTTTCTGATTTAGGTGTAAAGGCAATAGGTAATAAATAAAGATCGGTTTCCTCTGTTTGGAGATAATGAATTTCCATAAAACAAATTTTTGCTTCTCCTAAATCCACATTAAAGAGAATTTTTGCATATTGAATGGCCATACTCTTTCGTTCGAACCAACGAGCCTTTCGAATAAAGGCAGGCAAAATTTCCCGCTCAAAATGACGCTTATGATAAGGAGTAAAAACATTCTCCCAATTTTTCTCGACAATGATTTTAGAAAGCGTACTTTCAGAGGTTAAAGGATCAATGTTTTCAATCGGACATAAGATGAGCCAAAAATATCCATGGCCGCAAATCGTAATGCTATAACTGTTTTCTTTAATTCTTGGAAAAAGATTATGATGAAATAATTCTATCGGAGTATAGCCCACATATTTTGATAATTGCAATTCTGCTGCTTGTGAAAAACGAGATAAGTTGACGATGACTAGAATGGTTTCATTTTCATAAGTGCGTGTAAAAGCTAAAATTTTTGAGTTATCTGAGATGATAAATTCTAGTGAGCCAAACCCAAATGCTTTATAGTTTTTACGCACTTGCAAAATGTGCCTAATCCACCATAAAAGAGAAGAGGGATTGCGTTCTTGGTTCTCGACATTGATCACTTCATAGTGATAAGAAGGATCAATAATGACGGGCAAATAGAGTTGCTGGGGATTAGCATGAGAAAATCCAGCATTGCGATCAGAACTCCACTGCATAGGTGTTCGTACGCCATTGCGATCCCCCAAATAATAATTGTCTCCCATTCCGATCTCATCACCATAATAAATGACTGGGGTACCAGGTAAAGAGAAAAGAAGAATATACATAAGTTCAACTTTTGCTCGATCGTTATCGAGCAAAGGAGCCAAGCGACGTCTAATTCCAAGATTAATTCTTGCTTTAGGATCTTTGGCATAAATATGATACATGTAATCTCTTTCTTCATCGGAAACCATTTCTAACGTAAGTTCATCATGGTTACGTAAAAATATAACCCATTGACAATTAGAAGGAGGAAAAGGTGTTTGTTCTAGGATATCCATAATGGGAAAACGATCTTCCATTTGGATTGCCATAAATAATCTTGGCATCACTGGGAAATGAAATGCCATATGGCATTCATCTCCTTGCCCAAAATAAGCGACAGCATCTTCTGGCCATTGGTTTGCTTCAGCAATTAGTACACGGTCTTTATATTTTGCATCCATGTGCTGTCTAAGATTCTTAATAAACTGATGTGTTTCAGGCAAATTCTCGCAGTTTGTACCTTCTTTTTCAAAAAGATAAGGAATAGCATCTAAGCGTAAGCCGTCAACGCCCATATCAAACCAGAAATCCAGAGCACGAAAGACTTCTTTTTGAATATGAGGGCTTTCAAAATTAAGATCAGGCTGATGAGAATAAAAACGATGCCAATAATAAGCTTGCGCCACAGGGTCCCAAGACCAATTGGAAAGTTCAAAGTCTTGAAAGATAATACGAGCGTCTTTGTACTTATCTGGGGTATCGCTCCAGACATAAAAATCACGCGCAGTAGATCCTGGTTTGGCTTGCCTTGCTCGTTGAAACCATGGATGCTGGTCAGAAGTATGATTAATCACAAGCTCTGTAATCACTCGAATGCCACGTTCATGTGCTTCTCGTAGGAATCTGCGAAAATCATTTAAGGTGCCATAATTAGGATTCACTCCATAGTAATCGGCAATATCATAACCATCATCTTTTAAAGGAGAAGGGTAAAAAGGAAGTAGCCAAATAGCTGTGATGCCTAATGATTCGAGATAATTTAATTTTTCCGTCAATCCAGCAAAGTCCCCAATGCCGTCACGATTACTATCATAAAATCCTTTGATATGGATTTGATAAATGACAGCTTGCTTATACCAAAGTGGATCTTCTACGATGTGTATGCTTTCCATAATGGCACTTTAATTTTTATAGAAAATATTCAAAATCTAATTCTCTTTTTACTTTTTTCTGTACAAGGAAAATACAAGCAGGCATTTGAGGATTTAATTTAATAGTTTGCGTTTCTCCCTCCCAAATATAATAGCGATCAGAAAGTAATTCCTGAACTTGGTAAGAGCCTTTTTGATAAAGGCCCAGTTGATTTAACGGAATTTTAAACTTTCCTAATTGCTCATTCGAAGGATCAAGATTAACCAAGATAAGAAGACCACCATTCGAATTTACATTAAATTTGCCATAATAAAGAATTTGATCATTGTCAATTTCTAAAAATTTTAAATTAGCTGTGTGCTGTAGCACATCATATTTTTTTCTAATCGAATTGAGCTTTGTAATGAGAGGTTGTAAAGTATGCTCTGTTTCAAATTTCCAGTGCCGCAGTTGGTATTTTTCAGAATTTAAATATTCTTCAGTACTTGGGATAGCTTCATTTTCCATTAATTCAAAAGCAGGCCCATACATGCCATAATTAGAAGATAAAGTGGCAGCTAAGACTAAGCGACTGATAAAAATGGGACGGCCTCCTCGTTGAAGTTCTTCTGTCAAAATATCGGGCGTATTTGTCCAAAGATTGGGACGAAAAAATTCATGAACAGGACTTAATACAATTTCCGTGAAGTAATCAATGAGTTCCTGCTTCGTATGCCGCCATGTGAAATAAGTATAAGATTGGCTAAAGCCTAGTTTTGAAAGCCAATACATGACTTTGGGTCGTGTAAAAGCTTCTGATAAAAAGATGACGTCAGGATAGTCTTTTTTAATTGTTGTAATCACCCATTCCCAAAAGGCGAATGGTTTAGTATGAGGATTGTCAACCCGGAAAATCCGAATGCCTCTTTCTATCCAATAGATAAAAATACTTTTTAATTCTTCCCAAAGAGCTTTCCAATCGTCTGTTTCAAAATAAAAGGGAACAATATCTTCATATTTCTTAGGTGGATTTTCAGCATATTGAATGGTTCCATCAGATCGCCACCAAAACCAATTTGGATGTTCTTTGAGATAAGAATGATCTAAAGAGCATTGAAAAGCGATATCTAAGGCAATTTCTATTCCTAGTTTTTTGGAATTTAAGATAAGTGTTTCAAAATCTTGTACGGAACCCAGTTCAGGATGAATGGCTTTATGACCGCCTTCATGAGAACCCACTGCCCATGGGCTTCCTGGATCTTGTTCTCGTGCTCCAGATTGATTTTTTTTTCCTTTTCTTTTTGAGTAACCAATTGGATGAATAGGAGGAAAATATAAAACATCAAATCCCATCTCTGCAATTCTAGGAAGAATTGCTTGGCAATCTTTAAAGGTTCCTGATTTGCTCGGTATCGAACCAAATGAACGAGGAAAAATTTCATACCAAGAGCTGAAGCGAGCCTTAAGCGGATCAACGACAATGGAAAATGCTTTAGGTAGTTCTGTGATCCATTTGTTGTTAGGATAACGATTACGCATCAACGCTGTTAGTTGATCATCGGTTGCCCATTTGACTTGCTGTTCGATATTTTTCGCTTTTTTGATTGCTGTCAGAAAACGTTTAATTTCTGTTTGGCTTTTATTTTCTAAAGCTTCCTCCAGAAAATGGATGCCAATGTCCATTTCTGTTCTGATATCCATACCTGCTTTAAATTTTTTTGTAATATCTTGCTGCCAAGATCTGAAATAATCAACCCAAGCTCGAATGGTGTAAAAATATACCCCTAATTGCTCGACTTTAAATTGCCCACTCCAACGATCATTGTTTTCTAATTTCATGGGAACTTCTTGCCACTTTTCTTTTTGATGGCTGCGGAAAAGTAAATTAGCTGCCACTAAGCTGTGACCATCAGTAAAAATGTCTGCCCAAATTGTGACTTCGTCGCCCATCACACGCTTAATTGCAAAGCGCCCTTCTTCAACTTGAGGGCTTACGTTAGAGATGACTGTTCTTAATCTTCCTTCACCAACTTTCATGAAGTAAACACCTTCGTGTATTTAATCTTTCTAAGTGAATTGTATTGATTAAGCATTTAAATAAAAAATAATATATAAATTATTTTATAATTATTATTTAAGGCTTTGTATTTTAATTGACTTAATATTTAGCAATTCATTGCTAGCTTAGATATGAAAGCTTTTAAAAAGGATCGACTGATTAAAATTTTTTTAAAAACAGGTTGATGATTTCTGATATCGAACTGAACGATAATGGTAGAGTCTGTTCCATCCCTTCTCATCGTTTGAAGGAATGGAACAGAATCTTAGCGTTTCTTAAAATGAATAGAATCTAATATACGTTTGAGTGTGCCGTCATCTTCTTCGTCATAAATATCACCAATAATTTCTTCAAAGATGGCTTCCATGGTGATAATTCCCAATCTAGAGGTGTTGTTATAGACAATTGCCATATGGGCTCTTTTCTCTTGCAGGATTTGCATAGCAGTAATAAGAGGAGTATAGTCTGGTAATTTGATAGCATTACGTTTAAGAGAAAGCCAATTTGTTTGACCTGTTTTTTGAAAAGCTAAAAACTCTTTAGCATTAATAATTCCAATTACTTCGCTGTTTTCTACAACTGGCAATCGCGTGTGGCCACAAGAGATAATGATGTTTTCCACTTGTTCGATTGTCTGATTACTCTCGACATATATAACATCCGGCCATTCAATTAAAATTTCTTTGACAGTTGTTTTCTCAATTTTAAATAAATTAAGGATGTATTGCTTGTGAGGAACTGGCAGAGTATCGAATTCGATAGGAAATTCCTTTGGATAATCTTCAGAGAAAGTCTGATGTTGAGGTACCAAATCGACTATCTTTTTGGTAGATTTTGCCAAAATAGTGACAATAGGATTAAGCAAGCGGCTAATCAAATGTAGCCAAGGAGCAGACTCAGAGGCTAAAAGAAAAGGATGCCTTAGAGCAATTGTTTTAGGTACTAATTCACCTAGTACAACACTAATATAAGTGAAAGGAATAACAACGATTAACATGGCTAAAAATTCTGCAAATGAAGGATTGATTTTAAAATGAGAAATTAACCACGGAGCAATTTTCCCCTCTGCTCCAGCACCACCGACAGCTGCTGCTAGAGCTCCAACAAATGTAATTCCTACTTGGATAACAGATAAGATTCTTTCCGGATTATCGTGAAGAGAAAGAAGCAATTTGGCTCTTTCATGCCCTTGTTTAGTCAATTCACGCAGGGTTGGGCGGCTCACTGCTATAAATGCAGTTTCAGATCCAGCTAAAAGAGCATTTAAGATAAGACAAATGATAATAACGACCAGTTCAAACATATTTTCCTATCTATTTTTCATTTTCCTTAATTTTCTCCTCCAGATTGTTGCAACAATTTGGCAATTAAACAAGTCCATCCCTGATGGCTAGCGCCTAACCCTGCTCCAGTTTCGCTGTGAAAATATTCATTAAAGAGTAGTAAATTTTGCCAGTCTACTTGTTGATTGAGAGGACTGTTAGTTGGAAAAATAGGACGTGTCCCGTCTGGCCGTTTAGTGAATAAAGAGATTAAACGAATCGAAAGTTGAGTGGCAACTTCACCTAAAGTCATCCAATTTCCAGAGCGTGTAGGAAATTCGACCTTTAGCGATTCACCATAGTAATAATGATACTTTTGTAAGGCTTCGATAATGAGATAATTGATAGGGAACCAAAGTGGACCTCGCCAATTGGAATTTCCTCCTGCCATTAAACGATAGTGTGCTTCCCCTGGTTGATAATCGATATAGCGTTGTTGATTATCCACTTTTAAGATGAAAGGATGGTCTTGATGGTATTTGGATAAAGAGCGGATTCCATAAGGAGAGAGAAATTCATCTTCATCCAGCATATAGCGTAAAGTGCTCAGCAAACGATCGCGTGTCAAAATACATAGTAATTGTTTTGATTTAGTCGTAGGATTTAAAGTACAAGTCATCGTATGCGAATAACCAGGACGCTGGCTTAAAAACCATTTCATACGTTGATGAAAAATGGGCAAAGCATCTAAAACCTTATTTTCAATCGTTTCAACAGCCAATAAGGGAAGTAAGCCGACAAGAGAACGAATTTTTAAAGGAATCACATGTCCTTTTATCTCTAAAGCATCGTAAAAAAATCCATCTTCTTCATGCCAAAGAGAATATCCTTTGCGCTCGGGCATAATCATTGCGTTCGCAATGCGTAAGAAATGCTCAAAAAATTTAGTGGCGCTATCTTGATAAATAGATTCTGTTCTAGATAGCTCTATTGCAATTTTCATCATGAGAATACAGTATAAACCCATCCAAGCAGTTCCATCCGCTTGATCAATACGTCCGCCATCTGGCAGAGGAATACTTCGATCAAAAATACTAATATTATCAAGACCCAAAAACCCGCCTTGAAAAACATTATTTCCCAATTGATCTTTGCGGTTAACCCACCAGGTAAAATTGAGAAGAAGCTTATGAAAAATGGATTCTAAAAAATCACGATCCATTTTGCCTGTTAACTTGCCATCAATTTTATAGACTCTCCATGCTGCCCATGCTGTAACGGGAGGATTGACATCACCAAAATTCCATTCATAAGCGGGAATTTGTCCATTAGGATGCATGTACCATTCTCGAGTCATTAAAATCAGTTGGCGTTTAGCAAAATCAGGATCAATCAAAGACAATGGAATGCAATGAAAACAAAGGTCCCAGCTTGCATACCAGGGATATTCCCACTTATCTGGCATAGAAATGACGTCAAAATTCACTAGATGAATCCAATCTTTATTACGATCGAGCTTGCGTTGAATAGGCGGATATTGCTTGTCTCCTTGGATCCATTGCTCTATGTCATAATAGAAAAGTTGCTTTCCCCATAATAAATTGGCAAAAGCTTGACGTTGGATACGTTTTTCATCTTCATCCAATTGAGGGTTTTGAATGGCAGTGTAAAATTCATCTGTTTCTTTTTGACGTTGTTTAAAAATCGAACTAAAATTTGCAAATGGAGACATTTGTAGTTTTGAAGATAAACGTAGGCGTAATGTCCATGTTTCTTTAGGGTCTAAAAGGCGTTGAAAGTGAACTGCCGCCTTTGTTCCGATTTCATGAGGATTAACGGCTTGAAATTCTTTTTGCACAATATAGCGATGAAAAGCATCTTTAACATACGGAGATGGATTAGGACAGCCATAAAGCCTTTCCAAATTTGTATCATTTTCAGTAAATAGCCATGTGGCAGGTTCTTCAACATATAAATAATAGGAGCCTGCAGCTGGATGAACGATTTCAAGGAAAGGAAGACTGCTTCGCGAATTTAATTTTAAATAAGGCTTAAATTCAATGTCTCCCATGGGTCCATGAGGATAGCCCCAACTCCAGGTATTGCGAAGCCAAAGCGTAGGCAAAATATGTAGAGGAGCCGATTCAGAACTAAGATTAGAAGCAGAAATACAAATGAGAATATCATCAGGACTCTCTTTAGCATAGGCAATGTCAATATCAAAATAGCGCTGATCTTTAAAAATTTCTGTTTCGAATAGTTCATATTCGGGAACATGAGATCCACGCTTTTGATTTTCCTCTATGAGTTTTTTGTAAGGATAGGCTTGTTGAGGATATTTATATAACATTCGCATATAGCTATGCGTAGGAGTGCCATCTAAATAAAAATAATACTCTTTGACATCTTCTGCGTGATTACCTTCTCTAGGCGTTAATCCAAAAAAACGTTCTTTTAAAATAGCATCTTTTTCATTCCAAAAGCTAGGAGCAAAACAAAGATATTGATGGCGGTCACAAAACCCCGCAATCCCATCTTCGCTCCATCGATACGCTCGACTTTGTGCTTGGTCAAAAGAAAAATACTCCCAGGCTTCTCCATCTTGACTATAATCTTCTCGAACTGTTCCCCATGCCCGTTCACTTAAATAAGGCCCCCAATTACGCCAATTAGCTTGCCGTTTGCGGTGTTCTTCAAGTCTCTGAAATTCAGGGTTTTCATTCATAAGTTGCTTTAAGCTTATTGATATGGCGTTTTTCCCTGTGTTCATCTAGCCATTTTAATGGCTTCTTGGCAAATAGAATCGGACAGTTACAGAAAAGTTTTATAAATTACTTATAACCAATCATCAATAAATCTTCTTTAGAAGAACTATTGATGATTTTGTTAAGGAGAAGAAAATGATGATGCACGACATCGAACGAAATGTGTTTTAGAAAATAAGAGCGTCCCTTTAAGATTTATATCTAAGAGCCTGTTAAATCATCTCCAATTCAAACCATTAGAGGTTTTTTAACAGGCTCTAAGAGAATTCAAAAATATTGAATTTTGGTTCTCTCATAATTTATTCTTATTGATTTTCATGCTCTTACGTTTTAAATGCTTCAACTTAAACTTCTCTATCTCACGTCTGATGTTTAACTTAGTTAACTTAGCGGGAATGATAGGTTTTTTGACAATTCCATTGTATTGTCAAGAGGAAAGCCTTTGTTTTCATTCGGCTTTGGATAAGGAAAGAAAAGAGTGTGTCGTCTTAACTCTGACAGATGCAATTTCTAAAGTCCTTAATGATAATCGCCAATTGATGGGAGCAGCTGACAATTTGACGTATTCTCATTATCAGGTTGAACTAGCGAATAGTGATTTTAATGTGCAGATCGCTCCGAATGGCCGAGCGGGTTATGTGGGAGGGGGAAAAGCTGGAACAGGATGGTCTATTGGGGGAGGAGTTGATTTTAGTAAAAAATTGACATCTGGCACTCAAATCGCGATTGGGCCGACCATTTTAAAAATTGGAGATCATTATCGCACTGAAATACGAGCATTAGTCTCTCAACCTCTTTTGCGTGGTCTTGGAAGTGAGTATCAATTGTCTAATATTTTGGGAGCCCAATTTGCTCTTCGTACGGCATATCGAGAGTTATATATAGCTCAAGTTCAATTAATCATTCGCACGATTCAATCTCTCTACGAAGTTGTTAAAGCAGAAAGATCTTTGCTCCTCCATCAAGAATCTTATCACAGAGTTTGCCAGTTTTGCCAAGCTGCAAGATTAAAAGAAAAGATTGGATTATCGGATGCTCTTGATGTTTATCGAGCTGAAATGGAGATGCGTTATGCAGAAGAAGGTCTAAAAGATGCTCAAGAAAGGCTCCAAGAAGCAGAAGATGGAGTTTGCGAACTTTTAGCTTTACCTATAGATTCTTGTATTAGAGTTGAGCTTCCACTGATATATACTCCTCATTCAATCGAATTAGAAGAGGGTATTCAACTTGCCTTAGATCATCGAATAGAAGTCGATCAAGCAGAAGATCAATGGCAGGAAAATAAACGCTTAGCGCGTATGGCTAAAAAAAACATAAGTCCTGAGTTGAATCTTGTTTTGAACTATTCAAATTGTGGCCGAGATGAGGTCTTTACTCGTTCTTGTACTAGAAGGCGTGAAAGTACTTGGGGAGTGGGATTAACAACATCAACCGATTTTGATCCTGTGGCAGACCGGATTGCCTATGAGCAGAGTATGATGGCGATTGAAGTAGCGACGCGTGGAATAGACGAAGTAAAAGTCAATCTTACTTTAGATGTAAAAAGAGCAATCCGTCAATTGAATCGCGCTTATCACCGTATTCATCTGCAAGAGGAACAAATTAAAGCGGCTCAAGGAGAGCTCTACTTAGCTAAAACGAAATTTGATCGTGGAATGGCCGATAATTTTAATGTCATTCAAGCTGAGAAATCTTTGCGAAGCGCCCAGCAAGCTTATTGGATGGCTTTAATAGATCATATTGTAGGAGAATTTCAGCTGTTAGCTGCTGTTGGACTTTTAATTGATAAACCCTCTATTCCTTAATATGAAGCATATTTTTCAAATTTTAATTGTTCTAGGATGCTGTAGCTTAATTTTAGGATTTAACGCGCTGAGAAAAAATCCTTCTTCCCAATTCATTCCCAAAGATAAGGCGAAAAAACGAGACCTTATTGTGGAAGTTAAAACAGTTGGAGAGCTGGAAGCTGCGCGTTCTATGATCATTTCTTCTCCCATCAAAGGTGATCAAGGGAAAATTATTGATTTGATTGCAGATGGGCTTTATGTCGATCCAGGACAAATTTTGGTTAAAATTGATCCTACCCCTTTTGAAGAGAAATTAGATAAGCTTCGTACTCAAATCAAGGAACAAGAAGCAGGCTTAATTGCTCTTGAACAAGCTTTAGAATGGGAAAAAATTCAATCTGAACACAAAAATCGAATGGCTGTTTATGAGGTAGAATCTGCAAAATTAGAATTGGATAAAATTAAACAAGGAGATGGCCCTCAAGAAATCTCTCGCTTAAAAGCAGCGATGCAAAAAGCTTGGTTAAAATATGACGAACTTAATGCCTATTCAAATGATCTCATCGAATTACAAACCCAAGGTTTTTTAAATGCTTCTGAAGTCAAGCAAGCACAAAAAAAATTGGCAGAAGAATTGGAAGCTTATGAAATGGCCAAATCACAATATGAATGCTATGTTCACCATGTTTATCCTATGCAAGTCAAAAAAGCAGAAACAAGTTTAAAGCGTGCGCAAGTTAACGAAGAGGAAAGCATTAAATCAGGTCTTTATAATATAGCAAAAGCTCATGCTTTTCTAGATCAGGCTAAGCAGAGTTTAGCTGAGACATCATTGCAATTATGGGAAGGGCAAAAAGAATTAGCGCAAACAGAAATTAAAGCTCCAGCTTCGGGAATGGTTGTACATCGAGAAGATTATCGCTCGGGACAACGACGTAAGCCTAGAGTGGGAGATGTTCTTGTTAAAAATCAACCGTTAATGGATCTTCCTGATTTAACATCAATGGTAGTCAAAACACAGGTTAGGGAAGTTGATCTTTTTAAAATAGAAATAGGAAAAAAGGCAACAATAGAAATCGATGCTTATCCTCAGCTGTCTTTTCAAGGAACAATCGTTTCAATTGGTGTTTTAGCTTTAGCAGATTCAGGAAGAAAAAACGAAGAAAAATATTTTGAAGTTCGTATTGCTTTAGATACAAGCGATCCGAGATTGCGTCCTGGAATGACAACACGAGCAACGATTCATGCGCAACAAGCACAAGATGTTTTGACAATTCCTTTGCATGCTGTATTTGATGAAAATAAACAAACTTGTTGTTACGTTGGTTGCTCTGGGCAAACCTATCAAAAAAAAACAATTAAAGTAGGAATAAGCAATGATCAGTGGGCAGAAGTGAAAGATGGACTGCAAGAAGGAGAAGATGTGTATTTGCTCAATCCCCTTTTTATTGAAATTGCTAATAAATGACGAATCGATCGGTCAAGAATTAAATCAAACTTCATCCTAAATGTATGAAACAACAAACTCTTGTTTCTCTAGAAAATTTAAGCAAATCTTATTGTTTAGAACATGGAATGATCCATGCTTTGAGGCAAGTTGATTTAAAGATTGAAACAGGTCAATCTATCGCGATTATGGGACCTTCGGGTTCTGGTAAGTCAACTCTTCTCCATCTATTAGGATGCCTAGATAGACCAACAACTGGCTGCTATTTGCTTAATGGCCAAGATGTCTCTAAATTGAATGAAAAAGATCTGGCTTTGCTACGCGCATCTAAAATTGGATTTGTCTTTCAATCATTCAATCTTATTCCTCAACTCACAGTTTTTGAAAACGTTGAAGTTCCTTTTCTTTATCAATCTATTTCACTCTCAGAGAAAGATGTTCGTCAACGCATTTTATATGCACTTGAGCGTGTCAAGCTCCAACATCGTCTTAGCCACTTGCCTTCACAGTTATCAGGTGGAGAAGCCCAACGCGTTGCAATTGCTAGAGCGCTGGCGATTCATCCTCTTCTCATTTTGGCTGATGAACCAACTGGAAATTTAGATACAGAAAATGGAAATACCATCTTACAGCTCTTTCAAGAACTCAACCAACAAGGAACGACACTAATTATTGTCACGCATGATGAACAAGTTGCCGCTTATTGCCAACGTATTGTTCACATGCGTGATGGATATCTTTTAGAGGCGTCCCACCAGATATTAGCCTAGAATAAAATGATCTCGAAGCTATGCCTACTTAGATAGTATGTAAATTAGCATGGGCAATGATTTGCCATTGATCGTGTTTTTTCTGCCAAATACTCATGCGAGGCTTAGGTTTGTGAGAAAGGTAGCGTTCATCAATTGTTTCAGATGCAGAAGCTGTGTAGGTAATAATGAGAGTGTCTCCATGCCGAGTAATTTTAAAATTACTGAGAGAAAAATGGTTTAACTTTAAATTCTTAATTAATTCTAATTCTCCTGATTTATTACGTGGTCCATCAGAGTGAACGGATTGAAATTCAGGTGCAATTTTGGACTCCAAGGATTTTAGATTAAACGTTTTCATATCTTCCCAAAATTGTTTTTCAATTTGCTCTCCTTCACCAGATGTTTGTTCTTTAGCAGGCTTTAGCTCATAAAAAGATTTATCTGTTGGCATAAACATGTCCTCCTTATAGAGATTAGATACTCTTTAACAGATTTTTAAAGATTAGAATCATTTTAATAAATAAGAGAATGCTGTATCTTATCGCTTAATCAGTTAAGTTTTTTAGTTAATCATGTGATTTCTACTCTAAACTAACCATTTTGGTGCTCATCTGCCATAAATGGATGACATATGCAGATCTATCAAGAATTCAAAAAAAGTTTCCGTTCTTTACTTATTCATCGTTTGAGAACTTTTTTGAGTACATTAGGAATCTTATTTGGTGTGGTAGCTGTAATAGCCATGCTTTCAATTGGCGAAGGGGCAAAGCGCGAAACGCTTGAGCAAATTGAACAATTGGGAATTAATAACATCATTATTCGCCAGCATGTGAACTCGGAAGAACAAAGATCACAAGCTTTGAAGCAGAGATCTAAAGGGCTTACATGGCGCGATGTGGAGGCTCTTCAATATAATCTTCCTTATCTTCTTTCTTCTGCTCCAATTAAAGTGATAGAAGCCTCTTTGACTAGTTCTCCTGTTCAACTCTCACCTGAAATTTTAGCTCTCACGCGTCATTATGGAGAAATGAAAGGTCTTGAATTAACGGAAGGACGTTTTATTTGCGATTTAGATCTGCAAAATAAAAGGCTCGTGTGTGTGTTAGGATATGAAATCGCAAAAAGCCTTGGAAAAGATGGTCATGTGGGTCGTACATTAAGAATAGAAAATATTGGTTATGAAATTGTCGGTGTTCTAAAACCCATGCATTGGAAAGCGAGTCAGAATCAGGTAATTGCAGCGCGACATTTAGATAAAGCCGTTTTGATTCCTTTAGGAGCTGAAATGTCATTGTCTCATTCTTCCAGCTTGCCTCAAGATTCTCTATCAGAAATCATTTTACAAATTCAACATGCAAAACAATTATCAGTAGCTTTTCAAATAACCAAAAAAACTTTGGAAAGATTGCATGGAGGATACGAAGACTATCAAATTCTTCTTCCTCAAGAACTTCTTCAACAAGCTTCTCGCACACAGCAAACATTTAATTGGGTGTTAGGCAGCATTGCCGCGATATCGCTTTTAGTTGGGGGAATCGGAATTATGAATATTATGCTTGCCACAGTTTCAGAAAGAACTCGTGAAATAGGCATTCGTCGTGCGTTAGGAGCAAATAAACGACATATTCTTACGCAATTCCTTTTAGAAACTTTACTTTTAACCTTAGCGGGAGCTTTGCTTGGAATTATACTAGGAATTGGTTTAGCATTAACAATTAGCTACGTAGCTGGTTGGAAAACGATTGTATCCATTTGGTCAATTTTTCTATCCATCATAATGTCTGCAGTTGTAGGATTGGGCTCTGGTTTATATCCTGCTATACAAGCCGCAACAATGGATCCTATCAAAGCACTTCGTCATGATTAAAGCTTAGCTTAAACCATTTTCTTAATGAAAAGAGCTAAGTTACCTACCATCAAAAATCATTGTTCTTCATGGGTTTAACAACTGCGGCTCATCTTGGTGCAACTTTGCTAAGCGTTTATCATCAATGGTTTCATTTGAAGAAGCTTCATAAGTCATCATAAAAATATAGCCGTTATCCTTTGAGACGTATTGAATAATGGCGTTGGTTTGACCTTTCTTCTTTTCAAAATGAATAGGAAGAGAAAAATAATTTGCTGTCGGCTCTTTTGTTGGAGAAGGAAATGTTGCTAAAGATTGCTCTGAAGGTGATCGATCACGTGCAAAATAAAGTGCTGTGGCCATTAAACCTAGGCAGAGCACAGCTGCGACGCATAAAATCATTTGTGAGAACCATTTCTTTGTTGTCATCTGCATATCATTGCTCCAACACATTTGGGGACTTACTAAGGAAGGATGTATCTTTGCTCAGGTATACCAAATTTTTTGAATTTTTTATCCAAAAAAGAGCTTAAACTAGAAATTTTTTTCTTGTTTATTTTGAAAATAAAAGATCAATTTACGAAATATTGAATATAATCAATAAGTTTTAGTGTTTTGCTTTATTTTTAATTATTTGTTTTTTAGTTGATATCTATTATTGACTTAATTTGGTTTTTCAATTTAATCATATTGAAAATCTTTAAAATAAGGCTCTAAAGTTATCTTAATCGTGCATTGACAAAATCCAGAGACCGTTTTAATATGCCCACTCTTCAAAAAACTTTGCGACCAAATAGGTATGCCATGAAAGGGATTGTATTGGCAGGAGGAAGTGGCACCCGGCTTCATCCGTTGACATTAGGAGTGACGAAGCAATTGCTTCCGGTTTACAACAAACCCATGATTTATTATCCCCTATCTGTTTTATTTTTAGCTGGGATTAAAGATATTCTCATTATTTCTACGCCTGAAGACCAGCCTCTTTTTCAACGCTTATTAGGAGATGGATCCAACTTTGGAGTTAAATTCACCTACGCTATTCAACCTAAGCCCAATGGTTTAGCAGAAGCTTTTATCATTGGAAAGGATTTCATTGGCAAAGATCACGTTTGCCTGATCTTAGGAGATAATATTTTTTATGGAAGCCATTTAAGTACGTTGCTTCAAAAAGCACGTGAGAAGAAGACTGGAGCTTCATTATTTGGTTATGGAGTCAAAGATCCTGAACGTTATGGCGTTGTAGAATTCGATGATCAAGGTAAAATTCTTTCTATTGAAGAAAAACCGAAAAAGCCTAAATCAAATATTGCGGTTACGGGTCTTTATTTTTATGATAATCAAGTTGTTGAGATTGCACATAGTTTAAAGCCTTCTTGGCGTGGTGAATTAGAAATTACAGATGTTAATCAAGAGTATTTGAACAGAGGACAAGCTTCAGTCCATATTATGGGAAGAGGATATACGTGGTTGGATGCAGGAACTTACGAGAGTTTGATGCAAGCTAGCCAATTTGTTCAAGTGGTTGAAGAACGCCAAGGGCATTGCATTGCGTCGTTAGAAGAAATAGCTTTCAATCAAAAATTTATCTCTCGTTCTCAATTGAAAGTATTAGGAGAAAAGTTGGGTAAAAGTTTGTATGGGCGTTATCTCATGGAAATAGCGGAAAAGGATATGCATCATGGAAGTTAATCATTTACGCCTTGAAGGATTAAAGCTTATAAAACCTAAAGTTTTTAAGGATCAGCGAGGATTTTTTCTCGAGACTTTTCAACAATCGATATATGAGAAGGTTGGGATTGCTTGTCCATTCGTACAAGATAATCATTCTTTTTCTCAAAAAGGATGTATTCGAGGAATGCACTTTCAATCTTTTCCTGGACAAGCCAAATTGATCCGAGTTGCAGTGGGTAAAATTTATGACGTTGTAGTTGATATTCGTCCTCATTCTTCTACTTATGGACAATGGGAAGCAATTATTCTCGATGATGAATCACATCATCAGTTATTCATTCCTATTGGTTTTGCGCACGGCTTCTGTGTCTTAAGTGAAGAGGCTCATGTTTTATACAAAGTCAGTACACCTTATGATCCCAAATTTGAAAAAGGTTTTCGTTGGGATGATCCTACGGTAAAAATTAAATGGCCTGTTGAAAATCCGATTATCTCAGATAGAGATCGACAAGCTCCTTTTCTTCATGAAATGGGTCTTTTAGAGGAGAAAATAAAATGAAAAAAATTTGGATTTGTGGCGCTTTAGGGATGCTGGGGTCGCATTTTAAACGTTTATTAACTCAGCGAAACATGACTTTTATTGCGACTGATTATCAAGATGTCGATATTACAGATCTCGATAAAGTTTCTGATTTTGTCAGATTACAAAAAATTAGCCATATTATTAATTGTGCAGCTTATACTCAAGTTGATAAGGCAGAAGCCGAACAAAAACAAGCTTACCTTGTCAATGCTGTTGGACCCCATCATTTAGGAATTGCGGCTCGACGGCATGGGGCGCGAGTTTTACATTTTTCAACCGATTACGTTTTTGATGGTAAAGGACGTACACCTTATACAGAGGATCATTGCTGTACTCCTATCGGAGCGTATGGAATGAGTAAGCTTGCAGGAGAAATTAAGCTTTTAGATGAACATCAGCATGTTTGTATTATTCGTACATCTTGGCTTTTTGGGCTGCCTGGGAAGAACTTTGTTGAAACAATGCTTCGTTTGATGAGTGAAAAGGAGCAGCTACGCGTCGTGTATGATCAAATTGGGCGCCCAACTTATTGCCAGGATTTGGCGGAAACTGCGTTAGATTTATTAAATGAAGAAGGTATTTTTCATTATGCTAATGCGTTTGAGACAAGCTGGTTTCAATTTGCTAAAGAAATTCATCGTCAAGCACAAGAATTAAATTTTCCTTTAAAGATGAAAACTATTGAGCCTATTCCAACACATGAATATCCGACACCTGCTCGACGTCCATCCTATTCAACGCTGAGCACAAAAAAAATTGAAGAGCAATTAGGCCGTACTCCACGTCCTTGGCAAGAAGCTTTATATGATTATTTGGTCAATTTAAAGAATTATCAAAAAACGCAGATGGTTTAACGATGCATGATCAAAGAAAAGTTCAAAATATTTTAGTCACAGGTGGAGCAGGATTTATCGGATCAGCTTTTATCCGTTATCTTTTGTCTCCCCAAACAGGTTTTAAGGGAACATGTGTTAATTTAGATGCATTAACCTATGCTGGCAACTTAGAAAATCTTAAATTAGTAGTAGATGATCCCCGTTATATTTTTGAGCGGGGCGATATTCGTCAACAATCTTTGATTGAACATTTATGCCAAGAACATGCGATTGATACGATCATCCATTTTGCTGCTGAAAGCCATGTCGACCGAAGTATTTTAGGGCCTCAAGCATTTGTTGAAACAAATGTGATGGGAACATTTCATTTATTAGAAGTCGTGCGAAAAAACCCACATATTCATTTTCACCATGTGTCAACAGATGAAGTATATGGTTCTTTAGGAGAAACGGGTTATTTTACAGAAGATAGTCCTTATCGCCCCAATTCTCCTTATTCAGCTTCTAAAGCAGCATCTGACCATCTTGTGCGCGCTTATCATCATACTTATCATTTGTCCACTTGCATTTCTAATTGCAGCAATAATTACGGAGCCTATCATTTTCCTGAAAAACTCATTCCTGTCATGATTTTAAATTGTCTCGAGCGCAAACCTTTGCCTATTTATGGACAAGGAGTCAATGTCAGAGATTGGCTACATGTAGAAGATCACGCTAGAGCTCTTGAATTGTTGCTACGCAAGGGCCGTAAAGGAGAGACCTATAACATTGGTGGAGAAGAGGAATGGCGTAATGTAGATTTGGTTTACGAAATCATTCGCCAGATCGCTGAAATTCAAAAGTCATCCATTAAAGAATTAGAAAGTTTAGTAACCTTTGTCAAAGATCGTCCAGGACATGACTTGCGCTATGCGATTGATTGTTCTAAAATTAAACAAGAATTAGGTTGGAAGCCAATTCGTTCTTTTTCAGAAGGTTTAAAACAAACAATTCTCTGGTATATGCAGAATCAAGACTGGGTAAGAAATGTACAGTCAGGAGCTTATCGTCAATGGATGGAGCTTAATTACGCAGGACGCTAAAGTATTCAATTGAATTTTCTCAATCAGAGCAGAAAGCGGAGGAGTTAAAGAGAACGCTTAGGAAAGAGAATGTTTCTATGAGGAATTAAATTTTTCTATTATTTTGCGCGCCTCTTTACTGCATAGCCATATTGAAGAGGCCAAGGGGAGTCTTTTCCAAGTTCTTGAGTCGCTTTTAAGGCCCAATAAGGTTCTCGTAAGAATTCTCTACCTAAAAAAACCAAATCGGCATCCCCATGCGTAATGATTTCATTAGCTTGTTGCACTTCTGTGATTAATCCAACTGCGGCTGTTTTAATGTCTGCTTCGTCGCGTATTTGCTTTGCGAAAGGAACTTGATAGCCTTTTCCAACAGGTATCTGGGCTTTCGGAACAAGTCCTCCAGACGATACGTCAATCAAATCAACGCCTACGTTTTTCAAAGCTTTTGCTAAGGCAACAGATTGTTGAATATCCCATCCTCCTTCAGCCCAATCTGTCGCTGAAATTCGCACAAAAAGAGGCAGATTTTCAGGAATTAAATGACGCAAATCTTCTGCAATAAGAAGCAGAAGGCGAATGCGGTTTTCAAAGCTTCCTCCATATTCATCTTCTCTTCGATTACTTAAAGGAGAAAGGAATTCATGCAGAAGATATCCATGAGCAGCGTGAATTTCAATGACTTTAAAGCCAGCGTTAAGAGCGCGTCGTGTTGCATGTTTAAATGCTTCCATGACCTCTGCAATTTCTTCAGTACTTAATTCTTTTGGAAGAGGATCGGTTTCATTGAAGGAAATGGGACTAGGAGCTATTGTTTCCCATCCACTTTTGTCTAATTGCAATTTTGCTCCTCCTTTCCAAGGTGGCTCACAGCCTCCTTTTCTTCCAGCATGAGCTAATTGAATACCGGGAATGGAACCTTGGCTAAGAATAAAATGAGCGATACGTGCTAATGGTTCAATGTGACGATCTTCCCAAATGCCCATGTCGCCAGGCGAAATACGCCCTTCTCGAGCAACAGCTGTTGCTTCCACCATGACGAGAGATGCACCACCTACAGCCCTACTTCCTAAATGAACAAGATGCCAGTCATTGGCAAGTCCCTCTTCTGAAGAGTATTGACACATAGGAGATACTCCTATGCGATTGCGAAAAGTCACTCCTCTAATTGTTAGAGGACTTAAAAGATCTATTTCAGGAATTTCTCGATCATGATCAGTGTCCGCATAGCAGCCATGAGGAACCGAATTTAACTCTTTAACTTGATCACTCATTGTTCCTTTCCTTTCGAAATAGGGATTAATTTAGATCGATAAATTATTCTTTACTTTCTTTGATCTCTATTATTTTATCAATCAAAATTTAAAAGTATAATTTATTAGTTTTTAATCGATTATACTGCTGTTTGGCGTGAAGAAATGTTTTTAGTGAACGAGGATTCAAATTTCAAATATTGAAAATTTTTTGCAAGGCGAGATGCAAACAGATGATCTCACCATTTAGAAAAGACAGCAATTTTAATACTTTTTATGGAGAATGAAATGCAAAATGATAGATCGGTTTCGGTTCAATCAAAACATCATCTTTGAATTTACCTTCCTCTATATATCCATTTGGGCGAATGATTCTTCCTTGGCCATTGAGTTTGTTATATTTAAAATTGCCTTCATAGATTGTTTTATCAGGATGATGAATTTTTCCTTGCAAAAGATCGCCATCTTCGAATTTGCCTTCATAAATTATTCCTGCTGCAGTAATGATTTTTCCATTACCATGTAATCGATTATCTATGAATTGCCCTTCTTGAATTTCGCCCATGGGATTAGTAATCTTGGCCCATCCATTCAATTCGCCATTTTTGAATTCACCTTCGTGTATTTCTTTATCAGGGAAAGTCACTGTGCCTTTTATTAATTCGTTATTTTGAAATTGTCCTACATGCGTTTCTCCATCAAAATAGACAATTTCTCCTTGTCCATTTAATTCACCATCTTTAAATTCGCCTTCGTACTTTGTCTTGTCAGCAAGAACCCTTTTCCCCTTGCCGTTAAGCAAACCGTTTTTAAATTCACCTTGGTATATTTCTCCATCAGGAAAAGTCACTTTGCCTTTTACTAATTTACCATCTTTAAATTTGCCTTCGTGCTTTGTCTTGTCAGCAAGAACCCATGTTCCCTTGCCGTTAGGCAAACCATTTTTGAATTCATTTTCGTATATTTCTCCATCAGGAAAAGTCACTTTGCCTTTTACTAATTTACCATCTTTAAATTTGCCTTCGTGCTTTGTCTTGTCAGCAAAAACCGTTTTCCCCTTGCCGTTAGGAAAATCATTTTTAAATTCACCTTGGTATATTTTTCCATCAGGAAAAGTCAATTTGCCTTTTACGAATTCATTATCTTTAAATTCGCCTTCGTACTTTGTCTTGTCAGCAAGAAACCATGTTCCCATGCCGTTAAGCAAACCGTTTTTAAATTCACCTTGGTATATTTCTCCATCAGGAAAAGTCACTTTGCCTTTTACTAATTCACCATTTTTAAATTCGCCTTCGTACTTTGTCTTGTCAGCAAGAACTCTTTTCCCCTTGCCGTTAAGTAAACCGTTTTTGAATTCACCTTGGCATATTTCTCCATCAGAGAGAGTCATTGTTCCGTGACCATTAATAAGTGGTTGCCTCTGCTTGCTGATATTCTTATTTAAATAACACTTGATTGCATAAGCAATTGCTAAAAAGCCAAATGCAGCGGAAGCAATGCCGATAACTTTTTTTTGTTGAGTCGAAAGAGAAGGAAGGACTTGTTGAAAAATAGACCTAACAGAATTGGAAAAAGAATGAAGACAAAGGCGCATATATTATCCTAGTTTAAAATATGAAATTAGTTAATATAAATACATGATTTAAAAATGTCAAATATTTATAAACTTATAATAATTTATGACTATTAATTGGTTTAAATTTAAAACAAAAATAAAGTGGCGATTTGTTAACGCGAATATTTTATGAAAACATTTCTTTTATACATTCTTAGTGTGCGGCTTCTTTTTGAGCTAGGGAACCTTTGACAGGTTTGCATAGAAACACGAGTGGGATCATGAAAAGAAATAGCCATCCTCCTAGCCAAGCTAAATCATTTGTTGCCAACATAAATGCTTGCTGTTCGACTAATTTATCTAAAATCCGTTGGATACGATCCGATGTAAAAGAATGAGAATTAAGCTCATTTAATGTTCGATAAAATTGAGTGACGAGTTGACGGTAGGAAGTCAAGGCTTCTCCTAAGCGGGCATGATGAAAAATTTCTAAGCGTGTCCACAATTGAACGATTAAAGCTGTTCCAAATCCTGCTCCTATCAAAGTACGAAAAAAATTAAATAAGCCGCTGGCGCTTGCATATTTTGCGGATGATATTCCCCCTAGGCTTAATTGAACAAGCGGTAGAAAGAAGATGGCGACTCCAGCTCCTTGGATGAAGCGTGTGAACATAATAGTTGCAAGACTGACTTGAGTTGTAAAATTGGATTGATAAAAAAATCCCAGCGAAAATAGAAAAAAACTGCAAGCAACCAAAATTCTGGAGTCAATGCGTTGCATGTATTTGCCTACAACGGGTGAAAGCAAAAAAGAAATGATTCCAATAGGTGCCACAGCGACTCCGGCCCAATAAGCTGTATAATTTTGCTGTGTTTGCAGCCATAAAGGTACTGTCACGGCACTTCCAAAATAAATTAAATAACCTATAGAGACACATAGGGTTCCTACAACAAAATTGCGATTTTTAAAAAAAGAAAAATCAACAATTGGATATTTCTGATAAGTATTCCAAATGCAAAAATAAGCTAAAGAAATAACGGAGAGAATAGTTAAGGTAATAATGATATTGGATTCAAACCAGTCTAAGTCTTTTCCTTTATCTAACATGATTTGTAAGCAACTTATTCCAAAGGATAAGAGGAATAATCCTATCCAATCAATAGGTTGGCGGATGATAGGGCTTTCATGATTTTTTAACATCACCCAAGTGATGATAGCAGAAAATAAGCCAATGGGTACATTGATATAAAAAATCCAAGGCCAGGAATATTCATCTGTTAAATAACCTCCTATAATAGGGCCTAGTACAGGAGCAACAATCACGATCATTCCCCAAAGACCTAATGCTGCTCCTTGGTTTTCTGGTGAATTATGTCCTACCATTAAACTTTGTGAAAGAGGAATAAGAGAACCCGCTACACCTCCTTGCAGGACCCGAAAAATCACGAGCATAGGTAAATTAAAAGCTAATCCACAAAGAAAAGAAGTTAAAGCAAAAAGAATCACTGACCAAACAAACAAACGAACTCTTCCAAAATAATTTGAAAGCCAACCTGTTAAAGGCAACATAATTGCGTTGCTAACGGCAAATGAAGTGACAACCCATGTGCCTTGTTCTACACTTACATTAAGATTGCCTGCAATATAAGGAATAGCAACATTAGCAATAGAAGAATCAAGAATTTGAATAAATGTTCCGAGGCCTAACGCTATATTGAGGATTAGAGCTCGGCTGCCTGTTTCGTATTCTGTCTTCATGTTTGGTTACAGGGACTCGCGCTTTAGATTATTCTGAACAATATTGTCCATTAGCTGATTTACCTTTTCTAAATTAATTTCAAAAATATTTGTTTTAGCAACGGGTTTATATAAAGGAGATGTTGATAAAAAGGGTAAATTTTGGTTGGAAACATCCACATCCACGGTTGCTGAAATTCCAAGTCGAATAGGAAAGGCTTTAATTTTCTCTGGATCGAGGCTAATTCTGACAGGAATACGTTGCACAATTTTAATCCAATTTCCTGTCGCATTTTGAGGAGGAATAAGCGAAAATATACTTCCTGTCCCCAAGCCTATTCCAATCACTTTCCCTTCATATTGTACATGCGAACCATAAAGATCAAACCAGACCACCGCTGGTTGTCCAATTCGCATTTTGCGAAGCTGTGTTTCTTTAAAATTAGCATCTACCCAGACGTAATCAGTGGGAATGACGGCCATTAAATTCACAGTGGGAATAATCCATTCGCCAACATCGACAGAACGCTGAGCAACAAACCCAGTAGCCGGAGAATAAATTGAACAATGCTGCAATTGATAATAGGCAGTTCGAATATTTTCTTTTTGCTGTTCAATTAATGGATGTTTTTCAGGAGGAGTGTTTCCCGCAGCGGTCAAGGCAGCTTCTAATTGCGATTCTGCTTGTTGGAGTTCAAATTCAGCGACTAAAAAATTTCGATGCGATTGAGTAAAATCTTCTCTAGCTACAGCAAGCGGATTCTTTTTTTGAAGTTCAAGACGGCTTTCATAATTAGTCTTTGCTTCTTCTAAAACTGATCGTTTATTTTTGACATTTGCTTGGTTTGCTCTGACATTATCGTAAAGCTGTCTGACTTGTAATGTCACAGAAGCTAAAGTTGCTAACTCTTTTTGATAGGTTAATTCATATCGGATAGAATCTAGCTTGACAAGTAGCTGTCCTTCTTTGACAAAGTCGGTATCATCGGCAAAAAAAGCGACGACTGTTCCTGAAATAGCGGAATTAATATTGACTAAATTGCCATTGGCATAGGCATCATCAGTAGATTCATAATATTGCAGATAAAAATACCAATATAGAAACCAAGCTAATCCAGCCAGAAGAAGAACCAATGTCAAACGCCACAAAGCCTTTGACCGCGCTCGATTAGAATTCGTAGAGGCTTTTGTTTGATTGATTTCCTTTGCCTCTTTCAAATCTTCTGTTGAAGAATCGAGTGGAGCTGCTCCAGGATATTCTTGCTTTTCATTTGAAAGGTCAGCCATTTTGAACCTTAATGAGTCTTTTTTGATAAAATAATAAATCTCTATTTATTAGATACAATTTCTAAATGAATATTGAGTGAGCTTACCGTTAGATTAGGATGTCGAGGATCCTGAGCGCTGATGGGTTCAATACAAACAAAAGAAGCATGTTGAGGATGATAAAGCTGCCAGCAATTTTCTGCACACATGCATTCATAATGCGTTCGAAGATGATATTTTTCCGTTTCAAGTAAAATGCGTCCCTTTAAAGGATCTGGATAGGGACGAAATGTAAAGTCTGCTTCTTGTGTTAAATCAAATATTAAGCGTTGTTGATCATCAAATTGCCAATTTGAGGGGATAGGCTGTAATTCTCCTTGAATGCGAACCTGATTTTGCACTTCACTTATCACACGTCCTTTACCTTCTGGTAGAGCATAATAATAATGAATGCCCACTAAGGAGTCTGTATCGCTGACAATTGATAAATTTAAAAATAATCCATTTTCGCGAAGATTTGCTTCTAAATGCATAGTAAAGTTTTGTCCTTCTAACGTTGATAAAGCAGCACCATTCCACATATCTTTACCAGATAAGTGAGCTTTAACACTTGTTGCTGTGGCTTCTGCTTTCCAAGGGGCATAGCGTGCGATGCCATGAGAAAAGGGGTCTTGGACGCCTTTAGCTTTGACGCGTGCAATATGAGGAAATAGTTGTTCATCTTTGACTTGTGGTACACTCTCTGCACGTCGACGATGAAAGTGCGGCCCAATGAGAGCTCCTAATCCGGCATAACGTTCCTCAAATAAATTTTGAGTGGATTGATCAATGACTTCCAATTCGCCTTTCTTAAAACTGATGAGATTCATTCCCTTTTCAGGCAAAAAAGTCGCTTGTAAACGTTCACCTTCTTTCGTTTGCTGTTCTAACACAATGGGTGTCATATTCCAAGATCCTCTCTTTTGTACACAAATGAACTTAATAATTAAGGCATCAACAGGGCTTTAACTTAAGAAAATTGTTGCGCTAGGGAATCAGTATTTTAGGAACAGCGCCTAGCTCGAAATCCTTATTTGGAAGTTCTCTTGTGTATCAAATGTTGTATCTTGTTTTTTATTAGTGCACAAGAATTTAGCACCTAAAAATTTAAAGTCATTCTATGAAAAACTTTCTAAAAAGACTTAAAAAATTTAGTAAAAAAACTGCAAGAAAATGATCTTTTGATTAAAGATTGGAATTTAAATATTTATAAAAAAATTTTTAAGAAAATGATAGTCGTAAAGAATAAATCATGGCGACGAGTCTTTTTTCAAGAGGAGAATTAACCATGTTGAAGCAAGTAGGCTGGTATTATTCACTCATACAGGCTGGGAAACGAAATTGCTAAAACCAATAAGATAGCGAGTAAGAAGCATGGATTCAGTCTTTTTGATGTCAATGTGGGTTATCCAAAAGGCAAAGGTCTGGTTCCTTTAACTCCTTCTTGTCTTTTTCCTCAGCTAGGGACTTTTTCGAATGCCGTCACCATTTATGCTAAATCTGCCGTAGAGCCAACAATTGCAGTGAATCCCAAAAATAGAAATCATCTTGTGGCAGCTTGGCAGCAGGGACACATTTTTAATGGAGGAGGACTCGAAGCCGGAATTGCTTATTCTCGAGATGGAGGAAAGTCTTGGCATCAGACAGAAATTCCTTTACAGATTTGTTCGGGTGGGATTAATCAAAGAAGTTCTGATGTATGGTTAAGTTATGTCTCTGATGGAAAAAGAGTATATTTAAGCGTTTTAGTTGTGAATACAACGGAAGATATCAATACACAGAATCAACAAGGGAATTATTGTTTCTGTTTCAGAAGATGACGGAAAAACATGGAGTATTCCACATTTTGCTTCATCAAGTCAATTGATCTTAGGACAACCCTCTTCTTTTCCATTTGATGATAAAAATTCGATTACTGCTGATCCCAATCATGCCAAAGTTGCTTATTGCGTATGGGATCGTTTTCTAAAGGTGACTTCTGGTCATGCTGATGCTTTAATGAGCCTTACGACGGACAGAGGAAAGACCTGGTCTCCTCATCAAATTATCTACAATCCATTTCCTATTTAACTCTTCACGGCCAAAGCAATGGTATTGAAAATGACAATCAGACCATTAACAATGTCATTGTAGTATTGCCAGAAGAATCTAGCAATCACACAAGTGAAGATCCTGGCAGTCAATTGCGATTAAATGGTGATGTATTAAATTTCATGGTGCGCATTTATGCAGCACCTGGGACAACAAATGAAGAATATTTAGCCGATGCTTGGCCTCATCAATTTAGTCTTTATGATATTGCGCTAGTGCGTTCCAAAGATTTAGGAGCGAATTCGGATTCCAACGCAACTGTTATCACACTTTTTGTTGCTAATCAAGTTTTTACAGGTGGGTACACTTATAATTCAAGCGGTCAAATTACTGGAGGTGTGGGTACACTGTTACGAGCAGGCGATCTTACTCCTTCTTACAATGTTAATCCTCAAAATGGATATTTATATGTGGCGTTTCAAACTGGTCAATTTAGATCAGATCAACTTCCACAAATTGGTCTTTTGACGTCGAGAGATGGAGGATTCACTTGGTCTCAGGCGGTACAAGCCAGCCTTACGCCCTCAACAGCTCCTAATCCGCAAGCTTTTACTCCTTTTGTTGCAGTAACCCGTGATGGCTATGCAGGAGTTCTTTATTATGATTTCCGCAATGATGACGAATCGGATCCGAATCAAACGAAAACAGATGCTTGGTTGACCATTTACCGAGAAGTCAATGATCCTGCTGGAGGTAGTACTGGAATTGGTTTAGATTTTGTAGCAGAAAAGCGTTTATCCCGACACTCTTACATCATCCAAAATGGCCCCAAAACAACACAAGGCGTGATGACTAATGGCGATTATTCTTTCTTAGTTGCAGAAGGTAAAAAATTTTATGCCATCTATATTCAATCAAAAAAGGTCCTTTTGTACCTGCTGCTCTTATTTTTAGCAATGGATTTGGCGGAACGTTATTGTTAGATAATAATTATCGCACTGCTCCCTTTGTCAGCATTGTTAAAACTAAGAATTAAAATTTTTAAATGAGAATTTGATTATTTAGCATGAATGCGTTGATTGGTATAGTACCCAAGACCTAAAAAATAAAGGCCTAAAATCCAGAGAAGGAGGGTGTAAATGCTTTCTTTAAAAGGAAAATTCTTTTGAAGAGAAGAGAGATAAGGCGAGGAGCTATCATACCAAATAGATGGAGAAGAAGAGGACAAGCGAAGAATAGCTTCTTGAGCGGTGGATTGATTGAGATAAGTTTCTTTCCACAGCGTTTCTCCTTCATAAATTGTTCCTTTGAGATTAAATTGATAGCGAGCAAGTGGAGCAAACTCTTCATCGCTAAGAGCTGCCACTGACCATTGAATGTGCTGAGCAGAAATTTGTTTATCGAGGCGTAGATATTGCCATAATTGATAACTCGTCCGAATGGAATAAACTGCTATACTTAGCATCATTAAGCTTAAAAAGAAAATCCAAAGCGGATTGCGATGCATGAACTTCCTCTTTTAAGAATGTTTTGCAGAAGGAACTAATCGATAAAATTCTTCAGGCACAGGAGATTCAAAGCGCATATTTTTTTTGGTAAAAGGATGTTGAAAACTCAGCAAATGAGCATGCAAACAAAGACGTTTGATTGGATTCGTTTGCGCTCCATATTTTTTATCTCCTACAACTGGGTAGCCCGCTGATTGACAATGCACTCGGATTTGGTTTTTGCGACCTGTTTCGAGTCGAAGCTGCAAACATGAATAGCGCTTAGAAGAACCAAGCGTTCGGTAGTGAGTAATCGCTAAACGTCCTTTTGTTTCATCTGTTGTTTCATGAACCATGTATTGGCTGTCTTCATATTGATAGCTTTGCCATGTTCCTGCAGGCGAAAGGACTTGTCCTTCGACAATTGCTGTATAGCCCCGCTCAATTTGGTGAACTTCAAATAAATCTTTTAATCGGTCGCAGGCCTCTTGATTTAGGGCAAATACCATGACCCCAGAAGTATCTTGGTCTAGACGATGGACAACACAAACTTTGCGTTGCCGATAATGTGCTTTTAATAAAGCAAATACTGTCTCTCCTTTTTCAAAAGCAGTTGCTACGCTTAGCAATCCAGAAGGTTTATCAATGACGACCAGATCTTGATCTTCATATAAAATAGGAAGGCCAGATCGGATGGCTTTTTTTCGCTGTCCAACAGTCACACACTGATCTTTTAATACAACAAGCGAAGCATTTTTGATGGTCATATCATCTACTTGTACGCGGCCTTCCTTAATCCAAGAGCGTAAAGTGTTTTTAGAACTTTGAGGAGATAATTGAGTCAAGGCCTCTAGCAGCGAAAGATCATAAGGAGCAATATATTTCATAATTTTAAAAAAGGATGATGAGTTTTATGAACTATCTTCCTATTAAATGAAGTTTTTTCCAAGCAAATTATAACTAGCATCAATCATTCAAATCTTTCTTATGAAAGTTTATCAATAAATTCGTTCTTTTTTATCTTTCTAATTCATTTATAAAATATTCGATACTCTAAGAGTCTCTTCTAAGAGAAAAAAACTCAAATTCAAGCCATTAGAGGTTTTTTAACAGACTTTTAGAGCCTTTTAAATCTATTGCAGATCTTTGATTGATCAATTGATTGTTCAAGTTAGATCAAAGTTAATTAAAATTTTAAATTTCAATTTGATCGAAAGTTATCGTAACCAAGAGAGCATAAATCGATCAATATTAACGCAATATTGACCGATTTATGCTCTTTTTAGGTGCAGTGCTTTGGCCAATCCCAAATTCCAAATTTTGAATTGACTTTGGTCTAAATGCAAGTCAAGTATTCTTTGACGAATTAACCCTTATTTCTTATAATTGGATGCTTCTTATATGTTAAAGTTTCAACCATAGAGGAAAAATGGCTAAACAAGAAGAAAAGAAAGTCAAGCGCCCAACAGCTCAAAAGCGCGATTTGCAAAATGCAAAGAGACGTATGAACAATAAAATTTACAAATCTCGCGTTCGTACGGCAATTCGTTCTTTCCAAGATTCTGTTGCAAAAGGCGATCAAGCTGAAACGACTCAAAAATTAAATGAAGTCTATAGCATTTTAGATAAGTGCGCGAAAAAAGGTGTGTTCAAGCTGAATAAAGTCAGTCGCACTAAATCTCGTCTTGCTGCGCGCGCGGTTGCAAAAGCTTAAATTCACCTTATTCGGTGATCATCCATTTAAAACGCTCTCTATAGCTAGAGAGCGTTTCTTGCTGTCAATAAAATATTCTAAATTTAGAAATGAATTCTTTTTGTAAAAGAAAAAATTGCGAGTAATACAATGAAAACTCTACTCCGCATGATATGTTTATTTATTTTTGTTGTGCAGCTCGCGGGGGCCGAAGAGCTGGTGCCGGACTTAACGGTTATGATCCCTATGCGTGATGGGACAGAATTGCCGACAGATCTCTATCTTCCTTCACCTGAAGCGAAAGGTTTGCCTTGTATTTTATTGCGTAGTCCTGCTGGACGCCAGGCTTATTGGAAAGATTTTGCTAAATTGGCTAAGGAAGGCTATGTCGTGGCGATTCAGGAAACTCGTAGCGCCTTAGATAGTGAGGGAAAAACATTTCCTTTTATTGGGGATGGATGGGGTAAGCTGCAAGATGGTTATGACACGGTCGAGTGGCTTGCTAAAAGTCCTTATACGAATGGCAAAATTGGAACATGGGGAGCTTCTGCATTAGGAATTACCCAATTATTAATGGCTCCTTCGCAACCTCCTCATCTTGCTTGTCAATATATTCTCGTTGCTGCAGCAAGTATTTATCATCATGCACTTTTTCCAGGAGGACAGCTTTTGAAGCATCAGGCCGAAAGCTGGCTGGGATATTATGCTCGTGACACCGGAGTTCAAAGTTATGTTTGCCAACGTCCCTTCTACAATGACTTTTGGAAGCAGCTCAACAGTTTAGAGATGTCTCATCGTGTTAAAGTGCCAGGCATGCATATTGGTGGATGGTACGATACGTTTTTACAGGGAACATTGACCTCTTTTGCTGCTCGTCAATATGAAGGTGGGGAAGGGGCGCGAGGTTGTCAGAAATTGGTGATTGGACCTTGGACCCATTTTTGGCCTATGTCTCAGCACTTCGGTGATTTTAATATTCCACAAGAGGGTCTTCAGCCGCCTGTTGATATTTCTCCTAAACGATGGTTTGACTTTTATTTAAAAGGCATTGCAAATGGATTGGATCAATTACCTGCCGTGACTTATTATGTGATGGGGCCTTTTGATGGAACGCCTTCTAGCGGCAATACTTGGCGTACGTCAGATGTATGGCCTATTCCAGCAAAGGAAACAGCTTTTTATTTAACACCGAATCATCAGCTTCAAACAACTTTTTCATCTCGAGAGGGAAAGGTAAGTTATCAATATGATCCTCACAATCCCATTCCGACACTAGGAGGACGTAATCTCTTTTTAGAGTCGGGTCCAAAAGATCAAAGAAGTATTGAAGAGAGAACTGATATTCTTGTGTTTACGTCTAATAGATTAGATGATGATCTCGAAGTGACAGGACCTTTATCTGCAGTCATTTATTTTGCTTCTGATCAACCAGATACAGATATTGTTGTGCGCTTATGCGATGTTTATCCTGATGGACGCAGCATTTTAATCTCAGAGGGAGGATGTCGATTAGGAATTCTCAATCATTCTAAAAAGGAATCAAAGGCTTCCGATGTTCATGAGGTCAAAATTGACCTTTGGGCGACAAGTATGGTATTTGCTAAAGGACATGCCATTCGATTATCGGTAAGTAGTTCCAATTATCCACGCTATGAGAAAAATCTAAATGTTGGTTTGTTAGGGATGAATATGGGAAAACATCAAATTGCTCAAAATCAAGTATATATGGGCAAGAAGCATCCTTCTCGCGTGATATTGCCTATTGTTCAGCGGCAAAAAGAGAAGACATTAGTGTCTTCTGAGAATCAAGCATCTTTATGAAGGTCATTATCTTAGATGCGGGTGTGGGAACACGTCTCGATAATTCTCCTCGCCATGCACCTAAATCTTTGACGTTGCTCAATCAGCAAGACTCTATTTTAGCTTGTCAATTACGGGCATTAACTGCTTATGTTTCTATTCATCACATTTGGGTTGTTGTCGGCTATGAAAAAGAGGCTATCATGTCTGTTTTTCCTGACCTTGGATATATTTTCAATCCTGATTATCAAAAAGAAAACACGGCTAAAAGTCTGTTGCGTGCACTTAGAAAAGTAGATGAAGATGTGCTATGGTTAAATGGAGATGTTTTATTTCGCCCAGAGATTTTATTTTCTTTTTTAAAAGCGAATCAAACTGCAATGATCGTAAATCGAACACGAGTGGGAGCAGAAGAGGTCAAATATCGAACAAATGATCAAGGTGACCTGATAGAAGTTTCAAAGGAACTTCAGCATCCAGAAGGGGAAGCCTTAGGTATTAATTTTTTTAAAGCTTCCGACGTTGTATGGCTTCGTCAAGAATTGGAACAATGCGAAGCTCATGATTTTTTTGAAAAGGGAATTGAAAAGGGAATCCAAAAAGGAAAAAAGGTGGGAACCTTTGTTGTTGAAATTGATGACTGCGTTGAAGTTGATTTTCCTGAAGATTTAATTCGAGCTAAGACACTTGTTAAGCGATGGAAACTTGTATAGAATACAAGCAAAATGAACAAGATAATAGAATAGCTCTTATTCTTTTATCCTGTCCATCTTTCTTATCCTGTTATTTCTATAAAAGAGGAATAGGATGGGAAAGATGGGAAGGATAAAAACAAAAGACTTGAAATGACTGCCTCGAAAGACGATGATGAAAGCCATCTTGTTAACTTATCCTGCTTTCTTTGTCCATCTTGTTCCTGACTTCTTGGCTCTAAAGGTGACAAATGCCTCTTTCTTCGCATCGCAGAAAACGAATAGATTTTCAACATCACGACATTCCAACGAAAGCTAATCGCATTTTGTATTTTATTTTGATTGCTCTCTTGCTTATTCTAATACGCATTTGGCATTTATCTGTTATTCAATATGACCAAAGAGTAGAAGAATCTCAAAAGCCTCAGCGAAAAACAGTCATTGAACCCGCTATTCGCGCGACTATTCGAGATCGTTTTAATTTACCTTTAGCGATTAATAAAATGTCTTATCAAGCAACAGTTCTTTACTCGCAATTACGAGACATCCCAGCGACTGCTTGGGAAAAAGATGCAAGTGGAAAACGTACAAAAATTTTCAAACGTAGGACGTACATTCGTCAGTTAGCAGAGCTTTTATCAAATGAATTAGGACTTGATTCTGAAAGAATAGAAGATCTCATTCATGCGAAAGCTTCTTACTATTCTCAAGTCCCTTTTGTCATCAAAGATGATCTCAGTGAGCAAGAATATTATCGCCTCAAAATGCTGGAAAAAGATTGGCCAGGACTTCATGTCCGCCATCTTCCTAAAAGATATTATCCTCGAGGACGAGTTGGGGCAGATGTGATTGGTTATATGGGGGCCATTAATCGTATTGAATACGAGAAAATTTTACATGAAATGAAGGCCTTAGAACAATTTATTCATGAACGTGAAAATGAACAAGAAGGGGAAAAATTAGCAGGAATTCAGGATACGCATCAAGCTCGCCGAAGATTAAGAGATTTAGAAGCCAAAGCTTATACCATTCATGATTATGTGGGAAAAACAGGGATAGAGGGTGTTTTTGAAGAACAATTACGAGGTTTCTATGGCAAGAAAAACTTTTATACAGATTCGAAAGGAAATTTTTTACGTGAACTGCCAGGGTCTCGAGCTCCCTTGTCTGGGCATCGCATTTTGCTAACTTTATCAGCAGAGCTACAAGAATATGCAGAACAATTGCTTGCCCAGAACGAAGAATTGCGAATTGTTCGCAAATCGAAGCTGGGGCCTGTAAAACATACAGTACTTGCTCAAAAACAACCTTGGATTAAAGGTGGCGCTATTGTTGTTATGGATCCTTCCAAAGGAGAAATTTTAACACTGGCTTCCTATCCTCGATTTGATCCCAATGACTTTATTCTTTCTGGTGAAAATGAACAGCAAAAGGAAAAAAAAGTCTCCATTCATCGCTGGTTTGAAAATGAGGTTTACTTAGCTCAGTTATGGGATCAACAGCGTCCCCTTGAACGAGAGCGCTTTAATGATCAAACGCAGAGTTTTTATGACGAAAAGTGTGAGTTAACATGGAAAACTTACCTCAATTTTATCCTTCCTCAAGAGGGACAGGTCAGACAGGCGATTGATCGTATCCAAACTTTAGCTCAAGCGATTGAAATTCAGCGTCAAGTAGATGCTTTGCAAAAACTTGTACCAGAGTACGATATTTATAGCCTTTTTAACTATTTATACATGAACGAGCCCCATGAGCCCTATCGGCAAAATCTTAAGGGAGTAGAAAAGCAGAAATTTCTCACCATTATGCAAGACAGGCAAGAAAGCTGGCTGCCCATTAGAAAGAAATTAGATTCTTATTTCACTTCTCTTAACCATAATTATGATAAAGTTTTGCTTGTGGATCTGTGCCGTTTAGCTGTCGATGAAGCCTATTTTTCCCCAGAGTTGCTTCAAAGAACAGGAAAAGAAACTTTAGATCAATATCATGATCAAACAGGCAGCCTAGTGACCTTATTTGCTCTTGTTAAAGAAAGTGCGAAAGGACTTTATCATGACGTGGACTTTAAGAAGTGGAGGCAAAAAGAAGAAAAAGCATTTCTAAAGATTAAACGCAATGAAGAAAAGTTGGCAAAGGCCTATCCCAAACCTTATCTGGATTATTTAGATCAACAAGAAGCCGCATTCTTTCAAATTTTTTGGAATGCCCATTCTTGGGACTGTCTACATGCTTTTTTGACAGGTGAACAGAAAGAAACTTTAACCACTACATCTGTCATTGAAGATTTGGCTCCTTATTTGACGTATTTTAGCAGTTGGCATGAAGAAATTATACAGGGTGCCTATCAAGCAACTAAGTGGAGAGAATCTTATGAAAGGCTTTCCCAAGCAGTAAAAGAGATGCCACGTGAACTCGCAATTGATTATCTTAAAACTATGCGTTCTTTTGATCATCTCAATCGTCCATTGCTAGGTCATTATCGTTACTTGCGTCAAGCTCAAGCTCCCTTAGAAAAACATCTTGCTGCAGCTTTCTATCCTGTTTATGGCTTTGGATATGGACGTTCGCACGCCTATCGTCAAGCTGCCATTCAAGGCTCTCTTTTTAAACTTGTCACAGCTTATGAAGCATTAATGCAGCGCTTTCAAAAAATGGGCAGAAGGGTGATATCATTGCAAGATCTCAATCCTCTAATTATTGTGGATGAAGTTTACCAAATCAAAGGGTCCCGCTACGTTGGGTATACAGAAGATGGTAAACCCATTCCACAGCTTTATAAGGGAGGACGTTTGCCAAGAAGCTTGGCCCATCAGCACAATGGGCGTGTTGATTTAATTAGAGCTTTAGAAGTTTCTAGCAATCCCTATTTTTCCCTTTTGGCTGGAGAATGCTTAGAAAATCCCAATGATTTGGCAGATGCAGCTCGTTTATTTGCCTATGGCAGTCGGACAGGAATTGATTTGCCTGCAGAGATTCCTGGTAAAGTTCCTCAAGATCTTGCAACTAACCGCACAGGCCTTTATGCCATGGCGATTGGGCAACATTCCCTAGTCGTCACTCCTTTGCAAACAGCTGTTATGTTGGCGACGATTGCCAATGGGGGAAAAGTACTTAAACCCAAATTAGTGAAATTGACGGCCGGTCGGCAGCCCTCTAAAGGGGAGGATCAACTCGTGTGTTTGCCTAGTTTTGCCTATCAAGAGGCTCTGTCGCTAGTTGGAATAGATTTTCCTCTTTTCTCAGCTATCTCGTATTCCAACCAAGAAAGTCTTGTAAAGGTTATGCCAACAGAAGTTCGGCGTGAAATTTTTATGCCTGAAGTCATTCGTCAAATTTTACTTAGAGGACTTAGAGCCGGAACTTTAAGGTCACATCAAGAAAATCTCACCACGCTCGCTCGTTTATATCGACAATATCCCGAAGCGATTCGGCAATTTACCGAGCTAAAAGATCAATTACTAGGCAAAACAAGCACTTCGGAATCGGTAGAAAATATTGACCTTGATTTAGAAGAAGGAACAAATATTTATACGCATGTCTGGTTTGGAAGCATTGCCTTCCAAAATAAAGAGAAAAACAA
Organism: Parachlamydiaceae bacterium; assembly: GCA_044226925.1. GTDB lineage: Bacteria > Chlamydiota > Chlamydiia > Chlamydiales > Parachlamydiaceae > JANWJE01. Next base: position 818,865 of record JBGAGC010000001.1, read on the forward strand.
AGCTGCTTTACTCTTTAAAGATGAGTTTGGCCAGCCAGAAGTCATCGTTGTCGTTTATCTTCGCTATGGGGGATATGGCAAGGAAGCTGCTCCTTTAGCCGCTCAAATGGTTAAGAAATGGCGCGAAATTAAGCAAAAATATGAGAAAAGCTAGTCGGCAGCCTGTCAGAAAAATATCTGTTTGAATTTATATTTAATTTAAAAATAATAACAAAGCAGTTGTTGTCAATTGTTTTTAATTGTAATTATTGTTTATAATATATGTGTTTTTGTGTTATTTTAATTTAACAGGTAATTATGCAAGAAATTATTAATTTTTATCATCAATTAACTCCTGTCTGTATCGATACATTTCATCAGACATTTTCATCCAGAGCTAAGCATTTGAAATGGGCCGTTATTTTAATATTGAGCAGTATCGCTGCTTTTGGAGTAATGAAAACCATCAGTGTTCTTTGGAAGAAATTACATCTTACTCAAGCAAAAAATCCTAAACAGCAAATCGTTAAAAAAATATTTGATAAAAACATTTCAACTCCTCTCAAAGAAGTAACCATTAAAGAACAAAAATTACCAGCAAAAACAGAGTGGTCATTCGAAGAAACAGAAGACTTTAAGGAATTAATCAGAATAGGGGATGAAGAAAATGCTAAACGTATTCTTAAAGAAAAGGATCCAAATCTTATTTTTGAATTTGATGGAACCATTTTGCATTTTATTGCAAAACTTGATAGGCCAGTGGAATTTGTTAAAATCCTAAAAGATCAAGGTATTGATTTTAGTAAGAAAGATAGGTTTGGAAATACGGCTTTGATGTGGGCAATTGCCAATGCGAATAATACTATGGCCAAAGAGATCATAGAGCTAGGAGGGGTAGCAGTCATTAACGAGCAAGATGATCGTCTTTCTAAGAGCGCTCCTTTACATTTGCTGATTGTAAAAGGATATAAGGACAAAAGTTGCGATGGAGAAACTTTAGAGTATAGTAATGCGTATTTAGTCAAGCTTCTTATAGACAAAGGGGCAGATGTGAATATTTGCAATGGCGATGGCGATACACCTCTTCACTTAGCTGTACTACGTCGGAATGTTGAAATGGTTGATTGTCTACTTAAACATGGCGCACGGTTGGATATCAAAAACAAAAAGGGGGAAACACCTCTAGATCAATTAAAGAAAACTTTTGATTCTGCTAAGAGTGTTTTATGCTCAACAACTGCTATGTTATTATTTGATAAGAATGAATTTAATCAACATTTTCAACAAGTTCACGATCTCTTACAAAACGCAGCAGCCAAAAAAAATGTTGATTAATCGAATATTGCATTTGTTGACAAGCAGGACAATAGAGGGTCCTTTATTGATTAAACGACCCTTTCTCTAAATTTTTAACTCCATATTTTTAAACTCAACACATTCGATGTAAATTATTCAAAATTCCTTCTTGCACAAAAAAGATAAATGAGACATAATACTGCTCATTCTACGCGCCTGTAGTTCAATGGTAGAACAGTAGCCTTCCAAGCTACGAGTGTCAGTTCGATTCTGATCAGGCGCTATAGATATTTTGCATATCTATTTTTATCCATTATAAACATGTTTAACCAAGACCGAAATCTTGCCTTATGCAAGATGCCGTCGTCAACATAAAGGGACAAGGCTTGGCGCAGAATCAAAAAAATCCAAATCTTTCCATATCCATTAAGGATTTATTAGAAGCTGGTGCTCATTTTGGACACCAAACTAGCCGTTGGAACCCAAAAATGAAACGTTTCATTTTTGAAGAGCGTAACGGACTTTATATCATTGACCTCGCGAAAACATTACAACAGATCCGCAATGCTGTTGAAATTGTACGCGATGTTGTTGCGAAACACAAATCAATTCTTTTTGTAGGTACAAAGAAGCAAGCGAAAGCTGTTATTCGCGAATTAGCTGAAAAGTGCGGCGAATTTTACGTTTGCGAACGTTGGTTGGGCGGAATGTTGACCAACTTATCTACAATTCGTCAATCGATCAAGAAACTTGATCGCATTGAGAAGAGAATCTCAACAGGCGGCGAAGGATTAACCAAAAAAGAGCTTTCTCTTTTGACAAAAGATCAAATCAAATTAGAGAAGAACCTCTCTGGTGTTCGTGGCATGCGCAAATTGCCAGGATTAGTCGTTGTTGTTGATCCTAGCAAAGAACACTTAGCTGTTGCGGAAGCCAATAAATTGGGAATCCCAGTGATGGGTCTTGTCGACACAAACTGCGACCCAGATCCAATTGAATATGTAATTGCTTGTAACGATGATGCATTGAAGAGCATTAAGTTGATCCTTGAGACTCTTGCTAAGGCAATTGTTGATAAGAAGAACGATATTAAAGTCTATGCGAGCAAAGAAGAGCAATCAGAACAAGATGAAGATGAAGACGAAGATGAAGCTGTAGCTTCTAAATATCGTGCAGAAGACTTCGAAGACAAAGACGCTTTATCTGAGGACAAATAACAATGGCAACAATTACTCCTGCGATGATTAAAGAATTGCGTGAGCGTACTGGCGTTGGAATGGGAAAATGCAAGGAAGCTCTAGAAGAAGCGAAAGGCGATATGGAATTGGCTATTGCCAATTTACGTAAAGCTGGAATGGCGTCTGCTGTCAAGAAAGAAGGACGCGAAACAAAAGAAGGAATGATCGGTATTGCTGAAAGCGGTTCAACTGTCGCAATTGTTGAAGCAAATGCTGAAACAGACTTCGTTGTGAAAAACGAGCGCTTCAAACAGTTCTTAGATAATATTGCTGAAGAAGCAGCAAAAACAAGTCCAGCTTCGTTAGATGCATTTCTTCAACAAAAGTATTCCAAAGATCCAAGCTTGACAATTGATCAATATCGCGCCACTGTTGTTCAAACAATTGGAGAAAATATCCAAATTAGACGCGTGTTGATTTTGAAAAAGTCGCCAGATCGTTCCTTGGGACTTTATTCTCATTTAGGTGGTAAAATTGTTACAGCTGTGGAAATTTCAGGCAGTGGCAGCGAAGATGCATTAGCGAAAGATATTGCGATGCATACAGCTGCAGCAGCACCAGAATATTTATCGCCAGAGAAAGTGCCGCAAGACATTATCAATAACGAAAAAGATATTGCTCGTGGTCAAATTCAAGGCAAACCTGCAAATATTGTCGAGAAAATCGTTGAAGGTAAAGTCAATGCTTATTTCGATACTAATTGCTTAGTTCGTCAGAAATATATTAGAGATGATTCGATCACGATTACAGATCTCGTCAATAAGCGTGCCAAAGAAGTGGGCAAGCCGTTGGCAGTTATAAACTTTATTCGTTGGTCTGTTGGTCAGTAACTTATTTCTGATTAACGATTTTTGAAATTCTTTAAGCGCCTGTTAATAAAGTTTGACAGGCGCTTTTTTTTTGCCTTTTATAAATGCTTTACTCGCTTTTTAAGCATTCTCTTGACTAATTAACAATATCTTTTTTAATTCTTAGGAATTATAATGAATAAGTGTGATGAACAGTCCTTTTTAGGAGAATTTTATGAGAAATCAATCTTTTAAATGGTTGATAATAGGGGTTTTAAGCAGCGTTCTGCTGTGGGTTAACTATGGATATACCCAAGCACCCCCTTATTCAAGCGGACAAGCGGTGTTTGTACAACCTCAATTTAATTCTTCTTTATACACGAATTATACTTATAATCCTTATCAAAGTGCCCCTCAACGACTTCCTCCTTACACAACCAACCAAGCTGTTTTTGTGCAGCAGCCTTATGCAACAGCGCAACAAACGATTACTTCTTTTCCCACAAATTATTCAAATTCTCTGCCTTACACATTAAATCGTTATACGCCTCCATCAGCCTATCCTTCAACGGTGGCTCCTGCTTATCCGTATGCAAACGTGGGTCTATATGTCTCTTCACCTTATACGACAACAAGCCAATCGCCTACTTATCGCTATCCTTATTCGGGAGCAGACTATACGACAACCTATACTTATCCTTATACGACTTCTGTACAAACGGTTCAGTATCCAGATCCCATTATTGAACGTGTTCCTTCCACTTATTCTTATGGCAATGCAGTTCCCGGTGTTGTTTATCCAGCTCCTGGCAATATTCAGCAAATGACAACTTCTTATCCTGCAACGACACCTCAAGGATATCCTTCTACTACTTACAATGCTTATCCAGTTTCAACTATTACGAAATATCCCTATCCAACATCGACAACAGCTATTCCAGAGGTTGTTGTTGATCCTGTTAAACCTGTCAGATCGAGATAAAACTAGAAAACTAAACACAGTAAATTCAAAGGCGAAGGACATGTCCTTCGCTTTTCTTTTAAGAAATTTAGTTTTACGAAAAAAAGTCAAAAAAGCTGGCTTTTGTCGTATAGAAATGAGGATTAATCACTTTTGTTTTCTTAGTGCTCATATATTCATCTTGCCAAATGGGATAATCTTCTTCAAAATGATCAGGAGCACATTTTCTAGCGAGCTCCATCTGTTCGTCTACGGAGTAAGCTTTGACAGCAAATTGGAGTGTTGCAAGTATTTTGTGATAAAATGGATTACGTGGTTGATGCTTAACAGCAAGTTCAATTTCTTGTAACGCTTCAGGATATTGTGTATTCCAATCCAATATTAAGCCTTTATCAAAGTACAGGGCTGCATTGTTAGGCTGATAGTGCAAGGCTTCGCTATAATAATCGACAGCCTGTTGCACATCTTGTTGATGCTGCATTCGATGTTTTTTGATTTCGTCTTTGCTATATTCACTGGCTGGTAGCGGAAGCCAGCAACGCTGTACATAACATTCAGCTAAAGAACCATAAATTTTTGCCAAAGTCTCTTCATAATCAGACTTAAATTGCTCGACATCTTGAAAATCTACTTTCCAACATTCTGTGAGAATTTGAACTGATTTTAATAACGTCTGAATACGAATATTTTCTTTTTCAGCTTTATTATTTTGAATTTTTTGATAGTGATTTTGCGCTAAAGTTAAAGCCAGTTGAAAGTAATCATGTTTATAACTTGTATTGTTAGGATCTTGCAGATGAGCTTGTCTTAAACAGATCAAAGCATTTTCATAATCTTTTTGAGCAAATAACTGCTCAGCCAATCGGTTAAAAAGCTTGGCTGGCAATACGAAGTCTTGGGCCCAAGTCTGTTTTTGAACGTCCTGATAAAGCTTAATGGCATCGCTATAGCGTTTAGCATCTAAATAAAGTTGGAGAAGTTCAATGAGATAAACCCCTTTCTTAAGCAAGGTCTCAAAAGCTTTTTGATAATAAGTCATGATTTTAGCTGTATCGCGTAAAAACTTTTGCTTTTCTGCTTCTGCGGCGGCGATATAAGCATCAAATAAATCAGGCTTATAATCATCATTTAAACCAGCTGCTTCTTCCAATCGCTGTAAAGCTTTGTCATAGGAAACACCTTTAAATAATCCAGAAGGTGTTTTTAAGTGATTTTGCCCAATCTTTAATTGAATTTCCGCTATATGACGTTGACAAGTGATTTGATCTGCCCCTTGACAAAGGGGAAGGCGCTGCTTGAATAGAGCTAAAGCTGTTTGATACAATCCAATCGCTGTAGTTTTGTCTTTATCCCAATAAGTTTCAGCTATTTTCTTTTTTAGATAAGGATTAGCATAATTTTCCTTCTCCCATGCAGGAAAGTATTTTTCTAAAGGCTGCCAATCTTGATAACGAATAGCAACATCTAGAACCTCAATTTTTAGGTCCGCTTGATTTGGAAAGAATTCCAAGGCTTTTGCAAGATAAGTATGAGCTTCTTTATTTTGATGAATTTGAAAAAACTGCTCACTGCAGCTCAAGAGCATTTTCTTTATATCAGAAGCTTTAGCATGAAACATGGTTGATGAATAAAAAGATAAGGAGTTTATCCAATCTTTTCCAAAAGATGCAGCAAAGTTAACAGGATCTGTTTTCCATTGCTGAATATAAGCGTTACATAAGTCTTCTTTGTATTGTAAAACTGTAGAATCTAATTTAACAGCTTCGCTTAGGAATTCAATGATCTTTTGGGGGATATGAGGGATGAAATTTTTCCACTGAGCAGTTCCTAAGCGGTGATAAAGAAAAGCCTTATGCTTATCTGCTGAAGAAGTCTTTTGATCATCATTTAAGGCCATTTCATAAGCAACAACGGCTTCTTGATATTTTGTTGCTTCCCAATACGCATTGCCAATTTCAACTAGAAGAAGAAAATCTTTTGAGTAGGTCTTTTGAAGCTCAGCAAGAAAAGGCTGAACGAGTCCATACTGTTTGTTCAGAAGATATAATTTTCCAATTTCTAAACGCCCTTGTACATAAGAAGGATGTGCTTTCAAAGCTTTTTCAAGGTAGGTATTTGCTTGAGCTTGTTGACCATTTTCGAAAGCTGTTTTTGCTAGCCCAATCCAAAGTTCTTGAATGTTAGCCTGCTGATGTTGAAGTTGACTTGAATAAGCATTCTCTAAATTCTCTAATTGATGGGCAAGCTTTTGTTGAAACGTAGAAGAATCATTTTTAATGACAAAAGCTTTTCTTAAATGAGTCAAGGCTAAGTTAGCGTCAAGTGTTGCGGGTTCTAACGCTCTTTGAGATAAAAGTCTGTGTGTATCACCAAAATCAAATAATTTTTTATTGTCAAGGTAAGGATGAGTAAATAAACAAATCCAAAAACCTGGACGGAGGGAAGCGGCATAATGTTGATGATATTGCGTGACAATTGTTCTTAAGTCTTTAAGGTGCTGAGACTCTTTTGCGTTTTTCCAATTTAAATGACGATGACTAATTTGAGTGAATAATTTTTTAAGAGCAGGAGAAACGTCTTGAGGATGATATTGAATCCGTCTATTCAATTGCTCAACTTGATCTCGCCTTAAAAATCCTTGAGCTTCTCCATAATAAAAAAATCTTAACCAGGCTGCTTGAACCCGATGCTCCGCTGTAGAATTAGTACCCCCTAATAGTCCCTTGAATATTTGTCCAATTTTTTGTAGTAAGTTTAGTCGAATAAAACCGTGTTCAGTGAATCCAATATAACCCTTGTCCTCAAAAAAAAGCTTGAATTGGGCTTCATATTCAGCAGAATCCCAAGCTTTTGGAAAGTAATCTGCTCGTGTTTCAGGATAAATCATATTTCGATAATCTTATTAAAATAAATTAATATTAATTTTAAAAAATAGTTATTATACAAGACGTTAAAATTATTTACAAATGATTAGCCTGTTGTGTTTTAATTGTTGATTTCTTAGTTGTGGCATGTTTTCAATAAATTTTGTATTCAAATAAAATGATTAAGTAAGTGTCGTATTGAGAGAAAGAAGAGAATGTTGATGAGATGTGAGCGAAATACTATCGCAAATAGCAAAAGATTTGTTATACCTATAGGGCGTGTTGATTAAATTTGAATCGTTATAGCCAGAGAATGAAAATGGAAAAAAGCCCTCCTTATCAGCGTGTCTTACTCAAATTATCAGGTGAAACTTTAATGGGCAGTCAGCCTTTTGGAATTTATCAAGAAGCGTGTATGCAGGTTGCTCATTATTTGCTGCATTTTCATCGAGCGGGAATTGAATTAGGAGTTGTGATTGGAGGAGGAAATATTTTTAGGGGAGTGGATTTAAGGTTAACAGGCATGCCAAGAACGCCGGCTGATCATATGGGCATGTTGGCGACTTTACTTAATGGGCTTGCTCTTCAACAAGCTTTGATGTCTTTAGGCGTTCCTGTTTGCGTGATGAGTGCGCTTGAATGTCCTAAGGTTGCAGAACCCTATAATTGGACAAAGGCTCTGCAGTATTTGAAAGAGGGACAGGTGGTGATTTTTGTAGGGGGAACAGGCAATCCTTATTTTACAACAGATACAGCAGCAGCGCTACGGGCGAGTGAAATAGGCGCTGATGTTTTGCTAAAAGCGACTAAAGTTGACGGAATTTATAATAGAGATCCTTTGAAATATCCTGATGCTATCAAATATGATAAAATTTCTTACTCTCAGGTCCTTGCAGAAAAATTGCAAGTCATGGATGCTACAGCTGTTGCTTTATGCCGTAGTAGTCAAATCCCCATTTTTGTTTTTAACATGCGCCGTTTGATCGAGGAGCCTATCGACGAGGTGTTGACTCAAACTCAGCGCGGAACATGGGTGAGTGGACAATAAGTTTTATTAATTAGTATTGCTATGCTCTAGAGGAGATTATATGAGTATTCTTGACCAAACGAAAGTTAAAATGACAGCTGCAGTCGAACATTTCAAAAACGATTTAAAGAATATTCGAACAGGACGTGCCAACCCAGGAATGGTCGAGCATGTCATGGTAGAAGTTTATGGCAGCTTAATGCGATTAAAAGATGTTGCCTCGATTACAACTCCTGAATCTCGTCAATTGTTGATCACGCCATTTGATCCTCAAAATGCATCAATGATTGGCAAGTCAATTGAAAAAGCGAACATTGGTTTGATGCCTATTGTTGATGGAAATGCTGTTCGTATCAAAATTCCTCCGATGACAGAAGAACTCCGCAAAAAAATGGCAAAAATTTGTCATGAAGAACGTGAAAAAGCAAAGGTTAGCATCCGCAATATTCGCCGTGAAGCCAATGATAGCGTACGTAAGCAAAAAGCTGATGGAGAAATGGCTGAGGATATGATGAAGAAACTCGAGAAGAATATTCAAGAATTGACAGATAAATTTTGCAAAGAAGTGGACGATCTCTCTGAAAAAAAAGAAAAAGAGATTTCGACAATTTAGCGCTTGCACAAAAATTCACACATCATATACGATTAAGCCTCTTCGATCGCAAAATTGAAGAAAAGCTTGAAGATAATCCTAAAGGATTATATTCAAGAATCTGCTAGGCCCCATCGTCTAGCCAGGTCCAGGACACCGGATTTTCATTCCGATAACAGGGGTTCGAATCCCCTTGGGGTCATTTGCGAGTCTTTAGCTCAGTTGGTTAGAGCACCTCACTTTTAATGAGGGGGTCGATGGTTCGAGTCCATCAAGACTCACATTTATTATAGCTGTCTATTTATCCTTCCAGGCTTACTTATCGTTTTCTTTAATGTGAATAAATCCACTATCTAAAGATAATTATTTCTATTGAAATGAAATGATTTCAATATAATTTTGTTTTTTTTATCGATTTGTTGTATTTAAATTATTAAATTTTACTTTTAATAAGTTAATGATTCATATTCTTCCCAATATTTTTCTTCATTTTTATCATTCTGTTTTGAGTTTTTGTCTTTCTGCGCAGGGCCAATACATTCCTGGCCATTGTTCATGAGAGAAACGATACTCATAGCGTTGATAAAAAGGGGCGGCTTCTTTTTCAGCAAATAAGCAAACAAACGCGTCATTGGAAATTTCTTGAAGAATATAAGATTGAATAGTCTCGAGAATAAACCGACCATAGCCTAGTTTTTGATAATGGGGGTGGACAGTAATATCTGTCACTTGTGGCAATCGTTCCCCCATCTCCAATGACGCGGCCCATTGCAATCAGTGTACCCTTACAACGCTTTATTACCCAAAAAGAGAATTTTTGAGTCCCTTTTCTGCGCTTGCGATACTTCTTGGACGCATGCCAGCTGCGGCCCGCAATGCAATAAATTCTTCTGCAGAAGAGGAGCTTCGTGGGAGATTTATATGCTTGATATGGAGCGGCTTAGATACCAAATAAAGAGGTTCTTGTTTAGCTTGTAAGTCGCTGCATATATAAGAAAAAAATATTAGAAATCCATAAAGGATTTTACTTGAATGCATAATTTTACCTTGAAAAACAAATTTTATTGAATGTCATTCGTTATTGAATGAATAAATTGCGAATTATTTATAAAAACTTCATAATATTAACATTCTATTTATTTCAATTAAGTAGGTTGTATGATTATCTCATCTATTTCTCATTTTCCGAGCGTTTTAAGTTTTTCTTTTAAAAAGCATTTACCGCTTCCTATCTATTTTCAACAACAAAAAGTTAATACCATTTTTCTTGCGATCTTTAGTTGTTTAGCGGTCTACACAGCATTAAGATGTTTACAGTATTATTGGTTTAAAGCAAAGAAAGTGGATTTGATAAGTGAAGCTGAAACATTGCGCCAGCAGGGAAAGCTAGATGACGCAGTCTTAAAACTTCAGCAAATTCTTGTTCTTCAGCCAAAGAATATTGCTGCGGTAAGCTTGTATGCAGAAATTTTACGAGAACAAGACAAATTCGATGCAGCAGAAATAAAATTTCAAGAAGTATTAGCCGCTGATCCAAAACACCTCTTTAGCTTGCTAGCTTATGCGATGACGCTACGTCAGCAAGGAAGGCTACAAGAGGCTGAAAATAAGTTTGAAGAGGCATTAAAGGTGGACCCTAAAAATATCTTTGCTTTGTTGGGTCTGGCCACCATTTTTTGTTTGCAAGGAAGATTGCGAGATGCTGAAAAGTGTTATAAAGAAGCTTTTAAAATTAATTCAAACGATTTTTCTGTTTTGATTGCTTATGCGGGCTATTTAAGAGAACGAGGTCGAGTAAAAGACGCTTTAGCCTATTTTAAAGATGCAGCAGCAATTGAGAGGCGTAATCCTTTAGTTGTCGCAAGTCTGCTGGTTGGCACAAGTGAAAATGGAAAACTTGTGAATGTTACAGACAAAATGGAGACAATCGCCGAAAGCTTTAAAAAGGATTTAACAAAAGCCCCCCACCATTTAGGATTGCTTGCGATTTATGCCATGGCTCTTTTCTTGCAAGGGAAGGAGGTAGAAGCGGAAATTCAAATGAAAAAAACCGTTGAGCGAGCTCCTTTAGATGTTGTCCTTTTAGATGGATATGCAGAAATTCTTCTCAAAACAGGCAAGTTAAAAGAAGCCGAAGCAATTTTAGAAAGATCTTTAATGATTGCGCCTAAAAATATTTATGCATTGTGTCTTTATGGTGAAGTTTTTTTTAAGCAAAATAAGCTTAACGAGGCGGTCGTTCAATTTAAAGAGGCTTTAACTCTTGAACCCCAGAATTTCTTTGCTTTAAGCCACTATGCAGAAACTCTAAGGTTGCAAGGTCAGCTAAAAGATGCAAAAGCTAAATTTAAAGAGGCATTAAATCTTGTGCCTGAAGATGAATTTGCCCAGCAGGGTGTTGCACAAATTCCTGATTAAGAGCGTCTATTTCTTCATGATAGGTTTTATGGTGAGGGGGAGAGAAAATGCTTGAAATTATTTCGTTTTCCTCCTATTCACCAGCATCCACCTTTCTAGAATTCTCGCGTTGATTTTCATTTTTTTTCTCACTATTTTTCTTTTGAAATCTAGCTTGCTTTCCACATAAAAATTTTTTATAGTGAAATTTTTAGAAGAAAACTCTTTTTTAAGAGACCAAGTAAGCTTTTTATTGTTAAAGGCGCATAGAACGCATGTTTGAAAAAAAACCAGATAAACATTTTCCCGATCGCCCTTTAGAATGCGGCGAATGTAAAAAACCTATTGCTATTCGCTATACTGAAATTGTAGGTGATTCCATTATTCATACTAGCATGTGTGCCGATTGCCCTGAGCTTCAACGTCGTTTGCATGGAACCAGTCCTCGCGAGCTAGTTGCTAATCAAACAGGAGCTGCTGGGTTGGAGTGTGGAAATTGCGGAACGAGATTAGAAGATGTGAAAAGAGGCCATCCTTTAGGGTGTTCGGAATGTTACACAGTATTTGAAGATGTCTTATTAATCGAAATGCAGGCGACTAACCGCCTTCCCGCTCGTCTTTCCTTGAGTAAGAAAAACGTGCCTCTGCATATTGGACGTTCTCCAGGTGAAAAATTAGCGATTAATCCTTCTTCGCGTCTTTTAGCATTAAATGAAGCATTAAAGGAAACTTTAAGCCGCGAAGACTACGAGCAGGCTGCTTGGTTGAGAGATCAAATTAAGGCATTAACAGAAAGCGAAAATTTAAACGATCAGTCTGAGGATAAAGACAATGGACCACCCAGACAAAAATAATCATTCTTTGCTTTGTAATGAAAATCCATGGAGCAATAATTCAAATAACATCTGGTTAGGTTCAACCATTACTCTTCATCGCAATTTAGAAAAGTTTAAATTTCCTGGTAGACTTCCCACAGACAGACGGAAGCAAATCATTTCACTAGTGACGCGTGATTTGCTCGCAAATGAGCAGCTCAAAGGACCGAAACTCATTCGAGCTGAAGATATGCCTCCTATTGAGAAGGAATTTTTAGTCGAACATTTTCTCTCTGATTTAAGCTTTCACCAAGCTTATGCAGGAGAAGCTTTTGTTGTTGATGAAACAGGAGAATTTTTAGCGATTTTAAATTTACGCGATCACATTTTGTTGCAATGGATAGATCCAAGGGAAGAATTAGAAAATACATGGGATCGTTTAGTGAAAATTGAATTTGGATTGAATAAATCTGTTAATTTTGCCTTTTCTTCTAAATTTGGTTTTTTGACATCTGATCCATCTCTTTGTGGAACAGGGCTTAAAGTGACTATTTTTTTGCATTTACCGGCTTTACTTCATTCAGATCGTTTAGAAGAAATTCTTAAGAAAAATAAAGATGATGGAGTTGAACAAACGGGTTTGCAAGGTGATCCTAATGAGGTTATTGGCGACATTGTTGCTTTTCATAATAGTCATACATTAGGAGTAACGGAAGAAAACATTCTTTCTTCTCTACGTACTTTAGCAACAAAATTAGTTGTAGAAGAAAAAAGCCTTCGTCAACACCTTAAACAAGAAAACGAATCGCAATTAGCTGATATTAAAGATAAAGTTAGCCGTGCCTATGCGATTTTGCTGCACTCCTATCAAATTGAAGCTATTGAAGCTTTGCAAGCGTTAAGCTTGCTTAAACTAGGTTTAGACTTAGGTTGGTTGAAGGGAACGACTCCAATCATTCTTAATAAATTATTATTTTCTTGCCGAAGAGCCCACCTTTTATGCCATTTTGGACAAAAAATTTCCCACGAAGAATTGCCCCATAAAAGAGCAGAATTTATTCACAAAGCTCTTCATGGCCTAGAATTATTAATTTAAATTCATTTAGCGAAGCCATTTTTTTTGAAGACTTTTTTCAACTTCAGATTTCAAATAAAAAACGGTAGTTATGGAAAAAGAGCTTAAAGGTATAGGCCTTAATATTCACACGCAAACTCACTGGACTGATCACTTGGCTCCTATTTGCGTGGCGATGGGAATACCGCTTCTTTTGACCAACGACAAGCATGCCTTAGAAGCTCAGCATTTTTATCCCGATCTACAGGTTTTGCTCGTTGACTTACAAGATGTCAATTTAGAATATCTTGTAAAGAACTTCGATGTTTTTTTTCAGTCACAGTTTTGGCCGCGCCATGACTTTTATAGACAATGTCAGCAATGGGAACAGCTTTATCACAAGACTGTACGCAATGTCCATTGTCCCCATGGCTTTTCAGATAAAATATTTTGGCATGAGAAAAGTGCGTGGGAGGATATCTTATTGGTTTATGGCGATAACATGTTTGATCTTTTAAAAACAGCAGGAGTTTATGAATATCTTTATACAACTGTTAGGACGGGGAATTATCGCTATTTATACTATCGACAGCACCAAGTTTTTTTTGATCGACTAGTAGAAGAGCAGATCTGGAATCGTTTAGATCCATCAAAAATGACGATTTTGTATGCTCCCACAAATAATGAAGTTGAGAACTTTACCTCTTTTTTTCAAGCCAATGAATTATTAGATCGGCTTCCTTCTGATTATAATTTGGTCATCAAACTTCATCCTCATTTAGAGGAGACTGATGCGCCAAGGTTATACGCAACAATGGGAAAATATGAAAATAAAAGTAACGTGTTATTTATTAAAGATTTTCCTTTAGTTTATCCTATTCTTGCTCGTTCTGATATCTACGTAGGGGATATGTCTTCTATTGGTTATGATTTTTTGACATTTAACCGTCCGATGTTTTTTCTTAATCAACTTCAACGTGATGCTAAAGAAGATCGAAATCTTTTTCTCTATCGCTGTGGTTATGAAGTTAAGCGTGAACAATATAAAAATTTTTATCAACTATTGGAATCACAACTTCCATTTGATCAAGAACGATATGGAGCTATTAGGCAAGAAGTTTATCGTTATACTTTTGGCGAAGAAGTTCCATTCGATCTCTTAAGAAAAGCCATTATTGAAGCTTGCCTATCTCAGAAAAAATCAGAGAATGCTGATTAGTTCAAAAGCTATACCAAAATAAATTTAAAAGTTGGAATTTAGAATGAGCGAAAATCCTTGACTGCAAGGTTTTAGCTCATTCTAAATCCCTGCTTTGAAAAGGCAATTCGTCATCAAGATAAGGACGAAGCATTCTATTCTGGAAAAGAAGGCTATAAAAAGAATAAAATCGCTTCTCATCAAGGGAAAATTTAATTATGCAAACTTCATCTTTTAATAGCCTTCAAACAAATTTATATGAAATTTACGCTGCAATTTCTAGTGAATCACAAGGGCAATCTTTAGCTCTTTATGCCACTTCTCCTTCAGCTGTTTATTATCAGAATAGTTTAATGGGGAAGATGGTAGAAAAATGGGATAAAACTTGGCGCTGGATTTTCCCTAGCGCGCCACTGTCGGTGGATCATATTGTAGAATCGATAGTCACAACCCTTTTTAATCAGGCTGTTCATCAAGCTTATAGCATGCGTCAACATCGTATATGGCATCATATGCAGCTATTGGATGAGGCTTGGAAAAGTCAACTTCAACCGCAAGCTGCGATCGATCAGCAAAACCGCTATACTGACTATTTATCACAAGAACTTAAGGGATCTATTGAAGAGAAAAATCCCATTTTTATGACAAATTTTAAGCAACGAAGAATGCAGGCATTAGATGAAAATGAATTGGGGAATTTACGACATACGGTGATCAACTTTCATGAAGCAACTTATGATTTCTGGCATGCATTTGTCAAAAATGAAAACAAAGAGGAAGGTGAAAAGAAAAAAGAAACTTTGAGAATACGCAAATCTCTCATGCGATTTTTAAAACCCTCTTCCATTCTTAAAGACCGAGTCTTGTTCAAAGCCCTTAAAAAAGAGGGACGATGGGTTCAAATGGAAAGTAAAATGTGCCAGCCTATTCCTGTTGCGCTTCTATCAAAACTGCATGATCCGAGCACATTGACGATGGCTGAAACAAGACAATTAAAAGAGTGGGTTCATGCTCTCAACCAGCATAGCGAGGAAATTTCCCTCCATTTATTATCTGAAATTTTAATAGAAGTCATGACTATCATTCGAATTCAGGGATCTTCGTCTGTGACGTTACAAGATATTTTATATTGGATGGATCAGCAAGGATGCCCGATTCTATATCAAGAAGATCCCAAGCATATGGATGAGCGCGAAGCTCTTAGCCCTGGAAAAATGATCATATGCAATGGCCAACAATTAACTTTAGGAAAGCTTTTAAGCCCGGATAAAGATGTTAACGATCGATATAAAGTTTTTGAATTGGCAAATGATCCTGATTGCGTAGTTAAGATTGCTTGTAATCACTTTCTTTTATTGATTGAAGAAAAACGTTCTCAAAATGAACAGGAGCATTGGGGCGTCCGTTTTGTTGAAACAAAGGCTAATTTGGAAAAAGATCCTCAGAAGCCTGTCATTAAAGGATTAGATCAAGAGGGACGTTGTGTTGTTCTTGAAAAACTATTTCCAGCTTTTGAGAATCATACATGGACAACCCAAGACTTTAGATTGACGAAAGGAGATGAAAAACTTGCCCTCGTTTTTGCTAGTCACATGTTTTGTATGGCTGAGTGGAAAGCCTTTTCTCAAAATCTTTCTCTTTCTCATCTCATGTGGGATAAAGATGGAGTACTAAAATCGACACGCCTTCTTAAACGAGAACCCTTTAATTACAATGTATTAGAAGAATATTGTAAAAAGTGCGCAAAGGGAAATCCTTTTATCTTAAGCTTTCTTATGAATGTGTCAAAATTAAGTGAGCATGACATCGCTCGTTATTATCGAGGAGCTGTTGAACATGCATTGACAACAGGAAAAACAGACTTAATAGGAAGAGATTTACCATTGGGACATCGGCAAGATGAGTATAATGAACAAACTAAAAAATTATGTGCGCAAGCGATAGAACTCAGAGAATCTTGCATCAAACTTGTTGTTGCTCAATTGCGTAAACAAAATTGCTATTCTCATAAACAAGTACATACGGTACAGCAAGCTGTTATAGACAAGTTGATGTTATTTTATCGTGCTTCGCCTACTGCCGGAAGTTTTTCTCCTCAGTTGCAAGAAGATGTTGTTGCAAGTTATTTTTCTTCATCTGCACAGCCACTTACTGTTATGCAGTCTCTAAATGCTCAAAAATATTATCGGGAACAACATGAATTCATGATGAAGAGTAATCAAGCCATCTTAAAACAAATACTAATCCATCCAATAATTTAAGTAACTAGAGCAAGTTCTCAAACTTTTAAATTCAAAACTCGGGTTAATAAATATTTTCCAAGCAAGCGATGAATGTATTCCTGTTCATGCTAAAATTGCTAGCAAAGGCTAGTAAATTAAACTTTAAAGAATTGAAATCAATAGAATGTCTTTTTATTGGTAGTTCTCAACATGTAATGCTAAAAAAGCTTGAAATAAGAATAAATAACAGCTTTCCTAGATAGAAAATTTATTTAGGAAATGAAATGAATCTTACTTGCCCAAGCTGTAATTCTGAATGTGTCAAAAAAAATGGCCATATTCATAATGGAAAACAGAATCATAGATGTTTGACTTGTGGTAGACAATTTGTAGAGAAAAACGAACAAAAGCTTATTACCGAAGATAGAAAAGAACTAATCCAGCAAGCCTTATTAGAAAGAGTTTCTCTTAGTGGAATATGCCGTATATTTAAAGTGAGCCTGACGTGGCTTTTGGAGTTTATGGAAGGGATTTTTAGAAAATTACCTAATCATTTAAATGTAACTTATATAGCTGAAAATGAAGAGTTAGAAGTTGCTATTTTAGAAATGGATGAACAGTATAGCTATGTAAGAAATAAAAAAAATGATCAATGGCTGTGGTTGGCTTTTCATTCAAAAACCAGGCAAGTCATTGCTTTTCATGTCGGTAAAAGAACAAAAGCCTCTGGTCAAGCATTACTTGATAAATTGCCTGAAGATTTAAAAAAAAAGCCATCTTTTATACAGATAAATTCAGTGTTTACTATGAAATCATCCCATGGGCACAGCACCGACCAGTTGGAAAAGAATCTGGCAAAACAAGTTATATTGAAAGATTTAATTGTAATCTTAGACAAAGAGTCGCAAGACTTGTGAGAAAAACTTTATCTTTCTCTAAAAAACTAGCTAACCATATTGGAATGATCAAGTACTTTATCTGTCATTACAATTTAGCATTACATGTTTACAACTACCTTTTTATTTATAAAAGAGTAATGCAAGTGGCATGGCGTCCTGTGATTTTATCTCGTCGATACGAATAAAAGTCATATGGATTAGAATAAGTGCTTAAACGGGCGACTTCAATGTGATGAGGAAGAATTCCGGCTGCTTGTAGTTGGTATTCCGTAATCGACCAAAAATCAAAGTAGGTTGGTCTGACTTGAAAAGTCCAAAAATCTTCGGGTAGTTCTGTACGATAATGCATAAATTCTGCTTCATCTGGACCTAGACTAGGAGAAATACAGACAAGCAGTTCAGAGGGGTGAGAGCCGAAAGCTTGCTGCATGTAGGAAATCGTTTCACGATAAATATTAGCGACACTTCCACGCCATCCTGAATGGATATTAGCAGCAGCATGATGTTTAGGATCATAAAAAAGGGCAACTTGGCAATCCGCATGTTTCATCATAAGAGAAACTCCAGGTGTTGCTGTCATAATTCCATCAAATTCAATCACTTCTTGTGGAGATTGTTCATTAACAAGCGCGATCGACTTTCCATGGCATGCTCTACTCCAAACTAAATGTTTCCAATTAGGAACTTCTCGTTTTAGTTGAGATTGGATTAACCCAATGTTAGCCATTACGTGGTCAGCATTGTCGCCAACATGAAAACCTGTATTTAGACTCGCATAAGGTCCTTCACTGTATCCTCCATGTCGCAAAAACACTCCATGCTTAACACGTGGAATATCGCTCAAAAGCTCAAATTCTAGCCATTCTATTTGCTCATTTTTTTGACGCTGCATAGACCTTACAGGGGTTCAGTTAAGAATTTTAATGATGTTTGAATGAGAGAAGAGTTCTAAATTTAAATGGTGCTGCAAGTTCTGAAATTCTCTTATAAAAATGCATTGTGAATTATGTTTCTCAACGTTAAATTTTTTCTATTCAGTTTTAGAGACACTCTCTTATCATATCTGAGTAGTGTTAACACTTAATCTGCAATTTTAAATAGGTTATAAGAGGTTTAACAATGAAAAAATCTGTTGTTTTAACAGCTGCGACTTTAATTCTTGCAAGCTCTCTTCACGCTCATGGTAATCATAAGCACTCAACTGATTCTACTGCAAATGAAATGCACCAAGACAACCATTCCGATTATCGAGAAATTCAAACAGAAGCTCTGAGCAAATTAGTGCGCTCTGCTAATCCTTCTTTAATGATCGTTGATGCGCGAACAATTCAAATGGATGATGGAAGACGGATTCCAGGAGCCAAGACAATTCCTGTGAATGCGACAATCGAAAATATTACAGCTAATTTACCAGATAAAGAAGCGATGATTGTCGTTTATTGCACTAATGCAGAGTGTCCTGCGAGTAGCTTATTGGCAGGTCGTTTAGTTCGAATGGGTTACAAAAATGTTTGGAAATATGCAGGAGGAATTGACGAGTGGGAAGCGAAGGGGCAGAAGATAGAAAAAGGTAAGCCTGCTGCTCAATCTGCCGCAGAGTCGGGGCCTAAGTCTGCTTAATTCCTCTGTTTATGATTCCAGGATAAAGGCTTAGCCTTTATCCTTCTGGAATAAAAGAAGCGAAAAATCTCTCGATTTGCTAATATTTCACCAAAAATTAATCAAACTGACAGTGGGACTATGAAAAACTTTATCTTGCTTTTGACTCTTCTTCTTCCGCTTAGACTCTTGGCAACTGATTGTATTTCCTGTGAATGCGAGACAGATTGGACTTTAGAGGTACGAGGAGCATATTACCAACCTAGCTCTAAACGTTTTTCTAGAGTTTTTACAAAACATTTACTTGATTATCAAGTAGAAGCAGCCAAACGTATTTTTCCTTTTGGCGAGATTTGGGCAGGAGTGAGCTGGGCTTCTAAACGTGCTCATACGCAATATGGTTCTGAGTATGATAGTTATGGTTTCGGAGAATTTAGAAATCGACCCAAGATTTTTATCCTTCCAGTCAGTTTAGGAGGCAAGTTCATTTATCCTATTATGCCTCGCGTAGATGTGTATGCAGGAGCTGGAGTTTGCTATTCTTTTCTTAAAATTAAGAATCATTTTAAACATTATGATTCTTATGCTGAAGGATCTTTTCATCATTCTTTTAAAAAGGTTATTTATAAACAAAATTGGGGAGCAATTTTTAAACTAGGCTTTCAAATTGCGATGAGCGAATCGACTTTTCTCGATTTTTTTGCCGATTATTATTCTCAATTCTTTCACATTTCACATCACAAAGAAGGAATCGCTCACAGTCTTGACAAACACGAGCTTGATTGTAGTGGATTTAAACTCGGTTTAGCATTAGGAGTTTATTTCTAAGAACAGCGAGAATCAGAGGACAGATGCACAAAATGTCTTTTAAGTTTCCATTTTGTTCTGTCTTCTGTTTCTAACTATAAGTTTAATTTTCTGGTTGGGAAAATAGAGTTAGCCAACCTGCTTGAGTCCATTCTTGCAGCCATTTTTGAAGATGATTTGCGACTTCTTCATATAGAGAAGACTCTTGTGCTTCAATATATTCGCAAGCTGCTGTAATGCTAGTTCCAGCTTTAAAACGTTCTAACAGCAAAAATTCTCCCTGACTAATTTCACGCCAGGCAATATTATTTTTCGCATTGCGATAGAGAATAAAACGATATGTTTTCCCTTTATGAAGGTCAGGGAAACGATGTTCCACCCAATAATCCACGTTCTGTTTAAGAAAACACCCACGGAACGTTAGAAGATCGTATTCCCATGTGAAAAGAGCAATGTGTGGTTGAAGATAAAAGGTATAACAGAGAAGGCTATCGGGATCTCCTTGTAGAAGATGTGCAAGATCGAGAGGAGGGCATTGAGGAGCAATAAAACTAGACATGAAAGCCCAGTCTAAACAGGCTGCATTATAAATTAAAGATTGATCGGGTTCATAATAGCACTCAGTAATCCACTTAGGTAATCTCTCTCCTAGATCGGTAAGAGACCAATGACTAGGAGGATGTTTAAGCAAATAAGGAATGCCAATTTCTTCATTAAAAGCGTGACTGCCAAAAAGGCGTGTAACTAGCGGAAAATTAGTGTGCAAAGTATTAAGTAAGCGCCACCAATATTGCTGGTTATAAATTTGTATGCGTTGATGCGGCCGCAAAGTAGGACTTGGTGTAATATAACGAGCCGCTTCTTCGGCAACTAGATTACCAGTTGACGTATAGGGTTGAATGGTGTCATTTTCTCCTAAACGGCTGGTAATTATACTGGCAAACCATTCTTGAGTCGATTTTAACGTACAAGGTGGTTGATCGATCTCTTCTCTAAGCGTTTGTTTATTCATACAACACCTGCTTTTGATTCAAAAGAAGATAAAGGGGACAAAGAATGTTTTTGATGTATTCCCTTCTGAAACTGTTTTGCCTTTAGGGCTTCTGCCCATGTCTGTTCAAAAGATAAAAGATTATCATCCCACTCCAGAAGGGTTGAAACACCCCCCGTTAAAGGATAAATCTCTGCATAAAGCTTCCAGACTTCATGACGCACAGGATGATCGTGCGTATCTAAAACATAATCACCGAAATCTTGATGCCCAGCTAAATGAATTTGAATGACTCGATCAAGAGGAATATTTTGATAATAGTCTTTAGGGTCAAAACCATGATTCCGACTAGAAACGTAAATATTATTCACATCTAGCATCATGTAAATATCTGCTTGCTCAACAACAGCACTGTAAAATTCCCATTCCGGCATTTGATCTTGTTTAAAAGCCACATACGAGGAAAGATTTTCTAAAGCAAAAGGAAGTTCCAAATAATCTTGAACAATGCGAGCCCTTTCAACAACATAACGAATAACTTCTTGTGTATAGGGAAGAGGCAACAAATCATGATAATGAGCACCTGGCAAATGCCCCCAGCAAAGATGATCAGAAATCCAGGGTGTTTTAGTTTTTCTTGCTAGCTCTTTAAGTTTTTTTAAATAATCAAAATCCAAAGGAGCAGGACTTCCAATTGCTAATGAAACTCCATGCTGAACGACAGGATAACGTTCGAGAATACGCTCCAGATTCTCCAGAGGTTTTCCTCCTTCAACCATGAAATTTTCACTAATGATTTCAAACCAATCAATATCAGGTTGAAGACGAAAAATATCTTCATAATGGGGGATGCGTAAACCAATTCCAATACCTAAATTGGGAAATTGCCTTGATTTCATTCCAAATTCCTTATCACTCGATCTGTATTTAGATGATTGTTATCTTTAGATAGCGGATCTTTAATTGCAAAGATGCTATTCATATTCCTCATGATAAATGAGGATAGCTTCAAAACTAATAAGTTAATTTTTTTAGGGGGACGACGAGGGAGGTTTTTGCAATTGCTGTCGCTTTTCGGCCATTAATTTAGCTGCTACTTTAACGGCATAACTTTTATCTGAAAATGCACATTTTGTTTTTCCCTTGCATTGCCCTTGCCCCGCACACTTATTTTCCTCAGTACGGCAAGCGTTTTCCCCTTTACAGTCATTCATGCCATTGCAGCTTCTAGCGGCGAGCTTAAGAGCTAATTGTTGTCCTTCTGGGCTTAAAGATCGATAAAGATCGGCGGCTTCTTGATTAATTTCCAAAAGAAGGTCATCTTCCGTTAAGGGGCGAAAAGTAATATTGCCCTTTGTATTGGCAATTAATTCAAGAAAATCGGAATTGCTCTGATCTTTTCCCTGCAAAGTTTGATAAGAAAAAATAAGGCCACCTGTCATTCCAGCTATCATCACATAGCGAAGATCGTGTTTTTTCATATTGCATAACCTCAAGAAATAGATCAAAGATGTGAAAAAAAAGTGCGCAACAAATGTTGCGCACAATTCTAATTTTTTAGAACACAATGTTTAATGATTTCTCAAACCACGACCAACAGAGGAATCATAATTTCTGGATGTTTCGCTATCACTTCTAAAAGAATCGCGGTTATTCATATTGGAACCATTTGGACTAGTCCCTGTTGTAGCAGGTCCTCTAGTGTCCGCAGGTTGGCCATTATAAGTGCTTGTCTGGTAAATATTGCCGCGCGTTTGATACGCATTGCTATTACCAGAGGCAGTTTCCGCAGGTTCATTTTTAGGAGGTGGCGTGTTACCACATCCATGAGCTTGACAGCCAGCAGCCAATAATATACCAGCTACTTCTGGAATCTCGTCAGCTTGACTCTGAATAGGGTTTGCTGAAGCAAGAATAAGAGCTGCTAAGGCAATTTTGGCTAAATCTTTCTTATGTCCCATAGAAAATTTTCCTATTATTTATAAACAGCATTAACGACGATTTGTAGAATCGTAATTGCTTGTTTTAGAATTATATGCACCACGTGGAGCATTGGGGTTTGTATTTGGGTTGTTTGGATCATTTGGATTAGTTCCCCAGTTGCTAGTTGTTGTATCGTAGTTGCTGCCGGAAGAACGATAAGGATTTGTCGTATCATAACCGGTGCCAGAACGATAAGAACTTGTGCCTGTTGTATCATATGTACCGCCAGTGCGATAAGAGCTACCAGCACCAGTGTCATATGTATTGTTATAATTTGGATTAGAACGGTATGAACCTGTTGTACTTGAAGCACCTGGGTTGTTAGTTCCAGCAGCTCCACAACCAGCAGAAGCAGCACATCCTCTTGAAGAAGCTGCGCAACCACCAGCTAAGAATGTTCCAGCAGTTTCTGTTTCATCATGTGCATGACCAACTGCTGGGCTAGAAGCTAATAAAAGGGCTGCAAGAGCCATCTTAGCGAGATCTTTTTTATTTTGAGCCATAAATCCTCCAAAATTTTGTGGGTTTTTTCAACATTTATCAAATGATTTGTTGAATACAACCTGAACATAAAAGCATATAGAATTTTTTGTCTATAATAAATGGGTATGTTGATTAGGTAGGCAAAAATCACAAGCTAGAGGTCTTAAGATCCAAGCTCTTAATTATTTTTTGTAAGAAAAGCTATCGATTGCTTTCTTTTTTTAAAGATTAATTTCGCCACTTTAAAAATACATGTTGCTGTCAAGCTCTAATATTCGTGAGGAATATAATGTGTTTTATAAACTCCTCGTGGAGAGCCTGGATATCCACCATTAGGGCCAGGACCAGTACTGGTCCCTTGATAAGACGAAATTCCTGAACTAAAATTTGTCGAATTGTCGTAGCGGCGATGAAGATAAGAGTCGCTATTAAACCCCTTGCTGGCATTTCTTTTGCAGCGTGCGTGTAAAGTATAGGCATAATTATAATTGTTGTCATAGTCATGATTATAAGTACTGACACTATAACCATTGTAGGGATCATAATTGTTATCTCGGTAATATTGATCATTCATTTCATAGTAAGAATTATTGATCACTGGCATCTGATAGGGTTCTGTCCATGTGAATCCTTCTGTATCTGGCGCCATTTGACTCGCAATAGGCATGCTAATCATTAAGGCAAAAGTGAATACAATGACTTTAGCTAAATTTTTTTGATCCATAAAACTCCAACGTGTTGGCTAAATAACACTCCATGAGCCCGCTTGAATGCCCAAATATAGACCCTCAGGATAAAGAGATAACCTTATCCAGCGAAAAATCGTATTTAAGCTCACTTCATTATAAAAATATAGAAAATTTTTTATAGGCAGTCTCTCCTTCTTCCTTTTTGCTTATCTACCAAAATAAACTCAAAAATTAAAATGAGGCCTGGGTCAAGGCTTTGCAGCGAAAAAACATTCGTTCAAGCCAATCTGCCAACCTTTGAATTCACTTCAGTATCAATCTTATGAACAGATAGTAGGTTGAAATTTCTCTTAAAATAATTTATTAATGTTTAAATATTAATAAATTTTTAATGATTATATTTATATGATTTTAATTAATATATTTATTTCAAAAAAATATTTATTTATTTATAATAGTAGAGAACTTTATTATCTGAGGATAATTACGATGAGAGAAAACGGAAAAAGTCATTTTTGGATGGGGTTATCTCTCATTTGGTGTTCTCATCTTTTAATGGATTTTATGCTTGGGGTATGGCCCGTGTATAAGACCATGGCTAATTTGGATTTAGTGGTTGCTGGATTAATTGCAAGCTTGAGCATTTTTATTGGAGAAGGGCTTCAGTTGTATTTTGGTTATTTAAGTGATCGAGGACATCAGCAGAAATTATTGACATTGGGGATTGGATTAACTGCGACCATTCCTTTTTTAAGTTATGTAGAAAATGAATGGTTGTTGTTTATCATGATTGCTTGTGCTTATGTCGGGTCAGGTGCCTTTCATCCTTCGGGAACAGGCTTAGTATTAAATAAAGCCAAGAGTAAAAGTTCTTTTATTGCTTTTTTTGCCTGCGGAGGAATGGTAGGTGCTGCAAGCAGTCAGATTCTTTATACCTTTCTATATTATCGCTTTGAAGGCCAGACTTGGTTTTTAGCTTTGCCGATTTTATTTTGTACGCTGGGGTGTGCTTTTTTTACTTTTCCTCAAAGGGAAGGTCAATCACAAGACATTAATTTTAAGCAGGTTTTGCAAGCTTTACGTCCTTTAAAGCATCAACTGTCTCTGCTTTATATCATTCACGTTTTGTTGCAAGTTGTGGTGATGTCTTTTACTTTTCTTTTGCCTGACATGTTGAAAGTGAAAGGATATGAGGAATGGTTTTGCTTAGGAGGAGGATATTTTTGCTTTATTATGGGAGCGGTATTAACGAGTATTCCCATTGGATATTGCGTAGATAAAATTGGGTATCGCCTAGTATTAACTGCGATTGTTGTTGCAAGTACTAGCCTTTTATATGTATTTTTGGCGTTAGAGAGTTTATCTTTGATTCCTCCTATTTTCCTTTTATTCTTATTAGGGGGAACAATGGGAGTATTTATTCCTGTTGTAGTGGCAGGTGGAACTGAAAACGTTCCTGCTTATACGCGCAGTTTTGTGAGTGCCTTATATATGGGAGGAACGACATGTCTTGCTGGGTTTGGCCCTATTTTAGCTAGTCTCTTAGCCTCTTTTTTTGATGACCAACAAGCCGCTGTGACTGCTTTACAAACTTTGAGTTCCTTGTATATTGTTTCTCTAATCTTGATCTACTATTTGCCTGATTCTGTTTTAGCTTTGCAGCAAGAGCCTCAGTTAGTCAAAGTGGCCCATTTATCACAAGGAGATAATAGATGATTGTAACCAACACGCATACCATCAGCTGGTTTCGGCTCATCTCATTGTTACTCCTCATTGGCTTGGCTCATTTTTTAGTAGACACAATGCTGGGAATATGGCCGATTTATAAATCAATAGCGAAACTTGATATGGCTACAGCAGGATTAATTGTAGCCGTTGGAGCTTTAATTGGAGAAAGTTCTCAGCTCTTATTTGGTTCGCTGAGCGATCGCGGCTATCGCAAAGCTTTAATTATCGCAGGATTATTGATTTCTATTGCAACCTCATTTTTGGCCTATTCTTCTAATTATGTGATTTTATTTATTTTGTATTTGACAACTTGCATTGGGTCAGGCTGTTTTCATCCTTGTGCAGCGAGTTTAGTTAGTCAGTTAGTTCCTCAGCGTCGTGGTTTGCTGATGACAATTTTTGCGGCTTCTGGAAGTTTAGGTTTGGCCACTAGTCAATTGACCTTTACACAAATTCATTCTCTTTTTGAAGGACAGACGTATTTATTAGCGCTGCCTGCGCTAGCATTAGCTGTTATCCTATTGTCTTATCGCTTTCCTGTTATTGATCAAAAAGCTTCATCTGCCCATACAAGTTTTAAAGATTTTATTTCATTTTTTAAGAACCCTGATCTACGTTCTCTGTATTTCTCTCAAGTCGCTAATCAATCCATTTTGTGGGGAACTATTTTTATTTTACCTGATGCTCTTAGAGTTTTAGGTTATACAGATTGGATTTGTTATGGGGGAGGACATTTTTGCTTCATTTTAGGAGCTGCTTGCATGATGATTCCAGGTGGATATTTGGCAGATCTTTATTCAGCACGTCAAGTGATGCTTTATGGTGGCTTAATTTCAATAGCAACATTTTATTTTATTTTGTTTTCAGGCGGAATTTCTCTTTCAATTGTTTTGGCTGCTCTTTTTGTGTTAGGAGCAACCCTTTCTTTAATGAATCCTTTAGCTGTTTCTTTGGGTAACCGGTTGGAGCCCACACGTTCAGGAGCCGTAAGTGCGTTCCTAATGGGACTCGTCTGGTGTATATCTGAAGCATTGGGGCCTGGCGGAGTAGGCGTTATGACTTCTTTGTTTGATGATTATGCACCCGTTAAAGCTTTGGCTGTTCTGGGAAGTCTTTTTATTATTCAAATCTATGCAACGATGTGTTTGCCTAAAAACGTTCCTGTTTTAGAAGTGGCCAAAACATCTTTCTAATCTGTTTTTAACTCATGTGCTATGACTATTTTTAAATCGTATCTACGGAAGTAGAAGATCCATCCAAGTCTCTTCTACTTGGTCAGTCTGTGTATTAAAATAATCTTCCAGTTTATTCGAGCCATATGAATGTGCAATCACGTCATGAGTCAACACATGATTAAAGAAAGCAAGCTTATCGAAAAAATTTTGATCACCTGAGTTTGGAGTTTATCTAATTGGCAGGCAATTAGATAAATCAAAATTGATGACAAAAGACCTCTTAATGATTTAAAACATTTGTTTCTCACAACGAATGTTAATCACAAGAGGTCAAAATGGATTTAACAACATTGTATTGCAGCGTGGATGATTTTTGGAAGTCCTTTAAACAAGAATGGAATAAAAATCTCATTGATAACGGCAAAGCAAAGCGAGGACCCGAGCCCAGGTTATCGATTCCTGAGATGATGACAATTGTAATTTTATTTCATCAATCGAATTACCGAACATTTAAGTATTTTTATGAATACGTTTGTACATATTTAAGAAGGGATTTCCCAAATCTCATTAGCTATAGCCATTTTGTTTATTCAATGAAAAACCTATTTATCCCATTATTTGCTTACCTCCTTCAGAGAAGAGGGGAAATAACAGGAATTGCTTTTATCGATTCGACATCAATAGATGTTTGTCATAATAAGCGTATTAAAAGGAATAAAGTTTTCAAGGGATTAGCCAAGCGCGGAAAGACAACTTCTGGATGGTTTTATGGATTTAAATTGCATCTTATTATCAATGAAAAAGGTGAAATTTTAGCTTTTCAGCTAACTCCTGGCAATGTGGCTGATGTATCTGTTGTAGAGAATTTATCCAAAGGTATTTTCGGTAAGCTATTTGGCGATAAAGGATATATCTCAGCCGAACTTGCGAAGCGGCTCTTAAAACAAGGACTTGAGCTGTTTACAACGTTAAGGTCAAATATGAAGCAAAAACTCATGCAATTAGCTGATAAAGTACTCCTTCGCAAGCGAGCAATCATTGAAACAGTCAATGACCAACTAAAAAATATTTCTCAGATAGAGCATACACGTCACAGAAGTGCTGCCAACTTTTTGATTAACCTTTTAGCGGGAATAACGGCCTATACTCATCAATTAAAAAAACCGTCTATTAATTTAACCCAAGAAGATCGTCTATTGTTAATGGCTGCGTAAAAACTCCAAACTCAGGTTTGATCGTAAAATTGCAAAAGTGGAAGAGAGCCGTTGACAATTGTTTCAGGCAGATGCACGTGTTGAACATTGCCGCCAACAGCTTTAATCGCAAATTCTGCGATTTGATCTCTTGTATAAATATTAGGCCCACCTACTTCTAGAATAGTGGGGCCTTCTTCAAGATGATCTACACAGACTTTAGCTAAATCATCTTCATGAATGGGATTGGTCTTATTTTTACCGCTTCCTACCGTGATGACAACACCATTTTTTGCCATGCGCAAAACATCAAGCAGACCTAAAAACAGCGCAACAGGTCGAATAATCGTTACACTCATCTGAGAGCTCAATAACTCTTTCTCAATTTTTCTATGAACATTTGCAAGCTCTGCATCTCCGTAAAGATCGCTTCCATAAATGGAAATATAAACAAATCGTTTCACGCCATTCTTTTTAGCTTGCTCAATTAAGTTCTTATTTGCTTGATAGTCAATGTCAAAAAAGGATTGATCATCGTTGGCAAATAAGCTGACATTTTTTCCAATTGCTGAAAACACAATATCTATTTGCTCACAAAGATGAACAATTGATTCAGGTTTTGAAGCGTCGCCAATCACCACTTCATCAGCAATATCTTTAATTTTATCAGCTCCTTTTGCGTTAACAGCAAGCGCTCTGACAAAATACCCTCTGTGCTTAAGTTCTTGCAGAACTTTTTTTCCTAGACCGCCTGTTGCACCTGCGACTAAAACTTTTTTCATGGATGACTGACCTTATTAGAACACATAGCCTATGCCAATATTAGCTCCGACCATTTTCCACTCTAAATCGTCATGTTTGGAATTTGATTTCCACCATCTAAAATCTACTCCCAAAGTTCCATACCAGCAATTACAAATGCAATAAGTGGCCCCTAAGACTCCATTAAATCCGTAAGCCCATCCCTTTTTATGATATTCGTCGACAAAATGAACACCTGTTCGAGACATTCTTTTGCCATGAGCTCTATTAAAACCATGAAATTCAAGTTCAGAGAAAAGGGTCCAACAGCTATCCAAAGCATAAGCAATATCTGCTCCTAGATAAAATCCATACCAGGTAAAGCGATAGCTGCTTGTTCGATGATGAGTGCAAAGCCCTAACTCATGTGGAATATTAGTATCAGAAGAGCTTGAAAAAGGATTTGTGCAATCAGCATAGATAAATGGATTAGATGAACATAAGCAAAATTCGCCGCTTGAAGATTCACAAAAGTTGCAAGATGAAGAACAACAGCTAGAGGTAGCAGAAGTAGAAGAAGAATAGCCATTAATATCAATGTCGTTACTTGATTCACAAGGACAGCCAGAGTGGCAGCATTTCTTATGTGCTTTGACACGTAAACGTTGTCGATGGAATGAAAAACCTATCAAAGGGACAACACTTAGACGGCAGCAGCAAAAAGATAAAGGATAACCAACCGCCCCATCAATATCAAAAATTTCACTGTTTCTTCTGATAGGATCGCTTGTATGAACATCAACAGGAAAGTAAAGATAGGGACTATTGACTCTAAAGTGTTCATGAGCCTGTCCTTTAAATGTTGTGGCATATTCACCAGATAAACGGACATAATAGGCCGAACCTGCCCACTTTGATTTGGCGCTAATTGTATAACTATTGATATCTTTAAAAGAAATCTCTGATTTAGCGCGTCCAGGGGTGTAACCAGAAGAGTGGATACGACTGACTTTCCAGTCCACATAATCACGTCTCCAGCCAACTGATACATCCACGCTTTGACAGCAATCAGCTAAGAGAGAAGAAGAGGCAATCAAGCAGATGAGCGTGGCAAAGGTAATAAGCGACCTAAACATTGTCGAACTCCTTTAAAATGTTGCCCCTTTTGTATGTCTAGAAATCAATAAAATCAATAAAAAATTTGAAAATTCGGATGCAGAAGATAAAAGCAAAAGAATATTTAGCTTTTTAAATTTTTGAATAAAAGAACTAAAATCACTTTATTCTGTCTTTTGTTCTCTCTCTTCTTTTTGATACTGTTGCAATGCGGCATTTCCCATTCGGCGGCTATCTTTTAATTTTAGAGTTTTTAAGTGATCAATTTGAGGTTGCGAGTGGAATTCTTCTTCGATAAAAAGAAGACCACCCGGTTTTAGTAAAGAGTGTGCATCTATCCACTCTACAATTTGAGCACTATAAAATTGGGAGGAATGAGGAACATAAGTTTGATAAGGAGGATCTGCATAAATGATGTCAAAGGTTTGTCCTCGCTGTTCTAGCCATTTCAACATAGTGAAGGCCTCCCCTCTTAAAAGTTGTGCTTGGTTTTGAACTTTGAGGTGGGCAATGTTGCTTTCAATGCAATGAATAGCTTCTTTATGCGAGTCAATAAACGTTGCAGATTGAGCACCGCGACTCAAGGCTTCAAGGCCCATGGCTCCCGAGCCTGCAAAAATATCGAGAAATTGAGCTTCTTCAATCGCTTGTTGGCAAATATTAAATAGAGCCTCTCTGAGGCGATTAGCAGTAGGACGCGTTTGGCTTCCTTTTGGCGTGATTAAACGTTGGCGTCGGTAAATGCCAGCAATGATAAACATAATCTTAAAGGCAGAAGTTTTTAAATCAAAGTCAATATAGCCTAAAATAGTTCATAGATCAAGTGTCTATCAATTGATAAGCCTTGCATTTATTCAATCGTGAAATCGACGACATTGCTGAGGCCGGAAGAAGTTGTCACGACGAGTTTATAGTGTCCTTTAGGCCATCCACTTGTTGGTGGAGAAAATACGGACATCAACATCGTATCGCCATTTTCTTCTATAGAGGCTTTTGCTGGAATCGATGATCCACTTTCTAAATGTTGCAAGCTTAAATAGACAACACTTCCTTTACGACCATTTTTGACTTCAATATCGACATATAAATCTTTCAAATTTGCTTGAAAAGCCGTCGTTGGATGTTGAATTTGACCTTGCTCATCTATCTGATCGCCTAGAGAAATTGATCCAAAGCTTGTTGGTTGGACGGATTCTTTAGTGATGCGTTTGGATTGCTTGCTCTCTTTTTCTTCTGTTTCTTGGGTTTCAGATGGTGAAAGGATTCGCATACTCCAAATTTTCCATTTTTGGTCTTCATAAATTAAGTAATACTTGACATATGCAGCAATTTGTTCGGATTGTAAAATCACCGATAACGTCCCCACTCCATTGCGAATCGTAGGTTTGTGAAATGAAACCACGTGATAATCACTCAAAATGGGGTAGCGCTTAATGAATTCTCTAAAACCTTCTTCAGAAGTGGCCTCTTTAAATTCTTGAGAAGAATAATCTTGATAAGCTTCTGAAAGTTTCTGATCTTGGATTGCTTTTAATTGAGCTTTAGTCACTTCAATCAAATCTTCCGCATGGCTATTTTCTTTCGCATTTTGAATACTTCCTGGTTTAAGTAGGCGAATGCTGAGAAT
Organism: Parachlamydiaceae bacterium; assembly: GCA_044226925.1. Lineage (GTDB taxonomy): Bacteria > Chlamydiota > Chlamydiia > Chlamydiales > Parachlamydiaceae > JANWJE01. The sequence goes on from JBGAGC010000001.1 coordinate 850,327, forward strand.
TTTCCATTTATCATCTTCCTTAATCAATTTATATTCAATGGGGGTATTGACATGATCCTGAGATGTTAAATTTCCTTTCAATGTTCCAATATTGCGATCAATCGACCGCTGTGTAAAATGTGCGGATTGATTGTTGAGAAAAACAGGATAAGCTTCAATGAAATGGCGGAATTGATCCAGTGAGGTTGCTGATTGAAAGTCTTTGGATGTATAAGCATAATAGGCTTTAGCAATATCATTTTGCCGCAGAGCTTCTAATTGATGATCCACGACATCTACCCAGCTTTCTGTAAATAAAATGCCTGCAGTGACGCCAATTAAAGCTAAAACTGCGAGGAGAGAGGCTAATTTCAACCAAAAAGGCATTGGTTTTTTCTTAACAACTTGAGTATCGGAACGAGCACTAGATTCTTGAGCTGAATCGATTGGTGTAGAAGAAATCGAGGCAGAATCGAGTTGAGAACCACAGTTAGGACAATATTTATAATTGGCATCTATTTTCGCACCACAGCGAGAACAAAACATAGTGAAGTCTTCCTTATTTAATCAGTCAATCATTTGCAGCTTAATCGGAGGAAAGATAGATCGCAAACTTTTTTAGAGATGGCTTAACACTTCGCATAAGTTGAATAAGCGCCATAGAAATGAATTAAACTCTCAGCTTTTTTATAATTAGATCGCTTAAGAGTTTCATAGACTTGCAACCCTTTCGCATTTTGACCTTGTTCAAAGTAAAGCTTGCCTAGTTTAAAAAGAGTTTCTTTATCATCTGGACATAAGTGAAGAATTGTCTCATATTCTCTTATTTCTTCTTTAGGCATTTGCAAATCGCGATAGCTATAGGCAAGTTGTGCATGTACCCAAGGATCATGGGGAGCATAATCGCTTAAAATCTTAAATTCTTCAATAGCTCTTTCAGCAATAAATCGAAATTTTTGTTTAAATGATTCATTAAATTTATTGCGAGGAATCCAGCGATCGTCATCTAGGCCCTCAACCGTTCTAGGATCAACATAAAGGCCTGAGAGCATAACGTAGGCATTTGCTAAGCCAGCATGTGCTTCTAAATCGGTAGGTTCCATACGTACTAATTTAATATGTTCTTCTACACAAGCTTGTAAAAGTAATTCTTTCATAAAATGAACATCTTGCCAAAACCACCAACAATTTAATTTTTCAAAAGATGAACTTAGAAAAACACACCATGAAGGACATTTATAAATGTGATATTCTTGCGCATGTAGCTCTGCAGCTAATTTACAGCACGCATGAGCAACCATTAAGTGATGCTCAGGATCTCCTTCTGGCTCCTGGGATGTGTGTTGACAGGCTTCGACAAAATCAGATTTTAAACTTATCAATTTTTCTGCTTTCCGCGTATGAGCATACATGTGGAGAGTAAAATAACAGAAAATCGTGGCAAAAATGAGAGCAAGATGAATTGCCATGACAAATGTTTGTACAAGTAAAGTTAAATGAACAAAAAAGTAAATAACTTCTCCAGTAATTAATAAAATGAAAAGAAGGTTAAAAAGAGTATAAGATTTTAAGATTTTTTGAAATCTATTGACACTTGGATTAATTAAAGTTCCAATGCGATCTTTGTAAAATTCTTTATCAAATTCAATAAAGACTTCTTTTTCTACAGCTGGATTAGTCATGATCCTCTAAATGTGAAAAGTAACTATAAGTTCCTTAAAGATTCCTTATAATCAGATAACAAAATTTAGACAACATTTTTTAATTTAAATGTTTAAAAATCTAAAAATAGGCGATAGCGGAAATTTTTGACTCCTTGTTTTTTTGTTTACTGTATAGACAAAAGGGTAAACAAAAGACAAGGAAATCAAAAAAATTTCAATCAACTAGTTCAAGCTTTTTTTTAAAATTTAAGCTTTACTTGCTTTAGAAATGGCCGCCAATTGATAAGATTGTTTTAATTCTTCCTGGTCGAATAACACTAATCCCATCAAAACAATACAGAATGAAATATAAAATGGCCAAGTTACAATTTCACCTAGCAATAGCCAACCAAATAAAGCTGTAAAAAGAGGAGTTGTAAATCCAGCAAAAGACATAAACGTAGCTGAATAACTCTTTAAAAGAGATCCATATAAATTGTAACAAATTAAATTAGAGATCAGGATCAATAAAATTGTGCACTCAAGGAAAATTGGATAGTTTGTCACGGGAAAAGGCTGCCAATCTTCTACAACAGCTGAGTGTCCTAATGCTAAAGCTCCCCCCACGAACATGCTCATGCCATTAGCCATAAGAGGGGAAAGTTGATGCTCGTTAACGAGTTGTCTTAAAACAATCCAGCCATAAACGCTACAAATTGCAGCCATCATAACCGATAACTCTGCCCACGAAAAAAAGAACAAGTGACCTGTTTGTTCTTCACTTGACGTTTGACTCACTAAAATAGGCATAAATCCTAAGAATCCAACCAAGAGTCCCATCCATTTTTTACCCGTTAATTTCTCTGAAAATAGGAAATAAGAGAAAAGGGCAGAAAGAAAAGGGGAAAGGCTATAAATGAAACAAGTTTTAAAAGAAGTTAAGTATCTTAATCCCCAAAACTCAAAGACATTAGTCAAATAAATATTAAAAACAGCTAAGAGAAAAAGACGTCCCCATGTTTTGCGATCAAATGCCAATGATTGCTTTTTGACAAAAATTTGATAGCTTAAGAGGATGATTCCTGCTAATAGCATCCGTGTCCCAACTAGAAAAAAAGGCTGAACATATGTAAGCCCTGTCTTCGCAATAGTAAACACACTTGCAAATAAGGCATAAAGTAAGAGCACGTAAAACATAAGAGGTCAAGTCCTTTCTAAAAAACTTGTAAAAGTTAAATGATCAAAGAGTAAAGTTTAAAGCGTTTTCAGATAAAAATAAAGATAAAAGTTACAATTTTTTAGAGAGAAAACTGACCAAAAAAATTTTGTTAATGCTTCAAAATAAGTAATATTAATTTGAGAGGTTAACTAAAAATTAATTCTTTTTTTATTGATTTCAAATAATTTTTCCTTTTAATAATTATTTTTGTGTATAATAAAGACAGAGAGTTAAGAAACATTAATTGTAAAGACTAGCAGAGCTGATGATTCTAGTTTAGAAATAGGTGATTTTAAATAATTTCTATGATCTAATCTTTACAAGGAAGTATACAAGTTATTAAGTGGGAGTCACAATGCAAAAATTAAAAATTTTAGTTATTGAAGATGAAGAAGATATTGCTTCTTTAATTAAACTACAGGCAGAACTTGCCGGCTATAAGGTGCATGTAGAATCGGATGGATTGAATGGCTTTATGGCAGTGGAAAGAGAAAGGCCTGATTTAATTGTTCTGGACATCATGCTACCAGGCTTGAATGGATTGGATGTTTGTCGTAAAATTCGCAGTAATCCAGATTATAACCATATTCCCATTATTATCATCTCTGCGAAGAGTGAAGAATTAGACGTTGTATTGGGACTAGAATTAGGAGCCGACGATTACGTAGCAAAGCCCTTCTCCTTAAAAGTTTTATTTTCACGCATTAAAGCTGTTTTGCGTCGTGGAAAAGAAACCGAACAAGAGACCAAAGTGATCTCATTTGGCGATTTTACAATGGAAGCTGATCGCTATCTTTTGCGCAAAAAAGATAAAGCAATTCCTTTAACATTGTCTGAATTTGGCATTCTTCGTCGTTTATTGCTTAACCGTGGTAAAGTGTTAACTCGCAATCAGCTTTTGGATGATGTTCAAAATGATGACGCATTTATTATTGACCGCAATATCGACGTACATATCGCTTCGCTACGCAAAAAGCTAGGTCCTAATTTCGATGGAATTGAAACTGTCCGTGGAGTGGGTTATCGATTTAAAGATGAAGAGTAATTCATCCGATTCGTGTTTCATGAAGCCGGGCTAACAGTTATCCTTACTCGATGTAAAGATAGGCTGCTTTTGCTCGGCTTTTTTTATGCCAAATGGCGTGTTAATTTTGCTTGATAATCTTCTTTTAAGAATAGTCATATATTTTAAATTTTTTAACTTTTCAATAGTTTTATTTCTTTTGGGAATCTCGAATTCTTAATCTAATATTTAAATTTACGATTTATAATAGAGCTAAATTTAACTCTTATTCTAATATTTTAGGGAAATTATGAATATTCCAGGTCGACGCTGGGTAGACACTATTATGTGGACTTCTGTTGCCTCTGAACTTAAATGGGACGCTAATATCCAGAGATCTCATTTAAAGCAAGCAGAGCTCAAAGTGATGCGTCTTTTAGATACAATATTTTCAGAATTTTCATCCACTTATAGAGCTAATCGCGAACAAGCGAAACATAAAGTCAGCAAGTTAATGGAGGAAGCTAGACAATATCGTGAGCTAGGCTTAAAACATGTCCAAAAAGCTGTAGAAAAGGTTCTCCCAAATTCCAATTCCAATAAAAAAGAAGAAGAAAATTATGACCTGTGTATTTTTGAGGAGCCTGAAAATTTTTATCGAAAACCAGAGGTCGTCCAGCCTAAAAACGACGATATGGCACAGCCAAGTTTTAAACAAGAAGACATTCCATCTGGAGAGGAAATAGATCCTAAACAACTTTTAGAAGAGTCGTTAATTGAACACGAAGATCAAGAGATCAAAGAACAAAGTTCTTCTTTAGATCAACAAGCAGCTCATCAAGATGAGGAAGTGGAAAGGCAAGTTACAGAAGAGTCAGTAGATCGTCAGATTGAAATCGACAAATCAACTGTTGCTCAGAAAGAAAAACCGAATGTAGAACTCAAAAGCCAAGATTTGGCACCAGTCGAGCAAATACAACACTATTTGGAAGAGAATCCTGCAGCTGTAAAAACAGCATCAGAAATTTGCCAACAGATGATTGTATCAAGCTGGGATGAAGCTTTTGGGGGTTTAGAGGACGATGTGTTCACGACATTTAATCCAAATATTGAAAAAGCAGCTGCTAAACATAACGCACAACTGCCACTGGCAGTGAGAGAATGGCTGAAAAGTGAAGCCTTTAAAAAAGATCTCAGTGAGAATCTTGGAACTTTAGCGGGTTTTTTCTTGATTTTGAGAAGACAACTACAGGCTGGTCATGTGGGAACAGTTATTAAAATATTTCAAGCGATGAGGGAGAAAGAAGAAATAGATTTCTGGACAACTGAACAAGAAGCTGAGGTTGAACAAGAAGATTTTGGTCATTTAAGCCTAGCTCCAGATGCTCAGGATGTAGAAACGAAAGAAGTTAAGAATAAATTTAAAGAAGAGTTAATTGAAATTCTTGCTAAAGAGACGAAGGCATGTTTTGAAGCATTTGAAGACCTTGATGTTAAGGAATTGACAAGACCTCAAACTGAGGAAGAATTGAAATTAGAAGAAGAAAAAGAAAAAAAAGCCGAGTCTTTTAATCAAGCAGCAGAAGCAGATGCACTCTATCATAAAGAACAAAGAATTCGAGAAATATTTAAAGACTTATCAGGTTTAGATGTCGAAGAACTGACAAGACCTCAAACTGAGGAAGAATTGAAATTAGAAGAAGAAAGAGAAAAAAAAGCCGAGTCTTTTAATCAAGCAAGAGCAGAAGCAGATGCACTCTATCATAAAGAACAAAGAATTCGAGAATTATTTAAAGACTTATCAGGTTTAGATGTTGAAGAACTGACAAGACCTCAAACTGAGGAAGAGTTGCGATTAGAGATAGAAAGAGAAGCCAAAATTCAAGCTTACGAAGAAGAAAAATTTCTGGCATGGCTAAGAAGCAATGAGTTTAAGCGTAACTTAATAGAAAATCCAGTTACGCTAGCCGGAGTTCTCATTCTTGTTCAAGCTCTTTTTAGAGAAGGAGCAATGTCTGATTTGTATAAAGTCTTAAAAGCAATTGGCTGGGACACTGAAAAATCTGCTTTTAATTTTGATGAAATAGTCGAATTGACTACTGAATTGAAAGAGGATGCAAAAGATACTCAAGAAACAGATACGGATGAGAAAAACCTAGGAGATTAATAAAAATCTGCTTACTGATTCATCAGAAAAAATTAAGTTGAACAACGATTCATCACAAGCCCTTTAGGGAGCTGAAAATCATTTTAGCTAACTAAAGGGTTTTTTATTTATCTTCTCTCTATATTTTAAAAAATTGCCTTTAAATTAAGCTTGGCATAAAAAGATGATCATTTTGGTTTGATGGTTCAACTTAAAAGCTTATTAAGGGAAGACAAATGAATAGGATTTTTGTCCGCTTTTTATCGATTTTTTTGATTTTCTTTGCCCTTCATTCTGAGAATTTACTCGGAGCTCCTTTTGCTTATGTTGCAAATATAAGATCAGACTCGGTATCTGTCATTGATCTTGCAACTCAACAAGTTATTGCGACTATTCCGGTAGGAATGGCACCGCAAATTGTTACCATCACGCCTGATGGAGGAAGGGCTTATGTGAGCAATGGAGGATCAGATAGTGTATCTGCTATTGACGTCGCAACGAACACTGTAATTGCAACGATTACAGTCGGAAATGCACCGATTGGTATTGCGATTACACCAGATGGTGCAAGAGCTTATGTGGCTAATTCAGAATCTAATGATATCACCATTATTGATCTTGCAGCCCAGGCAGTGATAGAAAGTTTTCCGATAGCAGGGGCTCCAATTGACATTGCCATTACACCAGATGGCACAAAGGCCTACATTGTGACGGCCGCAACAAATAGCGTGAGTACCGTCGATCTTGCCACCAACACTATTATTGCCACTATTCCTGTAGGAGATGAACCTATCAGCCTTGCGATTACGCCAGATGGCACTAAGGCTTATGTTGTCAATTCGGATAGTGATAATGTAACTGCTATTGATCTTGCTACTAATCTAGCAATTGCGACCATTCCAGTGGGCGAGGATCCTTTTTTTATCGCAATTGCTCCTAATGGTTTGACAGCCTATGTTTCTAATTCTGAATCTGATCCTGGAATTGTGACTCCAATTGATATCAGGACCAATACAGCAGGAATGCCTATTGTAGTCAATGCCACCTTTTTGACGGGTTTGGATTTAACTCCTGATGGATCAATTCTTTATGTTGCAGAAGCAGATGATAACCTTGCTGTTCCTGGAAGTATTATTCCAATTAATCTGGCAACTCTTCAGGTAGGAACTCCGATTACAGTAGGAGTTTTACCTTTTGGATTGGCCATTACTTCTGGTTCACTTCCTACAGTCACAAGCGTTTCTCCAAATTCTGGGCCTACAAATGGCAAAACAAGTGTTACAATTACAGGAACAAATTTTGTTCAAGTCTCACAAGTTTTGTTTGGCGATAAGCCTGCCCTAAGCTTTATCGTTAATTCTAGTGCATCAATCGTTGCTGTTGCACCTTTAGGAAGCGTAGGAACGGTTGATATTAGAGTCATCACGAGCTTGGGCACTTCTTCTATTACACCTGCTGATCAGTTCACTTATCTTGCGCCTATCATCGTTTCACCTCCAAGACATGTGAAAGGACGTCAAGTCGCCAAATTCTCTTCTCGTAAAGTTAATTATATCAATATTTTAACTTGGAAAGCCCCTAAAGGGAATGATCAACCTGTTGAATATCGCATTTATCGTGATAAGGATTTACAACAGTTAGCAGGGACTGTAAGAGCTGATCAGGAGAAATTAAAGTTTAAAGATATCCGGCGTCAGTCAGGAAGAAAATATACATATTTTATTGTTTCTGTAGATGCTTTAGGTTTTGAATCAGAGGCTGTAAAACGTACAATTACTCCTCTCGATTAAACATACTTTTCTCTTGCCTGCAAGCGTTTGCAGGCAAGGGCATGTTTGTAAATTAATGTTTTTTTGAACGTTCTTGCAAAGATTGGTAACGGTTAGAATCTAAGCGAATCCAAACTGTTTGATGTTTGGAAATTTGTACAAGTCCTGCCTTTCTTCCCAATCTTGAAACATATTTACGTTGTGTTATAGAAATTTCTGCCTCTCCTTGAGCGCGCGCTTTACTATAATGAAGGGCAAGCTGCATTGCATCTTTTAGTGTTTCACGATCAGGTTCCTGTGTTTTGCCAAGGCGAATGATGACATGAGAACCCGCATAGCCTTTAGCATGCAACCACCAGTCCCGTCCATTCGCAAGTTGAAAGGTTAAACGATCATTAGCCTTTGCATTTTTTCCTACCCAAATTTTTAGCCCGCTTGCTGAGATATACTCTCGATAGGGCAATGATGAAGAAGCAACAGAAGAAAGAGACGGATGGGCCTTAGAAGACAGAAAAGACAAGTTAGACTTGAAAGAGGAAAGTTCAGTTAGTGTCTGAAGCTGATCTAATTGCTGTTTTTGTGTTTCGAGAACATGGAGTTCTGATTGAATGCGTTTTAAGTATTGAGTTAAAGGAGCTATTCCCGCTTGCAGCTTTTTAGCTCGACGAAAGCGTGCCGCCATTTCTTCTTGAGGAGTTTTAGCTGGATCCAATGTTAAATGATAGGGTTGATCAGACATCCAATCTTGTAAAGTAAGAGAAGAACTTCCTTTTTTAATGGAAGCAAAGTGAAATTTGATGAGTTCTCCCTCGTGCTGAATTTGAGGCCATTGTTCGCATTGCCTTAAATTGTCTAATAATTCCTCTTCTTTTTGCTTTAGTTTTTTATGCTGTTTATTGAACTGCGCCTTGAGAGTATCTTTTTCTTGAATCAATGCTGATTGTTTTTCCAGCTCGGCATATGCTTGCTCGACCTCTTGATGATTTGACCATAGAGGGGGCTGGGATGAAAATAAGGGTTGGAGAGAAGGCAATTGATAATGAGAGCGATGAAGAGAATAAAGACTAAATAAAATGTGGCCGTCGGGTTTGATTAAGTAATAATTTGGATGTTTTGAAAAAAATTCACCGATAAATAATCTCTCACCTTCTGGGGTTTCAAAAGTCAGTTGAAGAATGCGATCTTGCTGCAATAAAGCTCCTTTTTTAAAGACAGCACCTTGCAAAAGAGATCCCAATGGATGTGATGAATGATGTGGGGAAATAACAGAAGACTGAACGAAATGAAATCGAATAAATGGAGGAGTAAAACAAAAGAAAAGAGCTTCTTGTCGATCCGATCCTTTTAAAATAATAAAAAAACGCCAGAGATCATGGGGCAAACAAGCGATGACTTTAAAGTTGGCTACTCTTTCTTGCAATTCATGGCAGAGGATGTTCATTAAAGGATAAGAAAAGGAAGAAGAAGACATATAGATGATTGGTATTTTAGATGTCGTTTAGGTGAAAAAAGAAGACAGAAGGAACAACTTGATCGATGAAACGTTAGTGCAGATCTGTGTTTAACCTTCTATCTCTATTTTTTTTACCTTTTGCTTTCTTCTGCATGTTGGCAGCTTGAAACTAAAAAAGATTCTTGCTTGATTGCATCTAGCAGAGCTTGTACGCGATCCGTTCTTTCCCAAGTAAAATTCGCATCATCACGTCCAAAATGGCCTTCATAAGCTGTTTGGCGGTAAATAGGACGTTTAAGATCTAACATTTGAATAATACCTTTAGGACTTAAATTAAAGACTAAGGGAATGACATGACTCAGTAAATCTTCGCTGACCACGCTTGTTCCAAATGTATCGACTTTAATCGAAATGGGATAAGGAACACCAATTGCATAAGAAATTTGTACTTCGCATCGTCTGGCTAACTTAGCCGCGACAATATTTTTCGCAATATAACGTGCTGCATAACTGGCAGAACGATCGACTTTAGAAGGATCTTTTCCTGAAAAAGCTCCTCCTCCATGACGTCCCATTCCTCCATAAGTATCTACAATAATTTTACGGCCTGTCAATCCACTATCGGCAGCAGGACCTCCACTGACAAAACGGCCTGTTGGATTTACATAAAACAATGTATTTTCGTCAATCAAATGGGCCGGAGTAATTTGGCGCACCAACTCTTTCATATCTTCAGCAATTTTTGCTTGATCGACATCTTCTTTGTGCTGAGTCGAAATGACAACTGTGTGAAGACGTACAGGATAATGGTTTTCATCATATTCAATGGTTACTTGAGACTTCGCATCAGGACGTAAATAATTAAGTGTTCCTTTTTGCCTTCTAAAACGTAAAGCACGAACAATTTTATGTGCTAACATAATAGGCAATGGCATCAATTCAGGTGTTTCATCACATGCATAACCAAACATAATGCCTTGATCGCCTGCCCCTTGCTCTTTATACACATTTTGCGATTCGTTCACTCCTTGGGCAATATCGGGCGATTGCTTGCTAATAGAGGAAATAATTCCGCAAGATTGAAAGTCAAATCCCATCAAAGGATCATCATAACCAATTTCTTGAATTGTTTTGCGTACAACTTCTTGATAGTCAATCGTTGCATATGTGGTAATTTCGCCGGCTATGACGACAAGCCCGCGACAAACAAGTGTTTCGCATGCCACTCGGGCATTAGGATCACTGGTTAAGCAGGCATCCAGAATCGCATCTGAAATTTGATCTGCGACTTTATCAGGATGACCAGCTGAAACTGATTCGGAAGTAAAAAGAAAATGAGTCATGTCTTCTAATCTCTCGCTCATCATAGTTGAACCTTAGGGCCTTTTTGATTTAAAAATTCCTTTTAGGGCAATTTTCTAAGACAGCATCTATAGGGCGCCAGCATGTTGAAGACACACCCTAATTAAAATGAAATTATCATAAAAGAATTAAAATTGATTTTGCAATTAATTTATCTAACACTAGATATTTGTAGAAAATAGATCAGGATTTAGATCCTGTTAAATAACCTCTAATGGCTTGAATTCGAGATGATTTTCTTCATTCTAGGAGAAAAGAACTCAAATTCAAACGATGAGAAGTGATTGAGCTGGCTCTGAGAGTTTTGGAAAACATCAAATAGATGATAGTGATATGCGATCTTTCATAAGACAGGCTTTTTATGTTTTAATCACACTAATCGCTTTTCCTTTTTCTATTTTAGCAACATCAACACTCAATCTCGCGTCTTTTCCTTCTGAATTTTCTATAGAAAATCATCCTTTTAATTCTTTACATAATCAACTTGTACAAGTGCGAGGGTTTTGGTATCCCATGACCCCTGAGCACGGAATTTTATCGGCCCATTCAGGTCTGAAAAGCTGCTGTCTAGCGACGACTGACAAACTGCATCAACAGCTAATTGTGAAAGGGCAACTGAGGTCTTTTCCTGTTCAGAGAGTCATTACATTAGAGGGAATTTTTAAAATTGAACCGCTCTATAATTCACAAGGCGAACTCATCCAAATTTATGTATTAGAACAAGCTCGAGAGGTACAGCAAGCGACTTCTTATGCTATATTTTTGATTTTATTTTTCTTTTTAGTGCTTTTATGCCTTTGGCGTTTTTTCTTTAGAAGTCACCCAACATAATGCATGGTCTCTGGTGCAAGTAATTCTACTGCTTCTAAAGAATGGCCGAAAAGACGTTCACCAAAAACACGGAATTTTCCTGGATCGTCCGAAACAAAATATTGATGCTGGCCTTGTAAAATAGGAGATAAGAGTTGACGTTGTTGTAAGATGGATTTGACTTGATCCGCGCAAGTAGAAGCTGAATCAACTAATTGAACACTTGGTCCCATTTCTTGTTGAATTAACGAACTAAGCAAGGGGTAATGGGTACATCCCAATAAAACTGTGTCGATAGATTCTGTTTTTAAGGGACTTAAATACTCTTGGACAATTAAATGAGCTGCTGGATGATCCATCCATAGTTCTTCCACTAAGGGAACAAATAGGGGACAGGCAATAGGAAAAAGGGCCGCTTGAGGAATTAATTTTCGTATAGCTGTTTGATAGGCTCCAGATTGAATAGTGGCGCGTGTTCCCAAGACAGCAATGTGTTGATGACGTGTCATAGCGGCTGCTTTTTCCGCACCTGGTTCAATCACATCTACAATAGGAATTGTAAAAAGTTGACGTAATTTAGAAAGAGCTAAAGCAGAAACTGTATTGCAGGCGATGACTAATAATTTAATATTTTTCTCAAGGAGACAGATCGTATTCTCGATAGAATAACGAATAATGGTCTGACGGCTTTTGTTTCCATAAGGAACACGGGCTGTGTCACCAAAGTAAATAAAGCGCTCATGAGGAAGAACGTGCATTAATTGCTTCAGAACTGTCAAACCACCAACGCCTGAATCAAAAACTCCAATCGCTTGAGATGATAAAGACATAGTTTAGGGAATTTTTAGGATTTGTCCAACAATAATGCGGTCATTAGTCAATTGATTGGCTTCACGTAAAGCTTGAAGCGAGACTTTTTGTGATCGAGCAATTTTTTCAAGACTATCGCCAGCTTGAACTTTGTAAGTTCTTAATGCTTCATTACTTCCTTTTAAAGCAATTTCTTTTGCTGCTTCTTTTGCCTGTAAAAGCTCCATCATCGATTGCAAAGCAGCTTCTAAATTGTGCATATGCTGGTTTTGCGTCTCGGCTAATTGCTCAAGTTCAGTAATTTTCTGCTTGTATTGCCCAAGGATTGTCACAGAATCATTTGCTTGTGTTTTAATTTGGCGTAAGTCAGCCATCACTCCTCTCACCAATGTTTCGAGGTTTTTAATGGACTGATCGAGCGTTTCTGCTTTTCCTTCTAAGTTAATGTTAGAGGCTCTAGCAAAATCTCTCTGAGATTGTACATCATCCAAAAGTTCTTGCCTAAGCTGCTCAAAGGAAGACTCTTGATTTTGCAGCTTTTCTTCAAAAATGCGGATTTCAGATTCATGATTGCGCACTTCATGTTTAAGATCAGCAAGCGCTGTTTTAAATTGTCTAGCGAGACTATTTAAATCATCGCCTTGAGCCGGAGCCGGAGCAGGGCGAGAATTTGGATAGGGTGGTGGAGCGGTCCATCCTGTTTGTAAAAACAGGACTAGGACCGCAAATAGACAAAACCATTTAGCGTTCATAGATTTTAAACTCAGCACGTCGATTTTTTGACCAGCCTTCTTCATGGCGTTCTAAAACAACAGGACGCTCTTTTCCATAGGAAATCGTAAATAAACGATCTGGGTTAACGCCTTCGCTGATCAGCAAGTTGCGTACTGCATTAGCACGACGAGATCCCAACGCTAAGTTATAAGCTTGAGGTCCTCTTTCATCCGTATGACCTTCAACAAACATATAAACATTGGGATGATAACGTAAAAAGTCTGCAATGGCATGAATGATTTGAAGGTTTTGCTGTCCTTTCACCATGCTGCTATCATAGTCGAAATAAATCGGACGGAAAATACCAGCTAATTGAGGAATTGTACTTGGATCTCTAAAGGCTTGAATACCTGGAATAGAACTACCCGCTTCTCCGGGGGTTTCAGAAGGTGGCGGAGCTACCATATCAGCCATCGCAAGTTCATTTGCTGGATCATCGATAGGAATATAATCACTCGCACGAACATTGCCATAGTTGTCTTGCGAGTAGTAATCGTAATTGTCTTGAGGAGTGCAGCTATCTTGATAGTTAGAATCTTGATAATTACAATCTTGAAAATTGCCTTGAGGATAACAGCAATCGTCTTCTACACATTCAAAATCACTACGACTGCGAATTTGACGTGAATCTCCCTGCTTGCCGCCTAAAGTTCTGACTCCTCGCTTCATGTGCCGGCCAGCAGATTTAGTATCTTCCCACACATCACTGCTATTTCTTCTACAGCTTTGAAGTGTACAAACAGCCCCTAAAAGGGTTATCAAAAAGAAAAGTTGCCGTGTTTTCATAAGGATTCCTTAGAAATTAGAAGAGAATCAAGAAAGATTTATTGATGGAAATGCAGTTTAGCATAAGAGGATCATATTGGCAAAAAAAATCAGATCGGAGTGATAGTTGTTAATAATGAGTTGGTTAAGATTTAAAAATCTGAGGTGATTGTTATTGTTGTACAAAAGTTTGAATGTTTTTTAATAAAAGAAAAAGGAGAGAGGCAATAGCATAGATGATATTGCCCTTAAATTTAAAGCGACAGCTTAGCGAAAACGAGGTTCCCAATTAGGAAAGCGTTTTTCTCCTGAACCAAAAGTAATTTGGGTTGCCTCTGCTTGATTCAAGTTAATAATAAAGAGTTCGCTTGATTTAGGATCTGAAGAGTTGAAAACGAGATGGAGATTATTAGGAGCCCAAGAAGGGTTTTCTTTATGTCCTGCTCCTTGCGTGATTTGCGTTTCCTGTTTAGTGTTAAAATCATAGATCCAGATTTGGCGTTCTCCTTTTGAACGGGCACAATAAGCAATTTTAGATCCATCAGGCGACCAGGCAGGCGCTGTATTTTCTCTGTTGGCCTTTGTGATGAGAATGGCTTTAATATCTTTCAAAGTGGTTCCAGGAGCTGGAATATCAAGTACGTAAATCTTAGGTGAGCCATCTTTGTCCGAGACAAAAGCAATCCGTTTGCCATCAGGACTAAATGTAGGCGAACCTTGGGTGGCTTGACGAGCTGAGAAGATTTGATAAGGCTTGCCTATAGCTCCCTTTTCAGGACTAAAAGGCTGCAAGAATAGGTCTGGATTGCCTGTAATATCGCAAATAAAAGCAACTTTATCTCGCTGTTGAGAGATGGCAGGCATTAGCTGATTGCCTCTAAGAGAAGTAAGGCGAGACGGCTTGCCTTCTTTTAAAGAAGAGATAAAAATTTTGGGCTGCCCAAGCTGATAAGAGACATATAAAAATCCACCTGTGGTGTAACCTGGTTTAGGAGGAATATAAGCAGGGGTGACGCAGTAAGAACGCTCTTGTGTCAGTTTGCGTGCATTGCCCCCATCATAGTCAGCTTCCCAAACTTCTGAAATCCATTTGCTGCTATCAGGCGAATTACCTGTTTTAATTGTATATAAAATGCGTGTGGAGGCGATTCCTTCCGTTCCAAAAAGAGCTTTATAAATAACATCTGCCGTACGATGGATTTGTCGTCGGTCTTGTGCTAGATCTCCTGTGAGAGGAAAAGCATCAGTGCTTTTTAACGATTGATTTTGAACATCTAGAGCAAGAAGGGTTAATGATTGGCCTTGGATTTGACCTTTGATCACATAAAAAATATGGCGTTCTTTCCAACTATAAGAAGACCCTAGTTTGTTAAAAGAACCGCTTTGTCCAAGTTGATCATTTTCAGAGGTGCGTTTGACAACGAAAGTCATTCCATTGTGATTAAAATCAAATGTTAAAATGCGTTCTAGTTGCTTAATATAAGAATCATTGAAATCTGATTGATCATGTTGTAGCGGAAGAAAGTATAAAGGGGAAAGCGTGCTTTCAGTGGCCAACTTGACGACAATTGGATCTTCTCCTTCTCCGGCTAATAAGTGGTTGAAGGAAAATAAATTTAAAATAGCTGCTATCCAAATAAAATATGACACTCTCATACTTGTCCTCTCAACATTAAGAATCATTTTGAAGAGTCAATAAAAAAGTTTTTTGAGATTCCCCTTGAAAACGCTGCCCAAAAGATGGGAATAAGAGGGCTGGAACCTTGCTTTCCACATAGACTTTATTTTTATTGCTCTCGCTATGAACAGTTTTGACTTTAATCACTTTTCCCGATCGGTCAAGTGTCAATTCAATTTTAACAGCTCCATAGTCAGGAAGCTTTAAAGCCATTTTTAAGCGAGCAGCAACTTCTCCGCTGTAGCTAATTTCATTTGTTCCCCACTCTCCTGACCCTCCCACTTCTCCAATAGGTAAAGCATCTACTTGCAAAGTTAATTCTTTAGGAAGTTCTGTTGCTGCTAAGTTTAAAGAAGAGGAAGAGGTGCTAATCTTATCACGTGTTTCACTCATTTTTGCAAGATTTTCTTTCGCTTTGTTTAAAAGGGCTTGCTCTCGTTTACGAGCAGCTTCTTGAGCTACAGCTAATTCTTGCTGACGTTTTTTTTCCGCTTCTGCTTCTTGTTGACGTTTTTTTTCTGCTTCAACCTTCTCCTGTTGGCGTTTTTTTTCTGCTTCTGCTTGTTCTTTCTGACGCTTTTTCTCTGCCTCTGTTTTCTCTTGCTGCCTCTTTTTTTCTACATCATCCGCTGCTTTAGGCTTCGCTGCTTCAGTTTTAGTAGGTTTTTTCTTTGGCTCGGTATTTTTAGGCTCAACAGTCTTTTTCGCAGGTTCTACTTTTTTGGCTGGTGTTGGCTTCTTGACTTCTTGTACAGGGGTTTTGGGCTGCGGAGTTTCTTTTTTAGCAGATGACTCAAGAGCTGCAGGTTTTTCTGGTTGAGGAGTTGGTTTCGGCTTCTCTTCGGATTTAGAAGGAATCTCTTCTTTTTCTTTAGATAGCTCCTCAGCTTTATTAGAAGGCTCTTCTTTCTGAGGATTTTTTATTTTAGAGGGTTCTTCCTGCTTGGGTTCTACTTTTGGTGGAATATCTTCTTTTAAAAGTTCTGCAATAAGAGGTGGTTCTGTTTTAAACTCCTCTTGAGGAGGATTCGCTAGAATTGGTGGAGGCTCATTGACAGAAAGAGAAGGATTTTCAATTGTTGTAGATTGAATCATAGGTTTGAGGTTAATAGTTTGGACAATTACTTTGGAACGAGGTTTGGGGGGTGGAGGAGAAGGATTCCAAAAAGTTCCTATTCCCAACCCTCCTAAATGAATCGCAATGACAAACAACGCAATTTTGAACACAAGCGATTTTTGCCGGGAAGAATAAGAGAGAAATGAATCAACGTGATCGGACATGTGTTTTTATTCAGTTTCAAAATCTTTTTAAGCTGGTTTTAAAATAATATCGATATGGGAAAACCCAGCCGCTTCAGCGGCATTTTTAACAGCTTGGTAAGTCCCAAAATGAGCTTTTTTATCATGAAAAATTTGAGGACGAGCTTGCGGAAATCTCATTTTCGCTTCTTTTAATTGGACGACAAGTTCTGCTGGAGTGAGAGACTGTTGATTAAACCAAATCGTATTATCGGCATGAACATAGATGGTAATGGGACTGCTTTCTTGCACCGAAGAGGCCGGACTTAGGGCAGCTGCAGGTCCGTCGGCAAGCTCAACGCGATCTAGTTCTAATAAAGGGGCAATGACAATAAACATAATCAAAATAACAAAGACAACGTCAATAAGCGGAGTTAAATTGACGGTAGGTTCCTCAATTGTGGAATGTCCGGAGAATGAAATGCGACTTCTTGCCATGGATGGAATACCCTTTCCTTCAAATCATCAATGAAATTCATCCCATACAGGTGTGGGAATTTCCTGTATAAAATAAAAGAGAATGTGAGATTCTTTTATCGCTCGTTAAGTCTTTAAATTTCAACTTATTTTAAGAGAGCATTTCGAATATGCAATGATGCCTCATCAATTAAAATTTTAGATCTCTCTTTTGTAAGAAGAAAAACCGTTCAATCTGGTACTTGGATAGTCAAATCTCTGATATTGGTTATATTACTTAAACTGACCTTAATAAGTCCACCACGCGGACCATCTAAATCAATAATTACAATTATCATGACAAGTAGGAGGCTAGCTAAGATGGAGATCGGAAGAAATTGATTGGACCGTTCTTGCCCTAAAGAATATCCCGCCAATAGTAACGATGCAGCAGAAGCAAAAAATAAAAGAAAGAAAATGATATCAGGAATATGATTTGCCATTTCCATTTCCCTTTTTGAGTAAAGATTAATCATATTATTGACAGATTCTAGTAAAAGAGAAAATGCATGGTCTTCTGGATGAGTTTTTGCAATTTCAACAATTTTATCCCAAATTGTTAGTTGAAGTTTCTGAGTACTTTTCTCAATGCGTTTTAATTTAGTCGCATCATATTTAGATGAAAGCTCTTCTGAGCGTAATTTGTAATAAAGGCGCACTAACTCTTGAATGTCTGGTTGAGTTGCCTTAGGTAAGAGTTTAGCCCTTAAATTTACTGTGTAAATGGCGCTTGATTCTTCTTGAATAAGGGTTTTGCGCGTTTCATGGCGAATGGCTGCCATTGCAAAGGTAAAAATGACTAGAAGAACGACAAGGCTTAAGATTGAAATTTGAAGAATTGAAATAAAAAATTCTTTTTTTCTTCTTTCAGCGTTGTTTGCTTTCCGATACGAAAGCCCACGATAATAGAAAGAAGATAAGTCAAAGTCAGGATAGGAAAGAGGATCCATAGGTTAATTTCATATAAGAATTCGGGAAACATGCTAATCTCTTTGAAAGAGTGAAATTGCATCATAATTAAAGGCAAATTTCTTTGCTCGTTCGCAAGCTAGTCCTGTTCATTCAATTTTTATTCTTTAGCTTTCGTTTATAGAAATAAGAGGATGGGAAGGATAGACAGGATAACACAATAAAGTTTTTACAAATGACGGCGGTTAGATCAGGATTTCAATGTGTTGTTTTGTTCTTATCCTGTTCATCTTTCCCATCCTGTTCCTCTGTTTATCTTGATAGAGTAATTAATCTTCAGGAAGTTGAATATAAATGCGACGCCAGGGCTGATCATTGACTAAACGCCATTTATGACCTCCGCCTGTTGTATCTTCAGCGAGCAAGATATCACCTGGATTAAGAATAAATCTGTCTTTATTTCGAGTTGTAAATTCCAGTGAACCAGTAAGAGTAATGACATATTGACGTTGAGGAGCAGTATGCCAATCAAGAGACGAACCAGGGGGAGATTCTGCAAAGCATACATTTGTGACCGGAAACCAAGGAGAATGTTGATTGCGTTCGTTAGAGATTGTATAGGGTATTTCGCTTTTCTCTATATGGGATTGCCCATCATCGCCTGTATACAATCTAATCAATCTTAGCATACAAGACCTCCGTTGCATTTCGCCAAACACCAAGACTGCTCAACCTAGACCATTAAAATAGGATAAAGTTCATTAAGCCTTATCATCATTAACTTAGAATTACATTCAAGATTTCTCTATTAACCCATTAAAGGATTTAACAGGCTCTAAGCATCAACTTTACGGTACTGAAGTTCAACAGCAGCGAGGATTTCGTTAGAAAATCCTTCCATTTCAGTTGCAAAGTCGCGAATGGAATTTTTCAAATAATTATAACCTATTAAAGCAGGAATTGCATCTAATAAGCCTAGAACAGTTGTTGCTAAAGCTAGAGATAATCCACCTAAAACCATTTGATGAGTGCTGCCAGCAGTTTGAGCTTGCATTTCGGAAAAAGTTGTTAAAATTCCCCAAACAGTTCCTAATAATCCCAAAAAGGGCGCCAGACTAACCGTTGTGGATAAAATATACAGATATTTTTCTAAACTTTTTACTTGTTGAGCAACTTGAGTGGAAAGGTGAGAAGCAACAAAATCAATATCGCTCAGAGATAAATAAGAGGCACTGGCTGACTGATTAAAGCTGGGATTTGTTGACTCATTCGATTGAAGTTTACTAAAATGTCGGTTTTTAGCGAGGACTTCTAAGCATTGTTTTTTTAAGATTTGGTAAAGATCTAAAAAAGGATTGATTGTTTTCTTCTTATTCATGCTATCGCAGTCTAAGCTTAACGGATTAAATTTTTGAAGTTGAAAGGCTTCATGAAACCGAAAAGCATACTTTTTTGCCTGATAAGTCATCCAAATTTTATAAATTAAAACGGTCCAACTACAAATCGAAAGAGCATAAAGTGCGAGGAAAATAAGCTTTCCCAAGAGGTCGGACTGAGAGTAAGCCTCAAAAAAAGGATTACTAGTTAGAACAATAATGTTTACATACATTTAAAAATCCTTTATAATAGTACTCTTTATTAATTTTAATTTTATTTTGGGATTGCTGAATTGTTACAAATTGGATAACCGATCAGGTTCTATTTGTCAAGATGACTTCGCATTTATAGGGAAAAATTGAATATTTTGTCTTTTGATTGGTTAAGTGAGCGTCATCCCCAGGTTAAAAGGCTCTTTAGAGCTGTATAAAGTAAGGAGATTATTTTCATGCTAAACACTGTTCGTTTCTTTCTCGTCGCGATCATTGGATTAATGATGCCATTTCAGGCTTCTGCAATTATTGGCGGTCCTTCGCATGTTAAAGTTGAACTTTTGAAGGAGGAAGAAACCATTCAACCTGGCCGTCCTTTTTGGATTGCCTTGCATTTAAAATTAGAAGAAGGTTGGCATGTTTACTGGAAAAATCCGGGAGATGCAGGAATTCCTTTAAAAGTAGAATGGGAATTACCGCAAGGATTTGAAGCCGGGCCTCTACAATGGCCATTTCCAGAGAAATTCACAGTAGCTGACATGGTAGGATTTGGTTATAATAGCGAAGTCACGTTATTAAGCCAGGTCATTCCTCCTACTCAAATGGATTCTCAAGCTAATCTTTCTATTAAGGCTAATGTCAAGTGGCTTGTATGCTCATCTTTAACCTGTCAACCAGGATCAGCATCTGCTAATTTATCTCTTAATTCCTCGGAGCAATCTCTTTCGAAAGCTGAAATAGCCGCTGTTTTTGAGCAGGCTCGGACTAAAATTCCACAGACTCATGTAAAAGTAAAAACAATTCGCAAAGATGGAATTGTTCAACTTGAAGTTCCTCAAGACCCTTTAGCTTCTGAAGATGGAACAATTCGAGGTGTTTATTTCTTTCCCGAACAAAAAGATGTGATTGATCATTCAATAGATCCTACTGTTGCTCCCAGCGCAGGAGATTCCAACCGTTATTTAGTTAATCTAAAAGGAAGTGACGAGATTGGAGCAAAAAGTCAAACATTAAAAGGGGTTTTGGTTCTTCATACGAAGAAGGGACAAGAAGAAAGTGTAAAAGCTTTTGATATTGATAGTTATATTGAAGAAAATGGCGATCAAAGTCTTGTAAGTATATTGGATTCTACGCATTCTGCTTTGCCTTCGATTGGAGGAAGCGGAGCGATTGTTTCTAGCTCCTCTACTTTGAATTTTGAAGGAGGATTGGCGCTCGCTCTCCTTTTTGCTTTTATTGGGGGCATGATTCTAAACTTGATGCCTTGCGTTCTGCCTGTCATGTCTTTTAAAGTCATGAGTTTTGTCAAAATGGCAGGTCAAAGTCGTTCGTTGACCTTCAAGCATGGCTTAATGTTTTCGGTAGGTGTCATTATCTCTTTCTGGGTGTTAGCTTCTGTTATGCTAATGCTGCGGACATATGGTCAAGCAGTCGGTTGGGGATTTCAATTACAAGAACCGTTATTTGTTGTCATTTTGGCCTCTATTCTCTTTATTTTTGCGTTGAGTTTATTTGGCGTTTTTGAATGGGGAATGTTTTTTGCCTCTTGGGCAGGACAAACACAAGCTGAAACAGCTCAAAAATCGTCTGGCTATATGGGTTCTTTTTTAAGCGGGGTCTTGGCAACTGCTGTTGCGACGCCTTGTACCGGCCCTTTCTTAGGATCTGCCGTCGGATTTGCAGTCACTCTACCTATTTTTCAATCTCTCATGATCTTTACTTCTTTGGGATTAGGGATGTGTTTTCCTTATCTGTTATTAGCTGCTTTTCCTTCTTATTTACGTTTTATGCCTAAACCTGGCGCTTGGATGGAGACTTTTAAGCAGTTAATGGCTTTCCTTCTCATGGCAACAGTTCTATGGCTTCTTTGGGTATTTAGCGCTCAAACCGATTCTTTATCGTTGATTTGTCTGCTTGGTGGTTTTTTATGCTTTTCAATTGGAGCTTGGATTTATGGAAGAGGTTGTTCACCTTTGGTCAGTCGTAAAAAGAGAATATTAGCGTACGCGTTTGTTCTCATTTTTGCTTTTATGGGATGTCAAGTGATTTTATTTCCACGCGCAAACTGGTATAGCCAAGAAACAGTTTCTCATTCTGGCTCATCATCCAAAGAATGGGCAAATTGGGAAAATTTCTCTCCCGATCGTGTTGCTCAGTTAAGAAGCGAGGGAAAGCCTATTCTAATTGACTTTACTGCTAAATGGTGCTTAATTTGCCAAGCCAATCACCTCGTGCTTGATTCTGAAACTGTAAAAGAACAGTTGGATCAGTCAGGCGTTGTGAGAATGAAAGCAGATTGGACAAAAAGCGATCCTGTAATCACAGAAGCTTTGAGTAAATTTGGTCGAAATAGTGTTCCTCTTTATGTTCTTTATGGAACAAACCCGCAGCAAGAACCTGTGATTTTGCCTCAAGTGCTGACAGCAGATGTGGTTCTTGATCATCTTAATACAGCAATCCCTGCTGAGGAAGTTGCTTTAAAGTAAGGATTGCGCTTGTTAATTGATTCGCATGCTCATTTAACTAGTCCTGCTGTTTTCGATCAGCTTGATGCGCTTCTAGAACGAGCTCAGCAAGCTGGTGTTAAAAAGATCCTGAATATCTGTACGGATCCGTTGTCTTTAGAACGAGGGATCCAGCTTTCTCAACGCTGTCCTTGGATTTATCAAGCAGCGGCAACAACTCCGCATGACGTTGAAAAAGAAGGTGAACAGGTTTTTGACATCATGGCTAATAGTGCCCGCCAAGGATTGCTAAAAGCTATAGGGGAAACAGGGCTTGATTATTATTACGAACATTCCAATCGCGATCTTCAAAAGAAATTTTTAGTTCGTTATCTTCAATTAGCTTTGGAATGCCAACTTCCTGTTGTGATTCATTGTCGCGAAGCTTTTGCTGATTTTTTTGAGATTCTTGATGCAGAGTATCAAATCAATGGGCGCCATGCACCAGGAGTCCTCCATTGCTTTACAGGAACGATGCAAGAGGCAGAAGAAGTCATCAAAAGAGGATGGATGCTGTCGCTTAGCGGCATTGTTACGTTTAAAAAGAGTTTAGAATTGCAAGAAGTTGCTCGAAAAATCCCCTTAGAGCAATTATTGATTGAAACAGATACTCCTTATTTAGCTCCCCAAAAGCGTCGCGGCAAGCAAAATGAACCTGCTTTTTTAGTAGAAACAGCTACCTTTATTGCTTCGCTTAAGCACCTATCTCTTGAAGAACTGGCTCAAGCCACAACTCAAAATGCCCATTTGTTGTTTCAATTCTGAACTTTATACCGAAGAGAACTCAAAAATTGAAATTTCGGCTAGCGTGAAAGCTCCCAAGGTTAAAGCATCACGAAAAGGTTAATATTCACTCAATAATTGACCTTTTCGTGATGCTTTAACCCTGGGGCTTTGACGCAGCCCAAATTCCAATTTTTGAGTTCTCTTCGGTATATCGTCATTTAAATTTAATGAATCAAATTAATCTTGCTAAGCGTGCTAGTATTTTAATGATATTCTAGATTGCGGTTCATTCCTATCCCATGTCATTAAAAAAACATCTCAAAAGAAAAATCATTGCATGGTTTTTTTATAATTTTTATGATCTTCAGCTCACGTCTCTTTAAACCTTTTTTTCTTTAATAGGCAGGTGGGCTATGAAATTTATTTCTCTTCTTTGCAGTCTTTTGGTTTTTTTGTGTGTCCAAACGTATATGATTGAAAATCAATTGAATGCAAATGAAAGCTTAGGATTGATTTATGAACGTTCTTTAAAAAATTTTGGAATTAAAGAAACACAAGATGAAAAAAAGCTCTTTTTTGTTTTGGATAACGATTGGATATTTGAGAGCGATTTCAACTTATTTGATGAAAGTAAAATTTATTCCTTGTCTAAACTCTTAAACTCACGTGTGTTAATTACAGCTCAACCACAACTTTCGGGATTAGAAATGACATTTGAAAATCCCACCAAAAAAGGATGTGACAAAACAACTTTTCCTATTTCCATTACACAAGACACGTATGACTCTTTACTCGTTGTGACAGATATTGAAATAATTAGTTCTTACTGGTGGTACAATGCTTATATTACTTTGTCAGATGGCTCAAGGTGGTCTGTCAAGACATCTTTAGGCGTTGATTTTGCTAGAACATATTGGTCTATTGGCGATCATGTCATCGTGTCAAAGCACTATAATAAAAACACTCTCTATTCTTTAGTGAATTTAGATGTTTCAGGAACTCATTATGTTGATTATTATAAAGATCATAAAGAACAGTGGTTTTCGATGAGAGATCCTCGTCATTTATCCGTTGTATTATGTCCCTGATCCTATTTGTGTTTAGGAGTGAGAAAAGATTTGTGTTGATTCAAATGTTTTCTCACTCTTTTTCTTTGTAAAATTCCCCCGGCTTAGCTATGTTAAAATTTGAATTTAACACAACTAAGCAGTTGATTATATGTCTTATACTTATCGCGCTCCTCCTATTCCCAATGCCTTTATTTGGCGACGTGCTCATTCGTTGACAGGGTTATGGCTCGTTCTTTTTTTAATTGAGCATTTATTGACCAATTCGCAGGCCGCTCTTTTTATTGGGGACGATGGAAGTGGATTTGTGAGTGCAGTAAACTTTATCAAAGGCCTTCCCTATTTACCCTTTATTGAAATCTTTCTGTTAGGTGTCCCTTTTCTCATTCATGGCCTATGGGGAATCCGCTATCTGATGACGGCAGAATATAATTCTTTTCCTACTGATGGTTCTTCGCCTTCTTTACCGCAATATTCACGAAATCAAGCCTATACATGGCAGCGTATCACTTCCTGGATTTTGCTTTTCGGTATCTTAGCACATGTCATTCATATGCGTTTTATAGAATATCCCACGTCAGCTCAAAGGGGAACAGAGCATCAATACATGGTTCGCGTTGAAGCAGATAACGGGCTTTATACACTTTCAAAGCGTTTAGGATTTGAGATTTATGATCAACAGCAAATTAAAGACATGAGTCAAAAAATTCTATCTAAAACTGAAATAGAAGAAGGAAATAATACTCCAGAAGAACTCATTGCTCTTCAACAGCAACGTGAAAATCGTGCATGGCTGGCAGCTATGGAAAAATGGACTTTAGACGATAACCAATATATTGCTGTTGCTCCTTCTTTTGGAGTGGCAGAGCTTCTCACTGTAAGAGATACCTTTAAAAGCCCCACTATGATTTTGCTCTATTCAGGCCTTGTCATTGCAACATGTTTTCATGCTTTTAATGGTTTATGGACATTTTTAATTACATGGGGAATTACCTTAACTTCTAGAGCCCAACAATTGATGCGCATTTTAGCCGTCATTTTAATGGTGCTAATCTCTTTTTTGGGTCTAGCAGCAATTTGGGGTACTTATTGGTTTAATTTAACGCATTAAAATTGAAAAATTATGGCTAATCAAGGGAAAAAAAATAAAGAAGTTATTGTTGTGGGTGGAGGCCTTGCAGGTTTGGCTGCTGCCATGCGATTGGCTGAAAAGGGATGCCATGTCAAAGTGATTTCTGTCACAAAAGTGAAACGTTCGCATTCTGTTTGTGCTCAAGGTGGAATTAATGCAGCCATTAATCTTAAGGGAGAAGATGATTCGCCAATTATCCATGCTTACGACACTATCAAAGGAGGAGATTTTTTAGCGAATCAACCTCCTATCTTGGAGATGTGTTTATCAGCTCCCGGCATTATTAATATGATGGATCGCTTGGGTTGTCCTTTTAATCGCACACCTGAAGGACTTTTGGATTTCCGGCGTTTTGGGGGAACTTTATATAATCGAACGGCTTTTTGTGGAACTTCTACAGGGCAGCAACTTTTATATTCATTAGATGAACAAGTTAGAAAGTTTGAAAGTTTGGGACAAGTTGAAAAATTTGAGTCCCATGAGTTTATGCGTTTAGTTTTGGATGAAAATGGAGTGGCGCGCGGCATCGTCATCATGGACTTATTCAATATGAAATTGATGGTTCTTAAAGCTGATGCCGTTGTGATGGCAACAGGAGGAATTGGGCTGATTTTCAAAAAATCAACGAATTCCACATTTTGTACGGGTGCGGCAAACGGAAGGCTTTTTAAACAAGGAATGATGTATGCCAATGGAGAATTTATTCAGGTGCACCCGACGGCAATTCCAGGCATTGATAAGCTTCGCCTCATGTCAGAATCTGCTCGTGGAGAGGGCGGCAGGATTTGGGTGTATGGAGATTCATCTAAAACAATTGAGACTCCGACTGGACAAAGAATTCCTTGTGGTAAAACAGGAGAACCTTGGTATTTCTTAGAAGAACTCTATCCAGCTTTTGGCAATCTTGTTCCACGTGATATTGGCAGCCGGGAAATTCTTCGAATTTGTGAAATGGGACTTGGTATTGATAAAAAAATGCAAGTCTATCTCGATGTCTCGCATTTGCCAGAAGACAAAAAAGAAAAATTGCGATCCATCCTGGAAATTTACGAAAAATTCACCGGAGAAGATCCGACTAAAGTTCCGATGCGTATTTTTCCTGCCATGCACTATACCATGGGAGGAGCATGGGTTGATTGGCCTGCAGCTGATGATCCGGATCGCTTTGAACGCTATCGTCAAATGACCAACTTGCCCGGATGCTTTAGCATCGGCGAGGCTGATTATCAATATCATGGAGCTAACCGTCTTGGAGCTAATTCTTTACTTTCTTGCATCTTTAGCGGGTTAGTGGCCGGACAGGAAGTGCCTCGTTATATTGATAATTTAACCTCTTCTTATCGCGATACGTCCTCTGTCATTTACGAACAAGCCATTCGACAAGAAGAAGAGCTTAAACAAGATCTTTTATCCCGAAATGGTCCTGAAAATATTCATCGTCTGCATGACGAATTAGCAGATTGGATGACACGAAACGTGACAGTTAAGCGTGATAACCGCGATTTGCAAGAAACACTCAATAAGTTAAAAGAACTGCGCGAACGCTATCAGCATATTTCCCTTGACGATCGTGGACAATTTGCCAATCAAACTTATGCGTTTGCCAATCAATTTGGTCCGATGCTTGAATTAGCGATGGTCATTACAAAAGGGGCTTTACTCCGCAATGAATTTCGAGGTGCTCATTATAAACCTGAATTTCCCAACCGAGATGATGAAAACTGGTTAAAGACGACGATTGCAACTTATAAAGCCAATATAGATGAACCTGTCATTACTTATGAGTCGATTGATTTACGGCACTTGAAACCTATCCATCGCGATTATACCAAAGCTAAAAAAGTTAAACCAACTTTAGAAAATATTCCGGCTAATCTCACATTGCCTGTTTAAAAGGAAAAGCTATGAAAGATACTTATATCCTCAGAATCTTGCGTGGGCATCCTGGACATCAATATTGGGAAGAGTTTGAATTAGAACTCGTTCATTCTGCTAATATTATTTCCGCTTTAATGGAAATTCAACGTCATCCAGTTAACCGTCAAGGAGAAAAAGTCACTCCAGTTGTATGGGAATCAGGTTGCTTGGAAGAAGTGTGCGGCTCTTGCTCCATGCTGATTAATGGCTATCCACGACAAGCTTGTACAGCATTGGTGGAAAATATTATTAGAACGACGGGTGATCGGACGATTCGTTTAGCACCTTTTACGAAGTTTCCCCTTGTGCGCGATCTAATTATTGATCGCAGTCGAATGTTTGAAGATCTTAAACATGTGCATGGCTGGATTGATATTGATAATACCTTTAATAATAAAGAGCCTGGGCCAAGAATTTCGCCGGAGAAACAAAAAGTCATGTATCATTTATCGACTTGCATGACCTGCGGGTGTTGTCTAGAAGCCTGTCCACAAGTCAATAATCATTCTGCTTTCATTGGACCAGCCGCTGTTTCCCAAGCGCGCCTTTTTAATGCAAATCCTATTGGCCATACGCAAAGAGCGCAACGTCTTCGTCCTCTGATGGAAGAGGGAGGAATTAGCGACTGTGGAAATAATCAAAATTGTGTTAAAGTTTGTCCTAAAAACATTCCCCTTACGGATTCTATTGCAGCCATTAGCCGTGATGTGTCTTTACAAGCCTTAAATGATCTCTTCAGTTTTCCTGATCGAGAAGATTAGGATTTTGTAATAGGCTGACAGTAAATCTAAAATCAATGCTTAATTATCATTGGGATGGTGTTATCGATGGTCGTACAAAAATGCCAATATCAGCCTTCCGTGCAAGAAATGGATTGTTGTAATAAACAAGAAAAAAATTGTTCGAAAGGAAAGCTTGCGCAGAGAATGATTGTTGCTATTAGCCTTCCTATCACAATTCCGTGTATAAGCATTCTTGCTGCTGCCGCTGTTCCCTTTCAAGTGGCAGCTCAACAACAAGAAGCTCAAAAATTGATTTGTTTAGAATGCTGTATGCAAGAACTCCACTCCTATGGAGAAGCTGAGCCTGAAAATCCTTTCCTAGAAGCACCAGAAAAAATCATTAAACTCATCCCCAAACTGTTCAATTTTGTGATTGAAGGAAAAAGTAAAAAGCCGGCTTGATCGCTCTTTGTTAGTATTATTCTATCTATCTTTCCTATCTTGTGTTTGACAATTTTTATTTTTAAAACAAAAAAACGATTAACTGAATTCTAATCAATTGTGTATACTAGAATGCATTTGTATTAGGAATGATTTAAAAATGATGATTTCATTTTCTCCCCATTTTATGACAAAGCGTTTATTGTATATCCTTATTTTAAAAGCTTTAGCGATTATCGCAGTGATTTTATATGCAAAAATTGGATTGGGGCCAGATGAAGCTCAATACTGGACATGGAGCCAAGCCTTAGATTGGGGGTATTATAGTAAGCCGCCAGGGATTGCTTGGCAAATTTGGCTAGGTACAAAACTATTCGGCAATACGGAATGGGGAGTGCGCTCTTTAACCGTTTTACTATCGATTTTCCAAGCCTTAGCTGTTTATCAGCTAGCCGTCGAGGCTGGTCTTTTGCCGCGCACTGCTTTTTGGTGCGGTCTTGCCATGGCTTTATGTCCTTTAGGAGTTTTAGGTTCTTTATTTGCCATTACAGATGTGGGATTTCTTCTTTGTTGGACAGGTGCTTGCATCACAATGGTGGCTGCACTTCGGAAACACCAGGCACCCAACCCGTTGCGAATAGGAGGATGGATTTTAGCCGGTGCTTTATTTAAATGGCCCATCTACTATTTCTGGATTTTTTATTTTTGCTGCTATTATTGGTACTTCCCCACTCAAAAGAAAACTCGCCTATTAGGCGGGTTGCTTATTTCACTTATCGCATTGCTGCCAAGTGTTTGGTGGAATTGGTCACATGATTGGGCGACTTTTCGCCATGTCTCTGCAACAATGCAAGGGGGAAGTGTTCAACGTGCTGGTGGTAATATTGGTGAGTTTTTAGGTTCTCAGGCCATTCTCTTATCTCCGATTCTTTTTATTTTATTAGTGGCAGCTTTATGGCATTGGGTGCATCAGAGACAACGCCTTTCTCCGCCTCTATTTTTTTGTGGATTTGTCACTTTTGCTAGTTTAGCCGTCATGGGGCTGGTCGCATGCTTTCAAAAAGTACAAGGCAATTGGATGACATTTGCCTATCCAACTGCTTTGATTATTCTAGGGTGGGATATTTTTCAAGAACATCCTTCCCGAGTGAAGTGGGCTAAGATAGGACTCGGTCTTTCCATTGCTCTTACCTCCGTCGCTTTATTTTTTCCTTCTTTGTACACAATTCCAGGCTTGTCTACTTATGCTCCTCCCTATCGCTTAAATCCTTTTAAACACAATCTTGGCTGGGAGAGATTGCAACAAGCTCTTGCAAATCAAGGTTATCAACCGAATAAACATTTTCTTGTCAGCGATCGCTATCAAACGACAAGTATTTTAAGTTTTTATGCAGAAGGGCAGCAGCGCGCCTATTTTTTGAATTTACAAGGGATGCGGAAAAATCAATTCTCCTATTGGCCTAGCTTGCAAGAGGAACGGCAAGGACAAACGGGTTATTTTGTTTGGACAGAAAGTCTTCCTCAGCTGGAAAAGGAGTGGCAAGACAAGCTTCAATTTTATCAAAAAGAGCTCCAAAAATATTTTGAAACAGTTGAGCTTTTAGAGATTGCACCTTTAGCTTATGATGATTCTCGTATTGCAAAAGCAGCTTTTATTTTTCGCTGCCAAAATTGCATTGACGTAAAGCCAACTCATTCTCTAGACCTTTATTAAGCAGCTAACACTCATTTTGATGTTCGATAATAATTCATCGTTCCAATCAGCAACGTTAAAACGCTTAAAGGTAGAACAAAGAAAATTATTGCATTTTGAAAAGGATGGAGCCAGCTGCTAGAGGTGGATCTTAAAATCAATGCAATCAGGTAGGCAATATAATATCCTAAAAATAAGGCTCCTTCCCATCGATGAATCGTATGTCCAGTCCAGAAGATTGGCAAGCAAGCGATGGCAACAGCCACCATGATAGGAAGATCAAAATGAAGTGCAATGTCTGGAACAGGAATGCCATCTGGGGATAGAATGGCCGATAGCCCTAAAATAGCCCAAATATTATAAATATTACTTCCTACAATATTACCAACAGCAATGTCACGCTGTCCGCGCATTGCAGCGACAACAGAAGTCGCAAGCTCTGGAAAACTTGTCCCAGCAGCGACGATGGTTAAACTAATGACCAGTTCGCTGACTCCCAAATTTTGCGCCAATAGAACAGATCCCTTTACAAGAAGTTGAGAACCAATGACTAAAATGACTAAACTTAAAATAACCCAACCAATATCTTTTAAAATTGCCCGCCAAAAAAAGGGTTCTTTCACTGTATAAGCTTTTTCAAATTCGTTTTGAATTTGATTCTTTGATTTTTTTGCTAAGTAGACGATAAGAACAGTATAGAGCACGATTAAGCTAAAAAATATAATCCCTGTCCAGAATTCAATCCGACCAAATGAAGCAGCGATCCAGGTCATTGCCGAAGCAATAATCATAACAGGAACATCAATGTGGATGATTTGTTTATGAACGATTAAAGGATACACAAGAGCCGATAAACCAAGAATAAAAAGAACATTGAAAATATTGCTTCCTACCACATTGCCTAATGCAATCTCTGTTTTACCTGATAAAGAAGCGATGACGTTGACCATTAATTCTGGTGTACTGGTTCCATAAGCCACTACCGTTAACCCGATGACCAAAGGTGATAGTCCTAAAATGCCTGCTAGATGAACGGAGTAGCGGATCAGCAATTCTGCTCCAAAATAAAGAGCCAGTAAGCCAGACAATATAAAAACAAAAATAATCATCAATTAGGACCTTAATTTAGAAAGAGCCTAGCTATATAATAATATATGGGAATACCAAAAGTAATATTAAATGGAAAAGCAATTCCTAAAGAAAGAGGGAGATAAACCGCCTCTTGTGCTTGTGGAACAGCTAAACGCATTGCTGCAGGGACTGCGATATAAGAGGCACTTGCAGTTAAGACCGTAATCAAGGTGCCTGTGCCCTTATCTAGACCAAGAAAATAACTGAGCAGCAATCCAAAGCAGCCTCCTATCAAAGGCATATAAAATCCAAAAAGACTGAGCGATAAAGAGAAAGATTGAAAATGCTGTTGATAAGAGCCTACGCGCAAACCGAGGTCAAATAGAAATAAACACAAAAGAGGTTTAAAGCATCCAACAATTATTCCAGATAATGCCTGGAAGTGAAAAACTTGAAAAAACGTGCCAGTCATCAAGCCGGCAATCATAGCGATAATTGCTTTATTGCATAAAGCTTCGCGCAACAATTTGATTACGTCTAAAACAGAATTTTTTTCTTTCTTCTCAGCAGTTTTGGCTAGAAAAATTCCGGAAATAATCGCAGGGATTTCCAGGATTGCAAGAATAGCTATAATGGATTGCTGATAGCTAATATGCAAATGCTCTAAAAATGATACTGCCGTAATAAACGTCATAATGCTAATAGAGCCAAATGATGCCGAAATGGCAGCTGCCGTCATGATGTCTACTTGTGTAAACTTCCTCAAAAGACGAAAAGAAAAGAAAGGTTGTATAAAACCCCAAATCATTAAAATTCCTAGAATCATAAAAAAGAAAGGTGCCGCCGCCTTTAAATAATCAAGTAAAGGACCTCCTCCTTTTATCCCAATTGAGAAAAGAATATAAACAGTCAAAAGATGGTTTAATTTAACAGATAATTTGTTAATTGGTTTCCATAAAGTCACGCCAATTCCAGTAGCGAAACATAACAATGGCAAATTGAAAAGATGATGAAATGCTAACTGTAAAAAATTCATTTTTAACCTCTTTTGTCTGTTCTCTGCCTTCCTTTATATCTTAATTTGAATGTATTGATAAAATTCATAATTTTAATTATAATCATTAATTTTTCTCATTAATCTAATCATATGGATCTTGATTTACTAAAAACTTTTTTAGTCTTAGCAGAAACTAAGAACTTTACGCATGCTGCAAAAAAGCTTTATCGATCACAATCGGCGATTAGCTTGCAGTTGGCACGGCTAGAAAGATGGATTGGCAAGTCACTTTTTGTGCGAGACAATCGCAATGTGTCAATGACCTTAGAAGGTGAACAGTTTTTAGGTTACGCCAAGCGTATGCTTCAACTAGAAGCGGAAATGCTGCATCATTTTCATCAGCCGCAGCTCACTGGGGAAGTTGTTTTTGGAACGCCTGAAGACTTAGCAACGGCTTATTTGCCAGGCATTCTTTCTCATTTTATCGAAACTTATCCTAGAATCTTGCTGAATGTGCATTGTGAATTTACGGTACCTTTGCTTAAAGGTTTTGAAGAGAAAACTTATGATCTTGTGCTTATTAAACAAGATCCTCAGAATCCTCATCCCAAAAGCGAGCTTGCTTGGAAAGAGTCGCTTGTTTGGGTGTGGAGTGGTCATAAAAGTGCTATTCAAATTAATTCAGAAAGCGTCATTCCACTTGTTTTATCGCCTTCTCCTTGTGTATATCGTCAAAGGGCAATTGATGCATTAAATCGCGACGGAATTCGATGGAGAATGATTTATACAAGCCCAAGTCTTGCTGGAACTATTGCTGCAGTGCGTGCTGGTTTAGGAATGACTGTATTGCCCATCAATATGGTTCCTGAAGATTTGCAAATATGTCGGAATTTGCCTTTGCTAAAAGATGCTCAGATCGCTCTTTTAAAACAGGATTATTGTTCTGATGCTGTAAAAGCATTAGCTTATTATATTGTGAACCACATTCGGTAAAGGAAAAGCTTATAGACCTTTCTCATAAATTGCTCTGACGAAGCTTTATCGGGGCCATCAATTAAAATATCTTCTCGTTTTCGGCAGGTAAATGTTTGAAAAACGAAAATCTAGCAAAACAATATGAATTGTTTTATAATTATGCTTAAGAAACTAAGCGTGTTAAATAAAAATTAAAATTCAATTTTTTCTCCAAGTTTACTGCTGATTGGGATATTAGGAAGACAAAGCCAATCAACGATATTTATTGTTTTAAGGGACCACAACGCTAAAGGGAAAGCTTCAATTGCTTAGCAATTTGCGAACTTGAACTTTAGGGAGCGGACCCACTTGCACAAACAGTGTTGATCGTGCATGTTCCAGTCCCTTTCGGCGGTATTTTATTCTCCTACCAAACACGTCACTTTTCGATGAGGCAAAGATGCTATTTGCTCCAGTCTACGTTGTTCTTCTTTGACAAGTATGAAACGTTCGTTTAATTGCTCGACGAATTGTGTCTGGAAAACTGCGCAATCAGACCAATATTCACTTAGGCGACAGAGAAAATCAGCATGAGAGCGCCTTTGACGATAAGCTGGCATTTTGGGGGGCATCAAGAGATAATCCATTTGATGAGGATGATAATCCCAAAGTAGAGAACTATGGTGCAGCCAACGTCCTTTGATAATGGATTGAGCATTTCCACCCCATTTTCGTTCACCAATCACATAATCATTTTCTTGCAGTTGAAAGGGATGTGAAGCAAAGAGAGGACGGTAGAGTTCAGCTGACCATTCCATAATAGGGCGAGGAAAGGGGGAAACAGGAAGGGCGGTTGTTTGGCAAATGAATGTGACAAAGAGAGTATTTTCGTCGACGACAACGGTGCCGCCTCCGCTAAAGCGGCGAATGAGAGGAATGGGCGCTTGTCGTAGCTTTTCTCGGTTAATCAATTGATTGACCTGTCCTGAAATGCCCATGACAATGGCAGATGGAGATCCACGATTGATGATACACCAATTGCGTTCATCGGCTCGCAAAAGCGCTTCTTCCCATTGCAGCTGTTGAAAAATAGGGGTTTGTGCCAGTTCAACAAGATGTAAAGTAGGCTTCATAGTTAAAACATGTTAGATCATGAATTTAAAACAAGATGGGAAGGATAAACAGGATACAACACCATTCTTATCTCTTCCGACCTTGTTCTTTTACTTTTAACAGCAATCATCACATCCTAAAGGACTGTTTTCCATTTCAGTTTTATTCTTCTGAGTTTGATGGCGCATTAAAGCAATCATGAGAATGGAGATGTCAGCTGGCGAAACACCTGAAATACGCTGTGCTTGTCCCACAGTATGAGGAGCAAATTTTGCTAGTTTTTGACGAGCTTCATTGCGCAATCCATGGACTGTTGTATAATCAAAATTAGGGGGGATGACAATATTTTCAACGTGTGCCAGTTTAGCGACTTCTGATGTTTGACGATCGATATAACCTGCATATTTGAGGTTGAGCTCGATTTGAAAGTTAATGTCTTCGCCAAAATCTTTGATGGCATCAGGATAATTTTGCAAGAGAGACGCATAAGTATTTTCAGGTCGGCACAAGAGTTGAGCGAGAGTATACCCTTTACCATTCACTTGCTTGAACACTTTGCTTAATCGCAGGCTTTCTTCTTCCATGATCCGCTGTTTATTGCAAACGCGTTGGTAACGCTCTTCATCAATGAGTCCTGCTGCATAGCCATAATGGCGTAAACGTAAATCGGCATTATCCTGTCTGAGCAAGAGGCGATGTTCAGCTCGGCTTGTGAACATGCGATAAGGTTCATCTAATCCTTTGGTAACAAGATCATCAATCATCACGCCAATATAAGCTTCCGATCTCTTAAGAATAAGAGGAGGTTTGCCCATGACTTTATAAGCAGCATTGATTCCCGCCATCATCCCTTGTCCTGCCGCTTCTTCATAGCCTGACGTTCCGTTAATCTGGCCAGCTAAGAATAATCCTTCAATCTGTTTGCTTTCTAACGAAGGGGTAATCTGGCCGCTGACTGCATAATCGTATTCAATTGCATAGGCAGGACGCATGATCTCTGCATTGCGGAGGGCTGGAATACTGCGAATAAACTGTAATTGAACGTCAAAGGGAAGCGAAGAGGAAACACCGTTAACATAGACTTCTTGCGTATTCAGTCCCTCGGGTTCCAAGAAAATCTGATGACGTTCTTTATCAGAAAAGCGAACCACTTTATCTTCAATAGAAGGGCAATAGCGCGGACCAATTCCCTTAATTTTGCCTGAATACATGGGAGAGCGATGAATATTGGATAAGATGATTTGCTTGGTTTCTTCTGTCGTATAGGTAATATGGCAAGAAACTTGAGGCAATCGAGGAAGGCCTTCATCATCAAAAGAAAATTTAACGCCTGGCTCGCCTGGTTGCTCCTCTGTTTGGGTGTAATCGATCGAACGTTTATTGACTCGTGGGGGAGTCCCAGTTTTGAGACGACCTAATTTAATTCCATATTTCTCCAGGCTAGCTGACATGCCAACCGAAGGCTGATCGCCTGCTCGACCTCCGGAATAATTCGTTTCACCGATATGCAGCAAACCACGGAGAAATGTTCCAGAAGATAAGACAACCGCTTGGCAATCGTAAGAAATTCCTTCTTTGGTAATGACTCCAGTGACGCGATCTCCTTCCACAATAAGATCTTCAATCGTTCCTTGTTTGACTTCTAAGTTCGGAGTTTTCTCTAAACGATGCTTCATTTCAATTTGGTAAGCCCATTTATCAGCTTGGGCACGAGGAGCCCAGACAGCAGGCCCCTTAGTGGCATTAAGCATGCGATATTGAATTCCTGTGACGTCAATCACTTTGCCCATTTCTCCACCTAGGGCATCAATTTCGCGCACCATATGTCCCTTTGCAATTCCTCCAACAGCAGGATTGCAGCTCATTTTGGCAATAGTATCCAGATTCATCGTTAAAAGAAGAGTGCGCAACCCCATACGGGCACCAGCTAAGGCTGCTTCACAGCCAGCATGTCCTCCACCAATGACAATAACATCATAACGAGTGGGAAACTTCCACATAGGTAAAACCTTTAAAAATCTTTAAATATTAACTTTTTATAGTGGTTCGAGACTGTCAGATCAAGAAGGGGGACCAATTGAGGCAAAAGTAAAAACTTCGCTAAATGAGATACAATAATAAATAATAGACCTGCAGACTGCCAGTGGCAGTCCGCAAATTGGAATAATGGCTATTGCCTATCTTCCCTTGTGCCGATCACGTCGGCTAC
Organism: Parachlamydiaceae bacterium; assembly: GCA_044226925.1. GTDB lineage: Bacteria > Chlamydiota > Chlamydiia > Chlamydiales > Parachlamydiaceae > JANWJE01. The sequence continues at coordinate 886,537 of JBGAGC010000001.1, forward strand.
GCTTCTTGCGCTTGTGCTTCGCAATCTTGTACTTGCGCTTCTTTTTTACAGAAGACATATCCTCTCCACTTATTCTGGTTATTTGCTTAAGTTTGCAAACATGCAACTATGCTAGAAGAAAAAGAATAAATTGTAAAGAATAACGATAAATTGAAATAAATTTATGACACCTTCAGCATCAGTTCTCTCTTACAAGCATAAACCCTTCAAATCTTTGTTTATTCTTCAATCCTTGTCTAGAAAACAATTATTTTACTTTTAAATAAAATTTAAATTAATTATTTCATAACATTAAAATGTTTGATTAAATTTTAAACTAACATTATAATTATATAGTAATATCTTGATTAAATAATAAATCAAATTTTGGTTTTGCATGGCAAATATTTCAGGTCAAGAACCTTCATGGCTAAAAGTTCCTATCATTGGTAGCTTTGCGGGGGTGAAACAAGCGATTGGTGCTGGACTCAAGTTACATCATTTGTCTACTGTAGATAGAACAACACTTGTTGGCAGTAAAATTTTCAAGCACCAAGTTGCTCGTCAACAGGCATCCCATCAACTTTTAAGAGGGCTTGTTGCTTTTATTCCTTTTATAGGAGGTGCCTCACTCTTTTTATATGATAAGTATTTTAAGAGGCAGAAGCCAGTTACAGACCTTCCTTTCCCTACTGTTTTAGAACAAGAGCCGCTGTCCATTTCCGAAAAGTGTGCCTATTTAAGGGATCCAACATTGATCGATGAACTTTTGGATGATAGCAAAATAGGGTATCGAGTGGATAATATTATAAAAAAGGATTACCCTTACTTTGATCAGCTAAAATCTGTACTTAAGCAAATTCCCCAAACAAATGATAAACACGAATTAAGGCTATTGAGAAAAGCTTGGATTGAAATGATTGGACAAAATGTGGACTGTGATCTTTTGGCAAAGCTAAATTTTACACCAGATAATATTAAAAAATTAGGATATCCTTTACTGGAAGATTTTTGGATAGAGACTTTACGCCGTAGTCTATTAAACAATCAAATGATAGAGCCTACGCGAGATGTCCGAGGAGTTTCTGATATTTCAATGGCTGTTTGTTTCTCCGTTTTGGCCAAATATCCGAAATTAAAATGCCTAAGTGGTGGTTATAGAAAAATCGCTCAATCTAAAGATATTAAATATGTTCAGGTTAAGCATACTAAAGGTTTTGCAACTCCTGTGGCAATTCAATCTGCAGCCAATTTGCTTGCTGCAGACCGCGAAACTTTCTTCGGTCTCGAATTTGCCAACATAGGTCTGAATGAGGGCCGAGCAAAAGAACTCGCACAAGGTCTCATTCAGAATACCCACATACGTCTATTAGATTTATTTCAAAATCCTATTGGGGATAAAGGAATGATCGAAATTTGCAAGGCTCTTTATCCTTCTATGTGTCGTCCCGATCGTGTTAATGGAATAAGCCTAATTTTTTCTGAATGTCAAATGGGAGATCAATCGATAGACGCAATGTTACAATTATTACAAGCGACTCCAAGAAACGTATCATTAACTTTAGGACATAATAATTTCACGAGAGAGGGAATCAATCGGCTGCAAGCAGAAGTTAAGCAGCTTAATCAAAAACGACCGAACAAAATTAAGTTATATGGCCTTGCTTTGAATCCTTAAATGAATGATTGAATTTTGTTTTCGGTATATTCACTTTAATGTTCAAGCCTAAACATCTATTTGCAATTAGACTTTTTTCCCTTATCTTATCAATCCTTTTGCGAGTTAATCATTTGTTTAGGACGACCAAATTTTTGATGAATGAATTGGAGATGCAAAAGTCATCTGTTATACAGAATTTATCTGTATTGATTACTCAAGCATCTCCTTAAGATCTACACTGAAAAGAATCTAACAAGATTTCATCATTGCATCTTAGAGAAAATGATGAATTATGATGTAATAATCAGCCCAGGCATTTGGTTTTTCAATTGTTGGATGTCTTGAGAAGTCAGTTGTTGACATTTTCTTAAGTCTAAAGATTGCAAAGCCTTCAAGGTTTGGAAGAATTGAAGTCCTTGATTGGTAATGCCGTCGCAATAACTTAAATTTAAGGATTGCAAAGCGCTGAAAACTTGCAGATATTGAAGTCCTTGGTCGGTAATCTTATAGCATCCCCATAAGTTTAAAGATTGCAAAGCAATTAAGAGTTGTAAATGTTGAAGCCCTTGGTTGGTTATGAGATTGCACTCACTTAAGCTTAAAGATTTCAAAGCGGTCAAAGCTTGCAGATGTTTAGTACCTTGATCTGTGATTTCTTTTGAGTGGATGGTTAATTTCTGCAAATTTGGACATTGTCTAGCGAGGGTTTCGAGATCTTGATCATTAAGTGTTAAAAAATAGATGAGATTTAACTCTTTGACTTGATTGCCATATTTTGCCAGGTAAGCCAAGAGGTGCGTTTGATCGCCTGATTGTAAAATGTTTTTGAGATCGGATCTCTTGATAGATAGAGCTGAGGAGCATCTCTTCACTATGTAGCAAGCTGCTAAGAAAGCAAAGGCTGCATAGGCAATCAGTAAAATCTTTTTTTGTTGAATCGTCAGGATATTGTTTTTCAAAACAGGCAACTGAATCGATGAGGGAAAAGAAGGAAAATAAATATTCATATTAACTCTCTATTAATTTAATACAATGATTAATTTTATTAAAAAAGATAAATACAAGTCTTTGTTGTTTTTTAATTTCAATTGTTTTTTATATTTAATCTAACGTTGGAATTACTTAATTGTTAGTTAGATGAAGTTATTTAACAGACTCTTAGGCAAGAAAAGGTCTCTTAGCTTTAATAAAGTTGTCCTAAACAAGTTTTATTGGTTGTCATTACCAATAAAATATTTCATCATATTTATATGATGAGCAAGGTTTTTCAAAAAGAAAGCGTTTTTCTCATCATTTAAGAACATCTTTGAAAACAAGCCATAGCCAAGTTGTTACAGATCGCGAAACTTTCTTCGGTCTTGAATTTATCAACATAGATTTGGATGAAGATCAAGCAAAAGAAATAGCACAAGGTCTTATTCGGAATAGTCACATACGTGCATTGAATTTATTCCAAAAAGAATGATCGAAATGTGTAAGGCCCTTTATTCCTCTTTCTGTTGTCCTAATCATGTTATATGGAATAAGCCTAACTTTGCCTGATTGTCAAATTGGAGATCAATCTCTCGACACAACTTTACAATTATTACAAGCAACTCCAAGAAACCTATCATGAGCTTTAGGGTATAACAACTTCACGAGAGAGAGAATAAATCAACTTCAAGAAGAAGTTAAGTGGTTTAATCAAAAACGACTGAACAAAATCAAGTTATGCGGCGTTGCTTTGAATTTTTAAATCACATGATTGAATTTTTGGTTTGGCTATCTTCACTTTAATGTCCACTTACAATTTCTATTTGTAATCGGATTTTTTGCCTTATTCTGTTTTATCAATCTTTTTGCGAAGTTAATCTAAAGCTTAAGGATGACCTGCTGGGTTAAGCATGATTAAAATAGAATGAGTTTCTGATTGACCCTAAGCCTCCTGTTAGAGTAAATAAAACTTAAGTTTATTTTAGATTAAAGGAGGAACCCATGTTTTTAGATGACGTGCCTGTTAACTATGTCACTGTTTTAATCGCTGCCCTTGTTTATTTTGTGATAGGAGCGATTTGGTATGCTCCTTTCTTCTTTGGCCATCGCAAGCATCACGATACCGCTACTCTTACAGAGGCTGAACATAAACATCACTTTGGTCCTGCTGTGTCTTATATTGGGGAATTCATTATTTCTTTCATCATTTCTTATGTCTTGGCAATTTTTATGCAGGTAAGCCAGGCAGACGACGTATTAGAAGGAATCGCCGTGGCTTTCTGGGTTTGGTTAGGTTTTATTGCGACTACTCATTTTTCTGCTGTTCTCTGGGATCGCAAAACGCTCAAAAGCTTCTTCATTCATGCAGGTTTTATGTTAGTGGGATTTATTGCCATGGGAGCAACCATTATGTACTTTGAGCCATAAGTCTAGACCTTACCTTTTATCTTTTTATCATGTTTATCTATTCATGATTTCCTTTTTCATCTCATTCTAGGGCGTTAGCAATTTCCCCAATACGCCTGAGAATGAGATTCATGAAAACATGTCAACCCTAACTTCTTGATCATTTATCATCGGTTCAAACTTTCTGATTATATGAACATAAATGGCCTTTCCATTTTAATTTAGACAATTTTTTCTTCTTTTGTAGGATCAAAAAACTTCCAAATTTAATTTTTTTTATGAGTTTTTTTCTTCCATTCATTGATCATTTCGGATATTTTTTTTGATATTTTATCCAAAATTGAACTTGGATTGAAAATTTTTTTCATTTCGAAAAAGAAAAATTAAACCCTGTTTTTTTACTTATTAAATTATCCAGGGTGTTTAAATTAAAAGGTGATTATAGGTTCTACAGATTGTTATGAGAGGGTTTAAATTGATAATAAAAGGAAAATTGCCATTTAAGTTTTTCTTCAAACCGTCCCCAAAATTTTCTGATTCCTTCATTTTCCAATTAATTTAAGCGAAGAATAATTTGCATGAATTTAAAAAAAATATTTTAATGAAAAATGAACATTCAAACAAAGGAGGAATGTTTATATGACACAAGGCGATAAATCTAGTTATACAGATAAACAGCAAAGACAAGCTCAGCATATAGAAGAAGGGTATGAAAACCGTGGAGTAGATGAAAAAGAAGCTGAAAAGCGCGCTTGGGCCACTGTAAATAAAGTTTCCGGTGGAGGAAAGAAAAGTGGTTCTGGCCGTAAAAGCAGTTCTTCTTCAAAAACCAAGAAAAGTTCTGCAAAAAAGAGTACCTCTGGAGCTAAAAAAAGTTCTTCTGGAGCTAAAAAAAGCTCAACAGGAGCTAAGAAAGCAGCCGGCGGAGCTAAGAAAGCAACTGGAGCTAAAAAAGCAACCGGAGCTAAGAAAGCAACCGGAGCTAAGAAAGCAACCGGAGCTAAGAAATCAACTGGAGCTAAGAAGAGCACTTCTGGAGCTAAGAAAAGTTCAACAGGAGCTAAGAAAGCAGCCGGCGGAGCTAAAAAGAGTTCTTCTGGGGCTAAAAAGAGCTCAACAGGAGCAAAGAAAGCAGTCGGTGGAGCTAAGAAAGCAGCCGGCGGAGCTAAGAGATCAACTGGTGGAGCTAAGAAAAGCACTTCTGGAGCTAAGAAGAGTTCAACAGGAACTAAGAAAGCCAGCAGTGCAAAGAAGCGCACCTCTGGAGCTAAAAAAACAGCTTCAAGCGCGTCTTCTAGAAAAGCTGGAAGCTCTACAAGTAAGAAGAGTACAGTAAAAAGAACTGCGGCTAAGAGTTCTGCAAGCAAATCTAAAAGATCTAGTTCTTCTAAAGGATCTAAGAAAACAGCTAGCAGAAAATCTCATGGACGCAAGTCTTCCAGCAAGAAACATTCAGGGATTTTAGGCTCTTTATTCCATTTCTAGGATAAGACCCTAATTTAACCCTTTAAGATCGTGAGTAAGATCGCTAAAAAAGAGGCATGAGAAATGCCCTTTCTTTAGCGATCTTATTTTTTTTAAGTTAAGAATGAGGGACGGCAAGCGAAAATCTCTAGAAGACGAGTGCCAACCTCACAAGAAAAGTGTCAATTGCTTTTTGCCCTTAGCTTTAACTTCTGTTTTCCTTCTTTTACTCTGATTAAGTTTTTATTTTTTTTAGAATGGATTCTAAGCTAATCCCTTTCCCCAATATAGGTTTAAATAAGTCTCCTACTTTTCCTAATCGTTTGGGAACAGTTTTAATTGTGAATTGAATAGGGCTTAGGCCATGCTTAACTTCTGACCATTTTAAAGGAGTAGAAACTGTTGCTCCTGGTTGAGGACGAACGGAATAAGGTGCAGCCATTGTTTGAGCAAAGTTATTTTGCAAATAATCCAAATACACTTTCTTTTGCCTTTTCCCCGGACTGCGTTCTAAGGAAGTTAAATCGGGTAAACGCTCATGGACAAAATAAACAAGTAACTGAGCAAATTGCTTGACTTCTTCAAATGTATAGCGAGCGCCCATCGGAATATAGATATGCATTCCTGTCGCACCTGATGTTTTACAAACACTTGGAATTTTCCATTGCTCTAGAACAGCATGGACTTCTTGAGCAACTGTAATAACTTCATCAAAAGATACGGCTTCAGGATCTAAATCAATAATGAGATAATCAGGTGCATATAAAGATTGTAAACGGGAATTAAAAGGGTGCATGCCAATGCAGCCTAAGTTGACAGTATAAAGAAGACTTTCCTCATTATTGATGATAAGATAGCGAACTTTATGATCTTCGTGCTGAATGGTTTCTGTATGTATCCATTGAGGTGCTTTACCAATCTCTTTTTGATAAAAACTAGATCCCTTAATTCCGTTTGGATAACGCTTTAATGTTTCGGGGCGGTCTTTAAGATAGGGAAGAATGTAAGAAGCAACTTGCTGATAATAATGGATGAGATCTCCCTTGGTATATCTCTCTTCCGGCCAATACACTTTATCTAAATTTGTGAGTTCAAGAGGCCTAAGAACACTTTCTTTTTTAGATTTCTTGGCTTTAACGGTTGAATGAGAAGAAGATGTTTGATTTTCTAATGCTTTACTTACTGGCAATGTTTGTTCTCTTACCACTTCTTGTGCTTTTTTATCTTCGCGAAGATCGACAAAAATGGCTTGGCGCATCATTCCTTCTTTTGTCCACTCGGCAAAATTAATTTCACAGACCATCTCAGGTTTAACCCATGTGACAGGAGATCGAAGTTTAGGAGGAACGCTAAAAGGGCTTTTAGATTGAATTAAAGGTTTTAGCCGTTCATGAATGCTCGATAATTTTTGGCGATCAAAACCGCTGCCTGTATGTCCTACATAGACAAGACTCCCATTTTCATAGACACCAAGTAAAAGAGAGCCAAATTTTTCTCGAGCTCCCTTGGGTGGAGTAAAGCCGCAAATAATGACTTCTTGCCTTTGATGAGTTTTGATTTTCAGCCAGTTTTGACTACGCCCTGCTTGATAAGGACTTTGCGCTTGCTTGGCAATGATTCCCTCAAAGTCTTTCTGGAGTACTGCTTGAAAAAATGCTTTTCCTTTTCCGATCACATGGTCGCAGTAACGCACATGAGGCATATCAGGCAATAGCTTTTTGAGAAGTTCTTTTCTTTCCAGCAGGGGAAGGTGCCGAATATCATATCCTTCTAAATATAAGAGATCAAATACGTAATAGACTAATGTTCCGCTTTGAGTTCTTTGATAGTTTTGAACAAGCTGAAAAGAAGGCTTGCCTTGATCATCTAAGACGACAATTTCTCCATCCAATAAAGCAGAAACTTGGACTGCATCTAAATCCTTTAACAAGACAGGAAAGCGTTTATCAAAAGATTGAGCATTGCGTGAATATAAGTGTCGGCTTTCTTTTTGAATTTCCGCTAGAGCGCGATAACCATCCCACTTAATTTCAAAGATCCAATCTTTAGCATCAAAAGGCTTATCCACTAATGTCGCAAGCATTGGTTTGATTGCATGGGGCATGTCTGTCCGCATTAACTCAAGATTCGGCTCTTCCTCCTTATTTTTGGTAGAGCTGGTAGACGAACGTTTAGAAGGGCGAGGCATTGTTTGCGTTTGAGAAGAAATTTTGGCATTTTCATCTCTTCTCTTGATCAATAGCCATTGCTTGCTATCTTCACCGCGGATACGAATCAAGGAAAAAGCTCCTTTTAATTTTCGTCCATTCATGACAACATTTAAATGTCCTTCCTGCAACCCTCTGTGCATGAGGCGTTCGCTTTCTTCGGGAGTAGAAGCTCCTTCTGCATGATATGTTCCTTTATCCCAAATTTTTACAACTCCTGCGCCATAGTTGCCTTCCGGAATCGTACCTTCAAAGGTTCGGTATTCAAAAGGGTGGTCCTCTACCTGCATAGCAAGTCTTCTTTCAGATGGATCAAGAGAGGGGCCTTTGGGGACGGCCCAGCTTTTCAAAACACCTTCTACTTCTAAACGGAAATCATAGTGCAAGTGAGAAGCATGATGTTCTTGGACAACAAACTGCAGCCCACCTCGATGTTTCCTTACTTTAGTGCCTGCGGGTTCAGCTGTTTCTTTAAAGTCTCGCTTTTTACGATACTCCTTCAATCCCATGACAACCTCCCTGATGATCTGAGCTTAAAGACCGCAGAAATAGAGACATGCGTGCATGTCTCCTTCTAAGCTTTCTTATGAATCAAGGATTTAAAATTTATAAAGTAAAAAATTGAAATTAAGCGGATAAGTTAAACAATTTTGCATAAATCAAAGGTGCCGTCCTGCCTTCTACTAGGTAGACGTCAATTTTTTTTGCGTTTCTCTTTTAACATAGACAAAAGGGAAATCAGCCAAAGTGTTTTCTTTATCAAGATCTAAGTCTTGAGCAAGCATTTCGCATCCTTTAATATCTACAAAACGCAAGAATGGAAGAGACTCTAATAAAACTTTGAATGACGATAGGCAAATAGAATTATTTTCTAAAATAAGGAAGCGTAGCTTGGAAAAAGCAGCCAATTTCTGATAGAAATCAGAGTTTAATTTGCTGTTTTCTAAGTTAAGTGAAAGAAGTTGATGACGATAGGGTAAGAGAAACGAAAGAAGTTGTTCATCTGTTGCTCTGCTGCTTGTCAGACCTAAATCAACAATCTTGACGCAAGAACGATGAAAAGACGTCAAAATCTCAGTGGTAATTTTTTTGATTTTGGCATCTTCTGATATTAAGTTTAAATGACTTAAAGTTAAGCGGGATAAGTCAGGACAATAAGAAGCTAAATGGTGCAAGCTTTGCGCTGATAATTGCCAAGGCAAAATGTCATTTCTTAGTTTTGAAGAAGGAGCACTTAAGCAAAGAGTTTTTAAGGAACGGCAATTGTGAGCTAGCTTCTCAATGGACGCGTCATTTAATGGATTTGGAATTGGCGTCAGCTTTGTGATATGCACTTCTAAATGTTCCAATTTCGGGCAATCCTTGCTCAAAGCAGTCAAAAGAGAGTCTCCAAAACTTCCACATGCGACCAATTGAAGCGTTTTAAGATTCCAATTTTTTAAGGATTTCACCAAGTCTCTTTCGAGAATTTGACAATTCATGAGCGATAAAATCTCCAAATGAGAACAATTTTTTCTTAGAGCCTCTAAATGTTGCTCGGATAAAAAGGTTACTAAAGTTGGATTAGATGAATTGATGGTGGGTTTGAACTTAAAACTTTTTAAATTTGGACATTTTGCTAACGCTGCAAATAAACCCATAGTTAAAGGGATGCATTCATAAAGTTCTAAATAGGTCAAAAAAGGAAGAGATTCAACCATTTCGTTGATGATTTGAGGCGTTAAATAAGAACATTCACTCAATTTAAGCGATTGTAATTTTGATTGCTTAATCAAAGTTAATAATGCCTGACTTTTTTGTGGCTTTTCTAGTTCGCATTGAGAGGAATTGAACCCTAGCTCAAGCCTTTCTAATTGGGGACAATATGTTGCAATGGAATCAAAAAATAAATTTTGAGTGGTTCCACAATAAGAAAAACTCAGTTCTTTAAGCTTTGTTCCCTTTCTATCGCTTGCTTTGGAGTTATCGCTCAGTCCTGACAGATCATCTGAGATATAATAAATAATGGGCATCTGAGTGACTTTCGGACATCCGCTTAGTTTAATGACTTCTAAGTCGTTCGCCATGGTGAAGAAAGCATGCAATCCATAATCAGTAATAACACCTCTACCTAATGTATTTTCATATTCAAAAGAGCGTAATTTAATGACATCACAACTAAAAGCCAACAGAGATTGATCGGTCATCATACAATCGACGACTTTAAGATGCTTGAGTTGTTTTGCATACAGACTGACAACAGTCATGTAACCATCAAATTTGGACGTGTGGCATTCGCGAAATTCGAGAGAATATAAGTTAGGGCATTTTTTGAGTAAATCAGCTAGCCCTGCTGGTGTAAAATGACTGCCGCGAAAAGAAAGGACCTCTAGTTGGGAACCTTGATCAGCTAGGACTCTAAGATCGTTATCTGTCAAGTGAGCTTGAGTTTCATCTAGCTTAGTAGGATTAAACTTTGTATGAGAAAGCAGCTGCCGACTAATAGGAGAAGGAATGGTTGAGAAAAGAACAGGGTGTGATTGAAGGAAAAGTTTAAAAAAATTCGGGGTCTTAACAATAGAATAAAATTGCTTACAAGTCATTGCAAAACGGCCAATCGATTGCCAATGATCTAAATTGTAAAAAGTTAAAATATTTAACCAAATTTCATTTGGAATAGAGGTAGAAAAATTATTTGTTGTAAGTATGCTAGCAGAGGTCTTTGTGATTAATTCACTTGTGTTTTGTCCTTTTGAATCTAAACCTTGAGAAGGTTTAATATGACAATACTCTAAAATGTTGTGCAAAGTTTTAATGATCTGAGCACATTGAGAATTAAGAGGCTTACCTTCCTGGTCTAAAACTTGCTTATTTTTGAATTGATAATGGCGATATAGACGTGACTTAAATTCTATAATTTCATGTTCTTTGGGCCAATGAGATAAATGACGTAGAAATACATTACCAAGAAACTCTGTCACTTGATTGAGATGATGCAGATAAGATGGAGGAAGTGTTTTGGCGGTCTCTAAATGACGGAAAGGAAGATGAAAGTTAACTCTCGAAGAAAAAAAAGAAGTTGAGCCTGTTAAATCCATATCAAACCTTTTATGATAAATTAATTTTCGTATTTTATTATTTTAAATAAATTAAAATCAATTAATTGTTTAAAATAATAATTTTTTTATTTTAAATCAAATGATTGTTGTTTTTTAAGAGGGTTAAAAGAGTATAGCTAGGTGTTAAATTAAAAACTAATGATGAATAAATTTTAGTTTAATTAGATTGACTGGACAAAACAAGAAATTTTGCGGAAGATGTTTAATGTAAAATTTGTTTTTATTCACTTTATTCTTATAAAAATCAAGGCTGTTTCAAGAGTCGTTTTTAGGCGCTCTTGCGTTGATGAGTTTCTAAACTCTCTTTTAACATTTGCATAATGTCTTTAACATTTGTAATTTTTGGTGCTTTTTCTTTAGAAATGCGCGGCTTTTTACCTTTAGTTTTTTCCTCAATGATCTCCTTTAACTCTTCTGTATAAGTATCGTGGTATTCTTCAGGATGGAAGTGAGTAGAGAGTTGTTCAATTAATTTAAGAGCCATTGCGACTTCTTGCTTAGATATTTTGGCCGATTCGGGGATATGAAGTTGAGCAGGTTTTTTAATTTCGGCATTGTAGCGTAATTGATCAAGGACCAGCAGATGCTCGTGTGGTTTAATAACAGCCATATGTTCTCTGTGATGAAGAACAAAATGAGCAATTCCCACTTTTTTTGATTTTTTAAGCGATTCACGTAAAAGCACATACGCTTTGTCAGCCCCTTTGCCTGGTTCTAAATAGTAAGGTTTTTCATAGTAGATGGGATCGATTTCATTTGCATCGACAAAGTCGACAATTTCGATGGATTTTGTTTTTTTAAGATTGGCTCTTTTGAAATCTTCCTCGACAAGGATAACGTAATCGCCTTTTTGATATTGATAACCTTTCACAATATCTTTATAGGGGATTTCTTGACCGTCCGATTTACAAATGCGGGCATAACGGATCGGAGATAAATCTTTTTTGTGCAACATATCAAAGTTAAGATCATGATCTTCTGTTGCACTATAAAGCTTCATAGGAATATTGATAAGGCCAAAGTTTAAGGTTCCTGTCCAGAGTGCTCGCATCTTCTACCTCCAGGTTAGATTTCCTAAATAACAAACAGAACAAGAAACGTCAATGAGAACGAAGTTTATTCTTTTAGAGAAAAATCGTCTTCTAACCAGTGCGTGTCTTGTATTAGACCTTGATTTTTATAGGAAAAGAAATAATCAATGACATAAGCGTTCTCTGTCAGAAGAGCAGTCAGTTCCCATCAATCTCCATGCAAGTGCAGGCGAAAATGCTGCAAATCTTGATTTAAATTTAATAGCTATTCCTCCAAAAATTGATGAATGATCAGATTTTTTGACAAAACACATCCAGTGCAATAGGTTTTGTTTTAAATTTTTGAAAATAATTTTTTTATGAATTCTCTAAATCGCTGAATCACGAGTCAAAGAAAAAAATTTCTGTGCTAGAAAAGGAAATTCTCGGCTGAGTTTGATGGCTTGACTCCCTAAAAAAGGATGTAAAAAAAGATAATGCAATCCTTTTCCATATAGAATTTGAGAGGCACAACGTTGTTTCCAAGCACGTTTAAAACCTTTAGCATCATTTTTAAGAGCAAATTCAGCTGCTAAATATCCGCTGGCTAAAGCAAGGGAAAGTCCATTGCCGCTAGCAGGAGGAATTGTCCCAGATGCGTCCCCAATCCAATAAGTGCGAGGCCACTCAGGGGGAGAACGTAATCCAAACTCTGGAACATAGGCTTCCATCCAATCTGAGAAAACATTTTGACTTGAAGCAAGGAGTTGTTTTAAACGGGAATGTTTTTCGACTAAATCTTGGATAAATACTTTAGGATGAATTAATTGTTGAGATTTTTTTATTTTCGCTAAGCAAGCAAGATTACACCTTCCATTTTCAATAGGAACAATTCCCAAATAAGCATTTGGGAAAGAAAACATTTCTAGTGTGGAATGTAGATCGACGCCTGTGAAGTGGGATTTAAATCCTTTATAAAGAGGTTTTGAATTTTGATAAAAGCCTGGGAGGCGCCCTGCTGCAATCAATAATTGTTTGGCTAAGATGATGTCCCCGGATGACAACTGAAGAGTGTGAAATTCTCCGTCTTTAAGAGCAGGAGATAAATGTAACACTTTCGTATTGGTGAAAAGGGACCCTCCTTGTTGAATAATTTGATCAGCAAGTTGCGTATCTAGCGTATAATGGGAAAGGCTTCCTGCTGAATTGGGAAAAGTAAAGTTAAGTGTATCAGATGCAGTGTGCAGATGGATGTGATAAATAGGAATAGAATCAATTTTCCACTTTTTCAATAACTCAACACCAGAAGGTGAAATAAATTCACCGCATACTTTATGGCAAGGGTAGCTTCCAGCCTCAATGACCAGTGGTTGAAGATCAAGTTCTAGAAGACGGCGTGCGGCACATAATCCAGCCACTCCGCCTCCTAAAATGACATATTCATATTCTTTAGTTATCATCTAAAACATATTGTAAGATTTTATCTATGTTGTTTTATAGTCTTAATCAAAACTTCCTTCGATAAATTGTAGAGCTTTTTTAAACACAAGCTTTCCAATTTTTTTGCCCATTTTTCTTCCTTGTAGGTCACCATCTTCAAAATGAATGCCGCCTAATCGACGAGATAGTCCAGCTTGGTCTGCAGCTTCACTAAATGTTTTCCAAGAGAGAATCATGTTTTTTGCTGGAACAATTCCAGGTTCAATGAGTGAAGAGCCTGCAGCAATTTCTACGGAATGGTTAAATTTATCGCTTCCAGTAAATAATTTAAGAACTTGTGCTGCTGCACTGCTAAATGTGCTATGGCCTGAAACAAATTCAGGGAAAGGGGGAGTAGCCAAATAAGGCTGCCAAGTTTCTCCTTTGATTCTTTTTTTTCCTTGTCCTGGCCCACCCCAAGCTGTGATGTCTTTACCTTGGAATAGAAATCGAATTGCACTAATAGGACGAATAGAATTATCGAATATTTTGGCAGACCAAGCAGCAATGCTGGCGTCCAATAAAGCATTATCTAAAATAAAAAAGAGTTTGGCATCTTCATCCAGAGTATGCTGATCTCTTTGTGAGATCAATTGCGCAATGACATTCCAATGGCCAGGCGGTGTGACCGTTCCGCTTCCATCTGACCAATATTCTGCAATTGTTTTTGTTTCATCATTTAGTTTTGCACTGAGCTTGATGATTGCTTTAGCTTGGTGTTCATAACGCTTACTAGGATAAAGTGCAGAATGAATAGCAGGCAAAAATTGATCAGAATTCGTTAAGGCAAAAGGAGTGACAAACCTCCACTGAGGAACGAGGCATTTTTGATCTGTTCCATTGATACTAAGCGGTTGCCACAAACTAGGATTCGTTAATAGAGAAGAAGTGTTGGCTGGTTGATAATGGGTATAATCAGAATAAGGGATTCCTGAACTGCCGGGTTCATTTCCCAATTGATTAGAGCCATCGAAATGTCTGAAGTTCAAAATATCAAGAGCAACAAGATTGCCTATTCCTGCTGGAGTATCAGTTTCAGGTATTGTATAAGCAGGATCATATCCTAAACTATTCATGATATTAATCAATGGAACCTGCTGATTGGGAAATAAATCAAGAAGGGTTCTAAAAGCAGCAAAGCTAATAGCCTGCAGCTTATTAGCCTCTGTTCTTTCTAGGAAAGGTCGTCTCAATGTTTCTCCACGTCTTGTCCCAATTGCTTTGTTATCATAAGCTGCCCATGCATCGTAAATAGCGGTATGCACAATAGCAAGAGCTCTAGCAGCAATAGGAGGTGGCGTTTTGTTGGTTTGAATAAAATTTAGAGTTGTTTGATTCCAAATAAGAACAATATTGTCTTCTGCTTGTAAGGTGCGACTAAAGGAAAAAAAGAAAAAGAATGGGATATAAGCCCATAAGATCATTTGTTTTCTAGACATAACTCTCCTTTTTCAATTTAAAATCTTTTATTGAATTCATTTCTTGTTTAACTTCTTGTTTTATCTTCGATTCCCTCTTTTGATTTTTCATCGCTGCAGTATCAATAGTGACAACCCAGCGGAAAGCCCAGTGCCAAGTAATCGTATAATATTCTTGATCAATTCCTGCTCTATCTAGATAAAACAACCAATCTTGTCTTGTAAAAGCACGACGAATGGAAAGTAATCCGTCATGCCAAATGAGTCTGTTGCGAAAAAAGATAGGCACAAGCGTAGCAAATCCTATGCTTGCAAGAGGATATCGATGTAAATCATTGAGAATCACAGCTCGATTAGCAATTCGACATGCTTGTTGAAGAAAAGAAATCAGTTCTGTGTCTGATAGATGATGACAAACTAAAGTCGATGTCACAACGTCAAATGATTCGGAAAAGTGATCTAGCTGTGGAGTTGAGGGCACGGAAAATTCTATATTCGTCAATGGAGTATTGAATTGATTTAAGTGTTCTTGAGCAAAAGCAATGGCTTCTGGCGAAATATCAATGCCTAAAACTCTTGCTTGAGGGTAGTGGGTGGCAAGACGCATAGTAAAAAGCCCCCCGCCACAACCCACATCTAAAATAGAATTTAGAGGCGTTTTAAGTTGTTGAAGAGCTAAAAAAGTTGCTCGGTCTCCTCCTAAAAAGCGTCCGATACGATCTAGTTGATAAAGGCATTGACGATATTCATCAGCAGTGTAATAAGCAGGTCCTAAATCAATCCATTCAAGCTGATAAGAGCGTTGGCTTGTCATAAAAACCTTTAGCTAGAGCGTCGTAATAATATCCCTTCAGCGGATAGACCTGGTCCAAATGCAAGACCAGCTGCCCAAGGACGTTGTTGGGATTGTTGAGACAGTTCCTGTAAAACAAAGAGAAATGTCGCACTAGACATGTTGCCGTAGCGGCTCAAAATTTCCCAAGACGCCGTTGTTTGATCTGCCTGTAAATTTAAAGCCTTTTCAATTGCTTGCAAAATAGATTTGCCCCCTGGGTGAATAGCCCAATCGCAATGTTGAGGATGAGTTTTCTCTGCAAATAGGTGATCGACAAATTCCTTGATGTTTCGCCCAATAATCACAGGAACGGTATGCGATAATCGAATCAAAAATCCGCGGTCGCTGGCTTCCCAAGACATTTTATCAATAGAATTTTTAAATCCTGCTGAGTGTGTACGAATAATATTCCAAAGAGGTTTTTCCTCTTTTTGGGCATTTGCTCCCAAAATGACGGCAGCAGATCCATCAGCAAAAAGAGAATTGGCTAAAATAGTTTCTCCATCTTGATCCGTTTGATAGTGAAGAGAACACAATTCTGTGCAGACAAGTAAAACGCGAGAATCAGGATTCTCTTGAGTAAAAGCACGGGCGACAGATAATCCTTTGAAAGCCCCAAAGCATCCCATAAAATTAATTCCTAAACGATTAATAGTAGGAGATAAACCTAAATTCTGCATGAGATAGTATTCGATGCCAGGAGCAATCATCCCAGTGCAAGAAACAGAGATAACATGCGTAATGCGTGAAGCTTCTCCTCCCCATTGCTCTAGAGCTTGCCTAGCAGCTTCTTCAGATAATTTAGGAGCTTCTTGCTTAAAGCGAAGATTTCGCTCTGTCATGCCAGGTTGCTTTTTCGGATATTCCGTGCCCCAAAATTCCCACTCTTGACGGGATTTTTTAAAATCTTCCACAACCGTATGACGTTTTTTAATTGCTGAATTTTGATATATTCTTTGCAAAGACTGAATTTTTGATTCTTCTATAGATAAAAATGCAATAGACTTTGCAGCAATTTCTTCTTGTGTAAACGAATGAGGAGGGACGGCAGTTCCCAAAGCCAAAATGCTCGTATTCATATTTCTTAGTCCCTATCGAGTTTTTTAAAATAGAGGTTCTCTATGCGCGTTATCATACACACTTCAAAATTTTATTCACCCTAAAGATCAGATGTTCATCGAAAAATAAATAAAATATAATCTATGTTTTAATTTATATTGAATTTGTAATAAATATTGATTTGTTTTATTATTTATCAAATTAATGATAAATTTAGTTAAAGCAAAGAAAGGAATAGTTTAAATGGTTGCTAGATTTTCAATGAATGGGACATTTATTGAACCTTTTATGTGGGGATTAAAGCTGGGAGGCTTAATGAATCAATCCACGCATAATGAAGCGACTTTTAAGCAGGGACGACATCATGTGATGACAGCTTTAAATCAAATGTCTCAATGGAATCTTGCTTTAGAACAAGCTTCTCGCTGCTTGCAAGCGGCTAATCTCTCTTATTCATTTAAGGCAATTCATCTTGCTCAATATGTGGTCCCCGCTTCTGTGGCGTATTTGTCTAGTTGTCAAATTAGAGTTTTGCATATTGGCAAAGCAGCCAACTTTGTTCAAGATCAGTTAGGTCGATTGAGTTTCATCACTTTGACAATTGCGACCATTGCTTTATTGACTTTTGGCCAAATTGTTGTAGCTACAACCACTTTATTGTATTTAAGTGTTGGTATTTTAGATCGTTCTAATTATTTTTCTCCCTCTACACAGAGAATCATTCATAAGGCTAATTTTATTATTGGAAATGTTGCAGGATTGTATTTTGGGGGCAACTTTATTCGCTTGATATGTGCATTAGACCTTATGGCTGAAGTCACAAAAACATATGTTAAATCTGAACAATCTATTGTCAAACCTTTTGAAAAGTTAGCGAAAGAAATTCCAACAACCATTTCTTTGACAGAATTAAATCAATTAACCAATTTGTCTGATTGTCCTCTTAAAGAATCTCATATTCATCGAGAGATTTTTCCATCGATTAGAGATGATATTAAAGTGGATGATATTTTAAAAATCAGCAAGGGAATTCATTGGGAAGATCATCAACATGTCATTGAAGCGCGCTTGAAGAAGGATAAACGTTGGTTAGAAATTGGCCAATTTCAATTCAAATCCAGTGATTCTTTTTATGATTCGCTTAAAAGTGGAAAACAATCTAAACAGATGATTGTTAGTCCTCTTGATTATTTTCATCGTAATCTGCGTTCTTTGGTCGAAAGTATTAGAGACCGCAATATTTCTCATGGAAGGCCAGTGAATTATGACATGTTAGAAAAATATTGTCGTTATATTGTGCAGGCGCTTGAAAATCAAGATGAAATGACGCAAGCAGATGCCTTGATTGCATTGGGAGTAGAAGGTGGCGAATATTGTGGCTCTGGAAAATTTCAAATTGTAGAAGAAGTTTATGGAAGTTTAGTTTCACAGGCAACAGAATTGCCTTTAGAATTACGCGTTTTAGCTTGTTTACAGCAGGAACGTATGCGTGTTTGGCAAAATATTTATTCAGTGATTTGGAAGCTTACGCCTTTCTTTCAAGCGATTGGCTATTTAACTGATACACATGCTGTTCATAATGCCAATCTATTTATTAACCTTACTCAAGCAGGAACTAAATTTGGCATTCCTTCTCAAACGGCTCAAAATGACCAAACAGCGATAATCAATCCTATCAACCATTACATGGCAACTAAGACAGCTAAAGTGATTGAAGAAACCTTCTGGAATGGAGCAAAAATTCAACAGAGCTATATTAAAGTGCAACGCACACAAGGAACAGAAAAATGGAAAATTTGGAAATGGTTTCATATAAAAAAGAAAGTTGCCGATATCAAACCTTATAACGAACAGGCCATTTTGACGCGTCTGAATGCAGTCATTGGAACAGCGCAAATTCCCTTAATGGATATTTACAGCTGGTGGCTTGAATGGATTGAACGTCAAGATGATCTTTCAGACGATGAAAAAAATGATTTCATTAACGAACTTTCCACAGGCTACTTAAACGGTGAACCAATAGAGTTGAATAAAACAATCAATCCCAAATTTTTAAAAGCGATGTTGATTGAAATGGGAGTGTTAGATAAACCGGATGATTTGCTATCTGATGAAGACGATGGTATGCTGATTGATTAAAGAGCTAGGATTGACATGATATGCAAGCACCATTTTTATTTTATTCTTTTCTTTTCATTATTTTTTTCTTTTATTTTCCTGCTGACTTAAGTGCTAAAATTGAGCGCTTAATGCCCATTGTTGTGAATAAGCTGCCACATGACCAGCAAGCATTTACTCAAGGACTTGCTATTGAAAATGAGCAACTTTATGAAAGCACCGGACTTTACGGTCAATCGAGTTTGCGCAAGCTTGATGTTTTGACAGGTCGAGTTTTGCAAAGTTACTCCCTTTCTTCTGAGATTTTTGCAGAAGGCTTGGCTGTTTTTCCTCATCAAATTGTCCAAATTTCTTGGAAAGAACAGCGCGCCTTAGTGTATGATAGATTAACTTTTCAACTTAAACAGGCCTTTATTTACACAGGAGAAGGGTGGGGCCTTTGCCGCGATGGCAATACAGTTTGGATGAGTAACGGAACATCCATCCTTGTACAGCGAGATCCTGAAACTTTTGCGATTTTGAAAAGTTTACCCGTTTCTATGAAGGGAAAACCTGTTATCTATCTTAATGATTTAGAGTGCGATGGAAATGATCTTTATGCTAATATTTGGTCTAAAGATTGGATTGTCCGCATAGACAAAAATACAGGAGAAGTCACAGGAATTATTGATGCTTCTCATTTGTTGTCGCCACAAGAAAAAACTCTTTTAAAGCCAGGCGAAGTTTTAAATGGCATTGCTTTTCGTCCTACGACTAAAACTTTTTTTTTAACAGGGAAAAAATGGCCTTGGATTTTCGAGGTGCGCTTAAAATAAATTCTCTAACTAGTCTAGTCAACTCAACTAAAAAATGATTCGATCGTTTAACAGGCTCTAAGTTATGACACTTGATCCTCAATCTATGCCCTCCAGTCAAGAAGTTAAAGATTACATCGATCGACGTTTTGGCTATGAAACAGCATCATTGCATTTCATTCGATCACAATCTCAAGATGAAAGCTTGCCTGATATTCATATTCCTATTCATGTGGGCAGATTGCTTTATCTTTTAGCTAAAATTCAATCTCCTCAACGAATTTTAGAAATCGGGACTTTAGGCGGTTACAGTACGGCTTGGTTAGCGCAAGCTCTTCCGCCAGAAGGGCGCTTGATTTCCTTAGAAATCAACCCAGAACATGCTGAACAAGCTCGCCAACATTTAGATACAATTCAAGAGAAAAGAGTTGAAATTTTAGTGGGGCATGCAGTGGATTTATTAGCTCAGCTCGCTGCAAAGGAAGAAGGACCCTTCGATGTGATTTTTATTGATGCGGATAAAGAAAATAATGCCCTTTATCTTGATTGGTCTTTGCGCTTGAGCCGTCCCGGAACCTTAATCCTCATTGATAATTTAATCCCGAAAGGAAAAAAAGTAGGCTATCCTTTCCATGAAGAAGCAAAAGCGGTCTATGCCTTTAATGATTATTTGGCTCAACATCCTTTAATAGAAACGGCAGTTGTTCCCACACTAACAGGTTCACTCGGTCGATTGGATGGTTTGGCAATCGCTCGCGTTAAAAACTATTTATAATATGTTTAAATACTCTTAATGAATGCCCTTGGCCCCAATTAAAAAATAAGCCATTTTAATTTAAAGTGTTTAAAAATAGATGTTTTTGTCTGTTTCTGGTTTTTTTTTGTGTTTATAAAATTTTTTAATTCTTAATTTTGTTTTAATTTCATTTTTAAGAACTATTGTTTATAATGTGTTTTATCTTAAAAAATAATAGGGGAAGAATGAAAAAAAAATACGCTGTTCCTGTCGTCTTTTTAACCATTTGTCTGATGAGTCTATTTTTTATGAGTTTTTCTCGTGCTCAAGCTCTTTATCCAATTTTTGACTCTTCAGAAGTGGATTCACCGCGTAATTTGCGGACTACTACAAAAGTTGTTATGAATGCAGTTCCTCTAGATTTTCAAGGATTAAACTATTTAAAGGCCTCTGGAAGTGGGCAATTTACTGAGAGCAATTTTAAAGATATGCTTCGTTATCTAGCTGTCCAGCCTCAGCAGCTCATTGTGTTTGACCTTCGCCAAGAATCGCATGGTTTTATTAATGGAAGTCCTGTGAGTTGGACAGATGGAAAAGATAATTATGGAAATCTCAATAAAACGAGAAGTGAAATTGAAATAGATGAATATCAACGTTTAAGATTAGCGGCCCAAGCCAAAAAAATTGTTGTTAATCCTGTCGATGAACCGACTAAACTGGCCGTTTATACAGTTAAAACTGAACGTTCTTTTGTAGAAGAACTAGGTTCGACGTATATTCGACTTCCGGTTACCGATCATAATCGTCCCTCTAACGAAGTGATTGATCAATTTATTGAATTCGTTAAAACCTTACCTAATGATCAGTGGCTTCACTTTCATTGTAGAGCTGGTAAAGGAAGAACAACGACCTTTCTAACTTTATTTGATATGATGAAAAATGCACAGCAAGTCCATTTAGAAGATATTCTAGCTAGGCAAGCCTATATCGGCGGAGCGAATTTGACAGATTTTAATACGAAATTTGGAGAAAGAAAGCGAGCAGCTGAAGAACGATTGGAATTTGTGAAGCGATTTTATGCTTACTGTCGCGAAGTTCCTGATTTTCAAATCAATTGGTCGACTTGGATAGAAAAGCAGCAGACCACTTTAGTGAATAACCCTTAAATTTTCTCATCAAAAAAATTAAAAGTTTAAAGGCACCTAATGAAACAATAGTTATTTCATTAGGTGCCTTTGTATTTAACATCCCTAAGCTAGCGAGATGTTTAAATTTAATTTGCCCACCCTTTCTTCTGGATCCAATTGAGGTTCTGATGAAGACTTATGTTTGATCCGAAAAGGAAGTTTCATGCGTAAAACAAAGCGAGGAATCTGAATCAGCTATTGTAAGATATAAGTTTTTTCAAAAAAATTATCGACATTGAGTCTTTAAGAGTCTGTTAAATAACCTTTAATAGTTTGAATTGGAGATAGTATTTAATAGGCTTTAAGGGGCGTCTTAAACCACTTCGATGATCGTCTGCCATTCCCGTGAAAATCTCTTTTAGAACATTGGCAAAAGTCAAGCAGGTACTTCTCATCGTGACTTATAGAGATATTGAATATTGTAAAAGAGAATGGTTGAGTTTTTGTTAATTTTGTTTAAGATTTGTTTAAAAAGCGAGCATTTGTTATAAAAATTTTCTTAAAATTTGAGAATTAAGGTGAGAATGGTGAATATTAATTGGAAATTTTTAAATCGGATGTTTTTTTTAATTTTTTTAATTGTCTATGGAAGGGCCTTTCCTTTATCGAGCTTATCTCTTTCTAGCCTGAGTTTAGAGAAAAAGGTTGGACAAGTCTTAATGGTGCATGTTCATGGCCAAGAGGAAAATGAAGAAGTAAAACGCTTTATTCAAGAAATAGGTGTTGGGGGCATCATTTATTATAGCTGGGCAAATGGCTTAGATAGTCCTCAACAAATTCAAAATTTAAGTCAAAGTTTGCAGCAATTAGCATGTCATACAACGCATGCAGTGCCGCTTTTAATTGCAGTTGATCAAGAAGGAGGAGTCATTCAGCGGTTTAAGAAAGGCTTTACAATTTTCCCTGGCAATTATGCTTTAGGGCAAACCGATGAGTGGCGATGGGGAATAGAAAGTGCCTGGATGATAGGAAAGGAACTTAAGGCTGTTGGAGTTTGCTTAAATTTAGCTCCTGTTGTGGATATTTATACGCAGCCTGCGAATCCAGTGATTGGTATTAGAGCATTTAGCTCTGATCCTGTCAAAGTAGCTTTTTGGGGAAAGTATGCTCTCCAAGGCTATAAACAAGCAGGAATCATTGCAACTCTCAAACATTTTCCTGGGCATGGTGATGTGAAAGTTGACTCGCATGAAGCCTTACCCGTTGTTAACAAAAAACGTGAAGAATTGGAAAAAATTGAGCTGCTTCCTTTTCGAACTTTAGCGTCTCAAACGGAAATGATGATGACAAGTCATCTATTTGTTCCTGCTTTAGATGCTCAACAGTGTGTGACTTTTTCTAAAAAAATTATCACAGATTTTTTAAGAGAAGAATTAAATTTTCAAGGCGTGGTGATGACAGATTCTTTAGCAATGGAAGGTATTTTAAGCCAAGTCTCTTCAATTGAAGAAGCTGCTCTTAAAAGCTTACAAGCAGGCCATGATTTAATTCTTTTAGGTGGCAAGCAACTGCTTGCTTCTCAGCAAGGTTTGGAATTCACATTTGAAGATGTGAAGCGTATTCATCATTTTTTGGTCGATGCCGTGAAACAAGGTCGTCTATCTGAGCAGCGTTTAGATGAATCTGTAGGCCGTTTGCTTGCTCTTAAGCAGAAATATGGATTATTCGATTTTAGATCTTTAAATCCTTCTTTAATCCAAACTCAAGTGAATACAGCTCAACATCGAGCCCTTGCTCAACAAATCTCGCGTCGAGCATTGCGCTTAGTCAAAGGTCAAGAATCTTTACCGATTGGATTGCAAACAGAACCTTTTGTGATTGTTGCTCCACTGTTACTACGCGATGAACTAGCCCAAACTTCTTGGAATTCCTTAGGGGGAAACACCCAGCTTTTATATTTTAAAGAATTAAATCCAGATCATGCAGTCATTCAAGAAATAAAAGCAGCTGTCAAAGGTAGGCCATGCCTATATTTTGCCTATAATATGTGGCAGTTTGCTGGTCAAAAAGAGCTCTTTCAACAGCTCATTCATGCCGCCTCTCGGACGTTAACGCTTGCTGTATGTAATCCTCTAGATACAGATGAATTAGCGACAGCCGATGTGGTACTTTGTACATTTAGCCCAGCTGCTTGCTCTTTACAAGCTGCTTTTGACTATTTAACAACAGGGGAACGCTAATGCTTAAGCAATGGTTTGGGAGCTATTTCGTCATGTGCCTAGTCGGAGTATTAGGATTTTATGCACAAGATAATCAACAATTGGCACTTTCTCCAGAATCTGCTCAAAAAATGGGACTGCAAATTTGGAAAAATGAGTGTGGAGGAAAACAAGAGGGATTGACGACATGGAATAAAGGAGAGGATTTCGCTTCTTTGGGAATAGGGCATTTCATTTGGTATCCCGAGAATAAAACGGGCATTTTTAAAGAAACATTTCCTGATCTACTGGTTTTTTTTAAATCTCAAGGTATTTCATTACCTCTTTGGTTAGATCAAGCAAAAGGCTGCCCTTGGCAAAGCAGAGAAGAATTTTTAGAAGCGCAACAGGGAGAAATGCAGCGAGAATTGCGGCAACTGTTGGCTCAACATGTTGATTTGCAAATTCTTTTTATGGTGCAGCGATTAAAGAAAGCTTTGCCAACTCTTTTGAAACATGCTCCAGAAAGTCAACACTCTCATTTAACTTTTCAATTTTATCGTCTCGCCTATACTCCTGAAGGTTTATATGCCCTTCTAGACTATTTGAATTTTAAAGGAGAAGGAGCAGCGCATCAAGAATCTTATCAAGGTCAAGGATGGGGATTGCTGCAAGTATTGGAACAATTGCAAGGATTAGAGCCAGGATATTCAGCTATAGAGGAATTTGTGGAAACAGCAAAAAAAATTTTAAGTTTGCGTGTGCAAAATGCTCCTGCTGAAAGGCAAGAAAAGCGCTGGCTCCAAGGATGGCATAATCGTTTAGAAAGTTATTGCCATTTTTCTCTTAAAGTTAACAATGGGAGTTGACTAGTAGGGAGCACTCTGATTAAAATAAACACTCATTTTCAATGTATTAGAAAAGGTGTCATTCTATGGTAATCATTTATCAAACTTTTCGAGAAGAAAAAGTTCCTGTTTCCAATTCAATTGCTTGGCATACATTTTTTCAAGTTTTAGGAGCTTCTGTTTTAATGGCTCTGTGCAGCCAAATTAAATTAATTCTTCCCTTTACCCCTATTCCATTGACTTTCCAGACATTATCAGTGTTGCTAATCGGAGCTTCTTTGGGAAGCCGCAAAGGAGCATCGGCAATTTTGCTTTATTTTGCTCAAATTTTAATGGGATTGCCTGTCTTGTCTGGGGGAGCTTCTAATCCATTAGTATTTTTTGGACCTCATGGTGGATATGTATTAGGTTTTTGTTTGCAAGCTTTCCTCATGGGATGGTTTGTAGAAAGAATGATTTGGGCTCGACCTGTGACTTTATTAGTCGGAGGGTTACTTTCTTGTGCTGCACAAATGATTTTAGGCATATGCGTTTTAGCTCAATTTGTTGGATGGACTCATGTTTGGATGCTAGGGTTTTTTCCTTTTATTCCAGGCGAAATGATCAAGATTTTGTTGGTAAGCTTTGGCCTTGTTTCACAGAAACTAGCTCCCACCTTTGATTTAATGAAATAATGCTAGACGTCTGACGACAGCATCGCTTCATTTTTTATCTTTTCCAGAGTTAAGGTTCGTCTCTACTACGTTTGCGAGCCTAACTCTGATGTCTAAAGAAAGTCTCTTTACGTATATTTGATTTTTTCTACCCACGAAGCAATGCTTTTAGGCCTTGCACTTATCCTATTTTTAAAAATGGCTAAGACCTAAAAAATAAAGAATGCCGCCAAGACAATAAAGATAAAGCCAATCACATGATTGATTTTGATGGGTTCATTTAAATAAAAGTAAGAGAAAAACAAAAAACAACTAAAGTAATGACTTCTTGGATAGTCTTAAGCTGAGCTGTTGAAAATTCGTAGCTGCCTATGCGATTTGCAGGAACTTGAAAACAATATTCACAAAATGCAATTCCCCAACTCGCTATGATCGCGATGATTAAAGGCGAGCTTCGATATTTTAAATGCCCGTACCAAGCAAAAGTCATAAACACATTGGATAATGTTAATAAAATAATGGTTGTCATTGGCATGCCTATTGATAAAGAGGATTTATTTTCAATCGCGATTGTTTGTTTAATAAATTTTGAGAATATTTCTTAGGGTAAATTATTAATAAAGATTAATTAGTATAAAATAAACAAAAAAATTTAATAAAGAAAACAAACTATTGACAAGAATCTTTTGAAAATGATAATTTTATAGAAATCCTCTTTGCCTCTCTCATGAACCTGTTTAGGCTGTGACGGTAAAAAGGAAAGAACATTATCAAGAAGGATTAACAACTATGCAACGAATTTGTTGGATATTCAATATAGATAAGCTGCGGCCATTTGCAGATATTTCTAACCTTTCTTCTGTTCTTTTCGCCCATCATCACCATCATCGCCATTCTTCTTTTCATTCTTGCTAATCTTATTTAGCTTTGATTTCTTATTCGCCCTTTGCTGAGTCGCATTTAAATCATGCGAAGCAAAGACTATTAAAATTTTATGACAGGTTTATGATTATTTAAGGATTAAATGTATGGATACAACTGTTTTTATCGGCGTTTTGGCCTTTCTTCAACTCGTGTGTTTATGGGCAGGAAAAAGAGCGTCCAAAGATGTACAAGATCAGCAAGATTATTTTCTTGCGAGTAAAGAAATTCGTTTTTTTCCTCTTTTAATGACTTTTGTTGCGACACAAATTGGAGGAGGATTAGTTTTAGGAGCTGCAGAAGAAGCTTATCAATTTGGTTGGAGCGTCTTGCTTTATCCTTTAGGAGCTTGCTTAGGATTTGTCGTTCTTGCTTTAGGCGTGGGCAAAAAGCTTGCGCGCTTTCAAGTGTCGACAGTAGCGGAATTATTAGGTGTTGTGTATAGATCGTCTTTATTAAAGAAAATGGCTTCTGTGCTTTCGATCATTTCTTTATTTATGATTTTAATGGCTCAGGTCATTGCCTCTCGCAAATTTATGGTTAGCCTAGGAATCGATCATTCCATTCTTTTTTTGCTCTTCTGGGGAATTGTCATTATCTATACTGTCATGGGAGGACTTAAGGCTGTTGTTTCTATTGATATTATTCAGGCTTTATTCTTTATCGTGATATTCGCTGTTGGATTAGGATATATTCTTTACACAGGTTCGTTTTCACTATCAGCTGTAGTAGAAGCGGGTTGGAAAAGCGAAGCGTTCGATTTTAATACGGCAAAGCTAAGCGGCTGGCTTCTAATGCCACTTCTCTTTATGGTAATTGAACAAGATATGGCGCAAAGATGTTTTGCTGCTCGTTCACCACGTGTTGTAACACGCGCCGCAGCCTATGCAGCTCTCTGCACATTAATTGTTTGCATTATTCCTGTTTTTGTTGGAATTTTAGGCAAGCAAGCCGGAATTATCGTGCCAACCGGTTCGAGCGTTTTTATGGATGTGATGAAAGCTTTTACAAATCCTGCGCTTGCCGCTTGTGTGGGATGTGCGGTTCTTATGGCAATTTTATCAACTGCAATCTCTCTTCTCAATGCGGTTAGCTCTAATTTGAGCCAAGATTTTGAATTTGATGTCATGAAAGGACCTCAAAGTGTTCAATTGTCTCGAAGAATTACAGCGGCAATTGGACTGATTGCTGTAGGCGGTTCATTTTATGCCGGACAAATTGTTGATCTTTTAATTCAAAGCTACGAATTATCGGTTTATTGCCTTTTTATTCCTGTTAGTGCGGCATTATTTAAACTGCGTGGAAATTCAACTTCTGCTTGGCTTGCAGTGTTATTTGGAGGCATTGGTTTTTGCTTAACACGTTTTATGTCCTTTGAGTTGCCCAAAGAAGTGATTTGTTTGCTTCTTTCAGCAGGTGGTTTTGGCGTCGGAGAACTTGGAATGATAGGAAAAGCTAAGATTTTGAGATCTGCTTCAGTAGAAGATCAAGAAGCGTCTAAATCTTCTATTTAAGAAAAATAATTGGCTGGAACGTTTGGACCAGCCAATTTCCCTCTTATACTGAGGTAGACTCAAAAATTAGAATTCGGGCTTTGTCAAAGCTTAGTTAAGTTTTAAACTCACTAAGAGTGAGCATGGACTATGCTAGTTGGAAAATCTCATGATATAGTCTCGATGCTTCTGCCATTGAAATGCGCTTATTCATATCATCCGTTGTCATAGCTTTCAATAAATCTACAAGTTTTTCGATCTGATCTAATTTAAGTGTTTTCGCGTCTAATTTAAGTGTTTTCGCGTTTAAAAGATAAAATTGTAAATAGCCAATATAGGTAGCAACTGCTTTGCTTTGCTCTTCTCTTTCCTTTACGGGCCGGCTGGACATCGTTAAACGTCGCATCATTCCTTGCACCGAATACCCAGGATTACTGGCGGGAAAAGCTTTATGTTCAACAGTTAATTTTTCAATTCCACGAATGCTATCTTTTGCCTGTTTATCAAAATTTGGGTGATCAGATTTTAATTCAACTAAAGAATTCACGCCCTTACTTTTTAAATAGCTTTCTTCAAACATGCGAATTAATACCAAGGCAGCGCCATAGACGTCTCCTTTTTTGCTAAGGACGCCTTCTGGTGGAGCATAACGTGTATTTCCTTTATAGTTAGTCGTTCCATCCTCCACTTTTACTGTTTTACCAAAATCACCAATTTTAAGAGTGTTTCCATAAATCATAAAGTTTTCTGGTTTGATGTCGCCATAAGCTCTGCCCGTTTCATGGAGAGCAGCCAAACCTGCTAAAAGATGCCCTCCTAGAGCAATCTTTTCTTGTAAGGGAGTATTATCACGTAGTTTATCTTCAAAGTTGCCACCATCAGCCAAATTCACTTTAAGAGTATATTCTCCCTTAATTTTTAGTTCTTCAGGGACCTCCTCCGCATTAACGGCTAAATACGCTATAGAAAGACCTTTTTTCTCAAGCTCTTTCTTGATCTCTTTCATGGTTTCAAATTCTCTTTTTAATTCTTTTTCATTGGTTTTCAAAAAAGAATAAACAGGAGTGTAATAAGCATTTTTGGACTGATCTGCTGATAAACTGTCTTGTCCAGAAGGGGGTAAGTCTGATTTTTTTATTGCCCATACAATTTTGACAGCCCCTTGATTAATTTGCTCAACGTCTAATAGTAGCCTTGTTCCTACCTTATCTGTTTGAATGGGAATGTTGGCATTTTCCGATGGAGATTTAGGAGGTAGTTCCATTTTTTTTAAATCAGGCTCGTCTTTGACTTCTTCTTTGTCATTCGACTGCCGTTGAGTTGAAATATGATAATAAGAATAAGGAAAATTCATATTTGATTAATAATCTTAAAATTATAAAAACTTGATTCCTCTATATTAATATTATAATATAAATGTTAATTATTTATTAATTTACTATCTGAGCTTGATTAAATTATTAAAATTAATTTCTATAACCAATGAAGGTGAAATACTTATAGAAAAACAAGAAATAAATAGGTGACAGTTAGATCGCATAAAGCTTGACTTTACGCATTAATCACACTAAAACCAGAGAACAATCTTTTAAACAGTTCAAGCAAGGATAATTTATGGGATCTGGAGGACATTCTTTTCGTTTAAATGGCATTTCTCCTCAAAACGTGTATCGCGGGGGAACTCGGACGGATGTTAATCAAAGTGTATTTCCAGCTTTAAAGGGAATGGCTTTATCTTTATTAATTTTGCATCCAGAAGGATTTCGAGAACCTCATTGGCATCCCAATGCGCATGAGTTAAGCTATTGTTTAGAGGGAAAAGCGATCATGACTATTTTTAGTCCTGGAGCAGGGCATGATACATTTATAATTGAGCCAGGAACATTGGCCTTTGTTCCCATGGGGTATCTTCATCATATTCAAAATATTGGTTCTGAGCCTCTTAAAATGCTTATTTGTTTTAATCATGAAGAACCGCAAGAGATTAATTTATCTTCTTCTATAGGGTCCATGCCTTTTCACGCCTTAGGTGCAACATTTCATTCGCCATCTTCCTTTTTTGAAGGGTTAAATCCCACTGTCAAACCTATTTTTATTGGAGAATCTAAGCAAAAAGTTCCTTTAAACCTTCCTTGGCAGACAAATCGTTTTAAAATGAATGTGCAAGCGATGCATCCTCAAGTGCAAACACAAGGCGGTTGGGTTAAAATTACCAATAGTTTGTTAATGCCGACTTTAGAGGGGTTAACGATGTATAGCCTCAAGCTTGAAAATCAAGGAGTCCGCGAACCCCATTGGCATCCTAACGCTCATGAGTTGAATTACTTGATTAAAGGAAAAGTTCGTATTATCTTGCTTTCTCCTGGTGAAAAAGTAGAAGATTTTGAAATGGGTCCAGGAGATATGAGTTTTTTGCCAAAAGGTTACTTTCATTATATTGAAAATATAGGTAAAGAAAGCGCTCAGTTGGCTGTTTTTTTCAATCATGATGTGCCTTCGGATATTGGATTATCGGGTTGTTTGGGTGCTTATTCTAATGAACTTTTGGCCGCTATGTTTAAAGTCCCAACTTCTTATTTTGATGCGTTGCCAAAATATCAAGAGGATTTATTTGTCGTAGCTGGAGGAGGGTAGATATTTCTGTTTAAGAAAAGGCTTAAAGAACTGCTTTATCAGGTTGCACTCAGCTAACTGATGCAGCAATTCAAGCTTTATCAAAAAAGTTTGTCATTAGCAGATAGGTCTTACGCATGGTTTAAGTAGGCGGAATGATTTTAATTCCTCGCTTAAAAGAAAAGTGCCTACGAATCAAAAGTTGCTTGCCTCTATTCTTCAAACGTGAGCACAGGCAACCTTTTGAAAAATATAAGAAAATTTTATTGCTAAGAGCTAGACTGAATGTGCTAAAGCACAATTGTAAGAATGGCAGGAAGTTTTCAGCGTAGGCGAATAGCGTTGAGTGCACATTTCTGTGAGCCAAATTGCAATTTCAGTTGTTTGGTCAAATGTTGTTTCAATCGCATCTTCAGGAAACCAGCATCCATCGGGTTGCTGCATTTCCATTAATGCATGTGCAATGCGATCAGCTAAATCTTGGTAATGTTTATGTTTTGTTAGCATGGCAATGAGGCTAGCTCCCCAAGCGGTTTTATGGCTATAAGGAAAGCAATCAATGTTGCCTTGGCAATTTAAAGCAAATTCAACATATCCTTCAGCAGCCTGCAAGTAGGCTTGATTGTAAGTGGCTTGATAAAGTTTGCCTAAAAAAGCTATTGGATAGCCGATCATGAAATAAGCTTGGTTGGAATCTATTGCACTGACGTAATAAAAGAGAGATTGATCTAATGGATACTCTTGGACGAGTTTGCTTTGTTCTTTCAATCTCAGATAAAACCCTTTCTTTTTATCTGGTTGCAATGCAAGAAGTCGAATTAAAGCATTTCCTGCAGCTGTTGCTCGTTGAATGTCTCCAAAATAAAGAGAAAGTAAACCAAGATGAGCCGTCATTAAAGCATCGATCTCTCCTAAGTTTGTAGGAGGAAACTGTGGCATGCCGCCTCCTAAGCGAGGAGAATAAAAAGAAGAGAGATATTGATAAGCTGGATAGGAGATGTCAAAGCGTCCTAAGCGTTGGGCTGCTAATGTAATCCATCCATTCATATAAGGCCAATAAGCGGTTAAGGCAGCTTGAGAACTTTTACAGCTTTCACTTGTTTTAAAGTCTCCATTAGATTGCATAAATTGCTTTTGGATAAAGTCTAATAGAGCATGAGCTTGTTGATTTTTTCCTAAAGACATAAAAAAAAGAGGTGCTTTGTAATAACAGGCGAGATCGTTCGACGCAATTTTGTAAGATCCTTCATCAGTTAAGTGTTTTTCAAGCCATTTTGAAGCTTTAGTCGAACTTTCTAGCATGCGTTGAACAATCATTATCTCTTCCTTTTGTTTTTGAAAAGAAAATCTAAATTAAGGATTTTTAATTGTCCACTTCTTTAGAGCCTATTAAATCGCTTCCAATGGCTTGAATGCGAGAGATACTATTCTCCCTCTAGAAGGAAAACTCTTTTGGAGGAAAAGAATTCAAACTCAAACCATTAGAAATGATTTAAGAGGCTTTTAGAAATGCTAAAGATAATAATTTTTAAAAAGCTCTGCCATTCAACTAATAACAGAGCTTATTTTGATTTTAACTGCTACAAGCCAAGCATTCACCTGCTTCGCTGAGAGTACAAGCAATGGCAGAATCAGGTTCAGAAGGAGCTAAAGCTGTTTGATCAATTGTAAATTTGATTGCATCTGCTGCTGCTTTGATCCTTAAGTAATAAAGCCCTGTTTTAAGTCCCTTTTTCCAAGCATAAAAATGCATAGAAGTGAGTTTTGCGTAGTTAGGATAAGGAACAAACAAGTTTAGAGAGTGAGATTGGCAAATAAAAGCTCCTCGATCAGCTGCTAGATCAATCAGTGCTTTTTGTTTGATTTCCCATACTGTTTTATAGAGTTCTCGAATAAAAGGAGGAATCTCTTCGATTTGTTGAATAGATCCATTTTGCGCGATAATTTTTTGTTTAAGTCGATCGTTCCAAATGCCTAATTTAACAAGATCACGCAGTAAATGTTTATTGACAACGATAAACTCTCCGGACAATACGCGCCTTGTATATAAATTGGAAGTATAGGGTTCAAAGCATTCATTATTGCCTAAGATTTGAGAAGTTGAAGCTGTAGGCATAGGAGCAAGGAGAAGAGAATTGCGTAAACCGTAGCGAGCAATTTCTTTTTTAAGAGTCACCCAATCCCATCGGTTGCTTGGCATGACGTCCCACATGTCATATTGCAAGATTCCTTTTGATGTCGGCGAACCTTGATAAGTTTCATAGACTCCTTCTTGCTTAGCAAGATCTTTAGACGCTGTCAAAGCTCCAAAATAAATTGTTTCAAAAATCTCTTGATTAAGCCGGCGAGCTTCTTGAGATTCAAAAGGAAGTCGTAGTAGAATAAAAGTGTCTGCAAGTCCTTGTACACCAATTCCAATTGGACGATGACGAAGATTAGAACGCCGAGCTTCTTCAATGGGGTAGTCATTATAATCAATGACTTTATTGAGATTGCGTGTCACTACTTGGGTGACTTCAAATAACTTTTGATGATCAAATTGTCCATTTTGAACAAAACGTGGAAGAGCTAAAGAAGCTAAATTGCAGACGGCAATTTCATCAGGAGACGTATATTCAATAATTTCTGTGCAAAGATTACTAGATTGAATGGTGCCTAAATGTTGTTGATTGGACTTGCGATTACAAGCATCTTTATAAACTAAATAAGGATTGCCTGTTTCAATTTGTGATTCCAAAATACTAAACCAAATTTCTTGTGCTTTGACGACGCGGCGAGCTCGCCCTTCTGCTTCATAACGCTTATAAAGAGCTTCAAATTCTTCCCCCCAGCAAAGATTGAGGCCTGGTGCTTCATTTGGACAAAAAAGAGACCAATCGGCATCCGCTTCTACTCTTTTCATGAAAAGATCAGGCACCCAAAGAGCGGTAAATAAATCGCGGGTACGAAGTTCCTCTTTTCCATGATTCTTCTTAAGATCTAAGAAAGCCAAAATATCGGCGTGCCAAGGTTCAAGATAAATGGCAAAAGAACCTTTACGCTTGCCTCCTCCTTGATCGACATAGCGTGCCGTATCATTGAAAACACGTAACATTGGAATAATTCCATTTGAGATGCCGCCGGTTCCTCGAATATAAGATCCAGTTGCTCTTACTTCATGAATGCTTAATCCAATACCACCTGCCGCCTGCGAAATTTTCGCGCATTGCTTAAGAGTGTCAAAGATTCCTTCAATACTGTCGCTTTTGATTTGGAGAAGAAAACAAGATGAAAGCTGTGGATGAGGTGTCCCCGCATTGAAAAGTGTAGGTGTGGCATGAATAAACCAACGCTCGCTCATGAGATGATAAGTTTCAATCGCTGCTTCAATGTCTTGTTTATGGATACCAATCGCGACGCGCATAAACATATGCTGTGGACGCTCAACCACTTTCCCATGCATTTTCAGAAGATAAGATTTTTCAAGCGTTTTAAATCCAAAATAATCGAAACCAAAGTCACGATCATAAATCAGAGTAGAGTCGAGCAATTCCGCATGATCTTGTACAATTTGGTAAATGTCTTGTGAAATTAAAGGTGCAGGCTTACCAGTTTTAGGATCGCGATAGTCATGCAGATCAGCAATTGTTTTAGAAAAAGATTTATGGGTATTCTTTTGCAAATTAGAAATCGCAATACGAGAAGCAAGTAAAGCATAGTCAGGATGAGTTGTCGTCAATGTAGCCGCGATTTCTGCAGCTAGATTGTCAAGTTCACTTGTTGTGACACCATCGTAAATCCCTTCGATGACTTTCATGGCAAGCTGTACGGGATTGACATGTTCGGGATCCAATCCATAGCATAGCTTTTGAATACGAGCTGTAATCTTGTCAAATTTGACTAATTCTTTGCGTCCATCGCGCTTGATAACAAACATAAGAAGTTTCCTCAGCCTTAAACGATTTAAAATTCTTCTGAAAGTGAAAAGACATGACTTTCTTTATTTGCCATCACCCCGGATTTTTGATATTCCGAAACTCGACGTTCAAAAAAATTGGTTTTTCCTTGTAAAGAAATCAATTCCATAAAATCAAATGGATTAGCGGAAGAATAAATCTTAGAACATCCAAGAGACACTAAAAGACGATCTGCAACAAATTCAATGTATTGACACATGAGATCGGCATTCATGCCAATCAGTTTCACAGACAAAGCATTGACGACGAATTCTTTTTCAATTTCGACGGCATGACGAATAATGTGCTGAACGGCACTTTCTGGCAATGGATGAACTAGCTTAGAATAAAGTAAACAAGCAAAGTCGCAATGCAATCCTTCATCACGTGAAATCAATTCATTGGCAAAGCTCAGTCCAGGCATTAATCCTCGCTTTTTGAGCCAGAAAATGGAACAGAAGCTTCCTGAAAAAAAGATTCCTTCGACAGCTGCAAAAGCGACTAAGCGTTCTGCAAAACTCCCTTGGCCAATCCAACGTAAAGCCCATTGTCCTTTTTGAGAAACACAAGGGATAGTATCTAGAGCATGAAAAAGACGATTTTTTTCTTGAGAATTCTTGATATAAGTGTCAATCAATAAGGAATAAGTTTCTGAATGAATATTCTCAATCATAATTTGGAAGCCATAAAAACAACGCGCTTCTGGATATTGCACTTCACTCATGAAATTGACTGCTAAATTTTCATTTACAATCCCATCGCTTGCAGCGAAAAAAGCTAAAACATGCTGGATAAAATGCTTTTCATCTACATTAAGGCGGTGTTCCCAATCATAAAGATCAGATGTTAAATCAATTTCTTCTGCTGTCCAAAAACTTGCTTCTGCTTGTTTATACATTTGCCAAATATCAGGATGAGTAATAGGAAAAAGAACAAAGCGATCTTTATTTTCTTGCAAAATAGGTTCTTCTACTCTTGTCATACAAGTCTCCTAAGAGGTTGAATATTCTTTCCATTATCAAAATAAAGGAAACAGAAACAAAATCATTTAATCCTTCATTCCCAATGGAAAATAAAAGGTCATAAACGTTGTTACAGAAAGGGAAAACTTGCTTAAGATTAATTGCAAGAAACAGAGTCAAATCATGATGCGCAATGTTGAAAGACTCTTTCCCCCATCCTGTCTTTAACGAGACAGTTCATCTCTATAGCAAAAGCTTTAATGCATAGTTAAGGCTTTTCAAGAGATGTGATAGGCATGAAAAAGCAGGTCTTCTGACTTTGAGTTCATCCTACTTGCTCGACCTTCCCATTCTTTTGTTGTAGAAAAACAAGACAGTGGTCATTTAAGAGCTTTCGTCACTCATTACAGCGGCGTTACCGCGCGGGATTTACACCCGCTTCCCTATTCTCCCTTTGCCTTAGCAGAGGGCACTTCTTCATGGGAAAAATATATAAAGATTTTTCCATTTAAAAAAGCAAATAAAACGACTCATTCATATCTGTAAAGGGTAAAATTGTCAAGTTGGATGTGATGGCTTCTTAAAGCAAGGAACTTAGATGCAATTAGCATAAATAGGAATAAATGATGAATTTAGATGCATGCTCTAAATATTATTTAAGACAAATTT
The DNA here is from genome assembly GCA_044226925.1 of Parachlamydiaceae bacterium. Taxonomy (GTDB): domain Bacteria; phylum Chlamydiota; class Chlamydiia; order Chlamydiales; family Parachlamydiaceae; genus JANWJE01. The sequence continues at coordinate 922,192 of JBGAGC010000001.1, forward strand.
TGATAACTTCCTCTAGATTGACTAGAGGAAGCATAATACCCGTTTATCAACTTAGAATGGTTTTAACGACGGTCTCCATCCTTTTTAGGAGCTTCACCTTTGTTAAAGCGCATTTTATCTGGTCCTCCAACATTGCCAACACCTCGCTGACCATCAAAGTCGTTGTGTTGCCAACCAGCTTTGCGCCCACCGTCAACGTCTCCGCCACGGTGTTTTCCATCTTGTTTATTCTGATCGAAGTCACTATGCCATTGTCCTCCGTATCGTCTATCCTCAACGTTTTCGTTACGTCTCCAGCCATCGTATTGATTTCCATCAAAGTCTCTTCTTTTCCAATTATCACGATGCCAGTCATTATCATCTCTTCCATGCCCATCACCGTGATATTCTCTGCCATGCCAGTCGCCATGATGATCTCTATCACGCCAATGATCATGCCAATAGCGGTGGTCATGTTTATGCCAATAAGTTGTCCAGTAATTATTCCAATTGGGATAATCAATATAAATTCGTCTTGAACCATTCCAATAATACCCCGAAGCATCTACCCAGTAGCCGTTATACCAAACATAGCCAAGCCCCCAAGCAGGAAAATAGATGCTTGCATCAGGACCTGCCCAACTTGTATCAAGGTCAATTCCTCCAATTGCAGGATTATAATAAACAAATTGGCGATAAGCATTGCCATTGTTATCGATAATAATGACTTCTATAGGTTGTCCTTGGGTCATGATAACTCCCGACCCATCAAGTCGAATAATAGCAGCCTCTGTTTGTGCGATTCCGCCAAATGCTAAAATAGAGGCAAGGAAGAATAACCACGACTTTTTCATTGGTGCTCCTTTGTCTTAAATAAATTTGAGTTTTTCTATACGATCCGCTCGTTTAGAAGATGCAATCATCGGTCATTATTTTTTTATTATTTTAATTGTCAAATTATTCTTATGGGGGAAGGCTTCTAATTAAATTGAAGCTCTATGAAAAAATTTAAAAAAGATCAAAGGATTAGCAAAGAGAAAGAGCAGGAGCTTGAGCACGCTTTTGATAGATAATTAAAGCTAATCTAAGAATTGTACTTAAGGCTAAGAAAATAAAGGGCAGAATAGGAGGCAACGGAGCATAAAAAAGTGAGACTCCAATCACGCTTAAAGCATTGGCAGCTAAATGACCTTTATCCAAAATCATTTTTTTTCTAAATAAAAATTGAAGACGTTGGGTTCTGACAGCAAGCTCGTGCGCTTGTTCTGTGGTTAAAGGCTCCTCTTGCTTGACTACATTGTAAATTTTTGTCAATTCGGTCATGATTTCTGGACTTGTAGATCGATTAAGAATGGCGAGTTTACGCGTTTTGAGTCTTTCAATTTCTTTCTCTTGCGCTAGAGAAGATATAGCTCTCGAAAAGACTTTTGAAGCTTTAATGTCTTCTGACGAAAGTTCTAATTTTTCTCTGAGAAAAAAGTGTAAGCTTCTTGTGTCTGCGGATAATGCTTTACTAAATACGTTTTGTTGTTGAAACTTTTTAAAGACTAAATGGGTTTTAATTAACTGGATAAAACGAGAAATAGAGCTTGCTCCTATTATTCCAATCGATAAGGGTGAACCCATCGCTGAAATAGCTTCAATAGAGGTATGAGTCGCCAGTGTAGAGATTGTGTTAATAAGAGTTGTCACAGAGTCAAACAATTCCATCAGCATAATCGTGAAAGAAAAACTCGCTAAGGCAACTCCTTCTTTATCTCCTAATGCATAGCTTTTAAAAATTTTGTCAGAGACAGATTTAATGGAGCGCACGCTAAAGGGAATTCCAACAATTGAAAATAACTTTAATTCTGTAATGACACGTAAAATTTTATCTTCGCTCTTGCGGCACGCTAAATCAAAATGACGGCACACTTTAATCGAGATATTTAAGACGTGACGTGTCAGAAGAGGCACTTTACCCAAATAGTTCCAAATAATTTCACTTTTATCGAAAACCTTTTTGACCATTTCTCTTTTTTTATTGGCTGGAGTAAATGGACGAGAAGAAAAGATAGAAGGATTATAATGAACCGGGATAGAGAGTTGCATAAACTTCCTTATTAACTTTGAACTAATATTATAATTAATTAAAATTAATTTTTTATAAAACATTTATTTAGAAATAATTAATAATGCGGGTTTCTATCTGTATTATCTTGCTGTTTAATGTTTCAATAAATGAATTGATTGTATAAGGATTAGTGTGCTAAACTTCTTATAAGCTAAGCAATCCCCTAAAATTAGAGGGTTGCTTGGCTTAATAAACTTAAAAGGAGTTTAATTATGTTTAATGTTAGAAATCCGAGTCTTAGGCCAACTCGTATAGATAAAATTTTCTGTCTTTTTTCTGTATCTTTCTCTTCTCGCCATCATTCCCATCATTCTTTCCATTCTTGCTAATTTTAGGCGCTTAGGCGGCTAATTAGCTGTTTTTAATTTTCCCATTTTTTTTGATTTAAGTGGTCTGTCAAACGGTTGTTGACGTCTATTAGCTTTTGTTAATGGCTAAGGTTGTCCCTCCAGCATTCATTCCACTTTAAAAATAATTTAATTTTTATATTTGAGGATTTTATTCCTATGGCAACTATTTTATGGCCAGCAAGGAGAATTCTTTGCTGTTTTCGTTTGATTTTGTCTGTTTTTTCCTTTGTTCAGAAGCGAGGAAGGAGGAAACAGTTATGATGGATTTCAATTTACCCAAAGTAGGCATTGTAGGCGGTGCTGGCCCTATGGCAGGCTTGCTTCTTTGCCAGAAAATCATTCAACTCTGTCAACAGAAATATCAATGTCAGCAAGATGCTGATTTTCCTTACATCATGCTCTTAAATTATCCATTTGCAGACATGCTGAATATGGAGCAGGCAGGTGTTAAGCGAGAAATTATTCAGGAACAATTGAATGAATGTTTCAAAACTTTTTCTATGCGAGGAATTCAATTAGGAGCTATTGCTTGCAATACATTGCATGCCTTTCTAAATTTTCAGCCTCCATTAAAAGTTGTTCATATCATTGAACAAACTGCTGCGGTTTTAAAACAAAAGAAAGTTAAACGTTCTTTAGTTTTATGCTCACAGACATCTGCTCAAAGTCAATTACATGCTTCTTATTTTAATTGTTGTTATCCAACCAATGGTTTTCAACAGGAAGTGGATGTGTTAATTGATTGTATTCTTGCAGGACAAGAAACGAAGGAAGATGTTTATCGGCTGACAGCATCTCTTCAAGATTTTTATGCTTCATTAAATGATTCAGAAAATCCCTTTGGCATCGTTTTAGGGTGTACAGAGCTTTCCGTTTTAAATGATAAATGGCCTTTAGCTTTGCATGGATTAAAAAGTCAATTTACGGTTGTCGATTCAACACAATCGCTTGCAGAAGGCTTGTGTGAGTCTATTTTTGAGGAAATAACTAAAAACACAAAGTAATAAACATTTTATAATCAAGGATTTTATTTATGATTAACTCTATTTTTATGACAGACCCTTATTGTTTGACGAGTTGCAAACAAGAAAATTTGACAGAGGATGTAAAAGTCAATGTCATCTATAAGACAAAATTAAGGCGGGAACAACTCATTGAAGCAATAAGGGGGTGTGAGAATCCTCAGGTCATTTTTTGGTATATTGGGACTTATGGATTGCGTGAACAAGGAGTGAAATATTATCGAAAAGATCTTTCTAAGATTTTACAAACTTCCAATGCCGAATGTCAATTATATGATTTGACAGCCTGGGCACCTTTTAGTGTGAAAAGCTCCGATGGGACTGTGCAAGATTTTAATAAAAATGCAGATCTTATCAATCAATTTGCAATTCCCAGAATCAGGTGTTTAAAATCATGCGATTATTTTAAATGGCTCTGCAATCTCAATTTAAACTCAAAACTCGAAGATCTTAAAAAAGTTCTAAAAGAAAGAAATTTTATTTTTAAGGCAAGCCAAGATTTTCCTGATGCAAAACGCACCATTGGAGACATTTTTCAAAAGCAATGTCCACTGCTTGAAGAATTATATGAGCAAGATTGTGCGAAGTATTATTCTACTCTTCAATATATTGAGGGGATTTATTTAATTGAAACAATTGTTCAACAAGCTCTGAGTCAAAATGCCGAACAAAAAACAATTAACTTAATTTTTGCTTTGCCTAATCAAGAAGCAAATTACTACTTTGATGAAGAAAACAGCTTTATGAAAGATGTTAAAGCTGTTTTGCAAGATGAATATCAAGCATTGCTTAAAGGAAAAACTGTCAATGTCATGTTTTATTCTTTCATGTTTGGAGATGGAGTGCGAAATCGGCCTTATAATGCTGGGCCAACAAATATTGAGAAGCTCCAACAAGCTTCTGATATCGTGCAAATTTCCTCTGCTTCTTTAACAAAAGAAGAGAAGCTCGAATAAGGCGGTATCAAATCTTATAAGTTAAAAAGTTGAAGTACATCGCTCTAGGAGAAATCAAGAATCTTTAGAGAGCTAGCACATTGAAAACACGTTCTAGTCCCTCTAACAACTAGGAAAATCACCTGCCGTCTAGGACGGCAGGAACTCTTTTTTTTCACAAATTTTGATGAATCAATAGTTTGTGATAAAGCAATGCCTCATTCTTTAGTGCATGCTTGAATCTTCAATTTTATTGAGTATTAATTCTTTTTGAATCATATAAAAATATAGAAATAAAATTTAAATTTTTTACCGAAGAGTTAGACATGATCCATTTATTTCGTGGTTCGCAAACAAAATGTTTTGGTCTGTTGGCTATTATTTTAATGCTGATGTTTTTCAATTCTTTTTTGGAAGGACAGCCAGTGCCGACAGAGTCTTCAAAACCATTAATTTTGCAAGTCAAAAAAAGAGAGCTTTTCGTCAATGGTAAAAAGTCAACATTTCCAATTTTTCAAATTGCTCAGTTAAATGGCATCCAGGGACTCTCTTTGAAAAAAGGTGATCGATTCTACGTCATTTTAGAGAATCATATGGATCAGCCAACAGGAGTACATTGGCATGGCATTCTTTTACCTAATAGTCAAGATGGAGTTCCTTTTGTAACTCAGCCTGCGATTCCTCCAGGAGGCAAGTATACCTATGACTTTCCCATTATTCAGTCAGGAACTTATTGGATGCATGCGCATTATGGACTCCAGGAGCAGCAACTCGTGACGGCTCCTTTAATTCTTCATGACCCTAACGATGTGAATGCTAACCAGCAAGAAATTGTCATGTTTTTATCTGATTTCACTTTCCAAAATCCTTTAGACATCTTTAAAGAATTGAGAAATCAAGGTTCAAAAGTCAAAGCTCCTCAAGACTCGGAAAATCATCAAATGATGCATATGTCTGCAGCGCAAGAATCCAAGAAGATGATAGAGATGCCACAAAATGAAATGAAGCACATGAACATGATGAAAATGGATCTTAATGATGTAAAATATGATGCTTTTTTAACGAATTGGCGGACACTGTCTGATCCAGATATCATTGAGGTGACCCCAGAAAAAGAAGTACGGCTTCGCATCATCAATGGCTCTAGTAGCACCAACTTTTTTATTCTTCTGGGAAAATTAAAAGGGGAGGCTATTGCAATAGATGGGGCAGATATTACTCCTTTTAGCGGAACGCAATTTGAATTGGCTGTTGCGCAGCGAATAGATATCCGCATTAAAATTCCACAAGGAAAGAGTGTTTACCCTATTCTTGCACAAGGTGAAGGATTGGAAATGCAAACAGGTTTAATTTTAGCAACACCAGGGGCTCAAATTCCTGCGCTTAAAGAAAAAGCAAGTCAAGCGATGGGGGCTATGTCTTACACACAGGAATTTCTTTTAAAAGCAAAGGATCCACTGATTAAAAAAGAAATTAATCGAAAGCTCACGTTAAATTTAGAAGGCAACATGGCAAAGTATGTTTGGCTACTGAATGGAAAAGCTTGGCCTTATAATGAACCTTTGATGGTTAAAGAAGGCGAACGCGTTGAAATCAGTTTTGTCAATCGAACCATGATGGCGCATCCTATGCATCTTCATGGTCATTATTTTCAAATTACCGAAATTAATGGACAGCCTCTGAATGGAGCCCTGAGAGATACCGTGCTCGTTCTACCCCATTCAACAGTTAAAGTTCAATTTGACGCTGATAATCCAGGTAATTGGCCTTTACATTGTCATAATCTTTATCATCAATATGCAGGGATGATGACAACTCTAAATTATGAAGGATTTAAGGGACCAGATTTTACGATAGAGGAAAGAATGCACGAATAATATCATTTGCTTGAATAAGAATATACTCACTCTAGGTGTTAATTGAGAAGAGTATATTCTTTTCAGGAACAGTATATCCTCTAGTGGTTACTGAAAATGATGCTGCCAAACACATTAACCTTTAGAATCGTAAACAATTTTAATTTCAGGTTTTTTGGTGGCGACTTGAACAATAAGGTCGACCAGCAACTTAGAAGGATTAAGCTCACTAACATCCTTTTTTTTGTTTTGAGAATAAGGATTTATTTCTGGATCATATGGTTCACATGTCCCAGTTCGTACATCAAGCTTAATACTACCAGGAACTTTTGGGAGTCCAATACCTGGAGAAATAGGAGATTGAAGAGTATCTTCCGAAGCAATAATGACATTCAAGTCGGTAGACAAAAGCCATTCCTTAACTCTTTTTAAAAGAGGTTCAGACATACCTTTAATTCCACCTCGCAAATGTACTAATAAAGGAGCACTAGTGTTTTGTCCTCTGTAGGCTTTTATACGATTCAATAACAGGGGTCCACTAGCTTCCACCTCATCTTCACATGTAAAGTGAACGACGAACCCAAATTTATTTATAGGATCGTAACCTGCAGTACCTATGCAAGTGGCTAACGAGTCTGTTACTAGAATAGGATGATAATCACCTTTATGGCTAAATACTGCCTCTGATAAACCTGCTTCACGAATAAGATCAGGAGCTTGACTTGCTTCTATTTCTACTATTGAAGAAAGGAGAGAAGAGAACTGTGTGTGTATAAATTCCTGAATTTTTAAATCTGAAAGATTGCATGATCTGCCAAAGAGCTCTTCTGCATTTATTGCCATCTGTTTGAGACGATCGTGAATACTATCTATTTGATCACTTGTTAAGCCACCCTGTTTTAAAGTTTCAATTGAAGATTTTCCAAGTTCGCTAGTAATTTTTTTAATAATAGTTTCGCTTAGCATTTTCTCTGACAAACCACTTATTTCAAAAATTGATGCTTCTTTATTATTATTTAAGGGAGTCATATTATTACTTCTTTGTATTGTTAAAAATTTAAATTAAATATTATCGCAAATAATTAATTAATTCTATTATTTTTGTATTTATTTATAAATACAAACAGTGTTAATGAAACTAAGTTTTATTTTTGAAATAAGATTTTACTCTTAAATTAAGATGTAAAAAGCGTCTAATTTAGCCGATAGGATATACCTTAGAATTTACTTATTGTTATTTCTTCGGTCGTCAGTTAGGAAATCTTAGTCATCACGTGAAACGAATCAAAAACGGCTAAGTTAGAAACAGAATCGGAGTATCAAAAGCTCATTAGCAGGAAAAGGTTAAAATTGACCTCAATATGGTCAATTTTCCTTAGAGCCTGTTCCAAGTAATTCTTATTTTGAATTTAAAAATGAGGGATAAAAAGAGCGATAATAACACTGCGTAAGCCGTTTGATAGGCTGATTGCAGTGCTGGATCATCTTAAGGTGTCGGAGGGGGTGGGATTCGAACCCACGGTACGTGTTTAGCGTACACACGCTTTCCAAGCGTGCTCCTTAAGCCACTCGGACACCTCTCCAAAAGAAGCTAAGAGCTTAAAGAATTGTGATTTATGTTGCAAGGTAAAACCAATAAACCTCTCATTAATTTAATTTTTTAGCAGTAAAGGAAGTTGGCGATATTTTAAAAATTAGAATTTGCTCTAGTCATGAGCTATTAATAAGATCACGATAAAAAAAATCCATCTAACTTTCTAGCTGAGTTGAATGAAAGGATCATTTTTTATTGAGGAGAAAAATGGCTAAACTCTTTTTCTGCCATAGGATCAAGCTCCATATTATCGTATTTGACAGGAGTATAGTTAACGAATTGAGCATATTCCTTTCTAAATGTTAAATTAACGCTGCCAACACCGCCATGACGGTTTTTAGCGACAATTAACTCTGCCATGCCAGGTTTGTCTAACGGATCATAATATTCGCGGCGCAATAAGAACATCACGATATCGGAGTCTTGCTCAATACTTCCACTTTCACGCAGGTCGCTCATCATGGGACGATGTCCTTGGCGATCTTCTACTTTACGTGAAAGCTGTGAAAGACAAAGAATAGGGATATTCAGTTCGCGGGCTAAGTTTTTAAGCATTCTCGAAATTTCGGAAATTTCGTTTTGCCGGCTTTCCATTGTACGGTTAGAGCCTGAACCTGAAATTAACTGCAAGTAGTCGATGACTAAAAATCCGATACCATAGCTTTCTTTCATACGTCGTGCTCGTGCACGAAGATCTGTAATTTTAAGACCTGCTTGATCATCAATAATCATCGTATGTTTTTGCATTTCGCTTACAGCACTGACCACGCGTTGGAATTCAACTCCGTCTAAAGCTCCTGTCTTAATTTTATCTGACTCCACTTCTGCTTGTGAACAAATAATACGATGCACAAGTTGTTCTGCAGACATTTCAAGTGAGAAAATGCCAACGGGAAGATGACTCTTAAAGCAAACGTTTTCAGCAATATTAAGGGCTAAAGAGGTTTTTCCCATCGCAGGGCGGGCTGCCAAAATCATAAGGTTGGAGTTATTCAAGCCATTAATCATTTTGTCAAGATCGACAAATTGAGAAGGAACGCCTGTAATACCTGTATCCTCAGGACCTCGTTGAGCATAACGCTCTTGCTTTTCTTGGAGTTCTTTTAAATAAGGAACTCCAGATTCAGAGCGTAAACCCGAGAAAATGTCTGTGATCAGAACACCAGCTGCAGGATTAGCGGCTTGACTAATTTGGAAGAAAAGTTGTTGAGCTTCATCTAGAGCAATATTGACGTCGCTGGGCTCTTCTAAAGCAGCTTTTTCGACAAGTTGGGCAGCATGAATCATTTTTCTAAGCAGCGATTTGCTATGCACCAATTCCACATATTCTTCAATAAAAGCCGAGGTTCCTGCGTATTGAGCTAATGTGGTTAAGTAGCCTAAGCCTCCAATTGCACTAAGTTTTTCTTGGCGTTTAAGCTCTTCGGCAACTAAATGAATATCGGCAGGTTTGTCTTTTTTATAGGCTGTTTTTAAGACTTGAAAAATGATTTTATGCTCGGTGAAGTAAAAATCAGAATCATCCAAAGCATCTGCTGCAATGTTGAGAGCATTAATGCTTGTCAACATACATCCTAGAACCATCATTTCTGACTCTTTAGAATTTGGAGCAATTTTAACTTTGATTGCTGAGTCTGCCATAATCAAAAATTCCGTTTGCAAGAGTGTTAATTTTGAATGAAAACAAACCTCATTGGTAAAGAAATATTCATAAGGTGTGCAATTCATCCTGAAAACGCGAGAGCATAAGACTTTCCGGAACAAAAGTCTATTCCAAATCTTAGGCTCTCTCTGTTCTTCAGAATAAAAGAATCATTTTTTTGTTTTATGTTTTAGCCCACAGATGCTACATTAAAATTGTCTTAGCCTAAAGAATCTAGGTGTTATTTTATGCCTTTTAAATTCAGTATTCAAATTGGGATATAACACATTTTTTAGTAACTCTCCGTTACAATAGTTAGGATTGCATGGTTAAAGTCATTATCATTGGTGGAGGATTCGCAGGAATCAACGTTGCTCAAGCACTCAAACGTGTGCCTGTTGATATTTTGCTTCTCGATCGCACAAATCACCATGTTTTTCAACCTTTGCTTTATCAAGTTGCAACAGCAGCATTGTCTGTGGGAGATATCGCCTCTCCCATTCGTGAAATTTTGCGCAATCAATCCAATGTTGAAGTTTTAATGGCGGAAGTGGAGCGTATTAATAAAGCCGAGCAAAAAGTCTATACAGCGGATGGGAAAAATTTTTTTTATGATTTTTTAGTTGTTGCTCCAGGCGCTCGTCATTCTTACTTCGGTCATGACCAATGGGAATCTATAGCTCCTGGACTTAAAACCATTGACGATGCAGTACGTATTCGCGAACAAATTTTATTAGCCTTTGAAAAAGCAGAACGGTGCGATAATCCTCAACAAGCTCAAAACTACCTACGCTTTGCCATTATTGGCGGAGGGCCGACAGGTGTGGAAATGGCTGGTTCTATTGCTGAATTTGCCCATCGCACGCTGTTCAAAAATTTTCGCCATATTAATCCCGCAACCTCTAAAATTTATCTCATCGAAGGCGCCAATCAGCTATTACCTAGCTTTCCTCCTCAGTTAGCACAAAAAGCTTATGATGATCTTAAACAATTAGGCGTAGAGGTTTTACTAAACACTTTTGTTACAAACGTCTCAGCTGAAGGGATTTACATCGGAAGTGAATTTTTACCAGTTCCTAATATTATTTGGGCTGCTGGAAATCAGGCTTCCTCGCTCTTAAAAACTCTTGATACGCTATTAGATAAACAAGGCCGAGTAATTGTAAATTCTGATTTGACCATTCCTCATTATTCCAATGTATTTGTGATTGGAGACGCAGCACACTGTTTGGACGTTCAGGGTCAACCTTTACCAGCTATTGCGCCAGTTGCGATTCAAGAAGGGCGTTATGTGGCTAAAATCATTAAAAAAAAGATCCCTGCTGAGCAGCGTAAGCCTTTTGTTTATTTCGATAAAGGGACAATTGCTACAATTGGAAGAGGAAAAGCTGTCGCTGTTCTTCGCAAATTGAAATTCTCTGGTTTTATTGCATGGTTAATTTGGTGTTTTATTCATATTCTTTACCTAGTTAGCTTTCGTCATCGTCTACTAGTCATGGTTCAATGGATTTTCCTTTATTCTTTAGGTAGAAGGCAAAGCCGTGTCATTACAAGGCCAATTGATGATTTATAATCTTTCTTAAAACTTGTTAAATCAATTTCATCGCTTGAATGCGGGATAAATTTTTTCCCTTCTATGAGAACTCACATTCAAATGATGAAAATTAATTTAACAACTCTTAGATAAACTAATTCTTTTGAATAAGATTTCAATTTTATTTATTTTTTTATTTAAATTTAAAATTTTTAATCTAATTCAGATGTATTTAAGTTGTTCTGGTTTTTTGTTTTAAGCTTTTAAAATTAAAAATTTTAATCGATAATTGACAGTCTTGAAACAACAAATTATAATTAAATAAAAGAGGTTGTTGAATTATTTGCTTTATTTTTTTTATTGTAGTTGCAAGTCAACTAAAAAAACGTTTTATTAATAAATTATTTAACGTATTAGGATTTAATTATTCTTGAAGCAAAATAATTAATTGGTTTTCGAATGATTTTATCCTGAATTGAATGAATTAAATCACCAACCCAAGAGGAGGATTGTATGCATCGCTCTTTAAAGGCGCTCATATTGGGTTTGGCTGTTGCGGCTTTTAGCTTACTTCCTGTTCTTAATCTTTCTGCAAAAGGTGGACATGGAGGCGGACATGGAGGCGGACATGGAGGTGGACACCACGGCGGGCACCATGGAGGACACCACGGCGGGCACCATGGAGGACACCACGGCGGGCACCATGGTGGACATCATGGAGGACACCACGGCGGGCACCATGGAGGGCACCATGGAGGGCACCATGGAGGGCACCATGGAGGACACCACGGCGGACATCACGGAGGTCATCATGGCGGACACCATGGATGGCATGGTCATCATGGAGGCTGGCACGGTGGCTGGCACGGTGGCTGGCACGGTGGATGGCACGGTGGATGGCATGGAGGTTGGTCTAATAATTATTGGTATGGTGGATATCCTTATGGATATGGTTTTTATGGTGATGACTATCCTGTTTATAGTTATCCTTACTATGATGATTATCCCAATACGATCTATTATCAAAGCGATACACCTGATATCTACTATAACTACACCTATCCCAATACTTATCCAAACACCAATATTCAAGTAGATCAGTACTCTTACCCCGTCAATTCTCAGTACTCTTATCCAGTTAATTCTCCCTATGAAGATTCGTACGATTTTAATGCCGGTCTTAATGAACAAGGCCCTGATATGGGACAACAACGGCAATTCCAGGGACAAAGTCAATCTCAATCTCAACATCAAGGGCAATTCTTTAATCAAGGAGTAGGAAGATAATTTGACTGGAACAATAAAAAATAGTTTTGAAAGCCCAAAATTGAAGGAGACAATTTTGGGTTTTTTATTAATCAGACGTGAAACAATCCTTGCATAAAAACGATATGACCGTTACGATAGTCGTTTTATTCTTTGGAAAGATGGCTGAGTGGCCGAAAGCACGTCCCTGCTAAGGACGCATACCCCTAAAGGGTATCGAGGGTTCAAATCCCTCTCTTTCCGCACCAGGCTTTGAGCTTTGCAGTTCAAAGCCTTTTTTTTTCATTTTCTGCCTAGCAACATTCAATCTGTTTTTTGATTAACAAAGCAATTTTGCGATGATTGAACTTGACGATCTATTGATCAGAAACATTGACCAACACTTGTTCATTTTTTCTATTTATAAAAGGGCGCTTCCCATTGCGAAAAAGAGCTAAGCTCAGCACATAGACAATTCCTGCAATGAGGGCAATTGTGGCTCCTGTCGGCCAATCTAAGTAATAAGCAGCAGCATTGCCACTAAAACAAAATAAGCTGCTAATGAGAATAGCCAGTATCATCATGCGCGAAAGACGTGAGGTCAAAAGATTTGCAATGGCTGCTGGAATGGTTAGCATTGTCATGACCAAGACAATTCCGACAACTTGAATTAATAAGACAATGGAAACGGCAATTAAAATGAGCAGCAATAAATAAAGGGCTTGAACAGGCTGCCCTTGCAATCGAGCTTGATCTTCATCAAAGCAAATGGCTAAAAGGCGTTTATGTAAGCAAAAGATCAGTAAAATAACTCCAATATCTAATCCACCTAAAATGTATAAGTCTGTCTTAGATACCCATAAAATATTCCCAATTAAAAAATTGGTTAGCTCAACATTAAAGCCAGGAGTTTGAGAAATAAATAAAATTCCAATTGCCATTCCAATAGACCAAATGGCAGCAATAGCAGAATCTTCACGCTGCCGATAGTTGAGGTGAATCCAGCCAATAATGAGGGCAGATAAGATTGCAGCTGCCAAAGCTCCATAAAGAGGGGAAGCCCAAGAGATGCCCTTTGTCCGCTCTAACCAAATGCAAAATCCAATTCCACTTAATACCGCGTGAGAAATGCTTCCTCCAATAAAAACAATGCGTTTGACAACGACATAAGAGCCAATAATGCCGCTGACAACAGACGCTGCAAGGCCAGCAAAGAAAGCAGCTAACAGAAGAGGATTCATGCTTAGAGCTTCAAAGAATGAGGGCATAACCACCTAAGAAGTAGAAGGTAATACGGATGAAGGCTGAATTAAAGGCATATGGTAAAGTCCAAAAGCAAAGTGTTTACAAACTTCTTCAGGTTTCAAAGAAATCACACTGCTTTGAACACAAAGGACTCTCTCAACTTGATCAATAGCTGCACGCAAGTCATGCGTAACCATGAGAATTGTCATTTTTCCTTTAAGCTGGTTGAGAAGGGCATAAATATCTGCTTCCGCTTGGCTATCTACACTAGCTGTGGGTTCATCTAATAGTAGAAGTTCAGGTTTTGAGACAAGAGCTCGGGCAATCAATACACGCTGCGCTTGACCTCCGGAAAGAGTGCCAAAAGGATGTTCAGATAAATGAACTAACCCCGTTTGCTCTAATGCTTGTTTTGCTGCTTCGCGGTCGGCGCGGCAGAATCGTCCATACCAAGGCAAATGCGACAAAAGGCCAGACAGTACGACTTCTTCAACTGAAATGGGAAAATCCCGATCAAAGCGAACCGATTGTGGAACATAAGCTAAGCGAGGGGAATGATGAAGAAGTCCGCTTGGAGCATTTCCAAAAACGCGCAAGCGTCCACAAGAAGGTTTTAAAAATCCCAAAATAAGTTTTAATAAAGTTGTTTTGCCTCCTCCATTGGGACCAATGATCCCAATAAACTCGCCTGGATAAACTTGAAAAGATACCTGCTTGAGAACAGGAGTATTTTGGTAAGAAAAACTGACTTGGTCAAGTTCTATAATGGGCTGATTAGGCATTCTTTTATCCATTGGCAAAGGCATGAGCAATCTCTCGCATACTGGTGAAAAACTGCTCAGAATAAGGATCTAAAACGACTAATTTAGCTCCTAAAGTTTCAGCCACCAGTTTGGCCGCCTTATTGTTATATTGCATTTGAATAAAAATCGTACGAATTTGCAACTGTCGAGCAAGCGTGAGAAGTTTCGTCATTTGTTGCGGAGTAGGATCTTTTCCTTCTACTTCAATTGCGTGTTGTACAAGAGTATAGTCTCTGCAAAAATAAGCATAAGCCGGATGAGATACCAAAATATTTCGATTTTTTAAAGGAGCTAAAATGCCTTGAATTTCTTGATCTAAATCTTGAAGCTCTTGTTGGAAAACACGAAGATTGGAACGATAAATGTCAGCATGCTCAGGAAATGTTTTCATTAAAGCATCGGCAATTGTTTTAGCTTGAATCTGAGCTTGGCGGGCGCTAAGCCAAAAATGAAGATCAACATTGCCAGGGCAACAAGCGCAATGTCCGTGTCCATGCTGAATCAAATCGACCCGTTGCCTAAGATCAACAATTTCCAAATGAGGGTGATGGCTTTTCAGCGCCTGAATAGCTCGATTTTCAAAAGCTTCTCCAATGCGAAACCAAATGTCTGCTTGGCTGGCCGTCACCATTTGTCTAGGAGTAGGCTCATACGTGTGCGCACTGGCTCCAGCTGGCACCATTAAGTAAACTTGAACAGTCTCTTTTGCAATTTTTTCAACAAAAAATTTGTGAGGAGCCACACTGACTAAAACAGTGGGAGCTGACGAGTCAGTAGCTATTAAAAAAAAGCTTTTACATAAAAAAGCAAAAAGAAAAAGAGAGAAGTGCCTCAAGAAGGCTGAATTCATGTTAGGCCTGAGCGTAAATAAGTTAAATAGATAATACTATGCCTTTAAAAATGCTTTTTTGCAAGCAATTAACACGGAGTGATCGGAGACTTTCAATCTGCCTGCAATTCGAATAAGGAACATGCTCATTTCTTCTTATAACAAATTTTTCTTTTCAGATCTTCTATAGAAAACAAGATTCAAAAAAAAAATTCTTTTCACTACACTGCAGCGCCAGCTATCCGCAAGCAGATTCGCAAGTTATTCGAGCTATAGCCCAATGAATTTAAAAATTGAAAATTTGATCTATAGCAAAGTCTTTAGGATTAAGTGATCAGCAATAGTTAATCTTGAACTACATAAGGAGTTGATGCATGTTTAATAAAGTTTTGATTTATCTCTCTTCTTTTTTGATTTCTTGGAATATCTTAAGTGCCGCTATTCTAGAAATTACGACAATTCAAGATGTTGTGCAGCATGTAGATAAAGGAACTCTTGTTGTTTTTGATATTGATAATACGTTGCTTGAATGTGGGCAATCGTTGGGGAGTGATCAATGGTTTTGCTCTCAATTGAAAATGTTAAAAGAGCAAGGATGGGAGCAACAAAAGGCTTTAGATCATGTCTTGACTCTTTGGTCCGATATTCAACACCATACGAGATTGCAAGCCGTTGAACCTCATACAGCAAAAGTTGTGCAAAGTCTTCAGTTAGCAAATTATCCCCTCATTGCATTGACAACTCGTTCCCATCATGTCGCAGATGCGACGATTCGCCATCTTGATGCCGCAGGCCTTGATCTTCGCCAGACCGCTCCTCTGAAAGAAACTGTCACTTTGCAACATGACGGCGAGGAATCAATTTACCGAGATGGAGTTTTATTTACGAATAATGGACATAAAGGCAAAGCCTTATGGGCCTTTTTAGAGCGTGCGCAAATTCAACCGCGCAAAATAGTTTTTATCAATGATAAACATTCTCACCTTTTACCTGTGGAAGAAACCAGCCAGCAGAATGGTGTTGCTTTTGTAGGATTGCGCTATGGTGGAGCAGACGCCCGCGTGCGAAGCTTCCGACAAGAAATTGCAGAAATTCAACACGAATTTTATGGTAAAATTTTAACAGATGAAGCAGCTGAAGCAATTTGGCGCAACCGACAAGCGTCTTCTCAAGAAAAAGTTAATAAACCTAGTCCTTAGACAAACCAATCTTTAGCGGCAAAAGCTTGCCGCTTGAGTAAATAAAGGGAACAAGGACATCCACCATCATTCGAGATGCTATTTTCTTTTGAGGATAAATTAGATCTAATTTATAATAAGATTGTTAAGGAGATAAATCTTCAGTAAAAATGGGCAAAATAAGGAGAACTATGAATATGAGCCGTTTTAAAATTCAATATCGTGGTTCTATTTTTTGGCTGATTTTCTGGTTAATCGTTTTCTTTCCCATCGCCTTTATTCTTCTCTTGACAGACACCTCTTTTGAAGTCAATCACACGATTTATCATTTGCGCTATGATGGCTCACGCTTTTGGCTGGGTTTTTGGGTATTAGTCTTTTTCCCCATTGCTTTCTTACTTCTCTTTCTTAATGGTTTATCAATGACAATTGAAAAGCCCAACTCTTTCAATGGATAGGAGAAGGGCTTTAGTCGTGCTGCTTTTTAATTGGATTTTTCTTTTTTATCGTTTGCTGTCGTAATCGTGCAATTTGCTAAAGTAGAAGTAATTAATTCACGTATTTTATTCCTCAATTCCAAATGTTCCGCAGGATTTTTGCTGACGAGATGAGATAAAGCCTCAACGCGATTAAAAGCTTTATTGGAATCAGCTTGTAAGAATTCAACTATTCCCTTTAATGTTTTTGTATCCCATCTTTCTTTTACTTTCTCCTCCATATACTTATCAATTGTTTTACTACCTTCTTTGATGAGTTGGAGTTGATGCATGGGAAAATATCTGGCTTCTTCTTCTTGTAGTTTTTGCTTGAATACTTGTCTTTTTCTTTCGTTTTCTAGTTGTTTTTTGAATTCAGTGAACTGGCTTTCTTTTTCTGATTTTTTTGGTTTTTCTTCTTCTCTTTCTTCGAGGGTAATTTCTTTCCCGTCTTGCGGCTTGCTACCTTCGATTTCTAGAGATTGATGACTTTCTTGTGGCACCTTTTGAGGAAGAGTGATGGCTTCATTAAGAAGCTCAATATCATCTTTTAGTAGACGAATGACGGCTTGTGTTTCAGGAGTGCGCATTTTAAGGTTAACTTGTTTGATGGGCTGCTGCTGATCCTGAACCTGAGGAGATTGGCTGATTGTAATCTCTTTGCACCCTTTGTTTAAGTAGCCATTTAAAATATCTTCAAGACCTAATTTGTAAGCTTTTAAAATCGTTTTAAAATCAGAATTGTCACAATCAAACCAACGAAGCAGTTTGACAATATGAATACGAATATTTTCTAATTCTATGCGTCCCTCGCCCAAAATTGTGCGTTGCGCGCTTTGAACTAAGCCAGGCTCTTCAATTTTAACACTGCAATCTTCCTTAAAGCTAATTTTAATTCCTTGAAGCGGCGCAGGTGTTTTTCCTAAATGAATCAATCTTTTAGATTCTTCCTCATGATCTTTAACTAGTTTTTGAAATTGAAGGTGAACGTTGCCTATCACAACTCCTAAATAAAGAGGATCACATTTCAATTCTTGCTGTTCGGTGAAATATTTTAATACTTCATCGGAAGCACTCAGCGGAGATGCAAAGATATTTAACATGCTCATGGTATACCTATCCTATAAATCTAATAGCAAATGGAATAGAATAAAGAAAAGGCCTCTAAGTAAGCTTAAAGGCCAAAAGAAAATCTACTTGTGATTTTTTGTCTGTGTTTGAGTTTCGCCACCCACGGAAATTTTGCGTACTTGGCTCTGTTGAGTCTTTTTAAAGGTAACTTTAAGAACGCCATCTTGAAATTGCGCTTGTTCTGTCTGATCTTCTACTTGGGAAGGAAGCTCGACTTGATAGAAAAAAGAATTACGAGCACGACGATAAAATTTTTTGTCTTTGTCTTCTTCTTCTTCTTTTTTCTCTCCTTTAATCCATAAGGTGTTTTGATGAAGAGAAATATCTAATTCTTCTGATTTTAACCCTCGTAAATAGGCTTCTACGTAAACATTTTTATCATCTTCTGAAACAGTGACATCCGTTGATTCCGAACCCATCCATTGAGCCATGCGATCGCCCATATCTTCCCACAAATTAGGAAAAAAAGAGGGAAAACGGAAAAAAGAACGTGGAATAAGGCTACGTTCACGCTCACGGTTACGATCTGTCATAATAACCTCCTTAAAATGACTGATTGCAAAAGCAAGAATTTAATGTCTTATGAATCTCAGAATTGTGACATGAAGAATATTCGACATTAAGTTTAGAAAACTCAATTTTTTCTCTATTTATTATATATAGAAATTCATTTTAAAATAGTCAAAATAAAGTTGTAAAGTTTGATTGACTTTTTTATGTTGCTTATAATTAGCTATTTTCGCTCAAATAGGACTTTTACAACTCCCATTTAAAAAGGACATTGAATTGCATGCCATTCGAAGAAGAATCTTCTGCATCTCCCACGGTCTCTCAACCTAATCTGGAAATTACACAAAAAATTCAGGAATTAATTGCTTTAGTAGGAGCTGATGTTAATTCTCCAGAAGCTAATTTAGTGAATCAAATGATTTATACCAGTTTAAGAATGGTGAATGAGCAGTTTGATTTAGGCCAACTTAAATTACTGACGCGCTCTTTGAAAGAAATGCGATATGCTTATCGCATCTTTAATCAGCATCGATTAGGACGCTGTGTTAGCATTTTTGGTTCAGCTCGTACCCCAGAATCTCATCCAGATTATCAGGCGGCCAAGGCATTTAGCTCTGCTATTGCAG
Source organism: Parachlamydiaceae bacterium (assembly GCA_044226925.1). GTDB lineage: Bacteria > Chlamydiota > Chlamydiia > Chlamydiales > Parachlamydiaceae > JANWJE01. The sequence continues at coordinate 941,260 of JBGAGC010000001.1, forward strand.
CTCAAGGGTGGATTTGTATGACGGGAGCAGCAGACGGCATTATGCGTGCTGGCTTAGAAGGTGCTCAAAAAAATTCCAGCTTTGGGCTTTCGATCCGTTTACCTTTCGAAAACACATCGCACACCTTATTAGCAGGAGATCCAAAGCTTATTAACTTTCGCTACTTCTTCACGCGGAAGCTGATGTTCTTAAGCCACTCTGATGCTGTGGTGGCTTTTCCAGGAGGAGTCGGAACACAAGATGAACTTTTTGAGGTGTTAACTTTAATGCAAACAGGTCGGTCCAATATTGTTCCACTTGTTTTACTAGAAGGACAAAATGGGCATTATTGGGAAGCGTGGGAGCACTATGTTCAAAATAATCTCCTATCCAATGGATGGATTAGCACTGAAGATCAAAACCTTTATTATCGCGCTCCTGGTGTCCAAGAAGCTGTCGATCATATTCAACAGTTTTACCGCCGCTACCATTCTAATCGTTATATTAAAGACACCATGGTCATCCGTTTGTTAACACCCTTAACTCCTGAGCAACTTGCTCTTCTCAATGAAGAATTCAAATTGTTAATTAAAGAAGGAAATATCTACGCAACCAATGCTTTGTCTGTTGAACATGATCATTTAGATTTGCCTCGCATTGCTTTTGAACACAACCATAAGCATTTTGGTTTATTGCGAGCGTTAATTGATCGCATTAATTCTTTTTAATCGGAAGAAATACAAGAGATATTTTAACCTAATGCCGGTAGAGATTTCTTCAAATCATAATAAGAAGGGCCGGCTTGTTGAATAACGCCTCCACCTAAACAAATAGATCCATCATAAAATACAATGGATTGACCTGCAGTCACAGCTCGTTGAGGTTGAGAAAAAGTCACCCAAGCTCGTCCACCTTCAATCTTTTCAATCACACAAGGTTGATCAGCTTGGCGATAACGCACTTTAGATTTGCAAGCAAAAGGTAAGGCTGGAGGTTTTTCAGCAACCCAACTCAGCTCGGTAGCAAAAAGCTCATCGCAATAAAGAGCTGGATGGTCTGCCCCTTGTTCTACAAAGACAACACCTCGATTCATATCTTTGCCAACAACAAACCAAGCGTCGCCCGCTCCTCCAATTCCCAATCCTTTTCGCTGTCCCAAAGTGTAATAGGCCGCTCCTGAATGCTTGCCCACGATTTTGCCTTGCAGCGTTTCAAAATTGCCAGGCTGCATGGCCACATATTGACTCAAAAATGTTCGAAAATGACGCTCACCAATGAAGCAAATTCCTGTACTGTCTTTTTTTTCCGATGTTGCTAAATCATATTGTCGTGCAATGTGGCGGACTTCACTTTTCTCTAAGCCTCCCACAGGAAAAAGAACCTTTTTTAAAATCGTGCGATTAATCGTATATAAAAAATAAGTTTGATCTTTTTGCGCATCAACTCCCTTCAATAAGAAATGGTCATTTCCATTTTGAATATTTTGGCAATAATGGCCTGTTGCGAGAAAATCAGCTCCTAACTCAATCACCTTATCAAGAAATACTTTAAATTTGATCTCTCGATTACAAAGAATATCAGGATTGGGCGTGAGTCCCTTTTTGAAATCTTCAATAAATTGAGAAAAAACCTGATTGCGATATTCTTCTACAAAATTAACGGCGTAATAAGGAATATCAATTTGCTCACAGACTCGACGAACATCTTCATAATCATAAGCAGAACGGCAAACTCCTTGTTCATCTTGTTCTTCCCAATTTTTCATAAAAAGACCAATGACGCGATAGCCCTGCTCTTTGAGCAATAAGGCAGAAACAGAAGAGTCCACTCCGCCCGACATGCCAACAACAACTGTTTGCTGAGAATGCATAATTTTCCTATTCAAAAAGATTTTAATATTTAATTTTACCAGTTATCTTGAAAAAATCAAGATTTAAATTATTGAATAGCAAAATTTTAAATATTTATTTTCATGACTTTATTTCTTGATTTCAAATGCCTGTCGAATGAGTCCTTTAATCCAATCAAAATTCAATTTTCTTAAAGTTTTGGAAGAGGTCGATGTATCTTCAAAAGTGAGTTGAACATTGTCAAAAATATGTTGTTCTTTGACCTCTTGAATTAAGAGTTGAATGTGCATAGCAATTTTCTGTTCTTTGTCTGGAGTTGTGAATTCGGGAAAAGTCATCAGCCAATACACAAACAAATTAAATTGTTGATCTACTGAAATTGGCAAAATAGAAATAAAGCGTACTAAACGCTTAGAGAGAGTAAAATCTTCTAATTTTATCACATGTTCACACAATGAAGGAATTAGTGAAGCCATGACTTCTTTGAAATTTTTCTCATTAATAGATGTTTTATAAAAAATAAGGTCGAGCAAGCGCAAAGCCGGAGCCTGAAGAGACGAAAATCCAATCCAACTTACACTCCATTGAAATAGCTCAACAGCTGTTGAATGAGTTTCATGTAAAAGGCCTTGATCGACTCCTCTTTCCAGAATTTCGATAAGCAGATCTTGAGCTTTTAGAAGATTTGTTTGATTGACATTCTGGAAAACAGGCTGCATATGTCTAAGAAAAAGTAGAAATATTTCTTGTCTTTTTATGAATACATCTTCTTTGAGAGAAGGTTGTAAAACCGCTTCTACTAATTTTCGAGAAAATTTCATTAAAGGAAATTTATTGGGTGGCGAAGCGGCTGCTGGAATCAGTTCGACCAAAGAAGAGACTTGTTTTAAGTAGGCAACATCATCTTTTCTCAGTGTATCAAAATAAAATTGAAACTCCATCAGTTGGAAGTTTAATTGTTGCTTTCCAGACAATGAACTAGGTTGCAGGACTTTTTTGATTGCTTCGAATAATTTGACAGCGTCTGGTTGCTGAGCGTTCATCCAAAAAGGGTCAGACTGCGATTCTTGATAGACAAAAAGATAATTCAGAGCAGCTAAAAGACCAGTTTGTAAGCGATCTAAGTGATCATTTTTATCTGGAGTTAACCAATCATTTAAAGCTTGAAAAAGAAGCTCACGTTGTCGTTTCTTATCACTTGCTTTTAGAATAAAAAGTGATTGATTTTTCGTTAGATGCGATTGAAACAGGCATTTTAGCCATTCAAGAATTAAACTTGTTGATGGTGGAATATCTAAAGTCAAGTTGGCATTAGTTTCATTGTAAGGTCTCATTTCAATCGTTTTGACAAGAGGTAAGAGTTCTTTCAAAGTAGACAGATAAGAAGAGTAGCTTTGATCAAAAACAGCATAGTGAGCCTGCTTCCGAAGTAATTCAAAGCACTTAACGAGATAATAAGCCTGAAAAGAAATAGCAATGGAGCTGGCATTCGAAACGTTTGATAAATTTTTTACAAGAGTTAGGCCAAATTTAAAATAAAGTTGAGCAACTTCTCCTATCAATTGTCGATGATGAAGAGTAGTAGGAAGCAGAACAGAAAGAGTATAGCGATCTAAATAGTCAAATAAGGATTCGCGAGCGCATTCGTCGTGCTGAATGATAGAAAGGCTAAAAGGTTGAAGAGCTTTAAAAATTTTTTCGTAATAAGAAAATAAATGCTTGGATTCGCTAGGCAAGAACAAAGGTTGCATCAGAGAACAAATTTGAATTGCACGCGTTACACTATGGGGGGTATGAGCACATTCTAAAGATCTTTGCAATGCTTTTTCAAAGAGAGGACGATGTTCCTTTTTGATTTGAATATGTGAAAAGCGATAGCTTATGCCTATTTCTAAAGCAAGCAAAACCTTAGGATGCTCTTCAAAGACGCCTTTTGTATAAGCTTTTTTCAATAAACTTTTTGCAGTTAATTCAAAAAGAGAAGGATAGAAACTTTTGCGAGTGCCTTGAGGAGTTTTTTCTTCTGTCTCGACAAGAGGTTGAGGTGGATAGAGATAGCAGAATTCTTCAATCAACTTTAAAATGTCACCTATGGTCGCAGGTTGAGAGGCGGATTGATCAATCATTTTATCAATATAACGATAAAGCGCTGCGATAAGGAAACTGGTTTTGGGGTTGATCTTACGCGTTGCCTCAATAACCCATGAGAAATAACTTTTTAAAGCTTCCTGATAAGCTGGGGCAGAAGTGAGTTTAATTTGATATTTGGCATTTAAAATTTGTGCTAGGCAAGCACTAAATTTATTTTCATCTTGCATATCAGTCAGTTTTGTACTCGCATAGGGAATAGTAAAAATGACGACTTTATCTACTATTTCTTTTAGTAATGTGGGATGAGCAAATAAATAAGGAGACCATTTTCCATAAAGATTCATCATGTCTAGAATTAAGGGATCTGTAGCTCCATCTTTAGCCGTTTGATTATCGAAGAAAGTTTTTAAAAAATGATAAGTCAATGTCCCTTTTTCTTCTAAAGAAAGCCTCATCAGCTTAAAAGCTTGAATAAGATAGTTTTCAATCAGGGATCGATACTCAGAATGATCAATTTGGAGAACGAGTGGAACAAAAGTCATAAAAGAAGGTTTTAAAGCTTCTATTTCTTCTACGCTTCCTTCATTTAAAATTTTTAAAACTAATTTTATCAAAATTTGCAGATGATCGAGTGTCGGCTTTTTGAGAAAGAGAGGAATCAGAGAAAGACAATAAACTTGATGTTGATTGCTTGATTGACAGATCAGGTTGAGGATATCTGTTATCATTGAACCTAAATCTTGATGCTCTTTTTCATTTTCCGGTAATGTTGATAGAGCAAGATAAGAGGAAATAACTTTTTCGAAATGATGAAGATAAGGCTTACATGATTCTTTTGAAGAGGCTGTGTCTTCAAAATAGACCTTAAGAGGCGGGTAGAGCAAACGACAAGCTGCCGTCAAGCAATGAGGCTGAGTGGAGCTTTTCAAACGTTCAATTAAGGCAAGTTCAATTTTACGATTCCATTGTGCTAGTAATTGAGCTTCCAAAACATCTTCTTGCTTTTGCTTGGTTTCTTGGCAAAAAGCGATCAACTCAATTTTTTTGCTAAGAATAGAATTGTAAAACTCTCTATTAAAAGAATTAGGATCTAATGTGTTAACGGCTCCCAAAAAAACAGCTTCTAGTGCTTGCCATTTTAGTTGGCTTTTTGAAGGATCACTAAACAATCCTAACCATTCTTGTTGGTAGAAATAATTTAGCAAGTCGACATGATTCAATTTTTGCAAATGAACCAAAGCTAAAGTCCAACTTTCAGGACTTTCTGAGCTATCACTCTGTACTTTAAAAGCTTCCCACGCTTTCAAAATAAGCTCACTATCTTGCTGCGTATCCAAAGCTGTCCAAAGAGCACACCATGCAACAGAATCTTTGATATGATAACTTTGAATGAGTTCCCAAGCTAATTGCTTTTCTGAGGTTTGAGGAGTAGATAAAATGCGTTCGATGACTCTTGGAATGAAAGAACTCAAGTTTTTTTCAATAGGCTGACGAATGTCAGAGAATGCTTGGCTTAAAAAAAGTTGACGAATCATTTCTAAAGAACAACTAGGATAAAGAGCGGACGTGATTTGTAACCATTGATCTGTAGCTCTTTGATGTTGTTTATCCGATAAATTTGACAAATGAAAGAAGATTTCAAAAGATTTAGCATATTCTTTAAGCGTAATAAATTGCTCGGAACAGCTTAAACAGTTGTCCATCATGTCAGCTTGTTTAAAGATCTCTGTCTTTTCTTTGGAAATTTTTAAACACCACGAGATCCATTGCCAAGCTCGTGCAGGCGTTGCCGGAGAAAAACTTAATTGCATAGAAAGAATCTGCGGAAGGCAGGAATAATCAGAAGGTGAAATTTGAGCAGAGAGATTTTCGAAAGTATCGGAATCTAGCAGTTTAAAAAAAGATGACTGATCTATTGTTGCGATTTCTTGTTTGCATACCCACCAAACATAGCGAGCAAGGGAATCATGGGAAATCGTATAGTGATCTAAGCCTAAAAGGAGATTTTTAACTTCTCGGACACATTTTTGTTGGTAAAGTTTTTCTAACATGAGTGGATGCTGACTTTTGATCCACTCTAAAATTTTTTTATTAGGAATAAAGGAATTTGCAGAAGATTGCTCTAAAAAAACAGAGAGTAATTTAAATAAACGCACTAGCTGCACTAGTTTTTTTGTTTTTGCTTTATTAAATAAATGCAAAATCTCTTCATAAATGCTCCACAAAGCTTTCATTCGTTTAAGGGAATAAAAAGAATAAGTCTGTTCTAAGTAGTCTAATAAAAGTTCTTGCCATTCTTCATCTGCTTGATACATGAGGGGACGTAAGCGTTGGTTGCCTAAGAGCTGATCAATATCATCAAAAGGAAAAGTCTTTAAGGTAGATTCAGTTGAAAGACTTGTTTGGAAAGCCTTAATAGCTGCCTGAAAAAATAGGTGAAGTTCGGCTTGGGTTTCGAAGCGTTTATGCGGCAGGGTCGCGATTAAAAATATCTCTAGAAGAGGCCAATGAAATTGTCGAATAGGATGTCTAGCTTGTGCTTGAAAGGCGTGCAGCACCCAACTGTAGAAAGAAGGGCTTGCGCTATTTTCAATTTCTTCTTTTGAAAATTTCTCTAAAAGAGCTAAGCTCAAAGGCTCTTGATTATCTTTTAATAGAGCTTCGCCCAATTCAATTTGCAGTTGTTGCAAATGTGATTGTGTGGCCACAGAAAAATCTAAAAGCTTCTCTTGATAAACAATTTGATAAAGAGAAAAAGTAAAAAAAGCTCTTTGAGGTTGTTGGCATGTTTTTTGTATATATCGTATCCATTTTTTAGTTTGCCAATTGAAATCTAAATAGCTTTTACGGCTTGCTTCGATTAAAAAATAATCTCCTATTGATTGCTTAGAAGGTTGTTGATGTAATGCCTCTATAAAAATGATTAAAGCATTTGCAAATTGGTTTCTTTGTTTCTCATTTTCAAACTGTAAGATTTCTTCTCGTTCAAAAAGGGAGTAAGCGAATGGCAATAGCAAATCAAGATCACAGCTGAATCTCTGAACAGCATGGGATTGATAGGCTTCAATGAGCTGAGAAAAAATTGTTGATTCATCAGGAGCTAATTCAAATTTTTGTGGTAAGGCACGATTTAAATTCTGCAAAAGAGACAGAGCTAAACGAGGTTGGAAAGCAAGAAGAGCTTTATAAAGAGACCAACCAATTTGAGCATGTTGACGTGCAAAACGAGGAGAATCTAATTCTTTCCATAAACTATAAGCTAACAAAATAAGTTCTCGATCACCTGTTTGAATTAAAAGGGAAATCCATTGAGTATTTTTTAGTACTCCTTTTTCTTTTTGTTTAATTTGCTTAAGTGCCTCCTGATATCCAGGAGAAGCTTTTGATGTCAAATTGCTTAAAGCATCTACCAGTTCTTGAGATTGCTTTGGAGAAGTCATCTGCTGTAGAAAAGCCGGTAAGCGTTGGAAAATCAACGCCAAATTAAACTTATCTGGTAAAATGGATGAGATTTGTAGATAGAGTTGTAAACCAAATACATTGAAAACAGGAGAGGAATGAAGGAGCGCTTGAGCTGATAAATCTTTTAAATCTGATGGATTAATCTGAAGCTCGGAAAGATAGGGAAGCAGGGGTGAAGAAAGGAAAGAAGAGGGATGGCTAGAAGTCATCGTTTGGTAAAGAGTATGAAAAGAAACAGGAAATGAATGTTGAAGAAGATAATTGTGTAGAACTTTGCCATTTTCAACAGGTTGAATAGGTAATAAGCAAGGTAGTGGAGCTTTTAAATGAAAGACAGGGCGTCCACAGTGCGATGTAGCTGATAAAGGAGCCTGTATCCAAGCTAAAAGTCCTATCCAAGCTGAAAGAACGCTAAAGGGAACACGTTCATCAATCAAAGCTTGTTTAATGGCGTTGCAAGCTTGCTTTTTAAGGTTAGTTGAATTTTTTTCAAGTTGAAATAGCCCTTTTTCTGCTGCTGATTGCCATAAAGTAGCGCATTCTTCATCTAAAAATAAAGAACAGGTCTGCAAGGATAAACAAGCTCTAAAAAAAATAGAAATAGCTTGATAAGGATTTACTTGTTTATCTTCTTGATTTTTTAGAATTTCATCTAGTAACAGAGCAGAAAGATTTTGTTTTTGTGCTAATGCGTTTTTTGCCATTTTATGTTCGCGATTGGACTGCATGGATCGTTCACAGTCACGTAAAAAACGTAACCAAGCATCAACATTAGGATCAGGAATCGTTGAAATACCACAAACTAAATCAACTAAGGCTTTAGCTGCGCTAAAGGGATAAGATCCAATTTTCAATACCCATTGTTCTTGGTTAGGCACAAGAAGACTATAAAGAGAAACTGTCCAACAATTTGTTGATGATAGATTGGAATTCTTTAAAGTGGGTTTACCTTGATGATTCAAACCAACGTAAAGTAAATCTGTGGGCTTATCTTTCAGCGTTTTGAATCCTAAAATCGCATATTGATTTTCATTATCAACAAGTTTACGTTTCCTAATACCAAACTCTGTTAAGCTGAATTCTTTAATTAAAAGTTCATTAGATTTTTGAGTGTCTATATTTTGATACTTTTTGTGTTGGGATTTTAATTGTTCAGCATAAAACGAAGGATCGAAATTTTGAATAGAGGCACTTAAATAATGCAAACTCATTTCGCTTAAATAAGATTGATAACTTAAATTTCCAAAACTCAAAATGCGTACATCATGGTCATGAGTTTCTTTCTTAAATAAACGGGTGATATGATCCATTTGAAACCATTGCTCAATCCGTTCTGAAGAAATTTTTGACCCAAAGAATAGCTTAAATAAATAGCGAAAAGGTTCGTCTTGTAACTTTCCCAAAACGTCGCTTCCAATTAATTGAATATCTTGAATCGGAATAGGAGGAAGCAAAAGGACTTGCCCATTTTCTTGACAATATGAACGAGGGGTGCTGCTTAATTGAATCAAATAAAGAAGAAATGAAACGAATTGGATCGGAATTACTAATTGTTTTGTCTCTTTTTCTCCTACAGTTTTTGTGTCTAATTGGCGCTGTTTATTTAAAAAATCGCTAAGCGCTTGCAGGCTTGCTTGGACTTGTTGGCAATGAATAGTTAAAATGGGGAATTCATCAAAATTGAACTGCGGATAGACATTACCTTCTATATCGCAAATTTTGGCTTGATAGAGCTCTTTTAAAATTTGATCATTTTCCTGAAAGCAGGGCATAAAAAAGGGAAAGATATTTTTCGTAGGCTTAGGAGAAGGAACAGAAGGGGATAGCGTTTCAAGTTGATTAACCATTGAACTTAATAAAGCAGAAGCTGGGTAAGGAAGAGATAAATGAGGAAATGACATAGCAATCCCGTTGTATTTAAAAATGAGTGTTTAATTTATCGCAAAAATGTTTTTTAACGTTGTTGTCTTTTCGTTTGTCTAATCGTTTTGGTAGGTGACAGCATTTGATTAAACTGCAAGCTATGGATGTCGTAGATTAATTTGAAAAAATATTTATGAAAATAGTGTCTTTGTTTTGTAAATTTAATATTTTAACTAAGTAATTTTGCCTAATCTTTATTTTTTATTTCACTAAAAATATATAAAGTTGAACGTTCAGCGTGAATTGAAGATGATTAAGTCGATAATGGATGAAAGAATTTTTTCGACTTAAGTCCTTTTCTTCAACTCCCTCCTTTTAGACAGATTGATCTCTGTTCAAATTTTCCTAGACTCTTAATTGGTTTCTTTTATATGTTCAGCACCTCTCTTTAAAAGATTGATGTTTACTTGATTTTTAAGTCCTATCTAGTTGTAAATGTTGGATTTGCAGTTTTGAAGTGTTTTTAGCGCAATCATTTTAAAATAGCTTTAATGGGAAGGTTTAGAAATTGTCATTAAATCAAATGAATTCTTTATTTGATGACAATCTGAGAGAATAGCGGAAATAGACTCAAGTGAGTTCAAAATTGCATTTTAGGCTTTCAATAGAGCCATTTAAATTGATAGATATCACTTAATAAAAGCGAGAAAAATAAATAGGTTTTATTTATAATTAATTAGAATGAAATGCAAAAAAAGTCCTGTTATTAGAGCGTTTTTGAATTTAAAGTGTTTGCTTAAAAATGAGCATTTTAGGCTTTATTTGTTTTCCTTCTCTTTCCTCTAGTCTTTTAATGCGAGCGAAGAGTAGAAGGAGTAAAGAATAAAAACTTACTTAAAAAGATATGTCTTTTTAGGCAAAGAAGGAATAGCTTTTTAGGATTAATTTAATAGGAAGGCTGGACACATGAAATGTCCATTCTGTCAACATGAAGGGTTGAAGGTAACGGATTCCCGAGACGCGACAGAGATGAATGCAATTAAAAGACGGCGAGAGTGTTTACAATGCTCGAGGCGGTTTACAACTTTTGAGACAGTTGAATTAACTGTACAAGTAAAAAAACGAGATGGCACGTATGAGGATTTTCAGCAGCAAAAGTTATTAAATGGAATTGCTGCTGCTTGTCAGCACACGAAAATTAGTCATGATCAAGTGATTGCTCTCGCTTCTCAAATTACGCATGAGTTAATGCATTCACAAGTTCAGGAAATTAGCACGACTCAATTAGGGGAAATGGTGATGAAGCATCTTCAAGCCTTGGATCCTATAGCGTATATTCGATTCGCCTGTGTTTATAGGCGATTTAAAGATTTAAGAGAATTAGAAGAAGCAATAAAAACTATTCAGAGTAAAGATGAAAAAAACTCTTGTTGAGTTTAGGAGATATTCTATAAGGCTAGGGATGGTTTATCGCGATGTAAATCAATAGTAATGATTAAACAGATCCCAAAGTCTCTTTAAATCTAGGAATTTGGATTTAAAGATAATTTTCTCATTTAGCAATAAGATGCAAGGAAGAGGAGGCTGAAAATGGCACTAAAAAAATCAGAAATTGCAAAATTCAAGAAGCGTTTAGAAGAAATGAAAAGGCAATTGACTCATTCATTAAAAGGTTCAACAGCTGAGGTAAAAACACCGGATGAAGCAACTGGTTATTCACAACATCAGGCTGATCAAGGAACAGATGACTTTGATCGTACAATTAGTTTAGAGGTCACGAGCAAGGAATATGGGATTTTAAGGCAAATTGAACGTGCTTTAGAAAAAATCGACGAAAACACTTATGGAATTTGTGACATTACAGGAGAAGAGATTCCTTTAGCTCGTCTTGAAGCAGTTCCTTACGCAACAATGACTGTTAAAGCGCAAGAGAAATTTGAAAAAGGTTTGCTTTAGGAACAGCATGAGTGAAACTTGCCCTACAACAACTAGTAGCTGCATTAAGACATCTCATGCATGGCTTTGGATTGGATTTATTGTGCTTTTGGTCGATCAATTGACAAAAGGGTTTGTTTATGCTTATTTGCCTGTCATTGATTCTGCCTTGTATTGGTATCCATATGGAGGAATTGGGGTATTTCGAAATTTTGGTGGAATTGAATTTTCCATCAACCACATGACGAATACAGGAGCTGCTTGGGGAGTCTTAGGGAATTACCAATTGCCTCTTATTATTTTAAGAATAGGCTTGATTGTAGGTCTTGCCATTTATCTTTTTTCCTTTAACCGGCATTCATCTTGGCAGCTTCCCTTGATTCTTGTTATTACAGGAGCAATAGGTAATGTCCTTGATTTTTTTATTTATGGACATGTTGTTGATATGTTTCATTTTGTTTTTTGGGGATACGATTTTCCCGTTTTTAATGTTGCCGATAGTGCCATTTCTATAGGAATAGTCTCTCTTTTTTTCCTTTCTTGGTTTGAAAAATAAGTCATGAATTCTTTACCTTCTTCTATTCCTTTTCGCCAAGCTGTTCATACATCTTTGCAAGCTTCAAAGTGGCAAAAAAGCCCTTTATTGCTTGATGTAGAAGAAATGGAAGATCTTTTAAAAGTCTTGGGAAACTTTTGGATTGTTCAAATTAGCGGGCTTATTTCAATTGGACAAGAAATCATTAATCGAGAATCTTTCTTAGATCTCTATCGGCATTATATCAATGCTCTTAAGCAAGGAGAAGTGCCCTCAGATATTCGTTTGCGTGCTTATTTCTCGTCGGTTTTAACTAATTTTTTAGAAGCCTTGTATGCAGTACAAGTTAATGAAAGCCAATGTCTCGTTAAAATTCAACAACCCGTTATTCAGTTACAAGCCCATCGCTTTGATTATTCATTTGTTGATAGGACTTTTCGTTCTATGGTGTTTGGCCAAGATAGTGTTCAGTGGGGAATTCAATTTTCTTATCCCCACCTTTATCAAGATGAAAATTTGCAAGTCATGACAGTTAAAGAAAGTCCTCAATTTCCCAATACTGCTTTATTCAAACGTTTGCAACAATGGACACGTGCTCACACCATTGCTACTCCTTTTGAGGTGGCGGGCAAGCGAATCAATGTCCCTATCCGATTAGGTAAACAGTGTTTGAGCTGGATTAATCATCATCCTCAATTGCAAGCAAAAGGTTTACGTGTCCTCGTTTAATATCCTTTTTTCATTCTATTGCCAATAAGCAGGATAGGTTAAGGCTCCATCGGCGTTGTTGACGCTAATAATCTCAGCCTGATTGATATGAAGGCCTCTCATATATCCTAGCACAAGCAAGGGATTAGTCACTGCAACTTCTGCCAAAGATCCTCCAGGAAGTTCAGCATCTGTTTTATTTACCCATTTCATCACAGCTTGGTCAAGAGCTTCAGGGCGAGCAGTAGGGCCTGTAAGAGGACGTATTCCATAATTAAATAAGCTACCAACTGCTAATAGCTTAGTTTGAGGATCTTGAATTTTATTTTTAATAAAATTGTCTGTTTCCTGAGCAAGTTGTGCCGCATGATCGATTGCCATTCGCATTTGCTGTTCATCTAAGGGATTAGGAGTTTGAACCGTATTGATATCTTGATGCTTAATGTCTTGGATCACATAATTTTTAAAAGGAATAGAAGCTGTTCTTCCTTTTTCAACGAGGTAAGTTCCTGCTTCTGTTAAAGTGGTCAACTGCATGCTTCCTCCTCCAATATCCCATGTTACAGTATGCTCTGGCAAAGCTGTTGTTACGGCGAGAGCCCCTCTAAAAGCTAAAATTCCTTCTTCATCCTGATTAATAATGCGAACTTGTACACCTGTCTGCTGTTCAATTTCCTGTGCAAATTGTTCGGCATTCTTTGCTTTACGAAAGGCTGCAGTAGCGACGGCAATGACCTTTTTGGCGTGATAACTATCCGCTATTTCCTTTAAAGTCTTAAAAGTATGGATACCTTGATTCATGACTTCCTGGTCAAATGTTTCGTTAGGAGATTGCTCTAGGTGTTTCTGATAAGGGACGGGAATAGACTTTTCAAAGAGTTGAGCAATAATTTTATTGGTTTTAGGATCAACTTTGGCTACTTTCAGGTTAGTTGCGCCGGAACCAATATCAATAGCCGCCCGAATCTCTCCATCTGCAAGTAAAGCACGATTCGTAGGAATCCAAAAGACAAGGAATAAAATTCCCAAACATAAAAGAAGCACAAGAGCTAAAGTCTGACGTTTCATAATGTCTCCTTTTAACAATAATGATTTTTTACAGGAGTCAATGCCATTACATGCAAATGGAATGCCAATAAAGCAACGTCCAGATAAAATGGCGTTAATTTTGAAGGAATACTTTTCCCTATTTATAAAAAATCCTCTATAAATAAGTTGTTAACCATGAAAGAAATAGAATGCTTAATTCAAAATCACTTCATTGCTCAGGAATGGACTCTTAGCTTGGCAGAGTCTTGTACAGGAGGAAATGTTGCAGCCCGTCTCACAAGAATTCCCGGATGCTCTCAATATTTTTTAGGATCTGTTGTTGCATATTCTAATTATTTAAAAATGAATATTTTAAATGTAGATTCTGTAACATTAGAAACTTATGGAGCTGTCAGCGCCCCTGTAGTACATCAAATGGCGCAAGGAGTTTTAAATTTAACTGGAAGTTCTTATAGCTTAGCCGTTTCAGGAATAGCTGGACCTGGAGGAGGATCTTCGATCAAGCCAGTTGGACTGGTTTGGGGGGCAATTGCTGCAAAAGGACAAGAACCTTTTGTATGGGATTTCTATTTATCAGGCAGTCGTCAAGAAATTATTGAACAAACGACAGAAGTTTTACTTGTCCAGCTGTGGACATTGATTAAAAGTGAGAAAAGGTTTATACCCAAGTAAATTTAAAAATTAGCGTTTGAATGACGCTAAAGCTGCAATTTTTGACTTCACTTGAATATATTTTAGAAGCGTTTTATTTTGATCAATCATTTAATTATCGATGTTAAGATAAGGACCAGCCATGACAACTCAATTTGCAACAGGTATTGTTGCTCATGAAGATAGTTTTGAAGCCGGTAAAGAAGCTGCTCAGCAAGCATTTTCCCAACTTGGACATGCACAGCCCGATTTAGTGATTCTTTTCTGTTCAACACGCTATGATTATTCTTCTGTGATTCGAGGGATTCAAAAAATTGTAGGAGATCAAGTGCCTTTGATTGGTTGTACGACAGCTGGTCAATTTACAAATACGGCCATCAATCGGGAAGGGGTCGCATGTGCTCTGATTGCTTCTGATCGCTATCAATTTTTTACAGGAATTAGCACTTTGTTAAAAGATAATCCCATGGAAGCGATTCAAAACGCAATCGTGAGCTTTCCAAAAGAAGTTAAAGGTTATCCTCATCAGTCTGCCCTTCTATTTGTGGATGGATTAGCTGGTAAGGGAGAAGAAGCTGTCTTAGCGGCATCTAGTTTATTAGGTTCAGAAGTCAAATTCGCTGGTGCTGCGGCTGCAGATAATATGGGTTTTAGGGAGACAAGCGTTTTTAGTAATCAAGAGGCTATGACAGATGCTGCAAGTATTTGTTTAATTGCTTCCCAATCTCCTGTCATCGTCTCTGTTCAACATGGTCATTATCCGATTTCAGCTCCTTTAAAAGTGACAAAATCAAAGGAAAATGTGCTATATGAGCTAGAAGGAAAACCTGCTTTGGAAGTATGGAAAGATTTTTTGCGAGATCGACTCAAAAAAGAGAAAAAAGATGTCGATACTCTAAGTGCATCTGATTGGTCTAAACTCTTTCTCAAGTATCAAGCTGGTTTTATGACAGGGACTCATTATAAAATACGCTTTCCCCTTTCTTGTAATGCAGATGGTTCTTTGAATTTTGTCTGTTCTATTATGGAAGGTTCTGTCATTAAAATCATGGATAGTGAACAAAAAGATCAAATTGAGTCAGCTCGTCGTGCAGTCGAAATGGCGCTTAAGGCTGCCCCTAAAGGAACAAAATTAGCAGGAGCCCTGATTTTCGACTGTTCTTGTCGAACAATGATCTTACAAGAAGAATTATCAAAAGCTATTGAGGCGAGCCAACAAGCATTAGGCTCTATTCCTTTTATTGGATGTGAGACCTATGGTGAAATTGCTATGGATACAGGACAGCTGAGTGGTTTTCATAATGCGACAACTGTCATTATGCTATTTCCATCCTAAAAGCAAATTATTTGAGTTTAGAAGGCATCATGAGTCAAACTAGAATTTCATTAGAAGAATTTCTCAACAGTTACCGAGAGAGCTTGGGAGTTGAAGGGGCAGAACAATTGCTTCGGCAGGTGATTCAACGTGTAGGTTTGACCCATCAAACTGATTTTTCAAAAGAAGAAGCTTTAAAAATTTGCCGCGAACTAAAACAGTATTCAGGCTTCATAGGCATTATTGGAGGAATTCTTAACTCTCGCATTATCATTCGATAATCTACTCCAAAATTTAAAGATTTAACAGATAAAACGAATCAATTAAAGGTTAAATCTCCTCTAGTTCTACTCTAAACCCACTCTTTTCGCTTCCAGAATACTTCAATACTTTAAATTTAGTAAAAGGTCGAAATAACACTTCGTTTTCTGGCAACTTACTAAATTGGCTGACATGCTTCCCATTTTTAGTCGTTATAATAAATTTGACCCGATAGGATTCGTCATCGCATGGTCCACCTCCTGCAAAACCTCCGCCTGGCGCAGAAGCACTCATGAAAGCTCTTTCGACAATCACTTGTTCATTTTTTATATCATTTAAAATCGCCTTAGGAATATAAGCCAATCGAATAACCTTATCTTTTGCCCGATATTTCTCAGGCAATTCATTAAGGCTAGCTGCCGTTGCTAAAGAAATAAAAAAGATTTCTTTGGCAATGTGATTGATGATGTCCGGCTTTTTTTGACACCAGTCGGCATTAACTTGAGGAGAAGCATAAGACAGTAACCCAGAGTAAAGGCTTCCCTTACGCAAGAGGGGATTTACACAAGAATAAAAGCCATAAGAAGTATAAAGCCAAATAAAAGGATGAGAATTGTTAAAAGGAGAATCTGGCTCTGATTTTAAGTTCTCAAAAATCAAAGAATGATCCAAATATTTTTTTAACTCCTCCCGACGCAATCCTTGCCATTTTGGATCTAAATCAGACCAATCGATTTGTTCGATGATTTCTGACAATTCAACAACACAATCTTGGTATTTCACGATTAATTTTCCTTGAGAACTTAAGGAAATGGTAAATTCATCATCTTGTTGCTGTCCTATTTGTTCATCAAATAGTCGATTTAAAAAAAGATCTGTTAATTCTTCTAAAGGAATGGAATTGACATGTTTTCCATCTGTAAGAAGTTTAGGCATCGGTTTATCAAAAGGCCAGAACGTAAAAGGTTGATCATTAAAACTGGAAAGTGGAGGAACTGGGCTAGAATGAGTCTTGTGATAAGCTCTCAAAATCAACAAAGCAAGAGTATTAATGAGAGGCACAGTTAATACCAATCCTACTAACGCATGCTTAAGTCGAACTTTTGTTGCCAAGTTGGTATTGCAAGCAAAATCTAAATTTCTAGTTGCCTCTTGATAAGGTTGAATCAAAAGAAGATGTAAATTAACCTCTGAAAGAGAAGAAGGAGATAAGTAATCCATTTAATGTCTTTATACTAAAGTTTTAAAGAAGCTTACAGATTAAATGGATGATCTAAAGAAAGAATAAAGACTGAATAAAGATAATTATAAAAATTGTTCAGTTATGCAATTGAGAATTTAAAGAATGTAAAAGAATTCTATTGAAATTATCAGAATCCTAAAAAAGATGATAGATTTATCTGGTGAGAAAATCATCCCCCATTCAAGCCATTAGAGGTTTTTAACAGGCTCTAACAGCTGCAACTACAGAAGCTTGCTGAAGCTTGGTTAAAATTTTCATCTTGTTCTTTTATGTAGGATTTAATCTAAATGTGTTTAAATTTTATTTGTTATTGATCTATTTTCTTTAATTTTAAATTCAATAATTTTTAGATTTCACCTATAGTATTACTTCTTTTCGCTCTAGCTTTTCTTTTAATCTTTTGTTAAACTTTTGCTTCATTTTAGGATGACATATGGTAGAACGTAATACTTATACATTAGTGGATAGTGGACAAGGGCGAAAATTAGAGCGCTTTGGACCCTATCTTTTAGCGCGACCTTGTTCACAAGCTGTTTGGCAACCACAGCTTTCTGAAAAAGAATGGGATAAAGCGGATGCGACATTTTCTCGCGAGCAAGAGAATAAGTGGACGCAAAAGCACCCTTTATCTTCAGCTTGGCAAATTGAAGTTGCAGGTTTAGTTTTTAAACTTTCCTCTACGGATTTTGGCCATTTGGGAATTTTTCCTGAGCAGAAGCCTTTTTGGGAATGGATACAAACGAAGATTAAAGCGCATGTGACCGAATCTTTTAAGCCTCGCGTATTAAATTTATTTGCTTATTCGGGAGGATCAACCTTGGCTGCTGCAAAAGCAGGAGCAGCTGTTTGTCATTTAGATGCTTCAAAAGGAATGGTGACATGGGCGCGAGAGAATGCAGCTTTAAATCGTTTAGAGCAGGCTCCTATTCGATGGATTGTAGAAGATGTGAAGAAGTTTCTCGCTCGTGAACGAAAGCGAGGTTCTCGTTATGAAGCAATTATTTTAGATCCACCTAGTTTTGGAAGAGGAACGAAAGGAGAAATTTTTAAAATAGAAGATGAAATTGTAGGATTGCTGCAAGATTGTCGTGATTTATTAAGTGATCATCCTTTGTTTATGTTATTTTCCTGTCATACTCCTGGCTTTTCTCCTCTTGTTATGCAGCATTTAATGACACAAGCGATGCATGGATTAAAAGGATTTCTCGAAGTAGGAGAAATGGCTCTTGCTGGACAAAAACCAACATTTGAAGTTCCCAGCGGAACCTATGCAAGATGGGAAGCAAAGTGATGATTGAGCAGTATTTAACGAGTTTACAAAATCCTCAAGTTAAGCAGGCGATTCATTTACGAGATCGTCATGAACGGGATAAAACAGGCCTTTTTTTGATCGAGGGCTATCGAGAAATCTTACGGGCCACTGATGCCGGCTGGAATTTGAATAAGTTATTTACATGTCCTGATTTGTTTTTAGGATCTAATGAACCCACTTTAATTCAACGTATTGCTTCACGTGGAACACAGGTTTTAACTTGTTCCGAAAAAGTATTTCGGAAAATGTCTTATCGCGATCGCCCCGACGGATTGTTAACGATTGCCCCGCAAAAAGCTCTTACTTTAGAAGATTTAAAAAAGCAGCAAAAATCCTCTGAGCTTCCTTTCTATGTGGTGGCAGAAGCTATAGAGAAACCGGGCAATTTAGGAACCATTTTGCGCTCTTCTGATGCTGTTGGAATTAGTGGATTAATTGTATGCGATCGCTGTACAGACATTTTTAACCCTAATGTGGTGCGTGCAAGCGTGGGAACTCTCTTTACAGTTCCAACCGTAGAAGCGGAAGGAGAAGAGACTTTGCAATGGCTCAAATCGCAAGGTATTGCAATTTTAGCAGCAACGCCTCATGCGTCGCATGAGTTTACTCAAGTTGATTTAGCCCGTCCTCTTGCTATTGCAGTAGGAACCGAGCAATTGGGACTATCTGAACGTTGGATGCAGCAATCTGATTTGCAAGTGCGCATTCCTATGAACGGAGTTGCAGATTCTCTTAACGTTGCCATGGCAACAACATTGCTTCTTTATGAAGTTCATCGTCAAAGACAAGAAGCTCAACGAAAATAATTATGCATCCTCTTTTTGAAGACAATCATCTTCTTGTGCTTAATAAACCAGCAGGCCTTTTAACGCAGCCTAGTGGAACAGAGCAAGATAGTTTAGAACAGCAAGCTAAAGCTTGGCTCAAAGAAGTGTATCATAAGCCAGGTAATGTTTTCCTAGAAGCGATTCATCGCTTAGATAAGCCTGTAAGTGGAATTGTTGTTTTTGGGAAAACAAGCAAAGCTTTAACTCGCCTGAATGCTTCAATACGTGCAAAACAAGCACGTAAAATTTATTGGGCATGGGTAGAAGGTTCTATCGCATTAAACGAAGGGGAACTCGAGCATTTTCTCCTGCATGACGATTTTCATGCTAGAGTTGTGGATGCTAATCATCCAGAAGGAAAGATTGCTCGTTTAATTTATCGCGTTTTGAAAAGAAAAAAAGAGCGCACTTTGCTAGAAATTGAACTCGTCACTGGGCGTTATCATCAAATTCGCCTTCAACTGGCTGCTCTAGGACATCCCATCTGGGGAGATCACAAATATGGGGCACGATCTAAGTATGAACCAGAAGCTATCGCCCTTCATCATCAATGCTTACAACTTCCTCATCCTGTTTCCCAGACATGGCTGACATTTGAAGCACCTCCTCCTTCTGCCTTTAAAGAACTGGACGATCAATCACATGACCGACATTAAATCGTAGGTGGCTGTGGAGATGAGGCAGGCCCTTCGGATGTGCCAAATTCTGGCATAGGGGGAAGCGTCTGCAGGACTTGCTCTAAAACAGAATACTCATCTAAAACACGGTCTATTTCTTGTAAAATAGCAGGTGTATCTCGATGATTAATCATTTTCTCAGATTGAAACATCGCTCTAAGATCGATAAAAGGCTGAGTGAGTACTTTGATGCTTGTATTCTTTTGTTTTCTAAATGTTGCTTTGGCAATAGCATCAAGGCCATTAATGATGGCTTGGAAAGGTTCTTTCAATTCGGCATAGGTGACGTCAATTTCTGTCAGAATGGTTTTCGCAATTTCAAGTAAAGTGCTTGTTGTTAGAACTGCCACTTCATCAAAATGATGCTGCTGTGCTTTCAAACCAAATTTAGTTAGAAAATGGGTTGGAAAAGCTACCATAGAGAGATCATATTTTGCACACTGCACAATGATTTTTCCCATCACCAAAATCATTTGACGACAAATCGTTTCTTGACGATCGCGTAAAGCTTTGTCATTAATCAGTTCAAAACGTTGCAAGAGATAAAAAATTGTGAAACTTTCAATGTCAGCTTCTCCTGCTTGCTGTTCTTTGATATCGCGAGAGATGTGTCCAATACTCTTAGCAGATTCTAAAAAAGTTTTAATGATAGGAGGAAAAGCTTGTAAGGCTTGTGTTCCTAAAGCAAGTTTACTTTTTTCTATCGAGCGCACGCTAACTTCTGCCAAATTGTCAAGCTGCGTTAATAATTGATTGCTTTGATCATTTTGAATGGCATAAAGGGCTTCATTTGAAAATCGTGTGACGATAAAAGAAGGATTTAAATAGTTAGCAAGTCTTTGCCATGTATCTCTAAAGATATCAATGGCAACGCCCAACAACACAAGCCAAGCCAAAAAGAACCAATCTTGATAATCGACATTTTTAATTAATGAAACAAATGCTGCACAGATAAAAGAAATCACTAGAAATAAAAAAAGAAAAAGTCGTCCAAAATGCAAGGGGCGATCGCGCCGCATCAAACTCATCAGGTTGGGAATGAGTTTCTGCTCTAAAGATTGAAAAGGCATGAGAATGAATATGTTAAGAAAGACTGTGGCAAAAAAGACGGCAACACCGCCTGCAAGCATGATCACAATGATATGAAAAGCATCAAAGTCTAGCGAAGGAGGAGTCAAAAAGACCATGAGAATAGCGATGAGAATGGAACAAATGGTTATAAGCACAGCATTTTCTCCTTATTATATAATTATATAAGGGGAGAAAACAAACGGCTTCTTGTTTCAGTAAGCTGCTGAAAAGCCATCTTTATCTCCTACCTTGCAATTTCTTTATTTGCAGGTTAGATCACAAAGATTTTATTGGCAAATAGCAAAATAAAAAAAGGAAAGACATAGAGGAGAAAGTTTTATTTCTCCTCTAGTAGAATTAATAACGCCAATAAGAATAAGAAAAACCAGGCTGAACATATACGCTAGGTCCAGGAGCTGGTGCAACAACAGGCGCACTATAATAAACAGGTGCTGGATAATAAGCACCGTAAGGTACCACAGCAACAGGAGCAGGTGCTACAACTGGAGCTGGAGCAACAACATAATTTGGAGCAGGCGCAAAATTAAAGCTAAGTCCAAAGGATGTGCGACTTCTGCAATGCTTTGCATGCGCTTGCGGCATAAAAGCCCACATAAAAAACACAGATAGAAGAAGGATAGATGACCACTTCATGATTTTCATAATTCCACCTCATGGGTAAAAGAAACTATGTTTAGGCAATTTATTTATATAACAGATCATTAGACACAAGTGAATTTAAAAATTAATGTTGATGCCGCCTCTATACCGAAGAGATTTCAATTTTTGAGTTCTCTTCGGTATAAATTCGGAATCTTAATTTTTGAATTTACTTATGTATAACAAACAAAAGACTCATTTTACCGAACAGTTTAATAATCAGCAATAATAATCAGTGTGATATTATTGATTATCAATTGGTTATAAATTTATTTCCTTAAATTTTATACTCGATCTTTATTTTCCTCTGGCATCTCTTGTTTTTCTTCATTAATCCATTTAATTGAACAGCCTATTGGCTCTGTTTGTGGAATATTCACTTTTCTTTCATGAAAAAAGTCATCCAGAGCATTTTCTAAATCATTTACTGTCATTTTAGAAGGATTAAGAGGAGAGTCGATTGCACGTCCAGAATAGATGAGGTGGCGATGATGATCAAAAACAAAGAACTGGGGTGTGCGTTGCGCACCATAACGGCGAGCAACATCTTGGGTCTCATCCCATAAGTAGACCCATGGGAACTGATGTTGTTGCATGCGCTGCATCATTTTTTCATAAGAATCTTCGGGAGAGTGAAGGACGCTATTAGAATTAATGGCGACAAATTGAACATTGTGGTCTGTATACCGTCCGAGAAGATTACCAGAAATATCATAATAATTTTTGAGCGAATATGTTTTTGCATCTGAATATTTTTCAACTGTATGACGAGTAACTTCATCAGATCCTCTCACATAGGGACAATGATTGCTGGTGAAAAAGATCACGAGAACCTTAGCCGTGTCAAAATCATTTAACGCATAGTACTTCCCATCTGTGCCAATTAAGCGGAAATTAGGAGGTACAGACTCTAAAGGTAGAGGAGTAGGGTAAAAGGCCATTTTGATTCTCCTTAAAGAGTGTTTCAGATTTGTTAAGTAAAACTCTTAGAGCCTGTTAAATAACCTGAATTGGAATTCTTTTAGGTGAAAAGAATTCCAATTCAGGTTATTTAACAGGCTCTAAGAGACACTCTCTTCAATCATGCATTGCCATCAAAATCAAAAAAATTGATTTAAATGTAAAAGGAATTGTGATTATTTTATGTTTAAATTGCCTTTGATAAATGAATATTCTTCTTCTTTGGGAAAATCTACTTGCTTCTTAAGATATAGGCAGATAAAAATATTAAGCATTGTCAGAGCCTTTGTTTGAATTCAATTATTTTCACCAAATAAAGTTTAGAATAATTCTTTGAATAGCAAGTTTGTATGAAAAAGGGACTTGAAGAATTTCTTAAACTTTTAAAGCTTTACTTGTTTTATTTTTATGCAAAAAAATTTATTAAAAGCAATTGATGATTGTGTACAGGCTGTCGAGCAGTTAAAACTGCCACATTCCCTTTTTTTTATGCAGCAAGTCTCCCATGCTTTAGCAGCTTGCTTTGCGAGAGGAAATAAAGTCATTATTGCTGGTAATGGGGGAAGTCTTTGCGATGCGACGCATTTTGCAGAGGAGTTAACTGGAGTATTTCGTCAGGTTCGGCGAGCTCTGCCCGCAATTGCTCTCGCAGATGGAGGACACCTCACTTGTACAGCAAATGATTTAGGATTTGAATCCGTTTTTGCAAGAGGAGTAGAAGCCTACGGACAATCGGGCGACATTTTTATTGGGCTTACAACAAGCGGAAATTCGCCTAACATTATTCGAGCGTTTCAAGAAGCTCAGATTAAGGGATTACAAACAGTGGCTTTTCTGGGTAAGGGGGGAGGAAAGTTAAAAGGAATTGCTGATTTTGAGTTAATCATTGATGGTTTTACGACATCTGATCGTATTCAAGAAGCGCACATGGCGGCAATGCACTTAATTATTGAACAAGTGGAAAATTTGCTTTTTTATTCATCTTCTACTCCCATGAATCAATCTGAAGCTTCTGGCGATTGCCTCGCCTTAGCAAATCATTAAAATTCTTTTAAATTTCCTACTCGAATTTAAAAAGAGTAAGAGAAGAGTTGTCTTATGATTATGAAGAAATTAGAGCTTTATTTAAAGGATGTGGTGCGCGGACGCAAGCGTGGACTAATAGCTGCCTTGATCAAAGCTTTATTGCTTCCACTAAGTTGGCTATACGGATTGGGAGTCAACTGCCGCAATCATTTATATGAAAAAGGTTGGATGCGCCGCTATGTTCCGCCCGTTCCTCTTGTCATTAGTGTTGGTAATATTGTTGCGGGAGGAACAGGTAAAACTCCAGTCACTCTTTTGCTTGCAGGAGCGTTTTACGAGCGTTTTACAGTGGCGATTTTATCACGTGGCTACCGCTCTAAAGCAGAAAAACTTGATACTCCTGTGTTATTATGTGAAGGTCAAGGACCTACCTTTCCTGCAAGCTATTGCGGTGATGAACCTTATTTATTTGCTCAACGTCTACCAAAAGCTATTGTGATCGTTGGCGGCAATCGGAAGAAGGCTTCCTTTTTAGCTGCTAAAGCAGGTGCCCAAGCGATTTTACTTGATGATGGAATGCAACATCGTCGTTTGGCTCGCGACTTTGATATCGTGGTGGTGGATGTTAGTGATCCTTTTGGTCAAGGCTATTTGCTTCCCAGAGGATTTCTACGCGAAGATATTTGTTCATTAGCACGTGCTAATTTAATTATTCTTAATCATATTAATGATCCTGAACAATTTACAACTGTGAAAATGCAGTTAAAGACTTATAGCTCTGCTCCAATTGTTGGAACAAAAGGCCATGTCATTGCGATTCGAGACCTGAAGGGGCAAGATGTTGGATTACCAAAAGAACCTCTGGTAGGAATGTTTTGTGCTATCGCACATCCAGAATACTTCCGTCGTACACTTGAGCAAGAAGGTTTTCAAGTTGTGAGTGAATATATTTTAGCTGATCACGACAGCTTTCAAGAAAAAGACTTAGAACAGTTTGCACAAACGAGTCAGAAAAAAGGTGCTAAATGTCTGATTTGTACAGAAAAAGATCGTGTGAAGCTTAAAGAGCAGCTTACTCTTACTTTACCTATTTT
The DNA here is from genome assembly GCA_044226925.1 of Parachlamydiaceae bacterium. Classification (GTDB taxonomy): domain Bacteria; phylum Chlamydiota; class Chlamydiia; order Chlamydiales; family Parachlamydiaceae; genus JANWJE01. Next base: position 965,830 of record JBGAGC010000001.1, read on the forward strand.
ATGGATTCAGCTAGAACTGCAAATCGTAGCAGGTCAAGAAGAGTGGCAAAGTTTTTTACAGCAAGCAGAAGCTAAAATTAAATAAAGTATCATCATTTAAATTAAAAAAGGAGAGTTGACGGTAATTTAGAGATACTCTAACGAAATGAACTGGTCAGTTTTATCAAAAATAGGTAACTCTAAATCCTTCAACTAGAGCAAAAGATGAAATTGTGGGTTAAAATCTTTATTGGACTTATTTTAGGAGCTATTACAGGACTCATTTTAGGTGACAACGCTGTTTATTTAAAGCCTTTGGGAACGATCTTCTTGAGCTTGATCAATATGATTATTGTCTTGCTCATTCTTTCTTCAATGACTGTTGGAATTACAAGTATTCACGACCCTAAGAAACTGGGACGCGTTGGCGGCAAGACAATTGGGATTTATTTAATGACAACGCTCATTGCGATTGTGACAGGTCTCATCTTTGCGAATATGTTTCAGGTTGGACAGGGATTAGCTTTACAGGCTACAACAGTGACAGAAGCTAAAACGCCGTCTATTAGTGATATTGTTTTATCGATTATTCCTACTAATCCTATTGCAGCAATGGTCAATGGCAATATCTTGCAAGTCATTGTATTTGCCGTTTTCCTTGGATTAGCCATCAATTTTTCGGGACCTAAAGGCAAACCTCTCCTTCACTTCTTAGAATCTCTTGCAGATGTCATGTATCGCCTCACCTCTCTCATTATGGAATTTTCACCCATTGGGGTATTTGGCCTGATGGCATGGGTAACAGGAACATTTGGTTTAACTCTTTTGATGCCTCTATTTAAATTTCTTGGCATTTACTATTTGGTATGCATTTTCCATTTTTTTGTCGTCTATGGAGGCCTTCTCAAAGGAATGGGACGCTTACAATTATGGCCTTTTTTACGAGGCATGGGAGATGCGATTATGATGGCATTTTCAACTTGCAGCAGTGCTGCAACTTTGCCTGTTGCCATGCATTGTGCGCAAGAAAATTTAGGAGTTTCTAAAAATATTTCGGGTTTTGTATTGCCTTTAGGCATTACCATGAATATGAATGGAGGCGCCATTTATCAAGCGATGGGAGCAGTCTTTGTTGCCAATGCTTATGGAATACCATTAGATCTTTATAGTTATGTGACGCTAGTGTTAACAACAACGTTTTCAGCGATTGGTACAGCAGGAATTCCAGGAGGAGGATTTATTATGTTATCGGCTGTTCTCACCTCCGTCGGTTTGCCATTAGAGGGACTTGCTATTTTAGCAGGGATCGATCGCTTACGTGATATGATGACAACAGTTCTCAATATCTTAGGTGATGCTGCTGTTACAGTTTTCATTGCTAAACAAGAAGGAGAGCTCGACGAGCGTCAGTATTATCATACAGAATTAGTTGAGTTTGAAGGTGGCGAAGCCTAAAGTCCAAAAGATCTCTTGTAGTCTTAACACTACAAGAGAAATAAATTTTATTAGGTTTTACTCATCTTGCAAAACTGTAAATCCACGCTGGCCATCAAAAAGGAAAAGGTATTGAGTCTGCGTAATATCGAATTCCTTTTGAGTCAAAGCTTGTACAAGTTCTACAACAGCTTGAGGGGAAAGAGGCTTTTCTTTATTTTCTCTGAAAAAACGGCACCGCCAACTATCGGCACAAATTGTTTCAGGATGGGTAGTAGGCCATACCTGAACGCCTCTATTGCTAATTAGCTTTAATTTAAGACCCGGTATTTGAATTTTAGATAATTGAGAAGCGAGACTTTCTATGGACGATGTCGATTGTACAAATATATCGACTCCTATGAGTTCTTTTTTAGTTTCAGATGCATGTGAAGAAGAACGAATCGCTTGATGAACATGTTGTGCTTTTACGTAGTGGACAGCAAGCAATTGTTCAGGTTTCTGACCCAGACGAGCAACAATTGCTTCAGCAAATTCTTTTGTCCCAACTTTCTGCCGGCTGACTTTTTCTTTAAAAATATCATAGGTATGAATTCCCTCTTCAATGGTTTTGAGCCATGCATTATGAATGCGAGTGGCAACTTCTGGCTGCCCGATGTGCACAAGCATTTGAACGGCGGCTAAAATCAGTCCCGAAGGATTTGCCACATTTTGTCCTGCTCTTCTTGGAGCAGAGCCATGGATGGCTTCAAACATTGCTCCTGATGTTCCAATATTAGCTGAACCCGCAAGACCGACAGAACCTGCAATCTGAGCTGCCACATCTGAAAGAATATCGCCATAAAGATTAGGCAAAACGAGAACATCGAAGGCGGTAGGAGTATCGGCTAGCTTGGCTGTTCCAATGTCAATAATCCAATGTTCTTTTTCAAGATGAGGATAGTCAGCTCCAATTTCTTCAAAAATTTTATGGAACATGCCATCAGTAAATTTTAAGATATTATCTTTGGTAAAACAGCTCACTTTTTTGCGCTGATGTGCTTGAGCATACTCAAATGCATAGCGAATAATTCTTTCACAACCAGGACGTGTCATAATTTTAAGCGCTTCGTAAGTTTCAGGTGTCCGCCGGTATTCAATTCCCATGTATAAGTCTTCTTCATTTTCCCGAATGATCACAACATCCATGCCTGGATGTTTAGTTTCAACAAAAGGATAATAAGAAACACAGGGGCGAACGTTGGCATAAAGTCCTAAGGTTGTTCTTACTGTGACATTTAAGCTTTTAAAGCCTCCTCCTTGAGGAGTCGTAATGGGAGCTTTCAGGAAGGCTTTTGAATGACGGATTTTCTCCCAGGTCGATGCTTCTATTCCTGTGGGTTCTCCTCGTAAATAAACTTTTTCTCCGATTTCGACCTCTTGGATATCTAAGTCTGCACCAGCTTCTTGTAAAATATACAGGGTTGCTGCCATAATCTCAGGTCCAATACCATCACCTGACGCCACAGTAATAGGTGTTCGATGTTTTGCCATTGAGTGCTCCGTGATAATAATTTTTTTAAATAATCTACCTTGAGACTAAACTCTTTGTCGTTTAAAATCCACCTGAAATCCAGACAAGAAGAGAGCCATGTTAAAAGAACTACTTGATAATCAACGCAGTTACACAGACCATTTCTTTCATACACTAGATCTTCAACCGATAGAAGAGCTTGTTCAACTTTTATTGCAATGTTCAGGAGTCATCTTTTTTACGGGTGTTGGAAAGAGCGGTTTAGTAGCGAAAAAAATTGCTTTCACGATGGTTTCTACAGGAACGCGGGCTTTTTATCTATCGCCAACAGATGCGGTACATGGTGATTTAGGCATGGTGTCTTCACATGATGTGTTTATTATGCTAAGTAAAAGTGGAGAAAGTGATGAGCTGCTTAATCTAGTTCCAGCGATTCGTAATAAAGGAGCAAAATTGGTTGGTGTTGTGTGTAATACAAAGTCTCGCTTAGCAGCAGCTTGTCATATGAATGTGAATTTACCTTTTCAACGCGAGCTTTGTCCCTTTGATATGGCTCCTACAATGTCGACAACTTCTCAACTTTTATTTGGGGATCTCCTTGCTGTTGCTCTTATGCGTCACAAAGAATTTAGCTTAGATCAATATGCTCTTAATCATCCTTCAGGAAGGATTGGAAAGCGGATTACTCTTAAAGTTAAAGATATTATGCTGGTAGGGGATCGCATTCCACTTTGTGGACCTGAAGATCGTTTAGGAGAGATTTTAGTTGAGCTTTCGAATAAGCGTTGCGGCTGCATCTTGATTGCCGATAAAAATCGCAAACTATTAGGGATTTTTACAGATGGGGACCTCAGACGTGCGTTACAAAAAGTCGGAGGAAAAGTATTAGATGCTTGCATGCAAGATGTCATGACACCTAATCCTTCTTCCATTGGACCGGATATATTAGCTTGGGAAGCCATGAAAATCATGGAGGCGGATTATCAGCGTCGGATCATGATGCTTCCCGTCATTGATGAAAATTCTAAAGTCTTAGGACTTTTACATCTTCACGATATTATTCAAAGCGGCCTTTAAATAGTCGTTACTGAATTCATAAATAAAATATCTTCAGATAAGAAGATAAACGGTTTTTGAATGAAAATTTATAGCAAAAAAATTGCAAACTTCTGAAGCTTTTTTCTCAATTTCTTGCAATTTTTCCTCTATGAATTCTGTGCTCTCTGTGGCTCATTATTCTCTAGCTATTCTAATCAACTCACTTCACAGTATAGCTAGAATAGCGACACACAGAGAGTACAGGGTTCACAGAGGAAAAATTTGATAAGATTTTTATTAAGTCGAGTTCGACTAAATATTGCGAAGCAAGTTTTCAGCTATTTCTGTCCAACTCATTGGTCCATTACCAAGTAAAGAGCCGATATGAGAAAATCCGATATAAATCATAGCTAAGCCACATGCACTTTCTAGTGTGTGTATATAAAGATCATTCAATTGTGCTTGCGATTGAATGAGTCCGCATCCGGCCATTACACCATTTGTTAGAAAATAAGAACTCATGCAAGCTATTAAGGTTTGAGCGAAATCTCGTAGGGTACTGTGTTGAAATCCTAAATCATCTAAAATGTCTCTTAATCCATTGTGAATAGCTAGACCAAGAGTGCCGAGCATGGCAATTAAACAAAGGCTAGGCGCTACGCGTCGAAAAACTTCTGAGATTGAAGAAACTAATCCCCATCCCACTGCGGCTGTAGTGACAAGAGTTGCCGAACTTACCGCTGCAATTGTCCATTCCGCCATATCTCGTTTGAAGCCTCTAGGAATCGCCATTTGATCCAAAATATTTCTTACGTTGATACGTGCTATAGAGGTTAAACCAACAAATAGAGGAGCTAATGTTGCTTGCTGATAAGAGATTGCTGGATTAATGAATTTAAAAAAGAATGTTCCTAGGGCAAAAGATTTGGCAATGCAAGCCGTGTGGCCAATCGTACGTCCGATATAATCTACTCCTTGGATAAAACTGCGCCACACACTAGCTAAATTAAATTGCTGAGTAAGTTGGGTAGCTTGATCGCGAATTGCTATTCGATGATCAAACAAAAAATAAATTCTGACAGCAGCATCTAAGATCGAACATGCTAAAGCCGGATAGTGAAAAGTATTGTGATGACTAGCTCCACCGATTTTAGAAAGATTTTCAAGTATTAATCGGTAAATATTTAATCCATTTAGCACAATAGTGGAGCGAATATAATCTCTGTTAACAGAATTTTGGTTTAATAAATAGAGACCTCTAAACATATCTGCCAAACGACACCCTATTTCTCCTACATTGAGCAATTTTCGTATATGTGGTTGCGCGCTTGAGTCATTGAAATAATGAGAATAGTGAGCAAAAGCATCAAAAGCAGTAAGTGCAATCTTATTGGCACAATAAAGATTAATCGACCTACTGGTACCAGCATATAAAGCTGTAAAACCAATTGCTTCACTTGTTTGATAAGGAAGACGAATATAAGCGACAGCAAGTGAAGCATGAGAAGCAAAAGACACCATTTGTTTTCCTATAATTAAAATAAATAAATAAAACATGAAATATAATAATATTAATCAAAAAAATCCATCTATTTTATAATATTAATACTAATTTTTTTTGAATTTAATGAGCATGATGATCTTCATGATCTTGCCAATCGACCAATTCATCATAAGCGCGTTGATTGAAATAAGGAAAAAAAAGATCCGCTCCAATATCTTGTCCCTTTTGCCGCAAAGTTTCAACCATCTGGTGATTGTGATGAACAATAACGGGAAATAGGGGTGCAGGCTTAAACCAAACAGCAATTCCATAAAAAGAGGGATGCTGAATATAGGAGAGTCGAGCAATGGATGGTAGAGGAATGGTCAGGATTTTCTTTCCTTTAGAATAGAAGATCATCTGATTTGAGTCATCTGTCAAAATAAATTCATTCGGTTTTAATTGCAGACGTGAAAGCCGTCTATAAGGAACAAGCCCAAAAGTAATCAGTCCTAAACTAATTAAAAATAGGCTCAATCCCCATATTTGCAAAGTTGGGAGAGAAAAGAAAATGCTGCCGGCCAATAATCCTGCAATACCTAAAAAGGCAATACAAAATCCTTTTAAAAGAGTCCACTTCATGAGTTGGGAAGAAATTGTCGTACGTATGACGAAAGAGTCTTTGATCATGTCGTGCAGATTGTCATTTGATTAAGAAATGCTCTTGTGTATACCTTCTTCAAAGATTTTATTAAATTTAAAAGATATGGTTGACGCTAGCAAAGTAATTTGTTAAGTTTCAATCGAATGATTTAAAATTTTTATTGGAGTTAGAACATGGCTTGTGGAATTTGTCTTGCTTCTTCTTATGCTGGAGGTTGGTTTGGAGGCTATTTAGGAATTTCGTCTCCTGAACATAGAAGTGGAAGGATATTTAGTGCTTTAATCACAGCTAACTTAGTTGGGATAACAGTCATCGCTTTAAAATCTGCATTTAATCTTTCTCTTTGCGGTGGAGCAGAGTGGACAGCAAGAAATGTCATGATTTTGATGGGAAAGACATTAGCTCTTGGAGTCATTTATTCAATAGCAGTCAATTATCTCTTGAATCGTTATATTTTTACTCCTTCTATTCAATTTCAAGAAAAAAATGATGTTTTAAAAAAAGGTCAATCGGAAGATCAAATTTCTCGTTGTTGTTGTAAAGAAGAGTAATTTTAAAAAGAAGAAGTGAAAGATGGCAAAATTAGACAAGTCAACTCCTTCTTCTATTGAAGATCATCTTCAATCCATTTTAGAGCAGACAGGTCATGAAAGGTGGACAATTCAAGACTTATTTAATGCTTTAAAAGGAAAGGGATATCCTCTTTTAATTATTCTCTTAAGTCTTCCTTTCTGCCAACCTATCCAAATTCCAGGTTTTTCTACTCCATTTGGAATTGCGATTATGTTTATTGGTTTGCAGATGATAGCTGGGCGCCGCATTGGATGGCCTGAATGGTTGCTTAAACAACATATTTCACCCAAAATATTGAAAACGGTGGTGCAAAAAAGCTTAGGTTTTTTTCGCTTTCTTAAGCCTCTCCTCCATGCCCGATTGAGTTGGATATGTACAGATTCTTTTATTATTTATGTACATGGAGCATTTATTGCGTTAATGGGACTTTATCTCGCTCTTCCCTTACCTATTCCTTTGAGTAATTTATTAGCTGCATGGGCTTTGTTTTTGACAGGATTAGGCCTTTTGAAAGAGGATGGTTTATTTGTTTGTTTAGGATACCTTCTAGGATTTTCGGCTATTGCCGTCTTGGCTTATTTACTTTTCTGGCTTAAAACGTGGGCGACATCTTAGAGTGTAGTGTTAAATAGCCTTCAAAAAATTTCCATTTTTATCAAAAGTGACTAGTGCAAGCAAATCACGTTTCTACATTCAAAAGATTTTCCTTCAAAAGGCCTTTTAAATATTCCCATAAAAATGACTTAAAGATCTATAATTCTTAATTCTAATTTTTATGATAAATAAGTTGAATTAAAAATGAATGCTTGTGAAGTTAAAAGTCTTTATTATTAGGGAAGAAATCTATGTCTGATATAAACATCTTTAGTTTACTGATGATTCTGACTTTTATGATAGGCTATTTCTTCATTACCATTGAGCACGTTAGCAAAATTAATAAGACATCCATTGCCCTTTTAATGGCTATTTTATGTTGGCTCTTTCAGTTTATTAATCAAGTAGAAGGACATGAAAACAACCTGTTGTTTTTAGGAGAACATTTAGCCAATATTAGTCAGGTTATTATTTTTCTTTTATGTGCATTGGCAATTATTGAAATCATCAATGCTCATAAAGGATTTCAGTTAATTTCTCGTTATATCTCTATTCGTTCCAAGCAAAAATTACTTTGGCTCATGGGCTTTGTCACATTTTTGCTTTCTTCTATTCTTGATAACTTGACAACAACGATTATTATGGTTTCTTTATTGCGCAAGCTTGCTGAGGAGGGAGAGGATCGTTTGATCATAGGCGGTGCTATTGTGATCGCAGCTAATGCCGGAGGAGCTTGGTCGCCTATCGGGGATATTACGACAACAATGCTTTGGATTGGAGGTCAACTCTCAACCTTTGCGGTAACAAAAAAACTCTTTTTACCGAGCATGGCTTGTCTCGTGGCTTCGTTAGTCTGCCTAAGCTTTTTTCTAAAAGGAGAATTTCGTCCAATTGCTCAAAAAGAGACGGAGCAAATCGAACCGATGGGGCATTTGGTTTTTTGGTTAGGATTAGGAAGTTTGATTTTTGTCCCTATTTTTAAAATTTTAACAGGATTGCCTCCTTTTATGGGAATCCTCTTAGCTTTAGGCGTCATGTGGGTGTTGACGGATATTGTTCATGGCCGCTATGCAAATCGTGAGCATCTGCAAGTTCCTCATATTATGACACGTATTGACATTTCAGGAGTTTTATTTTTCCTTGGAATTTTACTCTGTATTGATGCATTGCATACTGCTGGATTACTCGATAGCTTGGCAACTGAGATGGATCGCCGCATTGCGCATGCAGATATCATTGCTGTTGTCATTGGCCTGGCTTCTGCTATTATCGATAATGTGCCTTTAGTTGCAGCTACAATGGGAATGTATCCATTGGGTGATTATCCGACAGATTGTAATTTTTGGAATTTGACAGCCTATTGCGCAGGAACAGGAGGAAGTATCCTCGTGATTGGGTCTGCAGCAGGTGTCGCTTTAATGGGGTTAGAGCGGATTGAATTTTTATGGTATGTGCGGCGTATAGGATTAGCTGCTTTAGTGGGATTTTTTGTCGGAATTGGAATATTTGAATTATGGAATTAAAAGACTTTAAAAGTCTCAATTAGACTTTAAATCTAAATCATGAGAGCAGATTGATTAAGAGTGGTTTCGTGCGAACGGCATATCATGTTTTTTTCTGATAATAGGCCGGCTTACCACATAAGCAAATACCCCATTCCACAACAAATAAAAGCACAATACAAACATCCCTAATTTTTCATGAAAAGAATTGAGCCATTCAGAACGTGGCTGAGCATGTAATAACTTTAAACGTGCTATGGTAAAATTAAATTCAGCTCTCTCTTCCGCATCTTGAGTCTTTGAATCAAAAGTCCAATTTTCAATTAAATATTGCTTCCACCCTTTTTCTAATTGTTCTTTTTGACCAAGGGAATTGGATACTAAAGGTTCATTTAGGTAATGCTGAATAATCATATTTTCTGTTGGAAATAGAGAGGTATCAGGAGAAGGAGAAAAAGGTTTACCTGTTAATTGATTATCGACACCGTAAGCAAGCACGATAAGAGGCAAAATCCAAGCAGCTTGTTTAGCTCCTTCTTTTTTTAATAGAATCAGGATGGCAATCGTAATTGAGAAGACAATCCAAGCTTGTTCAAAAGATGGAATTTCTTTGATGATTAATTGAAAGGCATCTCCAATCTTTTTGAAAAGAGGTCTTTTGGCATAATCTTGCAATTGTTGGTAGTCCTCTTTTAACATTCGCTGCTCTTCAATAGGTAATAACTTAAATCGTTGAGCCTGCCTTTCCATTTTAGCATCTTGTCCAGCACGAGACTTCAAAATATCGGATGTTCCCATGACATACTCGTATAGCAGCATGCGAGAACGTAAAGTAAAATATTCTCCCATAAAGGGTTGTGCCATATACCAGAGAAGAAGACTGAATGCTAAGCAAAGTTGTGCGATTGCCATCAATCTTTGAGGTGTGGGAATAAATGTACCAGGTGGAAAAGATTTGCGGGGACGAGATGACATCACAGCATCCTTATCAAAAAACAAAATGACACAATACAGATAATAAAACTTTTAATGCTAGCTGTTGTTTTATTAAAAACAAAGCGATTGCGCAACTACCTTGTAGTTAAGCATTTTAAAATGAGATTCTCTTGAAATATTTTATTGATTAAAGGTTTCTGTATTTGCAGAAACTGAGAAGATCCTGCATTAGTATTTTCTAAACATGCTGATTCAAATTTATTTAGAAAACATAAGATCCGCAAAAAGACATTTTCGCTTTTGCGGATCTTGCCTAATGATCATGTTGCTATAAGATAGCAATCATTTATATTTTGATGAAATCATCTAAAAAGGCTGCGCTTATTTTGCTTCAGTCATTTCCAGAAATTTTTGATAGATTTCATTATACCATTGCATTTTCTCTTCTTCACTCAAATCGGTTTTAGAGACAAAGTAACTAGTTTCTCGATTTGTAGAGACTAGTAGCTCTTTGCGTTGTGCTTCACTTAATGCAGGATTTTGTAGAATTTTATGCAGTTCTTGAGTAAAAACTTCAAAGTTTTGTTTTAATAGTGAACGCGTCGCGTCTAAATACTTAGTATGAATTGCATCGTAAAGCTTTCCTTTTTCTTCTTCGCTTAAATCCGTTTTAGAGACAAAGTAGCTAGTTTCTCTGTCAAACCCTTGTAATTTTGCTAACTTTTGATCGGCATTTAGACTAGGATTTTTAAGAAGGCTATCTAGGTTTTGAGTATAAGAATGGATATGTTGATCAAGTAAAGAACGAGTAGCTTTTAAATAGTTTTCATGAGCTTCATTAAAGAGTTTTGCTTTCTCATTTTCATTTAAATCAGTTTTAGAAGCAAAGTAGCTAGATTCTCTTCCATATTCTTGCAATCTTGCTAGCTTTTCATCTATGCTAAGATTGGGGTCTTTAAGAGTCTTTTCTGCCTGCTGATTATAATATTTAAAGTTTTGCTGGACTAATTTGTATTGTGCTTCGAAAAATTTTTCGGTAATTCGATCATACAGCTTTGTTCTATCACTTTCCCTTAATTGTGCAACCGAAACAGAATAACTAAATTCCCGAGTGACATCTCTTAATTTTTCTAGCATGTCATCGCGAGTGAGAGAAGGACTTCCGTATAATATCTTAGAAAGTTGATAGGTAAAATCTTCAAATGGCAGATCCCAAACTTTCAAATTTTTATCATAAAATGCTTCATTTATCCCTGAGAGAGTGGCTTTTGCCTCTTCATATTTGTCATCCAATCTCTGATAAAGTTCTTGTCTTTGCTCTTCTGTTAATGAAGGGTCACAAGCAACAGTGTAACTAAATTCGCTAGCTATACTCAGCAAATGCGCTTTTCGTTCCTCCTTACTTATAAGAGAATCTCCATATAGAACATTTGAAAGTTGATAAACATAATCATCAAATTTTTGATTCCACAATTTCCAATTTTTATTAGCGCCAGCTGATTGTGTTTGTAAAAGAGTAGCTTTTGAATCTTCATATTTGACATCCAATCTCTGATAAAGCTCTTGTCTTTGCTCTTCTGTTAATAAGGTCGAACAAGAAACGGAGTAGCTAAATTCTCTGGTAATATCCATCAAAAATTTGTCTTGATCTTCTCTACTCTTGATAGAGTCTCCATATAAAACATTTGAAAGTTGATAAACAAAATCATCGAATTTTTGAGTCCAAATTTTTTGGACAACGCTTTGAAATTTTTGATAAATGGCTTTGTAAAATTTAGTCTTATCTTCTTCACTTAAAGGAGATCCTGCAACCGAATAACTAAATTCTCTTTGCGCGTCTATCAGTTTTTGATCTCGTTCTGCTTCTGTTAAGTTCAAATTTGACATGATATAATCAATGGAATCATTGTAATTGCTAAGCTTTTGACTCCATTTTTTATATGTTGTCTCCCCAGATTGTTTATGCAATACAGCATAGAGTTCCTGTTTTGACCCTTCGCTTAATTGAGCATGGTCTATTTCTTGCCTAAATTTTTCCTCAAGGTCTTTTAATTTTTTCTCTTTTTGTTCTTCTTTTATTCTCGCTTTCAAAATGGAATCGATTTCTTGAGTATAACTAGCAAATTTTTGCTGCCAAATAGCTTGATTGGCTTCTTGATATTCACCATCTGCTTTAAAAGAAATTTGCTGTTTTTCCGTGTCGCTTAACTTAGAACGAGCAATAGAAGAAATAAACTTGTCATGCACCTCTACTAACTGACTCAGCTTTTCTTCCACACTCAGGTTTTTGCTATAAACAATTTGACTGACCTTCTGAGAATAATGGTCATAGTTTTGCTCTAAGTTAGGTTCATCAGAAGTGACATGTAATGAAGAAGCATTGACTTGATTATTTTTATTAAGGATATCGTAATTGGAAATATTTGCATTCTCGGAGGGGGTCTCATAATCGGAATTTATATTCATATTTGCCTCAATAACTCTTATTGAGTTTATTTAAATAATAAAAAGGAATAATCCCTATTAATATTATACCTCTTAATTACAATCACTGTCAAAATTAGTTTTGTTAATAAGGCTGATTTTTAATTACAAAAATTACCAATTAGCTCTGTGAAACAAAAAAAATAAAAAATTTTAAATAAATTTGTTGACATAACTTTCCATATTTGCTAATATTAAGAATAGAGCGAAGGGTATAAGGACTTAGCTCCAAATGACCCTCTTAAAAATTTAAAAAAAATAGTTGCACAAATAATCAAAAAAGTTTTACTATTATTAATAGTAAGTGATTGAGAGTTTAAGTTTGTTAATAAGCCAGTAAATTAAGAAGTCGGGTCTGAAGACCCTTTCTCTTCTTGCTAACCAAAAAATCCCCGTCAATTTTTACAGTTTAGCCCTATTAAAGAGAGACGAATCATCAGCTCTGTTTTGTTCTGCTCGAAAAGTCGCACTCTTTAAATTTGCTTCTTCTTTGGTAAAAGATGAAGTCTAAAGCAAAAATTGAGAAAAATTGGCGGCAAAAAAGAAAAAGTTGAAGCGAAGTTTGCGAAGAATGTAAGATTAATTGAAAAAAAATTCGCTTTGACAATGTGTTGTAGAATTGATTTAGAATTTTTTTACAAAAAGCTGTTGCGTTAAATCGCCGCTATTTTGTATGTTAGTAACTTCTCACGAACGAAACGCGAAAATAAAGCGAAGAGTAAGTGAAGAAAAGCGAGCGCCGATGAGTGTTCGCAAGATGTTTTGACAGTATAAGAGAGACAATGTGCAAGCATAATAAATGGAAGCTTGTGTGTGATGGTTTACTGTCACATATAGTAGAGCTCTAAACAAGATTTAGAGAGAACTACCAAATTTTCAAGAGTTTTATTTTTCTGTGAGAATTTGATCTTGGTTCAGATTGAATGCTGACGGCGTGGATGAGGCATGCAAGTCGAACGGAATCGAAAGATTCAGTGGCGGAAGGGTTAGTAATACATGGGTAACTTACCTCTAACACTGGGATAACGGTTGGAAACGACCGCTAATACTAGATAGGGTGAGCTAAAGGATTCTTTAGCTTATTAAAGTGGGGGATCGCAAGACCTTGCGGTTAGAGAGAGGCCCATGGGATATCAGCTAGTTGGTGTGGTAATGGCGCACCAAGGCTAAGACGTCTAGGCGGATTGAGAGATTGACCGCCAACACTGGGACTGAGAACTGCCCAGACTCCTACGGGAGGCTGCAGTCGAGAATCATTCGCAATGGGCGAAAGCCTGACGATGCGACGCCGTGTGAGCGAAGAAGGCCTTCGGGTCGTAAAGCTCTTTCGCCTGGGAACAAGAGAAGTTGGCTAATAACCAGCTGATTTGAGGGTACTAGGTAAAGAAGCACCGGCTAACTCCGTGCCAGCAGCTGCGGTAATACGGAGGGTGCAAGCATTAATCGGATTTATTGGGCGTAAAGGGCGCGTAGGCGGAGGTATTAGTCAGATGTGAAATCCTGGGGCTCAACCTCAGAACTGCATTTGAAACTGTATCTCTAGAGGGTAGGCGGAGAAAACGGAATTCCACAAGTAGCGGTGAAATGCGTAGATATGTGGAAGAACACCGGTGGCGAAGGCGGTTTTCTAGCTTATTCCTGACGCTGAGGCGCGAAAGCAAGGGGATCAAACAGGATTAGATACCCTGGTAGTCCTTGCCGTAAACTATGTATACTTGGTGTAACTGGACTCAACCCTAGTTGTGCCGAAGCTAACGCGTTAAGTATACCGCCTGGGAAGTACAGTCGCAAGGCTGAAACTCAAAAGAATTGACGGGGACCCGCACAAGCAGTGGAGCATGTGGTTTAATTCGATGCAACGCGAAGAACCTTACCCAGGCTTGACATGCAGTAGACCGGTCTAGAAATAGGCCTTTCCTTCGGGACTGCTGCACAGGTGCTGCATGGCTGTCGTCAGCTCGTGCCGTGAGGTGTTGGGTTAAGTCCCGCAACGAGCGCAACCCTTATCATTAGTTGCCAACATTTAAGGTGGGAACTCTAATGAGACTGCCTGGGTTAACCAGGAGGAAGGTGAGGATGACGTCAAGTCCGCATGGCCCTTATGTCTGGGGCTACACACGTGCTACAATGGTCGGTACAGAAGGCAGCGAAGCCGCGAGGTGGAGCAAATCCCAAAAACCGGCCTCAGTTCAGATTGTAGTCTGCAACTCGACTACATGAAGACGGAATTGCTAGTAATGGCGAGTCAGCAACATCGCCGTGAATACGTTCCCGGGTCTTGTACACACCGCCCGTCACATCATGGGAGTTGGTTTTACCCGAATCCGCTGGCTTAACCGCAAGGAGAGAAGCGTGTAAGGTAAGGCTGATGACTGGGATGAAGTCGTAACAAGGTAGCCCTACCGGAAGGTGGGGCTGGATCACCTCCTTTAAAGGACAGTTTGCTTAGATTAAGCAAACAGGTTGGGCAAGCTTCCAAGCTCGCATATTGTCTTCCTTGTGCTGTCAAAACACAAGATGCTATTTTGAAAGTCAAAGTAAAGATAATCAAGTTAATCTAATTAAGCGTAAGATTTACTTATTAGCTAAAAGTTAATAGGTAAGTTAAAGTAGATGACAAAAATGTCATCAACAATTCACTGATAAAAATCAACGCTTGAGAAGAATCTTCACATTAAAAAGTAAGTAGATCACATAAGTGGCAACACTTATGTTGAGTCGTAAGCTCAATTACTTAATTGCTTGAGATCAAAATTTTTGGTCAAGCACTTAAGGGCTATTGGTGGATGCCTTGGCATCAACAGGCGATGAAGGACGCGAAACCTGCGAAAAGCTTCGGTGAGCTGGAAAAAAGCATTGACCCGGAGATATCCGAATGGGGAAACCTCGTTAGGCGAAATCCTAATGATCTTTAACTGAATCCATAGGTTAAAGAGGCGACACCTGCCGAACTGAAACATCTAAGTAGGCAGAGGAAAAGAAATCAAATCAGAGATTCCCACAGTAGCGGCGAGCGAACTGGGAAGAGCCCAAACCATTATCATTGATAGTGGGGTTGTAGGACCAACATTAACGGCTAGTAGACTTTAGCAGAACATTTCTGAAAAGTTAGGCAACAAAGGGTGATAGCCCCGTATGCGAAAAAGAACACTAGCTAAGTTGGCACCTGAGTAGGGCCGGACACGGGAAACCCGGTCTGAATCCGGAGGGACCACCCTCCAAGGCTAAATACTCGTTGATGACCGATAGTGAACCAGTACCGTGAGGGAAAGGTGAAAAGAACCCCTGTTAGGGGAGTGAAATAGAACCTGAAACCAATAGCTTACAAACGGTCGAAGGCCTATGTCCACTTTAGTGGAAACGGCTGACGGCGTGCCTTTTGCATGATGAGCCAGCGAGTTGCGTTACATGGCAAGGTTAAGGGACGAGCGTTCCGAAGCCGAAGCGAAAGCGAGTCTAAAAAGGGCGATTTAGTCGTGTGGCGCAGACACGAAACCAAGTGATCTATCCATGACCAGGTTGAAGCAAGGGTAACACCTTGTGGAGGACCGAACTAGTAACTGTTGAAAAAGTTTTGGATGAGTTGTGGATAGGGGTGAAAGGCCAATCAAACTTGGAGATATCTTGTTCTCTTCGAAATAACTTTCGGGTTAGCCTCGGACAAAGCTTAATAGGGGTAGAGCACTGAATTCACGCGGGGGCCTACCGGCCTACCAAAGGAAATCAAACTCCGAATACTATTAAGTTGTCCGGGAGATAGACAGCGTGGGATAAGCTACGTTGTCAAAAGGGGAACAGCCCAGATCGCCGATTAAGGCCCCAAATTCTATGCTAAGTGAGTAAGGAAGTGGAGTTTCAAAAACAGTTGGGATGTTGGCTTAGAGGCAGCCATCATTTAAAGAGTGCGTAACAGCTCACCAATCGAGAAACTCTGCGCCGATAATATCCGGGACTGAAAGCATAGAGCCGAAATCGCGGGTTTATTCTGTATAAGAATAAGCGGTAGGAGAGCGTAGTATGTGCACAGAAGGTGTACCGGAAGGAGCACTGGAGCGCATACTAGTGATAATGCATGGCATGAGTAAACGATAAAGGGGGTGAAAATCCCCCTCGCCGAAAACCTAAGGTTTCCAGGGTAAAGCTCGTCTTCCCTGGGTTAGCCGGCCCCTAAGCTGAGGCTGAAAAGCGTAAGTGATGGAAAACAGGTTAAATATTCCTGTGCCGCCTAAAACATTGGTGATGGGTCGACGAAGTACGTTAAGCGCGCGGACCATTGGATTGTCCGTGGGGCAATGAGGAAGGCTGATAGGAAAATCCGTCAGCAGGATTCCAGGTTGCAACTAAGGGGAACCTTCGGGGGAACCGATAGCGTAGCGCAAGGCTTCCAAGAAATAGACTCTAACCGTTGATGGCGACCGTACCAAAACCGACACAGGTGGGTGGGAAGAAGATTCTCAGGCGCGCGAGAGAACTCTTGTTAAGGAACTCGGCAAATTATCCCCGTAACTTCGGGAGAAGGGGAGCCGCAGGGTGTCATGACACTTGCTGTCAGAGCATCAGGCGGCCGCAGAGAAATGGCCCAGGCGACTGTTTAACAAAAACACAGCACTATGCAAAGACGTCTAAGTCGAAGTATATGGTGTGATGCCTGCCCAATGCCAAAAGGTCAAAAGGAGATGTTAGCAGCAATGCAACGCATTGAATTTAAGCCCTGGTGAATGGCGGCCGTAACTATAACGGTCCTAAGGTAGCGAAATTCCTTGTCGGGTAAGTTCCGACCTGCACGAATGGTATAACGATCTGGGCACTGTCTCAACAAGAGACTCGGTGAAATTGTAGTAGCAGTGAAGATGCTGTTTACCCGCAATAAGACGGAAAGACCCCGTGAACCTTTACTGTACTTTGGTATTGGCTCTTGACTTGTCATGTGTAGAATAACCGGGAGACTTAGAAGTCCTATCGTCAGGTAGGATGGAGTCGCCGTTGAAATACCGGTCTTGACAAGTCGGGAATCTAACGATATCCCATGAAGCTGGGAGTCGGACATTGCCAGACGGGCAGTTTTGCTGGGGCGGTATCCTCCTAAAGAGTAACGGAGGAGTTCAAAGTTTGCCTCATGGTTTGGCACCTCGATGTCGACTCATCGCATCCTGGGGCTGAAGAAGGTCCCAAGGGTTTGGCTGTTCGCCAATTAAAGCGGTACGCGAGTTGGGTTCAAAACGTCGTGAGACAGTTTGGTCCCTATCTTTTGTGGGCGTTGGATACTTGAGAGGAGCTGCTCCTAGTACGAGAGGACCGGAGTGGACGAACCAATGGTGAGCCAGTTGTTCTGCCAAGGGCATTGCTGGGTAGCTATGTTCGGAAAGGATAAGCGTTGAAAGCATATAAACGCCAAGCCTCCCTCAAGATAAGGTATCCCTATGAGACTCCATATAGACGATGTGGTAAATAGGTTGGGTGTGTAAGCACAGTAATGTGTTCAGCTTACCAATACTAATCAGTCCATCGGCTTGACCACCTTTTTTCTTCTGAAGGATGAAGACATTCCCTTCAGGCACAAAACGTGTGGTCGCAAAATAAAAATTCAAGCGTGTGAAGATCTTTTCTCAAGCGTTGTTTTTTGTAAGTGAAAGCTTAAATTAACTCCTGAAGTGCGCCAAAAGCGTTCTTTAGATTATCTTTTCAAAGTTTGCTTGGTGATATTAGAGAAGGGGAAATACCTGATCCCATCCCGAACTCAGAAGTCAAGCCCTTCATCGCCGATGGTACTGCACACAAGAGTGTGGGAGAGTAGGTCGTCGCCAAGCTTTTTCTTCGCCCTAGAAAGAGAAATCTTTTTAGGGCTTTTTTTTTCTAAAAAAATCTAAATGACCCACAATGAAGCTCCTTTTGGTCTCTTTTGTCCTTTTGGTCTTTTTCTTTTTTGTCCTTTTTGTCTGTTTGGTTTAAGTCATTTTCATTCTTTTTCAAATTTTTTCTGTTTCTCATATCTAAAAAAATTTGCACAATCGAACAAAAGAACAGATTTAAGTAACAAAAGGGATTTTAAAATGAAAATATATTCTTTTTTCTTTGCTCTCTTTATTTTATTGTCTTCTTTGGCAAATTCGTTGTTTGGAGTTCCCGTTGTGACAACGCTTAGTCCTAATGCAGGCCCCTCCTCTGGAGGACAAACTGTTACGATTACGGGAAGCGGGTTTACAGGAACAACAGCTGTACATTTTGATGGAAATGCCGCACCTTTTATTGTGCAATCCGATACATCAATTATTACAACTACTCCAGTGCATGTCCCTCAAGTGGTTTCTGTGACTATTACCACGTCAAGTGGTTCATCAGCAAATACGTCAGCTTCTTCTTACGTCTATCAAGGGGATTGGTTCGCTTATATAGGTAATCAAGGATCTTCAACTGCTTCAGTCATCAATACGGCAAGCAATACAGTCATTGCAAACCCTCTGGTAGGTTCTACACCAGCCTCAATTGCGAGCACACCGGATGGAAAAAAAATTTATGTTGTTAATCAAACAAGCAATAATGTGTCGGTTATTGATGGGTTAACAAATGTATTGATTTCGACGATCCCGGTCCAAACAAACCCGACAGCAATTCTCATGTTTCCTAATGGAACAAAGGCCTATGTTAATAATTCTGGGAATGATAACGTCTCTGTCATCGATATAGCAAGCGATACTGTCATTGCAACGATTCCAGTTGGAGCTATTCCAGATGGCATGGCTCTGAAATCAGATGGAACGAGAGCTTATATAATCAATGTGAGTGATGCTAGTGTCTCTGTCATCGATACGGCAACCAATACTGTGATTGCGACAGTTCCTGTTGGAAATGTTCCAAGTGCTATTATTCTCACACCAGATGGAACAAAAGCTTATGTGACTAATCTTGCTAGCACTAGTGTCTCTGTCATTGAGACAATAAATAACAGTGTGATTGCAACCATTCTGGTCGGAATTAGTCCAAGTGCCATTACTATTACACCAGATGGAACGAGAGCCTATGTTGTTAATTCAAATAGTGCTAACGTCTCTGTTATCGATACGGCAAACAATACCGTAATTGCTACGGTTCCTGTTGGAATTAATCCTATTTCTATTGCCCTTACACCAGATGGAACAAGAGCCTATGTTGTTAATTCAAATAGTGCTAGCGTCTCTGTCATCGATACGGCAACCAATACTGTGATTGCGACAGTTCCTGTTGGAAATGTTCCAAGTGCTATTATTCTCACACCAGATGGAACAAGGGCTTATGTCACGAATCAAAATAGTGCTAACGTTTCTGTCATTGATACAGCAAGTAATACCGTAATTGCTACGGTTCCTGTTGGAATTACTCCTCTTCCTATTGCCATTACACCTGATCAAGCTCCTTTAGCAAATTTTTTGACAACGACAAATGCTTTTCTCATTGGTACTCCGATTGGATTTGATGCTTCTTCATCTGCTTCTCCAGTTGGCATGATAGTCAATTATTTTTGGAGCTTTGGAGATGGGACGACATTAAATACAACAACGCCCATTGTGGCTCATTCCTATGCTGTACCGGGCACTTATTCAGTTTCTTTAATTGTCACAAATTCTGCGGGAACATCTACCCAGCAAATCTTTAGTCTCACCTCTAATAATATTTCAGGAAATTTGAGTCCTCCAATTCTCAAAAATAATGGAGGGCCCACAGCAGCGACAACACAGCTAATAAGCATTCTACCTGGGTTGCCTGTCATCACAAACGTAAACCCTAACTTTGGTCCTATTTCTGGAGGAACATCTGTTACTATTACAGGATTGAATTTTACAGGTGCTACAGCTGTTTTATTTGGCTCTACACCAGCTGTCAGCTTTATTGTGAATTCCGACACGTCCATTACAGCGGTTTCACCACCAGGTGTTGGAACAGTCGATATTCGTGTAATAACACCAAGCGGCATCTCTGCCATTACACTTGCTGATCAATTCACTTATCTTGCTCCAGAGCCACCAAGAGATCTAGAAGGAAGACAAGTCAAGAATAAATTTGTGGTGCAGACAGATATCGTCAATATTTTAACTTGGAAGGCTCCATCTGGAGGAATAACCCCTGTCGCTTATAAGATTTATCGCAATCCTCAATTGACAAAGCTTGCAGCTGTCATTCCAGCAAATGACAAATTGCGCTTTGAAGATCACAATCGCCAACCAGGAAAAACATATCGCTATTTTGTTGTTACGGTCGACGAAGCTGGTAATGAATCTATTCCAGCAACTGTTGTGGTGAAAGGACGAAACTAAGTCTGCAAGCGCCATCATGAATCCATTCATGAAAATTGAATGGATTCATGTTTTATAACTAGTTACAAATAAAATTGTTTGTTTTTTTTATTAAATAATTAATTTGTATTTTCTCTTATTTATTTAAGCATTGTTATAACTTTCAAGTTTTTTCTATTCGTTTAATGCAAAATTTGCACTATTGGATCAATCAAATCAGTAGCAAGCAATAAGGGAGAGTTAAAATGAAAATTTACTCGTTTTTCATTCTTTTTTTTATTTTATTGTCTTCATTTGTAAATTCGCTGTTTGGAGCTCCCACTATCACAATGCTTACTCCTAATACAGGTTCTTCTTCTGGTGGACAAATTATCACGATTATAGGAACTGGATTTACAGGAGCAACGTCTGTGAGCTTTGATGGAATTTCGACAGCTTTTGTTGTTCAGTCCGATACATCTATTGCAGCGTTTACTCCAGCACATACCCCTCAAGTGGTTCCTGTCATTGTGACTACTCCAAGTGGATCATCGGCCGCTACTTCAGCTTCTTCTTATGTGTATCAAAGTGATCCGTTGGTTTATGTCAGCAGCTTAACTGATGGAACTGTATCTGTCATCAACACCACAAGCAATACTGTCATTGCAACTCCTTTGGTTGGAATTTTACCGATCTCAATTGCTATTACTCCAAATGGGGCAAAAATTTATGTCGTTAATCAGCTCGGTACAGATGTGTCTGTCATCGATAGATTAACGAATACGGTCATTACAACAATTCCAGTTGGAATAAATCCGTCAACGGTTGTCATAGCACCTGATGGAACAAGAGCCTATGTTACGAATAGTAATAGTAATGATGTGTCTGTCATCGATACGACAAGCGAGGCAGTCATTGCAACCATTCCTGTTGGAAACACTCCTTTGATGATCGCCTTTACTCTTGATGGAACAAAAGCTTATGTTTCTAATTTCGGTAGTGCGTCTGTCTCAGTCATCGATACGGCAAGTAATACAGTCATTGCAACCATTCCTGTTGGATCTTTTCCTGCAGCTGTTGCCACTACGCCAGATGGAACAAGACTTTATGTCGCAAATTTTAATAGTGCGTCTATCTCAGTCATCGATACGGCAAGTAATACAGTCATTGCAACAGTTCCGGTGGGATTAAACCCAATTGTGATTGCTCTTAATCCAGATGGAACAAAAGCCTATAGCACTAATACGGGTGATGCATCAGTGTCTGTCATTGATACGGCCAG
Organism: Parachlamydiaceae bacterium; assembly: GCA_044226925.1. Lineage (GTDB taxonomy): Bacteria > Chlamydiota > Chlamydiia > Chlamydiales > Parachlamydiaceae > JANWJE01. The sequence continues at coordinate 987,558 of JBGAGC010000001.1, forward strand.
CAATACAGTCATTGCAACAATTCCAGTTGGAATTGGCCCACAAGGTATGGCTATTGCACCAGATGGAACGAGAGCTTATGTGACGAATCAGATTGATGGGACTGTTTCTGTCATTGACACTGTTAGCAATACTGTTATTACAACGATTCCAGTTGGATTTATTCCAAATGGTATTATTACGACACCAGATGGAACGAAGGTTTATGTGACAAATCAGGCTGATGGAACTGTTTCTGTCATTGATACGGCAAGCAATACTGTCGTTGCAACCATTCCTGCAGGAAATCCTGCAGTTAGTCCTATTGCTATTACACCCGATCAAGCTCCTTTAGCAAATTTTATGACATCAACTAGTTCGTTTTTAGCGGGTCTTCCGATTGTATTTGATGCTTCCTCATCCGCATCTCCATTTGGTGTGATTGCCAATTATTTTTGGGACTTTGGTGATGGGACCTCATTAAATACGACGCTACCCATCGTAGATCATACCTATGCTGCGCCTGGCGTTTATTCAGTTTCTTTAACTGTCACAAATTCTGCAGGAACATCTACCCAGCAAATTTTTAGTTTTATTTCTAATGTTAATAGCAAGCAAGGAAGTCCGACTCTCAAAAATAATGGAGGGCCAACTGCGTTGACGATACAATTCATAAGCATTTCGCCAGGGTTGCCTGTCATCACAAACGTGGATCCCAATTTTGGTCCTATTTCAGGAGGAACTTCTGTCACCATTACAGGATTGAATTTTACAGGTGCTACAGCTGTTTTATTTGGCTCTACACCAGCTGTCAGCTTTATTGTGAATTCCGATACGTCCATTACAGCGGTTTCACCGCCAGGTGTTGGAACAGTCGATATTCGCGTGGTGACACCAAGCGGCATCTCTGCTATTACACCTGTTGATCAATTCACTTATCTTGCACCACTTCCTCCAAGAGATCTAAAAGGAAGACAAGTTAAGAATAAATTTGCCACGCAGACAGATATCGTTAATATTTTAACTTGGAAAGCGCCAATTGATGGAGCAACACCTGTTGCTTATAAAATTTATCGCAATGCTCAATTGACAAAGCTTGCCACTGTCATTCCTGCAAATGACAAATTGCGCTTTGAAGATCACAATCGCCAACCAGGAAAAACATATCGTTATTTTGTTGTGACAGTCGACGAGGCTGGCAATGAATCTGTTCCAGTAACTTTCTTGGTGAAAGGACAAGATTAAATTTGAAAAAAAATCATGAATCCATTCAGAAATGCGAATGGATTCATGACTTATTTCTATTCATGCTTTATTTTAAATTAAATAAATTTCTCGGTGATTAATTGTCTTAGAATTAACCCTATTCTTTTGGTTGCAATTTTTTTCTTTGCTTTAGAGTTATTGTATTTTTTAAAAAATTTATATTCATATAATGTTAAAATTTGCACTATCGAATCAATCCAATCAATAGCAAGCAATAAAAGGGTTTAAATATGAAAGCCTATTCGTTTTTCATCGTTTTTTTTGTTGTATTGTCTTCATTTGTGAATTCGCTATTTGGAGCTCCCATTGTGACACAGCTTACTCCTAATGTGGGTCCCTCTTCTGGTGGACAAATTATCACGATTACAGGAAGCGGCTTTACAGGAGCAACGGCTGTCAACTTTGATGGAAATGCAACAATTTTTAGTGTGAAATCCGATACATCTATTGAAGCGCTTACTCCAGCGCATGTTCCTCAAGTTGTAGCTGTCACAGTCACCACTCCGAGTGGAACGTCGGCCGTTACTTCAGCCTCTTCTTATGTGTATCAAGGAGATTGGTTTGCTTATGTAGGTAATGAAGGATCTGCAACTGTTTCGATTATTAATACGTCAAGCAATACGGTAATTGCAACTCCTGGCGTAGGACTTGTGCCGATTTCGATTGTCAGTACACAGAATAAGGAAAAGATTTATGTGGTGAATCAATCAAGTGATAATGTATCTGTGATTGATGGATTAACCAATACAGTAATTACAACGATTGCTGTTGGAGATCTTCCGAACACAATTGTTATGAATCCTAGCGGAACAAGAGCTTATGTTACTAATGATCTTTCTAATAGCGTTTCTGTTATTGATATAGCAAGCGATGCAGTTATTGCAACAGTTCCGGTTGGAGCTAACCCAAAAGATGTTGCTTTGACACCAGATGGATCGAAAGCTTATATTACGAATCAAGGTAGTGCGGATGTGTCAGTCATTGACACGTCGAGCAACACAGTTATTGCAACTATTCCAATTGGAGGTAGCATAAGAACTATTGGCATAATTCCCAGTGGATTAAATGTTTATGTTTTGGATTTGGTTAGTAATAATGTGTCTGTCATTAATACGTCGAGCAACACAGTTATCGCAACCATTCCAGTTGGAAGCTTTCCAGACGCTATTACCTTTACACCAGATGGCACAAGAGCTTATGTTGCCAATTCAAGTAGTGCGAATGTATCTGTTATCGATACGGCAAGCAATACTGTGATAACGACAATTCCAGTCGGAAGTGGTCCGACTAGCATAGCCATTACACCAGATGGAACAAGAGCCTATGTCTCTAATGCCAATGGTGCAAGTGTTTCTGTCATCGATACGATAACCAATACTGTGATTACAACGATTCCAATTGGAGCTATCTCAGGGGCTATTGTCTTGACACCAGATGGAACAAGAGCCTATGTCACGAATCCAACTGTGGCAAGCGTTTCTGTTATTGATACGGCAAGCAATACTGTGATTACGATAATTCCAGTTGGAAATTTTGCCCTTCCTATTATCATTACACCAGATCAAGCCCCTTTAGCAAACTTTGTAGTAACGACTTCTCTTTTAGCTGGTTCTCCTATTGTATTTGATGCTTCTTCTTCAGCTTCTCCAATTGGAGTAATTGCGAATTATTTTTGGAATTTTGGAGATGGAACAACATTAAGTACGGCCACGCCTATTGTGGCTCATGCCTATGCAGCGCCTGGTACTTATTTGGTTACACTGATTGTCACAAATTCTGCGGGAACCTCTACTCTACAAATTTTTGATTTTGCCTCTGCTTTTTCTCCTGGTCATTTAGGCAGCCCAACTCTCAAAAATAATGGAGGACCGACTGCGCTAACAACGCAACTCCTGAGCATTTCGCCAGGGTTGCCTGTCATCACAAACGTGGATCCCAATTTTGGTCCTATTTCAGGAGGAACATCTGTTACTATTACAGGATTGAATTTTACAGGAGCTACAGCTGTTTTATTTGGCTCTACACCAGCTGTCAGCTTTATTGTGAATTCCGATAATTCCATTACAGCAGTTTCACCGCCAGGTACCGGAACAGTTGATATTCGCGTGGTGACACCAAGCGGCATCTCTGCCATTACACCTGCTGATCAATTCACTTATCTTGCACCACTTCCTCCAAGAGATCTAAAAGGAAGACAAGTCAAGAATAAATTTGCCACGCAGACAGATATCGTTAATATTTTAACCTGGAAGGCACCAATTGATGGAGCAACACCTGTTGCTTATAAAATTTATCGCAATGCTCAATTGACAAAGCTTGCCGCTGTCATTCCTGCAAATGACAAATTGCGCTTTGAAGATCACAATCGCCAACCAGGAAAAACATATCGTTATTTTGTTGTTACGGTCGACGAAGCTGGTAATGAATCTATTCCAGCAACTGTTGTAGTGAAAGGGCGAAACTAAGTCTGCAAGCCCCATCATGAATCCATTCATGAAAATTGAATGGATTCATGTCTTATTGCTAGCCATCATTATCAATTTTAGCGTGAATATTTTTTAAAATTGCTTCTTTCGAATATAGTCATTAAACTGATTTCGATACTTCATTGTTTGTTTATTACTTGTTGAATTGAATTTAATTCATATCATATTTGAATTGATTTTTCTTAATTTTTTTTAATTAAATAGGATTCTATTGTATGCAGCTTTTTTTTCAAAATGCTTCTTTTGTGAATCAAACATTTTACATTAAAGCTCAATCTTTCAATTGGTTGTCTTCTTTGCAAAAAAAAGTTGCTGTTCTTGCGGTTGCTATATTAGCAAGCTTAGCTATTATTTACTTAGTTTGCCGATCTATCTCTCTTTTAAACAAGAAAGCGAACTCTCAAAAAGCTGTGATACCTCAAGCCCCAAATCCTCTCCAGCAAGTTCCTAAAGTTGATAATTTTTTCAATAAGGAAGTTAATGGGCCTGTTAAGATTTCTTATGTGGGTGGAGAAGTTCAAGAAGGAGTTTTTCAAGATGGTAGGTATATTCCACAAAAAACAACTTTTCCACAGGAAGTTAAAGTAGAAGGCTTTAATGATATAAATAAATGGGATGGAAAAGGAAAAGTCACTTTTAAGAATGGAGAAATCTGGGAAGGAAATTTTGAAAATGGTCAACTTAATGGTAGTGGACAAAAAACTTATGCTGATGGAACAGTTTTAAAAGGCATGTTTAAACAAGGAAAGTTCCATGGACAAGGAAGGATTACCTATACAAATGGGGATGTTTTCGAAGGATACTTTGAAAATGGTAAACGCCATGGACCGGGAAAAACAATTTTTCCTGATTTGGAAACTTGTGAAGCAACATTTAAAGATGACAAATTAGATGGACCAGAAAAAACGACTTTTCCAGATGGAGAAGTTTGGGAAGGAATATTTGATGAAGAGTTAACTGGTCATGGAAAGAAAATTGAAACGGATGGAACAATTTCTGAAGGTCAATTTGAAAAGGGAGCACTGAACGGTACTGGGAAAAAAAAATTTAAAAATTTCGATAGTTGGGAAGGAATGTTTTTAGATGACGTCTTGCACGGCGCAGGAAGAAAGATTGGAGCAGATCAAACAATTTTAGAAGGAATATTTGACAAAGGCGTTCTCAATGGTCATGGAAAAGTTTATTTTGCGAGTGGTGAAATTTGGGAGGGAAATTTTAAAAATAATCAGTTATTTATCCTCAAAAAGAAAGTTTTGGCTGATAAAACAGAGTGGGAAGGAGTTTTTGATATTAACTTAACTGGTTCAGGTAAAGTGATCTATTCAAATGGAATTAAAGGCGAGGGAGCTTTTAAAAAAGGACTTCTACATGGTCCAGGAAAAAAAGAATTTCCTAGAGGTGATATCTTAGAAGGAACATTCAAACAGGGTGTCATTCAAGGACGAGCCATAGCTAAATATGACGGAAGAATTTGGGATGGAGAAATGAAAAATGGGTATTTCCAAGGTCCAGGAAAAATCACTTTCCTGAATGGAGTAGTGATGGCAGGAAATTTTATTGATAGCAAATTGCATGGTGACGTTATTGTGACGTATAAAGGCTATACCTGGAAAGGACAGTTTACGAATGGAGTTGTTGCTGGTTCGGGTAAAGTTATTGCACCAGATGGAAGTGTTCGAGATGCAGATATCTCAGAGTTTATTTAGGATAAATTTTTAATTTTAATGTACTTTTGTTTCATTTCATCTATTAATTAAAGTATGCTAACAGGTTCTTACAAGAAAAAATATGATGATCATATTTCTTTTCAACTAATGAAATATGTTATAAAATTAAGAATTTTAAAGACGCAATCAGTTTTATAAGCATAAATTTTTAACAACCTGAATCTTTTGAAAATCATAAGATGATCAATGGGAGTTCTTTTATGAATGAAAAAATCTATAAAGCTCTAAATGAGCAAATCAAGCATGAATTTTATTCATCTTATCTTTATTTATCGATGGCTTCTTACTTTGATAATATTCCATTAGATGGATTTTATAAATGGTTTCGTAAGCAAGCAGATGAAGAGCGCGAGCATGCAATGAAAATCTATGAGTACATTCTTGATCGCAATATGCATGTCGATCTTCAAGCCATTGATAAGCCAATTGTAAAATTTAAATCTATTGAAGAAATCTTTCAACTCGCCCTTGAGCATGAAAGAAAAGTTACAAAGTGGATTTACGAAATTTACGACTTGGCTGTGAAAGAAAAAGATCATGCAACACATGTTTTCTTGCAGTGGTTTATTACAGAACAAGTGGAAGAAGAAAAAAATGCACAAGATAATTTAGATCAAATCCAATTAATTGGAGATGATAAAGGAGCGCTCTTTGTGCTAGATCAAAATTTTAGCAAAAAAGCCAGTTAAAAAATTCAAAGTCATCCTATAGAATTCGGCTGTATATAAAAAACAGGATAGATAGAGCGAGCGAAATAATTCCTATTTTTTGGAGTTTTTTGATTCTTTGATTTCTATCCTGTCTTTTTCCTTCATTTCTATTCGGGCTCTTCTGATTTTCGATAAGTATTTTGCTTATTGAAAAGTCCGCATTGAGGACATCGATTCAGTTTCTTAGCACTATCTTCTACATAAGCAAAATGGCAATATTCGCAAATAAACAATCCCTTTTCAGTCGTAAAAAATGTTCGGTGCTTTAGGCGATAATGAGTGTAGACCCAAATTCCTAAGACAAATGTTAAAGTCAAACTTAAATAAAGAATAAAAAGAGCATTAAAAGTTAATTCAATCATAATTTTAAGTATAAGAATAGAGTTATTAATCGCTAAAAAGTTAATGAATGCTTCCGTTGTTTATGTCTTAGAGGCATTTTTACTTTAATTTAATTTTGTCATTTTCTGGCAGTAGAACTACAAAATTTAAATGGCCTAAGACAGTTTCTTCTGTTTTTGGAGAAAAGCGTAAATTGAGAAGAATTCTCTCTGTTAAACGGTCAATATCAGCTATTCCGCTAGATTGCAATCGATCGTACCAAAAAATTTCTCCTGTTTTCTCATTCATTTGTACTTGATAGGTGACATACACTGGAGATGAAAGAAGAGAAAAAGATTGCAGTTGGTTTAAAAGCGGATCGCTTGTCATTAAAGGAAGTTCTGCTAAATCTCCAGAAATGTTTAATTGTACGATTGGTTCTTGTAATTCAAGTGAGAGAGGCTCTTGCCAAGTGGGCCATACCCGCTCTTCCAACATTTGAAATGTTTGTAAATCCAGAGGCAGAGAGGTCAAAAGTGTTGTAGGTTTAGAAAGAGGGATCCAATCCAATGTAGGAATGAGATTGATAGGAGGAGGTTGTAGATTTTCATCATTTTCCATATGAATTGAAACAATGGTAGAAACAGTTTGTACAGGTTGCATAGATTGAACTTGTACTGGAGGAAAAATAAATGTAGAAGAAAAATTAAAGGGTGTGACATGGAAAAAAAATAAAGCTCCGCAATGAAGGAAAAGGGCAATAGCCAAAGCTTTAAGCAAACGAGGCTCAAAAAAACGTTCTCGTTCTCGCAAGCGAACTGTTAAACCGGATAATTGAGATGTTTTTTCTAATTTAAGCATTGTTAAAGAAACTCTTCCGTCAGTGCTTCTGATTCAACAGGTTGATAAACAAGTCTTAAACGTGAACAGCATTCTTGCGCAATAGAAAATAAACGAAGAAAGAGTCCATAGTTGACCCGACGGTCCACACTTAAAACAATTGTTGGTTCTTGACCGCCATTTTGATGTTTTAAATGAGATAATTCTTGCTGCAAATTCTGTTTGAGAGAACTCAAATCTACAATGGCTTTCTTAGATCCTAAATAAATGACATGCTGAGCATCCATGACTAGAAGCAATTGAGTCGTTAGAGGAGCGGAATCAGTTTCTAGCTTTGGATTCTCAATCATCAGGGACTTCAAAGGCAAAATATCGGAAGTCACAATAAAAAAAATGAGCATGAGGAAGATGACATCGACTAAAGGAGTTAAATCAATTAAAGCCATGGAAGGCTTAAGGCGTGTCTTAAACTTCATGCATAGTCCTCTTCGCGATCAAGCAATAAGTCCACAATTTCAGCCGAAGTTGTTTGAATTTCAAGGACAAAGCCTTCAACGCGACTGACAATATAATTATAAGCCAAGACAGAAGGTATTGCCACGACAAGACCTGCAGCTGTAGTCACTAAAGCATATTCCATAGCTTCTCCAATGCGCGTTGCAGAAATATCAACTAAGCCGCTAAGGCGCATTTCTCCAAAGGCTTGAATGAATCCCAATACAGTTCCCAATAGACCGATTAAAGGGGCAATATGAGCAATAATTGAAAGAATTTTGGCATTTTTTTCTAAACGGGAAATTTCTATAAGTCCTGCGATTTCCATAGCAGATTCAATTTGCTCTTTTCCTCGATTATGTTTAAGAATTCCTGCTTTCATAATAGCTGCAATAGTGCCGCCCGTTTGTTCGCAAATTTGAATAGCTTGCACTAAATTGCCTTCTTTAATTGTTTTACGCATCGCAATAATAAATTGATTTGTATCAATTTCTGAACGATGCAGTTGCATCAAGCGTTCAATAAAGATAGTAAAGCTGACAATGGAACATCCAATAATCACAAATAAAATCATGTTCCAATTTGAACCATAATTAAAAAGACTTGCTAAGAAAGCTAGTGAAGACAACTTAATATCCATAAAACTGTTCCAATTTTTCTTGTGCTTTTTGAGCCCATTCGCCCCCTTTGCGTGCCGTTGCTTCTAATTGTTTAATGGCAAGTTCAGGCCGGCCTTGTAATTCATAAATTTCGGCGCGCAAAAACATCGCTTTAATACGCAATGGTGAAATGACATCATCATTAATCACTCTGGATAACAGGCGCATCGCATGATCCAATTGATTAAGTGCTTTGTAACAAAAGCTTTGCTGGATCCAAAGATCAAGTTTTTCGTGAGGGGTTAAGCCTTGATAGTCATGAGTCGCCTTTTCAGCTTCGATAAAGCACTGCAAGGCGGATTGATCATCAGCTTGCCTTTGAGCAAGCTTCCCTTTTTCATACCAAACATGCATTAAACCAGGATTTTGAGTAATCCTAGCTTGGCGATAATGTTCTAAAGCAGCATTTAAAATGACTTCAGCCTCCTCCCAACATTGCTTCTCTTCATAGGTTTGAGCTAATTTAAATTCTGCTTCAGCCCATACTTTAGGGTAAGAAGATAAGGAGTTTATCAATGTTTTAACAGCTAGAGAGTGCGAAGAAGCAAATTCTTCAATAAGATGTTTAAATACGCCTTCGGCATATTTCAAATAAATCTGCTTCTTTCCTCCTGTTGACGATTGAGCAATGGCAAGATTTGCCTGAGCTCTTTCTAATTCGGCTCTATAACGAATATGCGCATAATAGGATAATTCAGCTAAAGAAATGAGATTCTTTCCCATTAATTCGTCAAATGTGGACTCTGCTGATTGAAAAGCTTCAATGGCTGCTGTCCAATCTCTACGTCGCAATAGTTTTCCTTCTTCAGATAAAAGATCTTTTTTATGATAGAGTCCAATTAGGTAATAAGCGTGAATCAAAAGAGGATGATGAGGAAATAACAAAGGCATTGTTTGTAAGTGTTTAAGAGGTTTTCGTTGACCTTGCATATATTCCTGATAAGAATACAAATGAAAATAGGCTAAAGGAGCATAAGAACTTTCTGGATCTTGAGTATAAACTTGCTTTAGATATTCTTTTTTTAACTCTATATGTTGTTGTTTGTCTGCGCTATAAGCTCTCCAAAACCACATCTCCCCAGGGTAAAAACTAGGATAATCTTGTAGTAAGCGCGAAAAAATTGTATCGGCTTGAAGCCATTCTTCTAATTGCAGGCAAATTAATCCTTCAAACTTTAAACAATGCTCTGTCCAATTGATCAAAGACTTCGCATTTGCCTTTCCTTGCTGTAAAAGTACCTTAGCTTGTTGTAAAATAACTTTGTCTTTGAAATGCAGTGCAATCCAAGCTGCCAAGCAATAAACTTCTCGAGGATCTTCAAAAGAAGAAAGAAGGCGCGAATCAGTGATTAAGCTAGAGATAGTTTCCCAAGCCTTTAATGCTTTTGAGGGTTGTTGAAGAGCATAAGCAAGAGTTTGATGCTTTAGGGCAAGCGCAGACTGATTTAAATCAACAGAGCTGGCTAATTGAAATGCCTGGCTGCAAGCTTCAGCAGCTTGTTCAAATTGATCATTCATGGCACTCAATGCTTGTTCTTTTTGATAGTTTAACCCTTCTTCAAAGTGATTAATTCCTTTAAGCAGCCAAACTTTTGCAAGAAAATTTTGAGGCAGGGATGTCTGAAGGATTAACTGTTCATAGAATTGCTGACGTTCTTGAAAGGTAGGCGCTGCTCCTGCACATTTGATAAGAGCTTGTCTTTGTTCTTCTACGGAGGAAAATAAATCTTGCCTTTCAAGCAATCGACAAGCTTTTGCATACGATTCACTATCACTTAAACGTCTGGCTTTTATTAGATAAAAATCGCTTAATAAAAGATAAGATGTTTCTATTGAAGATCGAACTGAAAGCTGTTGAAGTACTTTCTCTGCTTTTGATAAGATAATTTCTAACTGATCTGTTGATAGCTCTAAAACAATTGCTTGTTTTAGATAACTCATAATAAGGCCTTTTAAAATTTGAAGGGACCATTCTTCTTTTGTCTCAAGAGCTTTATGTAAAAGTGTTTCAAAGCAAGCAGACGCTTCAGAATTTTTTTCTTTGGCAAGCCATGCCCATCCTTTTAGATAAGTGACTTCTTGATGAAGAGTGTGTTGTTGGGGCAGATGATGAGAGAGAAGAAAAAGAGTTTGAAGAGCAGAGTCTGCTTGATGGTTCATTAAATCGATTTTAGCTAAATTGAGCTGAGCTAAATAATAAGGCGTTCCATTGCAAACTTCCCAAGGAATTTTTTTTAATACCAGTCTTGCGTTTGAAAGATCACCCATTTGAATAAAATGATAACCTTTTTCTAAAAGGATGAATGGCTCATATGAAGAATGAGAAAGAGAAGAGCAGCGCTGTAAAAGATCTAAAGCGCGGGTTGAATCATTCAATTGACGGTAAGCTAAGCTCATCAAGTAAAAACGATGAGCGGAAAAAGGAGGCGTTAAAGCGGTAAGCAGGGCCAGAGCTTGTGACGACTGTTGCATTTTTAAGTGGCAAGTTGCAAGCCGCAGGGTGAATTGAGATTTTAATTGTTCTTCATTGGTTAAAGTCAGTAATTGGGAATAGACAGGAATGGCATCTGAGTAGAGCTGATCGAAAAAGAGACTTTCAGCTTGCTTTGACATTTTTAATAGTTCTGGTTCAGCTTTTGACCAAGCTGGAGCAAACAAGCAGAGGAAAAATAAAATGGATTTTAGATTTCTCAAATACATTGATGAATGTAAGTTAGAGTCATGAGTCATTCAGAATACTAAAAGTAAGCATTCCTAATTTTAAGGGACCCTATTAGTTTTATCGAAAAACAATGTCTTGTCAAGCTTATTAAAGCTTTGGATCTATTATCATGGGGATGCTAGCATTTTTCCAAACATTCCCAAATTTGGGTATCTAAAATGGGAAAAAAAGGCGTTTTTAGCTAAAAAGTGCATCAAAAATCAAAAAAGTGAAGAAAAATGTTGCACAATATGTTCAAAGTTAATATTCAATTAATTGTCAATTTATAACTCTAAAGGAGGAGTTCTAGGCATGTCAATAAAAGACACTTATAAACATTTGAGAGAACTTTTAGCGAATATTACATTAGATCTTGAAAAATCTGAAAATGGCAATAAGGCTGCTTCTCAACGCGTACGCACAGGAACAGTCAAATTAGAAAAAATTGCAAAGTTATTCCGCAAAGAGTCTATTTCTTCTGAAAAGAAAAATAAAGGACAAAAGAAACCTGCTAAGTCTGCAGGATCTGCTAAAAAAGGTGGATCTGCAAGCAAAGGCAAATCTTCTGCTTCTAAAGGCAAATCATCTGGTTCATCTAAATCTAAATCTGCTTCAGTAAAGGCAAAACCTAAAGCTAAAGCAGCTCATAGCGTTAGACCACGCCAGATGTCTGTTAAGCGTGCAACTGCAAAATTGCCTACAAGACGTGTAAGCGCTCGTTAATTAATTATTGATGAGTCTATGGATAAAGATAAGAGGAGGCTAATGCCTCCTCTTTTTTTTATTTCCTTCTCTTTTCTATAAAGGCCCAAATCGTCTATGATTGATCACTCGGGCATAAATGATGCATCCAGAAGCTGGGAATAGTAAGCAAAGAATTTTAAAAATCTTTGTTTGATCCTGCTCTTCTGGCTCCTATATTCTTTAAAATAACATAACCTCCTATTCTTTCATTTTATGGCAAAGCAAGATCGCATCATTCAACTGAAAGTGACTGAAAATTCCAAAGAAGGGCACGGCATGGGAATATGGCATCCTGAAAAGGGCAATCCTCATTTAGTCGAAGTGCCTTTTTCTATTCCAGGAGATGAAGTTCAAGTTCGCCTGCTTAAACGAAAAGGGGGAATTTATCATAGTCAAGTCATTGAATGGCTTCATCTTTCTCAGGAACGTGTAAAACCGCTATGCCGTCATTTTGGTTATTGCGGAGGATGTCGATGGCAGCAAATAGCCTATGAAGATCAATTAAAACGTAAAGAGGCTTGGATTCATCATCTTTTGAATCCTTATCTTGATTCCAGTGTGGCTTGCTATCCCATTCTTCCTTGTGTTCCTCCTTGGCAATACCGCAATAAAATGGAACTTTCTTTTTCGAGCGATAAAGCAGGGCAACGCTACTTAGGACTTATTCTTTATGGAACCCGAGGCCATGTTTTTCAGATGCAAGAATGTCATTTAACTCATCCTTGGATCATAGATGCTGTTCAAGCTGTTTCTCAATGGTGGTCGGATTCTGGCCTTGAGGCTTATCATTTAGGAAGCGATAGGGGATCTCTTCGTACATTAACTTTGCGTGAAGGGCAACGCACAGGTGATCGAATGGTGATGTTGACCGTATCGGGTAACCCACAATATGCCTTAAATCAAAAACATCTTCAAAATTTTGTTGCAGCTTTACGAATGGCAATTGAACCTAGCATGCCCGATCAAAAACTTTCTATTTTTTTAAGAATTCAGCAAATAGCCAAAGGAAAGCCAACACAATTTTATGAAATGCTTCTTTATGGTCCTGATCATATTCGTGAAGTGCTGCATATTGAAATGGAAGAAGGGAGTCCTCGCTCCTTGCTATTTCGAATCAGCCCTACTGCATTCTTTCAACCGAATACTCGTCAAGCCGAACGTCTATATTCTCGGGCGATTCAACTCACCCAAATTTCAAAAGGATCGATCATTTATGACCTGTATTGTGGAACAGGAACATTAGGAATTTGTATGGCTCATCAAGCTAAAGAAGTGTTGGGAATTGAGCTTAGCCCTGAATCTGCTATAGATGCTCGTGAAAATATTAAACTCAATCATTTGTCTAATGTCTCTATTCATACAGGAGATGTTGGTAAGTTATTACCAACCTTTTTACAAAATCAACAACTCCGTCCTGATCTTGTCATGGTTGATCCTCCAAGAGCGGGTCTTGATTCAAAAGCTTTACAGCATCTGCTGGATATCAAAGCTCCTCAATTGACTTATATTTCTTGCAATCCAGCGACTCAAGCTTCTAATTTAGAGGTCTTAATTAAAGGAGGTTATCGCCTAAAAGCTATTCAACCTGTTGACCAATTTCCTCAAACAGTTCATGTAGAGAATATTGCTGTATTGAGTCTTTCATCTTGATTTCATGCATTGTTTAAGGCAATCTATTTGAGTAGATAGACTTATATTTTGATATCTCGATGTGTCTGATTATTGCGATTTGCCTCTTTTTAAGGAAAAAGCAATAGATCTAGGCCTTCTGAATTTTAGAAAAAGTTTTAATTTCAATGAGGCATACAATGAAAGCTAAAAGTTATTTATTATTAACGACTTTATGTTTAGCTCTAAGCGGTCGCTTATTTGCTCAAGGAGAAGAGGCTTTGCCACCTCCTGATCAAAGTTTTTGGCAAACACTTGTCATGATTGGAATTGCCTTTATGTTTTTTTATGTCATTTTATGGCGACCTGAGCAAAAAAGACGAAAAGCATTAGAGGAGCAGAGAAGTGCTTTAAAGAAAGGCGATCGCGTTGCAGCAATGGGGATTATTGGAACTGTTGTACGGGTAGGGGAACAGACAGTCATTCTTAAAATGTATGATGGAGCGAAAATAGAATTTTATAAAGCTGCCATTACAGATATTTTACCTGAAAGTGATGAGACCGGGAAAAGAACAGAGGAAGGCAGCAAAAAAGTAGAGGCTATTCCTGAAGAGCATTCTTAATGAATGAGAAAGCCCACAGGGACAAAAGGAACTGTGGGATATTTAATGATTGGAAAAATTCTGTTGTTTATTCTTGATTACTGAGCGTCTTGAGAATTAATTTTTTCCCAATATTCCTGCAATGTATGGGCTAGATTCATCGGATCAAATGGTTTAGCGATGACGCTGCTTGCCCCCATCTCTAGATATTGTTCTATTTCATTTTTTTGTACTTTAGCAGTCAGAAAAATAACAGGAATTTTGGAAAGTGAGGGAATTAAACGTAAAGCATTCAATGTTGTTTTGCCATCCATGCCAGGCATCATGAAATCTAGTACAATAAGATCAGGTTGAAAAATTAAAGCGTCTTTTATGACGTCTTGACCTGACGGAAGATAGTGAACTTCTACATTGGGGAGGTCTTCCAAGCAGAATTTAATGATTTCTAAAATGTTTTCTTCATCATCCGCGACGATCATTTTTTTAAGTGGTTTGATTGTCATAATTTTCCTTAACTGTCTCTAAATCTTTGGATTTGATGATAGATTTAATGACCTGAACTAATTCTTCTTCCGTTGTGCGAGACTTGACGAAGTATTTTTTGACCTCATTGCCATATTTTTGATCTTCTTCTTTTGCGGAAAAAATGATCACAGGGATGATTTCTTTAGTCCTTGGATTAAAGCAAGGAAGCAATTCTGATCCTAATCCATCTGGAAGAATGAGATCCAAAATGATCAGATCAAATTCCGTATTAGATAGCTTTTCTCGAGCTTCTTTTAATGTTGCAACAGATGTAACGAGTAATCGCTCTTTTCTTAAAATGATACTGACAACTTCGACAAGCTCGATATCATCTTCAATATAGAGAATATGGGGGAGTTTTGAAATCATTTTCTTTTTGATTTCATTAATAAATTGCGCAATTTGTTCAGGGCTTGATTGTTTATCTAGCCAACCAAGAATAGGAACCATTTTTTCTGTTTCTTTAAATTGATTTCTTGAAATCAAGATAATAGGTAAATGGGGATTTAGACCTTGGCTGTAAATTTCTTTAATCAAAGCAATTTTATCACTATTGATTTCTTCGTCATCAATAATAGCTGCATTATAGACTCGTTGTTTAACTAAGTTGACTGCTTCTTCTAGTGTTTGAGCCCATTCCACCTCCAACCCTTGTTGAACTAACTCTTTTTTTAATTCATTGACAAAACTTTCGTCAGGCGAATGAACAAGGAGAAAGGATATTTCATCCTTAGGTGCTGGTGTAGGGCTATGACTAAGGGGAGTAGAGGCATGGTGTTTAGGAAGATCAAAATAAAAAGTAGAGCCCTTTCCAACTTGTGAGGTGAATTGAATCGTTCCACCGTGTTTCTCGATAATATTTTTACATATATTTAAACCTAAGCCTGTCCCAGCTAGTGCTCTTGAGCTCGATGTATCAGCTTGAGAAAATTTCTTGAAAATTTGAGGTTTAAAAGAGTCAGGTATGCCAATTCCTTCATCTTTGATGGACACTCTAATACTTGTTGGCATCTCTTTAGCATGAATAAACACTCGTCCCGAAGGATTGGAAAACTTAATGGCATTAGATAAGAGATTGCTAATTACTTGAAATAGGCGATCAGCATTTCCATAAACCATTGCTCCATTTGTTAACTCTTCTACCACAATATCAATTTTTAGCTTTTCAGCAAATGCTTGATTATCCTCTACCACTGAACGAATTAAGTCATCAATCTTCAGCGGTTCAAAATGCATTTCGATTTTTCCGCTCTCCATTTTCTCGATATCTAAAATTTCATTAATAAGGCGAATAAGACGTTCGCAATTATGATAGGCAATTTCAAGCAAATGATAAGTTCTTTCAGATAATTCATTTTTAGCTTTACCCATAATAAGTCCAATCGATCCTCGAATGGATGTCAAAGGCGTTCTTAATTCATGGCTCACAATAGAGATAAATTCATTCTTGATTCTATCAACTTGTATTCTTTCCGTAATATCTCGGTCTGCCCCTCGAAATCCAATAATGTCTCCTTGCGAATTTGAAATGATTTCAGCATTGCTTTCTAGCCATTTTATCGAACCATTTTTATGTTTCCACTCATGAACCAGCCCAACCCATCCTTTTCTCTTGTTAATATAATTCTGAAGTTCCTGCTTCCATTTGTTTTTATTTTCATCATTCAGTAGAAATGAAATGTCTGTATCTAGAATCTCTTCTGGGGTGTAACCAAGAATTGTTTTTATACCTATATTAGAAAAAGTCACTTTCCCATATTGATTGATGGACCATATCCAATCATTTGTAGTCTCAATAAAAGAACGGAAGTTTTCTTCTACTTTTTTAAGAGCTGAAATGTCTCTTGAAATCGAGCATGAGCCGATAATTTCTCCTTTGCTATTTTTAAGAGGCGAAAGCGTGACAGAAGCCCAAAATTTTTCTCCGTTTTTACGTACGCGAATGGTTTCAACTGATTTAATCGAATCCCCGCGGTTAACAGTCTTTAGCCTTTCGTCGAATTCAGGCAGTTTATCCTTTGGATAAATCAGTGTAATTAAATTTCCGATCACTTCTTTTGCGCTATAATGAAAAATTTCTTCAGCTCCATGATTCCAACTTGTAATCACACCTTGTGTATTCATACTAATGATGGCATCTGTAGAAAATTGAACAAGAGAAGCTAAAAGAGCTTGAGCTTCTTCATTTCTTCGTTGTTGGATAAATAAACCGATCGTATTGCCAAGAGCATAAGTTAAATTAATGAGAAAATCATCCACTTTTTCATTAAAAGGTTCTCGGCTCAAAAGTTTAATGACTGCGTAAACAAAGTTTTGATTATGTTGAGAGACTAAAATGGGAAAACCAAAGGCTCCTTTTACTTTTAATTGCTCTGCAGCACTTGAAAATATAGGATGTAAGTGAATATCTGCAGCCCAGACAGGACCTGCACGATTCTTAATTTCTTCTAAAAAGCTGCGATCTTTTTGCGAACATAAAACTTGGAGTGTTTTTTCAGCCTCTTCAGGAGGAATTAATGCTGAATGCCATGTATCGACACAATGCATGTCAGTTTGACTGTCATCTAACATCCAAAAGGTCGCAATATCCCAATTAAGATTTTTTCCTATGATTTCAAGAATTTTTGGGATGGCTTTTTCAATCGAGGATGACTCCAGAATGATGTGTCCAATAGATAGCTGCACCTCTAATAATTTTAAATTTCGTTGATGTTCAGTAATATCCCAACAAACTCCCGTCATACGTAAAGACTGCTTATCCGACGAAGGATAGACGCTTCCTTTCATCATCAAATAGCGAGAAGATTGTTGAGGAGGGATAACATGTAAAGTTGTTTCAATAAATTCCGCTGTATTTGAAAAAGGTTTTAAGTACTCCGAAACCCGATGCTTATCGCTTTTTGAAACATACCTAAAAGCTTCTTTAAGATTCATTATAGAGGGAGAACCTTCTCTGAAACCAAATAATTGAGAACTAAATGAGTCCCAAAATATTTGATTGTTATGCAAATCATAAGACCAAACACCCATTTCTGCAGATTTTAAAGCTAAATCTAATTTCTGTTGATTTTCCAATAATTCTTGGCTGATTTTTTGAATTTGTGAGAGGTTTTTTTGACTCAACTGCCATAAATAAGTCAACGCTCCTAATAACAAGCTTAAAAAAAAGCTCCCAATCAGAAATAACCATAAAAAAATATTTCTCTTAATAAGAGCTGAGGTGGGAAAAACTTTTAAAACAAGAGACGCATTTGGCAAGTTTAAACTGACTTTTTGTACCCAATCTTGGGCTTTTAGGGATGGACCGCTATACTGGTAAACAAGATCCGATTTCTGCCAAATTTGAATATAATAATCATGGTCAATCAAAGGCGTAATGAGATGATCAAAAAATTGATGGGAATTTAAAATGCACACCAAGTAACCAGCCACTTTCTGCTGCTCATATGCTGGAACGAAAAAAAGAAGATGAGAATCGCGATGTTTAATTAGGAATTGATGAGGTGGAATTTTTAGAAGCTGTAGTTGAATTTTAGGACGAGAGACAAAATCCAAAAGAAATGAATTAAGGCCTTCTTGAGGAGTTGCATCTTTAATATCAAGAGAAGAATTTAGCCAAAATACCTGTTGAATAGCAGGTGTTTCATCGATGAGAGCAAGAGCATCTTCTTGCCATTCCGCAGATGATAAGTCGACGGAACCTGATTCAATTCGCTTTACGGCTCTAATAAGTGTTCTAGTATGATTCTGCAGTTCAGACGAAAAATGAAAAGCTATTTGATCTGTTTTTTCCTGAATTTTGCTTTTAAAAGATTGAATTTCAGTATTCCAAAGTCCTAAAATCTCTAATAGACAAAAAAACAAGACACCAAAACCAAGTAAAAATGGGTAAATATAGCTACTGTCGACTTGTTTGAGCATGCTATAATAAAAAATGATCGCTAAAATTCCAATTGAAGTGAGAAGAATACTAATCGTCGTCAGAATAGCAATACCTGCTGCATGACTAATCCCTAAATTAGTTTCAATCGCAGTAAAATTACTAAAAGTTCCAAAGATGCCAATGACAAGAACAATAATTGTTAAAATAAAAATAATCGAACTTTGTATTTGATTAAAGTTTCGATAAGAAAGTAAAACAAAAATCAATCCCTGGCATACAAAAGCAACGGCTGTAAGAGGAGACATACGGCCAGGAAAATAAAGTTCTTTTTTAGAAGAATTGGACTTAAAAAAAAGTTGATCAATTCCTAAATCAACACTTCCGATATATTCAATTAGAGTTAAAAATCCAAAAATTCCAATCACAAAGCCTAACCAGCGACTCAAACTATATCGATCAAAAGTCAAGATATGACTTAGCATGGCTAGACTGGATAAGAGAAATAATAGACCTGTATTATATTGAATAGTAGGGAAAGCCGTATTAATTTGGATGAGTTTAACTTGCCCAGTTTGCCAGCTGATCAAAACGGCTAAACTAAGTACTCCTGTGAGTAAACTCATGATTAAGGCAATGAATCGACTTAAGTTTAAGTAAGTTTCATGCTTCATCGTAAGATCTTTATATTATTCTTGATAGGATTCTTGCTTCTGCTCTTTTATAATCCGATGAAAATCTGCTTATTATCATTTCTTCTAAATAGGATTTAATTGATATAGAATTTTTTTTAAATGGATTTCAGAGAGTTCCTTATTTTAGAAAATTCGCTCTCTTAAAAAGTTTTAGGCGATAGACCTCCTTTAAGATTTTTTAGTTGAATTTCCTATATTAATATTAAAAATTTTCTTAAAGTTCCTTAAGAAGGAGTTTCTTATATGACTCAATTGCTTTTATTAGATCAGTCCTTTGAACTAGCTAAATCGATAGAAGAGCTTTGTCATACTTGCAATTCAACTTTAGAGGTTGCAAATCAAGCTGAAGAAGTAAAGTTAAAAATTGAAAAGAATAGCTACCAAGGAATCCTGATTCATGAAACAACAGCTAAGCAAAATTTGGCCTTTATCAGTTGGATAAGAAAGGAATTGGGAAAAGATCTTCTTCTTGCTCTTTTATCTCCTGCCTTTGATCAGCTAGATGATTATCAGGTTTTAAAAGAAGAATACGATGTTAATTTTGTTTTACCTACTTTTGTTTCTCTTAATCACTTAATCTCCTTAGTCAAGAATTTATGTGCGCCAAGAGAGGAATGGGAAAGCAATAAAATTTTTAAGGCATTGCCTGCTGCTCTACAGAAAAAATATCGAGACTCTTTGTATCCCAAATTTCAGCATTTAGAGTCTTTATTTAAGACAATTCAAGCAGATCCTACCTCCATTGATGCTCTTCGAGATATTCGATTTGAGGTTCATAAAATTACAGGAAGTGCTGGAGCATATGGATATAAAGAAACAAGTGAGATGTGTAGATTTTGTGAAGTTCAAGTACAAGAGTTTATTAATCAAGAACAGAAAAAGACAATTCCAGAAGATCTGATCAATTATCTTCATCAATTTCTCATTAATATGAGGTTATCTTTTCAACACATTTCTTCTGTGGAAAAAAAATCATTCATTTCTTAGCGAGTTTGAAGAAATTCCCTTAGGCGCGAAGATAAGACCAGTAGTTAGCTTTATGAGAAGAAGCAAATTTATCTTCAGATTCAGAGAAAAGTTGTTCTAAATTCTTTTTAAAGCGTTTTTTATTTGTTTCATTGAGCTTTAAACCCAAATTTTTTTCAAAGAATTCACGCACTTCTACTGACAAATAACTGAAGTCTACCTCTTGAAGAACGTTGGCAAGATCTTGAAGTGCGTCAGGATTGCGTGAGTGGATGAACAATTTAGCATCCAGTAATCTCAATTGATTTAATCGTTCCTTTAAATCTTTAACATGTCGTTTGTAATTTAAATAGTTCTGTTCATACGTTTCATTAATTTCAATATAGCGATCCTCTTCCTCAAGAGGTCTTTTCTCAAGATGCATAATGCAATTTTTAATGAGGCGAATATTGACCCATAAAAGAGCTTGCTCAAATAATGAAATAAGATAATGGAAATTGGCAACCAATCCAAGCCAACGAATGCTAAACGTAAGACAATAACCTTCCAGACTATATTCATAAGGTTTATGTTTTATCGCAAAAAAGTGCTCAACTACCGTCATGATTAAGCTTTCAAGCTTAAAACTGATGTCTGGATAAATGGGCTGAAAAGCAGACATCAATCCCATTCCTGGCATTCCTAACTTAGCCAAATCTGTTACAAATAATTCGATGACAGAAGTAGCTAGCCAGACATTTGCTTCAGGTAAGCAAAGAGCAATTTGAATAATAGAAGAAGCTATTTTAATGATATACTCAATGTTGCGGAAAAAGAGAAACTGACGCTCAATGCTATTTTTGGATAGCAATGCTTGGCGTATCATGTGCATGGCTAATTGACCGGTTGTTTCTTGATAATCGACCCATTGTGTGGCTAAAGCCTTACGAAACTCTGGGTCTTGAACGCATTGATTCCATTCATCTTTGGTTTGAGGTAGATCCTGATAGTCAATTTCTGTGACTGCTTGATCGGCTGGAGACAATTTGGCATCGTCAGGATTCTTTGGAATCTGAATGCGATCAATGTGGATATGTAATTTCTGAAAGTAAGCTTTAGTCTGAGCGAAGTTTAAATTCTGACATTGATCAATGTGATGATCTAGCTCTGCAGAGCATCGCTCGACTTTTTTATTTTTCTCATCTTTTAACTTATCCAAAATGCGTTCAATATGGCCTTTATTCATGAAAGGCCTTTTGTTAATGCTATGATAATAGCATTGAACAAGATGTCGGCTAAAGCGTTGTCCTTTAAACAATTTATTCCATTCATCAAAAGTAGGCGGAATTTCTTCCGTGATTCCTTTTTCTTCTAAAATTTTTTGCACTTCCTGAATCGTCTTGCAACTTTCTAAAGATTTTAAAAAAATTCCCACTTCTTCATAAAGACTCTGTTGAGAATAGATGGGCTCTGGACAATTAATATTAACTAAGATACGAGGCTGTAAATGGAAAACCCAATTTGTCAGTTTTGCATAAGCTTTTCTGACAGCAAAAATTTCTCTAAATTGTGTATAAATTCCTAAGGTTTTTGTTCCAATTTTTTCAGCCTTTTTCTGAATGATACCCCCTATTCTTTCTAGAGGAATAGTAGAAAATTTACCTGCTAATTTATCTAACTTTGCGCGGCCTTTTACTAATGCTTCATCTTGATCTTCTTTTACTTGCCGTTCTAATTGATTGATTTGATCATGGATAAGATCTATCGTCTCAGAATAAGACGAATGAGAAGAGGTTGGAAGATGAGAGATCTCTAGCTTTAATTCTTGAAAACGCTTGTAAAGTTTATCAACATCAGCTTGCATTCGAGAGCTTATACAAAACTTACGAACCTGAAAAATTAATAAGGCAAGACAATTTGTCCATTTAAATTTATTACTGACTTTTTTAAATTGCTCCTTAGCAACACAATATTCATCTTGCGAAATACAACTACTTAAGATTCTTAGGAGATTATCTTGATTCCCTTTAAAATATTCAAACGCAGCTAATAAGCTTCCCTGAACGTTTCCCTGCTCTTTTAAGAACATTTTCTCTTCATCATATTTTTCTTCTAAATCTTTTACTTCTTCAAGAAATTTGTCTGTCTTTTTACATAAAAGAGTTATTTGAATACTCATATCTTTTATTTGCTGCGACTCAACCTTTGGATTTATTCCTTGATGCATACTTTCTTTTTCAGGTTGACCAAGTGGCAAGCTTTTAAAAGGTAGGCAAGTAAAAGTTTTCGTTAAAGAAGAACTAAACACTTCGTTTTGTGAAGAGATTTTTAAAATACTTGTTGCGAACTCAAAGTTTAACTTTCGATCGGTAGTGTTTGGTTTATGTAAATGGGAACAACGGAAAAGCAAAGAATGCTCTAATCTTCTAGAAGAAGAAAAGAGATGTGTAGAAGGAATATTGCAATAGTTGCTTAAAGAAAATGAAGACCCAAAAGCCATAAATAGCCAAAGTTAATTCAAAGATCTATCTCTTAGAGCCTGCTAGATGACCTTTAATCGTTTGAATTTGAGTTATTTTCCCAAAAAAATCCTCTTCTAAAGGGAAAATCATCTCTATCTAAGCCATCGGAAGTGATGGAACAGTCTCTTAGAGACGGATCTTAACAACTTTCTTCTAAAAATTGAAATGGAAAAGTGGAATTTACATTTAAAATGTAAATTTTTTTTTAATTATTGGAATAAATTTATTTAAAAACTCGAATAATAATTAAAAAAAACGGGGTGTTTTTGATGTTTTTATGTTTGCAACGAGAAGAAAGTCAGAGGGTTATGTGATTCACCGTTTATGCTCTAAGAGCATAAGCGATGAATCAATAGGTTGTCAGACTCTGAGATAGCTTTTGTGGCATTCTTGATAATTTTTAATAAATTGATCTTCTTCTGCAGTAAAGAATTGTTCTACTTTCTCTTGCATCAGCGCCTTATTCGCTTCGGTGAGTTCTAAACCTAAATTATCCTCAAAGAACTCACGAACTTCTGGTGAGACGTCATTAAAGCTAATTTCTTTAAGAACTTTTACAAGATCTTCAATTGCATTAGCATGACGAGGATGAATCGCCAATTTAGCATCCTTAAGGATTAATTCATCTAAACTCGCTTCTAACTTTTGAATTTCTTGCTTACACTTTAAACGATGTCTTTCATATATTTCAGCGATTTTAATATAGCGCTCATCTTCATCCAACGGTTGTTTTTTCAGTCGCATAATACAATTTTCAACGAGCCGCATGTTAATCCATAATAAAGCTTGCTCAAATAATGATAGGAAATAATGAGTAATTCTAACCAATTCAAACCAACGAATTTGGAAGATGAGGCTATAGCCTAAAAGACTATATTCATGCGGTTTGTATTTTACCGCAAAGAAATGCTCAGCTACCGTCATGATTAAGCTATCAATTTTAAAGTTCATATCAGGATAAAGAGGATAAAAAACATAGATCAGCCCAGCTCCTGGGATACCAATTTTAGCTAAATCTGAGACAAAAACCTCAACAATAGAAGCTGCTAGCCACACGCTTGTTTTAGGAACACATAATACCAAGCGAACCATAGAGGATGCAATGCTGACAACATATTCAGCTCCGCGGAAAAAAAGAAATTTGCGCTCAATGCTATTTTTGGATAGCAATGCTTGGCGCATCATGTGCATGGCTAATTGACCGGTTGTTTCTTGATAATCGATCCATTGTGTGACTAAAGCCTTACGAAACTCTGGGTCTTGAACGCATTGATTCCATTCATCTTTGTTTTGCGGCAGATCCTGATAGTCAATTTCTGTGACTGCTCGCTCGGCTGGAGACAATTTGGCATCGTCAGGATTCTTTGGAATCTGAATGCGATCAATGTGGATATGTAATTCCTGAAAGTAAGCTTTAGTCTGAGCGAAGTTTAAATTCTGGCATTGATCAATGTGATGATCCACCCATGCAGAGCATCGCTCGACTTTCTTATTCTTGTCATCTTTCAACTTAGTCAAAATACGTTCAATATGGCTTTTATTCATGAAAGGCCTTTTGTTAACGCTATAATAATAGCATTGAACAAGGTGCCGTCGAAAGCGTTGCCCTTTAAACAATTTATTCCATTCGTCAAAAGTAGAAGGAATTTCTTCCTTGATTCCTTTTTCTTTTAAGAGTCGCTGCACTTCATGAATCGTCTTGCATTTTTCCAAAGATTTTAAAAATGTGCCCACTTCTTCAAAAAGCTGCTGCTGAGAAGAAGCTGGCTCTGGACAATTAATATTGACTAAGATGCGAGGCTGCAAATGGAAAACCCATCTATCTTGCATCTTATAAGAGTCTTTAATTTCAAAAATTTTTCGAACTTGACGAAAAATATTAAACGCATGCTTACAAAACTTATTAGTCTTGCTAATTAATTTATCTAATTTGGCTTGTCCTTTAACAAGCGCTTCCTGCTGATCTCGTGTGATGTCTCGTTGAAGCTGATCCATGCAAGATTGAATGCGATGAATCGTTTCAACTTCACTTGAAGAAGAGGAAGAATCAAAATTTTCAAAATCAGGCTTTAACTCTCGATAACGCTTCTGAAGGCTTTCTAAGTCACTTTTAATCTGATTACTGACGCAAAATTTGACAATATTAAGCGTTAAAGGAGCGATACAATTCGTCCAAGTGAAAGTTGTATCAACGGCCTCTAGGCTCCCTAAAATGTGTGACTTTCCCTTAGGAAAATAATGGTTTAAAACATCAACAAAGTTATCATAATTAACATTGAAATATTCTAAAGCAGATAAGATATTTCCTTGAAAATTCCCATATTCATTAAAGTCTTGCTTCCAATTAGAATACCGCTCTTCTAAATCTTTAACTTCTTGAAAAAATTCTTCCACTTTTTCAGAAAAAGAAGATGCTTGCGAAAAGATTCGATCGAATTGCTGACCTAAATGATTGATTTTAACCTTTGACTCTTCGTCTTCAATCAATTCTTCTGCATCTATGTCTTCGTTAACAGGTGGATTTTCAGGCGATAAGACTTCTTCTATAGAAGAAATAGGATGAAAAACTCTGGGAGAAGATGGAGATAAAAGCTGAGGGGCGGATTGTTGTGAGTCAGAGGAATTTAAAATAGAAGAAGCAAGATGAGTATTTAAATCTATTCCGAGAAAGTCATTCAGCTCTTGTTTATTTAAAGTCTTTAAAGCAGAAGAACAATGTTTTCTAGGAAAACGAGAAGAAGAGGGTCTAACAGTTAAAGACGTAGAAGGATCTTCATCAATTCTAAAGTCACTAGCTAAAGAAGAGAAATTATAAGATGTCATTTGTTGCCTAATTAAATTAAGATCCTATTAAGATAAGATATATTAACAGGTTCCTCTAAAAAATGAAATAAAAAAGATAAATTCTTTATTAAATTTTTAAAATTCAAATTTTACTTAATTTTTTTATTGGTTTTTTTTGAATAGATTTCGTGAATAGTTTTTAATAAATAACTAAGAATGATCAATTAATTTAAAAAATAAATCAAGTAAATAGATTATTTTAAAATTAAGAAGGGTTATTTAGAAGGAAGGAAAGATCCAGGTGTTTCAGCAATTTTAATGATTTGAGAGAGAAGATCATTAAAAGACACTTTTCCATCTGCCAACGATTCAATGGTATCACTAAACATTCCTAAGTTCAGCATAATAGATCCTATGACACTGAGAAGGAGTGTAGCATCAATAGCAGAAGGGTGAATAATCCATACATAACGATAAAGCACTTGCCCTTCTAGTTCGTTGAGCTCAAATCCGGGTACATCAATAAATTGATTTAAGAAAAGAAGAAGACTCGCAACTTGATTTAAAGCGAGGTTTTGAACTTTTAAGGGAAGTTGAACCCGAAATTGAATACGTAAAGGTAAGGAAGCAGCTTTAGGCAGCATAAATTCTGGACTGACTGGCTGTTGACTTGCGATAATTTCCAGAAAGCGTTCCCTTTCTTTAGGATCTAATCCTAAAAAAACGAGAAGGCGATCAAAAGGAATCTGCTCTGTCGCTGAAGCAAGCGCACAATCAAATTCTTCTTTTTCTAATATTTTTTTTACACTTTCAAGAACCATGTTGCTTTTCCTCAAATGAGGAGCGTACTTTAAAAATTATTTTAAAAGAGCTTGGATGGTTTTTTACGCCATGCCCTGATAGAGAACGAACTCTTTTTTTAAGATGCGCTTTTTTTATAAAAGATACAAGCTCAGTATCACCTAACACGAAGAATTCTCGCAAAGTATCTTTGATACTTTCAGGATCTTTATTAACTTGAGCTTGTAAATGTTCCAAATCTAAGCCTAATTGAACTTCCAACAGATGTTTCGTTTCTTCATTTAAGAGGCGAAAATCGCAAGCTTCGAAGGCTTTTTGGAATGCTTGCAATGAATCAAATGCGGCAGGCTTACTGTTAATTTGCAAAGCAGCTTGTCGAGCAAAATCTTGCCAACTCTTTTTAGCAAGATGATCTTCTAGTTTTTTAAGTCGTTTTGACCATTTATTCATTTTCTTTTGGCTTTCTGTAAAAGCTTCCTTTGCTTTTACATAGTCAGCTAAAGCTTTTTGATAATCTTTTTCATTTTGCTCATTTGTTTTTTTTAACATTTGAAGCTTATAAAGAACTTTTGCAACTTCTAATAATTTTTTTTCTTTAGACTGATGGGCATATGTTTCAATAGCAGTTCTTAACTTGGCCCATGTCATTTTGAGTTGAAAACGGGGAGATAATGTTTTGGTTGCATTAGGCTTCTCTCGATAGGCTTGATAAAAGCCTGCACCTAAAAAGCCTAAGCTAATAAGGCTCGATCCTAAAGAGATGCCCAGTAAAATTAAAGCAGCGCCTCCAAAAGGAAGAGAAACAAGTCCTAAGATGGTTAAAGTTACACTAATGACTAACGCAATTGTTGCGATGCTAAATTGAATACGAGATTTATTGAGTTTAAATTGAATAAAGCGACTTTCAATGGCATGTTTTTTTTGTACCATCTCTTTCAAAGCGTTTTTTGTGGTGTTTTCAATAGTTTCTTGATGGTCCACATAAAATTGGAGTAAAGTATCCTGAGATTGTGTTGCATACCAAGCTTGGAATTGTTCATCCATTGCCGTTGGATGTTCCATCCATTGATAAAATTCTTTTATTAAATTTTCTTTTTGCTCAAGCGTAGCTTTTGGAGATTTTGCGCTTTCAAATTGTCTAAGAGCTTGTAATACTTTCTGATGCTGTTTATTGCCTTGGGGATGATAAAATCCCCATTTTTGCAACTGCTGTTTAATCAATGAGGGTGAACCATGAGAACTTCTCATCTGTTCCCACAATACATTTTGCATATCTTGAATAAAGAGCTGCTTTTTCATTTCTTTAATTTTCGCTTCAACGGTATGAAAGTGAGGTTTAAGCAATAGGATCTTTTTTTGACTGATTGCTCGCCTTTTTTCTAAAAGATCTTGGCTAGTATGGATGACAACATCAAGAGCTTCTAAAGAGCGTTGAACATGAAGATAAGACCAAACAAGTTTAAAGCGATATGCAAAGTTTGTTTCTAAATGAGACAAAAATTCCTCTTTGGATTGCCAAGAAGAGTCTAATTTAATATTGAAATCTTTCAAATAATTGCGAATTTCAGAAAGATCTTTCGCTTCATTGAAAAATTTAAATAAAGCCGCTTCATGTGCTTTCTGAGTAAGTGGTAGTGAAACTAAAGAAGAAGAAACAGTTTCCTCCCTTTGCATTCCTGTTTCTGTTAATTTAAATCTAGGTAAATGACGTTTCTGCCAGGATTGGTAGGCTTGGATCCATTGGTGAAATACTTTACTTTCTTTGTGAGACTTATAAAGTTCCCATCCTCCAATGGCGAGTTCCAAACCAGACATGATTCCAGATAATCCAATTTCAGCTGCAATTTTAACGTGCTCTAAAATGACTTCTTTTGGAATATAAGTAAGAGGAGTGCTTAAAATAAGTAAAATACTTGAAGCTGTATTAAGTGCGAACTCTGTCTTTTCTTCGGCAAAAGATTCTTTTTCAAAAAAGAGATTTGTTTCCCATTCCTTAAGGAGCTGACGAACGGTCTCTAACTGTTCTTGAGAAGAATCTCCGCTTGCCTCTATTTTTTGCATTTCTTGCAATAACTCTTCTGAACGACGCAAAATTTTACTTCTACAAAGTAGAGCTAATCCTTTAGTGCCAGAATCTAAAGCGGTTAAAAATGCGCCGCTTAAAGCAAGAATTCGTCCCATTCCTTCTAATTGGCTGCTGGAAGGGAGATTTTCTAATAATTTATGAGGAAGAACATGTTCTAAAAATTCTAGCCCATTTTGCACATTCTCTTTTGTCGAATTACAAAATTGCTGACTCCAAGCTGCCCAACTTTCTGTCTCTAAAATGCCTTCTAAAAGCTCTTGCTCACTTTTGTGTTTTTCAAGATTTTCTAATTCCTTCTCAATGTACGTCGCATGTTTGTTCAAAATCACATCTATCTCTTGAAGAAGATGATCATCAACAGGAGCTTTACTAGGACTAAAATTAATTGATTTAGATGATGTTGAAGTATCAGCAGATAAGGGAGGTGGAAGAGAAGAAAAAGGAAGCGAAATTTGGGGTTGGACTTTCTCAACTTTTGGCTGTTGAGGCTGAGAAGAAGGATTTTCTATCGAACCAATATTCATAATAACACAAATAAAGTTATTTATTTAATAAAATATTTAATCCTTAATTAAATTATAACATTTGTTTAAATTGATTAAAATTTATTAATCGTTAATTTTTTGTTAATTATTCACTTCATTTCATGAGGTGATTTAGTTGATCAAACAGCTTGTGATTTAATGTCTTTGAATAACTGAGTCTTTGCTATAGAGAATGCCTCTTTGTTTTATAGATGAGAGATAAAATCATCAAAGGCCTAAAATTTGTGGAAAACTATCTTATTGGTTGATTAATTGCTTTGGATTTAGGCTCGAGAAGAATTAATTGAGAGGCATCTTGTCAAAATGTAGTCAAATGATAAAAACAAATGTTGATTAGAGCCTGTTAACTAACCTCTAATGATTTGAATCGGAGATTATTTTCTCCCTAGAAGGCTCTCTTGATCCCTAGGTAACATATTAAAGCAATATGACTTAGAGGCCTTCTCGAGAGAAAATCATCTCTAATCCAAGCGATTAAAAGTTTTTTAACAAGCTCTTAGATAGACTTAAAATAAACGTATAATCAAGAATGAAAGCGTTTGTGTTTAAATTGAAGTCTTCAAGTGAAGAGAAAAGAAAGTCTGAAGATGGAACAATCATTTGTTAGATTTAGTGAATTTTAGATGCTAACAAATCATTTTTAATGATTTATAGCTACCAAAACAGGGGCCGTAGCAAAATTAAAAAAATAGGTAAATTAGTTTAATTCGGCAAAATTCTCTTAACATATGTACGATGAGTCAATCTTCGTATCAAGTTTCAAATTCAATCATGTAAGTTTTACGCATTATATCAAAATTAGCATGTTCTTTTAATATCTGGATTGCTTTTAAACGAATTTGAGAAAATATACTTTAATAAGTGCTTTGTGAGTATGCATCAACAATAATTTTGAAATTAAATTGACAAAAAGTGTCTCCTAAAACATTATAACAGCTCGCTATAAGTTTTGCAGTATAAATTAAATCCCAAAAAGGGGGCTTTTAAGTCACTTGGATTTATTTACTATCGAGCTCAAGCACTAAAAAATTGATGATGAGTTGGTTTTTTTTGAGACAATAAATTTATTTGTAATTTTTGTATGAAAGCAGAAAGAACATTAAAAATGCCTATTATTTTTTAATTATACAAGGTGATTGTTAATTAACAGCTATTTAAAACTTAATTTTCAAGATTATATAACTAGTGAATACATCTTTTATTTTAATTAGCCAATGATAAATTTTAACTGTTTTACATGGGGTATTTATGCAACCTGTTAATTCTTATTCGGGGAATCTATCTATAGAAGATTTTGCTATGGCGTTAGCTGTGGGCTGTGATCGACGCTGTAGGCTTTTAGCTACTTATAAATTAAAAACTGTAACTAATGACATATTTCTCGTGATGCGAGAAGTAGCAGCAGGAGACAATTACCCTAGCTTAAGGTCTTTAACATCTCAATCAGAGGAATTTTTAAAAAAAGCTTCGGTATATGAGCAAAAGAATTTAGACGATCCAAAGGCTAGCGATGAAGATAAAAAAGTTTATGGAAATATGAAGCTTGTTTTAAAAATTCAAGTATTTGAAGGCAATTTAAATCAATGGACTAAGGATGGTGATTTAAGTAAAAGCTTCAAAATTAAGAATGTTAAATTAATATTTGATACTAATGTGTTAGGGGATTATAAACTTAGTTTAAGTTATGAGAAAAACGTAGTTGAAGAAAAAATAAAAGAAGAAAGTCTTTCTAAAGGAGAAAAAAAGACAACTGTTAAGAACTTTGAACCTCGTAAATATTCAATTTGTCAAAACATTGCTTCTCTACCTTTAAACCTACAAGACGAAAACAGAACCGCAGAGCTACAGGCTTTCTGGAAGAAGGTACAAAAATTAAATTGGACAAACTATGCAATAATTCATGAAATTCCAGAAGATCAATTTAAAGAAGATCAATTTAAAAAAATAAGCAGAAAAAAAGCTTAAATTTATTCTAAGTACAATAGGTTTTTGTTAGCATTAGTTGTTAAAATGAGCCTAATTTGTATTCGTTTGTGGCTAATCAAAAGTATTATGAATTTTTATAGAATTATTTTTGAGACAATGTCGTGAACGAATACAAACAAATTTACTAAATAGTAAATTTGTAAATTTTTCAAAAAATTGATGTTTGATTGTTATTAATTAATAACAATATAAAGCTAAAATTTTAAGATTATATAGATAATGGATATATCTTTCATTTAATTAACAAATGATAAATTTTAACTGTTTTATATGGAGTATTTATGCAGCCTGTTAATTCCTTTATATTTAAACCAAATATAGAAAACTTTGCGATGGGTATCGCTCATTGTAGCAATCGGAATTGTAGACTTTACGTTTCTTATAAATTAACAACTGTAACTCAAGAAATCTTCTGGGTAATGCGAAAAGTTAAATCAAGTGGCGGTTACCAGTATTTACAACCTCTTAAGACAAACCAAGAGCACTATATAAAACAAGCTATGGTGTGTGAGGAAAACAATTTAGACGATCCAGCTAATAAAAGTGATAGAAAAGCAAAAGGATATATGAAGCTTGTTATAAAAATTCAAGTGTTTGAAGGTGTTTTAAGTAATTCAGTTAATGTTAAAGATGTGAAATTAATATTTAATAAAGAAGTTTTCAGTAAAAATCAGATTATCTTAACTTATAGTAAAAGTGTATCTGAGGGAAAAATAGAAGAAGAGAAAATTCCACAAGGAGAGAAAGATAACATTTTAGAGAAACAGAAAGTTTGTATAAAATTAGCTTCCCTACCTATAGATTTACAAGATGAAAAATGCTCCAAAGAGTTACAACCTTTTTGGCATTCTTTGCAGAAATTGAATTGGATAAACTATGCAGTGATGCAGGAATTACCGGAAGATCAACGTAAAAAGCTACAGGAAAAAAAACGCTTAAATTTTCTCGGATACGAGACATAGGCTTTTGCGTTTGCGGCTCATCAAAAGTATCATTATCCTTCCAAAAGATCGATGTGAGATTGTTGTGATTAATTAACAGCTTTCTAAAATCAATTTTCAAATTGTATAACTAATGAACGTTCTTTCGTTTTTAATTAAGATAACTTTTTAACTTTTTACACGAGATATTTATGCAAGTTAATAATAATTTGATTTCACATATAGAAAATTTTTCTATGGCTTTAGCTCATAGCAGTGGTCGGAACTGTAGACTTTACGTTACCTATAAAGTAACAACCGAAACTACTCATGCAACTAGAGAAGTATTCCTAGTGATGCGCAAAGTTGCGGGAAGTGGCGATTATAGTTTTTTAACACCTCTTAAGCAGCGACAAGATCAATATCTAAAAAACGCTCTTACATGTGAAGAAAAGAATTTAGACAATCCAAATGTTAGTGAACAGGATCGAAAAATACATGGATATATGAAACTTGTTTTGAAAATTCAAGTATTTGAAAACACGTTAGATAATTCGATTAATATTAGTGATGTTAAATTGACTTTTCTTAAAAAAACATTTGGCAGTCACCAGATTAATTTAATTTATAATAAAAGTATAGCTGAGGAAAAAACAGAAAAAGAAAAATTTTCACAAGAAGAGCAAACCAATATTTTGGAAAAACAAAAAGTTTGTATAACAGTTGCTTCTTTACCTATAAATTTAAAACATGAGGAAGAAGGTAAACAGCTAAAGCCTTTTTGGGAGTCTTTGCAAGCTTTGAATTGGACAAACTATGCATTAATGCATGAAATGCTAAAAAATCAATCTAAAAGATAGAACTTAGAGACTGTTAAATCATTTCTCGTGGCTTGGATTGAAGATGATCTTCTCCTAGGAAGGGACTCAAATCTAAGCAAAGAGAAATGATTTAACAGTCTTAAGAAAAATTTAAATTTTTGGGGTAGTATAGATTTTGTGCGAGTATGAGTTTTAAAACGAGCCTAACTTCTATGCGATTGCGGTTTATCTCAAAAGTGTCATTAAAGTTTTTCTAGTATTTTAGATTTTAAAACCTATCTAGCTGTTACTTTATGACAACGTCGTGTTGCTTTGAGAGATTAATTCTGCTATTGAGCTACTCTAAAACCTGTATAAATATCTGAATGGTCGGGTGGAAGAGCTAAGCGTTCGGACACTCTAACTCCTTGAGCTAAGCTATCATAGCAACCTCCTTTCACAATTTTATAAGCTGCTAGTGCCTTTCCAGTTTCATCTCCGCTAACAACCCATTCCCAGACATTTCCACTCATGTCATATGCCCCTGATGGGCTTACTGCATCATGCGTTTTTAAAGGAGAGCGATCTTCAACAGTCAAAGGAAGTGTGTTAAGCCCATTATAAAAACCTATAGGAGTTGTTAAAACTTGCGGTTCACTTATAGGACGATTGATATCTCGATAATTGGCCCATGTGCGATCAATGGTATCTTGGCCAAATCCATATTTAAATCGCTTAGCTTTTTCATTCCCTATAGGAAAGGACATTCCCGCGGCTTTCTCCCATTCTGATTCTGTAGGTAGTCGATAGCCTTTATCTTGGCAATAAGCTTGTGCTCCATACCAACTGACTTCAATGACAGGATAATCTTCTTTGCTTGGTATGGGCTTAATCAGAATGGTGTTGCCTTGTCTTTGAAGAGATAATTGGGCTAAAGGATTTGCTTCTAAAGTTTTACAAATGACGTGTCCTTCTGTATCTAAAATATAGCCCCTTTGATTTCCTTCTCCAAATTTTATTTTTTCCACTTGCAAAGCTTGATTGAGCCAATTGGCATATTGAGCATTTGTGACTTCGTAAACGCCTATGTTGAAGGCTGAAATCTCAACTTCTCGTGCTGGACGTTCATTCTGATGATCATCTGAAAAAGGATCACCAATGATAGCTGGTCCTGCAGGGATTTCAACAAAGGCTTCTCCTGGTGTATAGGCAACTTCTATTAGAGTACGATCTCCAGCTTGTCGATTCAAGAGAATAGGATCGGGAGTTTCATAATTAGGAATCGGGTGAAAGACTAAACGAAAACGACCTTCTGCATGTAAAGGAATAAATGTGTTTTTACCTGAAAATCGAGTTGTCGAAGACGTTGTTAAATCTTGCAATATAAAATTTGCATTGGCCAAGTTTGTGACGATTTGAATTCCGCTGCCTTCGTCTTGGCTTTCTTCTTCTTTGGAGGATGTTGTAAAAGCGTTGGATGCTGATAAAGCAAGCTTTTGCGGAGAAGATGCACGAATAGTGATGTCAATCGATTGGGCAGCTTGAGAGTCATTGAGAGGTTGATAAGTGAGAAGATAATTTCCTTCAGGTAAACGAAACGTTTGAGAAGAAGCTGAAAGATTTTCGTTAAGAACTTCTTGCTGATCTTTTAAAGAGCGAACGGAAATCTTTAAATTATCGCTGCTATTGATAATCAAGCGTCCCGTTTTTTGATAAGTCACTTGAAGTTGCTTATTTTCGTTATTTTGAATAGAAACTAATTGAGTAGAATTTAGGGGAGCATAATTAGGATCTGAACTGGAAAATCTCAAAATATAAGAACCGGCATGCAAGTCTTTAAAAGTATACTGATAACCTTGCCCTTGTCCAATAATGGCTCCTTTTTCAGTTGACAAGGTGAAGATGGCTTGAGGTGTGTCGGAAACAATTTGCAAGCTTCCTCTTTGTATAAAAGAAGGAAATTCGAGAGTCACGTGGCTTCCTTTTTCAAGGGTAAAAGATTGGTTTCCAATAGGAGTAGAGGTGTTGGGGATGTTATAGGATAGTGTGTATTCTCCTGTTGGTAAAGAATCACTTTGCCAATAGATTTGGCCATTTGATGCTGTTAAAGTCTGTCTTAAGGGTGGTTGATCTTGGTCTTGGGAATATAATGTAATGGTGAAAGTCTGAATTTGAGAAGGAACTTTTCCTTGTAGAGTCACATTGCCCATATCGCGTTGATAAACCAAATTAAGTCGAATAGTTTGCCCAGGAGGAATATCAAAAGGAACAGTTGGAGAAGTATAAAAACTATAACCAGGAATACTTTCTGCTACGAGGGAATAATTTCTTCCAGGAGGAACAGAAATGTTGTAGGCGGATCCTGTCGCAGCGTAGATGAGACGTCCTTGCAATAGGAGCTTCCAATGAGTTTGTTGATTTGAGTTTAATGAAAAAGTGGATGGCATCGGCGGGGGCGCAGGAGGAGGACCAAAAGAAGGATTATTTGGGGGATAACGGCTTGGAGGGGGATAAGGAGCTGTAGGAGGAGGAATAAGAATGTTTTGATCAATGACAACAAGAGCCAATTCATTGGATGACTTGAAAGATGGAGAAGAACGTAAATGAATAGTCTGATCGATCTTAATGACTTCTCCGGGTCTTAGAATGATCTCTCGAGGAGGAATTTCTTCAAAAAGCTGATCAGCATTTGGAATAAGGAATTCAATGCGATAGCGTCCGCTTGGAAGATGTGTCATCACCACTGTTCTTTCATTTGGTGTATGGCTATTTGAAACAAACTCATCTTTTTTAGGATAAAGGGTGCGTTCTTCATGAGCATTAATGAGCCAAAATCGAATACGATCAAGACGTTGCGCTCCTTGATCGGTTTGATAAGTGACAATAATTGTGCCTAATTCTGGCGACAAAAGTTGTGCTTGAATTCTTTGAGAGAAGATCAAAAGACTCAATAAAATCCATAAAAAAGATTGGTATCGAAGCTTCACGTAAGGTTCCTCTTTAGGATAGCAAAATTCAATCTCTTTATACCAAAAAGGGTAAAATCTAAAAGGATTTATTTTCGAAATTTGTCTTTGGGATGCATTTCGCAATCAAGTCATTCCTATTTATGTGGGAACACCAAATATTGATCATTATGTTCCAAAAGATTGTTCTATTGATCTTAGGGATTTTTTTAGACAACGATCGACAACTTGATGCAAAAAAACTTTATGAACATTTGCAA
Source organism: Parachlamydiaceae bacterium (assembly GCA_044226925.1). GTDB lineage: Bacteria > Chlamydiota > Chlamydiia > Chlamydiales > Parachlamydiaceae > JANWJE01. The sequence goes on from JBGAGC010000001.1 coordinate 1,023,409, forward strand.
TCAATTAATCATAAAGAATTTGCCAAAAAAACATTTTGAAAGAGTAGAAGCCTATCTTCAATCAGATCAAGCAAAACAATTTAAACCCAAAACATTTGCCAAAGTCACGGCTCAATTTATCACTTCCTTTGCCAATCCAGATCAAGATGCTGCTTCTAAAAAATTAGAAATAGATACTATATGGGTAATGTCTTAATTGGTTATGGACTATTATTTTTGCCTTATTAAGGTTTCCAAAAGATGAGGTTCTTCAATTGGCATTTTAGTTTTTAATTGTTTAGTGTATTCATCAACAATTTGTCCTTGATCATTGATAGACTTAATCGTTTGCTGAAAAGGAGTTAAAGTCACAGCGATAAAATGGCGCACAGACGCAAATTTTGCTAAATAAGAAGGATTTCCACGAAGCTGTCTAGGGTTTTCCACTCCCCATCCTCCATCGCCTAAATAAACAATCCCTTCAGGATGAATGCGGCTTTTTAGTAAAGGATGAGTCCGTTTATAAGCATGATCATGATGTTCGAAAGCCATTTGAATTCCTCCCTGTTCAAATAAAGGAATCCAGTGATTGCGGATGCTAACGCTTTGTTTCGTTTGAAAAGTGCGGACAGAAGGATAAGCAGGCACATGGTAAATCGCAAATCGATGAAGAATATGCTGACGTTCATCAAGCGTAGCTTTCAACCAATTGGTCTGCTGTCCTGCAATGGGATTAGCATGTCCCGAGTCTAAAATAACAATGCTAAGATAAGAGTTAAAATCTAAAACATTAAAAATGCGTTTTCCTGGCATAGGAAAAAGAGCGCTAAAAACGGCGGCCTGAGCTGGAGTCTGATCATATTGTCCTGTTAAGTCATGATTGCCAATAGCTGAAATGACAGGAATGAGATGCTTTTGGGGAGTGACCATAGTGGCATGCCATGCTTTGATCCATTCAATCCAACGATCAATTTTTTGCGAAGGCTGAAAAGATTTCACAGCGTAAGCGATATCTCCACCAATCAGAGCAAAGAGCGGACTGGTTTGCGCCGCTTTTTGAGACGTTTTTGTCATAAACTGAATATCATCATGATACATGTCTCCACCGACTACAAACCGAAGATCCTCTTTCAGCTCTGAGGGAGCTGTCAAAAAGAGATACTCTTCTTCATAAGGAAGAACTTTAAATGAATATTCTGTGTGAGGTTGAAGATGTTGAAGCTCTACTCTATGAATCAAATATTGTGGAGCTTGAGGAAAAGGATAAGCTTCTCCTGTTATCTTTATCCATTCATGGTCACTTTTGCGTGGACGATAGATCACGACACTTGGTTTTTCTTGAGAAGTACTAATCCATTGAATTGTCATGGTGGTAGATGGACTTTGCTGCCAAGTGAGATAAATGGTCTCTTGTGTTAAATCAGCTTCGCATTGGCTAATGAAAAATAAGAAACAAATAGTGAGGCGCAGAAAATGGAAAAAAGAAAGCATACGAGCTCTTATTAAATTAAAAGTGTTTCATTTTAGCATGTTGCGAAAATTAGAATGAAGCAAAAAGGATCTATGAAAGAATAAAAAAATCGATTTTTTTCATAGATGAGATAGCAGCAAAGATTTGATTATAAAATCTGAAAAGATATTGTTTTATCCTTCCTATTCTGTCCATCCTGTGATTTCTAAAAAGAAACAGGATGGACAGGATAAGAACACAAGATTTGCGCCAGACTACTTTTGAAGTTTCTATTCTTAATGCGGCATAGACTTCAATAACTCATTTGTCAGTGTCTCTAAAATTTGATTACTACGATTGACAAATTCGTGCAACGCATGGGGATCCATTTCTCTTTGAGACAGCAAGGCTAATTCATACACTTCTTGCGTTAACTCTTTTGCCAATTCGGGTTTAGTGCGATCTAATTTGCGAATGGCTTCCATTAACGAATTATTTGTATTCACTACAAAAGTACGCTTTCCAAAAAATGACAGTTGTTTTTCGCGCTCTTCTGGTTCAAGGCGCATGAGATAATCCCGCATGCGGCGTTGCTTTTCATCCATCATGATAAAGCCTGGCAAAGAATCAGTTGCTAAACTCTTTGCTTCAACTTCAATTTGATCGTCACTGAGTTTAGAACGCACAAAATCTGCTAATTTGACAGCTTCAGTTTTACCTTCCGCATCTAAAACAGTTCTTTCGCGGCTTTTATCAACAATGTTTTCATGGACTTCTGCATCAATGCGTTGAAAAGTCACAGGTCTCAATTTATCTTCTAAAAAGTGAATTAAATAAGGGTCTAGTGGGCTATTAGCACACAAAATTTCAATGCCTTGATCACGATAAATTTTTAAAATATGTCCCGCATGCTTTTCGTCGATAGTATAAAAGATTTTATCTTTTGTTTTTTCACGGTTGCGTTCTAAATATTCTGGCACTGTTGTCCAATTTTTATCTGTATCTTTCCAAACAAGGAAATCCTTTGCCCTTTCATAAAATTTATCGTCTTCTAAAATTCCTAATTTTACGACAAGCGAGACATCATTCCAAGCATTGAAAAAGCGTTCGCGATCTGTCTTATACAGTGTGGATAAACTATCTGTGACTTTTTTAGAAATATGGCTGCCTAATTGACGGACAGTGCGGTCTGTTTGTAAATAGCTACGAGAGACGTTAAGGGGAATATCTGGACTGTCAATGGCTCCCTTTAACATCATCAAATAATTGGGAATAATATCTTTACAGTTATCGGACACGAACACACGATTAGAATAAAGGCTGACAGTACTTTTATTAGGATCAAAGTCACGCCGCATTTTGGGAAAATAGAGAATGCCTTTTAAATTAAAAGGGTAATCAACGTTCAGATGCAACCAAAAAAGAGGATCTTCATCCATTGGATACAGATAGTGATAAAATTGTAGATAATCTTCTTTTGTGCATTCTGAAGGAGGTTTGATCCACAAAGGAACATGTTCATTGATGCGCTTGCCATTTAAATAAATGGGATAGGGAAGAAAAGAACAATAATGGCGTAAGATTTTTTCAATATAGCTAGCGTCTAAGCACTCTTCATGCTCCTTGCCAATAAATAAGGTGATCTCTGTTCCTCTTGTTTGTCTTGTCCCACGATCTAATTCGTATTCAGAGGAACCATCGCAACGCCAAAGAACTGGTTCTGCTCCTGGTTTATATGACAGGGTATTGATCTCGACTAAATCAGCCACCATATAAGCTGAATAGAATCCAAGTCCAAAGTGGCCAATAATTTGATCTTGCTCATTGTTAGACTTATATTTGCTAAGAAATTCTTCTGCTCCTGAAAAAGCTATCTGAGCAATATATTTTTTGACCTCTTCCGCATCCATCCCAATGCCGTTATCAATAAATTTCAACGTATGAGCATCTTTATCAATTTGAACATCAATGCGGAAATCTTCATCTTTAACATCCAATTCCCCTTGATCGCGTAAAATTTTTGTTTTTTGAATGGCATCACAGGCATTAGAAATCAATTCGCGTACAAAGATATCTCGATCCGAGTACAGCCACTTCTTAATAATAGGCAAAATATTTTCACTATGAATTTGAAGAGATCCTTTTTCCATGCTTTCTACCTAAGTAAATTGAATTTAAATAATTAAATTTTAATCGTTTCTATTTTTGTGTCAAGGCTGGATAGCGATGCAAGAAATTTCGACTAAAGCATCCAAAGGTAAGCGAGCAACTTGGATCGTTTGGCGGGCTGGCGGAACAGCTTGTGTAAAACGTTTAGCATACTCTTGATTAATGATTGCAAAATCATTGAGATCTTTAACAAAAACATCGCAACGCACCACATCTTGAAAGGAGCAGCCACTAGCTTTTAAAATTGCTTCTAAATTGTCTAATACACGGTTCACTTGCAGAAGAATATCGGCTTCAACGAGTTTGCCTGTCAGGGGATCTAAAGGCAACTGTCCCGAAACAAAGACAAAAGGAGCAGAATAAACGGCTTGAGAATAGGGACCAATAGCTTTGGGTGCTTCTGAAGTTTCAATTTTTTTTAAAGCAGGCATGCTAGACTCCTTCAAATAAATTTAGAATAGCTAAAATTTGTAAATAGATTCTTAGAATCCATCTTTGAATCGCTAATCGTTTGCTTTAACATGAGATGTAATGATGAAGCCAAAAGCTCGTTGAAATCAAATGCTTAGCAATTCAGACATACTTTCTTTAGGTTATTTTAAATGAAGGCTACATAAAAAAAAATCATTAGTCATCCGACCTTCTCTCAAGCCATTACTTCATCCATCAATTGAATAAAATGATAATCATAAATTTTCATTTTATTTTTTAAATAATTCACTTTTCTGTTACTACTAGCCATTCAAATCAAATTCAATGGAAAACAATAACATTCAATTATCTTTGATGGTTTTACTTATTTTAATTGTTTCATGCGCCAATGCAGACGTTGTAACAAATACTATTCCAGTCATTCATTTTAGAGTGTGTTCCATCACTTCTCAAATCCAAGCTATGAGAAGTGATGGAACACGCTCTTAAAGAAATGGTAACTTTAAATTAGAGATGATTAAAAATTTTTATAGACGAGACGGTAATGAAATATCCGGTTTATTTGTTGTTTCTATTAGCTCTAGTTGTTTTACCGTTTAGTTCTGCTGAAGGCTCTCCTCTTATCACTAGCATTGAGCCCGCTATTGCTCCTTCATCAGGCGGGACGGTTGTGACAATAAATGGAATTGGGTTTGCCGGAGTGAATGCTGTTAACTTTGGGAATACACCAGCAATGAGCTTTAATGTGATGACGGATAATGTCATCACAGCGACTACCCCAGCTCATATTCCTCAGGTTGTTTCTGTTAGTGTTCTGACTTCAACTGAGTCTTCGCCTTTGACATCTGATTGCTATTTCACTTTTCAAGGAAGCCGCACCATTTACCTCGCTAATTGTGCTGTCAATACGTTTTCAGTTATTGATGCAGCCACTGATACGGTAATTGCAACTCCAACGGTGGGCAGCCAGCCAAATGCTTTGGCTAGTCTTCCTGATGGGACTAAAGTTTACATCGCTAATTTTAATGATGGGACAGTATCGGTCATTGATGCAGCAACTCAAACAGTTACTTCTTCGATTACGTTAGGAGGGACACCCAATGCAACGGCCATCACTCCTGATGGGGCTAAAGCTTATGTCGTTAATTTAATCGATAACAATGTAGGAGTAATTGACATTGCAACCAATACCGCAACATCTATTGCGGTAGGTGATCTTCCAGTCACTGTTGCGATTATCCCAGATGGGACAAAAGCTTATGTGGCTAACTTAAATGGCAATACGATTTCAGCTATCAATATTGCAACTCAGGCCGTTGTCTCAATTATAGTTGGCAATAATCCAATGGCTATCGCTATCACACCAGATGGAAGCAAAGCTTACGTCGTAAATTCTGGAGATGGCACAGTGTCTGTGATCAATACTGTAACTGATTTAATTCTTGCAACAATTCCTGTAGGAGAAATGCCCCTTGACATCGCCATTACACCTGATGGGAGCCGAGCTTATGTCACTAATGCTACGGATGACACAGTATCAGTGATCAATACTGCAACCAATAGTATCATTTCTCCATCTCCAATTAGCGTCGGCGGCCTACCTAACGCAATTGCCATTACACCGGATGGAACAAAGGCTTATGTTGCCAATTTTTCAGAGGGTACAGTATCCGTGATTAATCTCGTAAGCAACATGGTTAGCACAACAATAACAGTAGGAATTTCTCCTTTAGCCATTGCAATCACACCAGAAGGAACGAAGGCTTATGTCATTAATTTTGATAGCAATACTGTGTCAGTCATCAATACCATCACTGATACGATCATAGGAATGCCTATTCCGATCGGCGACCAAACAACAGCCATTGCCATTCCTCCAGATCAAGCTCCGTTAGCTAAATTTAAAGCCAACGTTGCTTTAGCTGACTTAGTGAGTACATTTGATGCCTCGGCTTCGGTTTCTCCTATTGGAACAATTGCCTCTTATAGTTGGGATTTTGGAGATGGCAATACAGCAACAACAAGTTTGCCAACTATTACACATATTTATTCTGTACCAGGCACTTATTTAGTTTCTCTCAGAGTCACAAATTCTGCAGGAACATCTATCCAACAAATTTTTAATATTTCTTCTTTTTTCAATACTTTTAGTAACGCAAATAACAGCACATTCATTACCCATCAAGGGGGGCCAACGGCTTTAGCTACCCAACTCATTACTGTGCTGCCACCACCACCTCCAGTTCTTCTTCTGCCACCTAGAGACTTGCAAGGAAAGCAAGTCAAAAATATATTTGCTATGCAAACGGAATATATCAATATTTTAACTTGGAAAGTTCCTTTTAGAGGAATCACTCCCGTTGCTTATCGAATGTATCGTGATCCGGCTTTAACAAAGTTGGTTGTTGAAATTTCTGCAAACGAAAGATTGCGTTTCGAAGATCGTTATCGCAAGAAAGGAAAAACGTATCACTATTTCGTTGTTTCAGTCGATGAGGCGGGCAATGTGTCTGTTCCAGCAAAGTTGAGCGTGCGGAAATGATTCTAACGATTAGAAATTAATTGTTTAGGAATTTAAACTTCATGACACATAGTGTATCGATTGTTTCAGAAATTGTCCTATTTTACTTGAAGGGAAAACCTAGGCCCATTATACCTAGATTGAATTGATGACAGGCAATCCTTTCACGACAGGTTTTCCCACATGCTTATGTTTGCAAACAGCTCATTTTTAGGACAATTTTTGGGAATTGATTTTGTTCTAAGTTTATATGCTATTGCTGCTTTTATTATCATTGGAGTAGGTTTAACAGCGCTTATTCTTTTTACAAGGGCAAAATTTGTCAGTTCTGACGAATGCACGATTAAAGTGAATGATGATGATGCATTAACCATTCATACGATTGCTGGGCAAACGCTTTTGACAGCCTTGACATCGCATGGCATTCCTATTCCAAGTCCTTGCGGCGGTAAAGCCACTTGTAAACAATGTAGAGTTCAAATTCTTGAGGGAGCGGCTCCTCCACTTCAAACAGATATCGATACCTTTACTAAAAAGCAGTTGAAAGAAGGTTGGCGCTTATCTTGTCAAGCGAAGTTGAAAGGAGATCTTCATGTTCATGTTGATGAACATGCATTAGGCGTTAAAGAGTGGATCGGAACAGTGACAGGCAATCAAAACGTTGCAACTTTTATTAAAGAACTTATTGTTGAGGTTCCGCAAGGGGAAGAAGTTCCTTATCGCTCAGGGGGATATTTACAATTTCATGTTCCGCCATTTAAGACGAATACAAGTGAGTGGAAAAAAACCATGGATCCCAAATTTTATCCTGATTGGGAAAAATATCATTTATTTGACCGTGAACTTGATTTTAGCAACCTTCCCTCTCCTCCAAATGAAATCATTCGTGCCTATTCCATGGCTTCCCATCCAGCAGAAGGACGTAAATTATTATTTAATATTCGTATTGCAACGCCGCCCTTTGTCAATGGAAAAATTCGTGATGATGTTCCTTGGGGAATTTGTTCAAGCTATACATTTTCATTAAAGCCAGGGGATAAAATTCGTCTCAGTGGACCTTATGGCGAATCTTTTATGATTAATGATGATCGAGAACTCGTCTTTTTAATTGGAGGTGCAGGTTCTTCTTTTGGAAGAAGCCATATTCTGCATCTTTTTTATACAGAAAATACTAAGCGTAAAGTCACCATGTGGTATGGCGCACGTGCTTTGCGTGAAAATATTTATCAGCAAGAATATGAAGATCTTGAGAAAAAGTTTCAGAACTTTAAATATCATCTAGTGCTGTCCGAACCTTTGCCAGAAGATATCCAAGCAGGCTGGCCTGCTAAAGATCCTGTTAAGACAAACTTTCTCTTTAGAGCCTTTGAGGAAGGACAACTGAAAAAGATGGATTATCCAGAAGAATGCTTATTTTATGTTTGCGGACCTCCTATGCATAATAAAAGTATTCTTAAATTACTCGATGACTATGGCGTGCCGAGAGAAAGCATTGTATTAGATGACTTTGGCAGCTAAAAGATGAGCCATGTTTAATAGGAGAAATAAAACAAGCATTTATTCTAAAATAGAGAGATTTTTCGGACTCTATTTTTAATTCTCTAATGGCACATATTCTATGCATATTTTAGTTGCTCAAATTAATCCGACAATTGGGGACTTAGCTGGTAATACAACACTTATTATTCAAGCTATCCAGCAAGGGAAACAACAAGGTGTCGATCTCGTTGTTCTACCCGAGCTTGCTCTAAGTGGTTATCCTCCAGAAGATTTCATTTTACTTCCTCATTTTATGGAAGAAGTGAGTCGACGATTGGAGGAAATTGTTCAAGCAACAGCAGGGATAGCAGCCATTGTTGGATTGCCTCGTTATAATCCTCATCATTTTGAGAAAACTCTCTATAACAGTGCAGCTCTTATTCAAAATCAAACTTTGATTGACTTTGCAGATAAAATTTTGCTGCCCACTTATGACGTGTTTGATGAACGCCGCTATTTTGAACCAGGTGAATGTGCAAAGATATGGACATTGCATGGGAAAAAATTGGCTATAACAATTTGTGAAGACTTATGGCAGCATAGTGGATTTTTACAATCCACTTCCTATCGGCGTGATCCTATTTTAGAATTAAAAGAAAAACATCCTGACTGCCTAATTAATATTTCTGCTTCTCCTTATAGCCTTGATAAATTTCATAGTCGTTCACAAGTATGCTTAAGTGCTGCCCGCACGCTTGAATGCCCTGTGATTTTATGTAATCAGATTGGAGGCAATGATAGCTTAATTTTTGATGGCTATAGTCTATATGCGAATCAAAAAGGTCTTTTACAGTGTGCGAAAGGATTTAAAGTCGATGAAATGCAGATTAATCTTGCTGAGGCAAAAGAACCTATAAAAATTGAACGCAATAACATTCAAGATCTTTATCGAGCTTTAGTGTTAGGAATCCATGATTATTTTCAAAAATTAGGCTTTAAAAAGGCTTGTCTTGGGTTATCAGGAGGAATAGATTCGGCTGTTGTGGCTTGTATCGCAGCGGAAGCTTTAGGACCTCAAAATGTTTTGGCTGTTAGCATGCCTTCTCGTTATACTTCTTCCGAAAGTTTAAGAGATGCTTCCTTATTAGCTCATCGGTTAGGAATAGACTATCGTGAGATTGCGATAGAAGCTCCTTTTGAAAGCTATCTCTCTATTTTGACTCCAGCATTCGAAGGAAAAGCTCCTGACATTACCGAAGAAAATCTGCAAGCACGGATTCGAGGAATGCTGTTGATGGCCTTTTCCAATAAAATGGGTTATTTGGTATTAAGCACTGGGAATAAGAGCGAACTTGCTTTAGGTTATTCCACTTTGTATGGAGACATGTGTGGCGGATTAGCTGTGATCGGAGATGTCACTAAGCAATATGTCTACGCTTTAGCCCGTTGGATTAATCGGCAAGAAGAAGTGATACCCAAGTATACCATTGAGCGTCCTCCATCAGCAGAGTTGCGCCCCAATCAAAAAGACAGCGATTCTATGCCGGAATACGTCGTGATTGATCAAGTTTTACAATCTTATGTTGAAGAGCATCATTCTCCTGCTTGGATTGCAGAGCATTTTCAAATCCCTCTTTCTGTTGTGCAAGACTTGGTCAAACGCATTCATTACAATGAATATAAGCGACGCCAAGCTCCTCCCTCTTTAAGGGTATCAGAAAAAGCTTTTTCAGTAGGAAGAAGATTTCCCATTGTACAGCGTTGGGTTTAGAGGTAGTTAAACATCTATCAGAGATGAGGATACAATGAGCTGGTTAAATTTCTTAAAACTTTTCATTTTATTCTTATTGAGTATTTGCTTTTTAGAGGCTCATAATGGGCACCATGAATCTTATCCCCTTTTCTCTGCTGAACCAGAACTCTTTTCCGACTCCCAAACACCCGATCGTTTTGCAAATGTGTTAAATCAAATCGGACGGTTTCATCTCATTTTGCTTCATTTCCCCATTGCTCTCATTATCATGACAGTTGTGGCTGAGTGGCTCTGGATTTGGTTTAGAAATCCTATATTTGAACATGCAGCTCGCTTTATGATTCTTGCGGCTGCGATTCTTGCTCCTCCTACAGCCCTTTTAGGGCTTGCTTTTGGGTACGGACAAACTTATGAAGGATTGTCTTTAGATTTATATATTTGGCATCGCTATTTTGGTCTTGTGACAGCTGGTTTAGCTATAATTGCAGCCATTTTGAGAGAACGTTATGCCCGGCAAAATACCCCTTCATTAGTGAGTTATTATCTCTGTCTATTTCTTCTTTTCATTTCCGTCAGCTTAACAGGAGCTTTTGGCGGCGGCTTATCCTTTGGACTCGCTGTTTGGTAAATCTTTAAATAACTAAAAAATATTTAAATATTTAATTGTTTTGTATTTATTAATTAAAAGTTATAATCTTATTATTTGTTAATAAATAAATTTAATATTAATAAATAAGAGAAGAACTTGTGCAGATAAATAAATATAATGATCATTTTATTCAAAAATACAATATTTCCGGTAATGCTTGTTTAGAAGAAGCCGAAGTTGTTGTAGTCGCCGATATTCCAGTTCATCCATTATGTGATCAATGGAATATTTTATTAATTCATAATATTTGGTCTAATCACTTGATTTTAGTAGAAAATGAGCCTAAGGGAGTTTCTGTGCCGATTCAACAGCTCAATTTAAAAATAAAACAATGTGAGGTTCAAGGTTGCGACCTTCCAGATGTATCAGAATTGCTGAAGAAAGAGAAAAGAATGCTAGAATTAGTCCAGCATATTAATTCCTCTTTAAAAGAAAATAAGACTCAAGAATGGAGAAAAACTATTTTAAATTCGCTAAAGGAGTTAATGTCTCTAAGATTCGAAGAAGAATTTCCGGGGGAACAAATTAAATTTGATGAATTAAAAGTCAGATATGAAAATTTTTTAAAGAATTGGCCCAGTTTTTCTGATCTGGAATTTGCAGGGCAAGTGTATTCTATAACCCAGAGCATTCAATTAGAATTCAAACTCAATATTAAAATATTTTATAAAAATTATTTTCTAAAAAGACAAAAGTCTTTTGAACAATCGATTGAAGAAGGTCTAAAATCGCATAAAAAAGTTTTAATAATTTTAAATATTAACCATGTTGTATGCAATCCCAAATTGTCTAAAGAAGAATATGACATAAAAGCTTTCAATGATTATCTAAAAAATAAAAAATATGTGATTGTTAATACTAAGAACTCTTATCTTAACGTTCGAAACGTACCTTTTTTATGGGAAGGTGCAAAAAATCATTTCCCAAAAGCTAGAGATAAAAAAAAGGAAAATACATTAAGTAATAAGAACAATTAGAAAGGAGTGATTGAACAAGGGAAAAAATCGAGCATGAGAAAATCGAATAAAATCTTCTTATTAAGTATTTAAAAAATGTTTTTTTTAAAGTTAAACTCTGCAAGAAAACAAATTAAATTGTTAAAATTCTTGCAAATTCACGAAGTCAAAGCATCATAATCATTCTTCAGAAATTTTCTTCCTAGCTAATATTTTAAATCCACAACATGAGCTTGATGTTCTATCTGAATTCACTCCTTGGCAAGAATTTAAAGAAGTATTCAAGATTTTTATTCCGAAGGAAAAATAAAATGTAATTTTTTTGAAGAAAATTACAAGAATATTTTAATTCTTTTCTTTGTATTATATCATGTAAGACTTATTGCAAGGCTGATAACGAGCAGATAGTCGTTTTAATAAAAAAAGTCATTAAATAAAGAACGATTGATGGGGGTTATGAAAGTTGTCTATTTCTTCATTTTCATTTCCATTAGTTTAACAGGAGCTTTTGGCGGCGGTTTATTCTTGGATTCACTGTTGGGTAAACATTTAGAGTGTCTCTGAATTGCTAAACATTTGATTTAAGTGAATTTTCTATGTTGTCTCCCATTTTGTGTGAATAGGGCAGATGAAATAAAACTTTAAGGAAACCTAACATCTCAACGCGAGTGCTTAGTAAGCCTCAGGCACAATCTTAAACACTAAAAATTATTTAAGCGGCGAAATATTTTAATTTTAAATAATTCCCGCTATACTCTTTTCGGTTGTTAATTAAAATTATAGAAATTCTATGAGAGTTTTTATCTATTGCGAATAGAGAATTTAGTATCTATATAAACGAAATATTTCAATGACAAGGTAAGAATTTATGAGCCCATCTGTATTGCCTCTTTTTTCTGGCAAATTCATCATCTCCGGTAACACCCCTTTAAGAGAAGCTGAAATTGTCGTGGTTGCAAATATTCCATCTAATGCGGATTGTGAGGATTGGAATGTTCTTTTAATTAATCAAATTTGGTGTAACCATTTAATTTTAATAGAAAGTGAGGCTAAAGGAGTAGCTGTGCCAAAAGAACGGTACAAGTTGACTAACAATTTAGGAGTACCAGAATTTGAGGTTCAAGGCTGCGATCTTCTAGAAGTATCACAATTCCTAAAGCTAGAAGATCAAATATCAAAATTAATTGAAACAATTGAATCTTATTTATCAGAAGATAAGGTTCAAAAGTTTAAGGAAAATGCTCAAGAATCTAAGGAAAATGTTCGAAGCTCCTTGCAAAATTTAGTGTCATTATTAGAATCCCAACAAAACTCTGGTATACACATACAAGAAAGTATTAAGAAAATAAAAGCAAAGTATCAAACATTGGTTAATCATTTATCTTCTATTTCTTATGAACAATTTTCAGAAGAAGTAAACTCTTTAATTTCCTTTTTTCACAACGCTTACAAATCTGTTTTCGAAAGGAGAGAAGAGTCTTTCATGCAAGCGGCTGAAGTAAACTTAAAATTTAGTAAAAAAGTTTTAATGGTTTTAAATATTAATCATGTCGCATGTGATCACAAATCATCTGAAAAAGAAAAGGAGAGAAAAGTTTTCACTGATTATCTAAAAACTAAAAAGTTCGTAATTATTCATCTTAAGGAGGATAATCGCTTCAATCTTCAGAACAATCCTAATTTATGGTCTGAGTCAAAATAGTGTTTGCCAATAGATAGAGGGTAACGTACGATTTAACAATAGCCATCGAGATAGAAGGCTTGGACAAGAATAAGTCAGGCCTTTATCTCTTCAGCTTAGCGAAGAGACGTCTCTCAATTTGAGCATCTCGTTTAGCTTTTAGAGCCTGTTAAAAAACTTCTAATGGTCTGAATTTAAGTTCTTTTCCACTAGAAGGCGCTCTTGATCCCTAGGTCATATTACACAATATGACCTAGGGATCAAGACCGTCTTCTAGGGAGAAAATCATCTCGAATCCAAACCATTAGAAGTTTTTTAACAGGCTCTTAGATTTATTTGGAATCCTTTAGCTGAAAAAGATTGATATAACCTGAGTTTGGAGTTTTTACGCAGCCATTAACAATAGACGATCTTCTTGGGTTAAATTAATAGACGGTTTTTTTAATTGATGAGTATAGGCCGTTATTCCCGCTAAAAGGTTAATCAAAAAGTTGGCAGCACTTCTGTGACGTGTATGCTCTATCTGAGAAATATTTTTTAGTTGGTCATTGACTGTTTCAATGATTGCTCGCTTGCGAAGGAGTACTTTATCAGCTAATTGCATGAGTTTTTGCTTCATATTTGACCTTAACGTTGTAAACAGCTCAAGTCCTTGTTTTAAGAGCCGCTTCGCAAGTTCGGCTGAGATATATCCTTTATCGCCAAATAGCTTACCGAAAATACCTTTGGATAAATTCTCTACAACAGATACATCAGCCACATTGCCAGGAGTTAGCTGAAAAGCTAAAATTTCACCTTTTTCATTGATAATAAGATGCAATTTAAATCCATAAAACCATCCAGAAGTTGTCTTTCCGCGCTTGGCTAATCCCTTGAAAACTTTATTCCTTTTAATACGCTTATTATGACAAACATCTATTGATGTCGAATCGATAAAAGCAATTCCTGTTATTTCCCCTCTTCTCTGAAGGAGGTAAGCAAATAATGGGATAAATAGGTTTTTCATTGAATAAACAAAATGGCTATAGCTAATGAGATTTGGGAAATCCCTTCTTAAATATGTACAAACGTATTCATAAAAATACTTAAATGTTCGGTAATTCGATTGATGAAATAAAATTACAATTGTCATCATCTCAGGAATCGATAACCTGGGCTCGGGTCCTCGCTTTGCTTTGCCGTTATCAATGAGATTTTTATTCCATTCTTGTTTAAAGGACTTCCAAAAATCATCCACGCTGCAATACAATGTTGTTAAATCCATTTTGACCTCTTGTGATTAACATTCGTTGTGAGAAACAAATGTTTTAAATCATTAAGAGGTCTTTTGTCATCAATTTTGATTTATCTAATTGCCTGCCAATTAGATAAACTCCAAACTCAGGTTGATATAGCAAATAATCTGTTAACCAAAGTTCGCATTTTCATTAGTCTATTCGCTTGTTTTCATTAGCTTAACAGAAGCTTTTGGCGACGGCTAAAGTGTCTTATCCTTGGATATTATCATTTAAATAATTAAAAATATTTAAGTAAATAAATGTTTTTATGTTTAAGTGGATAAAGGCTATAATTTCTCCGAAATTTAATTAATTAATTGGTAAGTTGAAGCAAATCCTACGTGTCAGGGGATGAAAATACAGATTGCCTTTGCAATTGTCTCGGAAACGATAATCAGGATTTAGCATGAATTGTAAAAACAAGATCTTAATACTCTTTTAGAAGAAAGATTTTAATACTAAGGCAAAGATTTATGCAGATAAATAAATATGATGTTGTGTCTCCTTTTTTCAACATCTACGGGAATTGTTCTTTAAATAAGGCTGAAGTTGTCATTGTGGCTGATGTTCCGTATCATCCGTTATGCCAACCACAGACTGTGAGTTTAATTAACGAGATTTGGCAGCAGCATTTGATTTTAATAGAAAATGAGGAGAAGGGAAAATCTATACCAAGAGATAAATACGAACTAAAATTTGGGGATGTACAAGGCTGCGATCTACAACATTTATCGGGAAACATTCCCGAATGGATAAAGCAAGAGAAGAAAATTCGGAGACTAATTTCTAAAATTGAATTTGATATAGCAAAGTATAGTACTAACTTTAATAAAGAACATGTTTTAAAAAACTTAAAAAACTTAATGGAACTTGCGTGTAAAATATCTATTCCTGTAGCAGAATTAGGCTTTGACAAGTTGAAGGAAAGATATGATAAATTTCTTCATATTCCTATGAACTCCTATCGCGAATTTTTAGAGCAAGTGTATTCTATAGCTCATAGCGTTGCAGGAGAATTTCATTTTGGTATTAGGAAATTTCATAAAACAACTTTTTCCACAAGGCATAAATTATTCAAAGAATCGATTGAGAATGGTTTAAAATCGCATAAAAAAGTGATAGCTCTTTTGAATATTAGTCATGTGGTTAGCAATCCGCGCTTGATTAAGGAAGGATATGACAAGCCAGAACTAGAAGAGTATCTAAAAACTAAAAAGTTTGTCATTTTGAATTTTAAGAATCATTTTCTTAATGTGCCTGATACCCCCTCTTTATGGCAAGATTCAAGTTCTGTACAAATAGAAGAAAAGAAAAAGACTGTCTTACCATCTTATGTTAACGCTCAAAATCAAAAGCTTGAACAAAAGGAAAGCAAATCGCCTTCTACCCAATTCGAGTTTTCTCCTAAGACAATTAAAAAAAGCACTTCAGCTTTTATTTTAGAAAGACTTAAGTTCTATTCTCAGCAGTTAGATGTTGATGGCCAAGGAAAAGGAACCTTAAAAAAGAGCAAGTTTCATCTTTCTCTTTCCTCCTTATCGACGCCCAAAGGTACAAACTAATAGGAATAATAGCGATTGACATCTGAGAGATAAACTTTAAGTTGTGTTCTGTGGACGTAGACTTGAACGGTTATCATGCTATAGTTCATAGAAAAGATGATTTGCGTTGTTTCAAGTTTGAATACATTTAAAATTGACGTAAGTGCTGCGTTCGCAGCACTTCTTATCTAGAATTTCATTTAATTGTTCGTTGTGTATCTCAAGAGATGATCGGCATAAAGGATTGCTAGCCACATCCTCATCCCCAACTCAAAACTCCTCATCATTAGAATTCTTGATTTCCTTTAGATTTAGTTCAACACTCTATAAACAAATAAAAAGCTGTGTTTAATAAGTTTTAAGCTTGCTCCCAGCCCCATGTTAAAACATGAGCAATGTGATGTTGTCTTTGGCGGAGCATCATTAAGCGATCAAATCCAACAGCAACTCCGCAACAATCTGGTAAACCTTTTTCTAAAGCTTGGATAAAATTTTCATCAAGAGGAAGAGAGTCTTTTCCCAATGCTAAACGTGCTGCATTAGATTCTTGAAAGCGTTGACGTTGTTCAACTGCATCGGTTAGTTCGTGGAAGCCATTTGCCAACTCGACTCCTTGATGATACACTTCAAAGCGTTCTGCTACTCGCTCTGTTCCATGTAAACGTTTGCGGGCTAAAGCTGCCTGGGAAGCTGGATAGTAAGCAAGGACGAAAAGCTCATCTTGTCCTAAGCCAGGTTCAATTTGCGAGCCTAAGATTAAATTGAGAAGAGCATCTTTTCCTTCCTCTAAAATTGAGGGATAAAAAGGAATATTTTGAAGTTGAATATAATCAAACAAGTCCTGTTCGCTTGCTGTGACATAATCGATGCCAGTGGTCTGAAGGAAAATTTCTCGATAACTCACAATGCGATAGGGGAGTTGATCCAAGAAAAGACGGATGAATTGAATGGTTTCTTCCATCATTTGTTCTAAACTAAAATTTAAGCGGTACCACTCTGCCATCATAAATTCTGGATTATGCTTGGCACTCCATTCACCGTCGCGAAAAACATGAGATAATTGATAGATATCTCCTATA
This sequence comes from Parachlamydiaceae bacterium, assembly GCA_044226925.1. Classification (GTDB taxonomy): domain Bacteria; phylum Chlamydiota; class Chlamydiia; order Chlamydiales; family Parachlamydiaceae; genus JANWJE01. The sequence continues at coordinate 1,040,375 of JBGAGC010000001.1, forward strand.
CCTTCTGCTAATAAGCGTTTCATTCCCATTTCAGGCGATGAATGCATGTAGTGTTTTTTACTTCCTTGATAAAGAGCAACAATCAAGTCGATATGTGCATCAACAGAGGCTTGTGCACTCAAGATTGGACAATCCACTTCTAATACTTTTCTTTCGTCGAAAAAATGGCGGGCTTTCTTTAACATGAGGGCACGATCTTGCAAGCGTGCCACTTTAGATGTAAAATCGGGTAGGGAAGTTGTCTTAGCTAGAGACTCGGGAAACATATTCACCTGTGCGGGTGTCTACCTTAATTTTCTCTCCCTGCTCAATGAAAATAGGCACTTGGACTTTTGCTCCGCTTTCTAAAATTGCAGGCTTCATGACGCGGCCGGAAGCTGTGTCTCCACGAACACCAGGAGAAGTTTCTGTAATAGTCATTTCCATGAATGTTGGAGGCTCAACGTTAACAGGAGCGCCATTATAGAAAATCACATCATAAAGATGATCATCTAACAACCACTGATCTGTCTCGCCGATATTTTCAAATGGAATTTTAATTTGTTCAAATGATTTTTCATCCATAAAGACGACGCCATCAGCTTCTTTATAAAGCAAGCGCATGGCTGACTCAGAAACATCCGCAACATCTATTTTATCTCCGGACTTAAAAGTACGCTCAATGACGCGTCCAGTTAAAAGATGTTTCATTTTAATGCGATTAAAAGCTTGTCCTTTACCTGGTTTGACAAATTCATTGCTAATAATGGTATAAGGCTGGCCTTCAACTTCAACTTTAAAACCACCTCTAATTTCATTAGTACTTACTTGTTGTGCCATAATTGTCCTTTAATTAGATCTTCAAATGAAAAGAATAACTATAGCTTAAAGGCTTTGATAAGTCCAGCGATTCTAGAGGATGTCAAAGCATCCTTTTGAGCACTCCGACATTTCTCATGTCAGCGAATTTATCATAAACCGTCAAATTTCAATTTATTAATTGTCTGAATAAAGTCTTTTCTCTGCAACACAGATTTGTTTAAGAAAAAAGATCAAACCCTTATAGTATTAGCATTGTCAAAAGAGCTAAATAAAAACTGATCAAACAAAATATTGTCTCTAGGGCGTGTCTTCATCAAAATGCTAGTGTCCTAGCAATAAAAGCAAAAGAATCATTAAATGGATATTTTACTTGATAATGAACTACTATCTAATTGGCTAATTCAATATGGGAGTATTGCTTTATTTGTTTTATTGGTTTCGGGCATCATTATTTTGCCAGTGCCAGAAGAGACACTGATGGTTCTGTCTGGCGTTCTCATGAGCAAAGGCAGCTTAAATATTCCTTTAACGATCCTGGCAGCTTATGCAGGCAGTATTTGTGGAATTAGTATTAGTTATCTCTTAGGGAGGACTGCTGGGCATTACTTAATTAGCAAATATGGAAATAAAATCGGCATTTCACAGGCTCATCTTGACCAGGTACACAATTGGTTTGAGCGTTTTGGCAAATGGACACTCATGATTGGATATTTTATTCCAGGAGTGCGTCATTTTACAGGATTTGTCAGCGGTATGACTCGCATGGATTTTAAGCATTTTGCTTTATTTGCTTACACGGGTGCTATCATTTGGGTTTCAACCTTTCTTTCTCTTGGTTATTTCTCTGGAAACTTTCTTTTTTCTTTTTTTAAAAATTTAGAATTAGACTTTGACGAAGAAATTTTTATTTTTATTCTTCTTGTTGGGGTTGCCTATCTCCTTTACTCTAAATTCAAATCGTCTTGGCTAATACGCAAGTAAACTTTGAATAACATGCTGATCTATCAATGAAGAAAAAGCCATCTTAAAAAGCTGGCTTTTTAATGATTACGCCTGCTAATCCGAAGCCAGTGTTTGAAGAAGCCTTACGATTTCTGCATGATCTTTTTGTTTTAAATCAAGAGAAGCAAGTTTATTAAATATATAGGTTGAAAAAGTGGCTGGATGGATCCACCAATCTTCAAAAGATCCACAATTAGGGTGAGTGACGTCGGGGCAAAGGAGATAATATCCGTAAGATTGAAGAATCGCACGCTCTTTTTCTCTAAAAGCATTTCCAAAGCGATAATAATCATGTTCTATTGTAATAACTCTAAAAAGATAGCGATCCAGGGGAAGCTTTTGTAAAACAATATCATAATAGTTATCAATATCTAAAGAGAGATAATCGATTATTGTAGGAGCGTCTCTTAAAATCAAATCATAATTGGCTTGTGTGGCGTCCCCAATAATCAATGGATTTTTTCGAAGATTATCCCATCTATCTCTGTATATTTGAGCAAGATCTAGACTAATTCCATTCCAGTTAAGAGCTTTTTCCAAAAAATAAGAATTACTGATAATTTCAGGGTCTCCTGAGCCTATTTCTAAGTAATAACCAGGATCTTGTTTGTCAGCTATTTCGTAAAGTAACGTATAAACAAAATGATCTTGAGAGGCTTGGGAATGAAAAGCTATTGATTGAGATGTTTCTTGTGCTTCAACTACATAACAGAGAAAAAAAGTGTTTAGTAAAGCTACTAGAAGCGAAAAATATTTCATAAAGACCTTTTGATTCAAAAATTTAAAATGCATTTCATTTTCATGGAAAAATGAATTGTTTTGTCCTAAAAGATTAAAAATTTTTTGTCAAATTTATTTAAATTAAATATTTTATATTTGAAGTTTTCTCAAAGGAAAGCGTAAAGGCATGAGGAAATTGATTTTAATCTTACAAATTCAAAAACGCTAAACTCTGATGGGTTTTCGAATTTTTGACTAATGTTTAAGGATATATTCAATAATTATTTAAATTCATAGAATAAGCCCAAAGTGAGGACATCACATGTGGTTCAAACATTATCGGGATTATCCCATCGATCGTCCTTTAATTAAGGAAAAAGTAGAACCCAGCCATGGCATTATTGGTTGTGAAATGCACGATCTTAATGGATGGGGAACACATTTGCATCAATTTAAGCCTAAGAAAAAAGGATTATGGGCTGGACTGATGCTTTATTTATTTAAAGAGAAGGGACAGCATCATGGATGATCCAAGACAGCGGCATGGTAATCATACATGGGATCTCATCTTGCATTATTACCGTTGTCCCAAGTGTGGGTTCATTATAGAAAATCGAGATAAATTTGAACCTCGATTCAGTCAAATTGAGAAAAATTTAACATGTCCTCGCTGCCAACAGGCCTTTACTTTAACAAAAAAAATCCAACCTACATTCGGTCCCCTTTTAGGGCATAATCCTGAAATAGATGAATAATAAAGGAGATTTATGGAATCGAATTACGAACCATCTGAGCAAGAGAAACTTCAAGAAAGGATTGCTCATGATACCCTAGAGCGTTACTCGGGATCACCTATTGCAGACTTTCAACCTTATATTTTATTAACGAACTTTTCAAGATATGTCCATTATTTCGCCGATAGCCGCGACGTTCCTGTCATTGAAGGTTCTACTTTCAAGGTTGCGCATTCTCCGAATGAAAAGATTTCAATTTTGGACTTTAAGATTGGATCTCCTGCTGCTGCTTTAGTGGTAGATCTTTGTGCTTTTCTTCCTATTCGAGCTGGAGTTTTGCTAGGAATGTGCGGAGGATTGCGTAAGCATTATAAAGTAGGCGACTACTTTGTCCCAGTCGCAAGTATTCGTGCAGAAGGAACATCAGACTTTTATTTTCCTGCTGAAGTTCCTTCTTTAGCCAATTTTTTGGTACAAAAAATTATGACCAACGTATTAGATGAAGAAAAAGCCACTTATCATGTAGGCATTACGCATACAACAAATAAACGTTTCTGGGAGTTTGATCAAGATTTTCGCGCGCGGCTTAAAGCAACGCGTCCTCAATCAATTGAAATGGAATGCGCCACTCTTTTCATGGCAGGCTATAGTCATAAGCTTCCTCTAGGAGCGCTCTTACTGGTTTCGGATCTGCCTCTCAATCAAGAGGGAATCAAAACCAAGAAAAGTTCAGAGCATGTCTTTCAAAATTATACGGCTGATCATGTTGAAAAAGGAGTGAAAATTATGAAAGCTTTGGATGTGGCCATCAAACATGAAGCTAGAGGAATTTTTCGGGGCAGCCGTCGTCGATTTGAAAATACTGTTAGCTGAATATAAAATTCGTTATGATTTTATTTAATCATTCTTTCGGAATGTATAGCGAATTAAATAAAAATTGCAAAAAAATCAACAAATGATTAGAATTGAGTCAATTTAAAGTAAAGGCTATTTAAATCATGAGTCGCATATATTTGACATTTTTAACAGAAGAGAAGCTATTGGCTTTTTTCTGTTTTATCTCTTGCGTCTCTATTTCCGTCCCTGTCGTGTTTGTGGCGTGCGCATAGCACGCACTTATCTTTCCTTGCTCTTACATTCCTTCTAACTCTATAAAAATTTAAAACCGACGAGGAGACGTCATCAAATATGTCATCTTACAAACAATCTGATCTTTATGCCACGGGCATGGCGATTTTTGCGATGTTTTTTGGAGCAGGAAATATTATTTTTCCATTGGTTCTGGGTCAACAAACTTTAGAACAAACGCCTTACGCGATTATGGGGTTATTACTAACCGCTGTCTTAGTTCCTTTTAGCGGACTGCTCGCGATGTTTCTTTATCAAGGTCAAATTAGAGCTTTTTTCGGTCGTTTAGGTCAAAAGCCGGGGCTTGTCTTAGCATTTTTGATCATTGCTTTGTTAGGACCTTTGGGCTCTACTCCTCGTTGCATTGCGTTGTCTTTTTCTACGCTTAGTTTGACTTATCCTGATCTCATGCCGACTTTATTTAACGCAGCTGCTTGCATTTGCTTGTTTTTCATGGCCTATAAAAAACAACATTTATTGAATATCTTAGGCTATGTCCTTACTCCTCTTTTAATAGGGCTTCTCGCTTTTATCATGATTAAAGGACTTTGGAACGCTCCAACTTATTCTTTATCAGCGACTCAATTAGAAGCATACGCCACCTTCTGGAAGGGATTAAAAGAAGGATATAATACGATGGATCTCTTAGCGGCGTTTTTCTTTGCACCTGTCATTATTACATTAACGCAAGCTAAAACAGTCTCTTTGCCTCATGCGAAAAGCCGACTCTTTTTTGTTCTTAAAGCAAGCGGAATAGGAGCAGCTTTATTAGCCATTATTTATATTGGGTTTAGCTTTTTGGCATCTTTTCATGCTGCTGAATTAGAGAATGTTCCTCCTGAGCAATTATTAGCCGTGATTTCTTTAAAAGTTTTAGGACCTTATGCAGGATTAATTGTTTGTTTAACAGTGGTTCTTGCTTGCTTAACAACAGCCATTGCTCTTATTGCTGCCTTTGCAGGTTTTGTCCATCAAGAATTATTAGGCGGCAAAACGAGTTATCCTTTCATTTTGATTTGCTCTCTAGTCGTCACTTATTTAGTGTCTTGCTTTGAGTTTCAAGGAATTTCGCAATTTTTAACGCCAGTATTAGAAATTTGCTATCCTATTCTCATTGTTCTGACAGGATATAATTTGATTGAGCGCCTCTATCAATTGAAAGGGATTCCACAATCAAAAGAAATGGTCATTGAAACATGAAATGCAGAAGATCTTAAAAATAGAAAGATGTTGTTCTTTCTATTTTTAAGATGTGCAAATAAATGATTCATTTCTTCTCAATTTGCGTCTGCTTTTTATAGATGAAGTAAATCACCAAAATGATCAAAGCTACGATGACAATATATTCTACGCTTGTTTCGATATGATTAAAAAACTTTTCATAAAGAGCAAATCCATAGTGTCCAAAAAAGTATCCCATGGATAAATAAAAGGAAACCCAGAAGAAAGCTCCTGTATAGGCAAATAAAGCAAATTCGCTAAATTGAAGTGTCGACATTCCAGCAAATACTCCCATAAAATGGCGAAAGCCTGGAATAAAATAACCAATAAACAAAGCCCATTTACCGAATCGAGCAAACCAAGACTTTGACTTTTCCAGATAATGTGTATAGTCGCCTCCCATCCAATTGACTGCTTTATTAAGCAAGGCGTGACCTGCTGATCGCCCCAATAAATAGCTGACGGTGATTCCGCATAAACTGCCAAAATAAGCTGCTAAGATAATTTGAGGGACTTTGACATGACCTAGTTGAATTAATATGCCTGTTAAAACCATCAGCGTTTCTTCCGGAACAGGCAATGCGATGATTCCCATTGCTAGCAGCAGAAATAAAGCAAAGCTTCCGTATTGAATCAACAAGTAGTGAATGGTGGGGTTATGATCAATTAAATCCATTTTAAGTCTCTAAAATTAAATTCATTAAAATTATTCAAGCCTGATTTACATCTGGAATTAAATTAGGACAAATTGTAATTTTTTGCTTTTCTTAATTTTATTTAAATAGATGAAAGGAGGATATTGTGATTACTTATCAGGACTTTATGCAAGTGGATATTCGAGTAGGAACAATCCTAGAAGCTAGTTTGTTTCCAGAAGCTCGTAAGCCAGCTTACCAATTGATTATCGATTTTGGTGCTGAAGTGGGCATCAAAAAATCCTCTGCTCAAATTACCCAACATTATTCTTGTGAACAATTGATAGGCAAGCAGGTCTTGGCTGTTGTCAATTTTCCTCCTAAACAAATCGGACCTTTTCGTTCGGAAGTCTTGGTCTTAGGTTTAAGTGATGAAAAGGAAGCTATTGTTCTTGTATCACCTGACCAACGTGTGGCTAATGGAAAAAAACTTCATTGATTTTAAATTTTCTGACAGGTTTAGATGAGAACTAGCACCTGAGAAAGGAAAATTTATGGAAACTCATTTGGAATTTCTTAACTTTGATGCCCCTTCTACTGTTTGCAATCAGAGGGCAAAGTCTAAAGAACAAAAAGTGGAAGACAGTGAAAAGGATACATTTTTATTGCAAGTTTTAGACAATACTTTACCTGTTATGAGTCAAATTGTTAATTGTCAGAATAAACTCAATTTGCAAGGTTCAATTTTAACAAATCCCCTCTCAAAAAAAGATTCGACTTGTCAGATCGTTGCTCGTACTTGTTTTAAGGAAGATTTTTCCTATTTTTCTTGTTATCCTCCTATTGCTTACTTTGATCCAACTTATACAAAAAACTAATCTATTAAAAATGATAAAAGGTATGTAATTTCATGGGGGAGCAAAAAAAAGAAGAAGAATCTTCAACGAAAGTAGAGTATAATCCTTGGTATTATCATCAATTTTTTCAATATGCGTTTGGGACTTTGCTTGTCTTGGCAATTATCTGGATTTTTTATCAAGTGGCCTTTTTGCTAAAGCCTGTTGTTGATTTTGTTTCTACTTTATTCATTCCTATTGTTATTTCGATGCTTTTTTATTATTTATTGCGCCCCGTTGTGCACTACTTTGAAACGTATCGAATTCCTCGCATTGTCACAATTCTCTGTATTTACATTATCGTTGCTTTATTTGTTGTCATTTTTATTGCTTACATAGGTCCTTTATTAACCAAGCAAATCACGGCTCTTGCAAACACCTCTGTTGAAGCTTGGAAAAAAGCAAAAGAAACCTCTCAGTCCTATTTATTTCGTTATTTCAATGTTCGAATCAATGAAGAAATTGAACAGGGCCTTTTTACCCTTGCACAGCAAATCACAGCTGCATTAAGTAAAAACTTAATTGACTTGCTTGGTTTTATTACCCGTCTTGCTACTATCTTAGTTGTGATTCCTTTTATTGTTTTTTATCTTCTTAAAGATGATCAAGACTTTACTTCAGGTTTTTTACGCCATGTTCCAGAGGATTTTGGACGGGAAGTCAGAAGAATTCTGCGTAATATGGATACGACATTAGCTAATTATATTACGGGCGTTGTCTTAGTGTCATCTAGTTTAGGACTTTTGTTGTTTATCGGTTACCTCATTATTGGGCTTGATTATGCTTTGATTCTTTCTTTGATCGCAATTATTCTGACAACGATTCCTTTTCTTGGTCCCTTTTTAGCCATTACTCCAGCTATCCTTGTGGGCTTATCGGACAGTCCCTTTATGGTTCTTAAAGTGGTTATTGTTTTTCTCATTGTTCAACAATGTGAATCCAATATTATTTCTCCTCAAATTATTGGACAGAGGTTAAAAATTCATCCTCTTACCATCATTCTATTGTTATTGGCAGCGGGTTCACTTTATGGATTGATTGGATTAATTTTAGCAACTCCTGCTTATGCTCTTTTAAAGGTGTTGATTGATAGCGTCTATAAAATCTATCAATTACATTATTCTCATTGGAAGTAGAGAGCCTTGACATGAGCCTATGTTAGATAAAAATTGATGGGCATATCCTCTTTCAATAGCCAGGGAAACATTCACCGAAGTTAAAAATCCTTAGAGGCAATCGACAGCAAATATTCAATCGCTAAAAGGAATCTAATAAAAGGCTTGAATCTTCATATTTCTAGGATTAATATTAAAAAACTAAACGGTAAGAGCTATATTTTATTTCTTTTCTTCCATCTTGCGCAATTCCGCCAAAATTTTAGTTTCCATCTCTTGTGGAGATTTATATTTAGGAGCCAGGATTTTGCGAACGATCGACTCTTTACCTTTATGCTTTTCAATGGTTAAAGAAATTTTTTCTTGTTTGAGCAATGTATAGCCATGACGAGAAGCAAATACGCGAATACGAGTGAAATAATAAAGCCATTGAGCAGGTTCGGGAGCAGGACCAAAGCGATCTTGAATTTCTGTCCAGATGGCATCCACTTCTTCCCAAGATAACGCTTCTCCTAATCGTTGATAGATCTCCATACGCAGGCTGACTTCATTGACATAGTTTTCTGGCAAGCGTGCATCAATTGGAAATTCAATTTTCGTATCAGTAATAATGCTAGGAACCTTGCCTTGTAAAGTCTGTATCGTACGTTTGAGAAGTTTACAATAAAGATGAAATCCAATAGATGAAACATGGCCCGATTGCTCAGTCCCTAAAATGTCTCCTGCGCCGCGGATCTCTAAATCGCGCATGGCGACTTTCATTCCACCACCATAACCTCCTGCTTCAGCAAGAGCTTGCAAACGTTTGCGTGAAAGTTCAGGAAGAGTACGGAGGTTGGAAACAAGAAAATAAGCATATGCTCTTCTGTTCCAGCGTCCTACACGTCCTCTGAGCTGGTAAAGCGTGGCTAATCCAAAATGATCGGCACGATCAATTAAAATCGTATTGGCATTGGGAATATCGATGCCATTTTCGACAATTGTCGTTGCCACTAGAATATCGGCTTGTCCACTTTTAAAGGCGTGAAAAGCTGCATCAATTTCATCTGTATCCATTTGACCATGCGCAACAATGACACGCGCTTGAGGCAATAGAGTTTTAATTCGTGTTGCGACGTTATAAATAGATTCTACGCGATTGTGAATGATAAATGCTTGGCCATCGCGAGAAAGTTCACGCAAAAGGGCGTTTTGAATGGTTTGATCTGTTGGTTCTGTGATAATCGTTTTAATCGGCAAGCGGTCTTGAGGAGGAGTATTGATGACAGACATGTCTCTTGCCCCAATCAAAGACATGTAAAGAGTGCGTGGAATAGGTGTTGCAGAAAGCGTTAAGCAATCAACACCAACTTTAATCTTTTTAAGGTGTTCTTTTGCTTTAACGCCAAAGCGTTGTTCTTCATCAATAATGACAAGTCCAAGGTCTTTGAACTTAACATCTTCGCTGATGATGCGATGCGTTCCAATGACAATGTCGACAGATCCTCTTTCCAATCCCTCCAATGTTTCTTTAATTTGTTTAGATGAACGGAAGCGGGATAAGACTCCTACATTAATTGGAAAATTAGTCATCCGATCAATAAAGTTTTCATAATGCTGCATAGCCAATACAGTCGTGGGAACCAAAACTGCAACTTGCTTGCGTCCATCCATGACGGCTTTAAAGGCAGCTCGCATGGCAACTTCTGTTTTACCATAACCCACGTCGCCGCAGATTAAGCGGTCCATGGCTTTTTTCGACATCATATCTTGTTTGATATTGGCAATAGCTGCTAATTGATCTTCTGTTTCAACAAAAGGAAATTCTTCTTCAAATGCATCTAGGTCCGAACTGTCAGATGGGTAAGCAAAGCCTTTAGCAATGGCACGTTGAGCGTAATTTTGCAAAAGATCTGAGGCATATCCTAAAATAGCTCTTTCTGTTTGTTCCCTTGTTTTTTTCCATCTTTGGCTTCCCAAAGCATGCAATTTGGGAATTTCCTCATTAGCTCCAATATATTTTGTAATGAGGTGAGCTTGATTTAATGGAACATAAAGCTTGGCATTATCAGCATATTGAATGGTAAAGAATTCGCTTGGAATTCCTAAGTGATTAGGACGATTTTCCATTCCTAGATAACGTCCAATTCCATTATTGAGATGGACCACCGTTTCCCCTGGAAGAAGATCATAAGTTTCGGCAGGAGAAGTGTGATAAGTGCTGCGTAATTTTTGGCGGCGAATCTTATAGCGATGAGTAATTTCAGTGAGTGGGAAAAGAATCGTATCAGTGTCTTGAATCACTAAACTACTCGACAAATAACCGATGTGGTAAAGCGTTTGTTTAGGAAGATGAACATTGGCGTCTAACAAACGCTTATGCAGATTGGTTTCTTCGAGTTCATTTGTGCACAAAAAATGAAGTTCGCAAGAACGGTGAGCCAATTGTGATAAACGTTCAATAAGTTCTTCCCCAGATGGCTCTCCTTCTTCCGGAGCAAATAAATAGCCTGTAATGGTATTGAATGGATGCCTCCATCGCTTGACTTTCCATTCGCGGTTGAACATATTGAAGCTTAAATGATGAAAAATAGTTCCTTGCGAGTAAAACGAAGTCCCTTTTGAAGGCTGCTGGACTTGGATTTCACTCAGTTCCTCGATAGGTCGTTGAGTCCACAAAATTTTTTGTAGCGGAGCAAGCTGGTCGAGGAATTCTTCAATGGAGCTAAAAGCACGATTTTTTCCTCCTAAACTAATTAAAGAGGCATAGCGGTCTTCTAAAGCCAACAAGTCATCAAAGATAACTAATGTTTCGGGTCCTAAATAGTCCAAAATAGAAGCTTGCAGTGATTGTTGATTAAGTAGCTCTAATTCTACCGCTGGCGGAATATCAATATGTTCTATTGGTCGTACCGATTTTTGGCCGACAGGATCATAAATTCGTAAAGATTCTAAATCATCTCCCCAAAATTCTAAGCGATATGGATCGGGAGACGAAACTGGAAATACATCAATAATGCCTCCGCGTACCGCAAATTCTCCTTTATCAGAAGCAACTGGACGTCTTTGATATCCCATGGTCACTAGCTGCTGAATCAAATGCTCAAATGTGGGGCTTTGCCCTTGTCTAAGAGAAAGATAAAGGCTTTGAAAGACAGAAGGAGGAATAAGGCGCTGCAGACAGGCTTGCAAGCTTGTCAAAATAATATGGGGCTCAGAAGAAGATAAAAGCTGTTTGAGAACTTGATAGCGTTCGCCTACAATATCAGGACTAGGAGGAATACTTTCAGAAGGAAGAGTTTCCCAAGAAGGAAAATCGACGATAGGGCGATCCGTAAAGAAAGCAAAATCGTGAAAAAGGCGGATTTCTTCTTGGCTGGCTCCCGTCAAAATTAATACATGCTTATGCGTTGTTTGCTGGGCAAGCGCAGCCACTAAAGCCTTAGGAGCATTCCATAGCTCTTCGATGAGTAGAAGATCTTGATTTTGTATCGCATGCTGTAAAGCCGCGAGGCGCTCACTGCGCAGAAATTCTTTAAGCATTAGACAATAATAATTAAGATTTAAGGGGATAGCTCAATTATCCAATCTTTTTTAATTAAAGTCGCGCAATTTTCTTCTATTGATGAAAAAAGACAAGAGACGATTTAATGATGATTTAACGCCCCATCCACTCTAGAAAAATAAAATCACTAGTACAAGATTCAAGTGGCTGTTATAAAAAAATATTATTTTTAAAAATTATTAACAACTTATCTTACGAGGATTATGATGAAAAAATGGTCTTTATTACTCAGTCTCAGTTTTCTGTTTTTATTGCCTAGAGCGAATGGTTGGGCTGTAGAGTTTGAGAATATTCCTCAATTAGTTGTAAGGGGAGAAGCATCGGTTTTAAAAGCTGCTGATCAAATGGAGGTCTCTCTGGGTGTTGTGACAGTTGCAGATAGTTCTCATGTCGCATTAAACGAAAACAACCAACGGATGCATCAAATTGTAAATAATTTACAAGAAATTGGATTAGATGAATCTGATTATCAAACAGGACGCTTTAATATCCGACCCATTTACCAAAAACCACCTAAAGATTCCGATCAAGACGAGCGAACAGTGATCAGTCATTATGAGGTGACAAATACCATTTACATCAAAACACAAAAACTTCATTTAGCGGATAGAGTATTGAGCGCAGCCGTTCAAGGCGGAGCCAATCAAATTGAGCAAGTCAATTTTAACCTTAATAATCCCCAACTCTACCGAGCGGAAGCGATCAAGCTGGCAACACAGAATGCGCTAGCTGATGCCAATGCCTTAGCCAGTGCAGCGAATGTGAAGTTAATTCGTGTGTTGAGTTTATCTTTAGATCATTGGGATAGCTCGCCAGCACCTATCATGTTTAATAAGCGAGCCGAAGTTTTTTCAGTTCAAGGAGGAGCCGGACAAGATGTTCTAGCGCCAGGTAGAACAGAAATTCATGCCACAATTAATGCAATTTTAGAAATTGGTCCTCAATAAAGAGATGAAGTGGCAAAAGAAACAGTTTTAAAAGCTGTTTCTTTTGCCATTTATTTTATTCTTTTTGAATTAGGATGAACGATTATTTTTGAAACAAGTTTCCATTTTCTGGATCAGTTCAGGCGTTTTTCCTTTTCCATTCATGATCATCAAAGCAAAATTATCGGCTAGAATTTCTTCTGCACTATCAATATACGTTGTATTTTCACCGACTTGTTCTTTGAAATTACCTGCCTCATCAAAGTTAAAAAGGATAGGAAATCCTGTTTGATCCAGTTTAAATTGCATCTCTCCGTTTAGATTTTTTTCTAACACGGCAAACTTATGATAAATTCCTTGGAGAAAACGATTTTGGCCAGGACCTTGATAGTTTAAATCGTACAAATCAAAAGGAACTGCTGGAACTTCTTTTCCTTGGTATTTCACCATAATATAAGCGTCCAGATTGGGAACGTCCGGATTAACCAAGCGTTTATTTTTTAGTGCATCTGGAATGACAAGAGGCTTTTCCATCACATGAAAGCCAATCAAAGCGTAAAGTTTTTTACGCATTTCTGGTTGATTACGACTGTAAATATGAAAAAGTTCATGAGCAATAAGTTTTGGACTTAACCAATTAAATACAATGACATCTTGATTTTTGCAGTAAGCCGCTGTTCCAGGAATTTCTTCTTTTCCAGTTGTACGAATGAAATGAAGAGTTTCTGGTAATTGAATTCCATATTCTTTGAGCTTCTGATTGATCTCTTTTAATGAGTCTGTGATCATTTTTTGATCTTGTGAAGAACAAGAACAAACTTGCTTTTTATAAAAAGTAACAAATTCACTATGAGACATGTCCTTTGACTGTTTCATTCTTACTTTTCGATCAAAAGAAGAAAGCGATTTTAAAAAGGCATCGTTTTCTGAAAGAAGCTTTTCGGCTTCTTGTGGGTTGGGAAAAGAGGCTTTGACTTCTTTCCATACAGATTTTGGAGGATTTGGGACAGAAGGGACAATCGCGCTGGGCTTTTCTTTAGATTTGCTTTCTGGAGTCTTTTTACCATCTGCTTTTATAGAAGGTTCAACTTTCGGAGAAACGACAGGCTGATCTTTGGCTGGGCTCTGCTGTTTACTCGGTTGAGAGACTTGTTGAAAATGAACATGTTTTTGCTTCTTAGGAGAAATTGTATCTTGGCGTTTTGCTTTAAAACACAACCGATAGATCAAAAAACAACTGCTTATGGCGACGAAAATAGACAAAGCGACTAAAGTGACTTTTTTGTGTGTATTGCTAAGATGTTTAACGGTGTAATTGTCTAAAAGTGTAAAGGCTGGACTTAGAAATCCCCGTGAAGAAGAAATATTCATAATGATCCTATTATTAATTAATAAAAGCGAAATTATAAATTAAATATTATTAAAAATCAACTTTAAATTTGATTGTTTTTAATAAATGTAATTATTTTCTAAATGGAAAAGGCAGAAGACGTGATCTTCTGCCTAAGAGCTTGTTAAAATACCCTTCTAATAGAGGCTCTAAAAGAAATGATAAATTGAAAAAATATTTTTTAATTTTTCTGATTTAAAAATTCTTTAATTCGTTCTAATGCTTCTAATAGCTTTTGAGGATTTTTTCCTCCTCCTTGAGCCATTTGAGGTTTTCCACCGCCGCTTCCTTCTACGATAGGCATGGCGAGTTTAATGAATTCATGAGCGGAAAATCCTTGTTTGACACCCTCTTCGCTAACTTTTGCCATCAGTTGGCACTTGTCGGATAGGATGGTTCCCAAGACGACGATACCAGATCCTAAGCGTTCGAGAGTTAGATCGACGCATTGACGAAGATCTTCCATTCCAAGGGGAACTTCAGCAACAATGATGCGCATATTTTTTAAAGAAATACTTTGGCTTACTAAGCTTTCTATTAAGACGTTAAGTTGTCCTTTACGCAAATTTTTAAGTTCTTGTGTTGATTGACGATTTTCCTCTAAGAGTTTTTCAATGCGTTCTTGAACTTGGTGCGGTTGAGCTTTCAAAAATTGAGCAAGCTGTAATAGTATGTCTTCATTTTGGCGATTGAGAGCTTCTGCTTCTTGCCCCGTCACTGCTTCAATACGGCGAATTCCTGCTGCAATGCTTCCTTCTTTGGCAATGCGGAAAAGGCCAATATTTCCGACAGCTGAGGTGTGAGTTCCTCCGCATAATTCTTTAGAATAATCAATATCGATGACGCGAACGAGCGATCCGTATTTTTCTCCAAAGAATTGCTTAATATCATCTCGTCCTTGCACTTCGTCATATTTCATTTCATACCATTTTACAGGCAGATTTTCACGGATTTTTGCATTGATCAAATCTTCAATTTTTCGAATTTCTTCTATAGAAAGAGCTTTATGATGACTGAAGTCAAAGCGTAAGCGTTGAGGATCTACCACAGAACCTGCTTGCTTCACATGTTCTCCTAGAACCTGATGCAAAGCCCAGTGTAAAAGGTGAGTCGCAGTATGATTATTGGCAATCTTTTGACGGCGTTCGCGATCAATGACAGCTGTTAATTGGTCGTTTACCTGCAAGGTTCCTTTCTGCAGTTTCCCTTTATGGGCAATCAATCCCTTATAAGGAGCTATAGAGTCTTCCACTCTAAAAGATTGATGAGACCCTTCTAAAGATCCCGTATCTCCAACTTGTCCACCCATTTCTGCATAGAAAGGAGTTTCAGCTAAAAAGACAAGGCCTTCTTGACCTTCTTCCATTTTATTGACAAATTCTCCATTGACAACTAAGCCCATGACTTTGCTGTCTGCTGCAGCATGCGTATAACCTAAAAATTTTGTTTCACCATATTTTTTAGCGAAATCTGCAAACACGCTTTCTGTTGCAACTTGTTGTACATTCTTTTGAATACTGCGCGATCGTTCTTTGGCTTCTTTCTCTAAATCTTGATAGCGCTTTTCATCCACTTTAAGGTCAGAATCTTTAGCAATTAATAAAATTTCTTCAATTGGTAAGCCATAAGTGTCTTTAAGTTTAAAAGCATCGTCTCCGCTAATGAGCCGATTGGATGTTTGCGCTTTATCAATGATTTGGTTCAGAATATTGCCACCGCGTCTCAAGGTGCGGATAAAACTCTCTTCTTCTATCGTGAGAATTTCGGCAATACGTTCTTGACCTTTGATTAGCTCTGGATAATCCGATCCCATTGTCGACATAAGCTCGGGTAAGACATCTGCTAAAAACGGACGATCCATTCCAAGAGAGCGTCCATAACGAACAGCACGACGTAATACTTTGCGCAGAACGTAACCTCGGTCTACATTGCTAGGTTGAACGCCGTCGGCAATGGCAAAAGCTAAACAACGCAAATGATCGGCAATAACACGGAAAGCAGGAGAGCGCTTGTCATGAATGTGATAGGGAATTCCCGTGATTTTTTCTATTTGTGCAATGATGCTGCGCAAAACATCTGTTTCGAAAACACTATCGACTCCCATTTTCAGAGCAACAACTCGTTCTAAGCCTGCACCAGTATCAATGGATGGTTTAGGAAGGAGCTCTCTAACTCCTGAAGGCTGCGTGTTATATTGCATGAATACAAGGTTCCAAAATTCTAAATAACGCTTGCCGTCTGCATCATCTTTTAGCTGCTTCGCATCGCCAAATTCAGGTCCACGGTCAAAATAAAGTTCAGAACAAGGTCCACAAGGGCCCGTATCACCCATGGCCCAGAAATTATCTTTCTCATCTAAACGAGTAATCCGTGATGCTGGCACATATTGAGTCCAAATTTCAAACGCTTCATCATCTTCACGAAAAACAGAAGGCCAAATGCGATCAGGATCAAAACCAAAAATTTTTGTCGAAACTTCCCATGCAAATTGAATGGCTTGGACTTTAAAATAATCGCCAAAAGAAAAGTTGCCGAGCATTTCAAAAAAAGTGAGATGTCGACTGGTATGTCCGACATTGTCTAAGTCGTTGTGCTTTCCACCCACGCGAACGCATTTTTGACTCGATGCCGCTCGCGTATAGTCGCGATGACTCTTCCCCAAAAAGACATCTTTAAATTGATTCATGCCCGCATTCGTAAATAAAAGAGTAGGATCATCATGCGGAATGACAGGAGAGGAAGGAACAATAGTATGCTGCTGATTTTTAAAATATTGTAAAAATTGACGGCGAATAGTTTGCGTTAACATAAGTATCCAATAAATAGGTTAAAAACTAAATTCTCTAGTTTATTACTCCTTAAGACTACATAAAGTTGCCTCTTAAAATGGCGATTAAAGAGACGAAGCATTACTCTTAAAGCGTGTTTCCAAGATGTCAAGCATTGCTTTAAGGTGAGATATGAGACTCTCTCTTAAATCAAATGTTTAGCAATTTAGAAACACACTCTTAAAGGGTTAATATTTAAATCTAGCCTAAGAGCTTGTTAAAAAACATCTAATGGTTTGAATTGGAGATTATTTTCTCCTGGGGAAAAAAACTTCAAATGCAAACGATTAGAAGTGATTTAACAGTCTCTAAAAGGAGTTAGTTTAACGTGTTTAAGTGTTAAATTTCAACTTGAAATCGAAAAAGATTGAGTGTTTGAAATTAATAAAATTTTAACATTAATTTAATTTAATACATATTATATAATTATATTATTTCGCTCGTTCAATCAAATTTTTAAATATTAGTGCGAGGTTAAAATGGTGTTAACTAGAGAAGTTATGCAGTGTAATGCTAATGTTTTATGGAATGATTCCTCATCTAATTTGGATGTTAATAAAGACGGTAAATTATCCGTTATTTCGAAGTGGAATTTAATTGGACGCTTCTGGAAATGGATCAGAAATTTTGATGGAGGCGTTACAGAGAAAATTCATCAAGCTGTTAAAGAAACTTTTGAAACAATTCTTGAAGAAAATAACAATAAGCGATTGGTTTATGTTCGATATTATGGACGTGGTCTTATCACAATCGCATTTGATCCCGTTGCAACTTACTCTCCTCAGTATCCAGCTAATTATGTAGCAAGTTTAATTAAAGACAATCCTCCATTCGACAAAATTCAAGACATTGTAGATGTGGCCGACAAAGTCATGCAACAAAAAAATCAGTATCCTATTTCCAAGCCAAGTACTCATTCTCTTACGGATCAAAGAGTTCTGGATTTCGATGCTTAATTCAAAAACGTGATCAAAATTGATTTGATGTTGGATAAGGTAAGGCGAATGAGACAACCCTTACCTTAATCCTAAGCAAAAGGCGAAATAAGTTTTTTTGTAGGAAATTGATTTTGATATAATTGAGTGATCTGCCCTGCTAACCAAGAAATTCCTTGTACGGCATCAAATGGAAATTTTAAATGAGTTAAAAGAGAATCATCTTTGATTTGAGATGGTTCAGTAGGAGACTGAGGAACGATAAGAGAGATATTTTGTCCTGCCCAAGGAGGAAAACGCCCTCGAGGTAAAGCAGGAGGTGCTGCTTTTCCTTCAGCTAAATTGAGTCGTAGGGGAATAATTTTCCCTTTCACAAAAACCGCATCTTCAGCCCTTTCGGCAACATGGTAAAGGTCTTCTTCCTCTTCTTCTAATTGATCAGCGATGTCTTTCATTGTTGCTTTCAACTTTTGAATAACAGATGAAGCGTCCTCTACGGTGCCCACGCGCTTGAGAATATGATTTGCTAAGTCGCAGCTTTGTTCGACCTTATCGATTAGTTTTTCCTGCGCTTCGTCTTTTAATTGATTTAATTGAGCCTGGTAGCAGGCCCATTGAGCCACTAATTCTGTACAAGCTTCATAGCGTGCTCGTGGGTCTCCATGCAGCATTAAATAGGCATCGCATAAGCACATGCTAATTCTAAAAGACTGCCAAAAGACTTGCAAAGCACAACGAACAATTTTTATGATTTGTTTAGCAATTTTTATAACGTGTAGCTGCGAAAACAGATAAACAAAGGGAGAAAGCACGTAAGGCGTTGTTTTTCCTTGTTTCCAAGCAACAGGTTGATAAGTGGGATAATGCCATTGATAAGCGGCTTTTAAAGCATGATGATCTGTTTTTAGCTGCCGATATTCATTTAAAAGATCTTCTGTACATTTGGTAACTAAGGCAACAGTCACGGCATAAGAACCAATAGTGGTGTGATCTCCTATGAGCTGTACTGCAGCGCCATAGACGGCAGGATTTCCTTGAGAAGGATTTTTAGCCGCTTGGTTTTGAATCTGTACTTGCTTATAAGTGCAATAATAAATATGAGCCTTGCTCAATGAGGTAATCGTTTGATCTAAGAAAGGCGAAAATTGTTGGACATCTACTTCTTGTTTGATTGTGTCAAGGACGGCTTGAAAGGCTTCCATTTGAGAACCTTAATATGGGTTAAAAAGAGAAACAGAAGCTTAATAGAATACAATAAATAAGTGTTTTTGTTAAATTTCTTCTGTTTTTTATCCTATTTTTATTTTCTATTCGTTCTACCTAAGAGTTTTACTTGCCACTTTTTAAAAGTTATCCTAAATTAATAGGCAATCTTAAATTTATTTCATGGTTAAAAAGATATGAATACTCATCTTCAACCTTCAGAGCTTAAGTTAGCTTCAGTGGAAACGATCCGAAATTTTAAAGTGATGGATCCAGACCTTAAGCATACTCTTGCAAAAATTGCTAACACTATTCGTGGGCTTTCTATGGATGCCGTGCAAAAGGCTGATTCTGGCCATCCTGGTTTACCCATGGGATGCGCAGAATTAGGTGCCTATTTGTATGGTCATTATTTAAAGCACAATCCTAAGAATTCAAAATGGGCCAACCGAGATCGTTTCATTCTTTCTGCTGGACATGGTTCGATGTGGCTTTATGCTTGTCTTTATTTGGCAGGATATCGAGTTTCTTTAGAAGATATCAAACACTTTCGTCAACTTCATTCTCGTACTCCTGGTCATCCTGAATCTTTTATGACAGACGGAGTCGAAACAACGACTGGACCGTTAGGACAAGGTGTCGGCAATGCTGTTGGACAAGCGTTGGGATTGAAACTCTTAGCAGCAAAATTTAATACTGATAAACATAAAATTTTTAATAGTAAAGTGTATGTTTTGATGGGAGATGGTTGTGTCATGGAAGGAGTTTCTGCTGAAGCTTGCTCTTTGGCCGGTCATTTAAAACTAGATAATTTAGTTGCGATTTATGATGCGAATAAAATTTGTTTGGATGGTCCGCTAGCTGAATGTTGTTCTGAAGATACGAAAGCGCGTTATCGAGCTTACGGCTGGGATGTTTTTGAAATTGATGGACATGATTTTGATTCTATTGATGCTGTTTTTACGCACATTCGTCAACGTCAAGAACGCCCTTGTCTGATTGTGGCGCACACCATTATTGGGAAAGGAGCTCCGCACAAAGCAGGCACCAATAAAGCGCACGGATCGCCTTTGGGGCCAGAAGAAATTAAAGCGACTAAAGAAGCTTTAGGTATTCCATTAGAGGATTTTTATGTTCCACAAACCATTCTCAATTTCTTCCAAAATAAACTTTCAAAAGAGCATCAAGAAGAAGAAAAATGGCATCAAACATTTGAAGCTTGGGCTAAAGAAAATCCAGAAAAGAATAAAGAATATGAGGCAATGTGCGCGAACCAATTTCCTGAAGACTTGGAAAAAAGGCTTTGGCAAATGCCAATTAAAGCTCCCATTTCCGGAAGAAAAGCTTCGCAAGAAGTGCTCAATGCGTTAGCTGAGTTTCTTCCACAAATCTATGGAGGATCGGCAGACCTTTCTTCGTCTGATATGACCATGTTAAAGAAATATTCTTTGATAGGACCAGGGCAATTTCAGGGTCGTAATATCAAATATGGCGTGCGTGAATTTGGAATGGCTACAATGGCAACAGGGCTTTATCAAACCGGCTGTATTGTCCCTTATATCGGAACATTTTTGACTTTTTCAGATTATATGCGAAATGCCATTCGACTTGCAGCATTACAACATTCTCAAGTCATTTATCAATTCACACATGATTCCATTTTCTTAGGGGAAGATGGTCCTACACATCAGCCTGTTGAACATTATGCAGCATTGAGATCTATTCCTCAATTACAAGTCATTCGTCCAGCAGATAGTCACGAAGTGCGCATGGCTTGGATGGCAGCGCTTCAATTTAAAGGTCCAACAGCCATTATTCTATCAAGACAAAATCTTCCTGATTTAGATTGTACACGCGTTCCTTATGCTGATGGAGCTGGAAGAGGTGCTTACATTGTGAAGCGTGAAAAATCCAAACCAGATTTTACATTAGTGGCGACGGGATCAGAACTTTATTTAGCTCTTAATGTTGCTGAAGAGCTTGAAAAGCTAGGAAAATCTGTCAGAGTCATTTCAATGCCTTGCTGGGAATTATTTGAAAAACAGGATGAAGCATATAAAGATAGTCTTTTTGAAGGAGAAATTGGGAAGAGAGTCAGCATTGAGGCTGGAGTTGATTTGGGTTGGCACAAATATATTGGACGACATGGAATTGCCATCTGCTTAGAGAGCTTTGGAGCTTCAGCTCCCGCGAGTGTCTTGGCACAAGAGTATGGTTTTACAGTCGAAGACATCATCGAACGTATTCTATAGATAGGCCGATCATTCTCAAGACTCATAGAGGGCCAGTTTGTCAAATTATTGCGTGGCAATGATTTGACAAACTGGCCCTCGGTTGCTTTCCTGTACGGCTCATGCCACTGAATCAAATATGATGGCATCGTCAAGTATCATTTTCTAGCCAAGGTCTCAGATCATATGACCTAAGCTACTGAATATCTTAGAGTATTTATCCGAAAAAGAATATTTTCATATTTTTCCTTGTTGTTGCTAAAAAGTCATCAAAGGAATTCGTTTGCTTTCCTGGCTCAAGACGATCTTTAAAAGGAGGAGAAAAGATGAAAATATTTGTTGCAGGCGCAACTGGAGCAATTGGACGTCCTCTTATAGCTCAATTGCTTACTAAAGGACATAACGTGTTTGGATTGACTCATTCCCAAGAAAAAGCATCATACCTCGCTGCTAATGGTGTGACACCCATCATTGCCGATGTTTTGGATGGTGCGGCTATTCTCAAAGAAGTTAAACTTATTCAGCCTGAAGTGATCATTGATATGCTCACGTCCCTGCCTAAAGTCTATAATCTCCAAGCTATGCGTCAGGCTGCTGTCCAAGATCGAAAAGTGCGGCTTGAAGGAGGAAGTCATCTTCAAAAGGCAGGTCAATCTGTAGGGATTAAACGCTATATTGTTCAATCGAGTGCTTTTTGGTATGCACCTGGAAAAGATCTTGCAACAGAAAAGGATTCTTTTGCTTTTGATGCAACTCCTGGAATAGCAGCTGGAACGAGAACTTACGCTGAAATCGAAAAACGTGTTCTTGAAGCAAAAGATTTTGAGGGTATTGCATTGAGATTTGGGTTTTTCTATGGGCCTGAAACTTGGTTTGCTCCTGATGGAAATATTGCCGATCGCGTTCGGCAACAAGACTTGTATCTTAGTGGAGGGGGACATGGAAAATGGAACTTTGTCCATGTAGAAGATGCAGCTCAAGGGATTACTGCGGCTTTAACTTGTCCCCCTGGTATCTATAATCTCACAAACGACACTCCTGTTGAAATGGCAACATGGCTTCCAGCTTATGCTCGTTGGCTTGGTGCACCACCTCCGTTAGAAAGATCTAGTGAAGAAGAAGAGCGTTTGAATGGGGCTGATACCCTCTATTATGCAACGCAGTTGCGAGGAGCTTCGAATGCGAAAGCTAAACAAGAACTCGGTTTTCAAGCTCGTCCGCTTGAATGGTTGAGCGCTTAAAATGTAAGATCATTCGATCTCATCTGAAATTTTTTATTAAGTCTTTATAATTTTGAATAAACATAAATGACTATTCGGAATTCTTATGATTGGACGAAAAGGTGCTGAGGAGGGTTGCCCTCGCAAAAATTTTCCCATGCTAGTCGATAACCTTGAGAAAGGTGTTGAAGATAAGAGTCTCGATTAAAGAGAGGAGAGTGGCGAGCTTGCTTAAGTTTTTGTAAACAAGAATGATAAAATGAGGAATCGGTCGCACATTTTACGGCGCAATTGATGTACTCTTCCACAGTATGCGAAATGAGTTCATCTAACCCAGCAGCATGAAGCATACTACTGCACACTCTTGATTCCATGCTTTCGCCCAAGCGTGTAATGACTGGGACTTGAGCCCAAATAGCGTCGCCTGCCGAAGTGTGGGCACCATAATAGAAAGAATCAAGGATGCAACCCATGGCCTGCAGACGTTGTAAGTGAATGGGTTTAGGAGCAGCTCCCACGAAATAGATGCGATTTCTTAGTTCTGGATCAAAATGCTCTAATAAATTTTTTTGTGGCTCGTGAGAAAACATGACAAATAAGACAAGGACAGAATCATTAACGCGTTTCAAAATTTCATTCCAACAATCGATATCTTTGCGGCTTAGTTTCACATGATGATTCAGCGAGCAGAAAATAAAACGATCGCGGACAAATTCTTCTGGAGGCAGAAGTTTATTAAGGTAGTCCTCATACAATTTTGTTAATGCACCTGCATCTCCTTGAACTCCTCGCAATAATTGTTCATATTGATGCATACATTGATTGAGTTTAAAAATTTGAATTCCGTTGACTCCTTTCTTTTTCATACGTTCATTCAACCATTGAATTTGTTGATCGAATGAGGTAAGAGGAGCATTTCCTGTATATAAATCTGCATAAATTTGACGAACTTCATCGAGAATACTTTTTCTAGCGAATTCTAATACTTCGTTTCGATAAACAGCGTCATTTTGTAAAAGCCATTCTTTAAGCGTTGCGCGAACTTGGCTCAGATTAAATTTCTCGGCTGGCAAATCAGTATAAGAGGCGGCATGTTCAGTGACTTGATAAGTATGAGGTAAAACGATGAGTTTTTCAGTAAAATAACGTTCTAGCTCTCCTTTCGAAGTTGAAACAGGATCTCCAATATAATAGTCAATATAAGTTGCTCCACTTGTGCCTGGATACCCCAAATAATCAATTTGGATGGGGGCGACACGGCGGCATAAGATCGCATAAGGTCGTCGATCATCGGCATGGCCATTGCAGTTAACAATGATATCAATTTGATCTTGTCTAATCCGTTCGATAGCCTGTTCGTTGCTAAGATCTTTCAAATCAATATAATGCTTGACCTGTTCTTTAATTTGCTTTTCACTTTTTGAAGTTCCCGTTCCTCTTAATGAATAAATATAAATTTCAAATTGATCGTCATGCTTGGCAAAAAAAGAAGGGCCAAATTGATTGGATTGCGCATGAGGGATAAAATTACTTCCAATATAAGCCAACCGTACTTTTCTTCCTTTTTCTTTTGTGCCTTGAAAAATATAGTCTTGTTTTCCTTCGTAAGTTTTTTGATAATTTTTAGAAGCTTGAAAGACAGTTGCATTATCGAGTCCGACCCACTTCAAAAAGAGCAAAACGCATTGAGTATTTCCTTTATCAAGCAACTCTTTCAACCGAGGAATATTTTTTTCAATTTCCTCAAAATGACACATTTTATTTAAACAATAAAGCGTTTGATAGAAAACAGAAGGACTGAAAGGACCTCGATAATGTTGCAATGCTAAAAGAGCATTTGTTAAGGCACTAAGATCGATATAATATTGAGACAGGTTAAGACAAGCTTCTTCGTTATTCGGAATAAGCTGTACAATTCTTCGTAAATGATATTCTAGCAACAGAGGATGATTATCTTTTTGAGCTTGAGTGGCGTAATAGTAATGAAGAGTTTTAAAATCTCCGCTAAACAGTTGGGCTGTTTTGGAATCAAATACCTTTTCTAAGTCGGGAAAATTGTGGATGGTCGGGATTTTTAATAGGTAATGATAAATTCCTAACAAATTTTCTTTGATAAGGGCTTGCTGGGCAGGTTGTCCTTTAAAATGAGAATACAGCTTAATCAGAGCTTGCAAGCTCTTACAGCCCGCTTCGACAATTTCTTTATCGTGTTCTTCTACCGATAAAGATTGAATTTTTGCCTTTTGCTCTTCAACTTCCTGAATAAGTTTTTGTATGTTTTTAGCCATTCTGTCACTTCATGAATAGATAATAAAAGTAAGACTCATTTTGCATTCAACTTAAGTATTAATTGGCTCAGTGTCTTCCTCGCCATTTTTTGATCACAATAGGAAATAAAGATAACATTCCTAATGATATTAAAGCTATATTAACCTGAGTATTGAAAATTGTTTTTAAAGTAAAGGGTTCTCCCTCCATTTTTTCTAAAATCATCATCAAGCCAGCTCCTGCTTGCGTAAAAACAAAACTAGCCGGGATAATGCCTAAAAAAGTTGTCCATAAAAATGTAAAGAAGGGAACACCGAGAATAGCAGGCGCAATATTGACCAAGAAAAAAGGAAAAGCAGGAACAAGTCTTAAAAACAGCATGTAACTTGCAGCATCCCTTTGAAAGCCCTGCTCCATTTTTGTTAAAAAAGGACCTGATTTTTGCTGAAAAAAATCTCTAGCAATTGTTTGGGCTATAAAGAATAAAATCGAAGCACCTAACGTTGCACCTATGACAACATAGAGAGTACTATAAGGCTGGGAAAATAGGACACCAGCAATAATAGATAAAACAAATCCTCCGGGCAAAGATAAAGCAGTATAAATCGTGTAAATACCCATGAAGAGAAGAGGTGCTAAAATTGGTTGTCCTTTAATGAAGTCTCGAACAGGTTTTTCGACCATAGACCAATTCTCCAAAGTCACTGATTCCGTTAATCCAGAACAGTAAGCGATGACAATAAAAATTAAGATAAAAGCCAACGGAATAAATTTCTTTACATGGTTTTTCACGCTTTTACTCCATGCTTGTGAAAAGAGTATTTCAAAGTGATGAGAGCCTGTTAATGAATAGGCTCTGAAACTTGATTAAATTGACATACTCTGATTAAAAGAAAATGGTTTTAAAAGTAAGCAATAAATTAAAACTAATTCTTGAATACCATTTTTTAGCCTTTATTGAGAATCTAGTTATGAGAAAAATTATTCATATTGATATGGATGCTTTCTATGCATCTGTTGAAATGCGCGACAATCCAACATTGCAATCGCGTCCTGTTGCAGTAGGTGGTGATCCTCAAGGAAGAGGAGTCATTGCAACAGCTAATTATGTTGCCCGGAAGTATGGCGTCCGCTCGGCAATGCCTTCATGGAAAGCCAAACAATTATGTCCTGATCTTTTAATTATCTTTCCTAATTTTGACAAATACAAAGAAGAAAGCTATGCCATTCAAGAGATTTTCCACTTTTTTACTGACATGATAGAACCTCTTTCTTTAGATGAAGCTTATTTAGATGTTTCTGATACAGAGGTTTATGGCGGAAGTGCAACTCTTATTGCCAAAGAAATTCGCAAGAAAATTTGGGAAGAAAGGTGCTTAACGGCTTCAGCAGGAGTTGCTTCTAATAAATTTCTCGCTAAGGTAGCGAGTGAATGGAATAAGCCTAATGGGCTTTTTGTTCTTCCTCCGCAAGAAGTTGAAGCATTTATGAGCAATCTTCCTGTTGAAAAAATTTTTGGCATAGGCCATGTGACGGCGCAAAAACTTCATTCTTTAGATATTTATACATGTGGCGAATTGCAAACGTTAGATGTGACGAGCCTACATCATCATTTTGGAAGCCGGGCATGGAACCTTTATGAATTGTGTCGTGGAATTGATCATCGTCCAGTTAATGTTCAGCGTATTCGTAAATCTTTGAGCGTTGAATCAACTTTTTTACATGATTTACAAACGCTTGAAAGCTGTTTAGAGCAAGTTTCAGGCCTTTATCAAAGACTAATGACACGTTATGAGAAAATTAAACATCATTACCATATCAAAAAACCTTTTGTAAAAGTCAAATTCGCTGATTTTACGGCAACAACCGTAGAAAGCATTTTTTATCTTTCCTCTGATATTGAAAGCTATCGCGCTCTAATTAAAATTGGCTGGGAAAGAAAAAAACAACCTGTTCGTTTATTAGGTTTAGGCATCAATTTACATGTAGATGAAGAAATTCAACTAACTCTTTTTTGATTTTCTATTTCTTACATTCTTCTTTTCAATTCACAAAGTGACCAAGTAAAATTTAAAAAAGTTATTGATATTTAAATAAATCCAGCGAACTTCTATTCTATTTGTTAATTTTTAAAATCAATTATTTATTGTAGAGATTTTTATGCTTCCTCTAATGAAAAGTCCTGGTTCTTTAAATCTTCACATGCAAGATGTGATTGTAGAAGAGAAAATAATTTCAAATTTACAAAAAAGAGTGGATGTTCAACGTGCGAATCGCATGCAACAAGTGATCAATTCCGATTTCAAAGATCATCATAAAATGTCGATTGCTGTAATTGACAAAGCAGATATGAAAGCTTTAAAGAAACATCCAGAAGAGAGTCGTTTTCGACGAATGTATGACATGACAAGTCAATTTCTTTTTAAGATGTTGGAAGTTTTAAAAATCTTTTTTATTTGTTTGAATCCATCGCGACCATCCAAAAATAAAGATGCGGAAGTACAAAAAGAAGATTTTATAGAGTGGGAAGAGGTAGATCAAGTAGATGATGAAAAAGTAGATTCTAAAGATCTTTTTTTTGGCGCACAAAGTCCTTTATTGGAAGTAAAGAGTCCTCTAGTAGCTGATCCAAAAATCAAAGACAAAACATTTAAAAAAGTTGCAGAAAAGGAGCCTGTCGTAACAATACAACCTATTGAGTCAAAGGTGGATGTAAGACAGCGAGTCAGCAATTTAGAGCAGCGTATTGAAAAATCCACCTCTCAGATGTCAAAAGTTTTTGCTATTCCTCTTCAACCACCTAGTAGCCAAAAAATACATCAATTAGAGACTCAAGAGGTTGCAAATTCTTTCTCGGCTCAAATCATTCATTTACCCTCTCTTAAAAAAGACGCTCATGGCGCTTTAAATCAAATCAATTTATTTAAGCCTTTGCCTCTTGTCCAACAAAAATCTTTATCCGCTAATTTGGATCAAATCTTAAAATCAGAAGAAGAATTAAATTCAGAGGAAAAAGATGAGCCTCTCGATCACATTATCGAGAAGGTGGAGAAAGATCTAGACGAGAGTGAGGACTCAATGGAAGAAGAATCTTCTTCTGATTGTTCTCCATCGGGATCAGAAAGTGAGCAAGACATTATTTCTAGCAGTCGACTTCCGAATTCGGTAGCAGTCGATATCACATTTGATTTAGAAGATGGTAAGCTGGAAGAAAAAGCAAAATCTCCTCCTTCTTCCCTGAGTTTTAAATTGTCTGATCTAGATACTGAAAACCCTTCTCCACTGGTTGAAAAATCGTCTCCTATAGATAAAGTTGATGGATCCAAATTATCGGAAACACAAAAATTATATCGAGCAGCTGAAAAATTAATGAACTTTTTTGAATCGTCGAATTTTAAAATGGAGAAAGGTGTTTTTCGTGTCAGTGCAAATCAGGATGTTCTACTCCCATTTTCTAACTATGTGCTTAATGTGGATTCTCAGGAAACTTTAACGAAGGAAATATGCAATAAATTTAAAGTCGATGCCCATTTAGTCGCATGTTCCTTAAAAAGCATTTATAAGAAGATCAATCTTTTTGGACGCAACTCTCTTTACGATCAAACAATCGAAGTGGGAAAAAAGCTGTCGAAAGAAAAACTAACAGTTGATGAAACCGTCTCTCTTTTAAAGAATTTGGTGACTCAATTAAATCTTGAAGAACAAGCAAGTCTTAAACATTTTATTGAACTTCTCTATCAGATCAGCGAAGAGAAGTCAGCAGAAATGCCTGCATCTAATTTAGCCATTGCCCTTAATGACACTTTGTGTCTTCAAAAAAATTCTCAGCCTGCATCCGTTCCATCCACTCAACATTTAACGCAACCAAATCAGAAAAAAAACAGCACAAATCAATTTGTCGAAAAGTTCAAAAAACTCAAAAATTTTTCACTGAAAACTTCAAAGTCTCAAGTTCCTGTTGTGACTAATCCAGCACAGAATAAATTACAGATGAACCCAGAGGCTGCTTTAGCCTATCAAACTGGTGATTATATTAAAAAAGTGACAGAAAGCCTTATTGTGCATTGCCATGCAATCTTTCTATAGTTAAGTGATTAAGCAATTGGGATGACAAAGGAAGACCTGTCATCCCATTGTCTTGGCGTTAAGGATAAAATTATTGAACGACAAGAACTGTTTCGCTAATATGCATCGGTAACAACAATCTCGATTTATAGGCCATTGCGTATGCGTGATTTCTTTTTGCAAGCTCTTCGAGACCGGCAAGCAGTCAGTCCTCCCGTGTGGCTTATGAGACAGGCTGGGCGTCATTTGGCTTCTTATCGTGCACTTCGTCAACGTTACTCTTTCCTTGAAATGTGCCATGAACCTGACCTTATCACGGAGGTGACGTTACTGCCTATCCAAGCTTATGAGATGGATGCTGCCATTTTATTTTCTGATATTCTGGTGATTCCTGAAGCGATGGGATTAGGATTGCGTTTTGAGGATCATATAGGCCCCATCATCGAGCGCCCCATTCGGGATTTGCAAGATATTGAGCATCTGTCTTTTGCCGCCGACATGACAAAACTCGAATTTGTGGCTCAAGGGATTCACCAATTAAAAGCTCACTTACAAGTGCCCTTAATTGGTTTTTGTGGTGCTCCTTTTACCCTAGCAAGTTACATGATCGAGGGAAAATCCAGTCGTGATCTTAAAAAGACCAAGCAGTGGATGTTGAAAGATCCTCAACATTTTCATGTTTTATTAGAGAAAATTACTGAATGGACGATCAGTTATCTTTTGCTTCAAATCGAAGCGGGAGTAGAAGCTATTCAAATTTTCGATTCATGGGCTAATTTCCTGGCTCACCATCAATTTCGTGAGTTTTCCCTCGTTTATTTGAAAAAAATTTTAGAGGGAATCCGCCATACAGATATCCCAACGATTTTATTTTGCCGTGGCTCTTCTGTTTTTGCTCCTCAATTAGCAGAACTTCAGCCAGCGGGTATTGGCCTTGATTGGAATTGCCAAATGTCCTCTATGCGTCGTTTCATTCCTCGGTCTATTGCTTTGCAAGGAAATTTAGATCCAGACATTCTTTATGCTCCTCTTCCAACAATCAAAGCAGAAGTGCAGCGCTTATTAGAAGAAATGGAGGGAGATACGGGCTTTATTTTTAACTTAGGCCATGGACTCCCACCGGATGTTTCAGAAGAGGCTGTTAAAACGCTAGTCGATTGCGTGAAAGGAAAAAGAAGATGTCTCGCCACATCGTGATCCTAGGAGCCGGCATTTCAGGTCTTGCGATGGCTTGGTTTTTGAAGCAAGCTTTGGGCTCGCATCTTCATCTCACGTTGATAGAAAAAAATTCTCGGGCAGGAGGGTGGATTCAGACCATTCAAACAGACGGTTTTTTATTTGAACAAGGGCCTCGAAGTTGTCGGACTCAAGGATCTGGACAAGAAACCTTAGCACTCATTGAAGCTTTGGGATTGCAAAATCAGGTTTTGATTCCTCATAAACAGGCACGCAATCGCTATATTTATCATCATCAACGCTTGCAAAGAATGCCTAAGCATTTATGGGAAATTCCCTTCAACCCATTAACGCGAGGATGGATCAAAGCTTTATGGCAAGATTGGCGAATGCCTAAGCGTCAAGTAGAAGATGAAAGCATTCAAGCTTTTTTCTCGCGGCGATTAGGCCATTCTTGGGTAGAACGGCTCATTGATCCTTTTGTTTCGGGAATTTATGCAGGCGATTGCAGCCGTCTTTCTTTAAAAAGCTGCTTTCCTTTATTTGATCAATGGGAACAACAGCAGGGGTCACTTTTGCGAGGTGCTTGGCAAGCGCATAGACTAGCTCCGCCAACTCCTTTTATGCAGTCCATGCGTTCTGTTCCTTTATTCTCTTTTAAAGAAGGGATGGAAACACTCCCTCGTACTTTGGCTAGCTGCTTAAAAGAAGAACTTTTACTCAAAACAGGCGTAACTCAGCTCGTTTTTAATCAAGCGCAAGTGGAAGTGCATTTAGACAATGGGCAGCGGATTCAAGCTGATCAAGTTGTTTCGACTCTTCCCACTTTTGTTTTGAGCTCTTTACTTGATTCTTATCTTCCTATTAGCCAATTATTAAAGGACTTGCACTATACGACCGTTCAGGTTGTTAATCTAGGATTTAAGACCGCGGTTTTGCCTTTGGAAGGATTTGGCTACTTAATTCCTTCTTCTGAAAAATCGCCTATTTTAGGCTGTGTATGGGATTCTTCCATTTTCCCTGAGCAAAATGGACAAGATCACCAAACGCGTCTTACTGTCATGATGGGGGGGCGTCACCATCCCGAAATCGATAAAAAAAGCGATCAAGAAATCATTGAATTAGCCCTTCAAGCATTAAGCCAGCAACTTGGAATTTGTAAAATTCCGGACGTCATGCAAATTAAAAGAGCCCGTGAGGCAATTCCGCAATACGAACTCGGTTATGCAAATTGGAGGAAACAGCTTGAACAAGCTCTTTCCCTTTTCTCTTCGCGCCTACTCATAAGTGGAAGTTCTTGGGCTGGAGTTTCGATCAATGACGGCATTGCTTATTCACGTCGTTTAGCTCAGCAAATAGCTCGGGAATGGAGAATAGATCCTTAAGTCAACATTCAATGACGATTTCCCGGGATTATATTCTTTACGTAAAATAGTAAATTAAAGACTTTAAAAATATAAAATCATTTATAATAATAAATAAGAGTTGATTTTATCTTGATTAGCAAAAAATGAGATGATGGATTTTTAATTTTTTGCCTTTTTCCTTTTTAGTTAAGTTGTTTTTGGTTCTTTTTTTTTGCAAAAAATAGATCCTCAATCTACATTTGGAAAACAAGTTAACAAGATTAATTATACGATCGTTTTTCTACAACAAAGAGAGAGTCCGACATGTTTGATAAATTTACGAACCGGGCTAAGCAAGTGATTAAGTTAGCCAAAAAGGAAGCGCAGCGTCTCAATCACAATTATTTGGGAACTGAGCACGTCTTATTAGGATTGCTCAAATTAGGACAGGGTGTAGCGGTTAATGTTTTGCGCAACCTGAATATTGATTTTGAAACGGTCCGCAATGAAGTCGAGAAGCTTGTCGGCTATGGTCCCGAAATTCAAGTGTACGGAGACCCAGCCTTAACAGGTAAAGTAAAAAAAGTTTTTGAGTATGCCAACGAGGAAGCGGCCAATTTAAATCATAACTATGTAGGGACAGAACACCTTCTATTGGGTTTGCTCAGACAAACAGATGGTGTTGCTGCTCAAGTGCTTGAGAACTTAAATGTTAACTTAAAAGAAGTCCGTAAGGAAGTTTTAAAAGAGCTTGAAACGTTTAATTTACAGCTTCCGCCTATTAGTGGAAGTGGTGCGGGACCCAATCCAGCTCAGCCAGGTGCTGGGCAGAATAAACCTTATGATAAGGCGCAACCAGCCGCTGGTGCTCCCAATGATAAGATGCCTGCTCTTAAAGCTTATGGTCATGATCTGACAGAGATGTGCCGCGAAGGCAAGATGGATCCTGTTATTGGACGTAAGGAAGAAATTGAGCGTTTGATTTTGATTCTATGTCGTCGACGTAAGAATAATCCTGTTTTGGTAGGAGAAGCGGGCGTTGGTAAAACAGCGATTGTTGAAGGATTAGCTCAAGCTATTGTTAAAGGCAATGTTCCTGATGCTTTGCGCAAGAAGCGTCTGATTACTCTTGATTTAGCGTTGATGATTGCCGGTACTAAATATCGGGGCCAATTTGAAGAGCGTATTAAAGCGGTCATGGATGAAATTAAAAAGAATGGAAATGTCCTTCTTTTTATCGATGAGTTGCACACAATTGTGGGAGCTGGAGCAGCAGAAGGAGCCATTGATGCCTCTAATATCTTGAAACCAGCTTTATCGCGAGGGGAATTGCAATGTATTGGAGCGACAACGATTGACGAATACCGTAAGCATATTGAGAAAGATGCTGCCTTGGAGCGTCGTTTTCAAAAGATTATGATTGCTCCTCCTAATGTTGATGAAACAATTGAAATCCTCAATGGACTTAAGCCTGAATACGAAAAACATCATAAGGTTTTCTTTACGCCACAAGCAATCCAAGCAGCTGCTATCTTATCTGATCGTTATATTCATGGTCGTTTTCTACCTGATAAAGCCATTGACTTGATTGACGAAGCGGGCGCTAAGATGCGTATTTCTATGATGCATCAGCCGCAAGATATTAGTAAGTTTGAGGCAGAAATTGAAGAAACGCGTTTGGCTAAGGAAGATGCCATTAGTAAGCAAGAATACGAAAAAGCAGCTAAATGGCGCGACCGAGAAAAAACGCTTCGTGAACAATTGCAGCAAATTCGCGCAGAGTGGGAAATTAATAAAGAAGAACACGAAGTCATTGTGGAAGATGAAGATGTTGCAAGCGTCATTGCTAAACAAACCGGTATTCCTCTCAGTCGTTTAACGGAAGGCGAATTGCAAAAAGTACTGAAGATGGAAGATATCTTAAAGGAAAATATTATTGGGCAAGAAGATGCAATTAAGACTGTTTGCCGAGCAATTCGACGTAGCCGTGCTGATATTAAAGATCCCAACCGTCCTATTGGAGCTTTCCTATTTTTAGGTCCAACAGGTGTTGGAAAAACCTTATTAGCACGCTTATTGGCCATTAATATGTTTGGCGGAGAGGATGCGCTCATTCAAGTCGACATGTCCGAGTACATGGAGAAATTTGCCGTCAGCCGTATGACAGGATCTCCTCCAGGTTATGTAGGGCATGAAGAGGGAGGGCAATTAACCGAGCAAGTTCGTCAACGTCCTTATTCTGTTGTCTTGTTTGACGAAATTGAAAAAGCCCATCCAGATGTCATGGACTTGCTTTTGCAAATCCTTGAAGAGGGACGTTTAACTGATTCGTTTGGCCGTAAAGTCGACTTCCGCAATACCATCATTATTATGACCTCTAACTTGGGAGCCGACCTCATCAAGAAGACAACAGAAATAGGCTTTGGTGTTGTAGAAGGATCTCTTGATTATGAGCATATTAAGGAAAAAATTGAAGCAGAAGTGAAAAAACGCTTTAAGCCGGAATTTCTCAATCGCTTAAACGATATCGTGATTTTCCATCCTCTCAATCGAGAAAACTTGCTTCATGTGATTTCACTTGAAATTGAAAAACTTGAAAAACGCCTCAAACGTCGTGAAATGTATATTGAATTGGATGAAGCTGCCAAAAACTTTTTGGTTGATAAAGGATTCCAGCCAGAAATGGGAGCACGTCCCTTACGACGTACAATTGAGCAATATTTGGAAGATCCACTGGCTGAAAAAATGCTTATGCATCCCAATGAAGGTCGTCGTTGCCGCATCACCGTAGAAAACGGAGCAATCGTTTTCATTGATGAAGATGTCTTTCCTCTTCATCGACCCGACCAGAAAGCAGCCGGAACATCTAAAGGCTAATGAGAAATCTCTTCATTAATTAAGCCCCTTCTTCTTTTACAGAAGAAGGCTTTTTTGTCTTAGAGTATGTCCCTGAAGGGCGAAGCGTTTGATTTAAGCGAGTTTTTGACTCCCTTAAATCAAACGCTTCGCCATTTAAAGACACATTCTTATTTATTCAAAAAAAATAAATAAATATTTATTTTTTGTTTTTATTATTTAATTAATTGAATCTATCATAATCAATAAGATAAAATTTTCTTTTTGTAAATGAGAAATTTTGTATAATTATTCCTCATTAAGAAAATAATAGGCTGTAAATTGTGAATAATAGCTATTTTTTTACTTTGTTAAATCTTCAACATATTTGTCATCCTTTTACTCTTCCTGCAAAGAAAAATACTGGATTGTCTTCTTATATTAAAATCAATGAGGCTGTGACGGCTGTTGCATGTGGAGTTTTAGCAATTTTATCGGCGATGCGTTTTAATCAATTTGCAGCGGTAGGAGCTGGATGTGTGGTTTTCTACACGATTACAGCTTTTTTTAAATCTAAAAGCTCGACTCGTAAATGTCAGAAAGCTTGGGATCATCTTTCATTTTCCAAACAGCCATCTCAAGAACTTGCAAAGAAAGAGTTTGCAAAGCTAAAGCTTACGCAACCACAGGTAGAAGAAGATTTAAACCATATTTTAGAAGAAGACGTATTAGTTTCTGAAAAGAGCATTCAACCTCAAAAAGATCTTTCTGTAGAGGAAAATACAGAAAAGCAATTAATAGCTAAAAAACAAGAAAAGGCGTTAGAAACTGCCAAAAAAAAAATTGAAAAAAGAAATGAGAACTTACTAAACAAATTGTTTCAATCGCAAACCTCTTTTTTTGAAAATGTGAAAGAGATTCATAACCTCTTTTTGGTTTTAAAGGATCATTATCCTAAAGAATCGATTATCATCGAATATGAGAAAGCTTTAAGTGAAAGTTTGGTTCATTTTAATCAGTTCTATCAAGCTCTTCGATTGACTTATGAAAACTCAAGTTTAAAGGCATCAGACCGAATCCAGCAGATTGCGACTCTTTATCGTTCTGATAAAGCACAAGAATCTTATGACAGCCTGTCTTCATTAATATTGCTTCATCATCAATTTGAAGATTGGGGAGGAGAAGATCGATATGAAAAATTAGCAACAGATCTATTCGATCAAGAAATTCTGGTAGACTTGCATTCGCAATATAGTCCTATTCTTTTCAATGAGTACTTGCCACAGCTTCAAGAGATGATGCAAGAGCTTGCTCAAAATGTTTCAAGCCATGGTTCTCATATTCAAGACACTCAAACCTATCTTAAAACAATCAGTGAAGCAATTGAGGAAAAGAAAAGAAAAGCAGAAGACTTAGCAGCAGCAAGAAAATCAGAAAATCAGAAAAAGAGAGAACATATTTTAAGAGAAGTTTTTCATATAGAAACTTCGTTTCTTAAGAATGCTAAAAAAATTAGGGAAATTTTTGCAGAATTGACGAAGAAGCATCCTAGCGATCCACTTTTAACAAAATATGAAGCAGCTTTAACAAAGGGGATTGTTAATTTTGATAGCTTTTACAAAGAGCTTGATGAAATTTACAAAAATTCAATTCTAAAAGAGTTGGATAAAATCGAGAGAATAGCAGCTCTTTATCGCTCAAAAGAAGCCAAAATTCAATATCAAAGTCTTTTAAGTTTAATTTTACTTTATCCTTATTTCCAAGAATGGGGAACAGAAGAAAAAGCAGATGCTAAATATGAGAAGCTAGTTAAAGATCTAGCTAAGTTTGATTCTCACGTGATTATAGAATTATCTGGTATCTATAGCCCAATTATTTTTGTTCAGCATCTTCCGCGTATCGAATTGCTTATGCAGGAAATCGGTAAACATGCTCCAAACTCGCATATTAGCATGATTCAAGAGACTCAAGTCTTTATTAAAAAAGTCATTAAAGAAATTAATGAAAAGAAAAGAGAGGCAGAGCAAGAAGCCCTGATTGCAAAAGTGGATGTATTATTAAAACAGCTTGCTCATGCGAAGCATAAGCATAGCCCACTTATTCAGAAGCAAGCAGTTCAGCTTTATATTGAAAATCGATTATATATCGGAGTTCCATTTGATCATGACCCAAGGATGCAACAGATTAAACAATGTTATAGTTGCGTCTTTCAAGACATTTTCCCTGATTTATTTAAGAAAATTGACAAGCTTAAAAGAAAAGCAAGCAGCCTTCCTACTCAAACAAAAATAGTTGAGCAAGAATTGTCTGATTCCAAAGAAATTCTTATTCGATATCTTGAATATTTAAGCTTGGATCATGCAGGTCCTTTAAATGGAGTGGGTTTTGAACGTTGGCAAGAAATTGGAAATAGTCTTTTGGATAAAAATAACTTGACCTATGAAAACTTGAAGTCTTGGATCAAAAAATACAATTTAGATAGCGTGGAATATGTCAAATGCCTTTCGAAGTTTCTGATTCGTCTTAAAAAAGAAAGCAATGATACGAGTACAGCCCAAGAAATCGTTGATCTCATGGAAGACAATATCAAAAAATTAGCGACGTTCAAAGATATGTTAAGTCCAGAAAAACGAAATAAAAGAAAGCAAATAGCAGACATTTTAGAAGAACTAAAAGATGCCATAGCTGAGGCTGATGATTGATAGGTTTTAAGATTGCCTGAACATCAATAGATTGATTCTAAGAGATTTTAGGAATCTGGCTTTCCCATTCTTTGACAAATGCAAGGAGCTTTTCTTTAGAAGGCTTGGTTTGAAAAAACTCACGTACGTGAGGCTGACTACTAAGATGCGCAATTTTAGCGAGCAAATGCAAGTGACGTTTATCTTCGCAAGCAAATAAGAAAAAAAGAGTATGGACAGGCTGACCGTCTAAAGCGCCATAATCTAAAGGGTCATCTAAAAAGACAGCAATGACAACATCATGATGGCCTGGAAGAAGAGAGTCGCGTGTATGAGGAACAGCAATTCCATTGTTAAGAGCCGTGGGCATAAGATTTTCACGATCTAAAAGCAAGTCCGTCATGACGTCAGCATCGACATGCAAAACTTTTGCCATTTTTTTCATCGTGGTTCGAATAATTTCTTCTTTTGTTTGACCTTTTAAATGATGGAGAACATCGCCCTTATGAAGAGCTCTAAATAAGCTAAATTGCTTGCTGCCTCCTGTAGGAGAAGAACGCTCTGCAGGGATGGAGAGGGATTCTGCCTCTTTGCGACGTGTAAAAGGAGAAACGCCATCCGTTTTATCTAGTTTATGGGAAATTACCCAATTTTCAATTTCTGTACGAGAGAAGTAATAGTGTTGATTGATGCGGTAAGAGGGGATTTTACCATCGGCGATCCAGCGTCGAATTGTTGTCTCAGAAACGTTTAAAAGATCGGCAACATCTTTAATTTTTAGATCCATAACCTGCTCTTATTTATAAAATTAGAAGACAACAAACAACCAAACAACACTCATTAATTTCAAATCAAATTTTTACCATTATTGACTTAAAGTATTTACAAATCAAGTCACACTTTTTCTTAGAGCCTGTTAAATCATCTCTAATGGCTTGAATTAGAGATGATTTAACAGGCTCTTAGAGCGCTGACATGTTGAAGACATGCTCTAGGTATGGTTTATCAAATTGTCTGAAATAATTCAATCATTGCGCTAGGTTGTTGTAGAGTCAGAAGCTTTTTTCGCCTTTCTTCATCTTTAATGGCTTGCGTCAAACTAGAGAGAATTTGCAGATATTCGGTCTGTTTATCATCCGGTCCTCCAATCATGAAAACGAGCCGAACAGGCGCTCCATCCAAAGCGTGCCAATCGACAGGTCTTTGCAAAATTCCAAGAGCAATAAAGAATTGATCATAAGCGGGAAGCTTTGCGTGAGGAATTGCGACTCCCATGCCTATCCCGGTTGAAACAATTTTCTCTCTTTCTATAATGGCTTGATAAAAAGCTTCCTCATCTTCTATTTTTCCAGCCTCATAAATTTGATGAACAAGGTGATGCAAAGTCTCATCGCGCGTATGAGTATTTAACACTACCACGAGTTTAGGATCCATGTACTTGGAAATATGCATGATTTTAACAATCCACCCTTAGCCGCCTGTATGGCCAAATCCACCTGTTCCACGTCCTGTGACTGCCAATTCGGAGCAAAGAACAAAATTCGCTCGCAGTACAGGTGCTAAAATCATCTGTGCAATCCGCATACCAGGAGTCACTTTAAATTCTTGAGTCCCGTGATTAATTAAAATGACTTTAATTTCGCCCCGATAATCGGCATCGATTGTTCCAGGTGTATTTAAAACAGTAATTTGATGCTTAAGAGCTAATCCACTACGAGGGCGAATTTGAATTTCACAGCCTTCAGGAATTGCTAAGCACATCCCTGTTGGAATAAGAGCTGATTGACCTGGAGGAATGACAATGGGTTCTTGTAAATAGGCTTTGACATCAGCACCAGCAGCGCCTGTTGTCATGTAAAAAGGAAGTAGTTCTTCATCTTCAATTAATGTAGGAATATCAATAACATAAGATTGTTGATCTTTCATAAGCTAAGATACTTTAGATGTTGTGATTTTTAAGATCTTTAGATTGACTCTTCTTACCGGATTGACCATTTTTTGATCCATTTGAAAGAGAATCATTTTCTCCTGGAGCAGGATTTTTTAAAAATTCGATAAATTCCGCTAATCGTTGTTTAAGTTCGTGACGATTGACAATACAATCAATCATTCCATGTTTTAGCAAGAACTCAGATTTCTGGGCTCCAGGCGGTAATTGTTGTCCAATTGTTTGTTCAATGACTCGAGGACCAGCAAAGCAAATCAAGGCATTAGGTTCTGCAATAATGATATCGCCAAGAGAAGCAAAAGAAGCTGTGACTCCTCCTGTTGTTGGATTGGTCAAAACAGAAATATAAGGAATACCTGCTTCGTGAAGTTTGGCAAGTGCTGCCGAAGTTTTTGCCATCTGCATGAGAGATAAAACCGACTCTTGCATGCGGGCTCCTCCCGATGTGGAAACAATCACAAGCGGCAAGCGCTCTTGTAGAGCAAACTCAATGAGGCGTGTAATTCGTTCGCCTACCACTGAGCCCATGGATCCTCCCATGAAATTAAAGTCCAACACTCCAAGAGCAATTTTATGCTTGTTAAGTAAACAAGTTCCTACAATGACAGCCTCATTATTGCCTGATTTCTCCTGAGCATTGGCTAAACGGTTAGGATAAGGTTCAGTATCGACAAACTTCAATGTGTCAATAGGTTGTAAATTGTTAAATAAGAGTTCAAATGTATTAGGATCACTTAAACTCTTAATTCTTTCATCTGTTGAAAGACGGTAGTGATAATCACACTTGGGACAACAATTCTGATTTTGCTCTAATTCATTAGTATGAATAAGCTCATTACAATGCGTACATTTAAGCCATCCACTAAATCCATCTTTTTTTGTTGTTTGGATTTTGATTTTTGGCTTATCCCGGGAGAATAGACCCATGGCGAACTCTCATCTAACTTAACTTTAAATTAAAATTTTATTTATGAAGTTAAAGGTTTTTTCTTATCTACCTTTACTTTAAATTTTCTATACATAGATGAATTCACTTATGTATAAACACTTAAGCGCTTAAATTGCTCGCGATAACTAGAAAAAATTAAAGATACTGCTAATTTTAAAGTAAAGCGCTTAAAAAGAATAAAACAATATTAATCAAGCGCACGGAATAATACAAGGCTTTTCAACACTAATAGTTATTTCCAATAAAAGAAAGGGGTGCCTAAGTAAATTCAACATGAGGATTTTTCATCAGAAAAATTTCCCATGTCGAGTTCTTTTCCCTTAGAAGGACTTTTGCTCCCTAGGCCAAAGCAATACTGTCTAGGGAGCGAGA
This sequence comes from Parachlamydiaceae bacterium, assembly GCA_044226925.1. Classification (GTDB taxonomy): domain Bacteria; phylum Chlamydiota; class Chlamydiia; order Chlamydiales; family Parachlamydiaceae; genus JANWJE01. The sequence goes on from JBGAGC010000001.1 coordinate 1,080,544, forward strand.
GTCTCTTCTAGGCAGAAAATCATCTCGAATTCAATCCTTGAGAAGCGATTGAAACGCTTCTAAATAAAATTATTTTTAGATTTATTTGCTTTTAGCTTTTTCAAAACGTTCAGCTACATTTTTCCAGTTCACAATTCCCCAAATAGCTTTCACGTAATCAGCTCTTACGTTTTTATACTGCAAGTAATAAGCATGCTCCCAAACATCAATTCCTAATAGTGGAACCAGACCCTTTGTTACAAGAGGATCTTGATTGTCACAGGTTGCTAAAGCGAGGCGATGAAGTGTCTTGTCATAGCCTAGCCAGCCCCAGCCTGAACCTTGAAGAGCAATCGCTTTTGTACTTAATTGATCAATTAAACTTTGAAGCGAACCAAATTCTTGGTTAATAGCCTGAACCAATGCTCCTTCAGGAGGTATGCCGCCATCTTTGTTTTTAGGAGAGAGATTTGTCCAAAAAATAGAATGGTTAATGTGACCACCGCCATTAAACTTAATGGCAGATAACAAAGATTCCATTGTCGCTAAATCTTGTTTTTGCTGAGCCTCGTTATATTGTTCTAAAGCCTTATTTAGATTGTTGACATAAGTTTGATGGTGCTTTGTATAATGTAGATTCATAATTTCAGCACTAATGACAGGCTCTAAAGCTCCAAAATCATAAGGAAGTGGGGGCAGCTGGTACTGCTGTTGTTGAGAACCTTGCTGATTCATAAATGCTCCTTTTAAAAATATAGGGTGATAAAAGTTATTTTGAACAAATTGTACTAATTAGGCAAGCCCTGCACATCGAGATTTAACAAAATCAGTCAAATCTAAACCATTAAAAGTGATTTAATAGGCTCTCAATCATTTTCATAGAGACTTTTTCTACAACAGCTTTCATGATAAAGGAAAAAATATATTAGAACTATTTTCAAATAGTTTTAATAATTTGAATTTGTTGAATTTGATTTTAAATAATTTGATGGTTGTCTTATTTTAGATGAAAAGATTAATAAGATTAATTTATGAGTATTTCGTTTAATTATTTTCTATCAAATTGTTATTTTTTTAATTGTTCTCTCTCGAACGAATTTAGTTCTTTGCAAAAGCGAGTTGCCTTGATTGCTCTTTCTTATTTTAGTTGTGCAACATTGGGCTATCTTTTTTATCGATGCTGTTTGTTTAGCAAATATAACATTAGAATCCAAACACAGACAGTGAGGCACGATCAAGTCAAAAAGAAGATTGAGCATTCGGTTAAATCCTTGGATTTAACAGTTAAAGAAAGCAATAAGCTAATAAAAGAAAGCGGATTTGAAAAAGAGGGAGTTGAACGCAAAGAAGTCCTTAAATTAGAAGAGGTCTTAAAACCAGAAGAGGATGAATATAAGCTAATCAAATCAGAAAATTTGGAAATAAAACAAAATGTCAAAGGAGATAAAAGACAAGTTTTTGAAAAGCCAAAGCCTGCAAATGTGTTGGAAAGAAAAGAAATAGAAAAACTTTCACCTATTTGGATTCAGGGACTTCTTCAGCTGAATAATTGTAACGACACTGAGCGAAAAGAATATGATATGCTGCGAGATAAAAATGAAGTGACATATCGTCGTTTTTTAGATCAGGTCAAGCTTAAATGCGATAATGAAGAACAAGAGTTGCTTCAGGCAAAAGATGATTTTTATGAGAGCGATCCGCCATTTTTACCCGGCTATCTTCCTTGGAAAATGGTGTCGCACTGTGAACTTGTGATTAATAAATTTGACATTCAAGATATGCTAAATCTGTATGTATGGCCTGATCATCTCAATGAGCACTTACAATTATGGATAGAATTGCAAGCAAAAATAAAAAAAGTGAATGGAAATAAAGTCCACTTATTATCTCTGGATATTCTCATGGTTAATTTGGATGAAGAAGATCAAAATCTGCTTTATCATTACTATGCAGATTATAAAAGAAGATTTCATGGCCAAGTGTTTGGCGGAATTCGAAGAAAGGAAGACTATGATGACAGACGTGTGTTAGAACCTGATCCTGATTTAAACCTTGAAAATGATGAGGAAATCAAGGGGTTAGATGAACCTGTCTATTTTGGACTTAGCATCAATGATCTTTTGAAGAAGAAAATGATTTAGGTTTAATTGAAAAAGACATGTGTTTCAGAGACACACCCTTAACGCCTGAGCAGTAATGGGTCCAATTGCTGTTAGTTTAATGTGCGAGGGGAAAGATCCAAAAATATGCAAGAAGGCTTGTACTGTTGAAGGACTAGTAAAGACAATTTCATCAAAAGTTTCTAAAAAAGGCAACTTGGTAGGCCTATGAGGGGAGGGATCGTAAAGAATGCAGGTTGTATGGCGGATATGATGTGTTGCTAAGAAATTTTTGATCATGGGACGGGCTTGGGAAGAGTGAGGCCAAAAAACATGGGCATGCTCTAAAGAAAGTTGTTGAAGTTCATGGATCATTCCTTCAGCTGTTTCTTCTGTAGCCACTTTTGCCGGTATAATTCCACAATCTTCTAAATGCTGAGCTGTGACTCGTCCAACGGCTAAAGTTAGTTTTGTTGCCCATAGTCGAAGATCTATCCCAAATCGCGGTAAATAGTCCTTTAAAATTGCGACAGTCGTTTTAGACGTGATTATGATATGGGTATAAGACTTAAAATTGCTGAGAGTTTCGTTAATTAAAGGATCATTAAAAGAGCGGGGAATAATTTGAATAATAGGCCAGTGCGTGATTTCGCCATTTGTTTGGTAATGAGTGGGGTCAAGCCCTAAGTATAGAATACGTTTTGACATACATAAGATGAATGGGATATTATCAACAGTCCCTTTATTGTTTTTAAAAGTTTAATAAGTGTTTAAGAAGGTAAGATAAAATGATCGCCTCAAGCATTAATCATTTGTATGTCACATATTGTGATGTGAGCAGTAAAGTGGTTGATATCACGAAAGCTGTTATAAATAAAACAAGTGAAGTTGTAAAAGCAATATTTGCGACTATAGAACGATTTTTTATAGGGGCCTGTATAGGTGCAATGGGAACATTGGTATATATTATTTGGAATGGACCAGGCATAAAATTAGGATATACCACTCCTAGCCTTAATGTACGTGAAACTGCCATTGCTTCGGCAATAGGCGCACTCATTGTCGGGCTAATTTTTGCCATAGGCATTGACTAATTTTTATTTAAAGGTATCTCTTAACGGATATCTAAGCAATTAAACAGAGCTCGGATGTCCTCGTCTTCCTCTCGTCCCACGACAGCTAATTGTCCTTGACCTTCCACTGTTGCTCCTGGCAAACGAAGGCGATTGAGATGCGTCAATCCCAATCGAATTAAAGCTGCTTCTGCCACAACAACACCATCGGCTTCGCCCGTTTCTAATTTGGCTAAACGCTGTTCAATTGTTCCTCTGAGATCATAAAATGAAAGATCAGATCTTAATTGCTTGACTGTTTCTTCTCGGCGGATGGAGGAAGTGGCAATACGTGCTCCGGTTGGTAAATTTTCTAAAGTTTGACGAGGACGAAGAACAAGAGAGTCAGATGGATCGACTCCTCGTGTCAAACAAAAAAGACTTAAACCTTTTGTCAGAGGAACGGGCAAATCTTTTGCTGAGTGAATACCTAAGCGTCTTTGGTCTTGTAAAACCCAGGTGTCAATATCTTTGGTAAAAAAATCAGTGCGGTCCAGGGTGCGCAAAGATGTTTTTTGATCCCGATCTCCTACAGTTGTGAGATAATGAATATCAAAACTCACGTCAGGATGATACTGCTGCAAAGCTTCCAAGATTTCTTTCACTTGGGCGCGTGAGAGAGGAGAAGGACGTGCTCCAACTGAAAGAATGAGGTTATCTGAGGACTGCGTTAACGGCTTCTTCGACAAATTCAACACCTTGAATTCTAATTTTTTTACGAAAATCTTCTGAAATTCCTTTTAAATTTCGCTTTGGGATAATACAGCGTTGGAATCCCATATGGATGGCCTCTTTTAATCGACTTTCAATCCGAGATACACTCCGGACCTCGCCTCCAAGCCCCACCTCGCCTACGATCGTTGTCTCTGGATCCAATACTCGATTTTGCATGGAAGAAGCAGTTGCTAAAAGAATGCCAAGATCAATGGCAGGTTCTAATATGCGTAGCCCTCCTGCAACCGAGACGAAGACATCGCAGCGATGCAGGTGATATCCCATTCGTTTTTCAAGAACTGCTAGTAAAAGCGCTAGCCGATTTTGATCTAGTCCTGTACAGCGTCGAGAAGGTGTACTAAACACAGTATCCGTCACCAAAGCTTGCACTTCTACTAAAATGGGGCGCGAACCTTCTAAAGTGGGAATAATGACAGAACCCGTAATTTCTTTGCGACGTTCTTCTAAAAAAATTTCTGAAGGATTGGGAACTTCAACTAATCCCGTTTGCCTCATTTGAAAGACAGCGATTTCATCAGTTGGTCCAAAACGATTTTTGACAACGCGAATCATACGGTAATTATGTTGTTTATCTCCTTCAAAGTAAAGAACGGTGTCGACTAAGTGTTCCAAAACACGAGGGCCTGCAATGTCGCCTGATTTTGTGACATGGCCGATTAAGAATGTTGAAATTCCTCTTCCTTTTGCTAAATGCATAAACTCTGTTGTTGTTTCTCTAACTTGAGAAACAGAACCAGGAGCAGACGAGATTTCGCTCTTATACACAATTTGAATGGAGTCGACAATTAAGACGTCGGGATTAATCTGGTCAATTTGATTTTTAATGATCGAAAAATTTGTTTCGCATAGCAAAAGTAAATTTTCTGTTTGAATATTTAAACGATGAGCACGTAAGGAGGTTTGTTGGACAGATTCTTCACCGCAAATGTAAAGCACAACAAGTCCTTGTTTAGCAAGGGCATTAGAAAGCTGCAGTAAAAGAGTGGATTTTCCAATTCCAGGGTCGCCGCCAACTAGAGTCAAAGAGCCCGGAACAATGCCTCCCCCTAATAAGCGATCGCACTCGCCAATTTGTGTCAAAATACGAGGAGTGTCTTGTAGTTTAACTTCATGAAGTTTAACAGGGCGGCTTGCAGTGGTTGGCTGAGCCTCGAACCGCTGTGATAAAGAAGACATTTCCAATTCTTCTTGATAGGTGTTCCATTGATTGCAAGAAGGGCATTGTCCTACCCATTTATATTGTTTTTGTCCACATTCAGAACAAAACCAAACGTTTTTTTGTTTGGCCATAATAAAACCTTTTCCTTTAGCTTGTTGCCAAGCGTCATAAAATTTAATTTAAAATTTTAAAGGCAAAGTTCGGAAGAATCGCAACGCGAAAGGGCATCGGCAGCCGCTGCTTGTTGAGCTTCTTTTTTAGAGGCTCCAGTTCCCCGACCCAATTCTTGTTGATTAACAAGAACGGAAATTTCAAAGACTTTACTATGGTCGGGACCCGATGCGTGTAAAACGTGATAAATAGGTGTTTGCTGGTATTTCTTTTGGCAATAGTCTTGTAATAAAGCTTTCCAATTGCGCAAAGGAGTTTTCAAAATCATTTCAATTTGAGGCGTAAACTTGCGGAATAAGAAATTTTTTGCAGCTTCTAATCCTCCGTCTAGATAGATGGCTCCAATAATGGCTTCAAATAAATCAGCCAAAATGGACTCTCGTCCACGCCCATCATTCATACGCTCCCCTTTGCCTAATAAAATATAAGGAGCGATGTCGAGACTCTGTACATAGCTGACGCAAGAACTGGCTTCTACAAGGCGCGAACGTAAATAGGAAAGTTGTCCTTCAGGAGTTGAGGGAAGGTGGCAATAAAGATAGTCCGAAATTAACATCCCTAAAACAGCATCTCCCAAAAATTCTAATCGTTCATTATGATGAGTAATCATGCGATTTTCATTAATAAAAGAACGATGAACAAAGGCAAGCGTTAAAAGCGAGCGATCTTGAAACGTATAACCAAGCTTAGTCTCAATAACGGGAATGTGTTGAAGTAGGTGTTCCATCTGATTCATACAAAGTATTCTAGGCAACAATGCCTTTTTCTGCTAGCCTTATTGTACCAAATTATCTAGAGCGTGTCTTCAAAATTTTTGAAGACATAACCCTATCTATTAACCATTTATTTATCATGAAATTTGCCACAGCTAAAGAACATAGAAATTTTTTTCAAAATCACGGGTGGATTGAGTTTGAAGAATTGATATCAAATGATCAACTTACCCTTGCCAATCAAGCCATTGACCAGGTTTTAGCAGAACGTTTAAATGCATCTCCAGAACGGTTGCGTTTACTGCCTTCTGAACAATTATATCTTCAAGGCCATGATTTATGGCGTTCCAACTCTATCTTGCGTAAGCTTGTGACGCAAACTCGTTTTGCTGAAATCGCTTCCGAATTAATTGAAAAAAAACCTTTACGTTTGGGTTGCGATCAACTTTTCCCAGCCCGTCATCAGCAAACTCAGCTTTCCGCCACAGCTCCTCAAGTTTATACTCATTTTTTAGAACAAACAACAACGTTAGAAGCTGTCAGCTGTCTTCAGGGCGTGACATGTGGTTTAATGCTGTCTTTAGGGGGAAAAGAAACAGTTCCTTTTGAGAAAATTCCTTCCGAAGGTGCTGATATTTTCCCCAGTCAACCAGGCCATGTCATCTTTTTTCGACCCAATATTCCGATTAAATGGGATAGTTTATATCTTCATGAAGGACAGCGGTTTTACTTAATTGTTTATACACAGATGTCTGCTCACTATCAGCTGCAGCCGCAAGATCCTCATACACACGCATTAAAGCGCTTGGGGTATGTTTTTAATGATAAGCTTAATGACAGGCTTCATCCCATTATTTACCGTTAAGGAGAGTAGAATCAGTGGCTTCTTGGCAAATCATTGAATCAGGTCGTTTATTGCCTGATGCTATTATGGCTAAAGATGCTTTTTTGCTCGAACAGTTGGAGTCGAATCCATTTCCCATTTTGCATTGTTATGAATGGCAAAATCCTTGTCTGACATATGGATATTTTACTGATCCTTCTCGCTATCTAGATTTTAAAGCTTTAGAAGAATGTGGATTGCAAATGGCTCGACGTCCGACAGGCGGAGGAATGATTTTCCATCTTTCAGACTTTGCTTTTTCCATTTTAATTCCGGCCAACCATCCTCGCTTTTCGCTTAATACGTTAGAGAATTATGCCTTTATTAATCAAAAAGTTGCGGAAATTGTTTCCTTCTTTACTCAACATTCTCTACAGCCACAGCTGTTGCCGATAGATTCTCCATGCTCTAGTCAAGATTGTCATGCTTTCTGCATGGCAAAGCCGACTCAATATGATTTAATTATAGAAGGAAAAAAAATAGGAGGAGCCGCTCAACGACGTACGCGATTTGGATTACTTCATCAAGCAAGCCTTTCCTTATTATTCCCTCCACTAGAGATACTTTGCAGGGTTCTTAAAAATTATGAATCAGTATTAGAAGCCATGCAAATGCATAGCTATTGCATGCTCAATTCTCAAACAACAACGCAGCAATTGCAAGAAGCACGCATCCAACTTAAAAACCTTTTACAACAATTTATCCATTCTCTTTGAGCATTTAATATAGACGAAAAATTGTTTTAATGATTGTTTTGAAGTTGTTTTAAGGCTGTTTTTAAAAATTTAATAAGATTTGTAAATTCAAATTTTACCTTTTTGATAATATCTAGAAAGGTGTTTTTCTGTTTGCAATGATCTTTCATGCTCGTTATGCTTTTCCACTAGACTCAATGTGGAGGCATTTATGTTTAAAAAAATTGTTGCCGTTTTCTGTATGATGATCGCTAGTCAAACACCTTTCTTGTTTGCTGCCAATAGTGATTTCGATCGTTTAACTCCTATTCGTTATTCAAGCCAATTAGAAGATGTCATCAAGACAATTCAAAAATTGCCTGAAGCCCAGAGTTTAATGACATCCATTCAGAAAGAAGGGCCCATTAGAATTGTCATTAACAAGAGTATTCCTGTATGCGAGCAATTTGGAGCGTGCTGGGATCCTGACAATCGTATTATTGCTGTAAATGCAGCTCCTACTTCCCGACATTCAAAAGGAGCATTAATTGGTTCTATTTTATTTGAATTGCAGAATGCAGCAGTAAATTCTAAAATTCATTATTACGATTCTTTAGCTGCGAGAGGCGAAATTGAACGAGATGATTATGTGAGATCAATGGAATATTTAGAGTATGAAAACTCACATAAAGCAGCTGAATTAGCGCAAAAGGGTGTTAATTTAGGGCTTTTTCCTGCTAATGCACGTCTTCCCACTTATAGCAGCTTTGAAGAACATTACGACGTTCAAAGAATGTCTGGTCATTCTGCTTGGTTTGAGCATAATTACAATCAACTTAGAAGAAGATTCTAAATTGCTAGATTCTTGGATTAAGGATGAATAGTCAGCAGAGCGAGCTGTCTGCGATTATTCTCCTTTTTGACTTGCGCCGCCCGAAGGAGTGACATTTTTTAATTGAATGTCACTGAACTATTTTGTCATTTAGAAGATTTCTCATTTGCCGGTTGAGAGCGAACAATATGATGCGTGTAGCAAATAAACCAGTAAGAAATGCCTAGTGCTAGGATTAAAGCACCCATTCCCAGCATATGCGAATCGGAAACTTGGTCGTAATCAAGAATAATCACCTTTCGAGCAATGGCCATTAAAGCTGTGGCCATGACAAGTTTTAAATGCCCCATATCTTTTTTGAGATAGAGAATGATATTGAGAAAAATCTCAATGGCAATAAGAACAACGAGAAAAGCACCAAAAACGGCTAATACCTCATCAAAATCATTAATCAGAAGATAAGGCTCTTGGGACTTGAGATAAAGGGTGTAAACCACGTCAGCCACAGACCACAAAATCACAACCACCATGAGAAAGGCTAAAACTTGAACACTCCAGAGAATGATTTTTTGCAAAAAGTTGATAAAAGGACTTTTGACATCAATAGGAAAGTTTGTATCGTCGCCAGGCATACTTAGTCTCGAACTAAATGAAAATATTGATCTTTAAAATTCTAAGCTTTTTTTAAACAAGAAGAATTAAAGAAGCAAACAAAATTCAAATTAATACTGTTTGCTTTAAGATGAAATTTTAGGCTGCATTGCCTATCTCTATTGGCTGTTATATGATTTTAATAGAGCAGGCGATGCAGACAACAAGCAATGGAGTCAAGGAATTTGCGTCAATCAAATGCTTAGTAAATCAAAGACATTCTCTAACCAGAGACTCGGCGCAAAATAAAGAAATGTTGATAGGTATTTTGCATTGTTGAAAAGATTGTTAAGATAAAAGAATTTAACAGAGAGAGATAATGATTCAAAGATTGATTAATCCAAATCCAGCGTCTTTCCCGAATAATATCAGCTTGTATGGGATTGATCGCTTGATTAAATATTTCTTGAACTTTCTGAATGTCACTTTCGGGAATGCGGGCAAATTCCATATCTTCGCGGAGACTTGTGATTAATTTTTTCAATCCTAATAGGGGAAAGAAGCCAGGATCAAATGCTTGCATCGCTTTTGCCATGCGCGGTTCCGAGGCATCAGATAGCCCACCTATAGGTTCACCATCCATAAAAAAAATTGTATCTTTGTGATCAGATAAGAAACGGATGTTTCCTAAATGAACGTCTGTTAGCTGGGTATATTTAATAAACAGAGCGATTTGAGTAGCAAGTTTTAACAATTCTTTAGGATGTTTTCGTGCCATTTCAATAAAACGGTAAATATTTTCTTTTTCAGATACAATATTTTCTTTCTTTGAAATGACAACGACACTTTCATACCAAGGCGCCTGAGTTTTATTCTTTGTCACAGGTAATACATAAAGATATTCCAATGCAGCGCGAACTTTATCCAATTTTAAATCATCAATGCATTGGCGTCCCTTTTCTAATACAACAACGCGTAAAGGATTAATCACGTCATTAGGAACTTGGACTCCTATTGTCTTGTGTTTTGACCCTTTTTGCAAATGAGGAGGGAGCATCCAGGTTGGAAAATCTCTGCCTTCCACACTTTTAGTGATTCTCCCTGATAGTTGATTGACGACTTTGTAGCCATAATTTTTCTTAATCAGCCATCCTTTCAAAGCGGGATGCTCTAACACCATTCCGACTTCTGGATCATCGCCTAATTGAGAAAATCCCATTTTATCCAATAAAATTAAATCTTCTTTACGGCATGTCGAGGCTTGTAATAATTCATGAGCAGAGACGCATTGTCCTTGGTTAATCACTGTTTTTTGAAAAACTTGCTCGATTGCATGTCGTTCTTTGGGATGATGCCTTAAAAAAGAGTAATGATTAAAATCTCGTTGTAAATCAACAACGAGAGAGACATTATCTTGCTGAGGTGTCGAAATTAAAATTTTAAAATAATTGATGGAATTAGAAAGTGTTTCAAGCATAGATCGTAGTTTATGAAATTAAATAAATGTAAAATTTTAATTAATATTTAAATTAAAATCAATATTGAATAATGGATTTAGCAACAAGAAAATTCGATTCTGTAGCACTGTTTTAAAAAGATTTTGTAGGAAAGGAAGTTTTTGATAAGATTATTCGTCACTAAGAGAGTGAATTTAAAGCTACAAGTTCTTGATTTAAGTGAGTTTTTGATTTTATTCGTTGACTTAAAGCAAGCGCTTGCGAGGTTTTTCCGTTGAAAAGAACTTGGATTTAACTCTGGAGATTATATACCCATGCTCGATTTTTTTCGCAGGTACCAGCGCTATTTTTTCTTGGTCATTACTGTTGTGATCATTATTTCGTTTTCCTTTTTTGGAACGTATAGCACATTAGGTTCTAATGCTTGGCGCGAACAGATTGCCTTTAAAGCTGTTAACGGGCGGGAAGTGACACGCTCTGATGTTGATGAAATGGCTCTTTTTTTAGCTACAGATAATGAAGATAAAATGCTGTATGGTGGAATGTGGGGACCTAATTTTTTGAATGACGGTGTGATTCGAAAAGATTTTCTCGAAACCGGTCTTGGCTTGGAATTAGCTCTTGGTTATCGTGAAGACTTGCAAGAAGACATTGATAAGCGGTTGGCTAAAGAGAAAAAATATACATTATATTCGCATCCACAAGCGCGATTTTTGAGTGTTGAAAATGTGTGGAATTATTTTGCTCCAGAAATGAATGCTCATTTTGATGCTATACGCGCTGCACAAAATGGATTAGATTCAGATGCTTTTAATAGTCGCGTTAAGCTTTTCTTAGCTGAAAAGCAAGTTCCGGCTCAAACTCTAAAATATATTTTGCGTTACCAGGAAAAGCAATACAATTGGCTTAAGCCTGATGAAAGATTGAATGAAATGGATCTTTCTTTGTTTGGTTACCATACATTAGAGGATTGGTTTGGCCCTCGCTTTACACGTTTGATTAGCGAATTTATTATTAACGCCGCTATTTTAGCTGAGGCTCAAGGCTACGAAGTTTCCAAAGCTGAAGTTTTAACAGATTTAGTCCGCAATACCCAGCTCAGTTATCAGCAAAATCTCAACAATCCTAATTTAGGAGTGACTTCACCTGAGGAGTATTTAAACGAGCAATTGCGACGTCTAAATATGGATCAAGCGCGAGCCGTTAAAATTTGGCGCCAAGTTCTTTTATTCCGCCGTTATTTTCATGATGCTGGAGCTAATGCCTTGGTTGATGCAATTGCAAGCCAGCAACTTCAACAGTTTGCCAATCAAACAGTCAATTTAGATCTCTACCGTTTGCCTTCTTCTCTGAAATTGGCAAATTATGATGATTTGCAAAAGTTTGAAGTTTATTTACAAGCGGTTGCTAAGCAAAATAAATCAGATCCTTTAGCTTTGCCTCAACAGTTTTTAGCTGTAACAGAAGTTTCTAAAAATTATCCTGAATTAGTGCAAAAAAGATATGAGCTAGAAGTCGCTCAAGTAAGTCAGAAAGCTTTGCAAGCACGGATTAGCTTACGAGACTTGTGGAATTGGGAGCTAGAAGATCAAAATTGGCAAATGTTAGCCAAGCAATTTCCAACTCTTGGTGCTAAAAAAGCGGAAAATCGCGACGAAAGATTTGAAGCGCTCGATAATTTAGATTCTACAACACGGACAATTGTCGATGCTTTTGCTAAGCAAGCTATTGTCAAAGCTCATCCTGAATGGATGAATCAAGCGTTAAGTGATGCAAAGCCTGAAAAAATGATTGTGGGATTGCGTACGCAGGGAGGAAAAATGCCTTTCAGCGGCCTAGACCAAAAAGATAAGCGTCAAGCTTTTATCAGTTTATTAGATCAAGCGTCGCTTGGAGAGCAGCCTGCTCCACAAGACTCACTTTATAATTTTAGTGCTGATGATCAAGTGTATTATCGCATTATAGTTTTAGATCGTGCGAAGAATTCAGAAATTTTAACATTTGCAGAAGCTCGTTCTGATGGAACATTAGATGAAATACGCGACCGTGTATTAGAGAAACATTATACTGGCATTCGCGAGCAAAATCCATCGCTTTATCAAAATGATAAAAAAGAATGGAAATCATTTAAGAATGTTCAAGATTCAGTAGCGAATCAATACCTGGAAAAAGTTTTAACTGCTTTAGAATCCGTTCAAAAGGGCTTAACTCCGGATCAAGATAAAAAAGCTTGGAGTAAAGATCAATTAGCTTCTCTTCGTTTTTATAATTATCTCAATAAGATCAAAGCTGAAGTTGAAAAAAATCCAGCAAGTGCTGATCAGTGGGTGAAAGGAGATACGACGAAAGAGGATCTTTCAGGTCCTGTCCTAGCTAATCGCTCACCTGTGGCCGATCAATGGAAAATTGAAAAAGTGACCTTAACGGCTAATCGTCAAAATCAAGAAGAAACTCTTGATGTTGCAGAAGCTCTTGCATTAAACCCCAATGCTTGGTCAGAACTCAAAACTTCAGCTAACGGTTCTTTAGCCTTTTATCAGGTGAAGAACAAGGAAATGGCAAATGTTCAACCTGCAGCCATTGCTCAACAAGTCAAGCAAGCTCAATTTTTGCTAGGAGCAGAAGCTCAGCGTCAATTGATGCAACAAGTGTTGCAAGATCTCAAGAGCAAAAATGCTCTCTCATTAGCTTATTTAAATATTCCTGCTGATGAGCCTGTGGAAGGACCTGAAACAATGGAATAAGATTGTCTGATTAAAATTGCTTGGATGAGTAGAACGCAATTCCAAGCTTAAAAAAAGCCTCTAGATTTTTGACTTAATCAAAAATCTAGAGGCTTTTTATTTAAGCAAACGTCGTCATAACATTTGCTTTGAGGTTGCCTTCATTGTTAACAAAAGATCAATTAATCTTTCATTTTCTCTCCTTAACCGTCACTGTTGCAGCTGCAGATAGGTTGCCAAATTGATCCACTGATACAATAAAATAGCGATAGGTTTTCTTTGGATTGCGGTTGTGATCTTCAAAGCGCAATTGTTGATTAGCGGAAATTTCTGCTGCTAATTTCGTCAAGTCGCTATTACGATAAATGCGATAGGAAACAGGAGGAATTCCTTCAGCAGGTGCTTGCCAGGTGATGACATTGACATAATCTGTTTGCGTGGCAAAGCGGTTAGCTTTTTGATTGCCTTTGAGGTGAGTAGGAGGCAAAATAGCAGAGGCATTAATAATTAAAATAATTTCTGAACTCGTTGATCCGCTAAAATTAGCATCTCCATTGTAAACAGCAGTGATCAAATGCGTCCCAATAGACAAAGAACTCGTTATAAAAGAGGCAGTTCCGTTGACAAGAGGAACTGTACTCAGCAGGCCAAATTGGTCAAAGAAGCTAACAGTTCCTGTGGCAGAAGAAGGAGAAACCGTTGCACTTAAGGTGACGGCTTGACCGAAAGTTGCTGGATTAGGAAATACAGATAATGCACTTGTCGTAGGTTCTTGAATAACTAGAATGACAGGATTGCTAGTTGACCCTAAAAAGTTAAGATCTCCACTATAAACAGCAGTTAGCGAATGTGTTCCAAGAACAAAAGAACTGCTGCTTAGCGATGCGCTTCCTCCTGTTACAGGAACTGTACCAATTAAAGTTGTCCCATCGAAGAAATGAATTGTTCCAGTTGCTGTAGAAGGAGAAACGGTTGCTGTCAAAGCGACAGTTTGTCCTAAAATCGAAGGGTTAGGAAAAACAGTCAATGTTGTTAATGTAGCTGCTTGATAATAAAAAAGATCAGCAGGAGTTAGTGCTGAAGTTCCAGCAGGTGTAGTCACTGTGACATTGACTGTTCCTGTACCGGGAGGCGAGGTCGCTATAATCTGAGAGTCACTAATCAAAGTAAAGGAAGCTGCAGGAGTTGCTCCAAAAAAAACAGCTGATGTTCCTGCAAAATTAGCTCCTGTAATAGTGACAATAGTTCCGCCTGTTTCCGGCCCAAAGTTAGGTGAAAGAGCTGTCACAATCGGAGGCAGGTTAACAGCAAATTTGACAACAAAAGAATCAGTGGAACCTCGGATCGTTGACTGGAATGCTCCTGCAGTGACTGGAAAGTTTGAAGAAGCGGTAGCCCCTGTCATATAAATGACTTGGCTGCTATCTAAAGCAGAAGCAAGTCCCGAATCGAAGTTGGTGCCGCCAAAATAAGTCGAATAAATCAGATCTGTACCAGCAGAATTTAGCTTTGTAATAAACGCATCGTTATTGAATCCTCCTGCTAATGAAGATTGGAAAGCATTCGCTGTAGTTGGAAAATCGGATGAATTAGTCGTTCCTACAATATAAGCGTTATTATTGCTATCTACCGAAACGCTAGCGGCTGTATTATTAAAACCAGTACCACCTAAATAAGTCGAATAAATCAGACTGGTTCCATCGGAATTAAATTTCGTAACAAAAGCATCAGTACTCCCATCAGGACTAAGTTTTATGGTTTGAAAAGCACCTACAGTCACTGGAAAATCGGAGGAAGCAGTGCTTCCTACAATATATGCATTGCTATTGCTATCTAAGGTAATGCTATTGGCAGTATCAGAATCGCCTCCTCCTAAATAGGTAGAATAAACAAGAGCGGTTCCAGTTGAGTTTAATTTTGTGACAAAAGCATCAGTAATTCCTGCAAGTGTTGTCTGAAATGCACCACCTGTAGTTGGAAAATTTGTAGAAGAAGTAAATCCTGTGACATAAGCATTGTTATTGCTATCTAAGGCAATGCTCTGCCCTCCATCTTGGTCATTACCACCTAAATAGGTAGAATAAACAAGAGCTGTTCCAGTAGGATTTAACTTTGTCACAAAAGCATCGCTGACTCCTAATAAAGTAGATTGAAATGCTCCAGAAGTGGTAGGAAAATCAGTAGATTGAGTTTGTCCTGTGACATAAGCATTGCCACTTGCATCAATCTTAATCTGTTGCCCTGCATCAAAACCAGAGCCTCCTAAGTAAGTCGAATAGACAAGTGCTGAACCTGTTGGATCTAATTTCGTGACGAAAGCATCAAAGCTTACTCCTACAAATGTTGTTTGAAAAGCGCCAACAGTAATTGGAAAATCTGTAGAGACAGTAAATCCTGTGACATAAGCATTGCCGCTGCTATCAACAGCTATTCCGCGTCCAGAATCATTGCTAGAACCACCTAGATAAGTGGAATAAATAAGAGCTGTTCCTGTTGCATTAACTTTGGTAATTGTTGCATCTGAAAATCCTCCAATTGTCGTTTGAAAAGCACCTGCAGTGATGGGAAAGTTGGCTGAAGATGTTTCTCCTACGACATAAGCATTGCCATCGTTGTCGACCGCAATGCCATTTCCTTGATCACCAATACTTCCGCCTAAAAAACTTGAATAAATTAAGACAGGATCAATGACTAATAATTGATTTGGATCATATTTCCCACATTTAAAACCGATCTCATTGTTTGCAAGCAGATTAAATTGTCCTTCAATGAAAATTTTCTCACCTTCAATCACTTGATAAATCGTAGGTTTATGCATCTGCATTTCTTGAAAATTGGAAACTTGAATATGGAGGTTGCCGCTATTGTCGACAAAAAGATTTTGAGCACCGTCAATATGTAAGCGCGCGGATTCTGGATTTTGGCCAGGTGCAACCAAAATATCATATTCTAACTGCCGCTGATTGCCATAAAAAACGACATCAATCCCTGGATATAAGTTTCGATACGAAACTTTGGCATAATGGGAAATATTGGAATGCCATTTTTGAGGGTCATTTCCCTGAAAATAGTGGCTTTTACTTTCTTGCTCATCTATTCCTTTTATGATGGAAGTGGCGTTCGCTCCGACAAATTGCATTTTTAATGCAGAGCATGTCCTCTCACCCTTTCCTCCATTTTGCAAACACATGATGATTTCTTGAGGAGTAAAGTAAAAAATATATCCATTTCCGCGAGTCAAATATTTGACAACTGGATCTGTTTGTCCTTGATTAACTTCAAAATAGAGAGGAATTGTCAAACTTTGCGCAAAAGTGCTGATTTTTGACATCTCTATTGCATGCTGATTTATATTGCTTAATTGCGAGTCGTGCTGAGCCATAAAGGAAAAAGTTAAACTATAAATTCCAGCAAAAAGAATGCTTAAACTTAGTCCTATCCATAACAAACAATGCTTGAAAGACATACAATATTCCTAAGGTAAAGTTAAAAAAATCAAACTAAATAATTTTTGATAGGATTTCAATGGCATTCTCAAGCAGAAGGAAAACTGTGATGTGAGAAAAAGAGCGAAGCTTTTGAATTTTAAACTTTTTGATAAAAAAATCGCCCAATCCTTCAGAGAAAGATTGGGCGATTTTAAAGGTGAAAAAAGCTAAAAATAAGACTTAACGATTAATTAACCGTTTTCGTCTTTTTTATTTTCAGACAAAATTCTCAAAATTCTAATAAAGAGGTTCATCGTATCTAAATAAATGCTCATAGATGAATTGATCGGGTCAAACTGGTCATTTGATTGCTTTGTCGCATCTTCTTTCAAACGTTGAGTGCTAGACATTAAAAGACCGCTAAAAATAAGCAAGCCTCCATATAAAGACGCACGGTCTACGCCATAAGCAAATGCACTACGTGGAAAGAAAACCGCAACAGCACTAGCAATCGATAACGTTGTTAGAGCTGTCATTAAAGGTCCTTCCCATTCAAGGAATTTTCTATCAGGAGCTAAAAAGGCTGAAAGACTTAAAAGTCCTCCTACACCAAGAGAAATAAAAGCAGCTTGAGCAATTAAGGCTTTATTTAAGAAACAAAGTGGAGATAGCCCCATACCCATGCTGACATTGAAAATTGTCCAAGCAATATGCTTTGTTTTTGTATCCTCTTTAGAGATAAGCATTGTGGAAACAAGAGATACAATAGAAGTAACGGTTAATCCAATAGGTAAAACATAGCTATTGCTCATGAGAATTTTTAAAGAAAGGCCGCTAATATGGCTGGCAGCAGCAGCAGCAGCAGTGATGGCAAAGCCTCCAAATACATATCCATAAGTTTGGCAGACTTTTTCTTTGATGCTGTCAAAATCTGGATCAAATGCATCTTGCTCATCTTGATCAGATCGTCTCCAACTATAAGCGCCTAATCCAATAAGTGCTGTTGCACTGGTTGCAAGGATCACTTTGCCCCAGGGAGCAATAGAAGAGGATGCTGCTCGAGAAAATTGGCCCCAGTATTGGGTAACTGAAGAGGATTGCATTAAATTAGAAATACTCATGATAACCTTATAGTTGAACAGGGTTAGTGGCAATATTACCGTTTATTTATAGATTCCTTTAATTGATTAAAGGGTTTAATCAATTAAGAACTAATTCATATAAATTATTCTTAATTGAAAATAAAAAACAAGAAGAATATTGTATTTCTGAGGAAGGATGGTTCAGAATTAAAATAATTTATTTTATATTTAATGGTTGAAGATTTAAATATTTTTTTATTCTATTTCAAAATTTTTTTTTAATAATTTTGATCGTCTTAGCTATTCATAGGCATTCTTGAAGACTTTCAGAGGCACACTCTGATGTTTAACATTTAAAATGTGTAGGATTTATGTTTGAAAATGAGCCTTTTGCTTTAAATCCAGTTCAATTTTTTGCTCTTTCTTGTGATTGTCATTATTTGTCTAAGAAAGATCAGATTCCTTCTTTGACAAGTTATGCTTTACCCTCTACTCATCGTTTGACACAGGAAGACACATTTGCCAAAGTGGCAATGGGATGGCATGAAGAAGGAATTGCTTGCCATATTCAAGTCAGCCAGCAGGCCACGGAGTCTATTTATCCTCCTGTAGAAGAGGGAGATAGTATAGAGTTATTTTTTGATACACGTGATCTCAAATCAGCAGGTTTTAACACACGTTTTTGCCATCATTTCTTTTTCTTGCCTTTAGCAGTAGACGGAATTGTCAAAGGGGAGAAAACGCATTTTAGAACGGAAGATAGGCATCCTTTATGCGATCCGCAAGCGCTTTATTGTCAAACGCAATTGAAAAAGAATGAATATATCATGAAAATTTTCATTCCCAGTCAATGCTTATATGGATATGATCCCAAGCAATTTGATCGATTAGGGTTTACTTATCGCATTAATCGTTATGAAGGAGAGCCGCAACATTTTGCGGTTGTTTCCACAGATTATCAAATTGAACAGCAACCATCTCTTTGGGGATCTATCCATTTAGTCAAATGAGAACAGCATTATATGATCGACATCTCGCTTTAGGAGCCAAGATGGTTCCCTTTGCAGGCTGGGACATGCCTGTTCAATATCAAGGTGTTCTTGTTGAGCACCAGGTTGTCCGTCAGGCTGTTGGAATTTTTGATGTTTCTCACATGGGACGTATTAAAGTAACTGGAATGGATGCAGAGCGTCTGCTGGATTCTCTTTCGACGAATTGCGTAGCAGGTAAAGCTGCAGGATCGGCTACTTATACGGTTTGGTGTCATCCTCAAGGCGGCAGCGTGGATGATGTGATCATTTATAAAATTGATGACACCCATTTTTTTGTCATTGCCAATGCAAGCAATCGTGATAAAGATTTGGCTCATTTAGGGACGCAAGCGCATCTGCAGGGATTAGATGTTGAAATTCAAGAGGTCTTTAGCCAATCGGGGATTTTAGCGCTTCAAGGTCCATTTGCCTTGCCTCTTCTAACCTCTTTAGTTCCTCAAATCGAATCACTCAAACCGATGCACTTTTTATCTTTAGGAGATCGAGGGGATTTTTTTATTTCAAGGACAGGTTATACAGGAGCTGGAGGATTTGAATTTTATGGATCAGCAGATCGGATAGTCGAATGGTGGGACTTGTTAATGGATAAAGGACAAGCCTATGGAATTCAACCAACGGGATTAGGGGCTCGCGATACTTTGCGTCTTGAAATGGGATTTGCTCTTTATGGACATGAATTGAGTGATACCATTTCCCCAAACGAAAGTGTGGCAGCTTGGACAATTAAATGGGATAAACCCTCTTTTCTTGGAAAAGAGGCATTGGAACAATTAGAGCGAAGTCAGACAAAGCGTTATGCTTATGGCGTTCGCTTGTTAGATCGTGGAGTCGCACGCCAAAGTTATCCTATTTTCAAAGAAGGAAAGATCATTGGAGAAGTGACGTCTGGTTCTTTTTCTCCTACCTTAAATGAAAGCATTGCATTAATTTTAGTGAATACTCCTTTACAAAAAGGAGATGAGGTCGCAATTCAAATTCGTCAAAATCTCTGCCATGCTCAAGTGGTGGAATTGCCTTTTGTGAGGAAAACAGCATGAAATTTACAGATTCGCATGAATGGATAGAAGTAGAAGAGGAAAATTTGGCTCGTGTAGGAATTACAACGTATGCTCAAAAGGAATTGGGAGATATTGTCTATATTGAATTGCCAATTGTGCAAAAGCAAGTGAGTGCAAAGCAAGAAGTAGCTGTTTTAGAATCAACTAAAGCTGCTGCGGATATTTATTCTCCTGTATCTGGAACAATTGTGGAAGTCAACGTTAAGTTAAATCAAGCTCCAGAACTTGTTAACCAATCTCCTGAAAAAGAAGGATGGATCTATAAGGTTCGTTTATCAAATCCTGCAGAAATTGATCTCTTGATGGACGTTGCTGAATATCAAGCTATGCTAAATGGGGCATAAAATGAGGGGATTTTCTACATGGATTTTGTTTCCAATCAAAAACCGCAAATTGAGGAAATGCTAGCAGCTCTTGGTATTCATACTATTGAAGAGCTTTTTGAAAGTATTCCTGCAGCATTAAAACTAAAGCCGCCTCATGAAGATGACGGATTGTCAGAATATGAAGGCTTTCGCCTCATGGAAAAATTAGCTTCTAAAAATACGTTTTCTTCATTTGAGAACTATTTAGGGGCTGGAGCTTATGAACACCATGTTCCAGCTCTTGTAGGAGCAGTTTGTAGTAAGTCTGAATTTCTTACTGCTTATACGCCTTATCAGGCAGAAGCTTCTCAAGGAATGCTTCAAATCATTTTTGAATTCCAATCAGCCATTTGTGCTTTGACAGGAATGGACGTTGCTAATGCTTCTGTTTACGATGGTGCATCTGCTTGTGCGGAAGCTGTTTTAATGGCATTGCGCCTTAACAAACCACGTCAGAAATTATTAATCGCCGAATCTTTAAATCCTCACTATCGGGCAGTTATTACGCAGTATTTGCGCAGCCATGATTGTCCGATTGAATGGATTCCATTTGAAAAGAATCAACAGGTGGCTATAGAAAAAATTCAACAACACTTAGATGATCAAACTGCGGCAATTTTGGTGCAGTCTCCCAATTTCTTTGGAGTAATAGAACCGGTAAAAGAACTTTTTGCTAAAGCAAAAGAACTAGGTGTTTTATCTATTTTATGTGCCAATCCTCTAGCATATGGAATCTATGCTTCCGCAGCAGAATTAGGAGCTGATATTGCTGTTGGCGATTGTCAGCCTTTTGGAATACCCTTACAATTTGGAGGCCCTTATGTGGGCTATATGGCTTGCCGCCAAGAGTTTGTCCGTCAGCTGCCAGGACGCCTTGTGGGAGAAACTGTTGACACAAAAGGAAGAAGAGGATTTGTTTTAACTCTACAAGCAAGAGAGCAACATATTCGACGCGAAAAAGCAACGTCTAATATCTGTACAAATCAAGCTCTGTCTGCTTTCGCAAGTTTAGTTGCAATGTTATGGTATGGAAAAGAAGGGATCCCAGCTCTTGCTTTGACAAATTATCAACGAGCTGCTTATTTACGGCATCAATTATCAAACATTCCAGGCATTCGAGTGAATGGAGAAACACCTATTTTCAACGAATTTACTGTAAAATTTGATTGTTCAATCTCTGAAGTTCAAAGCCATTTTCGCTCTCAGGGAATTGAACCTGGACTTGATTTGGGACGTTATTTTCCCAATCTTGCTTCTAGTTTGCTTGTCTCTGTGACGGAAACAAAAAATCAAGAGCAACTGGATCGCTATGTGCAAATGGCCAAACAATTAACTAGCTAAAATGAATAGTATTCATTAATGAATAACTTTGCCATCTCGCGACGTTAGTTAAACAGAATAATTGCAGCAAACTTTGGTTTGGTAAAAAAAGTATATAGAGTTCTTTAGAGCGGTTGAAGACGAGCATTCGGTTACCTTAGCAGCTATCAGTAAATTTAAAAAGAAAAAGGCTTGATATGGTAAAAACAATCTTCGAAAAGTCACAAGCTAAGCAACATGCTTATAGCCTTCCGAAAAATTCAGCTGTTTTTCAAGCTTTTCAACCTCCTCAAGCTTATATTCGTCAAACAGAGCTATCTTTTCCTGAAGTTTCAGAAATTGATTTGACTCGCCATTTTGCTTGGCTTGCTAAACGCAATATGGGAATTGACACTCATTTTTATCCTTTGGGAAGCTGCACGATGAAGTTAAATCCTCGCATTAATGAGGCCGCTGCTCAGCTATCAGGCTTTACAAAGATACATCCCTTAGCTCCAGAGGAAGCCGTTCAAGGTAATTTACAGATTATTGAAGAGCTTATTCAGATTCTTTGTGGGCTATGCGGCATGACAGCTGGAACTTTAACGCCCAATGCCGGAGCACAAGGAGAGTTGACAGGTATTCAAATGATTGCTGCTTATCATCGTCAAAGAGGAGATCATGAACGTAATGAAATGCTTATTCCAGATAATGCGCATGGAACAAATCCTGCAACTGCAGCAATGGTGGGATTTAAGACGATTCCTTTGCGCACAAATGAGCAAGGAGATATCGATATCGAACAGCTTCGCAGCCTGGTGTCTCCCAAAACGGCTGGTTTAATGTTAACGAATCCCAATACATTGGGTATTTTTAGCAAAGTCATTATGCAAGTGTCTGAAATTATCCACCAAGCGGGAGGATTTCTTTATTATGATGGAGCTAATCTCAATTCCATTTTAAATATCGCAAAGCCAGGAGAAATGGGATTTGATGTCATGCATATTAATTTGCATAAAACTTTTTCAACACCGCATGGTGGAGGAGGACCAGGTTCTGGGCCTGTTTTATGCAATGATAAGCTTAAGCCATTTTTACCTATACCTCGAGTAGAAAAAGTGGGAAACAATTATCGCGTGCAATGGCATTCTGAAAAGAGTATTGGACAAGTCGCCACATTTTTTGGCAATTTTGGGATTTATTTGCGTGCTTACTTGTACGCTAAATTGCATGGAAATGCTGGTTTGCGCCGTATTGCTGAGATAGCTGTTCTCAATGCCAATTATTTGAAAAATCAAATGAAAAGGTTTTTTACTGTGCCTTTTCCTCAAGCTTGTATGCATGAATTTGTGATTCAAGCCGATAATTATCTCAATAAAGAAATTAAAGCTCTAGATATTGCCAAGCGCATGCTTGACTATGGTGTTCATGCTCCTACTATTTATTTTCCTTTGATTGTCAAAGAATGCATGTTGGTTGAACCTACAGAAAGTGAATCCAAAGAAACGCTTGATCAATTTATTACGATTATTCAACAAATTGTTAGAGAAATTCAAGAGTCACCAGAAGTGATCAAACAAGCTCCTCATCAGCAACCCGTTTCACGTTTAGATGAAGTTCGGGCAGCGAAAAATCCTATTTTAAAACATCAAACAAAAGAAAAAGCTACAAAAGGCTAAAAAGCACTTAGGTAGCTTTGCTCATCAATGAATTAATTCAAACTATGATGAGGATAAATGGAGATCCAGAACAGTATACAAAGGAATAAAAGCATTGCGTTCAAAAATTTTTAAGATACTTCCTAAACAGTTCGAACGAAATTCTTCTCCTTCTTCAATTTTGTTATAATTTTGCTTAAATAATTTGATTTGTTTTTTCGATGATTCTAAAAAAGGATCTTTAACACTATCTTCTAAAGCTTGTAAAGGATAGTCATGAGCGTCATAGACTAGTTGAGGAAAAGAGAGAACGACTGTTCCTTTGCCTGTCTGGCATTTGACAACAGCAATAGATTCACTGCTAGGTCTGTCTTTATAAGTTGCAAGTACCTCATATTGAGGCTTTTCATTTTCAGGGTGACTAGGAAGAAAATATCCTCCGCCATTGATAATCGTATATCCTTTTGTCTTAGTAAAACGCCAATCAGGTTGCAAATGCGTAGAATTCCAGATGAGTTCTATGGGTTCTGGAGAAGTTGTTTGGTTGCCAGAAATTAGGTGTTTTTCGGAGATTAAAGGTCCAATCCCTTGACCTGGATAAAAATCAAGTCCCCGCGCTTTTTTGAGGATGTTATCATTCTCCATTTTAAATTGACTTTCCTTACAACAGGCATATGCTCCTGCTCCTATACCAAATACAGAGGCTCCTAATTCTGTTAATTTTTTTAACTCTTGAACTTGAGCTGGATTATGGAGCCATTTCCATTGACTACATATACCATCAGGCAACACAACGAGTGAATTAGAAGCCCAATCAGAGGGATAAAACTCAGAACTTGTCAATGGATAAATCGGACTATGCGGGTAAGCTTTTTTGAAAATGAGTTTGAGTTTTTCTACATTTGTCTGGCAGACTTTCTCTTCTTCATCTCCAGCAAAAATGTAAATGGGAAAAAAGGGCGAAAGATTTTCCATAGGTTTTTCTCCTTAGTTTAGATTGTTCTATTTAACAGGTTCTAAAAGGATCTATTATCCTAGCAAACTAACAATAAATGAGGGAGATACTAAGTGCAAAATTTAGACAAGGCAATAACTTTATAGGTTATCAAGAGCTATGATGTAGCGAAATGCAATTAAATAATCTTCGCCATCATTGAGATCTGCGATCAATTTGGATGAGACAGGTAACATGTGAATGAGATCTTGCATGTCCTCAATTTGATCCAATCAAAAATGGGACAATCTATTTTTGATTGGATTGTGTCATCATAAAATATTTCACTATTCTAAGATTTTATGGCTCTCTGATTGCTTTTAAGAGTTTGAGAAGTTTGCGTAGATTGGATGGGAAGAAATAATGCTTTTCTTAATGTTTGAATGCTAGAAAAAGCAGCCTCCTCCTCAGGGCTATAAGCAGGTTGACATCCCACCAGCCAATAAAGTAAGCGAGTGTCTAATATGGAGGATGAAGATTGCTTGGACAAAAGTTGATGAGTATTTTGCTTACAAATATCAAAGGTGTTAAGGAGAGCTTTCTGATCCAAATGGGGATGGAGTTTTACGCATTCAGCAATAACTTCTCGGACCTTTTTCCCTGGAAATGTTGTCACAAGAATGGCTATTGCAATATCTTGCACAAATTGTCTAAAAATTATTTCGGAAGGAAAACTAAAACGATAGTCGTAATAATTAGGATGATTGAGGATATCTTTGATGATTTTTGTAATATCAAATCCTTCTAACTTTATAAGGTAAGAAGGCATTGAGGCCTTAAATTGATGGCAAAAAATGACAGGATCAGGATCATAATACGCTTCTTTTAAAGTAAATAGACGATCTGAGTTTTCTTTAAAATAAGAACGCGCTGGAATTAACTTATACTTAAATAATAACTGGACAGCTTCATTGCAATCCTCTTTCTTCCTTTTATTTTGATGATTGACAGCAATGCAAGGATGTTTAAGTTTAGATTGACTCAGGTGAAGACATATTTGATGCAAGATATCCATTTGGCGTGCATTTAATTTAATTTCCACCCCAAATCGAACGCTTTCCTTATTTTTAAAAAGTTGACGAACCGATTTGGAACGCCAGGCAAATCCTAAAGAAGCAAAAAGTGCCATTGATCCCAATAAAAATTTCACGACCCGCTCTGTAGGAGAAAAATCTCTTTTTCTTTTGTCAAATAATAGATAGCAACGACCTGTATAACTTGAATTAACTTTTTTCCCTGTTTCATCAACAATTCGTGCTTTGCTGTTAAATTTTGAAGATTTTTCCCAATCTTTAAATTGAGAATGCACAGGTTTATCATTAATATAAAAATTAGGCATAATTTCTAAGTTATTTTAATTAAAATTAATTAATATAGAATTAATAATATAATATAAATTTTTTATAAAGTAAAGGGCAAACTTATCCAAAAGCTCGGTTGATTAGAAAAGAGTTTTTTTTGTAGAAGGAAAATAGTGCATGATATGCTTTAGGTGTATTGCGCATGTTGATTTTATAAATTTGACCAATAAAAGGATCATCTAAAGATTGAATCTACTGTGCATTTAAATTTTTTAAGAGATTTTTTGCATGATGAGAATCTTTGAAATAAATTTTTGTGGTCATCTTTTTGATAGGAACGATCAAAATCAGGCAAATGATCAATAAAATGATCATTTTTCTCATTTTATGAGTCTGTTTTAATTTCATATAAAGCAGAGTGAAAAATTCCTTTTCTTTGGAAAAAATGCATGAGCGAAGTTTTGACAACTCCAAGTCCATAAATTAAGCTTCTTTTAAAGTTAATAGAAGAAGCTTCCTTAAAGTATTTGGTCGGACAAGTCATTTCTGCGACTTCAAATCCAGCATGGATAATTTGAGATAACATTTGATTGTCAAAGACAAAGTCATCAGAACAACGTTCATAAGATATTGTCTCAAACACGTCTTTTGAGAAAGCTCTATATCCTGTATGATATTCCGATAGCTTTTGCCCGATCAGAAGGTTTTGAAATAACGTCAAGCTACGATTGCAAACATATTTATAAAGAGGCATTCCTCCTTTTAGAGCTCCTTTGCCCAATATTCGAGAACCTAAGACAACGGGATAAATGTTTTGTGCAATGACATAAGCCATTGAAGGAATTAATTTAGGAGTATACTGATAATCAGGGTGAAGCATGATAATAATATCGGCCTTTAATGAAAGCGCATATCGATAACAAGTCTTTTGGTTAGCTCCATATCCCTGGTTTTTCTCATGCCTGATGATATGTTTAATTCCGAGCTTTTGCCCAACTTCTATTGTCTTATCGTGGCTGGCATCATCCACTAATACGACATCGTCGACAATATCTAAAGGGATTTCCTTATAGGTTCGAGCCAATGTAAGCTCAGCATTATAAGCAGGAAGTACCACGACAATTTTTTTGTTATTTAACACAAAAGATTCTCTTTTTATTTGTTAAAACAACTTTATTTATTTTTTCTATGAAGATGGAGAGCTTTTTCATAATGCTGCATCGCTAATTCTTTTTGCCCTAACATTTCATAAGCAATAGCAAGTTTTTGAAAAACATTTGCATTCTGCGGCTCAAGACGTAATGCTGTTTTTAACATTTCAATTGCTTCTAGAACCATTCCTTTAAGAAGATAAGTATTGGCAAGGTTTAAAAAATAAATCGATTCATTTGCATTCAATACAATTCCTTTTTTATACCATTCAATCGATTGATCAAGTTTTCCGCATCGCTGATAAGTCGTTGCTAGATTGATGAGATATTTGGAATTTTCAGGATCTATCGCAAGTGCTCTTTGGAAAGCATCAATCGACTTTTCGTATTGATTCATGCGTCCATAACTGATGCCTAATGTATTATAAGCTTCCGCACATGTAGGTTCAACTCTGATAGATTCTAAAATTGATGCTAAAGCTAAATCAGGCAATCCCTTTCGCTCATAAGCAAACCAAAGATTGCGATGAGGAGATCCGCAATTTGGATCAAGAGCGATAGATTGGTGAAAAGCCTCAATTGCTTCATCTAGATGTCCTTGGTTTAATAGAACAATACCTTTTCCATCATAAATAAAAGCATGCGGCTGGCGAAGTGCAATGGCTCGATTATATTCTCTTAAAGCTTTACTTAATAAAGATTGATCAGTTTGCCCAAATTGATTGTAAGCATTTCCTAGATTGGCATGGATCACAATAGAAAGATCAGGATAAGCTTTAGCTGCACTTTCCCAAAGGCTAATGGATTCTTTCCAAATTGCAATTTGTTTAATTGTTAGAAATCCAAGAGCTCCTACAAGAATTGTCATAAAACTTGTTAGAACGACTCGATGAGAAAGAAAAGCCACAGCAGTTGCAGAGAAAAGAAGGAATAAACTAATCGAAGGAATATAAGTATAGCGATCTGCAGCAGCCTGAGAGCCTACTTGAATGATTCCTAAAACAGGAAGCAAGGTGATGATATAATAGAGCCAAACCGTTACTAAATAAGGCATTGTTTTTCGATAATAAAAACAAACTAAAGAAATTAAAATAACTAAAAAAGCAGCCATGACATTAGCATCAGAAAAAGCCTGAAATCCTTGATGTCCCATCGGATAGAGAGGAACTAGGCCAATAGGTACCACCATTTTCCACATATAAAAAATCAAGGAATGAAAAGCATTCATGATGCGAAAATCTAATGGCAATTTCGCCATTTCTGACATCGCTCCTGCATGAGCTTGAGAAAAGATCGTTAAGATAGCTATGGCTAAAGACAATAGGAAAAAAGGAATTTTTTCTAATAAAACTTTCGAAAAATGGGAACGGATTCGTTGAAGAGGCCAAGCATCTAAAAGTAAAAAAATACAGGGAAGGGTCACACCCATCGACTTAGACAAGAGCGATAAAGCAAATAATCCCCAGCAAGCTATCCATTTCCAAAGTTTTTCGCTGCCTGAAGAGACTTGATGGAGATAAAGAAGCAAGCTCGATAAAAAAAATAAGCTAAATAAAAGATCTTTTCTCTCAGTTGCCCAAGCAACTGATTCGACATGAATCGGGTGAAGTCCAAATAACAAAGCTGTTAAAGAAGCTGCCCAAATCTCCGGATTGATTAATTGCATCCTATCCTTTCCAGAAAATGAACTTAACCTATTTTTAATTTTATCATTTGCTTGAGCGGCAAGCTGTAAAATCTTCAAAGATAAGAAAAAAACTAACAAAGTATTGATGATGTGCAGTAACAAGTTGTGCAAATGATAAACCCTGGGATCTAACTTACCAATGGCATAATCTAAAGCGAGAGAAAGCCACGTGAGTGGGATCCAATTTCCTGTGTGAAAGCTTGTAAACATCCATTTCAATGAATCTAGATTGAACGAACGAATAGGATAGTTTTGGATAATACTGATCGGATCGTCCCAATTGATAAAGCCATTATGCAACACAGGTAAATAAAATAAGACGGTGATAAGAGCGATTAAAAAAGGGACAAACCAAGGAAAACCTTTACTAGACTCGATTTGCGTTACCTCTTTGGGTAAGAAGCCCTTTTGTAATTTATTCTTTAGCATATGTTCGTCAGGAAAATGTTGAATCAAATTCCTATTAAAGAACGTTTGCTGATTTTGATCAAAAAATTTTTTAACAAAGGAATTCATTTTCACTTTTTGAAAGTTTCAGCATAGAGAGAATATATGTGTGAAATTAGTCTATTTGCTGCTGTGGGATCGTTTCCAGAATACTAGCATTTTAGCTTCCTTTAATTTTTTTCACGGTTTCAAAGTAAGTCCAATAACAAAAAACTCCTAGAACCCAGCTAAAATACATCCAACGAATGGCATTGATGGTAGGATGATTTGAAAAAAAATAGAGAATCAACCAAGGAGACATAAAAAGAATCAAAGTTGGAATTGAGGGAGGCGCTAAGTAAGGAGCGGTGGGAATACCTGACAAAATTCCAATCACTAAACATAAGAGAATAAGTAGAATAAAGATCATTTTATTTCCTTTGTTTTCAAAAATTTAAGAATCTTTTCCCCGTGTTAAATAAAAGTATTTGACGACCATGCGAGCAAGATAAATGCTAAGAGAAAAAAAGGCAAAAAGCCACAATCCTCCATAAATAAAAGGCACAGGATTTTGATAAACAAGGAAAAATAAATCTGTTTTCCACTCGTGCACAAAATGCACACTTAACGCAACAGCTAAAAGATAGATTCCCAAAAACAAAAAACCCAAGCTCACTGTCATCCATATTTTGCGTTTAAAGTCTTTGAAGAGAAGTTTGACAGACCACCCACGCCCTAAGCGTTTATAAGCGTAAGCCGCTAATAGAAATATTAAAACGGAACTTAGGGCAAGAAGAATATAAATAAAATGAAGCACAATAACAGCCTATTCTTTAAGTATAGATATAATGAATTTCCTCATTTTTACTAGGTCCTAAAATGCGCCAATTTAATTGAATAAAATGTCGGTCGCAATAAAGGTGTGCTAAATAAGTGTCTTGCCGGCAGAGATAAGGATGAACAGTTTCAAAACGAGTGGAACTCACAGGAGTTAATTCAAATAAAACAATAGGATGGTCAGGCCCGTGGCGTAAATGCTCTAACGTGATAAGAGGCTTAGTGTGATGCATGGTCCAACGAAAGGTGTTTTTAAAGTCAAATTGCTTGCCTTCATCAGAAGTCCAGCTTCCCTGCTCTTCGAACATGACAATATGAGTAGAAAGACTTTTAGCGTCAACTTTTGCCCTTCCGATCCCATTCCATCCAGAAGGCTTCTCTGCTTTGGACTGAGCGGAAAAAGAAAGATGCTTGATTTGTAACAAACGCTGCCAAAGAAAGGGGAGTGCTTCTTGATCTGAAAGATGGCCGGGCTCTGAATTCTTTAGCGCTGGATTTAAGCGGTTTCGCTGAAAATGACCTTGGGGACAGTAGTAAGTTTGCTGATCATGCAAACTTAAATGATGATAGCCTTGCTTAAGCAAGGACTGTAACTCACGCAAAAAAGGATAGTGAGGATTAAAACGAAAAAGACGAGTTTTGCCTTCTAGGCTGCTTTTAATGATTCCTCCTTTTTCCAAGCGTTGCAACGCTTGTTGAATAGGCGTCAAGGCCCCTCCTAAACAGTGACAAAGCTGAGTTGCATAGCATTTCTCATTGACTAATAAAAATAACAAGACTTTTTCAATATTGGAATTTCCAAACAAAGCATCAAATATCATTTTTTTTTCAACCTTAAACCAAATAATAAAACCTAATTTCTAGTTAAATAGAAAAAGAGTTAATTCTTTTTTTCAATGTCCTTTAAATGAAGGCTATGAGATTTCTTCTTCATTTAATCTCAAAAATCGATTTAAAATTCAACCTGAAATTAATTTTCATTACCTAAAAACCAGGTTAATAATAAGAAATGGTTGTAAAATGCTGCTTGAAAATAGATTTCAAGAGATGATTAAATGCTTGTTAGCTCAATTTTTTATGAAAAAGAATAGAAAATCTAAAAATTTCTTAGAATTTTAAAAAATCAGAACTTTGTTCAATGTTCAAATAAGATCAATCAAGACACTTAACCGTCATGGGGGATAAATGAAAACAGAAACAAAAATACACATACAATCAATGACTCAATCTGTGGAAAGAGGATTAGACATAATAACTGTTTTTTTAGGCAGTCTTTATATTGCTTTACTTGCTCAGGTCGAAATCCCTTTAGTTCCAATTCCTGTGACTTTGCATACGTTTGCTATTTTTACGTTGGCTCTTTTTCAAGGAGGTCAAAAGGCTCTTTATTCCCTTTTGTTATATTTACTAGAAGCTACTCTAGGCTTTCCTGTTTTTCCAGGAGGTTATATAGATCCGTTTTGGATCATGGGGCCATCTGCTGGATATTGTCTAGGCTTTCCAATAGCAGCTTATCTGATTGGAAAATCAATTGAACATCAGGGCTCGGGTTTTAAGAGACGAATAGTGTTAGGACTATGTGCTGGCCAAGCTGTCATTTATTTGCTAGGCACAGCTTGGCTGAGTTTGAGCCTGGGGTGGGAGCAAGCGTGGACTGTAGGATTATTTCCTTTTCTTTTTTTTGATTTCATCAAGATATTGACAGCTTTTTCTATCAAAATGGCTGCGACACATCTCAACTATTTATATACAAACCGATAACATAAGGATTTTCTATGGATCATTCTAGCCTGTTTTCCAGACTTGATGAAAGTTGTTTAAAAGAATGCTTAATTCATCTTGTTGAGGATCTTAATCAATCCAAATTAACTATTTATAGCTATGTTGGAGATGAAAAACATCATCCGATTTATTACGAAGAAACAGATCTTTTTAAAAAAATGTTGGCTAAGACTAATGTAACATGCCAATTTGTAGAAGTTCACGATCATGAATTTACGCCATTAAAATGGAGTTCAAAAAATGCTCTTCTTCATATTCCTGGAGCTCTTTCTTCTGAGCTAGATGAGCATTTAAAATTAAAGGTTCCGGAAATCCAAGAATTTGTGAATAAAGGTGGAAATTTTTTAGGTTGGTGTGGAGGTGCTTACTGGGCTTGCCGTAAAGTAAAATACATCGATAGCCAATTGATCATTCATAAAGTTAGAGACCTTGCCCTTTGGAAAGGAATGGAAGAAGGACCGCTTCTTCCGTTTTTAGGCAATCCCACAGGAAATATTGGATTTTTTCATGGAGCTGTCAAAATCAAATGGGCAGGATCTATGACTCTAAAAAAATATTTGCCTGAAGGGTTAGATGTTAATGTTCTTTTATCAGGGGGAGGATCTTTTATTCCAGATGAAAAAGAATATGATCACGAAGTATTGGCTACTTATGAGGGATTTGAAAAAGAAAAAAGTTTGGCTGGCGTTAAAACATATGTCGGCGAAGGAATTGCTATTCTTATCAATCCTTACTTTACTCATGGTGCCGATTATCTGAAAGCGGGGCTCGAAGGATATCAACATTATTTTCCTGAACATAATTGGAAGAAAATTGTGAATGACTTAGAAGGAGCTGAGCTTAAAAGTACGATTTGCTTTGTCGATATGTTGCTGCAAGTGACACAAAAGAAAAAAAATAGTCAATAGAAGCTATAATAAAGCAGTCGACTGCTAGCTCGCGAGCGTTTGGCTTTGGACTACAGTAGTGGAATTCAAGTCAGACCGCCTTTCAATCATCATCGATAAATGGTTGACAACACAATGCATGATCTAAGATTTCTAATTTGGGAGATCTCTTAAAAGACGTCCTAAAACATAATGGAAAAAACGCTTGCGTTGTGCTTCAAATGGTACAAGTTTTTGAAACATCTGATCAGTTAAATTGGAAAAATGACAAGAAGTTCCTATTTCGATATGGACTCCTGAAAGGATGGCTTTGCCTTTCCCAATCCGAGCTTCTATAATGGCTGCTGGATGGCCTTGAATATCTAAATACCTGGAAATGATATTAACATGCGAATAAGAGCTTGCTTCAACAAAATAGCATCCTCCGTTGTAATAACTTAGCCAAACTTCTTCGTTAAAGCAATTTGAAATTAAGGAAGCACGGGCACCAAATTCGCTATCGTAGCGGAAAGAACCTAGTCCATAGGCAGGCCCTCGAGCAATTCCTGGAAAAAAAGCTAGCTCACGTGCGCCTAAAACTTCCAATTCCATTCCAAGATCAAACTCTACAGTGCCACTCCCATAATAAGCTCCTGCGCATATTCCAAGAAATGAGCCGCCTTCTTCCACGTAACGTTTAATTCTTCGATTACCTTCACCTTTAAGCGCTTCATGAAAAGGAATATCTCTTCCTCCAGGAATAATGAGTAGCGAAGTTTCCAAATCCCAAGAGGTTTGAATGATGTCTTTTGAAGAAATACAAGCTGTTTTCCAAGAAGATAATTCATTGATCAAGATAGGAAGGCTTGATTCCTCTACACCCTCATCGCAATAAATTTTGATGGAAGGCTTTTGTGAAATGAGAGATTGCATATGAAACACCGCATTGTCATAAATCAAAATTTTGAATAAGATTGCTTAATATGCATTTGATCTCTATAGTTTAATAGTTGTTAAATAAATTTAGCTTTTAAAGGTATTAATTATGCATATTTTACCATCTATTTATAGACAATCTGTTCATTTTTTCGAACACAGTTTTCTTCCCCAATCAACATCTCAACAAAAAAAAATTTCTGTTCTTGCTCTGATGGCTTTTAGCTGTTTAGCAGCTTGTTATGCGATTTATCGTTGTTGTTGCTTTAAGGCTTATAAGGAAGAATCTGACATCAAATTTAAACCTATTCCAGAACCTCTTATTCTTTCCCAAGTAAGTCAAAAGGAACAAGATGAAACTATAAAGGCGATTCAGGAATTTACAGCTTATGAAGTTTTGCCAGCTATCATGGCAAAATCAACAACAGATAATGTCTTGGTCTCTTCTTTAGGAATTGCCTTGCTATTATCCATGATTAAGCCTGGAGTGGGTCCAGATGATCAAGAAGAAATTACAACACTTCTTCATTTACCTAAAGACGAAAATACATTAAAAGAGAGTGCTTTTAGATTAATTAAAAAACTTCAAAGTTCAGGAATTGATATAGCAAGTTTGTTATATCTTAACGATCATTATCGTCTTAATCCTGATTATCAAAATTTAGCTTCTCAATATTATCGAAGCAAAGTACAGAGTGGTTCTTCAGCAACAGAGGTTAATGCTTGGGTAAAACATGCTACCAATGGAAAAATTCAAGATATTATTTCGCAAGATGATTTGACTGATTTCTTTTTAGTATTAGCCAATGCGATTCATTTTAAAGGAGAATGGAGCCAACCTTTTAATGAAACAGATACCGTACAGGATGACTTCCATACACCTAACGGAAAAGTTAAAGTTGATATGATGCATACAGTAAATAAATGTCAGTATTTTGAAAATAATGATTGCAAACTCATTGAATTAACTTACAAAAATCATCCTGATATCAAGCTGAAATTAATCCTGCCTGAAAAGAATAATGATTTTTCTTGCTTTAACAGCGGCCACATGATGACTCAAAAAGAAACTGTTGCCATCGCATTGCCTAAATTTAAGATAGAGTATGAAACTGATGTTAAAGAATTGCTCAGTACAATGGATGTCGATCATTTGTTTAATCAACCTGATTTTGCGCCATTAGCAGATTTAAATCATGGTCCTACAAAAGCTGCTTTGCCAAAATTGCAAATTAGCAAAATGGTTCAAAAAACTACGCTAGAATTTCATGAAAAAGGAACAGAAGCTTCTGCTTCAACAGCTGCGGTTATCGTACAAGAAAGCTTTAAACCAATACCACCGTATTCTAAAGAAGTTAATTTTAATCGTCCTTTCTTTGTTGATCTGTCTTTTAAAGACACGACCTTGTTCTTTGGAATTGTGAGAAATCCT
The DNA here is from genome assembly GCA_044226925.1 of Parachlamydiaceae bacterium. Classification (GTDB taxonomy): domain Bacteria; phylum Chlamydiota; class Chlamydiia; order Chlamydiales; family Parachlamydiaceae; genus JANWJE01. Next base: position 1,115,026 of record JBGAGC010000001.1, read on the forward strand.
ATCTCTTAATTATTAAAAGAGTGAAATAGTTTCTTTTACAAATAAGCTTGTTGTTGTTTTAAATAAGAGCGTTCCACCTGGAAGCTTAATGAATGCTCTTGTTCATTTATGTATTGGTTTTGGAGTTAAGATTGGGCAAGAGCCATCGTGCCTGACCAATTATCGAGATGTAGATGGAGGAGATCATTCTTTTATTTCAGAGATTCCTTTTATCGTTTTCGATGCTAATTCTAATAAAATAAGAGCCCTGCGCCAAACGGCCATCTAAGAAGGTATTGCTTTTTCGGATTTTACTCATACGATGACAATTGGAACGTATGAAGAACAAATTAAATGCTCTGCAGAAAGCAAAGAAGAAGATCTCATTTATTATGGAATCGTTTTATTCGGATATTGGGAGAAAGTCACGGCGATGACTAAAAAATTTCTCTTTGGAAATAAGACGTTAGCAATCAATAGCACTGCCGTATATATACGGCAGTGCTAAAAGTCTTATGGAAGGACTTTAATCGTGCAAGGGTTACCATTAATCGTAATGGATGTCGGCAAGAAATTTTGAGATCTTGACGACACGATCATCCCAACATTGATGGTATTGCCTCCATTCGGTAATAAGGTTTCCCAATTGCTACTAGCTGTGCCCGAGATTGTTCCATTTTGAACAGAAGAGATGGTTAAATTCCAATATCCATCTACTCCTGCATAAGAGCTATTCGACAGACAGATATTCCAGGGCACATTAATGGCTTGGCTACCAGTATTTTTTACATAGAGATTAACGACATTTTTATAAATGCCGGAGCTTGGGTTTTCTGTCCAAGGCGTTCCTAATTGAACAGAAACTTCACAAGCACCTCTTGGGATAGGTGTTCCTCTGTAGATAACCTCTGCAGTGCTTGTTTGGCCTTCTAATACTTGAATGGCGACAGGATCTGCATCAAATTGAAAATCTGCTGTGGTGATTCTAGGAGCGACGACATTATAATTTCCTATTTGTACAGATTGGCAAACAGGATTGTTAAAACCTGCTACATTAAAAGAGTAGCTGCCAGCAGTCACAGGCTTTAAGTCTGTACTTGATAATCCGCTGATAGGACGTACAGAAACACATAAAGTTCCAAATTTTGGAGGTTGGATGGGGCCTGAATACCAAGGTCTTAAACCAATCGTTGAGAGATAATTGATTTTATTCCATAAAATATCGCGCCAATTATCAGCCACAAGACCGCCTGTATCACCGCTATTTGCGTTCCATGACCAGTAAAACCAATGTGAAATGGCTTGGTGCTTGCCATCAGCTGCTGCTCCTGAATTATTCAGATAAGCCGCAATATCTCTCATACTGTCGAGATCTCGACTTTCAGTAAAGCGGGAACCAAACTCGCCAAGCGCCACAGGAAAAACTTTACATGCTCCTGTTCCATTACAATAACCTTGTTGAGTCAAATAGCCGAAAGAAGCCGATAAACGGTTCCATAAGCCAGGGCCTGAATAATTGGACGAAGCACCTGTGACAGAAGGAGGGTAAACATGAGGGGAAATGACAACTTGATTGACATAAGGTTTTTGTAAAAGAGCTTGGAAGAATGGATTAGGATCGCTCAAACCATATTGAGTAATTAAGTTGTGATCTGTCGCAAATCCGTCTCCCCAATTCGCTCCAATTCCACCTTGGCCTGTTCCTTCAACAAATAACAGAGCTTCTGGAAGAATAGGATGAATAGCATCCATAGCAGAAAGATAAAGATCTTTTAAAGCAGGGTGGCCACCAGATGCTTCCCAACGAATTCCAAAGTTGTCAGGTTCATTCAAAATATCGATCATGATTCTTTCTCTTGAGACAGGATCTTGAGAGATAGCTGTTGCTAATTGAATCCAATATTGAACCCATTGCTGAGGATTTTCTAAAACAGTTTGATCTTCTCTCAGATGGTTGTCAATTAAGACATAAAAACCATTTTGAGCAAAAAAATTAATGACCCAGAGAAAACGATGAAGAGTTGAATCATTAGGTAAATAGTCATTGCTAAGACCTGATTGTCTAGGTGGTGGAGAGGTCATAGGAGGAATAGTGGTCCCATTTGGCACTGGAACAGATGGGTTGGTCACATTGGCCTGAATACTACTTTGACTAGGAGGTCCGACATTGACAAGATAATTTCGAGGAGGAAGATTGAAGATGTCTTTAAAGCTAAAAGGGAGGCGAATCGCATTACATCCAAGCAATTGCATGCGATAAACTACAGTTGCAAAATCTGCAGTCATCGTATCTGATCCCCATAGTCCATCCACCATAGTGGATTGGTTATTAAATCCAAACCAATTGACTCCTTTCAATTCAACAGGTTGTCCTTCAGAATTGAGAATTTGGTTGCCCTGTGTTGTCATGGCGTGAATCTGAAAAGTAAAAAAAACTAAGCTAAGGCTAAGACATAACCTTAAAAAAATAGGCTTCATCATATCCTCCTATCAAGCGTTATAGTTCGATTTTTCCTCAACTTGACTTTGAACATTCGAATGAGTACTTTACTATGTTTAGCTTTAACCAATATCTCGATTGTTAACTGGCTTAATTAAGCTTATATCATTGGAAATCATAAGGTTTGCTGTGTGAAATAAGTGCAAAGGTTATCAAGCCGATACTGTTGAATGAAGCTATGAAGCGAATAAGAGCTTTACTCAATTCATGAGATTCCTGAATTCAATATTTGCTTGAGCAAATGCGGACTATATTTATTTTGACCCAGCAGGCCTGTATTAACAGTTCCAAATGATAATGGCCTTGATAAAATCTATTTATTCCAGATCAATCGATTCAAATTTGCAGCTAACAAATTGGAATCGTCATTCTATATGACCAAAATCAAACTGAGAATCTATTTATGCCGTTAAGCCATACATGCAGCAATTTTTTATTTTGATAAATGCTATCATTAGTAAACCTACGACCCCTTTGGTATTAAAACAAATTCATTCATATATCAATAAAATTTTATTTATTTTTATTTTTTTTCTTGAATTCTATCTTAAGACACTGAAGATAAAAGTTGACGTTTGTAATAGGTTCGACCTTTTGTGTTTGTCATAAATCATTACACATGAATTAGAAACGATATTGGATCCATTTTAAAGATCTTAAGTAATTTCAGGGAACTAGTTTTTTTGTTACGAATTAAAAATAAATTTAATTTGATAAATGGAATTTTATAAGCGATGCATATTCAAGATTTCTTCCTGCAGCTTGTCGTCATTCTGTTATCAGCTAGACTTTTTGGCGAGTTTGTTTCAAGACTTAATATTCCTTCTGTCATTGGAGAGTTATTGGCGGGAATTTTAATTGGACCTAGTGTATTTAATTGGATAGAACCAACACAAATTATTAAATTACTTGCTGAAATTGGCCTTATTCTTCTTCTTTTTGAAGTGGGATTAGAAACAGATTTATCTCGACTAGCAAAAACAGGATCTAAGCCTTTTATTGTTGCGATAGGAGGCGTTATTGTGCCGTTTGTATTGGGATTTTTTGTTAGCTACTACATCTTCCAGCTTAATTTATTGATTTCCCTTTTTATAGGAAGTACTTTAACTGCAACTAGCATTGGAATCACAATTCGTGTTCTGACAGATCTAAAAAGGCAAACAAGTGATGAAGCTCAAATTGTCCTTGGAGCAGCTGTTATTGATGATATCATAGGAATTATTCTGTTATCTATTGTATATGAATTTTCTTTAACAGGTTCAATTAATTATATCGATACTGGAAAAATCGCTTTATTTATTTCTTTATTTCTTTTATTGGCTCCTGTTGCAGCAAGAGTTGTTTCAACAACAATTAAATATTATGAAGAGAAAAGTGCAATTCCTGGTCTTCTCCCTACAACCATTGTATCTTTAATTTTGTTTTTTGCATGGTTAGCTCATCAAGTTGGAGCTCCTGAATTGCTAGGAGGATTTGCAGCAGGTCTTGCTTTATCAAGGTTATTTTTCCTTCCATTTGGAGTCATGGTGCATCATGACCTAGCATTTGCTCATAAAGTGGAAAATCAAATGCGACCTATTGTGCACCTTTTTACTCCTATTTTCTTTGTAACGATTGGATTGTCTCTTAATCTACGCGAAATTAGTTGGAATTCGTCATTTATTTGGCTTTTATCATTTTGTGTTCTTATCGTCGCCGTTTTTGGAAAGTTAATCTCAGGTTTTTTCTTATTAAGGGAAAATAAATGGACTAAATGGGCAGTCGGTCTTGCAATGATTCCAAGAGGTGAAGTGGGACTTATTTTTGCTGAAGTAGGACGCACTAATCATATTCTCAATCAAGACCTTTATGCTGCTTTAATTATTGTAATTGCGATTACGACCATTTTTACCCCTATTGTCATGCGCCTTTTTTATAGCCATATCCCCACATTATCTTCTATCCCCAGTCGAGTCACAACTGAAGTCAATAAAAGTCATTAAAGCTTTAGCCTAATGTGATGATCTATCTTTGCGATTGATAAATTTTAATGATTTAAACAAGTTTTTATTGTGACATGTATTTGTGAATATAAGTTGATATTTTTGAATAGATTTTAGATTTGAAAATTTATACTCTTTAATTTATTTGTACATAGGTAAAACGAGGAGAAGGTCAATTATGTATGAAAGCGAACCTTTTGAAGGCTATTATGCATTCATTTGCACAGATTCTGAAAATTCTGCAGAAAAAAGGCAGCAAGTCAGGAACCTTCATGTGGCTCGGCTAAAGGAGTTGCGCAAGGAAGGCAGGCTCTTATTAGCAGGTCCATTTCTTGATAGTCAAGATCTTTCTAAGCCTATTGGAGGCTTAATTATTGCTAAATTTAATTCACTGGAAGAAGCTCAAAACTGGTTAACAACTCACCTTACGCAAGCACAGCTTTTTCTTTCAAAATTTTTAACTCTTGAAAGGCCATTTGGTTGGCCTTTATAAGTAGCTTATATTTGAGAGCGAAATGACCTAATGAAGTTTTGATCCTTAATATTTCAAGCTTGCAATAAGCGATAATAGATGCGAAAATATGATTCTTTTGAGAACGCTCAACTTTAGTGGGCGATTTCTCAAGGCTTGCGTTTTGCTTGATCGATTTATGATATTCTTCTATTCGCCACCTTTTTTGGTAGACTTCATAGATGTGGTCAGCGCTATTGTCTAAGTCATTTGTCACAAGGTATAGAGTGCCTGTAGAGCCGTCTTCGTTTTTGAAGATTTTGGTAATTAAAGAGACAGGAAAGGATAAATCTTTAAGCCAGACAATCCTTTTTTCTCCATCTTTGGGTTCAAATGTATTGAGATTTTGGTACTGACCTTTTTTCTTATCTTCTAAAGAAAAAGCAATGAGTCGATTTGATTTTAGTCCCATAATAAACTTCTTTTTTACTTCATAATGAATAAACTCCATATTATCTTTGGCTCCAAACCAGTTATCAGAAAGGATATAATCAAATTTTACCTGATTGATGATTGCTTGCTCGATAAGCAACCTAAATCTTTGATTTTTAGTGATAGATGATTTTCTTTTCTCTTTCTTTGTTTTAAAATCAGAAAAATGAAGATCTTTAGAAACAAGATCATAGCCGATAGGAAAGGCAATATCACCATAGCGAACAAAGCAAGACAGAAGATTAATGCCTTTAACACAACGTCCTTTGGCGTGTGAGAAATGCCAACAAATGATTTGGTTTTCATCTGTATAAGGCTTTTCTTCTATTGAATCATCAATAATCAAAACACCACCTTTTTCTTCTTCATGTCGATGAATTTTAGGCTTGATATAAAGCCATAAATCTTTTGAGCTAAACTGATTGTTATTTAAAAACCTTGTGATTCTGTCATGACTAATTTGGCCATCTAATAGGGCCGAAAGTCCCGTTGCTGTTGCGTATTGATTTTGGCTGATGAGGTAGTCTGTATAAATATCAAGAAGATCTTCAGGCATATTTCCTCCCTTATAGAGAGGAAATTTTAAACTCTTAGAATGTCTTTTTCAATTCATCTTTGCGTAAGGTGAGTTAACAAATGAACCTTATTTGAAGATAGGAGCTTATCAAGAAGTTGTCATTAAAGCTTATAAAGATATTTTCGCTTATCAAGGATAAAAGAGTCATTGCCGTTTGAGATGATAGAATGGATGTTCAACATAGTTCATAAGACGGCAATGAGATCAAAGGGTTTATGGTTTTGATAGATCTAATGAGCCTGAAGTTAGTTCATCTAGAGTTGTCTGGTCGAGTAGGTGCTGAATGAAATGATCTAATGGATCCATTATGATTGAAGATTGCTGATCGAGAATGGATGGATTTTCTTGGTTTTGCTGAGGGACAAAGTTTTGCAGCTCTTCTAATAAACAAATTGATTTGTGATCTAGCATGTATTTAGCAATGGCTCTTCTTTTAACTTTTTCCTCTTGCAATTCACTTTCCAAATCTTGAATTTTTTTATCCTTTTGTTGATCTGAAGATTGTTTTAAGGAATAAGATTTTTGTTGGTTTATCATGTATTTAGCAATGGCTCTTCTTTTAACTTTTTCCTCTTGCAATTCACTTTCCAAATCTTGAATTTTTTTATCCTTTTGCTGGTTCAATTTGTTCATTTCCTCTAAAAAGACAGAGAAAATTTCTCTACAATTTTTCAACGTTTTAGCAGTGTCTTGCAAATTCGATCTTTCTTTGTCTTTAACAGAGTCTAAAGGTTCAATGAGTTTATTTAGTTCTTTCACTTCTGCATCAATTGCTCGATATTGTGCTTGCCTTTCCTTATCTTTTTCTTGTTCTCTTGGTCTTTTTTTAGATTTTGAATTAGCTTCTCTATTTTTGGACATAGATGCATTTTTAGGTGTAGATGCAGTGTTTTGAGTTGTTGTACGCTTTGTAATGATTGGCTTGGATTGTTGATTTTTAGATGTTTTTTCTTGCTTAGATGAAGAATGTTTGGAGCCTGTAGTGTTCTGTTGGCTGCGCGGACTTTGAATATTCTGAACAGGAGAAATATGGCTAAGATTAGAATGAGGAAGCGCTTGAGGGGAGACTATTGCAGAATAAGAGAATGGCTGTGGAGAGTTTGAGCCAGGCATTGAACTAATCGCAGGCGGTGCAAATTGATTAACGTGATGATCAGCTGGAGTTAAATCTTGTTGAGGAATGAGATTGAATAGAGGGTTTTGTGACTGATAGTAAAGAAACCACCATAAATTGGTATTGCCATTTTCATTATAAGGAATATTATTCATACAAGAGACTCGCTTTTATTAGTTAAAATATTTGTTTTAACAATAATTTATACAAGGATTAATAATCTTAATCTTTTGTGATGATATACCGAAGAGAATTCAAAAATTGGAATTTGGGCTTTCACGCTAGCCGAAATTTCAATTTTTGAATTCTCTTCGGTATAAGGCTCGATTATAAATTGCTTTTGAAATTCATTTTGTGCGTTTGCATATTTAGCTATTTTATTGAAAGCAATGTCTACTGTTTATAAGAACCTGTTCCGTCACTTTTAATGAGCTCTTATATAAATTTCATTGTTTTAATGAAAATCAAGAGTTTTTAAGTAATTGCTAGAGATCAAGATCAATTTTCCTACTGTTTATCTTGTGTAGGAGCTCCTTGAATAGGAGATTGGCCAGTTCCTGTTGCATCCATTGGAGGGAAAGGTTGTTCTGCCCCGGTAGGAGTTGAAGGTGTTGCTAATTTAATGCCGGTAAAACCCATAAAGGCCATCGACATTAGTCCAGACATGATAAAAGTGATGCCCATTCCCTTTAAAGCAGGAACAACATTTGATGTGGCCAGTCTTTCTCGAATTGCAGCGATCAAAGCAATAGCGAGCCACCACCCTAAAGCAGAGCCTAAAACATAGATAAAATTTGGCATGAACGGATAATCACGTGTGACGGCAAATAGGCAGGCTCCTAAGATGGCACAATTGACCGCAATGAGAGGAAGATAAATTCCTAATGACATATAGAGAGCAGGAGAAACTTTTTCGATAACAATCTCTAAAATTTGTGTGAAGCCTGCAATGACGGAAATGAACAGTAGAAATTCTAGAAATCCAAGGTTAATGTTAGCTGTGTTCAGCCCCATGAATTCTAGCCAAGAAAGGGCACCAGGGCCTGTCACAAAACGATGAACAAACCAATTGAGGATACCAGAAACGGTTAACACAAATACGACTGCTACACCTAATCCATTTGCCGTTTTTAGCTTATTGGAACAGGCAAGATAGGTACACATACCTAAAAAGTTAACCAGCAAAAAGTTTTCAATAAAGACGGCTTGAATTAGTAATCCCAAAAGATTTAAGGCTGAATAACTACCCATCCACATAATTTTTATGCCTCCATCATCATGCTAAACATTTTCTTGGGATTTTCTAGAAAGATAAATAAGTCCTCCAATGATAAAAAATGCAGCGGGAGGACTGACCATTAAAACGAAATTGTCATAGGCATCGGGGTGAGCTGCTGTTGCATACCAAGACTGAGGAATAATTTGATAGCCGAATAATTGTCCAAACCCAAAAAGTTCCCGAATAAATGCCACAATAAACAAAACAATTGCATAACCCATACCGGCGCCCAATCCATCTAAAAAAGCTGGCAGTGGTTCAACATTTTTAGCCATTCCTTCTGTGCGTCCCATGACAATACAATTAGTAATAATCAAGCCTACGAATACACTCAAAACCTTTGAAATACTAAAAAAGTAAGCCTGAAGAAATTGGTCGATAATGATCACAAAAACAGAAATAATAGCTAATTGAGTAATCATGCGAACACTATCAGGAGTAATCTTACGCAGTAAGGAGACGAAAAGGGATGAAAAAGCGGTGACAAAGGAAACAGATAATCCCATTGTAATGGCAACACTTAAGCGATTTGTCACACCTAAAGCTGAACAAATTCCAAGTACAGCAACAAGAACTTGGTTGCCAGACCAAAGTTGGCTGGTAAAGTAAGTAGAAGCTGGTGGTTTTGCTGTTGTCATTTCACACCTCTATTTCTCTTTTTTTGCAAATTGATCATGGATGCGGATCAAGAAAGGGCGATATGCAGCTAAAACATCTCGATAAGCATCTGTTACGCCATTCCCAGTCAAAGTTGCTCCAGCCATTCCATCGACAGCACTTAAAGCTTTAGGAGAATTGCCATAGATTTCGCTGACTTTGCCTTTAACTACGGTAATTCCCAAGGGAGCTGTTTTAAAATCGGTTTGTCCACTAGGTGTTTCTTGGAAAATGTGTTTGCCAGGAAATTGACTTTGCCATTGTGGCTCTGCAATATTTGCTCCTAATCCTGGGGTTTCTTTCTGATCATACCAAGAAATTCCAATGACAGTATCTCCATCTGGCTTAATTGCTAAAAAACCATAAATGGCATCCCATAATCCCATTCCATTGACAGGAATAACATATCCCTCTACAGCTTGATCATTTACCTTTTCATTCGCTTTAGGATTAGGATAAATTTTATAAAGCAGTTTAAATGGCTGTTTATAATAACCAGTTTTGCGAAAATCTTGAATGTAGTCTTGTTCATTAATTCCCGCTTTTTCAAACGTTGTAAGTTCTCCCTTTTCATTAACAAGAAAGGGGGAAATACGAGAGCGGTATACATCTAAGATTTGATTTTGGCTAGGAAATAGATGGTTTTCAGTAGGTTCTAAAATTCCCTGTTGAACCAATTTAGCAGGAACAAAATGACCTTGTTCATTTTGCACTTGAAAATATCCAAAAGGACTTAAAATGCGAGCAGCAATGAGCATTTGCTTGCTGCGATCTAATTCTTTAGCGACTTCTTGAGGTTCTTTTAATGCACTGGCTAATACTGATAAAATAATAGCACAAACAAGGCTCAAAACGACCATGAATAACAAAGTATAGGTATTATTCTGTGTTCGTGTAGCGGTTGCGTTAGCTTCTGACACGGCTCATGCTCCTATTCCTATAATACTGAACAACGTAATAATCAATAAGAGGGGCAAAAACATTGGCCATTAAGATAGCCAGCATGACTCCCTCAGGATAAGCTGGATTAATGGCTCGAATCGTAATGGTGACAACTCCAGCTAAAGCCCCATAAATCCAGCGAGCAAGCTTCATGGAAGGAGAAGAGACAGGATCAGTTGCCATAAAGACAATTCCAAAAGCTAATCCTCCTACTAACAGATGTTTATAGGCTGGAAAACTTAAAACTGCCGGATTCCACGCGCCTCCATCAACTCCAAAAAAATGAGATCCCATTTCAAATAGAAAAGCCGTTATAAAAGCTCCTAGAGTCATCCCAGCCATTGTGCGCCAAGAGCCGACACCAGTCCAAATCAGAACAAAAGCTCCAATCAGACATGCTAAAATAGATGTTTCTCCCATGCTGCCTAACCGATCTCCAAAAAAAAGATTCCAATTTGTGTTATGGCTTAAGCCATATTTCAAAGCAGCAAAGTGATAAGCATCCTCGTAGTAGCCAGAGGATAAACCGAGTCCTCCATCTGCAATAGGAGCTGTTACAAACCCTTGTAATTGACTGGGTTGTAGCTGGGTGAGAGTTGCTTGATGATGTCCTATTTCATTCCAATGATTAAATTGCTTTTCAATGACTGAATAAGTTCCTATATCAGCTCCTAGATCATTTGAAGCAATGGCGTCGACATGGATGCGCTTAATTTCAGGAGTGACGTTAAATCGAGCTAGAGGAGTTGCTTGGCTATAGCCATCTAAATTATTTGTTTGGGCTTCTTGATTCATTTTAAGTAAGCTTTCTCGGACTTCTGTAGGGTTAGTTCCTACCCAGACATCGCCAGACATTTTGCCAGGAAAAGTAAAGAAAAGAAAAGCTCGGCAAGCTAAAGCGGGATTGACAATATTCATTCCCGATCCGCCAAAAACTTCTTTTCCTAAAATAACTCCAGCCGCAACACCCACAGCAACCATCCAATAAGGGATAGTGGAAGGAAGAATCAAAGCATAAAGAATACCAGTGACTAAGAAGCCTTCAGTAATTTCATGTTGTCTAACAATGGCAAATAGTGCTTCGCATAAGCCTCCTACAAGATAGGTAATAATGACGACAGGAAGTAAAGCCATCAATCCTATCTTGAGAATAGTCAAATATCGGTTTTCTTTAAAAGCAAAGTCGAAGTAGCCTGTTAAAGAAGTCGCCCCTTCTAAATATTCATTCATGAGTTTATAATCACCGCTTGAATAGACAAAGCTTTGCAATCCTGTATTCCATATTGCCATCAAAATACAAGGAATAAGCGCAAAGACAACAATGATCATCCAACGTTTAATATCAACGGCATCTCGAATATGAGGGCCTTTTTTTGTATTAATCGGGGCTTCATAAAGAAAAGTGTCAGCAGCTTCAACCAATGGTCGTAATCGATGCAAAGGTTTGCCTTTTTCTGTTAAGGAGAGCTGATAGTCGAGAATTCTTCGCAACATGCTTTCACCCTTGTGCTTGCAAGAAATTAAATCAAATTGTTTGACGCCAGGCTATCAAATTTAAGTGATCTTGCAAATAGAAAAAGTGGAAAGAAAAGAGAAGATAAGAAGAGTCTAAATTCTTCAACGCTTCCAAAAATAATGGGTTCTCTATATAAATAATTTTTTATTTTTTACCTGCGTTTATCTATTTTCTGTAGCTTCTTCTTTAATAGGCAGAATTTGATAGTGAACCAGTGTTGAAGTGGAAATATAAGGATAAGGACACACAACTCGATAAGGAAGTCCTGTTGCAGTGTTATAAACGAAATAGCGTAAAAGACCACCTTCAATCTGAGGGTCATGCATCACTGTCACATCAAAAATTTTATAATCTGTTAAGCGATAAGGGAAAACATCGCTAGAATACTTTCTTTCTAACTCAACTTGTTCAGTATAAAATTGTTGGTAATGAGGAATAGAGTCAATGAACTGAAATTGTGTTCCCTTCCAAAGAAAATTGGAAATTTCTGCAAACTCTTGGATATAAACAGGATCGGAAAGAAGCGAGATTTGTTGACTCAATAACCAGACATGATTGAAAATTTGGTCATTAAATTCAACTAATGGACTTTGATTTTGCAATAGCAAACGAACGGTATAAGGGCCTAGGGACATTTCTTTGAAGAGGGCGGGAAATGACATAAATGCTCTCCATGATCCAACTCGTTAAAAAACACAAACAATGAAAATGCTCCAAAAGAAACACAATTGTCGCTATTGTCTTGGAGTGTCTCTTAATTTGCGAAGCATTTGGTTTAAGGAAGCTTTTGGTTCCATCGATTTTCTCGTGTTGCCTATCATATTGCATTTAATAGGGCAAAGACGACAAAATGATTCTGGAGTCCGTAAGCCTATCCCAGCATTCTACATCTTAAAACACGTGCTTAGTTTTAAGACAGTCTCTTAATTGATATGCTAATTTTATTGCTAAATAAGAATCAAGTGGATGATGGTCAAAACAATGAAAAGAATGAGTTTTTTTTGTTTTTTGAGCGGTCTCATTCTTGTATTGATCTTTCATCAGCCTATTATCACCTCTTTAGCTAGCTGGTTTTTGCGAGCTTATTCGAATTCTAAATGGGGAAAACCTTTAGAATATGAACAGCTTCAATGGAACGGCCATCAACTTGTTCTTCTCCACCCTCAATTCAAAAATGATATTTCATTTGCTGCTGAACGCATGATATTGGGTTTTCATTTTAATTGGAGAAAAAGACATCTTTCTATCGATGTTGAAATCGAACAACCTCATTGGCATATGGCAACACCTCTCTCTTCTCGTTGGAATAATTGGGAGAAATTGCTGAAACAAGAGAAAAAATGGATTAAAACTTCTTCAAATTTGCATATTAGAACAGCTTTGTTCAGTTGGATTTCCGAGGACTCTAATCTGCACAAACTGCATTTTGACTTAGAGACGAATAGCCAAGAGGGAGGAGCTATTCAAGTTTACTTTGACCCTCAAAACCACAATTCCAATTACTTAATATTAAATGCTTTAAGTAAATTAAAGGCCATGGAAATCAAGTGCAGCTGTCAACAGGTAGATTGTTTTTCTCTTTTTGCTTTAACAAAATTTCTAGGAATTGATTCTACTCCTTGGCTAATTACCTCTGGAAAGCTTCAAGGACAATTAACAGCCCTTTTCCCTGGCATTAAAAGACCTCATTTGGAAGGCGAATTGATGATTGAACAGTTAGCTTTCTGTCAACGTGAAAAAGCTTTAGAGGGAAAGATTGAACAGGCTCGTCTTAAATTAGAGAAAAATTCTATTGCCTATGAATCCAGTGACCCTGTTCCAACTTTTATTGGGCAAATTGATATTCTAAAGCCTGCTTCTTTTGCTTATTATTATGCGGCACCTAGCTGGTCAATTGATCAGATTGAGGGAAGTATTCAATTGAATAGTCTTGAAACAGCTTTCATTAATCTTAACGCCAAAGGAGGCAATGCTGATCATTTTTCAAATTGGAAATTGCAAGGAGAAGCTAATTTAAATGCTCAAAGATCATTAAATTTAAATTTAACGCTGTTTTGTGCTTCAATAGGAAAGCCAGAAGGTAAAATTCACCTTTCTTTTCAGCAACCGCAAAGAGGCTATAAACATGCAGAGATACAGTTAGAAAAGGTTTCTTATGGAGAATGCGGTTTTTTACAAACCTTATTGGCGACATTTTGGCCAAAGCTTGAACAGTTCAAGCTTGAACAGGGCGAATTAAATGCATTGGTAGAGGCTACTGTCACGGATCGAGGAGTTAGAGAACTTCAAATCAAGCAATTTGAAGCTTCTCATTTATGTTCTAAGTTCAAGCGTTGGAATGCCATCTGTTATTTTAATCAAATCAAAGGACATGGGAAAATTGATTTAGGAAATCAAGATTTTTGGCAATCGATTGACGCTGGATTGCATTTAGAAGATGGCAACATTCAATTTGATGGAATGAGTCCTCATGTGCCTATGAATGATATTCAAGCTCATTTAATTATCCAAAATGGTTGCATTGATCATTCACTAGTGACTCTTCAACTTGCAGGGCTTAAAGGAAAAATGGATGTTGAATGGGGGAAGCACAAACAATTACTGACCTTTAAGTTAGATGGAGTTGTACAGGATTTAGCGAGTTTTCTACCAAAGGCTTTGCAAGGAGGATTGCGTCAACATTTTTATGATAATCGGCTCATGGTGCTGGCTAATATTAAAAGGCAAAATCAGCAAATTGAGCTGGGAGGCACGTTTCATATAGAACGAGCAGATACTCATCAGATGGATTTAATTCACTTTGGATGTGAATTGAAAAAAATGGGTAAAGATGCAAATTTTAAGTTAGTTCCTTCAGGTTGGTTCTATGCTCATCATCTTCCTTTAGAGAAGTTTTTATCTCCCTTTATTTTTCGTAACGGTGTCTTGTGTATGAAGGGAGAGGGGGAATTTAAGGGATCTTTTGATGATCAACAGGTGACAATTAAATATGATGCGGAAAATTTGAAGCTTGAAAATGAGAACTTATTAATTGAAGTTAAGCAACTGCATTCTCCTATTCCTGGCCAGTTAGTAGGTTCACATCAAATTGATCTTAATTCATATTCACATCAAGGAGCATTACCTATCCAGCAGGCTTCTTATTTTGAAAAAAATACAGGATTAATATTTCAAGATATTCAAGGACTTGTCGCTTTTAAAGATCAAGTGATTCGAATTCTTCCAGTAGAAACCTATTGTAATGGAGTTTACTTTGCTGGAGCGTTAGAATTTGATTATAGTGATCCAGCTCCAGGAGTCTTTGATTTAAAAGTGCATTGTCCTACCTTTTCAGGAAAAGTTTCTCAAATTCAGCATCTGCTAGCACATCTAGAGCAACCTTCTTTATTGAATAAGATTCCCTTAGAAGGAGAAATTTTAGCTAAAGAAGAAGGCATTATCTTAGATTTTAATTTTGTTCCAAAAGACTATACTTTGCGTGGAAATATTAAAGGAGCAGTAGTTGATGGCTCATTGCCTTTTGAAAGCGCTGATATGGCTCTTAAAGGCATCTATATGGATGTTGATTATCATCATCAACCGCAACTTCTAGAATTTAGCGATATTCAAGGAACACTATTAGTGGGTAAACCACGGCGGGTAGAAGAATACCTTTTTACAGGTCAACATATTCGCTTACATCATTTGTCAAAGCCTGATATTGAATTAGATATTGCTGTAAACGATCATGAAAAAGAGTTGTTACGTTTAGTTGGTTATACGCGGGAAGAAGAACCTAATCTTAGTTATTTGTATTTAGATCAAACTCTCTCTCATGTCAGTTGTATTTATCCTCATGTTTGGAAATGCTGTTTAAAAGATTGGTCGCATATCGAACAATTTGAATTTCGTTCTCAATTTAGTTTAGCAGTTTTATTGCAAGATCTTAAACGTTTCCGTCAAACAGGCTTATTGTTTCTCTCACACAGCCTGATCGATAAAATGACTCAATTTCTTCCCATAGAAGGGCAAGGATCATGCGTCATTCAATCTTATCCAGATCAAAGCTATACCTATCAATTAGAAGGTTTGCATATCACACGTGATGCTTCTTCCGAGCATCACGCTCTCTTAAAAGGAAGCAAGCAAGATAAAAAATGGATCATTGAGCAACTTCAATGGGATGACTTAACCGCTTATGCAGAGCTGCAGCAAACAACAGATAAATGGAAAATTCCTTTTTTAGGCTTAAATGATGGTCAAACATTATTGCTTGGCTTAGAAGGGGACTTTAATCCAGATGAAGCTGTTTTGCGTGCTAAATTAAATTTCTGTGATATTAATTTAGCTAAAGTAGATCGTTATGAAGCTTTGCAAGCTTTTACAAAAAAATGGTGGCCTAAAGGCTACCTAAAAGCCACAGGCAATATTGAATGGGCTATTTTGCCAGTAGATTTATGGGAAGGACTTAAAGTTTCTTTACAAGCAGAAGTTGAGAATTTAGCTTTCAGAGATTATTCCCTGAAAGGGTTAAGGCCTTTTCAAATCGATATTCAAGGAAAAAGAAGTTTTTGTTTACAAAATGCTCGATTTGCTTTTTTTCCAAAAAATGATCAAGCTTACATTGATCTTAAGCAATTAGATTATCAATTCAGTCAAAATTATTTTGATGATTTACAATTTGCTTTTCAAATTCCTAGCCATGATTTACAAGAAATAGGAGAATCTCTTTATCATCATTTCCCTGAATTTTTAGATGATTCGCTGAAAGAAAATTTGATTAATTTGAAGCCACAAGGGTATTTAAGAGGAATATTTGCAATTGACCATCGAAATCCGATCCAGCGTTCGTTTAAATTGATATTAGATGACGGAGTCTATCAATTTAAAAAACGTGAATATAACCTTAAACAAGCCGAATTTCAAAAAATCGCAGATGAATTGCGTTTTACTGCTATTTCTCAATACGAACGTTGTCCTTTACAAATCCTCATTCAAACAAAATGGCCTACCTGTCAGAAAGGTCTTTGCACTTTGTCAAGCTACAATGGTTCCAAATTACATTCTCCTCCTCTTGTCATTAAATGGGAAAATCAGCCGCAACGAGGCCTCGTCATTCGTTCTATGAAAGGAGAATTCATTGGATGCTCATTTCTTTTAACAGAAGATAAAGAATCAACACTCGATAATAGATGGATAGCTCTTCAAGGACAAATGACTTTTGATTTTAATCGATTATGTCCTTTGCTAACATCTGAAATGGCGGAAATGATTCAAAAGCTTAAAATAGGTTCTGCTTATTGCTTCAATGGAAATCTATGGGCAAATGCAGAATTAGGAGATACCCTTCTTGAGACTCTATCTTTAAAAGGTAATTTAACAAGTCATGAAGCAATTTTGAAAGGTTATCAAGTCCAAACTTTACAAACAGATGTGCAATATGTGCCAGGCCGTTTAGATTTGCAAAATTTCTTAATTCGAGATCCTGCAGGAAGCCTTAAAGCGGCTCATTTGATTGCTACATGGGATCGTAATAAAGATCGTTGGACTCTTTTTATTCCTCGATTCTCAGTGAAAAATTTACGTTTGAATCTTCTAAGAGATACAGAGTCTTCTCATGTTGAGACAAGCCCTAAACTACGCTCATTAGTAGTCAAACGCCTAGATGTGCAAAATTTTTCTGGTGAATTAAGTCATGTAGATACTTGGCAAGCAGAGGGAAGTTTACATTTTTTAAATCCTTCACGCAAAACACCTTTTCATCCTTTATTAGCAATTCCAGCTGAAATTATTTTACGTCTTGGCCTGGATCCACAAGTTCTTAACCCAATAACAGGTATGATTTATTTTAACTTGCAAGGAGATCGTTTCTATTTAACTCGCTTTAAAGATGTCTATAGTGAAGGGCGAGGATCTAAATTCTATCTAGCTCAAACTCCTACTCCATCGTGGATGGATTTTAATGGAAATCTTCATGTACAAGTCCGCATGAAGCAATATAATCTCATTTTTAAAATTGCTGAATTGTTTACTGTATCCATCCAAGGAAACATTAAAAGACCCCGCTACTCGCTGCAAAAGCAATCAAAAGCGTCTCATAAAGCACAATCCCTTCCTGTCATCAATCAAGAGAAATAAGATCTTAGAGCCTGCTAAAAACCTCTAATGGTTTGAATTGGGGATGATTTAACAGCTCTTAAGGCCTGTTTAATTGCCATATTGTACCTTAATAAAATAGGTTGTTTATTATTTTAATTAAAATGTTTCGATTTTATATTAAAATATAATTTTTTTGATAATTTTTGTTTGTAGTTCGAGTTTATTTAATTATTTAAATAAATCGTTTGTTTTGACATATTAGTTGCGTTAAATTCTTTGAGTTGTCAAAATTTGCTAGTTTTAAGAACCAGTCTGTTGAAAAACTCATTGGATAGATGGCTTAATTGATATAACTAAAAGAATGGATGTCATGAGCAAGCGTTTAAAAAGGTGGATATTTGGTTTAGTCTTCGTTCTCTTCGTAATGGGATCTGTACGCTTCTATTACCGTTTAACAGATGACTTTCGATTAAGCAATATGACTTATGAACTACCTTTTGAAGCTCCTTGGCAAGCTTATTCTTTGACACCTGAAGAGCGTCAGCAGTTGACTGAAATCCTTAAGCAAAAATTTTCTTATATAGGTAAGGGTGCTCAATGTTATGCTTTTGCAAGTGATGACCAACAATATGTTTTGAAATTTTTTAAATTTAAACATCTCAAGCCTAATCCGATTATAGACCTTCTTCCTTCGATTACTCCTTTTAAAGGTTTTAAACAAAGTTGTGTTGAACGCAAGAAACGCAAATTGATCAGCGTTTTTAATGGTTACGATTTAGCTTATCGAGAGAATCGTCAAGGGACAGAACTGCTTTATCTTCATTTGCTTTCTACAAATGATTTACATTTACAAGCCACTATTGTGGATAAGATGGGGTTTGAAAGACAAATTCATTTAGATGATGTTGTGTTTCTCATCCAACGAAAAGGTGAGCCTTTAGATTCGCGTTTAAATACTTTGCTCAAGCAAAATCGCGTTCAGGAAGCAGAACAAGCGTTTGCAAGCATTCTGGCAATGTATATCTCTGAGTACAAAAGAGGAATGATTGATCTTGATCATGGAGTCATGCATAATACTGGTTTTATTGGAGATCACCCCTTTCATTTAGATGTAGGCAAATTAAGTAAAGATGAGCGTGTAAAGCAGGTAGAGGGGTATAAAAAAGATCTTGAGCATGTTGTTTGGAGAATGAGCATGTGGGTTAAAGCGTCTTATCCTCAATATGACTCAGAATTTGCTACTTTTTTAGCAAAGGAATATCAACATTGGACAGGTGAATCTTTAGATATTAAAGCTATTGATCCAAAACGCTTTAAAAAGCGAGGTTAATTGGATTTTAAGAAGTCTTTTGTTGCTCTTTGCAAAACTTTTCAGAAATCTTTTTTGCATCTTGCTTATCCATCAAGATGCTTGCATTGTTCCATCTTACTGTCTCCTTCATCGTCTGTTTTATGTGCGGGCTGCGCTTCTCTTCTTGATCTCATTCATCCTGAAGAACGATGTCCAACTTGCTTTAATTTATTGCCAGACAGATCGTCTCATTTATGCGATGAATGCCGCCACTATTCTTCTTCTTATACACGTATGGCAGCAGCTTTTGATTACGAAGGACCTCCTGCGACATTAATCAAGCGTCTAAAATATGGAAATCAACCTTATTTAGCTCAGGGTATGGCCTCTTTTTTAGTCGCTCAGTGGGATCGCTTAAAATGGCCTTTGCCTGATGCATTGGTGCCTGTTCCCTTATCCTTTCATCATTGGCTAGAAAGAGGGTATAATCAAAGTGCTTTAATAGCAGAAGAAATGGGTAAGATTTTGCAGTGTCCTGTATGGCATGCTTTAAAACGTCAAAGTGGAGACTATAGCCAAGCTGCTTTGACATTAGAGCAACGCCAGGCCTTAACAGGCAAATGTTTTAAACTTAATTTAAAATATCGCTTGGAAGGTAAAATGCTAATCGTGATAGATGATGTGATGACATCCGGATCTACCTTGAGGCGTTGTGGCGAAACTTTAAACTTAGGTCATCCCGCTTCCCTCTATGCTTTAACTTTTTGCCGGACTGTTTCCCATGTTTAATTGTTGCATTTGAATAAATTCGAGTCGCTTTGCAGCTGAAATAAAACGCTCAATTTTAGGCGCATGACTTGCTCGATTGCGCATGATTAAAGGAGGAGCTAGAAGCAAGGCTGCCATGTCTTTTTTATCGATGAGCCCTTTTTGTAACATCCATAGTACCATAAGCGAAGGACCACGATCAATTCCTTGCCTGCATGTAATGTTCATAGATGTGGGAGTCCATTTATCGACAAGATGATCTAAAATCGCTAGATAAGTGAGTTCAATGAAATCTCGTCTCTCTATCCGATTTAAAACTTTTTGGTTTTGAAAAATAGAGATGTGCACTTGATTAAGGATGTCCTGCAATTCTTGTTGCCAAAGCGATCGATTTAAATGTTTAGACCAAAAATAGTTTCCTTTTTCTGCACACATCTTATCTAAAAAAACTTTTTTAAATTCTGAACTTTCCATTATTTCAGGAAACTCTTTTTCATCCTGCCAATAGAATGAGGAGTTTTTATCTAATGTGATCACATAAAAATGGTCAGTGTGCTTCTCAAGCGCCTCTAATACAGTGCTTGGAGAACTTTCAACTCCTTTGCGTTTCATTAAATTCACATATAAGTGCCGGGGTTGCTGTTGCAAAAAAAGTAAAAACTCTGGAGAAACTTGGGGAGATTCCCACCACCATAAGGCTCGAGATGATAGGCAAATCGGTTGTCCTAAGCGGATAAGTTGCGTCTTGTGATTAATGAAAGCAATATGTGAAGGCAAATTTCCATGAAGCAATTGATCTTCTGAAGAGACATCATGTTTAACACCATAAAATTGGGGATTGGATTGCAATCGCTTTTGAGTCTCTTGAAGATAGGTTAACATATGATCTGTGGGGGGAGGAACAACATTATAAAGAAAATCTTTCATATCTGATTGAAGATTAGCTCCTAAAAATAGCCATTGCACAATCTCCTCAAACAGGTGTTTAGCTTCTTTCTCATCTTTGCCAACAGGCCCTGGTATTAATGCCAACTCTCGCATTTTTTTGATCAACAATTCATGGCTGATGCGTTGTTCTTGAGGAGAATCTGGCAATTTTTCGATTTCTTCAATCAAGGCTTTAACTTTGACATTATAAGCCGTTGAAGGTGCGTGTTTGACATGAACGTAGGCAGAATGTTTTTGAATAAATGTTTTCAACTGAAGCTTGTAATGAGTATAAATAGGGGATTGGAAGAAATTTTTGCCTTCTTCAATGGGATGATGGGAAGATTTAAAAGCAAAACATCCTGCAACAACGGCCGTACAAAAGATAGTCATGAATGTTAATTTTTTTAAGATCGTCATATCATCATCAGTAAAGGTTTTTAGAGATATTTTCTAAGTGGTTTGAGAGAATGTAAAACTTCTATCCAAAATCTGCGACAATCGTTCTTCTATATATTGTGTCAGTTCAGGGGAGTATGCAGGATAGTGCTGATGAATCCATGCTTGTAATTTAACCGCTGTCTTAATTAAGTGGCCTTGATAAAATTCTGGTTGCTTGATTCTCTCATCTGCCGTTAATTTGCCAACATCAAGATGAAAAATTATGCCTTCCACAGAACCAATATTATGCATGACACCATAATCTAAATCATAAATTCCTTTGCGATATTCAGATAGATAAAGTTGAAATACTTGATCGATAAGTTGTTTGGCGTCTGCGAGCTTGTCTTGTTGAAGAAGGGTTGATAATTCTCTGCTTAACATTTCTCCCTTTTTTTGGATCACATAAGAAACATTGTCTAATTTAATCGTTTTCGTGCGATTCTTTTTATCGCTGACAGAGATGACTTTTGAAGAAGAAGTGGGATTTAACTGAACAAAAATTAAACCACTCTCTTGTCGATGCCGATCATAAGCTAATTTATGACCATTAAAAGCAGTCATCAATTTATTTTGACGTTTTGCGATATGCTTATCTCGGTATGATTTAAAAGGGTAAACATCCGGCAACATGCGAACACTAACAGAAGGTCGAAGACGTCTAAATTTAAAAAGCTTTAAAACATATTGTTGATCTGCACTAGAAAAAACATAAGCCTGTCCTCCTTCGCCTAAATAGATGAAAGGTTGAGATAAAAGTAGATCCACTTTAGCCAGATCTTCGAGATGCATAGAAGACATTTCCCATTCCGAACGAGCAGGGATTTGAGACGTAATGAAGTCAATATGAAGATCATCTTTTGATAATAAAAATTGATAGAGCAATACGGCAGCACAAAAAACACCGAATAACCCTATCATTGTTAAGTTCAAGAACTTCATTTTACACCAAAAATTTTCGACTCTTTCATATTTAGATATACCGAAGTGAATTCAAAAGATCTGAGGTTAATTTATTGATAAAATTTATAATTGATAAGAGACTTTTTTTAAATATTAATTTAAAGGTAAGCGGTTTTTATTAAACAATTTGATGAATTATAGGAATTTCTAATCGTTAAAAAAATAATGATACGTATATATTTAAATATATCTTATTTTTTTTGAACGTATCGCCCATTTTCGTTTTAAATCTAATTCGTCTTTTAAAGGACAGGCGAATTTCTGATTGCTTCACGTGCTGATTCTAATTCTTATTTGAGCAATGAATGGTGGTAAAGTATATAGAGCTTTTTGAGGATTCTGCAGTAGTTTATTATTTAGCTATTCTGGAACTGCAAAATTCAAAAAATAATCATTCTTATCTGCAGAGGAAATATTTAGTCCTTAGAGCCTGTTAAAAAACCTCTAATAGTTTGAATTGGAGATTATTTAACAGGCTCTAAGGACTAAATTAGCGTTTCTCTCACTATTTTCGGCTTAATTAATAAAATTAAATCCATTTTTTCTTACGGAAAAAAAGAAGCATTCCACCCGCGACGCAAAGCATGGCAAAGATGGCAGTAGGATAACCCCATTTAGTATGTAACTCAGGCATGTAATCAAAATTCATTCCATAAAGGCTTGATAAAAATGTTAAAGGGACAAAAATTGTTGAAACAATTGTCAAAACTTTCATGATATCGTTCGTTCTGATATTAATATTCGATAAGTAGACGTCAATCATGCCTGAAACAACATCTCGAAAGCCTTCGATAATGTCAATGATTTGCACGATATGATCGTAAACATCGCGTAAATAAAGCTGAGTTGTAGAATGAATTAAAGAACTTTCTAAACGTAAGAAGCGGTTGATGACATCACGCATTGGCCATGCTGCTTTGCGCAAAACAATCATATCACGTTTGGCATGTTGAATTCTTTGCAATGTGTCTGACTTTGGCAAATGCATCATGAGTTCTGCTTCTAACTGATCTAAATAATTATCTACTTGTTCTAAGACGACAAAATAATAATCAACAATAGTATCTAAAAGCGTATAAGCGAGATAATCAGAGCCCAAGCTGCGAATGCGTTGGCTTCCTTTGCGCAAGCGTTCTTTAATAGGATGGAAAATATCTTCATTAGTTTCAAGAAATGAAACTAAGTAAGTAGGACCAAATACAAAGCTGACCTGTTCATCTTTGAGTGTTTTTGTCTCTTCAATATATTGCAAAAAGCGAACAACGACAAAGACTTGGTCTTCGGGATAAAGATCTAGCTTAGAACGTTGTCCAGTTGTCAAGATATCTTCTAAAACTAATGAGTGAAATTTAAAATGTTTACCAATCGAAGCGACCATTGTGGGATTAGAAACACCATACACTTGAATCCAAGTCATGGCAGGCGTATCGATATGTTCCAAACATTCTTCAATAGACACTCCTTCCTTCTCAATAAACTTGTCTTCAGAATAT
Source organism: Parachlamydiaceae bacterium (assembly GCA_044226925.1). Lineage (GTDB taxonomy): Bacteria > Chlamydiota > Chlamydiia > Chlamydiales > Parachlamydiaceae > JANWJE01. Next base: position 1,138,476 of record JBGAGC010000001.1, read on the forward strand.
TCAATAATGGATATACGAATTTTTTCTGCCCCTTCTTTTCCTGTATAAAGAATAGATCCAGGGGGAAGGCCGACAGGGCGTCTTTTTTTTGTAAATAAACGAACCATAGAAATAATAGCCTTATATGATTCTAGGAAATTTTCACTTGTTTTTATTCAGAAGGTGAACGTGCAGTAGAAAACAAGATAAACAGAATATTACAGAAAGGGAAAGATAGGGACAAGAAAACAAATATAAAAATTTTTAATTTATTCTGGGAGAGGTCCTCAAAATGTTCGCATTTTTCCAAACACTCTTTAGAGCCTGCTCAATCACTTCTCATGATTTGGATTCGAGATGATTTTCTTTCTTTTAGGGGAAAAGAACTCAAATTCAAACGATGAGAAATGATTGAGCAGGCTCTAAGAATAAAATTGTAAAGATATTAGATTACGATTCAATATTGCGGCGCACCATGCCAATTTGGCGGCGTAAATTTTCATCAGTTGCAACTTTTTTCTCAATGCTTTTACATGCATGCAAAATAGTTGAGTGAGTTTTACCAAATGAAGCTCCCAGCATGATTAATGACTCATTAATCATTTCTTTAGCTAAATACATGGCGACTTGGCGCGGTAATGCGATATCTTTTGTGCGAGTAGATCCTTTTAAGTCGCTGACGCGAACTTGGAAGACTGTTGCTACACTCTTGAGAATTTGTTCTACGGAGATTTTTTCTCGAGGGGCTTGCTGCAACATTTCGCGCAAAGTTTTAGTCACTAATTCTTCAGTAATATTGAGGTCTAATAAACGGCAATGAGCGCTTAATCGATTAATTGCTCCTTCTAATTGACGAACGTTATGGTGAATATGTTCAGCAATAAAAAAAGCCACTTTATGTGGGATATGGAGACCTTTTTGCTCCGCTTTGTGCTGTAAAATGGCAACGCGCGTTTCTAGTTCCGGAACACCCATGTGAGCAACTAATCCACCTTCCATCTTACCAATTGTTCTTTCAGACAATTTCAACAAAGAAGGAGGTTTATCACTCGTGATGACAATTTGAGCGCCTTTATTTTTCAAGGCTTCAAAAGTATAAGATAATTCTTCTTCAAAGTTCAAACGGTTTTGCAAAAATTGAATATCATCCACTAATAAGACATCAATTTCTGAGCGATAAAACTTTTTCATGCGATCAACAGACTTATTGCGCAAGCTATCAACCAAATCGTTAATAAACGCTTCTGTTGTAATACATTGAATACGAAGCTTCTTATGGTTTTCTCGGATATAATGGCCAATGCTATGCAAAATATGAGTTTTCCCCAATCCTACTCCACCATGAATAAATAAAGGATTATAAGATTGGCCAGGACGTAGAGCAACCCCCATTGCAGCTGACTTGACAAATTGATTAGCAGGTCCTTCGATAAAACTCTCAAAGCGATAGCTATTATTCAACTTGACTTCAGGGTAACCCATGTTGTCTTGCGAAGATTCTGCATGGACAACAGGTGCCATCTGAGGGACAGGTTTCTTTGGTGTAGGAGCAATCACGAAGCGAATCGCAGGTTCTCCTAAAGCATTAACAGGCAAAAAGGCGCATAAATCCTTTTTGTAGTTAGCAATCAAATACTCCTGCACAAAAATATTGGGCACTTCTAATGTAATTTCTTCAGTCGTTGACTCCAGAACACGAATAGGAGAAAACCAGTTGCCAAATGCGGTTGATGAACATCTTGTCTTGACAAATTGCAAAAATTGAGTCCAAGCCTCACGCGAATCACAAGCTAACATAGTTCGGGTCCTTAAAAGTTATGAACAACGTTTCCACAGCAGAGTCTGGGGGTGTTTCAACAAAGAATCTAGCATGAGCCAATCATAGCAAGCAAGTAATTTCATTTAATCCCAAACGTGCTAAATTGGTAAATCCCTGATTATCAAAATTACAACCTTCAAAGAAAAAAAACTTTTAGTGCTTTTTGATGGGGATTATTTGAAAAATGATTAATAAAAATTTGATTTTAAGTGGATTGTGGCTTTCCTATGCTAAGATTTATTGAGTGCTATTGACTCATAATCAAGCAGATGAATTTAAATAAATTTTTTTAATTTGATGGGGGATGGTGAATTTTTTAATCATATTATGAAAGGCAAAAGGTTAATGGATTATAACCTTTTGCTTTTTGTTAAGGACGAGTACACGAACGCTTTTTCTTTAGACCTGTATTGGGATCTAAAATTAAAGGTTTATAGTGGGGTTTTGAAAAATTAAAAAAGGGAAGGAGTGAACCAGCGAATGAATCAAAAGATTGATCGCCGATTCTTCCTAAGTTCCAATTATCTTCAATAAAAAGCAAAACGGATGTTTGATCTGTTGTAGAATGATGAACATAATTGGTTTTGGCAAAAGGGGAAATAATTAAAAAAGGCAAGCGCATGCCATAAGCCAAGCGAGCTTCATAAGCTCCGGGAGGTGGATTACCAGCATTGCCTGGGGAGACCAAAGCATCTGCGATTGTATGAGATTGGTTAATGATAGGAGGCAACACATGATCATACCATCCGCCACTATCATCCCAAAGAAGAATGATGGCCATCTTTTTCCATTCTGGGGTTCGCTGTAAACGATTGATTGTTTCAACTAAAAAAGTTTGCAGAGCTAAGGGATCTGAATACCCGGGATGACCATTTTGATAAGCAGGAGGTTTTAAAAATGAAACAGCTGGCATATTTCCATTTTTTACAGCAGCCCAAAAATCTTCGAGATCATATTGATGATTGGCTTGATCTTGATAGCCAATCATGTCGACAGAACTGGGAGGAAGATGATTTGGATTAGATGTAGTTCGATAATACTGAAATGGTTCGTGATGGGGAACATAATCAGCCACAGGCAAGCCATTACTTCCAATATGAGATTGGGTGCAATTGTTAAAGCCTCCTTGAAAATATCCCCAGGTAATTTTTTTTGCATTAAGGAGATCGCCAACATTGAGGCCTGTTAATTCAACTGTTGGAGAAGCTGAACAGATATCAAAAGCAGGATCAATATCAGCTATTAATGTTCCATCAATCGTGCCAATTTCTTCTCCGCTTACTAAATCAGGAGGAATAGCTCCGTGTGTTTGCCCTGAAACAATATTGATATGGCCAGGAGCAGAAGGAGAAAAAGTCGTAGAATGATGATTGTCACTCATGGCAAAGCGTTGAGCATAGTTCCAAAGAGCAGTCACTGTATTCCCATCAAAATAGCCCATAGTTGCCGTGCACTTAGGATTGATTTGTATAAATCGATCTAATAAGCCCGCATGAGCTTCTTCCTGGAGTTGTGTATAACCATGTTTAGGATCGCAAGTCGCAGCTTGAGAGCGATCTAAGCGAAAAGGAGGAATGACATTGGTGTTATGTTCAATTAAGCCTGTTGTCAAGCCATTAATAAACGAGGTACGAGGCTTTGCTTTGAATTTTGGTTCTCCTGGTGGATTGAGTGCATGGGGATAAGTTCCAAAGAAATGATCAAAAGAGCTATTTTCTGGAATAATAATAATGAGATGTTTAATGGGAGTTTCTGTTTTAAAATGAGAAACACTAGAATCATGGCTTTTTGCCATTAATGAAAAAGGGATGATCAAAAGTCCCCATAAACATCTAAGTGAAAAAGATGGAATGGACATAACAACTCCTACTTAAATGAAATAGTGTTCTCAAATTAATAATTAATATTTTGAATTTCTGCATTAAAAACCCTCAATAAACGAAAAGAATGAACCATAAAGTTAATTGATTTAGTTGATGTTGCTCGCTTTATTGAACAACGCCTTGAAGAGTTGGAAGATTCAACAGCAATTATTTGCTTTTTTGACAATTCAAGATTTGGCATGGTGATCATCAATGAATATGGCGAGTAGACTATCAGAATGAATTCAAAAGTTGAAATCTCAGTATAAGATTAAAAATTACTCAATTTGCAGCATATTGAAAAGAACAGGAAATCGCATCTATGACAGTGCCATTTTTGCCTTATGCCAAACAGTCTATCCAAAAAGAAGATATTCGAGCCGTCTCAGAAGCTTTAACCGAAGAATGGATTACACGAGGACCTCCCGTTCAGCGTTTTGAACAAGCAATAGCTGACTATTGCGATGTTCCTTATGCAGTGGCTTTTAATAGCGGGACTGCAGCTTTGATGGCTGCTTATTTTGCAGCTCGCCTGACTCATTTCGACCGCGTCATTTCAACGCCTAATACTTTTATTGCAACAATAGGTTCTCCTTTACAAAAAGACATGCGCCCGCATTTTGTCGACATTGATCGTTCAACAGGCAATCTTAATCTTTCTGAGCTCAAAAGCTATTTAGGTTGTTCTTCTACAAGAGGCAAGCCTTTTATTGTTCCCATCCACTTCGCTGGAATTGCCGTTGATATGGCAGAATTAAATCGTCAAATTTGTCATCCTGAGACAATCGTCATTGAAGATGCAGCTCATGCTTTGGGGTCTCATTATCCAAGTGGGCAAAAAGTGGGAAGTTGCGTTTTTAGCGACATGACCATTTTCAGTTTCCACCCTGCTAAAATCCTCACAACAGGAGAGGGGGGGATGGTGACAACAAAAGACTCTGAATTGTATCATCGTCTTCAGCTTTTTAGAGATAATGGAATAGAGCGAACCACTCCTTACCTGAGCGAGCCTCCCATTCCCGGCTATTATGAGGTGCGGGCTATTACAGGAAATTTTAACCTGACAAGCTTCCAAGCTGCATTGGGACTCAGCCAACTAAAACGTTTAGACACTTTTATTGCTAAAAGAAGAGCGCTAGTAAAACGGTATCGACAATGCCTAAAAGATGTTCCACATGTCACACTTTTCACAGCAGAATACGATGCTAGAACAGCTTTTCACCTTTTTGTCGTTCAAATAGATTTTAAAGCTTATCATAAAACCCGAGAAGAGCTCATGGTAGCTCTTAAGGAAAAAGGCATTGGTTCCCAAGTCCACTATATTCCGCTCTATCGTCACCCTGTGCTTAAAAAAGAGAAAAGCCAGGAGCTGCAATGCCCCGAAATGGAAATTTATTATCAACAGGCTCTTTCTCTGCCTCTATATTTCGACTTAACAGATACTGATGTAGATCGTATCTGTGAAGAATTAGTTGTTCTTCTCAAAACAAGTTAAAATCTCTTGAGATTTTTAAAACTTTTGGCAGAAACATTTTCTGAAACTATTTGATTATTAGAGATGTTTTTGAAGCTATTTAGCTTCTAAAAACCTTTATTTACTTTTTATCTAAACGAATTCTTTAGTTTTTCTTTAATTTTTCTTAACTTTATTTTATTAATTTTTTTTGATATATTATTATTTTAAACTTTTAGTTCTGAAAATAATTATGAATCTTTCAACCGCTACATTTGCAGATTATCAAGCTCGTTATGAAGGAGCTTCCTTCGTAGATGATGTACATGAGGAAATGTGCGTAGGTTTTTATTATTTGCAGGCAAAGGTTCATCAAATTTCATCTTATATTGATGCCGTGAGGCAATTGCCGGAATTCACCTTAAAGATTACAGAGTTTAGCTTAGAAATATTAGCTTACCATCCTCTTTTAAAAGAGGGATTAGCTTTTCCTAAACAAGTTTGTAGGGAAATCAAAAATTTCACACGTTTTGCCAAAGGAATTAAGTCTATTGATCATTTGTTGCATTTAACTCTTTCTTGGAAGAAGGTGATTTTGACAGTCTCTGGATTAACTCTGTTTATTCTGAGTGGAATGACATTAGTTGATCGCTTTAAGATTTTAAATATTTCTGCAGTTAAAGTTGGTCTTGCGTCAATTCCGATTCTGGGCACTCTTCCTTTTGGAGGATTAATTTCTCTTTCTTCACTAGGATTATCTAGTATGCTTTTGCTTCTGTCATTTGATAAGCAGAAAAACTTAAAAAAAATGGAGATAGAGTTAAAAAATAAAAAATGGATTTTTTGGTCGCAGCCTTTAGATCTACCTAAAGTTCAATTTAAAAAAGACAAATATGAACGAAAAGTCGCTGAATTGAAAAAAGTTTCTGACATCTATAATCAACTATTAGATGATGGATACATGATGTATCAAAGAATACCCAAGCGACAAGGGAATTACTGGAGAAAACAGGCTTGTCGAAGAGCAATTCAAGAATTAGAGTTTCAAAAGCAAGAACATGAAAAGATTGTTTCTCATTATCAAAGCAAATATTCTTATTGGGATAGTTTAGAAAAAAGCTGGGATTATATTGATGTTAAAGAAGTGGAAAAATTTCGCCGAATTCATCAAAGGAAATGCGAATCTCAATTAAAGAAAGTGAATCTTGAGAAAAGAAAAATTTTATTGTCTAAAGTGAAATATGCATCCAATGCGATTAGGCATATTTTGATGATTGGAGCTGTTGTTTCAGGATATGGATTGGTATCACTCCCTGTTGTAGGAGCACTAGTCGGATTGGAAGTAGTAGGATTAGGAAGCGAAATGATCAATTTTAAGACGAAGAAGTCCATTCAACAGCTTAAAACTCCGCCTATTAATTTAATTGATCATATTACTCTTTTGCTCGAAGAATCTAATGACAGTGATGATGATGATATTAGTCAAGATGTCGTCCAAATAGATGGCGTCGACTATCATTTTTATGACTGAGATTCTAACTTTTCAGGTGAAAATTAAGTATAGGCAAGAATTAGTGCCTTAGCAATATTGGACACGGTTTGATTGGAGTCATTTTTTAAGATCTCCACAATTTTGAGTCCTTCTTGTTTTTTTCCCATGGCGAAGAAGGTTTTAGCAAGATTAAGCAAAGTAGGGCCATGATCACCCGTTTCAAGTTTTAAAGCTCGATCAAAACATTTAAGGGCATTGGTGTATTGGTTAAGTTGCAAATAGAGAGCACCTAACGTTTGCGCGTCATAGGCACTTTCAGGATCTAATACTTGTAAAGCTTCAAAAAAAGCTAATGCAATATCATATTTTCCCTGGCGTATATAAGAATATCCCGTATAGCGTAAGTCTTCGATATGCTCATCCGACCAACCCAGTTTATCCATCCATTTAATCGTTCCCATTCGCATTAACCTTGTAAGAACTGACCTACACGACCTACAATAAAGCTTATCCAATTATTAATCTTCTTAATTTGTTCAAAGCACTTTTTTAAAGCTTTCTTTTCTTTTTCATCCTCTTCTGTTTCACATTCAATTTCGTCGAGTTGACGCTCATCCTCTTCTTCTTCTTCGAAAGACCCTAGACTAGGAGCAACTCGAAAAAAGCCAAAAGGAGAACGACGCTGATAACGATATTTAGGGGGGGGAAAGAAAAATGCCCATGGATTTTGAACAGGGCCGACCCCAAGCAGAAGATCCATCTCACCTAATTTTGGATTCAGATCAAGCACTTGAATTTGAGCTGGAATACTTCCTGCTTCATCCAAATGATACTGTTGGTTAATTTGCTCGATCATTGTCGTGCGACGAGCATATTGGACATAAATCCCAATATCCAACTTATCAATGGTAGTCATAATATACCTATTAACGAAAGTAATACTTTCATATTTTATTGTAACAATTATACTATTTTTTAGTAAATCGTATTGCTTAACTAAAAAATTATAATTTAATAGATTGATAGAAAACAATCTCTACATTAGAATTTCGGCTCAAGCGTCTTAAATTGCTAAATGGCCGAGGTTGGCATGCATTCTTTTCCTCATTATCCTGTTTTATTAACCGAAGTTATTCAGGCTTTTGAACCTGTAGAGCTTCAGGTTGTTGTCGATGGAACCTTAGGTGCAGGAGGCCATGCTGAGTCTTTGCTAAAAGCCCACCCTGAAATTCAATATTATATTGGAATAGACCAAGATCCTCAAGCATTAGCTTTAGCTGCTCAGCGTTTGCAGCCTTGGGCATCTAAAGTCATTTTTAAACATGGAAATTTTGCTCAATTTGACAATGTTTTAAAAGAATTGTCTTTACCTCCTCCTAATGCTATCTTAGTAGATTTAGGAGTCTCCTCTATGCAGCTTGATCAACCTATCAGGGGATTTAGCTTTATGCATGAAGGACCTCTCGATATGCGAATGGATCCTACTCTTCCTCTGACTGCTGCCGATATCGTCAATACTTGGTCGGAGCAAGAGCTTGGTCGTATTTTTAGGGATTATGGAGAAGAAAAACAATGGCGTGTAGCAGCGCGAACAATTGTTCAAGCAAGGCAAGACCGTCTTTTTACCACAACATCAGATTTGAAAGCGGTTTTGATTCCTGTTTTAGCTCGCTATGCAAAAAAAGGTATTCATCCTTTGACGCTTGTGTTTCAAGGATTGCGGATTTGTGTCAATCGGGAATTAGAAGTGTTAGAAACTTTTTTGCCTAAAGCTCTTGATATTCTTGCTCCAAAAGGACGCTTAGCCGTCATTAGTTTTCATAGTTTAGAAGATCGCATCGTTAAAACGCAGATGCGGTTGGCGGCAAGTGATAAGTGGGAAACAAGCGGTCTCGGCGGTCTTTTTCAAGATAAAGATCCTACCGTGAAAGTATTGACGAAAAAACCGATAGAAGCAGGTGAAGAGGAAGTTCAACTTAATCCTCGCAGTCGTAGTGCAAAATTACGAGTTGTGGAAAAATTATAGAATCTCTTTTAGAGGAAAGTGTAAATGGGACTATTTATACGCTTACTCATTTGTATTTCTTTTGCAGGCTTAGCCTTATATAAATATATTGATAAACTTAATGAATTGACTGAACTGCGCTTATCAATTCCTGTATTGGCTAGAGAAGTAAAAGAGATCCATGAAAAAAATTTAGAATTGCAATATGCAATTGATACCTTTGAAAGTCCTTTGCATTTGATGGAGCTTGCACGAAAACCAGAATTTGGACATTTAAAATATCCATCAGTGAATGAAGTGATTTTTTTACCTGAGGGTCCTTTTTGTTATTCGGAGACACATTCTAAAACAACAATGCCATGAATTCACCGGTTACCTCAAAAGAAAGACGCCGCTTGTTATGGGTTGCTTTAGCGATTTTTATTCTTTTTTCTTTTCTGATCGCCCAATTTTACCATATTCAGATTTTAGAAGGTAAAAAGTGGGCTTCGCAAGCACAGAAGCAACATTTTTTTACGATTAAAGAACCTTTTATTCGTGGTTCTTTTTATTCAAATCCTTATATAAAAAAAGGGCATCCGACTTGCCCCCAACGATTTGTCATAGATGTTCCAAAATTTCACTTGTATGCAGATCCTGAATCCATTCCTTCTTATCTTAAAGATGAGGTTGCGGATCAATTAGTGGCTCGTTTGGCTCTGTCTATTTCTGAGCGTTTGCAATTACGGCAACAACTAGATAAGCCCAGCCGTAGCCGCAAGCTTGCTATGTGGTTGGATAAAGAAACCCATCAGAATTTAACGCAATGGTGGCAAGCATTTGCCCGTCAAAATAAAATTCCTCGCAACGCTCTTTTCTTTGTTAAAGATTATCAACGTTCTTATCCTTTTGGGAAGTTAGCAGGGCAAGTTTTACATACAATTCAAAGTCAAAAAGATGAGAAAACTGGCCAAGCAAAACCTACAGGAGGATTAGAACTCTATTTTAATTCTTATCTTCAAGGAAAAAATGGAAAAAGACGTTTAATGCGTTCTCCACGAAATTCACTAGAAACAGGGGAAGTCATCGCTTATCCAGAGCATGGTGCTGATATTTACTTAACCATTAATCCTTTCTTACAAGCTATTACGGAAGAAGAATTAGAAAAAGGAGTAAAAAAAGCAAAAGGTAAAGCTGGATGGGCAGCAATAATGGATCCCCGAAATGGGGAAATTTTGGCGCTGGCTCAATATCCGTTTTTTTATCCTCCTGACTACCAAACTTACTTTAATGATCCAGAGTTAATTGAGCATACGAAAGTCAAAGCTGTGACAGATGCTAACGAACCTGGTTCAGTATTTAAACCTTTTACCGTCGCTTTGGCATTAAAAGCTAATCAACAACTGCAGCAGAGAGGGGAAAAACCACTGTTTTTGCCTGAAGAAAAAATTCCAACAAGCAATGGACGTTTTCCTGGACGCTCAAAGCCAATTACCGATACAAGTTTGCACTATTATCTGAATATGGACATGGGCATGCAGAAGTCTTCGAATATTTATATGGGCCGTTTGGCTGAGCGCATGGTTGCCCGCCTAGGCAATGAGTGGTATCGAAGACAATTAACACAATTATTTGGCTTTGGCCAAAAAACCCACATTGAGTTGCCAGCCGAAAGTCCAGGCGTTCTTCCTACTCCAGGCAAATTGCATCCTAATGGCGCTTTAGAATGGTCAGTTCCAACTCCTTTTTCTTTAGCGATGGGTCATAATGTTCAAGTGACGACTGTTCAACTTTTGCGCGCATATGCAGTATTGGCAAATGGCGGATTTTTGGTTACACCCACGCTCGTGCGCTATATTGTTAAAAAAGATGAAATGGGTAATCCTTATGTTCTGGTGGATCATACATGTGAGGAAAGAATGAAGTCATTTCCTAGAGTATTAGAGCCTGAAATTGTTGAACGTGTTGTACGTTCGATGCGCTATGTGACTAAGCTAGGCGGAACAGCGACAAGAGCAGACGTACCAGGTTATACAGAAGTAGGAAAAACAAGTACACCTAAGAAAATTGTCAATGGCTTATATTCTGAAAAGCTTTATTGTCCTACATTTGCAGGTTTTACTCCTGTTAAAAATGCTGCTTTTGTTGTTGCTGTCACGATTGATGAACCTGAATATGGCTATACACCAGGAATTGGTAAAAACCATCATGGGGGAAATTGTACAGCTCATGTTTTCCGAGAAATTGCGAAACGTTCTTTAGAATATTTAGGAATTCCGCCAGATGATCCTCATGGATATCCCTATGGAGATCCTCGTCGCGATCCTAAAAAAGAAGAATGGATGACAGAAACAAGAGAATTGATTGAAATATATAATAAATGGAATAAGAGTTCTCAATCGAAGTAATCATGATGATGAAATTAAAAAAATTGCTTAAAGACGTTTCAGGTTATCAGATTAAAGGATCAAAAGAAGTGTTGATTACAGGAATCAGCGCTAATTCTAAGTTAATTGCTCGTGGTAACCTCTTTATTGCAAAAAAAGGGAAAACTTATGATGGAGGGCAATATATTCCCGAAGCCATTAAAGCTGGCGCTTGTGCTATTGCCACCGATCTTTTTGACCCTTCGCTGAAAGAAATTGTTCAAATTATTCATCCCGATATTGCTGCTATTGAAAGCACTTTAGTTGCAAGCTACTATCAACATCCTTCTCAAGAAATGCTCATGGTAGCGATTACAGGCACGAATGGGAAAACAACAACTTCATTTATTATAAAAAATTTGCTGGATCATTTGATTGGCTCTTGTGGATTGATTGGAACAATTGAATACATTGTTGGAGCCCAACGCTATCAGGCAACGCGTACTACCCCAGATGTTGCTTCTAATCACCGTATGTTGCGAGAAATGATCTCACAAGATAGCCAAGCAGCCGTCATGGAAGTGACATCTCACGCTTTAGATCAAGGCAGAGTGGATAAAATTGATTTTGATGTGGCGATCTTTTCAAATCTCACGCTGGATCATCTCGATTATCACGGTACAATGGAAAATTATGCTGCGGCTAAAAAACGTCTTTTTCAAATGCTAGGAAAAGAAAATAGTAAAAAGAGAAAAGATAAATGGGCAATTGTCAATCAAGATAGCCCTTGGACACCTTATATGGTAGAGGGATGCTCAGCAAATATTTTGTCTTATGGAATTGAGAATCGAGCCGACTTGCAAGCTTCTCATATTTCCTTAGAACAACAAGGAACCCGAGTTAAATTGACTTACCAGGGTCAAACAATTGATTGTTATTGGCCGCTTGTAGGACGTTTTAATGTTTATAATTGCCTTGCTGCTATAGCAGTTGGACTTTCGCAGCAAATTTGTTTAGATCGCATTGTGAACTATATGTCACAGGTATCGTTTATTCGTGGACGTTTGCAACCTGTAAAGAATTGCTTGGGATTAAAAATTTATGTCGATTTTGCTCATTCAGACGATGCCCTGATTAATGTTTTGGAGACATTAAAAGAAATTCAAACGAAAAAAGGACGTCTAATTGTTGTGTTTGGGTGTGGAGGAGATCGCGATCGATCAAAGCGTCCAAAAATGGCTCAAGCATGCGAGCATTATGCCGATCTTTGCATTGTAACTTCGGATAATCCTCGTTCAGAGGATCCACAGCAAATCTGTGAAGAAATTATTTCAGGATTTTCAAAACCAGGAATTTATCAAGTAGAACTTGATCGAAAAGCTGCCATTCAAAAAGCAATTGAACAAGCTCTTCCAAATGATATGATTTTAATTGCTGGCAAAGGCCACGAGGCATATCAAGTTTTTGCCCACAAAACAATTGATTTTGATGATTGCAAAGTTGCTGCCGATATTTGTACACAATTAGCTTCTTCGCATTTATCACCAAATGAACTCAAAAAATGATAGTGGAATAACACTCTAAAGCTTTATTGATCTAAATTTCACGTATAGATCATCAGGTTAAAGGATCATTTTCTTAAATTGATAAGCGCTTGCTTTATGATTTGGCTTTAGGCTATATTCGCCTTCTTTGATTCTCCTATATTCATGCTATATAGCCAGACTCAAGAAAGAGAATAACGTCAAATGCGTGCTTAATTTCCGAAGACACACTCTTAAAGAGGAATACATGTTGCGCCTAGTTTACGTGTTGAGTTTTGTTTTCTCCTTAATTGGAACTGTAACGTTTGCCCAGTCTCCTTATAATGCTCAATTGCAGTTACCTAAATCACCAATTGTTCGAACTTTAAAACCAGAGCGAGAGTCAACACTCATCAAACCTCCTTTACTCGTGCAGAATTTCTTTATTCTGATTGATCCTGGACATGGAGGGCATGATACAGGAACGCAATCAATTTCTAAGCCTCGCTATCAAGAAAAATCTCTTAATCTTGTGACAGCTCAATTTGTAAAAAATTATTTACAACAGTTGGGCTATCAGGTCTTAATGACTCGTGAAGAAGATAAATTTGTCTCCTTAGATAAACGGGCACAAATTGCTAATGAACGAAAACCTACCTTGTTTGTCAGTATTCACTATAATTCTGCTCCTAGTGCTGAAGCTCAAGGAATTGAGGTGTTTTTCTATCAGCCAAAAGATAAGAGTCAAAAAGACCGTGCTTTAAAGTCAAAACGTTTGGCACAAGCCATTTTGAAAAATGTTGTGGAAAATACAAAGGCGAAATCCCGAGGAGTTAAGCAAGCAAATTATGCCGTCATTCGAGAAACCAATATGCCTGCGGTCTTGATTGAAGGGGGATTTGTGACAAATGAAGCGGAATTGCAAAACCTTAAAGATCCTCTTTATCTCAAAAAGATTGCCTGGGGCATTGTGCGCGGAATTGAAGAGTATCTCAGCAAGCTAAATTGAAGCGTTTAGCTAAGAAAGTAGAGGAATGCGTCCTCGGCGCGACTCGAACGCGCGACCTGTTGCTTAGGAGGCAACCGCTCTATCCACCTGAGCTACGAGAACATTCATAAGAAAAATGCTAGCCCCTCATTATAATCATCTCTTACTTTGTAAGAAATCTATTTTTGCAAGTCAGTTGCTTGAACATCTTATTAAAGTTATTGCTATGTTTGACTTTTACAACAATCCTTACTGTCTAACCAATTAATTTGCATAAGTTAATATTTATTCCAATTTATAAGAGAGATCAGTCACTCTCGTTTGTATGCCCAAAAATCACTATCAGGAAGTGGATGAGGATAATCTAAACGTTTATATTGTTCGTTTAACTTACCTTTTATAAGGTGAGAAATAATATAAGCACAAATTTCAGAGGCGATCTCAATATCGTTTTCTGTTATTTCACCGTTATAATAAAAAGTAATATAAGCTGTTTCATCTAATTCATTCCAAAAAGCACTAACGCCTCTTATTTTTTTAAATTTTTCTTCTTTTATTTCTAATTTTGCTAATTCTAATTCAGAAGTTGTAAATCTTATTAGATCATTTTGTAAATTTATCATTTGATACTAGCCTCTGGATTTGAGGGTATTACGTGAAATGTTCCATCTTTCGCATATTTGATTATACCTTTTGATGTAGGAGTATATTTTATTTCTCCATTAACTTTTTCAGCATATTCTCCAATAATTTTTTCGAAATCTACTCTTTCGACATAACCAGCATCTCCAAATGATCCCTCAACTCGTTGCCCTTTACCAACATATTTTTTTGTTAGCGTTTCGAATTCATTAGACTCGATTGTAATTGTTCCTCTACCATGTAAAAAATTATGTTTACCAGGAATATGCTTGTTTTGTTTATCCCAATGAAGTCTAACACTTTTAAAATAATTTTCTCTTTCAGCAGCATGTTTCAAAGATTCAGAGATAAGTGCTTCTTTATTTGCCCTAGAAATAACCATTGCTTCTAAGTTACATGCTCTATTCACATTCTTAAGTTTACGATAAGCACATGCTCCACTAACGAGTACTTTTCCTCCTTTTATAGCTCCCCCGATGACAAAGCCGCCAGCAAAGATATCAACGCCATATTTACCTATCGTATAGCCGATAAGTTCCCCTTTTTCGTTATCGTTAAGATGGTCAAATTGATTGTATAGTTCTTTTAGTTGATCGATATAATCGTCAATCGTATTTGAGTCGACAGTTTTACAATAATCTACAAAACATTTTCCCATCTCATAACAAGCCCTGGAAAAAGCTTTTGTCGATTCTATAGGGGTTTGTACAGTTGTCCAAAGAGTTTTACCAAGCCCATATGTTGTGCTACAAAGCGATGGAACAAAGTCAACAACAGATTCTGCTACACCTTGACAAAGACTTGTATAAAGGGCTTTTGTAAAATCATTTGAAGGAGCTTCTGAATCAGAAATTGTCTTCTTTTTATTTGATATTAAATAATCATCAATTGCTAGATCAAACTGACCTGTTTCAAAATAAGCTATGGCACGTTGAAAATAAGTTTCCTTATTGCTGGGATCTAGATGAATGGCATCTGAGAGATATTTAATTGCCTTATCGTAAGCCATAATTTCAATACAAACTGATCCTAAATCATGGTAAATTGTTGCATCTAGATGATCGATTTGATTTGTTTCATGAGCATGATCAATTAATGCAAAAAGTAATTCAGAAGATTTGTCAAAATTATTGTTCATAAAAGCAAGCAAACCATAATCATGATAGAATGCTAAATTGGGTTGCTTTTCTTTGAATAGTTCTTCAAATAGCTCGGCATATTCATTTGTGATTTTATCTCTGCAATCATAAAGCACTTGTTTACAAAATAAGGCATCATTTTTAATGATTGCTTTCTCTTTTTCAATTTTCTGCTTTTTCTCATCTAAGGAATAAGCCCATCCGGAACTCATGTATCGTTGATAAGCATTTTCATATTTATAATCCTTTAGGATATCTATGCGCTCATCAAATAATAAAATATTTTGATAAACATCTGGATAACGCAGAGAATTCCTATTTAATGAGTTAATTCTGTTGATTTTATTGCGATATTCAACGTCCCATTTTTTCTCTAGAACGAGGCAAGTCAATTAAAAACCTTTTTCTCGCAGCTTCCCTACATTCAGAAATAAAGACGTTGATTTTGTCCATTCGCTGCATATTCTCTGAAGAGCAAGTTTTGCCATAAGGAAAATATGATCCGTAAGTGAAAGTTTCATAGTAAAATAAAATGATGAATAAAAGTAAAATTTTCTTCATATTGATGAGCTCTTGTTGAATCGATTCGATGAATTATTTGATTTTTAATGTCATCTCTTTGATAGGGAAATCATCTAATAAACAAATATCGCCTTCATTATCATTAACGGAAATAATGTTTGCATCTTAAATATATGCACATTCACAAGCTATTGCGGAAATGGGAATAAATATTTCATCATTTAATCATGATGAGTATGCTCTTCTTCTCAAAAAAAGAATGCTTACATATTTTGACTTGGTGTGTCCTAAAATGATAGCGCTTTAGTCTGTGAGTAGTTGATCTGCCAACTCTTTAGCTAATTTTCCATCAATCGCATTGTTGAACTTCATCACGCTTTTCATCACTAATCCGACATCTTTTTTTGTCTTGGCTCCGGATTCAGAAATTGCTTGCATGACAATTTTTTTTGTCTCTTCTGGAGAAGGTGTTTTTGGTAAAAATTCTTGAACAATTTCTTGTTCACTTTTTAAGCGTGCAATGATTTCAGGGCGGTTAGCCTGTTGAGCTTGATCAAGGGCTTCTTGTAAATTGCCATAATATGTTTTGAAGAGCTTGATTACCTCTCCATCTGGAAGATTGCCTCGCGCATCAACAGCTAATATTTTTGATTTGAGCATACGCAGAGTATCAAGTCTTAATTGATCTCGACTTCTCATGGCTTCTTTAATATCATGATTGATTTTCTCAATTAGCGTCATAGTCTTTTATCTCTTTATTGGCTTAACAGAGCTTTTAATGTTTTAGAACAAGAGTAACGAAGGACAAGTTATATTGCAATTGACTTATACCTATTCCTTCTGTCAAAAATGAAGGAATAGGTACGTTGATGTCCTGGAGTGTTAGTATTTTTGAAACACGCTTTAAGAGCCTATTAAATAACCTCTAATGGTTGAATTGGAGATGATTTAACATGCTCTAAGAACCTGATAAAGAAAGTCTTTGATATCAAGCGAATCTTTTATTCTATTTTAGCAATAGATTTCTTTTGGATGACAAGTTCTCCTACTTTAAACTGACTGAGTCCTTTCACAATTGCTTCAGCAAATTGTGGCCCATATTTTTCGCCCGAGGCAATGACTGCATGATAGCGATAAATGAAATGGGCAACAGCCTTTTCTTTTGTTAATTCTATAGATGGATTTTCTTTTGCCACTTGCTGTAAGGCTTCACAAATTTGTTCAATTTCTTTTGCATCAATCCAACCGTCTAAAACAGCTTGCTTAAGAGGAGCGCCAATAGCAGTACGTTCTTTTGATAATATCTTTCGAAATTCAGGATCGGGAATAGAATCATAAATATGCTTTTGATCTTTTAAAGCCTGAGGTTCACAAATTGTTGCGCTAAGATGTTGTAGCCATAAATGCGCGTCAAAATTTTTAATTAATTTCTCTGTATGAGGAAGATTTGAAATTTGAACTGGGACAATGTTTTCGCGGATAAAATCTAAATATTGATCATTGCTTTGATCGTGCTTGATAAATTTGCGCATAAATTTAGATTGGCATATTTGATATAATGGAGCGTCTTTGACATAGATTTTAAATAATTTTTCAATCATTTGATTGCGCAATTGTTCATCGTGAATCTTCTTAGAGCACCATCGACCCTGATTTTTTATCGCCACAAATTGGTAAAGAGCATTGGCAGATGCATAAAAAGTCTCTTTTTCTTTTGGAATAGAGCCATTTAAAATCCCCATTGCAGCTCGATACCAATCATTTTGTGCTGTTAACGTTGGTGTTGACATAGAATAATCTCCTTGTAAGATCTAAGAGTGTGTCTCTGAATGGCTAAACATTTACTTTAAGTGAGCTTTTGACTCCCCAAAGCAAATGTTTAGCGATTCAGAGACACACTCTAAGCCACTTAAATAAACGGTATAAATATTTTTTATTTTAACTCAGCTTAAATTCTTCGCTAGTTTTTTCTCTTTATTTTTTCCTAGAAAATCAAGGGCGATAAAATGATTTATTAATATCTTTTTCTATGCTATTCACCTAAATGGAGAAGAATTACTTCGTATTTATACGTAAATGAATTTAAAAATTGAAATTTTAGCGATAATCAGAGACTTGTGTTAGCTAAATTCTCAATTTTTGAACTTACCTGATAATCAATGAGGAGTGCCCCATGAGTTTATGGCGTACAAAATCTTTAGAATTTTTGGAAGAAGAAGCTAATAGTGGAACGCAAAAATTAGAAAGAACATTAGGCCCTATCAGTCTGGTCATGTTAGGAATTGGAGCGATTATTGGAGCCGGTTTATTTTCTATTACAGGAATTGCTGCTGCTCAAAACGCAGGACCAGCGGTTGTCATTTCCTTTATTTTGGCTTCTATTGGTTGTGCTTTTGCAGGCTTATGTTTTAGCGAACTTGCTTCGATGATTCCTATTGCAGGAGGCGCTTATACTTATACATATGCTACATTAGGCGAGTTTATTGCTTGGATTATTGGATGGGCTCTTATTTTAGAATATGCAGCTGGAGCTGTGGCCGTTTCTATTAGTTGGTCTGCCTATGTTGTCTCTTTTTTTAATGACTTTCATATTCAGTTACCTACTGCCTTAGTTGCCTCTCCTTGGCAGTCGACTCCATTACCGGATGGGACAGAAGCTTATGGATGGATCAATTTACCCGCCTTGTTAATTGTTGTATTAATCTCTTTATTGCTTATTCGAGGAATTGATAAATCAGCTAAGGTGAATGCTGTTCTTGTTGCGATTAAAGTGGTTGTTGTCTTGCTCTTTATTGCTGTTGGATTTGC
Organism: Parachlamydiaceae bacterium; assembly: GCA_044226925.1. Classification (GTDB taxonomy): domain Bacteria; phylum Chlamydiota; class Chlamydiia; order Chlamydiales; family Parachlamydiaceae; genus JANWJE01. The sequence goes on from JBGAGC010000001.1 coordinate 1,157,053, forward strand.
CTATGTCCAAGGAACCAATTATGATCCTTTTATTCCTGAAAATACAGGAGTATTTGGCGAATATGGATGGAGTGGGATCATGCGGGCAGCGGGAATTGTGTTTTTCGCTTATATAGGATTTGATGCAGTATCTACTGCAGCTCAAGAAGTTAAAAATCCCCAAAAAGATCTTCCAATTGGCATTATTGGATCGTTAGCTATTTGTACTGTTCTCTATGTGTTATTTGCTCTTGTGATGGTAGGCTTAGTGCCTTATGATCAATTAAATGTGGCAGCGCCCGTTGCAGCGGCTATCAACCAAACACCTTTCTTATGGTTAAATGGTTTAATTAAATTAGCCATTATTGCTGGTTTAACATCCGTTATTTTAGTATTGCTTTTAGGGCAGTCACGCATTTTCTTTACAATGTCAAAAGATGGTTTGCTACCTCCTTTTTTCTCTAACGTGCATCCTCGTTTTCATACTCCTTGGATATCAAACATTATTTTGATGGTTTTAGTGGGAGGTTTTGCCGCTTTTGCTCCTTTGCTATTAGTAGGACAACTGACAAGCATTGGAACATTGTTGGCATTTGCTATTGTGTGCGCAAGTGTGTTAGTTTTACGTAAAACTCGTCCAGATTTACCCCGCCCTTTCGAGACTCCTTTAGTTCCTTGGGTTCCTCTTTTAGGCATTATCATTTGTCTATTGTTAATGTTCTCTTTGGGATGGATGACATGGGCGAGGTTAAGTGTTTGGATTTTCGTTGGATTAATCGTATATTTTCTCTATGGAAGGTCGCATAGCCATCTTGCTGCCTATGAGGATCAAAGCAAGATCTAAGAGGGAGAAGAAAGAGACGCGGCAATTCGGAAGGTAGAAGACGGAAAATAAAAGAAATCATTTGAGAATTTGCGACCTTTATCTGTCTTCCGTCTCCTGTTTTTATGTCTTCTTCTTCTGGCATAGGAAATAGCAAAACAGTATGCTGCATATCTACTCACTTATTATTTTGAAGGTACTTATATGTCTGAAGCAGATATTGGTTTAATTGGCTTAGCCGTGATGGGACAGAACTTGGTCCTGAATATGAATGATCATGGCTATACGGTTGCTGTTTATAATCGAACGGTTTCAAAAGTAGATGATTTTTTAGCAGGACCAGCTCATGGCACTCATGTGATCGGAACTCACTCACTTGAAGAACTTGTCAAAAAGCTCAAGCGTCCTCGTCGCGTAATGTTAATGGTTAAAGCTGGCGATCCTGTTGATGAATTTATTGATTTGCTTGTTCCTCTTTTAGAACCGGGCGATATTATTATTGATGGCGGTAATAGCCTTTTTACCGATACGAATCGGCGTTGTCGCGACCTTAAAAAGAAAGGAATTCTTTATATTGGAACTGGAATTTCAGGAGGAGAAGAGGGTGCTCGCCATGGTCCTTCTATTATGCCAGGAGGCGATCCAGAAGCTTGGCCGCATGTCAAAAAGATTTTTCAAGATATTAGTGCAAAAGTAGATGGCGAACCTTGCTGTGACTGGGTGGGAGAAGAAGGAGCTGGTCACTATGTTAAAATGGTTCATAATGGAATTGAATATGGCGATATGCAGCTCATTTGCGAAGCTTACTATTTACTAAAAAATGCCTTAGAGTTTGGCTCGGAAGATTTACATCGCATCTTTGCAGAATGGAATAAAGGGGATCTCGATAGTTATTTAATCGACATTACATCTAAGATTTTTGAGTTCAAAGATAGTGATGGCAAACCGCTTGTGGATAAAATTTTAGATGTGGCAGGCCAAAAAGGAACTGGTAAGTGGACCGTTATCAATGCTTTAGACTTGGGAATGCCTTTAACCTTAATCGGAGAAGCTGTTTTTGCCCGTTGCCTATCTGCTATGAAAGAGCAACGCGTTGCTGCAAGCTCTCTGCTCAAAGGGCCAAATGCTAAGTTTGAAGGAGATCGCACTGCATTTACGCATGCTATTCGACAGGCTCTCTATGCTTCTAAAATTATTAGTTATGCCCAAGGCTTTATGCTCATGGAGCAAGCTGCTAGTGATTATCATTGGAAGCTCAATTACGGGGCAATTGCCTTGATGTGGCGGGGTGGATGTATTATTCGTAGCCAGTTTTTAGGAAAAATTAAAGAAGCATTTACACATCATCCCAATCTTAAGAGCCTTTTGTTAGATGAATATTTCTTAAAAGAAATTCAGGAAAGACAATCAGGATGGCGTCAAGTGGTGGCGAAGGCGGTTGAATTGGGATTAGCAACACCATGCTTTAGCACTGCTCTAGCTTTTTACGATGGTTATCGATCTGCTCAATCACCTGCTAATCTCTTACAAGCTCAGCGTGATTTTTTTGGTGCTCATACCTATGAACGCATTGATAAGCCTAGAGGCCAATTTTTTCATAGCAACTGGACAGGAACTGGCGGAAAAGTCAGCTCTGGATCTTATAACGCCTAATTTAAAACGCTTTCTATTAGAGGCACTTTTTTCAAGTGCCTCTAATTCAAGTTATTGGAAGTTGTTCGGCAGTCTCTTAAAATAATGACATCTAAAGTTTTTATCTTCAAATGGTATTCTAAAAATTAAATTAGCTTTCTTTTGATTAAGAAATTTGCAAAGAATGATTGCTTTTTTTTTAAAGAAATGTTTTTTTATGATATAAGCAAATTTTTTAAGGTGGACCCTTTGCTAGGCAAAACTTTAATGCCTCAAAAGAAACAATACGAACAGTCCTTAACCACATTGTAGATGATATGTATAAGAACAAAATTTTTTCTTCTTTATTTTTCACTGGCTTTTTAATGCTATTATCTCTGCCTTTGCAGGCATGGGACAACTGCTGCGGGCCATTTGGTATTACAGCAGAAGCACGAGTTGCTTATTATCACCCTTCCTCACATCGAGTAAGAAAAATCTATGGAGATGGATGGGCTGATTATCAATTCGAATTGTCTAAATCCTTTAAATTAGGAAGTCTATTTGGAGGAAATGACAATTGCTGTGGATCTTGTGGAGACTGCTGCGGCAATGGCGGTGGAGGATTTTTCTCTGATTTAGAATTCAGAGGCTGGGTTGGTGTCAGCGGATTTTCTAGAAAGGGAGAGTCGATTGGTTTTAATGACGACACAAGACTTCAATTGATTCCTGTCAACTTTGGTTTGAAGATTTTGTATCCTATTTTCTGTAATACAAAAGTTTTTATCGGCGGTGCTGCTTGCTATAGCTTTTTACGCATTAAAGATGATTCAGACTATGTACATAAACACACCCATAGACAAGAGTGGGGCGGACTTTTCCAATCTGGAATTACCTATTCCTTCTGCGATTGGGGTGTTGTCACTTTCTTTGCAGATTATTTCTTCCAACGTTTCAATTTCCATGATAAACGTTATAGCTCTTTTTATGACTATCCTTATTTCTATGATGATCGTTTTATTGAAAGAAACGATCTCGATTTAAGTGGTTATAAGATCGGCGTAGGTCTTGGTCTCTCGTTCTAAGATAAGATTAGAAAGAAGACTGGTTCGCCAGTCTTCTTCTTATTGTTCGCCTTCCTTCTGATTTTAATAGTTTTTCGTCAAGATCTAGTAAACTGTGCCTACTAGGCTTCATTCTCATAGCTCGAAAATCAGCATTACATTAAATTAAGCAAATACACAAAATATTGTTGTAATTGTTTGATATTGCTTATGTTTACAACCTCTTCCTTAGCCAATTTTCGCTTGACTGTGTTTAAAGGCGGCACAGCATTCAATAGCTTGCTGACAGACTTCCAAGCAGCATTTCCTCATACTACTTACATTGTTCCTATTACTGACGATGGAGGAAGCAGTCGAGAAATTAAGCGCGTGTTTGGGGGGCCTAGTATAGGGGATTTGCGTTCTACTTTGACACGATTATCTAATGAAAGCACACCTGAAGCTTGTGCTGTAAAAAAACTGTTGGAGTATCGCTTACCTTGCGATGATTTGGCAAAAGCACAGACCGAATGGCAAGCTCTTCTTGAAGGCCGCCACTTATTGTACCATTCTATTTCTTCAAAATATCGAGAGTTGATTCGCTGTTTTTTGTGTAAATTTGAAGCAGAACGTCTTCATCGCATTTCCTATTGTTTTGATATATGTAATGGAAGTGTGGGGAATTTTTTCTTTTCAGGCGCAAGAATGTTTTTAGGGTCTTTGGAAACAGCTATTTTTATGTATTCTAGCGTTGCCCGGATTTCGCCAGTGACACATGTTTTACCCATTATTGATTCTAATGATTGCTTAGGAATTGGCGTAAAATTGGCAAATCAGGAAGTTGTGATTGGACAACATATGATTTCTCATCCTTCAGATCATGGACGTGTTGATAAAAACCTTTGTTATGCTCCGCTTTCCGCTCCAATAAAAGAATTATTTTATGTTGATAAATTTAGAAATTTAATTCAGCCGAAGCCTCATTCAGAGGTCCTTAATCAAATCAAATGGAGCCATGGAGTGATTTATGGCATAGGTTCCCTTTGGACTAGCATTATTCCTTGCCTAGTGTTGGAAGGCATTGGAGAAGCCATTGCCTCTTTAAAAGGGCCTAAAATAGCTCTGCTCAATTGCTGCCATGATAGGGAAACTGACCACATGTCTGCTCTTGATTATATTGATTCCATGACAAATAGTTTGAATCGCTATGGAGTTCTTTCACACTCTCCACAAGCTTATATCACTCATCTGTTTATTGTGGATGACTGTTCGATCTCTGTTGAGGAAAAACAAATTAAACAAATGGGAATCCAAGTTAATATTATTGCGGCAGATTCTGCTATTAAGCTCTCCATACAAAATCAGACACATCCTGTTTATGCTTCACATGCACTCATTCAATCTATTTTTGATGTCTTAAATAGAGAGTAAATGAGTTTGCAAAGCATCTAGGGAGGAGTACCTTGGGCTCCGGCTTCATACCAAAGGCGTAATTCTTCAAGTTTTTTCTGAAGCTGTTTAGAGAGAATCTCTTGCATTTGTTTTTTGTTGATTTCTTCAGATGTGATAGGAAAAATGGGTTGTCCAAACACACACACAATCGACGATCCTAATTTAGGCCAACGCTTATGGCGAGGCCAAGCTTCAAAGGCGCCACCAATATAGACAGGAATAATCGGACAGTGCATGCGCAAAGCTAGCATCGCAACCCCAGACTTAATGGGTAGCAACTGACCTGTTGGGGATCGCTCACCCTCAGGGAAAATGACAACTTTTTTTCCTTCTTCAAGCAGTTGGCAGATCAAGCGGAAAGATTCAATATTTTGAGCAGTTCCCTGAATAGGATGAGAATTAAGCTTAGATAGAAACCAACCCCATATTGCAGGGCGAAAAAGGCTTGCTCGAGCAAGAAAATGAATTTCTTCTGGCCATGCGGCTCCCATTATTGGCGGATCTAAAAATGATGTATGATTAGGAGCTAAAATAGCTTTCCCTGGATAAGGAGCATCTACCCCATAGACGGAAAAACGGTGAAAGAGGCGAAAATAGCCTCGAAGGCAAACTTGGGTGAAACGAGCAAAAAGAGTCATGAAGAATGATTGGAAGAGCGGTTTGTTTTACGAGAATCTTTATATTCCAAAATTCGCATGACCACTTCATCAATTGATAAATCAGATGTATCAATCACATACGCATCTTCAGCTTGACAAAGAGGGGAATTTTCTCTAGTAGAATCATAAGAATCGCGTCTATTGAGATCTTCTAGGCATTTTTCTAATGTAAGATCAGGATATTTTGCTTTCAATTCATTATAACGCCTTTGTGCACGTACTTCATCACGACCCGTTAAAAAGATTTTTAATTCTGCATGTGGAAACACTACGGTTCCCATATCACGTCCCTCAAAAACAGCATTGACGCCCACTGCCAGTTCACGTTGAACAGCAACTAATTTATCTCGAACTGCTGTAATGGCTGAAACTTCGGAGACAGCAAGTGTCACTTCTTTTTCTCTGATTTTCTGGGTGACATCTTCACCTTCAAAAAAATAAAATCTTTCGCGATTCACCACATTGATATCCATTTCAAAGCGATCAAGAAAGGATTGCAACTGAGCAACTTGATGAATATCAATGCCATGTTTGAGAATGCCATAAGTCAAGGTGCGATACATGGCTCCTGTATCAAAAAAAATAAAACCAATAGAGTGCGCTAATTTTTTTGCAACAATGCTTTTCCCTGTTGCAACAGGCCCATCTATAGTAATAATCATAAGTTTTCCATTATAAGATTTATGATACCTGCTTTGTACCTAATTCAATTGTTGCTCAATGGATTTATCCGACCAAACGTATCTCTAAAAGAAGATACATGAAAGGAAGGGTAAATACAAGAGAGTCGACGACATCTAGAATTCCTCCTAAACCAGGAAGGTGACTGCTATCTTTCACACCAGCATCTCGCTTAAGAAGTGATTCTGCTAAATCGCCTAGTTGAGCTAAAATGCTAATCGATAGACCGATCCAAATGCTTTGCATCAGGCTCATTTTGAAAGCAGCATTCGATTGTGGTGAGGATAAGAAAAGAGAAAATACCACGCTTGCAATTAAAGCAGCTCCCGCTCCTCCCATTGATCCTTCTATGGTTTTTTTAGGACTGATAGAAGGTGCCAATTGTGTTTTGCCAAAGCTTTTGCCGCAAAAGTAAGCTCCTATATCAGTCATTTTGCTAACAACTAAAAGATAGGCTAGCCATAAGCGGCCATCTTGCACATCCTGTTCCGGAAAAAAATAGTTGATACGCAATGCACAACTGAGCGGAATAGCCAAATAGACAAAACCAAATAAAGTGATAGCAAGATTGCCAATAGCAGACGTCTGATGGTTAAAAAACATCAAAAAGAGAAGTAGAAAGGAGATAAGCAAAATAACCGAAGGAAGAACAGAGAGGGATTCTTGATGAAAGCTAAAAGCAAGAGCAATTGTATAGGCAATTGTCGACCCAATGCCAAGGCTAATTAAAGGACGAAAGCCTTTATGCTGAGCCAAATGGTAATACTCTAAAAGGGCTAAGCTAAGAATTCCAGCACTAAGCAAAATAAAAATGGGTTTAAATAAAGGATTAAAAGAAAAATAAATGGAAATAACAAGACCTAAAATGCCTAAGCTGCTCATTATCATGCGTTGCTTAAACTGTCTCGTCATTCTTTAAGTTCCTCCCCAACGTCTTTGTCGCCCTTGGAAATCAACAATTGCTTCTATTAAATGTTGCGGTGTAAAATCGGGCCATAAAACAGGAGCAACATGGATTTCAGAATAAGAAATTTGCCAAAGAAGAAAATTGCTGACGCGTAATTCCCCACTTGTTCGAATGAGCAAATCGGGGTCTCCCCACTTATGAGTATCTAAATAGCGAGAAATTGTTTCTTCGTTAATTTCCTCTTTTTTTAATGACTGCTGCTCATAATCGTCCAACATGGCTCGAAAGGCACGGCAAATTTCATTACGAGAGCCATAATTAAGAGCTAAAATTAAACTAATTTTATTGCAATCTTGTGTGGCTACTTTAGTTTCGTGAATCACTTGACGTAAAAAATGAGGAAGAGGAGTTAAATCTCCAATGGTTTCAAGCTTAATACCGCTTTGTACCATTTCTTCGCACTGCTCAGTTAAATAAGTTGTAAAAAGAGCCATTAAGGCCATGACCTCTTCAGGTGGACGATTCCAATTTTCTGTTGAAAAACTATAAAATGTAAGTCCTTTAATTTCAAGTTCCTGAGCTGCTTTCACGATTTCCATTAGGGTGTCAGCTCCTTCTCGATGCCCTTCATGGATACTAGAAAGACGTTTCTTTGCCCAACGACGATTGCCATCTGGAATAATTGCAATATGCTGAGGAATGCGCGAGCGGTCCAAACGAGCCAGCTGAGAAGGATGGAATCGACTAGATTTTTCCTGAAAAGGTATAATAGCAATATCAACCGACATAATGCTCTCGTAAAAATGAGGGTTTGCAAAAGAATAGCGCAAACAGAATTGATTGAGTAGTCCTTTCTTTATAAAGGATAAAAGCTAAGGGGAAAAAGCTAAAAATGAGAAAATTATTTAGCATTTTCTAAATACGCCCTTGCTTTTAATCTCCCGCTTTTAAAACTTCCATAAACGCATTTTGAGGAATATTGACTTTTCCAATTTCCTTCATACGTTTTTTTCCTTTCTTCTGTTTTTCCCATAACTTGCGCTTACGAGTAATATCTCCACCATAACATTTCGCTGTGACATTTTTCGTAATAGCTCGAATTGTTTCGCGCGCAACAATCTTGCCTCCAATAGCAGCTTGAATAGGAACTTTAAACAACTGCATTGGGATGACCTCTACTAATTTAGCACAAATTGCTCGTCCTTTGCTTTCAGCCTTAGAACGGTGAACAAGACATGAAAAGGCATCCACAGGTTCTTCATTTACGCGAATTTCCAATTTAATAATATCGCTGGGTTCATAGGCATCAAATTCATAGTCAAAAGAACCATAGCCCTTTGTAATTGATTTTAACTTGTCATTAAAATCAGTAATAATTTCGTTAAGAGGAAAACGATAAGTGAGTAATAAGCGACGCGAGTCCATTGTTTCGGTCTTAATGCAGACTCCTCGTTTTTCCATTCCGAGATTCATAATAGCTCCTAGATACTCGGATGGAATCATAATATGGCACTTTACCCAAGGTTCTTCAACTTTTTGAATAAAAGTTGGGTCTGGATAATGAGCTGGATTATCAACTTCTCTCATCTTTCCATCATTCATTAAAAAGCGGTAAATGACGCTGGGTGCAGTTGAGATAATATCAATGTCAAATTCGCGTTGGATACGTTCGAAAACAATTTCAAGATGGAGAAGACCCAAAAAGCCGCAACGGAATCCAAAGCCAAGTGCTGTGCTGCTCTCTTGCTCAATATGAAGAGCAGAGTCATTGAGCTGCAATTTCCCTAGCGCATCGCGTAGAGCTTCAAAGTCTGTAGCATCAATGGGGTAAATTCCAGCATAAACAACGGGTGAAATAAGACGAAAACCAGGTAAAGGCTCTCCAGCTGGATGTTTTTGAAGTGTGATGGTATCACCAATTTTGACATCCGACGTATTCTTAATATTGGCGATCATATAGCCTACTTCACCGGGACGCAACACTTCAACAGGGCGGGCTTTAGGAGTAAAAGCTCCTACCTCTAACACTTCAAAGTTTTTGTTAGTGGCCATCATTTTAATCAGCGATCCTTTTTTCATTTCTCCACTTATGACGCGAATATAGACCATGACGCCGCGATAAGTGTCATAATGGGAATCAAAAACAAGAGCGCGTAAAATATCATCTTCTGGCTCTTTAGGCGGGGGAACAGCTGTTAAAATACGTTCGAGAACCTCATTGACACCTAATCCTGATTTAGCTGAGCAGCCAATGGCATCCGATGCATCTAAGCCAATCACATCTTCAATTTGTTTGCGTACACCTTCAACGTCAGCAGCAGGAAGATCGATTTTATTCAAAACAGGAACAATTTCTAAATTGCGCTCAAGTGCTAAATGAACGTTAGCCAATGTCTGCGCCTGAACTCCTTGAGCGGCATCAATAACCAACAGAGCTCCTTCACAAGCAGCCAACGACCGAGAAACTTCATATGTAAAGTCAACGTGGCCTGGAGTATCGATCAAGTTAATTTGGTAGGATTGGCCATCTTTTGCTTCATAATACATGGTAACGGGATGCGCCTTAATCGTAATTCCGCGCTCGCGCTCAAGATCCATATCATCCAGCAACTGTTCTTGCATATCCCGTGCAGCAACCGTATGCGTAAGCTCTAATAAACGATCGGCCAGTGTTGATTTTCCATGGTCGATGTGAGCAATAATAGAAAAATTTCGAATATTCTTTATGTTATATTTAGACATAGGGAAATGTTTTTCCAAAATTATTAGGAAGATAAATAAATTTAATTGATTGGTTTAAAGTTTTCAAGTTTTGAATAAGGAATGCTTTATTCATCCTCTTTATCCATTGACTTGTTTAGCCATGTTAGACTGCCGGATGGCTAAGCAAGTCAATGGATAACATTGTCAACATCCTAATTTAAACCAAAGACTTATAACTTTATGAAGCCTGTCTTATAAAGAAAGATACTAAGGACAGAGAAAGGTTGCGGCCAAGATGACTCGAACATCCACCGAGTTGCCCCGACTAGAACCTGAATCTAGCGCGTCTACCAATTCCGCCATGGCCGCATAAGAAAGTCTTAAATTCGACATTTTCAAAGATTTGAATAGCTAGACTTTCGTTAGCAATTCATAGACACTCTCTTAAATGAAAGGATAACTATATCGTATCTTTTCATTTAGGTAAAATGAAATCTAGGCTATTTCTTCCTATAATTTAATAATAGATGATTTGATTTTTTAAAAGCTCTTTTAAGAATTTACCTCCATTCAAAATTTCTAAAAGAATTTCTACTTAATTTGACAAGATATAAAAATTAAACTATGGTCGCCTTGAGTGCGGAATAACCTGGTTAGTGAGGAGCTTTAAATAACAAAACATAAGACTTTAGATTCAATAGAACGAAATGCTTAACAATTCAAAATTTCTCTTGAACAAGCTCTAAGATAGAGAGGTTAGCTATAGAAATAAAGAACCGGAATGTTGAATTTTATTTTAAAGACTTATTTCTTCACACAAACTGTAGATGAAAGGCTTCGATCAAAATAAAGTATGAGAAAATGTTTTTTATTAACTTTCTTTTTTAGCTGCATCCTCATTCTAGGACTGGATATTTGGAGCTCGTATCAATTTCTTAATCAGCTTTTTCGAACAATCGATGATCGACGAGAGGCTTTAGAAGAATTACATCAATTTGAGCACTACTTATCTCTCTTGAAAGATGCCGAGACAGGACAGCGAGGATTTGTCATTACAGGAGATGAGGAATATTTAAAGCCTTATGAAAATGCTCTTCAATCACTCCAATCACTTGAATTTAAAGAATTTATGGAAAAGCAAGAGCAGAAGCCAAATGCTCAACATGTTGAGAAAATTAGAAAAATGCGTGAATTACAAGAAAAAAAATTGGCAGAATTGGCAGGCGTGATTGAAAAGAGAAAGGAACTAGGGTTTATTCATGCGCAAAAAACAATTCAAAGTAATGCGGGAAAGCAGCATATGGATGATTTGCGCAGTTTAGGAAGTTCCATTATTGATGCTAAAAAACAATTTATTCAGGGGACTGATGACACAATTAAAGGACATACCAAGGCGACACTTTTTTTGTTCATTATAGGAGATATCGCTTCGACTCTTTTAATTGGTTTTTGCTTTCTTTATCTTTACTCTTACATTAAAAGATTAGAACAGAAAGACAAAGAGCTTCGATCAACAGCTCAAAAATTGAGCGAGTCCCTTGCCGCTCGGCAAGCGATCCTAAATTCTGCCAATTATGCCATTATTGCGACTGATCCAAAAGGATTAATTATGAGTTTTAATCCTGCAGCAGAACGTATACTTGGATATTCTCAAGATGAAATGGTTGGCAAAAAAACTCCTGAAGTATTCCATGATCAGCAGGAAATGAGAGATTATGCTCGAGAGCTTTCTCGGCGATTTCGCACCGAAATACTTCCTAATTTTGAGGTTTTTGTTACTCTTGCCAAACATAATATGATCGATACTCGCGAATGGACATATATTCGCAAAAATGGATCTCGCTTTCCTGTTTTGCTTTCTATAACAGCTATCAAAGATGAAAACAATCAAGTGATTGGGTATATGGGAATTGCTTCTGACTTAAGCGAGCAAAAGGAAATTGATCGCATGAAAGATGAGCTGATTGCCATTACGAGCCATGAATTAAGATCGCCTGTTGCCTCAATCAAGGGAACATTTGATCTTTTATCCCAGGAAGGCTTATCTCTTTCCGATCAGGCAAAACATATTCTTGAAATCGGCAAAAAAAACTGCGAACGTTTAACACGGTTAGCAGACGACATTGTGGATATCCAGCATATTGAGCTAGGGAAATTAAAATTAAGTTTTAGAAAAATTAATGTTTCAGTTCTTTTGTCTAAAGCTATTCAAACCAATGCTTCTCTTGCTCAACAAGCTCATGTTGAGATTAAGTCTCAATTGGTGCCTAAAAATTGGTTTGTGGAAGGAGATGAAGGAAGGCTTTTACAAGTGCTGAATAAGTTAATTTTGAATGCAATGAGTTATTCTCCTAAACAGGGAATCATTAATATTGAAGCTCATAAAATGGACTCTCGTATTCGAATTGAAGTGCAAAGCGAGGGAATTGGTATTTCCAAAGAGTTTGAATCCAAAGTATTTGAAACATTTTCACGAGATCCTTCGATTGTTTATGCAGAAAAGAAAGGAACAGGTTTAGGGCTTAATATTGCTAAATCGGTTATTGAAAAACATCATGGAGTGATTGGTTTTGAAACTGATCGAAAAGGAATGAGTTTTTGGTTTGAATTGCCATTATTTGAAGTGAGTCATTCGATATGAACCCTTGTTTTCAAGGATTTAATTCATGAATACGAAAAGAAAAATTCTCATCATTAATGATGATGAAGGACTTAGAGAAATCTTTCAACTTTATTTAGAACTCAAAGGATATGAAATTTACCAAGCTGAGGATGGCCGTACAGGCATAGAACAGGCTGTTCAAATACAGCCAGATCTTATCCTTCTAGATGTGATGATGCCAGGAATGGATGGTTATGAGACTTGCAAAACTTTAAAAAAAGATGAGAAAACTAAAGAGATTCCAGTCATTTTTTTATCTTCTCTTCTTGATTCCAGCGACAAAACGAAAGGTCTCGAATGTGGCGGGGTAGATTTTGTCACAAATACTGCTGATCAAGGCGAGATTCTCGCTCGTGTGGAAACGCATTTAAAAATTCGTGCGTTAACTCAAGAAATTATGGCCTCTAACAAAGAATTAATGCAGAAGCAGAAGATATTAAATGAGAATTTACAAGCTGCTGCCATGATTCAACGAAGCCTTTTTCCTGGTAAACAGCCCATTCCTAATGTACGCATTGCTTGGCTATGCGAAGCGAGTGAAATGGTTGGGGGGGATATTTGCAACTTAATTCAAATTGATAAAGAGCATATTGTTTTCTATGTCTTAGATGTTAGCGGTCATGGAGTACCTTCAGCAATGGTCACAGTTTCCATTTCTCAATTACTGCAAGAAAAAAATCATCCTTTAGCTTCAGCACCTTCTCCAAAGCAAATGTTAGGGATTTTAAATCGAGAATATCCGTTCGAAAAATTCAACATGTTTTCTACGATTTTTTATATGGTTCTCAATCCCCAAAATGGAAAATTTGTCTATAGTAGCGCGGGACATCCTCCTCCTGTTTTGTTGAGACCTAATCAAAAGTTTAAATTATTAGATTATGCGGGCGCTATTGTTGGACTTAATTCCAGTTTCGAGTATGAAGAAAGACAAGAGGTCCTGCAGTCAGGAGATAAACTTGTTCTGTATACAGATGGAGTCATAGAATTTCGCAATGCGCAAAAAAACTTATATGGCAGTGAACGCTTTTATGCCTTATTAGAAAGTGCAAAGAATGAACCAATTGAAGTCATTGTGCAAATGGTCATGAAGGCTCTTAAAGAATTTGGAGGAGATTATCCACCTCAAGATGATGTGACAATTTTGATCATTGAGTTTAAGCAAGAATAAATTCTATTCTGAATGAACGGATTGTGCAGGTAATTTAAGAGATCTTTTACGATAAGGATTAAAGATGGAAATGGAAGTTAAACAAGACGATGGAGTTTTACTAATTAAGCCTTTAGATGGCGTTGTTGATGCCGTTGTCAGTAGAGAATTTAGAGGTAAAATCACAGATCTCATCAATAAGGGAAATAAATTTCTCGTTTTAGATCTTTCAAAAGTAGAATTTATGGATAGTAGCGGTTTGGGAAGCTTGATTTCTATTCTAAAACTAATCGCATTGAACAAAGGAAGTATTGTACTTTGCGCTGTTCAAGAAGATGTTCTCAAATTATTTAGATTGACTCGCTTAAATCAGGTATTTCAAATATTTGATAATGAGAAAGAAGGAGTCAATATTGTAAAAGAATCTTTTAATAGAGTAAGTAGTAATGAATGAAGCCATTATTAAAATTTCTTTTGAAAGTAAATTAATGTACCTGCCTTATTTAAGAAAAGCAGTACATGGCATTTGCTCTCTTGTGATTGAAAATGAACATGTTTTAAAAGACATTGGCCTTTGTTTAAATGAAGCGCTTAGTAATGTCATTTATCATGCCTATGAAGAGGAACCTGGACATGAAATTCAAGTGAGCGTGAATTTCTATTCAAATGAAGTTGAGATTCAAATTATTGATACGGGATTAAAAAATCCAAAAGCCTTTTTAGATCCTCAAATGTGGATAAATTTTGATCCAAAAGATATTTCCTCCTTGCCAGATTCTGGGCGAGGGCTTTTTATCATTCATGAATTGATGGACAAGGTGGATTATACAAGTTCTGAAGGTAGAAATACGCTTTCTTTACGTAAATTTTTTAAGTAATATCAACCATGTCATTATCCATCTATCAAAAACAAAATTATCTCTATTTTGGCATGATCATCCTCACAATTTTATTAGCCATTGTGAGTTATCAATTCTTAGAAAAAAAATGGCTTTTGTATCGGCAAGCTGAAAAGAAATTTGAAGAAAAACAATATCTAGAAGCAATTAAACTTTATAAAGAAAGCTTAGCAGAAGGAATGACAAAACCCGTTGCCTTATCTCGAATTGGCGATTCATATGCTGCCATGCAGGACTTTCCAGAAGCAATTAAATGGTATCGCTTCTATTTGAAGCAGTATCCAAAAGATACAAATATCAGATTTTCATTGGCACGTCTGCTAAGTTGGAGTGGCCATCTTAAGGAAGCAGAGGAAGAATACAAACAGGTTTTAGAAGAAAATAATCAATTAGAAGAACAGCATAAAAATGAAGAAGATCAAATTCCTTAGCTATGCTTTTTTGCTTTTCCTCCTTATTGCCGGACTCTATTATTTGTTTTTTTCTCCTTCTTCACCTTTAAGAAGTGATTTTAAGAGTTTAAAAGAGAAAAAAGCCAATTTGCAATGGGAAAAAGGCTTAGAACACGCCCGAATGTTGGGATATTTGCGTCATTACCAAGAATCGGCCACACAATACTATAAACTTCTAGATGAAAGGCCAGATTCTTTTACCGCACGACTAGAATTAGCTTTGATTCTGTATTATCAAGGGCATTTTCAAGAAGCATTAGATCAATTAAATCAAATTCCTCAGGATCAAAGAGATGAGAAAATCGAGTTATTAATAGCCGATATAGATCTTCCTCTTAAGAATTATTCAGAAGCAGAGGCTATATATCGCGAACATTTGGAAAAGTTTCCAGCTGATATTAAAGTTAAAATCAAGCTTGCAGAATTGTTATCTTGGCAAAAAAAATATGTAGAATCCCTCAAGATCTATCAAGAGCTTTTATCAAACGATCCAGACAATGTCCAGCTTAAGCGTCAATATGCTCTTGTCTTAGTTTGGATGGGTCAATATGAAAAAGGAGCAGAAGAATTAAAAAAAACGCTTACGCAAGAAAAAAAGATTCCTTTAAATAAAGATAACGATAAGAGTTTGATCAAAGATAATGAATAAGTCATTAAAACATTGAAAATATCACTTTTAAGATAAAATAAAACAATGGTTAGCAATTCTGCTTCTAAGCGAACGTCTTTTAACTTCATGATTTTTGCTGTAGCCTTTATTGCTATTGTTTTTTATCTGATTGTCCGAGTGACTTTATTTTTTCTTACTGATTTTTATTGGTATGAAAAATTGATGGCTTTGCTTCTGCTTTTAGCCGAGGTTTTTGTTATTGTCCAAGCGGTCGGTTATTATTCTAATGTTTTCTTGGTCAGAAAACATGAAGTCAATTTAAAGCTTCCTTCTGCGGAGGATTTGCTAAGAGACTATCCTCCTATTGCCATTGTGGTGGCTTCTTATAAAGAACCTATCCCAGTTATTCGAGATACCCTCATTTGTTTTTATAATATCAGTTACCCTAACAAGCATCTTTATTTCTTAGATGATACACGCTATGATTTGCCATGGGACACTCCTGAAAATAAAGAAAAATATCGGCAATCAGTAGAAGAGCTTTGCCAGTGGCTAAAAGTGAATTTATTTCGTTCAAAGTGGCATGGAGCAAAAGCGGGAAAAATCAATGATTTTTTACAATTTTTAGCTGGCAACCATCAACCTGATTTTGAATTTCACCAATATGAAACTCAAGAAAAAAGAGAACGTGAAAAATATCTTCTTATTTTTGATGCAGATATGAATCCAATTCCTAATTTTGCTGAAGAACTCGTCGCTTTGATGGAGAAAAATCCAAAGTTAGCTTTTGTTCAAACTCCACAATATTATACAAATTTTGAGACTAATCGCGTGGCTCATGCTGCAGGAATTCAACAAGTTTTCTTTTTTGAGTATATTTGTGAAGGAAAAGGTTTAAAAAATTCGATGTTTTGCTGTGGATCAAATGTCTTAATTAGAATAGACGCATTAATGGAAGTGGGAGGATTTGATGAAAATTCTGTCACAGAGGATTTTGCCACTTCTTTAAAGCTTCATGGATTGGGGTGGCAATCTCTTTATGTGAATAAGGTTTTAGCTTTTGGTATGGGTCCAGAAGACTTAGGAGGCTATTTTAAACAGCAGTTTCGCTGGGCAACCGGAACAATGGGGGTTTTAAAGCAACTTCCAGTAGTAATAAGGAAGCATTTTCGCCAATTCTCTTTTCAACAAATATGGGAATATTTCTTATCCAGTACCTATTATTTCATCGGCTGGATTAATTTAATCTTCATTATTTGCCCTAGTTTCTATCTGATTTTTAATATTCCAAGATATTTTGCCTATCCAGAATTTTATATAGGTGCTTACATCCCTTATATGGTGTTTACAAGCTATTTATTTTTCTCGACTCTGATGATGAGAAAATATCGAGCAAGCGATTTAATTCCAGCTTTGCTTATGAATGCAACAGCTTTTCCTATTTTTATTAAAGCATCTATTTACGCCATGTTAGGAATCAAAACTAGCTTTGGAATTACACCCAAGGTTGGAGTCAATGTACTTTCATTACGCTCGCTTCTTCCTCAAATTTCAACTAGTTTATTATGCGTTTTCGCTATTGTTTGGGGTTTGCAACGCATTTATTATGAACGTGATTTAGCTTATGCGCTTTCCCTCAATATTTTCTGGTGTTTCTATCACTTTGTTACCATTAGTTCCTTCTTGTATTTTAACCACGCTGAAGACGACCTCTTATGAGAAAGTATGTTTTGGTATTAGGTTTTCTACTTTTACTTATGAGAATGCGTATGGCTATTGAGATGAAAAGTGGAAAGACCCTTGAGCTTATTTGCTTAAGAAATGCATAGAAATCGCTGTTAGCGAGGTGCAAGTCAACATCTTTGTCCCCAAATCTCCTGAAAATATAAAACAATAAATTAAATAGAAATAATCATAATCTATGAATTAAATGGATTTTGCATAAGTCAAAACAATTTTATTGTAATTTGAATATAGCCTTTTCTCTAAATTTTTAATGGCTATGAGGTAATTCATATATTTGTATTGTAACTTAAGATTATCTTGATAACGAGATTCTTTTAATAAAGTCAGCAACTCCTTGCTAGAATCGACTTCGGCAAACACAACAAAGAAAAGATCATAACTAATTTCGGACTCGATATTTTCTCTTAGGTCTTCAAGATTAACAATGATGGCAATATCGCTTTCATTTTTAATTTCAAATTTAAGGAGATAATAAATTTTATTTAAACTTTTCTCGTTTAAAGTTATTCTATTCTCAGTGTCTTCGAAAACAATTTTTTTTAAACTAGAATAATCTTCTTTCGAATAGTCGACCATTCTTGAAAAAAAAGGGGCAAAATGTTTTAAGTAAACATTAATCCCTTGTTTTAAAATGCAGCAATCTTTAATTAAGCGCATTAATATTTCAATCAAAGAGCTATCTGTTTGAATGTTTTGAGTAAATCCTTCATAAGTTTTGGTTTCGGGTAAAGTTAAAATGTGTTTATGAATAAAGGATACTTCATAAAAGTAAGCTTGGTTTTCTTCATTATATGCTAAAGAAATGATAATTCCAGGTGTGTTATTACGTAAACTATATACAGCTGTAAGTATATCAGGTATAAAAAGTTCAATTTTTTCTTCTAAATTTAAATTCAGAGAGTTTACCATCCACTTAAAAATAGCGATTTGAGCTTTTTCTTGGCTAATCTCCATTAATAAATATTCAAAGGTTTCGCCATCTTCTCGAGATCCCAAAAAGGGGAATCGAAATGAGTCTAACGGATTCATATCTTCATTATTCCTTAAAGGTACAAGCTTCACGCAATTAAATTTTAGGCTCAGCTCCTTTATATCTTTATCCTTAATTTAATAAATAAATATTTCTTTAAATTTGCTGTGATCATTTATAAGTAGAACTTGAAAGAAATAAGAATTTAGTGCAAGAAATGTTAAGTAATTCATGAGGCTAGTCAATGGAAGTAAGACAGCAAACATTAAAAATAGATCGAAAAGGTCGACCTATTTTTTATATTTTTTTCTTATCCCTCACTTTTTTAAGCCTTACTCCTTATCCAGATCCAGAGCCAATGGATGAAGCTTCTCCTGAGGGGTCGGCTAAAGAAGAAATAAACTCAAAAGATGAAATTTCTGATTGGGAAGCTCGTCTAGAATTAGCAAAAGTTTTAAGTTATTTAAAACGATATAATGAATCCATACAAGAGTTTCAAAAGTTACTGCAAGAGCGTCCCGATTCAGTTGAAGTTCGCCTTGAAATGGCGAAAGTGCTTTTTTATAGTGGAAAAACAGAAGAAGCTTTAACCGAATTTTTACAGATTCCTCCTCAAGCTATTGATGATAAAACATGGATAGAAATAGGCGATGCTTATCGAAAAATTAAAAACTATCGCCAAGCTCAATATATTTATGAGCAATATTTAAATCGACATCCTCAAGATGATGAAGTCAGGCTGCGACTAGCGGAATTGCTATCCTGGGAAAAACGTTATGAAGAATCTGTCCATCAGTATCGCATTTTACTTAGCCATCGACCTGATGATATCCAGTTGAGAAGGCGCTATGCGCAGGTATTAACTTGGATGGGAGATGATGAAGAGGCAGCCAAAGAGTGGAGAAAAACTCTGTAATGAAATTGTCTTCGATTATTGCATTTGCCATTACTTTTAGTCTTGCTTTGATTCAAATGTCTCTTTGTTCTTTAGACTTTGAGAAGAGCAAGCCTTCTCCTTCTTTTCCTCCTTTTTTTGATTATCGCAATCCAAAGTTTGTAAATAGAAAAATTTTGGTTATTCAAGAGCGAGTTTATTTACTTGGTCAATATCGAGCAAAAGCAAAAACTCTTAAGTTTTCTCCTTTAGGGCATTTACCTTTATCGCTTCCTTCTATCGTAGATCCTAAAAGTCAAATTTCAGATTTTGAAGCAAGGTATGAACTTGCAAAAATTCTTTCCCGCCATAAAAGGAATTGGAAGCAAGCATTAAAACAATATATTATCTTACAAAGAGAGCAACCCAATAATCCTAAATTGTGGTTTGATATTAGTCACTTTTACACGTTTCATCAAAAATTTTCTGAAGCTCTTCCTATTCTTTATTCTCTAGTCTATCACTATCCACTAGACTCACAATTGTTAATTCAGACCCTGCTTAATTTTGATCTAGAGAAAAAATCAAAAAAACGTTTAGGAAATGTAAAAAATCAAAGCATTATTTCTTTGAAAGACCAAATTTCTGATGATGATGCCATGCATGAGCTAGCTAAGATTCTTGCTCGACATGAGAAAAGTTTAGACGAAGCTTTAGAACTTTATCTTATTTTATTAGAAAAAAAACCTCATGATCCTGATCTTGTTGTAGAGGCAAGTAGAATTTATATTCAACAGAAGAAATATCAAGAAGCATTGGTTCTTTTATATCCTACTCTAAATGATTATCCAGAAAATGTAGACTTACTTGTAGAAGCTGCTCGTGCTGAACATGGCCTTCAACATCCTAAGCAAAGCCAAGTTTTATTATTGAGAGCATTGGCGTTGACCAAAAAACCAAAACCGATCTTATTAGATTATGCAAGTAATCTTATGTTGATTGGTAGCTTTTATCAAGCAGAGAAAATTTATCGTGAAGCTTTAGAAGCCGAGCCTGATTCTTTAGATTTGACTTTAAATATAGCTTGGACGCTAGCGAGTGCACAAAGATATGAAGAAGCTGAGGGGATTTATCGCAAATTATTATTAAAAGATCCTTGTCAAACTAAAGTATTGGAGGCTTTAGTCACACTTAAAGAATTTGAAAGAGACTTTGATGCCGCTTTAGATTTTATAGAGATTTTACTGTTATTAAAACCCCAAGATCCTTCTTATTTATTGTTAAAGGCAAACTTGCTTTATCGCAATGAATCTTATTTAGAAGCTCTCCAAGTATTTGATTTATTAATTGATGATTCAAAATTGTCTACACAAGCTTTTATTGGAAAAGGAATCGTCTATCGGAAATTGGGAAAATGTGAAGAATCTAATGAAAACTTTCAAAAAGCTTATGAAAGTGATCCTTCTTCTATTAAAGTTCAATTTTATGCTGCAAGACAAGATGTTTTAAGCAATAACTTCATTCAACAAGTGATAGAGAAAACATCTGATTTGAAAAAACTTGAAGAATGGGCGAATGTCTATAGTGAAAATGGAATGAGTTCAATTTCCGCCTTTTACGAGGCGATTTTGAAAATTGACTCCGATTATTTTCCTGCTCGCGTTGGCCTAGCTTCAGCTTTAAGTGCTAATTATCGTTTTGATGAAGCTTTAAATATTTATTTATCAATTCTTGAAGATTTTCCAGAAAATTCAAAAATCTTGCTGGAAGTTGCAAGAGTACATTCTTGGGCAAAAAATTATGAATGTTCTATTAAGTGGTATAATCATCTTATCGCCTTAAATCCAGAAGACCCAGTGCCTAGAAGAGAAAAAGCGCGTGTTGCTTATTGGGCAAAATGGATTGACGAATCATTGAAGACATACCAAGAAGTTTTATATCCTTCAGTTGATAAACTCTTAATGAATGCATTAAGAGCTTTTAGATCTGATGATTGCAATGAATATCCTCTTTCAAATAGTTTAGAGCCAATTTTTCAATTGGCAGAAAATGGTTCTATCTATAAAGGATATGAAATTTTCTCTAGCCAGTTTAAAGACATTTCAAATGAATTAAATTGTGAAGAACTATCGCAAATAGAATCGATTTTGATTGATTATTTGCCTCTTTATCGCATCCAAAAATCTTTTTATTTAGAAAGTTATACCAAAGCCTTAGATTGGCAAGGCTATTCGTTACATGCTTTGCCTATTTATCGGCAATTGATTAATTTCAGCCCTGGCAATGAGGAAGCTTTATTTGGTTATGGCCAAGACTACTGTAATCTTGGTTTATGTAAATGCTCTAGACGAATATATGAACACATTTTGCACATTGACCCCAACCATAATATGGTGAGAATGGCTTGGGAAAGAACTCTCTTAAAGGAACATCCGTTAATACAAGCCAATTATACTTATTGGAGAGAAAGAGGAACAGGTCAGTTTTCTCAATCGCAAATTACAAGACAGCAATTTGATGAAATGGTTCAATGGTCTCCTTCGTGCGATTGGAATTTTCGATTTATTCAGCGCGAATGGCTCGAGTATCCTTTCTTTAAAGAAAAGTATTATCCCGCCGAAGGTCAAAGCATAGAAGTGGATCACATTTTTAATGCTTATGTCAAAGGAAGTGCTAGTGCAACACGTAAAAACTATTTTCACCGTTTCCCTTCGCGTTACACTTGTCTTGCCACTTTATGGTTCAATCTTTACGATTATGCAAATTTGGGAATTGGATTTGAAAGAAGGGATGAAATCTACAATTTCTTTACTCTTAAACAAGGCATTCAGGCAAGCGTCTATTGGTTAACAATCAAAGCAAATTCTCATTCTTGGGAAACAGCGACTACATATCGTCATTAT
Organism: Parachlamydiaceae bacterium; assembly: GCA_044226925.1. GTDB lineage: Bacteria > Chlamydiota > Chlamydiia > Chlamydiales > Parachlamydiaceae > JANWJE01. The sequence goes on from JBGAGC010000001.1 coordinate 1,179,174, forward strand.
GACTATAATGATGCCAATACATTAGATCATATCAATTTATTAATTGCTTATACCTTTATAGACGATCCAACTTTATTTAGAATCATTTTGAATGCCAACTGGCGAAATACAGCTCATCTTACAAAATTTGTGATAGATCCTACAACAGGAGACATTATTAATGTCATTCATCCCTATTGGACTCCTCAAAATTATTATATGGGAAGTGTAACATTGCACTTCCGCTATAATTATGCTTATTTTATTTATTGCGAAGCTCCTCAACGTTATCTTGATGTCAAAGTATCAGCTATTGATGATACAGCGCAAAATCCCTCTGGACAGTTAACTTTTGAGTGGAAACATGAGTTTATGTATCACTTAGGGTTTCAAGTAGTAGGGTATATCCAACGCGGAAGATTATGGAATGCAGATGGTTTTTGGGCTCAAGCCTATTACCGCTTTTAGTCACGATTTTAATTTCAGATCATTAAATTAATCTATGCTAGGTCAATTATAGGGTAATGGATCCGAAACTTTATGATCCTAGGGCGCTAACATTTTGAAAATACGCCCTAGGATATTAGCATTTCTCAAACACGCTACGATGAATTTCATTTGATGAAAGTAGAATTTAATGAATAACCTGACTTTTAAGTTTTCTTTTGATTATCAAAAGAATTCGAAAAATACTTTTCCTGACGTTTATCTCTCATTTGCTCTGAAATTTTTATGCTGTGATGAGCTAAAGTGAAATTTTTCTTATCAGTTGTGTGAAGCTCTTGTGCTTTTTTTAATAAATAATTAGGAACAATAGCCTTTTTAGGGGTGGTTTGGGGAGAAGGAAATGGAGTTTGGGTCTTATCTTGAAGATCTCGAGGATCTTCGATTGGATAGGAGGCTGTAGAATCATCAGGAAAAAGGGTAAAAAAACAAGATTTAACGGGATCTCCCATAACAGCCTCCTATTTGATGAATTTAATTTAACATGAATCATTCATAAATCAATAGGTTCCAAAGAACACAAATCACTTATTCTTTGACTTATTTTGATTGCCAAGGCACTTCAACCGTCGTCCATGCTTTGCGAATTGCATTATAGACTTTTGTGTCATTAGGAAAGAGTTGATCAGCAACTTTAATTGTTGCTTTAGCAAAATCTTTCATGGAAGCATTAGGCTTAAAGGCTCCTGGAGTCATCATGGTTGTAAACCAAATGAGACCTGCTTTTTCCCAAGCAAATCCCCCTAATTCTATCGCAAATAAATAGAAAGCATGGTTGGGAATCCCTGAATTAATATGCACTCCGCCGTTATCGTCTTTTCCTTTATATAAATCGCTATATTTTGCAGGTTGAGGATCTTTGCCTAGCTCTGGAATATTATAGGCGGTGCCTGGAGCTTTAAACGATCTTAATGGATAAGTCTTCTTACCATATGTTAAAATGCCATCTGCTAAGACCCAATCAGCATGGTTAACATCTAATTTATTGACGTACATATAAACAAGGTAGCCAATGACGTCAGAGAAATGTTCGTTAAGAGCTCCGGCTTGGTCTTCATATTCTAATCGATTTCCTGTGACTCCATGGGCTAATTCATGTCCTACTACATCTAAGAAATAAACAAATGCTTTAAAGAGATCGCTTCCATCACCATATACCATTTGAGATCCATCCCAAAAAGCATTTTCATAATTGACTCCATAATGAATAGAAGACGTAATCGGCATTCCATGTCCATCAATAGAGTTATATTGATACTGTTTAAGAAGAAATAAAAAGACATTTACGGCGTTCTCCATTGCTTTATTAGCTGTTTCATCACGAGTTGAGCCTTTTTGACGATAGCCGGAAAGTTGAGGAACTCCTTGTGCTGAAATGACAAAACGTCCTGGTAAACGTTCTGTATGGCGGCAATCATAGACACTTCTGACGATTTTTTGAATGAAAGGATTTGGATCAAATTTAGCAATAACAGATTTTTCCTCTTCTTTTTCTTCGTCGGAATCCTCTTCAAATAAATGTGGCCAGTGCCAACTGATTACACTTGATGTGTGGTAAGTTGCTTGACGGACAGCTCGGAAGGCTTCATCTTTATCTTTGTGAACATTTGCTAGAATACGAATGTGTTCATTGTCATCTTGTTCTCTTAAATCCTTCACATGTTGCTGTAAATGTGGAGGAATAATATAGCATTTGCATGAAGTCATTTGATTTTGGTTAATCATCTCAATTTGATGATTTTGTAACGATCCTCGCTTATTTGACAAAGAAGGTTCCCAAGTTTGAACCACGGGGCTAGTTAAAAGATCAATCCTCTGATTAACATTAAACATATGATGTCTCCTTATTGTTAGATAACATTCGCAAGTAATGACCGAACAGTTCAGATAACGTTTATGCTAAAGTACCTCCTCAGTCATTGATAAGAAAATCGTTTAAAATCTTATGCTTAAATCGAGCACTTCTAAATTTGAAAAGACCTTAAATTATTTGATCGTTATTTTTTCCATTGAACTCTTTTAAGAGAGTATCGAGATAAATAAAGGTAAACGAGTTCTTCCCATAGTTGAGGAACAGGGTTTGCCACAATATCGATAAAACGATTAATGCTAAACATATTGTTTCTCCTTCTTGTTAGATAAAGTGAAATGTTATTATCAAACAGTTCAGGCGACATGTATGTTAGGACATATATTCAAATGAATAAGCTCTTGATTTTCATTTGATGTTTATCATGTGCTTTTAAATTTAACCGCATGCCTTTAATGAATTTTTAAATAGAACGTCGATTCAGGAACTCTCTTTGCCGTTTAGGATAGGGTCAAGAGTGATAGAAGTGCCAATAAGCCTCTTTATAAAAGATTAATTAAAAATGTTAAACAAAAAATTGAGAGTATTGCTATCCTATTGCAAATATTGGAACTAAGTAAAGTAAAATGTTTTTTATACCTTGATGGTCAAGAATTAGAAAAAGATAAGTGATGTTAAAAATTTATTCACAACTGATGACGCCTTTATGTGAAACAGTGTCGGAAGATCGGCCATTCTATCATCTTCTCACAGAACGGCATCTGCAAGCGCTTTGGTCAGAACAAAAATGGATGCATCCTTTAAAGACATCTGAAGGAGAAGCAATTAAAGTTCTATCTCCTGGGATTTGGAACCAAGAAGCTGGTCCAGACTTTCTTAAAGCTCATGTGCGTATCGGGCAAAAAGAATATCGAGGTGATATCGAAATTCATTTGTTAAGTGGGGGATGGTATCACCATAGACATCACCGAGACCGTAAGTATAATCAGGTCATTCTCCATCTTTGTTTTTGGAATTCTACATATTCAATTCCTATTAATAAAGAAAATGGACAGCAACCATTTTGTTGTTATTTAAGCGAATGGCTGATGGTTTCGCCAGAGGAACTCGTTTCTTTAGTGGATTTAGACAATTACCCAAGCAAACAGTTTGCGAATAGTGGACGTTGCGCAGAACAGTTATTTTCTAAATTATCGGAAGAGCGTATTAAAAATTTATTTCAAGCAGCAGCTTATTGGCGGCTTGAGAAAAAATTAAGGTACTTAGAGCAATATTATCCCAACAGATTTTTACAATTTATTGGAGGGATTGCGATGGCTTTAGGGTATCGTCATAATGCTAAGGCTTTTTTGGACCTTTTTTTGTATTTGATGCCTTATCGTGATTTACCTTATGAAGAACTATTAGCAATTGCTTTAGGATGTTGTGGATTCTTAGAAGAACAGCGTAACATGAGTTGGGAACAATCCGATTACTATCAAACTCTGCGTTGCCTCTGGTGGGGAAGAAGAGATCAAATCACACATCAAACTTATCTTAAATTGGATCGAATTCGTCCTCTCCATCATCCTATCCGACGGCTTGTTTACCTTGTCCGCTTATTGCAAGACGTGAATTTAGAAAAACTATGGCTTACAGTGGTCCAAAAATGGGAAAAAGCTATTGCATCACCTCAGCCTGTATATAAAAAATTGCAACACGATTTATTAGAAGTCTTGCCCCATTATTCCCATTCTTACTGGGATTATCATTTCACTTTTGAAAATAAATTACAGCCAAAGTGTTTACCTAGCGTAGGAAAGGATTTAAAAATTCACCTTTTGCTCAATACAACTCTTCCCTTGTTATATGCGACAATCAGGGAGTCAGCAGCTTGTCAAAAATGGGAAAAATTTCAGCAATTTTTTGCTTCCATCGACATGCCCCAAAATAGTAAAAGTCGCTATTTATACCATCGTTTTTTTCTTGATCAAAAAAATGATGATTTTTTCCATAATGCTCAAATGGCTCAAGGGGCTTATCAACTTCATCAGGATTTTTGTATTCACTTTGAAGCGAGTTGTGAAGGATGTCCTTTCGTCGAACGCTATCAAGCACAAGGCAAAATCTAGATCATGCACGTTATTTAGAGTGGGTATTTAAAAAAAAGATTCTTTTATTTAGAAATTTATTTACACTTTTGAGGTTATGGTTTTGGGGTCTTTACTGTCTTGTTTTTCTCGTTTTTTGCCCTTCACTTTTTGTAGTTGAATAGCATTTTGAGAATCAAAAGTGTAGCGCCAGCACCAGGTGGGATGATCAAGGGAGAAAAGTTCTTGTACGTATTTGCCATCAGGTTGAGTTTTTAAAACTAAACGGTGATAAGCAGGAACTTCAAATAAATGTGGTCCTTCTAAAGTTATTCCTTCAGCATGAAATTCAGCTCCTTCATAAAGAACAATTTTCACAGCTTCATGTCTCGTGAGTTCATTTTTCCAAAAGTGATGAGCATGCAAATAATCAATTCCTTGGTTACGGATGGCAAGGTTTTTAAGCGTGCAGCGACCTTCTCGTCCATATTGCAAACGACCTGAAGCATCATATGTTCCTAAAGGAGGATCTGCTTCAATTAGCAAACTTCCTTCTAACAACAGATTTTCAATATCGACTTCAGCAATTTCTAACTGAAGTTCTGCTCCTCGAGATAAACGCCCTTTGCGAATTTTTTGGTGAATGACAGGATAAAGAGGGCCTAATCCTGGATGAAAAAGAAAAAGACAAGAAGGGCCATATTGCAGGTAGTCATTAAGATCTGTCCACTCAGGCAATTCGAATTGACATTGTTGTAAAAGCTTATAGTGATTAGATAATAAATCATAATAAGCTTGCTCAGGTGTTGAAATGGGAGACTCGCCAGGCTTATAAGATTTTTTAGTGGTAGAAATGATTTTCGATCGATCATTATACACAATAAATGTTCTAAGTGAATGGCGAAGCGTTTCTTGATTGAGCTTTGTGGGGAAGTGGTCAACAATATAATCTGCAATATTTTGCATAGTGGATTCTAAACGTCCTCCTAGAACAAAAGATTGATGCCCTTCAGAATCAATATAAGAGACTTTTGATTTCATATTAATCAATTGACCTGGAATAGGACAGATTTTAAGCAGTTTTCGAATGGCGGGAATATCTGCAAATAAAATGTTTGTGTTAGTAGGATAAATGGAAAAAGGGCTTCCAGGTTTAGAAGGAATCTCTTCAATTCCTTTTTGAGTAAAATCTGTATACTCAATATTCGTTAAGCAGTAATCATAACCATGATCTTTTTTATTCTCAATTAAGACATTTGTTCCTTCATCGCTTTTGAGAAGCCTTTCACAAGAAGCAAATCCGAAAGCTTTATGATCGTGACATCCAATTCCTATCAAGGCCAATAAGCAATTATCTGTTCCAGCAATAGGATTATTAATTTGTCTAATCAAACATTGATGCCGATCTTGAGACTCTAGCCAGTTTAAGACTCCTTGTTCCTCTGCCAACTTCCAAAGGATGCCATGCCCACAGGGCTTTAAGGTGAGAGTTAAAGGAGCTGCTAAAGACCAATTACCATCGATGGTAATCACAGGGACAACAGGTTGAATGAAAAAATAAAAGCTTTCAGGAGGTCTTCCAAACCAATTTTTACTCTTACAAATCTTAAGAATGTGAACATGATTATTTTTCTCAACAGAAGTCATGACTGCAATAGGTGTCAGCAATTGTTTATCAAACAATTTAAAATACAAATACTCCATCGCTTGAAGATCGCGGATTAATCCTTCTAAAAGAGTACGTCCTAAAAAAGGAAGTCGAGCAGCTGGTAACGGAGTTCCTGTGGCGTCATCTGTTAAATTTAAACGATCTCCAGCTCCTCCTAAAGGATAAATCATTCCTATGTTTTTAATATTTTCTATTCCCCAACGCACAGCTTGACGAACTTCAGAATCTTCCCTGCCTAAGTATAAGCCTTCTGGATGAATATAGCGTGTAGTATCATCTAGATTTATTTTTTTTTGATGGCTGATAATGAGACTGATGACAGTCAAATGATATCCAATAATGCCACCCATTTGTTGATAAAAAATTTCAATTTCCAGAAGCTGCTCGAGCAGTAAAATTAAACGATTAAAACGTTCTTTCAGAGTGGTTGCTTCTATTTTAAAGACGATAGGGGCTTGTCCAATAGCAATGATGGATTTGATTGTATATTCTGCCTCTGGAGTCAAATTTTTAATAAAGCTTTGAATGGGATGAGACTGATCTAAATACTCTTTAACGATAGGAAGAGAGTTAAGAATGGCTAATTTGTCAGCATATGTGTTGGCTTTTTGCAAAGATGCTAACAAGCTCTTTAATTCAATGATTTGTGTTTCTAGGTTTTTGCTAGCATTCATAGTAGGGTCCAATCCGTTAAATTTAATGAGATTATTCTTACCAACCCTATCTTTTTGTAGACTCTGCTCTAAATTCGAGATAGAAGAGGCCATGAAAGCGAACTTTAAACTTTATCCTTAGACTGCCAGGATCAATGGTTTACTGCAAGTTTATCCCATCTACAGAGTTTCTACACAGAAACTCTATACCGAAGAGAATTCAAAAATTGGAATTAGGGCTGCATCAAAGACCCAAGGTTAAAGCATCACGAAAAGGTCAATATTGAGTGAATATTAACCTTTTCGTGATGCTTTAACCTTGGTAGCTTTCAAGCTAGCCGAAATTTCAATTTTTGAATTCTCTTCGGTATATCAATAACAATCAGTTGCAATCAATTCAAGTAACCGTATTGTTAGGGTTATACCCTCTATAGACAAGTGAAAAATTAAAGTTTCGGCTAGTGGAGAAATTTCGCTTAGCCTTTGGCTTTTTTTCAGCCTAAATCTTAATTGATAAATTCCCTTGCCTAATAGCTGTCTTTAAGTTTAAAGACAACCCGTTAAAAGAGGCAAAATACTAAAGGAGATTTTATGGTAAAGCAAGATCAAAATCGCTCAGGTGCCCCTGATCAAGAAAGAAAAAGAGCACATGCAACTCCTCAAGGTTCCCATAAAGAAAAAGCACCCGAGAATCAACAAGAAGAAATTCAAGAAAGTTTTTTACAAGACTCTAATTTTCAAGGTTATAAACCTAAAAGAGATTCTCAAAAGGAGCAAATGGAGTATGATTTTGATCGAAATGAAGGACAGGGACGTAGCCAAAAATCTTAGAATTCGCCATCATAGAGATGGCAAAATAAATTCAAATTCTTTTGACTATAAAATGCAACAAGGATAAAAGAAACCCCATTAGAGATAACAGAGGCTTTCTCATTCATAAAATTTAGTCTATCACAATCAAAGGAGATTAGGAATGACAAAAGATAAAAAAAATTCAGCTTTTATGAGACCTGTACATGTAAGCGATGCTCTTGCTGAAATCGTCGGACAAGGGCCTATGGCACGCACAGAAGTCACAAAGAAAGTATGGGAATATATCAAAAAGCACAAATTGCAAGATCAAAATAATAAGAGAATGATTAATCCAGACAACAAATTAGGAAAAGTATTAGGCTCTTCTCAGCCAATAGATATGTTTAAAATGACAAGCAAAATTGCTAAGCATATCAAAGAACCTGAATTAAGCAGTTCTCATAAGCGTTAAACGTGTTCTAGATGCTTTGCCTATTGGTAAAGTGGGCAAAGCACTCCTTTCCTTTCTTTAAATTCATTTTAAAATTTCCCCTAAGTAAAATTAAAACACAATTCCTAGATTTTAAGGTGCTTTCTTCGTTATACTGTTTGTTTAAATGAAGGAGTATTATGGCGAAAAAGCAGTGGGCGGAGTGGATTTGGGATGCCTGGTGCATTGGATCGGGAATTGGAATTTGGCCCCGTTTTATCGAGCCACGTTTATTGGAAGTCGTGCGACTGACTCTCCCTATTCCAAATTTACCTTCAAACTTAGAAGGTTTTAAAATATTGCAGTTTAGTGATTTGCATTGGAATGCCAAATTTTCGTCTTATTTGAGGAAAAAACTTATTCGCAAAGTCAACGCTTTACAGACGGATCTTATTGTGTTTACAGGCGATTTCATTTGTCGTTCGCAACTGGAGGATCCAGAAGGTCTGAAATTTGTTTTGGAATCTTTAAAAGCGAAGATTGGTTGTTTTGCTGTTCTAGGCAATCATGATTATGAGCAGTTTGTGACTGTAAGTGAGCAGGGTGATTATGATATAGAAGCTTCGTCTAAAAGTTCTAATATAGCCAAAGGATTTAGAAGACTTTTTCATTCTGTGCCGCTGACTAAGCGTGTGACAGAGCAAGTGCAAAGAATAGAATTGCATGCTGGTCTTGTGAATTTATTACATCAGACCCCTTTTCAATTACTTAATAACACAACAAAGCTGATTGCTTGTAAAGGGAGTTGGATTAATATTTGTGGTTTAGAAGAATACACTTTAGGTAGATTTAATCCCGAGATTGCTTTTAAAAATTACAATATTTGCTACCCTGGAATTATTCTGACTCATAATCCAGATACCTTGCAAATGTTAAAACATTATCCTGGTGATGTGATTTTATCTGGCCATACACATGGGGGCCAAGTTAATTTGCCAGGCTTATGGAAACGTTTTACGCGAATGGAACATTTACAATTTAAACAAGGATTAAAAGGACTAGGTAAAAAATGGGCGTATATTAATCGAGGAATTTCGAGTGTGATGAAATTTCGATGGTTTGCTGCTCCTGAGCTAACTTTAATTATTCTTAGAAAAGGATCCATATGACTATGATTCCCTTTAGCGTTATTTTTTTAGCAGGCGGGAGTGGATCGCGCATGGGAAGTGTTATTCCTAAGCAATACCTTTCCATTCATGGCAAACCCTTAGCTCTTTATAGTTTTAATACTTTGATTTCCATGCCTGAATTACAAGAAATGGTTGTGGTATGCGAACCGCAATATGAGAGCCTTTTCCAAAATAGCCTTCAAGGTAAAAAAATTCAGTTAAAGTTTGCCAGCCCTGGACGACGCCGTCAAGATTCTGTTTTTAATGGCATGCAGATGCTAGAAGAAGATAATCCTTTGGTTTGCATTCATGATTCTGCACGTCCTTTAATTGAAACGTCTCTTGTCCGGCAATTAGTTCAAACGGCTAATAATTGGGATGCTGCCGTGATAGGAGTGAAAACAAAATCGATCATTAAAATCTGCGATGGAGCACAAGTGATTATTGATACACCTGATCAAGCTTCTCTTTGGGAGGTACAAACTCCTCAAGTTATTCGTTTAAATTTGTTAAGAGAAGGTTTTGAATATGCTCAAGATCATCAATTGACAGTAGCTGATGATGGTTCGCTAGTCGAACTCATTGGAAGACCCGTTAAAGTTGTCGAGGGGTCTTATGCTAATATCAAATTGACAACACCAGAAGATTTACCTTTTGTCGAACAAATGTTAGAGAAACATGCATTGCTATAAAATGACCCTTGCTTATGACGGCACGCGTTACAGCGGATGGCAAATTCAACCAAATGCTCCCTCGATTCAGCAGCATCTACAAGAAGCTTTAGCTTCTCTTTTGAATGGAGAGCATGTGACAATTATTGGATCAGGCCGCACAGATGCAGGCGTCCACGCTCTCAATCAAGTTGCCCACTTTAAAACATCGCATGATCTTCAACCTAATCGATTGCTTTTAGCTTTCAATGGCCTTTTGCCAAATGATATTCGTGTGAAGAGGGTGGAAATCGCTCCCCTAGACTTTCATTCTCAATACAGTGCAATCAGTAAAGAATATCACTATCATCTCTTTTTAGAACGGGTGATGGATCCTTTTCGACGCTTATACTGTTGGCATGTGTTGCGTAAACTAGACCTTTCTCTTTTAAAAGAAGCGACGGCTCTTTTTATTGGAACGCATGATTTTACTTCCTTTGCCAACGAAGCACATGCAGGATCTGCCTCCCGTAATCCTATTAGAACACTTTATCGTTTAGATATGTGTCCTGATGAAGAAGGAGGGATTCGTCTTGAGTTTGAAGGTGATGGCTTTCTTTACAAAATGGTCCGGAATATTGTAGGAACTTTAGTGGATGTGGCATCTAAGAGATTGACTTTGGATGAAGTGATTTCGATTTTTGAAAGTAAAGATCGCCGTGCAGCTAGCCGCGCAGCACCTCCTCAAGGTTTATTTTTAATTCGTGTTAATTATCCGAAAGATCATCTCAGCTTTACTCAAAATCAAATGCAACCTATGGAGCATTTTGATCATGAATAGCTGTAAAGCTAGGATAATAATGAACTTGAGGGTGTTGTTGAAGAATAGAAGGAAGATAGCAAGAATCTGAAGGACAAACTAAAATAGGCTTAGCTTTCGTTCCAAGCAGCGCATGCAGGCCTCGGGGAGAATCCTCAAATCCAATCACTTGATCTTGTAATTGTGCCAGCCGAGCAATAGCAAGTTGATAGCATTCTGGGTCGGGTTTTGCATGAGTGTAATCTTCTCGAGTGATCCAGTGAGGAATAGTATCTAAAATGGGGTTTTGCTGACGAATGCGCTTAATTAAAGAGAGGGGAGAATGAGTCACCACGCAACGATTAATTCGAGCTTCTTGAAGAGCTAATAATAAATCTTTAACGCCAGGCATCAGAGGAACGGCGCCATTTTCAATAAGATTTAAAAAAATGCGCTTCTTTTCTTCATATAGGACGTGCCACTTAGGCTCTTGTGCTTGAAGAGCTGGAAATTCTGCGTAAATCTGGTCACGTAAATCAGTTGATTTATGATGAGCAGCTTGAGAATAACGAGGAAAGTCCCAATTAAGATGAAAACCTCGTGCGGCACACATGGTAATATAAGCTTGATAATGAAGGCTTTCTGTGTCTACAAGCAGCCCGTCGAAATCAAATAGAAAAAGTTGATAGCGAAAAAGCCATTGCATGATAGTGTCCTAGGAAAATTATTAAAAAATATAAGGCACAAGATTTTAAAAGAGTAGATAATTCCATGAAACCTGTCACTATAAGCATTTTATTTTTCCTTTCCGTATTTTTTTACAGTTGCTCAAACTCTTCTTCTTCTTTACCTTCTAGTACTCCCATGAAAGGAGAATACATTTTTAGGAAGCATGATGAATCACTTGTGCAAGTAGAGCCCATGACACCTCTCAAACGAACTTCTTATCCTTGGGAAGAAGATCGGCTCTCTCATTATCCAAAAATTACCAAGGATTTCTTTCGCTGCAAAGGAAGTATTTTAAATCCAGTGCATTTAATTCAAAAAGAAAAGGAAATTGTCCGTTATTATGATTGCGGAGGACCTCAAAAACATAGCCTTCCTTTAAGGGATCAAAATGAATTTATTTATCCGATTTTGATTGATTTGTTGAATGATATTCAAACCCAGACAGGAAAGCGTGTTGTGATTACTTGCGGTCATTGCTGCCCAGATCATAATACTTATTTAGATCCTTCGCCTATTAATCAATCCTCTAAACATATGTTGGGAGCAGAAGTGGATTTTTATGTGCAAGGAATGGAACAGCAGCCCGAAAAAATTATCGATCTCGTCTTAGCTTATTATCGTGAACAGCCAAAATATAAGGGTCTAAAAGATTTTGAAGAATTTAAGCGCTATGAAAAAGAAGACAAAAGTGTGACAACAGCTCCTTGGTATAATAAAGAAATTTTTATTAAGTTGTTTAAGAAGAATGAGGGAAGAGATTTTGATAATCGTCATCCTTATCCTTATATTTGCATTCAAGTCCGCTATGACTGGGACCTAGATGAAAAGGTCACTTATTCCTGGGATAAAGCTTTCCATAATTTCCTTCGCTGGTAATGAATATATTATTTAGGTTTATAATCATTTGATTAATAAACTAAATTTGTGTATAATAACAACTTTTATTTATATTAATATTGTTTTTAATAATTTGTTTTATTTATTTTATATGGATTCCGTTCGCATTCATAATTTTTTCTTTCATCCTTTCAATCACAAACATGCGAAGCCTGCCAAAGTGTTATCGGCTGTGACTGTGGTTGCTCTTAGTGTTTTAACAGGAGGACTGTTTGCAGCAGCTTTTGTGTTAGTGAACTGGTATGATTTTTGGTCAGAGCTTGAAGTAGAGCCCATCAAAGCTGATCCTAAAGTAGGAAAAGCAGCTAAGGTATTAAAAAAAAGTATTCAATTAGAAAGTTCATCTCCTGCGAAAACTGTGATTAAAAAGAAGGAAGTTCCCGTTAGAAAAATAGCAGCAGAGCAAATTCAACCTAAGCAAACCAAAGCTGAGCATGTTAAAGAAGCTCACAAGCCCCAACTTCAATCTTTTGAAAAATGGGCAAAAGCTAATCAGTGGGGAAAGGTGCATCGGGCGCATTATGATTGGTGGATGTTTCCTGTTGAACGTGAAAGTTCCGGATATGGTGATGAATATGCGGTGAATACAGCAGATGTTCAAGCACTTAAGGCTGATCAAGAGTTTATGAAAAATTATAGACGGGGAGTGGTGTTAGTTGTTCAGGCTTGGGGGTGGGATTTAGAACAGGGAAAAGCCATTCATCCTCCTGCAAAAGGCCAACGATGGACTGGGTATGGTGTTCGTTTAGCAAAAATGTCCGACTCTTTACGTTTATTTGGCGAAACAGATTTGCACCAAAAGTTACAGAAATTTTTTAAAGAACATTGTTTGACTCAAAAAACACGAATTAGTGATTTAAATTGGCTAAAGAAAACACTCTTAAATGAGTGATTGTTTTGCGAGTTTGGGAATCATTGACATGAATTAATGTAATGTCATTTTTAATCTTTGACAAAATCGCTTAAATCTTTATACTTTTGGGTATTCTTATGCCGATGTGGCGAAATGGTAGACGCGGTAGACTCAAAATCTACTTCTAGCAATAGAGTGCTGGTTCGAGTCCGGTCATCGGCATATTCCAGGACACTTCTTTAATAAAGAAGTGTCCTTTATTATTTTAAAGGGTTCATGTAATGTTACGTAGAGCTCTTTATCATTCAGTTCAAAGTTCTGAAATACAAAATTCGACAATTGCCGTTTTTCCTCAACTTCAGAACTCTCAAAAATTTCTCTAGAGCGTCTAGCCAAGCTTAAGATCTTATTTGCTTTGATATGGAAACTTTCGTCCGCCTTGGCAGAGCTTTCCATTTCTTGAATAATGGTAAATTTGCGGTCTTTATATTCTTTAAGCTTTTCTGAAAGACGTTTCATCAATTTTGCCATCATACCGATCATCATACACTTTGCTTAGTCGATCGTCTCCACTAAAAATGGATCAACAAGACAATGAATTGGATCTATATCTTTAGGTACCGAGTAGTACAATCCTCGTCGAATGCGAAGAATATACCTCCGCTTTTGATGATAAGTCATTAAGTTATAAAGGGTCGAACTTTGAGTTGGAGATCTCTATGACTTGATAAGTTTAGCTCAAGCTCCTTAAAAGTAAATGCTTTATGTAAGGAGAAAAAGTCATTTAATTTCATAAAATCCCACTCAAATAAATTCTTTAATAGCACTCATAATAGGAGGTTTTTCAAGAAACTTGGCAAGTTTCTGCTATTTTTAGACTAAACAATAGACTGAAATTCTAATTTAGAATATTTTTATAATTAAAAAGTAGGGAGTGCCCATGAATCAAAGTATAGAACTGGCTCGCAAATTGGTGGATTTATTTTATCCGCTCGTTGAGCTGACAGTGTTAGATGAAAGAGGGACAACGCAAGAGATTTTCAATGCGTTTTCTACCCTCAAGGAAGATCAAACATGTAATTTGAAAGACTGTCACATTGGCTCTCCTTTTCAGCAGTTGCTCGCTGTAGGACGAAATGTTCGATGCTTGATCTATCCTTTATATGAAGGTAAAAAAGTGTCGAGTTATCTGAGGTTGCGCTACGACCTAACACATTTTAAAAACCTCCAAGAACAGCTTAGCTTTCTAGTTCAGCCAATGACTGAATATACACATCAAGGAACAACTGATCCATGGAAAGAATCCATTGACCAAATCATCTCTCATTATGCCACTGAGAAAAAGATCAATATTCAAGCTTTAACTACAAAACAAAAAAGAGAGCTTATCTCTAGATTGCGAGATAAGGGCTTGTTCGATTTTAAGGAATCATCTGCTTACGTTGCATCAAAACTTCAAATTTCTCGTGCAACGATCTACAACTATTTAAAAACAGCTGCTGACTTTAAGAAGGTTCACGTTCATCAAGTAGATGCTTTTACAAATGAGCGTTTTGGCGGCAATCCAGCCGGTGTTGTTTTAGATGCAGACGAACTAGATGAAGTGACAATGCGTAAAATTGCTAGAGAATTGAACTTGTCTGAGACAGCCTTTATCTTACCGAGCGAAAAGGGAACTTTTCAAATGCGCTATTTTACTCCAACAGGACACGAAATCATGTTTTGCGGTCATTCTACAGTAGGTGCGCTTTATATGATTGCTAAAGAAAGGCGATTTGGCATCGAAAAAGTGGGTAAACATGCATTTGATGTTGAAACGCTTTGCGGAATCCTAAAGATGGAAGCCTCGCTTGATGCTGAAGGGGGAATCCAAGTCGCTTATGAAGCCCCTGTAATCAAATTAAAACGAGTAGGTATTTCTCATGAGATGGTCGCAAAAGCAGCGGGTTTTGAATTGGATTTAGTCGATCAATCATTTCCTGTGATGTATGAAGAAACAAATCAAGACTTATTTGTTGTCATCCGAACACTAGAAGATTTAAAGAAGATCGAATGTGACTCCAAGTCTTTCGCATCGTTTTCAAAACAGCACGATATTGTTGCTTTGTGTTTAGTCACTTCAGAGGCTTTTGATCAAAACAATCAATTTCACATGCGGTGTTTTGCTCCCTTAGTTGGTATCTCTGAAGACCCTTTTACAGGATCTGTATTGGGAGGATTAACAGCTTATGTAGACACATTCGGTCTCTTGCAAAAAAACACCTCTCATTTTCGTGTAGAACAGGGGCATTTTATTGAGCGACCTGGAGTTGTCGAAGTGGAATTTTCAAAGAAAGGAAACTATCAGGCCAAGGTTTTTGCCCAAGCCGTGCACTGTTTTTCAACAGAAATAAATCTTACATAAAAATAGGAGTTATAAATGTTTCATAATAAATTAGTTGCAGTAGTAAACAAGCAAATTGGTATGGGAGTGGCTATGAATGCCCTTGCACATATGTGTGTAGGATTTGGAGCTCATATGGGAGCAGAAGAGTTGCATCTCATGGATTATGAAAATGCAGATGGATTCATTTACCCTAACATTTCAAAAATGCCTTTCATTATTTTGCGTGAAAAAAATTCTAATAAAATCGCTAATCTCTTAATGAAGGC
This sequence comes from Parachlamydiaceae bacterium, assembly GCA_044226925.1. Taxonomy (GTDB): domain Bacteria; phylum Chlamydiota; class Chlamydiia; order Chlamydiales; family Parachlamydiaceae; genus JANWJE01. Next base: position 1,194,829 of record JBGAGC010000001.1, read on the forward strand.
TAAGGAAGCAGGGATTCAATATTCAGTGTTCACCAATACCATGACAGAAGGAACTTGGGAAGATCAAAAGGCAAGAACGCTCGCCACTAAACAGGAGGAGATCATTTTCTATGGGATTGTATTATATGGACCAAAAGAAATCGTCACCGAAATGACAAAGAAACTTTCTCTATGGAGGGACAATCATGAATAAAGAGCTTTCAAAAAGTGTCAAAAGATACAAAATTTTTTGATAAACAATGGTTGTTCTTGCCCCAAGAGATACAAAAAATGACGGATGGCGAGTTGATAGATTTGGCTGCAAAATAAGTATTTGCTTAGAGTTGCACCCACACCCTTTTTTGAAGAGGAGATGAGTATATCTGCTGACTCTACTTCCATTAGAAGATAATGAGTAATAAAGGAGGCGTTTTTTATAGGCTTGCTACTGTCATCTCTCGGATAAATACCTCGCTCTGCTTTCACTTATCGAATGAATTTCTATAGTCGAGTCTGAAAAGACTATATATATTGGAGCTGTATTGATTATTTTGCTTTAATGGATGTTTTTGAAGGCTTTTTCTAAAATAAGGAATTTTATAAAATTAAACGAATTGAAAATAAAAATTCAAATAAACTCAGAAGAACATTTTCGTGCAATATATGATTCCTGCAATAATTTTTTTGGTCCGCCAATATCTCATGTGCTTCAACTTGATGAATACTATGATACTCCTGATGGGCAGCTTAAAAAACAAGATTTAGTCATAAGGATACGCTCTAATGGCGAAAAGAAAACTATTGCTCTTAAAAGCCCCAGAATAGAATTGCCGAGTGGCATGACAAATAGAATTGAGCTAGAGTTTCTATCGGCAGAAGGAGAAAAAGTTAACGAACAGTTACTCAGTCAAGGATTAAATCCAAATGAAACAGCTGAAAAAGAGCGTTGGACATTCATTTATAATGATTGTGAGATTGTTTTAGATAAGCTCCCGTTTATTGGTTCATTTATTGAGATTGAAGGCCCATCAGAAGTTGTAATTAATGAAATTGTTTCTTTGTTAAATTTATCCTCTTTTCAGGTTGTTCGTCAAAATTATAGTGAACTTATGATGGCAAAATTTCGTGAATTGCAGTTGCCTTTAACCCATATACGGGCAACTTTTGCTAACGAAATTGAATGTAAAAATCCTAAATAATTTATAGTTAGAGGATTTAAAGGGATATGTGGCTTAGATTAATTTTCCAATTGCAAGATAGAAAAATTTCACAGCACTTGCAAGATGAATGTCAAGTTGAATAGTTATACTTGTGTGATATTGACGGCATCATTAGATCCAGTACTGAAGTCGTTTATCAAATAATCATACTTAAAATTCCCGGTGCAATTAAGAAAAAACGAATTGTTTTGGAAAAATTTAAAAAGAGCTTTAGGTGATGAACCAGGCGGTATAAATTCATAAATCGTTGTCATTTTTGTGTATAATTATCTCATTCAGGATTAAAAATTTCATGTTTTTAATCTTTTTTCGAATGGTTTAAAATCATATGTAAAAAATGTAAAACTTCACCTTTTGTATTGCAAGAGCATGAGTATTCACTAACCACTCATTAATCCATACTTTTTAGCTAAAATAGTCCCCAAGGCTTCGATACGACATTTTTTTATGGCTGATTGGACTTCTGGATGAGTTGGCTTTTCAAAATCAGTGGCTATGTTTTCTTTTCCAAAAAAAAGAAGAGAGTCTCCTTGAATTCCTTTAACAGCTTCGTATTGAGAGAATCCTAATTTTTCATAAAGCTTCAAGGCGTGATCGTTTTCCGGCTGAACACATAAAGTAAAATAGTGAATGTTGGGATATTGATCTAAGAAATCTTTTTTCTGATTCTCTAATAATTGAACAAAGTTTATAGAAGGATAATTAGCTTTTCGAGCTAGAAAATTGATATGTAACACATTCATTTGATTGTTATTTTGTCTTGGTAAAGTAAATAAAGTTGCTGCTAGACAACCTACAATAACTTTTTCGCACTTTGCTAAAATACAAATGGTGTTGATTTGTAGAATCTTTTCGTAATATTGACCGTCCTTTGTTAAGGGAGGTCCCACAGCTTCAAATGAAAGAGAACTGATTTCTTTCCCTATCGAAACTAAATCGTCTTTAAGAGGATCTACAAGTGTAACATCTATATCAAAATGATCTTTTTTGGCTTCAGCCAATGAGATAATAGAATCAAAATTATAGAGATGCGTTGAAGAATCCGATTGGCATAAAGTTAATTCGCATTTTTTTAACAATTGGATCCAACTGGTAAGAATTTTCTCTTCCTTAGCAATGAGCTGAGTAATTTTCAAAACCTTTGAAAACGTTTGGCTGGCTGCTGTATAATTTTTAACAACACTTTTAGATAGTATGGGTTTAACATCATTCCAAAGTTTATTAATTGTTTCATCCTTCAAGGATAGAAGTTCATGTTGAAGGAAAATGAAATTGTCTTCAGTCAATTTTGTTGAACAGACAGCTGTTGATACACTCATTTTTTCTCCGTTTCGATGGAACGTTTATAAAAAATAAACGTTTTACGCATTTTTGGTAGATATAAAATGCAGAATTTTTGGCACAGCTCCCATACACAGCCTATTTTTGGCTAGCAGGAGTGTCATTAGCTAGGTTTCCAAATTCTATTTCCGCCTTTGTATAAAACAAATTGATTTTCTCTTTTTTTAGGAGATCTAACAATAGATCTACTTCCTTTTCAGAAATAATGAATTGCACCTCCACAGGAACATCCGATGCTAATTCGAAGAAATGCTCCTCATGCATGACTCCATGACGACCAAAGCCTGCTAACGCTCTAAATGCTGAGCCGCCACGTATACCATTTTTCCTAGCAAATTCTAAAAGCCATTCAAATAGTAGAACGCCATGATGCTTTTGAAATTCATAGGTATAGAATTTTAAGTAAATCCCTTTCATTTTTCCCCTAAGCTGTCAATAATTTTACCGTATAAATACCAAAAATTGTAGCTAAGATACTTCCAACGACATGTCCTAGAATAATCGAAACAGAGAAAAAATATTCTTGATGTGAAAGTAATGTGACCGTTTCTGCTGAAAACGTAGAAAATGTCGTTAATCCTCCAAGAAAACCGGTTGTAATTGCAAGACGCGCAGGTTCAGGTAAAAATAGATGATTCCTAATAAGTCCCATAAAAATTCCCATTAAAAAAGCGCCGACGATATTTGCTGCTAATGTTCCCAGAGGAATAGAGGGAAAAATGGGATTGAGCATACTTCCTAGCCACCAGCGTAGGATAGCTCCCAATGAAGCTCCTGCACAAATCGAGAAAAAATTGATAACATTCATCCACTGTCCTAAATACATTTATACGAAATAACTTTTAATAAAACTCTACTGCTGATTGTTATCCGCAAAACAGAAATGTAAGAAAAGGTTATAAAATTCAGCAAAACATAAAATTCGAAAGAAGTCAAAATTTTATGGCTTATTCTTCAAATTTAATAGGTATAAGCTTGATCACTTAGCAGACTTATGCTTGGCAAAGTCTAATTAAACTCTCAGCAAGGACTGAAACTATCCAGTGAGGGCATTTTCAATTGAATGTTTTGATTTAACTTCATTTTCTATATTGTCTCTTTTTCATCGATTCTTGTTTCAATAAACCAAAGAAAATCATATTGAAAGTAATTTTCTATTCACTCTGTTGTTTCACTGCAGAAGCTTTTCTGCTAGTCAAAATTCCAATTTTGAGTTCACTTATTTTTAAACTTATTAGAGATATTTAACGTGTAATTTCTTGGTAAATATATGGTTAAAAATTTTTTAGTTAAAGAGTGCTAAAATTATTCCTATTCGATAGTTTATAAATTGTTGAATTAAATAATTATTTTATACTAAAATAGCCGAAAAAATTTTTTATTATATAGATAAGGTGAACAATTTGAAAAGCAGAACGGTTGACAAATGCTGATCAAGAGTTCGCTATGTTAAGAAATTTTCGTTAAAAAAAATCAAAATAAATTATTGAAGAACTAATAAGGAGAATTATTTATGAGTGCTGTACTGGAAAAATCCACTGATTGTTTTTGCGGGTCAATCAGCAAACAAGAACATACTCCTCAAAAGAATCTAGAAGAGAAATCGCTTTCCACAAAAGAATTAGCTGAGTTAGTTAAGAACATCATTGATCAAAATCCTTTAAGTAATCCTTTTCCTCTTAAATTTAATGAACAGGCTTTGATTGCGAATGAAGCAACAAATGATTGGAGAGCAAAGTTTAAATTAATTGCGAAAGAGGCAATTCTTGAGAAATTCTTAAAAGCAAAATTTATGAATTTAACAGCAGGAGCTTATCCAAATTGTTCTTTGGAAAGGTTGATTCCGATTGCTCAATGGATTGTTTTTCTCTATCTAAATGATGATGATGTGGAAAACAGAGATTCGAAAAGCATCCTCAGCCTAAATGAGAAAAATATGAAGATTTTAAAAAATGAATCTCAATTGGCAAAAGATGATGAACCCATTACTTGCGCGCTAAATGATCTCATGAGGCGTATTGAGAAAATTGTGAATCAAAATTGGATTAAACGTTTTTTAGTCTCAGCTGAGCAACACTTTCAGTCGACAGTTTGGGAAGCAACTAATCGGGAGGCTGGAATTGAGATCCCTAATTATGATGAGTATATAGAACAGCGTATGTATACATCAGCAGTTTATACAGTGCTCCCTTTAATTGAACTTGCAGAACAAATAAATATTCCAGAAGACATTATGGAAGAATATTTATTAGAATTTAATTTATGCGCCAATCGCATCATTAGCTGGTCCAATGATATTAAATCATGTCCAAAAGAATTTGATCAAAAATTTAAAAATAATCTTATTTTCGTCATCAAACGCCACTTCAATTGCTCATTGGATGAAGCAATTAAACGTTCTATTGATACACATAATAAGGATGTGGAACATTTTGAAAAGCTAAAAGAAAAATTATACGCGAAACTAGAGATAGATTCTCGTCTAAAACCTCATTCAGAACACATACGCAAATATGTCGAAGGAATACGTTATTGGCTTGGCTCTCATTATGATTTTGCATTTAAATCTGATCGATATAATTAAATTTATAATTAAGTTTTATCAGTCCCTATATTTTTAAAAAACAATATTATTATATTAAAGTAGGTTTCAATATGGAGAGTCCTCTAATTAGTCCAAAAGGATCGGAAGATTTATGGGAAGACTATAATTTTTTTACGCCACTGCAATCCTCAGATGATGCTCAACAGGAAACAGGTTCGACAAAAGAAAGCTTATTAACCACAAAAATTATGACTTGCACTAGAGAAATATTTGAACAAGCGCAGCAGGTGCAGCAATTATCAACAAAGTGGCAAGAAAATAGCGGCTCACAGGATTTGTATGAAGCGTCAAAAAAATTTTGCTGCGCAATTAATATTCTTCTTAAGGCAAAGGCTTCTTTATTTTTTCAAATGAAGGAAGAAAGGTCTTCTCAAAAAAAGAAGGTAAAAAAGAATGTAAAAGAATTAATCTCTACTAATTGCTTAAAAATGATGAAGCTTTGCCTTGCATCAGAACAAAAAAGTTTGAAAGTAGATGAATCTCCAAACAAGATGAAAACGGACTGGTCTCAAGTAGATTTACAGCTTCTTAAAGGCAATTTTAGAGATTTTATCCAACAGGCAAATAGTCTATTTGCGAATTCTTCATATCCCACAATTGTTTTAAGTGAAGAGAGTACGGTAGAAAAACTTGCTCATAAGTTTAAACGTCCAAGCGAATTAAACTGTCATTTCGATTTTGATGGCTTACAAAAACAATGGAACAAAGTAAAAGATGAAGTTGAAGAGTATTTTAAAACACACTTTTTAATTGATTTAAGTCAAAGAGAATTCCAACGGGATCAATTGAAAGTTCTCTTATTTATCGAGCAACTGAAAGAACCCTTATCCAATGGACTTTATCTTAAAGAACAAAAAAAGCTTGTGGATGATGAGAAAAAAATAAAGAAGCTTGAAAAAAGTTTAAGACGAAATGTCATACATGTTTTAGGGGCTTATCAGAGAAGATTGGTGCAATTAGCACTCGCTTTACGGGATACGGATGCGAAATCCGCTTCGAATTCTTCTGATTGGCAGCATCTCGGTAATATTAAACAAATCTTTAAGGACTGCCTTAAAAAGGAATATTCAGACGAACTTGCTTCGGCCTTTTTTAAAGCTATTTCAGACTCTCTTACAACCCATTATATTGAAAACAAACTTGAAAAACATATTGTAGGAAGAATGAAAGAAATGCTGGCAGAATGGAGCCAAAAACTGGAGCGAAAAAAGAGTATTCAACCTTTAAGTTATGCTAAACTATTGGAGACTCATTGGGAGCGCTTGTTGAATTTAACGACTCTTAATCATGAAGAAATGGAACGAGCATTGTTAGGTGAATATATTCAAATTGTTAATGAAAAAGGGGAAATTCTTCTACCACCTCCCCAAAAAAAAGAAGAGATAGAAAGTAGAGAAGGGCAGCTTAAAAGGATTAATGGTTATCTTCCATTAACTGAAGAATTTATCAGCAAACATATTGGAGACCCAACAGGAACATTGCTCACAAATTTTAGAGAAATTGGTTGGAAGATTCTCAAACAGTCTCAGAAAGATCCAACAGAACTCGCAAAACTTGAAAAATGTGAAGAATCTGTTTTGAGCATGGATCAACAAATTTTTAAAGTTTTTGCACCAGTCATGAAACAAATAGAATCAGGACAATCTTTATCTTTAGAGCAAGAAGCGTTATTAAAGATAGTGGAAGACTCATTGAAGAAAACGAATCCAGAAATGATCAAGAAGCATGGTCTAAAAGAGATAGCTATATTCCTTTTTCGCCTTCACCGTATCTTGAACCAATCTTTTATGATAGGAACAATGACGGTTTTAAAGTCTGTGCTATTACATTTTCATCCTGATAGCAAAAAAGATATCACTTATCTGGATGCAGAAAATTCGAAACTTCTTAATGTTGTGCTTGGACAAAATGGACGTATGGCAATTGAATGGCAATTGACCTATCAATTGTATTCAAAAACTTGGCCATTTATTCATCTTCTTCATATTGATTTACCTGTCATTGGTTCAAAAGAATTAAAAGGAAAGGTTAGGCAAGAATTTACATTTAAACCAATTGTTCAAAAGGAAGAGATAGAATTAGAAGAAAAAGATAAAGTTGAAGAACTTCTTTTTAATATTCGTCACGCCTTAAAATCAATGGAGTTCCCAGACGGAACATTTAATAAAGTAATTGAAAAGAAAGTAATAAAGTAATTGAAAAGAAAGGAACGTAAATTGAAGATGTTCCGACTTTAAAATAGCTTAAATGAATGAAGCGAGTTAAAACCTTTTAGTCTTCGTTCTAACTTGGAATAAATAAAAATTCCATGTAGTTGAAGATTAAAAGGTTTTAGCAACGCAGTAATTTAGAAGTCAAAGTCAATCATATACCGAAGAGAACTCAAAAATTGAAATTTCGGCTAGCGTGAAAGCCCAAATTCCAATTTTTAAGTTCTCTTCGGTATAGCGTTGTCTTTATTTCAATCAATGAAACAAGCAAACCATTTATTTCTTTTTAAGAGCATCGCCAATTGCTGTGATGATCGCAGTTAAAGCACCACCACTGACGCCTCCTGCTCCAATACTAGCTAAAATCTGCGCAAAATCTAGCTCATGCCCTCCAGGTGCTCCGTTGCCAGCTGCGGTGACTGCTGAGATAATTCCAAATGCTTTCAAAATAAACTCTCCAAGCCCACCACCAATAAGTCCTGCAATTGTATTGACAATCGGTCCTAGATTTTTTTGAGACATGGCTGTACCAGCAAGGTTTCCTCCTACAGCTCCACTAATTAAAGAGATAATGGTAGTCACAATATCCATAACACAATCCTCCCTACTTTGATCTATTTTTCTTTGTAAAAGCCAATTTTAGTTTTGTCAATTTAATTTTTTAAAAATTTTACTTTCTCGAACTTTTTGGGATGAGTAGAATTACTATAAATTTTTAATATTGAATGTTTTATCTAAATTAATGGCTCAAAGATGCTTAGTTTTATGAATTATGCTATTCAAGGGAAATCTAAGTAGGATGATGATGATTCATAAGTTTACTGTTCTATTCTTTTTACTATTTTCGGTTGCGCTGCAAGCGGATGATTGTCCAGAGCTTACTGGTGAGGTCATATGGCCTCATCAAGAAGGCTATGAGAAATCACGATTGGTATCCAATTACTATACTTCAAAAAATAGCCATCCCGATGCAATTGTTTATTGTAAGAGCACGCAGGATGTTCAAAATGCTGTAAAATAGGCGTTATGTAAAAAACTTCCTATTCGCATTAGAAGCGGTGGCCACAATCATGAAGGTTTTTTTACAGGAAATGGCTTAATCATTGATGTGAGCAAGATGAAAAAAGTAGAAATTAATCATGTCACCAATATTGCTACCATTCAACCTGGAATTACCGGTGGAGAATTATATAAGATTCTCTCTACAAAAGGACTCACACAAGTTGGCGGAACCTGTGCTGATGTAGGAATTTCAGGATTAGTACTGACGGGTGGAATTGGACCGCTTTTACGTAAGCATGGATTGACTTGTGACACCTTAATTGCTCTTGAATTGGTTAATGCCAAAGGCGAAATCATTCAAGTCACAAAAGATAATGAATACAAAGATCTTTTTTGGGCTTTTCGTGATGGTGGAGGTAATTTTGGTATTGTCACTTCTATCGTATTACAACTTTATCCGGCTAAAAAGTGACGTGGTTTAATATTGGTTGGGATTGGAGTCATCCAGTTGAAGAAATTATCATGACTTGGCAGCAAATCTTTGCTAATGATGACAAGAAATGGTTCTCCCATCTTGATCTTTGGGCCAAGGCCTTTCCAGCTAAAAAATTAAAGCAACAACCGCTAAAAGTTTTAGGATTGTATGATGGAACTCCAAAAGAAGCTAGAAGGGATTTGCAGCTTTTTTTAAAAATTGCTCAACCAAAAGAGCAGACGATTGAGCTCGTGGACTGGGTGGAAGCAATTAAGGGATTTGAAGATGCCACGGCGGTTTTCTTGACAGATAAACCAGAGTACAAATCGACTGGCGCGTATGCGATGCAGCCATTACCTAAAGAAGCGATTAAATTGATTGTTGATAATCTTAGAATGACTGATTTACCTCTTTTAAATGTCTTGCTGTTTTCCATGGGAGGAGCTTGTGCTGATATTCCCCCGGTGGACTCCGCTTATTTCTATCGTAAGGCATTATTTTTTTTAGATTACTCAGTTCAGTGGCTAAAATAAGTTGAAGACAAAAAGCATATTGCAGAGCTTGATGCATTAAGAACAAGACTTCTACCTTATACGGTAGGAGATTATATAGGTAATCCCGATCGTAGTTTGAATAATTATCTAGATGTTTATTTTGGCGGCAATGCTGAAAGATTGCGTTGTATAAAAAGCAAGTACGATCCTCATCAACTTTTTCAATTTGAACAAAGCATTCCTCCAGCAGAAAAAGAGTGTCGTCCTCTTTAAAGCCTTTTCATCAGTTTTCATTCTAATATGTTAAATTTCTGTTTTTTAATGATACCAGCGTGTAAAGGTATGAATGTCTTCACGCTCTGTCCGGTAAGAGTTAATAGGATGAGAAGTATCTTCATAGCCCAAAGCAATTCCACAAATAATATCGACGTTGTTTAAAGCTAATATTTCTCTTATGACATCGGGATATTCTGCTAAAGCAGCTTGGGCACAAGTTGATAACCCAAATTCTTGTGCTGCAAGTAGGATATTTTGAATAAACAGGCCAGCATCAATCCAAGATCCTTTGGGCATATTTTTCTCAATAAAAATAATCAATCCAATGGGTGCATGAAAGAAGTGATAATTACGTTCCCAATGTTTCTTTTTCGCTTCTTTATCATCATAAGAAATGGCGAGCGATTGATAAAGTGCAAGTCCACATGCTTTGCGACGTTGAATGTAAGTTTCAGACCAGTCTTTAGGACAAAAATTATAATCAGGATTAGGAGATGCTCCAGACTGAAATTTCTCAATTAAAGCTTGAGAAAGCTTGCGTTTTGTTTCATTTAATAAAATTGCAACTTGAGTCGGTTGATGATTCGCTCCAGAAGGAGCCCATCTTGCAGTCTCTAAAATATTTTGAACAGTTTGAGTGTCAACAGCTTTCTTTAGGTAAGCTCGGCATGATTTTCGTTTTAAAATAGCTTGAGAAATACTCATTGGGTTAACATGAATTTGAATGAATTAAGTTGATATGGTTTTTATTTTATTCAGTCATTTTGTCTTTTTAAATCAATTGAATAGGGATAACTCTAGGTCCTGATAGGCCAGCATTCATCATAAGAGAAATCAAATTCGTCTGTAAAACCTAATCCCATTTGTTTTTTGATCCGTTCGCGTTTTCCCTTTTTTGCTCTTTCATCGATTTGCTGCATTTCTTGATCGGTTAAAACAAAATCAGTCACATCTAAATTTTCTTGCATATGTTGTTGGTTTTGGCTTGCAGGCAATGGAATGCAATCATGTTGTAAAATCCACTTAATGGCTATTTGAGGAACTTTTTTTTCATATTTTTGACTTAATTGATTAAGGAATGAATCACGGTTGATTCGTCCTCGTGCTAAAGGGGCCCAAGCTTGCACTCCAATTTGATGATGATGACAAAAATCTAGAAGCTCAGCGTCATAAAAGAGGGGATGCATTTCAACTTGAACCCATGACAAAGGAACATTAAGCTCTAAAGCTCGCTTTAAATGATTGACTGTCACATTACTTAAACCAATGTGTCGGATGATATTTTGTTTTCGTAAATGATCCATTGTATAAAGAGTATCTTCGAGAGAAACTTTGCTATTAGGCCAGTGTAATAAATAGGCATCTAAGTAATAAGTTTGCAGTTCTTTCAAAGTAATTTGAATATCTTTAAGCAAAAGAGCTGAGGGATGAGCATCTGGCCAAACTTTGGAAATGAGATAGAAATTCTCTCTCTCTAATGGTTTTAGGGCTTCACCTATTGGAAAAAAATTATTATAAAATGTAGCAGTATCAATGATGCGATATCCCAACTCTGCTGCTTCATGAACAGCTTTTAAGCAACTATTGCCTTCCAATGGATATGTTCCAAATCCAACAGCAGGATATTTAACTCCATCTATTGAACATCTTCCTTTGCTATCAATTTCTAAATCCATTGCCTGAACTCCATAAGATTTACTCAATGTTTGCATTTTCTCACATAGACTTGCAAAGATCAAGATAAGTGAAGTGGTATATTTCAACATTAAATTTATCAAATAGTAAAATCCGATTAATGCATTGTGATTCAAAAAAATAAGTCAAACAGTTATATCTTAGAGCCTGTTCAATTACTTCTCATGGTTTGAATTCGAAAGATTGAACAGGTTCTTAATGTTCAAAATTACGTTTAGATTAAAAATCGATTTTCTAGCAGAGATAAATGATGAAAAAAGGATTAGTAGTTATTACAGGTGCAAGTGCTGGGATTGGAGAAGCAACAGCCCTTCATTTTTCGCGTGCAGGATATCCTCTACTTTTAATTGCACGTCGACTTTCCAAGCTTAAAAGCCTTCATCTACCAAATGTCCTTTGCGAAGAAGCCGATGTCATCGATCTTTCTCGCTTCAAAGCTGCTATCTCAAAAGCTGAAGAAAAATTTGGTGAAACAGAATGTCTCATCAATAATGCCGGTATCCTATTTATCGATTTAGCTTATCAGCAAAATCCTGAAGAATGGAAGAAGATGTTGGATGTTAATGTATTAGGGGTGCTTCATGGCATTCATTTAGTTCTTCAAAACATGATAAAAAAGCAAACAGGAACGATCATCAATATCAGTTCTTTAGGGGGAAGGAAGACATTTCCTACACATGCCATTTATTGTGCAACTAAATTTGCAGTTCATTCTCTAACAGAGAGTATTAGAGAAGAAGTCGCAGATCATAATGTGCGTTTAATCACAATTGCTCCAGGAAATGTTAAAACAGATATTTTGGAACAAGCTGCTTCTCAAGAAATTAAGGATAATCATCCCTCTTATCGAAGAAAACCTTATGAAAATTTACAATCTGAAGATATTGCAAGGGCAATTCTTTTTGCTTATGAGCAACCACAAAACGTTTGTATACGAGAAATGGTCATTTGCCCAACTCGTCAAATCATGTAAAGATTTGTTGTTAATCAGTTTTTTCTTATTGATATTGTAGTAGGATCATTAGTTGAAATATTGCTAGATTTTATTTAATTTCATTGGCATGATCGGGCAATTATTGCATCTCTAACGCGTGTTGAAATATCTGCAGAAACACATTTTCAAATTAATATAATTGACGACATATGAAAAAATTAATCATCTATGTTTGCTTTGTAACTATTTCATATTTGAATGCCGAAGTGTCATTAAGAAATCTTATTGAATATGATAAGACAGCATGTTTGGAAAGATTGGAAAAAGCTTCTACTGAAGAATTATGGGATGTTTTTCTTGAAGGACAAGCGCAACTCTTCTTTGAACCAGAATTCCAATGGATAGCAAATCAAGTCTGGTGGCAACAAGCAAAGAGCATTCTGGAAATTGGAAGCGGCAATGGGGCTTATCTTTCTAAACTTGCAGATCAATTTCAAGAAAAGACATTTTACGGAATAGACAATCTTTCCTTGTCAGTAAAGCACGCAAACGAGCGTTATGCAAGAGATCGGATCCTATTTGAAGAAGGGAATGCCGAGGTTTTTAATGAACAATTGTTTCATTCTGCTGATATAGTTTTATTTCGTTTAACCTTACAGCACCTTAAGCAACCATTATTAGCTCTACAAAATGCTTGGCATTACCTTTCATCAAATGGATATGTCCTCATTATAGATTCCTGCGATTCAGCTAAGAGAACGTCGCATCCTATTACGGCGATTGATGAAGCCTTAGAATCAGTTGCTAAATCGCAAAGCAATCATGGAAAAGGGAATCGTAAAATCACCCTTGAAATATTACAAATGATCGAAAACCAACAGTCGCCATTAAGTGAGTTGTATGAAATAGTTTTTAGTAATTTGGATGCAAAAGGAAATATTCTACATGAGAATATGCGTTTAGAAGGATATGAGAGCCGAAAGTTTTATTTTAATCACAATCTTTTGTTTTTGACATTATTAAATCGAACTTTCCAAGTTCCAATCGATCTAAGTAAAGCATATCATGAATTAAAGAACTACTTAGAGGACGAAAATGCTTGGACTATTCTAGGTATGCATCATTTGGTTTTAAAAAAGAAATGACTTGTCTCAAAAATATGTTCATCCACATATAAAAGCTATTGATCTTATGAATACATCATGAACCGAAATTTCAATTTTTGAATTCATTTCGCTATATTTTTAGTCGCAAATTTTTAATTTCTCTTTATCAAGATTTACTGAGTTCTAACTTACTTAAGTTAATTTTAATCTTGTTTATATTCAACTTTCATTTTAAATAGGAATGTAATTTAGTTTAATGATTAGGGACAACGATGAGCGGAGAAATCACCTTTGCGATAGACGTTAACTTAGGCTTGCCTATTCACAATCAACAATGGCAGCAATTTTTTAATAAATTTAATATTAAGGCTATCGAGTATGACAATATGAAAGATCTGACGGATGATATGGAAAAAAATACCTTAACATTCTCTTTTCCTGCCGCTAACTTCTCCTACTTTAAAGATGACAAATTCTATACCCCTATTGCCAATGCTTTATTTGCTGCCAATCAAACCTGTAAAATTAGCAGCTTGCTTGTAGTTTCAAGGGAAAGTCAAATTAACATTTTATCTGATCTTAAGGGTAAAACACTTGGATATATTCATCGATTTTGTACGACAAGCTATTTTGCCCCCACATTGCTCTTATGGAGAAATCATTTTTCCATTCATCATTTCTTCTCTAGTATGAAAGAAGTCGGTGCTTGGCAATTACAAATTGATGCTGTCATCAATGGGACAGTAGATGCGACGATGGTTCAGGAAGATGTATGGTATCGATTACCTACAAATGCTGAAAAAACAAAAATCATTGCTAAAGAAGAGAATTTACCTTCACCGCTAGTGATTTGTGCTCAAGATGTCAATAAAGAACTCAAAAAAGAATTCACAGAATTATTACTTTCTTTTCCTAAACTTCCTGTTCCTTCAGGAGCGCTTTTTAATGGATTCGTTCCTTTTCAAAAAGATGAAATTGAAAAATTTTATGCAAATGTCACAAAAGCTCTTTTTTATCCCTAAGTGTTTAACGTTAGATTCACAAAATGGGTAGAAAGGATCAACAAGGTATTACACCCTTACATCAAGCAGTCATTGAAGGAAATTTAGAGCAGGTGATCCAACTGAAGAATTCGGAATGGCGGATGCATCGAAACTCGCAAGGTTTTACACCACTTGAGCTGGCACAGCTACTGGGTCGCGCTCATTGTCAAGAAGTTCTCGCGCTAACTAACAGGCAAGCTATCATCAAAGTGCAGCTAAAGGATCAAAAAATTGCTACAGCTTTCACCATAGCTGAATTTGAAGAACTTTTTGATTTAACTTATCGCCCCTTTTTAACATTTCCCTCTTATCAGGCCTTAACAGAGGTTATTCGCAATTGTCCTTATCTCTTAAGATTTGAATGGTTAATGACTTCAAAGGACGAAAAAGAAGCTTTTTATCAATCTGAGCTTGCTAGTGGAGCAACAGCTAATACCTTCATTAAATGGATCAATCCCACTTTAGGCTATGGATTATTTGCTGCAACCGACCTTCCTCAGCATGCATTCATTGGAGAATATACAGGACTTGTTCGGCGAATAGAGCGTGGTCTTCCTGATCTGAATGCTTATTGTTTTCATTATCCTACGCGATTTTGGTCCTTTAAATATTTTGTTATAGATGCTTTACATCAGGGAAATCTTTTACGTTTCATTAATCATAGCGATCGTCCCAATTTACAACCTCTTTGGTTGGTCAATCGTGGCATCTTGCATCTCATCTTTGTTGCAAATTGTTTGATCAGCAAAGGAACTGAGTTAACTTTTAACTATGGCCCTGATTATTGGATTCGTCGCCAAAAACTCGCTTGATTATTGCTGACAATTGATCTTCTTTCAGCCAAACTCTGTAGCATCCTATTTTGATCTTTCGTTTATTTCTTATAAGAGCCTGTTAAATAACCTCTAATCGTTTGAATTGGAGATGATTTTCTCCCTAGAAGAGACTCTTGATTCCTAGGCAATATTGCTTTAATATTGCCAACGATTAAAGGTTATTTAACAGGCTCTAAAAGGTTTTTATGATTGTCTATGTTTATAGCAAATGTTCAACTTGTCAAAAAGCACTGCAGTTTTTAGAAAAAAGAAAAATTGATTTTATTCGTAAAGAAATTAAAGATCAGCCGCCTTCCCTAGAAGAATTGCAAACCATGCTGGGTTATGCCAATGGAAATATAAAAAAACTTTTCAATTCATCGGGACAACTTTATCGAGAAATGCAGCTTTCGGAAAAACTTCCGCAAATGTCATTGCCAGAAGTTTTAACTCTTCTAAGCCAAAATGGCATGCTTGTGAAGCGTCCTTTTTTACTGGGAAATGGTTTTGGATTTACAGGTTTTAATGAGGCAGAATGGTCTAAAAAGTTGAAGTAACTAAAATCTTTATAAATTTTTTATTATTAAAGATTGCTCAGCAGGTTTGACTGCTGAGCAAGAATATTAACTGTCCTTTCAAAAGACATTAAACAGAGGATTTTAGTTTAATTGCCTTTTTATAGATTTCCCATATTGTTGCATCAAGATATGTTCCAGGTTTTCGTTGAATC
The DNA here is from genome assembly GCA_044226925.1 of Parachlamydiaceae bacterium. Taxonomy (GTDB): domain Bacteria; phylum Chlamydiota; class Chlamydiia; order Chlamydiales; family Parachlamydiaceae; genus JANWJE01. The sequence continues at coordinate 1,210,754 of JBGAGC010000001.1, forward strand.
CAATCACCAGCTGCCTGATTAGCCATTTTGACACAAGTTTCTACAGATTCATTTTGCAATGCTAATGCTAGATACATGCCAGCCCAAATGTCCCCTGCTCCAGTTTTATTGATGATTTTATCGGAATCAATTTGAGGGGTATCATAGTGAATAACTTTTTTATCTCCTTTTGCTTTTACCCAACATCCATTGGCTCCATCTGTAGCTGTGACGGTTTGATCAATATCAAAAGTTGCAAGAGCTTTCTCTATCTCTTCTAAGCACGTTAGTGTTTGAAATTCTTCTTTATTTCCAAAAATATAATGAAAATGAGACAGATTTTTCTCGAGATTTGATCTCAAAAATTTGACGACATTATAAGTAGGAAGATTTAAAGAAAGAGTTGCTTGACTTTTAGAAGCAATTTCTAAGCATTTAGGAACAACATTAGAGTAAAAAATATATCCTTCCATGTGGATATGATTATATTCTTTAAGTTGATTTTGAACGTTGATGATATCTGCTTCATTCAATTCGGCTGTTGCTCCTAGATGTGTGACCATTGATCTTTCTTTGTCTGGAGTCGTCAAACAAACGACTTGACCTGTTGAAAGATCTTTACTTTTGATTAAAAGAGAACAATCAACACCCATCGCTAGCATATGCTTTTCAACAACCTGACTTGCTTGATCTTGGTTTCCAATTCTTCCCAAAATAGAACATTTAGCCGTATAACGTAGCATTGCAGAGGGAATCATGACATTTGCACCGCTTCCTCCGCTAATTCCTTCTTGTTGTTTTTCGGGATCTTTCGCACTTTCCCATATTGTTTTAAAGCGTGTAGCTTCAACTAATATGGTTCCATTTTTTTCAATTTCATTCTCTTTTAAAAAATTAGAAGAGACTTCCGCATGCCAATCAACAAAAGGATTAGATATAAATACAGATCTAATTGATGCATCCATAAACTTACCTCGATATCAAAATATAAAATTGTTAAAAGCCAAAATGACCTATCGTCATTGATTGCCACTTTAAAGAAACTACATTTGCAAGCGAGAAAAGAGAAATTAACCCTCAGCAATTTGATTTATTTAAATGGGGGGATCATAGCATTTTAAGATTTATTTCCCATCATCAGAGAAAAGATTATAATGAAAAGAAATTAAAATAACGGCATGTTGACTAACTAACTATCAGAGGAAATGAAGAGGTTAATTCCGTATGGCAATCGAAACATTTGATGCTGTCATCATAGGAGGAGGGCCTGCTGGTTTGAGCGCCGCTCTTGTTCTTGGTCGTTGTTGTCGCCGCGTTCTAGTTTGCGATGATGGCCAATATCGAAATGAATATTCTCGATCTATGCATGGTTTTTTAACTCGTGATGGAATCCATCCAGCTGAATTGCGTCAAATAGGACGAGATCAACTTCGTTCTTATGAATCTGTAAAAATTCGGAATATCCATGTAGAAAACATTCTACGCTATGATAAACAATTCCTAATTATCCTAAACAATGATCAACGTATTTCGGCTCGAAAAATATTAATTGCAACAGGATTACGTGATGAATGGCCTCAAATCAAAGGTGCCAAAGAGCTTTATGGAACTAGTATTTTCCATTGTCCGTATTGCGATGCTTGGGAAGTGCGCAATCAACCTCTTGCTGTTTTTGCAAAAGGCGATCAAAAAGGAGGAGATTTAGCTTTAGAGCTTCTTTTATGGAGCCGAGATATTGTTCTCTGTTCGAATGGACCTTCTGAATTGAGTGATGACTATCGAACGCGTTTGGCTCGCAAAGGAATTCAAATACGAGAAGAACCAATCATTGAATTAGAAGGGAACAATGGCATTCTAGAAAATATACGATTTGAAAGAGGAGATTCTTTAGCTAGACGAGCAATTTTTTTTAACACACCTTCCTCTCAAAGATCAGATCTTGCAGCCCGTCTTGGATGCAAATTCGATCGAGAAGGAGGAGTAAAAGTCGGTAAATTTGAAACAACTAATATACCTGGTGTTTTTGTGGCAGGAGATGCTTCCCGCGATGTATTGCAAGCTATTGTAGCGGCAAGCGAAGGTTCTGAAGCAGCTGTGGCCATTAATACTTCTTTAATTAAAGAAGATTTAGAATATAAAAGTTGAACATCATCTTCAGAAATTTTATTCAATTTTTCTTAGGAAGAAGGTAAATTGAGAGGTGTCCACCAGTTACCCGAAACAAGGATTAAACACAATAATCGCAAGGTATTATCAAAATAATTTGCGCTGCTTGTAGGCTGTGTAGTAGTAAATGTCCATAATTGATTTAGCCATTCTTGATTAGACCCGTCTATCATGGCACTAACAGCAAATGGAGTGGAAAATGCTAAATTTCCATAAGTGACAAGCGGAGTGCCATCGAGTTTATAACCTGATTTTATATTAAAAGGTATATTTGAGGTTTTCGTGCGTATCCAGCTGTTTAAATTTGTCAGTTGATCCAATGCACGCGTATCTCCTGATAAAATATAATCTGTCGCTATGCGCCAAGGTGTGCGACAAGCATTCCAACTATAAGAGCCATCTTCTTCTCGCTCAAGAAAACTAGCTCGTGCAGGGATATATGAGCCTTGAACCTTTTCTGCAAAATCGGGCATTAAACCTGTATTAGGACTATGATGATGGTAGAGTTCATTAATGATATCATATGTTTTATTAAGAACTTGATTCCATACTGGATCCCCTGAGGCTGCGCTAAAATTTCTCAAATGATTCAACATAAAATCAGAAGGTCTTGTAGCCTTGCCGAATTTAGGATCAGAATTTGTAACCCAATCTCCTAATTTTAGGGTTGAAGCTTGTTTATTCACATCTCCAGCTATTATCCCTTTCATGATCTGTCTTGCATATGATAAGTAGTCAATTGAGCCAGGACCATTATTGCTTCCCCACTGTGAGTGAGCTAATAGCAAAGCAAATGCAATATCCAAATCTCCATCAGTAGCAGAATCATTTCCACCATCTGGATTATAAACAATTTGATTATTGATTAAAACTTGCTGCCATCCCATTAAAGAGGCTGTAATAACGCTTGGAAAGGCTAAATAAAAGCGAAATAAATTATCAAATACAGCCTGAGCTTGAGAATCAAACCCTGCCATAAAAACAGTGATAATCATTCCATATCCTTGGCCTTCAGATACACTTACAGCATTAGCAGGATAAGATGTATGATCTTGATTATAGGAGATGTAACTTTGGTTTGTTATGTTTGGTGGGTTAACGACATATTTCTGTTTCCATTCCGTATAAAGATTTTGCACAGTCTGATCCATTTGCTCTTGTGTGACATGAGTAGGTTTAATCACAGACGGAAAGTAAGTGTTGTGCGTTGGAAAGGGGTAATTGGGGGAAACACCAAAAATAGATGAAGAGACGATTTGAAAAATTGCAAGAAATAAAACAATTTTATTTTTCATATTTAATCTCATTTTGGAAGAGCTAAAATAAAAGTAGTTTCAATAAATACAGTTAAATTCTTTAGAATCTGTTCACGTGATAATTCGACGCTTCTAGAAGAAGCTCCGCCGCTATTTGAGAGGTTTTTTAAGTCAGAAATGTATAAATTCGTATTGCTCACCAGTCCATGCAAAGCACTATCAGATTCCGCTTTTATTGATGTGCGGAAGGTATTCTTTTTAAAAATTTGAGAAATTCCTGTATTAAAGCCATTAATGACTTGCTCTTGCATTTGCAAATAAGCTAAGTGGAAGAATTCATTAGATGATGATTCTACAGAATTAACTACTATCTCATTGGTAATTTTCACAAATGATAACAAAGTCTGTTCAAGTAAATTTGCCAACTTCTTGGCAGAATGGCTCTTTAAAGAATGAATAATCTTATGAACTTTATCTATAGATGCTTGGATGTCGTCATGATATTTTGCTACTAGCAATTGTCTCTGAAATAAATCTTGCTCTGAAAACGTAGTATCCACAATTCCTAGCAATCCCTTAAACATCTGCTTACTAGCTTTTGAAAGTTTCGAGAAATTTGAAGAATTATCACAGGTAAGTTTGTAAGATACTCTCTTTTCAAATGTAGAAATTGGATGGCTGGTATGATGAAAAATTAATGGTTGACCCGGAATCGATGGACTAAAAGCGACTGTTTTGCAATCAACAGAAAATGGTAAAAAGCTAGCCAAAAATAGAAGACTCAAGGTCCCATGAGTTAAAAAAAAATGCATAAATTTTCCATTCTCATTTGGCAATTGGTAATAATCGCAGTATGAATTAAAATAAAAATTATTACTAATAAATTTTTGATATCAAAAAGATTTTGCATAAGAATTTATTCAATCACTTCTTAATAACTTAGATTCAAGCTATTAGAAGTAATTGAACAGGCTTTCATGTAAGATTATCGTTTACTGAATGGCATTCAAGTAACTTTCGCTTGTTTTTGCCAATCCAATCATTAGCGCTTGATCTTCTTTAGAAATGTCACGTTCTCTTTTTAAAATATCTACTTTATATTGATAAAGAAAAGTTCTAAGCATAGCTGCTTTTCTGATGAGAGGAGAATCAGACTGAAAAACGAGAGTATAAAGATTCGTCATGAGATTTTGAACAGTTTCAAAACTCGCTTGATGGGAGTTCCCTAGAATGATTTGAAGCTCAATTTTTGCAGCTTGATGGGAATTAAAATTCCATCCCCTTTGCCTTGAAATTTCTTGATATGCCATTTCAAGATAAGGGACGATTTCTTCCTCAAGTAAATTGAATGAGGCATGCGATCCTAGCTCTTCAAGCTTTTTTAAAGCTTTGATATAGGCATCAATCACAGGTTCTGGATGGCTTACGCCAAAGAAGTAAGCAATCTCTTTTTCAAATTCTTTCATGGTTTTTTTCTCTATTATCGAAAATTGAATATCAGAGGTATAGGTCATGGCATGACCTTCTAATAAATAGAAAAAATTAAACAAAAAGCTCGTGATCAATCCAAAATAAATACAATACACAGGTCTCCTCCTTGGGTAAATCAGTTTTAAATCATTCCAACTTGAAATGTGAGTTTAAGAAAGCTTCATCGATTTTATTAGTCAAGCAAAGTACTGTCCATAAAAAATGATTGAATGTTTAAAAAAATAATTTTATATCTCATATCTTTGAATATGAGAGGCGGCTATGCAAGACTATCGTCAATATTGTTTTATTTTTTTGATTGTTTACTGTTTTATTGCTTTTTTTGATTTGCAAGCTCAAGCCATAGACGTCCCTTTGCCTCCGACTCATTTAAGCGGCTGCCAAGTTGCCAACCGATTTGCTTCCCAGACAGACCTTGTCAATATCATTAAATGGAAAGCTCCTTCTGATGGAACACCTCCTGTTGCTTATTATATTTATCGGGATTTTGATTTAACAAAATTAGCTGCTATCATTCCCGCCGATAAAAAGTTAAGATTTAAAGATCACAATCGCAAGAAGGGGCGAGTTTATTGTTACTTTATCGTGAGTGTAGATGAAGCAGGTAATCAATCCACACCTGCCCTCATCACGTTTAAAGGTAAAAAAGCCATTTCCTCTAAAGAACCTTTATTGGAATCGATTGAAATTTTCCCTCTCAACCCTCAAGTTGCCTCTGGTTTTGATCTACAATTTAGAGCGATTGGAACATTTAGTGATGGTACGACAAGATTGATCACAGATGAGGTTACGTGGACTTCTTCTAAGCGACGAATTGCGACGATTTCCAATGCGACAGGCAGGCAAGGTCTTGCAACAGGTTTGAATCCTGGAACGACTGTGATTACGGCAAGTTTTGGATGTGCATCGGCATCGGTTACATTGACAGTCACATCTGCTCAACTTATTGCAATCGAAGTTGCACCCATTGATCAAACCATTCCAATCGGGTTTAATGAGCGATTTATTGCAATTGGATTATTTAACGACGGGACAACTGAAAACTTAACACAACAAGTGAAGTGGACTTCTACCAATTCCGCTGTTGCAACTATTTCTAATGAACCAGGTAGTAAAGGAGTTGTCACTGGCATATCTTCAGGAGTCACAGAAATTGAGGCGAAAATCAAAGGAATAATTGGTTCTACATTATTAACGGTCACTTCCACGCAATTAGTGAGTGTTGAAGTTTTCCCAATTAGCCGAACGATTGGTGTGGGTCATACTCAAAAGTATATTGCAATAGGATTATTTAGCGATTCTACAACAGAAAATTTAACTGAGCAAGTGACTTGGGCTTCTTCTAATCCAGCTGTTGCAACAATTTCGAACGGTGTTTTGCCTGGATTAGCTTTAGGAATAAGCCCTGGAACAACGGAAATTAGTGCGACTATTAACGGAATTTCCGGTTCTGCAACATTGAAGGTCACTCCATCTGCTCTTGTGTCAATTATTGTGGAACCTATCAATCCATCATTAGCCGCTGGATTTACACAGCGATTTCTTGCAATAGGAGTATTCGACAATGGCACGACAAGCGACTTGACACAAGACGTCATTTGGAGATCTTCTAATTCGACAGTTGCAAGAATTTCAAATGATCCAGACCATAAAGGAGTAGCTACTGGCTTAAGCCCGGGCACGACAACTATTACAGCAATTTTGAAGGGAATATCGGGTTCAACGACATTGACTGTTACATCTGCTGTTTTGGTAGCTTTGAATGTGACTCCTTTAGATCCTTCGATTCCAGCAGGACTTACGCAGCGTTTTACTGCAACTGGAGTTTATAGTGATGACACAACAAAAAATTTGACAGAACAAGTCACTTGGCTTTCATCTAATTCAACCATTGCTTCTATTTCAAATGATCCAGATCATAAAGGAGTTGCGAGGGGAAAACTCCCAGGTAGTGTTACGATTACAGCAACATTAAATGGAATATCAGGTTCAACGACCTTGACTGTCACATCTGCTTTATTGGTATCCATTACTGTCGATCCTTCGACCGCATCTATTCCTGCAGGATTTACGCAACGCTTTACTGCAACTGGTCATTTTAGTGATGGCTCAACAAAAGATATCACAGAACAGGCGACTTGGACTTCCTCAAACCTTACGGTTGCGACTGTTTCAAATGTGGAAGGAAACAAAGGGGTGGCGACTGGCAAGACTGCAGGTAGTACGACTATTCAAGCTTCTCTCAATGGAGTGAATGGTTCAGCGGATTTAACTGTAACAGCTGCCATATTAGTTTCAATTACTGTCACTCCAGCGGATGCTACTGTACTCGTCACGACATCGACTGGAACTTTAGTGCAATATACAGCGACCGGAGTCTATAGTGACAATACAACCAAAGATATTACTACTGATGTGAGTTGGAATTCTTCAATGCCGGTTGTTGCAACTATTTCTAATGCTCCGGGTTCTAAAGGGATTGCCACCGCACTTTGCTCAGTCAGTGTAACGACAATTAGTGCTGCAATAGATACTTTATCAGGATTTATTGTAGGATCGACAAGCTTAAGGATATCTTGTAATCCTCCGACAATTTTGACAACTGATTTGCCATCAGGCACGGAAGGAGAGCCCTATAGATATAGCAACGGTGATCCTGTTATCATTAATGTCACAGGAGGAGTGTCGCCTTACACATTTGGTGTTATTAATCCCACCCATGATCCTCTTGAAGATTTGCCTACGGGATTAACTCTTGATTCCACAACTGGTGTTATTTCTGGTACTCCAGCGGCAGGAACAGGAGCTGAGATTTATCAACCTTTTATTAGTGTATCAAGTGCTTGTTGTACCTCGATTGGAGAGCGTTATGTCCTTTTTATTAACCCTCCTTCTCCTTAAAGCCTGATGATCAAATGAATGTGAATGGTTTGCTTCATCTCAAGAGCTTTCTTTTATTCTCAAATTTTTAAAGGAAAGAGATTTGAATTAATTGAAGTACCTGAAAATATATACCGAATGAACTTCTTTTAGGAGAAATTTAATGATTCCATTAGGTGATGACAATACGGGGCGTAAATCGACGCCGGTTGTGACGTATGGATTGATTTTACTGAATATTATTGTTTTTCTATTAGAAATAGCAGGCGGGGAAAAGTTCATTATGGAATGGGCTTTTATTCCTGATCGTTTTCTTGACCATCCGACAGCAGGTGTACCCACTATTTTCACATCGATGTTCATGCATGCTGGTTGGGGGCATCTCATTGGAAATATGCTTTATCTATGGATCTTTGGTGATAATGTTGAAGATCGTTTTGGAAAAGTTAAATTTATTATTTTCTATTTAATTTGCGGCGTGGCAGCAACATTAGCTCAATTGACGTTTAATCCAGGATCCACAGTGCCCAATGTGGGAGCTTCGGGAGCAATCGCAGGCGTTCTAGGAGCCTATATCTTTATGTTTCCTAAAAGTAAAATTAATGTCATGTTGGGCTCTGTCATGACTCAAATGTCTGCATTAATAGTCATAGGGTTTTGGTTCATTCTTCAATTTCTTAGTACCTTTGGCACACCAGGTGAAACAGCAGGACAAGAAGAATCTGGCGGAGTTGCTTATATGGCACATGTGGGAGGATTCGTTGCTGGATTAATTCTCGCTATTTTCTTGCAATCATTTGATCGAGATAAATCTCCCTACAGATAAAGAAGACGGGTTAGGACTGCTAATGTCCAAAACCCGTCAATCAATATGCTCTTATAAACTTCGTCGAAGAAGGGGACGAGTCAAACAAGTAGCGCCTCCTTCTGCCTTTAAGGAAATTTCATTTCCTTGATATGTTATGACTTCAATGTTTTTAGCCTCAAGGCGTTGTTTTGTAATAGGATTTCCTTCAATCGTTAAGCAGATACCAGGAGAAATGGCTAAAACATTAGGACCCATCGTTAAAAATTCATTTTCAGGTACTTCAATTAATTCGAATCCCTTTTCTTTAAGATATTTCACAAAAGGAACAGGAAGAAGAGGTAAATAAACTAAAGCAATTTTTTCATCGACAAGACTAATCAAAGATTGTAAGTGCAGACAACTCTCAGCTCCTTCCCAATAAGGAAGTTCGACGGGGATCACTGTCATTCCAATTTTTTCTAAACCTTTTCTAAGTTGATGAATTCCTTCCGCATTTGTTCGAAAGCCATGGCCAATGGCAAGCGTTTTCTCATCTATCCATACAATATCTCCTCCTTCAGCGGTCGCTGTTCCTGAGAGCTTGAATAAAGTGGGAATTCCAATGGCGTTAAGTTTCCGTTCAATAGCATCTTCTTCCCCCTGACGAAGTGGTTTACCCATGCGTAAAATGACAGCACCGGCATCTGTTACAATGACAGGATCATGAACAAAAATGGCATCAGCTAATTCAGGAAGGTATTCATCATGGTAGATGACTTCTGCCCCATGATCAGTTAAAACTTTGACAAAAGCATCATGTTCTTGTTGAGCAAGTGTAAGATTAGGCTTAGCGGTATAGTGCCATTTCTGAATGTCATCGACAGCAAAAGCAGGATCCGGTCTTTTAACAAGAACTTTTAATAACGGTGCTAGCATGCTTTGGCTGCCATATGTAGCAATGGGCTTGTCTTCTACTAATTCACTTTTTAAAGTATCGACAGGGCTTGTGATAGCAGAGAATAATATTCCTAGCAAAAGCCACTGCTTCAGAAATTTTTGTTTTATCATGATTCATCCTTCATTGGTTTTTTTGAAAAATTTTTGCATTTATTTGAAAAAGAACTGAGATACTTAAAACATTTAGGAATATCGAACAAAAAATATCTTAGCTTCCATGAAGATCAAAACGAGCGAAATGATCATTAATGGCAAAGCAAAAATAAACCCAAATGCATTTCCTTCCATCCCGATGATCCAAAAAATTAAGTTAATTAAACCAATTCCACAGAGGCTTAGATAAAAAGGAGTAAATTTTCGAGCAATAAAACTGTCAAATGAGACATGTCGAAATTGATGTAAGACTAAAAATTGAAATCCTAGCCAAATGCCATAAACCAGAAGAGCATAGGGAATATAAAGTAAAAGATTAAGGCGATAGACATTCGTACTGATCATAAAAAATAGAGGTTGTCCAAAAAAATTGGCATCCATGCCTCCTAAGCTTTCATTTTCTAGTGAAAAATGAAGGGCAAGGAAAACTAAAGGATGTCCAAGCGCGCAAAACACATATTTGATCAGAGTGGAGATCTTCATGACAGCCTGTTTTAAAATTCTATTTATCAGTAAGTTGCTTACAAAAATCCTCCAAAGGTAGAGATTCTTTGTCCAAGATATCACTCTTTAGATCTGGATTAGACGAATTTTTAACAAAAGTTGTAAAAATTTATTTAATATTGTACGGTGACTCTAAGAGCCTGTTAAATAAGCTTAATGACACTAACAAACAGTAAAGTCATGTAAGCTTTTATCTCTAAATTTAGAGACTGACTTTAAAGAGATAACAAATAATTTTTCAAGAGATTGGTATGAAATATATTTATGAATTTATTGGAACATTCTTTCTTGTTTTTACAGTAGGAATGGCGGTTGTTGAGCCAGGCAATATTGGTTTATGGGCACCTTTAGCGATTGGTTCTATTTTGGCAACGATGGTTTATGCAGGAGGATATTATTCTGGAGGACATTATAATCCAGCTGTTTCCTTAGCTGTCTTTATGCGAAAAGGCTTAAGCCAACGTGATTTGTTCATTTATTGGATTGCCCAGCTTGCTGCAGCGATCATTGCTGCTTTTATTGTCATCTATTTTAAAGGAGGACAAGCACCTGCTCCAACTGACATCCATACTATTAAGGCCTTTTTAGCAGAATTTCTCTTTACTTTTGCGTTATGCTATGTTGTCTTAAATGTTGCGACCGTAAGAGAAACAGCAGGCAATTCTTATTTTGGATGGGCAATTGGCTTCACAGTATTGGCAGGAGCTTATGCAGTAGGCACAATTTCAAGCGCGGCTTTTAATCCAGCAGTTGCTTTAGGAGCAACTATTTTACATTTGATTCACTGGACAGATATTTGGATCTACTTTGTCGCAAATTTACTGGGTGGCGCTGCTGCTGCATGGGTTGTGAATACAGCTTATGAAGAAAGAGAACATCATAGACCACGTGATGATAGATATTCATAAATTCCCAATTTTACTCCGCATCTCTTCTATAATCTGAGGAATACAGAAGAGATGCGTGATTCATTTAAATGGGCATACGTTTAAATACGATCGCTTTTGCGCCGCGAAAGCTTTCAAATGAAATATGTAGCTCGTCTATTTCGTCCGCTTCACAAGACTGATTAAAAAATGAAAAGTCGACGAAGGGATAAATTCCATAATGTGATAAATCAAGGAATTTTCCTTCAAAGATATCCTCACATTTATGAATCAGAGGAATCAATCTGTTTTGATAAGTGACTTTCAGTTGGTTGTTTTCTAAATAAACGTGAGCAACACCGTAAGCTGGATGTTGATATTTTCCTATATAGCTTTGCAATGAACGAGCAGGATGCGTTTCTGTCTTTTCTTTCTCTAGTTTTTCTAGTGCATGTTTCGTTCCTTGATCATTCTCTTGAATCACTTTTATCCAATCTTGATCTTTTATTCCAATCAGTTGATCGAGAATTTTATTTCTTATGGCATCGACGACATAGGAACCATTGCTGCTGCTATTTGTTAAAATGACGATTCCTATTTTATATTGTGGAATCAGAACAACATCGGAAAAAAAACCATCAATGCAACCACCATGATGAATAAGAGAATAGCCGTTATAATTTCCAATAAACCAACCTAATCCATATCCGAGTGAATGAATTCCGAAAGTTCCTATTGGGGAGGCGGCAAAAGGGATTTGTACTTTGTGCATTTCCTGCAATGTTTCTGCCCGAATCAAATTCCGATTGAATATTTGGCCATTCGAAAGCTGTAACTGAGCCCATTTTAACATATCCCATACATTTGAATTGATGGCACCGCCAGGTTTAACAGGTGAAAGCTTGCGAAAAGGAATTTCTGTTATTATTCTATTGATTTCTGCATAAGGCAGTGAAAAATCTGACTCTGATTGCAATTGCTCAAGATCAGTATTTGAATCATTCATCCCTAATGGCCTGAAAATTCGCTCAGCAATTTCTTCCTCCCAGTTTTTCCCTGTCACTCTTTCAATGACAATTCCGGCTAAAGAATACATAAAGTTATTATAGAGAAAATTTTCACGTAATAAATAAGCAGGTTGGAAATATTGCTGAAAGTAGATGACATCTGTTTTTGAAATATCTGAAAAAATCCATAAAGCATCATGGCGAGGAATACCTGTTCGGTGTGCAATTAAATCTCGAATTGTGACTTGAGAAGTCAAATCTGGATTAAAAAAATGCAGTTCGGGGATGTGGGTCGTGACAAGATCATCCCATGAAATTTTTCCTTCATCGACTAATTGAGCCAAAACGAGTGTTGTAAAAGCTTTTGTGCAAGATCCAATTGGAAATAGGGTCTGCTCTGTTACAGGCAATTGTTGAGCCAAACTTCGAAAACCATATCCACGGGCCAACAAAATTTGATGATCTATAACAATCCCTACGGCAGCACCAGGAACATGAAATAGTTCAAGTACTTTATCGATCTCAGCATCTAAATTTTTTAGAGAATCCTTCATTGTTTCTACTTATGGCATCCTTTCATTGGAAATCGTTTCTTGGCAAGCAAGATGACTTAAAATTAAACACAAAGTCGTTAATTTAAAAAGTTTAGACATAGTGACTCGATCGCGAAAATAAGAATTTTTCATAAAGATCATATTTCTAATTGAAGTAGGCGTCAATTAAAAAACTTATTTTTAATGGTCATTGATTGGAAGTAATTGTATCTTGATTTAAGATTTTAAATTTTTAACAAAGGAAATTTGTTTAATGGATTCATCTTGTCTAAAACGTTGTCCTTGGGTTCAACTACACAATGCATTATCTATTGCTTATCATGATAAAGAATGGGGAGCTCCTGTCTATGATGATGATAAGCATTTTGAGTTTCTATTGCTTGAGGGAGCCCAAGCAGGCTTAAGTTGGCAGACGATCCTTCAGCGTCGTGAACATTATCGTCAAGCCTTTGCCAACTTTGATCCTCGAAAAGTCGCTGTCTATGACCGCAAAAAAGTAGGGGAGCTGCTTGCCAATGAAGGGATTATTCGCAATCAATTAAAAATTGAATCTGCTATTCTTAATGCCTATCATTTTTTAGAAATTCAAAAAGAATTTGGCAGCTTTAATGACTATGTATGGCAGTTCGTTAATGGCAAACCTATTCAGAATCAATGGAAATCAGGACAAGAAGTTCCAGCAGAAACAAAAGAATCTAAGGCGTTGAGCAAGGATCTAAAAAAAAGAGGATTCAAATTCGTCGGTCCTACCATTATGTATGCTTATATGCAAGCTGTAGGCTTAGTGAATGATCATATCATCGATTGTTTTCGCTATCATCAGATTCAATAGCCGAACCCGATTTAATAAAAATCCTATCAAAATTTTCCTCTGTGCAGCTGCCGCTTAAAAATTCCTAAAGTCGAGACAGAGATCACAGAGGGAAAAATTGCAAGAAATTGAGAGAAAAGCTTCAGAAACTTGCAATTTTCTTGCTATAAGTTTTCATTAGATCTCTTGCATAACCTGGAATAAATGTTAAAATGGCTAAAATTTAAAGGATTTTAGCCATGAGATACGAAAACTTGAAAAAATTTAAAGATGAAGATTTCCGCAGGTTAACAGGAATCAAACGAGCAACCTTTGAAAAAATGGTAGAAATTTTAAAAGAGGCAGAGAAGAAAAAAAAGAACATTGGCGGCAAGCCAAACAAGTTGATAATAGAAGACAGATTATTGATGGCGCTGGAATACATCAGAGAGTATCGAACGTATTTTCATGTTGCTGCATCTTATCAAATTTCAGAGAGCGCTTGCTATCGCAATATTCGTTGGATAGAAGATGTACTAATCAAACATCCTGATTTTGCCTTGCCTGGTCGCAAGGCTTTGCTAAAAAGCGATGTAGAATATGATGTGATTTTAATTGATGCAACAGAAACACCAATTGAACGGCCTAAAAAAAACAAAAACGCTACTACTCGGGAAAGAAAAAGAGACATACATTAAAAACTCAGCTTGTAATGGATAAGAAAAGTCGGAAGATCATTTGCACAGCTTTTTCTAATGGTAAACGGCATGATTTTCGATTATTTAAAGAATCAAAAATACATATTCACCCAGAAATAAATGCATTGACGGACTCTGGCTATCTCGGATTGCAAAAACTTCATGCTAAGACACAAATGCCTAAGAAAAAAAGTAAGAGGAATCCTTTAAGTCAAAAAGATAAAAAGAAAAATGCCGCGTTATCCAGCGAACGAGTAATCAATGAAAATGTCATAGGTCTGCTGAAGCGATTTAAAATTATTGCTGATCGCTATAGAAATCGAAGAAAACGGTTTTGTCTGAGGTTTAATTTAATTGCTGGGATCTATAATTGGGAATTGCAAAATTAGGTTATGCAAGAGATCTATTTAAAAACCGTTTATTTTCTTATCTGAAGATATTTTATTCATTAATTGGTAGTTCTAAACATGTAATGCTAAATTGTAATGACAGATAAAGTACTTGATCATTCCAATATGGTTAGCTAGTTTTTTAGAGAAAGATAAAGTTTTTCTCACAAGTCTTGCGACTCTTTGTCTAAGAGTACAATTAAATCTTTCAATATAACTTGTTTTGCCAGATTCTTTTCCAACTGGTCGGTGCTGTGCCCATGGGATGATTTCATAGTAAACACTGAATTTATCAGTATAAAAGATGGCTTTTTTTTTAAATCTTCAGGCAATTTATCAAGTAATGCTTGACCAGAGGCTTTTGTTCTTTTACCGACATGAAAAGCAATGACTTGCCTGGTTTTTGAATGAAAAGCCAACCACAGCCATTGATCATTTTTTTTATTTCTTACATAGCTATACTGTTCATCCATTTCTAAAATAGCAACTTCTAACTCTTCATTTTCAGCTATATAAGCTACATTTAAATGATTAGGTAATTTTCTAAAAATCCCTTCCATAAACTCCAAAAGCCACGTCAGGCTCACTTTAAATATACGGCATATTCCACTAAGAGAAACTCTTTCTAATAAGGCTTGCTGGATTAGTTCTTTTCTATCTTCGGTAATAAGCTTTTGTTCGTTTTTCTCTACAAATTGTCTACCACAAGTCAAACATCTATGATTCTGTTTTCCATTATGAATATGGCCATTTTTTTTGACACATTCAGAATTACAGCTTGGGCAAGTAAGATTCATTTCATTTCCTAAATAAATTTTCTATCTAGGAAAGCTGTTATTTATTCTTATTTCAAGCTTTTTTAGCATTACATGTTGAGAACTACCCTTTTTTAGCATTACATGTTGAGAACTACCCATTAATTCAGCAATGACTCAATAAAGTTAGAAGATAAACAACAATTATCCAGAGTCCTATTTGTTAAATTCTCTCAAGTTCAAAATTCTCTTTCGCACCATACACCTACGCTATTTGGTGTAATAGCAGCAGTAAAACGATAATCTTTATATTGATAAGGAGTCGTAAAAAAATAGCTGGCCAAGAAGCCTATCGCGGCACCACCTAAAACATCATGAACCCAATGTGCTTTCACTTTAACGCGTGAATAGCCAACTAAGCAAGCAGCAGCATAAGCCGGAATAGCATAGCGTAATCCATAACGGTGATGAATAAACGCACTCCCAAAAAAAGCAATGGTGGTATGACCTGAAGGAAATGATTGATAGCCGTGGCGCGGTCGCCTTTCATTAATGCTATATTTCAATCCATAGGATGTGAGCTCGGCTGCAATAAATCCCTTCAAAAATTGTTTTGATCCTTGCCAATCTTTTAGCCCTAAAGTTGTCGTAAAAGCAGTGATTGGAATAGCTATTTGAAAAATATCTCCTGCTAGTTCTAACTCTCGGTATTTATTTGAAGCATATCCTTGAGCTGTACTCATCCATAATAGGATGAAAAGCATGACTCTTATTGAAAACATCCTTTTCCCTTCATTTGTTGCAATACGAAATCAACTCAGAATTTGAATAAATTAAAATAAAGTGAAATGTGATTTTTAAATAAATTAATTGTTGATGTCGGGACTATCTCTTAACGTTCTTTAAAAAGCAAATAGATTTATTTATAACGAAATTCCAATTTTGAATGTACTCCGATATAACTTCATGAATCCTCCATGATACTTGTGCTTCAATAGATTTTAAATTTTCAATGAGCTATAGAAAAATTGTTAGGTTAATTTTTAGAGGAAAACATGAAAGCGTTAAAATTTCTATCCGTATTAAGTGTGTTGATGCTCTCCATCTGGTTGTTTGCTGATTCTGAAGAACCACATGTGAAACCGGGCTCGCCATTAGCAACAGAATCGTTAGATACACGCTATCTTCCTCCTCCATCTCCACCTTTTCGAGGTGTCATTAATTTTAACGCTGATGAATCTAAGCCTTATTGGCCTCCTACAGTTGTTCCTCCTAAAGAAGCTCCCAATGTCCTTCTCATTATGACAGATGATGTGGGATATGGAGCACCCAGTACGTTTGGTGGAACAATTCCTACACCTACATTAGATCGACTTGCCGAAAGAGGGTTACGTTATACGCAATTTCATTCAACAGCTTTATGTTCTCCTACACGAGCAGCTTTAATGACAGGCCGTAATCATCACACGGCGCATACAGGAGTCATTGCAGAACAGGCAACTGGATACCCAGGTTATAATAGTATCATTGGTAAAGAAACGGCAACTGTTGGGGAAATTCTGAAACAAAATGGTTATTCGACATCCTGGTTTGGCAAAGATCACAACACACCTGATTGGCAAACCACTCTTCTTGGTCCATTTGATAATTGGCCGATTGGATATGGTTTTCAATATTTTTATGGATTTATTGGAGGGGATACTAGCCAATGGCAGCCGAATTTATTTCGCAATATGACTCCTATAGAACCTTATATTGGAAAACCTGGATGGAACTTAACGACGGCAATGGCAGATGAGGCCATTCAATATCTCAAAGCGATGAACGACATCAATCCAGAACAAAAATTCTTCGTTTATTATGTTCCTGGCGGAACACACGCTCCGCATCATCCGACAAAAGAATGGATTGAGAAGTTTAAGGGGAAGTTCGACCATGGCTGGGGAAAGCAACGTGAGTTAATCTTTGAAAATCAAAAAAAATTAGGTGTTATTCCCTCTAATGCAAAATTAACACCTTGGCCAGATAGTTTGCCTAAGTGGGAAAGTTTAACTGAAGAAGAGAAAAAATTGTTTGCACGTCAAGCAGAGGTTTATGCGGCTTATTTAGCTTACACCGATTATGAAATTGGGCGTGTGATTCAAGCAATTGAAGACATGGGCAAATTAGACAATACCTTAATTATTTATATCAGTGGTGATAATGGGGGAAGCGCAGAAGGATCAACGATCGGAACGCCAAATGAAGTAGCGACTTTTAATGGAATTCATATCCCTGTCAAAGAACAAATGAAATGGTATGATGCGTGGGGATCAGATCTCACTTATCCTCACATGGCGGTTGCGTGGTCATGGGCTTTTGATACCCCTTTTCAGTGGACGAAACAAGTAGCTTCACACTTTGGTGGAACTCGCCAAGGAATGGTGATGGCGTGGCCTAAAAGAATTAAAGATGCTGGCGGAATTCGTACGCAATTTCATCATGTCATTGATATTGTCCCCACCATCTTGGAAGCTACTGGCATTCCAGAACCCGTGATGGTAAATGGCGTCCCACAAAAGCCAATAGAAGGCGTCAGCATGGGATATACGTGGGATAAAAACAATGCAGATGTTCCCTCGAAACGGAGAACGCAATATTTTGAAATGCTGGGTAATCGAGGCATTTATCATGACGGATGGTTTGCATCAACCATTCCTGCTGCTCCTCCATGGGAATTGGGAATGGGTAAAAAATTACCTCGAGACGTCATGAATGGTTATAAATGGGAACTTTATAACTTAAAGGAAGACCCTACTCAATTTCAAGATCTTGCTGCTGAAAATCCTGATAAGCTGCATGAAATGCAAGAGATCTTTATTGATGAAGCAACAAAATACCAAGTATTTCCTTTAGATAATTCGACCATTTCTCGCATGTTATCTCCACGGCCTAATCCAGTTGGCGATCGAAAAATTTTCACCTATACAGGACCCATTACGCAAATTCCCCATGGCATTTCTCCTCGTCTGCTCAATACTTCTTATACGATTACAGCTGAAGTGGAAATTCCTGAACGTGCAGAAGGGATGTTGGTAACGCAAGGTGGACGATTTGGCGGTTATGGCTTTTATTTACTCAAAGGTCGTCCTGTTTTCTTATGGAACTACTTAAATTTGGAACGTTTTCGCTGGGAAGGTCCCGAACTTCGAGCCGGTAAGCATACCTTGGTTTTCAATTTCAAATATCGAGGCTTAGGCTTTGGAAAAAGAGGACTCGGGGTTTTACTAGTAGATGGCCAAGAGGTGGTAAGAAAGCGAATGAAGCGGACGATTCCTTTTATGCTGCAATGGGACGAAACATTCAATGTAGGGTCAGATACAGGAACTCCAGTTGACGATCAAGATTACCAAGTTCCGTTTTTCTTTAATGGCAAAATCATTAAACTCACGATTGAATTAAAACCGCTCAAGTTAAGACAAGAATTAAAAGACCTATTCTTAGAAATGAGCCAACGTAATAATAGAGCCAGCGAATAAATTTAAGTAAAAATGCCTTGTTCTGTTTATTCGCAAGATTTCTTATTGAAAAGAGACCTAATGTTAGGATTTCTTTCTTCTGTTTTATTTTTTACAGTGCTTCAATAGTATTAAAAATACTATATTCTAAACTTAATTATATTATTTTTTAATAAAATTTGGTTAACAAAAAATAAAGATTGTGTAAAATTGTTTATTTATTAAACAAATAGCTTAAAATTAATTATTTAATATTAGTGTTATGATAACGCCAAACATTTGTTCTTCATCTTTTGATCGAAATCTTCATTTTACTTTAGGAACTCCTTTGAGTGTTCTTGAGGAAAGTGAGTCCATTTCCAATTTGTTTGAATGGAATTGTTTTTCTTTAGAAAAGAAGGAATTTTATGCAGAATTTACAAGACGCATTCAAGTTATCCGGACTCTTTTGAAAAAGGCAGATTCATTAGATAAGTTCAATGTTGTTCCGAAATGGATTTATGCTTCTACACTTGCCAGTAAAGTGACAGCGTGTGTTCAAGATTTTTTCAGTCATGTATCAAACGAGCAGTTCAATTTAAAGATGGCTCAAAAGATTTATGCTTTGGCTCAGGATTTGAAAAGACATGAATCAGGCCGCCGTCTTCTATGGGATGTTTTGCCTGCCAAGGAGCAAATTTTTTTACATCACATGTCTGTATGGACAGAAGATTTAAGTGTTCTAAAACAATCGGTTGATTACGAATGGTTAGGTGATGGAAGAATAGAGAGAGCTAAAAAGAATGGAGAAACAATTGCGGACTTTGGCAATGGTCAGTTATTTAAGGTAAAACCATCTTTAGAAGGAGAAGAACAAGGCCATTTCTCTTTTCCTTTAGCGCATTATCCAGGCTATAAAGTTGTGAAGGTATCTGCTTCTTATCCTATCATTCATAAGCTGAACTTCAGTTTAAACAATGGCCAATTAGATAAAGAACAACTAGGTCGTATTGCTGAGATTTTTAATGTTGAAGCACTAGAACAGCAAATGAAAGTCAATCGTTCGAAATCAACTCTTGTGATGAATCAATTTTTGGATGTTTTCTCTTGCTACCGCTCAGGGTTATGCAGTGTTTTAAATTTGTCTGTTCCATTACCTTTTGCGATTGGACGTCAAGGGGAGTGGGCCATTTGGTCTGATACGCAAAAGCAGACCATTAAAGAGGTGACATTGTCTCCTTCTATGGTGGCAGATATTCATCGTTTCTTTCATATTGAAAGAATGTGGAAAATTAATGTGATGAATCACTCTACTTCATCTCTACTTTCCTGGCCTACTTGGACCGTTTGTGAAAAACGCGTTTTATTGGATGGCATCCTTCCGTTGCCAACTTTTTTAACGAAAAATCTTGAAGAAAGACATGAATCTTTTCTCAGTCGATTGCAATTTAATTCTGCTGCGCAAGCAGAATGGAACAAGCTTGAGAAAGTATCAAAAGAAGTAGAAAAACAGATGACCCAGCGTTTGCATTGGATGAAGGTGTTGGTGAACCAAAAAAGTTTGACCGTAGAAGATGTCGTAACATTTCATCCACAAGCTTTGCTTGTCGCTCGCCTTCTACGAACTCTCGATTTGGAAGAACAATTTCAATTGCCTTCTCCTCTTACTCTTTCATTTTTGACTGAAAAAGCGAATAAAATGCTGGCTTGTTTGCTACCAGAAGCAAATCCCGTTCCTTATACATCTCATCAAGCTGCGGAAGGTAAAGGAAAAAAACTAACAGATCAAATTTTAGAGACAAAAAAACAATTGAAAGTTTGCTTACTGCTCGCAGCAATTGAAAATTTTGAGAAAAAAGCTTCAACCAAAGAGGCAATTGATTATCTTATCTCCTTAATTCAGGACAAGTGTGAAAAAATTGCCCCTTCCTTAAATGGTCAATTTAAAAATTGGCCCTTACAAGAAAAAGAAGGCGATCATTTTATGCTTGGAATCGGTCAAGAAATGATCCATGAATTAGCTGAATTTTTGAAGGAAGAAGTCAATGATCAAGAGCAGTTTTATAATCAATTATTTCTTTTGCGTAGCGCCGTGGAGTATTCAGAAACAAATTTAAACATGCTGAATCAAAAGCTGCAATCTGTTTTGCACGATGCAATGGTGAACAAACATTCTCAATTGTTCTTCACAGATATGCAAAAGGCTATGCTATCAAGACAAGTTCAATAAATCGTTTGCTAAGTTATAGTTGACCTCAAAGGCAAAACGAAGAGCTTCACGGACAAGAGCTTCTTGTTGCATAGATGTTAAGGTTTTTAAATGGGGCCATTCTGGATTATCAAAGCTCTTTAAAACTTCATTGATTGATGCAGGAATTTTGAAATTTTGATCCATTTCTTTAAGGATATTAGGATGTTTTGTCGCAAATGAATCGCATGCTTTAAGGAGTTTGGATAATTGAACTTTCTCCGCTACTGTTAGCTGAGAATTGTTTTCGCCTAAAATCTTATGAAAGTTAAGAGGAGTACGAGATTCATTTTTACGTCCCTCTTTCACTGCAAAACCAATGACGCGCTCAAGCGGTTGAATAGGATCTCCAGCGGAAATTTCTGGACTCCATTCTGATTTCTCATAAGAAGTTCCAATAGGTCTAGGACGGTAACCTTCTAACTTCTGCCAATTTTTTAAATCGTTGGACATTTTTTTAGAGTCTTTTTCATCACCTTTTTCAATACTTTGAAGTTCTTCTAATTTGGTATCGTATTTCTTTTTACAAGATTGAATCGTGTCTTTCAATCTTGTAGAAAGAGTAGAGTCATCCCCGCTATTAAAGGCTAAAAGTAATCCATCTGTATGAAGTTGACTATTGGTGACCATGGCTCGATTACCAAAAATTTCGTCAACTAATATCTTAAAGGCTCGATAATCTTTTGTTTCTAGCGTCTCGGCTGTGAATTGGTTAAGCGTACTGTTTATTTGTACTAAAGGATCTGAGAGATCAGCTTCTAATGGAAGATCTCCCTTTTTTAAAGTACTCAGAGTCTCTTGTCTTTTTTGAGAAGCAGCATCTAGAAATTTCCTCCAGAGAAGAGAACCTTCTTTTTGATTCCAAAAACGACTAAATGCCAAGATAAGAGGAGGATCGATTGTACGACCTCGTCCATATAATTCAGCCAGAGCATTAAAATCTTCAAGAAAACGAGGTTCGTAAAGAAGTTTTTCAAGTTTAGAATCCTCTGCAAGTGCTTCTTTCAACAAGAAGAAATTTTTCACTTGATAGTTATATTGCGCGATAATTTCCAACTCTTTTTTGATGAGTTGTTGCGTTGATTGATTTGTTTCGTGCCTCAGTAAAATATTCAAGCCATTGATGGCACCTGAAATCTCTTGCTGTGCTTCAGAAAAAGATTTCATTGCAACGACGTCATTCATGAGCACTTTAGCTGCATTAAAAATTTCTTTGTGGGGAGTAAACAAAAAGCCAAATACAGGCTTTAAGTGATGTTTTGCAACTTCTGTCACTTTTTTATCTGTTGAATGATTGGGCAGGCGATCTAAATCTTGTAGCAGCTTGTGAATATTCTCATGCTCTTGTATATTAGTGTTTTGCGAATAGTGAGAATAATCCCTATATTCCATAATATCTTCCTTAAAATTAAAATTAACGAAATTGTTAAATTTTAATTAAATTAATTATTCATAATTAAATTATAACTTTTATTTATTAAATATTTTTAAAGTTATTTAAATAAATGAGTGATTTGGAAGAAAAGATATGAGAATTTTAAGAACTTTCTAGTGCGATGCGTTTTAAAGAGCCTAATCCTTCTCGAAGAAGAGTAGAGTCTTTAGAGTGATAACCATAAACGCCTAAGATGGAGCTATGATAAAGAGCTCTAAGGCGGGCCAATTGCCATGTTGCCTCAGAGATGGTGCCATAGATGTGCCGAAAAGAATCGTGAGCCTGCATAGGCAAAAAACTATGTGCAATGGAGAGATCGACAGCCCGATTGCCCAAGTGAACATCTCCCCAATCAATGACCCCCGCTAATTCATGACTGGAATTGACAAGAACATGCCTAATGTAAAAATCGCCGTGTACTAGTACTCTTTGTTCTTGAAGATCAACGTCTTGAGTGTTTTCTAAAAGGGAGTCATACTGTTGAATAGAGTGTAAAAGTTGCAAAGAAGCCAAAGTTTTTAGATTTTTTTTAATTTCAGGAATTAATCGAGCGACTTTTAAGCGATCGAGCAGATCACCGGGCAACTGGCATGACTGGACTTTGGATAAAGGAATGGCATGCAACAAGGCTAAAAAATGGGCTAGAGGCTGGGCCAGTTTCATACGATCTGCATCGGATAAATCGGCGTGGCAAGCTGTGATTCCCGCTAATTTTCGATAACCCGTAAAAGGCCAAGGATAACTATTTGTTGGAGAGCCTTTCCATTGAGGAATCGGAATAGACAAAGGCAAGTGGGGAGCAATTTTTGGTAAAACGCAAAATTCTATTTCTAATAGCGAAACGGCAACTTGTCGACGAGGAAAGCGAAAGACATAGTCTTGGTTGACTAAGAAGGCTGTATTGTCCCATCCCATGCCGAGTAGTTGAATGCTTTGTGCTTCTAAATCGGGAAATTGGCTTTTAATCATGACCATTGCTTCGTCTGGCGTCAATGAGTGCTCGGCTTCCCATGCGTAAGACATTGATGAATTCCTTTATCAGCTAAAAATTAAGGATATATATCTTCCCCTAGAGAAGATTAAAGACGCAATCATTATTTCGCTGAATCTAGCTGTTTTGCTATATCTTGAGAAGTTGGCTGAAATATTGAGTTTTTTATCTCGCGAGGTGTGAGATGGACAAGCATGATGTTGCGAGATTACTGGAAGAAATTGCAACGTTATTAGATCTCAAAGGAGAAAATCCCTTTAAGGTTAGGGCTTATCATCAGGCTGCTCATGCCTTAGATCAATTAGATGAAGATCTCGACATTGTGGTGAAAGAGCACCGTTTGCGAGACATTCCAGGTGTCGGGATTCACATTAGTCAGATCATTGAGACATTGGTTTTAACGGGATATTATCCTTACTATGAAGAATTAAAAAAATCCATTCCAGAAGGTTTAATTGAGTTACTGCGAATTCCTGGCCTTGGCAGTAAAAAAATTAAGCTATTTTACGATGAATTGGGAATCAAAACGGTTGAAGATTTAGCCGTTGCGTGTCGAACAGGAGGCATTGCTAAACTGCCTCATTTTGGCAAAAAAAGCCAAGAAAACATCTTAAATAGTATTGAAAAATTTAAAATCAGTGGACTTCGTTTTCTTTGGTGGGAAGCCATGCAGATTGCGCAGCCTATTCTCAACCATTTATTAAAAATGAAAGAAGTGCAAAAAGCGGAAATTGCAGGAAGTTTAAGGCGTAAATTAGAAACAGTAGGAGATTTAGACTTTGTAGTTGCTTCATCAAATCCAGAGCCTGTTATGGAATGGTTTACTCATCAAGCTGGAGTGGAAAAAGTGCTAGCAAAAGGATCCACAAAATCATCTGTTCGATTAAAACAAGGAATGCAAGTTGATCTTAGAATTGTGCCAGAAGAGCAATTTGGCTTTGCTTTGCTTTATTTTACAGGTTCAAAAGATCACAATATTAAATTACGTCAACGAGCAAATGACTGGGGCTATCGTTTAAGCGAGTATGGACTTGAACCCCTTGATGCTGGCCAAAAAGCTCCTTTTCTTAAACGTTCAAAAAAATCACTTATAGAAGCAGATATCTTTAAAGCTTTAAAGCTCACCTATATTCCTCCAGAACTTCGTGAAGAAATGGGAGAAATAGAAGCGGCAGAAAAAAGAGCATTACCCACTTTAATAGAGGAATCTGATATACGAGGTGTTTTTCATTGCCATACGACAGATTCAGATGGACATCATGATCTTGAAGAAATGGTTGCAGGGGCTCAAAATTTAGGGTGGGAATATTTTGGAATTGCGGATCATTCTAAATCGAGTTATCAAGCCCATGGAATGTCTGCTGAACGTCTTCTTGAACAAGTTCAACGCATTCGTCGTCTTAATGAGTCTGGTCAATATTCCATTTACGTTTTCTCGGGCCTTGAATGCGATATTTTAACCAATGGACAATTAGATTTTCCAGATGAAGTCTTGAAGGAATTAGATTATGTCGTCGTTTCGGTTCATCGTGCATTTAAATTGGATGAGAAAACGATGACAGAGCGCATCATCAAAGCAATTGAAAATCCCTATACAACGATCGTTGGACATTTGAGTGGCAGATTATTATTGCGTCGGGATCCTTATGCACTCAACGTACCAAAAATCATTGATGCTTGTTTAGCAAATGATAAAGTGATTGAGTTAAATGCGCACCCGACTAGATTGGATATGGATTGGCGTTATTGGCACAAAGCCTCAGAGAAAGGATTGAAATGCTGTATTAATCCAGATGCACATAGCATTAGTGATCTTCAATATTATCGGGCAGGAGTCAATATTGCTCGAAAAGGATGGCTTGAAAAAGATCACGTTTTCAATACATGGCCTTTAAAGAAAATCAAAGCCTATTTAAAAAATGCTAAGAAATGAGGTATTGCGAGCTAGAATAAAGTTATTTTGCAAAGTCTTCATAGTAGATGAATTTTATACAAGCATCTTCGTCCAACATGAGATGCATTTTCAACGCATCCTCTGGAGTGACCCAGGTAAAACCTTTGTGTTCATTGAATGATATTTTGACTTGAGTGGGATGCTCAGCAGGTCTGCATTGGAACATATGATAAATATAATCAAACGTTGGATATTTAATATAAACATGACCCAAATAGACAATGGATTGAGTGGAAATGTCAAAACTTGTTTCTTCTCTTACCTCCCGAATGACGGCTTCAAGGGGAGTTTCTTCTTTTTCTATTTTTCCTCCCGGTATTCCCCACAAATTTCCTTGAGATTGATGATCCTGCCGATGCAATAAAAGAATTTTGTCTTGATACTCTAAAAAACAAGCTGTAATTTCAACTTTGGACTGAAAATTTTCTGGTTTAATGAGATAAACAGTGCTGTGCAAAAATACAGGAAGAACTCCTATCAAACTGAAGAGTAGAGATTGAAGAAATGACATGAAAGTTCTCTTTATTTCGATTTTTTCTTAAATGATAGGATCGATGAAATCTTTAGTAAAGAATTTTTAAGATTATCTCATGAATAAAATTCATTGATTTTAAATTTTATGAGACAATAGAGTTGCAAATGATTAGAGCAGGTCTTTGAAGCGTTAAGCATTTGTTTTAAACGATATCTTAAATTTAGAGGTGCACTCTAAGTTTCATTGACTTGTACCATAGAAATAAAAATGGAAATACTTTTTGCTAAGAAATGATCACAATGCAGAAGAATCATTTTCGGCTTAATGACAAGATATCTCGTCAAGCAAGAGATGCTCACTCTTGCTCAAAGCAAAGATGGATTGTCTTGTTCCTTTTCTACTTTATCGCTCAATGTGAAATCAGTTGGGCCGCATGCTCATGCGAAGAATGCGGTCGTTCTTACTTTGGCATTAGAGAAGAATATCTGTATTTACAACCTCTTTTTGATAACACATTTATTCCTAATCCCAATGTTAATGGACCTTCTCCTTTTGTGACGGCAGTTCCAGGCTCGCGAGAAGAAATTTTGTTTGATTATGAATCAGGCTATCGATTCAGTGCGTTTTATTTTAATTCCGATAAAGAAAATTTTCTTCAAGAAGTTGGAGCGAGCTTTACTTATCTACCTGCACATCATTCTAGAAGATTTAATCGCCATTCTTCTTTGCTTAACGAAAGTAGTGGATCAACCGATACGGAAGAGATAAATCCTCTCAGTTTAGTTCATTTTATCGAAGCCGAACATGAGTTGAATTACTATGCTGGAGATTTATATTTTAACCATTTTGTTGCAGATCTATGTCATTTTAGTTTTTCTGCCCAATTTGGATTGCATTACGCTTGGATGGATTATCACAATCGCGTCCATTTCTCTGCTGAAAACACGGCGATCTTAAGACAAGCTACCCTAAAAGAAAAATCTCACACATGGGGAATAGGCCCTCAATTAGGCTTTGATTTGAGTTACACGTTTAAACGCAGGTTAAAAGTGAAAGCTTTCTTTAAAGGAGGCCTTTTAGTTTCGAGATCTAAAGTAAATTTGCGGGAAACGGCAGAAAGTTCACTACCATTTTCCACCATTCATGAAAAAAATGGTCCATTATGGCGAGTATTACCTTTTTGGGAAGGAAATGCTTCTTTGAGTTATTCTTATTCCATCTCATCCTATGAACTAGAATTTGAAGTGGGATATGAATACCTGAGCTATCCAGATTTTATTCGACGTATCCAAATGGACAATAATAATGTTGCCGATATTGTGGGCGATATTTATAGCAATATTGCGTTTCAAGGTCCTTATGTCGCTTTAACTTTTGGATTTTAAATCTTTTTGCAAAATTTATTGCATTTCTTCTGTTTCAAAATAAGAATCTGTTAAAGACATGAAGTGCTTAAATCCACGTTCATCAGGATATTTTCTCATGAGCTCCTCTTCCGCTAAGAGTTCTCTTTCGTCTTCACTGAATTTCTTTCCTAAAAAGGCAATAATAGCGTCTCTTTCTTCGTCTAATCTGCTATCATCTGCCTTGATATGAGACAGAAAAATGATGGATAAATCATGTTTAGGAAAATAAAGCAAAAGAGATTGATAAGTATCAATCAAACCTTGGTGCCCCAGCATGACTCCGTATTGGCTTGACTCTATCCCTAATCCATATCCGTATTGATCTTTATCAGGAGTAATCATCAATTGATACAAAGAAGAGGGAATAATGGAATGGTCTCTATGCAAGGCTAAATTCCATTTTAAGAGATCAGATGCAGTTGAGATAATAGAACCCGATCCTACAGCATTGCTGATATCGATGTTATAGTCAGGCTGATAGACATCTTTGATTTCTCGCTTTGGATCGTATTGCCATTGAGGAGTTAAGCGAGAAAAACGAGATTGTTTCTTTAAAGCTTGCCATTGTCCACTTGATGGAGAAAAAGTGGATGTCATGTGTAAAGGAGAAAAGAAATTTTTCTGCAGATAAACAGAAGCTGGCAATCCTGATAATTTTTCAATCACTTCAGCAATTAAGACATAGTTCGTATTGCTATAACAATACTCCGTTCCAGGTCTAAAAAGAAGAGGGAGGCGAGAGATAAGTTGAATGATGTCTCCTTTCGCATGAGGGAGTTCGAGAAACCTTTTTTGCGCCATCACAAAGTCCGTAAAGCTCTCAACTTCTGTATAATTGGGAATCCCTGACGTATGGGTCAATAATTGATGAAGAGTCACCACATGCGCCCACTCTGGCATATGGCCTTTCCAAATAGATGCTTGCGGAGGAAGAAAATTGCAGAGAGGCCGATTTAGATCATCTTGAACGATTTCAATTCTCTTGCTTTCTCTTTCATGTGGATGCTGATCATAGAGGACTTTCAACAGAGCAACAGCAAAAAATTGTTTGGAAAGAGATCCAATCATAAATTGCGGTTCTTCTTGAGATTGCCGAGAAATTTCCTGGCTCATGGCGGAAAGTAAAAGATGCTGACCTTTAGCAATCATTAAATGACCATCCAACTTATTGTCTTTTTCCAAGCTTTGGATAGCTTGCATGTAGTTTTGCAAGTTTTGATCTAAAAAACGATCATGCTGGCTAGCGGCGCTTAAGGCAAACACTTGAGTAAAAAAATGAAGGCATAAAGAAAGAACAAATAGATGGAACACATTTAAAAAACATTTTTTCGTCATAACTTTATTTGAATAATAATAATAAAATAATAATTATAACAAATATTTTAATTAATTTAAATAAAATTTTCTGAATTTTTTATTAATTATTAAATTTATCTAAGAAGATTGACTAGCTTGACAGCTTACAGCTGTGGTGTAACGGCTATTATTATCCAGCTTCTAAAAAAGTGTCTCTCAATTTCAGAAATTGAGAGACACTTCAGAAAAGGATTGGCCTCATGCCCGATGCTAATGATTGGCATGTGATGGCATCTGTCCCTGATATAATCACTGTTGCTCAGTATGTGAGTAGTCAAAAACTTGGTAGGTTCATAATAAAATGTGAATCTTTAATTATTTTGATTTACCAGTGAACTGATCAAGTGACTAAGATTCAAGTTTTTTTAACGAAATAGGTAAAGTTATAAACCCCTTGGCTGTGATTTTCGTACAACTAGAAAGATTTAATTCTTCTAAATGTTGGAGATGAGCTAGGTTAGTTAAATCATCACCAGTGAGATGCTCACAGCAATAAAGAGTCAGTTTTTTTAGTGAAGTGGGCAAAATTGCAAGACCCTTGTCTGTGATTTGTTTACACATTTTCTATGCGAGATCAAAGAGAGGTGAATCTTTCAGCAAAATGCCGTCGGTTTAAAGAATAGTGGGAAATGCCAGCTTCTAAAAGAGTATCTCTGAATTCCTAAAGTTTAGGAATTCAGAGATATTTCAGTCAGACCACGAATCGTTAACCATTTTAAGTGAGTCAAACGAAAAAGTAACTTAACAATATCGTGATCAGCCATCCTTTTGAAATCCTTTACTCAGCCATCGAAAGATTTAATGTTTTAAAATAATTGATAATTTGCTGAGCTAAATCATCATTGTTGAGCTGATCGCAGTCATAAAGATCCAGCTGTTTTAGTGAGCTGGGCAAATTTGCAAGATCCTTGCCGGTGATTTGCTTACAATAGGAAAGATCTAACTCTTCTAAATGGGTGAGATGAGCTAGATTAGTTAAATTAGCATCAGTGAAGTTACCAAAACCAATAAGATACAGTTTTTTTAGCGAGGCTGGTAAACTTGCAAGCCCCTTGCTTGTGATTTTCACACAATCAGAAAGATTTAACTCTTCTAAATGATTAAGACGAGTCAATTGGGTTAAACCATCATCGGTGAGCTGAGCAAAGCTACTAAGACTCAGTTTTTGTAGAGAGGTTGGTAAATTTGCAAGACCGTTGCCCGTGATTTTCGTACACCCATTAAGATTTAACTCTTCTAAATCATTGAGATGAGCTAGCTGAGCTAAATCATCATCGGTGAGCTCCTTACAACAGTCTCGAAGCTTAATTTTTTTTTAGCGAGGCTGGTAAAGTTGTGAGACTTTCGCCTGTGATTTGCTTACACTCATTAAGATTTAACTCTTCTAAATCATTGAGACGAGCTAGCTTAGCTAAATCATCATCGGTGAGCTCCTTACAGGATTGAAGGTTAATTTTTTTTAGCGAGGCTGGTAAAGCTGCAAGGCTTTTGCCTGTGATTCTCTCACAAAAAGATAGATCTAACTCTTCTAAATGTTCGAGATGAGCTAGCTTAACTAAATCATCATCGGTGAGCTGCCTACAGAAATAAAGATTCAGTTTTTTTAGCGAGGTCGGCAAAGTTGCAAGACCCTTGTCTGTGATTTGTTTACACATTTTCTATGCGAGATCAAAGAGAGGTGAATCTTTCAGCAAAATGCCGTCGGTTTAAAGAATAGGGGAAATGCCAGCTTCTAAGAGAGTATCTCTGCATTCCTAAAGTTTAGGAATTGAGAGATACTTCAGCTAGACCACGCATCGTTAACCATTTTAAGTGAATCAAACGAAAAATTAATTCAACGACATCGTGATCAACCATCTTTTTGAAGCACTTTGCTTACACTTAGAAAAAAGATCAATCTCTTATGATTTGATTGAGATGAATTAATTTGCTTAAATCATTATCAGTAAGTTTATGACAGTATCGAACATTCAGGTTTTTTAACGAGGTTGGCAAAGATGCAAGACCCTTGCCTATGATTTTCCAACAACCAGAAAGAATTAACTCTTCTAAATGCTTGAGATGAGATAGCTTAACTAAATCATCATCGGTGAGCTGCTCACAGGAGGAAAGCTCCAGTTTTTTTAACGAGGTTGTCAAAGATGCAAGACCCTGACCTGTGATTTTCTTACAATAAGAAAGATCTAACTCTTCTAAATGCTTGAAATGAGTTAATTGGGTTAAATCATCGCTGGTGAGATTAGCTCTAATAAGCTTCAGTTTTTTTAACGAGATTGGCAAAGATGCAAGACCCTTGCCTGTAATTTTCATACACGAAGAAAGATCTAACTCTTCTAAATGCTTGAGATGAGTTAATTGAGTTAAATCATCATCGGTGAGATCAGCCCTATCAAACTTCAGTTTTTTTAACGAAGTTGGTAAAGATGCAAGACATTTGCCTGTAATATTCTTACACGAAGAAAGATCTAACTCTTCTAAATGCTTGAAATGAGTGAATTGGGTTAAATCATCACCGCTGAGCTCATAACAGTTATTAAGATTCAGTTTTTTTAACGAGGTTGGTAAAGACGCAAGACCCTTGCCTATGATTTTCCAACAATTAGGAAGATCTAACTCTTCTAAATGATTGAGATGAGTTAATTGAGTTAAATCATCATCGGTGAGATCGGCCCTGTCAAACTTCAGTTTTTTTAACGAAGTTGGTAAAGATGCAAGACATTTGCCTGTGATATTCTTACACAAAGAAAGATCTAACTCTTCTAAATGCTTGAAATGAGTGAATTGGGTTAAATCATCGTCAGTAAGATTAGCACTATTAAGCTTCAGTTTTTTTAACGAGATTGGCAAAGATGCAAGACACTTGCCTGTAATTTTATTACACTCAGAAAGGTCTAACTCTTCTAAATGCTGAAGATGAGTTAATTGGGTTAAATCATCGTCAGTAAGATTAGCACTATTAAGCTTCAGTTTTTTTAGTGAGGTTGGTAAATGTGCAAGACTCTTGCCTGTGATTTGTTTACACTCAGAAAGATCTAATTCTTCTAAATGAGTGAGATGAGTTAATTGGGTTAAATCATCATCAGTAAGCTGATGACAGTATTGAAGATTCAGTTTTTTTAACGAAGTTGGCAAAGAAGCAAGATCTTTTCCTGTGATTTTCGAACACGACTTAAGATTTAACTCTTCTAAATGAGTGAGATGAGTTAATTGGGTTAAATCATCATCAGTAAGCTGATGACAGTATTGAAGATCCAGTTTTTTTAGCAAAGTTGGTAATTTTGGAAGATAGCGGTGTCTGATGTACCCATACCAATCAAAATCTAATTCTTCTAGATGAGAGAAATGATGAATTAATCCGACTAAATTATCACCTATGAGAGAACATCCGCTAACGTGTAATTTTTTTAGCGAGTTTGGCAAAGATGCAAGACCTTTGTCTGTGATTGCGAGACACTTTGTTAAATCGACTTCTTTTAAAGAGGTGATTTTTGCAAAAGAGGCAAGCTCTTCATCAGAGACTTTTAAATAACTTTGAAAGCTTAACTCTTCTATAGGCAGATTGCTGAGAAATTCATAAAAACTTTGAAGATTATGCTTTTTGAATGCTTGATTAAGCTTCTTAACGTTGGACATTTCTTTTTTTATTAAAGCTGCGACTTCAAGAATTGATTTAAACTGATCATACAGGGAAAAGAGGGTCTCAAACTCTTCTTTGTCTGTAAATCGATCAAATTTTTCAACAAAGTCTCGAAAAGCTAATAGACAGTTGTCTTTTAAATCCACTTGTTGAAAATAGTCAACTATTCTCAATAAATCACAGGCTTGTTGCAAGTCCAAGGGATCCTTTTTTTCCAAACAGTCAAGGAAGAAGTTAAATTCTTCTACTTCGAATGACTCTAATTTTAGAATAGCTTCTTTTTCTTCTTTAAATCCTCCTTGCCAGAGGGTTCGAAAATATAAAGATTTTTCTATCAATCGCTTCTTTAACTCGTCAGTAGCTTCAATCGTTCCATCAGAGAACACCAAAACATTAGGATAATCTGAAGGCTTGAAAGAAGAGTTTGTTGAAATAGCTGGACTCTCCATTGGAGTTGTAAGTTTGGAAGAGGTGGGTGTTGAATCTTTTTGGGAAACAGGAAAAACAGGAATATCAATCGGCTTGCTTGGCAAATGAACCTTCAGATTGTCGTGAATCGATTGCCAAAGAGCTGTTGCCTTGGGTTCAAACATTTTTCCTTGCAAGGCTTTCTGAATGCGACCGGCTAATTCTTCTTTATGTTCTGGATGAATTTTTGAATTGAACGCACTCGTCACGAATTGTTGTAATTGTAAGAGATTAGAGTGAGACCCATCCATCTCTTGAACTTGATTAAAAATGACTTGCAAGCTTTCAGTGACTTTTAACTTTGCCTCTGCACTTGTCATCTTTTCTTGAGCAAATTGTTCAAAATAAAACCAAGGATTAGTATCTAAATTGTGTATCATAAAATAATTATTTGGGTTAAGTTTAATAAAATAAATAAATATTATAAAATAATTAAACAATAAATTAAACAAATAATTATATTAATATTTTAATTAGCTAGAGATTTCAGTTTTCTTCCGGTGAGAAATTTCTGTTTTTATTAAAATTTTTGTAAAAACCTAAACTTCAGTAAGAAGCTTACTGAAGCAGATAGAGATGAAGCAAGAATTAGACATGATCTTCTAAGATGAGGCTTCGGTATTTTTGCATGAGCTGAACCATGAAGTAAAGGTTATGAGCAGTTGCTAAACTCATGCTTGTCAGTTCGCGGGCTTTAAAAAGGTGATGAAGATAGGCTGCTGTAAACTTGGTGCATGTGGGGCAAGCGCAATCTTTTTCAATGGGAGAAAAATTAGCTGCATTTTCGGCTTTTGTAATATTCATTCCCCCTTGAGAGGTGAGCAAAATCCCGTGGCGTGCTGCACGCGTTGGATAAGAACTATCAAAAGTATCAATACCCAGAGGAATGCTCCGCTCGATAGAAGGAAGATCGCCAATTCCGAGTAAATGATTGGGTTTTTCTTCTGGTAGATGGGGGAGAGTGAAGGAAAGAAGCTGATGCATTTCTTCTTTTGTTTTCCCCATGCTTCCGCCAATTGCAAATCCATCAAAAGGGAGTTGAGTTAAAACATCACAACTAGCTTTGCGAAAGTCATGATTGACGCCGCCGTGAATAACTCCATACATGGCTTGCCCTTGGGGATTTTTCAAATGTTCTTCTAAAGAACGTTTTTCCCAACGATGGGTGCGGGCAATCGATTTTTTAAGAGCATCAGGTGAAATATGGTAGGGAGGAAGTTCGTCAAATGGAATAATAATGTCGGCTCCCAGATCTTTTTGAGCTTTGACCGAGCTTTCAGGAGTCAGCATGACTTTAGCGCCATCTCGATAAGAGCGGAAAAGCACTCCTTCTTCTGTAATTTTAATGACAGAACCACCCTGTTTTTTTGTTCCTCGACTTTTTAGTTCATCTGCCACAGATCCATAAGCTAAGCTAAAAACTTGAAATCCACCTGAATCCGTAATAATAGGCAATTTGCGATTAATGAATTGGTGAAGACCGCCTGCCTGTCTTACAACTTCTGTACCTGGCTGCAAAAGCAAGTGATAAGTATTGCAGAACATGAGCTGCAAGCCAATCTCATGCAAGAGAGTGTTATCGAGGGCTTTGACCGTTCCATTTGTTCCAACCGCGACAAAGTTGGGTGTATCAATGATACCATGTGACGTATGAATGCGGCCGACGCGGGCACGAGATTTTTTAGATCGGTGAATGAGTTCAAAGTGAAAAGATTTCATGTTTTTGCCCACCTGACAAAAGAAGTAAAAAAGAAAATGACAATCAGTTTAATCAGAAAACTGACGAAAATAATATCAAAAATTGATGCAACAATTCCATAAAGACCTGCAAAACTGAATAAAACAGTATCCAAAAATTGCGAGACCACCAAAGCAATGGCGGATCGCCATGCAAAGCTCGTTTGAGGCATCATGTTTTTAAGGAAAGCAAAGAAACGAATATCAATTTGCTGCACAATAAAGAAAACACTCATTGAGGCAATCAATAAGCGAGGCGATTGAGACAAAATCGTTTCAAAAGCAGACTGTGTGATGTCGTAAGAATTGGCTTGATAGAAGAGGTGCAGTTGAGAAACAAGCGCAAAAAAGGTCATAAAGAAGAAACAAATCCAAGTGGCTTTGTTCGCTTCTTCCCTGCTAAAATACTCTTGCAACAAATTAAGACCTAAAATGCTTCCAATAGCAAAGGCATCGCTTGCAGTAACATCCAATCCAAATAACGTGATTTGTTTGACGACAAATAAATTGGCTATTAATGCTTGAATGGCCACCCAAGCTGTAAGGGCTTCTCTGCCTAGTTTAAATGCACCCAAAGCAAATCCAATAATTAAAATAACTTGGGTAAAAAATAAAAGCTCGTTGATCACTTGCGTTCCCTAATGCAAATTCATTCTTCTTTATTCATTTTTGCAGACATCTGAGTGGCTTGAGCTCTGATCTGCTGAATTAATACTTTTCGATAGCTGGAGATGATATGTTTCCAAATTTCGTTGCTTGTCTTCATTGAAGAAAGCACTTGTTTTTTTTCTAAATCAGAATATCCTAAATCTTTTTCCTCAACAAATGCCAGCAAAGTTATGTCCTTGTTGCTTATTGATATTTTGGGATAGCGTCCAAGCCCTTCTCCCCAAGATGAGAAATCGCAAGGAGCAGACAAATCACGATTGTAAGTGACAAGAGAAAAAGAGCATTTATTGATGAGCGATAAGATTTCTTGAACAGTTGATTGACCTAAAGTAAGCTTAGGATTCAAATCGAAAATTAGCGACATATAAATAAAATGATCAATTCCTTTCTCAAATAATTTCACAAATTGATTTCTTTTATTGATTGGAATATCTTCAAATTTAAGATCTTTCATTTCGTCAAACTCCGCATACTGAGGCGATATGCTCAGAGAACATCCTTGAACAAATCCATTCGTCGCCTCTGCTAAAGCTTGCGGACGGCTTGAAACGTGTCTCATTCCAAGGTGCTGCTGTGCCAAAAACTCAACATCTTTCCAATTAAAGTGCCATTCTTCTGTAGATTTGATAGGGGCAGCTTTAAAACAATAGCGACGATATAGCATATAGCAAGCAAGCAAACTGTTAAAAGCAATAAATGCAATTCCCACAATTTTTTTTTGCTGAGAAGTCAAAGAAATTGTCATTTTCTCTTTAAAAAGAGAAGTCGTGTAAGTAAAAAAGAAAGTAATATTATTCATTAAATTTAATATTTTATTTTTAAAAATAATATTAAATTTTAATAATTTAATTTATTTTTATCAATAAATTAATGATTTTGTTGATGATTAATTTCAAAATAAAATATTGAAGTTAAGTTGTTAAAGATGAGGAGGACGCCAGCCTCCTGAGGTAGATTCAATGTGTTTAGCAAGAGCGAGGCAAAGGTGATCATTCCAGGGTTTAGCGGCAACTTGCAATCCAATAGGCAATTGTTCTTTGGAATAACCGCATCGTACGATTGTCACAGGCCAGCCGGTCAAGGAATGAATCATGCAAGCTGTCATATCTTGCGATTCCTCAAAAGTTGTTCCATGTGGTTTTGCAGGTGTTGTTGCGACAGGCGATAAAAGAATATCATAATTTTTAAGAGCTTCGAGCATATGAATGCGATAGGTATCAATTTTTCTAAATAGCTGGCGAAATTGTGTGACTGAAAGGAGACTTTTTTCTGTTTGTTGAAGAAATGATTGCATTAAAGGAGAGGGATCAGTAACACCTAACTTTTGTAAAAGATTTTTCATTCCATTCCCTTGATCGCCTCCTAAATAAAAATGTTCCCAAAGCAAGCGATAAGCATCTTTTACGAAAGGCAAGGAAATGTGTTCAATTTTAGCGACCGATGGTCTGATTTCTTTGACAATGTGATGGATGCTTTCGATGGTTTCTAAAGAGGGTTTCGTGATTTCATCTTCAATAAAATAAGCAATTCGCAATGAGGAAAGGTCGACACTTTGAATGTCTTTTAGATGAACAGGAGGAACATGAGGATCTAATTCATCTGGACCAGCAAGAATAGGAAGAACGAGGATAAGATCCTCAATTGTTCTTGTTAGAGGTCCAGAAGTGGTGAATTGGGCAAGTAAGCCTTTGGCATTTCCCATAGGCGATCCGGTACGAGGCACTAATCCAATAGTAGGTTTATGGGCTGCAATGCCTGTGCAATGAGCTGGCCAACGAATACTTCCACCAGCATCAGTTCCAATACTTAGGGGACTACAGCCTGAGGCAACCAGGGCCGCGCAGCCTCCGCTGCTTCCACCGCAAGTTTTACTGAGATCATAAGGATTATTCGTGCGTCCATAAACTAAATTGTCAGTCTCATAAGCACAAAGAAATTCAGGTACATTTGTGATGCCCAAGACAATGGCTCCTTCTCGTTTTAGTCGTGAAACAACAGTAGAATCTTCTTGAGCTACTTGGTCTTTTAAAGCCGTACACCCTAGGCACGAAACTAATCCTTTGACAATATGAATATCTTTCACTGTAAAAGGCAATCCATGCAGCTTACCGCGCACATGCCCTTTTGACAAATCTTGGTCTGCTTTTAAGGCTTGCTGTAAGCAGATTTCTCTAGGAACTTGTTGAACTAATCCATTGAGAAGGGGATTTATTTTATCTAAGCGATCAAGGTGAGCCTGCATCACCTCTACAGCAGACAATTGCCTTTGCTTAATAGCTTTAACAAGGCGGGCTGCAGGCCAGTAAAAAATGTCTTGATCATGCATAGAATACGGAGTCCATTAGAAATGATTTAACAGCTCTTAATTACCCAAAATGAATGATTTATTCATTTTTGTCTAACGACTTGAAAGCACAAATCAGACGCGCTGCTTTTTCACCTGATTCTACAGCTCCTTCTAAAGTGGCAGGGTAATCAATAGAGGTATGTTCGCCAGCAAAAAAGATTTGCTCATTAATGGGACGGAAAACAGATTTAAGCGTTTCGCCTTGAATGTCTATAAAACGTTGAAAGATTTTCTCTTGGTGAGGAGCTAAATTAGAATAGCTGCCTTTTGAAAACTCTTCATCTTTCCAACTAATGGCTAGGGCTTGAATATCTGAAGGAAAAGAAGCTTCAGGATAGGCGATGCGAATAGAAGGAAGAATGTCTGCAATCAGTTGTTGAAGATCTTCTTTATTTTTAGGCAGTATCCCTTTTTTCCCTCCATAATAAAGGATTAAACCTGAATAGTCATGATTAAACCAAGAAAAACATTCGTTTGAACAGCATACCTCAAAGGGAGGTGCGGAGGAAAAATGAATGGGGAGTACAATTTTTCCGTTTGTTCCATATTGAAGAGTTTGAATGGCTTCAAGCTGATCGGAAGGAAAAAGATTTTCTTCAATTTCTACATCACGCAAAGTCGAGCAAGGCAAAGCTAAAATCAAGCAATCAGTAGAAATTGTTTGATTTGAGTTAAAAGAAAGATGGATTCTGCCTTGAGGACCATAGCTGATCTTAGTGAGGGGTGAACGGTAATGAATAGGTTTTTCGAGAGCTTTCTCTAAGGCTTCAATCAGTCGGCTATTCCCCCCCTTGACATGGGTTAATGGTAAACAGATTTTCTCTCCTTGAGCTTGCAGCTGAGCTCTAATTTGACAACCTTTTAGCAAATTAAAAAAAGAGGAAATATAGAAAACAGACAAATTTTCAGGATCTGAACCTTCGTAGCCTCGCATGCCAAGTTCAAAATAATGTTTGAGTATGGGATCTTTATCTTTCCAGACTTCATCTAAGACTTCACCTAGATGGGAAGACTGTTGAGCGAAACATTGTAATTGATTCCAAAATTTGTCATTAGCGAGAGGCGTTTTTGAGATGAGATTTGAAATATCTTCGAGTTGATGATCGAAGAGGACAAAATGGCTAAAGACACGCTGCTGCCATACTGTTTCAAAGGTTAATCCCATTTCTTGGATTAATTTTCGAATGGCTTTAGCGTCGCCGCCATCTTCAAGAGCTTGCCCTCCTAATTCAACATGCGATGAGCCTAAAGCATGTGTATAGACTCTTCCGCCAGGTCTTTCCCTTGCTTCATAGACATCAACGGTATAACCTGCTTGTTGTAAGCGATAAGCAGCAGTTAAACCAGCAAGGCCCGCTCCGACTACCACGACATGCTGGTTAGAGCGGTTTTTAGGAAGAGGCATTGAAATAAGATTGATTTCAGTCAATAACATCGTCATGAGAATAGCTAGAATGTTGATTTTCATCTCTTGCTTCCTTGATACAGTCGATGATCTGATCATAAAAATGAGGGTTGAGAATATGCCCCATACCGTTTATAACTAGTAATTTAGATCCATTAATAAGATGGGATAGTGCTTGTCCATGATCTAAAGGAAAAATAGGATCTTCAGTTCCATGAATGATAATAGTGGGTATATGAATGAAGCCACCCGCTTGTTTGATTTTTTCAGATGAAGATCTCATAGCCAATAGTTGATGTGAAATTCCTTCTGGATGATTGAGCCTTTTGAATTGCAAAGCAAGCAGATCGCGATAAAGCTTTTCGTCAAATTCAACAATGGATCCATTCAACACTTTCCATCCTTCTAAATCTTGATCTAGTTTTTGTTCAATAGTTTCAGCTTTGTTGGCAATAATTGTTTGAGCCCATTTCACATATTTTTCAGAAGGCTTCGATAAGGTAGAAGGATTAGGTTTTCCTTCAAAACTATCTAGAGTGATGCTAAGATCGCTAGATGTTGACATTAGAATAAGAGTATGAGCACGTTGGGGATAATGAACTCCAATTAATTGTGCAATGGCTCCTCCCATGGAACTACCGACAATATATGCTTTTTCAATTTGAAAGTAATCCAGAATTCCGATGGCATCTTTTGCTAAGTCACCAAGATCGTAAGGATTTTGATTAAAATCAACACCACTTGATAAACCGATATCGCGATGATCATAACGAATGACGAAGAACTCTTTTTCGCTTAATTGTTGGCAAAAATCCTTAGGCCACATGATTCCTTGGCATCCTCCGCCCATGATTAATAATAAAGCTGGATGCTTTGGATTTCCAAAACTTTCGCACCATATGTCTAGTCCATTTACTCGAATAATTTGTTCATGAGCAAATCCAAATGTTGTGAATAGAAAATGAATAGCTAGGAGGAAGAATTTCAATTTTAACTTGAACATAGCAACGATTCCTTTTTCTTAAGTCTTAAAGTATTGGTGGAAAATCTTAACAAATTTATTTAAGGGAGTAAATGATTTCACATTATTTGCATGTGTTATTTCATAGAAATTTGACAGATTTAGCATCATCTTTTATGTTTTGATTCTTCATTTTAAAGTGATTACCATACAAGCATACTTTCAATAATCATAGGTCAAGATGAACGATTTTAAAGATAAAGTGGTTGTTATTACAGGTGGAAATAGTGGGATAGGAAGAGCTATTGCGGAAAAATTCGATCAAGAAGGCGCAAAAATTGTCATTTTTGGCCGGGATCAACATAAATTAGATCGAGTTTGTAAAACTCTTCGACAGGCTATTACTGTGCAAGGAGATGTGTGCAACCTGTCTGATATCGATCAGTTATTTCAACAAGCCTATGCGACATTTGGCAAAGTAGATGTTTTAGTTGCTAACGCTGGTGTTGCGAGCAGACGATTTGTTGGAGATGTAGATGAAGCTTTTTTTGATGAAATGGTGAATATCAATTACAAAGGAGTTTATTTTACTGTTCAACGCTCTCTCCCTTATCTGGAAAAAGGATCTTCAATTATCTTAATTTCTTCAGCTGCTCAGCAGATAGGAGTTCGTCATCATAGTGTTTACTCTTCAACAAAAGCAGCTGTTAGCATGTTAGCCCGCAATTTTTCTGCAGATTTAGTGGATAGAGGAATTCGCGTTAATGCGATTTCACCTGGCTATACAGATACTCCCATATTTGATACGGCAAAAAATAAAAATCCTGATATTATTTCTCAGCGTACGAATGAAATTCCACTTAAACGCTTTGCCGATCCTTCAGAAATTGCTGAAGCCGCTTTATTTCTTTCCTCTTCCAAAGCAGCTTATATTGTCGGAATAGACCTTGTAGTGGATGGAGGCGTTAGCAATATTTATCCTCTATAATTTAAATCAGCATGAATTCCAAGATGATATGTTTCTTAAGAATTAAGCTAAACTGAGACATAATTAATTTTTTTGGCAAGCACGACTTCTTCCTGATTTAGATATCTTATCATGCAAGCATGCAACAAGCAGGAGGCTAAATTGACACCAATAAAAATTTGTGGATCATAGCCTTGCTGATGAATACGAGCAAAGATCTTTTGTGGATCTGTTTCAGTAAAACCTCTTAATGAAATATGAGGATTGAGTTGTAGCAACCGTGCATAAAAGTTTAAATTCATTAAAGGTGTCTCTGTTTGCAATGTTTCGTAAATAGAATCAGAAGCATCTGAAAAACAAATGACAACAGCGCTAAAGCCAGCGTTAAAAGGGCATAGAATCAATTTATGAGCTTGTCTAGCGAGCTCTACAAATTCAAAGTACTCCGGTCCACAATCCATTGTATTGATGATGATATCCGCATTCTCTATGGATTTCATCATATCCGCTTTGTTAGAGATTTTAGCAGTACGTGAAACGACGTGCGCTTCAGGATTAATGGATAAAATTCTCTCTTTTACTACGCTCACTTTCCCTTTGCCAACATCATGAAATGTAAAAGCTTGACGATTCAAATTAGAGACTTCAACAGTATCGTAATCAAGCAGCTTAAATTGGGTATATCCAATCCTTGCTGCATGCTCTGCAACCTGACTACATAGTCCGCAGCCGATAAAAGCAAGTCTTGTCTGCTTTATTTTATCCTGTAAATGAGGAGATATATTTAAATAGTTTCTTGATACCAAATCTGAATAGTTAAACTTTTCCATGTTACAAATTTCCTATTCTATCATTTATGGACAAACATTCGATTAACTCATTGTTTTAAA
The DNA here is from genome assembly GCA_044226925.1 of Parachlamydiaceae bacterium. Classification (GTDB taxonomy): domain Bacteria; phylum Chlamydiota; class Chlamydiia; order Chlamydiales; family Parachlamydiaceae; genus JANWJE01. The sequence continues at coordinate 1,252,408 of JBGAGC010000001.1, forward strand.
AACCCATCTTTCGCCTTATTTAGAAGAATAAAACGCTTGCCGTAAGTATCTAGAGATTTCTTCTAATGATTGATCGGCAACATCCAACTCTTGTTCAAAATTAATAAATCCATGAAGAGTGTTATAACGTTTAAGCGTGACAGGAACACGATCTTGATGTAGGCGCCAGGCATAAGCTAAACCTTCATCACGCAAAGGATCAAATTCAGCTGATATCATCAAAGCAGGAGGAAGTTGGGCCAGACTGAGAGCTTGAAGGGGCGAGGCGTAAGGATGATGTCCATCATGAGGATGGCGCAAATAAACCTTCCAAAAAAGTTGCATAATGTCTCTAGTTAAATAATAGCCGTTTCCAAATAAAAAATAAGATAGCGTGTCAAATTGATGATTGAGAACAGGATAAATTAATACTTGGCTTTGGATGCGAGGCGTTTTTTTATCACGAGCCATCAATGTCACAGCTGCTGCTAAGTTGCCGCCTGCACTATCTCCTCCTATTGCAAGACGATTAGGATCGCCTCCAAATTGTTGAACGCGCTCTGCTATCCATTGAGTTGCAGTATAACAATCGTTTAAAGGTTCTGGAAATTTATATTGAGGAGCTAAATGATAATCCACAGATATAACTAAGCAGGGTGTTTGATAGCATATTTTTTGACAAATACTCTCATATTCATCCAAAGTTCCCAACGCCCAGCCTCCTCCATGAAAAAAAACAAAAACGGGAAGAGGAGTCTCTTTGTCAATACGAGGAAAATAAAAACGGGCTTTAATAGATCCTAGCGGACCTGGAATAGCGATAGTGTCAATTTTCCTGATTTGCGGGAATATGTGCTTGGCAATATTGACAGGCATTGCTTGCAATGCTTTTAATGAAGCCTCATCAAGGGGAGGAAGATTCTCGGCATTTAACTTTTTTAAGAGAGATTGCGTTTGAATGCTAGGACTCGAAGAACATTCACAAATATCAAATAAAGATTGATCACCAGCAAAAATAGCAGACAGACTCCAACACGCTGCTAAAATAAAAAACCATTGTTTCATCTTTTCACCTTATTCATCCCTCTAACTTATACCGAAGAGAACTCAAAAATTGGAATTTGGGCTTTCACGCTAGCCGAAAATTCAATTTTTGAATTCTCTTCGGTATAATCTGTTGCTTCCAAAATTCTTTTTAAAGATTTAATTTTAGTGTTTTTATTTAAAACAGCAAGGAGAAGAAGCAAATCATGATGACATCATTTGATTGTTTTATTAAAAAGATTTTTATCTCTTTTATTAATAACAAATTGCGTTTGATTTGTCTCATTAAAAATAAAAAGAATAAATATAAATAAAAAAATTTTGAATTTTGCTTAAATTTCGGGTATTGTTCGGTTTAAAGCAATGATAGTCATTTAACTTAGGGGGTAAAATGAAGAATTTATGTTATGTGTTCAGTTTAATGATGCTAACAATGGCTTTTGCTTTACAGGCGCAGCCAAGTCCTTATGTAGTGGTGACGATTTCCAATGATGATAACAATCAATTGCTTGTCTACGATGCTAATGGCCAGCAAGTACAAGCTGTTCCAACAGGAGAAAAGGGGGGAGTAGGTCCCCACATTGTAGGTGGAGGAGTGACTTATGCTAATGGTTTAGTTGCTGTCATTAACCACGACTCGCAGTCTGTTACTTTGTTTAAACAAGATAGAGGAAATTTTAGACCTGTTCAAACAGTAAAGGCGCTTTCAAAGCCTGTTAGTTTAGCTTTTGGCCAAGGACATTTGTATATTCTTGGAACAACGACTGTAGAATCTCATAAGCTAAATGGAGAAATGGTAAATGAGCAGCCTGATGGTTCTGCTCGTCTTTTAGCTGGCGATGGCTCTGCTGCTCAAGTTGGTGTTTTACCCAATCATTTGATCATTAGCGAAAGAAAGAATATGATTGAGTTAGCTGAATTGCGCAATGGTGCAGTGACAGGCAATATCAGCCCTGTTCAACTTCCTCCACCTCCCAAAAATGACACTCCTGTTGGATTGGCTACTCGAGGCGATGAGGCGTATGTGACTATTGCACATAGCGATTTAGTCGGATTAGTAAGAAATGGAAAACTGATGAAAATCGTGCCTTCTGGAGAACAACATGCTCCTTGCTGGCTGGCTTTAATGGGACCTTGGTTATTTTGTAGCAATACACCTAGTATGAGTATTTCTGCTTATAAAGCTGGTGATAATGATCTTACGTTGGCTGTGCCTGTGGCAGCTAAAACTAAAGGTCAACCTACGGATATTGCAGCAGAGAATGGAATTGTTGCTGCTTTAGAATTAGCAGACAACGTTGCTTATATTAGCCAGTGGCAAGTCGATGGAAATGGAAAACTCCGTTTATTAAATGGAACGACAACAGCTAAAACCGCCAATGGAGTGGCCATCGTTCCCACAATGCGATAATACATTTCACATGACATCTTCTTATTGACAACGACTTGCAGTTGTCAATAAGAAGGAATTTTTCATTTCTCAATTTTAAGATCGATTTCTATTTAATTCCCAATAGGAACGTTGAATTTCATAGTAGCAGTGTTGCACATTGTAAATCTCGACTTCTTTAATTTTCCGTAATCCTGCTTTTTCTAATACATGTTGTGATTGTTGGTTATCTGGATGAGTGATTGCTACAAGGGCATCAAGAGGCAGATGCTGAAATCCCCATTCAATAAGAGCCATCGCAATTTCTGTTGCGTATCCCATTTTCCAATAAGCCGGACAAAGGGCATAGGCGACTTCAATTTCTTTTGCGTTATCATCATATCCTAAATGAATGAGGCCAGCTCTTCCAATAAAATAGCCGCTTGCTTGATCAAAAACGGATCCTAGGCTAAAGCCATATTTTTGTTGATGGGTAAGGGCTTGAGCCAATCCTTTGGCTACAGCCTCTTGGTCGCGTATGCCTCGTCCTATATACTGCATGACTTGAGGATCACTTTGCAACTTATATAGATCGGCAAAATCTGTTTCGCAAGGAGGGCGAATCAATAGCCGTTGAGTTTTGATTAGCATCATGTTAATTCTTGAAGTTAAAAAGTTTTAATGAAAAAATTGATTGTAATTAGACGAGAAATGAAGTCAAACATTCAACTCAATAAAAAAATATTTATTACGTTCGTTTGAGTATAGCATGTTTAAAGGTAATGATACAACTAGGGGCTTTCGTGATGTCTCTGCATGAACAAGAGTATTTCAAAGCCTTGCGTGATGAAGGACAATCATGGAAAGGATCTTCTTTTAGAAATTGTTTATTTGAAAGTTGCTATTTTTTTGAGACGAATTGGCGTCAAACTCAATTTATCGATTGTGTATTTAAAAATTGCAACATGAGCTTAGTGAAAATGGAAGGCTGTCGTTTACACCATGTGCAATTTAAAGAATGCAAGCTGATAGGAATTGATTTTTTCAAATGTGAACAACCTTTTTTTTCTCTTTATTTTGATAAAACCTTTTTGCAGACATGCAATTTTGCTGATTTAAATTTGAAAAAAACTTGTTTTCAAGCTTGCAAGCTAAGAGAGGTCTATTTTAGCCACACAGATTTATCAGAGTCTAATTTTACATACGCAGATTTACAAGACACGATTTTTCATCATTGCAATTTATCACAAGCAGACTTCACGCATGCGAAGAATTATTTTATTGATCTTCAATCGAACCAAGTCAAGAATGCTAAGTTTTCATTTCCAGAAGTCGTCCATTTACTCAAATCTTTTGAAATTCAAATTGTTAATTTTAATTAACAGTTATTCTTGTTTGCCAAAATAAGTGGACAATATGTTATCTAAATATTGAAAGATTTAAATAAAAAAATCAGCATTCATAGGGGAGAGTCGCATGCCATACCGTGAAGATATTCCTGGATACATGTCTGGAGTCGATTTAGAAAGCATTGAGGCGCTAGCAGCTTGTGTCCCTAAGCATGGATGCGTAGTAGAAGTCGGATCTTATTTTGGGCGCTCTGCTTGGGCTTGGTCTCATTCCGTTCAACCTTCTGCTAAAGTTTATTGTATTGATCCTTGGCCTGGTGTTAAAGGGGATCAAATTCCATCTAAAGAAAAAAAAGATGCAGCTTTAGAAGATTTCTTAGAGTTTGTCAAAGATTGTCCCAATATTGTTCCTATTCGTGGTTATTCTCCAACTATGCCATGGGATAAAAATTTAAAACCCGATGTCGTGTTTATTGATGGCAATCATTATGCTCCACATGTAGACAATGATCTTGCCTTTTGGTCTGCACAATTAAAGCCACATGGAATTTTATGTGGACATGATTTTAATCCTCAACGGTGGCCCGACGTTTGCGAAGCGGTCATTCAGCTTTCAAAGTCATTAAAAAAGCCCTTTAGAATTTTTGAGGGTAGCACCATTTGGTATATCGAACTAGGACGAGAAAAGTTAGATACTCAAAATCGAGAATTATTGATTGGACGTCTTGTATTAGAAGATATCAGTTGGAAACCTTCTGAAGATCACATTTCTCTCATTCAAAATCTCTATAATGGTAAACAAAAAGAACAGACGTAGAAATTTAAAATTATCTGACAATTCAAAGGGAAATGACCCGGCTAATTTTGAATTGTGCAGCAGCAAGCATCAATTTTTCCTTTCATCTCCACTTGAAGCTTATCAATCAATATTGGGATTAAGCTTAATCAAGAAATCATGCAAGAGATCTAAATCTTCATTGTTAAATGATTTGATAGCAAATAATAAGAGTTGTGATTTTTGATCAAAATTTGCTATAAACCCTTCATTTTAATTAATTGAATTAATTTTCAAATTAAGGATTCCACATGAAAAATCTTCCTGTTCAAAATATTTTACAAGCGAGTTTTTCTTTCATAGAAGATAAAATAATTAAGCCATTGAATACTCAAGATAAAAAAGTATTTGCTGCCGCAATCGCTATTTTTAGTCTTCTTGCTAGTTTGATTTTAATTTATCGTCACTCTTTTCAAGCAAAAAAAACAGATACGCGAATGACTAAAGTTTGTTTTGTTGCGTCTCACGGAGGGCCCGCCGCTCACTTTGCTGTATTTAGTAAAACTTTGGATCCAACAAAATATGAGGTTTCTCTTCTAGGCACAGGACAAGGTCTTGCAAAATTTCAAGAATTACAAGTTACAGCAAAAGAGATGAATCCTACAGGCTTGAATATAGAAAAAGATGGCGTTCAGCTTGCAAGGCAAGTGGCGAATATTTGTGTGCATGCTGATATTGTTGTGACAGATGTAGGACATCCTTTTTCTAAAGATCTTCAAGAAGCTTTAAAAGATCTTAAATCCCAATTTTCTTTTAAACATTTGGCTTACTATGACAATCCAGAGTCCCTTGTTCCAGGCGGATATTCTAAAGTTGCAGCACAAGTCATGCGTGCATCGAATGGAATTCTTTTCTCTAATTCAAATTTAGTGAGAGAACCTCTTTACGAAGATAAGCAAGTGCTTCTTGATTTAAAAGATAAACCACTTTTTGGAATAGGATATTATCCCGTTGAACAAGCTGAGAAAATTCGTCAAAAGCGTTTAGACCAGCATGATGATTTGCGATCCAATTTCTTGCGGAATCATGGTATTGCTGATCAAGGACAAAAGATATTGATTTATTTTGGAGGAAATAATTCAGAATACTTTGATAAAGCGCTTCCTAGGTTTTTAGATATCGTGAAAGAAACATCCCAGCATGCAGATTTCTCCAATACAATCGTTGTCATTCAGCAACATCCAGGTGCCAAAGCGAAGAATGAAGAACAACGTCTTTTAAATGAGAAAAAAATCTTAGGCAATTCTGTGATTATTTCAAATTTTAGCACTGATGATGCTGTTGTTTTAGCAGATGCTGCTCTCTACTACCAAACGAGCATGGGTCCTCAATTTGTTTTAGCGGGATTACCTGTCATTCAAATTGGACATGAGACTTATGAAGATGTTCTAGTAAAAAATCATCTTTGCCCAAGTGTAACCCATGCATCTTCTTTCCTAACAACCTTAGACTACATTTTTAAACAACCTCATCAGTATTCTATTCAAAGAGAGCAGCAAATCTGGGCAGGATTAGGAATCAATAAAAAATGGAAAGAAATTTTACAGAATAGCTTAGATAAGATCGCCGCTCAAAAACGCTAAAAGGCTATGCTTATTTTAATCGATTAGCTTTCTAAAAATGGCATAGAAAATGCAAAGAACTTGCAGAAGCCTAAATTTGTTGTGTTTAGGAGGTTTTATGAAATTACATTTATTGCGTCTATCTTTGCTTACTAGTTTAATAGGTTTGTTTACAATGACAAGTGTATGGAGTGCTATTCCATCTACTTCTACTCGGCAAAGCAGTACGACCAATGAACAACAAAAATTAAATACGCAGAAGAGTCCAGGACAAAAGAAAGCCATTAAAGATGAAAAACGACAAGTTAAGAAAGCAAAAACTAGTAAGAAAAGATCACCGTCCTAATACAAGATAGTCCTTGATTTTCTGTGACTTAATGAGACACTTCTTTATCTAAAAATCCCCATTTACAATGGGGATTTATTAAATTTGGCAAACCGTTTATCCTTTATTGTTTAATGAATGAGAGAACTTAATTAAGGCAAAACAATGAAGGACTTAACGATTCTTATTGTGGGTGGTGCAGGCTTTATTGGATCCCATGTGAATAAAATGCTGTATCAAGCAGGATATCAGACAATTGTATTAGATAATTTAAGCCGAGGATATCGACAAGCTGTTCAATATGGGACATTTATAGAAGGAGATTTAGCTGATACAGCTGTTCTTTATCAAATTTTTGAAAATTATGCCATTGATGCTGTCATGCACTTTGCAGCCTTTATTGATATCGGTGAGTCGGTAAAAAATCCAGCCAAATATTACTTCAATAATGTTGCCCACACGCTAAATCTCTTGACAGCTATGCTGCGTTATGAAGTCAAAACTTTTATTTTCTCCTCTACAGCAGCTATCTTTGGCCATCCTCTGCATCCTCTCATTAATGAAAGTCATCCTTGTTGTCCCATTAATCCCTATGGAGAAACAAAATGGATGGTAGAAAAAATTCTTCGCGATTTTGAAAATGCCTATGGTCTGAAGTTTTGTTGTTTACGTTATTTTAACGCAGCGGGAGGCGATCCAGAGGGGAAAATCAAAAATTATCAGTTACATACGCACAATCTCATTCCTCGCATTTTACTGAGTTTGAAAAAGCCAGATGGAGTTGTGACAATTAATGGGACGGACTATCCTACTCCGGATGGAACCTGCATTCGAGATTATATCCATATCGAAGACTTAGGCACAGCGCATATTTTGGCAATGGAACAGTTGTTATCTGGACAACCTTCTAATTATTATAATTTAGGCAATGGTCAAGGATTTAGCATTCGTCAAGTGATTCAGGCTACAGAAAAAGTTCTTAGAAAAAAGGTCCAAGTTGTTGAGGGGCCACGTCGTCCTGGTGATCCACCTTTTTTGCTAGCGGATCCTAGTAAAGCTACGCGGGAATTAAATTGGCATCCTCGTTATACTCTTGAAGAGATGATCGCGCATGCTTGGAAAGCTTATCCAGCATTGGCTGCAGTCGAAGTTTAATGAGTTGAGAATGGATTTTCTATTTAGCTATGAAGAAGACAACAATCAAGCAACCAAAAAAAAATCTTTTTAGAAGAAAAAAAGAAAATCAATCATTTCTTTTTTCTTTGGCTATTCATGGAGGAGCAGGGAATCAGACTGGAGAGACAGTGGCTTCCTCTATTAAGCGTGAAAAAGAAAAAGCTTTGATGCAAGCATTGAAAGCTGGATATGAAGTTTTAGAAAAAAAAGGGAGTAGTCTTGATGCTGTTCAAGCAGCAGTCATTGTTTTAGAAGATTCTGAATTTTTTAATGCAGGAAAAGGAGCTGTTTTGACTAAAGACAAGACAGTTGAACTCGATGCTTCTATTATGAGCAGTGATTCACGTGCTGGGGCTGTAGGAGGAGTGAAAGAGACAAAAAATCCTATCCTATTGGCAAGATATGTAATGGAACAGACTCCTTATGTTTTTTTGATTGGCGAAAAGGCAGATCAATTAGCTTCTCAGCAAGGATTAGAAAAAGTTCCAAACACTTACTTTATAACTAGAAAACGATTGCATGCATGGCAACAAGCAGCAAAAAGCGAAAAAAAACAAATGAAAGAAGCGATCGTGGAAAAGTTAGAGCTTGGTACTGTAGGAGCTGTAGCGCTCGATCAAGCAGGATCCTTAGCTGCAGCAACGTCGACAGGTGGACTTAACTACAAAATGGCAGGTCGCGTAGGCGATTCAGCTGTGATTGGTGCGGGAACTTATGCGAATAAATATTGTGCCGTTTCTTGCACAGGAAAAGGAGAATTTTTTATTCGGCAATCAATCGCCAGTTTCGTGTGTCAAGCGATTCGATTAGGTATTCCTTTAGAAGAAGCAGCTTTCTGTGGGATTTTCGAAAGAGTTTCTTCTATTGGAGGAGAAGGCGGTCTCATTGCGATTGATCACTTAGGACGCTGTGCAATGCCTTATAACACGTTATCAATGAGTCGTGGTTATTGGCATGCAGGTGGAGCTCCTATGATCTATTTAGATTAGAAAACCTAATCATTAAGGAAAAAAATTAAATCTAAAGTTGCTTCAATTTTTCTTCTTTCAATTGTTGAATGAGCTTCATCCAAGCTTCCTTCATCTCCGCTTCGTCTATTGTAGAACATGATAAGTATCCCCCAGTGTAATGCAATCCCGTATAAGAAACTCCCCATTCTTGCATGGAGATAGCCATTTGATCGAGATTTTGGATGTCATCATCAATGAGCATCACGTGCTCTGGCTTCCAATTTGCTTGTTCTAAGAAATGGCGCAAGACCTCTCCTTTTGTTGCAAGGCCAGGAATTTTGCAGAAGGGGGTGAAGTTACAAAATAAAATTCCTTGATAAAACCCAGGAAAGCATCCATACATCTCTTTAAAATGATTCATGGCAAAAGGAGCAACTGTTGGAAAACTGGTGGAAAAATCAATTCCTAGGATCTTTAATTCTTTCCATCTCGATTCTACAATAGATCCTGCAGATTTTGAATTCTCTGAAGGACAGCCAGTAAGAGCAAGGAGTTTGATCCCTTTTTGTTGCAGAGAAGAAATCAAGGCAGGGACTTCCTTTTCAATTAAAATCGAACGTCCTTCCATAACCATATAAGGTGCTAACCAAAATTTTTCTTCTTCTGTCAGTTGCTTGATCCATTCTTTGGCAGCAGCTTTGTGCTGTTTCAATGCCGCGAGATGAAAAGCGGGATGGCTTGGCATCGTCAGAGTGAAATCAATGTCAAAAACAACTAATGTCTGTGCATTAGCATTTTCCAAATAAGGCAAAATATCTTGCATGTGATGACTACCTTCATGACTCCATAAAGAAAAAGTGAAAAGAGAAAAAACTAAAAGATATTTAAACATGGAGTAACTCTTTGTTTTTTTATTAATTTATTTAAAGGGTGAAAAAATTAAATATAGTAACTGTTGTTTTATAAATAAAATTAATGTTGATTATGATGATTATAAGCTAATCTTATTATTTGAAGAGAACGAGAGAATAGCTTTAATAACTAGGGGTCTTCTTAAGGTAAATCTCAGCTTATGTTTAGATGTGAGCGGCTTTGATGAGAGACTGTTTAAATGAATCATAGGAAGGATCGCCATCATAGCGTTCCCCATTAATATAGAAACAAGGCGTTCCATTGACACCACTGCGAACGCCATTAGTGAAATCATCTTGAATTTTTTTTAAGACATTGGGGTCTTGAAAATCTGCTTTAAATTTTTCCATATTGAGGCCTGCCTGTTCAGCCAATTGAGGCCACAAATCTGGGTTCATTTGCATTTGTTTTTCATAGAGAAGAGAATGCATCTCCCAAAATTTATTTTGACGACCAGCTGCTTCAGCCGTTTGTGCAGCCATTAGGGCATAGGGATGAGATTCTTTAAGAGGAAAATGTCTGAAGACAAAACACATCTGACCTTCTAGCTCATTTTGCAGTTGCTTAATAATGGGAGCTGTCATTTTACAAGGGAAGCATTGATAATCAGCGTATTCAACTAGTGTAATAGGTGCAGTTAAAACTCCCTGCATATGATCATATGGATTAATAGGAACAATCAAAGAGGGCATATTATTTTTGTCCCTTTTGAATATCGTCCAGAGCATTTAAAATTCCATCAGCTCCTGGATTAACGCCAAGGGGAGAAACATAGCTCCATCGAACAATGCCGTTACTATCAATGACAAAAAGAGCACGTTCAGCTTGCCCAGATTGTTCACGATAAACACCATAGGTATGTGCAACTTTCCCTTTGGGTTCGAAATCAGATAAAAGGGAAAAATGAAATTTGCGATGATTGGCAAAGGCCCAATGACACCAAACGCCATCTACGGAGATTGCTATTAGCTCGGCTCGATACTTGTGAAATTCAGGCATTAGTTCATTATAGAGGCTAAGTTGATCACTGCAGACAGGACTCCAATCGGCAGGATAAAAGACTAAAATCACAGGCTGTCCGATGAAATCGGAGAGCGTAACTTCTTGATCTGGTGTGGAATGTAAGGTAAAGTCGGGAGCTTTTGTGCCTACTGTTAGGGCAGTCATGCTAACCTCATGTGATTTAACCAGCTTTTACTCGTGAAACTTTAGTTTATTCATAAGATCTAACAAATAAATTGACAACAGCTTTAAGCACTATTTTATTCTTTTACTCTTTTAATTTCTTAAAAAACTTGCAGGTTTTCTCCTTTTTCTTGCAATAGCTGCTTAGATAAGGTTGTTCTAGAACAAATTTTTCCAATTAACTATAAAAGAATTTTTTATTTCATATAAACCAGTTTTCTATAGTGAGCATGTTTTTTGCAACTCATTCTTTTTGTCATCAAAATGAAAAATAACGGCTTCTTTTTCCAGTTGATTGGGATTTTCTTGGTTAGCTTTATTAGTATGCCCTTTTGCTCTAGGGCAGCGGATGTTTACCAAGAAAATAATATTGGTTTTGCTGAAAAAGAAGGCTTTACTTTTAAAACCCCTGTAGAAAGTCTCAATATTGGGGGGTATGTAGAAGTTGATACGCGTGTTTTTTTGGGACCCACTTCATCTAAATCTACATTTCTCATTCGCAGAGCCCGTATGTTCATGACGGGGATATTATATAAGCATTTCAGCTTTATGCTGATGCCAAGATGGGATAGGCTTGAGAGTTTTGAATTGCATTATGCTTGGATAGAGACGCTTCATCCAACTTGGGCGCAAATTCGCGTCGGCTTATTTAAAGAGCCTTTCAGTTTAGAGGCATTGACAGCAGATCTTTTTCTCACTTTTGTTGAACGCAGTTTAATTGTGCGTAATTTCTGCCAAATTGAAGATATTGGAATCATGGTTTATGGAGATTTCCTATCTGATCGAATTGCTTATAGTATAGGAATGTTTAATGGAAGAGGCAGAAGAATTGATAATAACAATAATAAAGAAATCGTGGGACGTCTTGTCTATCGCCTATTTGATTTGCGCAAGTATGGTCAATTTCATTTAGGTATTTCAGGATCTGGAGGAAGACATGATGAAGACCTTAGTGAAACATTTTTTGTCACAGAAGAAGATACTCGTTTTTGGGAATGGCAGAATGGTGTTGAAGTCCATTCTACTCGCATACGGTGGGGTATGGATGTTGAATGGTTAGTAGGACCTTTTGAATTTAGAGCCGAATATCTTTACGCGAATTGGGGAAAGATTGAGCGATATTATCGCTCTAAAAATTTTGAAGCTCAGGGAGGTTATGTTCAATGTTCATATATTCTAACAGGAGAAGAAAAACCCCGTAATAATCCTGTGATTCCTAAGTATAATTACGATCCTTACAATGATCACTGGGGCGCGTGGGAAATTGGACTTAGGTATGAAGTTTTTTATGCTTCTAAGGCCATGATTGATGAAGATTTTGCCAAAGGAGCCAATGATCTTCATGGCCCTACATTTTCCCTTAATTGGTATCTTAACCCTCGTATTGTCATGAAACTGGATGGACAACACCTTTGGTTTAATCGAACAGTTTTTTTTAATTCTCATCGATTCAATCAAGAAAGCGTAATTGTATGGCGTGTCCAATGTCTTTTTTAAAAGATTAAACTGGAATTTAAAGATATTCAACTTGTCGTAAATCTTATCTCAAACTTATCTTCACGGGGTTATGTTAAATGAAAATTAATAGCAAAAAAATTCAATCTTTTGAAAATTTTCTCGCTTCTCTGTGGTTTATTATTTTAGCTATTATCATCAATTGAATTCAGAGTATAGCTAGAATGGTGAACCTCAGAGAAAAACAAAGAGAAAAAATTGATAAAATTTTTATTAAATCGGATTCGACTATTTTTTTTGAAATTCTTCCTGTTCCTTTTCTTCATAATCTTTTCCTTCGGAATCTTCGTCCTCATACGATTCTGGTAAGAATCCACCTGCTTGCATATCCCACATGTGGGCATAATGGCCTCCAGTTTTCATTAATTCTTCATGGGTACCATCTTCGACAACCTTTCCATCTTTAAAAACTAGAATACGATCCATTCCTGAAAGAGTAGAGAGTCGGTGAGCAATCACAAGTGTTGTATGCCCTTCCATTAAAATCTCTAATCCTTCTTGTATTTCTCTTTCAGTGACTGAATCTAGTGCGGACGTTGCTTCATCAAGAATAAGAATCGGAGCATTCTTAAGAATCGCGCGTGCTATCGCAATACGCTGACGCTGCCCTCCTGAGAGCTTGATGCCTCTTTCACCAACAGGTGATTCATATTTTTCTGGCATTTTTTGAATAAATTCATGGCAATGTGCTTTCTTAGAAGCTTCTATTACTTCTTCATCTGTTGCATCTAAGCGCCCATAGCGAATATTTTCCAATAAATTACGATGGAACAAAGTAGGATCTTGGGGGATCATGGAAATTTGCTTTCTTAAAGAATCCTGAGTGACTTTTGAAATATCCTGTCCATCAATAAGAATACGTCCACCCTGGACGTCATAGTAGCGCAGAATGAGATTAACAAATGTCGTTTTGCCTGATCCTGAAAAACCGACTAAACCAACTTTCTGTCCAGCTTCAATGGTAATTGTTTTATGCTCGAATAAATTTTGTTGATTGCCATAGCGGAAGGTTACGTGATCAAACACAATTTCTCCGCGATTCACTTTCAGCGGTTTGGCATGCAGATTATCGGTAATGTCATGTGGATCTTGAATAATCGTGAGTGCTTGATGGCAGACGCCAATTTCTTTAAATACAAAGGGGAGCTCTAGACCTGCAAGCCAAGTCATCATGGTGATATTCCATGTCGTATTAAAGATAAAGACGACTTCTCCCGCTGAAAGATTGCCTTGCTGCCAGCTATAGATCATGTACCAGTTAAGAGCTATTCCAGCGCCTAAGAAGGAAGTGATTCCTAAAACCATTTTCATCTTTTCAAGATACCAAAGAGAAAGCCAATGTTTATGAAGTTCATCTCTTTGAAATAAAGAAAGATAGTCATGTTCAAATCGATTACGGGCAAACAAACGAATATTGGAGCTGTTAGATAAGCTGTCGACGATTTTTCCAGACAATGTACTACGAGCTTCAGCATGAATATTGGAATACTCATCGCACTTATTTGCAAAAGATAAACAGATGCTCATATGGATTGTCACCCACACGATTAAAATCAAAGCAAAATAGGGACTGATACGAGCAAAAAGAATTGTCGAAATAATCAAAGCTAAAATCACGGGTAAGAAGAGATACATAATTTGCTGCAGCAATCGCGTCATACTTTGCGGCATATCAGAGATTTTATTGGCGATTGATCCTGCCATTTGATTGCTAAAATAAAGATGAGAATGGTGCAAAACATAATCAAACATGCTCATCCGCGTTTCAGCTTCAATGCGTGGAAAGACTTTTGCACTCATAATACCCGAAAGGCGATAAGACAATTCTACTGTGATCCAAAGAGTAATTCCCATGATAATAGGCGTTCTTAAAGCATGCCAAATTTCTGCCTTGTCGCCAGTAAAGTTTGTAATGGTATCGATAAGGAGCATGATCACATACGGCCACAAGGTGTGATCAAGTGACCAAGCAAAGCTAAAAATTTGAATCAATAATAGCCACTTCCATTGCTTTTTCAAAAAATGCCAAAAAAAGGCAAATAAGGTTTTAGGCAAGTGTGGAATATGCATAGCAATACGATCCAGTTTATTTAAGCTACATGATTGAGTGCTAAGAGTCTGTTAAATGACTTCTAATGGCTTGGATTCGATATGATTTAACAGGCTCTAATAAAGTATCTAAGAATTTAAAATTTATTAAACACACTCTAAGATTAGACGCTATAAATATGCCAGATACAGATAAGGATAATCGTAGTTGTCTGATGTTCATTCTAGATAAAAAGTATTTTTTAATCCCGCAAAATTTAATATTGCTAATTATGAGATGTTATTACACGTTTAAAACTAGAAAAATTAACAAACAAATAGACTCTCTTGCTCAGAAGTTTACTTTGTCCTTCACTTCCAACACTAGGTTTTAACTTGGTTCTAATTTTCTCGATTTCCCCTCTAGTTTCTTGGTAAATTGCAGTCAATCGGTTTGCTGAAATGTCTTCTAATTGAACGGCAGCGTCTTGAACTTGAATTTCTTGAAGAACTTCATGAGAGACTTTACTGAGATTGTTGGCTTTGCCAAATGCAAGTTGATTTTGCTGTTCGAGTTGATCGATCATCATAGCTGCATGATGTATCAGATGAAACGGAAAAGGAAGTTATACCTACGGGAGAAGAGTTAAAGGACGCTTCCATAAATCACCCCATAAGCTAATAAATAATTATCCAATGTTAATTATAATAACGATTTGTTTGTTTTTATTAATAATTTTTAAATAAATTATAAACAAAACAATGCGCTTAAATAAAATTTTATTTAATAATTTGTTTGATTAAATTTTGCTTAGCTAAAGAGTAAAAAGAGATTCGAGAAGACTTTGTAGGATTAAATGGAAGTAAAATTAAGGAGCAAAACTGAGCTCGTCAGTTTTGCTCCTATGAGAGGCTAATGGTTCAATGCAATTTATGCTTTAGCCGTTGGATTTTAAGGTTTTCGAGATGGTGGTCTTCGTCCAGCGGGAGCTGAACGGTGTTTGGTTAAAGAGGGTAAAGTTCCTTTAGTTTCTGAAGGATTTTTCAAATCCTCTGCTTTTGGATTCTTTTTGTTTTTTAGTATACCTTTGGGCTTATCGCTGACTTGCGATTTGGATTTAGTATGAGTAGGTTGAGTTGAAGAAATCTTTTTTTGGTCTTCTATATCTTGCCATCTTACATGCTTTTTTTCCTTTTTCTTTGGTTTCTTTGCTGTCTTTAATAAAGAAGTCTCCGCTTGCTCACGAGGCTTTATTTTTTCGGTTTTGGATTCAGGGACTGAATGCCCACGTCTTTTTAGACTGGCTTTCATAGCTTCTTGGAGTTCATTAGTCACTGCGCGTTGCGTTGCGGTCGGTTGAAGATGACTGTAAGGTTTTTTTTCCTTCTGCTCACTGCCTTGAATTTGTTCTTTGAAGATCTGTGTAGATTTGCTCTCTTTTTCTTTTGAAACTGACATTTTTTTATTTGTCGGCATGGTATAGGAATCTGAATGCCAAGCTTTTCTAAATAAATTTGCACCAAAAAGTCCAATTGCGGCTAATCCTAAACCAACAATGGATGTCACATTTTTTTTGATAAACTGAAGAGGATGATGTGCAATGGTTGAAATAAAAGAATTAAAATTAATGTGCATATATAAACCTTAATTAAACAATGGTATTAATAATTATATAGCCAAAATTATTAATTAATAAATTAATTTTTATTTAAATTTTATTAAACAAGTAATTAATTGTTAATGAAGAGAGATAAATGTAAATCGATAGAGAGAAAAAAACTTAAATTCAAACGATGAGAAGTGATTGAACAGACTTTAAGAAAGAGAATGAAGAGGCTCAGAAGATGCTGGTTTGCGGAAAAGGTGCATACTAAGTCCAACACCTCCTAAAATCGTGATGATACCAATGAATTCAATAAATGAGGGAAGGTTTTTTTCTATGCAATAGACAAAAATGAGGCCAAAAATTGTTTCAAAAATTGTTAATTGGCCAGCTAAAGAAATGGGAAGGAGTTGACAGCCGCGGTTCCATAAATAAGAGCCTAGCCAAGAGCAAACAAATCCTAAGACAAGACTACCCATTAAGAAGGAAGAAAGAGAAGAATCTAAATGCGTGTATTTGATTAAATAGTCAGAGGGTATTGTGATAAGCAAGCCAAGGCTAATAAACAACACCCACACAAAAGTCCCGGCTCCGATAAGAGTTGACCAATCACTCGATGAAACGACGTGTGCGTGGTGTTTGAGAAATTGAGCATTTGCTACCATGTACCAATTCCAGGCAACTAAGGAAAAAATTCCACATAAAAGCCCAAAACCATACTCCCATCCAGCTTCGCTAGAAAGAGAAGAAAAAGCGGGCCAATTCACACAGAGAAGGCCACAGCTAATCAACAAACTTGGCAGGGCAAGTTGTCGATAAGAGCATTCTTTTTGTCGCCAATTTCCATAAAAAGCAATGGTGATGGGACTGAGTCCTAAAAGAAGAGCAATGACAGAAGCGCTAGAATATCGCAAGCCAGTAACAAGAGAAAGATAGTAAAGAATATTAACAACAAGAGCATATAGACATGCTTGACGCCAGACAGTCCAGGGAATTTGCCGCCATTTTCTCAAACCTCTTCCTAGCATTAAAAAGCAAGACATTGTGCCAAGAAAAAAATAACGGCCTAATGCCACTTCTAATGGACTAAAACCTGTCATAAGTCCTGGAATAACAAAGATGAGGCCCCAAACAGAGCAAGCCCCTAAGACCAGCAAAATGCCTTTTAACATAGATTTGAAATCCTTAATGCTCAAACATTTTAAATTAGAAAAGGAATTTTGACAAGGGAAACTTGTTGACATGGTAAAGTCAAAAGGAAGCTTTCAATGAGATAAATCAAGGAGTCTTATGGTTGTGACAACAATAATCACTGTCGGCCATCACCAAATGCAGTTAAATTTAACTGTGATGCAAACGGCATTTGGCGAAATAGTCAATAGCAAAAACCTTGACTATCAAGTGATTAAAAGTGGTTTGGATGCTATTCAAAATGTCGTCGATTTTTTAATTCAAGCGTCAAAGGATAAAAATCAGAAATTCGGTTATCTTGGACAACTTGCACACATTAAGAACTATACAAAGTGTTTACAGCAAAATATTTCGCATGCCATTTTCATTCAAACTGCTGGAAAAGTGGACTTACAAGCACAAGATATTTTCAAACCCTCGTCTAATAGAACTCTATCAGAGGCTGAATTTATTCTTTCAAGCAGTATGATTGGAAAAATCATCTTGTTCGATTTAAAACAATATATGATCACACCTCTTTCTGAAACCTTAAAAGAAATGGAAAAAGTAATTGAATATCGCCTAAAAAACGCTTTTCTCCTTCAAGAAGGAAAAGCTTCCCTTTTATCAATTGATCCCTCTTCTCATCCTCTCCAATTTGAAATTCGTCAGAATGAAGGAACCGATAGTATGTCTCATCAAGCTCATAAAGGATCTTCTCAAGCATCTGTTAAAGAGACTCCTCTAAAAGAAATCAAATTGGAAGAATATCAAGAACTCATGAACTCACTTAAAATGGTGAATGAGCATCAAAAATTTCTACAACGTATAGACTCAGCTGTTGAAAAGTATCCCCACTTTGGTTTTACATCAATTGCAAATTAGATCTATTTAGAGAAACAACCAGCCTTAATCAATACTTGGCCTTAGAACCTGTTTCATCATTTCGCAGACCTTGAATTCGAGATGATTTTTCCCTAGATCCTATTCTTTTAATGTTAGATTTTGTTATCAATTTTTTTAATGTTTTTTATGTTTAGAATTACTCTAAAATGTGTTATAATTAATTTATAATAAAAGAAGATGAGTTAGTTTCTTTTTGTTATCTATTGGCAAGCATCTTGCATTATCTCTCTATCACAACAGTTTTAAAATCAATCAGTAGGGTGTTGACAAACCTAAGAATGCTTGATTTAAGTCAATTTGATTTTATTTATTTGACTGACCCTATCTTTTAAATAAGAAGTTTAAGGCAAGTTTCCCTAAGTTTGTCAGCACTCTTTAATGAAGGTGAGGTTAAAATGGACTCTTTCCATTTAGATAAATGGACTATTCAAAATTATGTGGGATTAGCTAGCTTCCAAAAGGGAGAAGGCTATGCTATTAATAAAGCTATTCGGCAAGGCAAATTAAAAAATCATGTTTTAACAGCTCTGTGTCAAGG
The DNA here is from genome assembly GCA_044226925.1 of Parachlamydiaceae bacterium. GTDB lineage: Bacteria > Chlamydiota > Chlamydiia > Chlamydiales > Parachlamydiaceae > JANWJE01. Next base: position 1,270,855 of record JBGAGC010000001.1, read on the forward strand.
CCATGAATTTGATCCCTATCGTGTAGAGGTAATTTTTAACTCTCATGGTATTCAACAGAGTTATTGTTCTTGTCCCGTAGGAGCTGGAGGAAAATGTAAACATGTCGCAGCATTGCTTTTAACGTGGATGGAAGCACCTGAAACGTTTACCGAATGGGAAGATCTCAAAGGAGGATTGAAGGCTTATGATGCTCCTACCTTGTTGGAGTTGATCGATTTATTGGAAGATAAAGTAGAAGGATCTTCGGAAGTTATTCATGCTTTCCGTCAACATTTACAAACTGTGAAATCTCCTCGTTTAGCACGTTATGTCCGTCGCATTGATGAAGCGTTTCATCCTTCAGAATTTCCTTGGTATCAAGCTGATGAAGGTGGGGTATCAGAAATTGCGTTTGCTTTAGATAAGATTCGTTCAGATGCAGATCAACTGCTTGATGAAGGACAAATAGAAGAAGCTGCTCGAATTGACCAAACTTTAATTCAACGGATTTTAAATCACTTGGATAATCACTTTGACCCCTGGGGTAATTTAACTGAGGAACTTAAGCGTTGTGTTCAAAGTTTAAATGAAGCGCTCCAGCGATTGAGTAAAGAAAGTGGATTACGCCAGAAGATTTTCCAAATTCTTTTTCGCCTTATAGAAGAGCAATTATATCGAGAGGTGAATGTGGCGGCAGAAGAGGCTAAGCAAGTGATTTTACAGCATGTAAAGCCTGCTGAGAGAGATAAAATTGTCTCTTGGATTGAAGCTCTTCAAATACGTCAAATGTCAGTGGAAGAGCAAAAGCATTTTGGCTTAGAAGATTTCTTAATTGATCTTCAAAAAGATCAATTAGAGCCGCAGGTTTATTTAAGTCATTATCGGGAAACAGGACAAGTTCTTAAATTAGTCGATAGCTTGCTTGATTTAGGAAGAATAAAGGAAGCAAAGCAAGCGGCTCAACAAAAAGAATATGCATTTCAAACTTTATCCTTAGCAGATCTTTTTGTGAAACATCAACAATATGCAATTGCTGAAACCTTAATGTTGAACTTTTCGAAGCATCATCCCGATTTGCGAGCGCTGCGTTGGTTAAAGGAATTTTATCAAAATAGAAACGACTTAGAAAAAGCATTGGAACAAGCGAAGCAAATTTTATATTTATCTCCTCGATTTAACTATTACCAAGAGGTTCAAGACTTGGGTCAAAAGCTTAAGCAATGGCCGACTTTACGTGAAGAAATTATTCAAAACTTTAAACAAATTCCAGATGAATTCTTACTGGTTGAAATCTATTTGGATGAAAAAGCATTCGATCAGGCGATCGAAGCTTTTGAAAGAATTTCAGATTTGTCTTATTACTCTTTTAAAGAAACACACTATGCGTTACTTGCATTGCGTTTAGCAGATATGGCACGCTCTAAGCATCCGCAATTTTCTATTAAAATTTATCAGGAAATGGTGGAAAGCCTGATAGAAGAACGTAATCGAGACAGCTATAAGAAAGCCTGTGATCATCTCAAAATGATTAAATCAATTTATGAAGACTTACATCAATTGGATGAATGGAAAATTTATTTAAGAAGACTTATGCAAACATATCGACGTTTAAAAGCATTGAAAGATGAAATCTATCTAGCAGATTTAATTTAAATGATGGCAAAAGATGCAAGATTAACTTACATACCAGCTTGAAATAGAAAAATCGTTTCTAATTCTTGGCGAGTTAGTCCTCCATGGTTGCCATAGAAGCGATTTTCAAATCGATTTTGCTCGAACCAAAAGACCGATTGATCTTCATAGGGAAGAATGACCATATTGCCTATGCGTTCATAGAAACGGGCAGAAAGAGGCAAAGGGCCAAAAATTCCTTGCTCAATTAATGTCTGCGTGCGATAGATGCGAGCTTTGCCTTCTAAAAGACATTGAAGTCGTTCATACGTTCTTTCTATCTCATGTTCTTTAATGTATAAAAAGTAATCTCTAGGAGACCCTGCAGGAGCCAGAGGATGTCCATTAAAATCTTTTTTCATCCAATCTATGATTTCAGGACAAATTTGATTAAGATAAAGAGTTTTTTCAGGAAAAGTTGCAATTTGACCATGATCTGCTGTGATAATTAAAGCTGTCTTAGGATCTTCAAGCATGGGATGAGTTCCCAATCTTTTTTCTAATAAATCAAAAGTGTCGCGAATGACAAAATCTACTTCAACTGAATCAGGTCCATATTGATGACTATCTGAATCCATATCTCCCAGATATAAATAAAAATAACCATGAGATTGCCTAGAAGTCAGATCTGCAAGTTTATAAATCGCTTCTGCATACGAAGCATAAGGAATAATGGTTGCTCCTTTCCCTGTTATTTGTGAGAAGGGAGAGGACGCATACGTGCGATGGTAAAATAAAGTAGAAGGAATTCCTACTTCCTTAAGGTCTTGATAAAATGTACGAAAAGGAAATAAAGATTCAGGATGCTTAATCACTTGCTCGAGAGAATGATTGGATTCGCCAGCTAAAGCAAAGCGAAAAGGAGAGATAATGGCTCCAACCAAAGGTTCATAATAAAACCATTCAAATAATCCGCTTTTTCCAACAGGCAATCCCGTGTTTAAACAGGTTAAATGAGGAACTGTAGTAGAAGGAAATTGAGACGTGATTAAAGAAACCATTCCTTGCTGCAAAAAGCGTCGCAAAAAGGGAAGTTCTTCCATATATTTTTGCAAGAAACGCCAGCCAAAACCGTCTACAACAATCACGACGAGAAGGTCATAGTGTGCTTGTGGATCGGTTAGAACATCGTCTGGCAATCCACCTATCGATTCTCCTGTTAATAAACGTTTGAATGTTTTAGGAAGATGAGCGAAACAATAACTCTCATATAAAGGACGGCAAAAGATGGAGTCAAAAGTTGCTTGCTGTACAGCTTGAAAAGAGCGATGATTAAGCATAAAAAGTCAGTTCTCATTAAACAAATTAAAGCCTAATCTTTGACCGCTAGCTTATCTAGCAAAAAATCAATAAAATGGCGAATCTTAGGGCTCAAATAACGGTTAGGCATATAGTAAAGAAAAATATCATATTTCTTTAAACTGTAAGCATGCAAGATTTCGATTAATTGTCCAGATTCGAGACTTTCTTTGACAATATAATCATGCATTTTCACAATTCCCATTCCATTTAAAGCGCATTTTAACATGGACCAAGCATCATTAATTCTCAAATAAGGAGCTAAATGAAGTTGTAAATCACCAAATTCCAACACATCATTAGGCCGCCGCATGGCATGCGTAATATAGCGATGATGCATGAGATCTATAGGTTTTTGTGGAATCCCAAAACGTTCTAAATAATCAGGGGAGGCGCAAAAAATATAGCGTGTTTTACTGATCGTCCGTCGAATCGCTTCTGGAGGCCCTTGCATAGAGACGCCAATTAACAAATCAACTTCTTCTTTCACTAAATCAGGCATGCGCTCTTCTAACCATAAGTCCACTTTGACTTGTGGATAGGCTTCCATAAACTCTTTCAAATGAGGAATAATCGCTTGTTCACCAAAATAGCGACTGCAAAATAGTTTAAGAGTCCCAATAGGTTCTTGTCGCATAGTGGAAATAAGTCCTTCCATTTCATGGACGAGCTCAAGTAAGCGCTTGCAATAAGCATAATAAAGTGAACCTCCTTCAGTTAAATGAAGGCGTCGCGTTGTGCGCTCCATCAACTTTATCCCTAATTCTTGCTCTAACAAAGAAATCTGCTTGCTAATAGCCGCTTTAGAGAGATGTAATTGATGCGCTACAGCCACATAACTTCCTGCTTCCACCACTTTGACAAAAGTTTGAATACGTTCTAAAGATTGCATCTTATTGTTTAATAAAAGTTAACAGTAGTTTCTATTTGGCTGGATTGTAAATATAAATTCATTAAATTAAAATGGAAATCAAACAAAGAATTAAAGGTTTGGTTATGAGTATTTTAAAAGCAAAACGCGTCTTATCTATCGCCATGATTGGTGTATTGCTAGGATTTCCTCAGATTAGTGAAACAATTTATACTCCTTCGTTACCCGATTTAGCTCAAGGATTGCAAGTTAGTGGGGATTGGGCTGAGTTTACATTGAGTATTTATTTTATTGGATTCGCGGTTGGTGTGTTCATGTGGGGGCTTATTTCAGATTGGATGGGGCGTCGTTCTGCGATGTTATGGGGATTAGGGCTATATATTTTCGGAAGCTGGGGATGTTATCAATCACAAAGCATTTCAATTCTTTTAATGTGGCGGTTTCTTCAAGCATATGGTGCGAGTGCAGGATCAGTTGTGACGCAAACCATGATTCGCGATTTATATACAGGTACACGACGCAATCAAATTTTTTCTATTGTAGGGGGGATTTTAGCTTTTTCTCCAGCTATTGGCCCTTTTATAGGCGGCTGGATAGATGAACAATCAGGATGGCGCGGCAATTTTGCTTTTTTGGTTGGAATGGGATGTTTTATTTTGATTTATACTTTCATCAAGTTGCCGGAAACTAAACCTCTTGAGAATATTCAACGAGCATCTTTTAGCCAAGTTGCCTTACAATTAGTGAAAGATTCCCGAGTTTTAGGGTATGCGATCATGATTGGAGCTAGCAATGGAATCATTTTTAGCTACTATGCAGAAGCTCCCTTTTTATTTATAGATCTTTTGCATTTTACACCTGTTCAATATGGGTTATCGGGCATGATCATCGCTGTCGCAAGCTTAACAGCCTCTTTCATTTCTCATCGACTTAATGCTCGAAACATGCGTCATGAGAATTTGATGGGACTAGGTTGTTCTATCATGGGATTAGCTGCTTTTAGTCTAACGAGTTTATCTTATTGGGGAATATTTGAAAGAGAAGGAACAGCTTATTTATGCGTCATCTTGGGGCTTATAGGATTACTATTTTTAGGAATAGGTTTGGTTATTCCTAATGCTTTAAGCCAAGCTCTTACGGATTATCGGCAATCAATAGGCACAGCAGGAGCTCTTTTTGGTTTACTCTATTATATTTTAATTGCCAGTTTAACATTTTTGATGGGAATGTTGCATAATGGAAGTTCATTGCCCATGCCTCTTTATTTTTTAACATTAACTATCTGCATGTTCTTTGCCCTCTATGGTCTTATTCTTCCTGAAAGAACACCCATAGAAAAAAGCATTCATTAAAAATTCTCAAACAGAGCATGTTTGATGAATCAAAAGATTACTTTTACCTTTGCTTTTTAAAAAATTATTTAAATTCTTGTTTAATAAACGACTATTAATTTTTGAGTTTTTCATTTATAATAATATTAGAATTTGTGTAATCGTTTTATTTTAATTAAAGTTTTGATTTTTCTTTTGCAGCGGTTTTAAGAAGGGTTTTAAAGCTTGAAAATCTGTTAGATCTTTTTGACTTTTATAGATTAAAAAGGTAAATTATTTAATTTCCTTTAATCTACATTTTGGAATTGGAGCTTTTATGAATAATGAAACGCAAATGCGCTTAAAAGAAATTGATGATCGGCTACTTCACATGATGAGGTATCTTTGACTTGGCTTCGAAGGAAGCGCGTGTTAAAGAATTAGAAACTCTTATGGAAGCCAATGATTTTTGGTTGGATGCTGATCGAGCGCAACAAGTGATTAATGAGAGCAATCAGTTAAAAGCTTGGACAGTTCCTTATCAAGATCTCAAGAGACGTTTTGAAGATGTCAAATCTCTTTTGCCTGAAGCTGATGAAGCCGGAGAACAATCGCTTGTTGATGAGCTTTTAGCTGATTTAAATCGCATTGACAAAGCCTTAAGTGATTTAGAAGTTCGCCGGATGTTGTCTGGCGAGATGGATGGTAAAGATTGTTATTTGACAATTAATGCTGGCGCAGGTGGAACAGAAGCTTGTGATTGGGCGCAAATGTTATCGCGCATGTATCAGCGTTGGGCTTCCAGACAGGGATGGAAAGTAGAGGTTGTTGATTTTGTAGAGGGCGAGGTTGCTGGAATTAAAAGTATGACTTTGAAAATCCAAGGCACCTTTGCTTATGGATATGCAAAAGCTGAAAAAGGGGTTCATCGTTTAGTTCGCATCTCGCCCTTTGATAGCAATGCAAAAAGGCATACAAGTTTTGCTTCTGTAGATGTCACACCAGAAATTACAGATGACATCAAAATTGAAATTAAGCCAGAAGATGTGCGCATTGATACTTTCCGTTCTTCTGGAGCGGGAGGACAGCACGTTAACAAAACTGATTCAGCGGTACGTTTAACACATCTTCCAACAGGAATTGTTGTTTCTTGCCAAACACAACGCAGCCAAGTTCAAAATAAGGAAGCTTGCTTTCAAATGCTGCGTTCCAAATTGTATGAGCAAGAAGTTTTAGAGCGCGAACAAGCTTTGAACGCTCTGAAAGGAGAGAAAAAAGAGATTGCTTGGGGCAGTCAGATTCGTAATTATGTTTTTCAGCCTTATACTCTTGTGAAAGATACAAGAACCAAATTTGAATCTGGAAACATTCAAGCTGTCATGGATGGTGAAATTGAGGATTTTGTAAATGCCTATTTAAAGGAGTTTGGCTAATGAATGAATCAAAAGGGCAGCAAATCCCTTCAGGAGTTGAAATACGCTATACGGAGCCTGGAGATGCCAAATACCTAAAAGAATGGTTAATGGATCTAAGCGTCAGGCGTTGGTTTCCCATGGATGATGAGGTGGAAGTCGATGATGCAGTCATGCGTTGGATTGCCTTTCATCGATTTAAATGTAGCTTAACTATTTTAAAGGATGGAGTTCCTTGCGGGATTGCTACATTATATTTGCAGCCCTATCGCAAGCTCGCGCATCAATGCGAGTTTGGTATCATTGTAGGAACAGGCTATCGCAACATGGGTATTGGAAGCTATTTGATGAGCAGTATTATGCATTTGGCGAAAGAAAAATTTAAAATTGAGCTATTGCATTTACAAGTGTATGCCGAAAATCCTGCGATGAATTTATATAAGCGGTTTGGATTTAAAGAATTTGGTCGCCAAAATTCCTGGATTAAAGAAAAAGACCGCTATGTTGGACGAGTTTTCATGGAAAGATTTCTTTAAGAATTATGTACGATATTGACCATAATCAAGCCTTGACTTTTCAAGAGCAATTAGAAAATAGCGCAGGTATTAAACTGCGTCTAAAAATTAATGACAACCGCTCAACTATGTTGAGTGTAAAGTGGGAGCCAGATTGTACAAAAGTTTCATTGCATCGGATGTTTTTAAAAGCTCCTGAAAATGTAATGCAGGCTTTAGCTTGCTATCTTAAAGGAAAAGATAAGAAATTGGCTCCAAGTATTAAAGCTTATATTGAACATAGTTTGCAAAAACTCGATTATTCACATGAATTAGATCTTTCGCAGCTAGACACTCAAGGACGCGTTTATGACTTGAAAAAAATTTATCGGGATTTAAACCGCGAATATTTTGATGAACCGCTGGATTTGCATATCACTTGGTTTGGAGAAAGGCGTCGACGTTTATGCAAACGCGTGACATTTGGACTTTTTCATGATCCTTTAAGATTAATCAAGATTAATCGTTTATTAGATAACAAGCACTTTCCCGATTACTTTGTTGCTTACGTGATTTATCATGAAATGCTTCATTATGTTTGTCCTACTTATGTCGACGAAAAAGGACAAAAGCATGTGCATAGTAAAGAGTTCAAGGAACGCGAAAAAGAATTTAAGTATTATAAGCATGCGCAGCAATGGATCCGAGATAATCAAAATTATTTATTTAGCTCAGCATATTAATTTTTCATTAGAAAGTATGGGTTTCTATGGCAGGTCACAGTAAATGGGCAAATATTAAACATCGCAAAGGAAAGGCAGATGCAAAAAAAGGGAAAATCTTTTCACGCATTGCTAAAGAAATTATTAGCGCAACGAAACTAGGTGGTCCCGATTTTAAATCTAATCCTCGTTTGCGTTTAGCTCTGCAAAAAGCTCGAGAAGCTAATATGCCCAATGAAAATATTGAACGCAATATTAAGAAAGCATCCAGTGCAGATCAAGCAGATTATCATGAAATGACCTATGAACTTTATGGTCACGGCGGTGTAGGACTTATTATCGATGTCATGACAGATAACAAAAACCGTATTTCCTCTGAAATGCGTATTGCAACAAACAAAAGAGGGGGAACGATTGCAAGCCCTGGTTCTGTTGCTTTCAATTTTGATCGTAAAGGAGTCATTCAAATTGCAAAGAAAAATGCTGTAGAGGATGAACTGTTTTTAGCGGCAACGGAAGCGGGAGCTGAAGATTTTGAAGCAACTGATGAGATGTATATTATCACAACAGATCCGGCTCATCTTTATGCGGTCAGAGATGCAATTAATCATTTGGGATTTAACTGCGAACAGGCTGAACTTGAAATGATTCCTAAATCATATGTGGAATGTGATGTAGAGAAAGCAAAAGAAAATTTAGCTCTCATTGATTGGCTCGAGGAATTAGAAGATGTAGATGCTGTTTACCACAATATGAAAATTCCAGAAGAGCTTCAAGAGGCTTAAAAAGAACAGGAATAGAGCAAAAAATAGACATGTGATTCAAACTTTACATGTACCATTTTTTTGTTCTATCCTGTTTATCCTTCCCATTCAGTTATTTCCATAAAAGAAGAACAGGATGAGAAGGATAGACAGGATAGAACAAAAGGTTTGTGATAAACTACTCTTGGAAAAATGAAAGTGACATTTATCTTGTCTCATTGGTGTTTGTTTTCTATTTTGATTAAATCATGTTAACCGTTCTTTTAACTTTTCTTGCCTTTCATGTTTCAACACTTAACTTTACCTCCTATTTCATTGTCTCAATTGCTACAAATTGCTCAGTTTTTTGCTGATTGGGAGGGAACATGCTTGCTCTACTCTGGAGGGCAATTAGACTCAGCTCAAAGATCCTTGCTAGGATTATTTCCTTTTGAAACGATCACAGCTTTTGGTCAAGAGCTTTATTATCAGAAAGGAAATCAATCGCAGACTTTTACCGTCAATAATCCTTGGGATGGATTGCAAGAGTATTTTTTTGCTTCATTAGCAGACGATGTTCATGCAATCGCTTTTGGATGGTTTGGATATGGCATGGGAGCTTTTTCTGATTTTGATAAAAAACTTGCTTATCGGGCTTCTTCTTTGCCAGACGCTTATTGGCAACGCTGTGCAGTTGTTTTAGATATCGATCACACAACAGGACAGACACGTGTTCAAATTGATGAATCTGCTTTAGTTGTTGTTGATGATAAGACTAAAAATTGGATTCAGCAATTTAGAACACTAAAAGGCTGGCAAAGTTTGATTAAAACATTTTCTATTGTTTCCATCACCTATTCATCCTCTTCTCTTTCGCTTTCATTAGATTGTCCAAAAAGGCGTGCGACTTATTTAAATAAAGTGCTGCAAGCCCAAGAACTTATTAAAGCGGGAGAAATTTATCAAGTTAACCTTTCGCAGAATTTTGAATTGCAAAGTACGCGTCACCCTTTTTCTCTTTTCCATCAAATTTGTCAAATTAATCCCGCTCCTTTTTCAGCCTATTTTCGCCATGAACACGCAAGTATTGTATCTACTTCGCCTGAGCGTTTTTTATGTAAGAAAGGTCAAGTTTTAGAAACTCGCCCTATTAAAGGCACTATTCAAAGAGGAAAGACACCTGAAGAAGATCAAGATTTGAAAGCGCAATTATTAGCTTCACCTAAAGAACGAGCCGAATTACTCATGATCACAGATCTGATGCGCAATGATTTAGGCAAGATTAGCGAAATAGGCAGCGTGCATGTGCAGGACATTTGGCGTTGTGAAGCTTATACAAATGTTTTTCATTTATTGTCTATCATTCGATCAAAAGCTAAACCGCAATTAACACCGCTTGAAATTGTTCGTTCTTGCTTTCCTGGGGGATCCATTACAGGCTGTCCTAAGCTACGGGCCATGGAAGCTATTGATGATTTAGAACAACGCTCTAGAGGTATTTATACGGGATCAATTGGCTATTTTACTGGTAAAGGCGATTTTGATCTTAGCATTGCTATCAGAACACTAGTGGCTAAACAAGATTCTTTTTCATTACAGCTAGGAGGCGGCATTGTCATTGATTCAATTCCAGAACTAGAGTATCGAGAAACCTTGCATAAAGGAGCTTCTATTTTTCATATTCTTCAAACAATCGAAAGAGTTCAAGATGGTTGAAAGCTGGGTCTATCTAAATGGTCATTTTATTCTTGAAAAATTAGCCACTATTCCTTTGACAGACCGCGGCTTTTTATTTGGGGACGGCATTTTTACAACGATAAGGATTCATCAAGGAAAATGCGAGTTTTTGAGCAGACATCTACATCGCCTTCAACAACAAGCAGAATTTTTAAATTTTCATTTGCCTTCCTTTTCCTTAGATTGGATAGAAAAATTCATTCAACTAAATGAAGCTAAAGAAGGAACTTGGCGCCTTAAAGTGATCATCACAGTTAAACAAGAAGGAGTAAACAGAATAGCCGATCAAGTGTTAGCAACGCTTCATCCGTATCTCGGTCATTCTTCAGCGCCTTCCACTTTATGTCTTTTTCCTTTTCTGATTGAAACTCCTTTAGCTCATGTGAAAAGCCTGTCTTATCTCGATCATCTATATGTTAAGCAATATGCTCAACGTCAAGGATTTGAGGATGCTATTACTAGAAATAGCGAAGGATTTTTATTAGAAACATCCTCTTCTAATCTCTTTTGGATTGATCAAGGAAAATGTTGGGTGCCAGATCCTGAATTGCCGTATTTAAAAGGAATTTTTTTACAGGCTTTAATCGAATACTTAACGCTTCCTGTTCAATTTGTCAAAATGACAATGGATCAATTGTCAGCGAGTGCAAGTGTTTATACTTCTAATGTTCTTACCCACGTACGCCCAGTGTTATCGATTGAGCATCGCACATTTAACCGTAGTCCAGAGTGGGAGAGTGTCATACAAAGAGCTATATCGGAAGCCTTAAAAGACCATTCCTTGTAATAGAATTTATCCTGTATCTGGAATTCTTAATTTTGTATGCTAGATGGCAAAAAGACAAAAACGATATGAATTTTAATGAGATGAGACAAATCATATGACAAAATTCAAAGAAAAAAGTGCTATTAGTCCAACGAGAGAAGAAGATTATCCTGAATGGTATCAGCAGATCATCAAGGCTGCTGATTTGGCTGAAAACGCTCCTGTTCGAGGTTGCATGGTCATTAAACCTTGGGGATATGGAATTTGGGAAAATATTCAACGTCAATTGGATGATCAAATCAAAGCGACTGGACATGAGAACGCTTACTTTCCTTTATTTATTCCTCTTAGCTTTTTTGAAAAAGAAGCAGCTCACGTTGAGGGATTTGCAAAAGAGTGTGCAGTGGTCACCCATCATCGTTTAGAGGAAAAAGATGGGCGTTTAATTCCGGTAGGAGAATTAGAAGAGCCTTTAGTTGTAAGACCAACATCGGAAACTATTATTGGTGATTCCTTTTCACGATGGGTAGAATCTTATCGAGATTTACCTCTTTTGATTAATCAATGGGCAAATGTGGTGCGTTGGGAGATGCGTCCCCGCATTTTCTTGCGAACAACAGAATTTCTTTGGCAAGAAGGGCATACTGCGCATGCGACTCATGAGGAAGCAGTAGAAGAGACTCTTAAAATGTTAGAAGTTTATCGCTATATGGTGGAAGATGTTTTAGCAATTCCAGTCATTATGGGAGAAAAGTCTCCTGGAGAGCGCTTCCCTGGAGCTCAAAACACCTATACACTTGAAGCCATGATGCAAGACCGTAAAGCGCTTCAATCCTGTACATCTCATTATTTAGGTCAAAATTTTGCTAAAGCCTCTAATATTCGTTTTAGTAACAAAGATGGACAACTAGAATATGCTTATACCACTTCGTGGGGAATGACAACGCGCTTAATTGGAAGTTTAATTATGTGCCATGGCGATGATGATGGCTTGCGTTTGCCTCCTCGTATTGCTCCTAAGCACATTGTGATTATTCCTGTAATTCCTAAACCAGAATTGGAACCCGATATTTTAGCTTATGCAGAACGTCTAGCTAGTGATTTGAGAGCACAACACTTTGCTGGTAAGCCTTTGGTTGTACATGTTGATAAACGTGATAAAAGAGGCGGGGAAAAGAATTGGGAATGGATTAAAAAGGGTATTCCTTTGAGATTAGAGGTAGGACCTCGCGATTTGGAATCCCAAGCAGTCATGGTGGCGCGTCGCGACCGTTCGGTGAAAGAAAAAGAATCCATGCCTATTCAACAACTTGTTCAACAAGCAGGAGCTATCTTAGAAGATATTCAAAGAAATTACTTCCAACAAGCAAAAGCCTATCGAGATGCTCATATTTACCGCCATATCGAAACATTTGATCAATTGCGTGCTTTTTTCACTCCTCAAAATGAAGAAAAACCAGAAATTCATGGCGGGTTTGTATTAGCAAAATGGTGTGGTGATCCTGCAACAGAAGAACTTTTGCAAGAGCTTAAAGTGACAATTCGTTGCTTGCCTCTTAATCAGTCCGGTACAAAAGGAAAATGCGTTTTGACAGGAAAAGAAGCAACACTTGATGCTATTTTTGCTAAGTCTTATTAATTCTTCCAATAATTTTAAAAGACCGTGTTGACTACGGTCTTTAAAAAAAACAATTGCATTTTGATTTTTACTATGTTATGACCTTCGCTGACCTAATTTTTCAATAGGGAATGAAAAGAAGATATGAAAAATCAAATGATTAAATTTTGTTGTTTTTTTGTTTTTTTGTGCCTCGTTCCTCTTCAGAGCACAGAATATATTCATGAATTTATTGGTCATCACTTTGTAGCTAGCTATATGGGATGTAACCAAGAAGCCCTTACCGATCTCAAAGGACTTGAGGCTGCTTTGGCAGATGCAGTGAATGCATCAGGCGCCAAAATCCTATCTTCTCTCAAGCATGTTTTTCCTCCAAATGGCTTGACAATGGTATTCTTACTTTCAGAAAGCCATGCTAGCATTCATACCTATCCAGAATATGGGGCTTGCTTTATTGATCTATTTACTTGCGGGAATTCATGTGATGCTTCAAAATTTGAAGCTGTTTTATTTGATTATTTGAGACCTAGCCAATTCAATAAGCAGCTTTTACTTCGCGATTCGGATCCCCAGTAAGAATCTCTTTTCTTATATAAAAAAAGCTAGCTGCGCTTTTCTTCATCGTAACGCAGCTAGCAAATTTTTTTGCTAAAACAATTGGTCTCTGCCATGCAAAGCATTACCAAGGATCGCTTTCAGTTGTATACCCTCTCTTCGCTAGAAGTTTTGGGGGGACTGTGTTAGTTGATTTAGTTTTAGCTTTAGAAGCTTTAGCTTTAGACTTCAATTCGATTGATTTTTCAAGGAAAAAACTCTCAACTTCTTGAATAGAGGGGCGATTTTGAGGATTCGGATTAAGCATTTTCAATACCATATCTCTAACTTCCGGATCTTTAATTTCATTCATTCTCAGCCATTTTTCAGGATGCTGTTTAACAGCTCTTAGGCCATCTACTGCATTTAGATTTTGGTCTTGCGCTTGCAATGTTTTAACTTGACCTTTAAAAATATCGTAAAGGTCTTCTAAATTCCATCCTTGTAAAATTTGATAAAAACTAATCCCTAGTTGATAAATGTCTGATTGCTTGTCGAATTGAGGAGCATCCTCATAATCAGGTTTTAATAGCCATTGTGGATCAACAAAATAGAAAGGAAAAGTTTTAGATTCATAACGATGGGATTCCTCTAATCTAGAACTTAAACCAAAATCAGCTACTTTAATTTTGACAATTTGACCCTGCTCATTTTTAATATAGAGAAAATTATCAGATTTCAGGTCTCTATGGATAATATTAATACTGTGCAGTTGGCCCACTCCCTTGGCCATTTCACTCATAAAAAAGTAAAGATCTTCTTGAGATGGATAATTGCTAGTTAAATAGGTTTCCATGTCACCGTCGCATAACTCAGCCATAATTCCAACTTGGCTTTCATTAACATTTTTTACACTTTTAGCAACGCAGACATTAGAAAGAGAAATATTGGAATTCGAGTTAGTTGCTAATTTTAAAATTTGAAATTGCTCTCTAATATAAATATTAATTTGGATTTCATTTTTTAGAGATTGTGCATTTTGCAGCGTCGTGGGTAAATTTTCTAATGTCACAGAAAAAGCGCGAACTTTGGATGGTTCTTCTTTGATGTGTTCAAAATGAATGGAAGCTAGGAGGGCAATTTTGGATGTAGTTTTAAAATTTCCCGATCCCAACTCTTCTATAGAGAAATAAACTTTACCGGCAGGCGTAAAAACAAAAAAATGATTATCAAACTCAATGAGTTGAACACTATTCTTATTTTTCGCTTGTAAATAGTAGCGTGCTCCTTCTTTATTTAAAAATTCGATGATAGAAGATCCGTTTTGGACTGGCAGTGTCAGAATGTCTTGACGCGATTTAGTGCTCTGTCCTTCACCCGTTTGAAATTCAACAGTGTAGAGTTTGTGCGAAGAAATAACCTGAGCTTGATGATTAAAGGATACAGGAGAAGAATCACTTTCTTTTAAGATTTTCGAAAAATTAGACTTTGATTCCATTTGGCTAGTTAATTCGTTCTCGTTTGGCTCAGCTAAATCTTCCTTGTCTTGTTTTGTTTCTTTGACACTTTGGATCAGCTGATTAACTTGTGTGGCAGCAAATGAAGAAGTCCCTGTGGATTTGGAAAGTGTAGAGATTGAGGAAGGATTCACAGCAATAGGATCTCTAGTGGAATCTTTGGCAAAAAACCTCAAAGCAAGCGAACTTACTGTCCTCAGTAATTTTTGCTTTAAAGATAGATCAGACTTATTTGAATCTTTTGCCTCCATTGATGAATCAATGGGAGGCTGGTTCTTAAAAGATTGGGTGGACTGTGTGGGATGCATTAATTAATCCTTTTATTTGTTATTAAATTATTTAATTTTATATTACATATAATATGTATTATTTTTTATAAATTTATTGTAAAGATTGTTGAAATTAATGCGTTATATATTGGTTATTTAAAATATTAATTTAACTATAAAACTAATTTATAATGAGAAATGTAATTTGAAGGTTTCATAGGATAAGTCATTTTTCTTCTTTCGATCAATTATTTTTGCATTAGAAAGATGAGCTATGATTGAATGATTTCTTCTTGTTTCATTTATACCGAAAAGAACTCAAAAATTGGAATTTGGGAGCTTTCATGCTAGCCGAAATTTCAATTTTTGAATTCTCTTCGGTATAGAAATTGAAATAGAAGAGTAGAGAAGGTTAGGCAATGATGGCTAGTTGATTAACTGTTTAAAAGCTGCCCATCGGGTTAGAGCCTGTTCGATTATTTCTCATGATTTGAAGTGATGGAACAGTCTTTCAGGACTCAATCTAGCAAATTAATTTTGCTAGACCAGACCAGACCGCTAGTGAATTTCTTAATAAATTGAATAACAAGTCGTTAGTGTTTAGCGTACAAAGAGCCAATGTTGTTGCACATTGCCCCTTTCTGCCAATGACTTCTGCGTTTTAAGGGGATCGACAATACTATTTAGCTCTAAATTTAATTTCTCATCTAACATCTTTTTTTCATTTTGAAGGTGTTCCCAAATAGGAACCTCAAAATTACTTGGATTCTCTACATGTTCTTTAAGTTGTTCATGAGTTAATCCTAATTCTTTTAAAAGCTCTTGATACTCTTGATCTAATCTTTTTAGACTAATGGAAAATTCACTGAGTCTCTTTTCGGTTTTTTGAATTTTTGATTCAATATTTTCCTTGATAGACATAATTAATCTCCATTTAAAAATGACATAGTTGAAATTTTATTAAATAAATTAATTAAGTACAAGAATGAATTGATAATTTGTTGATCGCCTTTGATTTTCTTTTATTGTTTTGTGGGTTTTATTGTCAAAATGAAAAGCTTGAGCTTACTTCAATCAATTGTTTTCTTCTGTTGAATTGGGGAAAAGCAAAGAGCTGATGATGGCAATGGTTAATGCGCTAAGCAGGGTCAATAAAGTCACCCAAGTTGGCACACGTATGATATCTTCGATGATCATCTTACTTCCAATGAAGACTAAAATAAAGGCTAAAGCATAGTGAATCAAATGAAAGACTTTCATCATGCCTTCTAAAGCAAAGAAAAGAGAGCGAAGGCCAAGAATGGCAAAAATATTAGAGGTATAGACAATAAATGGCTCGGTTGTAATACCCAAAATGGCCGGAACAGAATCGAGAGCAAAAACTAAGTCAGTTGTTTCAATTAAAATGAGAACAGTTAAAAGGGGAGTTGCCATCCATTTTCCCTCTTGTTTTACTAAAAAGCGGTTTCCTTGGTAACCTGTCAAAGGAATCCATTTTTGTAAAACTTGGTAAGAGTAGGTTTTCTCAATTTCCTCTTCACTTTCTTTTTTAAAGGCTAAATGGATTCCGGTAAAAATAAGAAATAAACCAAAAACAATAAATATCCAGTCAAATTGTTCAACTAATGCAATTCCAGCCCAGATGAGCAAAGCGCGCATCACAATGGCTCCTAATACGCCATAAAATAATACTTGGTGCTTAGCCGTTTCGGGTACTTTAAAATGCGAGAAAATGAGTAGGAAGATGAAAAGATTATCTACACTCAGGGCTTTTTCTAATAAATAGCCTGTAAAAAAATCAAGGGCGGGTTTGTGGCCAAAAGAAAAGTAAATCCATCCATTGAAAATTAAGGCCAGTACAATCCAGCTGCAAGAGGTAAGCAGCGCTTCTTTCATCCCCACAGAGTGAGGATGTTGATAGAAGCGCCAAAGATCAATAGCCAGAATTAAAAGAATAAAAAGGTTAAAACTAATCCAGTGAAAAGGAGTGACTTCCATTATGATTTTCTTCTTCTCCACTTAAAGACGTATAGTGACTCAAATTCCGTAATTCTTGAGGATTGGAAAGGGTACGATAATGGAAGTCAGGAGTACTTGTGTTTCCTTCCAGTAAGATGGCGAGACGTTGCTTATTGTCTTTGCCTAAAAATTCCCTTGCAATTTGCAAAAACTCCTCGTAAGTCAAATCTTTGAATCCCTGGATACGTTTATCCATTCGATCAAAATCTCCTTCATACTGGAAAGCCAGAGTTTTAAGCAAATATCCTGTATCAGTTAAATTTTGAGGAAAGTTTTCCAAGGAATTCAAAAGAGACTGTCGAATGCTTTCAAATTGGTCAGCTGTCAATTCATTTTCTTCCATCTCTGCTAAAAAGCTTTCAATGAACAATTCAAAACGGGCAAGCAAATCACGAGGTGCATGAGTCGAAGATTGAACGGCAAAAAAAGTAAAAAGATGCTGATCGACATCTTCAGTCCAAGAGTGAACCAAGTATCCTGTTTGTTGCTTGGTTCGCAAGGTGGAATAAAAGGCACTATTCATCGCCTGTGCTAAAATTTGTTGAGCAGCACGGGATTTAAATGAAAAGGTTGGATTTTCAATTCCTAAAACCGCTGCATTTGCCGAAGATTGTACATTCAAATTCAAGAGATAAGGACCGGATTGAGCAGGCAGAACAAGAACTCCTTCCGTTACTTGTTGATCATGTGGAAAAGGCTGGCTTTTTAATGTGTGCTGCAGTTTTTTCCACAATTGTAAGGCTTGCTCTTGGTTAATATTTCCATAGAGAAGGCCTTGTGTGTAAGTTTGATCGAATAAATGATCCATATAGTAGATGAAATTCTCATAAGAAAGGCTTTTCAAATCTTTTTCTCGTTGTTGACCATTTGAAGAGAATTCATATAGGAGCTGATGGTAAAGTCCTACTCCTTGTTGCAGAGGGCTTTCTTGGCTGCTAGGACGGTTTTGATTCAAAATGAAGTTTTTAAGGCTTTCAAATTCTTGTTTGGAAGGACGGCAATTTTTGAGATTTTTCAGAATGGCATCAAATAAAATTTCGGTATTATCTTGATAGCCAGATAAAGATAAAAGAATACCATTTGTTGTTCGAGAAATTTGATAAGAAAGATCAGCAACGTGAGCTGGATAGCTATAAGGATGCAAAGCTTCCTGCAAACATTTAATATAAAGGTCGGCTAACATCACTTTTGAAGGATCCTTTGCTTCGATGAATGGAGTTTTAATTTCAAAAAACCACATGGTTTGAGGAAGTTGAAATCGATCATCTGCTGCAAAGTAAATTTTAGCGTTAGCATTGTCTATTAAGACAGTAGGATGTGGGAATACCTTCTCAGTTGCTTTTTGAGATGAAAAATCATTCACAAGTTTGAAATCTTGCGGGATAAAAGGATTGGGTTGAGGGAGATGTAATTGAGAATAAAAAGGCAGATTATCTAAAGCAGCTAATTGCTCAGAAGACAAATTTGTCACTTTATAAGGAACTTTAATCCATTGCTCTGTTTGATCAAATGTAATGCCTGGATGATGAGCTAAAACAGTAAAATAAGCACGCTGGGGAGTTAAATCATGCAAAAAATTGCGGACCAAATTTTGATCAAATCCTTGAGGAATTGAAACAGATTCTGGAAAAGTACTCAAATCTTCATGAACCATTTGCCCACCTAAATTCATCAGATGGTTAAACGTATCTTCCCGTGATTGATATTGGTAACGAAGACGGTGAATCTTCTTTAATTCATCAAACAGATAAGGTGGAAGATTTTGGTGCTGCAAGCTTTGAATAGCTTGAAAGCAATTCTGGATCACTTCAAATACATTTTCAAGTCCAGCCGGTGTAAGACTAATAGAAAGAGAAAATAATAAATGATCTTTTCCTAAATGGGAGCTGCCACAGCTCAATTCAGTTGCAAGTCCTTCAGTTCTTAAGTGAGCTAACAAACTTCCAGGTCCTTCATCTCCTAGAATGTAACAAATTAAGTTTTCAGGACGAAAAGAAGTCTGATGCACGGATGATAGAGGAAGCTCCCAGGTTAAATGAAGACTTCTGATGTCTTGTACAGGCTCAATATAAACAATTTTTCCCCGCATTTCCTCCGCTAAAGGAGAAACTTGAGGACTAGCAGGCTCTTGCCAAGTCGAAGGGATATCTTTAAAATCTTCTAGAACTAGTGCTTTTAATTTGTCTAAAGATTCTGGAGCATAAACAATTAGGCGCATCAAATGTGCACTATAATGCTGTTGATACCATTCCTTAAGAGTTTGCTGTGTCACTTGAGATAAAGTTTCCGAATTTCCAATGCTAAAGCGATGAAAAGGATGTTGAACATTCGCTAGCTCTTTACTGACATACAACTCTCGAAAACCATCTTGATCAAGGTTTTTAGCAAATTCTTGATCAATCGCATGCAGTTCTCTTTCTACGCCGGAAGGATTAAAAAGCGGTTTTTTAAAAAAGAAAGAAAAACGATCTAAAGCTTCATCAAAAGCACTCGGATCGATCGAAAAAAGATAAAGAGTATGATCACTGGATGTATAAGCATTTGATTTGCCGTTATGCGCTCGAATAAAACGGTCATAATCGGATTCAATTGGATACTTTTCTGTTCCTAAAAATAACATGTGTTCTAAGAAATGAGCAATTCCAGGATATTCTTCTGGATCATCCCAACTTCCAGCTTGGACAGTTAAAACAGCTCCCGCCTGAGTTGCCTCAGGGTCAGAAATCAAATAGGCTTCTAATCCATTAGATAATTGTAGCTTAAGAGTTTGCCTTTTGGCTAGAGAAGGGGTTAAAATAGGGACGGATGTTTGGTCTGGTATGACTCGGTAAGATGATTCCTTTCCTATTAATAAAGCCTGCAAACCAATGGCGACTATCAAACAATATGTCCAAATCTTAAGCCTCATTGTTTCTCCCTTTAATCTTATTAAAGATTCAATTAAATTAAAAATTATACACTATTTTTAATTTAAATTCAATTAAATTGTTTAATTGTGAAATTAACTAAATCAAATTTGTGATATTAATAATTAATTATCAGTATATAAAAAGGAGGAGGAGACAAGCTGAAAAGTTTCATTTTTATTGGAGAAGAGAGAAGGCTAGCAACAGATTTAAAGTAGGAAACCGTCTCTTTTAATACAATTTTTGATTGACTTCTGCTTATCGCCTATCTATAATGGGCAAAATTACAAGCAGATTGCTTTTTTAAACAGTTTATCTTTAACCGTACTTTTCTTTTGCAGAAATTCTGCAAAAAAAAAAGTACATGAAAAATTCAAATCAAAATAATTCTTTTAGTGATTCTTCGACGACACCTTGGGTGAAGCAAGCCCTGATCTTAGGGCAATTTTTCTTAATTATCTTTGTCTACCATATTTTAAAAGATTTAAAGGATACGCTGGTCATTACATCGAGTGATGCTGGAGCGGAGGTGATTCCTTTTATTAAAATTTGGATTATTCTTCCTTTTGCTGTTTTGGTTAGCTATCTCTTTTCGAAGCTTTATCAAAAAATGGGTAGGGAAAAGACATTTTATTTTTTTGTGGGGCTGCTGCTGAGTTGTTATGCACTTTTTGCCTTTTGCCTTTATCCTTTTCGGGAGGAACTCTATTTAAATCATTTGGCAGATTTCTTAAAAATGGTTCTTCCGGTAGGGTGCAAAGGCTTTATTGCTATGGTCTCCTATTGGATTTATACTTTTTTTTACTTGGCAGCAGAGCTATGGGCAATGATGATTTTAACCGTGCTCTTTTGGGGGTATTTAAATGAAATCACTTCAGTTGATCAAGCAAAGCTGTTTTATCCTCTTTGTGTATTTGCTGGAAATTGTGCAGGAATTTTATCGGGCCAGACTTCTCGTTTTTTGTGTCAGAGTTTAACTCACTATCTTTCTTGGCAAGAAACCATGCAGCTCGTTGTTTTGATTGTCATTGGATGTGGAATTGGCACTATAGGCATTAATCGGCGGTTATCGGTTCTTTACCCGGTAGTTTCCTCTACGTTAAAGTCTAAAAAATCGTCGCGTTCGGTTTCTTTTAAAGAAAGTTTGCTTTGTATTTTCCAATCGCGACCGCTTTTTTGTATAGCTCTATTAGTTGTCGGTTTTGGTTTGACCAATAATCTCGTTGAAGTGGTTTGGAAGGAAAGTATTAAAAATGTCTATCCTTTACCTCAAGCTTATAACGCGTATGTCAATCAGTTAACCTCTATTATTGGAATTTTGGCGGTTGTGATGTCACTGACAGCCCGCTGGATTTTTCAAGTCTTCAGCTGGTCTCAAGTTGCTTTAATCACGCCGATTATGTTATTTATCACAAGTTTTACCTTTTTCTTTGCTTTTCAATTACCTGAAGAGCACATCGCTCCTTTATCTTCCATTTTAAATATGAACCCCTTGTATTTAGTGATGACGCTTGGATCTATTTATTATGTTCTTTCGTTGACGGCTAAGTATACCATCTTTGACATGTGTAAAGAGATGGCTTTTCTTTCAATCGATGAACAGGAGCGGATGCGGGCGAAGTCGGTGATCGATAGCGTGGGATCGCGTTTAGGTAAATCAGGCTCTTCTTGTCTTTATCAAGTGTTGCTCGTGACCTTTGGCTCGACAGCTGGCCATATTCCCATTGTTGGAGTGACAGCCGTAATCGTCATTGGAATGTCAATTGTTGCAACTAAGAAATTAGGGAAGCATTTATCCAAACAAGAATCAAAGCCAGAAAACTACGAATTGGCAGAAGCTGCAACGTAATGAAAGATTTCAGAATAGAATTAACTGAAGAATTAACTGACCTGTCAGTTAATTCTCTCTAGTTTGAACGTTTTTCAAGACGCATGTTTCAATAAACAAGCAATTTTAAATAGAATTTTAGATATTTCTATTATTAAAGAATATTGGGAACTTTTTGCTTTAACAATTTTTTATTTAGAAAAACATTTAAATAAAGACCGAAATGCATCCAAATTTTGAGTGCATTTCGGTATATTCCAAGTTTAAATAGAGATATTTAACATCAAATGAATTTCCATAAGATTTATTAGACCTCTTTCGAAGTTGCTAATTTATTTAAATTGAAAATATAGGGCGAATGGTTGCATTATAGTTCGAGCTTTTTCTCTTAAAATTAAAGAGCAATATAACCGTCATGCGTTGATACCTTTTGGACTAATGGCTTCTAAAATCGCCTATACATTAGGAAATTCTTTCATAAAAACACATCCCAATATTTTTCTTCACGCTATCATTGATTGTCGAAACAGAATGTTTGATAGAATCATTAAAGCAAACCCAAGAATCATTTGAAGATTCTAAATTCTTAATATATGCCACCGAATGGTATTTATCTATATCTATATTTAGAGCAATAAGACGATATTTAAGCGATTGAGATTTATTTAAAAGTTTTATATCAAGATAAAATTCAGGATCAGGAACTAAACCTGGTTTTTGATTTATCACTATTGCCAAAAGAGGGCTAACATCGTGAAGAATATCTTTTTCGTCTGCCGTGATAACATTCATTTTTTTTTGCAAAGAACCAAGAGGCGAATCAGCAACAATAGTTAAAATAGGAGAAAAATAAGCCAGAGATTCATCTTCTCCTTCATCCGATTGTTTATTTCCGGGTATATTAAAAATATGATGTAAAGCGATCCAAATACTTCGTCGATCTCCAAATCCTGTTGTAATGGATGGGTTATATTGCATGAATAACTTACGCAAGCCATCGATTTGAGTCCCTGCTACTGTTTCTCCTTTATTTGATATCTCAAAAATATTCAACAATAGATCTCGGATTTGTTGGCGAAGTAAAAATTTTTCCTCACTCTCATTTTTGAATCTTGGCATATGAGTGCGAGATTGAAGTAAATAGCGACAAAAAAGAGAAGAATTTCTCACACATTGTAAGATAGTATTAATATAGCAAGTTGATCCTCCATTAGCAAATCCCCCTCTATTTTCGACGGGAGTAGAAAAGGATAGTGCTTGATGATCTTTTTTTAACACCTTATTTTGCATCTGTTGGTTCGATTGATCAAGAGAGGGAACAGTTTTTTGACTGTTTTTCTTGTCTATTGATGATGCACTTTTGCATTCTAAGATTATAGAACGCTTGATCACCTCTTGATAAAGCTTAGTAATTTTTTGTCTTTGTGTAGATAAACAAAAATATTCTTTTAGCGTGTCAATCCATCTTTTATAGAACCAAACATTTTTTTTGTACTTGTCTTGATAACCTTGATAAATTCTATTTGCAATTTGCTGAATTGTTTCGTTCTTTTGAAAATAAATAATTTTTTTACAATTATTTAATGATTCTAATGTCTGATAAGCAGAGTTTATGGAAAAAGGTTTGCGAGAACAATAACTTATTTCAAGTTCTTGAGGGTTTTTTGAAATAAAATTGTAATAACAACTTAAATTGTTTGCTGAAAAAAAAGTCATTAATCGCCTGCTTTGATAAAAAGTATAATTTAAACGCTGTAAAATAAATTATAATACCACGCATCCATGATAAATATCTAGTAATTTATTATAAAAAAACATCAAATGTTTACTATAAATTGTTTAGTCGGTCTTGAATAAATATTCAATAAAAATTAGAATTAACCGTTTTTTCTAACATTTTCTTTATCGGATAAATAATCAAAGGTTAAGTTTAACTATTTAATTTCTCTTTAATTATTTATCTGATAGAGAAAATATTAGAAAAATAGGGGGTTTGCATCAATTTTTGGACCATTTTTTAAGCGAATTTTTGATTTTCTGGAAAAGATTGGTAATCTTGGTGCACTTTATTCCAAATGTATTCAGCCCGTTTAGCTCGTTTTTCTCTTTTATCTAAATTTTCACTTCCTGGAAAATTTTCCATTTCAATTTCTTCTCCGAAAGCAAGATACACAGGAGAGACGTGAATAATTCTTCTTTCACCTAATTCTTTTTCAACGTGATGAGGAGGCGGCATCAAATGATAAGTTTTTAAAGCCAGGGGATAAAAATGAGTCGGATGTTCAGCTTGTTGACCCATTAGCCAAAAGAATTCTATGCTTTGCGTATCAAAAGGAGCGACATCAAATTGACCACTTGTATTAGGACGATCGCGTCCTCCACTAGGAGCAACATAAATGCAATATCCACCTTCATTAAGCAAATCTTGCATTTTTTTTAGCGTACGTTGATTATGCAAGACTTTTTCGGCTTTTTCCTCGGGAGGATGAGACATGTGTTTTTTGGAATAGATGCAAAGAAGATTGCGTCCTAAGCTCATGGGAATGGCCATCGGATCACTAATCACTCGGTGACCCGCCACAAATACCATATCAGAAGCGAGCTTTGGATCTATTTTCTCAAGTAAAAGGCTGATGATCTGAGGATCTGGCTCTGTTTGATGATTGGCTAGTAAAATGACGTTTTCTCCTTTTTTAAGCTGCTGTTGAATTTTTTTCAGAGAATTCAAGCCAAAAATTTGAGAATTTTCAAAATCGATAAAAGGGCGGATAAAATCTAATCCAAATTGGTAATAATCGAAAGGTTGCCGGACGCTACGATGAAAAATAGAAAAATGATAAGGATGTTGAACTTGTTCTATGATAAGCTCAATTAATTTTTCAAAAGATTCATGACTTTTTTTTTGACAACTAGACGAATGTATGATCGCTTGGCAATAGCTTTTATAAAACTCTTGAATAAGTGTTTTTAGCTTTGCATTAATGAGGCCTTTTTCTAAATACTGATTTAATTTAGAAGTGAACTCGCTCACGTTATACCTCAATGCGTTTATTAGTGACTGTTGAATAAAAACACCACTCATTGAGATGGAGACGATCATCTGTTTCAAAAGTTAAACGAGCTCCATGTTCAGCAGCCAATTTAAGAAGATATTGTTTATCAATAATATTGAGATAATGATCGAGCTCGGGATGAATCATCAGTTTAAACGCATATTGTTCTAGACAATGAATGACTTTTTTCAACGCGCGTTCAATTTCAATAGAGACGCTTTCATGTGATTTGACCATTCCACTTCCTAAACAATAAGGGCAGCCAGTAAAAATAGTTTGCATTAAAGAGCCGCGATTGCGCTGTCTGGTCATTTCAACAAGGCCAAACTCACTCATTCCAAGGATCGTGCATTTTGCCGAATCTTCTTTCATGCAATCTTTAAGGCGTTCTAATAGACGACGTTGATTTTTGCGCAAACGCATATCAATAAAATCGCAAATAATCAACCCTCCAATATTGCGCAAGCGCAATTGGCGAGCAATTTCTTCTGCAGCTTCTAAATTAATACGAAGAAGAGATTCCTCGACGTCCGTTTTATTGGTGTTGCTGCGCCCTGAGTTGACATCAATGGTATACATCGCTTCTGTTCGATCGAAAAAGAGATATCCTCCACTCGGCAGCCAAATTTTGCGGCGCAGCGTTTTCTCAATTTCTCTTTCAACGTTGAAACGCTCAAACATGGGCGTTTTATCACGATAATATTCAATGCGCAAAGCATGCTCGCTAGCATAACGGCTATAAAGGCGCTTACATGTTTGATAAGTGGCATAATCATCAACTAAAATGCGATCATAGCGTTTATCAATTGCTGTTAAGACGGCTCGTTTGATTAAGTCTGATTCTGCATAAAGCAAAGTGGGCTCGTTCGCTTTCTGGAAATTTTCCATAATAGTCTGCCAATTATGCAACAGATCATGAGCTTCAGCAATTAACATGTCTGGTGTGGCCGATGCGCTGGCTGTACGGCAAATTAATCCCATGTCTTGTGGCATTTCAAAGGCGCGAATAAGTTTTTTAAGACGCTCGCGCGCTGCTCGATCTTCAATTTTGCGTGATACGCCTCGATGGGAAGAATTGGGCAATAACACAAGGTAGCGTCCTGCAATGGACACATTGGAAGTTAGACGGGCTCCTTTAGAGCCAATGGGTTCTTTAACAACTTGAACAAGTACAGGTTGTTCTGGTTTCATCAATTGTTCGATATCGAGATTTTGTTGTTCTTTGTCGTTGAGAGCTTTGATATCATAATCGAGATCAAAGTCCATATCAAACAACTGTTCGAATTTCTTTGTATTTTCAATAATATCTGAGATGTGGATAAAGCCATTTTCTCCCTCATTGATATCAATGAAAGCAGATTGGATATTATGCAAAATATTTTTGACTTTTCCGCGATAAATATTCCCTGTCAGTTGCCTTTCTTTCTTGCGCTCAATGATCAGATCGCGCAGCTCTCCGTTTTTTAAGAGCGCATAGCGAGTTTCTTTCGATTCAATATTAAGTAAAATTTCGTGCATTTCGTCACCTTTCAGTCTCTGAACGAAAAACACAAATTCGTCTTGTCCCCAAAAGAGGTGTTTTCTCTTAGCTGTCTGGAATGACTGATCTAATCTCCTTGCTAGAACAACATCAAGTCAAAATTAAAAAAATGTGATATAATTTCGACTCTTGACTGTTTAATCATCTCGTTTGATTGGACAATAGGACCTATAACTCTGTTAGAAAAAGCGTTTGCATTGACTGCGAATCATCTTGGTATTTAAGTACAATCTACGAATTTAAAGTCTTTGCTTTAAATCAAAGGATTCTAAACTTGCAGACGCGCCTTAGATTTATCACAGGTTAATTCTTAAGAGGTCCCGTAACTTTTAACCGACGAACTTGCGTCTCTTTGTTTCGTTAATTTCTTTTGCCTGACCTAGAACTCTAGGCGGCCTGATTCTTGGAGAATGTCTCTGAATGTCTAAGCGTTTGCTTGAAGAAAGGATGCTAGGATTCATTACTTTTTGGCTTATCTATCTACTAGATGAAATGCAATAGAATCAAAACCCGCTTAAATCAAATGCTTAGACATTCAGAGACACTCTTTTAATAATTTAAAATCTGTTAATTTTCATAACGCTTAAGCTTATACCTTAAGATGTAAGCATGCGAAGAATTCTAATTTGACTCAGATCTCCACGGACGACCACATCTTTATAAATGGATTAGACCATATTCAGAAGTTTAAGTGATTTAGAGGTTCTTTGCCAGTAAAAAATGAGTGTAAAAGAGCAAAATCGATGCCTTAAGATCTTCTCTTTCTAAGAGAATTTGTTGGCAAAAAAACCTTCTGTCGCCTAAAATAAACTCCTTAACACGGTTTTTATTTCCCTGGTAAAAGCATGGATGACGTTTTCAAAATTTATGTTGAACAGCTGCGAGATGGTCATGAAGAAAAAATTCAAGAAAAACTAGCTCCAGATTTTCTTGATCTGCATGAACCAGATTTGGCTTTTGATCAACCAGTCGAGTTAGAAGGCGTTGCTTATCTTGCAGAACATGAATTGGTCTTTCATTGGAATATTAAAACAGAGGCAGTTGTGCCCTGTTCGATTTGCAATGAACCGGTTAAAATTCCCATTCATATTCAAAACTTTTATTATAGCGAACCGGTAGAGGAAATTAAATCAGGAATATACAATTTTAAAGATCTTTTGCGTGAAACCATTTTATTGGAAGTTCCCTCATTTGTTGAATGCGAAGGTGGAACTTGTCCGCGTCGTAAAGATTATAAAAAATATTTGAAAGAACCTTCCAGCAAGCAATCTGAAGATGAGGGGTATCACCCTTTTGCTGATTTAGACTGGAAGCCATAAGTTATTATAAATTATTGATTAGGAGAATTTACCATGGCAGTGCCACGTAATCGTATGTCAAATGCGCGCAAAAATTCAAAGCGTGCTCATCATGCAAAGAAGCCTAAACACTTATCTACCTGTGCAAATTGTGGAAGCCCACGCCGTCCTCATTTTAGCTGCCAAGCTTGTGGAACATACGGCGAAAAAGTTTCTGCTGAAAAGGAAGCTCAATAAGTTCGCGATAGGGAGTCAAACACTTGCGCATAGGGATTGATCTTATGGGGAGCGATTGCTCTCCAGCTGTCCTATTTAAAGCAATCGAACAAGCTGCTGAAGAGTTTCCTCAGGTTAATTTGGTTACTTTTGTCACGCAAGCAGCTTTAGATGAAATTTTATCGCAGTCTTCTACTCGCCATCCTTTGAGACGCGCTCACCTAGAATTTCAAATTGTTTCTGACGTGATTGAAATGCAAGATGAGCCGCTCTTGGCTATCCGCCAAAAAAAGAATTCTTCGCTTGCTTTAGGAGTCAAGCTTTTAAAAAAACGTTATTTAGATGGTTTTGTTTCAGCAGGGAATACAGGTGCATTGATTGCAGGTGCAACCTTATCCTTGCCTTTATTACCCGGAATTAAACGTCCCGCTTTGTTAGCCACTTTACCGACTGAAAAAGGCGATGTCGCCATTATTGATGTGGGAGGAAATGTTTGTTGCAAGGCTTATCATCTTGTTCAATTCGCTCAGTTAGCGGTTGCTTATCAGCGTTGCTGTCAGAAGATTGAACAACCTCGTGTTGGTTTACTCAACATTGGAGTGGAATCAAAAAAGGGAACTTCAGAAGTTCGTCAGGCTTATCAGCTGCTTCAAGAGCAAAGCCAACGCGGAGAGATGCAATTTGTCGGGAATATTGAAGGACGAGAAGTTTTTCAAGGGGTTGTGGATGTCCTTGTTACAGATGGATTTACTGGTAATGTCTTGCTTAAAACCTCTGAGGGAGTTTCTTCCTTTATTTTGCAACAAATTCATCAAACTTTAAAAGAGTTTGTTCCTGAAAAAAGCCGGGATATTTTGCGTTATTTGCATTATCAATTTGACTCCGAAGAATATAATGGAGCCATCATTTGCGGTGTGGATTGTGTTGTTGTGAAGTGCCATGGTCATTCAACCGCTAAGGGGCTATTCCAAGGTATCCAAGGAGCTATTCAACTTGTTCAAAATGGATTTATTCAACAAATTAAACATCAATTAGCATTAAAAGTTTTTTAACCTGACAATCTTAAATGAGCGTGCAAAATGATGGTTTTGGATATTTAATCGGCGTAAATTTCACAATTGTAGCTGGAAAATCATTAGACTGAACTCCTACAATCATATGATTGTCGTTCACAGAAAACTGAGAAATATTTTCAATGTCATCATAAGGAAAGCCGGCTAATTCAAGTGGTAAATAGCCGATTTGCTTATTGATGATGATATCCCAGATATAAATCACTCTTTTAGCTCCACAAATCAGATGATAAGAATCGAAAGATAGATGATGTAGCTGTAGATAACCCACATGCAAGGTCCTGAAGCAGTTTCCTGTATTCTGATTCCAGATCATGACTTCGCCATTAAAAGTTCCTGTCGCAATAAGATTTCCGCTTTTTGCTAAGGTATTAAATGTGTAGCCTGATAAGCTCTTTAATTGAAGACATGACTGGGGAGCATTTCTATCCCAAATGAATAAGTAGGCTCCAGCTATACAAAAAAATTTATTATCGTTAGAATCAATAGCATTAGCCTGAAACTCTATTTTTTTTAAATCGGTCGTGACAATTTGATTATTTTGCCAACTCCAAACTCGAACGGTTTTGTCTGCAGAACCGCTTATGATGCATAAAGGCTCTTCTTTATTGATATGTACAGAAGAAACAAGGTCTTCATGTCCCTTTAGAGTAATATCAGTTTTAAATGGTCTTAAAATAACAACATCCTTTCCTAGACTGCAAACAAAAAAATTACTTCCTTTTTGCAAGTGCCTGAAGCCTTCTTCATGAACTTTTGAAGTAATACATTCTGCTGTTTGCCTATCCCAGATTGTAATTTTTCCTTCGCTAAAAATACAGGCAATAGCAGTTTCATTTATTTTAAATTCTATAGCTTTCCTTGGGATGGAATAAAGATGTTTAGAAGAAGTGGTATAATTGTTTTTCTCGTTTTCTATAAGGGTAAGAAAATGCCGAAAGGTCTGAGGACTAAGTAAATGAAAGAGGGGAGTAGGTTTTGCTACATGAGTTAATACAGCATCGTGATACGTATCAAAGCGACTTGAATTTTTTTGGAGAATCTCTACCTTAAAAGATTTTGTTATCAAGGCTTGATGCCATTTAGATCTATTCAAAATCTTTAAATGTAATTGCTTCCAATCTTTTGCTGTTAGTTTTTGTTGGGCTAGAATGTTATAATGGAGAGGCAAATGATTTTTAATGATTTCCTTCCACAAAAAAAATTGGATTTTAGAGGCGCTTGATTGCGGACTAGTTGTAGAGTCATCTTCAGAAAAGATAATATTTCTCCACCGCTTGCAAACAGAAGCAAAAGCATAAGGATTGGGCAAAAAGGAAAAGATTCTCATCAAACTATCATCTGGAAGGCTTGATATGATACTTTCAGTAGAAAAAATTCCCATAAGTTTCCCTTTTTACTTTAGGGCTTTGGCATTTTCCAAACACCCTAGTCTTGTGGTAATCGTTCTTTAAGAAAGGCCCTTGCTTCCTCTAGAGAAGTTAAGGTGAAATTTTCCAGGCGAATGGGAGCCTCAAAGCTCACTTGAATAGTTGTAAAAGGCATAGGTATACGTAAACGATCCCAAGTTTTGAGTTCCCAAAATGTTTTAGATTTCCAATTTAAAGACACAACGTTAGCTTGTGTTTCTAGTGCTGCTATTGCAAGCCCTGGTTTCATTTCATACACTGGTCCGCGTGGACCGTCTGGCGTAATAATGACAACATGCTTCTGAGACTCTATTTGGCGAATAATTTCTTGTAAAGCCTGATAACGAGCTAAGTGAGGAACTCGAATGGTATTTCCATTTTTATAAGAATGAACAATCATGCTGAGAATATCCCCATCTCTGCTTCCACTTACAATAGCAGCGTATTGGATTTGAGGAGTGTAGCGAGATAAAATAAAAGGAACGATGACTAAATGGTTATGCCAAAGCATTAAAATACATTTTTCGTTTGCTGCAAGCCGACAAAACTGCTCTAATCCTTGCACTTGAACACGACAAGTTTTCATGAGGAGATTGATCAAGCCTTGACTTAATTTGGCAGCTAAAAAGCTTCTAATTTTAAATAGTCTTTTTTTCCAATTTCTAAAGGACGATTTTAACATTCGATGAGCTCCAAGATCGCTTTCGCTGCACACTGATGAGAAGGTTGATTTCCCAATTGCTGTTTGAGTATTTGACAAGCCTCTTGAATTTGCTGTCTCTTGATAGAATTAAAGTGTACAATGTTTAATTGTTCTTGTAAGTTATGCGAGGAAATATTCCGATTTATTAATTCAGGAAAAATCGTTTGCTTTCCTAAAATATTCACAATGCAATAATGAGGAAGGCGAAGCCTTAAAATATATTTAGCTATGAGATAATTAAGTGTTGACAGTTCATAATGTACAACAGTAGGAATGCAATGAAAGGCGAGCTCAAGTGTGACCGTTCCTGACTTGGCTAATGCTGTCTTGCACTCTTTCATCAGCTCGTAATGATAACAAGGTGGGACCACATAAAGATCTTGATTTAAACGTAAAGGACTTTGCTGAATAAGATGATATAAATCATTCCTTAAATTGTCATGTGCACATGACATTGCAAAAAGCAAGCTGGGATTGCACTGTTTCAATTGCAATGCTGCCTGAAGTTGCTGAGGAACATGACGCAAAATTTCTCCTCGCCGACTACCTGGGAAAAGAGCAATGATCTCTCTGCCAGCAGGCAATTCTATTTGATTCATCCAATCAGTTTGATAATGATGAGACTGAATGGTTTCAGCCAAAGGATTACCAATATATTTGACTTGCAAAGATGTATGAGAAAAATAAGTAGCTTCAAAAGGATAGATGGTCAAGAGAAGGTCAAAATGGGAAGCTAAAATTTCAATGCGTTTTTTTCCATGTGCCCAAACTGTTGGACAAATATATTGAACGATTTTGCCTTTAAAGCCTTGTTTGCGTAATGCATGCGCAAGACGCAAGTTAAACCCGGGATAATCAATCAGAATGATGCAGTCAGGTTGAACTTTTAAAATGTGGTCCCGTGTGGCATAAAAAAGTTTTAATAAACTCGGCAGAGATTTGATGACATCTGAAAATCCCATGACTTGAAAGTTTTCCATTTGCAAAAAGCAATTTAAACCTTCTTGACGCATATACGGGCCGCCTACACCGCTTAAATAAACTTGTTTTTCAGTTGTGCGAAGAGCTTGCATCAGACGGCTCCCATGTAAGTCTCCACTAGCTTCACCAGCAAATAAAAAATAATGCGTCATGGCTGTTGACTAACCGCTTGTTTTTTTTGCATTAACATAAGGTTTCTGACATAGGGCACAAGTCCTAGAAGAGGTCCCACTAAATTGACACTATCATCAATATGGATGAAATACGCGATGGATAACAAAGCTCCAATTAAACTCAGCCACCAAAAAGAAAGAGGAAGTTGACTTTTATGAGCGCGTTCTGCAAACCACCACTGTACCCAAAAGCGACTGGAAAAAAGAAGAGTACCTAAGGTTCCTAAAATATGCCAAAATAGAGGCACAGACGAGATAGAAGAGGATTGCCAAGGAGCTATAGGGATGCGGAACCAATTTCCTTCTCCTATCAATAACCAATCTTGAAAGGCAAAAGCTAAAGAAGAAGCAAGCATTATTCCAATGAGAAGCAAGCAGACCGTACGAAGGGAAAGAGGTGGCCGCTTTGTTTGCATTAAATTTAAATTACGCCAAGAAATCACGGCGTTGCAGACCTGCACAATATAAATATGGTATTGAATTTGAATAAAGCTATGCATCATTAATAAGATATTGCCAAGTAAAGACAACTGCCAAAAAGAACGGGTGACGAGACTCTTTTGAGCTTTTTCGCTTTGCAACCATTGAATAATAAAGCGCGCTCCAAAGGCAAGAGCCGATAAAAAACCAAGCGGATATAGAAAAGTTCGCCACTCATCCACGATTGAATTCCTATGCTAAAAAATACTTATTGGTGACAATATGTCTTCACTTTCAAGAATTAAAGATACCAGAGTGAATTCAAAAATGGGAATTTGGGCTTTCGTTCAAGCCGAAATCTCAATTTTTGGATTCTCTTTGGTATAAAAAACTAAATCGTAAAGTCCAATCATTATAGCATTTAGCTTTCACAAACTGTCAAGCTTTAGATTCGATTAATTGATAGATAAGATTAATTAATTTATCATATTCATTAAATCATTTTAGAGACACGCAATCTAAGCTCATTGTTGATATTATACCGGAGTGAATTCACAACTTGGATTTAGGGCTTTTGTTCAAGCCGAAATTTTAACTATTGCATTAGCCATGCAAGTGGGTAGGAATGAAAAAAAGTTTCCTACGCCACTTATCATAGATTCAATCTAGCGTTGGGAATGTTCATGTTCAATTTGATAACGTAAATAGCGTTTTTTCATCCAGCGTACGGCTAACAAATCTGCTATCGTGTTAAATGAACGGTTAAAGAAATTATAATTACTTTTCCCTCTTAATCTTTGACGATGATTAACAGGAGTTTGTTGAATACGAAAACCTGCCATCCTAAATAGAGCTGGGAGAAAGCGATGCATTCCATGGAACATTTTAATTTGATCTAGGCAAGATTTACGATATACCTTGAGGGAGCATCCTGTATCTTGCACGCCATCTTCACAAGCCCAGTTGCGTACAAAATTTGCTAATTTAGAAGTGACTCTTTTGGTTAAAGTATCTTTTCTTTTAAGGCGAATTCCGCAGACAAGATCACAATCTTCAATCAATTTGACAAGTTTGGGAATATCCTTAGGATCATTTTGTCCATCGCCGTCTAATGTGATCACAAAATGTCCTTGCGCTGCTTTAAAACCAGCGTCAAAAGCACTTGATTGTCCATAATTATGCTTAAATAAAACCATGCGCAAATAAGATTTTTGCTTCGCTAAGTTTTTTAAGATTAGACGTGTTTCATCCGTGGATCCATCATCTACACAAATGAGCTCCCAAGGTTGTTTTAAGCTATGCATCACAGGTTCAAGTTCATGAATTAAATCAGTAATATTGCTGGCTTCGTTTTTCAAAGGAATTACAACAGAATAAATAGGGCTCACGAAAGCCTCCTGGGTTAAATGATTTTGATGAACTTAGAAATATAATCACGTGAATTGTTCTTTAATCCAATCTGCTCCATCCTGAAAAATAACCGATGGTGTCCCATGGCCTTTATGACCGATCGACGGATAAATGATCAATTCAGCAGTAGGAGAACGCACTCCTTTATTAAAAGCTGCTTCTGTTAACTCTCGAATAAAATAATAACAAGCATCTGTTCCCACACGCGTGTCATGGTTTCCTATGTAAAAGCGCAGCCTGGTATGAATGAGGCGATCGACTAAAGATGTTAATGCAATTTGATCAAAAGAGACTTTCGTTGAATGTTTAAGTTCTTCTAAAGGTTGAGGTTGAGTCAAAGGAGCAAATCCCAATACAGTCTTAATGCGTAAGTCGCGGGCTGCTAAGTGTGTGGCAATAAATCCACCTCTAGATAAACCTGCAACGGCTAATTGCTGAGGATCAATCAGTCCTTCTTCAATTAAATAATCAATATTGATTTGGCAAAGATCGAGAAAATCTGAAATAAAAGAAGGACGATGAATAAACGCATTTGCCCATTGGAACATGGCTTCATGAGGATCTTGGCCAGGTTCATGAAAAGGAAGATCCCAAGAAAAAACGCGAATTCCTTGTTGACTGAGACGTACGACAGGTTGATTAAACGGTTCCTCAAATAGACTCATTTGAGCCGATAAAGCAAAAAATAAGACAGCAGGCTTGGTCCCAGCTTGAGGACCTGGTCCTTGATAATAAATAGGAGAACCGTGAAGAGGATGTAATGGATCAGGATGAAGAGGCATGAGGCCGTTCTCGTTTAGAGTGGTGGTGGTGGCCATGACGAGGAGAATGATGGTGATGTTTACGCTCTCCATGGCGAACTAGCTGACGATATTGATTGCGTATAGAAGTATAAATGTCAACCCATTTTTCATCAACTAAAGCGCGTAATTTTAAGAATTTAAGTGCTAAATCAAAATCCTTGTGGCGGAATAATTTTTCGCGATAATGACGTTTGCCAGATAAAGGCGTAATTCGATATTGGGCAACTAAAATAGAAACCATGATAGAAGAAATACGCCGAGGAAAATGAGAGAAAGCTTGAATTAAAATCTCTTTAATTAAAGTCGAAGCTACGATGGTAATCTCACCAATATGAGGAACTTGTTTTTTACTTAAAAATTGGTGATTTAATTCTTGCTCTAGTAAAGGATAAATTAAGCATGATGTCAACACTGCACGATCAAGCGTGTTTTTGCCTTTATGCTGATAAAGCTGATCTGCACATGTCAAATAGTGGAAAATAAATTTTCCCTGCGGTGTCCGCAAAGATTGCATCAAACGTGGGAAAAGAATCGAAAGAAAGTGGTGTTCTGCCATCAAACGGAAAAATGGAGCCGAAGCTCCAGATTCTAACATGCGCAAGATCTCTTCTAAAATGCGAGCTGGCGAACTTTTGACAATTTCTTCTCGACAAGTCGAAATAGCTTGTTCGGTGACAGGATCTATTTTAAATCCATATCGAGCTTGAAATTTAAGCAAACGAAGTAAACGGACGGGATCTTGCTTAAAGCGAATCTCGGGTTCTCCAATAATTCGCAACATTCCTTGCTGAATGTCTTCCCATCCTCCTACATAATCAATAATAGAATGATTGGATGAATCATAAAATAAACCATTAATTGTAAAATCACGGCGCAAGACATCTTGTTCTGGTGTTCCCCATTCATTATCTTGAACAATTAAACCGCTATCGTTTTCCCCCGTGCGGAACGTTGAGACTTCAATGATTTTATGCCCAAAACGAATATGGGCTAATCGAAAACGACGTCCTATTAAAATGCATTGTCGCTGAAAAATAGCTTTAATTTGCTCAGGGCGTGCAGAAGTTGAAATATCAAAATCTTTGGGGGTTTTTCTAATCAATAGGTCACGGACACTTCCACCTACTAAATAAGCGATAAAACCGGCTTGGCGAAGTTTTTCAAGAACATAGAGAGCGTCTAAATCAATTAAAGAAGAATCGATGCCATGTTCTTTAGCAAAATAAATCTTTGGTTGCACGAAACGTTAGCTCCTAGACAATTAACAACATAAGAGGCATTGGAAAAGTTGGCCAATCGGCATGAAGTGTAAGCTAGTCTAAGTGTTGTTTAAAAATTGATTTAAAATGATAAAATACAAATTGTTATATATAATGAGCTTGACTAAAAAAATAGTTCATACCAATGAAAAAGTCAATTATTATTTCATTCCATCAGTCAATGTATCATTTCATCATTTTTTACTTCTATCAGCAAGATAAAAATAGTTTAACTGTCTAATAATTAATTTATTGCAATAAGATTTGTTAAGTTAAAGTCTCTATTTCCTTTAGCTATACAAAAAGAACTGCTCAATTTAAATGAAAAATTAATGATGTCGCTTGAAGTATTGGACTTCGCGTTCGTGCTTGACTGCTGCTTCGCGTGTGTCAAAGGTTCCCAAATTGCGGTGCTTTCCTGTGTGAGGATCCAAAGATCGTGAATAAAGGCGGTATTTTCCTGATTTTAATTTACGTATCATGATTGATTACCTCTCTAAGAGTCTGTTAAATAGCTATACGATTGATAGATAAGTCTTTCTTTATAAATTTTAATCCTCTCAACCTCCATTCATCGAAAAGAATATGCAAGGCGAGTGGACTGTCTATTGATTTAACCTAAAAGGAAAGTTAGTTGTTTAATTATTTGATAGCAAATGATTTGTAGAAATTAAGACTCAGATTTTCCAAAATGTTGAGTTGAAAATAAGATTTGATTTTGTTGAAAAATCGCATGAACTTTTGATTGATGTAAATTTCCTTGCTTAAGCTATTTAAAACCGTTATTTTTTAGGCCAATTAAATCAATTGTAACAAATGGTGGACATACATGGCGGGAGAAAAAGTGAACAAAATTTTTGGAACAGATGGAGTAAGAGGAAGAGCTAACAAGCTTCCTATGGTTCCTGAAATCGCTCTTGCTTTAGGACGGGCTGCTGGTAAAATGTTGCGTAGCCGTTCTAGAAAGCCACGAGTTGTTATTGGAAAAGATACTCGTTTATCTTGCTATGTATTTGAGAATGCTCTCATTTCAGGATTATGTTCGATGGGAGTTGACACCTTAATGGTAGGTCCTTTGCCAACGCCTGGCGTTGCTTTTATCACCCGGGCTTATCGTGCCGATGCTGGTATTGTGATTTCAGCATCGCATAATCCTTATTATGACAATGGAATCAAATTTTTCGATTCCGAAGGCTTTAAAATGCCAGATGCTTGGGAGCGGGAGATAGAGGCGATTGTAGCTAAAAATGATTTCCAAGATTGCTTACCAGAGGATCATGATCTTGGTCGAAATACAAAAATTATCGATGCTGATGGACGCTATATTGAGTTTGTCAAAGCCACTTTTCCAAGAGGCCATTCTCTGAAAAATTTAAGTATTGTTTTAGATTGTGCAAATGGGGCAGGATATCGAGTCGCTCCTTTAGTTTTTCGTGAGTTAGATGCTAAAGTTTTTAGTTATGGGGTATATCCTGATGGACTCAATATTAATCAGGACTGTGGATCTTTACATCCAGGCACAGTTCAAAAAGGAATTATTGAACACCGTGCAGATGTAGGAATTGCTTTAGATGGAGACGCTGATCGCGTTGTCATGGTAGATGAAAACGCCCAAATTATTGATGGAGATACCATTTTAGCAATTTGTGCTCGAGATATGCTGAAACGCAACCTGCTTAAAAATAATCGTGTGGTTGGAACGGTTATGAGCAATCTAGGCTTTATAAAAGCGATGGAAAGTCTAGGCATCAGCGTGATCAAATCTCAAGTTGGCGATCGCTATGTTATTCAAGACATGCTACAGCATGAGGCTAACTTAGGAGGCGAACAAAGCGGACATGTGATTTTTCTAGATCATAATACAACAGGGGATGGACTTGTTTGTGCCCTGCAAGTCTTGCGTATTATGATTGAGACAGATGCTAAATTATCTGATCTTGCTTCTTTTGTTCAACGCTATCCTCAAACTTGTGTGAATGTTAAAGTCGCTTCTAAGCCCCCTTTAGAATCTTTAAAGAAAGTTAAAGAAGCAATTGAAATTGTGGAAAGAACATTGGGAAATACGGGGCGTATTTTAGTCCGATATTCCGGAACAGAAAATATTTGTCGTGTCATGGTAGAGGGAACTAAACAGAAACAGGTTATTCAATTAGCTCAGGAAGTTGCTCATGTAGTTCGCGAAGAAATTGGATTGGATAATCATAAAAAATAGAAAAATGTGGGACTAAGCCATTATTCAGTGATGATCATCAATAGGCTGGGAAAGCTCTTAGAGCGATAGGAGAAGAGTATGTGCGGGATTTTTGGATATGTCGGGCCAAGAAATGCTGTCAAAGCTGTCATAGAAGGGCTTAAGCGTTTAGAATATAGAGGTTATGATTCGGCTGGTTTAGCTGGCGTGCAAGATGGTCAAATTGTATTTTGCAAAGAAGTTGGAAAAGTTTCGGCCCTTGAACAAGAAGCAAATAAATTGAATTTCGAAATTCCCGCCGCTATTGCACAGACTCGTTGGGCGACTCATGGCAAAGTAACAAAGGTGAATGCTCATCCTCACTTTGATATGGATCGATCTCTTGCTTTGGTTCATAATGGTATCATTGAAAATCATGATAGTTTGCGTCGACAGTTGAAAGAAAAAGGTGTGCAATTTGTTTCTGACACAGATACTGAAGTCATTGCACATTTAATTGCGAGTCATTACCAAGGAGATATTTTAGCAGCTGTTCAAAAAGCTGTGGTTCAGCTGCAAGGTGCTTATGCCGTTGCTTTGGTTCATCGCGATTATCCAGATCAAGTCGTTGCGATTGCACATGAGGCTCCATTAGTCATCGGAATTGGCCACCATGAAGCTTTTCTCTCGTCCGATCCTCATGCTTTTGCATTCTATACACGCCAAGCTATTTATCTTTCCAATTCAGAAATTGCCGTTATTAAAGCTGATAGTCAGCAAGTTTATTCAGCTGAAGAACCGATTAATAAAGAATATCATCTCCTAAGTGGCGAATTAAGCGAAACGTCTAAGGGAGAATTTGAGCATTACACTTTAAAGGAAATCTATGAGCAGCCGCAGACAATCCGCAATGCGCTTTTATCACGCTTTTTGCCTGAATATGGTACTGCGATTTTCGAGGAATTAACGTTTAATGACGTTGATTTGTTAGCTGTTGAGCGTATCTTGATTTTGGCTTGTGGAACTTCCTGGCATGCGGGTTATGTTGCTTCCTATATGCTGGAAGAGCTTGCGCGTATTCCTGTTCAAGTAGAAATTTCGTCAGAATTTCGCTATAAAAATCCTATTGTTCCTCCTGGCACTTTTGTCATCGCTATCAGTCAATCAGGTGAAACTGCAGATACAATTGCGGCTGTTCGAGAAGTGAAAGCAAAAGGAGCTAAAGTATTAGCCTTATGTAACGTGCAGGGATCGACATTAGTCCGAGAAGCTGACAACACCATTTTTTTAAAAGCAGGAGCTGAAATTGGAGTCTGCTCAACAAAAGCCTTTACAAGCCAAGTTGTTGTCTTGTCCCTTTTTACTCTTCTGATGGCTAGAATGCGTCATATGAGTAAAACAGAGGGACAACATTTTTTAGAATTGCTTCTGAAATTGCCTGAACAGGTACAAGCCGTTCTCGATCAAGCTCCGCATATTGCTCACATTGCACAGCAGTATGCACATTATGAGAATTTCTTTTATATCGGGCGTCGTTATATGTATCCCACATGCTTAGAAGGAGCTCTCAAGTTAAAGGAAATTTCCTACATTAATGCAAATGGTTATCCAGCAGGCGAAATCAAACATGGTCCTATTGCTCTTATTAGTGAAAACTGCCCAACGGTTGCATTATGCGCAGATCAAATGACTTATGAGAAATTACTGAGCAACTTAATGGAAATTAAGGCTCGCAATGGCAAAATTTTAGCAATTGCAACTAAGAAAGATCAACACTTAGAAGAAATAGTCGATGATGTGCTTTATATCCCTTCTTCAAGCGATGAATTAGCAGTTGTGCCTGTGACAGTCGCTATGCAGCTCTTTGCTTATTATGTTGCTCAAATCAAAGGAGCAGATATTGATCATCCTCGCAATTTAGCTAAATCAGTCACCGTCGAATAGATAGACAATCATTCTAAATGAAAAGTGCCTTTGTTTAAACAAAGGCCTTTGGCTAACTAGTCATTAGCAATAGATCAAATTCTTCAAAATCTAAAATCTATCAAGTAGAGACAATCTTAAAGCTTGAAACAAATTCATCTGATCTTTTTAAACTTATCTAATTCAATAGATCTCTTGCATAACCTAATTTTGCAATTCCCAATTATAGATCCCAGCAATTAAATTAAACCTCAGACAAAACCGTTTTCTTCGATTTCTATAGCGATCAGCAATAATTTTAAATCGCTTCAGCAGACCTATGACATTTTCATTGATTACTCGTTCGCTGGATAACGCGGCATTTTTCTTTTTATCTTTTTGACTTAAAGGATTCCTCTTACTTTTTTTCTTAGGCATTTGTGTCTTAGCATGAAGTTTTTGCAATCCGAGATAGCCAGAGTCCGTCAATGCATTTATTTCTGGGTGAATATGTATTTTTGATTCTTTAAATAATCGAAAATCATGCCGTTTACCATTAGAAAAAGCTGTGCAAATGATCTTCCGACTTTTCTTATCCATTACAAGCTGAGTTTTTAATGTATGTCTCTTTTTCTTTCCCGAGTAGTAGCGTTTTTGTTTTTTTTAGGCCGTTCAATTGGTGTTTCTGTTGCATCAATTAAAATCACATCATATTCTACATCGCTTTTTAGCAAAGCCTTGCGACCAGGCAAGGCAAAATCAGGATGTTTGATTAGTACATCTTCTATCCAACGAATATTGCGATAGCAAGCGCTCTCTGAAATTTGATAAGATGCAGCAACATGAAAATACGTTCGATACTCTCTGATGTATTCCAGCGCCATCAATAATCTGTCTTCTATTATCAACTTGTTTGGCTTGCCGCCAATGTTCTTTTTTTTCTTCTCTGCCTCTTTTAAAATTTCTACCATTTTTTCAAAGGTTGCTCGTTTGATTCCTGTTAACCTGCGGAAATCTTCATCTTTAAATTTTTTCAAGTTTTCGTATCTCATGGCTAAAATCCTTTAAATTTTAGCCATTTTAACATTTATTCCAGGTTATGCAAGAGATCTAATATCAAGACCATTAAATTGAAAAAGAAAGTTTGGAACTGAAGATGTAAGAGTTTCTTTGAATTTATCCTTCATTTAGTTGAAGAGAAGACTTTTAATTCTCGTCCATTGTCATGCGATCTTATCCTAACAGGCAAGGCATGATTTTCTAGCGGCCCAATAATGTTATGTTTAAAGGGTTATATAAAATGAGAAATAAAAAAAACAGATATCTGCCAATAGAAAATTATGGAGTCATTGGAGATTTGCGCACGGTTGCTTTAGTTGGGATGAATGGTTCTATTGATTTTATGTGTTTTCCGAATTTTGATTCGCCTAGTGTTTTTGCAGGATTGTTAGATTATCAGAAGGGTGGTTTTTTTCAAATTGCTCCAAAAGAAGAGAAAAATATCAAAAGTAAGCAATTATACCTGCCTGAAACAAATATTTTATTAACACATTTTTTATTAGAAGATGGGATTGGGGAGTTAACAGACTTCATGCCTGTTGCTTCTTTTTGTCATAAAAATATTGTGATTCGCACAGTAAAAAATATCAAAGGGTCGATCACTTATCGGATGCAATGCTGCCCGCGATTCAATTATGCGAGAAGTTCACATCAAGCAAGGCAGCAAGGCAGGCAGATGATTATTTTTGAAGGAGAAGATGGTCTGAAGTTAAGATTGACAAGTTCTGTTCCTTTATATGTAAAAAATGAAGATGGATATGCCGATTTTACTTTGAAAGCAGATGAAACGGCAGAATTTATTTTGGAAAATATACAGGACGACATCAATCTTAGTTATATCTCGAGCAATTTTGCTGAATTAGCGTTGAAGCAGACTTTCAAATATTGGAAATCTTGGGCTGCAAAGTCTACCTATAATGGCCGCTGGAGAGAAACAGTAATACGATCAGCTTTAATTTTAAAGTTGCTGATTTCTCATCCATATGGATCGATTGTGGCTGCACCTACTTTTTCGCTTCCAGAGCAAATAGGGGGACATAACAACTGGGATTAC
Source organism: Parachlamydiaceae bacterium (assembly GCA_044226925.1). Lineage (GTDB taxonomy): Bacteria > Chlamydiota > Chlamydiia > Chlamydiales > Parachlamydiaceae > JANWJE01. The sequence goes on from JBGAGC010000001.1 coordinate 1,313,074, forward strand.
CGATTTTCTTGGATTCGAGATGCAGCTTTTACCATTTATTCCTTGATGCGAATAGGTTATACGGAAGAAGCGACAGCTTTTATGCAATGGATTCAGGGATTTTCAGAACAACTAGGAAAAGACTTTTTACTTCAGCCTCTTTATGGCATTGATGGCAGAACAAAATTAACTGAAAAATCACTGACTCATTTGGAAGGATATAAGCAATTTTATCCAGTCAGAATCGGTAATGCAGCGTACCGTCAATTGCAACTTGATATTTACGGTGAATTTGCAGATGCTCTTTATCTTTATGATAAGAATGTCATTCCGCTTTCCTATGATGCCTGGATGGGGTTGTCTCATCAGATTAATTGGGTTATCGAAAATTGGAAGCTCAGAGATTGCGGTATATGGGAAATTAGAGGCGATCTTCAAGAATTTCTACATTCAAAATTTATGTGTTGGGTTGCAATAGATCGTGCCATTAAAATTGGTATACGACGCTCATTTCCATTTCCAGAATCATGGATAAGAATTAGAGATGAAATTTATCATTATATTTATCGATATTTCTGGGATAACCAACAACAAGTCTTTGTTCAAATTAAAAAAAATCGATATGTCGATGCTTCGACGTTGTTGATGCCAATTAGTCGAATGATTAGCCCTCACGATCCTAGATGGCTTTCAACATTAAAGATGATTGAAAAAGAACTTGTTGTTGATTGCTTTGTTTATCGCTATCAGGCAGCTCAAGCTAAAGCTTTTGGTTTAAAATCCGGAGAGGGGACTTTTACTGCTTGTTCTTTTTGGTATATCGAATGTTTGTCTTGCTCCGGTCAATTAGAAAAGGCTCAAATTAATTTTGATAAGATGCTCAGCTATTCCAATCATTTAGGATTATATTCCGAGCAGCTAGGTCATCAAGGCGAGCATTTAGGAAATTTTCCTCAAGCTTTTACCCATTTAGCTTTAATTTCAGCTGCCTATGATTTAAATAAAAGGCTAAGCTCTAAATAGTCGAACAATTGAATTTTGTTTGAAGGTGGCATACATTCTGTTTTTATATATCTTCAAAGATATTTTTTCTAAAATGTTTAACAATTTCTTTTTCTTTCTTAGCTTTTACATTTTGTTAGCTTTTACATTGTTTAAAATGTATTTTATAAAGTACAATGTTCTAAATAGATTTGTAAACTTAGAGAATATCTCTGAATTTCTAAGCATTTACTTTAAGCGAAATGTTGCTTCGATTGTTTTTTCTCTTTGTCACTAAATGCAATATAGTGAGGGAAAAGAAAAAATCAAAGGGATCTAAATTTCTTCTTAAAGCAAAGGCTTAGCATTTCAGAGGCACTTTCTTAAAACCACAAAAATGGCACGATTCAAAGTTGTCATTTTATTATGATAGAGAATAAGAGTTATGCAAAAAGGAAGTATTTTAGGAGGATCTCTTTTAGTTGCAGGGACATCTATTGGAGGAGGAATGTTGGCTCTTCCTGTTCTAACCAGCCAAGCTGGTTTTATGCCTTCCCTCGTTGTGTATTTTTTTTGTTGGCTTTTTATGGCTAGTACAGGGCTTTTATTTCTAGAAATTTCTCAGTGGATGGAAGGAGAATCCAATATCATTTCGATGGCGGAACGGACTTTGGGTAAGCCGGGTAAATACTTTGCTTGGATCATTTACTTGTTTCTTTTTTATTGTTTGACAGTTGCCTACATGGTTGGATGTGGAAATATTCTTGTTGAATTATCACAATATTCAGTTCCTGATTGGCTAGGTCCCATTCTCTTTGTCATTTTATTTTCCCCTCTCATTTTAATTCCTACTGCTTTGGCTGGACATTTGAATATTTGGCTGGTTGGAGGATTAGCGCTTTCTTATTTTGGATTTGTGGTTCTTGGTTTTCAATATGTACAACCACATCTATTGAATTTTTCTAATTGGTCTTATTCTTTGAAAGTCTTGCCGATTGCATTTACCTCTTTTGCTTATCAAGGCATTATTCCAACACTTGCTTCTTATATGCATCATGATGTTAAAAACATCCGTAGAGCGATTTTGATAGGAAGTTTTATTCCATTGATTGCTTATGTCATTTGGGAATGGTTAATTTTAGGAATTGTTCCAATCGATGGACCTAATGGACTGAGAGAAGCTTTAGCTCAAGGAAAAAATGCTGTACAACCTCTTAGATACTTTATTAATAATGGAGCTGTTTATAGCTTAGGACAAGCTTTTGCTTTTTTTGCGCTGGTCACTTCCTTTTTAGGCGTAGCATTGGGGTTGCGAGACTTTTTAGCAGATGGATTAAAAATTAAGAAAAATTTTCAAGGAAAATTGCTGATCGCCCTCATGGTTCTTTTCCCTCCTTTATTGATTGCTGTTAGCTATCCCCATATCTTTTTAATAGCTTTAGACTATGCAGGAGGATTTGGGTGTGCGATTTTACTTGGCTTGCTTCCTATTTTGATGGCATGGAAAGGACGCTATTCTTTAAAGTTTCCTTTTAGTCCCCAACTACCGGGTGGAAAGGTATTTCTCTTGTTACTAGGGCTTTTCGTCAGCATAGAATTGGCAGGAGAGTTCAAGTTATTATTTATGCGTCTCTTTTCTTAATAACTTTTAACCCGAAAGAAATTTCTTTCGGGTTAATCTTGATGAGATATTGACAGGATGTCATGATCGACATCTTTCTAAATCAAAGTACACTCCTGCTCCAGGCACGCTATCATCATAATAATACTGAGTGGTACAAGGATTATCACAGCTGTTAACATAGGGATGAGGATAGTGATAATGACCATTATGATAATAGCGAGGACAATATCTAGAATGGCAAGTATTGCAAGTTGACCGATGGTATCCAGGTCCATCAAAGTCGCCAATCCATTCTCGATTGCCACCGCCCCACCATCCTCCATTTCCGCCCCACGCACCTTGTTCAGCAGTTAAGCTTGAATAAGTTATTAACAGAAAGAAAGGCGTTAAAAAAAAGGAATTTTTTATGACAGACTTCAAAAAGCAGAGCATATAACCTCCTTCATTTCCTTCTATTCTTTCTTAACATTTCTCTAAAATATCCAAAAGAGTAAAAGTGCGAAAGTAAAGTGTTAGTTTTTATAATTCCATCTTAAGCTTCTTAGTTAATTTGATTATTCACCAAAAAAGACTCCTGATGATCGAGTCACTTGATAAGTTTGAACAGGAGCAGGAGAAAATGTTTGGTGATAAGAATAGCGTTTATAAGAAGAACGAGGATAAAAACGACTGGCAGGAATAGGGTAATTGTTGATGTAATAATTACCGTTATAGGGATAAGAAGGATAGATGTAATTCGTATAATAGGATGGATAAGAATAATAATAAGTCGAGTTTAAAGGATAAGAGTAATAATAAGTAGAGCCATAAAGGGGAGACCGATAATAGGCATAATAAGAAGGCCAGCGAACAGAGCTGCTATACCAGTTAAGCTGATGACTAGTAGAAGGACGTCCTCTAATGCCTGCATCATAGGCTGTAAATCCTAACAAGCTTGCATGACTAACGATGAAAATTGCAAAGAGAAAAGAATGTAAAATTAAAGAGTGGATTAGAGACATCATAAGCTCTCTTTGCATTCAGTATCTAAAAGAGAAAATGAGTAGAAAATGAGTAGCTTATGAGCTACTCATTTTCTTTTCAAATGATTAAATCTTCATTAGATTTGATGTTTACTTAAGCTAGATAAGGCTTAAGCAATTATTTTGTATTGGCAGGAGTTGTTCCATCTTTTTTGACATCTTTATCAGTAGATGTTTGGTTCTGAGGATAAGCGTTGCTGCTGCCTTGTGGATAAGTTTGGCCTGGAGCATTGTTATACCCTGGATTGTTTCCACCTTGCCATTGACCTGGAGCATTGTTCCAGCCATCATGAGAATAGTAAGCACCACTTGGATTATTGTGCCATCCTTGATGACTTTCACCTTGCCATTGGCCTGGAGCATTGTTCCAGCCATCATGAGAATAGTAAGCACCACTTGGATTATTGTGCCATCCTTGATGACTTTCACCTTGCCATTGACCTGGAGCATTGTTCCAGCCATCATGAGAATAGTAAGCACCACTTGGATTATTGTGCCATCCTCCATCATGAGAAAAATAAGCACCGCCTGAAGGATTGTTCCAGCCATCATGGGAAGAGTAACCGCCACTTGGAGCGTTATTCCATCCATCATGAGAATAGTAAGGCTGATCTGAAGAGCTATACCATCCATCATGAGAATAAGAAGCGCCACCTGGGGCATTGTTCCATCCATCATGAGAATAATAAGCACCACCTGGGGCATTGTTCCATCCATCATGAGAATAATAACCAGGGCTGTTGTTCCAGCCTACGCCGGCACCAGCACCTATTCCCCCTGGACCTGCATCTATGGCTCCGCCAGTTTCAACGGGACCAAGATCAAGACTAGCGCTTATGCCGCGTGCTGATACTGTAGTAGGTAAGAAGCAGAGTGTGAATAAAGAAGAGCTAAGAGCAACAGTTTTTAAAAAGTTAAACATACAACCTCCTTGTATATTCGAAGATTTCCTAACATATTCATCAAAAAAACTACAAATTAAATTTCAAATATTCTCTTAACATAATGAGTGGAAAATTTTCTATAAAATTAAACACAAAGGCAAGATAGTTTAAGAGCCTCTCTAAGTTTTTAAGCGTTTGCTTTAAGATGAGATAATAGGTTTCATTGCTTGTCTGCCATATGACTGCATTTAATATGGCAAACAAGCAATAGAGTCAAAAACTCACTTCAATCAGATGCTTAGTCAGAAACACTAAGTTAAAAAACTGTTATTTCTAAAAACAAGGGCTCTTGCTTTTATAATAAAAGATTGGAGCATCTTGATTTTCAATTAGAAGAATAGATCGAATAATAGGGATAAGGATAGGGATAGGGATAATAATAATAGTTAGAATAAACAGGATAATAGCCATAATATCCTGGCCAACCCCAAGAATCATAGTATCCGGAGCCATAATAGCCATAAACGTAATAATGATTATGCCCGTGATAGTGACCATTATTGTGATGTTGTCCATGATGATGGTTCCAATGGCCTGTGCCATGCCATCCATCATGACCAGCGTGAAAGCCATGAGGACCATGACCATGGCTATCACCATGATGTCCTCCCCCACCGCCGCCATGGTGACCACCATGAGCAAAGAGTGTAGAGAAAGGCAGAAAAATGATAGATAAGAAAAAGAATGACTTAAGGTGTAAATTGAAAGTGCAAGACATGAAAGCTCCTTTTTTTAGTTAGTTCTTACTACTTTTAGAAAAAAAAAAGAACCCAAAAAGAGAGGAGCACTCTTTTTGGGCTCATGATAACTCTTCAATGTTGAAGAGTTTGCTTTTCTTCAATGAGAAGAATAGATATCGATTAAAAATGTTAACTATTTCATTTTCTTTATCTTACATCAAAATAAGCACGGGCTCCGTTATTGTCGTAGTAATATTGGCTGTAAGGTAGATTATCACTGTAAGGAGGATAATCATAGTATATACCATTATAGAAGCCATCGGTATAAGAGTTATAGTTAGGATAGACATAGTAATTAGTATAGTCAGAATATCCACCATAGTCATTATCATAACTATTATAATATCCTGGCCAACCATATCCATTGAAGCCGTAATAATTACCGTACCACCCATTCCAACCTCCACCATGCCAGCCTCCATGCCAGCCTCCATGATGTCCGCCATGCCAGCCGTGATGACCGCCATGATGACCACCTCCGTGACCGCCATGATGACCACCTCCGTGACCACCATGATGACCACCTCCATGACCGCCATGATGACCACCTCCGTGACCACCATGATGACCACCTCCATGACCGCCATGATGACCGCCGCCTCCATGGCCGCCGCCTCCATGCTTAGCTAATAAGGTGTTAAAATCAGTCGGTAAGAAAAAAAGTGCTAAGAAAAAGGAACTGACGACGAGGTTTTTTAAAATTCGAGACATATTAACCTCCTATCTTAATCTTAATAGAGCCACTCTATTTCCTAGTGGGTTGTATAAATTTTATAATCTATAAGAATGCTTTTTCTAGTTAAGAGTTGCAAAAAGAATGCCAACTGACTCCACTTGAATATGAGATTTAAGTGTCACATTCTCCTTCTTTATTTATTCCAATCATAGGCAAAAGAGTGGCTATCAAACAAATGGGTATTATTGTCCTTTATCTTACATTAAAATAAACACCTCCGCCTAATCCGCTATCATCATAGTAGTATTGACTATAGGGGTAATCATAATAGTTATAATTATCGTAGGAAGGATAAGAATCATAATAGTAGTTAGAATAATAAGGATAGTCGTAACCTCCACCATAGTAGCCAGGCCAGCCGTATCCGCCATAAAATCCATAATAATTACGATTCCAATCTCCGCCACGCCAACCATGGCCGCCCCAATCGCCATGGCCCCAATGACCACCATGGCCGCCCCAACCACCGCCGTGGCCGCCACCGTGGCCGCCACCGTGGAAGCTCATACCGCCATGACCGCCACCGCCGCCATGACCACCGCCACCACCTCTAGCTGATACTTGATTAAAATCAGCAGGTAAGAGGAAGAGTGCTAAGAAAAAGGAACTAGCAATAAGATATTTTAAAGCACGAGACATATTATCCTCCTTTGTTAAGAAGAAGTCCCTACTCACTTTTCCTAGTAGATCTTTTGCTTGATCGGCCTAGAAAAGCTTGAATCAAATTATGCAAAAGAAATGCCAATTTAAGTTGCATCAAATTATGCACACTCAAAAAAATTAAGTAGGTTAAGAAGCGGCTGCTCATACTTCACGCGTTTAAGAACGTAAGAAAGCTAGTCTCATCAATTTAAATTCAAAATGTATGTCATGAATTTTCCTTTCTTACGCCTATAAGGACCTGTTCCAAACGCGTAGTAAAATTTGTGAAATTCAATTCTATTTTTATTAACCTCCTTAAAATAAATTGATAAGAACAACTTTATCAATAAGTTTAAAATAAAAAACGATATGATTGAAAGAGCAGAGAGGATAGACCAGCATAAAAGAATTAAAATCTTATTTTATAAATGAATCTATCCTGCTTAGAATCTTAAAGATAGATTAGTGAGAGACGAAGAAGGATAGACCGATTCAGAAACATTCAAAAAATAAACGACTAAACCTGGTCTACCCATCTTCGCCTCTCAAAGAGGGAAGAATTTGAGAAGCAGAGGAAGATAGGTCGATTTAGAAATATTCAAAAATTAAACGACTAAACCTGACCTATCCACCTTCACCTCTCAAAAGAAGTAAAGGGCTGAGAAGCAAAGAAGGATAGACCGATTCAGAAACATTCAAAAAATTAAACGACTAAACCTGGTCTATCCATCTTCGCCTCTCAAGAGACGAAGAAAAAGCAAAAGAAATGGAGAACCTAAAGTTCTCATTTCTTCTTTGTTGCTTTTGAACCTTTGATTGATGGATTTAATAGTCTTTCACTAATCTTCTATATTTTTATTATAGTAATTTGTGTTGGTTTTGTCAATTTAAAAATTAAAAAACAATTTTTGTGATTACTAAACAATTAAGTTTTAAGTTAATAAAAATTAAAAATAAAAAAGAATATTTTTTTTGCGAAGATCTTTATTTATTATAAATGAGTTTATTATCCGAATAAATTTGATACAAACGTTTGAGCATCAAAAGGTTGAAGATCATCTATTTGTTCACCAGTTCCAATAAATTTAATGGGAATGCCTAGTTCACGTTGAATAGCAACAACGATTCCGCCTTTAGCAGTTCCATCTAATTTTGTTAAAATAATTCCTGTTAGAGGGGTGTATCTATGAAAATGTTTAGCTTGATCGATAGCATTTTGCCCTGTAGTAGCATCTAAAACAAGCAAGGTTTCATGCGTCCCATAAGAAGAAGCTTTATGACAAGAACGTTTAATTTTCTCAAGTTCTTGCATAAGAGGAGTTTTGGTGTGAAGACGCCCTGCAGTATCTATCAGAATAACATCGCATTTGCGAGCTTTAGCCGCTTGCACAGCATCAAAAGCAACCGCTGCTGGATCACTTTTGGGAGCTCCTTTTACAATATCTATGTTTAATCGATGGGCCCATGTTTCAAGTTGTTCGATGGCAGCTGCACGAAAAGTATCTGCTGCAGCCACTAAAACTTTTTTATCGCTTTGGGTCAATAAATTAGCTAATTTGGCTACTGAAGTTGTTTTTCCATTTCCATTAACACCTACAATTAGAATGATCATGGGTAGTTGATTAGCTGGAACTTCTATAAGGCCCGCTGGGTATTGACCTAAAAGAGAAAGAAGATGGGTGCGTAAAGCTGTAATATAATCAGTTGTTTTAAAAGAAGGATTGGCAAGATGAAGTTCGCGAATCTTATTTGTTAGTTCCATGGCTGTTTGAACGCCAAAATCTGCTTCATACAGCAGCTGTTCTAATTGCTCTAGTGTATTTTCATCAATTTTGCCTTGGAAAAGACTCTTAATTTTATCGCCAAATAAAGAACGAGCTCGAGCTAGAGCGGATTTAAATTTTGAATAGCTAGATTTAAAAAATTGTAAAACCATGAATGAACCATCTTCCTTCTATGTAAAAAAAAAAGCTTAGCACATAAAAAGAAAAAAGGTGAAGATCAATTCAAAGCCAGAAGGTTGGTTATGAATATACATGAGTTTCAAGCGAAGTATATATTAGAGAAATATGGCATTCCTGTGCCAGAATTCTCTGTGATTTCTTCTCTTTCAGAATTAGAAAAACTTTTGCATGACAAAGAATGGCAATCTGCCGTTTTGAAAGTTCAAGTGCATGCCGGAGGACGAGGTAAAGCTGGAGGAGTTAAATTTGCAAAAAATTCACAAGAAATTTTAGAAGCAGCGCAAGCACTGTTAGGAAAAAAAATTATTACTAAACAGACTGGAGCAGAAGGTTTGGTGGCGCATCGACTTGTTGTTTCTCCTCCTGTCAATATTGCACATGAATATTATTTAGGAATGACGATTGATCGAGAAAAAGCTCAAGTTGTTTTGATTGCATCGCCAGTTGGAGGAATAGAGATTGAACAAGTCGCGCATGAGCAACCTGAAAAAGTCCTCATTTTACCTCTTCCAAACGACGGCTTTTTTCGTTCTTACCATTTATTGAGATTAACTAACTTTATGGGATGGAAGGGAGAGCTTGCTGAACAAGGAAAAGTGTTAGTCGAAGCTCTAGTAAAAGCTTTTAAAGATACAGATGCCTTTTTATTAGAAATTAATCCTCTTGTTAAAACTCAGGAGGGACAGCTTGTTGCTCTAGATGCAAAGTTAGTTATTGATGATAATGCTCTTTATCGTCAACCGCATTTAAAGACATTATTTGATCCTACGCAGGTTAATCCAAATGAAGCCTTGGCACAACAACACGAGCTTGCTTATGTTGCTCTTGATGGTGATATCGGCTGTATGGTTAATGGAGCAGGACTCGCAATGGCAACAATGGATCTTATTCATTATTTTGGTGGATATCCTGCGAATTTTCTTGATGTAGGAGGAGGAGCTTCTAAAGAAAAAGTTGCAGAAGGATTTAAAATTATTCTTTCAGATCCTAAAGTGAAAGCCATTTTAGTGAATATTTTTGGTGGTATTATGAATTGTGAGACTTTGGCAGCTGGCATTATTGATGCCGCTAAAGATCTTCATATTCATGTCCCACTTGTTGTTCGTTTGGAAGGAACAAATGTTGATCGAGGAAAGCAGCTTCTTAAAGAATCAGGATTAAATATCATTAGTGCTAATGATTTGACAGAAGCTGCACAGCAAGTTGTTAAAATGGCTCAAAAGTAGAGGAAACGAGGTAGGAATGTCTATTTTAGTGAATCGGCATACAAGAATTATTACACAAGGAATAACGGGCAAAGCGGGGCGTTTCCATACTGAACAAGGAATGTCATATGCTCCTACCTATGTCGGAGGTGTCACTCCAGGCAAAGGAGGAGGAGAAATTTTGGGGCTGCCAATCTTTGATACTGTATGGGAAGCTAAAGAAGCGACAAATTGCAATGCATCTTTAATTTTTGTTCCCGCTCCTTTTGCTGCCGAGGCAATTTTAGAGGCAGAAGAGGCTGGAATTGAGCTAATTGTCTGTATTACAGAAGGTATTCCTTTACGTGATATGTTGAAGGTCAGTCAAATCATGAGAGCTAGCCAAAGAAGTCGATTGGTCGGTCCTAATTGTCCTGGTGTCATTACACCCGGGGAATGCAAAATGGGTATTATGCCTGGCTATATTCATAGTAAAGGAAAGATAGGCATTGTGTCTCGTTCGGGCACTTTGACTTATGAGGCTGTCTGGCAAACAACTCAGCTAGGATTAGGTCAATCAACATGTGTAGGCATCGGAGGAGATCCTTTAAATGGAACTTCATTTATTGATGTATTAAAATTGTTTGAAAAAGATTCTGAGACAGAAGCTATTTTAATGATTGGAGAAATAGGCGGACGGGCTGAAGAAGAAGCAGCTGAATGGATTAAATTCAATTGTACAAAGCCTGTCGCTGCTTTTATTGCTGGCCAAACAGCTCCAGCTGGCCGTCGAATGGGACATGCGGGGGCAATTATTTCTGGAAGCCAGGGAACGGCAGCTTCGAAAATTCAAGCTCTCAAATCAGCAGGCGTAAAAATAGCTCGTACTCCTACTGAAATGGGATTATCCGTACAACAAGTTTTAAAACAGTGTCAGAGATTATGATTTCGATTCCTGGACGTATACCTATTCATATTTTTCCATTTTTTTGGTTACTCATTTTGATGATTGGATGGCTAAACACGGCTTCGATTTTAGGCACAGTCATTTGGTCTGCTGTCATTCTTATTTCAATTTTGATCCATGAATATGGGCATGCCTTAACAGCTTTAGGGTTTGGCCAGCAAGCTGAAATTAATTTAGTGGGATTAGGGGGATTGACTAAACGGCATGGACCGAGGCTTCCTCGCTGGAAAGAGTTTTTAATTGTTTTGAATGGTCCTGTAGCGGGCTTAATTCTTTTTTTTCTAAGCTATCAACTAATAGGATTAGTGAGTGGAAAAAGAGCGATTCTTTTATATGCCCTTGAAGTAGCCGTGAATGTCAATTTATTTTGGACGCTTCTCAATCTTCTGCCTGTTTTGCCTTTAGATGGTGGTCATCTTTTGCGTATCCTTTTAGAAGGAGCTTTTGGATTACGTGGGCTTAAAGTTGCTTTTTTTATTAGTATCATTTTAGCAGTCGTTATAGGTTTGTATTTCTTCCTTATTCAACAACTCTTAATGGGAGCTTTATTTTTAATGCTGGCTTTTGAAAGCTATCGAGCTTGGGCAGATGTTCGTGGAATGGCTCCTCAAGATTCAGATCAACAACTACAGAAATTAGTTCAGGAAGGATTAGACGAATTTAAAGAAGGTTACAAGCCAGAAGCTCTTGCTAAATTTACCTTTGTGCGACAACAGGCTCCAAAAGGCGTTTTATATGTCACTGCTACGCAATATGCAGCTCGAATTCTGGCTGAGCAAGGGCATTTTAAGCAAGCTTATGATTGGCTTTTGCCAATTCAAAATCGACTTTCGAGCGATTATCTGCACCTTTTACAGCAGCTTGCTTATCGAGTGCAGGAGTGGGAACAAGCTGTTGAAATTGGCCAAAAGGCTTATCAGCAAGAGCCTTCTATTGATACAGCCCTTATTAATGCTTTGGCTTATGCAATTATGGGACAAGCGATGCCTGCCGTTGGATGGCTTCGTTGTGCAGTGCAATTGGGTTTGCCCAATGTACAGAGAGTGATCGAGAAAAGAGAATTTGATGCTATTCGAGATTCTCAAGCTTTTCAAGCTTGGCTTAAAAGTCGTGCAGCTAATGAATAAAAATTCAATCATTCATTGAGTTTATAGGGCGCTATGTATCTGATTGCAATTAAAATGTTAATCGGTGACCGTGCAAAGTATCTGATGCTAATCAGCGCTCTTTCTTTTGCGACTCTTTTAATGACTCAGCAAACGGCTGTTTTTGTAGGTTTAATGCGTTGGACAACTGCCACATTGCGCAATACAAATGTTCCTATTTGGGTTGTGGATCCCAATGTCGAACAAGTCAATGAAGTTAAACCCATGAGAGATACTGATTTGTCAAGAGTAAGATCTGTATCAGGAGTTGCCTGGGCCTTGCCATTTTATTTTAGCCTACAACAGGCAAGGCTTTATGACGGAAAATTTAAATCTATCCAGCTCATTGGTGTTGATCCTGCAACTTTAATAGGAATACCACCTATTATGTTAAAAGGAAGAATTGAAGATTTATGGCAAACGGATGCTGTGATCATTGACGATATTGGCCTTGAAAAATTAACTCAAGATAGCGTCAGACCTTTGCATATTGGAGATACATTCGATATCAATGATCATGAAGCCCGCATTGTAGGAATTTGCAAAGCTGAGCTATCTTTTTTTGGGTATCCTTTTGTTTATACGACCTATGATCGGGCCTTGGAATTTGCTCCAAAAACAAGGCGCAATCTGTCTTATATTTTAGTTCAACCTCTTCCTGACGTAAACAAGCATGATTTAATCAATAGAATTAAATCAGAAACAGGGCTAGGAGCTTATACGCAAGAAGATTTTTTTTGGAGTACCATTTGGTGGTTTATTCGCAATACAGGTATTCCAATTTCTTTTGGGACGACTATTCTATTAGGATTTATTATAGGAATAGCCGTATCGGGTCAAACATTTTATTCTTTTGTCTTAGAAAATTTAGGAAATTTGGGAGCTTTAAAAGCAATGGGGGCAAGTAATAGGCTTTTACGACGCATGTTGATCTTACAAGCTGTTTTAGCTGGCCTCATTGGATATGGAATTGGTCTTGGATTAGCAAGCATTTTTGGTTTTATCGCTTTAAAAAGATCACAGCCTCCTTTTTTTATGCCTTATGAAATTCCTCTCTTTACACTTCTTACCATTCTTTTAATCTGTTCTTTTTCAGCATTTTTAGGGATTCGTAAAGTCAGTAAGTTAGAAGCCGCAGAGGTTTTTCGTGCATAAGCCAGAAGACATCGCTGTACACGTTAGGAATGTATCTAAAAGCTTTCAAGCGGGTAAGAATGTTGTTAAAGCTCTAAGAGATATCAATTTTGATGCCAAATATGGCGAATTGATGATGATTGTGGGCCCCTCTGGCTGTGGAAAAACAACCTTATTAAGCGTTATAGCAGGGACATTAAAGTTTGATAAAGGGGAAGTTGATGTTCTTAACTATGCTCTTCAAAAAATGACAGAAGACCAGATTACAGAGTTTCGGAAAAAGCATATTGGTTTTATTTTTCAACAATTCCATTTAATTAAAACTCTGAATATTTTGGAAAATATTTCTATTCCTCTTCTTTTAAATGACTGTCCTAAAGAACTTGCTTTGGAAAAAGCTGATGCAATGCTTGAAAAAGTTGGTTTAAAAGGAAGAGGCTTAGAGCGTCCATCGAATCTATCAGGTGGTCAACAGCAACGAGTGGCAATTGCAAGGGCTCTTGTTCATGAACCACGTTTATTAGTTTGCGATGAACCTACATCTGCATTAGATGCCGAATCGGGCGCACGCGTTTTAGATTTAATGAGTGAAGTGGCAAAAACTCCTGAACGTTGTGTCATTGTGGTGACTCACGACAGCCGTATTTTTAAATATGCTGATCGTTTGGCAAAAATGGATGATGGACGAGTCTTGAGTCTCGACTCAAAAAATAAGATTTAAGGATTTATGGTTATTTTTAAGACTATTGGTGTTTACATTGCTATTATAGGCTTTATCTTAACGCTCATTCTGATGTTTATGCTAAACCGACCAATTCCTGTTGCTAGACATGCTGTTGAGCCTTCTGTGAATCCTTATCAAAATACGATAGCAGCCTCTGGTATTGTAGAAGCAGTAGATAAAAATATTTATATAGGATCGCCAGAAGAGGGAATTGTCATTAAGATGTTTGTTGCTGTTGGAGATAAAGTTTCAGTAGGACAACCGCTTTATCAAATTGATAGTCGAACCCTTGAAGCTCAATTGATTTCTCAAGAAGCCAATGTAGAAGTTGCAAAAGCAACTTTAAATCGCTTGCAAGATCAATTAAATCGTTTAAAAAGCGTGCAAGATCCTAGAGCCATCAGCATGGATGAACTCACAACTCGACAAGATGATGTCAGCGTAGCAAAAGCACAGCTTAAAGCAGCTCTTGCATCTGTTGAGCAGACCAAAAGACTCATCGAACGGCTTGTTGTTAAAGCTTCTATAGATGGTGTTATTTTACAAAATAATATCCGCGAAGGAGAATACGTTTTAAGAAATGCGACGACGATGATTTTGGGAAATTTAGAACATTTACAGGTTAGAGCAAGTATTGATGAACAAAATGCCGGTTGGTTTAATCCCAAAGCAAAAGCTATTGCTTATCCCAAAAATAATACAAGCATTAGTATTCCTTTAAAATTCGTAAGAATAGAACCTTTTGTATTACCTAAAATTTCGTTAACAGGCGCGAGCGATGAAAGAGTAGATACACGTGTTTTACAAGTCATTTATTCTTTTAATCAACCAAAAAACTATCACATTTATGTTGGCCAGCAATTGGATCTTTTTATTGAGAAAGAACCCATCCAATCAGATGCGACACAAAATCAATAAACCTTAAAATGCCATTAACAAGCAGAATTGGTTTACGTGTTTGGCAAATAGATAGAATCTATAAAACGCTGAAAAACCTTTGTATCAAAGTCTTTTTCTGAAGCCAAATAAAAATAAGTATAAAGCTTATCTTTTTTAGAAATTGCAATTCCTTCTAACTTTTTGATCACTCCATGATCGTGATAAGAAATTTGGAAAGAAGCGGCTTTGTCGCCTTTAATCTTTTTCGACTGATAGTTAAAAACTTGGTGATCTTGAAAAACAGAAGGATTGAAAAAAACATAAGGAACTAAAACTTTCTCAAAAAAGTGGAAGAGTTGCTCTTTTTGCAACCAGTTTGCATTGACTGTAGGAGATGTAAAGGTACTTAAAACTAAAACCCCTGTTGGAATAGGAACGGAATACAAATGCATTTGACCCTTCGGTGGTGTGTTTTGAAAGGGAACTTCAAATGTCATTTCAATAGGTTGATGTGGAAAATCGGCCTGTAAGCCGCTTTCTTCATCTTTAATTGTTACCCAATTTTTAGGAAGCTGTTCTGCCATAAGACCTCCGCATAAAAGTAAGGTTAAACCCCATATTCCGATAGATAAATTTATTCTCATCCTACCCTCCTTTTGATTAAAAGGTAACTGCTAATTCCTATCTTGATTCGCTTTTATTTGGCCGTTCAGCAGCTGACTGCTGCTTTCATTCTTGTTAAGAACTCTTCATAGAATTCTTAACAAATCTTAATCTTTGCCCTAAGGAAAAGCAAACTCAAATAATTACTTAATATCTAAAGCTAAATGTTTTGTGTTTCGAAGCATTTCACTTTCTTAGCTTTAAATCGAATCTAAAAATCTGTTGAAGAAGCTCATTTTGACTTGAGAAAAGAGCAAATAGAAGAGAAGTCGTTCAAAAAAACTTGGGTTTAAATATTATAAAAACTATTTACAATCTAATAATCAATATGTTACGATTGAGTTAATTCAACAGGAAGGAGACTCATGCGCAACTAGCCTTAGAAAAAATTGTTAGTTTGAAACAATTCAACCAAGGTTTAGTTATGCCATTCTCTTCTTTTGAACTTATCAAATTTCATTCTGTTTCTAAAAGTTTTGGTCCTAAAAACGTTTTAACAGATGTTTCTTTTTCGATTAGTTGCGGAGAGCGTTTTGCTCTCATTGGTGAAAATGGGAGCGGGAAGTCTACTTTAGCACGCCTTATGATGGGCTTGGAATGTCCAGATAAAGGTGGAATTTGGATTTCGCCACAAAGCAAAATGGGTTATTTACCGCAAGATTCCTTCCAAAGTTTTGAAAAAGATCTTTCTATTCAAAAATTTTTGCTTGAATCACAAGGACATTTAGAGACGATCTCTAGACGATTGAGCGAGCTAGAAAATCTTATGGCTCATCTGCCTCCTTCAAAGGAATTAGATCAAGCAATTACTGAATGGGGTGTATTATATGATGAATTTAATGATTTTAATGGTTATGAGGCAGTCGAGCGTTCTAAAGTCTGTTTAACCGCTCTTGGACTTGATCATCTTTCTTCGAATCAATCAATTTCGCAGTTGAGTGAAGGGGAAAGAAGAAGAGTTTGCTTAGCAAGTTTATTGCTTAAGAATCCTAATCTTTTGATTTTAGATGAACCTACTAATCATTTGGATCATCATGCTCTTAAATGGCTTGAAGAGTATCTCTGTACTTTCCGAGGTGCTGTAGTGCTGATTAGCCATGATCGTTATTTTCTAAATCAAGTGGCGACAGGAATGATAGAGCTTTCTTCAACGACTCATCAACTATCTTATTATTCTGGAAACTATGATGTTTATCTGGCAGCTAAGAAAAAAGAATTAGATCATCGTTTAGAACTTTATGAAAAACAAAGGGAAGAGCTTTCTTCGCTTAAAAAATTTGTTAAAGCACAAACTTTTAGTTCCCCTAAGGTTGCTCCGCCTAAAGATGCAAATAAAATGGCTTATGACCGGCATGGTGAGAAATTTGCAAATAGCAAGCGTAAGAAGATTTCTCAAGCTAAAACAAAAATTGATCAAATTGAATCAGAAAAATTGGAACATCCTATTCCTAAGGGATATAAAGGAATTATCTTTAAACCTAAAATTCCATTAGAAACTTCTGTTGCTTTGACTTTAGAAGACATTGAAGTGGAGATAGGAGGGAAGCTTCTCATTAATCAATTTTCTGCTATTGCTCATTCTAGAGAAAGAATTATCTTGGTAGGGCCCAATGGAAGTGGAAAAAGCACTTTTCTTAAACTTTTAGCTTTTCAAGAACCTCCTAAAGCAGGAAAATTTATTTTTTCTTCCACGGCTTTCATTGGGTTTTTGCCTCAAGATGCTGTTTTTAGCCATGAAAAATGGACAATTTTAGAATATTTGCAAAAGAAATTTTCCTTACCGGAACGTCAATTAAGAAGTGAATTACATCAAATTGCTTTAATTGAAGACCGCTTTATTACGCAGCGCATTGAAACATTAAGTCTGGGACAAAAAAGACGTTTACAGTTGTTAGAACTGATGTTGCAAGGAGCAAATATTTTGCTGCTTGATGAACCCACCAACCACTTAGCTCCTGGTGTTATAGATCAATTAGAAGATGCTTTACTGATTTTTCCTGGAACAATCATAGCTGCAACTCATGATCGTCGATTTGCTAGCCGAGTAGGAACTACTTTTTGGCAATGGGGAAAAGTTGAAAAGCAATAAATAAATGAATTTCTCTGGCTTAAAGTTAAAGCAAGCAGATGTAGCTCAGCGGCGTGAGCTGCGCTGGCCGATAGCTGTGGGTGGTTAACCTAGGGTAAGCCAAAAAAACATTTAAGCCACGTAGCAGCGTAGTTTCTCCTATGCTGCTACGTGGCTTAAAATGATTGGGTGTTACCCCACGGCTAATGTCCGACGCAGCGCAGCGGCGTGAGCCGCAAATTTTATTCCGCTTGTAAAGCAATAAAATATTTTTCAGAAAAGAACTTTACAACTTCTACTGCTGTTGGCCGACTTGCAATATTAAAATCTAACATGCGCAATAAAAAACTTTTAACATCTTGTTCTTCTATCTCATTAAAGTCAAGCCAAAGCCTAGGATCTTGTTTCCATTTTCTCATTAGCTCTGAGTCAGTATCTGTAGACTGATTGGCTTTCAGTTTTAAAGCTTGGCTTGAAAAGTAGTCTTTCAGTTCATCAACAGTTTGATGGGTAAAAAATTGATAAAAAGTTACACCGAGTTGATAAATATCAGATTCTTTTAAGAATTGTGGAATTCCTTCGTAATTTTTTCCAAGATGCCAATTTGGATCTACATGCGCGAAGGGAAATTTGCGTGATTCATAGCGCAATTCCTTATTGAGATGCGAGCTCACTCCTAAGTCTGTGAGTTTTACCGCAACAACTCGATTTTCTTCTAAAATATAGAGAAAGTTATCAGATTTAAGATCGCGGTGGACAACATCGACTTGATGAAGCTGGGCAACTCCAGATGCCATCTGCATTGCAATAAAATAAGAATCAGCTAGACTTAACGTAATTTCGTCATTATGAGCTAAATCAGAAATATCGCCATGGCAAACTTCTGTTATAATACCCATTTGATCATGATTTGCTGTAAAAACGCTTTTAGCAATACAAACATGAGAGAGATCTTGGGATTTTGACTTTTCTTTAAGATATAAATGCAATTTGAATTCATTTAATTTAGCTCGTTTATCAATTTCTAAAGAAGTCTTACTTTGTTTTGTTAAAGAAATTGCTCTGTATTTTAAGGCTGCCGTCGGGATTTTTTGTAAGGAAATAGCGGCAACCAAAAAGGCTCTAAAGGTTATTTTAAAAGATCCTGATCCTAATTCGTCTATCATTAAATAAACTTTACCTGATGGACTAAAAGCAAATAATTGGTTGTCTACTTGTTCGATTTGATATTTTTGGCTTTTTTGGGCTTGCAATAATAACACTTCTCCTTTTTCTTCCAGAAATATGAGCGCTTGTGCTGTCAAATGCTTTGCTAATATTCGTAAATCTGTTGAAAGTGTCAGGAAATTTTTATCTTGAGGGGGTTGATAAGTATAAATTGGAATAAAAACACACTTATGCTGATTAGAAAGTGGGGTAATAGTAAGAAGTGCTGGCTTTGCTGGTTGGGAAGATACGATGTTTTTAGGCATCTTTTTCCACAAAAAGGTTGATTGACTTTCGTCCGAATTATTATTAGATGTCATTGAAATGTCTTCAGATTTCATTGAGGTCTTAGTCACAATCTCTTCATCATAAGCATTAATTTCCTTTGTAGAGGAACGTTTCTCTTGCTGTAATAAAATATTATCTAATGAGATATTTGATTGATCCTCTTCATCAAATAAGGAATCTGATTGATCCTCTTCATCAAATAAGGGATCTTGAAATCCTCTTATCTGCAAAGTTTCATGATAAGGTTCTTCAGCTTTTTCATTGAATTCTCTTTGGATAATTGCATTCGACTGAAAGTGCTGGTGCTGATAACCAAAAGAGAAAAATGGCATTGCGAAAGCTTGAATTTTCTCTTTTTCTTTTTCGAAAAAAGGTTTTTCTTCAGGAAAAAGTACTATTTCTTCTGCTTCTTTAGAAATCTCTGATTTATTGGGCTGAAGTTGAGAATCATAGCTAAAATTAGAAGTTGAATCAGATCTAAATGTAGGAAAATTAAACATAAAAATTAATTAATTGATTTTTAAAGTTAATGTGTTATTTAATTGTTTTTAAAAAATAATGTATAATTATATATTAAAATAAATTATTTAAGATTGGATTAAAGCTGGATTAAATAACGAATAAATAATGAAAGAATGGACCTTGATAATAAATTTAAAAAAACATTGCCATTCAGTAAATAATCTCGTATGGTTTCGTCTTAGAGCCCTTTAAAGGTTATTTAATGGGCTCTAAGGATCAAAAGTCCTTTCTAGGTAGAAAATTCTCTCGAATTCAAGTCATTGGAAGTGATTGAACGGGCTTTTAAAACAAAAATGACAATAGCGCTTAATCAAACTGCTAAAATTTCATAATGAAAACTTCTCAATCTTTATTTTTGTTCCTTAAGAAACGAAATATCTTTTTACTTGGGATACTGTTGTTACTGCTATGTAGTTGTGAGACAAAAATTGATTTACCGGAAAATCCGCCACCTATCCCCGTATGTCCTCCCCCATCCTGTATTCGTGTTGCTCTTGTTCTAGGAGGAGGCGGCACTAAAGGAATGTCTCATGTGGGAGTGTTAGCCGAATTTGAGAAAGCAGGCATTCCGATTGATGTTATTATAGGATGTAGTGCGGGAAGTATTGTAGGCGCTTTATATGCTGATTATCCTAATGCTTATTATGTTCAATGTCTTCTTAAACCATTGCGTAAATGGGATATTTTAGATATTAGCCTTTGGTATGGACGCTACGGATTAGTAAGAGGCGGTTCTCTGAGGCGTTTTTTGAAGACTCATTTATCTTGCACTCATTTTGAAGATCTTCAAATACCTCTGTATGTGGTGGCCACAGATTTGATAGCTGGTCAATTGGTTTGCATTAATTCAGGTCCTATCATTCCTGCTGTTCATGCTTCATCTGCTGTTCCCTTAGTTTTCTCTCCGGTTTATCTTTATCAACGATGGTTAGTGGATGGTGGAGTTGCTGATCCCATTCCTGTGCAAGTTGCGAAAAAGCTAGGAGCAGCTATTATTGTAGCTGTTGATTTGAGCGTTTTACTACCGGAAACTTGCCCCACTAATTTATTTGGTATTGCAACTCGTTCTGCTGAGATTAAGTTTCAATTACAAAGTGATAGTTGTATAGAAGGAGCAGATGTGATTATTCGTCCGGAACTTGGGGATATGGGATTGTTTGATGATCGCAATCCGCAGCATGTTTATGAAGCTGGATGTAAAGCGGCAAGAGAGGCTATTCCTCAAATTTTAGATCTTCTGTCTCAAAAAGGATTTATTCAGCCAAAGTGTTAAAAGATGGCACAGGTTTATTGCCTGTGCCCAGATAAAAGACTACTCTGTTTGAAGAGAAATAAAGGCATATACATCGCCTTGCTTCACTTGCAGAAGGACAGACTGTCCTTTAGTTGTTTGTGTCAAAGCCCGATTAAATTCCTCAACATTGGACACCTTTTGACGATTAACAGCCAGAATTAAAGCGCCTTTTTTAAGGCCAGCCATCGCTGCAATGCTAGAAGGCTTGATGTTGGTAATGATGACGCCCTGGTCTTGAACATAGCCAAATCGTTGAGCAAGCTCTGGAGTTAGATTGTCTACTTCAATGCCCAGTTGATTTTTTTGTACGTCTTTTGGATTGATGGTAGTCGCTAATGTGTTTTCTGAAAAATCACCCACAATAACAGGAATTTGAAGAATTTGATCTTTACGCAATACTGTTAATGTGATTTTTGTTCCTGGCTTCATCATATAAACAGCGTTGCGAAGAGTTGCTGCATTTTCAATAGGACGATCATTATAACGTAAGATAATATCTTCCACTTGCAAGCCTGCACGTTCAGCAGCTGAATTTTTAGCAACATTTGCCACTAAAGCACCTTCTACTTTCTTAAGTCCAAAGGCTTTGGCAAGGTTATAATCAATAGATTGAAGATTCACGCCTAATAAACCATGTGAAACCTTACCTTCCGATACAATTTCGTCCATGACATGCTTAGCCATATTGCTTGGAATGGCAAAACCAATTCCCACATAGCCCGCAGCAGCATTTGTTGCAATCGCTGTATTAATTCCAACAACTTCGCCATCTAATGTCACGAGAGGACCACCAGAATTTCCACGGTTAATCGCAGCATCTGTTTGAATAAAGTCCTCATAGCGGACAATGTCTAAATTATTACGGCTTTTAGCACTGACAACACCAACTGTTAAAGTTGCTTGCAAACCAAATGGATTGCCAATTGCCGCAACCCATTGTCCTACTTCTAGATCATCAGAATTTCCTAACGCTAAAAAAGGAAGATCTTTTGCCTCAATCTTAATAACGGCTAAATCACTGTTTGGATCTTCACCTAATACTTTAGCTGGTATTTCGCGTCCATCGTAAAGCTGAACCACGATATTGTCCATGTTATGAACGACATGGCTATTCGTTAGAATATATCCATCAGGATTTACAATGACGCCCGATGCTTGGCCAACGAAAGGTTCAGAGCGTCCTTCGCGTTTTGGAATTCCAAAAAATTGCCAAAGATCCTGATTGCCAAAAAAATCAAAAGGATCTTCATTTTGATTTTCTTCACCAAAAATAGAAGGCCTTTTCTTACTTTGTACTTTAATGGAAACAACAGCAGGAATTGCTTTTTTTGCAACACCCCTAAAATCTGCCGCGGTTTCTTTACCCGGCAGACTGCGAATATCTTCTGTCCGATTACCGTCTAATCCCGAAGCGTCTTGTTGAGTCCCCATAAAAGAGGTTGTTGCCACAGCAACGCCGGACAACAAAAGAGAGAGTTTAAGAAATACGGAAGATGAATAACGGCGCATGGTAAAACTCCTTTATTGATGAAAAATGTATTTTCAAATGTAAAATAAATTTTTTTAAATTCATTTATGCATCATCATTTCACACTCTCGAAATGGACCTCTTTTTTACTCTTATACGCTTTCATTTGTCAAGGGGGTAAATTTTTAAATGATAATTTATAATTAGAGTTGAATTGATTTTTTATTTAAAATTATTTTATTTAAACTTAATATTGATTATTATAATTAGTAAATCTAAAACATAAATTAAAACAATAGAGAGGTTTTTGTGTATAATCCAGTTCATCAAGGCATTGTTTATCCTATAAATGCATTTTTAGATTATAGTGGCGGTAATCTTCAAGGAATGAGTCCAAATAGTTTTGTTCCGCAAATGCCAGTTCAGCCAAATTATCCTAATTTATTTCCTAACCACGCACAGCAAGTTGGCAATATGGGGCAAGCTCCTGTTGTTCATATTGCTCCTCAAGTGCAAAATCCACCGAAGCCACAACTAACAGCAGCTATTCAGAAACAAACACAAGAATTGCTAAGTAAGGCGTGGGATATGAGCCAATCCATTTTATCCATTCATCATCCTCGTCCTTCTCCTTATAATCCGCAAGCAGCTGTGGTTCAGGCGTCTCCACAACAAAAAAAATCTGCAGTGAACAATTACCACTTCGATTTTTCGGATAAAAGTGTGCGCTTGTTTAGCAATCAGACACAAGTTGTTCATCATCACCATCATGGAGCACAGCAGGCTAATGATAAGAAAGATGATACAGCTCAAAGAGTAGTAGTTGGATTAATTGGATTTGTTGCAACAATTGCTGCGGCCTTCTTTTTAGGTAAAGTCGTGGCAGAGAGTGAAGACGCTCAAGATGAAGTTACAGCCTATGAAGATCTCAAAGGACAATGGCAAACGAACAGTAAGTGTTATCATGAGAACTATCAAGTTCATGTAGATCGTGTCATCAAAAAAATCGATGCGATTTTAGCAAGAAAAGCAACTCATCGCGTTCATAAATTTGCGCTTCTGGCTTTTATGGCAATTGCCGGTGGAACAGCAGTTGCTGGAGCAGTTGTTGCTTCTGACGTTTTAATTAAAGTGGCGATAGGAGTTGGAGCTGTTACAACAGTTGCTGCTTGTTTCAAGCTTGGCTATAACTACTTCAGTAAAAGAGAAGAAAAAGACGCAAAAGCGATCGAGATTGAGTTGAGCAATTTAGCTCAGATAGATCCTATTAATGGCTAATTTTTGCTCAATCAAAGAAAAGAAGGATCGTTTCTTCTTTTCTTTGATCTCTTTTAAATGCAATTCTATTTGACTTTCACTTGTATGAAATCCGCTTTATTTCTTTGGCGTAAGAAGCTCAATAGCGCGTGCCATGGCAAGCATTCCCTTTTCTAAGCGATCGACTCCAAAATGTTCATTTGGGGCATGAATTTGATCTGTTGTCAATCCTAATCCTAATAAAATTGTCTCTCCGCCGCAAGCTTGCGCGAGTTCTGGAACAATTGGAATAGAAGCTCCTTCAAAAATAAATTCACACGGCGCATCAAAAACTTCTTCAAATGCTTTAGCAAAGGCTTTGACGACCGCTACGTTAGGGCTAATTCGCACGGCTTTTCCCTGACCAGGATGAATATGGACAGACACTTGAACGCCTGAAGGTGCATTATCTTTTAAATAGGCTGCAATTAATTCGGCAGTTTCTTGAGGATCTTGATTGGGGACCAATCGACAAGATATTTTTGCATAAGCTTTAGCCGGGATAACGGTTTTAAATCCTGAACCTGTATAACCTCCGTAAATACCGTTAATTTCTAAGGCTGGTCGAATCCATGCGCGTTCTAGGACTGAGTAATCAACTTCTCCACCTGTCGGAAAAGCACCTGTTTGTTGTTGGTATTCACTGATGTCAAATTGAAATGATACATTAGAGCGTTCTTCTATAGACATTTCTAAAACATCTTTATAGAAATCAGGAATCGTAACATGTCCTTTATCATTTCGAAAAGAAGCAATTAATTTGGCAAGAGCATGAATAGGATTGAATGCAATTCCTCCATGTGAACCAGAGTGCAAATCAGTCTTCGATCCTTGCACTTCAACATCCATCGTTACAATGCCTCGAATTCCTAAAGTTAAAGCTGGAATATTGGGTTTGCGCAGTCCTAAATCAACGATTGCTAAATAATCAGCTTTCAATTGATCTTTTTTTTGCGGCAAAAGCTGCGACAAGCTTGCACTTCCAATTTCCTCTTCTCCTTCTATGCAAAGCTTAATATTAATAGGGAGAGAACCTGTTTGTTCAATTAAAAGCTTAAGAGCTTGAAGAACGTAAAAACACTGTCCTTTATTGTCTTGTGCACCTCGAGCGTAAATTTGCCCTTCGCGTAAAGTGGGTTCAAAAGGAGGTGAAAACCATTCATTCACAGGATCTGCAGGCTGAACATCATAATGATTATAAATGAGCAAAGTAGGTTTATCGGGTCCAGCTTTCAAATAAGAAGCAAAAATGACGGGATGTCCATTAGAAGTCCACTGTTCTACTTCAAAACCCAGTTTTTTTAAATAATCCATTAGCCATTCAGCACAATCTAAAACAGATTGTCGATGTTCAGGTTCTGAACTCACGCTAGGAAATTTTAGAAAGGTATAGTAATCTTCAAGCCATTGAGAACGATGTTGGTCAATCCAATCTCGCATGGCTGATAAAGAAGGAGAATCATTTGTTATCATAACATTTTATCTCAGTAAGGGTTGATTGTTATACTAGACGACAGCAAAAAAAGTCTTCAAGCAAAATAGACATAAAGAGTGAAACAACTGAGAAATAGCCCTAAAAAATAAAGAATCAACCATTTTTTTACACGTTGATGATGTTGTTGAATTAAATGAGGCTTATCTATGGCTTGGTATAAAAAACGAATGCGATTTTGAAGGCTAAAATGATGCCAGCTAGGATGCGAATGAGTATATCCTGTGATAACACCTAAGCGATCGAGGGCTTGAATTAAATAAATTGGGGATACACGAGATTCAAAAATATAAAGATCGGCTTGTCTTTCAAATAAGCGGGAAAAAAAGCCAAAGACCAAGCGGAAATATAATCCCATCAAAATAGCATATAAAATGAACAATCCCATGAGCAAAAGAAAATAGCCGATCTCTTTTTCAAGAGAAGGAAGAACAGAAGAAAGGCTTTCTTCCAGACCAAGCATTAATAAAGCTCCTAAAACAACCATCCCCAGCATAATAAAAGGATATAAAAGCAGATGCTTATAACGATTATGGCCAATTTCATGAACTAAAATAGCTTCTATCTCTTCTACTTTAAAGCGTTTAAGTAAAGCGGGAGTAAAAAGAATATAACGAAAAGCTGGAATAATCCCAATAATGCCAGCAGTAAAAGAATGCGGCATAACAGACCAAATTTTAAGACCCGCATGTCGAAAATGTAAAGAAGAGCATAAGTCCTCCAAACGTCCTTTCAAATCAAAGCGCTCAATAGGATTGCAGCGCCAACAAAAAACAATGCAAGCAGGAAGGAAAACGAGAGTCAAGATAACCAGGCATAAACTGAAGATAAGTAACAAAATGTCGTGGTTAATAGAAAAAGTTTTTTGCTGCCAAGCAGGCAGATGTTCTAGTCCATCGATGAGCATACTCAAAATTAAAAAAGGTAGGCTAAAAGGAACAAGGAATAATAATTGATACCAAGCATTTTTCCAAGATTGCTTTAAAGAAAGCTGAAGATGACAATAAGAATACCAAGCATGACCCCAGTTTAAAGCGAAAAAATAAAGCAATAACGAAATGAATGTATAAGGAGTTTGATAAGAAGCCAGAGGGCCTTGTAAAAAGAAGCGTTGTGCTCCTAATCCAAAATGATATAAGCCCAAAAATAATAGAATTTGAAGATTAATAAAGGGCCACCAAATAGGTTTTAAATAGCCTTTTAGGGACTGAGTCAAGAATTTAGCTTCTATCCATAGTAGCAATAGCAAAGCGGCATAGATTCTCAATCCCCATTGCAGAGCTTGAAAAGGATCTTCTACCCAAAACGTTAAATCAGTTTCCTGCATAAAAGTTATCAATGTTAAGGCGAGAAAGAGAAAGAATAACTGGCTAAACACAGAATTTCCTGTAAGTAAATCTTCATGTTAACATTGTGAAAACATTTATTAAAATGAAGGGAAAAATTCATGGAAATAAAAAGTGAGGTTTCGGGTGAAATGAGAAAGTCCTTTCTAGGGGAAAGAACTCAAATTCAAACTATTAAAGGTTATTTAGCAAGTTCTTATAAGGTTGAAGCTTTTCCGAACGCTCTAATTAAAAAATCTCGCTAGTTTTGATTCAGGCAAAAACATCGATTTTGTTCGATTCTGCTCAAAAAATGGAGTAATTCTTAATTAAGGGGGATTAATAATTTGAATTTTAAATTTGTTGTAGATGTTTAATAGCTAAAAATAAGTTGAGTTTGAAATTGTAATGATAAATTTTATTTGATGAAAATTAAGTTCTTGTTTTATTCTTATTTTCTTTGTTCAAAGATAATTGAATGTTAACTGTAACATTAAAAAAATTTTTTTTATAAAAAGGCAAACAAATCATAAATGTTTTGCTAAAGAAAGGAGAGGCAAATGGCTTGGGGACTTATTGATCATTTAACATCTAAAGTAACTGTTGAAGGGGCCTGGGATAATTGTCTTGATATCGCCTCTTTTGCAGGAGTAGGTTATCTATCTGGTCGATCAGTTAACTGGTTGACAAAGTGGACATCCAAGCCTTCTCTTTTTAACAAATCTGAATTAGTGGATTTAAAGAGCATTGCAATATGTTCAGCTTTATTTATGACGATAGATCGTTTGGCATGTGCTGTATTGACTTATTATGTTAATGACGACCAACTTAAAAAACCCGTGTATACAGCAATCCGAATTGCGGTGGATCTAACAGCAACTGTCAGTTTGTTCAACGCGGTAGCCGAACCTCTTAAACAAGCAAGCGTTGAATTTAAAACAGCTTCTGCGATCATTTTAGCGGCATGTGCGCTGTATGCTCATGTCTTATTGATAATGAGTCTTTTCAACGATCAAGAAATTTAATTTTTGTTAATTAATCCTAACTAACTATTTATGATGTACTCTATTTTTAGTTCTATACAATCACTGAGCTATAACTTGGTTCAACAAGTCTCTCGATCTTTTTCAAAGATCACACCTCATCAACTCAAGATTATGGCAGCTGTAAGTATTGGTTTTGCAGTGCTTGGAGGGCTCATTTATTCAGCTTTGCAGTCTTCTAAACAGATAAAGGGGCAGCAACAAAATCCCGGAGACATTGATCAAAAGACTCAGGCTGTTTTTCAACAATCTCAAGGAAAGAAATTGGAAACACCTGAACCAATAAAACAGCCTTCTCCTGATATGGATTTCGTAACTATTTTCAAAGAAATTAGAGAAAAAACAGATCAAAGTATTGAGCTCATTCCATTTCAAAAACACCCTCAAGTTGAAGAAAATTGCCGGTTTGGCAATATTCTTTGTCCTCGAGCAACGCTTGTAAAACTTCCTGGGACTTCTGATGATCACTACTTGCATGCGAATCATGTTGAACTCGAAGGACAACATTTTATTGCAGCCCAATATCCTGTGGTTTCGCGTTGGTCTATGTTCTGGTCTCTTTGTGAGCAAGTTTCTTTAGTGATCGATTTGACTAATGGAAGCGATATGCAAAAAATTATAGATGCTTATTATCCTGAAGAAGATTCAACTGAAGAACAAGAATATGGAGATTTCCTTTTGAAATGTGAAAAAAGAAAAGATTTGGAAGGGATCAATGCAAGTGTTTACACTTATCACGTTAAAAATAAAAACGAACAAAAAGCTAAGAATTCAGACGAGCCGCAAGGGTTTCATGTTGACAGACTGCATTATAAAGGTTGGCGTGATCATCTAGGAATTACAGAAGATGATTTAGATCAAATCATCGCCGTTATTGAATCGTATAAAGATGCAGACAAGCCTGTTGTTGTCCATTGTCGAGCAGGAGTTGGTCGTACAGGAGTTGTTGTTGTAGCTTATGCCCTTGCCGATTTAATTAAACGTAAAAAAATCAATGAATCGAATTTGATGGATCATATTAAACGGCTCATTTTAGAAGGTCGTACAAAGCGTGGAGAAGAATTCGTGCAAACAGAAGAACAATTAGAAGCTCTTTGGAAATGGAGTTGGAGAAGATTGCATCTTGCAAATATAAAGCCTGTTTAATTTTAAGCTAGCCTCGTATTTTAAATAAGGGAGTGCAGGAATGAATCTTCCAATTGTTGATCTACATTGTGACCTTTTGTATTATCTACAAAGAGATAGCCAGCGCACTCCCTATGATCAAGCTTGTCGTTGTGCGATTCCTCAATTACGCCAAGGTTATGTCCAATTGCAGACCTTGGCGATCTTTACGGAAACAGAGCCTCATTCGCTAGAAAAAAGCATGCGGCAAGTTCAGGTTTATCAAAACCTGCCTAGTCATTATCCAAAAGATCTGGTTCATTTTTCTTCACAATGGAAGATGCAATCTTCCTCTATAGCTATTTTAATGGCTTTTGAAAATGCTTCAGGTTTTTGTGGTGAGCAAGAACCTTTGCAAGAAGGATTTAAACGTTTAAGGCAGTTAATCAAGACGTTTGCGAAGCCTTTATATATTAGCTTGACTTGGAATACAGAAAACAGATTTGGGGGTGGAGCATTGACCCAGACTGGATTAAAAGCTGATGGAAAGCTCTTATTAGAAGAAATGGAACAACATCAGATTGTTATTGACTTAAGCCATGCTTCGGATGCGTTAGCCTATGATATTCTCGACTATATAGAAGGGCGCCGTTTGAATATTCCTGTCATGGCCAGCCACTCCAATGCTCGAGCTGTTGCTGCAATGCCTCGCAATTTGCCAGACGAAATTGCTAAGGAAATTTTCCGTCGCCAGGGTGTTGTAGGATTGAATCTTTATCGCCACTTTATTGGAGAATCGGAGGGATATTTAATCAAACATCTCGCACATTGGCTGGAACTTGGTGGAGAAAATCACATTGCATCTGGAAGCGACTTTTTCTATGATCCCGATTTACCTTCTACTTATCGACATGGCAAGGAAGTTTTTTTTAAGGATTATCAAAATTCATCTTGTTATGGAAGCCTGCTATCTTTTCTGCAAAAAGAACTTAAGTTGAGTTCTTCTTTGTTAGAGAAATTTGCGCATCAAAATGCACTTGCATTTATTCAAAAAGTATACGCATAAAAAATGTATGGGCAAGTAGGATGCCCATAAAATTTGATAAAAGTGTCATTTATTTTCTTGTCAAATTCCTTCAATTATCAATACTGGTTTTCCCTCAGCTGCTAATTGTTGGTTGGCAGTTTCTAATAGCTCTTTGCCAGCAAAGATCACGGCTGCACCTTGATTCATATGGGGAACAATAAGACGTTCAATTGCCTCAATTACTTCTTCGCGAGTTAAATCCAGTAATTTATTGCGGAAAGCTTGACGAACTTCTAAGGTACGTCCTTCTCTCCACCAACCATAAGCGACTTCTGCTTGGCTTCCAGGAGAAACAGGGGAATCTAGCCCTTGGATCATTTCAAATTTTGCTTCTTCTAAATCGGAGTCATCAAAATTTCCTTGCAAAACATTTTGAACAGCTTCTTCGAATGCTTTGAAAGTAGGAACAATATTGGGATCACGATAAGAGTAAAAATAGAAATTTCCAGACATCGGGTTACTCACAGCTCCTCCGCCATAAGCTCCTCCTTGCTCTCTAATTTTAGTATGAAGTGTCAAATTGTCGAATAGAAAAGCGGCGATATTGAGAGCTGGTGCATCTGGATGTGTATAGGAAACAGTGGGGAAAACTTTTCCAATAAAAGCGACGGGAGAAGCAATAATGCGGCCTTGCGAAGGAAGAGGATCCAGAGAGAAGTGCCCTTTCCATGGTTCAAAAGGAGAGGTTTCAATATCTTTTAGGCCATAAAAACCATGCGACTGGAACTCATCATACATTTTTCCGCTGCAGCTCAATACTAAGTGAGGATGTTCTAAGCATGTCACTTGCTCTTGAATTTCTTGCAGTTTGGCAAGAACGTAAGGGCCTTCTTTATCAAAGTCTTTGACAATGTCCCGAATTTTCCAATAATAATTTAAACCATACAGATCATTGGCCACTTTAGAGGCAACATTCAGCGAGCTAGCTGATAAATTAATAGCATACTTAAGAGCACTTTGATTTAAGCGGCTTTCCATACCTGTAAAGTGCTTTAAAATAATTTCTTTTAAACGTTTAAGGTCATCAAGTTTAGCTGTTGCGATTGTTTCGTGTAAAAGGGGAAATAACTTAGAGGCTTTGCGATGCAAGGCTTTGCCTCGTAGATGAAAAGTAGGGGAAAAACGAGCATGGTCAGTTGCATCTAAGTTGAGACTAATGCCAGCCCCAATTCCTCCTGTATGACCTTGAATATATTCTAAGTTTTCTTGATAAGAACGGTTATTGCAGCCTACTTGTGTTAAAACGAAGGTAAATAAACGCAGATAAGCTAAATCTTTCTCTTTGAGATTAGGAAGATCAAACACTAAATCTGCATACACAATATCATTTGTAAAGACATTGTGATGGAAGGTAGTCAACTTTCCTACCTGCTCTTGAACGAGAGGATAATCTTTAGTGCTGAGAGGAATATCATGAAGTGAAACTTTTGGTAGAATCTCAATGTCTTCTTCTTCTTGCTGCTTTTGAAATTCGGCAAGTTTGGCAGCTTTTTGAATAATCCCTTGAACTTGATCAGTTGAAAGAGATTCTTTAATGCTGGCTAGCAATTTCTTTTCACTTTCAACTTCTTTTTCACCCAATAACGGATCGGGACGCATGATAATCCTTGTATAATGAGGATTATCTATTAAGTATTTGCAAATTAAACGGCTAAAATAATGAGGGTCTGCTAACGTTGCTTGGCGCAAGCGATCAAATAAAGAGTGGATTTTTAAGCCATCTGCAGGATCTACTCCATGCTGTTTTAATAACCCCGACCGCATAAAAAGCGAAAGACCAAAGGGAGCATGATCTCCAGTAATTTCACTGCGATAAAACTCTAATTGATGGATGGCATTCTCGATCATTTGAAGAGGTATACCTGTCTCACAAAGGCGCTGTAAAGTTTCTTTGATGACTTTTTCAAGAGCATCTGCATATTCGGGCTCGCATCCTCTCAACGTAATTCCCCATGGAATTTCATTTAGTTCCACATCAATAAAAGAATTAGCCTGTTTGCACAGTCCTGATTGTAATAATGCCATCTTAAGAGGGGATGCATCTGTATCCATTAGGATTATTTCTAAAATATTGAGAGCTAATACATCTTGTTGTTCTAAAATATGGCAAGTCAGCCAACCAAAGGCAATAAGCGTTTTATCTTTTGTTTCTTCTTCTGGAGCTATTGGGTAAGTTAATTCCCGATAAACAGGTTCTTTGAAACGAGGTTGAAGAGGAATAGAAGGAAGAGGAGGCACTGGCTGCGTATCGTTTAATGTATGCTGAGCAATAAAATCGAGGTGTTTTTCTAATGGCATATTGCCATAAAAAAAGAAAAGGCAACGGCTAGGATGATAAAAAGTATAGTAAAATTGTTTCAGCTCTTCATATGTGAGTTGTGGAATAAATTTCGGATCTCCTCCAGAATTGCAGCCATAAGTGACATTAGGAAAAAGCGTTTCATGAATGGCTTCTGATAAACGTGCATTGGACGAAGACAATGCTCCTTTCATTTCATTATAAACAATTCCTTTAAACTCTAATGGCGAATTAGAATCAGAAGGGTGACTAAATTCTAAACGATGCCCTTCTTGTAAAAAACTCAATTCATTCAAGATAGGATGAAAAACGGCATCTAAATAAACTTCTAACAAATTATAAAAATCTTGATGAACTTGAGAAGCTGCCGGATAACACGTAAAATCCGCTCCCGTCAAAGCGTTCATAAAAGTATTTAAGCTGCGTCGATTCATAGCAAAGAAAGGATCTTTAACAGGAAATTTGCGAGAGCCACATAACACCGTGTGTTCAAGAATGTGGGCCACGCCATTTGAATGATAAGGAAGCGTTTGAAATGAAAGACAAAAGAGATTTTCGGGATCATCATTCTCGATATGCATAACCCTAGCGCCACTAGGCTCATGGATTAATTCGCGCAAGAAACATTGTAATTCAGGAATTTCAACAGCTTGAGTTAATTTGAATTGATGATAAACTTGTCCAATAGAACGAAGACGAGAGGACTGAGTGGTCATTTGTGTTGCCCTTGTAGTTTAGTAAAATAGATAGATACCTAAATCTAACCGAAAGGCCTAAGCATTAGCAACTATTTTCCCCTGTCAAATACCCCAGTAAACTCACATTGCCGCATTGACGGACAAATGCTTAACCCAAGGTTAAGGTACAGCTATATTTTCATTTTTTTGAATTTACTAGGGTATTATAAAAGCATCTTAAAGTGGTGTAGGAGGGGTTCGGCCGCCTAATAATCCAAATAAAAGCGCAATTAAAAATAATACTAAGAAAATATAAAATAAAATTTGTGCTATTCCACTTGCCGTAGCAGCAATTCCACCAAAGCCAAAAAGAGCTGCGATGATAGCAATAACAAAGAAAATAATTGCCCAGCGTAACATACATTTCCCCCTAGTTTTATCAGAATGATCTTCTAAGGAAATTCTTAGAAATCTATCTTAAATAAATAAACATCTATTTCTAAATCCAAATAAATACTTTAAAAATCATAAGGTCTTCTCCCTAAGAGTATCGAAATATTTAAAAAAGTCAAATTATTTTTATAATGTTTAACATAACCTTTCTTTTGCTTGATGGACTATAGTTGAAGCTATTAAGAAATAATCGTTTGAGATAAGATAATTCTACATGAAGTTTAAGAGTCTGTTAAAAAACCTCTAATGATTTGAATTGGAGATTATTTAACAGGCTCTAAAACTTTAAAAGATTCTTATTTATACAACTATGTTGTTTCTTTTAGGCAAGCTATGAATGAAAAAAAATTAAAAAAAATTGCTTTATTGCCGAATGTTGTTACGGCATTTGGACTTTCGTGTGGGCTATTTGTCATTTTTAAAATGAATATGACTGGTGTAGGAGAGGTCAATCCTCAGGTGTTGACAGCTGTTACAGGAATTTTATTGCTTGCAGCTTTTGCAGATTTATTAGATGGCGCGATTGCGAGAGCGATTAAGGCAGAAAGTGATTTTGGTGGTATTTTTGATTCATTAGCTGATGCGATTTCTTTTGGAGTTGCTCCTTCTGTTGTGATTTTAAAAAGCCTTTCTGTTGTCCCCGGAACTAAGCTCTCTTTTTTAGTGACGACAGCTGCCATTATTTTCTCATTATGCGGAGTATTGAGATTAGCACGTTTTAATGTCAATGCTTTAGCTGCTAAAGGAGATGCTGATTTGGCGAAAGCGCAAAAAAAACATTTTACAGGATTGCCTATTCCTGCTGCTGCAGCTTCAGCTGTTTCATTAAATTTGTTTTTATTTTCGGAAGATTTTCAATCTATGGCGCGCCTTTCTCCTGTTGCAGAAACATGGATTTTATCTTTAGCTCTGATTTTGCTTGGCTATTGCATGATTAGCCGGTGGAAGTTTCCTAGCGTTAAGACACTAGAAATTCGAGTCGCTTCATTTCAAACTGTTTTTCTTACCGCTTTGGCTGCCGTTTTGATTTTCTATGGCATTCTGCACTATTTTGCTCTTGTTTTTATGGTGATTTCTTGGAGTTATGTTCTCATTGCTTGGACTTTAGCTGTAATTCGCATGTTGGCAGGGCGAAAATCGAAAACTCTTGAAGAATTTGAACCTGAACCGGATGATTTAGAAGAAGAAACACATGAATCTTCTTAAATATTATATTCTTGTCAGCAGCTATTAGTTGTCAGCAGTGTTGAGTAACAAAAGCAGATGGATAACTCTTTTCAATTAGATGACTCTCATTCCCTTTATTTATTAGGCCAACCCTTATCCTCTCCTTTATTGAAGCGCTATCATTCTTTAATGAATGCTTTTGCTAAACAAGGAGAGTTTTTATCATTTGATGCAACAGCAGAATGGTTGTCTTGTTATCAACAAGATGCTCAGCATTTGCATACCAAACTTCCACTCTTAGTTTTTCGTCCCTTTACGATTGCTAGCATCGCTCCTTTTTTGCGAGCTTGTCATGAGATGGAATTAGCTGTGACAAGTCGCTGTGGAGGAACTGGTTTAGTAGGAGGCTGTGTTCCCTCTAAAGAAGGAATTCTCCTATTGACTGGGCACTTTAAGCAAATAAGAGAATATAATGTCAAAGACGGAAAAGTTTGTGTTGAACCTGGTGTTACTGCGCGGCAGCTCAATCAGTATGTTGAAGCAGATCAGTGGTGTTTTCCACTTGAAATGGCTTCAGTAGGTGTTGCAGGTCTTGCCGGCTGTCTCAGCAGTCAGGCCAGAGGTTATCATCAACAGCAACGTGCCTTATTTGATGCGATAGAAAGTGTGACGTTTGTGGATGGAAAAGGACAACTCTTAGAAGCGCCTGTCTCTTTGCTGTGTGGAGCAGAAGGTTTATGGGGAGTCATCATCGAAATAAAAATGCACTTGCAAAGAAAACCGCCTGATAGACGAAAATTGATTTATACAGGATCTTGGGAAAATATTGTAGCAAAGTTGGATATTCTTCGCTCCATTCAATCATTAAATGTTGTCGCCTGGCTGCAAGATAAATTTTATTTAAGGTTAGAAGGGGAAACTTGGCGTTTGGATCAGGCTGTTCGTCAGCTTTTTCAATCTTTACCTGGATTGCAAGTTCAACACGTGTCTGACAATGAACAGATAAGTTCTTTTTTTTTACCAACTCGAAAACCTTTCGTTGTCATTAGTAGTTCTATAAATTCCTTGCAGTTGTCTGACGCATGTCAATGGGCTTTAAAAGAAGCAATGCAATTGCAATTGATATGCCGACAACAAGCAGATGTTTTAGCTGGAAGTTTACATCTCATTTTACAGTCAGAAGATCATCCCTATGCATTTGCTAAAAAAGTAGAGCAATTTTTTGTAATATGGACAGATTTTATAGATCGTCAGCAAGGATTTATCGCAAGCTGCCATGGAATAGGAATGCAAATGCGCCCTTATATGACTCCTTTTTGGAGTGAAGAAACACAACATCAGTGGCGTAAATTGCAATTGGCATTTGATCCCAAGGAATTGTTTAGCAAAGAACGTTTCTTTCCTCCTTTCGGAAAAAGCTTAGAAAAGGTCAGGAGAACATAACAGTGGAAGAAAGAGAAAAGCCAGGCGCTCAAACACCTTGGGCAGACATTAATCAACTTCTTGCTCCTGATGAACGTTTTGAAGTGCAGTTGTCAAATTGGAGAGGATTTTTGCTAGCGCCTAAACACTCTTCTCAATTAGCCGCTTTATTCTATGTCATCAATAAACAAGGCCTTGAATTTTGTGTACAAGGAAGAGGAACAATCACTTGTCCACAACCTCATCATTTGCTTATCATCTCTGCTCGCGCCTTTTCCCAAATTTTTTTGCACGAGCAAGGAACTGTAGAAGTTGGAGCAGGATGCTCGCTTTCTCATCTTCATCAGTTTTTGTTTGAAAGACAAAGAGAAACAGCCTTAGAAGAAAATCTGTTATCTTCATCTAAACGATCAGTAGCAGGAATGATTTTATCTGGACAATCAGCTGGTATTCAGTATAGACAAGAAACACTCTTAGAAACAATCCTTGGAGTAGAGCTCGTGACTTGGGAAGGATGTCAAATTAAGTGGGGAGGGCATCCATCAAGTCTTTTAGCAGGTCCAGCTTTACATAAGTTGATATGGGGATTAGAGTTTATTCCGGCAGTGATTGTTAAAGTCATATTAAAAACATATCCTATTCCACAGACTCGGCTGCGACTCACTTGGTCTTTTCAACAAAAAGAAGCTGTATGGAAGCATTTGAAATCACTTGAGCTCTTTTCTTCAAGTTGGGAATATTTAGGGTGTGCAATTTCAGGAACTTTTCATGATCACGGATTTGTCTTTGCACAAATATCAGGTATGCAAAAAGAAATGGAAGCATTTTCACAAGTTTGTCCAAGTTATTCATCCGCACAGCAAAAAGGAGAAAGAATTTATTTTAAAAATTTTTTGAAGCAGCAAAATTTACGAGCTTGCCTAACTTCAATCGATCAATCTTTAACACCCGGAGAATATTTGTGGCATCAGCAACTAGATAAAAAAACTTGGTGGATGACTTATCAGGCTATCAAAAAAAAATCTGAGCCTTTGCCTTTATGGAAGCAACATTTATGGGATAGCTTATATCCGAATAAAGGAAACAAGGAATGGATGAAAAACTGCTAGAAGAAAAATTATTTTTATTAGACCATTTGCAATCTTCTTGTGTGGGCTGTGGCCTTTGTTCTGAAGCTTGTGCCACTTTTCAATTATCAGGCTGGGAACATGAATCGCCTCGTGGACGCATTCATTTAGCTGCTCAATTTTTACATGGGCGTATTCATCCCCAATCGCCCTCTCTTTCTACTTTTGATCATTGTTTAGGATGTCAAGCTTGCGAGCCGCTTTGTCCGCAGCAAGTTCCTTACCATCAAGTGCGGAAAATTGTGCAAGATGTCAGAGGCAAGTTACAAACACATTCTTCTTCTTCTTTAGAAAAAACTCGCTATAAACATTGGATAACTTTAGCTTATCGCATTTCTCATGCATTATGGCGGCAATATTTATCAAAATGGATTAAAATTCCGACGCTTAATATTCAGAGTAATGGAAGTTTTACTAAAAAATATCGACGTCCACAAAAAAATCAAATTGTCTTAGCCATTTGTTGTCTGCAAGATCTATTTCAACACGACGTCATTCAACAAGCTTTAACGTTCATGAAACGGCTAGGATATGCCTTATCTATAGATAAGAAACAACCCTGTTGTGGTGCAATATTTGAAAGGTTAGTCAATGGGGGAAAAGAAACAGTTTTGTATTCAGAAGAACGTCAAAAGGCAGCTGCATTGCAAGCACGTACACGTCAACAGTTTTTAAAATGGATTCCTTCAAAAACGTATTTTCTAACTAAAAGCTGCCAATGTTTTATAGAGGAGCGTGACCAAGCAAGAGATTTATATGCTTGGATTGAAAAGATTTTGGATAAGCAACAATTAACCCTAGCTTTTTCAAATCCACGGGAAATTTATTATCAACCCTATTGTCGTTGCAAGGATGGCTCGCAAGATTCCATTAGACGCTTGCTTAGAAAAGTCAAAGGATTGACGATAAGAGAAATGCCTCATTCCCTAACTTGTTGTGGAGGATATGGCGGTGAAACTCTTTTGCATCCGCAACAAGCGGAAGAGTTAGCAAGGCACAAACTAGCTTTTTTACCTGATCATACAACGTTAATTTTGACAAGTCCAGATTGCTGGGGTCAATTTAAAAAACATCAAGGACTTAAGAACCTAACCATTCTTTATCCTATTCAACTACTGATCCAGGCTGAGATCCAGAAAAAGGTTCCTATGGATGCAAACCCCTATCCACCCCATTCATAAAAAGAACTCAAATTCAAACGATGAGAAGTGATTTAATACGCTCTAACCAATAGAATAAATCATCAATCCTTCAAAAATTAACAGTCAATTTTACATAAAATTTAAAATTTATTCTTGCTGGCTATTTTACGATTCTAGATAATTCTTTCCTTTCTACAAATAAAACGGAGGAGTTTATTATGAAAAAAATTGTCTTGATGTTTCTTCTTATCACTTCTATTTGTTATGGAGACGACAATTTAGAGCTTCTGATTTCTTCGGATGAAATTGCTCAGAAAATTCAAGAAGTCGCCGCTCAAATAGATACCGAATATCAAGATAAGGAATTAGCTGTCATTATGATTATGCAAGGTGCTGTATGTGTAACAGCTGATTTTATTCGTCAATTACACATTCCTTTTACACTCAATTATATGAAAGCAAGCAGCTACGGTCAAAATGGGACAGTAGGTGGAGAGGTCAAAATTACAGGACTCGAAAATTTAGATCTTGCTTCTAAGCATGTTTTGATTATAGATGACATTTTTGATACGGGTAAAACCATGGCAACTATTGTGCAACAATTGGAGTCTAAACATCCTAAAAGTCTTAAAACACTAGTCCTTCTTTCAAAGAAAAATCCTCATCAAATCACTCATTATCGTCCCGATTATGTTCTTTTTGAAATTGAAAATCGCTTTGTTGTTGGTTTTGGATTAGACTATAAAGAATATTATAGAGGATTGTCAGGTATCTATGCTTTTATCAATGATACTCCTCCAGAAATTGTAGGAAAACAATAACGATTCTCGCAAAGCTTCCAATTATTGGAAGCTTTTTTTTAAATTTGGCAAATCACTCTTTTAATAGATACGGAGAAGGCCGACTAGCACTCCTTGAATTAAAATGTGTTCATAGCGTAATGTTAAGGCAGGAACATGAGGATGTTGACTTTCTAAGCGAATATTTTGTC
Source organism: Parachlamydiaceae bacterium (assembly GCA_044226925.1). GTDB lineage: Bacteria > Chlamydiota > Chlamydiia > Chlamydiales > Parachlamydiaceae > JANWJE01. Next base: position 1,351,873 of record JBGAGC010000001.1, read on the forward strand.
CTTCGGGATAATAGCGTTTAAGAACTGTATCGTGTTGATTGATGAGTCCTAAAATGATTTCTCCGGGTTGAATATCCTGCCTAGCTTCAATAAGAAGCAGATCGCCATCTTGAATGCATTCATCTTGAAGAGCATCTCCTTGCGTTTGGAGAATATAAGTATTTTCTGGAATTTGAATTAGAGAAGCAGGAACAGCAATCATGCGAGGTTGAAAAAAAAGTTCGAGAGGATAACCAACAGAAAGATTACCAATTAATGGAAGTTGAATTTCGCTGGATGTTTTTGATTCTTTGACTTGCTGGGGAATTTGGATAGGCAATAAAGAACGATGAGAATTCTTTTCAGCCGTTAAGACTCCTTTGCGCTTTAATGTATGAATGTGCTTGTAAACCGATCCTGGGGATGTAAAGTCAAAATGCTCCATGATTTCACGATAACTGGGAGAATAGTGGTGTTGTTCAATGAAACGCTGGATGAAATGTAAAATTTCACGCTGCTTGGAAGTTAATCCTTTCATCATTCTATCCTTTTACTTATTGTTGAAGCATATTCTTGAGTAGAATGTTTTAAAAGTAAAAAGTAAGCGAATCCCCAAGCTGTCACCCACATAATCAAAGCTGATGCTATCGTATCTGATAGAAAATGTCCTCCTTGCGCAATACGAGCTATACTCAGAAGAATTCCTAGTCCCCAAGCCAATCCTATTCCAAACCAATACATGCGACGCATTTGATAAATTTTTCCTAGAAGAGCAAGAGAGAAAAAATAAAAGCCTAAAGAGGCATGACCGCAAGCAAATGATTTTGAAGGTTCTGGCTGATTGCCAATGTTAGGTTGATAATAAGGTCGAAAATTTTGTTTTCCGCCAAATTCAATGACTTGACGTGGCCTAGGGCGTCCCCAGTGGTCTTTTAAGGTTGCATGAATAATTAATCCTGATCCTACGGCAAAACTTAAAATTAAATATAAACATGGTTTTCGCAAGAAATAATAAGCTTTAGAAAAAGAAAGAATCAAACCCATCAAGGCCAATCCTGTTAGGGTCCAAGCAGGCCATAAACCATAGATGTAAAGCCAGTCCCAAAAAGGATGAGAAACAAAAGCCTTCCCTTCATAAAAAAAATGACTAGTTTTTAAATCCAGTTCAGCCGACCACGGAGTAAAAGCAATCCACATGAGGATAGGAATTAAAATTTCTTTTTTAAAAGATAAGGGATAATTGTGCGCCATTTTCATTCTCTCTATGCGAATTGCTAGCAATAGACTAACAGGAGCTCAAAAGTTGGAATTAGCCAATTCCAACTTTTGAGCTCCTGTTAGTCTCATTGTCTTAAACATGCTTTTTCTTTAAAATATTAGATTAAGATTATGCAATAATGAATTGATAGTCAATCTGTTGAAATAATTTGATGGAAAAATTCTAAAATTTATTTAGTTCATTTAGTGAGATATAAATTAAGTAAGTGAGTTTAAAGAAATTAAAGGAATGACAGAGGATCCCAAGAATGAGTAAGAGACTTTTCCTTTCATCTGAAATTTAATTTTTGAGTTCACTTAGATCTAATTTGCGGAAAAGACTTATGAGCAATTGTATTTTATGTTATGGTGGTAATAAAGAGCGAGTTAGCAAAATAGAGAGGGTTTGATTGAGCGCATCGCATCAATTTCCTAATTTTATTAACTGGCTAAGAACAGTGAAAAGGTCTTAAGACTCATGACTGATAGAAATCATGCGCTTGAGGAAGAACAAGAGCTTAAGTTTTCTGGCGAACAAGGATTTTTTGATAAAAGCAAAGCGATTCGTTATCTCATTAGCGGCGTATTTGCTTTGACTCTTTTTGCTTTTTTGCATTTTCGTGAAGTGCAAGTTGAAACCCTTGAGCTGAACAGCATTGCGCCGGGATATATTGTTTCACAGGTAGATTTTGATTTTCCTGATGAAGAAGCGACTGTTATTTTGCGCCAAGATGCTTTGCGCGATATTGGGAAAATTTACCAACTCTCTCAAAAAGACATTCATCAAAAACGGATTGAATTCGATAGTTTCCTTCTTTACAATCAGGCTTGGCATGAACAAGCAGAAAGCGGAGCTTTCAATGAGCTGTATCAAGGAACTGATGTTATGGAGAAAGCTCTTTCACAACTTCGCTTTACAGATGCGCGAACAATAGAAACACTTAAAGAGTTAGGGTTTACAGCTCAAAATTATCAAATTTACACACCTAATACTTTATTTGATCAAGTTTTAATCCCTGCTTTTATTTGGGACGACATTCAGAAAAAATATTTTCCTCCACAAACTTATACTCCTTTAGTGACAGCTGTCATTATTGAGTTTTTCAAACACAGTCATTGGCATGTAGAAGAAGATATTCCAACGCAACGTTTATTGCGTAAACGCATACAGGCTGAAGTCCCAGAAAAAATTACTCATGTCAGTGCAGGTAATCGTATTATTGATCAAGGCGATAAAGTGACAGCCCGTCACATTGCAATGTTGCAGGCAATGAAAAGTGCTTTAGGAGAAAGTCGCAATTTGACTCATCCCTTAACTCTTTTAGGCACTCTGATTTTGACAATTTTGTTCATGGGTGTCTTTTTTGCTTATTTCAAAATTAATTATCCTCTGTTGTTGATGTCCAATCGCAAGCTCTTTTTACTTGTCACAATTCTTGTCTTGACGATGGGACTTTCTAAGTTGACGGAATTTTTCCTTTTAAATTCTAAAAGCAGCTTATTAGAAATTTTTCGTTACCCTCTTCTTATTCCCTTAGCAGCCATATTAATTTGCAATTTGATCAACGCTAGTGTTGCAACTTTTTCGACTGGATTTTTAGCGATTGTTTCTACGGTTGCTTTGGCTTTTGAATGGGAAGGTTTTCTTCTGTTAAATCTGATGGCATCATTTGTTGCCATTTTAAGTACTCATTCGCTGCGACGACGTAAAGAAGTTTTTGTGGTTTGCTTAAAAGCTTGGCTGTGTGCTGTAGCTGCTATTTTAGCATTCCATTTATATACTAATCATCTTGGTTATTGGTCTATTTTAGCAGATATTTTTAGTGCATGCTTCTTTATGCTATTGACAGCAGTTCTCGTTGTAGGATGTTTGCCATTATTGGAAGCTGGTTTTGGAATTATGACAGATGTGACGTTAATGGAATACATGGATCCTAATAATGATCTATTACGTCGTTTAACTATTGAGGCTCCTGGAACCTATCAACATTCTGTTGTGGTAGGTAATTTGGCAGAAGCTGCAGCTTTAGCTATTGGAGCTAATGGATTATTTTGTCGTGTGGCGACTCTTTATCATGACGTCGGTAAAATGGCAACTTCACAATATTTTACAGAAAACCAATTAGGTGAAGTCAACATTCATCAATTGCTCACTCCACAAGAATCTGCTCAAGTCATCATGGCGCATGTGGCAGAGGGAGTTGCACTAGCAAGAGAAGCTGGTTTACCAGAGCCTATTATTGACATTATTAAAGAGCACCATGGAACAACATTGGTGTATTATTTTTATCGCAAGCAAGTGGAAAAAATGGGAGGCGATAAGAGTAAAGTAGATGAGCGCGAGTTTCGTTATGCAGGTCCTAATCCTCGCACAAAAGAGTCTGGTATCATCATGATTGCAGATTCTTTTGAAGCGGCTTCTCGTTCATTAGAAAAGGTCAATGAAGACACTTTAACAGAGTTAATTGATCGTATTGTTCGAGAAAAAGTAGAAGATGGACAATTTGATCAATGTTTATTGACTTTCGAAGACCTTTCTATTGTCAAACGGGTGCTTGTTAAGACTTTGCTAGCTGCAGGTCATTCACGTATCAAATATCCAGTTTCTGAAAGAAAAAATTTCTTAGAACATGTGGAGGAGATCGCATAATGGGTGATCGCTTGGCTTTAATCACAGGTGCAACTTCGGGCATTGGAATGGCAACTTGCGAATTATTTGCACGCAAAGGAATTAATCTTTTAATTGCAGGACGAAATCAAGAGCATTTACAGCAGCTTAAAGATCATTTATCCAAAGAAGTGTCTGTTGAAACGATTCAAGCAGATCTAGGTCAAGCAGAAGGAAGGCAATTGCTTATTTCTTTATTGCATGAGCGTGCGCCTGATTTCGTGATTAATAATGCAGGTTTTGGCCTTTATGGTGAAGCTTTAACATATCCAACACAAGAACAAGTAGATATTTTAGAAGTCAATGGAAGAGCAGTATTAGAACTGACGCTTGAAGCAGCACGTACTTTGATTTCTAAAGAAAAAAAAGGTGTAATTCTCAATGTATCTTCTGTAGTAGGGTTTCAAATTTTTCCAAATATGGCGGTTTATGCTGCTTCTAAAGCTTTTGTGAATCATTTTTCACGTGCATTTGATTATGAAATTAAACAGTATGGCGTTCGTGTGTTGACGATCTGTCCTGGCGCTGTTGCAACGAATTTTCAAAAAAGAGCTGGTAGTGCTTTAGAAGAGCAGCGAGGAGCAATGACTGCTTCTTTTGTAGCAGAGCAAATTTGGAAACAAATTGAATGTTGTGATCCTTTGCGTATTGTAGATTGGAAATATCGATTTTTGACATTTTTGTCTTATCTAGTTCCCTTAAATTTGTCTCTCGCTGTTCAAGAACGCTTTATCGCTGAAAGAATAACTCCAAGAAATTTAATAAAAATTAAAAAATGAATTCAAATGAAACCCCTCCATCCGGTTTTGCCTCTTTTAACTTAGATGCAACCATTTTAAAAGCTTTAGAAAAAATGAATTTTAAAGAGCCTTCTGCTATACAGGCTCAAACAATTCCTTTAATTCAACAAGGAAAAGATCTCATTGCATTAGCTCAAACAGGATCTGGCAAGACAGCAGCTTGTGCAATTCCTGTTTGTAATCGTGTCAATACATCGCGTACTGAAGTGCAAGCTCTTATTATTGTTCCTACTCGCGAGTTGGCGTTGCAATATGCAACAGAAGCTCAAAAAATAGGCATTTATAAAGGAGTCAAAGCATTTGCCATTTTTGGTGGCGAAGATCCCTCTTTGCAACAGTCTAAACTTAAAAATGGCGTTCAGGTATTAGTAGCGACCCCAGGGCGGCTGATTGATTTTATTTATTCAAGACAAATTGATCTTTCCCTAGTTGAAACATTAATTTTAGATGAAGCAGATGAAATGTTAAGCATGGGATTTTACGAGGATTTAGAATTTATCATTCAATGCTTGGTGCATAGTCATCAGACACTTTTGTTTTCTGCCACAATGCCACCAAAAATTCGCCAGCTTGCCAAGCAGCATATGCAGCAGCCTCAAGAAGTGAATTTAATTCAACATCGAGCGAGCCCTACTCTCATTCAGCATTTATTTGCTTATTGTCCTCCTCATCATAAAGACCAAGAGCTTTTGACGCTAATTGAAAAAACAGCTCCCGCTCAAGCCATTATTTTTTGCCATTCTCGTTATCAAGTTGAAAAAGTTTGCCAATTTCTTAAAAAGAATATTGACAACGTTGACTTCTTGCATGCAGGCCTTAGCCAAGATATTCGTACTATTGTGACAAATAAATTTCGCTCTGGAAAAATTCGTTTCCTTGTGGCAACGGATGTAGTGGCTCGAGGACTTGATTTTTCAAAAGTTAGTCATGTTTTTATTTATCAACTGCCTCATGATCCTGATGTTTATGTCCATCGATCAGGACGTACGGGACGTTATGATAAAGCAGGAATTGTCATTTCCCTTGTGACACAACGAGAACTTCCTCTTCTACGTTCTGTTCTACGTCAAATTAAGCAAGAAGTTGAATGGATTGGAACACCTCCTCAATCTGCGCCATCTAATCCTCCCAAAAAGCCTTTTTCTCGAAGGCGTTCAGGGCCTAGGCGTTCAAAGCCCAAGTCAAATCCTACAGATAGTTAAATCGCGCGCACGTAGCGGAAACAATGCTTTTTAACGATAGTGAATGTTTAGAAAAAAGTTGTAGCTGTGCAGGAAACTGACTATTTAGGCATGTTTTCAACATGTTAGTTCCTGGTTTTTCAGTTGAAAAGGATTGGTAAGTGGCTGAAGGCACTTTTGAATAAAAGTAGAAGCGAGCTGATGGAAAACAGCTCCTGCCGGATCTGTGGAATGAAGAGCGCAAGGAATTCCTTCATCGCATCCTTGTCGAATGTGAGAAAAAAGAGGCAGACTTGCAAGAACTTGTGTATGAAAACGCATAGCAAGCTCTTGGGCTTTCCCTTCACCAAAAATAGGATAGACTTGATCTGTCCCTGGAACTTGAAAGCCAGCCATGTTTTCAATGACCCCCCATAAGGCAATATCAAGCTGGTCAAAAGCATTAATCGCTTTAATGGCATCTAGCATGGCAACTTCTTGGGGCGTGCAAACAATTAAAGCGCCCTGAACTTGCAATAATTGAGTCAGAGAAAGAAGAATATCTCCAGTACCAGGAGGTAAGTCTACAATAAGAAGGTCGAGTTCACCCCAAGCAACATCTTGCAACATTTTTTGAAGTGTGCCATGCAGCATAGGCCCTCTCCAAATAATAGAGCGAGCTTCTTCCATGAAAAATCCTAAGGAAATCGCTTGAATTCCAAATTTTGTGAAAGGCAAAACTTTCTCTTCCCCATTAGGCAGACGTTCCAAACGAGGAGTTAGACGCCTTAGTCCTAGCATAATAGGAATGGAAGGACCATAAACGTCGGCATCTAAGAGACCAACTTTCAATCCTTGCTGGGCAAGAGCGATAGATAAATTAACAGCGACTGTTGATTTCCCAACTCCTCCTTTTCCTGAACCAATGAAAACAACTTTGGAATGAGAAAAATTAGGCGTCATGGGAAGTGATATCTTTTTGAATGGTGTGCTGTTCTTCAATTGTTTCTAACGGAACAACTGGGGCATCCGAGCGAATTCCTTCACAATAGCGAGCGGCTTCTTTCCAATCTTTCTCAGATTTCAAATTTTGCGGCCACCAAGGGAAAGTACGGCATTGCGTGGGGCGAACAGGATAAATTTGACATTTTTTATCCTTCAAAAAAATACAATCATAAGTTTTAGGAAGCTCAAGAAGGGATAAGCGTCCTTTAACGCGACGTAAATAGCGTTTTGAAAATTCTTCTACTGAAAGGTTAAGATATGCAGCAATTTGCTGAATTTCTTGCTCGGCAACCCAAATGTAACCAGGAGCTCCCGTACAGCACTTTCCACATCCCGTACATTCAAAGCGCAGCCCATTGGCATACCAAGGTTCATTATCTTGAATGACTTTCAACATTTTATTAGAGATCTTTTTCTTTAATCATTTGCCTAACACCTGCAATAACAAATAAAATTAGAAAAATGATGCAAATAATTCCAACAACTGCAGCTTCAACAAATAAAGTTAACAGCATCATTTAATCTCCAGGTATTAAGTAGTTTGTTTACTTATATACTTATATAAAGTCAGTTTGTGTACTTTACAAATACAAATTCAGTTTATGATAAAAAATAACTATTGTCAACTTGCAGATTCTATGCTATAGTTGAGAGTCAATTAAATTTTAACCTTTGTGATTAGCAGAGCTTGCATGTTAACACATTTTTCTTTACTTTCTATTCCCTCCTTAGCTGAGCTAGCTTTTTGCGGCACAGGTATGTCTGGTACAGGTACACCCGGTACGGGTACACCCTAATTTTGCCCCGTTCCATTACTTGGCCTTTCTTCAAATTTCAATTAATGTAAATAAACAATAATAGGGGAGACTAACCCATATGCAGAAACAGAGAGAACATTGGAGTTCACATTTAGGTTTTATATTAGCCGCAGCAGGTTCTGCTATTGGTCTGGGAACGTTATGGAAGTTTCCTTATGTGACGGGTGAAAATGGGGGAGGAATCTTTGTTCTCATTTATATTTTTTGCACATTTTTTATTGGAATTCCTATTTTTGTTGCTGAATTAGTTTTAGGTCGTAGAGCTCAAAGAGGGGCAGTGGGTGTATTTGCAACTCTTGCGAATAACTCAGCTGTTTGGAAAACTGCCGGCTGGTTAGGAGTTGCATCTTCTTTTTTGATCATGTCTTTTTATAGTATTTTGGCAGGTTGGGGGTTGAATTATGTGTTCATGTCGTTAAGCCAATTTTATGAGAACATGAATGCTCAAGAAATTTCTGGTGTTTTTGATATTTTGGCTTCCTCTGCTGATATTACGTTATTTTGGCATTTTCTCTTTACCGTTCTAACGGCTGCTGTCGTTTATCGAGGAATTCGACAAGGGATTGAATATTGGAGCCGTTTTATGACAATTGGGCTGCTCATTATTTTAGTTGGGATGTGCCTATTTGCGATGACTTTAGATGGTTTTTCTCAGGGGGTGCACTTTATTTTGTATCCCGATATGTCCAATTTTAAACCTTCAGCGGCTATCGAAGCTTTGGGGCTATCTTTTTTCACGCTTAGCCTTGGACAAGGCATTATGTTGACTTATGGAAGTTATATGCGAAAAGGAGATGATATTCCAAAGACTGCGATCATCATTGGTGTCATGATTATTCTCGTCTCGCTTTTAGCTGGTTTGATGATTTTCCCCATTATTTTTACTTTTGGCTTTGCTCCCGAAGCAGGTCCTGGATTGGTGTTTAAAACTCTTCCAGTATTATTTGCGAAGTTGCCTGGCGCTCTTTTTATTTCAACAGCTTTCTTTATTTTATTTGTGTTTACTGCTTTAACTTCAGCTGTGGCTTTGATTGAAGTAGTTGCTGCTAACTTTACTGATTTGCTTGGATGGTCTCGCCAAAAGGCTGTACTTGTTGTTGCTATCAGTTGCTTTATTTTCGGGATTCCTAGTGCTTTATCAAACACAAACACTTTATTTGCAAATTGGCCGGCTATTTATGGCAAAAGCTTTTTTGAAACTATTGATGATATTGTTTCTTTATGGTTCTTACCGATTGGAGGCTTAATGGTTGCCATCTTTACAGGTTGGGTCCTAGATGAGCAAATTAGTAAGAATGAATTTGATTCTGGAACCACATTGCGTTGGTTATGGCGTCCTTGGATTTTCTTTATGCGCTGGATCGCACCTGTTGCAATTGTGTTTATCATTCTCCAACAAAGTAAGTTGATTGATATAGATGCTTATTTTAATGGCAAACATACGCCTAAACCACAAGAAAAGTCTCAATATTTAGATATTGACGCTAAATAAAAATCAAGTAAACCTGCCTCTTAACTAAGAGGCAGGCTTCTTTTGCTTTCGTGCAATCTACACTTTCAAATCACTCTTTCGAGTTAAAAATAAAATTAAATTTGGTAGGAATTTTATCAAGATTTTTGTTAAAAGACATCTCCCTTTTTGATTAAGGGATTGGCCAAAATCTTTTATCAAATTGTTTTTGGTCTGAATAAATTCCAAACTAAATTTAAATCAGTGGAGTATCCGTATGAAATATCGGATGAGTGGTGCTATTTTATTTTTGACCTGCCTATGTTCTATGGCGAGTGTTTTCTCAGAGTCTCTTCCTCTAGATGCTAAAATTTATGTTGCAGGGCATCAAGGACTTGTTGGAAGTGCTATTGTAAGAAAGCTCAAGAGTGAAGGGTACACGAATATTATGACGCGTTCTTCAAAGGAACTCGATCTTCGCGTTCAGCAAGCTGTTTATGATTTCTTTGCACAAGAAAAACCTGAATATGTTTTTTTAGCTGCAGCGAAAGTGGGTGGAATCAAAGCTAATTCAGATTATCCAGCTGATTTTATCTACGATAACTTAATGATTGAAACCAATGTTATTCACGCTGCTTATTTATCAGGGGTTAAAAAACTTCTCTTTTTAGGATCTTCTTGCATTTATCCGAAAGAATGTCCTCAGCCAATGTTAGAATCTTACTTATTAACAGGTTATCTTGAACCAACTAATGAACCTTATGCGGTAGCTAAAATTGCAGGGATTAAAATGTGCCAGTCTTATAACCGTCAATATGGCACAAACTTTATTTCATGCATGCCAACAAATTTATATGGACCTAATGATAACTTTGATTTAACGAGTTCTCATGTCCTTCCTGCTTTAATTCGTAAATTTTCGGACGCCAAAGCAAACAATGCGAAACAAGTTGTTTTATGGGGGACTGGACGCCCAAGAAGAGAATTTTTACACGTTGATGATCTTGCTAATGCTAGCCTTTTCTTGATGCGTCATTATGAAGGAAATGACATTGTCAATATTGGTTGTGGTGAAGATATCTCTATTTTAGAACTTGCTTTATTAATCAAAAATATTGTGGGTTATGAAGGGGAACTTGTATTTGATTCTTCTTATCCCGATGGAACGTATCAAAAGCTCCTCAATATTGATAAAATTCTCAAAATGGGATGGGAACCAAACATTCCTCTTGATCGAGGTATTCAAGAAGTTTATGAATGGTACCTTCAAAATAAACATTAAGGGCTAGATTTAACCAAACAGTGGCATATAGCGTATGTCAATTTTTAGGTCTCATTGACTGACAGGAATTGCATGAATAACATGCAATTCCATCGGAATTCAGCTCTAAAAAATGGCTATTATAAGAGCCAAAATTGATTATTTTCTCTCAGCAACATATTTTAAATCCGCTTCTATCATAATCTTGACTAATTCTGAAAAAGTGGTTTTGGGTGTCCAGTCCAAGAGCTGCTTGGCTTTTGCTGAATTCCCGATTAAGATATCCACTTCTGCTGGACGATAGTAATTGGGATCCACTTTAACAATGATTTTCCCTGTTTTTTTATCAATTCCAATCTCTTGATCTCCCTCGCCTTGCCATTCAATTTCAATGCCTAACGTAAGATAGGCTTGTTCAACAAATTCGCGTACCGAGTGAGTTTCGCCAGTTGCAATGACAAAGTCTTCGGGAATTTCTTGCTGCAGCATAAGCCACATAGCTTCCACGTAGTCCTTAGCATATCCCCAATCACGTTTAGCTTCTAAGTTGCCTAAGTAAAGGATATTGTCATGGCCTAAAAAATAACGGCAAGCAGCTAATGTAATTTTCCGTGTAACAAATGTTTCCCCTCTTAGAGGAGATTCATGGTTAAATAGAATTCCATTGCAGGCAAAGATGTTATAAGCTTCTCGATAATTGGTTGTGATCCAATAGGCATAAACTTTGGCAGCTCCATAAGGAGAGCGTGGATAAAAAGGAGTAAGCTCAGTTTGGGGGATTTCTCTCACTAAACCATACATTTCACTCGTTGAAGCTTGATAAAACTTAATCTTTCTCTCCATGCCCAACAAACGAATGGCTTCTAAAATGTGCAGAGTTCCTAAAGCATCGACTTCTGCTGTATAGCGCGGAAGCTCAAATGAAACTTTTACGTGGCTTTGTGCTCCCAAGTTATAAATTTCATTCGGCTCAATACTTTGAATCAAGCTTAAAACATTTGCGCTGTCTGTCAAATCGCCATAATGTAAAAAGAAGCGGCGATTGGTTTCATGCAGGTCTTGATAAAAATGATCGACTCGCCCTGTATTAGGCGAAGAAGAGCGCCTTTTAACCCCATGCACTTCGTAATCTTTACTCAGTAAAAATTCAGTTAAATAAGCTCCATCTTGACCTGTGACGCCAAAAATTAAGGCTTTTTTACGTTGCGGAGAATCAGCATGAACTTGGTCAAAACATGCTAAGATAAAAGCTGTATATAGCAAGGAAAAAAATAGTCTCATCATATAATCGTTCACTTTAAATTTCGGTTAGCTCGCACAATTGATCCCTTCAAATGGTTTCACATTTCCTATCTGTAATAAAGTCCTAAAGCAAATTTTGTCTATGATAAATTTCAATTTTAAAATTGCTTTTTAAGCTTTTCTGAGGAGGCATGAAGATCAAAAGTTCCCCATTTTTCATTAAGGCTAACACCGAAAATTTCTTGCAATAAGCTTGGTGTCATGATGTCTTGGTAAAGACCTACCGCTTGACAATGTCCTTGATTTAAGATGACTAGGGCATCGCAAAAACGTTGAGCAGCCAATAAATCGTGAACAGCGACAATGACGATTTTGCCTGCTTTAACTAAGGTGCGTAACAACTGCCAAATTTCTAATTGATGGCGAAGATCTAAATAAGAGGTGGGTTCATCTAAAAGTAAAATAGGTGCTTCTGTAGCCAAAGCTCGTGCAATATAAATACGTTGCCTTTCTCCACCTGATAATTGGGATAAGAGCTGATGCTGCAAATGTTCAGCATTCACTAGATGCAAGGCTTCTTTCACTTTTTGATAAGTCAATGGGGAACGGCATCCATGTGGATAGCGCCCCATGGCCACCATTTGATGGACGGGAAGATCGAAATATAAAGAGGGATTTTGTGGCACAAGTGAAATCGTTCGGCTCATCTCTAAACGAGAAAAGCCTAAAAGATTGTGATCATGCCATAAGAGCTCGCCTTTTGTTGGCGTCCAAATTCTAGACATTGTTTTAAGTAAAGTGGATTTGCCCGAACCATTAGGTCCTAAAATGCCATACAAAATTCCAGGTTGAAACGAAAGAGAAAGATCTTCAATCAGAAAGCGTTGATGGAGGCGATAAGTTAAATGTCGGATAGTTAATGTCATATTTTAGTACGCTAAATTTTTTTGAGGACGAAAAAGAAGGAATAGAAAAAAAGCTCCTCCAATAATAGCAGAAAGATTTCCAATCGATACTTCATGCAATTCAAAAAAGCGCAAACTAAAATCTAAAAGCGTTAAAATCGCTGCGCCTGCAATCAGGCACAATGGCATCAAAAGGACATGATCTGTTCCTTGCAGGCGTCGAACAATATGAGGGAGAACAAGTCCAAAAAAAGCAATCATGCCAACTGCTGCTAAGGCACCTCCTATGAGAAGAGAAATACAAAGAAATAAACGCCATCTCACGCGCTGCACATCGACGCCTAAGTTCTTAGCCTCTTCATCCCCTAAGGCTAAAATATTGAGCTCTTCTTTGTAAATCCAGCACCCCCAAAGTCCGACTAATGTCAAAGGCAATTGCATATGGACATGTTGCCAACTTCGATCAATTGTTGAGCCCGCTTCCCATTCTGTAATTGTTTGAATCAATTGCCAGTGATCTCTGAGAGCGTAAAGTATAAATCCTTGAATAGCAATAATTAATGTAGAAATGGCGATACCTGTTAAAATTAAATTTGTTAAGTGTTTGCCTTCTTGCCATCGAGATAGACTATATACTAAGCATAAAGTGACAAAGCATCCCACAAAGGCGGCTAGTGGAAGGGCATAGGGATAAGAAAATCGCAGATTAAAAATAAAGACAAGAATGACGCAAAGACATCCTCCAGAGCTTATTCCCAAAACGCTAGGAGATGCTAAGGGATTATGAAAGATAGATTGCATAATTAAACCTGACACAGCCAAAGAAGCTCCTGTACAGATCAAGACAATTAGGCGAGGAAGACGTTCATCAAGCAGAGGATTCCAAAGAGTAGCTTTGCCTTGTAATCGCAATAAGAATCCTTCCCAGACTTGTTCCCAGGGTGTTTCTCCGCTGATTAAGGTTAAAACTCCTCCTAAAATGAGAAGAACAATACATCCAGTAAGTAAATAGGTAAAGCGGGAGCTATTTATCATTCATTATTTCTCCACAAATCATGCTATTGCATGTTGCTACTATTAAATGGGACTAGCATTTTTCATACGCCTAAGATTAAACTGGTTCTTGGCTATGAGTGGACGCCAGAGCTTGAAAAAGATCGAAGTAGGCAAGCACAATATATTGAGTAGGCGATTCTTGAATGCTTTCATCCATGTAAAAAATTCGCTGAGATTTAAAAGCATGAAGTTGATGTAAAGCGCGTTGATTGCGGAGAATTTGTTCAGAATCGGCAATATAAGGAGTAGAAATCACGAGATAGTCAGGCGCTGCTTGTAAAATTTTTTCCTGATCAAAGGGGATGCGCCATTCCTCTTGACTGCATGGAATCGGACAATTTAAATGAGGGCAATGTTGCAAAGCACGCGTCATTAACTGTCCCGTTAAACATTTGGTTGTCGGTTGCATGTAATGTTGGTGGTAATAGAGATAAAGTAGCCGACTAGGTTTTGAAGGAGCGTTTACCCATTCAGATAAAGCTTGCAAGCGATTATCAATGGCCATGAAGCAGGCTTCCATAAAAATCGATAAGAGTTGGGCCTCCAAAATATGGTTGCTGGCATGTCCGACTTTAAGGAGTGCTTCTTGAATTTCTACAACTGTATCAATATGTTTAATGGTATACAGTTGAATCTGTTGGTTGCGCAGTGCTTCAAGAACAGGGGGATGAGAGTAAGGTGCGACAAAGGCTAAATGAGGACGAGCTAAATAAAGTTTCTCACTATGAATGTTATCAATATTTAGCGGAATCTGTTTTAACAAATCAGGAGAATAAAGTTGAGATAAATAGCGCATCCCTTTAGGTAAGGCAATAATCTCTTGAGGATGGGCAATGGCTAATAAAAAGCTAGTGGCGACAAATGTTTGTGGAAGAAAGCGTTGAAAAGTATCTTCAATATGTAAAATGCGTCCACCGTCATCTCGCATCCATTCTAAGTTCATTTTGCAATTCAACTGGCGCAAATCTTCTGGAGAAGAATATTGAAGCAAACGTCCTAAAATATGTGCTTGTAGATAATCTTCCGATGGGAGATGTTGAATTCCATTCACACCTTTTTTTGTCAGTAATTGTGCATCTCGGTCCCATTGATCAATGAATTCCAACATCAAAGGAAAATCTCCGGCAAGAGCACGTTGTAAGGCATCGCGTTGAAGGGGAGACAATTCCTTTAATAAATGTGAAGTCTTGAGAATAAGAGATTGAGAGTTTGTGTTAAAAAGAGGAAGAGAAGAAGGTGTGGAAGAAGAATGAAATGCAATCATCCACCACCCAATAATAAAACTGCTTAGCAAAATATAGGGAAGCCAAGTGCTAAAAGCCAGAAAACAGAGGGTTGAGAATACGTTCCACTTTTTGACCATAGATTCCTAATTCTCTTCTGTCTTCTGGCTTCCTTGAGTAGTTTTATGCGGTCTCTTCTTCCTCTTCGTCTGCATCTGTAATAAGAGCTTCCGAAAGAAGAACGATGCCTGCAGCAGAAGCAGAATAAGTCAATGTATTTTTGACGACTTTAGCAGGGTCAATCACACCAGCAGCTACTAAATCTTCTACTTTTTCTGTTAAAGCATTTAAACCATAATTTTTAGGCGACTTTACGACTTCGCTTAACACAACACTGCCATCAAAACCCGCGTTGGAAGCAATTTGTTTGATAGGAGCTTCACAAGCATACAGCACAATTTTTGCGCCAACAGCTTCATCACCTTCCAATTTTAAATCTTTAATAATTTTACTGGCATTAAGAAGCGCAACTCCGCCTCCAGGAACGATGCCTTCTTCTAAAGCAGCACGAGTGGAATTCAGGCTGTCATCGAACATTTGTTTCTTTTGCTTCATTTCAGTTTCAGTTGCAGCTCCTACGCGAATCACTGCAACGCCACCACTTAATTTGGCGCGACGTTCTTCTAATTTTTCTTTATCATAAGAGCTTTTGCTTTGACTAATTTCAGCATCTAATTGCTTAATACGCGCTTTAATGTCTTCGCTTGAACCAGCACCACCCACAATAGTTGTTGTTTCTTTCGTCACAGTGACTTTTTCAGCAGAGCCTAATGAAGAAATTGGAATCTCTTTCAAAGACATGCCCATTTCTTCAGATACAACAGTTGCTCCTGTTAAAATGGCAATGTCTTGCAACATAGCCTTGCGGCGATCTCCAAAACCTGGAGCTTTAACAGCTGCTACTTTAAGTGTGCCTCGCAATTTGTTTACAACCAATGTAGATAATGCATCACCTTCGATATCTTCTGCGATAATCAGTAATTCGCGTCCCGCAGAAGCAATCGATTGTAAAACAGGAAGAAGTTCGTGAATGTTAGAAATTTTCTTATCCACTAATAAGATTTGAGCGTTATTCATCTCAACGGTCATTTTCTCGAGATTTGTGCACAAATAAGGGCTGACATAACCACGATCAAATTTCATCCCCTTGACGACTTCAATCGTTGTTTCAGTCGTTTTGCCTTCTTCAATGGTGATAGCTCCAGAATTGCTCACTTTTTCCATTGCTTCTGCAATCAAATCACCGATTTCTCTGTTGCCTGATGCAGAAACAGTTGCAACGTTAGAGGTTTCTTGCTTCGTCTTAACAGGAATCGCAGCCTTCTCAATCTCTTTCACGACAGCTTCTACAGCTTTATCAATTCCTCGCTTAAGACCAATTGGACTTGCTCCAGAAGAAATGTTTTTAATTCCGGCTTCTACTAATGCGCGCAATAATAAAGTTCCTGTTGTTGTGCCATCTCCACATTTTTCTTTAATCTTTTGGACAACTTCTTTCGCCATTGCCACGCCCATATTTTCATATTTGTCAGGAAGTTGAATGTCACGAATAATGCTGGCTCCATCATTCGTAATCGTAGGGGCACCCCAACTTTTCTCTAATCCAACGTTGCGTCCTTTTGGTCCTAATGTAAAAGCGACAACATCCGCAAGTTTTTTAATCCCTGTAAGAAGATAATCGCGTGCCTCTTCTTCAAAAATGATTTCCTTTGGTGTGGTTGACATACGTGTTCCTCGTGATAATATTTTAAATATCTTGAAAGTATTTATGCTGTGCATCTTAGTGTCTTTGTAACTGAGACGCACCTACCAAAGTCTCATTAAAGACCTGGCTGCAGGTATCCTTAAAAATCAAAGGATGGAACTCAAATTCTCTTTAGAAAGATCTATAGTAGAGAATAAAGGGGAATTTTGCAAGAGGGAAATTTGAAGTTTTTAGCAAACGTTAATCATAAGTGCTAGATATCTTATTTAAATAATTATTCCAAACAATTTTTGATTTTATAATTTTATTAATAGTGAATTTACAGTTTCATAATATGAAATTTGACAATCAATTTTAATCATGATTAATATGGAGCTTTTGTTTTTTTTGAAATATTTAATTTACTAAATTTATTTTTGGATATTGTATGGAACCTTCTCGATTTTTTTATGACACACGATTGTATTTTCTAGAAGAATTATCGAAAAATCAAACGGATTTGGATGAGGAAAATTTGACATTAGCAGAGTTCCAAGAAGGGATTTATTCGCTTTTGGAACGTACTATCTTTAGTGATAAAACTGACGAATCTAAAGGTGAAAATGTTGATGCATATTTTAAACAGTTTGAAGAGAAAAGGCGGTTGAGATTGCAGCTTGCTCCTTCTTTTTTACAAGATCTCAAATGGCCCACTGCTTTGGATTCATTATCTTTAGAAGAAGTGATCCAATATGAATTCACTTCTGTATTTGAGCGTGTTCAAAAATCTGTTTCGTTGCCTGCAGAAGCCAGCCAATTATTTATTAGTGGTTTAAATTCACTATCTTCTTGTTCTTTAAACAAAGGAGAAGCCATTGATCATTTTTCCAAACGCTTAAAAAACTATTTAAAAAATTCTTGTTGTCCTGATTTATTAGATCGAGCTGATTTAAAAGCTTCTTTGCGAGCGCTTAAGTTTTTCAGTACATCCAATGAAATTTCTTATATGACAATTGGTGAAATTCGCAGAGTCAATCTGAATGAGAAATTCGCTGAGTCTAACCGAAATGCTTCTGTTGATGATATTGCTTGGGATGTTGCGAAATACTCTTGGGGGCGCTTTGGATGTTTTGTTCAAAATTTATTGACTGTTGCGAAAAATGGTATTAAGGATATCAAGGTAGCTTTGAATGCAGATTATGCTAATAAAAGCTTTCATTCACAGGGTAAAAAGGATAAGGCTTTCTTAAAACTATCGAAAGCTCATTCAACCGAAATGAAAGCCCTAAGCTATATTTTCAAAAGCATTGAAACAATGGAGATGATTTTTACTTCAAGAGGTAAGATCTGGATGCAGTGCTATGAGACGATTCTCTCAGCTATCGAAATTCAGCAGCCTCATGTGAGAGAAAAAGTTTTAAAATCCTTGCATGAATTGCGTCATAATCTTCAACTTTTTCAGATCCAAATTTCAAAATCAGAACAGATGATGAAACTTTCTAGCAAGAAATTTGCCACCGTTCTTGCAAAAGATAAAATTGAGGCGATTCAAAAAAGAATACAAGGAAGAAAGCACTATTTACCAGCACAATTTGGTGATTTGAATGCAAAAGAGAGTGTCTTTATCATAAAGAAAGCGGCCAAGCCTAAAAATCTCACAGAAATCGTCGAATATTGCTATGAATTATTGTTTGACTCTCAACTAGATTTGGAATTTTGCAATCATTCTATTCAGAATTTTCTTAAGCAACTAGAAGTCTTTGAAAAGCGTTTTAAGCTTTTAAAATTTCCAGAAACAAGTGAAAATTTTGCAGATCAATGGTTTGATTTTAGTGAACAGAAAGATCAGCAAGACGTTGTCAAGCATATGCAGCAGCACGATTCTTCTGATAAAGCAGAGAAAATATCCGAAGATCAAGATAGTCAGCAGACAGAGGGCCATTTACTTCTAAAAAGTTCAAAAGAAAATCAGCTAGAATGCCAGAATCCTAAGCGAGAAATTAAAGAGAATTCCTCATCGGTAGTGGCGAAAGACTTACAGAAATTAAGCTTTTCATCGCCCTTAAAAACCAAAGGAAATTTATTTATTGAAAAATTTTATCGGTTGCCTTTCTTTTCCTCTGTTTTTGAACGATTGAACTCCATTTCTTCCCTTTCTCCAAAGCAACTCAAAATTGTTCATTCAACCTATCGAGACGTCCAATTGCATTTGGCAATTTTGGGATCTGTGATGGATTTAATCCATGCTGCCTATCAGCAAAAAGATGGACATAAATGGTTGCCCTATTTTGCCCGAATGATGGCTCGCAGCTTATCAATTGTCGCAGAGCAAGAGATGACAGCAGAACTTCTCGCTTGTCAATATGCCTACGCTACTTTAGAGCATAGCCATATTGAGCTTGCTAAAATAATAGATCAAAAGAGCAAGCAGCTTCTGCATTCAGAAGATTATGCCTATTTAAATCAGCTTAACTATGGTGTTGTGAGTCACCGTTATCCTCATTCGTTTGAGTTCTCTTTGCCGCCAAAAAAACTTCCCTGTGTTTTAAAATGGCTAAAGCATCCTCAATCTATTCAATTAAAAGACATGCAAGACCTGATCAAGCAAACGATGCGCTTTCTCAATCGTCATCAAGCTTTAACAACAGATAATTTGAAAGAGTTAGAAGAGGAAATTGATACAACGTTTTCTTTTAAAAGAGCTGAAATTAAAGCATTAAAGCCATCCAATAGACTAGAAAAGGCAGATGTATTGGTTTTACAAATGAATCAATTATTAAAAAGCATTAAATCTTTGATAGATAAGCAACCTATTCAACAGACACCCAATGTCAAAAATGATAAATTGGACATCTTGTTGAATATCCAATACCATTTTCAAGGCTTAAATGGGGGATTAGAATGTTTATCATCATTTTCTGATCCTTCTTATTTATTGGGATTAGGCGATAATCTATTGATGCATTTACAACACTTAGATGAGTTAATTGAAGCTTATCTTTACATGGAAACGCACCAAAAGGGATTGCGCATTCATGATTTGGAAATTTATCGCCAATTACGAGGACATCAAGAACTAGAAGAAAAAGCTCAAATCGTTGCTGATTTGAATTGTGGATACGGAGATCACTATCCTCATCGCTATCAAGTTATGGCAAAATTAAATAAAAAAACAAAAGCGGAATTGCCAATGGCCGTAAAATGGCGTTTAGATGCTTTAGAAATTAGCTTGAGAACAAAAGTTTATGAAGAAGGTTTTTTACCAGTTCTTTCTCAATCGAAACATCGCCAGCTTGAGTCTAGCGATGAACTGCGTCATTATTTAATCAAGGTAATGACTCATATGATAGAGTTGTTTGCCAATCGTTTGAATGAAGTTAAAAAAGAAGCAATTATTTCTTAATTTATTTTCAACAAGTGCAAGAGCATTCCTATTGATTATAGTGATGTTCTTGCATTTTTGACCATTTAAGCAAACTTGTTGAAATCAAAGGCTAAATCGCGCAGCAATCAAGTTCGCTAAACACCAAATATTTATCTCTTAAATAATTGAATGGCAGCAGGGGGGAAAGGTTTTGAATTAGGCGAAGGGAGAATGTCTGCTTGCCCGACTTGGAGAAGTAAAAGAGAGTAGTCAAGAAAATCTTTGTGAATTTCTTTTCCCTCTTTAAGAACAAAGATATAAGGATGCAAAAAATGGTCGAAAGGCTTTGGACGAGATTCTTTCATATTCACCTTCTGTTAGAGCTTCAAGGAATTCTATTTTAACTGTTTTTGTAATTTTGGGGAAGAAAGAAGGAGGATAAAAAGCAATAGTCCAATGCCTACTTAGGAAAAATGATGATATTGGGCTAAAAGTCTGTTTTAGACTTGAGCAAGATGTTATTGCAGGTCTTTTTGCATATTCTTAAAAGCTTTCAAAGAAACTTGATGCACTTTTACAGGAGCGGGAACTTGATAAGAACTTTGACCTACTACAACTTGTTGAAAAATAGATGTTACCTGATGAGCAGTGGCTTCTAGTTTGACTTCTTTTAGCTTATCTGTAGAAGTGCCCTCAAATCCAAGATGACTATATCTTAAGGGTAATTGATGCTCGGCCCGAATCGCATTTTCGCTGATTTTCGATTTTGTTCGATGCGATTTTTTGGATGGATGGCCAATAATTGTTTTATATTCTTCTCGATTTGTCCAAATATCGCCACATTGACTTTGGTCTCTACTCTTTCCATAAGAATTGTGATAAGCATGAATTAATTCATGCACGAGAATCATAAAAAATGGATTTTCAATTTTCTCGGCTTTAAATCCTATTAATGAATTTTCGCTTCCGTTCAGTTGAATTGTAGAGGGACATCCTATTTCCCGAATCCTGCAATTAGTATGACTATTCGTTGAATTTTCGCCAGAAACATATTTAATTAAAACGACGTGTTTTCCATCGCCAATTTTTTTAAGCAAACGTTGACCCACTTCGCCTTCAGAAATTGTTTTCAAAGCCTCTTTGACTTTGTCCAAGAAATCAGTGGGAGTATTTGCTTTCAATTGAACAACAATATTCTCTGCAATTTTAGTTTCTTTTGGAGTCACAATATTTTGTTGCGTGGCTGAAAGATGTTGCATCCCAAAAGGGTTTATAGAGATTGGTGGCATCATATAAATGCCTTTGTTTAATTTTTTATAAATATTTAATAATAGATAATCAATCGGTTGATTGTAATTAAAATATTATATTAGTGGGGGTGAATTAATTTACAGAGTGTAAATTTCAATTTTTATTATTAATCAGAACTTTTGTCATGTAGCTGCTGATAAATGTGACGTTTAGGAACGCCGCGCAAATCAGCAACTAATTTAATGGCTTCTTTGCGGCTTAATCCATAGGTATCCTGCATCCATTGGACATGCTCTTCGGGTGTCCATTCTGCCCAATCTTGGGTATTTTCTTCCGATGCTGGGGAAATTAAAATAACAATCTCTCCTTTAAGAGGATTGTTTTGCCAATGCTCGAGAAGATCGGCTGGTGATCCACGGACGATTTCTTCAAATTTTTTAGTTAATTCTCTGCCCACAACTAATAAACGTTGAGGTTGCATGGATTGAATGAGCTCTAGAACATTGAGAAGACGATGGGGAGATTCATAGCAAATCGATGTTCCTTCATAAGCTAAAAGAGTTTGCAATTCTCGCTTAAGTTCATTTTCTTTACGCGCTAAAAATCCATAAAATTGAAAGCGATGTGTCGGTAAACCAGAACAAATCAGAGCTTGAATAGCGGCGCACGGACCAGGAAGCGCTGTCACAGGTAAATCACGCTCAATGCAAAGCTTAACTAAGTCTGCTCCAGGGTCAGAAATTCCAGGTGTTCCCGCATCAGAAATGAGGCAAATCTGCTTGCCTGCTTCTAAATCTTGCAAGATGGCTTCTGATTGAGATGCTTCGTTAAATTTATGATAGCTTCGCAAGGGTTTTTGGATCTGGTAGTGTTGTAAAAGAATAAAGCTATGCCGTGTGTCTTCGCAGAGAATATAATCACAAGATTTGAGAATCTCAAGGGATCGAAGAGTGATATCGGCAAGATTGCCAATAGGAGTGGCGACTAGATATAACATATAAGATGAAAGAAAAAGGTGGCACCCAGATTTGAACTGGGGTATGGAAGCTTTGCAGGCTTCTGCCTTACCACTTGGCTATGCCACCGTTGAAAGGAAACGTTATACACAAAAATATCTCATCACGTCAAGCCTTTTTAAAAAAAACTTCTGCTTATTGATGCAGAAGTCTTTCTCAGCGACTTTTTTTCTAATCTTTTTTTAAGATGGAGTGCGTTTCCTTTCCCTTTTTTAAATGCTTAGAGGTTTGAGTCGTAAAATATTGCGCGACAATTGAACCCATTGACGCCAATCTTGCTTTAAAGAGCGTTTGCGTTGATTGATTTCTTTTTTTACCTCTTTCAACTGCTGACGTTCTTTTCCTTGTTTGCGTACTTGTCTATAATGTTCTTTTAATTGATTCGTTTCCGCAATTTGTCTGACAATTCGTTCAGATAATTCTAAGACTTTTTTCTCTAATTCATCTTTTTTGACGTACCAAAGATCGCAAAGGCGATCAAGAAGAAGCTCTTTGCGCTGTAAAACCATCCGTTTCTTGATCGTATAAGCATCCATGCGCTTAAGTCCGCTTGTCAACCCCAACTTATTCAATGTCCAAATCAGCCACTTAGTTGGATCAAAGTGATACCAGCGAATTCCATTGCGATAATCATTGGCAAAAGTGTGGTGATAATTATGGTAGCCTTCTCCAAAAGTTAACAAAGCAATCACATAATTATTAACAGCTGATTGTTCTTGGCAAAATGGCTTGTCTCCCCAAGTATGAGCAAGTGAATTAATAAACCAAGTGCAATGATGTAAAACAAATAAACGTGTCCAGACAGCTAGAAAAAATGCTCCGACATAATCATTTAATAGCCATCCCACAAAAACAAAAACGATGACATTAGAGATAATCATTAAAAGACCAGCATAATGATGCTGAAATTGCACCAGCCGATTTTTCATGAGATCAGGAACAACTTTGGGGTCTATCTCTTTAGGTTTATCTAAAATCCATAGAAAATGGGCATACCAAAATCCTTTTTTTATAGAATAAGGATCTAAATCTGTATCGACGTGTGCATGATGGATGCGATGATCATAAGACCAGCGTAAAGCACTTCCTTGACCTGCCATTGCTCCAAAAAAAAGTAACAAGCTTTCTATAACGGGATTCGTCTTGTAAGAGCGATGAGAATAAAAACGATGATATCCCGCTGTAATACTAAGACCCGTTAGATAAAGTAAAATAAAAGAAACGAGCACCATTTGCCAGGAAGGAGGAGCATAATAGAAATAAAATGGCAATGCACCGAGTAAAAAGACTTGATAGATAATCAGGAATAGACCTGGTCCCCAATTAAAATTTTTCAGATTCATCATTTCCCCCTCTGAAAAGCACAATTTGATAAATAGTTCAATTAACAGTCTAACTGAAATAACAACTAAATGACAACTACTCCTTTCAAAAATTTAAGAATCATAAGTTTGATACTTTGAATTAAATGTTTTAGTTAAACATGTTTTGTTTAAATGATTGATTTTACAAATCAAATAAGTATCGTGTGAGATTTTTTTGTAAAAAAAATTTGAGAATGCGGACAAATTCTTAAAGTTTTAAGCAATTCTCTTAAAAATTCAGAGACACACTCTTAAAGAAGAGAGAAAACGAACGGTTTTACCTGTATTGATTGTTCTCTTCTTTAAAACCTCGTTTAAATGCAAATTTTTTATTTTAATGAATTGGCTTTTTATTGTACTTGTCGTCGAGTGATTGATTGAGCTTTTTTAGAAAAATATATTCTAAAATTTTTGTTATGACGACATGAGATACAATCGCTGCGCCTGTTATCAAAAGAGTTGCTTTAAAGGTAATCGGAAGTTGAAGTTTTTTGCATACTTCAAATGGCATAAAAATTATTCCTGCAATTGCAGTAATGATACTTATCTTATTGGCTCCTTTTGACGCAAAAAAACCACTAATTGCTCCAGCCGTTGCGCCGCAAACAAAGCCTACTTTAGGATCAATTTGGGTGACGACTCTGGTATATAAATAACCTATACCACCTACAACGCCTGCCTGTAGGCCTGTATCGCAGAGATGGTTAATGACAAGTGTAAGGGGTGAAATATAGTTGACCATTTTTCTCCTATTCAATCCTCTAAATAAAATCGTTAACCTTCCATAAATCTAAGAGTCTATTAAATCGTCTCCAATTCAAGCTATTAGAAATGAGAGACACTCTACTAGTAGCAATAAGTTTGAAAATATGTAATTTAAGCCTATCGATGCAATGACAATAGCAAGGAAAAGGCTAGTTTTTAAACTTTGTATAGAAATTTTTTATTAGAATTTCCTTTTTTTCTCTTTCTTATTGTCCAAAATGAAAGAAAAAATTAGGGTTATATCCCAAATAGATAAGCACTTGCGTTAAGATGAGATTTTAGGCTATAGTCGCTTGCTCTTAGTTAAGTTTAATTCATAGCTAACAGATCTAAAAACTTACTTAAATCAAATGTTTAGCAATTCAAAGACACTCTTAAAGCGTGTTTGGCGAAGAGGCGCTTTTTTAGTTCATAAGCTCAACTAGATATTTGCAAGGATGATATCATGCGATTCATGACTTTAGCTCAAGTAGCCCATATTTTGAATTGTGAGGGTACTTTTTCTTCTGTTTTGATTCAAGGATATTGTACCGATTCTCGTTTGTTAAAAAGCGGCGAGCTTTTTTTTGCTTTAAAAGGAGAGCGAGTCGATGGTCATCATTATTTGAGTGATGTTCAGAGAAAAGGAGCTATTGCAGCAGTTGTTTCAAAAGAGTATCAGGGACATTTCCCGAATTTGCCTCTTCTTGTTGTGGAAGATCCTTTACATGCTTTGCAAGAGCTAGCTCATGCTGCCCTTCTTCGTTGTTCAACTCGTATTGTAGCTATTACGGGTTCGATAGGTAAAACGTCAACTAAAGAATTTACGAAAACATTATTGGCAACAAAGTATCGAGTGGCAGCGTCTCCAGGAAATAGCAATTCTCAAGTGGGAGTCCCGTTGACGATTCTTAATCATACGACAGGAGAAGAAGAGGTTTTAATTCTTGAAATGGGAATGACGACTCCAGGACATATTTTCCGATTGGTTCAGATTGCTCCTCCAGAAGTTGCTGTTATTACCACAGTTGCCCTCGTGCATGCTTGTAATTTTGAATCGATTGAAGATATTGCATGGGCTAAAGCTGAAATTCTCTCACACCCTCATACTCGATTAGGGATTTTACATCGTGACATTTGTAATTTTGCAGAAATTTGCCGTGTTGGAAATTGCCATAAAATTTCTTTTTCGACAACGTCTGTTGATGCAGATTATGCATTAGATCCTTCAGATTCTTATCGAATTCAAGCTCATTTGGAAAAACAAACAATATTTTTAGGAAAACTGCCTATTCCTGGAAAGCATAACCTTCATAATTTATTAGCCGCTAGTGCAGTTGCTAGACATTTTAATGTTAGCTGGGAAGAGATTAAGCAAGCAATAGCTACGATTGTATTGCCTGAGAGGCGATTGCAGTTTGTTCAGCATAAGGATGTGCTATTTCTAAATGATTCTTATAATGCTTCTGAGCTATCAGTAAAAGCTGCTTTGGAAACTCTGCCCGACCCACAAGGGGAGGGAAGAAAAATTGCTGTCTTAGGCAGTATGCTGGAATTAGGCAAGTTTTCTCAAGATTGTCATCATCGCGTTGGAGAATTTGCACTACAACATATTGAACAATTGTATTGTTTAGGGGAGGAATGTCTTCCTATTTATGATCTTTGGAAAAAAGCTGGACGTCCTGTTCAGTTGTTCATGAATCGAGCAGATCTTGTTGATTGCTTAAGAAAAGAGCTGCGTCCATCAGATGTTGTATTATTGAAAGGATCGCGTTCTAAAGAGCTTTGGAAGGTGCTAGAAGAGCTATAGGAATGGTTGAAGAAAAAAGATGGAAGGAGGAAGTCAGAAAATAAAAGATTGGATGATGATAAATCTTTAAAAAAGAGAGAGTTCTTGTTACTCTTTTGGCTTCTTTTTTCTTCTTTCAATCTTCCATCTTCTTCCAATTTAAAAGGTAAACATGATTCTATTTTTAATTGATTTTCTTAGAGAATATGCAGGAATTAAAGCGCCGGCTGTTTTTAGTTATTTTTCCACACGCATGATGCTGGCTGCCTTAACCTCTCTTCTATTGAGTATTTTTTTAGGACCCTATTTTATTCGCAAGCTTTATGAAATGAAAATTGGACAAACCATTCGCAAAGACGAATGTCCTTTGCTTGGTAAATTGCATGAGAAAAAGCAAAATACTCCCACGATGGGAGGAATTTTGATTCTCTTTTCTATGGTTATTTCACTTTTTCTATGGATGGATCTTACACATATTTTTACTCTGATTTTATTAATCACAACGCTATTTTTAGGAATCATTGGCGGGCGTGATGATTACTTAAAGCTAAAATATAAAAATACGAAAGGGATGTCAGCTAAAGGAAAACTTTTTTTTCAATTTCTCTTGTCACTTGCGATTGCTTCTTATTTTTTGTGGTCTCCTGTTAGCCAAACATTAGCCAAGGGCGAATGGTTTCAACCTCCTGTTATTAAAGAAAATATAGTCTCAAAAGAGGCGGCTGATTCTACTGCGGTTTCCACTATTTCTTTGAGTTTAAAAGAATATGCGTCACGTTTGTATATTCCTTTTTTAAAAGAGCCTATTTTAATTGTGAGTGGTTTTTCTTTGCTTCTTATGGCTCTTTTTATGTTTTTTGTGATTACAGGTTCTTCTAATGCGACGAATTTAACAGATGGGCTTGATGGATTGGCGGCAGGATGCCTTATTATGGTGGCAGGAGCATTAGGAACTATTGCATTTGTTTCTAATCACGTGGATATCGCTCGCTATTTGAATATTCTTTACATTGAAGGAAGTGGTGAAATTGCAATTTATCTTTGTGCCATGATGGGTGCTTGCTTAGGATTTCTTTGGTATAATGGCCATCCGGCCCAAGTTTTTATGGGAGATACAGGATCATTGACATTAGGTGGAATTATTGGTGTTTCAGCTGTTTTGCTAAGAAGGGAATTGTTGCTTGGCATTGTGGGAGGAATTTTTGTTGCAGAAGCTCTCTCTGTGATTTTGCAAGTGACTAGCTATCGCTTGCGTAATAAGAAACGTATTTTTCTTTGTGCTCCTCTGCACCATCACTTTGAATATAAAGGATGGCCTGAAACTAAAGTCGTGATCCGTTTTTGGATTATCGGCTTGCTTTTAGCAATTATTGGTGTGGCTTCATTAAAATTTCAATAAAGGAAACCAGATATGCAGAAGGTTCCTCTTTCGGGTAAAAAAGTTCTTGTGATAGGTCTTGGTATGAGTGGACGATCAGCTGTCCAGTTCTTACTTGCTCATCAAGCCATTGTTCACGGGGTTGACCGAAATGCTTCTTCATTGGCATCTCAATTGGACATTCAAACGTTGCAGAAAGCAGGTCTTACTCTGCAAATGGAGAAAGATTTACACGATATTACGCAGTTTGATCTTGTCGTTATCTCTCCTGGAGTTCCTCAAACGCATCCTTTGGTAAAGGCAGCTTTGCAAGCTCAGTTGCCAGTGATTGGAGAAATTGAATTGGGATGTCAATTTGCGGTAAATCCTATGCTTGGAATTACAGGGACAAATGGTAAGACAACAGTCACACTGCTTGTGACACATGTTTTAAATCAATGCTGTCTTCCAGCTCGTGCTCTGGGAAATGTGGAAGTACCCTTTACAAGAGAGCTATTACATCTTTCACCTGATGAAAATATTGTACTAGAGCTTAGTTCTTATCAAATTGAGACTCTTTATCAACCATGCTTAGATGCGGCCGTTTTGCTCAATATTACACCCGATCACCTTGATCGTTATCAAACCATGGAAGCCTATGCTCAGGCTAAATGTGAAATGGAAAGATGTTTAAAGCCTGCTGCCTATTTGTACATAGAAGAAAATGCATGGCAAGCTTATGGCTATTTACTTAAACAAAATCGCATTCGCCTTTATGGCTATCAAAAGACTTCATTTATTTATACCGATTTATCTTTTGTCTATCGAAATGGCCAAAAAGCTTTTGAAGTGCCTGATTCTTTAAAAAATAAAAAAAGTCATGATCTTGAAAACTTATTAGCAGCCTATGCTCTTTGTGCAGATAAGGGAATAACAGGCAATGCGTTTTTAGAAGCATGGAAATCATTTAAAAAACCAGCTCATCGAATTCAATTTATTTCAGAATATCAAGGGGTCCGCTATTTCGATGATAGCAAAGGAACAAACATTGATGCCGTGATTCGCGCTGTGCAATCTCTGGAAGGCTCGATTATCTTAATAGCAGGAGGAGTGGATAAAGGCGCTGCTTATACTCCTTGGTTAGAAGAGTTTAGGAATAAAGTAAAATCTATTTGTGCAATTGGACAGGCTGCTGCTAAAATACGAGAACAACTTGCTTCGCATATTCCTGTAACGATTTTTAATTCTTTAGATGAAGCCGTGCAGCAAGCAGCTCGATGGGCCAAAAAAGGAGACACAGTGTTGCTGTCGCCTGGCTGTTCCAGTTTTGATATGTTTAAAGATTATGCACATCGGGGAGATGAATTTCAGCGAATAGTTCGCGAATTAATAGCATCCCGCGAGAGTGAACGAGAGGAGACTAGAAGATGACGAGGAAAGATACGATTCTCATAGCTGTTGTCATTAATGCAGGCTTGCTGGCCATTTTGTTTACAACAGCAGTCATTTACGACACAGATAAAGTGGAACAAACTGAATTTGTAACTCCAGCTCCTGAGCATAAAACTATTTCAACAGAGCCATCTCCTACTCTCATTGCAGTTGCCTCTTCTACAGGAGATGAAGTAGACAATGTTTTAAAATATTATTCTCAACCCTCTTCTTCTCGCTCTTCTATGACGATGGATCATTCATTCGAAAATGAAGCTCCAGAACCCATTGCCGTGCAGCCAAACGAAGAAGAGGATGGAGAGTTCGGTCAAGAGCATGATTTATCTGATCAAGACCGATTCGTAGAAGTGAGAGTGAAAAAAGGCGATGTCTTAGAAAAAATTGCAAGAGCGAATAAAACGACAGTAGGAGCAATTAAAAGAGCAAATAATCTTCAAAACGAACGTCTGTCTATTGGCCAAGTTTTAAAAATCCCTCTTAAACAGGAAGCTTTAACAACAGCTCCACAAGCAACTTATACCAAGAAACCAGAGCAAAAACCCGAAGCTAAGCCAGAACAAAAGAAACAAACAGAATCATCATCAGAAGCTGTTTACTATGTGATTAAAAGCGGCGATAATCCATGGAAAGTTGCCAAACAGTTTAATGTCAAATATGAAGATATTTTGCGTTTGAACCAATTGGATGAGGAAAAAGCGCGCAATCTTAAAATTGGTGATCGCATTCGTGTAAAGTAATCTTAGTGACGCATTCTTATGGAAAAAGAACAAGATGAACAGACAGGATAAAATCAAAGGATGAATCACCTTTAAAACTTTCTATTTTATCGTCTGATTTGTCTTGTTCTTATCCTGTCTGTTTTCTTGTTTTTTTCTTAACTTGCGAAAGAGATAGAAGTGTGATTTTATTTCCAAGGCGCATATAAATGCTGACTTTTCACCGCTTATTGTTACTCATCTGTGTTAGTGCCATTTTTGTGATGGGACTTGCCATGATTTTTAATACAACTTCTGCTGAGGTTCTAGACCTCGCCTTGGCAAAAAGTACACACCAGGCTCTTTTTAAACAAATTTTATATGCGTGCGTTGGATTTGCTTTAGCAACTATGGTGTGGAGCATCGGCTATCGGCGTCTTATTGCCATGAGCCCTTATCTACTTGCTTTTTTTTCCTTTCTTTTAATCTTGACGCTCATTCCTGGAATTGGTCGAGAAGTAAATGGTTCAAAACGTTGGATTGTATTAGCAGGTTTTTCTTTTCAGCCATCAGAATTTGTGAAATATATTGTTCCTGCTTATATGATTCATCGTCTTTTGCCTATCGATCCCGCGGAACTTTCTTTTAAAGACTTTCTTAAGCTTGTGAGTGTACTAGCTATCCCCATTTTTTTAATCTTGATTGAGCCAAATAATGGGACTGCCGGTGTGATTGGTTTGACTGTGGTAGTGGTCTGTGTTTTATCTCGCATTCGTTTTAAATATTGGGCTGCTCCGCTTTTGACTCTGATTATCATAGGGGGGATCTCGGCTTATCATTTGCCTTATGTCTCTGCCCGTCTTAAAGTGTATTTGCACCCTGAGTTGGATTTAAAAGGCAAGGGACATCAGCCTTATCAAGCAAAGATTGCGGCAGGTTCTGGACAGCTTGTTGGACGAGGGCCTGGAAATAGTTTGCAAAAACTAAGTTACTTGCCGGAAGCTCAAAATGATTATATTGCGGCGATTTATGCCGAGGAATTTGGATTTGTTGGTGTGGCTTGCCTCATTTTGCTTTATATGTTGATTGGCTTTATTGGATTCTTTATTGCCCATGAGACGGCAGATAAGGGGGGCTTTTATTTTGCTAGTGTGATTACCTTTTTGATTTGTTTTCAAGCCTTTATGAACCTTGGTGTCGTTTCAGGATTGCTTCCGAGCACTGGACTTAACTTACCTTTCTTTAGCCAAGGAGGAACTTCGCTTATGGCCAATATCATGGGATTAGGTTTGCTTTTAGATGTTGCACGCGATAAAAAGAGGGAAAAGTTATGTTAGTAAAGCGTGTTCTCATTACTGCTGGCGGAACAGGGGGGCATCTTTATCCCGCTCAAGGACTCGCCCAACAATTGTTAAAGCAAGTGAAAGCTCCTCAGATTTTGTTTGTGGCGGCAGGATTAGCGACCAATCGCTATTTTGATCGCAATCAATTTTCCTTTAAAGAAGTCGCATCAAGTCCTTTATTATCCCGTCATCCCGTCAAAAGCTTAAAAGGTTTTTTTCATCTTTTTAAAGGATTTAGGCAAAGTCTTAAAATTTTAAAAAAATATGAACCGGATGTGGTCGTTGGTTTTGGGAGCTATTATACCGTCCCCATTCTGCTTGCTGCGAGATGGCTTAAGATTCCCATCGTTCTACATGAAGCAAATAGTACTCCAGGTCGAGCAAATAAATGGCTCGCTTCATTAGCAACGTGTGTGGGCTTGCATTTTCCTTCAACAGCAGCTTTTTTTAAAAACAAACCAACAGTTGATGTTGGGCTGCCTTTAAGAGAAGGATATCAATTAACGTCAGTCGATAAAGAAAAAGCTCTTACCTATTATGGTTTTTCTGATCGAAAACCAACGTTATTGATTTGCGGTGGTTCTCAGGGGGCTCGCGCAATCAATCAACTGATTAAAGAATGCTTGCCAATTTTTAAAAAATTATCTTTACAAGTCATTCATTTGACTGGAGATGCTGAAATGGCAGCATATTTGCATTCTTTATATGATTCATATCAAATTCCAGCTCAAGTTAAAGCTTTCGAAAACCAAATGCAAATGGCTTGGAGAGCGGCAGACGGTTTTGTGGGGCGATCTGGAGCTTCTACCATCGCTGAGGCACTAGAATTTGAAGTTCCTGGCATTTTAATTCCTTATCCTTATGCAACAGATCAACATCAAGAAAAGAATGCAGATTTCTTAGTGAAAACAGTGGGATCTGCTTGGAAATTATTAGAGTCGAAATTGACTCCCGCGCTTCTGAGCAAATCAATAGAAGCTCTTTATCAACCTGAACAGATTTTGATTTTTAAAAAAGCTTTAAAGACATATAAGCAACGTCCTCATCAAATCACATTGTGTGAATTAATTCTTAAGATGAAGTTTTCTAAAATATCATTAAAAGGATCATAACCTATATGGCAAACAGCTATCATTTTATTGGAATTGGCGGCATTGGAATGAGCGGCCTTGCTCGTCTTTTACTAAGTCAAAAAATTCCGGTGACAGGAAGTGATATTGCTTTTAATGCTATTATCGAAGGATTAATTCGAGAAGGGGCTGTCATTCATAAAGGACAATCTGCCGAGAATATTCCTCCTCAGGCAATGGTTGTTTATACAAGTGATGTGAAATCTGATAATCCAGAGTTTCAAGCTGCTCTTAAAATGCAATGCGCCATGCTGCACCGAGCCGATTTATTAGCAGAGCTTCTTAAAGGGCATCAAGCACTCGCCGTGGCAGGCACTCACGGCAAGACAACCACTTCCTCTTTATTGGCAACAGTATTAATTGATGCTAATTTAGATCCTTCTTTTGCAGTGGGGGGAATGCTTCCTGCTTTTCAAAGCAATGCTTGTTTTGGAAAAGGAGAATTATTTGCGTTTGAAGCAGATGAAAGCGACCGCTCTTTCCTTAAATATCATCCTTTTGGGGCTATTGTCACGAATATTGATAATGATCATCTTAATAATTATGACGGAAGCATAACTTTATTAATTGATGCTTTTAAACAATTTATGGATCAAGTTCAATCATTCCGGCATCTTTTTTGGTGTCGCGATGATGCTTATCTTTCTCAGCTTAATTTTCATGGGCAAACATATGGTTTTGATCCAAATAGCCAATGGAAAATTGTTTCTATGCGTCAAGAAGGTTTTAAAACGCTGTTTGATCTTGAATATCAAGGGCATCTCTATTCAGAAATTGAGTTAGCTTTAGTTGGACGCCATAATGTTTTAAATGCTGCTGCTGTCTTTGGTCTTGCTCACACTTTAGGGGTTTCAGAAGCAAGCATCCGCCAAAGTTTTAAAACTTTTAAAGGAGTTTTAAGACGTTGTGAAACAAAAGGTATCTGCCAAGGCATTCTTTTTCTTGATGACTATGCACATCATCCAACAGAAATT
The DNA here is from genome assembly GCA_044226925.1 of Parachlamydiaceae bacterium. Taxonomy (GTDB): domain Bacteria; phylum Chlamydiota; class Chlamydiia; order Chlamydiales; family Parachlamydiaceae; genus JANWJE01. The sequence goes on from JBGAGC010000001.1 coordinate 1,384,920, forward strand.
CAAACAACTCTGCAAGGTATTCGTCAAGCAATAGGGACTCAGCGCTTAATTGCCGTTTTTCAGCCTCATCGCTATACAAGAACAAAAGATTGTCTGGGACAATACGGTTCCATTTTTGAAGCCGCTGATGAAATTCTTGTCACAGATATTTATGGAGCGGGCGAAACGCCTATCCCCAATCTTTCTCATGAGCAGATCTTACAAGAAATTCATCAGGAATCTAAAGCGATTTGCCGCTATGTGCCTCGTTCTGCTTTAAGTCATTATTTAAGTCAATCGGTTCAGCCCGATGATGTTGTCGTAACATTAGGTGCTGGAGATATTACAAAACTCGCCAATGAAACCATAGCCTTACTTGAAAAACAACCTCCTCGTCATTTAAAAGTAGGATGGATTTGGGATAGTCAAACTGTTGGATAAAATATCCTCAAACGATCACTGCTGGAAAAAGCCATGGCCGATGATAAAATGCCTATTAATCGTTCTCTTCTTTGGATATTGGTGTCAATTTTATTGATTTCAGGCTCAGCCTTCATGGGCTGGCTTTATTTTTTACATATCAGAGAGCGACGTTTAAATGATGACCAATATCGCATTGCCGCAATTATTCAAAGTACAGCTCAAGCCGATGCTTTAAAAACAGTTTATCTAGCTGAACTGTTAGATCTTTCGCTAGATCGACCCATGAATCTCTATCAATTTAATGTCAAAGAAGCAGCCCAAACTCTTCTCCAGAGCCCTCTCATTAAAGAAGCTAGTGTTAAAAAAATTCTTCCTGGTACTCTTTATATTCATTATCAAATGCGAACACCTATTGCTTATATAGGAGATTTTGCTAATACGGCAATTGATGAAGACGGAGTGATTTTTCCCTTTCATCCTTTTTTTACCCCTAAGCGTTTACCCACTCTCTACCTTGGGTTAGACAAAGAAGAGTGTCAATGGGGAAGCAGTCTGAAGACTTCTTGTGCGCTGGAACTAGCTTTCTCTGTTTTGCAGCAATTTGAGCAGCTTCAATTAACATCTTTTCAACTTAAACAAATAGATGTGACAAAGGCTCAAGAAGATAGTTATGGAGAGCGCCAAGTCGTGTTAGTCCTTAATGAAGATAGCAAAACGAAACGTTCGACTCAATCCCTCCTATTTTTACGTTTAAGTTGTGATCGCTATCCTGACGATTTAGCAAATTTCCGAACTTTGCAAGCTTTCCTGTTTGAAAAAAAAGAAAAGAAATTGCCAAAAACTCAAACACAAAACCCTCAGGGAGTTGTGGTTGATTTACGCATTCCTCATCTTGCATTTATTAAAGGTTGATGTTTCTTCAAAATCGCTTCTTTTCGCATCTTGCTTTTTATTAAGCGAGATCGTTAGATTAAAAGCATAAAATGACGCGATAGAATTAAAAAGAGGAAGAATAAAAGGATTTTTGAAATGTCAAAAGATTTTATTGAAATTCATTGGACAAGTGGAAGTTTGGATGAGGCCCGTCGCATTTCTCGCTATCTCGTTCAAGAACGTTATGTTGCGTGTGCTCAAATTGTGCCTTGGATTGAATCCATCTACATGTGGAACAATAAAATGGAAACATCGCAAGAAAGCAAAATTGTATTGAAAACCCACTTAGAGAATTACAATAAAATTCGAGAAATTATTGAGCAAAATTGCAAATACGAAGTTCCTGAAATTACATGGTTTAAAATAGAAGGTGGTAATCCAGCTTATATGGATTGGCTGCAAGAAAGTACGATGGGTGCTCAATCATCAAATGAAAATAAACCTGTTCATCATTAATCGATTTTAACCCTGATTTATTATGTCTCATAAAATTCAATTAGATCTTTTTATCGAAGAAGATGAATTATCTTTATTACGTAAAGAATTAAAAGAATTATCTTTGCAGCAAGAACGATTGAAACAAACTCTCCTTAAACGCCACCAAGATTTGTCACGCCTTTGTCTGCAATTAAAAGAAGAAAACGAGCAATTAAAACACCGGCTCGATCGCTTGGAAAGTGCCTTGCAACAGCACACAAAATCTTCCAATGATGATTTACTCGAAAGGTTATTCAAAGAAGCTTACTTTCTTTCTTCTTAGAGAATGTCTTTGAAATGGCTAATGATTTGATTTAAGCGAGTTTTTGACCGTATAGCCGATTAGACAAACAAGTCACAGAGCCTAACCTTTCATCTTAGAGCCTGTTAAATCATCTCTAATTCAAACCATTAGAGATGATTTAACAGGCCCTTAAAACCATTCAAAAACATTCTCTTCATTGCACTCAATTCATAAATAAGAATTATTAATACTTGTAAACTATTTGTTTTATTTATTATTGTTGGATTGTTTTACTATTCAAAAATACAATTATCAAAATCAAACAGAAGAAAAAAGATTTTTTAAAATAATAAATTGCATGGCATGGGAAAGCGAATTTTATGGGATGGCGAAACATCAAAAACGATTGAAGGTAAATCTAAGAAAGGAGAATTGGTTAAATCCATCAAAAGAATACCAATAAATTAATAGGAAGCATTAAGGGTTTTCTTTAGCAAAGAATTAGCGTTCTCTTTAGGAATTTGTCATTCTTTTTATTACTAACCCTGTTGGTGTGTCTGCTTGAGCTAATTGAGAAGCAGTGCCTTCAAAAATTAATTTCCCACCTTGAGGTCCTCCTGCTGGACCAAGTTCAATCAACCAATCTGCTTGTTGAAGGAGCCCTAAGTGATGTTCAATCATAAAAATGGAATGTCCTTTATCAACTAAACGATGAAGAATGACTAAGAGCTTTTGAATGTCTTCAAAATGCAATCCAGCAGAAGGTTCATCTAAAATATAGAGAGTAGGTTCTTGTGTTTTAGACAACAAATCCGCTACAAGTTTTAAACGTTGAATTTCTCCGCCAGACAAGGTATGGAAAGGTTGTCCAAGCGTTAAATAACCAAGGCCCATTTCTTGCATTAAATCTAAAGGATCAGCTAGAGCGGGAATATAGCGGAAGAATTTAACTGCTTCATCAACTGGCATTGCAAGAACTTCTGCGATATGACGATTTTCCCAAGTCACTTGCAAGGTTTCATAATTATAACGAGTTCCTTGGCAAACATCACAAACAATAAAAAGATCAGGCATTAATTGCATATTGATGCGTAATTGTCCTAACCCTTCGCAAGCCTCGCAGCGTCCCCCTCGTTTATTAATACTAAAACGTGAAGCTGTATAGCCGCGTGCTTTGGCTAAACGTGTTTCGGCAAAAAGCTGACGCAAAGGAGTCATCAGATCGACATAAGTAGCGGGAATTGAACGGGCAGAAAAACGTTCGGCTAACTTTTCACCAATGACAAGGCGTTTGATTGATTCAAATCCTTCTAAAGAGGAAATGGGTGTATGATGGGCTAAATACTGACGAATTTGGCTTCCAATGAGATCAATAACAAGGCTAGATTTACCTGATCCTGATACACCACAAAAACCAACCAGGCAGCCTAAAGGGATTTTAACGGAAAAATTTTGTAAATTGTGCAGGGAAGCGTGTTTAACATGCAGCCACTTTTTCCTTGATTTGCGTCGAGGCGGCAGAGGAAAAGTTTTATTCCCACTTAACCATTGTCCTGTTAAACTATGTTTGTCTTTTAACAATTGCTGGTAGGTTCCTTGGAAGGTGATATGGCCTCCATGTTGTCCCGCACCTGGCCCTAATTCGACAATGTAGTCGGCTTGACTAATCAGGCCTCTTTCATGTTCCACCATGACAATGGTATTACCCAATTGTTTCAATTCTTGAATCACTTGCTGTAAATATTGAATATCTTGACGATGCAAGCCAAGAGAAGGTTCATCTAAAATATAAATGAGTCCTGATAGTTTGGCTCCAATTTGCGAAGCGAGTTGAATGCGCTGTGCTTCTCCATCGCTAAGTGTTTTTCCTTGGCGGTTAAGTTCAAGATAGCCTAGTCCAACTTGTTGTAAAAATGACAAGCGGGTTTTAATAGCAGGCAGAATCTCTTTGGAGATGATCTCTTCCTTGCCAGCAAAATTCCAATTTTTCATCTCTTCAATTAACTCGGAAACGGTTAATTGGCAAAGTTGATTAATATTTCTTCCTTTGATTAAGCAAGCCAAGCTCTCTGGCTTTAGTCGCGCTCCACGGCAAGCCGAGCAGGTTTTCCATTCTACAAAAGGCATTTCACTTAAAGTTCCTTTCGATTTTTTCTCTTGAAGCAAACGATTTAAAAAAGGAATAAATCCTTGCCAAGTCGTTCTTATTCGCTCTAAACCTGTTGAGAATTCAAGCACTTGAGAAGAGCCATATAAGAATTGCTCAAGAATAGAAGAAGAAAGTTCTTGAATTTTTGTCTCTTCCTGAATACTTGTCTGCTCTAAAAAGCTTTGCAAAACTTGTTGGAAAGGAGTTGAAATTTTTTTAGGAATTTGATCAAGAATTAATCGGCATTGTTCAATTAGCGAAGAATGCGTGTCTGGAAAAAGGAGATCTGGATTGATTTCTTCTTGTCCTCCTTGTCCTCGACAAATGGAGCAAGCTCCACGAGGAGAATTAAAGTTAAAATCAATAGGTTCTAAAGGGGTAAATGCTAATCCTGTTTCTGGACATACATAAATTTCTGTCAAATAGTGAATGGGGCCATTTCGCCCCTCTTGAACTTTGAGAATTCCTTGGCTAAGATCTAAGGCAGTTTCAATTGAAGTCGCCAAACGCTCGCGAATTCCTTCTTTTATTTCAAGGCGATCGATGACTGCATCGAGTTGCTTGATCTCTTCAGAAGGGGGTAAAGGAGAATCACTAGTCCATTCTTCATCTTGAATTTTCAAACGAATAAATCCCATTTGTTGAAGGCGAGTAATGGCTTGGTGAGCATTTTCTCGCTGAAGCTTAATGGGAGCAAGAAGTTGTATTCTTGTTCCTATTGGGTAATCTTTCAAAATTAAGTTAACCATTTCTTGGCGTGAATATCGAATTAAGCGTTTTCCTGTTGTGGGGCTATGCTGCTCTCCAATTGTTGCATAAAGCAAAGCTAGAAAATCATAAATATCTGTATAAGTGGCAACTGTACCACGGGCAAATAGTTCATAGCGTCCTTGTCCAACAGCTAAAGTAGGCGATAAACCTTCAATGAGATCTACCTCAGGTTTAGCCATTTGCTTAATCCAAGTCCGAGCTTGGGATGATAAATATTCTAGATAGCGCCGTTGTCCTTCTGCAAAAAGAGTATCAAAAGCCAAAGATGACTTGCCCGAACCGCTAACACCTGTCAATACAGTAATGGCATGTTTGGGTAAAGAGAGGGAAATATTTTTAAGGTTGTGTTGGCGACAACCATGTAAACGAATCCAGGAAGAAGGAGAAATCATGTTTTAGTTCTTTATTAAGAATGGTTTAAGTTAGAAAAAAGGAAAAATAGGAGGTGGAAAATAAGGTTAATAGAAGTTTGAATGAGAGGAGGAACCATGTTTTCTCATTTTTTATCTTCTTTCTTCCATCTTCTTTCTGTCTTTTAGTTTACTAAAAAGAGTTATTTGTTGCATTTTCATGTTGAAAGGGCTTAACATAAGAGTTGGGATACGGGTAGATGGCAAACTCTTGAACTATGCAGGATTTATGAGTAATATGGATGGATTGGTCAGTATCAAAGAAGATGTGAAAGGGGATATTTTAGTATTGAGGATAAGTGGGCGTTTAGATGCAGTGTCTTCTCCAAATGCCGAACGTAAAGTTTTCGATTTTATTAATAATGGTCAGCATAAGCTTTTACTTGATTTCTCTGGAGTTGATTATTTAAGTAGTGCTGGAATGCGCATGCTACTGTCTATTACAAAAAAACTTAAAACCCTATCTGGCAAACTTGTTCTTTTTGCTGTGACAACGAATGTCATGGATGTGTTGAAAATGTCTGGATTCGACCACGTTTTAGAACTGGTAAGAACAGAAGAAGATGGTCTACGCAGATTTTAAAAGCTGTCCCAACGCTCACGCTCTTAAAATAATTTTGTTTTCTTAAAATCAGATCGTGCTAAAATTAAAGCGCTGATTTTATAACAAAGTGAATTCAAAAGTTAGCTGAAACTCTCGCAGTCAAAAAATTGCAAGTCAATCTATATTAACGCACTATTGATTGACCTGCAATCTTTTGATTGGCCAATTTTTGCGTTCACTTCGTTATAAAGTCTATACGTAATAATTAATGTTCTAAGTTGAAATATTCTTGTTAAGTGGCGAATGTATGCATGTTGAATTAATTCTTTTATTCGTAGCTATTCAAAAGAAGCAGACTAAAATGGGGCCAATACTGTGATTGGCGGAGTGTCTCTTGAAACAGAAGAAATTAAACGCATTATCCTTAATTTTGCGTTAGAAGTTCAAAAGCAAATTCCTTCTAATTTTCAGCGGAAAAAAAAGCGCGTCATTGTTTTAGCAGGTCCGACATGTTGTGGAAAATCCAACCTGGCGATGGAACTTGCTCAAGCCATGGATGGAGAAATCATTTCAGCTGATTCTATGCAAGTCTATCGCGGGATGGACATTGGCACTGCGAAGGCAACTCAGGAAGAGCGCTTACTTGTTCCTCATCATCTCATTGACATTCGCGATATTACCGACAGTTTTAATGTTGTCGATTTTTATTATGAAGCTCGTCATGCTTGCCAGCAAATTTTAGATCGCGGCAACGTGCCTATTGTGGCTGGGGGCTCAGGTTTTTATTTACATGCTCTTCTTTACGGGCCTCCTAGCGGTCCCCCTTCAGTTCCAGAACTAAGAAAATCTTTAGAAGCAGAAATTGAACAATTAGGATCAGAGGCTCTTTATGCTCGCTTGAGTGAGATGGATCCTTTGTATGCTAAAAGTATTACAAAAAATGATAAGCAGAAGATTGTACGCGCGCTTGAAATCATGATGCTGACAAATAAGAAAGTGAGTAAACTTGCCTGGAAGGGAAGACGCAAGCCTCAAAATTACGACTTTCGTTGTTGGTTTTTACATAGACCCAAAGATAAGTTGTACGAACGGATTGATAAACGCTGTGATAAAATGTTAAAGGAAGGCTTCTTGGACGAAGTGAGGCGTTTAGAAAAAGAAGGATTAAGAGAAAATTCTTCAGCTGCTCAAGCTATTGGGTATCGACAAGCTTTAGACTTTTTACTTACCTCTCAATCAGAGAGTGATTATGAACACTTTGTCAAGGTTTTTAAGCAGGCTACTCGTCACTATGCAAAGCGTCAATTTACATGGTTTCGCAAAGAACCTCTTTTTCGTTGGCTAGATGTTGATATGCATGATCCAGAAGTAGTTTTTGATATTATTAAGAAAGATTACGAGACTCTTTAATTTTGTAAAAGCTTAAGAAGCAGAAGTAAGATAAAGTGATTGAGTTGAAATGGAGGCTAGTTTAGATTATTAAGACCTCCTTAGAATCTGTTAAATAACATTTAATCGCTTGAATTTGAGTCCTTTTCCCCTAGGAGAGGCTCTTGATCCTTAGGCAATATTAAAGCAATATTGTCTAGGATCAAGAGCGTCTTCTAGGAAGAAAATCATTTCCAATGCAAACCATTAGAGTTTTTTTAACAAATTCTTATAAAGCCCTGAAATAAAGAGCAGTAAAATTTTTAATGGAAATAAACTCTTAGATTTGAAGAAGTTGAATCAATCTGCTAAACTGGAATAATTTGATTTACTTAAAAAACAGCAATAAACTATTATCTCAGAGTAAAACAATCACGATTAAGAGCTAAATTCCATTCTAAGGCTTCCTCTTAAAGGATATACCTGCCCAATAAAACTATGTGTAGTCAAAATCTCAAAAATCCTTACCAAGTAACTGTCATGAGTGAGTCTGAAAGCATGAGTTTACAAGAAGAATCCCAAAAAAATCATTTTTCCAACCCTCAAGATGATCATCATTCTGAAGAGGAGGAGCATCTAGAAACGAGTAGCCATAGTGATGGGGAGGAAGAGTCTGCTGCTCACTCCGCAGATGAAGATTCCGCTCATCCTGTTAAAGATTCGCGTAAGAAAAAAGAGCAAAAAGAAGGGTATACAGCTCAGTTTGATGCTTTCAAAAAGGCTTTTGAAGAGCAAACGGATTTAGAAGCTAAGCTTCAGCTTGCTATCGATTTTATGGAAGCCTCTTTAGCGCAAGGTGGAACTCCTCATTTTCGTAGCTTTTGGGAAGCCAGACGGCTTTGTTTACCTTTGTTCAAAGAAAATATTTCACCAGTACTTCGCAGCCAGCTTTGGACAAAATATAGTGAGCTATCAAAAGAGGCTCGTCGTCTAAAAGAAATTTTAGATGAACAAAGCGCTTTTGCAGTTGAACAGATTGAAATTGCGATTCAAGCCTTAGAAAAAGATATTTCTCAATTTGAAGATCAAGTAGATAAATCAGCTTTTCCAGATTCTCTTGCTTTTCCTCAAGTCTTAAAAAAGCATTATGATATTTATCAAAATTTGCAAAAGCATCTTAATGTTTTAAATGCACAAGCAGCTCGCATTAACGCGCTTCGTAAAGAGCTTCTAAAGACTGAAATGCGTGTCCGTCATAAAAATAAATTTTTCCAACGTTTATCAACTGCTGGCGATCAAGTATTCCCGAAACGCAAGGAATTAATTAAGCAAATTAGCCAACAATTTGCGGATGATGTGGACCAATTTATTAATGCTCACTTTGGAGATAAAGGATCGCAGGAATCTCTTTATGTTCTACGAGAAGAAATTAAAGCTCTTCAAGGGTTGGCAAAGGTTTTGACTCTTAACACTCATTCATTTACTCAAACAAGAACACGTTTAAGTGAATGTTGGGATCAAATCAAGGTAGAAGAAAAAGAGCGCAAAAAAGAGCGTGCTCAGCAACGAGTCATCTTTAAGCAGAATTTCGAGGAAATCGAAAAACAAATCCAAGCGTTAAAAGAAACGCTGGAAAAGAATGAAGAAACCCTAGCTGAAGCTCAAAAGAAAATTGAAAATATCATTGCGCAAATGCGTAAGGTAGAGCTTGGACGCGATGAACTCAAAGCATTGCGTGATGCGATAGGAGAAGTGCGTAAAATTATTCACGAGAAAATGAAAGCTGAAGAGGAAACCCGTCAACAGCAAGAAAATGAACGCAATCGTCAGAAGAAAGAAAAGTATAAAGCTTTTAAAGATCAAGTAGAAGAGTTGATTCGAGAGCATGAACCAAGAGATGTAGATCAACTCGTGATGGATCGCGATACACTTCTTACTCAGATTCATGAATCTTCTTTGACTAAGAATGAAAAACAAGAATTAGAACGTCTCCTGAAGCCTTTACGCGACATTATTACAGAAAAGAAAGAAAAAGCAATGATGACTCTTTCTGAAGATGATCGCCAAGCTTTGCAGCAATTACAAAATATTCTGAAGCAGCGTAAAGAAAGACGACAAGAAATTAAAAATCAATTGGAACTGCTTCGTAAAGCAGCAGGTTCTTCTAGCCTCGACTTTGAAAAGGCAATGAGTTACACGACTCAAATTAATGAAGAAAAAGAACGCTTAGAAAAAGCAAACCAATCGATTCAAGAAATTGAAAACAAAATTACTCAATTGCAAGCCAAAATAAGAGGGTAATTGTTCAAACGAATTAACGTGTCGCGTAGGTTATAACCTACGCGGCGTTTTAGCTCTCATCTCCTTTTCTTTCTTCTTACCACTTAATTTTCTACTTTTCTCATTTAGATCACAGAATTTGCTGCAATTTTTATACCTTTTTGAGTAGTATTTTTTTGATTTTGCATCTTTGATGCAGGGAAATACGCTAAAGCGTATTTTTTAAAAATCTAATGAAAATTAAACGCGATGCTTATACCGAAGTGAACTCAAAATTGGAATTTGAGCTTGGGCAAAGCTTTCGCTGCCAAGAACGCTTTAAATGAAATTTTAATGTTTGAATTCACTTCGGTATAAGCATCTAAAAGAGGTTTTTGTTTTGTGAAAAGATATGCTTTAAAACTAGGAATTATCTGTACTCTTGTCATGTCCTATTCAAATGCGATGTTAGATGCTGCTGTGATCACCCGTGCTGCGGTTGATATAGGCTCTAAAGGGCTTAAAGTTACTGTTGGGGAAGTAGATGTATCCTCTCAAAAGATCACGAAGATTTTTTATTCTAAGGAGCATTCGGTTCCACTCAAACGCGATATGCAAGTAAGCGGGAAGCCTCGCTTTAGTGAAACAGTTCAACAGCTTGCTATCAATACTCTAGCAAAATTGCAGCAAGAATTGGCCGTCTATCATCCTATTGAATGGTCAGGAATTGCAACAGCAGCTTCACGCGAATCAGAAAATGCGCACGAACTTTATGATAAAATGGAACGTGAATTGGGAGTAAAAGTTAAAATTATTTCACAAGAAGAAGAAGGACGTCTTGGTTTTAATACAGCTCTTGCAGTTAGTGGATTAGAAAGGCAATCTATCATTTCTTATGATTCAGGGGGAGGAAGCTTTCAATTGGCCACAGAAGTAGAGGGAAAATTAGAAGTTGTAGAAGGAAAATTTGCCCATATCATTGCTCTTGCGGATTTAATCACCAAAATTCGCAATCAAAAACTTGATATTGGAAGTTCTCCCAATCCAGTTACTATTGAAGAGGCTCATTTACTGGTTCCCTTGTTACAAGCCCGTCTACCTCAAGTTTCCGAGGCTTTTGCCAATAAATTAAAGCAATCTGGTACAACGGTTATTGGAATAGGAAATGAAAATTTTCTGTTTGCATTCGGTGCTATTGCAACGGGCAAAAAAACTTATACTAAAGAAGAACTATGGAAAGGAATTGAAGCGCATTGCAATTTAACAGATGAAGAATTGAAAAAATTTGCTAAGCCAGATGAATCAGTTGTAGGAATGATTCTTTTATACAGTGTAATGGATGGATTAGGAATTCCTGAATTGACCTTCTGTTATGCAAATGGAAGTTGTGAAGGCTTGTTGATTGATTCTACTTATTGGACAGTTCATTAATAAAAAAGCCGCAATAAAAAGAGCAGTAAGATAAGCCTAGTCCTATCTTACTGTTTATACCGAAGAGAACTTAAAATTTGAAATAAGGTCAAACTCAAATTCAAAATTTTGAATTCTCTTAGGTATCACTTAAGGACTTGAATTGGCTTTAATAATTTGATTTCCTGATAACTGAAATATTGTTGGATAAAAAGTGGAAATAAGATCTTTTAAGCAATTGAGGCATTCTTTCTGTGCCTCCTGAGGGGGTATACCTGAATTTTCAAAACAGAAGAAGCCAATATTGGGATCAATAATCCAATAGCGGTTCTTTATAGGATCTAACCGAACTAAAAGTGCATGTCCACTTAAATTGGATTGATTTTTTAAGATTAAGCCAAGTTCTATCCAGCCACAAGATTGAGTTAGTAAATCTTGGTGTGAGTTGAAATAGGCATTCAACGCATCTTCGTTAGCTTTATATAAGCATTCAAAAATTTTTCTCTCTTCAAATTTTGCTTTTTGAATAAATTGAGGAATTTTCGATTTTTGAAAAGCATTCTCACTAGCTATGGCAAATTTTATTCCGTAACTTGCTTGATGGTAGCGATCTTGAGCTTTAATCTTAAATTTTTTAGCTAAGCTTTGAGGAGTGATGTCGGGATATTGTTGTGCAAAAAAACGTACGCGTTGACAAATGGCCCAACACACTCCGCCTCCTAACACTTCATCCTTATTATCAAACCCTTGAATCATTTCAGTTTGAATGTGTGCACCCCATTTCTGATAAAAATCAATTTTTTTAGCTAAAGAACTTTTATTTGGCTTTTCCAAAGCATCCAAGCATTGCATGCGAAGTTGATGAGTTTTTAAGCGATATTTGCTGCCTTCTATAAATGCCTTTAATGTTTTTGAAGACACCTTTTCATCTTTAAATTGTTTTCCTATTAAGTATTTATAGGAGAAGAAATTTCCCAATATTTGATAAGTATAAGCAATTTTAATTTTCTCAAAATGAGCCTTAAGAGAACGCTCAGTAAGAGAATTTACCGGTAAAGGAAAATTTGAAGGCAATCGGAAGGGGATTGTTTGGTGCAATCTAATAAGTTCTTCTTTATAAGATTGGAAAAGAGCTTGCAGCATGTGAAACTTTGCCATTTGCAAAGGAGTGGTTAAACCAGCTGCTTGGAGACGGGCATTAAGGGCACATTGTTTAAAAACTTCTTTGACTAAAGATAACGAAGCAGTTTTGACTTGTGTTTGCAATTGTGCAGTGACAATTGTTTCTAAAAAGCTATAAACCAATTCTTTATTCTGGTAGTCTGATTGATCGTCTACGTTAAACTGTAAATAAGCCAATAGTCGTTTTTCGTCTGCTTCACCCGTTACCCATTTAGCTTTTTGTTTCAATTCTCTGTTGATATAGGCTTGGTTAATAATCTTTTTAAGGTCTTCTCGGCGCTTTTGTCGTTCTTGAGGAGAGAGTGGTAACAAAAAGTCATCAAAACGGAATGTTTTTTCAATGCATTGTTGATCTAAAACAAGATCTTGCTGAGCTCGAATTTCAATTTCTCCTAATAGACTTTCAAAGGTTTGTTCATTTTTCAAACAAGCTGATATTGCTTGTTGAGTCGCAGGGCTTAAACGACGATTTCCTGTTAAGTAATCGCGCAATTGAAGTTTTCTAAAGATTCGATCTAATGCATCTTGGCTATAACCCTCGGATTTCAATTTTGTGAAAATTTCTTCATTATAGAAATAATTATTCGCTTTTTTCACAACCTGTTGAATGACTTCTGAAGAGATAGGATAAGGTAATCGATCTATTAATCCTTTGACTTGAAAAACTTTTTGCGCCTTTTCAGGGCCTAGTTCTCTTTCCAACTCTAGATAAAGAATGTGGTAATGATCTTGATAATTTAATGCAATTCTTGTTCTATCGATAAATTGTAAAATCTGATCTAATTGCGGATCACTTAATGGCTGAATTTCCTGATCTCGATTTGTCTGCAGAGTATCGGCTATTTTCTCTAAATGACCCTCACTCTCGGTGATGATCTGCTGACTGATATAATGATTAATGGTTTGACTTGCTTCTTTGGAAGCAGGAGAAGAAAGATTTTTATGATTTAATAAAGGCTTAAGCTCAATCGATTCATTTTTTTTATGTTTAGATGACAATATTAAATATGCGATAAGTGCAATTGTGACGATTAATCCAGTGGTCATAATTGTTGGAGCTAAAATTGTTGCTTTAAAACCTACTGCAACAGTAAAAGCCGATCCCACGATTAAACTTACAAGGATGCTCCCTGCTACGAAGATTACCTTTTGAGTAGAAGGATGATTCTTCAAACTTTTATGATGAAAAAAAGAAGGCGTAAACAAATGAGAAGAAAAAGGATGCGTTTTACGGATAGTGGGCATATAGTTTTGTATTGTCAATAATAGTTATTTGATATTATAAATTAGTTTTGTTAATTTATTGTTAATAAAAGCAATATATTTTGTTAAGTTTGTTTGTTTTTATTAAAATTTTATTGAAAAAGGTTGGAGTGTGCGTTTAACTATTTTCGATCTTGATCACACTTTATTAACGGTGAATAGTAGTTTTCGGTTTGGTGTTTATCTTTATCATCAAAATTTTTTTTCTGTAGCGACTTTGTTTCTATGTCTTACTGATTATATCAGGCATAAATGGTTAAGAATGTCTATTGAGAAATTGCATGCTAAATCTTTTGCACGCTTATTTAAGGGACAGGCATTTCAAGATATTCATCAACATGTAAAAAAATTTTTATTGTGTCATTTATCTTCTATGCTTTATTCGCCAGTTGTGCAGCGTCTTCAAGCGGCCCGAGAAAGGGGGGATTACGTTGTCATTTTATCTAGTTCTCCAGATTTTCTTGTGAGAGAGATCGCCTCTTATTTGCAAGTTCAGCATTGGGGGGGAACTATTTATCAAGTTGATGAGAAAGGACGCTTTAGCCAAATCAGTCAAATAATGGAAGGGGAGGATAAAGCTTGTTATGTGCAAGCTTTGGCGCATCAAATGAAAATTCCTTTTGCGGCTATCACGGTTTATTCAGATAGCTATTTAGATTTACCTGTATTAAAAATAGCAGGGCAAGCTATAGCTGTTGATCCGGATTCCCGTTTAAAACGTATTTGTTTGCAAAATGGATGGGAAATTTTGTAGAACATCTGTCTTTCGGCAAGTTTTAATAATGAGAGGTCATGTCGATGAATGTGCGTGAGAATATTTTGAAAGAAATGGGAAGAAAACGTCAATTTGAGCCTCAAAAAGAATATTTCTCAGCGAATTCTCAACACTTTGCTAAATATGTTTTCTCGCGTGCCGTTATGCAGAAAATGTTACCGCGCGAGATTTATAAAAATATTGTTCAAGCAATGGAAGGACAGGAGAAAATTAAGCAAGAATATGCGGACACGATCGCAGTGGCGGTTAAAGAGTGGGCGATGAGTCATGGCGCGACTCATTATAGTCATTGGTTTCAACCCTTAACGGGGGGAAGTGCAGAAAAACATGATGCATTTATTGATTGGAATACTCCTGATGGTGTGATTGAGAAATTTAGTGGAAAGCAATTAATTCAAGGTGAGCCTGATGCCTCTTCTTTTCCTTCTAGGGGTTTGCGAACGACTTATGAAGCGCGAGGTTACACGGGATGGGATCCTACATCTCCTATTTTTTTGTGGAAAGGAGGAGATGGGCTGACCCTTTGCATTCCTTCTGTCTTTTTCTCTTGGAGAGGAGATATTCTTGATACAAAAATTCCTCTCTTGCGTTCAGATTCACGCCTTAATGAAGCAGTGTTGCGCCTTCTTCGCCTGACAGGTCTTCCTACCCGTTATGTGAACTCAACTTTAGGCTTAGAGCAAGAATATTTTGTGGTGGATCGCTCTTTACGCAATTTGCGACCTGATTTGGTGTTGCTAGGTAAAACGGTTTTGGGTGCTCCCTCGCCTAAAGGTCAAGAATTGCAAGATCATTATTTTGGATCTGTTAAAGATCGTATTTTGGCTTTTATGCAAACCTTTGAAACAGCCGCTATTGAATTGGGCATTCCAGTTAAAACAAGGCACAATGAAGTGGCTCCTGCTCAACATGAAGTGGCGCCAGTTTTTGAAAAAGCTTCAGCGGCAATTGATCACAATCTTTTAGTGATGGAGCTTATGCGGCGTATTGCTCAACAGCAAGGCCTTGCTTGTTTATTACACGAAAAGCCATTTGCTGGAATTAATGGATCTGGAAAGCATTGCAATTGGTCGCTTGTGACGGATGGCGGAATCAATTTATTGGATCCTACCGATACACCCCATAATAACATGCATTTTCTTATTTTATTAACAGCTATTATACATGCAGTTTATCAGCATTCTTCTTTATTACGAGCTTCAATTGGCTCTGCTTCAAATGATTATCGATTAGGGGGACATGAAGCGCCGCCAGCGATTATTTCCATTTATTTGGGACAAGAATTAGAGTCTTTATTAGAAGAAATTGAAGTAAAAGGCATATCGTCCATGATCAGAGCTAAAAATTGCTATGATTTAGGATTAGCCGTTATTCCTGATTTATCTAAGGAAAATACAGATCGCAATCGCACTTCTCCGTTTGCTTTCACAGGAAATAAATTCGAATTTCGAGCTGTTGGTTCTTCTGCCAATCCTGCTTTTTCGGCGACAATTTTGAATCTTATTGTGGCAGAAAGCTTGATTTTGTTAGTGGATGAGATCGAAGGCAACTTAAAAGGAAAAAACTCTTCAGAAGAGTTGGTCCAAGCTGTGATGCCTGTCTTACAAAAGTATTTAAAAATCTCTAAAGGCATTCGCTTTGCCGGAGATAATTATAGTGAAGCCTGGGTTAAAGAAGCCCATCAAAGAGGATTGCCTAATCTTCAAAGATCGCCAGACGCTTTTAAATCTTTAACAGATCCTAAGACTGTACGATTATTTGACAACATTCTGACTTCTCAAGAATTGGCAAGCCGTCAGGACATTTTGATGGAACATTATGCATTGAATATGAATATGGAAGCTAATTTAATTGTTGAGATGTTCCGCACACAAATATTACCGGTTGCAATTGATTATCAAAGAATTTTAGCGACCAGTTTTTTGCAGATTAAAGAAGCTTTGTCTCCTCATCAATTTCATTCGACTAAGCAAGCTCTCTTTCTTAAGCACTATAATGATGCGATTGAGGAATGTATGCGTCATGTAGATGAACTGGAAAAAGAGCGTCAACATGCCTTAACTTTAGATACTGCAGAACAAGCAAAAGCCTTTAGCATGCAAGTGCATCAAAAAATGGAGAGGGCTCGCCAGGCAATTGATCATTTAGAGACTTTAACAGATAATGGACGATGGCCTTTGCCCAAATACCGAGAACTGCTATTTATGGTATAAAGTTGAAAGATCGGTTACCCGCTGGTAAGTTGATCGATGATTTCAATAGTTGAGGTAATGAATGGCAGCTGAAAAAATTGGGCTTTTTGGAGGAACTTTTGATCCCATTCACTGTGGGCATCTCAATTTAGCTTTCGAATTGATGGAAAAAAGGGGATTAGATCAAGTATGGTTTATTCCGGCTCAAATCAATCCCTTTAAGGTTGAGGCACCTCCGACTCCCATGGACCATCGTTTGGCTATGACTCAGCTTGCGATTCAAGATATTCCCCAATTTTGTCTTAAAGACTTAGAAAAAGAGCGTCCTCCTCCCTCTTATACAATTCATACATTGAAAGCTTTTGTTGCAGAGCAAGCCTCAAATCCTGCTCCTCACCAATTTTATTTACTCATGGGAGAAGATTCCGTTCCAGGATTTATTCATTGGCATTTACCGGAAGAAATTGTCAAGCATGCTCCCTTATTAATAGGATCTCGCTCTGGGCTTTGGCAATATGAATTAAATAATTTTAGCTTGCCAATTCGGGAGGCTATTCAAGAAGGGCTCACTCAGACTCGCCTGGTGGATATTTCGGGGACGGATATTCGAAATCGTTTGACGCAAGGGCTTTATTGCGGACACCTTGTATCGGCTCCCGTTTTGGAATATATCTATAAAAATCAAATTTATCAATCAAATCGCTGATAAAATGATAGTTTTTAACAAAGAAAATATGGTAAAATTTTCCATTTCCGAATCTTTCAATAAAAGGTAATTAAATTTCTTTGCTTTAAAGATTCTAACCATTAATTATTAAATACAAATTATGAAAAATCATTCAAATTTAAAAGATTTAAATCGTATTGCACAGGCTATTTATGACAAAAAAGGATTTAATATTCTTGTCTTAGATGTGCATGAAATCTGTACAATGACAGATTATTTTATTATTGCTGAAGGAACAGTGGATCGCCATGTCAAAGCTCTTAGCCATACCATTGTGGATGAGCTTTCCAAAAGCGGTTTAGAACCTTTGCATGTTGAAGGTCAGCAAGAAGGGGATTGGATTGTCCTTGATTACGGCGAATTTGTCATTCATTTATTTATTCCTGACTTAAGGGGAAAATATGCTCTCGAAGAATTATGGCACGAGGGTCAAATTGTAGATGTAAAAATTGACACGAGTAAGCCGGAGTTGAAACGGCACATTTAAATCTTGAGCAAATAACATTAGGTTTCAATGTCAAATAATTGAGGAGACATGAGTAAAAAACGTATTGTAGTCACAGGGATGGGCATTGTTTCTTGTTTCGGAAACGATGTAGAGCTTTTCTATCAAAGTCTCTTAGCTGGAAAAAGCGGCATTAGTCCCATTACAGAGTTTCCTTGTGAAGACTATCCGACTCGCTTTGCAGGTGTAATTAAAGATTTTGAAGTTGGCGAGTACATGGATAAGAAACAGGCTCGACGTGTTGATAAGAGCATCGCCTATACGATGGTAGCAGGTAAGAAAGCCTTGGAAAATGCGGGTATAAAAGTTGAAACATTCGATCAACAGCAGAAAATGCGAAGTGGAATTCTGATTGGATCCGGAATGGGAGGCATGTCTGTTTTTGCGGATGGTGTTCAAACTTTAGTTGAAAAAGGGCAGCGTAAAGTGTCGCCTTTTTTTGTGCCTTATATTCTTACGAATATGAGCGGAGCAATGTTGGGAATTGACTTAGGCTTTATGGGACCTAACTATTCCATTTCGACTGCTTGTGCAACTGCTAATTATTCGATTATTTCGGCAGCCGAGCATATTCGCAGAGGAGATGCTGATTTGATGTTGGCTGGAGGCGTGGAAGCAGCTATTCTTCCCATGGGATTGGCAGGTTTTTGCGCATGTAAGGCTCTTTCACAACGTAATGATGCTCCTCAAAAAGCTTCCCGGCCATGGGATCGTGAGCGGGATGGATTTGTGATGGGTGAAGGAGCTGGTGTCTTAGTTCTAGAGAGTTTAGAGCATGCCTTAGCCAGAGGAGCTCCCATTTTAGCCGAATATCTCGGGGGAGGAGTCTCATGTGATGCTTATCACTTAACCGATCCTCGTGCAGATGGCGAAGGAGTGGCTCTTTGTATCCATTATGCATTGGAAGATGCAGGAATTTCTTCGGAAGACATCAACTACATCAATGCACATGCAACGTCCACTCCAGTAGGAGACATGGCAGAAGTTAGAGCACTTAAAAAAATCTTTAAAAATCCTTCTACAATTAAAATGAATTCAACAAAATCAATGATTGGACATTTATTAGGTGCTGCAGGCGGCGTAGAAGCCATTGCCACGATTAAAGCTATTGTTGATCACAAGATTCATCCTACGATTAATCTAGAAAATCCTGAACCAGAACTTGAATTTGATGTGCCTACTCAAGCTGAAAACTTTACTGTGAAAAAAGCTATGTCTAATTCATTTGGTTTTGGCGGACATAATGCGTCAATTATTTTTGGCCCTTATCAGTCTAAGAACTAAAGTGAAAGCTGCAACCGTGGGTTAAGGCAAAGCTGTCATCCACGGTTTAAAACAATCATTGCATGATAATTTTCTAAACATTGATGTCATGAAAATCCAAAGGATATCAAATGAAGAAGGAAAGTTCTTACGGAATCGTTCCTCTACGATGGAATGATGGGCATTGGCAAATGTTGCTTATTCAACATCATGCGGGACATTGGGCTTTTCCTAAAGGGCACGCGGACAACGGAGAGTTACCCCAACAAACTGCTGAACGAGAATTACAGGAAGAAACGGGTTTGGTCGTTGAGCGCTATTTATCGCCGGATCCTTTGACAGAAACATACATTTTTACTTTCCGGGGACAGCGCATTTCTAAAACTGTCTACTATTTTTTGGCCTTAGTCAAAGGCAAAGTTGTGATTCAGGAACATGAAATTAAAGCAAGCCAATGGCTTTCGCTTTCTGACGCACATGCTTGCATCACTTTTAAAGAAGGAAAGCGTGTGTGTCAAGAAGTAACCGAATTATTAAAAGCTTTGGATCATCATGGTCATCCTCTGCTTGCCGATTAAAATTTCTTTATCATTTATTTTTGATAGTGGCGTTAGATAGCAGGCCGTCCCTTTTCCAATTCATGTTTTAATCATTATCCTGGTCCAAACAATAATAATTTGATGTAATTTCAAACAAAACTTCTTTTTCAGTTTGATCGGGATAGATGACTGTGCCGAGTCCCTTGAGCTGGCCATTTTCAAAATTGCCTTTTTTAATTTTTTTATTTGAACAAATAATTTGACCTGGACCATGTAAGACCCCATTTCGGAAAGAGCCCTCTATCTTTTTTCCACTAGAAAAAAGAATCATTCCTTGGCCATGCAACTTGCCATTTTCAAATTCCCCTTTCTCAATTATTTCTCCATTAAATAGGCTGATTTCACCTATACCATTTAGCTTACCATTTTGAAACCAACCTTTTGATATGAATCTATCAACTCGTGAAATGATCGTTCCTTCGCCGTGCAAGCAATCTTTTAAAAAAAATCCTTTCGTAATAATACCTGTTGAATCAATAATCTGGCCTAAACCATTTAAATATCCGCCTTTAAAAAGGCCTTCTTTAATGGTTTTATTAAAAGAAATCATTTTTCCTTGTCCATCCAACTTCCCATCGTAAAAGTTTCCTTCTATTATCCTGTGATCAGGATAAGAGACTTTTCCTTTCCCATTTAACTTATCCTGTTGAAATTTACCTTCTATGATTCTTTGATCAGGACAAGTAATCGTGCCAGGGCCCTCTAGTTGACCATTAATAAAAAAACCTTCTTTTATGGTCCCATCTGAGAGAATGATTTTTCCCTGGCCTGTTATCGTTGAGTCAAGTTCTCCTTCTGTTTTAATAACTGTTAGGGGACTCTGAGATAATTCGCTTGATGGATCTTCTACCACTTTTTCTAATAAATGGTCTGAAAAATATTTTATTCCATTAATGAGTATTCCATTTTTATATTTGCCTTCTTCCCATAAAATGACGTCTTCGTATACGTATTCTGGCCAATTTTCTTCTTCTTTAAAATTTTTTTTTCCATCACCATTTAATTTCCCATGAAAAAAAGAGCCAGTTATTTTTGTGCCATCTATGCAAATAATTTCTGTAGGTGATATGACTGTTCCTTCTTGGCTCATTTGTGTAAAATTGATGTAAGCCAGCTTCCAGCACTTATAAGTATCAAAAAATAATTTGCTCATTTCTTTTCCCATCAAGCGCACGCTTCTCTCTTGCCATGTAGGCTGTGCTTGTTCACAAAGCAAAAACCGTTTACAGACTAAACTGATTGTTGCCGTAAGACGTCCATCACAATAAGAGAAGATATGCATCACAATTGGTTCGGGAAGAGATACAAAGTAAGAAAGATTGTCCGGTAATGTGTTAAATTGCATAAAATATTATTTAAATATAGTGTTTTGGATTAATAACAATTGTTTTTATTTTAAATTAAATAATTTAGATTTCTGTGGTGTCTTTTTTTAAATAAATTAATGGAAATAGTGATGTAGCATAGTTAAAAATAATTAAAAACACAAATAAAATTAAATGATTGATTTTTAGTAATACAACTCGAATAATCAAGTTCATTTCAATAATGGATAGGGTAGTAAGTAGAATAGTGGATGCCAAGTCTCTTTGAACAGCTGTAAATGAAGAAAGAGAAGACAATGAGCGAAGAAGACAAGATCACAGTCCATAGTCTGAGAGTTAAACAGGAGATTTTTTCCGTTTAACCCTCTAGGTCATCGCAACTCGCTTGTTAGCTTTTGACTAATAAACCATCTTTAAATTCTACATCTTCTTTTTTTCCGCTGGTTGTTTTAATTTTACCTTTTCCATCTAAGAGCCCTTGGGCATTGACTTTACCTTCCCAAATGACACCATCGCTATAGGTAATTTTGACATTGCCAAGTAAAACACCATTTTTGAATTTTCCTTCTTTTGTTACACCGGAAGAAAGATCAATAATGGACCCAAATCCTTGTAATTCGTTATTTTTAAATGTTCCTGTTCGCTTTGTTTGGTGGTTTGGATCAGTGATGGTTCCTTCACCAGATAAGGTATTATTTGAAAGTTTACCGCTAAACTTCCCTTTTGCGGTCATTCCGTTATAGCTGATTTCTGTTTCTCCGATCGTCACGTTCTTTTTACGGTTCATTGTCCAAACTTCTTGATCAAGATAGGTAACCTTGCATATTCCTTCTGGGTCATTATTAACGAAATTGGCTTCGAGAATGGATCCATCAATATGAATAATTTTTCCTTTGCCATGAAGCTTCCCTTCTTTAAAGAATCCTTCATGGATTTCTCCTGTTGCAAAAGTGATCGTTCCTTGGCCATCTAACTTATCATTCACGAATAGTCCTTCACAGACATCTCCGCAGGAATAGACCATTTTTCCCAGACCATTTAATCGATTATCTTGGAATATTCCGCTAGATTCTTTGATGTCTCCGCTCTTATAAGTAATGGTTCCTTGACCATTCAACTTATTATTGACAAATTCACCCTTATAGATGGTTCCATCTGTGAAAATAATGTGACCTGTACCATTAAGCTGGCCATTTTTCATTTTTCCTTCCCAAACTCTTCTGTCAGGATGCGTGACTTTACAGGGGAAATTTTCGTCTAATAGACCAGCCTTGAAGGTTCCTTCTACGATTTTTCCATCTGGATAGGTGATTTGTCCTTTGCCGTCTAATTCATTATTTTTGAAATTTCCTTTCCAAATCGTTTTTTGGTCTGCAGATGTGATTTTACCGCTTCCAAACAATTGGCTACTTTTAAATGTTCCTTTGCCAACACATCCTTTGAATTTCCCATCAGTAAAGATAATTGTCCCTTCGCCATCCAGTTTGCTTTCTTTTCTCTTTGTCGATTGACTTGTTTGCTTTTTGTCTTTCTCATTAGGATTTGTGTTGTCGTCTCCTTTTTTACCAAAGAGAATACCCGCTTGGTTTACTACTTTTTTATCAACACCCTGTGGCGAATCTTTCTTTTCTTCAATTTCTTTATTTGCAAAAAAATAACGATGAATGACGTAGCAAGCAGTACAAAAAGTGAAGACTGTCGATGCTGCTAAAGCCACTTTTTTTTGATAACTGGTTAAAGAAGAGAAAACATTGCCTTTGAAGAAAGAAGAAACATAGTGAGACAAATTAATTGCAAGGTTCATGCTAGTCGTTCCCTTTATAAGGATGTTTAATTGAAATTTGGCCTCTAATTTTAAAAGCTCAATTGTTTTAATTCAATTAAATATTTTTTTTATTAAAGATGTGCAAAAGTAGGCAATAGGATTGAGATGGATAAAAATCTTTTTTAAATAGCCAAATGCATTTAAAAAGTGTAACGGGATTCTTATATTTTTTACTTGACTAAATGCAATAGTTAATGCAAGAAAGTATCTCCTTTATCAAACGCTTAGCCATTCAGAGACAACTCTTATGCAAGGATTTCCTACTGTTTTAATTGTGGGTGCAGGCCCAACCGGTCTAATGATGGCCTGCGAATTAGCGCGTTATGGAATTTCAATTAGGATTATCGACAAGAAGCCAGAGCGTACGCAAACGAGTAATGCAGCGGTGATTCATATTCGGAGTTTAGAATTATTAGATCATATAGGAATTGTCGATCGCTTTCTTTCATTAGGTGTTCAATGCAAGGCTTTTCGCCTTCATGGCATCGATGGCCAAGAATTAGCTAGAATTCCACTTGATCAAAATGATTCCCATTACTTGTTTTCGCTATTTATTCCTCAAAGCGAAACTGAAAGAATTTTAAATGAACATTTAGAAGAATTTCATCGGACAGTTGAAAGACCTGTTGAATTAATTGATATCAAACAAGAAGATCAGAAAGTCATTTCAACGCTTAGGCATGCTAATGGAGAAATAGAAACAGTCATCAGTGATTGGCTAATAGGGTGCGACGGATATCATAGTATCGTTCGTGAAAAATGCTACATTTCATTTTCCGGAGAAGATTTAAGAGAAGAATATATTGTTGGAGATTTTGAACTAAAATCAGAGCTCTCACAAGATAGTGGAGATGGATTCTTAGGGACAGGAAAAGTGCTGGCTTTTTTTCCATTAGGATCAAATAAGTACCGCGTTGTTGCTAATTTAGACCGTTCAGGGGGGATTGAAGCAAATTTATCACAAAAAGAAATCATGAAGTTGATTGAAGAGCGCTCTCATGGATTATTTAAAGTTTCTTCTGTTTTGCGAATCTCTCCCTTTTGGATTCATAGTAAAATAGCAAAAAGAATGCGAAAAGGCTTAGCTTTTATTGCAGGCGATGCTGCACATGTGCATTCTCCAGCGGGGGGGCAAGGAATGAATACAGGCTTGCAAGATGCTTATAACCTTGCTTGGAAGTTGGCTTTGGTTATTAAAAATCAAGCTAATCCCTCTCTGTTAGATAGTTATCAAGCCGAACGCTATCCCATTAGCCAAACAATTGTCAGTGCAACAGAGCATTTGACAAAAATAGGAGTTTCAGCAATTCCCTTCTTACCTAAGTTGCGTGATTTTCTTATTAAAAATACAGTGGGACGAAGTAAATTTTTACAAAAAAAACTAGGGGGTTTATTAACTCAAAGTTTAATTTGCTATACAAATAGCCCAATCATTGATTATCAGACAAAAATGAAAAAAGGGGCTCCGCAATCCGGAGAACAAGCTCCCGATATTTTTATCGCACCTTCTCAGCGTCTCTATGATTATTTTCGCAATCTACATCATCATCTTTTGCTTTTTACTAGCTATCAGATGAGTAATGAAAACACTCATTTTTTTAAAAAAATAATTGAGGGAATAACTTCTCAGTATACGGATATTATTCCATGGATCGTTGCCCCTAAAACAATTCCAAAATTGGTTAATGTCATTGTAGATTCCGATTTTGTTGTTCATAAACGATATGGATTTGACCAACCAGGCTTATGCTTGATAAGGCCTGATCAATATATTGCTTTTATATCTATTGGATGGGATTTAGCAGGATTAGAAAAGCTTTTAAATACATATTTAAAGACAGTTTAAAAGAAATAAGCAGCTCATCTAATAAAAAAATAAGTGGTAAAAGATTTATTTGGTTAAATCATCCAATCACAAAGAATGGATGTTTAAATGATAGTTAGCGCAAAAACAGCGATGTTCATTGCGTCTTGCACTCTTACGGAATTCTAATCATTCTTTCAAAACTAATTTCTAGATGGCTAATTGTCTGATTTAAGAAGCGTCTAAGAGCCTGTTATCCATCCCTGAGCTCTTAGACAGAGATTAAATTTTCTTTATTGAAAATTAATGTTAATTTTAACTGTTGTTAAAACATTTTGATTTTAATTGTTTTTTTTATTTGATTTCAATAAAACTAATTTTGTTTGTTAAAATGCGAGTTGTGTTTTAATAAACCTTTATTAATGATAAAGAATGACAAGTTGATGAACGAGGGAAAACAAATAAAATTGTTTAACGATAAATTAATTAGTTGAAATAAAATTAAAAATCAAATAAAATTATCGGTTTGTTGATTAAAACAATAAAAGCAAGTATTAAGAAATTTTCTTAAATTTCTAATAATAAACAATTAATTTTAAGGCAGTCTCATGAATACCGTTTTTGGTTCTATCGCTTCGGTTTCTACAAAATTAGGATCTCCTGTAGGAAATTCTTTAACTCAACTGAGTCCACTTCAGAAAAGAGTTGCGGCTCTTGCATGTGTCGCATTTGGTGTACTTACAATTGTGTATATCGCTTATCGATGTTTTATCGATGGAAAAGGGAGTAGTCCTTCATCTCCTGTTTTAAATTCCAAAAAACCAACTTCAAAAAAGCCTTCTCATTCTATTATTCCTAAACAGCCATCTCCTTTTATTCCTCCTAAACAACCGTCTCCTGTTATTTCTCCTAAACAACCATCTCCTGTTATTTCTCCTAAACAATCATCTCCTGTTATTTCTCCTAAACAGTCCCCTGAGTGGAAAGATGAGTGGTTTTACAGTCCTAGTCCTTCAAAGCCACAGAATCCAATCCAACCGCAATCCAATCCAAGCTCGCCACAAGTCATCGTCAATCCGCAACCAAATCCTATTGATCTTCTTGGCCAAGTCGATGCTAAAAAACAGAAACCATTGAGCAAGCAGGACTTTAGGAGCCGATATGACTCAGCAAATCAATTAATGAATACTCATCATACAATTTTAAACTTGTTAGATGATTTAGAGAAAAATCAAGAGCATGCAGAAAAATTATTGACAGGTGGTTTGGATGACGTAAAAGTTGATACTAAAAAAGCTCCTGCTAAAATCGATGATCAGCAAAAAGATGATCAAGATGTAAAGAAAAAAGATGATCTTCAAGGTCACGATATTTTAGATATTGAAGAGGAAGAAGATGATCAAGACGATATTCAAGACTTGGGTAATGTTACGCAATTTGGGGACTTAACAGATAAAATTGACAAACTCAATACCGAGATAAAAAAAGAATTAGTTCAATACTTAAATCATTTTCATAACTATTTGCAAGAGTACTTTCAAGATAAGAGTAGAATTGACCAGTTTAGTGGCAAAATGACCAGCCAAGGTGTCATAGATGCTAGTGAACTGCATATGCATTTGGCTAACTTCAGTGGATTTATCGATAGATTTGCTGATCATGAAGATTTCATTTATGCAGCTCTTGATCAAGTTAATAAGGATTTAGGGGCTTATTTTTTCACCTTACCTTCGGATTTAAGTTTGCCAGAAAACAAAAAAATGGATTTAATCGCTGTTCAAGAGTTATTTGCAGTAGTCAATAAATGCTTGCCGGTTATTAAGACGAAAAATCCTAAATTAGCAAATGATCTAAAAATTAAATTTGCTAATCTTCCCATTACTCAATATATGGATCGAGCAAAATTTTCTAATCTTTACTTAACTGAAACTGAGCAACTCAATCTTATTGTTAACCATCTCCAAAACAGAGAAGATAGCTGCATAGATGCAGCTATCCAACAGCTGCAGATTGGAAATCTTGCAGATGAAGAGGTTATAAGATTGGCGAAACTTGCAGCTAAAAATAAGAGCCATTTAAGTCCTTCCAATCTTGCTAAACTCCAAAATGCACTTAATATTTATATGGGCAAATATGCTCCAAAGACTTGGGATAATGAGGCAGATGTTCTTAAAAGTTTTAAAGCTTTTTTCAACACTTCATCTGTATACTTTGATGAGGGATATGACCAAGCTGATCTTTATACTCCTCCAACAAATATTACACGTCTTTATAGGCTTGCAAAGGCGAAAAAATATTTTACTGATCAAGTTGGGTTAGATGAAAGTTTAATTCGAATTCCTCGTTGGTATCATGCAACAAAACAACAATATCTCACTTCTATTCTTGGATCAGAAGTACGAGTTGAACATAAACAAGCTTATAGAGGTGCTTGGGTATCTAGTAAAAGAGAACCTAGTATGGGTACTCATACTTTAGCTTTTACTCATCACATTGTAAAAATTGATCCAGATGTATTTATTGGATTTGAAAAAGGATCATTCCGCTGGAGAGGCTTGCAGAAACCTATTCCAATGAGAGATACAAAGAACATTCCTCATGTGGTTCTAGTGGCATTGCCTTCTCATAGTTATGCTACAGAGAAAAAAGGTGTCAAGCAAGAGTTGGTAAATAAAAACTTTAAAAAAGTTAAAGTCATCACGAGTGCTCAGCTTGATTTTATGCAGAGAGAAATTTTGCATGCCATCGGCAACCCTAACCTCAATGAAAAATGGTGGGGAAAGGCAGATGTTAAAGATTTAGAACGTATTTAATTTCAAATCTTAAGATCTGCAAAATGCTAATAAAAGGCCGCTTAAGCTTTCTTAAGCGGCCTTTTTTATTAACGTTAAAGAAAGCCTGTGAGCTAGCGGCGTGCATGAAAGCCCTGAGTTTTACCATGTGAGCTCTTGAAGCTAGCCGAACAGGCAACAAAACTTAAAACTCAGGTTAATAAGCGGACTTTTTGAGACTATTGATTAGAACTTTCAACCTCTGGCAAATGAGCGGTTTTTACCCAGCAACGTAGAATTTCTGCTACACTCCAAGCTTGTGCAATGCATCCTCTTGGAGTAAAAGGCTCTACTGCATCAAAAACTTCGCTAATCGATCCGATGCCAGCATCGCCTAAATGTTCTTCGAAACCTAAAAGAAAACGGCGTGCTCCTTCTCGATCTTCTGGATAAATTTTAAGCCACGCATCAATAAAAGGTCCAATCAACCAAGCCCATACAGTTCCTTGGTGGTAGGCAGCATCTCTTGAGCGAAGATCTCCATCATAGCGCGATTTGTAATCAGGATGAGAAGGATCTAAAGAACGCAAGCCAACAGGAGTGAGCAGTCGTTTACGAACAATCTCTACAACGCTTTTCCAGTGTTTCGGATCTAAAACAGGATGTTTCAAGGAAATGGCAAAAAGTTGATTGGGGCGGCAAGCTGAATCGCTCTTGCCGCTTTCTCCATCCACGACATCATATAGATAACCTCCATCTGTATACCAAAATCGATTATTAAAGGACTCATATACCTTATCCGCTTGCTCTTTAATCGATACAGCAGCTTCTATTCCTTTTTCTTCTTGCAGCCAATGCTCCATTAGACGAAGGGCATTATACCAAAGGGCGTTGATTTCCACAGCTTTGCCACGACGAGGAGTCACAACCCAATCGCCCACTTTAGCATCCATCCACGTCAATTGATAGCCTTCTGCTCCTTGACGCAATAAACCATCTTGAGGATCTGCTCCGATTCCAAAACGAGTTCCACGTAAATGATAATAAATAATATTGAGGAGGTTAGGAAGAATCACACGTAAGGTTTCTCGATCTCCTGTGACTTGAACATAACGATCTAAAGCGTGAAAAAACCAAAGAGTTGCATCAGCAGTGTGATACAGCCCTTCTGTTTGCCCTTCTGGGAATAGATTAGGAATGAGTCCTTCTTGAACATAATGATTAAAAGTTTTTAGAATCCAGCTTGCTTCATTAAAACGCCCTGTATTCAACGTCAGGCCTTCTAAAGAAATCATGGTGTCGCGTCCCCAATCTGTGAACCAATGATACCCTGCAATAATAGTGCGTATATCGCCTCCTGTAGCGCGAGCACGTGCAGCATCTTCTACACGGCTAGAGGGAGTAATAATGAATTGATCAGCTGCAAGAACTAACTCACCTCCAATGCCAGCTCGTGCTGCTGGAGGAGCATTAATTAAAATTTGATTGCGTCTTTCGCGTTCAACATTAATGGCATCAAGGGGTGCGAGTGCTTTAATTGTTTCCCAGCTTTCCGTTGAAGCAATAAGTGTTGCAAATGATTCAAGGGTTAAGTCAACTTTAAAATAGCCAGGACTCCATAAATCTCCAATCGCTTCATAGCCTCTTTTAGATTCAATGCGGAAATAAGTATTTTTAATCATGCGGCTATCAAGGGTAAATTTAGCTCTTGGGCCTTCAATTTTAAGCTTTAAATTAGGAAGATTTTTAGTGGAGATTTCATAATGATTATCAATGGCCGTAATAATATAAGGTTCGTCAATCAGTGTGCTGACAGATGCCTCATGAGGTCGAAAGTGGACAGAAGGCTGTAACCTTAAACGAATAGGACCTTGACCTGTCAAAAGGCGGTAAGAGATATGAACTGTATTTTGCATGTGAATCAGCAAAATTCTTTTTTCAATTAAAACGCCCTTGATATCGAAAACCCATACAGGTAAGCCAGCTTCTAAGCGAAATTCGCGCAAATATTCCATGCCTTCTAAATGAATATCTCCATCAGTACGTTCTTCGCAGCCCAGCCAATAGCGGCTCCCATCTGGCAACATCACTTGTTCAGATAAATGATTAAGCATCACTGTCCGTCCAAAGGGAGGAGGAAGAGCGGCAACGAGTAAGCCATGATACTTGCGGGTGGTCACACCTGATACAGAAGAAGAGGCATAACCTCCTAATCCATTTGTGACAAGCCATTCTGAACGTAAAAACTTCTCTGATTCCTCATGAGGATCTAATTTACATTCCAGAAATTGTTCTGGCGTAAAGTTCATTTGACGAATCAGACTATACATATTAGCTCTCTTTCTTTGGGATCAATACAGTTGCGGCATGTCCAAGAAGGCGCCAATCTTGATTAGTCGTAATAGGAGGGATTCCCCCGCCTCCATAGCGAGGATCTTCGCTTGACCATAAAATTTCCCATTGCATTCCTTTAGGAGGTGCCAAAAGAGGTTCTGGAATAGGGCTTAAAGGAAAATCGACACCAAAATTGATCAGTAAAACCCGCGTATCTTCATAATCGCCGAAATAACGAAGAATAAAGGCATTCTGATTTAAAACAGCACCATCAATTCCTCCAAGGCGTGGAATACTAAAAACACTATCATTTCGCCTTAAACGCAAAAGATCACGATGCAGGGCATACTCTTTAGCATGATATTGACGCTCTAAAAAGTTCAGTTTGCAGGCATTAAACGTCTCTAAAGATGCAGGTTCTGGCAAACTTGCTTGAATCTCTGGTGTTCCAATACTTGGAAATTGCAGAAAATATTCTTTACGTCCTTTAAAAACAAGATGAGCTAATTCTGGGACGTGATCAGCAAAATAGTAAAAAGGGCTGGACGCAGCAAATTCTTGTCCTTGAAATAGCATCGGAGTACCAGGAGCTAATAGCATTAAAGCAGTCATGGCTCGGTAATTTCCAGGATCTGTCAAAAGATGAACACGCAATCCATGTGCTGAGTTTGCGATTTGATCATGGTTTTGAATAAAAGTAATAAAAGCTGCTGGATTAAGGTGTAAACTCGGAGTTCCTCGGTATTTCTTTTGCCATAAATACCACTGGCCTTGGTAAAGATAGCCATATTTGATGGAAGAAATAAATTCCTGCGGGGATCCTATATAGTCTGTATAATAACATTCGTTTCTGCCTGTTAAACGAACTAAAGCAGCATGATGAAAATCATCATTCCAAACAGCATCAAGCCCATAGCCTCCTTCTTCAATTGGATGGACAAGCTCTGTTTGCTGTAATTCACTCTCTGCAACGAGGTAAGTATGTCGATTGGGCGCCATTTGGCGAACTCGTTGACTAATTAAAGATAACACATGAGGAGAGGATGTGTCATAAATATTTTGTGTTGCGTCTAATCGCAAGCCATCAAAATGATATTCGTCAATCCAATATCCCGCATTGGCGATGAAATATTCGCGTACTTCTTCAGAATCTGGGCCATCGAAATTGATGGCATCGCCCCATTCAGTGACATAACGATGTGTAAAGTAGTGATGGGCAAAAGCACGAAGGTAATTTCCATCTGGTCCCACGTGGTTGTAAACAACGTCTAAAATGACTGCAATGCCCAAAGCATGAGCATGATCAATAAAAGCACGCAAATCATTGGGATTTCCATAAAGTTGAGTTGGAGCAAATAAGTTTACTCCATCATATCCCCAACCAAATCTTCCAGGGAATTCAGCAACTGGCATCATTTCAATAATGGTGACCCCTAAATCAGCGAGTTCTAATAATTCCCGTTTGGCACTTTCCCAAGTTCCTTGCTGAGTAAATGTTCCAATGTGCATTTCATACAAAACTCGTCCTTCAAGAACAACACCTTTCCAGTGTTGATCCGTCCATTCAAATTTAGAGGGATCGATCACTTGCGATGGACCATGAGGACCTTTAGGTTGGAAACGAGAAGCTGGATCTGGATAAAGAGAATTCTCTCCATTTAATCGAAAGCGATAAAGAGTTCCGTCAGTTGCTTCTTTGACTAATCCAGAAAAATAACCTTTTTCTTCGGCTTCAAGACGAAATGTTTTTAATGAGCCATTAGATTGAGAGCTCATTCCTTCTAAAACAACTTCTACTTCTTTAGCATTAGGAGCCCATACCCGGAAATGGACTCCCTCAGAAACTACTTCTGCTCCAATTGGTAAGCGCCTCGTCAATTGAGTGGTATTCATGCGGGCTACCTAAAATTTAAAATGATCGATTGACTCTTTCATATCATTTGAAGGAATGAGATGTCAAAAGAGTTTCCAATTTTTTATGTGCATGGGATCTGCATTTAAATGTTATACCGAAGAGAACTCAAAAATTGGAATTTGGGCTGCGTCAAAGCCCCAAGGTTAAAGCATCACGAAAAGGTCAATATTGAGTGAATATTGACCTTTTCGTGATGCTTTAACCTTGGAAGCTTTCACGCTAGCCGAAATTTCAATTTTGAATTCTCTTCGGTATAGGTTTCTACGACTAGGTCTGTAAAGGTAAATTGATTTCCATTAAACAAACCTTTATCACTTAATTTCAAAGAAGGAATGACCAATAAGGCCATAAAAGATAAAGTCATAAAAGGAGCATCTAAAGTTGTTCCTAATTGTTTCACTTGTTGATCTATATCCACATAAGCTTGAGCAACTGTATAGCCTTCTTCATTTGTCATGATTCCTCCAACTGGTAGAGGAAGGACCTTTGTTTTGCCCTGCCAGGCAACCGCAATACCTCCTTTATGCTCGATTAAGGCATTGACTGCCAAACAAATATCTTCGTCCGTTACTCCGACACAAATGATGTTATGGGAATCATGAGCAATACAAGAGGCAATCGCCCCTTCTTTGAGGCCAAATTGATTGATAAAACCTATCGCGGGGGGCGCCTCTTGGTAGCGATTCACCACGGTAATTTTTAAAAGGTCCTGACTGGGATCAGAGACAAAATAACCGTTTTTAATGCAAGGTTTCATGATTTTCTCGTGAGTGATCAACTGTCCATTGATCGCTTGAATCACACGCAAATTTCCAGGTCTAGCAGGCAAGCTAAATTGTTGAGGTGTTTTTGTTTTACAATTAAAATGATTAATGATGGGAGCTGAAATACGAGAAATGAGCGGTTGACCCGATTGAGCCACTACTTGTCCTTTGATATAAGTAGATTTTACCTGAAATTCCTGAAGATTATTAACTACAATAAAATCAGCCGAATCGCCTGGCCTCAATAGGCCTACTTCAAGTCCATAATGTTGAATAGGAGTATAGCAGGCTGCTCGCAAGACATCCATGACATCATAACCTTTATCCATAATGGATCGTTGAACCAGCTGATTGATATGCCCCATGACAAGTTCATGAGGATGTTTGTCATCACTGCAAAACATCACTTCTCCAGGATGAGTCTTAATTAAAGGGTGCAATGCCTCATAATTGCGAGCAGCAGATCCTTCACGAATAAGAATTTTCATGCCTTTGCTGATCTTGTCCTCTGCTTCTTCTAATGTCACGCATTCATGATCAGTCGTCATCCCTGCTCGAATATAGTGTTGTGCATCTTCTCCTCTTAAACCAGGAGCATGGCCGTCAATCGGCCGATGAAATTCTTTGGCTATTGCAATTTTTTCCATGACCAAAGGATCGTGATGTAGAACTCCTGGAAAATTCATCATTTCACTTAAGTAATGCAAACGATCTTTTTGAAAAAGATGGCGAATGGCATCTGCATCAAGAGTCGCTCCAGCAGTTTCAAAAGATGTAGCGGGAACACAAGAGGAAGCCCCAAAATAAAAGTAGAAAGGGACTTTTTTGCCATTGTCAATCATATAACGAATGCCTTTAAGACCTAAAACATTGGCAATTTCGTGGGGATCCGATACCGTTGCGACTGTGCCATGGATAGTTGCTAAACGGGCAAATTCAGACGGAATCAACATGGAACTTTCAATATGAACATGGGAATCAATAAAACCAGGCATAATAAAAGTGTCGTTAGGAACGTCATCTGTAGGAGTAATAGAAGTGATGCGACCTTCCTTGACAGCAACAGTAGCAGGATAAACACGGCGTTGAATGACATCTACAAGTTTTCCAGAAAGAGTAAAAGTATTCATCATCATCATCTTTGTTAAAATTTGATTTTTTTTTATTTCTACATCAGCGTAAAAATCAAGCCAATTAAAATTTTATGTTTTGATGGAAAATTTTACACTTAAGGTTAATGATTGGTGTCTAATCATAAATTAACCGTCAGATGTTTATAATTGTTTTTTATTAATTTAAAATTATTATTCGTATAAAACAAAAAATGAAGATAGGTGAGAGAAAAAATGAATCGAATTAAGCAGTTGTTCTTGCTTTAATTATTTTAATTTGTTAATTTTAATTTGTCTTTAATTAAAAAGGTTTTGGTAATTGCTTTATGAATAATATTTCTCTTAATGCCTTGTTCTTGAATTGTTATAATTTTATAAGATCTAAAGCTTCTGTTGAGTTGAGTCCTTTACAAAAAAAGGTCGCTTGGGTTGCTTTAACGTATTTTAGCTGTGCGACAGCTGGATATTTTCTTTTTTGTTGTTATCGATTTCATGCTAGACAAAATCATCAAGCACAAGACAATAAAGGGATGTTCCACCTCAGAAATAATCGAGAAAACTCACCAATTATTAGTTCACCAGATCATTTAGAAGATGATAGAATCCAAGATCATGATACTCCTCAAGATGAAGAAGGAAAGGCATCAACTGTACAACAACCTATTTATACTAAAATTGAGAAAAATTGCCGATTTGCCAAAGAACAGCAAGACAAGGAAGCTAGCAAAGGATTTGCTTTAAAACAGGCAGCGATTCCATCATTCCTATCAATTAAATTAAAATTTTCTGAAACTATGAAATCTCTTAGAGGGGAAAGTGTATTAGTGGGACAAAACGAAGTGGGGATTGCGTCTTGTGAGGGATCAAGACCATCAATGGAAGATGCCGATATTGCAACACAATTTTCCTTTAAGATAAATCAAAAGGTCTATCAAGCCAATCTCTTTACCGTGCTAGATGGGCATGGTGGATCTGGAGCTTCAGCTTTTGTTAAAGAGCACTTAATGAATTATTTAAAAGAGGCTTTAGAAGAAAGAAAAACAAC
Source organism: Parachlamydiaceae bacterium (assembly GCA_044226925.1). GTDB lineage: Bacteria > Chlamydiota > Chlamydiia > Chlamydiales > Parachlamydiaceae > JANWJE01. The sequence continues at coordinate 1,419,288 of JBGAGC010000001.1, forward strand.
TCATTTAAGTGATAACGATATTGGAGATGCTCTTAAAAATTGCTGTATTAAACTTGATAGTGATTACCCTAATGATTACTATAATGACTATGTTGGGACAACAGCGACCATTGCCTTTGTTTTAGGAGATAAAATTTGGTTCGCCAATTTAGGCGATTCAAGAGCTGTTTTGATTAAAAAAGATGGAACAGCTGTCCAAGCAACAGAGGATGCTAAACCTAATATTACAAGATATCAAAGAAGAATTGAAAAACGAGGAGGGACTGTCGAGAGAGGTGGTAACGGTATCTATCGAGTGAATGGGAATTTGGCTGTAGCGACTGCAATTGGAGATAAAGGAATTAAAAGTTCTGAAGGGCATCGCTGTATTTTGCCTAATCCTAAAATCACTTGTTATCCTCTAGCCGACTTTAAAAATGGCCATTTAGTAGTCGCTTGTGATGGTTTATGGGATGTTGTCAGTTCAAATGAAATAGGCAAAGCAATTAAGAAAATGTCTGATCAAAAAGAATCTGTTAAACAGATGGCGCAACGGCTTGTTTGGAGCGCAATTGATGGTGGCTCAAAAGATAATGTCAGTACAATTGTTGTAAAGCTCTAACATTTATTTGTTTTTTTACAGCCGCATTTAAATCATTTCACTCTTCATATCCATTTAAATAAATAGCATTTTTCATTCTTATGAAAAATGCTATTTAGATTCTATTTGTCTTATTTCGTTACAGTTATGATGATTTTTATTCAGCATCTTTACAATAGCTAAAGTAAAAGGTCTGAGTACTTGTTCTCAGAGATAAGCACTTGCGTTAAGATGAGATTTTAGGATATATTTGTTTTCTTTTGGCTATGCCATATCAGTCAATAGAATTGTCTATACTTAAAATTTTTTAAAGTAAGTCAAGATAAAATTGAGAACTAAAAGAAAAAGGAGAGTCTGTGTTGAGAAATTTTCTGGCTCTAGCTTTGTTATATCTGATGCGTTTTTCACTTTGGTTTCGCTATAGTGTCACAATTAAAGGATCAGAACACCTTAATCCTCACGAATTAAATAAACCGGGGGGAGTTCTCTTTTTACCTAATCATCCCACTGTTTTTGTCGATCCTACTTTAGTAACACTGGCCATTTGGAAGAAATATCCCATTCGTCCTATCATTGTCGAATACATGTACTATACGCCTATTGTTCATACAATCATGCGATTTATGAATGCTTTGCCTATTCCTAATTTTGTCAACTCAAGCAATAGTTTAAAGAAAAAAAAGGCAGACAAAGTCATTGAGACAATGATTGAAGACCTAAGAAAGAAAGAAAATTTTCTCATCTATCCTGCTGGCAAAACGAAGCATCAAGCTCGAGAAGTCATTGGGGCATCAGGAGTCCATCGCATTATTCAATCTGTCCCAGAAGCTAATGTTGTGCTTGTGCGTACAACGGGGCTCTGGGGAAGCCGCTTTTCGCGAGCCTTGACGGGTGGAGCTGCTCCTGCCATGTTTTCAACAATTTGGTGGGGTGTTAAAGTTGTTCTTAAAAATCTCTTGTTTTTTACTCCAAGACGTCAAGTGACAATTGAATTTGTACCTGCAGGACCTGATTTCCCTTATCAAGCTTCCCGTTTAGAAATGAATCGTTATCTGGAAAAATGGTATAATCGCCCAGATGGAATTTTGCCTCAGCAAGGCGAAGAACCTGGGGAAAGCCTATATCTTGTGTCTTATAGTATGTGGAAGAAAGAATTGCCTCAGGTTAAATCTGCTCAGAAAACAGAGTTTGACATAGATCTTGCTAAAATTCCTTCTGATATTCAAAGGAAAGTCAAACATAAGTTGGCAGAAATGACGCACATGTCTGCTGATCAGATAGAACCTTATATGGATTTAGCAGGGGATTTAGGGCTTGATTCATTAGATAATGCAGAACTTCTGTCTTTTCTTGATGATCAATTTGATGTCAGCGGGGTACCGGTACATGAATTGACAACGGTCAGTAGATTGATGGCTCTTGCAGCTAAACAAGTCTCGTTTGGAGAGCAAATAGAAGAAGAAGAAATAGATCTTTCGAAATGGACGCAAGAACGTCCTCATCAAAAGGCTTCTTTAGCTCCGGGAAAAACAATTCCAGAGGTTTTTTTAAACTGCTGTCAACAGATGGGGAAGCAAGCAGCTTGTGGAGACGCTAGAGCGGGTGTATTAACCTATGCGGATGTCAAGTTGCGAGTATTGCTTTTAGCTGAATATATTCGTCATCTGCCAGGAGAGTATATTGGAATCTTATTACCCTCTAGCGTAGCGTCTTATTTAACAGTGTTGGCTTGTCAATTAGCAGGCAAAGTTCCATTAATGGTCAACTGGACAGTAGGACCTCGTCATTTAGAATCTGTATTAGCATTGTCGCAAGTACAGGTTATCTTGTCTTCTTGGGCGTTTTTGGACCGTTTGGATAATGTCGATCTCAATGGAATAGAAGATCTAATTGTTATGCTAGAAGATGTAAGAAGAGAATTTAGGCTGAAAGATAAATTGAAAGCTTACTATCGCTCAAAATTGGATACCAAGGCTTTGCTTTCTTTATTTAATTTAGAGAATGTTTCTCCTGACTCTCCTGCAGTTCTGCTTTTTACGAGTGGCACAGAAAACATGCCTAAAGGAGTGCCTCTTTCGCATACCAATATTTTAAGTGATCAACAAGGATCTGTAGATGTTGTGAACTTATTCCAAGATGATATTTTATTGGGTATGCTGCCTCCTTTTCATTCTTTTGGCTTTACGGTCAGTGGAATTCTTCCTTTATTAACAGGAATCCGCGTTGCGTATTATCCAGATCCTACAGATGGCAAAGGAGTTGCAAGGACAATTGAAAAATGGAAAGCGACCTTAACTTGCGGAGCGCCATCTTTTCTTAAAGGAATTTTCAAAAATTCAACAGCAAAGCAGTTAAAAACTTTACGACTTTGCTTTACAGGAGCTGAAAAAGCACCACAAGATCTTTTCCAAATGATCAACCAACTTGGTCATTGCTGTTTATTAGAGGGCTACGGTATTACAGAGTGCTCGCCAGTTTTAACAGTTAATTTATCAGGCGATAAATCTCAAGGAGTGGGAAAGCCTTTACCTGGCGTCGAGCTCTGTATTGTGACAATTGAATCCCATCAACCTGTTCCTCAAGGGCAGCAAGGACTTATTTTAGCAAGGGGACCTAATATTTTTAGCGGTTATTTAAATAAAGGAATTTCTTCTCCTTTTATCATTGTCAATGGAAAACAATGGTATTCGACCGGTGATTTAGGATACCTTGATTCTGAAGGATCTTTGATTTTATCAGGACGCTTAAAACGGTTTATTAAAATTGGTGGAGAAATGATCAGCTTAGCAGCAATAGAAGATGCGTTGCATAAAACCCTAGGAACAAAAGTACAGGCTCAAGAAGGCCCAATCCTAGCTGTTTGTGCGAAAGAAGAAGCTGGAGAGAAAACGAAAATTTTTGTATTCACACGTTTTACTGCTACAACAGAAGAAGTTAACCGTGCTTTAAAAGATGCGGGATTTAGCAATTTAGTGAAAGTGTATAAAGTCCAGCAACTAGATGATATTCCTTTAATGGGCACCGGCAAGGTCAACTACCGAGCTCTAGAGGCGCAAATTCCTGCTCTTATAAATGATCATCATCCAGAACTCTGTAAGGCAACTTAAATGACTCACAACCCTTTAACAACTTGTGCGACTATGAATACTCAAACACATTTAGATCAGATGCCGCTTCAGCTTTATAATACAGCTTCGAGACAGAAAGAAACATTAGTTCCTATCCATGATCGCGATATTCGGATGTATACATGCGGTCCCACCGTCTATAACTTTGCTCATATTGGTAACTTTCGCACTTACGTATTCGAAGACTTACTAAGGCGTACTTTAAAGTTTTTTGGATTTCAAGTCACTCAAGTGATGAATTTGACTGATGTGGATGATAAAACAATTAAAGGGGCGATTGCGCGCAATATTTCTCTTAATGCTTACACTCAGCCTTATAAAGATGCTTTTTTTGAAGATTTGCATACTTTGCATATTGAACCCGCAGAATATTATCCCGCAGCGACAGACTATATTCCAGATATGATTGAAATGATTGAAGTGCTGCTTAAAAAAGGGATTGCGTATATAGGCGGGGATGGAAGTATATATTTTGCTATTCAAAAGTTTCCTCGTTATGGGTGTCTTTCACATTTACATTTAGGAGAGCTCCAAGCTGGAGCTTCTGAACGAGTGGCAAGCGATGAATATGAAAAGGATAATGTTGCAGACTTTGTCCTATGGAAAAGTTATGAGCCAGATCGTGATGGCCAAATTTATTGGGAAAGTCCATTTGGTCCTGGTCGCCCCGGCTGGCATTTAGAGTGTTCTGCAATGGCTATGAAAATTTTAGGAGAAACAATCGATATTCATGTAGGTGGAATTGATAATATGTTTCCTCATCATGAAAATGAAATTGCACAATCTGAAGCTTGTTCTGGAAAACTCTTTGTTAAGTTATGGATGCATGCTGAGCACCTAGTGGTGGATCATAAAAAAATGTCAAAAAGCTTGGGTAATTTTTACACCTTGCGCGACTTATTAAATAAAGGATATACAGGGACTCAAGTTCGTTATCTTCTGCTTCAAACACACTATAAAACTCAGCTCAATTTTACTTTTCAAGGACTAGAAGCATCTAAAAGCTCTTTGCAGCGTTTAAATGACTTTATTCAACGTTTGCAGGAGGTAGAGGGTAAGAAATCGAGCGGACAAGTCGATATATTGTGCCAAAAGACCCTTCAATTGTTTGCAGATTCGCTAGCTGATGATTTAAACATTTCAGCTGCTTTAGCAGCTGTTTTTGACTTTGTGCGCGAAATTAATGGACTTTGTGATGCTGGACAAGTGAGCCAGGCAGATGCTCAAAAAATTTTAGATCTTATGAAGCAATTAGATAAGGTTTTAGGTGTCTTATCATTTGAAAAACAAGAACCTCAAATTCCAACAGAACTGCAAGAAGCTTTTGAACGACGCTTGCAGGCACGCCAGGAAAAAAATTGGAAGCTAGCAGATGAACTGCGTGATTTTATTCATCAACAGGGCTATATGATTGAGGATACACCTCATGGAGCCCGCTTAAAAAAAGTGTAATTTAGGCGAGAATATTATGGTTGAACGAGCACGTACTAAAGATGAAACTTTTATGCTGCGTTTGTATGAAGAAGCTTCTAAACAGCCAGACATAGAAGATCCCCTTGATCGTTATCAAATTGGTCAACTAGCAGGATTAAACCAGAAAGCGGTTGATACAATTTGTAACCTCTTAGCTCAAGCAAATTTTATTAAAAAGCATGGCAAAGTGGAGATATCGATTACACCTCATGGAATGAAGCTTGTGGATAATTTACGCAGTAAATAATCGAATGGCTTTAATTTCATCACATCACATATCAGAGCCTGCTAAATCGCTTTCGATGATTTGAATTTGAGTTCTCTTCCCCAAAAGGAAGAACATCATTTTGAATTCAACCCATTGGAAGTGATTGAACAGGTTCTAAGGATGTTAAAAATCTAAACTTAGTTGCTTTGAGTTTTTTATCAAGGATTTCTAATTGATAAGTCTCTCATTTAAATATTTTTCAATTCTTGCCGTCCACCATGTTTATTGTATAAATAAGGCATAAAAAAATTGAGAAAAATTATAAGCTCTTAGTAATTCAAAGAGACTTGTTCTTAAGAAATGTTTTTCTGCAATTAAAAGAACTTTTCTTTAAGATGAGCTTTAAGAGCTTGTTCAATCACTTCTAATGGTTTGAATTTGAGTCCTTTTTAGGAAAAAATTCCTCTAGAATCTAAAGCATTAGAAGTGATTGAACAAGCTCTTAGATGAATTTCTGTCTATTGTTTTAGTTAACGGAGGACTAAATATAAACCTATTTTAGCTAATGCTAATCAATAAAAAATTCCATTTTTCACTACGTTGACTGACCATACTTTTAATTTTTTTAAACGAGGAGATTTTTAAATGAATCCATTGCTACCTATGAAACTTTCAGCAAGCTTTAATGAATCTGAGTCTGAATTGCGTAAATTTTTCTTTGAAAAAAGTCATGATGGTAAACCAGCGCAGGATCTTTCCGATGCTTCGCGAGATGAGGTTGAAAGTAGAAAACAGGTGGAAGATAATTTTAAGGCTGGCCTTTCGTTTTGTAAAGCGTTAGAAAAACCAAATATGAAAAAATCTCCTAAACTTAAACGTTTGGAGATAGCGACTCGAAACTGCTATGCTGAATTTTTAAATAGTGTAAAACGAGTAAGTGAGGCAAAACAACAAATTGAAATTATTTTAGAAATGGTAAAAGAAGAAACAGAAAGTAGTAAAGAACAACTCTTTTACAACCAAATCAGCATAGCCAAATGTCGACTTTTAGTTCAAATCATGGACGAGCGGTGGGAAAAAAATTGTGAGATTTATCTGATTGAAATGGCGACTTGTTTACGCTATGCTGAATGCTTAACGATTGAAGGTAAATTCGATGATGCAATTCAACAACTCAACAACGTAGCCCAGTTAGCGGATGCTGCAAGAGCCAAGAATTGTAGAGTGGCTTTTAATGTAGAAAAATGCGCACTTTTAATCACAAAAATTGAGCAATTAAAGCAAGCTAACTCACATAATGGATCTTTCAAAATGGCTTAAAATTTCACTTTTTAGGTTTAATGCATTCTCTTAATAGTTTGTGTTGCGAACTATTTGCTTTTGAGCGCAACCTTGGTTTTATTCGCGATCAAATGATCCGATTTTTAAATCGTCAGCAAAAAATCATGCTTATTGTTCTTGCTGTTTTTAGTTTGTTGACTGGATTTTTTATTGATCATCCTTATGTTTTAGCAAAAGAGCAAGCTGAAAAATTTTCTTTTTCTTATCCCAACCTTTTGCCTCATTCTATGACTTATGAACATTTGATCCAAATGAAACAACCTCTTTCGCAAGCTGCTAGTAAGATGGTGGATTTATGTCCTGAATTATTGCTAGGAAGCTATGATTTATATCAATGGGATGCAGCAAACAAACATCTCTTGTTATCTCATCCCTTTCAATCTTTACTCCAATTGCTTGTTGACTTAAATATTTTAGAGCCTGTTGCTATCCATTCTTTGAATGATCTGAATACATTATTGCAGAAACCTCAAGGACATGGAGGTTTGCTTCGTCAACCAGCATCGGAGCGTTGGGAGATCAGAGATGATCCCCTCTGGCGGCAAAAAAGAAATGAATTGCAGAAATTGCTTAACCAATTGGGATTTTATCAATCTTCTTCCTTATCTTTTCCACTTTTTGTTAATCATTGCATGATTTTTGGTGCTAGAGCTGAAAGAATGGAGGTAAGAATAGAAGAAACCTTAAAGTTGTTATTGAGAGAAAATGTAAAGGCTGATGCTATTTTCTTGTTGGTCTCTAAACGAAAGCTTTTGCCTGAAGAATATTTATTTCTTAAAGGGAAGATTGACTTACTCGAAAATGAAGAACAAAAAAATTATTGGCGTGCAATTTTTACAGATGAAGAACAAGCAATAGAAGCGAATGCTTGTGTCTTTCTATGGGAATATTTAACCCCTCTACATCGACAAAAAGAGCTTGTAAAGAAAGTCATTCCCATCCAATCAACTCAAATTGGATATTCTTACCACGAAAATGAAGGACATCGTACAACTTGTGAGGTAACCGTAGCTGATTGGATTGCTTATTACAATGATCAGGAACCTCAGGCAATTTTTGCTTTAGCCGAACAGCCTTATGCGCGTTTGGCAGATCAATTGAGAACAAGTATTCTTACAAATGGCAAGCAAGCTACAGAAGATTTAATTAAGCAAAGAATTGCTAATACGACTTTTTATTTTGCAACACCTCCCTTTAGCCCAGAACCTTTGCTAGGAGTTATTTTGGATGAAATTGCTCGCAATGTGTATCGTACCGTTGATGTTTTACGCTATTTAGAAAATCAAGAATAGATAGGGGCGACGTCATAGCTCGAAGGGTATTGAATTGAGCCCACAGGGACTGAAAAAGTCCTGTGGGTAAGCGAATGCTTCTTTTATGATTGCAAAGGTTTCATCCAAGGAAAATACAAGACATCTCGGATAGAATGTGAATTGGTCATAATCATAATCAAGCGGTCAATTCCAATTCCAATTCCACCTGTTGGAGGCATTCCTTGGCAAATTGCTTCAATGAATTCTTCATCTAATGGACTTGCTTCTTCATCGCCAGCATCACGTCGCGCGGCTTGGTGTTCGAGCAGGTTGCGTTGAATTTCAGGATCATTAAGCTCGCTATAGGCATTGCAAATTTCTTGCGTAAGAATAAAGCTTTCAAAACGCTCGACTAGTCCTTCTTCTCGCAATTTGGGATTACGATGAGGCTTGCAAAGAGGAGTTGTTTCAATGGGATGATCGTAAATATGATGCGGTTGAATTAAATGTGGTTCTACAAATACTTCAAAAAGAGCAGCAATTAACAAGCCACGGCTAAGACCTTGCAACTTTTTGAGGTCGCAATGTCCGCTCTCCTTTAACATTTGACGCATTTGTTCGTCGCTCAGCGCATCAACGTCAAGGTTACCATAATGTTTGATACTCTCTTTCATACTCATGCGTTTCCAAGGAGCTTTCATATCGACATAAATGACTTCAGCTCCTTCTGAAGGTGTATGTGGAACAAGAGTCGTTCCATAAAGATCAATCGCCAAGCGTTCAAAAAGATTTTCTACAAATTCCATCATATCATGGTAGTCCCAATAAGATGCATAAGCTTCGAGCAAAGTAAACTCAGGATTGTGGTTACGGTCAATTCCTTCGTTTCTAAAGACTCTGCCCATTTCATAAATGCGATGCATTCCTCCCACAATTAATTTTTTGAGAGGAATTTCCAACGAAATACGCATGAACATTTCTTGATCAAGTGCATTGAGAACAGTCTTAAAAGGACGAGCTTCGGCTCCTCCATAAATGCTCTGTAGGATAGGTGTTTCAACTTCTAAGAAATGATTCTCTTGAAAGTAAGCTCGAATTTGTTGAAGAATATGCGTACGTTTACGAAAGAGTTGAGCAACTTCTGGATGTGAAATAAGATCCAACCAGCGTTTGCGATAGCGTAATTCTTTATCGGCCAATCCACCATGTTTATCAGCAAGGGGAAGAAGTGTTTTGCATAACAAGGTCACTTGTTTTGCAAAAATCGTGAGCTCTCCCTTTTGCGTACGAAAGAGATGCCCTTCAATTCCAATGATGTCGCCTAAATCGATTTTCTTTTCGATAAATTTATAAGGACTCTCAGCTTCTGGTCCCTTTGGCTCATAGCCAGTGACAAAAGTTGCATCACGGTTAAACATCACTTGAATGCGGCCCGTCTCGTCTTGAATATGCGCAAATGCGTTTTTACCCATAGAACGGAAAAGCACAAGCCGTCCAGCAAGACGGACCGGTTCTGTTGTTCCTGCTGCAGCATCGTCGCTATGGCCGACTTCTCCTTCATTAAACTCTTGATGCAGTTGGAGAGCTGTATGAGTAGGAGTATATTTATGAGGATAAGGCTCAACGTGCGCCTCTCGAATTTCGGCTAGTTTACGTGTACGATTTTGAAATTCTTCTTGTTGTTGATATTCAGGTTTTTTTGTCATGATGGTCCATTTAAGAATGATCAGGATTTTCTGGGATTTGAATCACAATGGGCTGAGGAGTACCTGTACGGCTATATTCAAGGCGAGCATAAGCTTGTATGGTCGTCCAAATAATCGCAATCATGTAAATCGCCCAAGTCAAAATAAAAAATTTAGTCTGCGGATGAGACTCTTTAAACATTTTAATTGCCCGCCACATCATCTACTCCTTTGTCAAGAATTCCACTTCGGTTATACCTTATTATAGGTTTTCCCTCCAGAATCGACAAAGTTTAAATTTTAAAGTCTAAAATCCTAGGCAATTCGTTCAATTTTAGACTTTAGGTTGATAGGTATGAATTAGATGACTCTGCCAATTAAGTCATAGTCTGCACTATCCGTAATTTCAACCGTATACAGTTGACCAAAAGCTTTAACTTTACGGCCATCATTAATGATGACTTGTCCATCAATATCTGGACATTGGCCATAATGCCTTCCAACCATAAGAAGTTGAGTTTCTGGATGATATCCTTCCACGAAAACCGGCAATTTTTTTCCAATCATCTTCTTCTGCAGTTTTTTGACGACCTTTTTTTGTACTTGCATGAGTCGATGATAACGCTCATTTTTCACTTCCTCTGAAATTTGATCAGGAAGTGAATAAGCATGAGAACCAGGTTCGCGGGAAAATTTAAAAATTCCAACATTGTCTAAAGGATAATCTTGAACAAATTGAACAAGCTCTTCAAATTGCTCTTCGGTTTCCCCTGGAAAACCAACAATTAAACTCGTGCGGATGACGACGTCTGGAATTTCACGGCGCAACTTTGTAATAATAGCAATAATATCTTCTTTAGACGTCAAACGGCGCATATTTTTAAGCACTTCATTATTGATATGCTGAATAGGCATATCTAAATAAGGACAAATGCGCTTGTCGCTTTTCATTAAAGCAATTAATTCATCTGTAATTTCATCTGGATAGAGATAGAGTAAACGGAGCCAAAAAGGCTTGTCTACGCTTAACATTGTACGGATTAAATCTAAAAGCGCGGCTAAATTTTTCGAACCTTGATCTTTTCCATAGTCGCCTAAATCTTGGGCGATTAAAATAATTTCTTGTACACCTTGATTCAATAAAAGATGAAATTCTTTGAGGATTTGCTCTTTGCTTTTACTCTTTAAAGGCCCCTTAATAGTAGGAATCACACAGTAGGCGCAACGTTTACGGCATCCCTCTGCAATTTTTAAGTAGGCATAATGCTTGGGAGTTGAAAGGCGACGCGGAACTTCGCCAGCTTCTAAATAACTACGAGCAGACGTGATGCGCTGCCCTTTTTGCGTAGATTGAACAGCTTCTAAAATTCCGTTGACATCTCCAGACCCTAATAAATAATCAATATCTGGGAAAGTCGTTTTTAACTCTTCACTATGTGTTTGCACCATGCAACCTGTCACAATTAATTTCGCTGTAGGTTTACGCTGAGAAAGAGTTTCTTGAACAGTATCCATGGATTCTTTGCGAGATGCTTCTAAAAAGCCACATGTATTAATGACAATATAGTCTGCTTCTTCTAAGTATGGAGCAACTTCATAACCGGCTTGCAATAAAATACCTAACATGACTTCGCTGTCAACTAAGTTACGTGGGCACCCTAAACTAATAAAATTAATTTTATTTCCATCAAATCGAAAATTCAAAGAACGGTCATCTTCGGGTTCTCTTGCTTCCACAACCTGTTGACTGGACTTATCTTGTTTTTTATACATAGGCAACATGAAATAAGCTCTCCTAGATTTTTAATCTTGTAAGATTTCGCCTTAAACTTGCTGACTGTCCATCGCTGAGATGATTTTCCACTGAACTCATGTCAATAAAACCGAAATGAACGAAAGATTGGTTTTTATTGATAGGCAATTAGCAAAAAAGAACTTTAAGTCAACTAGTGTAAGGTAAATACTTTTTAAATTCAATCTTATACTTCATAATTTCTAATTATTATTATAAAATTTAATAATGTCTACGTCCTTTGGGTAATAGTTTTAGACGATTTAATATACATTTTATTTCTTTTTCTTCTTCATGATTGACATGGAAAGTGGAAAAACAATTAAAAAAAAGTGGAAGAAGGATTGACATCAATAAATAATTTGATTTGTCTGGGCAAAACATATTTTTCTTGGATAATTTGTAAGGCTCCATTCAAGGGATACATCGTCGGACCTCGAATCAAAAATTGATAGCGGTATTGATCTTTAACTTTAGTATAACCACAAGGAATCACAGGATTAAATTCAAATTGCGAAGAAAGGTACTGGATAAGAAGTTGTCTGAGATGTTCAGCAATCTCTTGTGTTTGTTGCGCGCTAGGACCTGAGAAAAGGAGTTTTGCCATATGAGTAAAAGGGGGGTAGCGAAAAAACTCACGAATGGCGATTTCTTCTTTATAAAATCCTGTGTAATCTTGGTGGGCTGCATATTGAATGGTGTTATTATCGGGAAGCGAGGTTTGAATAATCACTTCGCCTGGCATGACGCCTCTTCCTGAACGCCCCGCAACTTGTGTAATGAGCTGAAAGACGGTTTCAGAAGCTCTGAAATCTGGGATATTTAATCCCGCATCACTATTTAAAACACCGACAAGTGTCACTTCTGGAAAATGAAGTCCTTTTGCAATCATTTGTGTGCCAATCAAAACATCTGCTTTGCCAGTTCCAAAATCACGCAAAAGCTTTTGGTGACTTCCTTTATGCCGAGTCGTATCGGCATCAATTCTTAATGTACGGATAGAGGGAAAAATGGCATGCAAGGCACGCTCAATTTGCTCTGTCCCAACACCTCTAAATTTAAGAGGGCGTTTTCCCCGGCAGCTTGGACATTCTGTTGGCGGAGGAGTGAGAAGATAGCCGCATAAGTGGCAGGCTAAGCTATTATCTCCCAAATGGAATGTCATAGGAACATCGCAATGGGCGCATTTAACGGAATGCTGACAGTCTTGGCACAAAAGAATCGTATGGTAACCTCGGCGATTCAAAAAGAGAATAGTTTGCTCTCCTTGTTGATGTCGCTTTTCGATTCCATTTAATAAAGCTTCAGAAAAATTGGTAAATCCCTTTGTTTTCTCAAATTCTTTGCGCATATCAATGACGGTGACTTGAGGAAGAGAGGCAACATCAGCGCGCTGATGAAGAACACTTAAGGTGTATTTTCCTTTTTGGGCGTTGTAGTAGCTTTCTAGGCTGGGAGTTGCGCTGCCTAGCACAACAGTGCTATTGGTAATTTTTCCACGCATGACAGCAACATCACGAGCTTGGTAACAGGGGCAAAGATCATTTTGCTTATAGGACTGTTCATGCTCTTCATCAACAATAATAAGTCCTAAATTGACAACAGGGCTGAAGATAGCAGAACGTGCTCCAATGACAATTTTAGCTTTACCTGAACGAATATTGTGCCATTCGTCATTGCGTTCTCCTTGACTGAGGCGATGATGCAAAATGGCGATTTTTTCTTGAAATCGGCTGCGAAATCGCTCAATGGTTTGGGCTGTTAATGAGATCTCAGGTACAAGCATAATCGTGCTTTTATCTAATTTAAGCGCTTTATCAATAGCTTGTAAATAAACTTCTGTCTTTCCACTGCCTGTTACGCCATAAATTAAGTGTGTTTCAAATATTTGATGCTGTAAGCTTTTATCAATTTTGCTAAGGGCTTCGGCCTGATCTGGATTGAGCTGTTTGGGTTTGGTTGTAAAATATTCTTCATTGATAAGAGGAGAGCGGTCTAAGCGAATGATATCAAGAATCAGTAGTCCTTGCTTAGCTAAAGCATTGACAGTGCTGCGTGAACCTTTTGTTTCTTCAAGTAATTTAGATAGTAACATTCCTTTTTTGACAGGCAGAATGGCTTCTAATATAGCGGCTTGAGCAGGTTTCTTAGTGCGCATTGCAGCACAAAGATCGCGCAATTCTTCTCGTGTTTTACCTCGCATGACAAATAATTGTTCTTTAGGTGCCATTCCTTTTCTAACACCAGGAGGCAATAAAATTCTAAAAATGTCACGTAAAGGTGTGCAATAGTAGCGAGAAATCCATAAAGCGAGTTGAAAGAGATCTGCCGAGATTAAAGGGGAATCGGAGAGAATATTCGCAATAGGTTTAACAGAAGAATAACCAGGTTTGTCTTTAATTTCTAAAACATAGCCAGCTCTTAAATGTCCTCTGACAGGAACTTCTACACGAGTTCCGATTTGAATAACAGCTTGTTGTTCAAAAGTAATCCCATAGTCTAAAGCCTTATCTACAGCAACATCTAATACAATAGAAGCGTAAGCAGCAAATTGTTCCATAGTTAACGAGTAGAGAAATGATGTTGGGAAGCGGCAAATTCATTGCAAATCGCACGCCACAGAAGCGATTTTAAGTGAGGATCTTTAAGATAAAAGGCAAGATCGGATAAGAGTAAAAGAGGAATCTGATTCAGGAAATGTTTGCCCTGCTGGGGAATTTCTCGATAAAATGGCATTAAGCTTGGTTGTAAGTATAAGCCATAGTCGCTTGCAATCACTAAGCGTAAAGCCGGCGATTTTAAAAGAGTTTCCCATCCTTTTTCTTTTTCTAATTTAGATGCTGACAAAACACGTGTAGGTGCAAGGCGTAATGAAATCGCACGAGCCAAATTTTTAAGGAAGGCAAGCTGCTTTTCTTCATCGTAAAAAGATAAAATCACAACAGGAGGGATAATTTGATCGTCTAACCAAGCATTTTTAAGCTTTTGTGCAAGTGTATCGTTTGGAATTGTTTCGAAAAGAGAAACTTCTGGAAAAAGGGTTGGAAATAATTTCCAAAATTCACGTTGATCAGCGGCTGTGGGTGTTGTTAATGGTTCTAAAGCCATTCCTTTAGAGTCACGATTTGTTTTAGTTTGTTTATCTTGAATAATAAGTGGCTGAGGAATCGGAGAATGTTGCTGAGGGGCAGGCAATGCGGGTTGGGGAGCCATGGGTTCTGATTTTGTAGCAGCAACAGGTTCTATCCGTGTTTCTATAGGACGAGGATCGGGTGAGGCGGCGGATGGACGAGTTGGCATTTGTCTAGGCTGAGAAGGGAGAGCTGGTTTTGTTGATGCTTGCTGCAATGGATGAATAGAAGGAGAAGAAAAACGATTTTTGTTTTGAAAAAAAGCAAGTGTCTGAGGATCAACTGTTTTGACTTCGTTCAGTTGATGCTCACGCAATAAAAATAATTGCGTCAAAGACAGTAATTCTGCATAGCATGTTTTAATAGATTTCACGTCACACCTTAAAGCCTGTTAAATCAATTTTCATGGCTTGGATTCGAGATGATTTTCTTCCTAGAAAGGACCCTTGATCTCTAGGCAATATTAAAGCAATATTGCCTAGAGATCAAGGGTCCTTTCTAGAGGAAAAGAACTTAAATTCAAGCCATGAGAAGAGATTTAACAGATTCTTAAGAATCAACAAATTGCTGAATTGTTGGCAAAAGAGCTTCAAAACCTCTTGATTGGTAGCGCTCAGTTAATAATTTCACCAATTCTTTAGTTTTGACAGGCCATTTGAGATGTTTGTAGAAAAAATTAGGACCATAAATTTCAGCAAATTGAGCTTTTTTGCGTAATAAGCACAAAATGACATTTTCATTATCCCCATAATCGCTAATGACACGAGGAATAGAGCGTATCACCTGGTTAAAGCGAATTTGCAATGTATTAAATGTACGCTTAACAGGCAGTAAGCATAAAATAGCTTCAGGATGTTGAGTATAGGGATTTCGGCATAAAGAATTGATTAATTCTAAATAATGAATGGCTGTAAGCCATGCTTGATGAGTTGCCATATGCAAATTAACGTGTTGTTTATTTTGATGAAACGAGTTACGCGAAAATTGTTCCGAATACTCTTTTAATTTTGTAAGCGATCCTTTAGTCCAACGAGAGAAAGAAGAATGCTCATGTTGAGGAAAACATCCCAGCAATTGACCCAGTAATTGACGCAGAGAATGAAGAACGGTTAAGGAAACTTGACTAGAATCTAAATGTTCTTGCATCAATGATTTAGTTTGAAAAATCAATTGATGAGCATGGACAAATTCTACCACAATGAACTGAATCAAAAGGGAATTGTCCTCATAATAAGCACTGAAATGTTGGTTTGGCCCTGAGATTTGTGTTAACACAGTCCTCAACCTTCTTTCATTTGCGATGATCGTAGCATAGCGTTTGACTAAAACTCAAATGAAATTACTTAATCTATAAGACAAAATAAACCTTTATCCGAAAAGAAATTTTACGAGAATGCTTGCTAATTTGAAATGTAAAAATTAGGCAGATTCTCTTGCTTCATAGGATAGTTTTATTTTTGTATTTGCAAATCAATTGCTTAGAAAATTTTGAAGAGATTTCAAAAGTTGAATCAACGTCAAAGTTTTTCAAAGAAAATGAAGGGAAAGAAAGAAAAGAATTCCAAATCTATCTGATTATCCGTGCAGCCTATTAGGCTGCACGGTAAATCGAATTGCAATCAAACAATTTCAGTCACAACAAACCGAGTCGACTAGAATTGGCCTTTTTTCTGATTAGGATTTTTTGTTGTAGATTGATTAGGTTTTTGTGGTTGTTGTTTTTGGTTAGGATTTTGCTTTTGTGGTTGTTGTTGTTGTTTTTTGTCCATTAGAGCCTCCTTAAAGATTATTTTTTAATCACTTCTTTGAATTTAAAGCAGAATCCTATTTTATCTACTTTAAATCCTAACGTATGAAGCAATTAAGTGTTTTTAAATAACACACTTCTATCTATTCCTTGTCATCGATATCATTGTCAATAAAAAATTTTTATTTGATAAAAACAAAGAATAGAATTTTCTGTAAATTATTGATTTTAAGTTATTTAAAATAGATTTGAACACTATTTTTAAGTTGAAGATATGGGATTTAAATTCTAATAATCGATGTTTGAGAATTTGTTTTCTATTGTTTTTGATGTTTTGGGTGTCTTGTAGATGTGATGTTGTTTTAAAATAGCTTTTAGGATGTTTTTGAGAAGCTAATGTGCTTGAAGTAATGAGAAAAAGTTCTTTTCAGAGGTGTCTGTAAAGGAAATAGCCATCAAGCGGCCGTTTAATGGTAATTATTTTTTAGGCAAACTCACGACTATTGCTTTACGCGGATCGCTCCTTTTTTATCAAAATCCCGTTTAAGAAACATCAAAAAGCGATAACTGGAAATCTGTATGAGGAACTTTAATTTTTGCTAAAACAGGACGTTTGGCTTTTGATGGCTCAAAAGCACTCTTGCGATTGGAATTTTCTTCCAGGTGTTCTAGAATCTCTTTAGAACGCTGAATGACGGCTAGCGGCAGGCCTGCAAGGCGTGCGACGTGAATTCCATAGCTTTTATCTGTTCCACCTCTGACAATTTTGCGCAGAAAAATAATATGATCTTCAGCCTCATGAACTGCAACATTATAATTGACAGCGCCTGGAACTTTATCTTCTAGTTTAGTGAGCTCCCAATAATGGGTAGCAAAAAGAGTTTTAGCCATGCGGTTTTCTGTTGTAAGAAGATATTCAGCTACAGACCAAGCAATTGAAATGCCGTCATATGTACTGGTACCTCGCCCAATTTCATCTAAAATGACAAGCGAGCGAGAAGTGACATTATTTAAAATATTTGCTGTCTCTGTCATTTCTACCATAAAAGTAGATTGACCTCTTGATAGATCATCGCTAGCGCCAATGCGAGTAAAGACTTTGTCAACAATTCCGATATGAGCTTTCTTGGCGGGCACGAAAGATCCCATTTGTGCCATAATGGCAATTAAGGCAACTTGGCGAAGATAAGTCGATTTTCCTGCCATGTTAGGCCCTGTAATTAATAGTAGGCGTTGATCTTGATCATTGAGGTAAGTATCATTAGGAACAAATTTTTCTTGCTTGCACACGTGCTCAATAACAGGATGGCGCCCTTCTTCAATCATAATGGAGTTGCTTTCATCAACAAGAGGACAACAATAATGGTTTTGCTGAGCTATTGTGGCTAATGTGCTTAAACAATCTAAGCGTGCAATTGCTTGGGCAACATTCATGACAATTTTTGTATATTGAGCAATTTCTTGGCGAAGCTCATGAAAAAGTTCGCTTTCGATGGCTTGCATGCGTTCTTCTGCAGTTAAAACTTTGCTTTCATAATCTTTAAGACTTGGTGAAATATAACGCTCTGCATTGACCAATGTTTGACGGCGAATAAAAGTATCTGGCATGCGATTAGTCTGTCCACGGCTGACTTCAATGTAATAACCGAACATTTTGTTAAAGCCGACTTTCAGCGTTTTGATGCCTGTCTCTTCGCGTAATTGTGTCTGATAGCGAGCAATCCAAGCTTTGCTATCCCGGCTAATTTCGCGCAATTCATCTAGTTCGCGATGGAAGCCATCCCGGAAAATTTGTCCTTCGCCGATTCTTAAAGGTGGTTCGTCAATAAGAGCTTGAGCAATGCGTTGATTCATTTCTGGAAGTGGATCTAATTTATGCACTTCTCCTTGAATCCAAGAAGAAGGAAGAGAGGCAAGTAAAGCTTTCAAAGCTCCAATAGGATCAAAAGAATGATGCAAAGCCATTAAATCGCGCGGAGTGGCATAGCCTGCACTGATCTTCATCACGAGACGTTCAATATCTTTAACTTGCAAAAGATTTTCGCGGAAAATCTTCAAAATTTGTTCATGATTTAAAAAAGATTGAATCCCTTCTTGACGTTGTTTTATCTCACGAACTGACAATAGAGGTTGTTTGACCCAGTGATGCATTAAGCGAGCACCCATGGGAGTTTGAGTGCGGTCCAAAACATCTAACAATGTATTTTTGCGGCTTCCATCTTGCAAAGAGGACGTCAATTCAAGATTCCTTTGTGTCATGCGGTCAAGAGCCATGAAATGTGATGTCGAATAAGCGCGAATTTCTTGAATTTGATGAATAGGAAGGCATAAAGCATCTTGTAGATAGCGAAGCAAGGCCCCAGCAGCGTTGATTGCTGCCACCATTCCTCTCAAGCCAAAACCATCTAAATGATAAACTTTAAAGTGTTGTGTTAAGAAATCATGGGCTGTCTGATGCTCAAAGTGCCAATCAGCTTGGCAATTGACAAGAAACGCATATGTTTGACGAATTTCTTCAAAAAGACCTTCGTGTTTTTCTTTAAATCTTTCAGATGTTAAAAACTCAGCTGGATGCAAACGATAAATTTCATTCAGTAAATCTCTTTCATGAGTAAATTCACTGACAAAGAACTCACCTGTAGTTAAATCTAAAAAAGCCAACCCCAGAACTTGTCCTACTTGAGTTAAAGCGGCGAAAAAATTGTTGGTTTTCTCAGACAATAAATTAGAATTAATCAAAGTTCCAGGTGTCACCACGCGAACAATTTCCCGTTTAACAAGCCCTTTCGCTTTTTTGGGATCTTCAACTTGTTCAGCTATTGCGACTCGGTAGCCTTTCGCTACAAGCTTATCAATATAAATTTCACTTGTATGATAAGGCACTCCACTCATCGGAATATCCTGCCGCTTAGTCAATGTCAAATCAAGTTCTTTAGAAAGTAAAACCGCATCTTCGTAAAAACCTTCATAAAAATCGCCCATGCGAAAAAGCAGAACAGCTTCTTTGGCCATTTGCTTACATGCATGCCATTGGGCCATCATTGGAGAAACTTTAACATCATCAGCTGGGGATTTAAAATCTGTTGGCATACAAACTTGATAGATTAAAGAAATTAAAGAAATTGGGAAGGCTACACAGCCTAAGCATGATCTTTGAATGGCTAAACATTTGATTTCAGGGAATTTTAGGCTTTATTAAAGTTTTATGGCGCACGCAATAGAACTTATATAAAACCTAACATTTTTCCTCTTAAAGCAGACATTTAGCAATTCAAAGACGCGCTCTAATGGCCAGCTAGTATAGCGAGTATTTAATAAAAAAGGCAAATTCTCTTTACCTTTATAAAGTTTGATTTCTAAGATTTGTGCAATCGCCTTTTTTCAAAAAAAAGCAATTCTTAAAAAATGACCATCAAGTCAGAAAGGAAAAGAGTCAATATAGCCAGGCACGACAAAAAGAATCTAAAATTGATAAAATATCTAGTCGTTTAAATTTGAGTTTTTCTCCCTTTTAGGGGGAACATCATTTTTAAGCCAGAAGTGAGTGGATTGGATCTAATAAGCAGATGTTTTATTAACTTCATTAGAATGAAATTTGATTTTGAGTTCCTCTAATAAAGGTTCAATCATCTTTTTCTTCTCTTCATTGAGATAATCGATGATTAAAATTCCATTTAAATGATCAAGCTCATGTAGAAAATTAGCAGCATGTAATCCTTGTAGCGTTTCTTCAAATGTTTGCCCTGTTAAATCAGTCGCTTGAATTTGAATGCTTGCAGGTCGCGTCACTGTTACAGGGATTTTTGGAATCGATAAACACCCTTCCTCAGATAACTGTGGCTCTTCACTGCAGGCTAAAACTTTTGGATTAATAAAAACTCGGTTTTTTCCTCGATACCATTTTCCGTCTATCTGAATTGGAACACATGTGACAAACAGCGTAATAGAATAAGAAACTTGAGGAGCAGCTAAGCCAATTCCTCTATTGGCATGCATGGTCTCTACCATATCCATGACAAGTTGCCGTAGTGAATCATCGATTTGATTCACACGCTCTCCTTTTTTTCTCAAAATAGGATCCGGATAATAAGCTAAAGGAAGTGTCATAAACTTATAAGAAATAAGTTAAAGTTAAAGGTATGATTATACCTATTTTTGAGAAAAAAATCAATCTATTTATTAATAATTAAAATGTATATTTAATCTAATCATAACATAATTTTTTTATTCCCGCTTGTTAGTGGTTTTGTTTAATAATCAATTACACGTGCGCTTGTTTAATATTTTTTAATTCAGCAAAAGTTTTTTTGCTTCGTTAATTTTTTATGGTTTTTTTAACTAAAATTAAAAACAGCTTAACAAATTTTTAAATTTAATTGATTATAATTAACTATATATTAACAGCAATTGATTTGAGATAATAACATGATTAATACTTCTATGAATTCTAGTCTAAGTAGTGTCAATGGACATATTAATCAATCTGAATCAGCAGTAAAGAGTGTAGATATTGGTAATGATTCAAAAGAAATTAAATATCCTGGTTTTGGTGAGGTAGTGGAAAATCCTCCTGTTTTAGATCTAAAACAAAGAGCTTTGAAAGTTACAAAGACTGGGCTTCGAAGGATATCAATAGTTGCTCTTGGTTTCCCTTTTACAGTTCCAGTAGCAATGGCATTAAGTATTGTTGTTATTTATAAAATATCTAAAAAAATTTTTCTCGACTACTGCGGATACCGATATCGTCTAGCTTTTGAACCAGGATTAAACAATACGAGTGCTCCTAAATTAGGTGAATATACTAAAGTCGATTTACGTGTCTCCAATCATGCAACAGAGAGCTATGAATGGAAAAAAGCTCTCATTTCTTCCGCTCAACAG
The DNA here is from genome assembly GCA_044226925.1 of Parachlamydiaceae bacterium. Taxonomy (GTDB): domain Bacteria; phylum Chlamydiota; class Chlamydiia; order Chlamydiales; family Parachlamydiaceae; genus JANWJE01. The sequence goes on from JBGAGC010000001.1 coordinate 1,440,507, forward strand.
AGTATAGAGCTTTCAGCCAATTTTGCAGGCGGAGAAAAATTTCGAGAAGTTCTTCAGCTAATAGAAAAACAAATGACAACGTATCCTGATTTAAAATGTCATTTAATTTTAAGCCCTGATTTGCTTGAAAAGCAAGATAGAGAATATTTAGAAAAATTAAAACAATTCTATCCTAACTTTCACTGTTTAATAACTGATCGAATTTATACAGCAAGTCCTGAGATTTTATCTGAAGAAAATCACGTGAAGATGTTACTAGTAGATGGACAATATTTTGTTATGGGCGGAACTGGTATCGGTGAAAAAATGGCAAGAGAAGAAGTTCTTTCTACTGAATCCAATAATGAATCAATCAGTTCAAGACTAATTGATAAAGCTTTCCGTGATACAGATATTATTGGCTGTGGTGACGTTGCTCAAACAATGCGTAATCAGTTTTTCAATCTTTATCGCATTTGGGAACATCGAATGACAGGAGCGGATACCGATCATTATTTTGCAAATGATTCTCAAAAGGTGGGAAGATGCGAATTATTTCATAGTGAAGAGGGACTTATTAAAGATAGTTCGTTGAAATATATTGTTAGTGGCCCCGAACATCGTCAAAAAAATCCCATTTCTTCAGAAATAGCTGAATTAGCACGTGGTGCTGAAAAAGATATTAAAATTGCAAATTTATTTTTTAATCCAGATGTCATTGTAAGCGATGCATTAAAAGAAGCTAAAGTTAAAAACGTCACTGTTCAAGGATTTCTAAATGGTGTTAGCAAGAATGCTTCATCTTTACATTACCTCTATGCTCTTCCAAATCGTTATAATTATACCTTGTTAACGGAAGCTTTTGAGTATCAGAAAAAAGATCAGCTTTATCATAAGAAAGTTATGACTGTTGATTCGCGTTATGCAGTTGTTGGAAGTTTTAATTTAGGAGTTAAAAGCGCGAAATGTGACTACGAGAATGTTTGTGTAATCAATGATGAACGGGTCACTAAATTGATGAATGCTGCTTTAGAAGAAGATGCAAAAGCATCTAAGAAATTAGTGGGTGCCGAATTAATTGCAAAAAAAAGATGGTGTCACATTCCAAGTTTACTCACGATCAAATTATTTGGGAGTTTATGTGGGTAAATAAGTTGAATTCAATCTATTTAGTAGATAGAAGCCCCGAAGAAAAGTTAGGGGCTTTTTTATTGTCTAAAAATTTAAAACTTTTGAATAATTAAAGAGGCTTCTTAGATTCTCTTTTCAAATTTTTAAAATTTCTAATTTGCAAAAATAGTAAATTTTTTTCGTGCATATTTATTTGGATTTTAGTGAATTAAATTTAAAGTAAAAGATGACTTAATTTAAGATAGGCGTTTGATTTTTTTCAGGAGTTGTCACGTGAGATTCGTTCAAATGATGATTTGCGCTTTAGTACCCTTTTGCTCGTTTTCAATTTTAGTAGAGGCTGTAGAGAATTCTGTTATTCCCCAAATCTCAAAATTTGAAAGTATTTATGAATTGCAGGAGCACAAATATTCAAAGAATCAATTTTTAGAAATCGCTTCTGCTTTAGAGCGTCAAAATGAATATATCCGGATTGCAACTTATAACGTTTTATTTAATCTTTATGATTACACTTTAGATAAGGTGAATCGGTGGCCTCAACGTTTACCGCGCATTGTGGAACTAATCGAAGAAATGCAACTCGATATTCTGAGTGTTCAAGAACTTTATCCAGACCAGTTGAAAGATTTATTGCCATTAATGGAAAAGACGTTTGCTTTTTTTGCAAAGCCTTGCCGAGAAGGAGAAATTAATGGAATTTTTTATCGTAAAGATCGTTTTGAAGTTATTGAGCGTAAAGTTTGGTCTATGACTAAAAAGCAAGAAGCTGCGAGTCCAGAAACACTTACAATGCTTCAATTAAAAGATATTAGAACCGGGAAGTGCTTTGCGGTTTTTAATGTTCATCTTGCTTTCTCTAAAATAGATAAAAGAGATTTTCAAGTTCATTTTATTATGGAGCAGATTGAGCCATACGCTAAGAAAATGCCTGTTGTTTTGACTGGAGATATGAACACTTTTCCCAATCGATTGGATTTACACCAATTGCCTTTTTTTGATGGAGACTATATTCAACGCATTTTCACGAGAAAGTATTTGCGAGATGCCAAAGATGTTTCGTTGTTGGGACATTTAGGCCCTCTTTCGACATTTAGCAATGATCCTGACGATGTTGCGCCTTTTTCAGGAACAGGAACTCCTGGAGTATTTCTTGATCATATTTATGTGTCCAAAGAGATAATAGTGTTAATTCATGCTGTCCAGCCTGGGACGGTCAATGGCCATTATCCTTCAGATCATTTGCCAGTGTTAATTGATGTGATTTTAGATTAATGATCCTTTAGAAATTCAATGCCATCACCGTTTGTCATTTGATGGCATTGAAAATGATTTATTCGGGATCATCCAGAGATTCAAAAGGGGGAGGATCTGGAACGAATAATTTACATCCAGCAATTAAAATTAAAAGTCCAATAGTGAGAATCACACCACCATTAAACATTGCGTCAGAGCTATCGTTATTTTTGGTACAGACGGAGGGAGAAAATTGATGACGCCCTTCGTCAAAACAAATGATTCCCCAAGTAAGAAATACAAGTGCGATCATGGTCGTTGTGACACAGCCGCCTAATCTTACTTTATTGCATCCGGCTTTCTTAGAAAATTTTATCATCTCATCCATACAGATAGACACACATTCAATAGATTCATTTTTAACTTTCTTCGCACGTTCTAAAATTGTTGGATGTATAGAGACTAATCCCCAATTTCTGCCTTGATGGCTGGTGAATTTTTTTATATGGAAAATTTCATTAGAACTGTTTTGAGAAATAAGCAATGATTCTTTAGATTTTCCTAGGTCAAAGGGTCCAACGGCAACTTGATTCATACATTATCCTTACTTTAAAAGGGTCTTTGATGCTTAAGAGCCTGTTAAATAACCTCCAATTCAAATCATTGGAGGTTATTTAACAGGCTCTAAGCGATGTTGGATTTCCTTTCTTAATTGAAAAAAGAAAATAAGAACAATAAAAAAGACATCTTATTCATTATAAATAAGATTCTCTTTTCTTTATGATAGGATAGATGCATTCATTAAAATAGGAAATTTATGCGCGATCAACGAATAGATAAATGGGCTGATGTTCTTGTGAAGTTTTCATTAGCAGCCAAGCCAGGAGAATCAGCTTTTCTTTTGGGAGATCCGGAAGCTTTACCACTCATTGAAGCTGTTTATGAAAAGTTCATCCTTTCAAAAGTGAATGTGGAATGCATGTTATTGTATCGTCCTCTTACAGAATTTTTATTGCAACATGGGTCAGAAGAACAAATCGCTTTTACTCCTTTCGCCCGATTGGCCGGAGTCGAGAAATATGATCTTTATCTTTATATCGGAGCTAATAATAATTCTAAAATGCTTTCCCAAATTAATCCAAAGAAACAAAGCTTTGCAGCAGCCGGCTATAAACCTATCTTAAATACGATTTTAGGACGTTCGGCTAAAGGAGAAATGCGTTGGTGTTATACGATGTTCCCTACTTCATCTGCCGCTCAAGACGCTGAAATGGGAAATAGAGGATATGAAGAATTCGTTTTACATGCGGGTTTTTTAAATGAAGATGCTCCCATTCAAGCTTGGCAAAATTTGGAAAAAAAACACGATTATCTGATTCAATTTTTGGAAAAGAAAAAAGAATTAAGATTTCAAAGTGAACAGGGAACGGACCTGAAAGTGAATATTGCTGGAATGAAATGGGTCAATTGCTGTGGTAAAATTAATTTTCCTGATGGAGAAGTTTACACAGGCCCGAATTTAAAAGCAGCTGATGGGGGAGTGAATGGAATCGTTCGCTATTCATTGCCAACGATTTATCGGAATGTAGAAGTCCATGATATTGAACTTGTTTTCCAACAAGGAGCTGTTATTGAAGCTAGAGCTTCTAAAAATGAAGCATTCTTACATGAAATGATTGCACAAGATGCAGGTGCAAAATTTGTGGGTGAAATTGCCATTGGAACAAATGACCACATTCAAGCATGCACCAAAAATATCTTATTTGATGAAAAGATTGGGGGAACTTTTCACCTAGCGCTGGGCAAAGGATATCCAGAGACAGGTAATACAAATGAGTCCGCTTTGCATTGGGATATGATTTTTGATTTACGCAAGGGAGGAACAATTAAGGCAGATGATGAACTCATCCTACAAAATGGAACATTTTGTCGAGCAAGTTGGCCTTGGTGAACAAGTCAACTTTAACCCAATTTAAAGTCGTTAATGATCAGGCTAGTACTAAATTTCTTTGCTGATAGAGCCTTCTCATTTAGTACTAGCTTACCCGACTGCCTTTAACTTCAGCAGCGTGAACTCTTAAAGAGAGTAATCAGGCGTTAAATCCTTCCCAATAATAATAAAATAATGAAAATGACTAAAATAACGCCTAAAAGTCCGCTTGGTCCATATCCCCACCCAGCACTATATGGCCATGCAGGAAGTGCACCCAGCAACAGTAAAATTAAAATGACTAATAAAATTGTACCTAACATACCTTCACCTACCTTTTGGTTAATGCTCCAAAGACACATTAAGGGTATGTTCATCCAATTCTCATTATAACACATTTACTTTTTTTGTTTCTTTTTTCTACTATAATATTAAAACAGGTTTTGTAACTTGTTTGTTTTAAGTTGTTTTTGTTTAATTTATTTGATTCAACTTCTATAAAATAAACTTATTTTTATTCTAAGTTCTAGTTATTTAATGGAGAAAAGATTATTTTTTAGCCAAAAAGGTTGCCTTTATGCAATATGGTCAATTTTCTTGTTCTTTAGCGAGCGATAATTTCTCTGGCATTCATCCTGAAGTGTTAGCGGCTATTCAGCATGCTAACGAAGGACATGCGGTTGCTTATGGCGGCGATCCTTTTACTAGAAAAGCGCAAGAAATTTTTAAGGATACTTTTGGTTCTCAAGCAGAGGTTTTTATCGTTTTCAATGGAACAGGTGCTAATGTTTGCGCATTAAAGCAGATCTTAGCTTCGTGGCAAGGAGTTATCTGTACGGAGACGGCACACATTTGGACGCATGAATGCGGCGCAGTTCAAGCAAGTGTGGGATGCAGTTTAATCACAATTCCAACAGCCCAAGGTAAATTATATCCAAATCAAATTTCTTCTTTTTTAATGACGCGCGGCAGCCAACACCATATTCAACCTGCAGCAATTTCAATTACTCAGACCACTGAACTTGGAACACTTTACACGATAGAAGAATTGCAAAAACTTGGTGAATTTGCTCGTCAGCAAGGACTATTATTTCATATGGATGGAGCAAGAATTTGTAATGCGGCAGCTGCTTTAAATGTTTCTTTAAAAGCCATGACAACTGATGTAGGCATAGATGTTTTGTCTTTTGGAGGAACGAAAAACGGTTTAATGGGGGCTGAAGCTGTTGTTTTTCTTAAACCAGGACTAGCAGAAAATTTCAAATACATTAGACAACAACAAGCGCAATTGCCTTCTAAAATGCGTTTTTTATCAGCTCAATTGATCGCTTTATTAGAAGGAGATTTGTGGCTTCGCAATGCACGTCATGCAAATGCGATGGCTACATGGATGAATCAAAAACTTCAAGATTTTCCTCAAATTAAAGTTCTTTATCCTGTGCAAGCTAATGCTCTTTTTGTACAGCTTCCTGCTCATATTTTGCATCAATTGCAGGAGAAATACTTCTTTTGGATATGGGATAAAGAAAAGAGTTATGCACATTGGATGACAGCATGGGATACTCAACAAGAATTTATGGAAAATTTTATAGATGATCTAAAACGCATCTGTAGTCTAATAAATTAAGCACTTAATATGACTCAATTCAAGCAACAAAAGTAGATCCTGTATAATCTTGTTGAATCTTTGCTTGAATTAGTTGGTGAACAGATGGATAATTGTTCTGAAGAAAAGATGCATATTTTTGAAAAACTTCTTCAGCTGTTGGTCTTTGCTTATAAGCAGGGTTAAGCATGCTGACAATGAGGTCTTTGATTTCTTCAGGAACATCAGTTCTTGAGATTTGTTTAGGAGGGAAGTCTAAATCAGGAAAACCTGATTCTAAAGAATCAAAAGGAGCGTGACCAGTTAAAGCGAAGTATAAAATCATTCCCATGGCAAACACATCTCGTTTTTTTCTAGTTCAAAAAGTGCGGCATAGTTTTCCTTTTGTACCAATTCCTGAGCTTTTGCAAAACTCTTGCAAAGGTGTATAGAATGGCGTATAAGAGCGCGAAAAACCAGCTAATTGTGCAAGAGACATTGAGCTTTTAGCAAAAACAGAGCCACCTAAATCAGAAATATGAACAAGCTGAGTCCCATCTTTTAGGTCTTCCTTAACTAAAATATTTTCAGGTTTAAGATCGCCATGAACAATATTCCGAGCTGTTAATTCCTTTAAGCCAAATAAAAGTTGATGAAATTCTGTTAGACGAGAGGAAAAGGGTAAGTGAAGTCTAGTGAAGGTTTTGTCATAATAGTCCTTATCATACTTGATTCCTATGTACCCTAAAAGTTTAAATCCTCCGTTTTTAACTTTTTCTTTGATTTGAATCAGAGTTCTTGGAGGAGCTTGTATTCCCCAAACGTTTCCATTTTTATGAATGTCTCTTAATTGGTTATACTCGTTTCGAATATCTTTTGTTGCCTGTTTTCCTTGTTCAGCAAGAGCTTGTTTGATCACCTCTGCCTCCGAGCTTCCTAATGCACTCAAGGTGACAATTTTCCCAAATGATCCTTGTGCTAAAGTTTGGCCTATCTTTGCTAATGCAACCTTCTGATCTTTATTATCGAATCCGATATGATAAGTATGTCCTCCAATTGCAACCTGTGCATAGTAGGAAATTCCTGTATGAATTGTTACCCGAATAACTTTTAAAAGAGTTTCCGCCCACTGACCAGATAAATTTGGGTATTCCTTTAAAAATTGATCTTTAATCTGATCATATCTGGAAATAATCAAATGAGCATTTCCAGCCTCTTTTGTGAGCAAACTGAGAAAAGTTTCCTGCTTCCTCCCTGCTTGGAGTATATCGCTTTTTTTGAGAAGCAAGCGACTTACAACACTATTTACGTTGATAAATAGGGATGTATTTCCCTGTTTAACTTCAACATAGCGTCCCACTAATTTTCCTAAATAAGTGTCTAAGCGATCTATTTCGCTGCTATGCTGGTCAATGACTTTAACGGCAACATGAAAACGGGGATCTGGACCTAAGATTAAACGTGTTGTCTGTGTGCCTTGATCAATCGTTCTGCCTTTTCTATCAATAGAAACTGGTGCATCCGAATGAATGGTTTGTGGAATTAAAGGATTAGAAATATTTTTCATATTCTATCGCTTTAATTAATCGATTTGTCTAAATTTAAATTATATCAAATTATTATCAACAAATTTTAAATATCAATGTTTTTAGTTGTTTAAAATTATTGAAAAAAATAAAGAAGGAATCCACATACTGTAAAAGAGGTTTTTATTCATGAAAGCTGCTTTACACAAATGTTTTTCAGTGGTTTACAAAAAATTTATTGACAGGATTAAGAGTAACGAATTACAGATAAGGGATGACAAAAATGGATCGACTGTAAGTCAAAAAAGTCAATAGCTTTGATCTTAAAAGTGGAGAACGTAGGTGGCAGATTATTTTCCAGTTTATATCTATTTTGTTTTTATTTTAGTGATAACGCTTATTGTATTAGGCGTTTCGGCTCTTTTTTCTTCCATTAAAAGCTCTCCAACGAAGTTTATGCCTTATGAATCGGGAATTAAAACCGAAACACATCTTCTTCAAGAACGTTTTACTTTGCATCATTATTTAGTCGCTTTAATGTTTCTTGTTTTCGATATTGAGGTCATTTTTCTTTATCCTTGGGTAGCGATTGCCAAACAGATTGGGCCATTTGCTTTTTATGAAATGTTTTTTTTCCTCGTTGTGTTGTCCGTGGGATTTGCCTATGTTTGGCGCAAGGGAGGATTGCAATGGGAATAGAATTAGAAAATAACGGAGAACTGTAATGGGACAGCCAAGAGAGAGAACGCCATTTTTAGTTGCCCCCCTCGAAATGTTGGTCAATTGGGCTCGGCAAAATTCGCTATGGCCTGCCCAGTTTGGATTAGCTTGCTGTGCAATCGAAATGATGTCAACGGCGGCTAGTCGCTATGATATGGCTCGGTTTGGTATGGAAGTTTTTCGCGCCTCTCCGAGACAGAGCGATGTGATGATTGTGGCAGGGCGAGTCAGTCAAAAAATGGCACCAGTCTTAAAAGTGATTTACGAGCAAATGTTAGAACCGAAATGGGTGATTGCGATGGGTGATTGTGCTTCATGCTCGGGCATTTATAACAATTACGCTATTATTCAAGGTGTTGACAAATTAGTGCCCGTTGATGTTTATATCGCAGGTTGCCCGCCTCGTCCGGAGGCATTGCTTGATGGATTGATAGTCTTGCAGCGAAAAATTAAAGAAGAAAGACCTTTTACAAGAGATAGACATCAACATGAACACAGCTGAAGCCGTTCAACAGTTAAAAACACAATTTCCCAATGCCGTAATTCATGAGGTGGAATTTTTAGGAGAGATGACCTTAGAAATTGGCAAAGAAAAACTCGTTGAAGTCCTCGCATTTTTTAAGCAAACACCGGAACCTGGCTATGAAGTTTTGATGGATTTAACTGGAGTGGATTATCTCGGGCCTATTGAGCGAACTAAGGTTGTGTATTGGCTCCATAATCCGAAAACTCTTGAACGAGTGCGCATTATCGTCTATGCGAAGCGAGGAGAATCTTTACCTTCTGTGACTTCTCTCTGGGATGGAGCGAATTGGTATGAACGTGAGTTATTTGACATGTTTGGTGTTCATTTTGAAGGACACCCCGATTTAACTCGAATATTAATGCCTGATGATTGGAAAGGGCATCCTCTGCGTCGTGATTATCCTTTAACAGAAGAACCTGTTCAATTTAAACACGGGGTAAAACCTAAATTGCCTTCAGAAATTATTCAAGGTGCTAGAGATCAGAAATTTATTGTACAGTAAATGACTTAATCGAAATTGAAAAGGTTAATGAATATGTCAAAAGTTAGCGAAGATTTAAAACTCGAGAGAATAGGCGATGTGATGGAGCTTAATTTAGGTCCTCAGCATCCTTCAACTCACGGTGTTCTTCGTTTGAAACTTAAGTTAGATGGAGAAGTTGTTCTTTCAGCTGATCCTATTATTGGCTATTTGCATACAGGTGTTGAAAAAGAATGCGAGACGCGGACGTACTTACAAGTTTTCCCTTTAATTGATCGACTTGATTACTTATCAGGACCTGCAGAAGAGCAGGGTTTTGCAGCTGCTGTCGAACGTTTAATGAAAGTGGATGTTCCAGAACGTGCACAAATTATACGTGTTATTCTTTTAGAATTATCTCGAATAGCTAGTCATTTATTGTGGCTAGGAACTAGCGCTCTCGAATTGAATATGTCTTCTATTTACATGTATGGCTTTGCTGAGCGCGAAAAAATTTTAGACTTATTTGAGGAAATGTCTGGAGCCCGGATGTTTCCAAATTGTTGGAGAATTGGTGGACTTGCCTATGATCTAGATCCTGGTTTTGAAGAGCATACACGAGCTTTTTTAAAAGGTTTTCCTCAAACTTGGAAAGATCTCGATAAATTACTGACAAATAACTATGTCTGGTGCGAACGTCTTCAAGGAGTCGCTATCATTGATGAGAAGTTATGCAAACAGTTTATGTGTACAGGGCCTGTCATTCGTGCAGCAGGGGTTCCTTACGATATTCGAAAAATGTATCCCTATTCAGGATACGAAACTTATCAATTTGATGTTCCTACACATAAAGAAGCTGATGCGTATGCTCGTTATTTAGTGCGTATGGAAGAAATGCGGCAAAGTGCGTCTTTGATTGAACAAGCTTTGAATCGTTTAAAACCAGGTCCTGTCATTACAGATAATCGCAAAGTCGCTTTGCCTCCGCGTCGTGAATTAGCTCGTAGCATGGAAGCCGTTATCCATCAATTTAAATTAGTTAGCGAGGGAATTCGTCCGCCAGCTGGAGAACTTTATCAATGTGTGGAATCTGCTCGTGGAGAATTAGGATTTTATTTAGTGAGCGATGGAACGCATCGTCCTTATCGACTGCGTGTACGTTCACCTTCTTTTCCTCATGTCGAAGTTTTAAAGAAAGTATTGCCAGGCCTTATTATATCCGACGTTGTGGTGGCAATCGCCAGCGTGGATCCAATTTTGGGAGATGTTGACCGCTAATGCTTAGTGAACAAACAAAACAAGCAATTTTAGATTTGCAAAAATTATATCCGGAAAAACGCTCAGCGCTTATTCCAGCTCTTCATTTAGCACAAGCAGAAGTAGGTTATCTTCCGCTTGAAACCCAAAGAGAAGTAGCTGTGCTTTTTGGAATTGAAACAAGTGAAGTCAATGCAGTTGTCACTTTTTATGATATGTTTTTCGAAGAACCTGTAGGCAAACATTTAATTCATGTATGTAAAAATGTTTCTTGTATGCTGCGTGGTGCAGATGGCGTGATAGAAAGCTTATGCCAGCGATTACAAATTAAGCCTGGAGAAACAACAGCCGATGGCGAATTTACCGTGATTCCTTCTGAGTGCTTAGCAGCTTGCGATCGCGCGCCTATGATGATTGTTGATGAAAAAGTGATAGGGCCAATCAAAGAAGAAGAATTAGATCAAATTTTAGCAGAAGCTAAAAAAGGTCCAGGTCATCCCTCTCCTGTTGAAAAACCGGAGGTTCATCATGCCTGAAATGCGTGTTCTCATGGCTCATATTGACTCTCCAGGTCAAGATACAATTGATACGTACATCAAAAATGGCGGCTATCAAGCTATCCGCAAAGCTATTCCCGCTATAGCACCTGCAGAAATTGCAGAAATGGTCAAGCAATCTGGTTTAAGAGGTAGAGGGGGAGCTGGATTTCCTACAGGAGTCAAATGGGGATTTATGCCAAAAGATCTTTCTCTTCCTAAATATTTAGTTTGCAACTGTGATGAAAGTGAGCCAGGCACATTCAAAGATCGACTTCTTATTGAACATGATCCCCATCAGTTAATTGAAGGGATTATTTTATCCAGTTATGCCATTGGAGCTCACCTTGCTTTTATCTATTGCCGAGGAGAGTTTTTTCAAGGAATTGCTAAATTGCGTCGAGTAGTGGGAGAAGCCAAGCAAAAAGGATTTTTGGGAAAAAATATTTTGGGATCGGATTACTCCTTAGAGATCATCGTTCATCCCGGAGCAGGTGCTTATATTGCTGGAGAAGAGACTGCTCAACTTAATTCTCTAGAGGGACTGCGGGCAACTCCTCGGCTAAAGCCTCCTTTTCCAGCTGTCGCAGGACTTTACGGTAAGCCTACTGCCATTAATAATGTGGAAACCCTTTGTAATGTTGTTCACATTGTGAATCGAGGTGTGCAATGGTACCAAGGAATTGGAAAACCTAAAAATACAGGGACTAAAATTTTTCAAATCAGCGGTCAAGTTCAACGTCCTGGCTGTTACGAATTTCCTCTGGGTGTTCCGCTAAGAGAGATTTTGGATGCAGCTGGTGGAATGTTGCCAGGAAGAAAATTCAAAGCATGCTATCCAGGCGGATCATCCTGTGCTCTTTTGACCGCCAAAGATTTAGATATTCCGATGGATTTCGAGGCTTTAGCAGCAAAAAATACGGCTCTTGGAACGGCTTCGATTATTGTCATGGATGATTCAGCTGATATGGTAAAGGTTGCCCATCGTTTAATGCAGTTTTATCAAAACGAATCATGTGGAAAGTGTACACCTTGCCGCGAAGGAACACGTTGGATGGTGCAAGTTCTCGCGCGCATTGAGGCGGGAGGGGGCACGTTTGGCGATTTAAAAGTCATTGAACAGGTTTGTGAACGAATGGCTGCGACTTCATTTTGTGCCTTGGCTATTGGTGCAGCTCCACCTGTGATTAGTGCAATTACTGAATTTCGAGAGGAATTTGAAGCTTATATTCAAAAAAATCCAGATGCGAATGGGCATCCTAAAATGAAAGTGTCTTATCCCTATTTAACAGTTTATCCATTTTCAGGCGCGAGTACAAAATGACAACAGAAAAAACAGCTCAAGATAACATGGTTAACCTGATAATTGATGGAAAGCAAATTAGTGTTCCCAAAGGAACAACTGTCTATCAGGCGGCTAAACAGTTAGGTATCAATATTCCAATTTTTTGTTATCTCGATCGTATGCCGCCGTTTGGTGCCTGTCGCATGTGTTTAGTTGAAGTAGAAAAAATGTCAAGATTGCAAACCGCCTGCACGCTCGAAGCAACAGAAGGAATGGTTGTCAAAACACAAACAGAAAATGCTGTTAATGGTCGTCAAGAAATTATTGAATTTTTACTGATTAATCATCCGCTGGACTGTCCCATTTGCGATAGGGGAGGAGAGTGCCCTTTACAGGAAAATGCTTTAAGTCATGGACCTGGAGAAAGTCGCTTTTATGAAGAAAAAAGGCGTTTTCAAAAACCTTTACCCTTAGGTCCTGTTCTTATGCTGGACCGCGAGCGTTGTATTGCTTGTGCACGCTGCACTCGTTTTGGAGATTTATTAGCAGGGGATCATGCTCTTGAATTTATTGACAGAGGATATCGGACAGAAGTAGGAACTCCTAATCAAGGAACTGCCGAATCAAAATTTATTGGAAATACCATTATGATTTGTCCTGTGGGTGCATTGACAAGCCAAGTTTATCGCTTTCGTGCACGTCCTTGGGATAACCTTCCTACGAATAGCACTTGCACGCTTTGTCCTGTTGGATGCAGTATGGTTTTAGATTCGCGTGATGGTCAAATCATGCGAACTCGTTCCTGTGAAAATCGAGATGTTAATGATATTTGGCTATGCGATAAGGGATGGTTTGGCTATGAATTTACTTATCATCCTGATCGACTTACAAAACCACTTGTCCGTCGCAATGGTCAACTCGAACCTGTTGATTGGGATGAAGCATTCACACTTATTGCAAATAAGATCAAAGAAGCTAAGCCACAGGGTAAACTAGCAGCTTTTGGCGGCAATCCACTTACCTTTGAAGAAAATTATCTTTTCCAACAATTGATGCGTCAGGTTGCAGGAGTCAATCATCTTGATCATAGAATCGGAATGCCTATCATGAGCTTAGAAGAAGAAGGACTCGAATCAGGCATGGAAATATCGATTGGAGAATGCGAAGAACTATCTTTTGCGATTTTGCTAGGGCTTGACTTGACGGAAGAATTTCCTGTGATTTGGCTCAGACTCAGACAGGCTATTAATAAAGGAGCTAAAGTCATTTTTATTGGGCATTTTTCTCCTGAAATTGCTCCTTACTTATCAAAAGTTATTTTGCATTCACCAGGACAAGAAATAGAAACGTTAAAACAGCAACTTGCTCATTTCTCTTCTTTGGCGGAAGGCGGCAAAAGGGGAGCAATTTTTGCTGGAAGGCAATATCTGGCAAATTCACAACGCCACAGCATCTTAGCAGAATTGCTCAAGATTCGGCAGCAAATCCCGCAGATCTCTTTAAATATCATGGAAGGAAGAGGTAATAGCATGGGAGCGCGAATAGCTGGAATGCGCCCTGATCTTGGTCCTTTTGGTAAAAAATTGGATAAAGCAGGCCTCAATGCAATACAAGTGTTAGAAAATGCGGCGCGTTCTGGCTGGGATTTTCTTTATATCGCAGGATGCAATCCGACTTTGCAATTTCCTTCAAAAGCATGGAAAGAAGCACGAGATAAGATTAAATTTATGGTTGTACAAGATCTATTCTTAACGGAAACAGCACAACAAGCAGACGTAGTTCTTCCTACTCTTACCTTTATTGAAAAAGGAGGAAGCTTTGTCAATATTGAAGGGCGAGTTCAAACATTGATGCCAGGAAAAGAAGTGCCGGAAAATATTTATGGCGATGCAGAGATTTTTATGGAAATTGCAAAAAGGTTCAATGTGGAATTAAAACTAGATTCCGATTTTGCTGATAAATTAAGTCCTGGTCGATTGCCAATCGCTAGGCCTCAGACATTGGAAAATCAATCTTCATCCTCTGTAAAGGAAGCAAACGAAGGAATGCTTTTTGCTAGTTTTGCTCGAGAATTATTTGATCATGGTGTGCGAATGAAACATGATCCGCATTTGGTATGGATGGCAAAAGAACCTAGAGTTCGTTTACATCCTAAAGAAGGACAAAAAAGAAGCATCCAAAATGACGATACAGTCCGTATAAAGGCAAATGGAAATTCATTTGTAGCTAAGATCAAATTGGATGAGCGAGTTGCAGAAAAAACAATTATTCTTCCTCTTGGTTTTGATAAAGAAATTCCAGTACATGACTTGGATATCAATCTACTGAATGGCTTAGCAGTAGAAATCCAACCAGAAACTCAGACTGAAAGCCAAGAATGGGGAGTTAAGAGTTTAAAATCAGATGTTAGAAGTCAGCAGATTGGAGGAGGAGCTCCTCAACAGAGCATTGGAAACCAAGAAAAAGAAATGAGATAAAGAGCGATAGGCAGTGAAGTATGGCGGTAGTCTTGTATTTCTGCTTTATGAAGAGTTAAGCGATTTTTCTACATGGTTACTGAATATATAGAGAGAAATTTTTAGTTCTATTAAGGATAGGCAAATATGCTAGATATTGTAATAGAAGTTCTCATTAAAGGAATTGTTGTTGTTTCTTTGCTTATGCTTGCTGCTGCTTATATGACATTTTTAGAACGTGTTTTAATGGCTCGTATGCAGTTAAGAATAGGACCTAATCGCGTTGGACCATTGGGTTTATTCCAACCAATTGCGGATGGCATTAAACTTCTTTGCAAAGAGAGCTTTCAACCAGCTAATGTTGATCAATTTATTTATTGGTTGGCTCCTGGCATTTCCCTTTTTACTGCTTTATTTGCGTTTGTCCTGATTCCAGTCGGAGGAACAGTTTATCTTTGGGGTCATCCTGTTGCTTTAAGAATAGCCGATGTTAATGCAGGGATTGTGTTTCTTCTCGCTTTCTCATCTTTGGCTGTGTATGGCGTAGTATTGGCTGGTTGGGGATCTAATAATCGTTATTCACTTCTTGGAGGATTACGTAGTACAGCACAAATGATTAGCTATGAAATTCCAATGGGACTCTCGATTTTAACTGTACTTCTTTCTGCAGGAACATTGAATTTAACGGAAATTGTGGAACAGCAGCAAAATCATTGGTTTATTTGGACGCATCCGATTAGTTTTATCATTTATCTAATCACAGCTTTTGCTGAAACCAATCGTGCTCCTTTCGACTTGCCAGAAGCTGAGCAGGAATTAACAGGAGGCTATCATACCGAATATGGAGGAATGAAATTTGCCATTTTCTTCTTAGCGGAATACGTCAATATGCTTGCTGTTTCGGCAATTGCAACTACACTTTTTTTAGGAGGTTGGTTTGGGCCAGGCAATATCCCAGTCGTTTGGTTTCTGGTAAAAGTTGCTCTATTTATTTTTCTCTTCATGTGGGTGCGGGCAACCATGGCTCGTTTCCGCTACGACCAGCTCATGAGTTTTAGTTGGAAAGTCTTAGTTCCTTTGGCGACTCTTAATTTTTTAGTAACGGCATATTTTATTTTGGTATGGCAATGAAAAAAATATTTTATAGAATCTGGTCAGTGATTTGGGGCCTTTTTATTGTTCTAAAATATGCTTTTAAGCGTCCTGTAACAATTCGTTATCCTGAAGAAAAACGCCCGCCAGCCAAACGTTTTCGTGGACGTCATTATTTAACTAAGTGGGAAGATGGGCTTGAGCGTTGTGTAGGATGCGAGCTTTGTGCCATTATTTGCCCTTCACAAGCTATTTACGTTAAACCTGCTGAAAACGAGCCAGGAGATGTACATTCTCATGGTGAGCGTTATGCTTCTGATTTTCAAATTAACATGATTAGATGCATTTATTGCGGCTATTGTGAACAAGCATGTCCAACTGGAGCCATTATTTTGAGTAATGAATATGAACTTTCTACTTATACACGAGAAGAAATGATTTATACCAAAGACATGCTAACTGAAAAAAATCCTGGTGAATCGGGACGCGATCCTAAGAGGGAGATTTAATTATCTATGAGCGCTTTCGCGATAGTTGTCCAATGGATCATGGGAATTATTTTAGTTTTATCTTCTATAGGTGTCCTTGTATCCAAAAGACCCATTTATGCTAGCCTTTCATTTTTGTTGAGTCTCATTGTTCTTGCAACGATTTATTCCGAACTTTCAGCCGAATTTACTGCTGTAATGCAAATCTTAGTCTATGCAGGAGCTATCCTTGTGATCTTTGTTTTTGTCATCGTCCTTTTCCAAGATGCCCATTTAAAAATTGGAGAATATGAATCTAAAAATAATCCATTATTGTTAGCTCTAGCGATTGGAACTTTCTTAATGACGTTAATATTTTTTGCCAAACGCTTTATTGAACATGTTCCTAAAAAGGCAGAATTAGTAGAAGAATTTGGTTCTGCACAAGGATTAGGTCAAGCGCTATATCTTGATTTCTTTTTTCCTTTTGAAGCTGTTATCGTACTTTTTTTAGTGGCTATTGTGGGATCTCTTTACATCGCCAAAAAGGATAAATAAATGGACATTTCTTTTATCATTTTTTGCAGTATGGCAATGTTTGCGATTGGCGCAATTGGAGTAATGGTCAAACGCAATCCTCTTATTTTGTTTTTATCGATTGAAATGATGCTCAATGCAGCCAATCTTCTTTTTGTCACATTTGCTCATCAATGGGGCGAGCAAACCGGACTTATTTGGGTTTTCTTTGTGCTTGTTGTTGCAGCAGCTGAAGCTGCAATCGGACTTGCCATTATTATTAATTTATTTCGTTCTAAAGAAGTTGTTGATGTCGATCAATACAATGAGTTAAGAGGATAAAATGCCATTTGTCACTTATTTAGGACTTTTCTTACCATTAATTGGTTTTCTCCTATTGACTGCACTGTCAAATAAAATTGAACGTCACCAAGCTGGCTGGATTGCATGCTCCACTATTTTCATTTCATTTCTTTCTTTTGTTTTCCTTCTTGCTGTTTATTTAAATTCAGGAATGAAAGCACAAAGCATGACTCTTTTTAGTTGGGTGCCTTTTTCAGGAATTCAAGCAGACTTTACTTTACATCTTGATTCCCTATCTTTGCTCATGACCTTAATTATCACAGGCATTGGCTTTTTAATTCATGTTTATTCGATCGGCTATATGGATCATGAAGAAAGTTTTGCTCGCTATTTTGCTTTCTTAAATTTCTTTGTCTTTAGCATGCTTTTATTAGTTTTAGCAGGGCATCTTTTGGTTCTCTTTGTTGGATGGGAAGGTGTAGGTTTAGCTTCCTATCTTTTGATTGGATTCTGGTACAACCGCACCTCTGCTGCTCAAGCTGCTACGAAAGCCTTTGTTATGAATCGAATCGGCGATTTAGGATTTTTACTAGGTTTGTTACTCACGTTTTATCTTTTTGGCACAGGAAATATTGCTGAAATTTCAGAACGTGCAGGACAACAATTTGCTGTAGGAGCTCCTATTTTAACTCTCATGACTCTTTTTTATTTTATTGGAGCAACAGGTAAATCAGCTCAGCTTCCTTTATATTCTTGGCTTCCTGATGCGATGGAAGGTCCTACTCCAGTTTCAGCTCTTATCCATGCAGCCACTATGGTAACAGCTGGTATTTATTTAATTGTAAGAATGCATGCCATTTTTGTTTTAGCTCCTATGACTTTACAAATCGTTGGAGTTGTTGGTGCAGTCACTTCTCTCTTTGCTGCCTTATGCGCTGTTGGTCAAACGGATTTAAAAAGAGTGCTTGCTTATTCAACTGTCAGTCAATTAGGGTTGATGTTTCTAGCTTGTGGAGCGGGTGCTTTTTATTCTGCTATGTTTCATTTAACGACGCATGCCTTTATTAAGGCCCTCCTCTTCCTTTCAGCAGGAAATGTGGTGCATATGATGCACGGTGAAACAGAGATGAAAAAAATGGGTGGATTAGCCAAAGTATTTCCTAAGACACATTGGCTCTTTTTGATTGGTGTCTTGGCTTTAGCAGGAATTCCTCCCTTTGCTGCCTTTTTTAGTAAAGATCTCATTTTAGAACAAGAACACTTGGCTGGCTACGATACGTTATTCTACATTGGGCTGGCAGCTTCTATTTTAACAGGATTTTATTTAATGCGAGCCTATTGCCTGACCTTTACAGGAAAGCCTCGTCTTGATGAGAATGAATTAAAAACTGTTAAGGAGGCTCCCTCCATCATGGTTGTGCCCGTGTCGATTTTAGCTTTTCTTGCAATCTTCGGCGGTTTACTTGGATATACATTTAAGCAATCTCCTCTTCTTGAAAGTTTCTTGAGTGAAGTAGGTATTACTCCATTTGAGGCAGAATTGCGTAGTGGATTTGTTTTAACTCCTGAAACTTGGGTTGCAATCATTGGGTCATTATTAGGAGTAGGGCTTTCTGCTTTAATTTATACGCGTTATACTGATCGGATCGGTAAGCCTCTTGCTTTCTTGAAGAATGCTTTTTATGTTGATGATCTCTATGAACATCTTTTTGTAATTCCGTTGAAAGCCTTAGGAAGATTTATTGTAAGTTTTCTAGAACCTCAATTTTTTGATGGAATAGTCAGAGGAATTGTGAAAGCAATACAGGGAACTGCTCAATGGATGCAAGGGCTTCAAAGCGGGCAAATCCGTTCTTATATGGCTTGGGTTGTTTTAGGATCAGTTCTATTAATTGTTTACTTAGTTTTTTAGAGGAAATGTCTAGACATGCCTAAATTGATGTGGTTATTTTTAATTCCTTTTCTCGCTTCTATTTTGATGTTTGCTTTACCTGAGATTTGGAGGAAAACTTTAAAACGTTTAGCTGTTATTTTTAGCCTTATTCCTTTGTTGATCTTACTGTCTTCCAGTCCTGCAAATTGGATGGCAGAAAGGGTAGAATATATGTGGCTTGCTCCTCTTGCTATTGTTTTGCATTTAAATGTGGATTCGCTTTCTCTCCTTTTTCTTTATTTAACAGCTATTATTATTCCCATTAGTCTTTTTGCTATACATGATGATAACTCACCTTCCACTCATTTGTTTTATGGCTTTGTTTTGCTACTAGAAGGACTTTTAATAGGGTTCTTTACAGCACGTGATCTGGTGCTTTTTACCATTTTTTGGGAAGCGATGCTTTTCCCTTTATATTTTATTATCACTTTATGGGGAGGGGAAAAAAGGCGTACAGCTGCACTCAAGTTTTTAATTTATATGATTGCAGGATCCTCTTTATTAATTGCTGCTGTCCTTTCTCTTTATTTAGCTTCTACTGCTAATGGAGCTGGAACGTTCAATATGAATGAATTGGCAAAGCTAGCTGAAAATATTCCTCATTCAGCTTGGCTAGGAGCCATTTTCTTTCTGGCTTTTTCTGTTAAAACACCTTTGTTTCCCTTTCATGCTTGGTTGCCTGATGCGTATTATCAAGCACCTACAGCAGGAACAATTCTTCTTTCTGCGCTTCTTTCTAAAGCAGGAATCTATGGTTTTTTAAGAGTGGGACTCGGCCTTTTTCCTCGTTTATTACAAGAGTGGAGTCCTTTACTGCTTGGATTATCGATTATTGGAGTTCTATATGGTGGAATGGCTGCTTGGAGGCAAAGCGATTACAAGCGTTTGATTGCTTATTCGAGTTTTTCACATGTCAATTTTGTATTAGCCGGAATTTTTATTTGGAATCAAGCTGCTCATGAAGGAGCTGTTTTACAAGCGATCAATCATGGGATTACGATCGCTGGACTTTTTCTAGTTGCTGGCTGGCTGGAAGATCGATTAGGGTCAACTGCTATAGGGACCTATAGTGGAGTGGCAAAATTTATGCCAAAACTCTGTTGGTTAACCTTAATTTTTGTTCTATCATCTATAGCATTACCAGGAACCAATAATTTTATTGGCGAGCTTTTAATTCTTTTTGGCTTATATGGCTATAGTCCCTGGTTGACTGCTCTTTTAGGTTTAACCATTATTTTGTCTGTGATGTATATGTTACGATGGATGCAAAAAGTTTATTTTGAAGAACCTACTCCTTTTCAACATTCATGGATAGATATTAAAGGAAAAGAACTCGCAATTGCACTTCCTTTAGTTGCCTTGATTTTCTGGATCGGCCTTTATCCAAAGCCTATATTAAAACTAGCCGCTCCCGCTGCAGAAAAAAATATTACTGTGGCTAAGATGTTATCTAAACTGGAGGAGCAATGAATACTGTCTTAACATCTATTGATTTTGCTGCCATTAGCCCGCTGTTGATCTTGCTTATCGCTGCTTTAATTTTACTTTTAATTGAAAGCTTCGCTAAAAAGGAAATCGCAAAAAAAACCTCTTGTTGGATTGCTTTAGGAGGAGTTTTACTTGGTCTTATTGCTGCGATTTTTGCTCCAACCAGTGAAAATACCCTTTTAACCCCATGGCTGCGCTTTGATTCAATCGCACGTTTTTTTACGATTTTCTTCTTATCCATTGGTTTAGCTTCTACGCTGCTTGCTATCTCCTTTTTTCAACGTTTTGAAGCGTCGCGAGGCGAATATTACTTTCTTCTGATTTCAGCTATTTTTGGACTCATTTTGATAGGCGATTCAGCCGACTTTTTAACTTTGTTTCTAGGTCTTGAAACTCTGTCCATTGCACTTTATGTTTTATGCGGATATATGAAAAAATGGGAAGTTTCTCCAGAATCAGCTATTAAATACTTTTTGATAGGCTCAGTTGCAGCAGCTTTTCTTTTATATGGAGTGGCTCTCATTTATGGTGCAACCGGGACAACAAGTTTTAATGGATTGTTAGACCGCTATCGATCGTTACCAGATGGAGCAAGTCATGCCTTATTTTTAGGTGGGATAGCCTTTGTCACTCTTGGTTTAGCTTTCAAGGCAGCAATTGTTCCTTTCCATGTTTGGGCTCCAGATGTTTATGATGGAGCTCCCACGCCTGTCACTGCTTTTATGGCAGTTGGAACAAAGGTCGGTGCATTTGCTGCATTTGCACGCTTATTTGTAGTTGTTCTTCCGCAATTTGATCAGTTTTGGAATCTAGCTGTCCAATGGCTGGCAATTGCAACAATGATTTATGCCAATATTGTTGCATTGCGACAAGTACAACTGCGTCGATTTTTTGCTTATTCTGGAATTTCACATGCAGGATTTTTACTCATCCCTATTGTTGCTGATACTCCAGAATCTCTTCCCGCCCTTGCTTTTTATTTGGTTGTTTATTCCTTAGCAACGCTGGGCTGTTTTGCCATCCTCGCCCTAATTGACCATAATAGCAAAGGGGTTTTTATGCATAATTTGTATGGCCTCTTTCATCAAGCTCCTTTTCTAGCAGGAATCTTTGCGCTTTGTCTTTTAACTTTAGCGGGCATTCCTCCCACTGCAGGATTTTTTGCAAAATTTTATGCTTTTAAAGTGGCTTTCCAGGCGGGATATTATCCTTTGGTCATTGTTGGACTTTTAACAACAATCATTTCCATTTTTTACTATTTACGCATTATTTCTATCATGTTCTCAGAAGAACCTTCAGAAAAAGCACTGTTGACGTATTCTTGGCCAGCAACAGCAGTAGGGGTATTTTCTTTTGCTGCCCTTTTAATTTTTTCTTTTTACCCAGGTCCTTTTTTAGTTCTATTAAATGTTGCAGGTAAATCTTAACTTCAATTTCCACGAATGAATTTTTTGATATGTGAATAACAAGATTTTATTTGAGTTGAGCAAATTTGCAAAGGGGATGGCTCCCAGCTAACCTCACTCAAATAAGGAGCACTGTAATGACCCATCCAGATTTTCTCATCTTGCACGTATAAGCCTGCAGCGCTTATATATTCGTCTCTAATAGGGATTGTGGACAGGCATTTCGCTTGATTATAATCCCAAATTTTTAGCGTTTTATTGGCAGTTAAAGCCATGAGCAAATGAGTATCCCAATACATGGCTTTGATCGGCTGATCTTTTAAAGACTCTTCTAATTGAAGGGTTTGTACGCGCTGTAAAGTTTTTCCATCATAGATAGAAACCAAACCTTCTAAATTTGCGCTTGCAAATAAGTAAGAATCTAATGATTGCACACAAGTCACTTCTGCAGAATGATCAATCGTTGCATGAAGAGGCTTTTCTTGACTTAAAGACCATATTCTCACTGTCTTATCCATTGAACCACTAATCAGAAGATGAGACATAGAGGCAAGGCTTGAGATCCCTTTTTGATGATCCGTTAAGGTTGTTAGAGAGTGAGCCTGTGATGTATCCCAAGTTTTGATTTGTCCATCTAGGGAAGCGCTAACAAGAAGATTATCATGGATGCATAAATCAGTAATTTTTTGTTGGTGTTCTGCATAATATCGAATCAAGTGTCCTTTCTCATTAAAAAAATATAAGGCTCCATTGATCATTCCTATTGCAATTTGGTTTGCCTTCCAACAAATTTGAGTTAGTTGAGATGGGGAAACTTGAGGAAATTTATCTAATGAAATAATGGAAGATTCTTCCCTATTAGAACCAGGAAAAACTAGACGAGCATAAGAGAGACTAGCAGGATCAGTTCTGCGGTATTGGACGCGGAAGCCAGGATCATAAATCACAGGTTTTTGCTTGCCATGCATTGAGAAAAATAAGATTCCTGGGACATCAAGATAAAGCGATTTCTTGCGAGCTTGTCTGACACATTTTTTTTGCTTCACGGTTTGAACTTGATAGGCTTTTTTCCATTCCATGGAAGAGGATAGGATACAGGGATAGGTAAGCGGCCATGCTTGAGAAAAAAGTTTTTTCCAAAGTTGATCATCTGAAGTAATAACAAAATAGCGATGGTTCGTTTGAGCAAAATGTAAAATGTCTTTAGGATCACATTGCACTAAAATATGATGAATGACTTCTTTAGGTAACAGAGATATAAAATCTATCATTTAAATTTGATTGTTTAATAATTAAATCTATTGTTAATTATATTTGTGATAATTTTATTAAAAATCATATTTGTGGTCGAGTTTTATTGACTTCTGGTGTTGTTATGGTGGGGTATAATTAAAATACGATTGCTATTTAGCGATAACTAAATAAAATACAAAACATTTTCAAATTTTACTTTGAAAGACACTTTTGCTATGTAAATGATCATGAATTCAAAAAATATATGCATTTGATTGAAATTGTTAAAATAATATTTTGCTTTGGTGGTAATTTGCTTGGTGTTTTACTAACAAATAATTGTTGTTAATAACAAGTGCGTGTCTCGTTATTGTCTTTTTATTGTTTATAGAAGTTACGCAGTTAAATAATTTTCATAGATTGGATTCTCTAAGTAATTTCTAACAGCTTCCCTTACAATTTGAGTTTTAGCTTCAAACCAAGAAAGTCCAGTCTTAAAGCTAAACCGCTCAATCCTTAAAAAGGCACGAATAGAAAAACCAATATGGTTTTGCTGTGCGATACCAAGACGTGCTTGGCATTTTTCTACTCCACAGTATTGTTTGATTGCCTTATGATAACTTTCAATTGCCCAATATTTTTCTTTAACAGTAAGTAATCTCAATTCATTCATCCCTAAGAAGCTGGTTGCAAAGTAATTAATGTCTCCATTTTGAGAGACAAACTTAAAGACCTTGATCATTCCATAACCTCTTAAATGGACAATTCTACCTTCTTGCGGAATATCGACTTGAGCTATCGCTCGGTTTCCTGTGTGGTCAGGATCGATTTGACGATTACTTTTCAGTTGAGTAAACCAATCCCAACCTAATTTCTTAATTATTTTAAGGTTATCCAAGCTAGAATACCAAGAGTCGAAACAAACAAATTTAGGAGAAAAACCTCTTTGTTTTGCCTCAGTCAAAAGATCGACAAAGTGTTCGTTTTTTGTTTTTCCATCACTATGGTAAATACGATAATCGACTGGAATGTGACTGTCTCCATCCGTCCAAAGCAACGTCTGTAAATTGATACCCTTGACAACTTTATGATGCTTGCCTGACCAATGCCACGTTACAAGCTCTATTTTCTCTGCATACAGCTTATCTAGCGTTGCATCATCTAAAACTAATACCCCTTCTTTTAAATTCACATGCTTCTTGGCTTCTTCCCATAAAGGCTCTGATCCGGGTTCTATGCGATATAAAAGCCTATTTAATGAATCATGATGCGGCGCATCATCCTTCTTTGGTTGAACTTTTGCCGCCTCTGTACAGGTATAAGTTTTTTGAGTCGCAACTAGAAAACTTATGTAGTCATATTCATTGCATCTAGGTTTATTCATCTTATTCCTCATGTGAATTTACCTAGATTTATTATCGCATAATTAATTTAAAAATTATTTAACTGAGTAACTTCTATGTTTAATAAGATTAAAATTATTTTCTTGGGGTAGATTTTTTTTGAATTGACGGGATTTGAAAATAACTGTTAGAATTTTTAATCATCATTTGAATGTTTTCGATTTTTATAATCAATTTTTTTTGATTTAATCATTAAATTTTTTAATAAAAACAAATTAAACAATATAAAAGATAAAAGGATAAAATGGAAAGTTTCCCTTTACTTCCTGTAGATGTTGCATACTATATTCATACACTTAGCGGACAAGATATTAAAAATTTAGCTCTGGTCTGTAAAAAATGGGATGGATGGGTTAAGGGTCATATTGAAAGTTTATCTAGCAGCTATCAACAAAGCAAAATTTTAAAGCCTTATGTTGAAAAGGCCATGACAAATGTTGTTGTTATCAAAGGCCAAGATAGTGGCAGTGCTTCAGTAACAAATCCATCAGTCAAAAGTCAGTTTCCATCCCTCAAGGTACAACAAATAAAGCGTATTGTCCAATCCATCCTAAAAGAGGCACTTCAAAAGGGTTTTCCACAAGAAGAATATTTAAATTTTGAGCGTTTATCAGCGTCTCATTTAGAGGATATTGTCAAGTGGATTGAAGAGCAAAATGAAATGATTGAATTTGCTAAGGCAATATCTCTAAAAGTTAGCGGTATAAAAACGATTTTAGATAGTCTGAGCTCTATTTCCTCTAAAGAACATGTGCAAAAAATCAGAGAATGGTTGCAAAGTTCACAAATCAATCTGGCAACTTTAAACTTGCAAAGCCAGAGGCTAAAAATCCTTCCTGTGGAAATTCAATATTTTACAAGTTTAGAAGAATTAAAACTTTCAGAAAACAAGCTTAAGACTTTACCAACAGAGTTGGGGCGTTTAGCAGCATTAGAAGAATTAGATCTTTCCGAAAATGAACTCGAGACTTTAGTAACAGATTTAGGTCGATTGACTCAATTGAAAAAATTAAACCTTTCCAAAAATAAACTGAAGACTTTACCAACAGAGTTAGGTCTATTAACTCAATTGGAAGAATTAAATCTTTCGGGAAATGAGCTGAAGACTTTACCAACAGAGTTAGGTTTATTAACTCAATTGAAAAAGTTAAACCTTTCCAAAAATAAGCTGGAGACTTTACCCACAGAGTTAGGTCTATTAATTCAATTAGAAAGGTTAAATCTCTCTCAAAATCTGCTCAGTAATTTACCCCCACTAAATAGCTTAATTAAGCTGAAAATTTTTGACCTTGCTAGCAATAATTTCACCTTATGGCCAGAAAATTTATTTAAATTAAATCGACTAAGCCAGCTAGATTTTTCCAAAAACAAGCTCAAAGCTTTGCCGGCTAAAATTAATCAACTAACTCAATTGAAAGCGTTAAATCTTTCTGAGAATCAGTTTAGTGCTTTACCAACAGAATTAGGTCAATTAACTCAACTAGAAGAACTTAATGTTTCTAAAAATCAAAATATTGCTATTCCATTAGAGCTAAAAAATTTACCTCAACTAAGGATCATTGGGGGTCTTGACCGTGTAGTAAATGAAGAAGTTCTTGTAGAAGAACCTAGTATGGTAGAATTCTTTCTCGATCAGCAATATAGTCTGAATTTTTTTTAAGTTTCTTAAGGAAAATGCTAATTAAAGCTTCAATATTACTTTATGAATTTTAATTATTTGCAAAAAGATTTTGATAAAATCTCTGGTAATTGTATAAGATTTCTACAAAAATTATAGGGTCTTTAGTAAAAAAGTTTTAATTTTATTGTTTACAGTTAAGCGTGATTTACTGTTATTCTTAAAATCCTGTTAAACCACTTCATTAGAAGTGGTTTAACATCTCTTATACTTATTACAAAGACAGTTTTAAATTCATACGAGAAGTAGATGGAAAGTAGTAGTTGGATATTAGCTCAAGATATTGAATATTGCATTCAAACACTAAGTGGTCAAGGAATTGCAAATTTAGCTGTTATTTGCAAAAGGTGGGATAAAATTGTCAAAACTCATATAGCTTCGTTATTTAATCAATACAATAACAGTTTAATATTAAAACCTTATATTGATGAAGTTGCGCGCCAAAAACAATTTTCTATCAAAGTTCAAAAAAATAATCTAGTTGATTCTGACGACCAAAAAGATCAGAAAAATCAATCACTGAATGTCCAAAAAGTGAAAGGGGTTGTTCAAGCCATAATGCAAAAGGCTTATCGAATGGACTATCCACGAGAAGTCCTTAATTTTAAAAATTTATCAGCATCTCATCTAGAAGAAGTTGCCAAATGGATTGAAGCAAAAGAATTAATTGAATTTACCTCAGAAATTGCTTCACAAGTTCCTAAATTGGATGAAATTTTAAGTAATGTCAAAGATTTGCCCCTTTTAGAGCAAGCACAGAGCATTAGAGAGTGTCTGCAAGACACAAAAACAAATCCTTTAGGTAACTTTACTTCATTAAGCTTACAAGCCTGCAAATTAAAAGCTCTTCCAAAGGAAATCCAATACTTTACAAATCTCACGTATCTTGACCTTAGCGAAACTCAGTTCAAAGTTTTACCCACAGAGTTAGGTCAATTAACTCAATTGCAAGAACTCAATCTTTCCAAAAATCAATTTAGCCATCTGCCAACAGAGTTAGGTCAATTAACTCAATTAACAAAGCTTTATCTTTCTGACTGTCAGCTCAACACTTTGCCAACAGAATTAGGTCATTTAACTCAACTACAAAAATTTTCTCTTTCTCACAACAATTTCAAAGTGTTGCCAATAGATTTAAACAATTTAACTCAACTGCGAGAGCTACATCTTGATCATAATACATTCGAAGCTTTGCCTCTAGGGTTAGGCAATTTAACTCAATTGCAATTGCTAAATCTTTCCAATAATCATCTTCAGGTTTTGTCAACAGAGGTTAGCACATTAACACAGCTAACAAAGCTAAATCTTTCTCATAATGCGTTCACTACATTCCCAACAGAGCTAGGCTATTTAATCCAATTGCAAAATTTAGATTTTCGCCATAATAAGCTCAGCAGATTGTCAACAGAGCTAGGCCAATTAACTCAATTGCGAGAGTTGTATTGCGATAATAATCAACTTAGCAGCTTATCAACAGAGCTAGGCCAATTAACTCAATTGCGAGAGTTATCTTTTAACAATAATCAAGTTAGCAGCCTGCCAGCAGAGCTGAGCAATTTAACTCAACTAGTAAAACTGCATCTTTCCAACAATAAGCTCAGTAATTTGCTTACAGAGCTAGGTCAATTAACTCAATTGTTGGAGCTGCATCTTGACCATAATCAGATTGGTATTTTGCCAACAGAGCTAGGTCAATTAATTCAATTGCAAAGATTATATCTAAATCATAATCAGCTCAATGCTTTACCAACGGAGATATGCCAACTCATTCAACTACAGAGACTATATCTAAACCATAATCGATTCAGCACTTTACCTACAAATTTAGGTCAATTAATTCAATTACGAAGACTTAATCTTTCTAATAATCAACTTCAAACTTTGCCAACAGAAATAGGCAATTTAACTCAACTGCTAGAGCTACATCTTGATTGCAATCCCTTCATCTCTTTACCAATAGAATTGGGTCGTTTAACTCAATTACAAAAATTACATCTTTCCAATTGTCGACCCAGATCTTCGCCCATAGAACCAGATCATTTAAATCACCCGCAAAAATTAACAGAAGGACAAAATTTGTTTTTTAACCCATTAATATTGAGCAAATTAATCCAATTGCGCGAATTATATCTTGATAATAATCAATTGAAGATGTTTCCAACAGAAATTGGATTATTAACTCAACTGGAAAGGTTAAGTTTTTGCCTTAATCAGCTCAGCCTATTCCCAATAGAAATATGTCAACTTGCTCGATTAAAATACTTAAATTTTTGCAGTAATGCACTTAATATGATTCCATCAAAGATAAGTAAATTAATTCAATTGCAAGAATTATATCTTAATAATAATCAAATCAGCATACTACCAGTAAAAATGGCACAATTAACCCGCTTAAAAAAACTAGGTTTTTCCAACAATAAATTTATCACCCTACCTCCAGAGTTAAAAAATTTACCTCAATTAAGTGCTGATGGTGATAGCAATTTAGAGATACTCTCTTAAGCTTCGGAAGGTAAATTTGTGTAAAAAGTCTAAAGCTGTCAAAATTTTCTTTTTTCTGAATATTTTTAGAGTAATTTTTCTAAAAAAACTTATAACCGAGGATTTAGCGGTCTATATCTGATTAAAAAATGGATGGTTTTATAAGTAGCTTTTACTAAAACTCACGTTGCCTTTAAGAAAAGAACTTGAAGTTAAAAAATATTTTTTGGTTTTTATCGTTATTCGCGACTAATCTATTGACATCAATAGTTTTTGATGTAATAATATTTATTATTTTTAACATTTAATAACTAATAGGTTTTATGAATATTAATATCAATTATTTTTCTCATCATGCATTATCCTTTTTTAAAGGAAAAACATTTCCTTCTTTAACAATTCAACAAAAGAAAATTCTTACTGCTGCCTCTGTAGCTTTTGGCTTCTTGGCATTTTGTTATGTGCTCAAACGCTGCTTGAAAACTAAGCCCACGATGGACGCCTTTGGTGTTGTAACAGGTAAAGGAGAGAGGAAGTGGGGGAAAGAAGGACTGTCTAAAGGTGTATTCAAAAATGGTAAGCTAAATGGTCAAGGAGAAAAAATTTATCATCCTCAAGGCGACAGAGCTAAAGGTTCTTTCAAAGATGACCTGCTAGAAGGGCAAGGTGAAGTCATCTGCGCTGATGGAAAAAAATACCAAGGAACATTTGAGAAAGACAGATTAGTCAAAGGAAAAATGACGATAAAAGGAATGATATGTGAAGGTAATTTCAAAAACGACAAATTAGACGGCATAGGAACAATAATATATCCTAATGGTGATAAACTTCAAGGTTTATTCAAAGAAGATCTACTAGAGGGGCAAGGTGAAGTTACTTGTGTTGATGGAAGAAAATACAAAGGATTATTTTCGAAAAATAACTTAGTCGAGGGGACATTCACGACGGCAACAGGAATAGTACAAGAAGGTAAATTCCAAAAAGGTTTTTTACATGGACCAGGAAAGATCACTTATCCTAATGGTAAGGTTGAAGAAGGGATATTCCAATTAGGAGTCTTAACTCAGCCTAAACCTTAATTTTAAAATGAGATCTTTTTAAATAGTGGTTGTTATACTCTTATCTATTGAAACTAAACGAAGCTAAGCAACTTACTATTATCTATTCTAAAATATCACTATAGTGCTAACTATTTCTGGAATAAGATCCAGAAATAGTTAGCATATCTTACGGTCTTCTTATTTATCACGAAATTATTCAAGTGACTTGAGCATGACTTTCTTATTCTCATGACATACAAGAAAGTTTTATCTTTTTGGAGTTGCGAAAGAACTTTTAAAGAAGAGAAATTGAATTTTGTCTCATAAGACTAAAAGTGTTGATGAAGTTAGCTGGCAAGATAATTTATGATGAGCAATTGCTTAAAATTCCAAAGCTCCAGCTTAATAACCTGAGTTTGGAGTTTTTACGCAGCCATTAACAATAGACGATCTTCTTGGGTTAAATTAATAGACGGTTTTTTTAATTGATGAGTATAGGCCG
Organism: Parachlamydiaceae bacterium; assembly: GCA_044226925.1. Classification (GTDB taxonomy): domain Bacteria; phylum Chlamydiota; class Chlamydiia; order Chlamydiales; family Parachlamydiaceae; genus JANWJE01. The sequence goes on from JBGAGC010000001.1 coordinate 1,470,673, forward strand.
TTATTCCCGCTAAAAGGTTAATCAAAAAGTTGGCAGCACTTCTGTGACGTGTATGCTCTATCTGAGAAATATTTTTTAGTTGGTCATTGACTGTTTCAATGATTGCTCGCTTGCGAAGGAGTACTTTATCAGCTAATTGCATGAGTTTTTGCTTCATATTTGACCTTAACGTTGTAAACAGCTCAAGTCCTTGTTTTAAGAGCCGCTTCGCAAGTTCGGCTGAGATATATCCTTTATCGCCAAATAGCTTACCGAAAATACCTTTGGATAAATTCTCTACAACAGATACATCAGCCACATTGCCAGGAGTTAGCTGAAAAGCTAAAATTTCACCTTTTTCATTGATAATAAGATGCAATTTAAATCCATAAAACCATCCAGAAGTTGTCTTTCCGCGCTTGGCTAATCCCTTGAAAACTTTATTCCTTTTAATACGCTTATTATGACAAACATCTATTGATGTCGAATCGATAAAAGCAATTCCTGTTATTTCCCCTCTTCTCTGAAGGAGGTAAGCAAATAATGGGATAAATAGGTTTTTCATTGAATAAACAAAATGGCTATAGCTAATGAGATTTGGGAAATCCCTTCTTAAATATGTACAAACGTATTCATAAAAATACTTAAATGTTCGGTAATTCGATTGATGAAATAAAATTACAATTGTCATCATCTCAGGAATCGATAACCTGGGCTCGGGTCCTCGCTTTGCTTTGCCGTTATCAATGAGATTTTTATTCCATTCTTGTTTAAAGGACTTCCAAAAATCATCCACGCTGCAATACAATGTTGTTAAATCCATTTTGACCTCTTGTGATTAACATTCGTTGTGAGAAACAAATGTTTTAAATCATTAAGAGGTCTTTTGTCATCAATTTTGATTTATCTAATTGCCTGCCAATTAGATAAACTCCAAACTCAGGTTATTTGACCTTAACGTTGTAAACAGCTCAAGTCCTTGTTTTAAGAGCCGCTTCGCAAGTTCGGCTGAGATATATCCTTTATCGCCAAATAGCTTACCGAAAATACCTTTGGATAAATTCTCTACAACAGATACATCAGCCACATTGCCAGGAGTTAGCTGAAAAGCTAAAATTTCACCTTTTTCATTGATAATAAGATGCAATTTAAATCCATAAAACCATCCAGAAGTTGTCTTTCCGCGCTTGGCTAATCCCTTGAAAACTTTATTCCTTTTAATACGCTTATTATGACAAACATCTATTGATGTCGAATCGATAAAAGCAATTCCTGTTATTTCCCCTCTTCTCTGAAGGAGGTAAGCAAATAATGGGATAAATAGGTTTTTCATTGAATAAACAAAATGGCTATAGCTAATGAGATTTGGGAAATCCCTTCTTAAATATGTACAAACGTATTCATAAAAATACTTAAATGTTCGGTAATTCGATTGATGAAATAAAATTACAATTGTCATCATCTCAGGAATCGATAACCTGGGCTCGGGTCCTCGCTTTGCTTTGCCGTTATCAATGAGATTTTTATTCCATTCTTGTTTAAAGGACTTCCAAAAATCATCCACGCTGCAATACAATGTTGTTAAATCCATTTTGACCTCTTGTGATTAACATTCGTTGTGAGAAACAAATGTTTTAAATCATTAAGAGGTCTTTTGTCATCAATTTTGATTTATCTAATTGCCTGCCAATTAGATAAACTCCAAACTCAGGTTAATAAAGTGAGTTGCTTGAAAAAATATTTCGCTGCAGAGAAGCTAGTTTATTCATGATCTTATAAATTAGCTTCTCTATTAGATGATTTAATTATAAATCATTAGCTTTTAACAGGTTGTTGGACAGGTTGAGATGGTTGAACTTGTTGTCCTCCATCTTTGATATCGATATTATTAATGATCTGTTTAACTCCAGGAACCATACGAACTTTTGCTTCAACCTTAGATTTAATATCAGCTGATTTAACGTCGCCATCTATTGTGACAACGCCATTTTTGACATCTACATCGAAGTCATTGATAGCGTCATACAATTGTTTATCATCAGAAACAATCTTTTCAACTTTGTCAGAAAGATCGTCGTCACTGATTTGCAGTTGGCCTGGTTGAACCATTTGACCATTCGGTTGAACCACAGGAGATTGAACGTTAATATTTTCCACTCCAATGAGAGGAGATGTTAAAAACATTCCAGCCGTTGCCAAAAGAAATAGATTATGAGTCATAATCTTACCTCTAATAAAAGTTTTTCAGTATCTAGCTAAATTACTGAGTACAAGGTATGGCTTTTCATAAGCCGATTTCAGTCTTAAATGACTGTAAATAGTATAGTTAAATTATGATAATCCTTCGTCAAAAGCCATGGCTTTAGCTTACATTGTAAGAACTTGATTTTCAATTTCTTATAATGTTCCTTTTATTCTATTGCGAAGGTGTCACCACTATACCAGCAACTCGCTTTAATAATAGATTGTTTATAGTTTTATTTTATCATAATAAATTTTTATTATTAAATTTATTGCATTAGTTTATTTAACTAATGATTAATTATTTATTCAAAGATATGTTGCAAGTTCTATGCCAAACAAAAAGAGAGAATGAACTTAAGAATTATTTAGCTTAAGCTAAATAAAATGAACGAGATAGATTATTCATTGGTTTGATGGGAACTGAAAGTATCCTCTTGATTTTCTACCTCAGAATGAAAGTCTACACAGCAATTTTGATCTTCTATCTCGGAATCTAGTGGGGATGAATCATTTTGATTTTCTGGGCATTGAGGAATCTCGCATCCTCCACCTAAGGCCTTATAAAGAGAAATGTAGTGAAGCAGTAGCTGAGCTTGGCTTTGAAGGAGAGCGTCTTCGGAAGCCAACAGAGCACGGATTGCAATTTGGACTTCGAGATAATCTTTTAATCCTCTTTGGTAAAGGTCTTGCGTCAAGTGATAAGCTTCTTCATTTTTTCTTTTAGCAATTTCTAAGGAATAATTTTTTGCGAGTTCATGACGAAAAGAAGCAATGGCATTCTCAACTTCCTCTAAAGCTTCTAGAACAGTTTTCTCATATTCAAATAGAGCTTGTCTAGTTTGAATTTTAGCTAAATCGATATCTTGTGCAATGAGCTTACTATTAAAGATGGGTAAAAGAACCTGCGGTGCAGCAAGCCACGTTACACTATTGCCATTGGTTAAAGATTTAAGTTGAGTACTAATGGTTCCCACGAATCCGAACAGGGAGATACGAGGAAAAAGATTGGCAATTGCACTACCTACAAGCTCTGTTGAAGCGGCAAGGTTTCTTTCTGCTCGTCGAATATCTGGCCGCCTTCTTAATAACTCAGAGGGAAGCCCAACTGGTTTTTCGCACGGCAGCAGAGGAAGGCATGAGGGTTCGCAAAGTTCTGCGAACAACTCGCCTGGCTGTTGTCCAAGCAGAATAGAAAGACGATGAATGGTGATATCGATTCCAAGATCAAGGGCTGGTTTTTCTGCGAGCAAAGTATTTAATTGTTGCTCAGCACGCAAGAGGATAAGATGATCGGAGTCTCCAATATCGAGCAGTTCTTGAGTTAAACGAATACTGTCTGTTTGAACTTCAATGTTCTCTAAAAGCAAATGTCGACGTTGTTGCAACATTCTAAGTTCAATGTAATTTTTCGCAATTTCGGCAGAAAGACTAACCCACACATCGCGTAAATTTTCTTCGGCTGCTTCAGTTCTAGCTTGTAAAGCATTGAGTTCACGCTTCGTTTTTCCAAATAAATCAATTTCCCAGCTAGCGTCGAACCCAAGTTCGAAGAAGCTAACGTGTCGATCGACATGGCCAATATAGCGCGATGGAATGGCTCTGTTTAAAATCCCATTGACTAGAGCATCTTTGCTATAATAAAACCTTCCAGTTGTTGCAGAGGCATCAAGACGAGGATATAAGTCGCTGCTTTTTCCTGCGTGTTCTCTTCGAGATTGTAAAATGCGCGTGCCGGCAATGAATAAGTCGATGTTTTGTTGAGCGGCTCTTTTAATCAACGAATTTAGCATAGGATCATTTAAAGCTTCCCACCAAATAAAGCATTCCGAGTCTCCCATATGCATGCCGTCACAGGGCGGTGTATGCCATTCTTCTGGGAGATTTGTCTCAGGCGGTTGCACATATGTGGGACCAACTGAACATCCCGCTAACAATAGATTCAAGATTAAGATTTGCCCAACTTTTGCACTACGCATTTGACCTCATGAGGGGAATTCTGCTTCAATAAAGACATCCATTTGTTGTCCCACGAAAATATTTTCCGTTCTATTTTTTATGCGATAAATCACCTGTAAAACACGTGTATCTATCTTTTCAGTAACTTCATTAGTAAAATTTTGCTTGCTGACAAGATAAGGCTCTAATCGTACAAATTCTAATGGAAATTCAATGCGAGAACTGCCTCGTAAGAAAGCGACAGCTGGAGCATCAGAGCGAAAATAAGGAGCATCGAATTGATTGATGCTGACTTTCAAGAACATTTCATCTGTATCGCCAATAATCATTAAAGGACCTTGAATGTTTGCGGGAAATTCTCCTTGGTGGATCTTAATTTGTAAAATTTTACCATCAATAGGAGATCGAACAATTGTTCTTTGAATTTCAGCTTCAATGCGCTCTACGCCTGCCTTTGCTTGTTCAGTTTTGAGTTCTGCAATGTGAAGATCAGGTTTCCAAGTTCCTGCTTTAATTTTATTTAAACTCGCTTCGGCTTGTTGGAACTTAGCTAAAGCTTGTTCATACGCATATTGGCGACGATTGATTTCCTGCTGGCTTAATGCACGAGAATCTTGCAATCCTTGTATCCTGTCATATTGATTTTTTGCTTGGTTCAAATCGACCTGGGCGCTTCTCACCGTTGCTTCTGCTGCCGCAACATCTTCTGGCCTTGGTAAGGCTTCCAGTTTTCTAAGATTAGCTAAAGAAATTTCATATGCGACGCGGCGAGTAATCAAATCAGCTTGAAGGTCTGGATTTTCCATTTGAAAAAGGATTTCCCCTTTTTTCACTTCTTGTCCAACAGTCACAGGTACTTGGTCAACAATTCGGTTGATAGGAGTACCAATCGAAATATTAGAACTACTGGCCTCTACAATCCCTACTCCAGAAATATAAGATTTAAAGGGAGCAAGAGCAGGAGAATGATTTTGCTGAATTTGAGGAGGTGGCGGTGGCTTAATCGTTTGCCACATCGAATAAAAAGTTAAAAACAATCCCAGAAGCGCAATTAAAACAATCCAAAAAAAATAGTGTCTACTCATGTTTCTAACCTGAAGTGATTTGCCCATCATTAATGTTGATAATACGATCTGCAAAAGAAAAGGTTCGATGGTCATGCGTTACAACAAGCACAGCTCTTGATGACTGCAAAACCTTTTCTCGTAAAAGAGTCATAATCTCTAATCCAGAAGTTTGATCTAAAGCACTCGTCGGTTCATCGCAAACAAGAATCTTAGAATCATTGACCATTGCTCTTGCAATCGCCACTCTCTGCTGCTGCCCTTTCGACAATGAAAATGGCGAAGCATGGGAGCGAGGTGCCAAATGCATATAATCGAGTAATTCCATCCCTTTCTTTTCGGCAATCCTTTTATCCCATCCTCCAATAATTAGGGGAAGAGTAATATTTTCAATGACAGAGAGTGTCGGAATTAGAAAAAGAGACTGAAAAACAATTCCTAAATTTTCGCGGCAAAATTTAGCTTTCTGACTATCCGACATCTTTTTAACGTCTTGACCTAATAGAATCAATTGTCCTTCATCAGGTGTTAAAATTGTCGTAATGATAGATAAAAGCGTTGTTTTCCCAGATCCTGAAGGGCCAACTAAAAGTGTAAGCTGTCCCTGATAAATATCTAAATTTATTCCTCTTAAAGCATCAACGCGAGCTTCTTTTTCTCCATAGTGTTTTCTTATTCCTCTACACTTAATTGCAACTTCATTCATATTAGGTCCCCATTAATACTTTGGGATCAACACGAAATACTTTGCGTATACTCAAAGCAGCCGTCAAGATGCAAATAATTAATACAATTACGCCTGTAAACACTAACAGCTGCCAAGGGAAAAGAAAAGCCAACGTTGTATTCTGAATGGCGAATCCCCATAGCAAGGTTGCCCCGATTCCAAGAAAGAAACCAATAATTCCTACTATAATGGCTTGTAGAATAATCATTTGCAAAATCATTTGCTGTGTTCCTCCCACCGCTTTAATTAAAGCATAGTAGATTAAGTTCTCAAGCGTCATAATATAAAAGATCATTCCTGCAATTGAAAACCCTACGATAAACCCTAAAGCAACTGAAAGACCAAAATTAATTAAAATTCCTGTTTCCAAAAACGTTTTAATAATTCTCCACTTAAATTGATCGCGAGTAAGAGCGTAAAGTCCTGGATAAGAATTGATTCGACTACAAACTTCTTGTAGATTTGCGTTGGGAGTTGTTTTGGCGGCAATAAAGCTAATGGAATCAATGGCAAAACCGCTAAATCGGCGAAATTCGCTTAAAGTTGTAAAGATAATGGGCTGTGGATAGAATCCTTGCGTAATTTTGCAAATTCCAACAACTACAGCACGAAAGTTATTGATTTCAAGTTCATCGCCAATTCTTAAAGGAACTTTAGTGCCATCTGGCAATATAGTAGCTAAGGCTCCATTGGCAGAGTAGACGTCTACAATAATCCCCCCTTCTCGGCGTAAATCCCTCACATTCCCTTCGACCATATGAGCAGGGGCTCCAATTAAAGTGGCCTCGTCAATCCCATAAAGCTGAGCAATTTGAAAAACTCCTGCTTCGGTAATTAAGGGCATATGCGTTACATTGATGGGAGCAGCCCATTGAACATTCGGAGTACTGCGGACAATATCTAAGTTACCCTCTGGCATTCCTCGTACTCTTTCATCGCTTTCTGTAGCTGGATCCATAATCCAGATATTAGGAGAAGGAATATCAGTGAGAGTACGATAAGATCGTGATACTAAGCCTAAAAAGATGGCGGATTGTTGAGAAATAAGTAAAGTCGCTAAAAAAATGCCAAAAATGACGCCAATAAACGAAGCTTTATTTCCAATCAGCATTTTAAAAGCTAGCGATGTCATAATTTATTACTCTGTGGGTAAATTTTGTAATGTACCAAAGATATTGCCGATTGCCAAATGATATTTTTAATTCTTATTAAACTTTTTGCTATTCCATGGGATAATGGCTCTTGATTTCAGTTTTGCGTGATGGTTTGAGATTCTATAATGGCTTCAAAAGGAATGCATCCATTGTAGAGATGATAGTATTGGTTTATACCACCTGGATTGGTTTCAAAAACCAATGTGCCTGGCAATTTTAATGGATCAACTTTTAGGACAATAAACTGTTGAACATGGCTCCAGTATTTCTTGATGATCCGGCTAAGCTGTTCTTTTGTTGAAAAATGAATAAAATCTTGATCCACGGCTGGCAATTTAACAAATTTTAAAGGCTGGCTAGCATGCCAATCCTCTATTGAGAGAATTTTATAAAGTTGTCTAGGGCAAATATTTTCTTTCATAACAGTTTAAATTATTTATTTTCTTGATAACCAGACTTTTAGCATGTTGCTGAAATGAATTCAATGAGCCTCTCGCAATAGCAACTATTTTCTTTTAATTAGCAAAAATCATATGGCTAATTTATTTGGATTTTTAGTAAAGAAATTCATCTTTGCCTTACAGATTACTTAGAGCCTCTTCTAGGGAGAAAATAACCTCCACTTCAAACCATTAAAGGTTATTTAACAGGTTCTTAGAGCCTATTTAAAATAAGAAAATATCCGACATTAAATATTCTAAATAAAGGAAGCTTAAAGCAATTTTTCTGCCCATCAATCTTTATTTTTAGGGTGTTATATGATGACAATATTCGGGAATTCTTCTTCTCAATCAAGAATTTTTGCCATAGGAAATCATCCTTCTTTGCTTTGGAATTCTAAGCCAAAGAAAATTGGATTAGCGATTTCGACCGTTTTAAGTTTTATTGCAGCTTGCTACATATGGCAAACTTCAAGTTATAAAATGAAAGTTTTTAGTAATAGAAAAATGCTTCCCTTATCTGTTATCACTAAAGAACCTGTTAAAAAAGAAAGACAGACAAAATTGAATTGGTTTGTCATCATGATCGCGATTGCAAAAACAAGGAAATTTGCTTCATCTAAGACTCCTAAGCAAGAAGTTTTAATTCCTTTAGTATTTGAACCTAAATCAGATGAAAAAGATTTGTCAAGCAACACTGAACAAACATTTTCTTTGGAGCGACCTTTAGAGGCAAGCCATCAATCCAAGGCAATCACTCAAAATAGCTCACATCCTATTGACGATCCAACAAATAAAATAGGATTTTCTCATCCTGATCATGTAAGCATCGATAATAAAATAGAAAGCCAAAAACAAGAGAAAAAGATTGAGAAAATCACTTCCAAATCAGATATCACATTGTCCAAATCTAAAGCGCTAGCTGAATATAAACATCATTTTAGCACGTGTAAAAAAGTTTCTAAAACAATTATTTTTAAAGATATTAAACAAATTAAGCCTCAAGGTAAAAACTACGATAGTATAGATTCTGTTGTAGGCTTAATGCTATATGTGAGCGATCTAACAGCTATTGATTTACTTCATGAAAAATGCATTCAAGTGATTTTAGATACAATCCAAGAAGGGGATAAAGAGACAAGCTTACAATTGATTTCATGGCTAGGTCAAGAAAAAACTTTTCATATTGTTTTATGGCAGGCTTGCGTGCAGATTTTTATTGATAAAGCTCAGAGGCAAGCTCCCTTTAATTCCGTCGCTCTTGAGAGATTGATCAAGATTTACAAAGATCGTTCTTGGCATCAGTTATGTAACTCACAAAACTCTTTAATTGTTCCTTTAAATCATTCTTTGATTAAGTCAGCACTGTCTATTTTGAACGAAAATGATTCTCAGAACGAGAAGATAAAAGCCTTAAATAAATGGATCACAGAACAGCTATCCACTCAATTGAAATAACAAAAAACTTCAATTATTGATGAAACCTTTCATTTAAATCGTGTGAAGAATTGGTCTTTATTTTCTAACCTTTTCCATTCTGTTTGATCTTCTAACATCTCGGGCCATGCCGCCATTAGAAAAAAAAGTTTATCAAGAGCTCTCATTTTTTCTTTCCAAAGAAATCAGAAAACGAGTAGAGCATAGGATGTGAGGAAACATTTAAGGAGAACTTATGGAAAATCAATTGGGTAGAACCGAAGAAGCTAAACAAAATTGGGGATGGCTTCTGGCTCTTGGAATTCTTCTCATTGTTCTAGGAACTGGAATTATTAGTACTTCTTATTACGCAACATTATTTTCAGTTATCCTTTTAGGAGTATTTTTAATTGCAGCTGGTATCATACAAATCACACAAGCCTTTTTAGCCCGTAAATGGAGCGGTTTATTTTTGGCTCTATTTTTAGGTATCCTTTATCTCGTCACAGGCTTTCTTTTCTTAGCTAGGCCTGAGACTGCAGCAATTAGCATCACCTTATGGATTGCCGCATTTTGCTTTATTGCAGGTCTATTTAGAATGCTTGCCGCTTTATTGCTGCGTTTTGAGCAATGGGGTTGGGTATTTTTTAATGGATTAGTGACTTTTTTATTGGGCTTAATGATTTATGCCGATTGGCCTCTATCAGGCTTATGGGTCATTGGCCTCTTTGTTGGAATTGACATGATCTTGGCTGGATGGTCTTGGATTTTCTTAGCCTTTTCTGCCAATAAAAGAAAAACTGAACCATAATTTCTTGTTTAGAGCCTCTTAAATAACTTTTAAGAGGCTCTTAAAGACTCTAATCTTAATCTACTATTCAGCAAGTAGCTCATCCACGATGTGCAACTTTAAATCACTCAGTTTGTAATGGTGATTTAAAATTGGGTAGTTCTAAACATGTAATGCTAAATTGTAATGACAAATAAAGTACTTGATCATTCCAATATGGTTAGCTAGTTTTTTAGAGAAAGATAAAGTTTGTCTCACAAGTCTTGCGACTCTTTGTCTAAGAGTACAATTAAATCTTTCAATATAACTTGTTTTGCCAGATTCTTTTCCAACTGGTCGGTGCTGTGCCCATGGGATGATTCCATAGTAAACACTGAATTTATCTGTATAAAAGACGGCTTTTTTTTTAAATCTTCAGGCAATTTATCAAGTAATGCTTGACCAGAGGCTTTTGTTCTTTTACCGACATGAAAAGCAATGACTTGCCTGGTTTTTGAATGAAAAGCCAACCACAGCCATTGATCATTTTTTTTATTTCTTACATAACTATACTGTTCATCCATTTCTAAAATAGCAACTTCTAACTCTTCATTTTCAGCTATATAAGTTACATTTAAATGATTAGGTAACTTTCTAAAAATCCCTTCCATAAACTCCAAAAGCCACGTCAGGCTCACTTTAAATATACGGCATATTCCACTAAGTGAAACTCTTTCTAATAAGGCTTGCTGGATTAGTTCTGTTCTATCTTCGGTAATAAGCTTTTGTTCGTTTTTCTCTACAAATTGTCTACCACAAGTCAAACATCTATGATTCTGTTTTCCATTATGAATATGGCCATTTTTTTTGACACATTCAGAATTACAGCTTGGGCAAGTAAGATTCATTTCATTTCCTAAATAAATTTTCTATCTAGGAAAGCTGTTATTTATTCTTATTTCAAGCTTTTTTAGCATTACATGCTGAGAACTACCGAATTGTAACCAAAAATGAAATGCCTTGTTAAGACGGTCGTTTTAAACATGGACCTATCCGGATCATACATTTTTTAAGGAATAGGCTACCTTTTTGTTATTTTGGTTGAAAATGACCATTTTTCTTCATTTCCGGGCTAGTTTTTTCTAGCTAGGAAGCTTTTTTTTTATTTCAATAACTTTTCAGCATGAGCTGCTAAGCATGACTAAAATGATTAAACGCCATTGATCAGCCCTGAGTTTTACACGATTAGCTAGGGCGTGCTTATGTGTAGTCCTGAGTTTTGGCTTTTTATATGCTGAATTTGTTGAGGATTAATTTGTTTGCAGTTCGTTATGATTAAACATTTCAAAGCTTTTAATGTTTGCAAATAGTGAAGTCCTTGGCCGCTGATCTTCGAGCAATAGCTTAGGTTTAAATCTTGCAAGGCGGTTAAAGCTTGGAGGTATTGAAGTCCTTGGTCGGTGATCTGGATGCATCTATCTAAGTTTAAAGATTGCAAAGCGCTCAAAGCTTGGAGGTATTGAAGTCCTTGGTCGGTGATCTGGATGCAACAGCTTAAGTTTAAAGATTGCAAAGCGCTCAAAGCTTGGAGGTATTGAAGTCCTTGGTCGGTGATCTGGATGCAATAGCTTAAGTTTAAAGATTGCAAAGCGCTCAAAGCTTGGAGGTATTGAAGTCCTTGGTCGGTGATCTGGATGCAATAGCTTAAGTTTAAAGCTTGCAAAGCGCTCAAAGCTTGGAGGTGGTGAAGTCCTTGGTCGGTGATCCGGTAGCAATCAGATAAGTTTAAAGCTTGCAAAGCAGTCAAAGCTTGGAGGTGCTGAAGTCCTTGGTCGGTGATCTGGTGGCACCATCTTAAGTTTAAAGCTTGCAAAGCAGTCAAAGCTTGGATGTATTGAAGTCCTTGGTCAGTGATCTGATTGCAACGGCTTAAGTTTAAAGCTTGCAAGGCGGTTAAAGCTTGGAGGTATTGAAGTCCTTGGTCGGTGATCTGGATGCATCCCTCTAAGTTTAAAGATTGCAAAGCGCTCAAAGCTTGGAGGTATTGAAGTCCTTGGTCGGTGATCTGGATGCAACAGCTTAAGTTTAAAGATTGCAAAGCGCTCAAAGCTTGGAGGTATTGAAGTCCTTGGTCGGTGATCCGGTAGCAATCAGATAAGTTTAAAGCTTGCAAAGCAGTCAAAGCTTGGAGGTGGTGAAGTCCTTGGTCGGTGATCTGGTTGCAATCACTTAAGTTTAAAGCTTGCAAAGCAGTCAAAGCTTGGAGGTGTTGAAGTCCTTGGTCAGTGATCTGATTCGATTGAATGGTTAATTTCTGTAAGTTAGGGCAGTAGTCAGTGATGATTTTAAGATGTAGATCATCAAGTGTTAAAAATGTTGAGAGGTTTAATTCGATCACTTGTCTGCCCTCTTTTTGAAGATAGTCAAAAAGATGCGTCACATTTTTTGATTCTATAATAGTATTTAGATTGGGTTTTGAATTGGCCTGATGAGTGGGTTGCAGAACTGATTTTGAGCTGGTTTGAGGAATGGGTGTTGGATTGGGCCGATGCTTGAGATAAACAAAGGAGCAATACTTCTTCATTAGGTAGCACATAGCTAAAAAGGCCAAAGCTGCAGAGGCGATCAGAAAAATCTTTTTTTGCTGAGCTGTCAACATGTTGTGTTTCAAAACAGGCAATTGAATGGATGGATAAAAAGAAGGACGGTGAATAAACATTTTAATTTTCTCTCCTTAAATATATTTATTATTTTTATAAAATATAACATAATAATTTAATTTTATTTAATTTTCAGTTGTTTTGTTTTGTTTTGAAATTATAATTAAACATAAAATATACTGTTAAGAGCTGCTATTGAATTAAATTTTTAGTTGTTCTATAGATCTAATAAGAGGTCTAAAAATGAGACATATCAAACTTATGCGAAAGATTTTACAGATAAAGAATGGAAAGTCATCCCATAGGCAAAGCACTGACCAGTTGGAAAAGAATCTGGCAAAACAAGTTATATTGAAAGATTTAATTATACTCTTAGACAAAGAGTCGCAAGGCTTGTGAGAAAAACTTTATTTTTCTCTAAAAAACTAGCTAATCATATTGGAATGATCAAATACTTTATCTGTCATTACAATTTAGCATTACATGTTTAGAACTATCTGAATTTGAGTGGTTAATTTCATTAATTTATAATTAATGAAAAATAATTTACTTTATTTTATCTTAAAATTATCTTTATTATCTCTTTTTTTAATAAATTAATATTGTTATTTGATTTAAATTAGCTTGTATCTTTGATGTGCAGCTGAATCTGTTGTGTTTTTAAATGAATTGTATTATTTATGTTTATAATTTTTTTGTTGATTAACAAGAACAATAACTTTTTTGATAAAGTTGAGGATAAAAAATGATTTTAGGTTTTCAGGGGTTTCCCGGTCTGCATCAAATTAACGTGGCTAGAGGGAATTGCTTTAAGCAATCTCATCATTCACAGATAACCAAAGGTGCTGCATTTGCAAATTGGTTAGGGCACAAAGCGTTGACAGTGGTTTCTTTGCCAGCCAATACAGTAGGAGCTGGGGTGGGGAGTCTTGGTGCGATTGTGACAGGATGTACACTAGGAGCATTAAAAGTTTCCATCTATGCCGTTACACTTGGCAATGTAAAGCCATCTTTCCCTTCGGGATTTTTTTGGAATGCGGAACGTGGTTTTAATGCGGGAGCTCATGTAGCGGTGAATTTAGGCGAACTTCTGTATGATGCCGGTAACACAGTGTATTTAGGTTATCGTGCCATCCGTTGGGTAGCACAAAAACTGCATTTGGAAGGGCTCTTTACTGCAATTTTTCGTCAGTTGTCAGAAGCATTTAAATTTATTACAAATGAAATTGTTGCTCCTGTTTTTCGATTTGTTGGTCGTCGGATAGAAAAGGGATTTGAAAAAGCGGCACAAGCTGAAGGAAACTTTAATTTTAAAGGCGAAACTCCTGCTTTATTAAAACCTTTAGATGATCTTGCAAAAGACAATCGTATTGATTTTAGTGCGAACGACAGGCCTTTAATCAATATTTTTAAACATTATCTTTTTTCTATTCCCAATATTCCTGTTAATGTAGCTGCAGCTGTTGGTGCGGGAGCTGCTTCAGTTGTGCTTGGGACAGCATTTGTGAGCAAAGCAGCTCTTTATGCGACAACCAATATTGACATTCCTGTTCCGACTTTTGCGGGGCAAGCGCTTGATGCAACTTTAGCAACGACAAGAAACGTTGGAGTTGATGTAGGAACAAATATAGGAGATGGTTTTGTTCTTCTTTACAAAACTGCAAATGCCTTAGGAATTAACCGTGTTGTAGCGACTGCTATTCAAATCATCATGTATATTCCAGAAGCTATTTTAAGTTAGAATCCTTACAAATAATTGTCGTTAATTCCACATGTCAACTTCTGGCTTGGCATGTGGAACTTGCATTAACGGCTCAATCATGCCTTGGCTTGATTTCTTATTTGTCATTCTATCTAGAAATGTGTTTTTCTTAACTTAAGTTGTTGACATTAATTGACATGCATTCAATAATCGATGGCTATTTAATGAAAATTAAACAAGAAAGATATCACTATGCAAATTAATCTTTTTTCAGACGTCAATCATGACAATTATAAGAATACTTTAATAGATCAAAAAGGATATCCAGAAATTTTAGAAATAGCCGTTGTTATCTTTTTCTTACTAGCAGCTTGTTGTGCTGTTAGCGGGCGCTGTTTTAAAATAAAACCTTGGAATGGTCACGGAAAGAATATTTTGCCTAATGGGACGATTCATAAAGGAGAGTTTTTCGAAGGCAAATTGATCAAGGGAACAAAAAAATTTCCTAATGGATTAGAGGAATCAGGAAGCTTTAAGAATGGCTTATTGGACGGATCTAATGGAAAAAAAGTTTATCCTAAAAAGTGTGTGATAGAAGACAAGCGTGTAATAGAAGAAGGTTTATTTGAAGCTGGATGGCTAAAAGAAGGAACTCGAACAGAGTTGGATGGTCAAATCGTCAAGATTTTTGATGGCAAACCTGTTCAAACAAATCCGACAGTTGAAGAAAAGGATTAATAGACTACGAGGGCGCTAGCATATTAAAGAGCGCCCGATTAATGACTTCTTTTTTCGGATTCTATAAATAAAACAATTAAATGAGCAAAATTGGCATAGTCTTGCGATAAAAAAGCATGGCCGGCTCCTTGAAAGTATGCGGCCCATGCAAAAGGGATTTGGTTAGCAACTAAGCGGGCATTTTCTGGTTGATCAAGAACGTCTTCTAAGCCGTCTGCTACGAGCGTGGGAATCTGAAGATGGGAAAGAGCTTCATAGTGCATGTTGTTTTCGTCCCATAATTTTAACGCATGGATTTGTCGTTCAAGGGTCTGATTGCTAATATTAAAATCGTCAGGTACAGAGCCTCCTATAACAGCTCTTTTCAAACGCTCCACAAATGAATTTGCTGCAGAACGTCCTTCAGAGGTTTGAGGATAAAGAAGCGGAAGGGCTTGTTCGAGAGAAAGATTAAAAGAAGTTAACTGCTGATAGGTTTTCGAGTGTCTGTGAGCTTGGTAATGTCCGCCTGGGTTAGGTGCGCATAAAATTAAGCGATCTAAAATTTCTGGATGACGGATAGCTAATTCTTGAGCAATCCTAGATCCCATTGACCATCCCAGAACATGGACTTTTTCAAAGCCAAGAGCTTTAATGAAATGGGCAGTATCTTCAGCCATTTGATGGATCGTGGTATGATCTTCTTTTGTATCGGTAGAAAAACCTACTCCGCGATGATCAAATAGAATTAATGTGTAATGTTTCTCCAAAGCTTCTAATAAACCAGGATCCCATAAAGCCATTGTTCCTCTAAAACCCATGATCATGAGTAAGGGAGGGCCATTCCCTCGCATATAATAAGCAATTTCAATATCTTCTACTGGCACTTTTTTTATTTCAACGCGTTGGTGGCGCTCGCAGCTAATAGTAAAAGCAAATATTCCAAAGATAAGAATGAAAGTGGTGATTAGTTTTTGAGACATCAAATTCCTCCCTTATCTCTAGAATCATTCCATCTCTAATATCAGGCCTCTCTGACATTTCTTTTAATATATTTAAAATATTTAAATTACAATACTTCAGTTGCGAAATGTACGTGGAAAGCAAGAGAAAAAAAATTCTAGCGGAAGTTTTAACTTACAAAATTAAATCCAAAAACCACTGTGAGAAAAATGAAACTTGGGTATCTAGTGGCGTAGCAACATTTCCTACGCCATTTAAAATGTCTCCATTAAGTTTAATGCTTTTCCACATCTTGCAGGAAAGCATGAAATGCTTGAAAATAGGTGTTTTGGTCATCATACATGGCACTGTGGCTCCCATTTTCACAAATCTTGACGCGTGCATGCGGGATAAGTGTCCCCATTTTCTCGATATCCTTAGGATTCATGGTGTCGTAGCGTCCACCAATGAGTAGAGTGGGAGTTGTAATTTTAGCAATATCGTTCCAACGATTCCAATCTTTAATATTTCCCACAACAATAAATTCATTAGGTCCTTGTATCGTTTGATAAACTTGGTGGTTTAAATGTTGCATTGTCCGTATAAGAGGCTCTGGCCAAGGTGTTAATCGGCATAAATAGAGTGAATAAACTTCTTCAAACATGATTTTCTCATATTCAGGATTTAAAAAATCCTCCTTATCTTCATAAGATTTTAGACGATCTTGAACTGTTTGAGGTAGCTGCGAGCGAAGTTCATTTAAATAGTTAACATATGAATCTACGCTTGCTGTTATATTAGAAAGAATCAATCCTTTTAAATTTTTTTGATATGTTAATGAATACTCAATTGCTAATAAACCTCCCCAAGATTGACCATAGAGGTAAAAGTCTTCAAGCCCTAAAGCTTGACGAACCTCCTCAACCTCTTCGCAAAAACGTTCAAGAGTCCAAAGAGAACAATCATTAGGATGATCTGAGTAGCCAGAGCCTAGTTGATCGTAATAGATAATTTGAAATTGATCTTTAGGAAAAAAATCTTCAAAGCATTCAAAGTATTCATGGGTGCATCCTGGACCTCCATGAAGAGTTAAAATCTTAGTAGGTCCATTCCCAATACGTTTGGTCCATACACGATATCCGTTCTTTAGTTGTATAAACTCTGCATCTTCCATTTTCTCTGCTACCAAATCTTTTCTCATCTTGTCATCCGAGTAAACAAAATTTCCTAATGCCATTATCATCAAAAGACATAAATTTGAGATAAATGTTTTCCTTCTTAGATGAAAATGACACGGTTGAAATAGATCATAATTTAGCATATTTGACCTCCTGATTATCAAAGGGGAGTATCATGCCAAATATTCAGATATTTGATTACCGTAATGACTACGGTAAAATTCTTATAAAACGCCCCAATCAGCTAAATTCTTAGCTAATTTGGCGACATCTTGCTTTGTCCAACAATCGAGTTTGGATTTAATGTTTTCAAAGTAAAATTCAATTGTTCGTCTCGATAATCCAAGAGCAAAAGCAGTTTCTTTAGCTGATTTATCTTCGATGAGTAATTTCAAACATTGCTTTTCCCTTGGGGTCAATTTTTCTGCTTTTGTTATTTCTGATACCATCCCTAAATCTTTAAGATAATTTATCCGAGAGGAAGTCGATAGCTGAGAAGAAATAAGTTCGTTATAGAAGAAATCATCGCCTTTCAATTCAATCAGAGAACTTGCTTCCTCTCCCATATAAGTTAAAATAGAATGGAGTTCTTTTTTAAAATAATCGGCAAAGGATTTTAATAAGAAAGGATCATTCAAATAAAGATGTTGAAGACAGCTGGTATCCTTATTCGCACAAAATCCAAAAAATTCTACATGATCCTTTTCTCTCTCAATGAGCATCACCCATGTATCCACATTGAGAACCATCTTTCCTGCTTTTGAAACTGATTCTTTATATTCTTCGGAACCATGACTGCCCATTAAGTACATTCCAGATTGATAGATCTGGGGATGCCGAAGATAAGGATCATTGAGATAGATTTTTGTGCTAACATAATGTTCTGCCCAGTCAGGACGATCAACAAGCACTGTATATTTGCCTGTACTGTCTATGCAGTGGTAAGTAAAATAATCAATGCCAAAGTGAATGCGTAAAGGTTGTGTCGCTTTTCTAATCCGATTGGAATATTTAATGATATACTGCTGAACAATGTCTTCCCATCCTAGCATATTGGAATTCCTTCATAGATTTTATATTAAAATAATGAATTATAATTTAAATTATTATTTTTAATCTATTTTAAATACGTAATAAATTGTTGTTGGAGGTGGCGTTTTCTTATTAAATCTTGATAATTAGAGAAATTTAAATAACTGGTGATTAGTAAAAAAGAGTGGTGATTTCTTGATGTGGCATGTCATAGTTAAAACCTACGTCATGAGTTTGCATGCTTCCATAAGCTTTTTTATTATACTTTGCAGTATTTTCAAAAGGGATGAAGCAGACCATTGAAAAGCGACCCTTTTGGGCAGTCTCTTTTGTGGCAATCACTCGATGATAGAGGGCTTTTAGCTTTCCTCTCGAAAATAGTTGTAGTTGCATGGCTGGAATAATCACAGTTTGTTTTTCGCTGACGGGCATCGATTTCCAAGCTCTTTCTTTAATGCAATAGTATTGCAAACCTTCATCACTTTCATAAAGATGAAGAGTAAAGCCTCCTTTGTCAGCATGAGGCGCGGCAATTTCAGAACCGGGCTGCTGATTGCCAAAATAATGTAAATAGCGAAGGATCCAATAAGGTCTGCTAGTTTTGGCTTCCTCCAGCAGTCCAGGAAGCTGATACTCTCTTTCTATCACGCTGGCAAATTCTAAAACTAATGGTGCTATGTGATCAAGAAGGGTATGAGCATCATGCAAGAAGGGAAAGGTGCGTTGATTGGCAATGTTGGCCAGTCGTTCGTACTGAAAGGGGGTCACGTGAAAGTTTTCTTTTAAATCTTTCTTTGACCCTTTTTCTTCTTTTAATTCATAGCCAGCTCCATCGCCATGCGTATCTTCACGGAAAACAAATGCACACTTATCTTCTCGAGAAAGATTGCAAAAGGCTTTCCAGGAAGCGACGGCGTTTTCTACAGTTATTCTTAAATTGTCTGGATAGTCAATGTTAACCAATCCGTCATGGCGTAATTCATGAATGGAAATTGACATACAATAATCCTTATGTGAGTTCTTGCCAGTTTAAGATTTGATTGCCACTACTTCAAGTCGACGAATTTTGAAATGGACTTCCCCATTTGGAAAAGGAGATTCTAACTCTAGGAAGCGATCCACTACTTGATTTAAAAAAGATTGTTTCAGCTGTTCAGGAAGAGGGCGAAGATAGGGGAACCATTGGCTAATAAATTTTTGAAAATCTTCTCTAGAGGGAAAAATATCCTTTTGAGGAACAACTGCTAACCGAGTGGAAGTGAAATGTTGAGCGGAAAGAAATTGAGCATAGTCATCTTTCTCAACAAAATTCCATCCGGTAGAAAATTCTTTAAAATAGGAAGACCATTCAGGAGATGACAATTGTTCTCTTATAGCTTGTTCTAATGTGGAAGGAAGTCCCACTGGCATTGTGATTGCCAATACACCAGCAGGCTTTATGCTTTGATAGGCTCCTTTAAGAAACGCTTCATGGCTTTGAACCCATTGCAATGCTGTAAAAGAAAAGATGATATCAAATTCTTCTTGATAATTTAAAGCTTGAGCATCCTGAAGGCTAAAATGAAGATTGTGATAATGCTCAGAAGAGAAATTTGCTTGAGCGAAGCAAATCATCGAGGGAGAAATATCGACGCCAAGAGCGGAGCCGTTCGGCAGTTGAGTTGCAATTTCGGCTGTAATTTTGCCATCGCCGCAACCTACATCTAAAATCCTCTCATCCCCTTTGAATGAAACATATTTTAAAAGATCTGTTGCAGCATCTTTTTGAGAAGAGGAATGTTGATAATACTCTTCAGCTTTCCAATTATCTAAATTAGAGCTCAGAAGAGGCAAAACGCCCAAAAGAGAAAATGTAATCAAAAAGAGAGGAAATCGAATTTTTTTCATAACATTTCCTTAATTGAAAGGGTGGCGATTAAAGTAATAGAGTCTGATTCTCTTTGCAAGAATTTTTGTTACGTTTCAAAAACAGGGAAAAATCCTCATTCCTTTGGAAAATCTTAGCCTAAATTTAAATTAAAATATTTTTTTTACAATTTGGTCGTAGTTTTTTCTGTCATAAAATGAGGTAAACAAATATGCTTTCACCCAAATAAAAAACAAATCTTTTGAGAATTGCCTTTTTAGTATGGTCATATTTTTAAATAAAGTCTTTCTCAAAAATATCTGAAATTTTTGTTGTGATCTTTCTTTCAAAATCAATATAATTTATTAGAGTTCAAGGGGTTTTAACTCAAGGATCGAACTTTCTAGAATGATTTTATGAAGTGCTTTTATTCTTCTCGTTTTGCAGGAATAAAAAAGACACAAGAGAAAAGGGACACTTGTTTATGAAGATTGGTTTAGAAGGAATAGCTTTTAATATTCCAGAACACTTTATTAATATAGAAGAACTCGCTTGTGCTAGGGGGATTGATCCTGCAAAATATACTCAAGGGCTTGGACAAAAAGAAATGTCTGTTTCTACCCCTTGTGAAGATTCAGTTGTACTGGCAGCGGGAGCTGGAAGGAAGTTATTAGAAAAATTCAATATCGATCCTGCTTCTATTTCTCATTTGATTGTTGGTACTGAGACAGGTATTGATCATAGCACTTCTGTTTCTAGTTATGTTCATTTAATGCTTGGACTGTCTAAATTTTGCCGTGTCTTTGAAATTAAGCAAGCGTGTTATGGGGCAATGGCAGGGCTTGCCATGGGAATCAATTATTTATTATCCAGAAAGGCAAAAGGTAGCAAAGTTTTAGTCATTGCAACAGATATTGCCCGTTATGGGATAGGTGCAGCAGGAGAGCCTACTCAAGGAGCTGGCGCCGTTGCCATGTTGATTTCTGATCAACCTTCTTTAATTGAATTTGAGACTCAATACGATGGGTATTACGCGCATCACGTCATGGATTTTTGGCGTCCCATTTATAGTAAAGAAGCGTTTGTAGATGGCCGTTATTCTATCCAATGCTATTTAGAAGCATTAGAGGGAGCCTATCATTTCTACAAAAAAAATGCGTTGCAATCAGGATTAGTCCATTCAGTAGACAATTTCAATAAGCAGTTTGCAGCCTGCCTTTATCATGTGCCTTATGTAAAAATGGCACAAAAGGCGCACATTAAACTTTTAGAAATAGATGCAGGGCGAACATTTGGGAAAAATTCTACTTATTTGGAACACGCGCAGAACGATTTTAATCAAAGGACTTTGCCCTTTCTAGAGTTAAATTCCCGCATTGGAAATGTCTATACAGGGTCGCTTTTTATTAGCTTGTTGAATTTTCTGGAAGATGTGAAACCAGAAGCATACGGCAAACATATCAGTCTTTTTAGTTATGGAAGTGGTTGCGGAGCAGAATTTGTCAGTGCAAAGGTGCTAGAGGGTGCCGCACATCGAATGAAACGAGATTCTTTTAGAAAAGCTTTAGATAGTCGGAAACGAGTTAAAGCAAATCGTTATGAAGAGATGATGGATGCTTGTGCAAGAATGGATGATAATGGAGGAAATGTTTGCCAACCCGAAAAATGGGACCTTCAACGTTCGGAGCTTTATCTGGGAGTCAAAGGGCATAAGAGAATCTACTCGATTGATGGTAAAATTATCCAATAAATGAAAAAGATAAGCCTTTGATTTGGTGATCTGAAAGCTTCTAAGGAATAATATGCAGCAAGAGCTTCGGTTTGAGACGTTTGCCCACGCGAAATGCATATTAGCTGGCGAGCATGCGGTTATGCGAGGGCATCCAGCCATTGTCTTGCCTGTCAGGCACAAAAAGCTTACATTAAAATTTTATTCTGCTCACGAGCCTGTTCAAAACGCTCGAGTTTCTGCGAATGATGAGTCCGGGAAGTTATTTCTAAATGCGCTTCAACATGTTTGTAGGCAATTAAATAAGAATTTTCCAGAGGATGTAAAAGGTTATTTTGAATTGCAAAATGAGATTAATATTGGCGCTGGAATAGGATTTTCTGCAGCGCTTTGTGTGATTCTTTCGCGTTGGCTCGTCTGGAAGCAATGGATTAGGGAAAAAGATATTTTTTTATTTGCTCGTCAACTTGAGAATCTCTACCACGGACAAAGCAGCGGCATTGATATTGTAGGAGCCATGTCAGATCAAATGGTCCTTTTCACCTTAGCAGGTGGAATAGAGGAAATTGAAGTAAAGTGGGAGCCTAGATTATATGTTTCTTACTCAGGAATTGCAAAGAATACTAAAGAAGCTGTGGAGTGCATCGAAAAGTTAAAAAACAACAATTCTGTATTAGCGCAGCAAATTGATAAACAAATGACCGCAAGTGTTTATCAAATCAGAGAAGCTTTACAAGTAGATAAAAGTCAGGGATTGCCATTATTAATCTCTGCGATTGAGCAGGCTAGCCGTTGCTTTGAACAGTGGGGGCTCATCACATCTGGTTTGCAGAGATATTTAGAAAATTTACATCGTTTAGGGGCCATAGCTACAAAACCGACAGGAGCTGGCATAGGGGGATATGCCGTCAGTTTATGGGAGCATTCTCCTCCAGAAGAAACGAATCTCACATTCATTAAGGTTTAGAAAGATTGAAGACTTGTCTAAAATCGAGAAAAGACGAGAGGCATTTGTGAAAACAACAGACGAACTTTCTCGCTCTCCAAGAGAACGGAGAGAAAGATTCTATCAACTATCCCGTCAAGAGAGAGATGCTCGCTTAATAGAAATGGGAGTGTTAACTCCAGAGGACATTAAGGTCCTTCATCAAGATGGGGCATTAGATTTTAGCCTTGCGAATCAATTTATTGAAAATGCCATCGGTTGTTTTCCTCTTCCTCTTGGTTTAGCATTCAATTTTGTGATTGATGAACGAGAGTATCTGATTCCAATGGCTGTTGAAGAGACTTCTGTGATTGTTGCGGCCAACCAAGCAGCAAAGTGGATAAGAGATCATCAAGGCGAGATTACGACGCAAAATTTAGGGCAATTAGGACTAGGGCAAATTCAGTTTCCTAAAGTAAACGATATTCAAAGTGTCAAGCAACTCATTGCTTTGCATAAAGACTCGCTCATCCAGATGACAAATCGGGAAATAGCGGCAAGTTTATTTGAAAGAGGGGGCGGAGTTCGCGATATTGTTGTCAGAGAGATTGTAAGACCTGATGGCCAAAGTATGGCAGTGATCCATCTTTTGGTTGATACCTGTGATGCAATGGGAGCAAATACAATCAATCAAATTTGTGAATTTTTAAAAGGACCACTTGAAGCCATTTTAGATGAAAAAGCGAATTTATGCATCTTATCCAATTTAGTGGATGGCAAAATCGTTCAAGCAAAAGTGGTTGTCAAAAAAATAGATCTAGAAATGGGACATGCAATTGCTGAAGCTTCTTTATTTGCGCAATTAGATCCCTATCGAGCGGCGACAAATAATAAAGGAGCGTTTAATGGAATGGATGCTGTTTTGATTGCAACTGGAAATGATTGGAGGGCTGTTGAAGCCGGCGCTCATGCTTATGCAGCTCGTTCTGGACAATATACCTCTATTACCAAGTGGACAATGCAAAACGATCAATTGCATGGCGTGATAGAAATTCCGATGTCTGTTGGTATTGTAGGTGGCGTGACTAGACTTCACCCTCTTGCGCAAATCAGCTTAAAAATGCTCAAAGTAAAAAGTGCTGCGGAACTAGCACGTGTCATTGCTGCAGTAGGACTTGTTCAAAATTTAGCTGCTTTAAAAGCCTTGTCAACGCAAGGTATTGTCAAAGGACATATGAAATTGCATATTTCCAATTTAGCGGTTGCTGCAGGTGCAACAGAAGAAGAATTGCCGTTTGTTAAACAACAGCTTATTGAAAAGCTAAAAAAAGATAAACGTGTGACGGAAACAGATGCTAGGACTGTGCTTGCCAATCTGCGAAATAAACTTGCTCCTTGAAAAGAAATGAAATTAACGAAAGACAAACATATGGAATCAATACACTTAACTGTACCAAGTAAAACATTTCTGCTTGGAGAATATGTCGCTTTAAAAGGAGGGCCTTCTTTGGTTTTGTCCACGGAACCTCGCTTTGAGCTCATTGCAACAAAACAATGGCAAGAGAATTTGAATTGTCCGCACATTCATCCAGAAAGCCCCGCAGGGAAATTGATTAAACAATATACGAAATTTTTTCAGAATTATCATCTTCAATTTGTGGATCCGTATGAGAGCTTAGGTGGATTTGGGGCTTCAAGTGCACAATTTGTTTCGCTTTATGCACTCAAAAATTATGCTGAGGGAAGTGAAATCAATGATTTTGAAATGCTGAAAGAATATAAACAGCTGGCTTGGAATGGAAAGGGCATGCCTCCTAGCGGAGCAGACATTATTGCTCAGCTCCATGGCGGCATCTGTTTTTTTCACTTATCTGAAAAAAGAAGACAGGCTTTTAAATGGCCTTTTGAAGACTTAGGATATTGTCTAATCCATACGGGGCATAAACTAGCCACTCATCAACATCTTGGAGAAATGACGGATATTCATGTGTCAGATTTAGAGCAAATTGTGCAACAAGCTTTGGCAAGTATTAAACAAACCGATAGTCAAGGTTTTATTGATGCAATCAATCATTATGCGAGCAGATTGCAACAGCGTGGATTAATTGCTAAACAAACGGAAGAAAAACTGAAACAGCTTTCGCACTGTTCAGATATTACAGCAGCAAAAGGATGTGGAGCATTAGGTGCAGATGTTATTTTGACAGTATTTGATAAACAAAAGCAAAAAAAAGTACTTGAGTGGCTTAAAAAACATCAATTTCACGTGATTGCTTATGGGAATCAAGTTGCTGAAGGACTTCATGTTTTATAAGAATATTAAGATTAATAAATGTTTGATGGTTAACAAGTGGAGATAGTCATATTATGCCTAAGGTTAAACAGATGCGGACCAAAGAAATGATTATTCTCGTGGATCCTCGAGATCGTAAAATTGGTGAAATTGAAAAAATACTCGCGCATGAATATGCCATGCTCCACCGTGCTTTTTCAGTTTTTATTTTCCGCCAGCGCAATGGAGTTTTAGAGCTTCTTCTTCAGCAAAGAAGCAAAGAAAAATATCATGCTGGTGGGCTATGGACAAATACTTGCTGCAGTCATCCGCATCCAGGCGAAACAGTTCGAATGTCTGCTGAAAAGCGCTTGCAAGAAGAAATGGGAATAAAAGCTAAATTGAGAGAAGTTGGAAAATTTCATTATGTTGCTCAATTTGATAATGGATTAACAGAAAATGAAATCGATCATGTGTTTATAGGAATGTATCAAAATGATGATGAACAAGAGATTCCCATTAATCCAAAAGAAGTGGAAAGTTATGAATGGATGGATATTCAAACATTGCAAAAACAGCTTGCTTTGCATCCCAAAAAATACACACCTTGGTTTAAACCCGCTCTAGAACTCGCACTGAAAAATTTAAGTTAAAAAAGTCGAAATATGAAAAAACATGATGTGGTAGACGCACTTCTAGGAAAAAAAAGCAAAGAGTTGCCCCAAAAAAATTCAGGTCAAGCTTTTGCTCCTTCTAATATTGCTTTGTGTAAATATTGGGGTAAACGCAATTCTGAACTGAATTTGCCCGTTACCTCGAGTCTTTCAATTTC
Organism: Parachlamydiaceae bacterium; assembly: GCA_044226925.1. Lineage (GTDB taxonomy): Bacteria > Chlamydiota > Chlamydiia > Chlamydiales > Parachlamydiaceae > JANWJE01. The sequence continues at coordinate 1,496,257 of JBGAGC010000001.1, forward strand.
TTTAGGGAAAAAAGGCACTTTGACAGAAGTCAAAATAAGTGATACGAAACAAGATATCGTGATTGCCAATCATCAAGCTGTTGATCCTGCTTCTTCTTTTTCTAAAAGATTAATTGAATTTTTAAATTTATTTCGACCGAATCCATCCTGCTATTTTTACGTCAATACTCAAACAAATATTCCAACTGCAGCAGGTTTAGCTTCTTCGGCTAGTGGGTTTGCAGCGTTAGTGATGGCTTTAAATCAATTATTTGGTTGGAATTTAAATGCATCAGAATTATCGATCTTAGCTCGGTTAGGAAGTGGAAGTGCAAGCCGCTCCATTTGGCCAGGATTTGTGGAGTGGCAAATGGGAACTCGCGAAGATGGAATGGATAGCTATGGAACAAAAATTCCAGAGGTGTGGCCAGAGCTCTGCATCGGATTATTAGTTCTCAGCAGTCAAGAAAAAGGAATAAGTTCAAGAGAAGCTATGCAGCGGACTGTAACAACAAGTCCTTTTTATTCTCAATGGCCGCAAAAAGTGAACGATGACTTGACCATGATCAAACCAGCAATTCAATCGCATGATTTTGCATTATTAGGAAAAGTTGCAGAGTCAAATGCAATGGCGATGCATGCTCTGATGCTCAGTGCTTGGCCTCCAGTTTCTTATGCCTTGCCAGAAACGGTTATCATGATGCAAAAGATTTGGAAGTTGCGAGATCAAGGAGTACAGATCTATTTTACACAAGACGCCGGACCAAATTTGAAATTACTTTTCTTGAAAAAAGAGATGAATGAAATTCTCACGCATTTTCCCAATGCCGAAATTGTCCAACCATTTGAAGATATAATTAGTTATAGAGAATGATTAAGCTTTATTTACTATTCTTTTTGAATTAATTTATTGATTTTTTTAATAAAATTTGCTGATATTTGAATTTTATTGATTATTCTTCAAATTACTCAACCTCTTTTATTAAAGAAAAATCTTTATATTTCCTCTCATTTCTTACTCGTCAACAAAAGAGAGTTGCCTGGGTTGCTTCTTTAGCTTTTGGTTTCTTGGTTGCTTGTTATCTCATTAAGCGTCATGCATAAAGCTTATTGCAAACTCAGATTGAGAGAGTCCTATATGCTGCAGATATCAAGCATTTTTACCCAGAAATATCGTCAATCTTGATTTGACATCTTGCCAGGATCTTACAGATGCGGCGCTAAAAGATTTACCACCTGATCTCGAAGAACTTTCTCTATTAGGTTGTGTTAAGTTAACCGACGCAGCACTGAAAAATTTACCTAAGAGGCTTAAAAAATTTAGTTTTAAAAGTTGTGTTAGGCTAACAAATGTTGCAATTAAAGAGTTACCATCAAATCTTGAAGAGCTTTCTTTATTAGGTTGTGAGAGGTTAACAGATTTAGTGCTTAATGATTTACCTAATCGTCTTAAAAAGCTTAATATCAAAAAGTGCAAGCAGCTCACACCTTTAGCAACCTTAAATTTGCGATAAAATCTTAAGATTATTAAATAAATTTAATCATGACATGACTAAGATTAGTGAACATGTTATCGAAAGATGTTTATTGATCTTAATTTAAAAGCTTCTGAATTTTTATCGATAAAGATCGCCTTTATACTTTTTGATTAATGCAGCTATCAATTTTTTCTCTAAATCAGAAGAAATTTCTTTTCATTTCCTTTGTCTATTGACGACTTCAAACTTTTGCAAGATCGATATATGCTTATGCTTTCTACATCAATATCAAAAGCAAAATCGGTTAGATTGATAGCCTAAGTTTTTAAATTTGACGTTGGCATGATTTGTGCATCAAGGTAAAGAGACGCAGAAAAGAAAAAAGTTTTAGAAGACAAATTTTTCTAATCATGTGGTATTGATTCCAGATAAGGCTCTTAAAAGTAGGAGGTTTTTATGGTTATTCAACGTAACGGCAGTCCTTCTCCAGAAAGAGACCCTACACCACACGTGCCACCTAGAGAAGATCCCCCTGTTGATCCAGATAAGCAAAAAAGAGACCCTTTGCCACCATCAAATCCCGATGTCTATCCAGAAGAACCAGCTAATCCCAATTCTCCTAGCGTGCCTGAATTTTAATAACAGCGTAGAAGAGTCTAAAGCAAGAAGATGCTGTGCTATAGACAGGGTGGTGAATTGATTGCGAAGAAGCTGCAAAGCGACAATGATTGTAACTAGTTTCCAATTATTCGGTAGTCCTAAACATGTAATGCTGAAGAGAATTTTATTTATGAGAAGGTTATATTAAGAGGTTCAAAAAGGAGCTCTTAAACGGAATGCAAATATCCTTCTTGTCACTCATTACTTATTAAAAAAATGGGCACATTCATAATGGTAAACAAAACCACCGATGTTTGAAATGTGGCAGGCAGTTTGTCTTAGACCCGACTCAGAAGATCATTGACGATAAAACTAAAGATTTGATTAGGAAGGTTTTACTAGAAAGAATTTCTCTAGAAGGCGTTTGCCGCGTTTTTGATGTTAGCATGCCGTGGTTTTTGGAGTTGACTGATATGTTAATTAAAGAATTACCTGCGGATTTGAAAGCCGAAATCGTATCAGAAGGTGATGACATTGAAGTGATTATCTTTGAGGCAGATGAATTGTGGATTGATGTAGGATCTAAAGAAAATCCTCAATGGCTATGGCTAGTTATGCATTCTAAAACTCGGCAAATTATTGTCATGCAAGTGGGTCCAAGGGATAAACAAACAGCTGAGAAGTTATTTTTTAAATTGCCAGTGCCATTAAAAAAAAGCCCTCTAGTATACTGATAAATTCTGTGGGTATTACGAAACCATTGCATGGTCTCAACATCAGCCAGTTGGAAAAGAATCAGGTAAGACAAGTTATATTGAAAGATTTAATTGTACTCTTAGACAAAAATGCTCACGACTTGTGAGGAAAACGCTTTCGCTTTCAAAGAAACAGGCTAATCACGCGGGAATAATTAAATATTTTATTTGCGATTATAATTTAATGCGACGAGCATTACATGCTCAGGACTACCGAATACCCTAATATTAGGGGATTGACACTGCAAAATGAACTTCACTCTAGTGACGGAGATTCTTATTTTGGTGATTTAAAGAAATTTAGTACTGCGGCAAAAGTACGGGACTTTAAGAAGGGGAGTATTACTACTCCCTCTTAAAGATACTCCGGATGCTAGATTCGAACTAGCGACCAATGGATTAACAGTCCACTGCTCTACCGCTGAGCTAATCCGGAATAAGAAGTGACTATATTAAAAAATTTGCCTATTTCGCACAAGATCTTTTTGCTGTTTTCCGCTTTTTCATCTCAAACCTATCTAAAAAGCCTTTATTGACCTGAGTTTGGAGTTTTTACGCAGCCATTAACAATAGACGATCTTCTTGGGTTAAATTAATAGACGGTTTTTTTAATTGATGAGTATAGGCCGTTATTCCCGCTAAAAGGTTAATCAAAAAGTTGGCAGCACTTCTGTGACGTGTATGCTCTATCTGAGAAATATTTTTTAGTTGGTCATTGACTGTTTCAATGATTGCTCGCTTGCGAAGGAGTACTTTATCAGCTAATTGCATGAGTTTTTGCTTCATATTTGACCTTAACGTTGTAAACAGCTCAAGTCCTTGTTTTAAGAGCCGCTTCGCAAGTTCGGCTGAGATATATCCTTTATCGCCAAATAGCTTACCGAAAATACCTTTGGATAAATTCTCTACAACAGATACATCAGCCACATTGCCAGGAGTTAGCTGAAAAGCTAAAATTTCACCTTTTTCATTGATAATAAGATGCAATTTAAATCCATAAAACCATCCAGAAGTTGTCTTTCCGCGCTTGGCTAATCCCTTGAAAACTTTATTCCTTTTAATACGCTTATTATGACAAACATCTATTGATGTCGAATCGATAAAAGCAATTCCTGTTATTTCCCCTCTTCTCTGAAGGAGGTAAGCAAATAATGGGATAAATAGGTTTTTCATTGAATAAACAAAATGGCTATAGCTAATGAGATTTGGGAAATCCCTTCTTAAATATGTACAAACGTATTCATAAAAATACTTAAATGTTCGGTAATTCGATTGATGAAATAAAATTACAATTGTCATCATCTCAGGAATCGATAACCTGGGCTCGGGTCCTCGCTTTGCTTTGCCGTTATCAATGAGATTTTTATTCCATTCTTGTTTAAAGGACTTCCAAAAATCATCCACGCTGCAATACAATGTTGTTAAATCCATTTTGACCTCTTGTGATTAACATTCGTTGTGAGAAACAAATGTTTTAAATCATTAAGAGGTCTTTTGTCATCAATTTTGATTTATCTAATTGCCTGCCAATTAGATAAACTCCAAACTCAGGTTTATTGAATATTTAGACCGAAGGTTTATCTTGAATTTTCAAAGAAATTTTAATCTTATGTCATTGGATTTTAAAGGTTAGAAATAAAAAAGGGAAGGTTTGAGGCCTTCCCTTTGACAAATTCGAATGAAGCAAATTAATTTTAGTAGTCCATTCCAGCTGGAACTGCAGGAGCTGCTTTTTCTTCTGGAATATCGGCTACAATCGCTTCTGTTGTGAGCAGCATAGAGGCTACAGAAACCGCGTTTTCTAATGCACAGCGAACAACTTTCGTTGGATCGAGGATACCCGCTGTGATCATATCGACATATTCGCCAGTTAAGGCGTTATATCCTTGTCTGTCGCCCATTTTCTCGACTTGTTGAAGGATAATTGCGCCTTCTTGGCCTGCATTCTCTGCAATTTGACGAAGAGGAGAGCTCAAAGCACGCACCATAATGCGAGCACCCGTTCTTTCATCTCCCTCTAAAGACTCTGCCAGCTTATTTACAATTGGAATGCAACGGACAAACGCTGTTCCACCGCCTGGCAAAATGCCTTCTTCAACAGCAGCTGCAGTTGCACGTTGAGCATCATCCACTCGGTCTTTTTTCTCTTTCATTTCAACTTCTGTTGCTGCTCCAACACGAATTACAGCAACGCCGCCAACTAGCTTGGCCAAACGCTCTTGTAATTTTTCTTTATCGTAATCAGAAGTGCTTTCTTCAATTTGATGTTTAATTTGAGCAGCACGCTCTTGAATTGCTGCTTTAGATCCAGCACCTTCAACAAGCGTTGTTTCATCTTTTGTTGAAACTGCTTTTTTGACGCGTCCTAATTGCTCGATGGTTGTGTTTTCTAACTTATGCCCCAATTCTTCGCTGATGACTTCTCCCCCAGTTACAATGGCAATGTCTTGCAACATCGCTTTACGACGATCACCAAAACCTGGAGCTTTTACAGCAGAAATTTTAAGGCCTGCGCGTAAACGGTTCACCACAAGCGTTGCTAATGCTTCGCCTTCGACATCTTCTGCAATGATTAAAAGAGGACGGCCGCTTTCGACAACTGATTGCAAGAGGGGAAGAATTTCTTTGATAGAACTAATTTTCTTATCATAAATCAGCACATAAGCATCTTCCAACACGCACTCTTGAGACTCTGGATTTGTCATGAAGTAAGAAGATAAATATCCACGATCAAACTTCATCCCTTTGACAACATCAAGCTCAGTTTCAAATCCTTTACCTTCTTCGACCGTAATCGTTCCATCTCGTCCTACTTTTTCCATCGCTTGAGCAATAATTTCGCCGATTTCTTTATCGTTATTGGCAGAAATAGTCGCAACTTGAGCAATTTCTTGACGATCATCTACTTTTTTACTGCGCTTTCCAAGCTCTTGGATCACAGCTTTAAGTGCTTTTTCCATTCCGCGTTTGAGATCTAAAGGGTTAGCTCCTGCCGCAACATTGCGCAAGCCTTCTGAATAAATGGCTTCAGCTAAAACAGTCGCAGTTGTTGTTCCATCTCCGGCTTTATCAGCTGTTTTGCTTGCCACTTCTTTCACCATTTGAGCTCCCATATTTTCAAATTTATCTTCGAGCTCAACTTCTTTAGCTACTGTCACACCGTCTTTTGTGATATGCGGAGTGCCATAGGCTTTATCGATGACAACATTGCGTCCTTTAGGACCTAATGTTACCTTAACAGCATCAGCTAATGTACGGACGCCCTTGAGAATTTTTTGGCGAGCTTCCTCTTTAAACTTAATCGTTTTTGCAGCCATGTGAATCTCCTCTAATTGTGTTCTATCATTCTGTTATTGTTCGACAATCGCGATAATGTCATCGGCACGGAGAATAACAAATTCTTCGTCGTTTAATGTCACTTCTTGACCTGAATATTTTTCCATCAAAATAATATCACCGACTTTGACAGGCATAGGAATCAATGTGCCGTTCTTATCTTTTTTGCCGGCGCCAAGAGCAACCACTTCTGCTTGTTCTTGCTTTTTCTTTGCTGTATCCGGAAGAATAATTCCTCCTTTTAATTTTTCCTCGGCTGCCAAGCGGCGGACGAGCACTCGATTGCCAAGAGGTTTTAGCTTAACGTTATGAGAAGTTGTTGTTGATGCCATTTGAGTTTGGGCCATAAATAATCTCCTGTGTTAAGTAATAAATAAATTGTCGTCTTTTAGATTGTTTCTCGATTGTATAAGGCTCTCATTTAACTTGTTAAAGCAATCATTCTGCCAATCAAAAAACATCTCCTACGCTTGAAAGCTACCACATTACTGAAAAAGGTATTTTTTTTGCAATAAAATTAGCACTGTTTGAGTTTGATTGCTAAACTTGTTTTATTTGCTTTATCTCATTGCTTTTGAATTAATTAAATATCAATTTCTTTATACCTTAGCTGTCTGATTAAGGAGCTCTTCTAACTCAGTAATGAGACGATCAAATGTTTGAATAGCGGCTTTGACTGGCGCTGGAGAAGTCATATCAATTCCCGCCATTTTCAACATATCGATAGGATATTTGCTTGATCCTCCTTTTAAGAAAGAGAGATAAGCATCGCGATCTTTTTCATGTCCATTGACAACCTTATCTGCTAATGCTAAAGCGGCGCTGATACCGGTCGCATATTGAAACACATAAAAATTATAATAAAAATGGGGGATGCGTGCCCATTCAATATTAATTTCGGAGTCAATAATAGTTGACGGACCAAAGTAACGTCGATTGAGTTGATGATATTCTTCCTTGAGAAGTTGAGGAGTGAGAGGTGTTCCTTGTTCCACATGTTGATGAATAAGAAGTTCAAATTCAGCGAACATGGTTTGGCGGAAAAGAGTTCCTCGAATATCTTCAATTTTTTGATTAATAAGAAAAATCTTTTCTTGAGGGTTTTGACAGCGTTTGAGAAGTAAACGAGTCAGAAGATCTTCATTAAAAGTAGAGGCAACTTCGGCAAGGAAGATAGGATAATCGCTATATTGATAAGGTTGCGTGCTGCGGCTATAAAGGCTGTGCATACTATGTCCTGCTTCATGAGCAAGTGTAAAGACATCTCGCAGCAAATTTTTATAGTTCATCAGAATATAAGGCATGCTATCGAAACATCCGCTGGAATAGGCACCGGACCGCTTATTTTGGTTTTCATAGCGATCAACCCAGCGATGTTCTTGGAATCCTTTTCTTAGAAAATCCTGATACTCAGCGCCTAATGGAGCGACAGATTCAATCACAAGTTTTTCAGCTTCGGGATAGGACATGCGAATGTCTACAGCGGAAGTTAAGGGAACATAAACATCATATAAATGAAGTTCGTCCAATTTTAAAATACGCTTGCGAAGATCCATATAGCGGTGCAATACATCCAAACGTTCATGAACAGCTTGAATGAGAGCATGGTAAACAGAAGTATCAATATTTTTAGGATATAAAGCAGCTTCCAAGCAGGAAGAAAAATGACGGGCGCGCGCTTGAAATAGATGATTTTGGACTTGTCCTGTTAAAAGTTCGCAGAGTGTATTTTCATATGCTTCATATTTCTGGTGATATTGCTTAAAAGCACGCTCGCGTAATAAACGATCTTGTTCTCGAACATAGATTCCATAGGTGGCATGAGAAAGAGGTCTTTCAACTTCTTTGCTATCAAGCACTGTACCAAATTTAAAATCTGCATCATTGATTGCACTGAAAGCTTTGTAAGAGGTTTGAAGGGCTTGTCCTGCAAAAGCTAATAATTTTTCATTGTCAGGAGATAACGTATGTTTTTTCATGCGTATCATTTTCTCTAAATAAAAATGATAATCTGCAAGAATAGGAGAAGAGAGATATTGTTTAAGAAGATCGTCAGACAAATCCATCACTTCAGGTTGAAACCAAGCTGTTTCTTGAGCAAAAGCATGAGCTAAATTTAAGATTTGCTCGTAGCTTTTTTTAAATTCAGGATTGGCAATGTCTTCATCATGACGTAAATGAGCATATGTATAAAGTTTTGAAAGCTCCCGATCAATCTTCATCATGAGATTGAAGGCTTCTTTTAATTTTTCAGGGCTCTGGCCTAGTGTTCCTTGAAAGGCTTGAAGAGCTGGCCAATGAGGACTTTGTTGAGGCTGGGGAACAAAAGTTTTAAATGCCTGTTCCCATGCAGTTTGATTGGGATAAAGAGCTTCGACATTCCATCGATCTTCAAGGGGAACTTCTTCGCGCTTTCTCATTGTCTAATCTCCACTATAAACGATAAATTAGAAAACATTTGCTATAAATCCTATCACACATTATTTCTTCAAGAGAGTATAATGCATCTATCTTTAAGAGTGTCTTCCTGCAAGTGATCCTTCATTTTTTCTCACTCTTATAGTTGATTTCTTGCCTAAGTCGATATAAACATTCAAGACTGTGATAGTGATAGAAGGATACGTGATATAAGGATAAAACGCGATGACAAATACTAGCAAAAAACACCTTGTTAAAGGGAAATTTGTGGTAGGCAATGATCGCGGCCTGCACACGCGACCCTCTACAGAATTAGTCAAATGTGCGAGTTCTTTTAAATCAAAAGTCTATTTGATTTATCAAAAACAATCCGTTAATGCCAAATCTCTTTTAGGTATTCTCATGCTAGCTGCAACAAAAGGAGCTAAAATTGGAATTGAAGCAGAAGGAGAAGATGCCGAAGAGGCTGTGCAATCTATTTTAAATCTGGCAAAAAATAATTTTTACATTAAATATTAATAAGGTGCTGATTCTCATTTCATTAAATAAATTCTGTGAATTTTTTTTTGCAATGTTTTCTCTTATCAATTCGCTGCGATGTTTTCAAAATCTAAACTATTTGTATTCTATATTTTAAGAAAAAAGCCGGCGAGATAAAAAGGGTGAAAATAAAAAAAACTTGGTAGGAAAAAGCTATAATAGAAATTTATTCTTCAATAGGAATCACTTTTTCTAAAACTTCTCTGGTACAATAGACGGGAGCATTATTCATTAAGGCTAAGGTTAGGCAATCGCTGGGACGCGCGTCCACTTCAACTATATGGCGGATGTCTCCTACATCTTGTTCAAGAAATAAACGAGCAAAATAAATCGTGTCTTGCACATCATTAATGACAACTTGTTTGACACGGATATCCATTCCGTCAAAAATTTTATCTATCAGATCATGAGTTAAGGGGCGGGGGCTTTGCACTTCCGTTAAAAATAATTGCAATGTTTTTCCAATGTTTGGATCGGTATAAATGGCAAAGCTTTTCTCAGGAGCGCTTAAAACGATAACAGTGTAAGATCTTGTCTGCATGATCTTGTCAAAAGAAAGTTGAATCAGTTCTGAAAACATGCCGTTATCCTATTAGAATACGTAAACTCTAGTTTATTCAAGCAATTTTTTTAAGTCACGAAAGAACTTTTACACGTCCATCTTCATACCCAATGACAACTCTTCCAGCAAGATTAAAAAAGAGACCTGTTTCAAGGACGCCTGTTATATTTTTTAAGCGTTGCTGTTCTTGCTTGGGATCTGTAATAGGAGTCGGATAATGAATATCCACAATATAATTGCCGTTATCGGTCACAAAGGGCTCTTGATCCGAATAGAGTCGTAACACTCCTTGATATCCCTCAGCTTCAAGTCTTGCAAGAGTATTGCGGTAAACGAAACGAGCAATTTCAACGGGAAGGGGATGAAAGCCTAAATGATTAACAAGTTTTTTCTCATCAATCACCACAATCATTTCTTGGCTAGCGGTAGCCAAAAGCTTTTCTCTTAATAAAGCACCACCTCCTCCTTTAATCATATTTTTCTGAGGATCAATTTCATCTGCTCCATCTACGGTAATATCAAGCTTTGTAATCGCTTCAAAATCTTCTAGCGGAATTTCTAACTGTTCAGCTTGCCATGCCGATTGTTTAGAGGTGGCAACAGCAGAAATTTTTAAGCCTTCGTGGCATCGTTTACCTAAAGCTTCAATGAAAAAAGCGGTTGTAGATCCTGTTCCAAGTCCAACAAGCATTCCATCTTTAATCATTTCTGCTGCTGCTTGCCCTGCTGCTTTTTTTGCAGTTATGCTAGAATGTTGGTTTGTCTTTGCCATAAAAAAATCTTATCTCGCTATAAGTCAATTAAGGATTAGTTTAACAAGCATTGGATTAAGTGAATTTTTGCTCGCAGTTGAAATTTCAATTCTAACTATGCCAAAAAATGGATTGAAGGCAAAGCATGTTTTAGCTTTGCCATTTTTTCTTAAAGTCTCGTATAAAAGTAGAAAAATAGAAGCCCGTCTTCAACGTTAACTTCATTGACAAGAGACTATTTTATAAAAAAACAGTATTGTATCAATTTTTGGCTTCTAGTTAGAAGGAAATATGCTTAAATTAAAAGAATTACGTCGTTTTTTGGATGAATTTCTTCCCAGCAATAATGTAGTGGATTATGGTCCTAATGGTTTGCAAGTGGAAGGTAAGGGAGTTATAAATAGTTTAGCAACAGCAGTTTCTGTTAGTTTAGAAACAATAGAAACAGCTATCGAGCAAAAAGCGGATGCTTTGATTGTGCATCATGGGTTGTTTTGGCAAAAGGACAGTTATGTCATTCAAGGAGTAAAAAGAAAAAAACTTTCATTGCTGCTTGAACATGGAATTTCTTTATTTGCTTATCATTTACCTTTAGATATGCATTCGCAAGTGGGCAATAACTGGAAAGCAGCAAGAGACTTAGGATGGTTAGATTTACATCCATTTGCCTATTTAAATGGAATTCCCATCGGAGTAAAGGGATCTTTACCTCCTTGTTCGCGAGAAGAGTTTAAAAAACGTTTAGAATCTTATTATCAACATCCTGCGATTTGTGCTTGGGGAGGACCTGATTCAATCCAAACGGTGGCACTTGTTTCTGGCGGAGCTCACAAATCTATTATTGAGGCCGCTCAAGAAGGAATTGATGCTTTTGTGACGGGAAGTTTTGATGAACCTGTTTGGTATCAAGCTAAAGAAGAAGGTGTTAATTTTTTTGCTTTAGGCCACTCTGCAACTGAACGCGTTGGACCTCTTGCATTGGCAAGCCATTTAGAACAAACGCTTCATATTCCTTGTCATTTTTTGGATGTCGAAAATCCTTTCTAATGATAGAGAGATAAAAGGATTAGAAAAAAAATGGCCACATGAAATGCGGCCATTTTGGAAAAATAAGAATTATTTTTTATTGTAATTCTTAGAAACTGAAGCTTCAGATGAAATGGTGACATCTTCAGCTCCATTTTTTTGGAGAAGATCTTTCCAGCGTTTTGCAAGATCATCATTATTAGCACGAACGGAAAGTAAGATTCCTCCTTCTTTCAGACGGTTTTCATAACGTTTAGCTTCAAACTCAGGAATACCAAGTCCAACCAAACCACCAATGATTCCGCCTAAAGTACCGCCAGCACCGATACCGCTTAACGTTGCCATAAGTGGACCAGCTGCGATAAAAGGTCCCATGCCAGGAATTGCAAGAGCGCCGATTCCAGCTAATAATCCGAGAACACCACCGATAATTCCACCAGTAGTTGCACCTGCTGTTGCCCCTTCTGGAGCTTTAGTGTGCTTTTCTGTTCCCATGCCGCTTTTACCATTAGCACGGCCTGATGGAGTTGTCGAACGTAAGTGTTCTGGAGTTGTGCCAGCAGGATAATCTGTCACACGCTCTTCTGTTCGCCAATTACGATTTGTTCCGAAATTTGCATTAGAAGCAAATTCATGGAACTGTTCGCCTTGAGCAGAAAGAATAGAAATGTCGTGTGGACTAGCTCCAGCATCAACTAAAACTTGAATTAATTTCTCGGCTTTTGCTCTATTAGCAACAATACCGTAGACTGCTTGATTAGCCATAAAAACCTCCTTTGTTTTAAGACACAATCAATAGCGATTAAAATCCGCGATTAGCATTGCCTGGGGCTCCTGGAGCTCCTGGGGCACCTGGTCCTCCTGGAACGCCAGCATTATCAGAGCGAACAATCTCTAGTTGATTGTCTACGTTTCTAACTCCATTAACGCCTCTAGCTTTTTTGCCAATTTCGCTTTTTTCTCTATCACTATTTACAACACCTCGTAAGGTCACAACACCATTTACTGTAATAATCTTGACATTCTTAGCATTTGTTGAAAGAGAATCATCATCCATAACGGCTTGACGAATTCTTTGGGTTAATCCACGATCAGCTTCGTTTTCTGATTGATTTCCAGGTGTAAGAGTTTGATCATGGCGATCGCGTACATTACGACCTGTATTATCAGCTGCAGTATTTGCTGGACGATTGTCGCATGCAGTGAGCATTAAGCATAAAGAAGACAAAAGAAAAAGTTGCTTTTTCATGGTTTTTACCTCCTATTAGGTGTTTAAAATTCAAATTTTAGTAAAGCCTTCTTAAGAGACGTTCTCTAGCTTGCTAAGCATTTGATTTAAGGCAAATGAATAAACTCTTTGGCGGTTTTCTTTTATTGCATGTGATATGCCAGGCCACAAATCAAATACAAAGGTTCGAGTCAAATTAAAGGCTTATCAATTTAGAAAACGTCTCTAAAGTTTTGACCTCTTAGTTCGGAGAATAAGAAAAGCAACAAAAAAATCAAATAATTTATTTTTTAAATTCTCTTTACTTAATGCGATAAAAAAAGATGGCTGCTTACATGATGTTTTTATTTAAATTTATAATAGTTAATAGATTGTGTAATTTATTTAATCTTAAATTCTCTTGCGTAGGCCTTCTTGCATACCTTTTTTGAAGTTGGCAAAGAGGGGTGAAAAAATTTCGCACTTGCTTTAAAAGGAAGAGAATAAGATTCGGGTAAGATATGACGTGATTTTAAATTCTTTCTCTTTTTTAAAAGAGAAGGCATGAGTTTGAAGATAAGTTGATTAAAAAGTTGGGGGAAATTAGGGTAAACGTTTGGATCTTTAGGAGGGCTAGATAGTGCAGCGGATTGATACTTAAATGAACGCATACATCCTCTCCTCTTGGCTTATCAGCCATATTTATAGATTAGCAGCAAACGCTTAGCAATTCAAATGTTCTCTAAGGTCATCATAGCAGAATTAAAATTATTTTTATATTCTGATTTTTGAATGCATAGACTTAAGCAAAGCAATTAAGAGAAATGGCAATTAACAAAAATTGCATCTCAATCGTTGACAGAAAATGAGGACATTTAGAAAATGTCCACACTCAATCTGCCTAATTCTTAAATGGATGGAAACTATGGCAAACGTGATAGATGTGTTAAAAGAGCGTGGGTTTATCGAAGCTCTAAGCAATGAAGATATTCGTCAAATGACAGAACAGCCTATTCGAGTTTACTGTGGATTTGATCCCACCGCGGATAGCTTACACTTAGGCAATCTAGTTGCGATAATGGGGCTTGCCTGGTTTCAACGTTTTGGTCATACACCAGTTGCTATTGTGGGAGGGGCGACAGGCATGATTGGAGATCCATCGGGTAAGAGTAGCCAACGTCAATTGCTTGATGAGAAAAGTATAGAACAGAATCTCAAAGGAATTAGAAAAAATTTAGAAGCAATCTTAAATTTTCGTCATCCGACTGCGCAGCCCATTATCTTAAATAATTTTGACTGGTATAAAGACTTTTCTTTTATCCAGTTTCTTCGTGAAATTGGCTCGCTTTTCCGCGTAGGGCCTATGTTAGCTAAAGATAGTGTAAGATTGCGCTTACAATCAGAAGAAGGAATGAGCTTTACAGAATTTAGTTATCAAATCTTGCAGGGTTATGATTTCTTGCATCTTTATCAAATGCATGGGGTGACAGTACAGCTTGGTGGAAGCGATCAATGGGGCAATATTACATCTGGCACTGAGTTGATCCGTCGAGTTCTTGGCAAATCTGCCTATGGAATTACATTTCCTTTGCTAACAAGAAGCGATGGACAAAAATTTGGAAAGTCTGAAAAAGGAGCGATTTGGTTATCCCCAGAAAAATTATCTTCTTATGAGTTTTATCAATATCTCGTGCGTGTTGAAGATGCAGATGTCATTAAGCTCATGCGCATGTTGACGTTTATGGATATGGAAGAAATTCGACGTTATGAAAAGCAAATGCAAGATCCTCATTACGTTCCACGCACAGCTCAAAAACGTTTAGCGGAAGAGATTACGCGCCTTGTGCATGGCGAAGAAGGGTTGCAAACGGCTATTCGCGTCACAGAAGGGGTTGCACCAGGTTCACAGACTAAGCTAGATGCCACAATCTTAGAAGGTTTGGCAGCTGATATGCCTAGCTGTCAATTAGCTCTGGAGCAAGTTGTAAATTCAAAATTGATTGATCTTTTAGTGGAAATTGGCTTGCAAAGCAGCAAAGGTGAAGCAAGACGTTTAATACGTAATGGCGGAGTCTATATTAACAATCAAAAGATAGAAGATGAAAATTGTGTTATTGATAGCAACTTATTGATTGATAATCGCTTAATGCTAGTGGCGGCAGGGAAAAAGAATAAAATGCTTGTGCGTATTAGAGCAATTTAAAAAATTAGTATTGAATTCAAAATCGCATTTCTTATTATAGGAAAACATTAACTAAAATCTTTATTTACTAGAGTGTTAGAGACGCTTATCTCCGGTAGATGATGTTTTAGGTAAGTTGTGAGCCAAGTTAAACAACAAAGGCATAAAAACAACTTGCTTGAAAATCAGCAGGATATGACAATGTCGGGGAATATGAAAATCTAACGAAAAAAGTGCAAAATGAAGGAGTCAGAGCCTATGGCAACCAGTACAAAGAAGAACACCATGACAAAGAAAAAGCTCATTAATTCTATTTCACAGGACAAAGGAATACATCCAAATGATGTCCGCCATGTGATACAAGCTTTTCTAGACAAAATTACAGATTGTTTATCACAGGGAGAAAGATTGGAATTTAGAGAATTTGGTGTTTTTGAGGTTGTCGAAAGAAAGCAAAAGATTGGAAGAAATCCAAAAAATGCAGCAGTACCTATTGTGATTCCTGCTCGTTTAGCTGTTAAATTTACCCCTGGAAAAAAGATGCGCCAAGTTGTTGAATCAGAGCAACAACAGTTTGCAGGAGCTGGTATAGAGTCATAGGAGCTTAACCTCCTAGGCTAGATCATCACTCTACTGATATCATTCTTAAAAGAGCGAAACTGTTTTTCAGTGCGAACGACGTATCTGGAATCAAACTTCGCTAGTGTTAAATTTTGCTCTTTTAAGTTTAATTTATTCATGATGTCAGTCATTTTATGACTTAGTCAAAGATGAATATTAATTAGTCTATAGGAAAGCTTTAATAAGCAAGAACCTGTCTTCGCATGGGGTCGTTTACTTTAAGTTGAATAAAGGCTATATTTGTTTTCTCTTTGCTTTGTCATCCTAATAAATGAGTATGGCAGAGCTAAGAAAATGCGAATATAGTCAAGCTTAACTCAAAGCCTGTGCATGCGTTAGGGAGCGCTTGAAGTTAAGTTGAAGTTTTGGTGCTTTGAGTAGAATTTTTCAAGAAGACGGAGTATAAATAGCTCCATGACGCTTCTGTTCCTCTTCTTTATTCTTCTTGATGATGAGCCTTAGCAATTTTAGTTTTTTTATTCTAATCAATGAAAATAGTATCACTAGTTTTCCTAGTAACTGGATCACATCACCATGTTGGATCTTTGTTCCCTTCAATCTCTTTATCAGAAACAGATTGAAGACTCTTCTTATTTCGAACAAGCTGTTCATCAATTTCTTGAAGCTCAAGTTATCCCTTCTCATGATATTCTAGAGGAGTGTGTTTGGCAAGAACCTCTTTTATCGGAAGATAAAGCAATTGACAATTGGAAACAATTGCTTGCTGTCAATCTTCTTTGCAATCTTGCTCAGTTAGATCCATCAGGTATTGCTGCAAAAATTCGACTTTTCGAACGTCATCCTTGGAACCAAAGTTCCCAATACTTTCGATCGTTGGTTGCTCTTAATCATGCATTTGCTAAGATGCCTATACCTGAAGTAGGACCTCATTTATTAGAAAGCGGAGCTGCGCTTATCGATCTGCAAGAGTATTGTCCATGGCTATCACTTCCCTTTACTCCCCATCATTTTGAATTTGGAATTTTTCTTTGTTTATTAGCTTTAATCACAAAGCGCCAAGAATTAAAAGAAATCGTTATCCAATTGGCTCATTGGCAGCTCAACACTCTAGACGTAATGGCTAAGCCTTTATCCGGCCTTTTTGTTCGAGAGACAGAAGGAAAAACACTGCAACATCTTTGCTTGAGTTATTTGTTATTTCGAAGTGCAGCTATTTTGATTGAAGATACTCCTTTTGCAGCAGTTGCTGATGCGGCGATGAAAGCAATTCAAGAACATGTAGAAAAAGAAAGAGAAAATCTACAGCCCTTATGGCCTTTAATTGAAAAATGGCTAGAGCAATATCCCATTCTATCCACAGCTCCTTTGTTATTAGCGGAAAATATTTATGATCCTTCCACGGCATTAGTTGGATATCGTTCTGCTTCACAACATGTGATTTGTACTTTGCATGGCGGCCATACAGGTTTAGGAGTGCTGCGATTTGGCGATATTGAAGTTGTCAATTATGGTCCTCAATATCTTCCTTTAGGAGAATGTCAGGGATTTGGAATTGAAGGAAATGCTTTATCTGATCATGGAATGAGACGCTCTATCATTGAATGGCGTCGACATTCTTTTAGTCTTAAGGGATGTACTCGCTTAGTCGACCAGCCAGCTTCTTCTCCATTTGAAGTAGGAAAATTTAGAGGAATTTGGTTAGAAGTCGCACAAGAATTCAAAAAGCCTCATTTTTATCTCAAAACCAATTTTTTGGGACTTGATGGATGGGAGTCTGTGGCTTTTAGTTTCTTTGTTAAAGCAATTCGTTGTCGCGTTCAATCTCAAGAACAGTGCTTGTCTCCTCGTACGCTAGAACGTTATGAAGGAGAAGTTCAGACAGTCACTTTTGAAGGACAAGAGAATATTCTTGAATTACGTTCTTTGTCTTGTAAAGGGGCAATGCAAGTCATTCCCCTCGCCGGTGGGAATAATTTTTGGGGAGCTGATTTTTTAGTTGCTTATTTAATGACCCCAGAACAACGTCAGTATCAATGGCATATCGGGCCTATTTTTACTAAGCAAGACGCTAAAAACAAGAATTAGTTTTTGGCTAAAGCGATATGAATTGCATTCTTTACAACTCATACCGCTACTATGACTTTCCTAAAATGATCAATCTTCAAATTCTTTGCTCTTCAAAGCCCAAGGCTTTGATGTCATTAAAAAAGTGCGCTCGCTCTGTCTTGCTACTTAGACGACGAGATCTCTTTTATTAAAGTTTGAAGATGCTCTAAAAAAACTTTCTTTTCTTTATCTTTGGTATTTTCTTGCCAATGAATTTTGGATACTCTTGAAGTTTGACCTTGAGAGCTTATAACATATTCGATATCAACAGAAGTTGTTTTGTTTTTTTTCTTGTCTATCCATGCAATTTTTGCTTTGGATAGGCGAGAAATTTTAAAACCTTCCTGTGAAATCTCAATATGAACACTTTCTAAACAACAGTCTAAACTATAAGAGCTATAATTAGGAAACTCGACTACTGTGTCTGTAGAGCGCCAAATTCTTCTTAGAGCTGAATCTGCTTTTTCATCACAATATTTTAGAGCCTCTGCTAAATAATTTTTTAGTTCAATAGGCAGATCCATCATGACTTTTAAAGCCAGATTATCCTTTTTATCCTTATTCTGGGTGTTTTTTTCATCCAATGAATCCAAGAAATCTTTTAGAGCGGACAACACTTCTTGTAGATCAGTAAAAGACTGATTATTAGGAAGAGAGAGTTGAATTTTTTTTATGGATTGTAATCCCTTTTTAATGTCAGGAACCTGAATGCCTTTTAGATAACGTTCATCATAGCTTTCTGGAATAATAGTAATTGGAATTTCCTTCTGAAGAATTTGAAATTCTAGGGATTGAATATCAGAATTCGCGTTGGACGGAACCTCTTTCTTTTTTCCCAAAGAGAAAGCTCTCTTTCTAAGAGTTTGAAAAGGAAAAGAGGTACTGTCTTTTTCTTTTTTAAGGTTATCGGATTGCTCTTCCATTTTTAGTGTTTTATCTTGCGAAGATGAGCTTTCTTTTTCTTTGACTGAAGATGTTGAGGGGGAATAATCTCTCTTATCTAGTTCAAAGTATGTTTTAGAGCCTTCTTCTGTTAAACGGATTGCGTCTCGACATCTCGGTTTATCATAATCATTTTGACGAAGAATTTGAGTTACAGTTTCTGGCAAACTTGGAATTTTTGGAGGCATGCTAGCCTTAGAAGGAAGGTTTTGTTTTAAAACAGGTTTCGGAGAGGAGGGTGTTAGATTTTGAGTAACTTTATTTTTTAAATCAAGCTTTGGAGACGATTGAATTAAAGTCGCCTCGATTGTCTTTTTAAAAGAAGGGTCTACAGTTGAAGGGGTTTGCTTTAAAAACTCCCTTCCCATCGCTTTTCCAACTGTTGCAGGTTTCTGCCTTTTAAGATTTGAAAAGGAGGTTACAGTGCTACCTTCAGTTTTTGGGGAAGGACGTTGTTTTAAATTTTCCTCTATAAGAGGTACTACAGTTTTAGATGGTTCCATTATAAATATCACTCCTAGTTTCTTAAAAAATTTTATTTCTTTATTTTTTTAGCTTTAAATTTTTGTTATTCTGTTAATAAAAGTCAATTTTGTTTCGTGTTTTCTTTGTTTATACGATTGATAATAAATCAAATATTTAATTTACTTTTACTTTTTCTCTACTTTTATGCTTGTTTTGATCTTTGTAACTTGGCAAAAACCCTTTAACTTTTTATCATAATAGCCAATATTGATGAGTCTTGATCAGCAACAATGACTTTGAATAGAGAGGTTTTATTCACCATGAGTTTACCTAAATTGCTCGGCCTTGTGTCGTTAGTGCTTTTTGGAATGATTGGAATCATTGCGCTGTTTAAAAAACCGGCCAACTCAGCTACTCCTCCTAGTGTCACTGTTCAAGCTCCGTTGGAAGTGCAATTAGATGAAGAGATTCAAACTGTGATGCCGGCCATTGCTTCGACTAGCCAAGGGAACCATTCTTTAGAAAAAGGACCCATTGCTTTAGCAATAGACTTGCCTGATGGTGATCGCATTGAAGAGTTATTTAATAAAAATGGGTCGAAACTTTCGATTGTCGAAACCATTACCTACAAAAGTCATGTCCCTTGGCAAAAAGGACGTCCTGCATGGCTATCAGATTATGCAGAGCACTATCACACTTCGCGTCATTTTATTGCGCGTAGCCTGAATGGAAAGCCTGATTATTTTAAACAGGAGCTGGCAGAGGGCGATAAATTTAATGTGTTGCGGAAAGACAAAAATTTTGAGTTCTATCTCCTAGTTGATACATCGCGTTGTCGGATGTGGTTTTACTATATTGATTTAGATGCCAAGGAAAAAGTTTTATTGAAGACATATTCTGTGGCCCTTGGCCGGGTAGATGCCGCTCGAACATCAGGGCTTTTAACTCCTTTGGGCACATATAAATTAGGCGATCGCGTTGCGATTTTTAAGCCAAAGAATATGGGCCCTTATCAAGGGAAAAAGGTAGAAATGATGACGGTATTTGGAACTCGTTGGATTCCATTTGAAAAAGAAATAGGGGTTTGTACAGCTCCTGCCAAAGGATTAGGGATACACGGAACGCCATGGACAAGAGAAGGTAACGGAGAATTAGTCGAAAATTCGGCGAGCATTGGGAAATATGCAAGCGATGGCTGTATTCGTCTTTCAACACCTGATATGGAAGAGTTATTTGCGATTATTATTACTAAGCCCTCAACCATTGAAATTGTCCGTGATTTTACAGAATCTTCTCTTTTGACAGAGAGAGATCTGAGATAATTTTAAATAATAAGAAAAGGAGTTAAGTCATTGGATATTTTACCCCATGAAAAACAAATTCATGAGTATATCAAAACTATCGAACATCTCAAAAAACAGAGTCAGGATAATCCTATTTTTAGAGCGGAAATTCGCAAGCTTGAACAAAAGCTCGAAAAACTGAAACAAAAAGTTTACTCAGAGTTAACACCTTGGCAACGCATTCTCATTTGTCGTCATCCTGCTCGTCCTCATGCAATTGATTTCTTTACTTCCATGTGCGAAAAATTTGTAGAGTTAGCAGGAGATCGTACATTTAAAGATGATCATTCAATGGTCGGAGGCCTCGCCACTATAGGTGGAATCAAATGTGTAGTGATTGGGCAAGAAAAAGGCCATGATACAGAAAGTCGAGTCTATCGCAATTTTGGAATGCTTAATCCAGAAGGATTTCGCAAAGCTTTGCGCTTGATGAAATTGGCTGAGAAGTTTCGCTTGCCTGTGATTTCATTACTCGACACTCCCGGTGCTTATCCTGGGCTAGAAGCTGAGGAAAGAGGGCAAGGATGGGCGATTGCGCATAATTTACGAGAGATGGTCCGCATTAATACTCCTATTGTGGTCGTCGTTATTGGTGAAGGATGTTCCGGAGGTGCTCTTGGAATGGGTGTGGGAGATGTTATTGGAATGTTGGAGCATTCGTATTACTCTGTGATTTCGCCAGAGGGATGTGCTTCTATTTTGTGGAAGGATTCTGCTAAAAACGTTGAAGCTGCTTCCACTCTTAAATTGAATGCCGAAAACTTGCTTGAACTTAAGATTATTGATGCAATTATTTCAGAACCTCTTGGCGGCGCTCATCATGATCCTCAGCAAACTTATCAAAACGTCAAGCAATTTATCCTTGAGCAATTGAATATGCTAAGACGTATTCCTTCACCTCTCCTGCTTGAGCAACGCTATCTTAAGTTTCGTCATATGGGGCAATATCTAGAAAGCGCTTAAAAAGCGAGAAGTGCTTGATTTAAATGGATAATGTGCTATTTGCACTGCTTGGCCTTATCCTTTAAAAAATTGATTGAGTAGATAGAAGGGCAAGAGACTAATCATCCATCTTTAAAGCAAGCCCTTTTATTTTTTTAACCTTCTTTGAGAACTTTAAGATTATGCGACGTTTATTTCAAATGGCTCTTTTTGGCCGTCAACATCGTTTTCTCATTATATTTACCATGGTGGCCATGGTCTTCCTCACACTTGCTTCACAGCTAGAAGTTGTGGCGTTAGGAATTATTACACGCAAAGGACCTGATTTTTTTGAATTATTCGCTCCCATCCAGGACGGAAAATTAAAGAAAAGTCAAGAAATTGAATGGGAAGACGTCAAGACCCGCTGGAAACAATTAGATGAAACGCATTCCGAAAAAGTGACCATTGAAGATGCGAGCCGCTTTTTATCTCAATATAAGGGAACAGATCTAATAGAGAGAGTGACAAAAGCCATTGATCAATGGCTGCCAATTGGAAATAGTCTCAAAGCTTTAGCTTTTTTTATTATTTTTGTCGCTCTTTTTAAAGCCATTTCTCTTTTTTGCCAGCGTTTTTCCTCTCGCCTTGTCTCGATTCGGGTCAGCCGAGATCTACGTCAATCCTATTTCGAACACATTCAAGCTCTACCTATGGACTTTTATCATAAATATGATATGGGAAGCTTGTCTTCACGGGTAGTAGGAGACGCTGCTTTAGTCGCTGAAGCCATTAATGCTTGCTTAGTTAATTACTTGCAAACACCATTTACAGTCCTTTCAACATTAACATTGTGCTTTTTAACTTCTTGGCGTCTTTCTTTAATTGTTTTCTTTGGCTTTCCTTTAATTCTTGGTCCCATTCTCTTTTTGGCTCATCGTGTTAAGCGAGTATCTAAACAAATTCAAAAGAATCAAGAAAATTTTGCTTCCGTTCTCATTGATTTCTTGGCAGGTATTCAAACTGTTAAAGTGTTTGCCATGGAAGAATTTTCTCTTAGAAAATATCGAGAACAAAATACCAAAATGGCTGCTTTAGAACAAAAAAGTGCTCGGTACGATTTATCTTCCCGCCCCATTGTACACACCATTGGAATGTTTTTCTTAGCGACCGCCCTTCTTTATGGCTTGTATGTTCTCCAAATGAATGTTTCAGAAGTTCTCGTTTATTGCGGCCTTCTGTATGTCTTTTATGAACCTGTCAAAAAATTCGCAGAAGAAAATACCCATATTCAAAGGGGAATAGCTGCGGCTGAACGTATGCAAGAAGTTCTCGATTTGGAACCTCATATTCAAGATTCCGATAAATCCCTAACACTTGATACGCTTCATGACACCATTGAATTTGATAATGTTTGGTTTCGCTATGCTAATCAATGGATTCTTAAAGGAGTTAGCTTTACGGTTCGCCGAGGTGAAACAGTTGCCCTTGTAGGTCCTACAGGCTCTGGTAAATCGACGATTGTTCAATTACTACCCCGCCTTTACGATGTGCAAAAAGGAGAAATTCGCATTAATGGACTCCCTATTCAAGCCTACACTCAAAAATCTCTTCGTGAAAATATTGCTTTTGTTCCCCAAAAGCCCTTTCTATTTTTAGATACAGTAGCGGAAAATATTGCGTTTGGCCGTCCCTTTTCTGAAGAAGAAATTAAAAAAGCAGCACAGCTTGCTTATGCCGATGAATTTATCCAACAACTTCCTAATGGATATCAAACTATTCTTTTAGAAACAGGAAAAAATTTGTCCGGAGGACAACAGCAACGCTTAGCAATTGCTCGCGCATTGGTCAAAAAAGCCCCTATCTTAGTTTTAGATGAAGCAACTTCAGCCCTTGATGCTCTCAGCGAAAACCATATTAAACGAGCTTTAAGCCAATTGCATGGTAAGATGACGCAAATTGTCATTGCTCACCGCCTTTCCACCATTGAAGATGCTGATAAAATTATTTATTTAGAAAAAGGTGAGAAAATAGCAGAAGGAACAAAAGATCAACTCATCAAAACCTGCCCTTCTTTTAAACGCATGTGGGAAATGATGCATCATTCTCACTCTTCTCAAGAACTACAAACTGTTTGTTCTTCTTGAATCTTAGAGCCTGTTAAATAACCTCTAATAGTTTGAATTTGAGTTCTTTTCCCATAGGAGCGGCTCTTGATCCCTAGGCAATATTAAAGCAATATTGCCTAGGGATCAAGAGCCGCTCCTAGGGAGAAAATCATTTTGAGTTCAAGCCATTAGAAGGGATTTAACAGCCTCTTAGATTTATTTCTTTATCTTCACTAAAATTATAGGGTTTTATTTGCAGATTTTAAATTAAAGTATTGACTTTAAGCTGATAACTCAGTATATTAATTGTTTTTAATTAAAGGGTAAGTGAAGTTTGTGAAGAATTAAATTTAATAAATTAAAATGATTTATTAATCGATTATTAATAAATTTTGTTGATAATAGCCTTTTTAATTATGCATTTAAAATAAGGTGAATATGGTAGAGGTTACTATACCTAACAATAAGCCAGTTAAACTGATGGGGTTTGGCGAGCATTATAATCCAGGTAATTTCTCGAAGTATAAACAAGCTAAAATTATTTCTGATATTGCTATTTCTCTTCTTTTAACCATGACTGTGATGACAGTGTTAGCTTCGGCTGGATTTGTTGTTGTTCCTGTTATTGGGGGATTGGGAGCTGCTTCAGCTTTTGGTTCGGCTTCTGTTGCCTTATTAGCCTCCTCTAGTCTATTGGCGAGTGGGGCTGTTTTAGCGGTTGTTCATGAGAAAAGCAGTAAAAATGCTTTGTTTGGGGTCCTGAATAAAATTATGGATCAAATTGAACAACCGACTGAACTTGGAAGAGCTGAAAACTGTGAAATGCTTGTTTGCGAAGACACAATGGAGTCATTTGAATGGAAAAAGAAACTGATCGCAGCGGCTGAACATAATATTGTTTTATCAGGAAATTATTGTGGCGGCAAAACATTTGATGAGGTGTTAGATTTAATCTACATTCGAATGCAAAAAAAACCTCATTTAAAAGTGATTATTATTTCTTCTGATAAATTTATTACTCATGACAACCAAGAGCGCATTAATCGATTGGAGCAGCATTTTTCAGATCGTTTTCAGTTTGTTGAAAGCCCTGATATTTATCATATTAATCCAGGTGTTAAGCAGACGACTAATCACACCAAAAGTCTGGCAATTGATTTTGGAAAATATTTCATGCTAGGTGGAAGTGGTTTAGAAGATAAATATGCGTTAGCAAAAGGATTAGGGGATAGAGGGGATCAACAAGCTTCAAAAGTTGGTGGAATTTTAGGTTGGTTTTTACCACGCGGATTTCGAGATCAAGATTTCGTTTTTCATTGTTGTAAGAAAAGAGGAATTGGAAAGCGGGTTTATATTGAATCAATCAAATTGGCTCTTCGATGGGAAGGCTTAAGTAAATTAAAGGCTTTTGGTACAGATGTAGATTTAGCACATGATTTTAAAGCTTGCAGTAGTGTGGCCAAAAGCTTGCTTTTAGATGAAACCTCTCAAAATGTTAAACAGAGACCAATGCCAACGACTTCCATTAAAGAGTTTCACAGCAGCAAAAAACGTCATGCGAAATGTTTGACCAAAGTTTATTGTACAGGCCCTGAGCATGGCTTTAATCCTTTTGAAAAAGAAATTATTAAAAGATTTAACAATGCTGAAAAACGCATTGTCATTGATCATATGTATTTTCATCCAACTAAAGGAGTGATGAAAGCGTTGATTGAAGCTGCAAATAGAGGGGTAAAAATTACCATCATAACGAATGGCTATAATGAAAAAACGAGCCCGAAAGGACATCAATTTTTTGGTCCTCGCAATCGCTATAATTACTGTGAGCTTAAAAATGCTCTAAAAGGAAAACAGAAAAATAATGTGAGCGTTTATGAATTTAAAGTTAGAAAAACGACTCTTCATAAGAAAGTGATTGTTGTAGACGATTATATCATCTCTGGGAGTAGCAATTTAGGCTATAAAAGCTTAGTCACAATGTCTGATCATGAAATGAATTTTGTTACAAGAAACAAACAAGCTGCTGATGAAACAGCGAATATTGCTCTGACAGTAGATGCCAAAGTGGATGTTTGGGAAAGCGATATTATACAAGAAGACGATCAATCTACTGAAGTTAAGAATGGTGTAAGTAAAAAAGTAGATGCGCAAAAGGGTAAGATAGTTTCAGACGTTGCTAAAGCAGATGCAAAACGAGCGAAGAAAGTTGCGGAAAGGAAAGTTTATTTCCAGAAAGGTGGAAAGAAAGAGAATGGGCCAAGGGGTCAGAAAATTGAAGATGGATACGCGAGAAAAATCAATAATTTTAATCTTGATATTTCTGTCGTCTTAAGTGCTGCCCGGCATCGCATCATGGCTCCTTTAGTAGGATGATGGGATAAAATAAGTTGTTTTATGAGCAAAATATAGATGATTCCGCTTTCCTATTCGAAAATTCAAAGCTTGGAGTATTCTCCTTGTGTATCAAATAAAAAGGAAGATCGCATTCGAGCAAAGTGGTTAGATCTTCAATTAGATTCTCAATGGTTAAATGCTTATGTACGAGATGTTCGGTTTTTAGTTAAAACAAGATTGATTTATTCCATTCTTGGTTTCCAGAATTCAACTGCTAATGGTTTCAAAGAAAACGAGATCAAAGTTGACTCTCTTAATCGCAAAGGTAAAAAAGGATTGTGGATTAAAAAGGAAGGACAATGGGTCTCTATTTCAAAAATTAATCAACTGTTACAATGGGATTCAAAAGAACATGTTTTAGTAAGTAAGAATAATCCTTATGAAAAATGGAGTTATTTTTCTAATGATGGACTGCTTCCTATTTATACTGCTTATGAACCACATTTAGCTTCTAATCCTCAGTATCCACAAGCTAATAAAAATCTTCGCCATGTTGCCAAGCTTTCTAAACAAGAGATGGCTGTCTTGTTAGATCATGCTAAATGTTTTTGTGATGAATCTAAAGACGTTGCCAAGTCTTCGGCTCCTATCACTTGCGCTATCCAATTTTTCAGTCATCCTAACTTAAAATTTAAAAAAAACTATTTACAAAACCTCAATACACAATTAAGAGTTCATTGTGGCATTCGATTGATTGTTTCAGATGGATCTATTTATTCCTTTGGATTTGGGGCAAACGCAAAAGAACATGTTATTAAAGGTGACAAATTTAGAAGCGTAGCAACTGTCAATGGACAGCCAAAGATTTTAGATTATACAGAATTTTATAAATATAAAGACTGCGTTGTTACGACCGTGCCGTTGACGGAAGCTCAGACAAAAAATATTTTAGATTGCTTAAATTTGTATCGTGCCGAAGGCGTTCGTTTTAATGTTTTAAAGCAAAATTGTGTACGAGCTGCCACTCATTTACTGTATTTAAGCGGAATATCACTCAATACTCGTGTTTCTTTTTTTTCTGTTTTTTGGCGTAGCTTGCCTAGAACCGAACAAATTCCCATCGTGGGAAAACCTTTATATTTAACTAAAAGAATCTCTCAAAAGATGATCCAATTTGTGGACTATCTTATCCCTTCTATTGTCAAAAAAAAATTTGAGTATTTGGCAGCAATTGTTTTTTATATTCCTAATCAGTTAGGTATTTTGATCTTAAATCTAGGGCTGATTATTCTAGGAGGACGCATAGCTTCTTCTAATACGTGCCTGTCTTTAGAACGCTCTTCTGATTCTAGAAAATTAGAAAATTTTGATCGTCTGGTATCGGATTTATTTGATTCTGAAGCGTCATATGTTCACCATTCTGCCGTCTTTATCAATTGGCAGCTTAACCAAAAGACAACAGAAGTTTATCAATATTCGGGCCAACCGAAGATGAACATTCTTCCTCACTTGCTCGATATAGATAAAGCGACTTCGCGCGAAAGGAAAAACGAATTAAAGGCAATTTATCAAGACTCAGTCTAGAATATAAAGAGCCCTGCCTTATTTGGCAAAGCTGCTTTAACTCGTCTAATTTAGAACTACTGCTAAAGTCTGTTTATTATCCAAGTACAAGTCTTTTAGCGATAAGACGAGCAATTTCTTCGGCATAAACATGCGCTTGATTGTTTTGCTGTATCGCTACAGGATAATTAGCAGGGAGATTATAGTTTTGAACAGTTGCAATTTCGGCTTGCTCTAATTGAAGTACTAATGGAGCAAGTTGCTCTCCTTTAACATGTGGAATAGCATCTAAGGTGTTAATTAAGTTGAGAGTTTGAGCATTCCAAGCTGCTAAAGCTCCTAAAACATCGCCACCACTATAAAAAGCATTTGCATAGTTCTCTGCCGCAACAGCATAAAGATCGAGTTGATTGACAACGTTTTGTGCAATCGTTGCATCAACTCCTGCTTCAGCAAGAGTAGCGCCAAAAAAAGCTTCTTTAGGTGCAATATCATTCACATTATATGCTGCTTTAAGCGCAAGTGTTGTTGCATTCACGCCCGCTGTCCCAAATTCTGCGAAAATAAGATTTAAATCGCTAACAATAGAACGTAATGCAAGGCCAAGTTGTTCTTCAATACGATGTTCATTGAGACTAAAATGGTGAGAATGATGAGGGTGGTGAGCGTAGATTGCTGAAGAACTTACAAGTGTGCTAATATAAAAATCACTCCCATTTCTTTAAAAAAACATATAAAACTTTCCTTTTATTGACTTGTTAAATTTCCCAACATCTTTTTGCTACCTTAGATTCTCGTCAGCCTCGCGCTACTATTAATTCCTTCAATAGCCTTGCACTTTCTATGTCCTAGCAAAATTTTAGAATTTTTAACTATAAAATTAAAATAATATTTATTAATAGCAATATATCGATTTTGAAGATTGGACTCTTTTAGCCATCAAAAACTCATTTCGAATGAATGAAATTAATCAATAACATAAATCACTCTCTTAGAACCTGTTAGATAATTTGAATTTAAACTATTAAAAATGATTTCACAGATACTTAGTCAATGAAATGTTGAATAAGTAGGATAGGCAAAGGTGAAGCCCATTGTTTTTAATTTTTGATTGCAAACACGTCGATTTCCTTGATGTGAACCCATTCGGGTAGGGTCCCATTGAATAGAAGGAATTTGTTCTTTTTTGCATAACTGATCATAAAACAAACGTCGAGGAATATGAAAATCATTACACAAATTGAAAATACCTTGTAGGTGGTGTTCAAGAGAAAAATCAATTCCTCGAATAATGTCATCTAGATGAATTAAATTTGTATAAGCTTCACCTGTGCCAGCAAATAATTGGGCATGTGTACGTTGTAAACGTGATTCGATTTCGCGTCCAGGACCATAAATTTCTCCTAAGCGAAAAATACAAACATTTAAATGGGATGAAGAGCACTTTAATAGAGTTTGTTCTGTTTCATAGAGAATTTTAGCTTGTTCATATTTAGGCATAATGGGAGTTGTTTCATTTACCCAATTGCCCGCATGATCGCCATAAACAGAAGTGCTACTCGTGTAGATAATGTGCTTAAGTGAAGATGAATGAATAGCTTGTTGAGCAACAAATTGAGATGTTTTTAAATAAGTGGAATCATAATCGGATGAAGAATCAGGAGCTACAGAGATTAAAAGAGCTTCTTGCTGGGTAATAAAAGATAAAGCAGAGGGGGAGTCTAGTAAATACACTTGGTCGGCAATTTGTTGAAGAGAGGCAATGCGTTCTAAGCGTCTCGTGCTAACTGCTATTTGATGTCCTTTTTGTTTCCAGTACAGTGCCAACGCTTGACCTACGTAGCCACAGCCTAGAATGCCGATCTTCATGTTGTTCCTACTGCCGTTAAATCTAAAAGACCCAGACGTTCAAAGCTTTCTTTGAGTTCTTTATTTTCAAGTTTGTCTAAAGCGCCGTTGGAAGCAAGCCATTGAATGTATGTACGGGGGATTTGTGAGAGAGGTTGTCCTTGATATTTGCCAAATGGCATATGTTGGATAGAGCGAGGACGATTAAGAAGATGGTAAACATCATCCATTGAAAGATCATCAATAAAAGATTGAAATAACTGATGAAGAACAATGACGTCATCTAGGGCCCGGTGTGCATTATTGGCTGCGATTCCATAAATTTCCCGCAAAAATTGTAAAGTATGCCTTGGAAGGTCAGGACGGTAACGTCGAGCCCATTTAAGAGAGTCTAAGAATTTCCAAGATGGCATTTGAAGAGAATGCCTTTCAAATTCAAGGCGCAAAAAGTGATAATCGAAATTATCATTATTATGTGCAATAAGAACAACATCGCCATCACAGAACTCAATGAACTCTGCCCCTACTTGTGCAAAAGAAGGAGCAGAAGCCACCATTTCATTAGTGATATGATGAATGGCTGTTGCTTCAGGAGGGATAGGACAACCAGGATTAACGAATTTTTCAAAGCGCTTATTTCTTACAGGATCATAAGCAGCAATTTCGATAATACGATCTTTTTCAGGTTTGACTCCTGTTGTCTCTGTATCGTAATAGATAGCTCTTAGCGGCATAAAAGACTTAGGTTTTTTTATCGATTTCTTGAGCTTTTGCTAAAATTTCATCTAATGTCATTTGACCGGAACTGACTGCTTCAATTGGAGTAGAAAACATCTGACAAACATGTTCGACTGTTTTAAGAAAAGCTAAAAGCAAATCATCTTCGATTTTTTTCTTGGGAGTCGGCAGCATCAGGCGATAAAATACAACCCCAGCCATTTCATCCATTCCAAAACCAGGAACATCTAGTTCTTTGTTCAATAAGTGCAGCAAACGAGCCAAATCAGCAATGACTTGTACCTGTTTCGATTTATTCTCAGAGCTTTCAGAAGTGGCTTGCTTGGAATCTTTTCCTAAAGCAAAACGTTCATTAGGTTCCAGATGACAAGGAATAAAGACAAGCAACTGTAACAGATGTCCATCATCAAATACTCTTAAAAACAAAGGGTATTCTTTGTGATTGATTTTGAAAATGGTATAGACTTGTTGTGTATCTGATTGAATATCTGCTTCATACTGATTTTTTCGCATGAAGGTCAGAAGAGACTCTGGAGTCATATTGATCATAAAATTTCCTTGGTTGCCCGATTAATAGCCTATCTTACCCATCCCTGGAATGAGACCGTCATTTTTTTCACAAGTCACAGCTGGATTATTTGTGGTGGGTACAACAGAGAAGTCATTTTCGGTTGGCATACGATAGCAGCTTGTCAAACAAATACAAGAAAAAGTCAGTAGAACAAAACTTAGAATGGATTGAATAGAATTCATGAAATGGTCCGTGTTAATAAATGTTAAAAACAGCCAAGAAAGTAAGAAAAACTTGCTTCATCAGGCGTTCAAAGCCTTTATGTCAAATCATGCAAAACGATAAACTTCATCATCACTAGAAATGATGCATCTGATTGATGCTTATTTCATTAAGAGATAACAATGACTGCTAAGTTTTTCTAACTTCGCAAGGAGTGTTTTTCTAATGTTAATTGTGAAAGAAACACTCTCAAGTATAAAAATGAGCCGATTTATTCTGAATTGACCCATAACATGTCTAAAAAGGATATTTTAGTCAATAAAATCATGATTAAAAATTCGTCTTTAAAAATAAAGCTTAGAATGAAACTGGCTAGATGGAAGCGAATGCTTTGAATTTTCTTCGGTATAACAGATTAAAAGCGGGAATAAAGTTGCAAACTACAACATTGAGGGAAATGAGCACGACCACATCCAAAACGTTCACAAAATAAATCGTTTAATGTCGTAAGATAAGTTTCTAAAGATGTTTGATCAAGATTTAAATCATCCACTAACAACGCTGCTTGCAAATTTAAATAAACGTGAGAAAACATACGTCTGATTTGTTCAATGGAAAACCCTTTACTAATTTGATCAATTAACCAGTTATCTAAATCTTCTTGATTAATTGTTTCACTAGCAGGCAGAGTTTGTTTTAATTGAAATAACATTTGCTTGATGTCATGGCTAAGAAGGTAAGATCGATGTTTCTTACAAAGTTGATGACTTGGAGTAATAGCTGAGTCATAGTAGAAAAGTTTGCGAAAGCAACTGGGATTGTTGACTGCTATATCTTGTAATAAATCGGAAAATAAAGAAGAAATTTCACTTTCTAAATCTTCTTGTTCATCAGCCTCTTTAACAAGATTAAAATAGGCATTTTCTTTACCTAAATAAAAGATAGCATTTGAAGGAATTATTTCTTCTCGGACATTCTTATTGATTGCTTTACGATCAGGCTCTTTTAAATGCTGTGACCATAAGTGATAGGAAAGTTCTTCTCCACTTTCTGCAATTTTCCAACCACGTAAAGCCCAATAAGGAACTAATAAACCCGATATAGTCGCACAAATTCGAATGGCTGTACAAATAAAAGGAATGGAAAATTGAAAAATTAATAAACCAGATAAATGACACAAATTTTTAATTTCAAACAACTGCTTATTTTTGTCTTTAGGATTTAATAAATGCCAGAAACTGTAAAGAATTGCTTCATTGACTTTCCATGCTAAATAAAAGGGGGATAAGCTTATTTCTGTTAAGAAAATGCAAGCAAAATTGATACGCGTAGGATAATGTTGATGATCAATTGCTCCCTCAAAAGCTTTAATGCTTTGAAGAGCACATTGAGATTTAAATTCAAATTCATTTTTTAATGTTAAGTGATGGGGAACCACGTTCATGCTAAATTCCAATTAATCCCAAAAATCATTAGCATAGTATAACAGCAAGAATTTTACAATTGGTAAAAGACTTAGATTAAATGAGAAGTGTTTTTATAAATCAATAAAATTTTAATAGTTAATAATATTATAAAGGTTTCTTTATTTATTTTACGTCTTAGGAAAAGGGGGTGGAAGAGGAGAAGTGGTTGCTACATCTTCTTCTTCTATAGGAAGCGTCGCTAGGTGACTAATCGTTGTGGGTGATTCTGCTATGAGAAAAGATTGATTGTAAACTTCGACTAAATATAGAGTGGCGCGAGGAGAAAGATAGCGGGTTTCAATCACCTTAATGTGACTAGCGGTATTAAGCTGCGTCATTTTAGACTTCATCATACGCTTAAGAGCCCAGGAGGCTAAAATCATAAAACCGATGAGCAAGCCAAGGAGAAATATCATATTAAAAAATTTAGTTTGAAAAGTGTCTGATTCTCGAGGCGTATGGTCAATACCTATTCCAGGAGTTTCTCCTTCAGGATAAGATCTTAATTCATCTTTCTGCTGATCGTAAGGAAAAGATTCATCGCTTAATGACGGTGCTGCTTGATTGGAATGGGAGGATGAAGAAGGATGATCTTCTTGCGCAAAAGTTGAAAGTGGTAGCGAAAGAGTACTAAGAAAAAAAACAAAAAAGAGAAGATAAGACTTCATAGCTATCATTATACCTGTTAAAATTGGAACATTTGATATCCTTATGCTCAGACTACCTCCAATAAGGAATTTTTTCCTATGGTTTTTCAATCGATAAAAGGAATTATTGCTTTAGATATTGATGGCACAGTGACGGCAGATACTCATTTGATGGATAGTTCTGTGATTCATACTTTAAATCATTTGACGGAAGTAGGCTGGCAGATCATTTTTATTACAGGGCGTCCTTATCAGTGGGTATCTCAAACGTTATCTCCTTTATTATTTCCATATGCTCTAGCGGTTCAAAATGGTGCCTTATTATTAGAAATGCCTTCTAAAAAAATTTTAATTCGCAAATATTTGACACAGGCTATCCTTTTAAAAATAGAAGAGATCAGTCAAGAGCAAAAAACAGATTATGTCATTTATTCGGGATTGGAGAACGAAGATTGGTGTTATTATCGACCCGCTTATTTTCCTCCTGTTATCTTATCTTATGTTTTGCAACGCACTGCTTATTTAGGCGAAAAATGGCAGCCTGTTGAAAATTTTTCTCATTTGCCTGTATCAAAATTTTCTTCTATTAAATTTTTCGCTAAAGAAAAACAAGCTTTGATTTTAAGTCAGCAAATTGAAGCAAAGCTAGGATTGCATGCTCCTCCAAATCGAGATCCATTTAATCCTGATTATTTTGTGATTCAAGCCACCCATGCAGAGGCGACTAAAGGGAGCATCCTAAAAACTTTTTCACAATTAGTTGGAATTTCACGTCCCATTATTGCAGCTGGAGATGATTATAATGATCAAAGCATGCTGCAGATGGCTGATATAAAAATTGTGATGGCGAATGCACCCATTGAGTTGGTGCGAATGGCTGATATTATCGCTCCACCTGCTCAACAACAAGGAATTGTTAAAGGTTTGCAAGAAGCTGTTAATCGATTATACCCATCCATTTGAAATGAGTAGAACGAGTTTTTTTCTTAAGAAGGCAAACAATGATTAATGCGAGGAAAAGATTTTGTGCCTAGACGACCGTTAGTCACAGTGGGCGGCTTAATTGTTGCTCCAGATGGAGAAATTTTGCTCGTTCGCTCAAAAAAATGGAGCAATCTTTATTCGGTTCCTGGAGGAAAAATAGAATGGGGGGAGTCGAGACAAGAAGCTTTCATTAGAGAGATTTATGAAGAAACATCCTTAAAAGTGACAAATGTTCGTTTTGCCTTAGTCCAAGATTGTATTTTCTCTAAAGAATTTTGGAAGAGAAAGCATTTTGTTATGAATGATTTTATTGCCGATTTAGATTCTTCTTGCTCTAAAGAACAGGTCAATTTAAATCATGAAGCCTATCTTTTTGAATGGGTTGCTCCGCACATTGCTTTAGGATTGCCTTTGCATCACGAATGCCGCATCCTAATTGAATGGTATTTAACACACACGAGTCCAAAGTCAAATCCTTTACTAGGCACCCTTGGCATACGTCAGCATCAAGTACATTGTATTGTTGGAATATATCCCGAAGAACGACAACAAGAACAGGTGTTATTAATTGATGCTAAAATTAAAATCGATTTTTCCACGATTTTGACCTCAGGTCAAATCAATGACACCGTTGATTATGTATTGCTTGCTCAAATTTGCACCCAATTGGCTCAACAAAATCAATATTTACTCTTAGAAAACCTTGCTTCTGACATATTAGATCAATATATGCAGCGTTTTAATGCAACGTGGGCATGGGTATGTGTGCAGAAGCCCTCAGCTATTCCTACTGCTGCATATGCCTATGTAGAACTAGAACGCTACCGTTAAGAATTTATAGAGGAGATAAGATCATGTGGACGCTTGTCACGGGAGGAGCCAAGCGCTTAGGCTCAGCCTTATGCCTTTCTCTTGCTGAAAAAGGTCATTCTGTTGTTGTGCATTATAACAAAAGTGAAAAGGAGGCGCTGGAAATTGTAGCGTCTTGCCAAGCGATGGGAAGACAAGCTGCTGCAATTCAAGGCGATTTTAGTTCCGTTGATAGTACCAAAAAATTTGTACAGCGTTATTTAGAGCAATTTCCCGAAACAAATACTTTGATTAATAACGTCGGAGAATATTTGATTCGATCTGCTTTAAATACCTCTATTGAAGAATGGTTGTACCTTTTTCAAGCAAATTTGAATACTCCTTTCATTCTCTCTCAAGCACTTACTCCTAGCATTATCCGTAGCCAAGGACAAATGATTAATATCGGCGTTTCTGGTCTTAGAGGTCATATCGCCAATACGTATGCCAGTGCTTATATGTTGACAAAACAGGCGTTATGGGGGTTAACGTTAGCTCTTGCCCGGGAGCTAGCGCCTGAAAAAGTGCGAGTGAATATGGTTTCTCCGGGAGAACTTAATATTTCAGTTGATCATCATCGCCTTCCTATGAACCGACCCGCCTATTGCTGGGAAGTCTGCCGCGTGGTAAACTTTTTGCTCGATCCAGAAAGTTCTTATATCACAGGACAAAACATTGAAGTTGCAGGAGGCTTGGGGTTAGCATGACGCTTGTATCAAAAGAATTACCATCCGATCTATCAAAAGTATTAGGTGAATGGGCTCTTGCTGCAGGACGTCTTTTACAAAGCAAACAGACAGGATATGTCCATGCTTACTATGAAGACAGTCAGCAAGAAATTCATACCATTCCTCTCGTAGAAAATGTTCTTTTCGCTTTAGCATTGCTTCGTTCGCGTTTAGTAGAACAAGTTCAAGAAGCTAAATTAATTCTTAAAGGATTGTTGGCTTTTCAAAATTTATACCAGAATGATTCTTATGGCAACTTCCCAGTTTATTTGCATGAATATCCTGTTTGTAAAGATCCTGCTACAGGACTTCACCTTTTAGCTCCGTTTTATTGGATTCTCAAACAGTTCGGCCATGTCTTAGGCGCAGACTTAAAGATACAATTAGAGCAAGCTGTACGTTTGATTTTGAATCAGAGTTTATTGATTCATCAAATCAAGCCTTTTCCTTATTCCCTTGCGGTGCGTTTAGCAGCTGCTCAATTCGCCTTTGGATCTTTGTGGGAAAATTTAGAATGGCAACAACAAGGAAAAAAGCAGTTAGAAGGAGAACTGGCTAGCCGACAGCTTGAGGGATGGTATACAACGGCTCATTTGGGCGATCTCTTAGTTGGACTTCAAATGGTTTATCCTTCTCTTAAAAATAGCCCTTGGCAAGATCTCTGGCATCGAATGGAGCAGACTTGGCATGTTCAAACAGGTTGTTATATAGGGCCCTGCGTTCGAGAATGGCAAGGCCGTGAAGAGCCGAGGCCTAATCTTTATGATTTATATGGAGGATATTTCGCAGGACAATTTGCGCGTCGAACAACTTTATTACATCCTTATCATTTGCATGGGGCTTTAATTCAATCTTCGTCAGATAAATTTGACATTCATTTGACGAACTCTTCTATTGAAGGTCAATTAAAACAACAACAGTGGAAAACGGTACGTTCTTCCGATTGGGCTTACACAGTTTTAGAGAAGAAAGAACCTTATCATCCTTCAATGGACAAAACCTTTACTCCTTTTCGCTTGATTTGGGGGAATATCCATCAAGTGCATTCTCTTGTTTGCCAAGGAGGAATTTTTGAAAGAGTGAATTATAAAATGCAAGATCACTCTATCGAATTGATTTATGATTTAATCGATCATCAAGCGACGGAAGATCGTCCTCAACGCGAAATCGAATTTTTTGTCGATTTTCATCCCGATTTTCTATTTAAGCTGAATCAGCATTCAGCTAATACTTTTGAATTAGGTCAATGTCTCAAATTTGCTTTTGGAAATTATCAACTTTCGTTTGTCTTTGAGTTAATAGAGGGAGAAGGACATTTTTTAGGACATATCATGCGAGGTAACCGTCCTTCGCAAACTGCACATCGGGGAGAAAAAAGCTTTCATGCCTATGATTGGACATTTTTTCTGCGAACAATCAGAAGGCAAGGACATTGCCGTTTGAAAGCCAATCTTTCTTTTCAGACTTTGAAAGACTCTCAAGCTTGATATCTATGCCAACTTTAATTAGAACATTCGGATTAGTCTTTCTTCTTATTTTATCCTCTTGCATGTGCCGATCGCCAGAATATTGCAAGTTTTATGCGCATTTACAACAACGTCATGTGTATCGGCAACCTATGCAGGAAGATGATTGTTTTTTGGTTATTTTAGTGGATGCTCCTCATTTGGATTACACGCGAGCTAGTGCATTTTTTCAAACTATTGCTAAACATCCTCGCAATGGAAGCAAGGAAGGAGATGTTGGACATGCCTGGATCTATTTGCAAAGTAACAAGAGTGGTCAATTATTTGTTCTAGAAGGAGGGCACTCTGGAGAAAGAGAAGAGCCGCCAGTTCGTTATTTTGATGGGATTATGAATTATAATGACTGGGGATATGCTAATCCGATTGAAGAGCAAATGCTATGTCCACGCTATGAACCCAATCCTATCAAGTATTTATGGAGTGTTAGAGAAGATGGATTTTTTCAAAAGGGATCAGGAGGACATCATCCTACTTTTGCAGCTAAGATTTCTTTGACTCCTCAGCAATTTCAACAAATTTTACAATTTATCCGGCCTAGCCATTATCCCTATCGCTATTATTCTCTTTTGAGCTCACAATGTTGTACGTTTGTTGCTCAGGTAGCAGCTTTAGCAGGACTTTCACTTGATATTCAAACGACAATGAAAGTAGCCCCTTCTATTTATTATGGAAAAACTTGGATTCGTTTATGGGAAAATCCTTGCTACTCGCAGATTACGTTTGCTACTCCTGATGTTTTGGAGAAAAGCCTTATGCAAGCGGTGAAGAACGGAGAGGCGGAATATGCTTTAGATTGGTATTTAAAATGCAAAAATCCCTCCACTTACTAAGTATTGAATAGGCATGTTTTTTTGCTATTTTGCCAGAATGCTAGGATGTCGAAGACATGCTCTAGTTATGTAAGAATTGCCAATGATGAAATATCTTTTGTTAAAGAATGGGGCGTTGTGTGACTCCATGGCAATTTAAGAGATGAAGCTTTTGCTGTTCTATTCTCACTTTGATAAATCCGCAATTTATGACGGCCCAACGTTGGCCAGGCATAAAAAGCAAGTGGTCTAGCAAGGAACGTAGAACGCCACCATGAGAGACAACTAGAATAGAAGTTCCATGGTGATGATCCATATAAGGAAGTAAAAAATTGACAACGCGTTGAAAAACGGACTGAGTTGTTTCAAGCTCTGCGTGCCAAGCTGTTGAGAGATAAAATTCCTTAATTAACGCCTGTTCAGTCAAAAAGAAAGGGCGTATGCTTTGTTCCAGTTGATGTGTGCTTTGCCCTTCTAACTTCCCAGCACTTCTTTCTCTTAAAGCTGAAGATTCCCTAATAGGCAAAGAGCGCGGCTTAAGGATGAGTTCAGCTGTTTGACGGGCTCTTGTTAAATCAGAAGAAAATGCTGCGGAAAAAGAAATTGAAGCTAAAAGTTGTCCAAGATGAGAAGCTTGAGATATTCCAGTCGCATTCAGAGGAATATCAGTATGTCCCTGAACGCGACCTTGCAAATTCCAGTCTGTTTCGCCATGACGAACAAAATAAATTTCACAAGAAGGGCTAAAAGTGGTCATGAAACTTGCTCAATAGTTTGTAGACAAGGACTATCTACAGCAACACCCATTGCATGCAATCCATTGTCTACATAAATAATGGTTCCTGTGACTGCAGAAGCTAATGGAGAAACCAGAAAAGCTGCTGTAGAGCCAATTTCAGAAGCTTCTAGTTTTTTGTTTGATAGGGGAGCGTTGACATGGGAATAATCAATCATGCGTTCGATAAATCCGATTGCTTTGGCTGCTCGGCTGCCTAGTGGTCCTGCAGAAATCGTATTAACGCGGATATCCCATTTTCTTCCAGCTTCCCAGGCTAAAGTGCGCGTATCGCTTTCCAGAGCTGCTTTAGCGGAACTCATTCCGCCTCCATAACCGGGAATAATACGTTCAGATGCGATATAGGTAAGAGAAAGAGCGGATCCTCCTGGATTCATGAGCGGGCCAAAATGGGAAAGTAAGCTAATAAAAGAATAAGCGGAAGAGCTCATAGCCGCCAAATACCCTTTACGGCTTGTTCCAAGCAAAGGATTTTTGACTTCAGGAGCATTCGCTAATGAATGGACGAGAATATCAATTGTTCCAAAGTCTTTAGACACGGCATCCGCTATCTCGGAAATGGTATAGCCGCCCACTTCTTTATAACGCTTATTTTCGCGAATTTCTTCTGGAACGTCTTCGGGAAAGTCAAAAGAAGCGTCTAAAGGGTAAATTTTGGCAAATTCCATTAAGGATCCATTAGATAAACGACGAGATGCATCAAATTTCCCATGATGTAGACTCGTTGTAAAAATTTTTAGAATAGGAGTCCAAGTTCCAACGAGAATGGTCGCTCCAGCTTCTGCTAAAGCTTTAGCAATTGCCCATCCAAAACCTTGGTCGTCTCCAATGCCTGCAATAAATGCCTTTTTCCCTTTAAGATTAATTTGTAACATAGACTCCTCACTGTTAAGAATAAGAAACTAATTTTAAAGAGCTTTTTGCTTTATTGCAAATAGTATCAAATCGATTGAAAATTAGTAT
This sequence comes from Parachlamydiaceae bacterium, assembly GCA_044226925.1. Classification (GTDB taxonomy): domain Bacteria; phylum Chlamydiota; class Chlamydiia; order Chlamydiales; family Parachlamydiaceae; genus JANWJE01. The sequence goes on from JBGAGC010000001.1 coordinate 1,535,543, forward strand.
CAATGAATTGCCTTCTTCATTATGATTCATGCCCCATTCTGAGAGCCTGTTAAATCACGTCTAATGGCTTGGATTCGAGTCTATCTAGAGGAAAAGAATTCAATTTCAAGCCATTAGACGTGATTTAACAGGCTCTAAAGAAAATAGCTTTTTTATTTGCAGCTAGAGATAATGCAAAAAAATCAATAAAAGACTTTCAATAATTGGTTTGCACCGCATTAGCTTAATTCACTTAATCGCTGATTGATAGGAATATCATGATAAATGGAATCCAAAGAGAAATCTTGAAAGATTTTATTCCTCCTGAACCTAGACCATTAAGATCGTTTGAGTGGATTCGTCATTTTGCTTTTAATATTTTGAGCTACGGAACATGTGGAGTGCAAGAAAACCGGCAGCATAGCTTTCGCATTTTAAGATTAGAAAAAGAACAAAAGATACTTATTGAAGAAATTGTAAGCCTTTATAGACATTGCCATTATCTAGAAAAAGGTTTGGCCAATCTTTCAAAAGAATGTAATTTTTTATATCATCAAATTTCTAAAGGAAAAATTAAAGAATCTCAACGAAACTCTAAATTTAAGCATTTAGAGAAAAGAATTGATCAATTTTTAGAAAACCATCCAGCATCTTATCCAGCACTTGTTGGCAATAAAAGAAAAATGACCCCTCTTGGCCTAAAAGGAGTGGCTTTAGAGATTGCTTATCATATTAAAATTTGGATCATTTTTTTCTCTACTTTAGGCATTTATACTTCTTATCGCAATTATCATTTGAAAAATCGCTTTGAATTACTAAAAGCTGAAAATCAATATTTAAAAGCACAAAAGAAATCTTTAGTAAAATTTTATCACCACTATTTTGACAATAGTTTGCACTGCTTAAAAAATAGCTTAAAAACTAAGCAAGATTTAATAGGTATTCAGCATACAGATGCCGGACGGGCTTATTTTTTAGCTTCCAATTTAAAACGTCAGTTAGGAAGCATAGAAATAGAGCGGCAAAATCTTCAAAAACGGTTTGATCAACTTTCTCAAGATCACACAGCATTGGAAATTGAAGTAGACTTGTTAAAAGAAGATCAAAAAGAACTGCTTGAATTGCGGCAACATGTGCAGCATTTAAACACTCAGATAAAGCAAACTGCTCTTGCAAGCGCAGATATAGAAAATCTACAGCCAGAATTAAATTTGTCAAAAAGATTGGGTCCTATTACCCCTAAATATATTCCTAAAAGAGAAGAGCTAGATGAATTTAAAGGAGCAAATGGAATAGGAGAGGAGGTTAAAAAAGACTTTTGGAGTGCTTATGCGCGCCGCTACAATGGAATAAAGACTGCTCCTGAGCTTTTTAAAAAAGGATTTGCTTATGCTTTGAAAGAAATGTTTAAAATGGCCGAGCATGAAAATAAAAAAATTAAATTAAATAAGTCATTAGGAACGCCTCAATCTAGAGGAGCTCAAGCTGTCTATCGGTTTCTTGCGCTTGATTGGATAAATGGAGGAGTTCCTCTTCCGACTTGTCATAATACTTATGAATTTCATCTTAATAACCAAGGGGTTAAGTTGGTTTCTTCAAGACCTGAACGTGTTCTGAAATATCAAGAGAAAAGTGGAAAGGCTCCATTTGCCATTTCTTTACATTTCCAAGATCGAGACGATTTTACTCCAAGTGAAGATGAGCTCAGTTATACTTCAGCAGCAAGAGGAATAGAACCTTTGGCTGCAGCCTGTTTATTAAAAAAAATTTCGATAGAAGAACGTAAGCATTTGTTCCATTTATTAATGGAACCTGTCATAGAAGATGATCATCCTGATTATGTCGAAACTTTAAAATTTATTCATGGTCTATCTAAGGAAAGACGAGAATGGATTGATACACTTCGTGATCTTATTTCTGATATTGGAGTTGTTCTAGAAAAGAAATTTGCACAAAACATAGCAATTCAGGAATGGCAAAAGTATTTAGATGCCATGAATTTTAGTTTACAACCTTTTGTAAAGCGAAAAGAAGAGATTTTATTAGAAGAAAATTTAGAGGATCAGCAAGTCGTTCCTTGGCAGCTCAATTACGATGCTTTAGCAGTTATAAAAAAGAATGTCAGTCAGCAATCTGAGTTTTTAGAACTTCTATTGAATATTCAAGCAGAGTATCAAACGTATTTTAAACATTTTCAGCAAAACTGGTTAAAAGAACCTTTTCCGCTAGAAACTGAAATGATTGAAGTCACATGGGATCACATCGAAAAGCAATATCATAAAGTTCACAATCTAATTGGCATGCAAGGTTGCTTGTTCTCCAATTTATTAACGCTCTTCGTGACAAGTCTAGACGATCTCACAGAAGATAATATCTTTAAACTCAAAAAGGCTATGGCTGCTTACCTCGATATTCCAGAACACTCAGAACAGTTTGCTAGTGCTTTATTAGAGAGTTACGGTTGTACGGTTGAGCAATACCAACAATGGTTGAGAAACAAGCCTAACTGTGTTCGAATAGATTCAGACAACTTAACAACTGTTCACATCGAAATTGTCGCTTATACTTTAGGTGTAAGGATTGCCCTTTTTAGTCCACGCATTTCCTCTGAAGACATCGTCACTTCTAAAGGGAAAGTGGATGCATATGGAAGATTAATTCCAGTTGAAGATATGGAGAATTGTGATTTTGGAAGTCCTATCAAACATTATTTTGGTCCTCCAACTGCAGAAGTCTTTTTTATGGCAGTGAATGCCGGCGTGACTTATCAGGCCTTATTTCCAAAATTAGAGCCGAAATCTTTTATGAGTTCAAAAATTAATTTAGATGATTTAAAGGCCATTAAAAAAATTCACAATTATTGGCAAGAATCTGTCAACAATAGCTTTGAATGAATGTCGTTTTGAATGCAGGCGTGTATCAAAGTCTTTTAGCAAGTCAATAAATTAATTTCTTTATCCTCTTGTAGACTGTTAAATCACTTATCTGAGTTCTTGTCTCTTAGAGCTTGTTATACCGAAGAGAAATCAAAAATTGGAATTAGGGGGTTGACGCAGCCCCAATTCCAATTTTTGATTTCTCTTCGGTATACATTCCTTTCTAATTTGCATATTTGTCCTGTTATTGCTAAATGATAATTGAGATTAAGTCTTCTGATTAAACTTGAGACTTTGGTAAAAAAGCAAAGAGATCAAAGTAAGTCATTAGCACTAGTTTGGTGGTGATAAGTAATATTAATTAATTTTAAATGCTAATATTTGTTAATATATTTATATATAATAATGTGCTTTAGATAGCATTTAGAGTCTATTGTGCGTAAAGAAGATTTGAATTAAAAATAAATTTTTGAATGTTTTTACTCAGTTTTGATTCGAGTTTCTATCTCTTATAAATTTTATTAATCACGAGTTGTTTTAAAATTTATAAATTGTTAATATTTATCATTTAATCTTAATATTTATAAAAATCAAAAGGGTCTTTAAAGTTTATTTTCAAAAAAATTTGAACTTTTGGTGCTATTAATGAAGGTTTTTTATGCAGCCTAAACTCTTGCAATCCGCTTCCCTAGATTTTCGAACGTGGGCTAATTGGTTAGGTGCCATTGCAAAATCTCCCTGTCGGCATGGCAAATTGACTCAGGTAGGCGAGCAAATTCAGTATATTACGGCTACTGAAAAAAAACGTTTGGAGAAGATCGGATCTCGTGTTCATCATTTAACGTTGAATAAAATCTTAGAAATTACTCAGATTTTTTGGCGAGATAAAAATGTGTCACTTAGCTCTAAAAAGCAAATGTTGCATGGACTTCGCTGTATTCATGAGAAACGAAAGGCAAAATACAATCAATTATGGTGGCCAATTAAGTGGTTTGCGAGGTTAAGAGGAGTAGACATCCAGTTAAGAACGGAAGCAGAAGCCATTGAACGACTTAATAAAGAATTAAATACACCTAAGCTGATTAATGGGAAAAAGATTGTTAAAATCCAAGATAAATCATTATCTCAAATTAATACTATTCAACAGCAATTAAAGGGATTATTTGATAATAAAAAGAATATCAAAGCTAAAGGATTAGACGATTGGTATGAACAAATTTTTAATTTGGAAAAAAAGCTTTATTCTTTAAAACAAACTTTTTCAATAGCTCAATTACAAGCGGCTAAAGATCAATTTAAAGAATTGGAAAGACAGCTCGAAGAGAACAATAGCGAAATGCCGCGAGTTAAATTGCTTATCAAAGAATTTGGCGATTCATGCTTGAAATCGACATTGGAAGCGACTTTGAATGCGTTATGTTCCAGTGTAACTGCAAAGGAAAGAGAGCGTGATCAAACGTTATTTCAATTGACAGGGATACAAGTCTTAGGTCTTTATGCTAAACGTTTAATTAAGGCAAAGCGCACAGATTTTTCTCTTTCTCTTATTACAGCAATTGAGAGAACGTGGCAGGAAATAAAAGATAGTCAGCAGAAAGCGACGACAAAAATTATTGAAGGGAAGCGTGTGATCTTTATTCCTGCAGATAAAGAAGTTTATCTAAAAGAAGGTTTTATCAAAAATGGCTCATACAAAGCTGTTTTTGTTTTGACCTCTTTTCATGATATTAAAAAAGGTAGTGATCGTTGTAAGTATGTCATTTTGCAGCCATTGCCAGCAGTGGAAGATGAAATAGATGAAGCTTCGCAGAAAAAAGATGTTTCAGATTCATCATCTGATTCTTCAGAAAGTTCACCTGAATTAAAAGTTCAAGAAGATAAAGAATCAGAAGAAGACGAATTTAATAGCAATGGATTCATTGTTAAGAGCGGGAGCGAAAAATCTGCAAATTCTCTTGAAAAACAAAAAAAATCATCAGCTTCTTCAAATGTAGTTAAGAACCCTGCGAAAAAGAATAATTGTAAGATAAAAGATAAGAAAAACCAAGATTGTAAAACTATTATTGAGCTAGATTCTGAGTCTTTAAGCGATCAAATTGCTTCAGCAGTATCTGAATCTGATAAAAAATTAGCAAAGAAAGGCAAAGAGGTTAAAGTCGACAAAGCAAAACAGTTTATTCCAAATAAAAATCACGAATCAGCTGTTAAAGATAAGAAAGCGCCAAAGGCTCCAGCTAAAAAGGCCATCTCTTCAGAGGATAGTAAAGGCTATTTAAAAGAAGCGGAGAATTGTTTATTGTATGGAAAATTACCTGGGATTTGGCCAACTTGCAAGGTTGTCTCTATTGATGAGCAAATAGGAATTATTCAGCTGACAGCGGGCTATCCCGTCAAGACCACGTCAGGAAAAAGAAAAATCGCTGTTTCTCTGGGAGATATGAGCATCTTTTTCAAAGAAAAGAAATTGTCTAAGCCAGATCAACTTGTTTTCGTCAATATGATAGGTTCTTTTCTTGTTGGTTTGGATAGCTTTCATAGTCGAGGAATCATTCATCGTGATATGAAGCCAGACAATATTCTGTGTTCAAGAAAAGGAGACGCCGCTGTCTCAGATTTAGGAACTGTTTGTGCAAATAAAATCTCCAAAAAAAATGCAAAGGGTCAAGTGGAATGGATTCAGAATCCGGAAAAGAAAGGGCTTATTGGAACTCCTTATTATATTTCTCCTGAAATGGTTCACTATAATATCAAAGATGAATGGGAAAAGCTTGATGTCAATTTAGATATTTGGAGTGTAGGTCTTATTCTTTGGGAAACTTTGTCAGGACAGCCTCTCCTTAAACATCACGCTTTTGACACGTCTCGTAATACTCCATCTGGTAATCGTTTGGTTCAAAAGATAGGAGAGCTTTTCAATGGGAAATATGTCTATAGTGTATTTTATCCGGAACCAAAAGAGGAAACTAGCTTGGCTCATTTAATTTGGCATTGTACAAGAATAGAACCATCTGAGCGACCCTCTATTAAAGAAGTGATTCAACGGTATCAAGCATGGGCAAAATATGTCACAACTCAAATGAATGAAGGTAAAATTCAATCCATTGATGAATGCTTTGAACATGCAGTTGTCTGATTGAAATTCAACGCATTTTGCTTGCGGGGAGGATTTCTAATGATCTTCAATGATAAATGGCTCTAGATTGGGAATTGAGATCGTGTTTGCTGCTGGACAAACGACAATAAAGTGTTGAGACTTAATCTCGACATTTTTATGTGAATACGGTAGACTTTTTTTTCTTTAAACGATTGGTTTCAAAAATGAAAAAAAATGTTGCTCGTTTGCTTGTTTTAAGCTTTCTTGCCTTATCTTTGTATGGCTTTAGTCGTCTTTATTTTCATTTAACTGCTAATTTCTCAATTGCTAATATTACTTCTCATTTCCCTTTCCAATCTCATTGGGAAACTCGTCCGCTGTTAGTTGCTGAACAAGCTGAACTTAATCATGCATTGAATCAATCCTATACTTATCTAGGAAAGGGATGTCAATCCTATGTTTTTGGTAGCCAAGATGGAAAATATGTTGTTAAATTTTTTAAATATCAGCACTATCGCTTACCTCCTTGGCTCGTTTATCTTCCTCCCTTGCCAGCAATTGTGAAGTATCGACAGGAAAAATCTGAAAAAAAATGGCAATTAATGGATGCCGTGATGCGGAGCTGGAAAGTTGCATTTGAACATTTAAAAGATGAAACTGGACTTATTTTTGTTCATCTCAATAAAACGAATCATTTGAAGCATCAATTGACAATTTACGGCAATATGGGGGAGAAATACTTAATAGATCTCGATCAGATGGAGTTCTGCATTCAACGTCGTGCAGATCTTTTATGTAAAAAAATTCTAGAATTTAAAGATAACAATGATTTACTCGGAGCGCAACAAATTGTTCGACGGTTGTTGAATTTAATTTTATCTGAATATTCGCGAGGTTTAGCTGATAATGATCATGCTCTCATGCAAAATACGGGAGTGGTCGATGAAAAGCCTGTTCATATAGATGTGGGGCAATTTGTTTTTAATGATGCGGTAAAAGAACCCGCTGTTTTTCATCAGGAGCTTTTTACAAAAACTTACAAATTCAAACTTTGGTTAAAAGATTATTATCCTGAATTAGCAGACTATTTAGAAAAAGAACTCTCTCAAATTATTGGTCCAGGTTATACAACTATGCAACCTAAATTTCGTCAAAAAAAATAAGCAAAGTTTATGGAGAGTCATTTAATTTTTAATGGAAATCTAAATCAATTAAACACTTTCTTCTCTAATTCTCAGGACAATTTTGCCTTGAACATGGCCCTTTCGATTTTTTTCTTGTGCATCAGCTGCTTGATCTAAAGACATTTCTTGAATGTGAATAGGCCTCACTTGACCTGCTTGAATAAGATTAGCTATTTCTTGAAGCTGCTTGCCATTAGGGGAAACAAACACAAAGAATGATTGGATTTTAAAGTGTTCCGCAAGAGTTTGGTTGGGAGGTTCTACAATTGACACCAAGCGACCTCCTGACTTCAAAAAAGAAAAACTATCCTTTAAAGATTGTCCTCCTAGAGTATCAAATACAACGTCGAGCCCTTTGAGAGCCACTTTTTTTACTTCTTCTTCAATAGATTGTGTGCGGTAGTCAATAGCTAAGTCTGCGCCTAGGCTTTTAACGTAAGCATGATTGGATTGACTTGCCGTCGTGATGACAAAAGCTTCTGCATATTTGGCAAATTGAATGGCAAGGCTTCCGACTCCTCCTGCGCCTGCTTGAATTAAAATAGATTCACCTTTTTTAAGGTTTGCTGCTTGAAATAAAGACTGCCAAGCGGTCAAGCCCGCCAGTGGAATAGCAGCCGCTTGAGCAAAGGATAAATTTGTTGGCATATGGGCGATATTTTCAGAAGAATAACAAATATATTCACTGTAAGTTCCCCATTGAACGATAGGTTTACGGCAATAGGCAAATACTGCATCGCCAATTTTAAAATTTTTGACGTTAGATCCTAAGGCAGATACAGTCCCTGCGGCATCCCATCCAGGAATCAAGGGAAAATGATGAGGGATTCTTTGTTGCAAAAGGCCATTGCGAATTTTCCAATCCACTGGATTGACAGCAGTACATATAACGTTAATTTGCACTTCATCTGGCTTAGGTACAGGGATGGGTAGCTGCCTTATCTTGAGTTGTTCAGCTCCTCCAAAACTTTCTATAACAATAGCCTTCATTGTATTTGGTTTATCAGCCATTTGTGTTCCTCTTTAAATTTCAAACGGGAATATCGACAAGATGGCTGGTTAACATCCATGCAGTTTTTTCATGAGCGCGCAAGCGTTGAATTAAAAGGTCAGCGGTTCCTTCATCTCTTAATTTAGAAGCAAGCTCAATGTGCTCTCTGATGCAACAGCATAAACTTTGGTGATCATCTAAAAGTATTTGCAGCATTTCATCAGCACTCAAATCTGCTTCCGAATCTTTAAGAGATGACATTTCAATAAATTGTTTAAGGCCTCCGGGAGTACGGAATCCTAGTGCACGAATGCGTTCAGCTAGTTCATCGATAGCTTCTGCGAGTTCTTTATATTGTTTTTCAAAAAATAAGTGCAAAAAATAAAAGCGGGAATCCGTAACATTCCAATGGAAATTTTGCGTTTTAATATAAAGGACATAAGTATCAGCTAGAATTAAACTTAGATGATTAGCCATTTGTTGTTTGACAGTTTCTTCTAAGCCTATTTTTTTTTCCATATTTGCCTCCCTAACTAATTTCGGGTGCTAAAGGAAAATCTATTTTTGGATCTGTAATTAAATTAAAATAATTTGTAAAAAGATTAAGGCTAATGAGCAAAATAATCTCAACAAGCTCTTGATCATTGATTCCTGTAGCTTTTAAACTTGCAATATCTTGATTGGAAAGATGACCGCGATTTTCGACCGCAGTTTTAGCAAACTTCAGAATAGCTTGGCTTTTAGAGTCCTGAGATTCTCCAAGGCGAGCCTGTAAAATATCTTGATCGTTAATTCCTAATGATTTGGCAACAGTCGTATGTGCTGATAAACAATATTGACAATGATTCGCTTGGCCGACAAGAAGGGCAATTTGCTCTCTAATCTTGGGTGGTATGCTTGTTTGATTAGCTGCTTCATGTAGGCTTAGATAGCCTTTTAAGACGGCAGCAGAATTGCCCATATTCAAAAAGATGTTTAAAACTCTACCCATCTTTTTTTCTAAAGATTGATAAAGATCTTTTACGTCTCCTTTAGCTTCTTCAATAGTCATAGGTTTTACGCGAGACATCAATTTTTCTCCTTTAGTGCTTCTCTGTTGATTCTTTCTTTCAAGCTAATCAACAGCTCTTTGAGTCAAACCAATAGAGTGTTAACTGTATGATTTCATGAAATGGACCATGTTACATCACTTTGTCTACTTACTTTTCATAGATGAACTTTTAAAGTTCTTAACTATTGACGATGTCTCCCCCGTTGGGATGCAAGATCTGCCCTGTCATATAAGAAGAATCTCGAGATGCTAAAAATACATAAGAAGGAGCAACTTCATAAGGTTGGCCTGCTCGTCCCATGGGGGTATTAGAACCAAATTCACTGACTTTTTTTTCATCAAAAGTAGAAGGAATAAGGGGAGTCCAAATAGGGCCGGGAGCCACTGCATTCACTCTTATTCCTTTTTCTGCAAGGCTTCTGGATAATGAACGAGTAAATGCGACAATAGCTCCTTTTGTTGAAGAATAGTCTAATAACGTGGGATTGCCTTTATAAGCAGTTACAGATGTTGTATTAATAATAGTAGACCCTTCCTTCATGTGTTTAAGAGCAGCTTTTACAAAATAGAAACAAGAGAAAATATTTGTGCGAAAAGTGCGCTCAAGTTGTTCTTTGCTAATTTTTTGAATATCATCTTGAGGATGTTGCTCTGCTGCTCCATTTATCAAAATATCTAAACCACCTAGTTCTTTAACAGTTTGTTCAACGGCTTTGCGGCAAAAATTTTCATCGCCAACATCCCCTGAAATAAGCAAACAACGTTTTCCCTGTTTCTCAACTTTTCGTTTGGTTTCTTCAGCGTCTTCATGTTCGTTTAAATAAACAATCGCAATATCGGCGCCTTCCTTTGCAAAGGCAATGGCAACAGCACGGCCAATTCCACTATCTCCGCCAGTAATAAGAGCTATTTTATGATCCAATTTATGACTTCCTTTATATGCAATATTCTCTGATTGGGGTTTAGGCGTCATCTCTGTTTCATGCCCAGGTTGTTTATTTTGCTTTTGAGGGGGAAATTGTTTTTCGGCCATAAGAATTTCCTTTGTTTATTTTATAAATATACTACGCCTTTTACATAGGCGCAGCATATTAAACTGCTAGTTTAAGAGGATTTAGGCGTTTTACGCTTAGAAGATGATCTTGTTTCTTTTTCAGCTTCTTCATTAATCCCTTGAGTAAAGAATCCGCCTTCAGCAATATCTGTTAGCTTTTCATCAGCAGCACTTTCTTCATCTAATGTCAATTGAAGCAAATCTGCAATTTCATCAAAATCCAGACGATCATCAAGTCTTGCGTCATTTAAATGACGAGCGAGAGCACGAGCTGAACCATATGCTGCAATTTCGTAATGTTCAACTTTTTGGCAGGCAATAATTAAATGAGCATCTTTGACAGTTGGAGCTTCACCTTTTTTAATAACTTCTTCCCCTTCTTCAAAAAGAGCTTTCATTCCTTTACAAGTTTTTCCAGTTGGATTTTCATTCAACATTTTAAAAATTTGCTTCAAACGTTGAACTTGGTTTTTAGTTTCATCTAGATGCTGTGAAAGTGCTTCTTTAAGTTCAGGGTTAGAAGCTGTTTGAATCACTTTAGGCAAATTTTGAACAATTTGATTTTCTGCATCAAACAGGTCTTTTAATAATTCTACAAACATGTTATAAAAAGCGCTCTGCTTCATTTTAATACCTCCTACACAATTGTTTATTGCATTTTTGACTTTAATCCAATCCCTTGATCGTGACAGTTTTGTCAAGGCTGGAAAACATATGAACCAACACGATTAATCACTCTTAAATGGTTAAACATCAATTGTTAATACAATCAATCAATTCCCACTGAAAGGTTTCAAGGATAAATGAGGATAAGGTCTTCGTTGAAGAATTAAATGAGCCAGTTGATCTTGAATAGTTAAATAGAGCGGAGAGGGTGTTTGAGACGCCTGCTGATCCATCAGTTGAATAAGCGGAATGTGTATGTCGGGTTCCTTAGGAAGTACCACTGACAACCTCCTTGCTGATGTTTAGTGAAAGTATTCTTCTTATAGCAAAGAGCGATTTTTACTAAAAATAATTATGCAGCAATGTGCATTTTTGCTTTGAAAGCATCACAGTCTTTTAAAATTGTTTTGTTTTAATTTAATAATTTAAATTTGATTTATGTTTATTTTGAATTTCCTTGTTTTAATTTTGTTTTAGTTTGATGAGTATTGACTGTAAAACTATTTGTTTAAATAGCTGTTACAGGCGCTAAGCGATTCTTTTCAGGCAATATTTGATTTAATATGATTTTCTATGAAATAAGCATTAAGTAATGCATAACTCATTGAAAAATGGAAAATCTTTATGCCAGACAGGGGAAAAAGCAAACAGATCTTGGGACGAAAAACTAAGCGTAAATCTTCGATAAAAATTTTGATTAAAAAAATAAAAGAAAAAATTGTTCGATTAGATATCAAAATGGCGATTAAAGTGACCGTCGCCGCCCTCTTAAGTTTATATGCCTGTTTTTTAGTTGATTCTTATTTCAAACATCCTAGCTATTTAGCTCCTGGCTTATGGTGTATTATTTCAGCGGTTGTTGTTTTACAAGCGAGCATAGGCGGAGTTTATCAAGCGATTTGGATTCGATTTATTGGGATTATAATAGGTTCTGTTGTTGGAGTCATCGTTACACTTTTATTTGGTGCAGATGTATTGGCGTTAGGGCTTGCGTTTTTTATAACGATCTTATTGTGTTCTTTGTTAAAAATCCCTGATAGCTATGGCATGGCATCTCTTTCTGTTGCCATTATTATGATTCCCTGGAAAATGCATCCGACGGTCGGTCCTTGGGTTGATGCTTTTTTTCGATTTTTAGATACGTGTATAGGACTTATCATTGCGATTTTTGTTTCTTACCTTTTCTGGCCTTCAAGAGCGCTAACAAAGATGCGCTTAAATATGGCAGAGATGTTTAATTTATACCGGCATTTTTTCAAGTCCCTTTTAGTTTCAGATAGCAGCTTACATAAGAGACATCAATTTTTGCCGTCTCTAATAGAAGAAGTGGATCAAGCTTTCTCTGAAAATCGAAAAATCTTACAAGAACTCAGAGTAGAATTATTTGTTCACTTTACTTCTGTAGAACTTTGGTTAGATCTTATTAATTGTGAAAAACGCTTATGGCAGAGTCTTCGCTCTATTTACGGCGTTTTTAGTCCAACTTTAGAAAAACTCTTTGATCCTGAATTATTGAAGCATATCCAACGCATCATTGAAGTTGTGGATTTTGCTTTAAAAGAAACATCAGTTAAGTTGAAAGAGGGACATACTAAATTTGATTTTAATATTTTAAATAAATTCCAGAGTTCTCTTAATCAAGAAATGATTCGATTTCGTGCAACACATACGACTAATCGCTATAGTTTAGATGTCGTGGAAGATTATTTTGTCTTTTTGTATCACCTCAAACAAATGATGGGCCTGATCTATCAATTTAATGAAATCCTTGATGATTTAGAAAACGTGAAGAATGAGGCAAAAAAGCACGATAAAGTCATAGGAGATCAACTTTGATTGATGATTGAGATGATTAAAGCTGACGAAAGTAAGAAATAATAACGTGAGATAACATTTTTATGCCTAAGGCATATCTTCGAAGTAAATTCAAAACTTTCAACTTTTGAATTTACTTCGGTATAAAGAAGGCAATATTTAGATAAGGCGGAGAAAGCCGAATATGAAAAAAAACTATTTCATTTTAGTGCTAGTGGGAATTGTGACAACTATTGCCCTGAGTAGCGCTGCTTTTAATAGTTTTCAACAGTTAATTAAAGCCTTGCTAAAAGGACGGGATCTACGTACACAAAAAGAAGAAATGATCATCTTGTTATCAGATATCAAAGATGCTGAAACAGGTCAAAGAGGATATGCCATTACAGGAAGTGAAAATTATTTACAGCCTTATTACATGGCATTACAAACAATAGATGAACATTTTCGTATTTTATCAAAGAATTTATCCCCTTTTCCTAAGCAACAAATTCTTCTAGAAGATCTTTCACGATTAATAAAGTTAAAGCTTGCTGAACTTCAAGACGTGATCAATACGCGGCGCACTCAGGGATTTGAAGCAGCACAAAAGAAGGTGCAAAGCGGTGAAGGTAAACAATACATGGACCAAATTAGAACGGTCATGAATGAAATCTTCAACAATCAAAATCAAGAAATTGAAGGCAATGTTCAAAAAGTTGAACTATTAATACAGAAATCTTTCTTATTAAGTCTTTTGGGAGGAATTATTTCCAGTGTTTTAATCTCTGTATTTTCTCTAATGTTTTATCGTGACAGCGTTGAATTAGCGAGAGTAAAAAAACAATTTCGACAAACCAATGACTTATATAAAGCGATCCTTGATAGTGCTAAGCAAATGATGGTTACAACGGATACAACAGGAGTCATTACTTCTTTTAATAAAGCGGCTGAAAAAGTATTAGGGTATAAGGCTGATGAAGTCACGAATCAGTTATCTGTTTTGGATTTATATGATCGAAAGGAGTTAAGAAATAAAGCTGAGGAATTGAAAAGCAAAACAAAGCCTATGCAATATACTGATTTTGACACTTTAGTAGCATCAAGCCGATATCTTATTTGGATTGACTCTGAGTGGACAATGAGAAAAAAAAATGGGACTCTATTCTCCAGCTCTCAAACTATTACAGCACTACGGGATGAGGCAAATACAATCACAGGTTATTTGATTATTGGTTCTGATACATCAGAACATAAAAGGTGGGAGCAAGAACTTAAAGAAGCTCAAGAAGCAATTGAACTTGCTCAGCTTTCTAAAAATCGGTTTTTGGCTAGCTTCAACCATGAGTTTCAAGCTCCTTTAAATACAATGATGAAATTTTCTTCGTTATTAATGAAAAATGTAGGAGGTAATTTAACCGATTTAGAAATTGCCTATGCCACACGTATTAGAGACAATTGTCAAGCGATGTTAAGTTTAATGAATGAAATCATTGATCTTTCCAAACGTGAAGATACGATGCTTTTGAATCATATGCAAGCGATTAAATTGGAAGTTTTTGTTAGAAAAATGATAGAGGAAATGGATAAACCTCAAAATATTCAATTTATTATAGAGATACCAAAAGATGTTCCTCCTTTAGAAACCGAAGTAGACAGTTTTAGAGATCTCCTTAAACATTTAATAAGATCTGTCATTCATCAATTTCAAGGTCAAATTATGATTCAATTGAAAACAGATCGCAGTACCTCAAAACCCATTGAAATGGAAATCAGTCAAAATGGTACCAAGATTCCATCTATTGCTCCTGAACAAGATAGTATCGATTTTGCTGTTGCTGAGTCTTTGGCAAATCGATTGGGTTATCAAATCAAAGTTGCAAGCCGTTTGGGGAGGGGGATGATATATAGTTTGCTTTTTCATTCATCTGAACAAGCAACAGGCTTTTTGAAAAGCAATACAGGATCTACATTAAATCTTTCGACAGGTTCCGAAGGGATGGATAAAAAATTAAACCTAACAGTGTTAGTGATTGATGATGATGAAGATTTTCGAACTCTTTTGACTCATTATTTAGAAGAGTTAGGCTGCCGTGTGATTCAAGCAGAAACAGGAACGGAAGTTGTTGAATTAGCGAAATCTCAACCAGTGGACTTGATTACAATGGATATGTTGATGGCTCCGATGAATGGTTACGAAATTGTCCAACAATTAAAAAACGATCCCCTCTTAAAAAGAATTCCTTATGCCTTTATCAGCGTTATTGCTAAAGATATTGAAAATAAAATTCCCGGAGCTTTGGCTTTTATTAATAAACCCCTTACAAAAGAGGATATTGCTCATCTTTTGCAACTTTACCAAGTTCAACGCAAATTTCTTTAATAGCGAAAGTACATGTCTTGGTTCACCAATCAGGCCTATTATTCTCTTTTTATGAATTGCTTAAATATTTACGAACAAGACTAATTAAATCATTGGGAAGAAAGGGTTTCGTAAGGAAATCGTTTAGGCCGGCTTCTTGGGTTGTTTCTTGAATGCCACGCATCGCATGCGCCGTTAAAGCAATAATAGGAATATGCTGATATTCGATTTTTTTACGTAAAATGCGGGTCACTTCCATTCCATCAATATCAGGAAGAGATAAATCCATTAAAATAAGATCTGGTTGATGGGTTTCGCAATATTGAAGAGCTGCGTTTCCATGAGAGGCAACAACAGTTTTAAAGCCATAGTATTTTAAAATTTTTTCCGCTAAAAGACTATTGTCCTCATTATCTTCTACAATTAAAACTTCTTTTCCTGAATCTGTCATAGACATTCCTTTATTCATCGATAATATCAAGTTTAAAACCTCTTTCCATCTATAAAGTTAAAAGAACTTCGATCGCAAGAAATGTTTAACTTGATATCCACTGATTTTTCTAACCTAGCACATAGACAATAGTAGAGAATTGGTATTTTGCTGTTAAACTGCCTATATCTTTAAAAGACTTAAAAAGACTAGGCTCTAATGTGTCTTAGGTAGAGTAATTGTAAAAGTACTTCCTTCTCCCTTTTGACTTTCTACGCTAATAGATCCATTGTGCAGGTTAATGATTTTTTTTGAGATAAATAACCCTAAACCAGTTCCTCCATATTTTCGCGTAATTGAGCTATCAGCTTGAGAAAAAGGATGAAAAATTTTCTCTAATTCTTCCGAAGAAAGCCCAATCCCTGTGTCTATAACTTGTATGTTAACTTGATTAGGATGATTGATCAAAGTCACTTTGATAGAACCTTTTTCTGTAAATTTAATAGCATTGCTCAATAAATTGAGAAGCACCTGTCGAATGCGTATCTTATCCATTTCGACTAAAATGAAAGACTTATCAACAGAAAAAGAAAGTTCCAAGTTTTTTTGTCTGGCAAGAGACTGCATCTCATCTATACACGATACGACGATATCGACAATATTGTAAGGCATCATCTCAAGTTCCATTTTTTTAGCTTCAATTTTTGCTAAATCTAAAACATCACTAATAAGGCTTAATAAATGAAAAGAAGATTTTTCAATTTTTTTTAAGCTTGAATGCTGTGCTTGATTAATTTGCCCGTCCATGCCCATCAAAAGGCATTGATTAAATCCAATAATTGCATTAAGAGGGGTGCGTAATTCATGAGAGATAGTTGCCAAAAATTCATTTTTCGCTTCATTAGCAGCTCTAGCTTCTCGCATCGCTTTGATGAGGCGTTTCTCGTTCTCTTTTCTTTCTGTAATATCACGGATAATAATGGTATCAAAAAAAGCATCTCCGCTTTCCCAACGCGAATGGGAAATTTCAACAGGAAAGAGATGTCCATTTTGATGCTGGCCTTTAAGTTCGATAGGTTTAGTACTGATTTCATCCATAAAAAAGCCATCTTGAGGAATAATAATTTGGAGTGACTTCCCAAGCATTTCCATTTCGCTGTATCCAAACATCTTCTCGGCGCCAAAGTTCCAGGAGATAATTTCTCCTTTATCGTTAATAGAAATAATCCCATCGATTGCTTTTTGTGTAAGAAAACGGAGACGTTCTTCGCTCTCTTGCAGGGCTTTTTCTGCTTTGCGTCGAGCTGATTGTTCAATCATAATCGCAATAATATCAGCAATAGTCTGACCAAAGTGACGGTCTTCTAATAGCCATTCTCGATGCCCTCTTGTTTCCTCGCAAGATAAGACACCTAATAAGGTGCCTTCGAAAACAATCGGAATATCTAATTTAGATGAGATATGGAAAACAGCAAAATAAGAAGATAGCTCTTTATTCAATTCGGCATCTTGAGTAGATGGAAGAATTAAATGGAATTGCTTAGATAACGTTTTAAAATAATGGGGAAAATAAGTGGAAGTAAATTCAAGATGATTCGCAAAGGAATTAGTAGACAAGATATAAAGACCGGCACAGGATAAGATCTGTGTCTCATCTATTGTTTCATAGAACCAAACACCCACGCGATCAATTTGCATGACAGTGGCTGTGCGTAAAATCACTTCATGAATCGCATGACCCGGTTCGGAAGCTGTTAATTTTGTCAAATATTCTAAAGCTTCATGGCGTCGCTGCAAGTTTCTTTGAGCTTGAGTAAAGTTTTCTTCAATGCGCTGACGTTCGTGAATTTCTTGTTGAAGCATGTTATTAATGGTCTCAAGTTCAGAGGTTCGTCTTTGCACTTGCTTTTCAATTAAAATGCGGCGATTGATAAGAGCTAAAAAATAAAAAGCCATTAAACTTGAGAGTAGAAATCCGATAATGGGAATCGCCCAAAGATAGTGTTGATGTGAGCGACGAATAAACTCTAATGAAGGAACCGATTCCAACTTCCAAGTGCGATTGCCAAACTTAAAGATATTATCTCGAGCCCATAGCCTTTGAAGTTGCTGATCTTGAAAAGAATTTTTAGATGGGGCTTCCAGCTCATGTGTCTCAGTCGAATAAAGAAGCTCCTCTTTCTCGTCTGAAATATCATAAATGTTAATCATCAACCCTAAAGAGTCTTCTTGAGTCTTAATGCTTTTGGTTAATTCTTTAAAACTAGCCAGACCAATTAAAGTCCCAAATAAACCTGTACGAGAAGAAAATTCCATTTCCTCATAAAAAATAGGTTTAAATAAAAAAAAACCGCTATTGACTTCTTTTTGTAAATAGTGAATCACATTCGAAATTGTTACACTAGAAGCCGATAAACGACTTTTCTCCAGCGAGTTTTTAAAATTTTCATAATCATTAAGATCAATGTATAAAGGTTGATTGGAATCTGAAATTTCTAAGTAGGAGAAAGGAAATAATTTTCGAGTTGTTGAGATTGGACTTTTAATACTAATAAAAGTGAGGCCCAATAAATTTCGTTGAGAAAGATTTTGGCTATCTGCTTCAATCCATCCAAAAGCGAGTAAATGGGGATAAAAATTAAAGGAGTGACTGACAAAAATGTGAAAATCTTTTGCGGTTACGTCATCTGACGCATAATAAAATTGCTCAAGAAATTCCATTTGTTCCAAAGTCGCTAACAAAGCCTCTTGAATGAGATGCAACCGCAGATCAGCTAAACGATTAAATTCCACACGCGCACGATGAATGTTTTGGTCTCTATAAAAATGAAAAGTGGATAGCGTGAGAAAAACTCCGATCAAGAAAATGATAATGGCAATTCCATAATGCTTAAGAGGCCTTAAATAATTGAGCCATGAAAAGAAAAAAGGAATAATCTTCATGAAACCTTTTGCCTATCTCAAAATCAGATTGCCCATCACCTTAAAGTCTGCTAAATCATTTCGAATTCAAATCATGAAAAGTGATTTAACACACGCTTAAAGATTTAATTAGAAGAGAATTTATAAAAAATCTATTTTGTAATTTGTTTATATTGTAAATGTTATTATTAAATTTAAAGACTAAATAAAATTAAATCGATAATTTAATGATTAATTTAAAATTAATTAAAGAGCATGTGTCAACATATGATAAGTTAATCCTTCTTAGATTCAATTTTATAAAGCTTTTGTCTAATCTTCTCTAGTTCTTCTTCTTCCATTTGTTCAATTGCAATCAATTCTCGTTCTGCTTCTTTATTTTTTCTAAGAAGTTCATCAATTTTTAGATGCAAGGCTTTGCTTTCTCGGTATTGAGTATTTTGAATAATAAATACCATCAAAGAGGCGTTAACTGTTGCAATTGTATTAATCACAAGCAGCCAGCTATCACTAAATCCTCCTATCACACCAATTAATAGCCAGATCAACAAAAACGTCAAAGCAAGGATAAAAGTGATGGGTTTGCCCGCCATTTGAGCAGACCACACTAAAAATTTAGAAATCTGTGATCGGCGATTCATTTATCTATCAAACCCTAAAAGTATTCTTGTAGGAGAGCTGCGATTTGAATTCCTATATATACATTAAACTAGAATTATTATAATTTTTATTTTAAGGTGAGTGAACCAATTTGCTTATTTGGTATAATAAATATGAGGATAAAAGCAAAAGCGTCTAGATGCTTGATTAAAGTTATTTTACTGGATGAGGGTTGTTTAAGTTGATTTATCTATATATTGCCTGTTGAGTGTAAATTCCCTCCCAATAAAATAAGAAAACAAGCTCTCTCTATTGATTGCCTCTAGCTGAAACAAAGGAGTTGTAATGATTATAATCAAGAATGTGAAGACTTTGGACGGGCAAACGCGTGATGTACAGATTCATTCATCTAGAGACTATGTATTAGACGCAAAAGGCCGCCTATTGATGCTGCCTGGATTGATTGATTCGCATATTTCAATTGGCTCTCCTCATCAGAACAATTGGTCATTTATTATTGAATCGATTATGAGGGGAGGAATTACAACAATTTTAGATAGCCCTTTTTTAGATTTACCCAACGAAAGTGTTTCAGATTTAATAGAAAAAAAGAAACTCGTCGATAAACAGCTAGCTCAATTAAACATTCCTCTGCGCTATTTTATGTATAGTAAAGGCAATTCTGAATATGTGGAAGAAATGGGATTAGAAAAAACCTTTATTCAAGGGAGCATGATCCTTTTAACACCTGATCATCAGGCAGTGGATGATAGTGCTTGGAATCGACTTTTTCAACGAGCAGCCTGGGAAGACTTTCCTGTTGTCGTTAACTCAAGAAATGAAAATACATGGCCACAAGCAAAATTTAAGAGAGCAGATGAAACGCTTTTAGATAAAGCCATTCACTATGCAGAAAAACAAAATACAAGGCTTTATATCTTGAATGTTGCAACGCGTGAGGAAATTGAATTGATTCAACAAGCGCGTTCTAGAGCTTTATTGATCTACGCTGAAACAACTCCGCAACATTTATTTCCTATAGATGCATCACAAGCAGATTTTCTTTGGGATGCATTGAATAGTGGTGTGATTGAAATAGTAGGAAGTGGCTATCAACATGAAGTTCAAAATCAAGAGAGATTATTGTACCAAGATGGAAATTTTGACTTTTTAGATCCTCTTTTTCTTCTTCCTTTGCTTTTAACAGCATACCATGAAGGCAAAACCACTATTGAAAATATTGTAAGATTAACCAGAGCTAATTTGTACGACATTTTTAAATTAGAAAATAATGAAGATATTGTTTTAGTAGATTTAGAAGAAGAACAAATAGCTCAGCGAACGAGTAAAGATCGCTCTATTGAAATGAAGCTTAAAGGATGGCCTCTCTATACGATTATGAACGGCGAAATTTTTACATTTTCTAAGACTGGCTCCCATCTGACTCGTGTTGAATAGATGTTAAGAGCTGTTTTTAAACTAGGACACTAGCATATTGAAGCACGCCTTAGTCAATATTACGTGAAATCCCTAGAATTATTTTATCGAAGGGAAGCAAAAATTATGTTATCTTTCTTTTCCAAAAAATGGAAACAAGCTCAAGATTGGATAAAGTCAGCATCTCTTCAAGCTATTAAACAATCTCTGACCAAAAAGGAGAAAATAGAAGAGCCTAGCTGCAGAATTTTATGCTTGGATGATGATCGTAGTTTCTGCCAATTTATTAACAGATTATCTCATTCATTAGGCATTCAGCTTGATGAAGCCTATTCTATTGAAGAAGCAAAACGTGCAACTGAAAATTATCCAAATTACCAAGCTTTTATTGTGGATGGGCATTTACCTGATGGATCTGGTTTTCAATTTGTAGCATGGCTTCGAGAAAAGAAAAAATTAAATGCTCCTGTTGGCTTTATTTCCCGTATTTATCAAGATTCAAAAAGTTTTCGTATTTTAAAAGAAGGCCTTAAAGTTGATTATGTGTTGGAAAAGCCCATTCGTCCAACAGAAGTCCAGCAACTTTTAATGCAACTTTGTCAAATCAAATCTCAATTGCCTAGCTCAGAGCCTTTAGAGGCTATTTTAGAGGATTTAAAAGTCAGTTATGAGAAAACCATTTCTGACAAAGTAGAACGCTTAGAAAAGTTAATCTTAGCAGTTCAAAAAGATCCAGATATTGATAATCTTCAAGCATTAAAAAACGAAGTTCATAAAATTGCGGGAAGTGCCGGAACTTACGGTTATATCGCTGTTAGCGATTTATGCAAAAAATTGGAAATGGATCTCATTGAACAAATAGAGTTGGCGAAACAGGGACATTTGAATCACCAATGGCTTTTCTCATTAGATGAGTTCTTTACGCAAATCAAACTTCATTTTCAAATTGAAATTCTCGGATCTCACGTGCAAAATATTATGAAGACACGGTATTTGTCTTCCATCTATATTGTCGATGAAGATGAAGCTTTCCTAAAAAAATTTCATCATCTTCAGTCTGATTTGTGCTTTGATATTCTGACAGAGCCCCGGCCGGATAAAGCTATTCAAACCCTTTCTTCAGCTGACTTTTATCCTCAAATTTTGCTTTTTGATGCGCTTTATCATTCATCCATTTTGACAGGATATAATCTCATCAAAGCGTTTTATGAAAATAATGACTATTTGACGACTACGATTGCTGTAATTGTTGAGGAACAAGCTTTAGAAGATCAAATAGCAGCTCTTCAAAATGGAATGACTTTTACTTTAGCAAAGCCTCTTTCCCTCTCTCTCCTCTTACCGCTTTTAGATCAGGCACCTTTCCGTCCGCTTCCTCTTCCTTATAAAATCCTGGTCATCGATGATGATCCTGATATTTGCCAATACATCTTAAAAATTCTGAAGTACTCAGGATTAAAAATCATTACGATTCAAGAAACTCAGAATTTAGAAAACCTTTTAAAGGATGAGCAACCTGATCTCATTTTTCTAGATGTTAATCTTATTGATGAAACAGGAGTCAGAGTCCTTGAAAAAATTCGTCAGCAGCTAGGTTATCACAAACTCTTGATAGGAATGTTAACGGTTACCCAACAAGACACTTCTTTAATTCAAAAGTGTTATGAGGCGGATATTGATGAAATTTTATTTAAACCTCTTGAAGGAGGTTTATTACAAAGAAAAGTGGCTTCTCTGCTTAAAAAACAAACAGAAAAAATCTTAATGGCAGAAGAAAAAGATCGTCCAGCAGAATGGGAAGATACCTCAACCTTAAAACATTATTTGCATCTGTTGCAACCAGCAGCTAATCCTTTTCATCCTAGTAGTTTTGTCATTTTTGAGATAGAAAACTTTGCTTCTTTTAATCAGAAGATGAAAAAAAGCATTTTAACCTTTGTTGCCCATGCTTTAGAGGATTTACTTAAAAAATATGACATGGCGGCTTATTTGGAAAAAGGACGCTTTGCTCTTGTTTTTCAGGGCTATGGCGTTGATTTTATTCAATTTTTTATGCGCGCATTTTTACAACGTCTTTATTCGTGTTTAAAGGAAGCGGTCATTAAGGACAAGCCTTTCCATCTTAATGAAGTGTTAATGGTTTTATCTACCGAAAAATCAGTTGATGCAATTTTTAAACAAAGTGAAAAGCTTTTAGAAAAAATTCAAAAAGAACAATCAGATCAAGAGATACGCTTACTTTCAGATGAATCTTTAAATAGGTTGAGTGAAGTTCTTATTTTCCATGATGAATCAACTCATTATTCTTCTCTTAAAGCCTTTTTTGAAGATCAAGCCTTTAAAGTTACCCTTTTCTCAAAATCTGAAGATGTCAATTCTGATCTTCTTTCGTCTTCGCCTTTTCCACTCGTCCTTTTAACAGGCTCTTGGGCTACAGCAAGAGGACTTCAATTACTGAAAAAACTTTTCGTCTACCATCAGCTTCAAATTCCTATTCTTTATTTTTCTAACCTTCCTGAAAAAGATCATCTACAACGTCTTTTAGCTGAAGCAGGTTATTTTGCTCATCCTTTTGGAATGGTAATCATTATCGAAAACTTGTCAGAGGACTTTAAAGACCCCAAATAGGCAAAGTTCAAATGAAAGCAGTCATTAAATGTTGTCTTTTGTGAGAAAGGTAAATCGCTGCAAGAAGCATGTTTTGATTTCTTTTCTGATATTTAAAAGTCTGTTATTTAACACGCTTTAACTTCTGTTTTGCTAATCTAAAATAACATTCTTTTACATCTTTTTCTCTTTTCATTATGATCTAAAACGATCTTAATTTTTAAGTATTTAAAAGGTTAACTATGATTTCTTCATGTTCGTTTCGTTATTCTCATTCTAGTACCCAAAGTCTTCGACATCCTTATCAGAATTCTCAAATCAAACATCGCTTTTATCATACGACTAAAATAGCTTTAGTTTCTTTTGCTTGCCTGCTACCTTCAACAAAAGTTACAGCCTATCAATACATAGAGCCAAAGAAATTTGCGACAGAACAATCTCCACAAATTCTAAAAACACTTGGCGCAAATGATGCTTTACTAAAGATAAATGCAAAAGTATCTGATCAAATGACTCATATCATTAGTTCCCAAATGGTACAAGGTATGGCAACGGGCACTTTAACTAAAAATGAATGGGAAAAAAAATATATGAGACCTGACGTTTTATATATTTATCGATTGGGACAAACTTTAGCAGCGAGAGCAAAGCGCGAAACAAAAGATGATCAGTCATATGTCATGGAAATGGCTGATATGTTTTTGGGATATGGAAAACATTTTGAAAGACTTAAAAAATACGGTCTGCAAGCAAACGATCGATTAGTCAGCCCAGAATGTGATGAACATATTGCACTTTTGTCTCAAAAAACATCCATTCATGAGTTTTATGTTTCCATTTTGACAGATATGATTCCTTATGTTGTTTTTGCAAATTATTTGCTTCGTTCAATCGAACCATCCGATCATCATCCGTGGATTGAATATGCAAGAAAGTATGGAGATTTGAATAACAAATATGCCAAAGAAAAATTGGGTAAAATTATTCAAGTGGCAAACGAGATTTTGGTAAAGCAAAAAGTGAGTCAAGACAAAGCAGAACAATTATTTGTTGAAGGATTTTCTTTTGAAGAATGGTTTATCCGACATGCCTTTTCAGAAGGATTTAAAATTGTACCGGCAGAATAATTTTTAACTTTTGCCTTCGCATAAAGGGTAATTTATTATCATGAAAATTCTATTTTTAATCATTATACGTTAAATGTAATTGGTCACGGTGTGCATCAAAAATCTAGTTGATGCACACAAATGAAGGGATAGTTAGGCATTTACTTCTAGCGCTAAAACAAGCAACCAAATAATCAAAAATATTCCGATTTTGAATTTTGACGGTTTCAACAACGGAGAGAATTCTCTCAACGAATTGCTCTCCTCTTGCACTTTTGTTGCCAAAAGATACTTTATGCCAAAGAACAGCCTGTCTTAAGTTTCGCTCTGAAAGGTTATTTGTTAAATCTAAGCTTGGATCTTCTATAAAAGCCCAAAGCTTTTCTTCATCAATTAAAATGCGCTCACAGAAACGACTGGTTACACCAAGCTTTTGATCTTGGTTATCAGCTCTTAGCCCTAGCTTAAATAAGTACTGGAGCTCATCTTTTATTTTTTTTTGCTTTTTGGATAAATTCCTTGTCGCTTATCTCTCCCTCATCTCGTTCATGAGCACATTTGAAGAGAAAAGAGCAAAGCGAACCCATTAATTTTCCAATGATGGATACAAGCCCGTTTCTTTGTTCTATCCTTTTAAAGTCTCTTTTGAGATGAGCCCAGCAGTATTGATGTAAGCCATAAGTTGAGTACACTCTAAATCGGTCGGTCACTAAATTTTGAATATATTCTTTTCCGAGGAGTGCTTGGAAAGCTTTCTTACCTCGATTTGCAAAAATCTTGAAAATAAAAATATTTTTATCGCTTGCCTGCCATAGCCACTTGCTTTGCCCTAAAGTTCTTCAACCTGTTTCATCTGCATGAGCAGTCTTACTCTCTCTTAAGTGCCGTAGGGCTTCTTCATGTGGCTCTTTTAGCATTAAGGCTGCTTGATAATGAATATTGACAACACTGCCTTTGCTGATAGATATCCCTAAAAGTGTTTCAAATAGCTCTTTGATTTGAGATTTACTTAAATGAAATTTGCCTGCCAGTGTCTTGCACCAAGCTTTAATCTTAGGACCAAATATGATACCACTTCTACTGAAAGTTGTGCTCTGACTTGTTTAACACAGTTTGCACATCTACAAGACATTGCTTGATGCTCAGTGACTATTGGCTTAATGGGTGGAATTTCTAATGTTTGGCGAGCTTCTGCTGCTTTAGCCTTAGATAGAAAGCTACGACTACCACATTTATCGCAATTTTGTGGATAATATTTGATAAATACACTGATTTCTTCTTGTGGAAACCATCTCCTAAAAAAGCCAGGTCTTCTTTTTCGCTCTTTTTTGCTTTGAGAGGGTGGCTTTTTCCTTGGATATCGATCTGATGAGGGAGGTTTAGAAGAATTTTGAGAATTTAAACGCAGCTTTTCTTCTAGATGATTGATTCGACGATTTAATTCTTCGATGATCTTTCTTAATTCTTGATTCTCTTTTTTAGTTCTTCGTTTTCTTGTCTTAACTGAAGAATTATTGCATCTTTGTCTTCCATGTTAAAACTTATAACATACTGAAAATCAAGATGCAATTATCTTTTTGAGGCACCAAGTGACCAATTACGAATATTCATCTTAATTCATTTTCTCGTTATACCGAAGAGAATTCAAAAATTGAAATTTCGGCTAGCGTGAAAGCCCAAATTCCAATTTTTGAGTTCTCTTCGGTATAATGAAATACATTTTAGGTTCCTAATATGCTTTATAATTTTTTTATTTTTGCAAAAGGTTTTTTGCCTTTTGGATCCTCGCAAAGATGTCTTCAATGATTAATTCTTAATTTCTTATAATCCATATCATTTAAAGAGGGGGTTATCCATATCAATTGATTATTGACTTCAACAAGAGCGAAATAATCCCTTCCCATTTTATTATAAAACCAATCTTTTGGGACCTATTCCTTCTATCACCATTCCCAAGAGAGGAAGTACATCTTAAGTTCTAATCCATTTCATGTTTTTGCTACGCTTCGGTTTCAATTCCATAATAATATCCATACTTCTTAGATATCCACACTCGCCTTAAATAACGTCCACAGTTAGGACCAGATGGACAGCGTTTTTTGTGGATTTTAAAGGCTTTCTTTTTGGTGATCGTTTTCTTCATTATCTTCAAATATTCTTTTTACCATCATAAAAGCTAATTTTTTCTCATCATCCCAGGAAAGAATTTCTCCAATAATTCTAAAATCATCGGCTAGTAACTTGAGATAATTAACTTAGCATATTGCAAAGAGTAGGAAAAGCCCTTTAAAAGCCTCTAAATTTTTCATTAGAGGCTTTCGAGGACTTGTGTTAGGTCGACTGCGATGAAGCGATTTGCGCTAAAAAGAAACCATTAGATGAAAATTAGCTTTTTGCCTCGCCTGGATTTTTAACAGTCATGCGTAAAATTTTGACTTCTTGAGCAGGGCGATCGCCAGGTCCAGTCTTTGTTGATTCAATTTTTTGAACAACATCATATCCTTTGACAACTTCACCGAAAATTGTGTGCTTTTTATTTAACCAAGGAGTTGCCGCAGTTGTTATAAAAAATTGGCTGCCATTTGTTTTAGGACCGGCATTTGCCATTGCGAGAATTCCTGGACGATCGAATTTCACGCTATCAGTGACTTCATCTTCAAAAGGAGTATTCCAAATAGACTTTCCGCCACGTCCTGTGCCAGTAGGATCTCCACCTTGGATCATAAAACCTTTGATCACGCGATGGAAGATGATACCGTTATAATATCCACTTTCAGCATGCTTCAAAAAGTTTTCACTTGCTTTTGGAGCAATGTCAGGACGCAAGGCAACTTCAAAAGTTCCTTGATTTGTTTCAATTTCAACGATGGGACGATTATTTTGCATGTTGTTCTCCTCAGCTGCATGTAAAGGAGTTAAACAATGAACTAAACATAAAGTGATAACTAATAAGAGTGAAAACGTTGATTTCATTATTTCCTCCGGGTTTTAGATAAATTTTCTAAAGAGAATTTAGCATACAAAAGGATACTTTTAATCGCAAGGCAAGAGGTTTGAGCGTTCCATTTGTAGCAGCAAGATTCAATTTTCAAACTCTTTTTATATTAAAGATTTAAGTGTTTATTAGGTGTTCTATAAAGACTTGTCTTCGGTTTGATGTTTAGACAATTCTTGTGCCCTTTGGTAAGCAGCTAAAAAACTTTCGATCAAGCCGCTCCGAACATGTTCTTGCTCGAATACTCTTAATCCTGCAATGGTTGTTCCACTTGGTGAAGCAATTTTCCATTTAAGCAAGGCAGGATGCTGCCCTGTTTTTTGGAGAAGGGTAATGCATCCTTGGAGCATTTGCATAATCAATTCTTGAGCGTCGGAAGCTTGAAATCCCATCGCAATTCCTGCTTCGACCATTCCTTCAATTAATGCAAAGATAAAGGCAGGACCAGATCCGGTTAAAGAGGTAAGAGCATCAATTTGATTTTCTTTTAACCAATAGATCAGTCCTAAAGGGGATAAAAGATTTTGTAGTTCTTGTTTCAATTCAGTGGAAAGATCGGGAGAATTGACTAACCCAATAATTCCTTTTCCATAGGACATTGCAAGATTAGGCATCATGCGAACAATAATCGGGTAGGGGAATGCTTGTCGTAACATAGAAAGGGAGGTGCCAGCTAATAAACTGACGAGAACTTGATCATTTTTCAAATGAGATTCAATTTGTTGGGAGACCTCTTTGAGATTCTGAGGTTTTACAGCTAAAAAGATGAGCTGTGCTTTGTCTATGGCTTGAATAGAATATTGGCAAGCTTCTTCTTTTAATTGTTGAGCTAGTTCCTGTGTCCAATTCCAATCTCGATCATGCAAAAATAATTGATGATCAGAACTTAACTGTTCCGCTAGGCCTGTTCCCATATTGCCGCAACCTATAATTGCAATGCGCATGATTCACCTCACTTTTTATTTCAAACTCGAACTTATTAAGAGCGAGTATGGTAATCTCCTTGAATGATCCATTTATAAGTTGTCAATTCTTTGAGTCCCATAGGACCGCGAGCATGAAGTTTTTGCGTGCTAATGGCAACTTCAGCTCCCAGGCCTAATTGCCCGCCATCTGTAAAACGAGTCGATGCATTAACATAGACGGCTGCCGAATCCACTTCTTGCAAAAATTGATCCGCATGTTTTTGATTTTGTGTTAAAATTCCGTCACTATGCCCTGTACTGTGCTGGCAAATATGCTGAATAGCTTCTTCCAAATTTTGAACAATTTTAATTCCTAAGACTAAACTTAGCCATTCGGTATCCCAATCTTCGCTGCCAGCTAAAGAGACACCCTTCAAAGATAAAGGGTGTAACATTTCCCATGTTTTTTGATCGACGCGAAATGTAACACCGGCTTGTTGTAAGCGTTGGATGACTTGAGGAATAAAGAGCTGAGCGATATCTGCATGCACGAGAAGTGTATCAAGTGCATTGCAAACAGTGGGGCGCTGTGTCTTAGCGTTAAAAATGACTTCAATAGCTCGTTTTTGGTTTGCTGTCTGATCGACAAAAAGATGGCAAATGCCAATTCCCCCTGTAATGACAGGAATGGTACTATTTTCACGACAATATTGATGCAGCTGGGCTCCACCTCGAGGAATAATTAAATCGATACTTTCATGAAGGCGCAATAGATGTTTGACTTGTTCACGATCGGAAGTCGGAATCATTTGAATTGCGTGAGCGGGGAGTTGAGCTGACTTTAATGCTTGCTGAATCACTTGCAATAAAGCTTGATTAGTCTGAAGAGTTTCAGATCCTCCACGCAAAATGGCGCAATTTCCAGTTTTAATTGTTAAAGCAGTCACATCAATCGTCACATTTGGACGAGATTCATAAATAACTCCTAAAACACCAATTGGAGTACGTCTTTTGCACACTTGCAAACCATTGGCAAGAATATTTTTCTCAAATTCTTCTCCAATTGGGTCTGGCAAGCCGGCAACCTGCTTGACATCTTCAATCAAGGCTGCTAAGCGCCCTTTGAGGGATAGTCGATCAATCATGGCATCAGATAAACCTGTCAAGCGCGCCGCTTGCTGATCTTTTTCATTTGCTTCTAAAATTTGTTTTTCGGCTTGCTGTAAATGCTGAGCTAAGCTTAGCAACGCTTCATTTTTCTGCGTAGAAGTTGCTTTTGCCATTGCAAAGGCAGCCTGTTTAGCTTGCTGGCCCATTTGCTTTAAATTAAAGGTTGTCATCTTTTGCAGCCTCCCTAAATTTGATGCGCGTCATATTATCGCGATGAATGACTTCTGGACCATAGCTATAACCTAAAATATCCTCAATATGTTTAGAGTGAGATCCAATAAGTTTTTGAATTTCTTGACTTCCATAATTTGTCATACCAACAGCTACTGGTAATCCTGCTGGAGAAATCAATTGGACAATGGCTCCTCGTTCAAAATGAGAAGAAGTGCGCACAATTCCAACAGCCAATAAGCTTGCTCCTTCATGACGAAGTTTTTGTTCAGCTCCCGCATCAATATAAATACTTCCTTGATGCTTTTCCGACAGCAGCCAACGTTTGCGGCTTTCTCTTAAAGTTGTTTCTGCTAAAAATAGTGTTCCTACAGATCTTCCTTCGGCAATATCAATTAAAATATTAGGGGATTGAGAAGATGCAATGATCGTGCTAGTTCCGCTTTGAGCTGCTAAGCGAGCAGCTTGTACTTTTGTCACCATGCCGCCTGTTCCAAGTCCAAGAGCCGCTGAACTTCCTCCAGCTAAATTAAAAATAGAGTCATCAATATGTTCGACAACTGGAATTAATTTAGCTTCTGGATTTTGGCGAGGATCTGCAGTGTAAAGTCCTTGTTGATCAGTTAAAAGAATCAACCGATCGGCTGCAATTAAATTAGCCGCTAAAGCAGCTAAATTATCATTATCTCCTACTCGAATGTCCTTTGTTGCAACAGTATCATTCTCATTAATGACAGGCAAAACACCATGCCTAAGCAAGCAATATAAAGTATCCCGAATATTGAGGTATCGTGTTCGGTTTGAAAAATCGCCTCTTGTCAGTAAAAGCTGTCCAACCTGCACATTGAATAATCCAAATAAATCAGCCCAAATCTGCATGAGACGTCCTTGTCCAACAGAGGCAAACATTTGTTTAGAAGGCCAATAACGTTCGACTGTTGGATGACCGAGTAATTCACGTCCTGCAGCAACAGCTCCTGAGGTGACGAGTACCACTTGCTTGCCTCGCTCCCTTAAATGAACAATTTGACGAGCCATTTCTAACATATAACGACGAGATAATTGTTTTGTCCCTTGGGTAAGCGTACTCGTTCCCAACTTGATGACCAATTTATGCATAGCCACCTATAAAGTTAAAATTTAAAAGATTGAAGATAGAAAAAAATAAAAGAGAAAGAAAGTATTACCCCTAAAGGGGAGGGACCGGGGAAACAATAGAAAAAGAAGGGATTAAAGAAAATAATTGCACGAATATCTCCGCTGCTACAACATAAGCTTAACATAAACAGATAATTAAAGTCATAGTGATTTTGGAGAAATTATGAGAGTTTTCATTACCGGTGCCTCTGGATATATCGGACATAGTGTTGCAAAAGCCTTTCGTGCCAAAGGACATACAGTCTATGGATTAGTTCGTTCGCAAGATAATGCTCATCTCTTAAGTCTCGATGAAATTTGGCCTGTGATAGGGGATTTAGCGGAGCCTAACAGTTATCGCCATATTTTAGAAGAAGTAGAAGTGGCTGTTCAATGCGCGTTTGATTATGCTTCTGACAAAGGAGTGGAGTTGGATGGCAAAACAATTGAGACGATTCTGGATGTTTTCTCAAAAAGTGCTCTTCCTCGTTCATTTATCTATACCTCAGGAGTATGGGTTTATGGTTCTCAAGGATATAAAATTGTTGATGAGACGACCCCTCTTCATCCGCTTGACATTGTGAAATGGCGTCCTAGTCATGAAGAAAAAGTACTCAAAGCAACAAGTCCTCTCTTAAAAACTGTTGTTATGCGACCTGGACATGTTTATGGAGGGATAGGAGGATTCACCAATTTATTATTTACTTCTCTGCAAACGGGCTCTATCTCTATTGTTGGTGAAGGGCATAATCGCTGGCCAATGGTTCACGTACAAGATTTAGCTTATGCTTATGTTTCAGCTGCTGAAAAAGAATTAACGAACGTTATTTTTAATGTTGTGGATGATTCTACAACGACTGTTCGAGAGATGGCTGAGGCAATATCTCAAGTGGCGAAAATGGAGGGGAAAATTAGAGTGCTATCTAATGAAGAAGCTAATCAAGAGATGGGAAGTCTAAGTGAGGGATTTAAAATTGATTTAACAGTGAATAACTCTCGTATTAAACGTCTTCTAGGTTGGCAAATTCACCATGCTCCATTTATTTATGAAGCAGATATTTATTACAATGCATGGCAAGCAGCTCAACAAGCGGAAGATTTTTAATAGAGAAGAAAGATAGAGGAAAATTCCCTCTTAGCTAATAAAGTAATGCTTGTAATTCTTCTCTTTTATCTTCGATTTCTCGCCTTTTTTCTTCTATCTTCTCTGGATTTATGCTTTGTAAAAAGGTCAACACTGCGTTGAGAACTTCTTGGGGAAATTCTTCTTGGGGAATATGACCGCAATTTGCAATTAAAAGATGCTGAGCATGAGGAAAATCTTCGATAAATTTTTCATAATGTTTCACAGGAACTAACCAATCGCGATCTCCCCAAATGATAAGTGTAGGATATTTCAAAGCTGGATAACGATGACTCATATCCATTAAACGTTGATTATCAAATTGACGCAGAGTGAGAAGAGAGGCTGTGATTCCTCCTGGGAAACGATAAGGCAGGCAATAAGCTTCGACTTCTTCTTCTGTCACAAGCTCTGGATTGCAAACAATTTCATAAAGGCAGCGACGAACCATTCTGGGACCTAAAAAAGGAGCCCAGATTTGACTAATATGACGGCCAAGAGAAATATAGAGGGGCAAATCTAATGGATAGCCCAAGGCACTGATTAAAACCAAAGAAGCAACTCGATGAGGATAATCCAAAGCAAGATTTAAAGCTAAACCGCCACCCATTGAGTTTCCAACAAGATGCGCTTGGAGAATCCCTTTAGCCTCCATAAAAGCATCCACTTGTTGAACAAAAAAATCAACGTTGTATATGGCATTATCAGGTTTATCACTTAATCCATAGCCAATAAGATCGATTGCCCACACGTGATAGCCAGCTTGTGCTAAAGGATCAATTAAATATTTCCATGTATAGGTATGCGCTCTAAAGCCATGAATGAGTAGAACATGGCGGCTTCCTTCTCCTTTCTCTACATAATGCATAGCCAAAGGCCCATAAGGGGAAGACCATTCCCAAAAAAGCTTGCCTTCTTTTAACTTTTGTTGTTCTTCGGGTTCTAAAATCTGAATATCTGTAGATACAGACAGGAGAATAACGAACATCCAGATAATTCCTACTCCAGTGGCTATGATCCATAATAACTTTCTCATCATAACATGCCTCGAGATCTAGAAATTCCGTTATCCTACTTCATCATAAAGGAGAACTTGTTTTAAAAACTAGAAGTGCTTCATTGAATTCACTTCAGGATAAGAAATTTTGGCTAAAAGAGTCGCTTTGCATTGCTAAGCATTTCATTTAAGCAGATTTTTGACTTTATCGTTTATCTGCCTTGCTTGCCATATTCATGCAGTATGGCAGCCTAAACAGACAAACAAGAAAGTTTAAAGTAAACGTTTAACAATCCAGAGACACTCTCTAAGTTAAATCAGAAATTGAGCAATTCAGGGACATTTTTCTAAAAAAAGAGATTCATTTTGATAATTTTTGTTAAATAAAATGCTTTATTGTACTAATTTGTAATTAAAGATCTAATTGGGTTCCTGAGTTTTAAGCTCAATATGAAAGGCAACCTATTAAATGGAGGTATATGCGTTTTATTTTAAATTTCATTTTTTATGGAGTTTTATTTTATTTAATTTATTTGGCTTTTCCTGATGCATTTTTTAAAATGGTGTCTTGGGCTCATGCCATTGCCGAATTTATTCAAGATCTCTATATGCAATTGGCTGCCAAAGTCCATGATTGGAGAACTCAAAGGCATGGATCAAATCCGCCGCCTGAGCAAGCTTTTTTCTTTTTCTCTAAGTGGTTGATGGCGAAATTTAACTGATAGAAATGAATGTATCAAAAGAAGATTTAGATCGTGCCGTTGCCCAACAGATTATCACGAGTGAGCAGGCCAGATTCTTATGGCTTTTTCTTCATCAGTCGGGCAACTCTTCTTCATCTGGGCAGCACTTCAATCTTGTCACAGTCTTTCATTATTTGGGAACAGTGATTGTCTTGCTTGCCATGGTTTGGTTGGGTAGCATTTGGCAAAGTCAATTGGGCCCTTTTAGCTTATTTTGGATCGCTTCATTATATGGAGCGATTTTTTTGACGGTAGGCTATAAACTATGGCAAAGTTCTTCCTATCGCACAGCGGGAGGACTTCTTTTAACATTAGCAGTTTGCATGGTCCCGTTTTTGGTTTATGGATTAGAAAATGGCTGGGAACTTCGTCCCATTTCTTTAGAAGGAAATCAAGAAAATCAACTAGTTTTGGCTTATGAATGGCAGCTTAACTGGAATCAAGTGGCTGTGGACCTAACAACGATGCTGGCGGCATCTTGCTTGTTACTTTTTGTCCGCTTTCCACTGTTAACAGTGCCTCTTTACTTGTCTTTTTGGCTTCTTATTCTCGATAGTTTCCCTCTTGTCTTTTATTCTCATCTTTTTACATGGCATGACTATCAACTTCTTTCACTAGGCGTGGGAATTTTCATTTTATGCATTTCATTCTGGTTGGATCGACGAGCAAAAGAAGATTTTGCTCTATATAGCTATTTTATTGGACTTTTAGCTTTTTGGATTGCATTAACAGCCCTTGCCCAAGGATCATCTCAATGGCTAAAGGCAGTCTATTGTTTCATTAATATTGGTTTCTTATTGCTCGCTGTTTTATTGAATCGGAAAATTTTTCTTTTCTTTGGCGTCTTAGGAATTTTTGGTTATCTATGCTATCTCGCCTATAGCGTTTTTGCTGACTCCTCGCTTTTTCCTTTCATTTTAAGTTTATTGGGGTTGGGAACTCTTTATTTAGGTGTTTTGTTTCAAAAGTATCAACTGTATTGGAAGCTTGTTTTAATTCGTTACTTGCCACAAAAGTACCAAAAAATTTTCTCTTCATCTGACTGTTAGTCATTGCCTCTTGTGGTTCAAAAAACGATAAGAGGTCAGAGACTCTTTATTTTAGTACATCGTTCGTTTGCAAAGAGTGATCCATCCATTGAGAAATATGCTGTTCTGCTACGTCTAGTGGAACAGTTCCATGTCGCAGCCATGCCCAATGAAAATCGCGAATATCAAATTTTTCTCCTAAAGTTTGCGCTGCCAATTGACGCATTTCTTGAATTTTAAGTTCTCCAATTTTATAAGCGAGAGCTTGTCCTGGCATCACCAAATAGCGATCGATTTCTGTCCTTATTTCATGTTCACTCATGCCAACATATTGCTTAAAAAATTCAAAGGCTTGCTCTCGGCTCCATCCCATCGCATGCATGCCAGTGTCGACAACAAGTCGAATAGCGCGAATCATTTCATAGCTTAATCTGCCAAATATGGAATAAGGATTTTGATAAAGGCCTAACTCAGATCCCAAACTTTCGGCATATAGACCCCATCCTTCTATATAAGCAGTAAAGAAGGCATTTTTGCGAAATTCAGGAAGTCCTTGAAGCTCTTGAGCAATTGTAATTTGCAAATGATGACCAGGAACCGCTTCATGTAAAGCTAAAGGCTCCATTTCCCATGTCGGTCTTTGTTCTGGATAGCTTGTGTTAATAAAAAAGTATCCAGGACGATGATCAGCAATCGAACCTGGACAATAGTAAGCTCCGATTTGTGACTCCTCGGAATAAGAAGGAACTGGGATAACCTCGTAAGGATGATGAGGAAGTTTAGCAAAAAGTTGAGGAAGTTTAGATTCGATGTAACGGGTGAGTGCCCGATAACCTTTTAAAAGATCCTCTCGGCTCGCATAAAAAAATTGTGGATCTGTCTGTAAGAATTGAAGAAATTCTTTAAAAGTTCCCTTAAATTCTGCAGCTTGGATGACATTTAACATTTCGCGATGAATGCGTTCAACTTCTTTTAAACCAATTGCATGGATTTCTTGAGGAGTCAAATTCGTGGTTGTAGAAGCGCGCGCTTTGTGGGCATACCAGGCTTCTCCGTTTGGCAGCTCACTGAATGCAATTGTTTTACGGCAATTTGGGAGATAACGGTCAATGACGTAAGTGTAGAGTTGATTTAAGGATGGAAGAACCTGCTGTTCGTAAACTGTTTTCGCTTCAACAGTTAAACGAATTTGAGTTTCATTGTCTATAGAGGATGGAAATTGATGAAAAGCTTGGAGCAATGGACTATCAAGTGGATTTTCTACGATCTGATTAAGAATTTGTTGAGGCACATGTCGAATGGCTATGCGAGGTGGTGTAATACCAGCTTCAATGCCTTGCTCAAGAAGTTGAATTGCTTGTTGAAATAAGACAGGGATATTGCGTAGGCGGGATAGAACATTTTCGTAGTCCTTGACGGTTTTATGGGGCATGATTTCGATGATCATGGGAACACTTAAATGAATTCCATTCATTTGATCAATAAGTAAATAATAATTTCTGAATTGATACTCAATTTGGTCATCTTCCAACAATTTATTTAAAATCCTGTGGCTGACTTGATCTTCATCGTTTAAATGTGTAGTGGAGATAGAACTGAGAATATCTAAAAGTTGAGTAGAAAAATGTTGACGACGATGAATAGCATCAGTAGAGAGATCTGACCATTGGTCTTGCTTAACAGCATATCCTAAATAAGTCGCATCTTCAGGATTTTCACTCATACGCCAGTCCCAATATAAATCAAACAGGCGATGAAGGCGTTCGGTTGCTTCCGAATCATGGTTTAATTGTTGGAGACGCCATTCTAGGGAGCTAGGAAAATGAGATTCTTCGGCTTGAATAAAGTCATAAGGAGAAAAGCTCCCTAAAAAAACAGCTACTGTGAAAAAAGTTTTTCTGAGAGATTGCATAAGAGATTTCTCCATTAATAGAAGTTTTGAATATCAGAATTTTGATGAGAGCCCGCTTGCAGGCCCTGCATAATAGCAACCCCAGAAGAGGTTCCTAATCGGCTTGCTCCAGCTTCTAATAAAGAAAGAGCCGTATTTGTGTCTTTAATTCCGCCAGAAGCTTTAACTTGAGGAGCCCATTGACGCAAAAGGTGGACATCTTCGACTGTAGCGCCTCCTGTTCCAAAACCAGTAGACGTTTTAACAAAAGCAATCCCAGACGAGATAGCTATTTGGCATGCTTGTTCTTTTTCAAAATGAGTTAAATAACAAGTTTCCAGAATGACTTTTAAAGGAAGCGGATGAGAAAGATTTGCTAATTGTTTAAATTCTTCTTCAATGGCTTGAAAGCGATGCTCTTTAAGCCAACCAATATTGATTACAAAATCAATTTCATGAGCTCCAGCGTTTAAAGCTTCTTCCATTTCTTGGCATTTAATAGATGTGGAAACAGCTCCCGTTGGAAAACCGGCGACTGTGATGAGGCGAGTAGGAGCTGATTCTAAATAGGCGCGCGCTTCTTCTAACCAAATAGAAGCCACGCAAATCCCATAAAAATTCCAATCTAAAGCTTCTCGACAAACTTTGCGAATATCCGAAACAGTAGCAAAAGATTTCA
The DNA here is from genome assembly GCA_044226925.1 of Parachlamydiaceae bacterium. Lineage (GTDB taxonomy): Bacteria > Chlamydiota > Chlamydiia > Chlamydiales > Parachlamydiaceae > JANWJE01. The sequence continues at coordinate 1,572,532 of JBGAGC010000001.1, forward strand.
GGCAAGTCTGTTCAATAGAAGATGCAATGAGTTGCTTTTGATTCATTTAAACATTTCCTAATCAAGGCTTAAAGAGCATGTGGGCTTTGTCTGTTTTTTTGCAATGCACTCAGTGCTTCCTATTTTTGCAAATTTTGGCAATCCCATCATTAAAAAAATTCTTGAAAATGAAGAAGGAAAATTTCCTATTTGAAAATATGGAAATAAACTATTTTAAAAGTTTTTTTAAAATTCTGATTTCCTTATATTTATAGAATGTTTTTGTTTGTGTTTATTCCCATTCACAAAAACAATTGAAATCAATTTTATTGATGCGTGGTAGGAAGGTTATGTTAAGCACAATGAATCAAGATCATTCTTTTGTTTGGTCGGAAGAAAGGCTTGCAGAAGAGCTAAAGAAGTATTTTGGATATAACACTTTTCGCCCGTATCAAAAAGAAATTATTCAAGCATTATTGTGTCAAGAAGACGTTCTCGCGATTTTACCAACGGGTGCAGGCAAGTCCCTTTGTTATCAACTTCCTGCTTTATTGCAGCCAGGAACTGCCATTGTGGTCTCTCCTTTAATTTCATTAATGCAAGACCAAGTTGTTTCATTGTTCAAAAATGGAATTTCGGCCGCTTTTCTTAACAGCACTCTTTCTTATTATGATATTCAAGCGGTGTTAAAAGATTTATCTGATTATAAACTTCTTTATGTAGCGCCTGAACGGTTAATGGATCCTCAATTTTTAGAGCGGTTAAAAGAAACTAAAATTTCGTTTTTTGTCATCGATGAAGCCCATTGTATTTCTCAATGGGGGCATTCTTTTCGTGTAGAATATCGTAAGCTTTCTATTTTGAAGCAAATTTTTCCTCATTGCCCCATTATTGCATTGACAGCAACTGCAACACTTGATGTCGAAAAAGATATTCAAACTCAGCTGGCCATGCAAACTCCCAGGATTATTAAAGGAAGTTTTGATCGCCCTAATTTGACGATTAAGCTTCACCCAAAGATTCAAATTGAAAAGCAGCTTTTAGGGTTTTTAGAACAGCAAGGCAATCGCTCTGGGATTATCTATGCTGCAACACGCAAGGGAGTAGAAAATACATTTAGCCAGCTTCAACAAGCAGGATATGCTGTAGGCCGCTATCACGCGGGTCTTACGGAACAAGAAAGATCAGCTTCCCAACATGCCTTTTTACATGATCAAGTGACTTTAATGGTTGCAACTGTTGCTTTTGGCATGGGTATTCATAAACCTGATATTCGTTTTATTATGCATTTAGACATGCCTCGTTCCATCGAGCAATATTATCAAGAAATTGGACGAGCTGGACGCGATGGATTGCCCGCTGAATGCTTGATGTTATATGGAGCACAAGACTTTGTCATTTATAATACTTTTTTAGAAGATCTTGAAGATCCTGTGATTCGCAAACAAATGAAAGCGAAAACAGAAAGTATGTATCGACTTTGCACCTCATTAAAGTGCCGGCGCTATGAACTCTTGCGATATTTTGGAGAAAAATTTTTACAAGAAGCTTGTGGAGCATGTGATAATTGTCTAGAAGAATCTGAGCAAATAGATGGCACAGTGATCGCTCAAAAAATTCTTTCTTGTGTGTATCGCCTAAAACAAAATGTCGGAATTCGCATGGTGACAGATGTGCTGAGAGGTTCTAAAAATCAAGCACTTTTAAGCAGGGGATATGACCAAATTTCAACTTATGGTCTTTTAAAAGAGGCTTCAGAACAAGAAGTGCGCTACTATATTGAATCTTTGCTTCACGTTGGCGTGTTGAGATTAACAGAAGGCGAATATCCCGTTTTGAAATGGACAGAAAAGTCAGTTCCTATTGTGAATGGACAACAAGCATTGACTTTTAAAAAGCGGACATTTAAAGCACCAAAAGAAGAGCGTGAACGTAAAAAACGCGAGACTTCAACGCTTCATTATGATGAAAAACTCTTTGAAGCTCTTCGTCAGCTTCGTCTTCAAATTGCTCGAGAAGAAGAGGTTCCACCATTTGTTGTGTTCAGTGATCGGGCTCTTCAGGAAATGGCAGTCTATTATCCTCAAACGCAGGCTGAATTCTCTAAAATTAACGGAGTGGGGCCTATTAAATGGGTAAAGTATGGCGAAAAATTTCTTGACGTGATTCATGCTCATACGGAGCATAAGCCTATTCTTGAAAGAACCCCTATTCAACGGCGTCATTCTCAAGAAGAAACTGTTTTGCTTTATCAACAAGGACATAGCTTAGAAAAAATTATCGAGATCCGCCAACTAGCAAAAAGTACCATTCTCACTCATTTAGTAGAAGCTATCCAACAAGGAATTAATTTAGATCTTTCTTCTTTAGTTTCTTTAGAAAAGCAATCTGCTATTAAAAATGTCATTGCAGATGTTGGTGTGGATCGGTTAAATCCAATTAAAGAAAAGCTTTCCTCTGATTTCACTTATGACGAAATCCGACTGGTTGCGGCTTATTATCGACGATCAACATCTTAAGAATATAAATTGAAGATGTTATTTAAAAAAAACTCGACTTCATTAATTTGAACTTTAGAGACAGGCTTTTCGATGACGATATCGATAGAAAAGGATGTAGTGATGAAAGAACATTTATCGTCTTCTTTTCAGAATCGTTCTGTTCAAGAACGTTTAACACATGCTGAAGCTTTGCCCTCAGAAGAAAAATGGGCGCAAGGCTTAGTATTAGGAGATGAATGGGCTAATAGCTTAACACATGGCATCGGGTTGATGCTTAGCATTGTGGGATTTATTCTTTTAGTCAGCGCTCCTATTCGAGAAAGTGATCATTGGAGGCTTATCAACCTAGGAGTATATGGAGCAAGCTTAATTCTTTTATATGCAGCCTCGACTTTTTATCATGCCGTGAAACAGCCTAAGTGGAAAAAGATTTTACGGACAATTGATCATTGTGCCATTTATTTGCTCATTGCTGGTTCTTACACACCTTTTACCATGCTTTTATTAGAGGGTTTTTGGGGGATCGCTTTATTTTGCACTGTGTGGAGCTTGGCTTGTCTAGGTATTATTTTCAAAATTTTCTTTAAACACCGTTTCATGATTTTATCGACAAGTATTTATTTGTTGATGGGGTGGCTTGTTCTTATTGCAACAGAGCCTCTCATTGCAAGTTTTCACCTCTCAGGATTGTGTTGGTTAGTAGCGGGAGGGCTGTGTTACACTTTAGGCGTGATTTTCTTTGCTCTTGATAGGCGACGCTATTACCACGCTATTTGGCATGTATTTGTTTTGAGCGGTAGTATTTGCCATTTTTTTGCTGTTTTTTTCTATTTGTAGTCCGAATTGTTTTTCTTCTTTTAATTTTTTGCGTTTCTCCAATTCTGCTTTAACTAAATCTTTTATAGCTTCTTCTTGCAATTTATATTCTGTGCAAAATTGCTGGGGAAGAGAGTAATCAGGCTCTTTAGGCAATTGCTTTTCTAAATCGTGCAAATAGTCTACTACTTTCTTAATATTCCATCGATTTTCTGATTTATAACGCATCATATTCCATAGCAAAAATGTGATTTTTGACTTTGGCGTTGGCTGGCATGCATCATAATAAAACATATTAAGATCGATCAACTCAAAATCACGCTTTTTTTTAATGACTTCATCATACCAAGGATAAAAGCTACGAACTCCAGATAAAATAATCCAAAAGAGGCAGCCTAGCGCCCAAATATCAAGCGAGGTGTTTTTTTTAATCGAAGAAAATCCTTCTGGAGCCACAGTTGAAGGGGTACCAACAAGGCTAACACAGGCAACTGAATCATTTTGGGAGCAGGCAAGACCAAAATCTGTCAATTTGACTTTTCCCGATTTAAAGATAACTAGAAAATTTTCAAGCTTAAGATCGCGATGAATCGTATTTTCAGCATGAACTTCTTGAACCCCTTGAGCCATTTGGATGCAATAACGGATTCTCATCTGATCTGTTAAAATGAAATGAGGATCTTCAGTTTGCATGATACGAAATAAATCATAAGGATAATATTTCATTGTAATGACTTGTTGCTTGTACTGCTTTCCGTTGTGCAAGATAGTGTAATAGAAAATGTCATAAATCTTGGCAATGTGCGGTTTTCCGTTAAAAGCGACCCAATAATGTTCTTCTCGATCCATAATTTTTTGAGCAGCTGAAGAATCTTCGAGGGGTAAAGAATAGGAATAAGCGATGAATTGATCAGGTTTGCCAAGAGGATAGGCTCTAATCCAGCTTTTAAAAGATCCATTTTCGATAAACGTTGCTTCAAGTTTACGGAAAATAAGAGAAACTTTTTGATTAGAATGGATTTCAAGTTCGAATGAAGTTGATGTTGTAACAGTTTGAGAGGGAGATGTTGAAGAAATGGGATTTTCTCCATAGTGCACTTCGCCTTTGAATAGGGCGGGATAGCTCATTGAAGAATTGAAGAGGTCTTTTTGATAATGAGAAAGTAAATCATAGATCTGTTTCAAACTCACTTTTTTTAAAGGCACTTCTAGCTTAAGCAGTGATTGAACAGCTTGTTCTTTCATGAGTTGAGACCATTCTGAAAAAGGAATAGAATGGATTTGATACTTTAAATCTAAGTTTGACGAATAGGCTTTTCTTATACATTGCAAATAAGGTTTTTGCTGTAAACGGATGGTAGAGGAAATATGTTGATGTTGTTCTACAGAAGAAACAATGTCTGTAATAAACTTATCTTCCTTAGAGTCAACCATTTGCTGCTTTTGATCATTATCTGTATAGGGGAATACTTCTCTAAATTCATAGTCCTCACCTTCAAGGTTATCGGTTGAATAGTGAGAATTCATAAAAGGAAAAAGATTCATTTCCCACATTTGACATCCTCCTCAATTGAAGGCTATCCTATTGTTATTTTTGCTTAACTCAGATTTCCTAAACTAGAAGCTAATTTTAGATAAGTTGCAACATCATTTTTAATTAATTGTAAGGCTGACTCCCAAAATAAAGGTTCTTCTAATTTGGCACCTAAGTGACAATAGGCAAGCTCTTCGACCGAGAGACGTCCTGTGTCACGTAAAAGAGAAGCATAAGCTTCAGCCCCTTCTTTTTTGCCTTTTAAAGAAGCATAAATTCCTTGGCTAAAAAGATAACCGAACGTGTAGGGAAAATTATAAAAAGGAACATCTGTTGCATAGAAGTGCTGTTTGGCTACCCAAAAGTGAGGATGCCACTCAGATAAAGCATCTTCAAAAGCTTTCCGTTGAGCCTTTTCCATGAGTAGATTTAATTCTTTAGCTAAGACGAATCCCTTGCGGCGTGCTTGGTAAAAATCTATTTCAAAAAGAAAACGAGCTTGAATGTTCATTAAGAAAGTCACCGCTCGCTGCAGCTTATTATCCAATAAAGTAAGCTGAGTGATTGGATCTTGGGCGTTTTGAATCATGGAGTCCATCACAACCATTTCTGCCAAGGTAGACGCCGTCTCAGCAACGTTCATGCGATAGTGTTGAGAAAAAATCGGGAGTTTTCGCACTTCATAGCTATGGTAAGCATGTCCTAGTTCATGCGCAAGAGTTAAAACATTGATCATGGTTCCACTATATGTCATAAAGATGCGGCTTTCCTGCTCATGAGTCAAAGAAACGCAAAATCCTCCAGGGCTCTTACCAGGACGATCTTCAGCTTCGATCCAACGTTGTTCAAATGCTCGTTGGGCAAAATTGCCCATTGCGGGGCTAAAACTTGTAAAAGTTTGAATAATAAGATGAGCAGCTTTTTCGAAGGAAATATCAGAGGAAGTTGTGATTGGCAGAGGGGCTTCTACGTCATGCCAAGCAAGTTGTTTAATCCCTAATAAGCGAGCTTTACTTTTTAGATATTTTAGCAAGCAGCTTTTATGCTTTTCTATTACTTCCCACATCGTATTCAAAGTTTTTTCTTGCATGCGATTGCAAAAAAGAGGCTCTTGAAGAATAGAGGGCCATTTTCTCGCTTGGTAAAGATTGAGGCGGAACCCCCCTAAATGATTGAGAATTTGTGCAACTAAATCTTCATGTAAGGACCAAGTTTCTTCCCAGCGTTGAAACCAAGCCTCTCGAATGTTGCGATCAGGATGTGTGAGGCGATTACTTGCTTGCCCAACAGATAACAATCCTTCATTCGTCAAAGGAGAAGGAATGTGTAATTGCCCTATTAATGTATAATAGAGTTCATTCCATCCTTGATAACCGTCAATCCAGAGCTGATGAACCAAACGTTCTTGCTCAATAGGTAATTTTTCTTTTGTCTGTTGACGGCGTTCTTGCAGCTGAAACGCAATAGGATGGAGATCAGTATCCTCAAGTAAATCTGTAAAAGTGCCTTCATCTAATTGAGCAAGTAAATGATTCAATTCTTCACCTAGCGAATCGCAACTTGCTCGTATTTCAATAATTTGACTATTGAGCAAAATGGCGTCTTGATCGTCTACATTTTGAGCCGTTAAACAGTTGATAAATTCTTGCAGATCATGACAGCGTCCTTCTATTTCTTGAAAATGCAGAATTCCTTTTTTGAGATCAGCTAATTGCTTGATTTTTCGATTGAATTGTTGAATGTCATGTTTGACATGATGAAGAGCGGCTAGCAAAGCAGGAGAGCGGCTTCCGCCAGGAAATAAAGAATCTAAATCCCAATTAAGAGAAAATAAACTGTTTTTTTGTTTCATCTTAGTAGAAAATTTTTCGGTTTTATTATATATCTTAAAAATAATAGATAAGGAAAATACTATGTTTGATTTTTTTTCGCGAATTCAATTTTCATCAGATGCTTTGGAAACCCTAAACGCGATCCTTGTGATTGTGAAGCATTTAATGACTTTATTCGGCTCGCTTGTCATTCTGACCGGCTCACTTTTTGTCGTTTGCCAGTTTCTTTATCGCTTAGTTAAGAGTCGTCATCAGCAAGTCTTAAATTTTGATCTAGCGCGATTGGGGTTGACCCGCTCTATTATCTTAGGTTTGGAATTTATCATTGCGGCCGATGTGATTCAAACAACCACAACACCGGACTATTATGCCGTAGGCATTTTGGCGGCTCTGGCTTTAATCCGCGGATTCCTCAATTATTCTCTTAATAAAGATTTGACCAACTTAAGTCAAAGAGAATTAGAAGAACAAGAAGCGATTAAAGAGCATCGGCGAATTAAAAAAACTTAGTGTTAATTAGGTTTAATTTCGGTCTTCTCTAGTTCAGATCGATTATCCTTTAAAATTTTATAAACTGATAAACTGATGATTGCGGCAAAAAAACACCAAACTGATATAAAAGTCACACTATAGAAATAGTCCGCCACAAAATAGCTCATTAAAGTGAGAACACCAAACCAACGCACGCTTTTTAGACTGGAAAGAAAACAAGGCAATAGGACAATAAGAGGATAAATAAAAGATTGAGCCGGGACTTTGCCTAAGTATTGTAAGCTGTGATTGATAACGTGAACAGAAGGATCGCTGTGTAAGCCATAAAATAAATTGACTGTTGATAAAACAATTCCACAGGCGAGGTTAAGATATAAAAGCGAACGTCGCCACGAAACCTGCTCTAAGACAGTTAAAGAAAGAGGAATCCAAATAGGCCAAATAAGAAAAGCAAACATTAAAAAAGAACGTTGTGCATTAAAGAATAAAGTATTTGATCCTATTTGATAACTTAAATGAAGCCAAACAAGGCCTTCAGATAACTGTTGAAGAGCAAATAAAAAAGGAATTGCTGCTAAGAAAAATTGAGAACGGGAAGATGTGGCCTTAAGGGTAGCTCCTCCAGTAGCGCCTAAAAGTACAGCAGCAGTAAAGCTTGCTTCAGTTGAAAAACACATTGTATACCTCTTTTTTAGAAGCACACGTTACTAAAGCAAAGAATTTCTTGCGATCTTTTCTGTTTTGTTGGCAGATGAAAAATTCTTAAATTTATTAAACCATTCATTTTAAGTAAATTACTTAAAAAGTAAGAAAACGCAAAACTCGGTTAATCAAACATCGTAAAGACTAAGGCCGCTTTTGCTGGAATTAAACTGGCAGGCTTGTTTTAATTGTTCTTGAAAACCCATAAGAGTCAATGCTCCTCCAGAATGATGAATTAAAACATTGCCTTTAGCTTCACCATTGCCAAGCACATGCCGGCTTTCTATAAAGAGTTTTGCTGTATAGATGGGATCAGTTAAAAATCCTTCTGTTTGGGCTAAATTTACAATATTTTCGAATAAAATAGGTTTTATCTGCCCAAATTTTCCCGTTAATTGAGGAAGATGAAGAATAAAGTTCTGGGGAAACGAACATGAAGTTTGCATCAACTGACTGAACATTTCATGGCATTCTCTTAAGCGTTCGAGGAAAGCAGCTGAATCTTCTGCAAGTAAGATGACATGAATGAGGGTAGATCGCTTGAGCCAATGAAAGCCTAAGATAAGTGCGCTAGCTGTAAATCCTGTTCCCGCTTCGATAAAAAGATGATCAAAAGCAAAACCTAAAGTTTGTTCGTTTTCTAGCAAGTCTAATGGGAGGGTGAAAGCTCCAGGTAAAGCTGCGGATGTAAAACCTCCCTCAGGTAAAACAAACGTTGGATGAAGCTGCTGCTGAGCGTAGGCATGGGCTTCCAATTCCACTTTGTGCCAGTTTGTTTTAGAAAACCAGTGGATGTTGGAGGGGGGAATAAACAAAGAAGAGAGAAGAAGGTTGCCTTGGGGAGGGTGAGCAGGATTGCCCCGTAAAAAAAGAGTGGGGCGAATTCCGTTTTCTATTAGCAATTGCAGCAGACTGAGGACGTGATTCGAATAAGCGCTGCCAATGACAATGACTTCTTGAATACCTTGATTCAATAAAAAGGGAAGGAGGGTGCGATACTTGCGAACTTTAGATCCAGAAAGGCCAAATCCTAGTTCATCATCACGCTTTACATAGCAGTTTGTAAAAGGAAAATAGAATGAGTGGAGGGGATGCACTCTGGAATGAATAGGATAATCAGCCTGTGGAATTGCTGCAATTTGATGTTTAAGGTGCTCCAAACGCTGCATCATAATGGCTAAAGAGAATGCATGTTTACAAGTTGATTTAAGTCATTAAATAGATTAAAACTTTATCCACTCGCCTTCCTTCCATTTTTATGACTTTGAAGCGGAATTTATGCCAGGTAAATGTATCTCCCACTTTAGGAATGCTTCCCATCTGACGCATGCAAAGTCCTCCTAGCGTGCGATAAGTTCCCTTTTCTTCGTCAGGGAGAGTTTCAATGTCAAATTGTGCTTTTAACTCATCAATAGGGAGCATGCCATCCACTAACCAAGATCCATCTTTGCGTTGAACAATTTGTGTTTCTGGTAATATAGACGTAGAAGGGACATCACCGATGATCGATTCTAAAACATCATGAAGCGTAATTAAGCCTTGAAGTCCACCATATTCATCTGTCACAAAGGCAATGTGATCAGGAGTTTTTTTAAACATTTCCAACAATTGGATGACTCGCATGTTTTCGGGTACGAAAAGAGGGGGTTTTACAATGGCTTTTAAGTCAAAAGCGCCGGTTGTTAGCATTTGGTTTAAAATTTCTTTTGATGTGACAAGCCCAATCACTTCATCGAGCTCCTCATCGCATACAGGAAATCGATTATGGGAAGAGGATTCAAGCTTTTTGCGCAAATCTTCTTGGGAAATGTTAATATCAATCCATTCAATTTCCATACGAGGAATCATCAAAATGTTGACTCGGCGGTTTCCTAAGCGAAAAATGCTTTCGACCATGTCATGCTCAATTTCTTTAATGACTCCAGCCTTATTGCCTTCTTCTAAAATCAATTTAATTTCTTCTTCAGTAATTTTCTCTTGAGCTTTTCCACGAGAAAGAAGACGAGCAATATACTCAAAGGATATGACAAAAGGGTATGTAACGCCAATTAAAAATCGGATGGCATAAGCTGTAAAGGGAGCCAACTTCTTCCAATAAAGAGCACCTAGGGTTTTAGGAATCATTTCTGTAACAAATAACATCGTCAGAGTCAAAATAATCGAAGCTAGTGCTAGCCATTTATCGCCATAGAGGGCAACTACTTGAGCGCCAACTCCTGCAGCGCCAAAAGTATGAGCTGCGGTATTCAAAGTTAAAATTGCAGCTAAGGGACGGTCAATGCGTAATTTTAAATCATGTAAAATTTTTCCCGCAGCGGGATTCTTTTTCTGCAGCAGTGCAACATAACCATTGGTGCAACAGAGCAAAACTGCTTCTAAAATAGAACATGTAAAGGAGATGAAATGTGAACTTAAATAATAAAAAAGTAAAAGTGCCATGTAATTGTGGGGTTATGTGCTGAAACTCTCTCTCTCAGTTGCACAAAGTAGTTAAGCATTTAATCAAATCTGAGACGAACAAATGATGAGCATTTAAAGCAATAAGAATGACCACGACAGATCAGAATTGCTTCTCTTTTTCAGCACTATTTTTATTTATTCTAACACATTTGGTTATACCATGTAAATAGGGCGTGCTTACTTACTGATTTTTTGAATCCACTAGGGCGCTAGGATTAAAAAACATGCCTGATTCAAAAAGTTGCAAAAAGAACACGCCCTATTTCTTTAGACAATCGATTCGCTATGAGCAAAATTATCCTCTTTTTCGTTCTTTGAATGAGAAGAGGCTAAATTCGTCTCCATCCGTTTAATTCCATTTTCTGTGTCAATGCGCCAACCATTGGCTGTTTCCAAAAATGCAATGCGCTGATTAAGTTTGAATCTTCGTGCAACTTCTTGCTTATAATAAGCAACCTCTTGCCGATATTCGCTTTCCATTTGATTAGGATCAATCGGCTCTATCTCGGTATCTTTAGTTTTTGAATGTTCTTCATGGCTCCATGTTGCTTCTTCGTGCTCATGAAAAAAGGAACGTTTCCTTCTCGATGTTTGAAAATAATAAGTTTGTAAAGATTTTTCCGCTAATACACTCAGATCTTCTTTTTCCGGAGGTTCAAATGCAGCTAATCCTTGTCTTAACGGATCACGAGGGGGAAGATGTTGAATTAAAATTGAAATAATACGGCAGTAAAGGTCTTCGCGACGATAAGAAGAAGGAAGCGATTCATAAGACTGTAGACACGAACTAATGCGATCATCGAGGGCCTTGAATGGAGTAAAAACATGATCGGTAAGAGTTTTTTTGGATTCATTTTCTTCTAAGATTTTTTTCTCTAATTTCTTAATTTTTTTTAATTCCTTTAGAAATTTTTTAAAAACTTCCGCATGCTTGACTCCATCCTTATTCAATTTCGATAAACCTACGATTTCTACACCGCGTAAATTCATGATAGTACCATAAGTTGAACTCGCAAAATCAAAAATTGATCCTCCTCCAAGTAATCCTAATCCTGCCCATTTTGCTGTCAAATTATTTTGGTCTGAAAAGGCTGCCAATAAAGCGCCTGCAATCGCACACACTTTATAAGTCATATTTAAAATCGTTATTCCCCAAATAGCTTTAGTTGTCGGAGTGAGATTGCAGCAGGTATGGCCATCAAGCTCATCTTCCCGCTCTTTAGCCGCCCGAGAAAATTCTCTTAATCGATCCACCTCTCTTTTGACAATACTATAAATCGAGTCCAGCTCTTCTTCATTCAAGGAATGAGTTTGAAGTTTTGTATTGAACTGTTCTACTTGACCTTCAAAAGTTTGATAACTGTGGTTCCAAGCGTTGATATCTACACTCATATGATTCTCCTTATGTTTTGATTTAAAAAACAAACTAGAATCAGCTGGGCTGGAGAAAGGAATCTATTGAAAAAAGCGAAAGGCTGAGAAGTAAAAATAGAGTAGTGAGAAGCTGATTCTCAATAAGGGCTATGAAGTTGGGCTCTAATTCCTTTATCTACTTTTTATTCTTTTTCCTCCATGTCTTTAATCATGTTTTTTTGATTTTACTTTATCAAGAGAGTTTCAATTTTTATAACCTTGATTATCAATCTATTAAATAAGCATGGAATAAAATGGAAAGGGAAAAGCCAATCTCCTGTCATTCCAGTATTCAAATAAGAGGAGATTAGCTATTTAGATAAAAGATTTTTAACGGCAGACTTTTTTACTTAGAACATCCCAGGCCGAATCAATGGCTTCTTGGGTTTCAATATCATAAAGAGTCACCGTCATTCGATAATCTTCATAGGTATAGAAACGATCTGTTCGAATTGCTTTGGTTATTCGAATTTTTCCTAAAAATTCAGGGGCAGTAGCTTGGCCGGGAGTTAAACGCGAAGGATTCTGGTATTTTGGATGAGCGCACACTTTACCCATCAGGTGATCAAGTTCCATTTCATCTGCAGAATTGCCTACCACAACAGTAAAACGACCATCATCAATAGCAACTCCTTCGAAAATATCGCGAATCATTTCAGTTGAGATATATTGATCGGTGCAATTGTCAATTTCTGTAATAATTAAGCGTGGCTTACCAGTCGCACATTGGTACCCTGTTTTGCAATACCAACGATCAAAGATTTGTCTTGTGAGCTTAGTCGTTTGAATGCGAATATCGCCTGCGCCATAGCGCCAATCCAATTTTTCACATGGATTGCCTGGTGTAATATCGACTGCTGAGCGAACATGGCGGCAGCAACTTGTTGCTGTTAAGCATAAGAGGCTAAGAAAAAGACATTGAATTACAGATTTCATAGAGAATCTCCTTGAGTTACAAGATAGCGAGATGGAATCAAGATTTGCCTGACTCCAGGGTGAATATTAAAAATATGAATGATACATAAATCATGAGGTTTCAGATTTAAACGATAAGAACGATGATCAGATATTCCTTCATGTACTTGAATGGTCAAACAATGGCAGCCTGGCTCAGTGTCAAAACGAGCAAGATCAATCGTTGCAGGGAGAGTTGTCCAAGAGCGAGTATCAGCACGCGCTTGATCATTAATCATCATCATCGTTAAATCTGCTAACATTCCAAGACAAGGATCTTGGCGATCGAAATATCCAACAGCGCAACGGCGCATAAGAAGACGCGCCACCCCACGGGCTGCAATGACTGGTATTTTTTGCTGAAGTTCTTCTTTAGCTATTTGATTAATATTACAGAAAGGAGCCAATGAGCATTGTAAGTTGTCCAGTTGTGCATACGTAGGTAGAGGATAAGATCCAGGCCATTGCTGGAGGGCTGGAACAGGAATACCCGTCAATGTTGACCAAGCAGGATCAATGCGCTGCGAGGCTAACAAAAATTCAAGTGCACATGCTGAAGCGACCGAAGCCGGACTTGTAACGGAAATCTTGTAAGGAGCATTCCCATTGTGGCAAATCACTAAGATCGTCGCTTGCTGCGGTGATTGCTTAAGATGGCAAAATGCTTCGCAAGAGCTGGAGAGCAATTGGCTTGCTTGTCGATATAAAATATGTGCGTTAGAAACATCTCCTCGTCTTTCGAGAAGAAGAGCAAAGAGATATTTGCTTAGTCCATTGTCCGTTAGTCGATAATGGCGTGTGAAAGGGACTTTGGCATAGAACTGTTTTTTTTCTTGCTGATATTCTTCCGCTTGTCGCAATAAAGCATACGCGTTGCTTTCATCTCCTTGATGCAGCAATGCTAGAGCAAAATACACGCGTGCTAGGACTTGCTCAAAATCATCTGCTTGATAGGCAGATGTTTCGTCTTGTAAAAGAAGCTGGGCGCATTGCTCTGTTGGCAAAGTTTGATCATAATAATCTAACGCTTCCAATGCTTGAGAATAATTGGCAATTGCTTCCTCTGTTTTGTTCATGGCAAAGCGCATGGTTGCTCGATCGAGCAAAATCCAGCTGGATTCCTTAGAGCTTTGAAAACTTTGGTCTGCTTGTGTTTGATAAGCTAAAGTATCAATTTTTTGCTCGGCTTGGCAGAATGCACCTTCGTGGTAAGCACGTAAGTAAGGCCCGCGCTGGGATAAAATAGTCGTTGAACAGCTTGTCAACAGGCTAAGGCTGAAAGCAAGAACGATGGTAAGAGAAAAATGGGAATTAGAAAAAGATGGCATGTGAGCCCTCATAGAGGGTTAAGCGTTAGCGTGAAAAATCTGAATGATAGTCAGTATTGTGATTAGGTATAAAAACTGGAAAAGATTGGTAATAATCTGAGTAATAACAATCTTTTTCTGTCCACTTGTTGCAGCATATTTTTTGCTGGCAACAGCTAGTGAGGACAAAAAGAACTAAAGAGATCCCGAGAGTATGGATGAAATAAGCTTTCATAATATTCTTCCTTTTAGCAAGACAAGGAAGCTAATTTAACATCAGAAATGTTTAATAATCAACAAAATGAAAAATTATATTCTTTTGTAATTCTAGTTTGAAAAATCATTTTACACAGAAGTGAACTCAAAATTTGGAGGGCTTGGTCAAAGCTTCGCTACCGAGAGAATGTTTGCTCAAGCAGAAATTTTAACTTTTGAATTCGCTTTGATATAGGGCTCTAAGCATATTTCTAGAGCATAATTTTTAATTAATAAAATATAATTAGTTGAGTTTATTAAATAAAATATATATATAACACTTTCAATAAAGCGCTAAACCTTTGTAATAGATTAAATATTGTTTTTATGTCTGAGCAACCTCTCTATACGAATCGTTTAATTCATCAAAAATCTCCCTATCTTTTACAACATGCTCACAATCCTGTTGATTGGTATCCATGGGGAGAAGAGGCATTCCAAGCAGCAAGAGATCAGGATAAACCGATCTTTTTATCCGTTGGTTATGCGACTTGCCATTGGTGCCATGTGATGGAAAGAGAATCTTTTGAGAATCTTGAAGTGGCGCAACTCATGAATGAATCTTTTATCAACATTAAAGTTGATCGAGAAGAACTGCCTGATGTTGACAGTCTTTATATGGAATTTGCGCAAAGCATGATGGCAGGAGCGGCAGGCTGGCCTCTTAATGTGATTTTAACGCCTGATCTAGAGCCTTTTTTTGCTGCAACTTATCTTCCTCCGTACAGCAGCCATGGATTAATGGGTTTAACAGATCTGATTCAAAGAGTCAGTGAATTATGGGCGAGCGAAGAGAAGGGTAAGATTTTGAATCAAGCTGAAAAGATTGTCGAGTTATTCTCTCATAGTGTTCATACGAAGGGAGATTCAGTGCCTAGTCTTGAGCAAGTGACGAATATGGCGGAGTTGCTCTATAAAATGGCTGATCCTGTATATGGGGGAATTAAGGGAGCTCCTAAATTTCCGATTGGTTATCAATACAGCTTTATGATGCGCTATTATAAAATGATAAAAGATAATCGTGCTCTGTTCCTTGTTGAACGCACATTAGACATGATGCATCGAGGAGGAATTTACGATCATCTTGGCGGTGGAAGTTCACGCTATAGCGTAGATGAAAAATGGCTTGTTCCTCACTTTGAAAAAATGTTGTATGATAATGCCATTCTTGCTCAAAGTTACTTAGAAGCATGGCAATTGACAAAACGGCCACTTTATCGCCAAGTATGTGAAGAAATTTTGCATTACATCTTGCGTGATATGACACATCCTGAAGGAGGGTTTTATTCTGCAGAAGATGCAGATTCAGAAGGACATGAAGGGCTGTTTTATACATGGCCCTATGAAGAGGTGATGGAAATTTTAGGAACAAAAGGACAGCTCTTTTGTGAATTTTATCAAATTACACCTTCTGGCAATTTTGAAGGACGTAATATCTTAAATACACCTTTATCTCTTGAAGAGTTTGCTTCAAATCATCAGATGGATCCAGAAGAATTGCGCAAGCAATTTGATGTTCAGCGGAAAAAACTTTGGCAGGTCCGGGAAAAAAGAGTTCACCCCTTTAAGGATGATAAAATTTTAAGTTCTTGGAATGGTTTAATGATTTATACCTTAGCCGAAGCTGGCAAAGCCTTTCAACATGAACCTTTTTTAAAAGCAGCCATCAAAGCTGCTCGCTTTATTAAAAAGCATCTTTGGCAAGAGCAAGATCAGCTGCTTTTAAGAAGATGGCGCGACGGCCAAGCAATGTTTTCTGGAAGTTTAGATGAATATGCATTTATGATTCGAGGCATTCTTTCTCTGTTTGAAGCGAATGCTGGAAGCGAATGGTTGGAATGGGCGATGGAAATGACCGATGTTCTCAAAGAGCAGTATAAAGAAGAGGGGGGAGCGTTTTATCAAACAGACGGTTCCGATAACAATTTAATTTTACGCCGTTGTCAATTTTCAGATGGAGCGGAACCTTCCGGGAATGCCATTCATACAGAAAATTTGTTAAAGCTCTATCAAATCAGTCAGCAGGTAGACTATTTGCAACAAGCCGAAGATGTCTTTAAAGCTGTAAAAGATTATTTAGAAAATTATCCTCCAGGATATAGCTATCATGTCATGAATTTGCAGCGGTATTACGACCAAAAGGCAACGACTTTTGTCATTGCTCTGAATTCAAAAAAAGAGTATGAAAACGAGTTAAAACAAAGTCTTTCCGAAAAATTTATTCCTCATAAGGCTGTTATTTGGCAAACTCAAGATGTTGAATTAGAGGAGTTGCTGCCATTTATTAAAGAGCAAAATGCGCAACAAGACAAAACAACGCTATATATTTGCCAGGAAGGGGTTTGCCAACAACCTCTTAACGAGTTATCTGATATGCTTGAAGCAATTGAAAAGCTTTAAGAGTTATAATACAGGTGGAGGAGATGTAACATGATTTTTCAAAATATCTTTCAGTTTATTGTCTGTTAATCCCGGTTTTTAACTTTTACTCAATAAAAATCAATAATTTAGTTCATATTTTTTGCAACTAAACGTTTCTTTAAAACTGTATAATTTGTATAATGGGAACCGTTTTAAAATAGCAGATGGCAAGTCATGACAACCATTCGCAGAACTTTGATAAATATTCAAGAATCTCAATCTTTTGATCAGTTGGAGCCTCTCAAGCAGGAAACTGTTTGGAAAGGTTTAGCTTCAGATGATCGTGTTTTATTAGCACGTTTATTGGTGATGCAGGGGGCCCAGCAATTGGCCAAAGGGGATCATCAAGTATTGGAGAGTTTTGAAATTGCAAACACAATTTCATCAAATGCTCCAGAAATTTTATATCAACAGGCTGTGATTCTCAGTTCGTATCGAGATAATATTCGGTGTTTGATTCTCGCTAGCCAAACTCTTGTTCGCGCTCTTCAACAAGATCCTCAATTATTTAAAGCTTGGTTTCTTCGAGCTCAAGTGTTGACTGATGTGGGGTCTTTTGAACATGAAGCTTCTTATTTTGTCGAAGCAAATCAAAATTATGAGCAAGCACAGGCCTTGTTAGAGGCAGTTGAAAATGTCAAACAAGAAGAATTTTATTGGAAATGGGGATATTGTTTAGCTTCTTTAGGCAAAGTATCTGGCGAACCTTTAGACTTTCATCAAGCGATTGAGAAATATCGTTTAGCCTATGATTTAGGATGTCAAGACGCTAAATTTTTTAATGATTTTGGCCACAGTTTTGCTGATTTGGCCTCTCTTCTCGAAAAGTCTGAATATTTTGCGGAAGCTCTTAAATTATTTAATCAAGCGGTGAGGCAAGATCCCTTAGCCTTTGAAGGCTGGTATAACCAAGCTTGCTGCATTCAAAATTTTAGCGAATTTAATTATCACGACAAATTATTAGAGCAGGCTGATCGCAGTTTTATTAAAGCTTCTGAAATAAATCCTCACTATAGTCAATTATGGTTAAAATGGGGACAGCTTGAGGTTACAATAGGAAAAATCAAGCGAGATGTCCAAAGGTTGGAAGCAAGTTTAATTAAATTTGCAAAAGCTCATCAATTAGAACCTGGACATCCTCAAATTTTAAGTAGCTGGGCAGAAGCCGAACTCGTTTTAGGAACTTACGAAGAAAGATTAGACTTTATTCAATCCGCTCGAACTAAAATCTTAAACAGCCTAGAAATTCAGCCAGAAGATTCAAATCTATGGTATTTGTATGGTTCTTGTTTAAATGAACTTGGACATTATTTTGGCGATGCTGATTATTACAATCAAGCTATTGAAAAATTCCAATATGGACTTTCTCTGACACGTCAGCATCCACTTCTTTGGTATGGAATGGCTTTGGCTTATTTTGCTTTAGGAGAATTGACAGAAGAACAAGCTTTATTTGAGAAATCAGTTCGCTACTTTTCACGTGTTGTAGAGTGGGGAGGGCTTGCAATTGCTCAGTTTTGGAATGACTGGGGAGCTGCTTTGATGTGTCTGGCAGAACTGACTCAGCAATCATCCTATGTCGAAATGGCAATTGAAAAATTTGAACGGGCTCTAAAACAGCCGCTGCAGAACCTTGAAGGGGAGGATGTTGATTTAGAGTGGGTTTACAATTATGGTGCGGCTTTTGATCTATTAGGAGATTTAACGGAAGAACCCCGTCATTTTGAAAAAGCAGTACAAATTCTTTCACAAGTGGTGCAGCTCGATCCTAATTATCAGCAAGCACGCTATAATTTAGCATTAGCATTGTCTCACTTAGGCGAGGCGATGGTTGACGTCGAAGTTTATCAGAAATCAATTGAGATTTTTCAGTTTTTGCTAGATCAGAATCCTGAAGACGATTTAGTGCATTTAGATTTTGGTATGTCATTAACAAATCTTGGATTATTGATTTATGATGTTCATCATCCAGAACGCTCTCAAGAATTGTATCGTGAAGCGGAAAGTCATTTGATGCAAGCTGCAGCTTTGGGAAATACACAGTCTTACTATCAATTAGCTGGCTTATATTCCATCACTGGCCATTATGACCATGCCATGCATTATTTAGAGCGAGCTCAGTTCTCGGACACATTGCCCAGAATTGAAGACCTCTTGCATGATGATTGGTTAGAAGGTGTGAGGCAAATTCCTGCTTTTAGACAATTTATTACAGAATTGTCGAGTCAACAATCGATGGATGAGAAATAAATGCTCATCCATCCATCTTTGAATGATGATGAAAGATTGAAATTGTGGATGTAATCGTTCCGTGTGCCTTAAAAATCATAGGCATAGAGTGAACGATTATATTGAGATTTTCAAACCTTTAATTAATATTCATCAATAGAAATAATTCCAGTTCCTGTTTTTGCAACCTACTATAGCTTATCCAAAGATAAGCCTCAAATATTAATAAACTAGCAGCTAATCGTTGCTTCATAGAATTGAATATCTCAATTTTATTTAAAAAATTATTATTGTTTTTGTTAAATATTACTCACCTCCAAATTTGAGAGTTTCAATCATATTTATGGTAGTCCTAAACAGGTAGTGATTTTAAGACGTTAGTCAGCTAAAGTATTTGCTCTAACAATGGAGCAAACTATGAATATTGCTTGTCCTCACTGCCATGTGCTTGTCGCTCGAAAAAATGGCTCAACTTCAGTTGGAAAACAGAAATTTCAATGCCTATCTTGTTTAAAGCAGTTCGTTGAAGATCCTCAAAATAAAATCATTCCACCAGATACCAAAGAAAGAATACGCAGATCACTTATAGAAAAAGTTTCATTAGAAGGCATTTGTCGAATCTTTGATGTAAGCATGACTTGGCTCCTTGAATTTATGCAGCAAACTTTCAAAGCCCTGCCGGATCATTTGAATGCAAAGATATTAGCAGAAAATGAAGATTTCGAAGTCTTTGTCTTTGAAGCAGATGAAACATGGAGTTTTGTATGAAATAAGAAAAACGATCAGTGGTTATGGCTTGTAATACATTCGAAAACCAGACAAATTTTGTCTTTTCATGTTGGGAAGCGTGATAAAATAGCTGCTGAGGCCTTGATGAATAAGCTTCCAATTGACTTAAAAAAAAAACCACTTTTACACAGATAAGTTCGCAGCTTATTACGAGGTTATCCCATGGACACAGCATAGCCCAGTCGGAAAAGAATCTGGAAAGACAAGTTATATTGAGAGATTTAACCGCACTATTAGACAACGATGTGTAAGATTAGTCCGAAAAACACTGTCGTTTTCCAAGAAAATTGAGAATCATATAGGACTTATCAAGATGTTTATCTGTGATTATAATGATAATTTGGGTAGTTCTCAACATGTAATGCTAAAAAAGCTTGAAATAAGAATAAATAACAGCTTTCCTAGATAGAAAATTTATTTAGGAAATGAAATGAATCTTACTTGCCCAAGCTGTAATTCTGAATGTGTCAAAAAAAATGGCCATATTCATAATGGAAAACAGAATCATAGATGTTTGACTTGTGGTAGACAATTTGTAGAAAAAAACGAACAAAAGCTTATTACCGAAGATAGAAAAGAACTAATCCAGCAAGCCTTATTAGAAAGAGTTTCACTTAGTGGAATATGCCGTATATTTAAAGTGAGCCTGACGTGGCTTTTGGAGTTTATGGAAGGGATTTTTAGAAAATTACCTAATCATTTAAATGTAACTTATATAGCTGAAAATGAAGAGTTAGAAGTTGCTATTTTAGAAATGGATGAACAGTATAGCTAGCTATGTAAGAAATAAAAAAAATGATCAATGGCTGTGGTTGGCTTTTCATTCAAAAACCAGGCAAGTCATTGCTTTTCATGTCGGTAAAAGAACAAAAGCCTCTGGTCAAGCATTACTTGATAAATTGCCTGAAGATTTAAAAAAAAAGCCATCTTTTATACTGATAAATTCAGTGTTTACTATGAAATCATCCCATGGGCACAGCACCGACCAGTTGGAAAAGAATCTGGCAAAACAAGTTATATTGAAAGATTTAATTGTACTCTTAGACAAAGAGTCGCAAGACTTGTGAGAAAAACTTTATCTTTCTCTAAAAAACTAGCTAACCATATTGGAATGATCAAGTACTTTATCTGTCATTACAATTTAGCATTACATGTTTAGAACTACCATAATTTGGAATCACTACCTGTTTAGGACTACCATATTTATTTTAATAACTCACCTTACGCAAGCACAGCTTTTTCTTTCAAAATTTTTAACTCTTGAAAGGCCATTTGGTTGGCCTTTATAAGTAGCTTATATTTGAGAGCGAAATGACCTAATGAAGTTTTGATCCTTAATATTTCAAGCTTGCTATAAGCGATAATAGATGCGAAAATATGATTCTTTTGAGAACGCTCAACTTTAGTGGGCGATTTCTCAAGGCTTGCGTTTTGCTTGATCGATTTATGATATTCTTCTATTCGCCACCTTTTTTGGTAGACTTCATAGATGTGGTCAGCGCTATTGTCTAAGTCATTTGTCACAAGGTATAGAGTGCCTGTAGAGCCGTCTTCGTTTTTGAAGATTTTGGTAATTAAAGAGACAGGAAAGGATAAATCTTTAAGCCAGACAATCCTTTTTTTCTCCATCTTTGGGTTCAAATGTATTGAGATTTTGGTACTGACCTTTTTTCTTATCTTCTAAAGAAAAAGCAATGAGTCGATTTGATTTTAGTCCCATAATAAACTTCTTTTTTACTTCATAATGAATAAACTCCATATTATCTTTGGCTCCAAACCAGTTATCAGAAAGGATATAATCAAATTTTACCTGATTGATGATTGCTTGCTCGATAAGCAACCTAAATCTTTGATTTTTAGTGATAGATGATTTTCTTTTCTCTTTCTTTGTTTTAAAATCAGAAAAATGAAGATCTTTAGAAACAAGATCATAGCCGATAGGAAAGGCAATATCACCATAGCGAACAAAGCAAGACAGAAGATTAATGCCTTTAACACAACGTCCTTTGGCGTGTGAGAAATGCCAACAAATGATTTGGTTTTCATCTGTATAAGGCTTTTCTTCTATTGAATCATCAATAATCAAAACACCACCTTTTTCTTCTTCATGTCGATGAATTTTAGGCTTGATATAAAGCCATAAATCTTTTGAGCTAAACTGATTGTTATTTAAAAACCTTGTGATTCTGTCATGACTAATTTGGCCATCTAATAGGGCCGAAAGTCCCGTTGCTGTTGCGTATTGATTTTGGCTGATGAGGTAGTCTGTATAAATATCAAGAAGATCTTCAGGCATATTTCCTCCCTTATAGAGAGGAAATTTTAAACTCTTAGAATGTCTTTTTCAATTCATCTTTGCGTAAGGTGAGTTAATAAACTATAAAAATCAATCTCACTAAAATTTGACAGTAAATATGTTTGTTTGGTTTTTTGTTTAAATAGATGTTGATTAATATTTTATTATTTTACAATTTTTTAATTTAATCTTAATGATTTTTTGTTATAATAATTCATTATGTTTTTAAAAGGAGTTTGTTGTGTTTGGAGTAAATCTTTCTACACTAAATTTTGCTGGTATTCAAAATAAAGCATCACTAGCTACAAGCCAAAAACACAATAAAATTATTTTAATTGCTTTAACAATTTTAAGTGCTTTGGCATCAGTGGCTATTGTTGCTCGGCATTTTTATAAAAAATTCCATGTTTCTTCTCAACCCGTTGTTAATCCGCAAAAACCCGTAAAACCAGTTATCTCAAAGTCACAGGCAAAGAAAGATTTAGAATCTAAACAACAACAAGATCAACAATTGGCAGCTAAAAAAAGCGAAGCAGAAGATAAGCAAAAAGCTGAAGAGTCTCAGAAAAAATTAGAAGCTGAAGCCAAAAAGAGAAAAGAAGCAGAAGATAAGCAAAAAGCTGAAGAGTCTCAGAAAAAATTAGAAGCTGAAGCCAAAAAGAGAAAAGAAGCAGAAGATAAGCAAAAAGCTGAAGAGGCTCAGAAAAAATTAGAAGCTGAAGCCAAAAAGAGAAAAGAAGCAGAAGATAAGCAAAAAGCTGAAGAGGCTCAGAAAAAATTAGAAAAAAAAGAAGAGTTGAAATTGGATCAACTTATAGGGGATTCCGCTGAGGATTTAGATATAGATTCTGATGACGAATTAGATGTTGAAGACGGCAAAACGGGAAAACCTAATTTAGACATAATGAAGTTTCTTAGACAATCTCGTTTAGAAAATGTTGAAGATGAATTACAAAGATTAAGAAGTCAAGGAACGCTTCCAGTAGATTTAGAGGAAAAAGTGGATAATGCACTTGTAATAGTAGAAGGATATAAGCAAAGTTCTGAGCCACGAGCCAATCAACAGGCAGTCAAAGTGATATTGGGAAGAGTCTTAGAGATTAAAAATCTTTATCAAGACACATATGATGTTTTTACTCATGCGCAAGCATCTGAATGGTATGTTATTACTTGTTTAATTAAGGAATTAGCAAAACTTTATTTCCCCAAAAAAGACATGCATGCATTCAAATTTTTGCGTACACCTTATCTAACAGATACATTAGCAGTCGCCGAGTATAAAAGCATTTTAAATCAAGCGAACGAGAAGTCTGCTTTCAATGATCATACTGGAGAATTTAGTCTCAATCTTCTTTCTGCGGATGGTTATTTTTTAAGTAACGAATATTGCGAATCTGCTTTAAATTTTCTTTGCAGAAATTACAGTGTTTTTAATAAAGGAAATGATTGTAAGAAATTAAAAGATATCGCAATCTCCGTTGTTGAAGAATTTCATAAAGAACCTATTTCTAAGTCTCAATTAGATAGTTTAGGAAATGAAATTGTTGATATTGCTAAAAAAATTAACAAAAGTATTTGCGGTAATCTTTTTGTAATCTGTGTTCCTAAAGCCATGTCATCAGAGGTTCAATACAGGTCTCATAAATATGGCAAGCCTTGTGATTGCCATGAGGGAAGTAAAACAGATGATCTTTCAATTTTAAACGATTTACAGATGAATCAAGTGGGCAAGAATCGATGTAAGGATGGAAGTATTCCACAATATCGCTTACTTGCGGCAAATTTGAAGCCAGAAAAAGGAGTACTCTCATTTTTGTTAACTCCTTTTGCAAAGGCAGAGAGGCAAAAAATTAAACAAGAAATCGCTAGCATTGCCCAAGCAGTGCATCAAATAAAATAAGTTGCGTTTAAGAACCTAGGGATGGCTTTCTTCGTAGATATGGATTCTATTTTCAGCTCTTTTTAGAGCTGCTTTAGCTCTAATTAAATCAATGTCCTTATCTTGAGAAATGAGTCTTGTGCGGGCTCTTTCATAAGCTGAGCGGGCTCTTTCTAAATCGATTTCTTCGCCAGACTCAATAGAATCTACTAAGAGATTGGCGTTATTCTGAGATACTTCTAAAACTCCGCCCGAAATTGCGTAGATGTGCGTTTTATCATTTTTATCGATGATGGTTAATTTTCCTGTCTGGATTAACACCATGATTGGAGCGTGATGAGCTAAAACCTCTAAATAGCCATCAGCACCCGGAACAATAGTGGAATAGACTTGATCTTCAAAAGCAACTTTTTCAGGTGTCAAAATTGATAAGCTGTAGGTATGTTCGTTCTCGTCGTCCACTTGAATCTTTGCCTCTCTAAATAAAAGGATAAAGAAAATAACAAAGCCTAATTTGTTTAATCTCTATATCCTGTCTATCTTGTCTATCCTGTTAATTTTTACATTCTGCCCTTAGGCATTTGCTTCGGCTTTCAATTGTTGAGCCTTCTCGAATACTTCGTCGATGGATCCTACCATATAAAATGCTTGTTCTGGCAGATGATCCACTTCGCCTTCAACAATCATTTTGAATCCTGCGATGGTGTCTGCCAACTTGACAAATCTTCCTTTTTTACCAGTGAAGGTTTCTGCAACAAAGAAGGGCTGAGAGAAGAACTTCTGGATTTTACGCGCTCGTGCAACAAGAAGTTGATCTTCTTCGGATAATTCATCAACTCCCAAAATCACGATAATATCTTGTAAGTCTTTATAGCGTTGCAAAATTTTTTGCACTTGTCGGGCGACTGAATAATGTTCTTCACCTAAGATTCTAGGATCTAGAATTCGAGAGCTAGAATTAAGAGGATCGACAGCCGGATAAATTCCTAATTCAACAATTTGACGGGAAAGAGTGGTGGCAGCATCTAGATGTGGGAAAATGCCTGCTGGAGCGGGATCCGTGTAATCGTCAGCAGGAACGTAAATCGCCTGAACGGACGTGATCGAACCATGCTTTGTAGACGTAATTCTTTCTTGCAAACTTCCAATTTCAGTTGCCAAATTAGGTTGATAGCCGACCGCTGAAGGCATTCTTCCTAGCAAAGCAGAAACTTCTGAACCTGCTTGAACAAAACGGAAAATGTTATCGATAAATAAAAGAACGTTTTGGTGCTCGCGATCTCTAAAGTATTCGGCCATTGTCAAGCCAGTTAAACCGACTCGCAATCTGGCTCCTGGAGGTTCGTTCATTTGACCAAACACTAAGCTTGTTTTAGCTAATACTCCAGATTCTTTCATTTCTAGCCAAAGATCATTACCTTCGCGTGTTCTTTCCCCAATTCCACAAAAAACTGAATAGCCGCCGTGGTGTGTCGCAATATTGTGGATTAATTCCATTACAATGACTGATTTACCGACACCTGCACCTCCAAAAAGACCAATTTTTCCCCCTTTTAAAAAGGGACAGATCAGGTCAATCACTTTAATTCCTGTTTCAAATAAAGTGGCTTGTGTTTCTTGTTCTTCCAAAGGAGGAGCTTGTCTATGAATTGGTGCAGTTGGCGCATCTTTCGGAGTAGGACCTTGTTCATCAATGGGATGTCCGAGTACGTTGAAAAGTCTGCCGAGAGTGGGTTGTCCAATTGGTACGCTAATAGGAGCTTTTGTATCGACAGCTTCCATTCCTCTGACGAGTCCATCAGTGGAAGATAATGCAATACATCTAACCACATTGTCCCCTAATTGCAGTGCCACTTCTGATACAAGGTTAATTCCTCTTTCTTCATCAGTAATCGTCACTGCATTTAAAATATTAGGAAGCTCGCCTGGTGGAAATTCAATATCAATTGTAGGGCCAATGACTTGTTTGACTTTTCCTGTCGCCATAATATTACATGCCTTTTAACTTCTTTAATTCTTTTTAATGAATTTAATCTTTAATACCCGAAGTAATTTCAATCATTTCCTTAGTAATACCTGCTTGTCGGACTTTATTTCGCACCAATGTTAACTTTTGAATCATATCATCCGCATTTGTTGAAGCTGCTTTCATAGCAAAAATGCGAGCTGCTAATTCTGAGGCATAAGCCTCTTTAAAAACTGTTTGAACAAATGTTAAACAATAGCGAGATAAAATTTCGCTATAAACTTCCGCAAGAGAAGGTTCGAAAAGATAATCTTTTGGAGCAGGTTTTTCGGTAGGTTTTCCGATATTTAAAAATTTCTTCGTCACCACTTTGCGCGATATCATTGAATCATAATGCGTATAGACAAACCAGATTTCATCTAATTCTCGGTTTAAAAACCAATTCACAAGTTGGTTTGCAAATGTTCTTACTCGAAGGAAAGTCATTTTCTCTCCTCCTTCCAACATTTGAAAACGAATGTGTTTTTGCCGCCGGTTATAGTAATTAATTCCTTTACGACCGACTAAGATAAGTTCAACTTGATTGGAATCGTATTTCTTTAAGAAATGATTGGCAGCTGCAAGAACATCTTTATTATAAGCTCCACACAATCCCATGTCGGAGGTAATCACAACAAGACCGACTTTTTTAATTTCTCTTTGCTCAAAAAAAGGATGGGTAAAATCAGTCAATATAGAGCTGAGCTGTTCTGAGATTTCTTTGATTTTAGAAATATAGGGTTGTGCTTGTTTAGCCTTTGCGTGAGCATGATGGAGGCGTGAAGCTGCAACCATCTCCATTGCTCGAGTGAGCTGTTGAATACTCTTAATGGAATGAAGTCTTTTTCGAATTTCTCTTAAAGTGCTCATTTTCTTTAAGGCTCTTATAAGTTTATATGATTTAATCGCCTCAAAAAGAAACAAAACTCTCAAGGCAAGAAACACTGTGAATTCAATTAATTGAATTTTTCACCCAACGTTTCTTTTTACTCTGATTTATCTATCCACTAGCGACCATAATGAATTTAGGACAGATGATATTTCGTTTTGAATTCTTGTTTGAATTGAGCGGTTGCCGATTCTAACTGGTTCATGGAGTTTTGATCTAAATCTTTTGTCTTATCAATCGTATTTCCAATATCAGGATGATGCTGATCTAGATAAGAATAAAATTCATTTTCAAATGTCTTAACTAAATTTAGAGGAATATCGTCTAAGAAACCTTTTGTCCCGATGTAAATAATGATCACTTGCTTTGCTAAAGAAAAAGGTTTCAACTTATCTTGTTTTAGAATTTCCACCATTCTTTCGCCACGCGTTAATTGTCGTTGAGAGGCTTTATCTACCTCGGAGCCAAATTGAGCAAAAGCAGCGAGATCTCGATATTGCGCTAAATCCAATCGAAGGCTTCCAGCCACTTTCTTAATGGCTTTTGTTTGTGCTTTTCCCCCTACTCGTGATGCTGAGACGCCGACATTAATCGCCGGACGTATTCCAGCGTGAAACAGATCGGGATCTAGATAAATCTGACCATCTGTAATAGAAATCACATTGGTAGGAATATATGTCGTAATATCGTTAGCCTGTGTTTCAATAATTGGGATAGATGTCAGGGAACCGCCTCCGAGCTTATCACTTAGCTTGGCCGATCTTTCTAATAAGCGAGAATGCAAATAGAAAATATCGCCCGGATAAGCCTCTCGTCCTGGAGGACGTCGCAAAAGAAGTGCTAATTCACGATAAGCTTGAGCATGTTTAGATAAATCATCATAGAAACAAATGACAGGCTTGCCTTTATACATAAAATATTCTCCCATCGCAGTTGCAGCATAGGGAGCAATATATTGCAAGGCAGCAGGCTCGGAAGCTGAAGCAGCAACAACAATGGTATAGTCCATTGCACCATGATCTTCTAATGTTTGCACAAATTGAGCGATGGTTGAAGCTTTTTGTCCTATTGCGACATAAATACAATAGACGCCTGTATTTTTTTGGTTGATAATTGTATCCAGAATGACCGTCGTTTTACCGGTTTGTCTATCGCCAATGATTAATTCGCGCTGTCCTCGGCCAATGGGGATCATGGCATCAATGGCTTTAATCCCTGTTTGAACAGGTTCATTCACAGGCTTTCTGTCTACAACTCCAGGTGCGGGATATTCAATAGGGCGTTCTTCTGTTGTGCGAATGTCTCCTTTTCCATCTTGAGGCTGGCCTAAGGCATTAATCACCCTGCCAAGCATCGCGTCACCAACAGGAACAGAAGCGATTTTCCCTGTTCTTTTGACAATATCTTGTTCTTTAATTCCTTGAATTGAACCAAGAATAATGACGCCTACATGATCAGCTTCCAAGTTAAGGACAATTCCTAAAGTTCCATTTGGAAACTCCACAAGTTCAGACATCATGACATCATTGAGGCCCCATACGCGCGCAATGCCATCTCCAACTTGAACCACTCGTCCAACTGACTCAAGCTGAGAAGACAATTCTTCTTTATAATTTTCAATTTCTTTCTGAAGGACCCAAGAGATTTCTTCTGGTTTTAATCGCATTTTCTTTCTCTTCTAAATAGTGGCTTCTAATAAACTTTGATTTAACTGATTCAGGCGACTTCTAATGCTATAATCAATCATTTGGTTATTCATGATTACAATCATTCCACCTAGAATGGTGGGATCAACCTTTTCTTTAAATTCAACTTTTTTGCGATAAGTATTTTCTAACTTTGATTGCAATTTTTCTTTGACTTTTGCATCAGCTGGCACTGCTGTAATAAGGTGAACGACAAGAATATCTAATTCTTTTTCTGCTAGCTGTCGAAATTCATTACTGATTTCTGGTAAAAATTCGAATCTTTCCTTATCTATTAATAACAGCAAGAAACTTAAAATCACGGGGTCTATTTTGCTTGTCAATAAATCTTGCAAAACTTTTTTTTTCTTCTCATTATCGATAGAAGGCGCTAATAAGACTTCTTGGAGTTGAGGACTCGCTTTGAATAAAGCAAAGACTTCTTCTAAATCTGATAAATACTTTTTTAGCATCTCCTTAGAGGGGGAGAGTTTAAATAAAGCTTGAGAGTAGTGAGAAGTCAATGCTTGCATATTCATTTAAAATCAGCCGTTTCTATTGCGTCTTCAATGAGTTTTTGATGCTTCGTCGGATCAAGTTTTTCTTGAATTATTTTCTCAGTTGCAGCAAGTGTCATTTTAACTAAATCTTGCTTTAATTTTTTCTTTGCTTGCGCAATTTCTTCTTCCATTTCACTTTGCGCTTTATTCAAGATCATCGCAGCACGCTCGCGAGTTTCTTGCTCAATTTCTTGAGCCACTTGTTCGCCTCTTTTGACAGCTTCTTGAATCGTTGCTCTCGCGACAGCCTCGATTTCATCGAGTTTGGCGTTATAAGTATTCGTTAGCCTTTTAACCTCTTTTTTTTGTTCTTCAATGGAATCAAATTCAGACTGGATTGTCTGTCTTCTTTCTTCCATGACATCTAAAAGAGGCTTCCAAGCAAACTTTTTTAAAATCCAGAGCATCGCTAAAAAGGCGACAATCTGGGTTAAGATTTGCTCGAGTTCTAAATTCATATAGGCTTTATACCATTCGATTTAATACGACGAAGAAAACAATCAAAGCATAAATTGTTAATGCTTCAATAAGAGCGGCACCAATAATCATGTTGGTGAGAATTTTACCAGAGGCTTCTGGCTGACGGCCAATGGCATCCATTGCGCTCCCAACTGCTCGGCCTAAACCGATTCCAGATCCGAGGGCTGCAAGACCGACTGCTAATGGAGCTGATAAAGCTAAAGCTATTCCAATACTCATGTTTATCCTCTTTAATTAATTCTTTTAATTTTAATGTTTTTCTCCGTGGGGAATAGATAACAAAATATACACTGTGCTTAATAAAGTAAAGACTAAAGCTTGCATAAGACTTGTTAAAATGGCGAGAAACATAAAAGGAATTTGAAGCGGCAAGCCTATAGGAGAGTTCAACGACGAAACCAAGACCACCCCTAATAAGGCAAAAGCCCCAATTAAAATGTCTTCCCCTAAAACATTTCCAAAAAGACGTAAAGCTAAAGTGACAGGTCTCGCAAGCTGAGATATCAGTTCTAAAACAAACATGAGGGGCGCTAGCGCCCACCCCAATGCATTTTTGGGAGATCCTGCTAAATGATAAAGAAACCCAAAGAATCCCATGTTTCTAATATTCAAAAATTGAACAAAGCAAAAAACGCAAATTGCTAAAGCAGCCGTTGTGTTGATGCTGGCTGAAGGCGATTTCATAAAGGGAACTAACCCAAACAAGTTCATGCTTAAAATATAAATAAAAAGTGTTCCCAAAAAAGGAATGTACTTTTCTCCATCTGAACCTAAAATACCAATAACTAATTTGCGAAATTGTTCAACAATGAGCTCCAGTGCATTCTGTAATCCAGAAGGAATTAATTCCTTTTTTCGCGATCCAATATGAGCAACAATCGAAATAATCACAGCAATTAAAATAGCAAAAATAGGGTTTTCCCATTTATACAGAAACTGTGCCCATGGCATATCATGAAAACGATGATAAAGTAAACTAATGAAATTAGGCACTTCAGGAGTTCGATTTTCTAGTTCGCCTCCTTGGCTATTGGCAAGCATGATGAATAATGCTGAGCAGGTCATGATGGTTTAGATCCTATGTTTTCTTGTCTTGTAAAAAGAGTTGTCAAACCAATAAGGAAAATTGCGATGAAGATGAGTGAAAATCCTAGCACTAAAGTTAAAAGTGGAAATAAATTCCATTTTAATATGCCATAGCCCATCAGGTAAAGCAGCGGAAATTTAATTCCTATCATCGTGTAGAATTTTAATCCATTTCTTGAGCCTATTTTCAATAATTCTTCTAAAAGTTTTTTTAAGAAATAGATGTTGATACATCCCCAAGCTGTCCCAGTTAATATTCCCAAAGCTTCAAAAAAACTCGTGTAAAATCCCACAAGAATAAAAAGACTGAATGCTAAAATCACACTAAGCATCATAATAGATGAAATGAGTTTATTCTCCATTTCCAAACCGCTTAATAATTCTAAATAATTCTCGAAATCCAGCCGCAAAACCAATCACAACAAATAAATACATTAAATAAGGTTCGGTTCCTAATTTTTTATCTAGCCAATCGCCAATGAGCCAGCCAATAATCGGGGAGGCGGCTAAAATAAATGGAATTGTCAACACAACTCCTATCTGTTTGGCCCAGCCAGACTCTTTATTGTTATTTTCGTTTGAATCATTTTGCTTAATTGTCAGATATATCTCCTTCCTGTCATCTGTTAAATTTGAATTGATGATATTAAGAGAGCTTTGGCTAAAGGTACCTTGCGCTGTAGCTGTCGATCTTTTTCTAGTGTATCAATGATAAGCTGTTTTAAACAAGCCTTATAGCTAAAAAAGTCATAACAAGAGCGAGAACTTCTTCTATCAGTTGAATACAGTGAGTAGTTATTAAATTTAACATAATAATTTAAATCATCGTGGTGATTTATTGTTTTTAAATTTCTTGTGGTGTAAAATTGAATTTTACTATATTAATAAATAATAAATTTGTTGCAGAAATTTTAAATTATAAAAATAGTTTGGTTTTTAATTCGAATAGTTGGTTTTATCTCTAGAAAGTTACTGAAAATTGGTTAAACTTTGGTCAAAAAACATATAAAGTCGTAACGATTAAAGGAAAGAACATTGAAA
Organism: Parachlamydiaceae bacterium; assembly: GCA_044226925.1. GTDB lineage: Bacteria > Chlamydiota > Chlamydiia > Chlamydiales > Parachlamydiaceae > JANWJE01. The sequence continues at coordinate 1,604,137 of JBGAGC010000001.1, forward strand.
TCGAAGCTTGTTCTCAGTCTCAGCACAAATCTCTTTTATTGACTGCTTGCAAGGTGCTTGTCTGCTTTACAGCTGCTTTGTCATTGACGATTTTAGCTGTGGTGATAAGAACTAAGTACCGAAAGCAAATACTCATTTACGATTGTTGAAAAGCAGTGGTATACAAAAAAAATCATCAACCAAAACTCGTTCCCCTCAAGTTACCTAATCCTCAAAATGACGTTGTTAAAGACAAGGGGGAGATATCTCAGTCTCAAGTAAACGTTTACAAGATAGAAACAGTCATTGAAAATATTCTCAAAGCAAAAGCAGAGGGATTAAAGGTGGGATTATTCCTCGGAAGATGTCAGTATCAAAGCGTTCCACAAGAAAAAGGATGAAAATGGTTTAGCATAGATAATATGGATTTAAAAGGGTCTAACAACTTAGAACGTCATTTGAAAATGGATTTTAATGACAGTTCATATATGAATACGATTAATCGTTTATTTAATAAAGTAGTTGTCGATTATAGTACGGCTAAATTTTTCTAGCGTTTATGGCCAACTGTTTGTAAGCTTTTAGAAAAAAATAAAGACTCCGAATTAGTCATAGAAAGCAAAGTAAAAACCACTTATAGTGCTTATGGTAACAAACATTTTTTCATCCAGAGATGTTAGGTGTGAGTCTTTCCCCGAAGATTTTATGGAATATAATAGACAAGCTCGTGAGAATTTCGAAAATTGGAAAAAAGAGGTTGGTGAAAAGGAAGTCACGAGAAGATATCAAACTTTTGAGAAAGAACGTCGCCAAAATTACCCATCTCATTGGTCAGAAGAATCAATTCAAAGTGAATTGTCAACAGCTTTTAGATGGGACATTTTGAAAAAAGAAAACAGGATGCCTCTCCAAAAAACGTATGACGACGAGTTTCATCAAGAAACTAAAAAATATGTTCAACAAAATTTCTTTAAACAAGCAGAGTTGAAAACAGGTTGGTTTCCTTATAGACAAGGCGAAGAAGTGATTAAAATCAACCATTGGGTGATGAGAGGACCAAAACAATGGATTATTTTTTAAAAGCTCTATTCCCCGTAGTTAATTCTTCAAAAAGAGATAACCGAGGCTTAAGCGATTAACTTGAGTTTTGAGTTTTTAGCCTTTGGGGCTCGCTTTAAAGGTTCAATAATTCAAAATCAGGTTGTTAAGGCTGTACCCCAATAAAATTCGAAAGAAATATTACCCCCTTACTTTTACAGTTGCTGGTGGGGAGATGTTGCCAAACTGATCCACTGAGACGATAAAATAGCGATAAGTGCGTCCTTTTTTGCGGTTATGATCTTTGAATTTAAAACGATCTCCTGGAACCTTCGCAATCAGTTGAGTTAAATTTGCATCGCGATAAATGAGATAAGCAATAGGGGAGTTTCCTTGCAAAGGAGCATTCCATGTTAGAACATTCACTAAATCCGTTTGTGCTGCAAACCGATTTGCTTTTTGAAATCCCTTAAAATTACTTGGAGGCAAAACTGAAAGATAAGTAAAGCGATCAGTTGGAGTAATAAGGGAAGCGTTATTAGGTGTTGCCACAATGATATCCACTGTTCCTGGTGAGCCAGGTGGCGAAACGGCTGTTATTTGGGTAGGTGAGTCAACGGTGAAGCTTAAGGCGGGAGTTGCACCAAAACGAACAGATGTGACAATAGAAAAGTTTGTTCCTATGGGGACTTCAAAATTTTCTCCCCTTATCGTCACAGCAGTTCCACCGCTTGTAGGTCCAAAAGAGGGAGATACATTTGTGATGGCTGGACTTATAGCTAAAATATCTGGAACGTAGGTAAATTGACTTCCTGCTGTAGGAACCGAGGTGTCAAAAGAATTAGTGATAATTACATTAACGACTCCAGCTGGGGATACAGGAGAAAGAGCTGTGATCTGCGTGGTTGAGTCAACTGTAAAACTCTGAGCTGGGATTGATCCAAAATTGACGGCTGAAACGCCTATAAAATTAGATCCTGTAATGATGACACTTGTTCCTCCACTTGTTGGCCCAGATGAAGGAGATAAACTTGCTACGGTTGGGGCTAAGGGATGCGCCGTGTAGGTAAATTGACTGCCAGCTGATGTTGCAGAAGTGCCGAAAGGAGTTGTGACAGTGACATTGACAATCCCAGGGGAGCCAGGGGGTGACACAGCTGTAATTTGTGTTGCTGAATCAACGATAAAATTTTGAGCTGGAGTTGACCCAAAATTGACAGTTGAAACAGCAGTAAAATTGGTTCCTGTAATGGTGACAACTGTTCCGCCACTTGTGGGTCCAGCCGAGGGCGATAAACTGATGACGGTTGGAACCGAAGGATGAGATATGTAGGTAAATTGACTGCCTGACGAGGGTAGCGAAGTCCCAACGGAGGTTGTGACAGTGACATCTACAATTCCAGAGGAACCAGGAGGGGACACGGCAGTGATCTGTGTGGCTGAATCAACAACAAAACTTTGAGCGGAAGTTGAACCAAACTTCACTACTGAAGCTCCACTAAAACCTGTTCCTGTAATGGTGACAACTGTTCCGCCAATTGTGCTACCAGAAGAAGGAGAAAGGTTTGTCACAGTAGGCAAAGGAATAAATGTCCACGTATCGTTTTTAGCAGCATCTGCCCCTCCAAAAAGAATGAATTGCAAACTGCTAAAATCAAAAGCCATCGAAGGTCCTGAACGTCCACCAGGACTTGTCTGAGTTGTTAAAATTACCCAATTATTTCCATTCCACGTCCAAGTGTCATTGGGAAAGCTGCTAGAATTGAATCCTCCAAAAAGGATAAGCTGCCCAAAAGTTGAATCTAAGGCTAAAACAGCATTTGTGCGAGGGGCTGGGCTGTTAGTGGGAAATAATTGTATCCAAGTGGTCCCATTCCACGTCCATGTATCATCGAAAATTGCTAGGGGATTTGAACCTCCAAATAAGATCAGTTGGCCAGTGATGGGATCAGAGGCCATTGCAGCTGACCGGCGTGGTGAAGGACTTGTTGCAGGAGAAAGCTGCTGCCAGTTATTACCAGTCCATAGCCATGTCTCATTCAAAAAGCTGAAACCGGTGCTTTGCCCTCCAAAGAGCAGCAAGTTACCTGTGTGTGGGTCAAGTGACATGGATGCAGCAAACTGAGGAGAGGGGCTTGTGCTTGGTGTAAGCTGGACCCAATTACTTCCAGTCCAAGCCCAAGTATCATTCAATATACTCCCATTATAGCCGCCAAAAAGAATCAGTCTGCCGCTAATGGGGTCGAATGCCATTGAGGCTGCTGCACGCGCAGGAGGACTAGTCGCTGGTGATAATTGAACCCAGTTGCTGCCGTTCCAAATCCAAGTATCACTAAAATAGCCAAAGTTTCCATTATTGCCTCCAAATAAAAGCAAATTTCCACTGATGGGATCAAACGCAAAAGCAGCATCAAAGCGAGCAGCCGGACTGTTTGTCGGCAAGAGCTGGTTCCAGTTAAGAGGTGAAGAAATTGCCATTAATTGATTAATGAATAAAAGGCACAAAAAGCACAAAACTTTCCATGGATTTTGTTTGATAAGCATATGATTTCCTTACAAACATTGAATTTGATCGACAGGTATCCTATAGAACCAATAAATTGATATTTATAATTTTTCATATTTAATTGACAATAGGATTTGAAATGTGAACTTTGAATTAATTTTTCTAGGGAAATTTTGAGATATTGGTATAATTTGAAAATTTCTTTTGCTAATTAAAGAAGAGCTGCAAAAGAACTTTACTAAGAAAATTTCTGTTAGCAGGCAGACAATGATCATTACATCAACATTGAATCTAAAATTAAGACTGCTTGTATTCCCTCTTTCAAAGAGCAAGGATTAACTTTCTCTTGTCCTTTAAAATAAGAAACGACTTTTGCGAGATGGTCGCCCATAGAATCTGCTTCAATCGGAGTTTGAAGATCCACAACTTTTTCCTCTCGAATCACCGCAATCGCTCCTTGACTCCGTTTTTTAAATTGATCAACGAGTTGTTGAATAGGCTCATAAAAGCCTACCACGGTTGCTTGGTTACCTTTAGGGTCTATTCCTTCGACGGCAAGAATCCGATAGCGCAGTCCAGTTTCATTCTCGAGAATTGCTTTTCTTCCGTAAGGTGGAAATGAATGCTTGATATCGCCTTTCATGGAAGAAAATAAATTGACGCTCACGCCATTGACTTTATAAGTGATGTCTGCAGATCCTTGATTTTCAAGCTTTTCTGGTAAGTAAAGGTCTTCATATTTTTTGACTATCTTTTCGGTCGGTAGAAATTCAGAACCTAAGCTTTGCAAACAGGTGATCATATGAGTTCCTTCATATCCAAAAGCACCTCTTCGATCTTTGAATCGACCTTTTTTGAAATCATCAATACGCGTTTTGTCAAATTCAACAATCACATTTGTAGGCTTTAATTTTAATTCATCAAAAGCTTTCTTTTTCACTTCTTCAGCTATTTTTGAGCTCAAGTAATTCTCATTAACAACAATATTAACGCCAGATTTTTCTAAGGTTTCAAATTGAGGAACTTGTTCGATAGAGCACACAGGATTTTCCATCAGGATATTAGCCTTAGGATCAAATTTGAGGATTTCGCTGACAATAGAAAAACGATCATCAGTTGGAGTGCAGATATCCCAAAAATGAGGCTTTAATTTGGCTGCTTCTTCATAAGTTTTACAACAAAAAAATCCATTTGAGATGATCTGAAGTTTTTTTGTTGGGTCGGTTTCAATAATTCCAACTGTTTTGACTCCTAAGCGTTCTAGCTTTTGCTCATGTAGAAGAGCTCCTTGTCCGTAACCAATTCTAATACATTGCATATCGTATTGCATCTTATTAATCCTCAATCATGATAAAATATTAATTAATAAATTACTTGAAACGCGTAAGGAGCCTAATTTCGTCCATGGCTCTGTACGGGCGTTTCTATAATATCGAATACTTTCTTTATGACTAAATTCTGAAAGAGAAGCAAATATTTTTAAAATAAAATGATCAATTGGAAGAACTTGATTCACAAAAGTTGGAAAGAACAACTTTTTGCAAAGTCTCTTACATTGCCTATTCGGGTATGGAGAAGAGCAGCTTCTAACCAATTAGATCCAGGTATTGAGTGGCGATATGGATTAACAAATTCTTTAACTTGTTTAGCAGAATGAACCCTTTTTCTAAAGTTCTACTCCTGCTAGATCCTCCACAGCGACATATCCAGAAAGTCCTGGATCTAATTGAATATTCATTCTACCCTTAATTTATGACTTTGCTCCATAGCGCTTGCGTTCATTTTCTGTTAAATAACGCTTACGCATACGGATAGAATCTGGTGTGACTTCAATTAATTCATCATCTTGAATGTAATCAATCGCTTGCTCAAGAGTAAAACGGCGTGGCGGAGTTAAAATGATGTTTTCATCACTGCCTGCTGCGCGAACGTTAGTTAATTGTTTCCCTTTTGTCACGTTCACAATTAAATCATTATCGCGGTTATGTTCGCCTACAATCATCCCTTCATAGACCTCATCGCCAGGCGATACAAACAAGACACCGCGGTCTTGCAAGTTAAAGCAAGCATATCCGCTCGTTTTGCCTGGTCCAATAGAAATGAGGACTCCACGCGTACGGCCTGGAATAACTCCTCTCCAAGGAGCAAATTGTTCAAAAACAGATGTCAAAATTCCCAAACCGCGAGTGACGGTTAAGAATTCGTTGCGATAACCCATTAAGCCGCGTGTTGGAATTAGGAAGTCAATTGATGTAATGCCGTTTTCATCCGTATCTAAAAATTGCATTTCACCACGGCGTCTTGAGAGTTCTTCAATGATAGCTCCAGAATATTCTTGAGGAACTTCAATGTGAACCCTTTCAATCGGCTCGTGCTTGACTCCGTCTTCTTCTTTAATAATAACCCTTGGAGTAGACACACTAAATTCATAATCTTCGCGCCGCATTGCTTCAATAAGAACAGCTAGATGCAATTCACCGCGTCCTGACACTGTGATTTTATCTTGCTCTGCTTCATCTTCAATGCGTAATGAAATATTCGCTCTTTTCTCTCGCTCTAAACGTTCGCGGATTTTATTCATTGTCACATGTTTGCCGCTACGACCGACAAAGGGACTATTATTGACAGTCATGTCAATCGATACTGTAGGCTCATCTAATTTAATACGCGGAAGGCGAACGACTTTTTTAGGATCGCAGAGCGTATCCCCAATAGTTACTTCTGGAATACCAGATAGAATCACAATATCGCCCACGCCAGCTTCTTCCATTTCGACTTTTTCAAGGCCTAAGTGTCCTTCAATGCGAGTAATAGGATACTTTGTTTCTTTTCCTTTTTCGTCGATGTGAATGACTGCTTGCCCTTTTCGGATAGTTCCTTCCATAATACGTCCACACGCTTGGCGTCCGACGTAGTCATCATAAGTAATCGTAGATACATGCATAAGGAATGGATTTTCTAGGCTTCCTTGCGGCGCATGCACGGCATAAGTAATCAATTCAAACAGAGGACGCATATCTTTGCGCATATCATGTAAATGATGAATTGCAAAGCCTGATAAGCCAGATGCATAGCAGTAGCGGAAATCTAATTGTTCATCTGTTGCCCCTAGCTCTGCAAATAAGTCGAATGTTTCGTCTAGGACGCGATCTGGATTTGCATGCGGACGGTCGATCTTGTTGAGAACTACAATTGGTTTTAATCCCATTTTTAATGACTTTGATAATACAAAACGCGTTTGCGGCATGGGTCCTTCTTGGGCATCCACAAGCAAGAGAACGGAATCCACCATTCCCAAAATACGCTCCACTTCTCCAGAGAAGTCCGCGTGGCCAGGAGTGTCAATAATATTGATTTTGAAGTCATCAAAGTAAACAGAAGTATGCTTAGCAAAAATCGTAATTCCACGCTCTTGCTCTTGATCATAAGAATCCATCATTCGTTCGCGAACTTGTTGGTTCTCACGGAAAATATTGGATTGTTTTAAGAGAGCATCGAGCAAAGTCGTTTTACCATGGTCAATGTGTGCAATAATGGCAATATTGCGGATTTTTTCAGGAGAATACATAAGAAATCTTCTTTTAAAATTTAGAATGAATTTTTGAATTATAGTAAGATAATAATCTTACTGTTTATAAAAAATCAAGTTTAAAATGGATTTTTAATTTAAACTTTTTTTGACGGTTATTTTTCTTGAGTATTTGCTAAGAAATTGATATTCTCCAGGAAGCACATGGGAGGGGAGAATTATAGGAAAATATTTCTGAACTGTTAATATATGGATGAAAGGATTTCAAGTGGAACTGAATAGGCAAGATGAAACTGAGAATGGTGAAATTGAAGAAGGTATTAGTTCAGGAAACTTGATGGACTCTAAAACGAGTCAATTAGATGATGTTCTTAATCAAAAATTAGAAGAAGCTTTTCATCAACCAACTTCCCAATTCTTATTACATGATATTGCTAAAATAGCTAGCGAGCATGATCCCATTGACTTGGCCTATGCTGTGACACGTCTTCCTCCGCAAGCGCGCGTTGTTGTCTATGAAAACCTTCCTGATCTGAATGCTAAAATCATTTTTATGGCAAATACGGGTAGTAATACCCGCTCGGCTATTTTCCCTCAAATTGATGACCAAGAAATCAAAGCGTTACTGGAGCGCATGCCTCCTGATGAAGCTGCTTGGCTTTTGGATGATATGTCAGATCGGCGCCTTAAACGTGTGTTGGAAATTTTAGAGCCCAAAAAAGCAGCTCGGATTCGTGAACTTTATAAGCATGATCGCCATAGCGCGGGCCGCTTGATGACTAATGAGTTTTTTGCCTTTCATATGAATACTACCATTGGAGAGGTTGCCGCGGTTATTCGTGATAATCCAGGAATTGATTTAACGCGCCGCATTTTCGTTTTAAATGATCTCGATGAATTAGTTGGATTTGTGCCCGCTCGAAACTTAATTGTTAATCCACCTTATCTCCCCATTAAGCAAGTGATGCGTCCTGTTTTGCATCAAATTCGGGCTGATACTTCGCGGGATGAAGTTGTGGATCTAGTAGAACGTTATAAGATTCCTGCTCTACCCGTTGTAGATGATCATGATCGATTAGTGGGAGTTATCACATATGAAAGGGTCGTAGAGGCTTTAGAGGATATTGCAGATGAAACCATTGCAAGTATTGCGGGAACGGCAGAAGATCTCAGCGAGCATGAACCCATTTTTAAACGTTTTTTGTGGCGTGCGCCTTGGCTAATCGTGACTTTGTGCGCGGGACTTGTCACAGCGGCTGCACTCTCTCATTTTAAAGATCGTGACTGGTTTACTTTTGTCGCTTTATTTGTTCCTTTAATTGCGGGAATGTCGGGCAATGTAGGAATTCAATGCAGTACCATCCTTGTACGCGGAATGTCGACAGGAGAATTATCTCATGGGTCACGCCGTCAAGCAGTGTTTAGCGAACTCAGCATAGGTGTTCTTATTGGAGTCGTTTTCGGCCTGCTTTGTGGTGGATTTGTTTATCTTCTTAATCGATTTGAAATCCATTATCTGGGCTCAGATCCTGTCGTTTTAGGAGTGATTGTGAGCTGTGGTTTATTGGGTGCCTGTTTAATGGCAACTTTGCTAGGAACACTCTCTCCTTTTTTCTTCGCCCGTTTTCGTATTGACCCTGCTGTAGCATCAGGTCCCATTGTCACAGCTTTTAACGACGTTCTTTCGACTTTAATGTATATTTTGATTGCTAAAGTCATTAGTTCATTTTTTGGTTTTTAATCTTCTTCAACTTGAATGTTGATGTCAGGGGGAGAAGCGTTTGGAGAATTATCTAGAGATTCAACTTGATCTTCCACATCTTCATCATCGTCATCTTGTACAGGATTAGGTTGAGGCTGGAGAACTGGGATAGGCTGGGGAATTGGGGGGCGCTGAATGACAGGTTGTGGTGGAACAATGGATGGCTGCGGTCTTGGAACGACAGCAATAACTGGAACGGGCGGCAAGGCTTGAATAGCTTGCATTTCGTCTAGCCTTCTCATTAAGTCTTCTAAGTATCTGATGAAAGTTTCTTTACTTTTCATAATATGAGGACCTTGAGCAGCTTGAATAAGCTTTTCAATCTGTTGATACAATTCAGCCAGGTGTTGACGAGTTCCTCGAGCTTGGAGGCGACGTAAAGCTTGTTTTTTCGTTTCAGTCAAGGCCAAATCTTGCTGGTCAGTTCCTATTCTAGTGATTTCTTGTTCTAATTCATTGACGATAATGAGATCTGCAGAGTGACCCTGCAAACTGTTTTTAAGATCACCAATATGGGAGAGAACTCTTGCTTTCACTTCTTCTAAATAAGGAGATACAGCAGCATTCCTAAATGTACGAATGTGATCATCCAATTGTCTAAATTCTTCTTTTAAATGTTCGAATTCGGGTTTTTGCAGCAAACTTCGTTGATGATCAATATCATTTAATTTCTGGTCCTTATTTGTATTTGTAACGTCATTGACTGCTCTTCGAATTAAATCGAGGTGGCCCCATACAAGGCGATTAAAATGATGTTGAACACGTTTTTGAGTGATAGAGCAGGTTCCAAAAAGAATTAAGGCATTTGCAACCATTGCTAAAGGAAAAAAAGCGGCAAAAGAATGAATGGCAATATAGGCAACGACGCCAGTTGTGGAAAAAGCAGCTGTTAGATTACGGTAATCTGTTCTGGTTAAAGGCTGGATATAGCGCTCGTAGAGTGGTTTCCCATGTTGGACCCATAACGCATTTTGAGTGTAATTCGCCAGCTGATTCTGAACATGTTGATTAACGTGATTTGCTATTTTTTGCTCAATGCTGTCATATAAATCTCGAGTATTTTGAACGTATGAAAAAAAATTTCTAGCAAAGTCTAGTCCGGCTGATCGCATTGTGAATCACTCTCCTACGAAAACGAATGATTATTCATCTTGTATTAAAATATTTAAAAAGCGATAAACACTTTAGAATACTCTAAGAAGTAGTTTATCGCACAATGACTCAATCCTTTTTCTCAAAAATAAAAGAAATAAGCATTTTACTATTTGTCAACTTAAAGGTGAGTTTGATCAATCTTGTAGAATGGATCCATGTCGCCATTAAGTATTATCCTTGTTTTGAATTCTTTAAAATTGACCTTGCGTTCTTCTTGTCTTATCTGTGGATAAATCCTTTTCGCGTTAGCAAGCACTTTTTAATCCAAAAAGGGGAGAAAGAGATTTATTCTTATGGAGAAACACCTCTAACGACTTTAGATTGGATTGCTCGCAAATGTCATCTATCAGCTCAGGATGTCGTGTTTGAATTGGGCTGTGGTCGTGGTAGAACGTGCTTTTGGCTCAATCAATTTATCGGCTGTGCGGTAGTAGGAATCGATTATGTTCCCATTTTTATTGAAAAAGCTCAGAAAATTAAAAAGCGCTTTCACGTACAACGAGTTTCATTTCGCCTTGAAGATCTCTTTCAAGCAGATTTTACAGGCGCTACCGTCATCTATCTATATGGAACTTGTTTTTCTGCCGGCTATATCGATCTCTTAATTGAACGTTTCAGCCACCTACCAGAAGGAACTAAAATTATTACAATTAGCTATGCATTAACAAAATTTCAACCAGAAGCTCCTTTTGAACTCATCGAGCAATTTCCTGCATCTTTTACATGGGGAACAACAGACGTTTATCTCCAGATAAGAAACAGCAAAGGCATGAGAAGAGTAAAACCTTCTCATGCCGATTTGCTTTAGGCATTACCACTTGCAATCAATTCAAATGTGCGTTGAATAGTTTGCTCGATGCGGTCAATCATCGAAGTTGCTTGATCGTGCTCTCTGTCTGCTTTATCTTTTTGCTGTGTATACTCGCTGATTAAGCTGCCAGTGCGTTGATAGTCGTGATCATACGAGGTGGTTTCTGCATTATTTCTTTTGTCATTATTGCTAGAGGCAGCATGAAATCCTTGAGCAACTCCTTGAAGACCAGCTCCGATAGCAGATCCTCCTCCGCCAAAGAATGCAGATCCGACTTGTAAAAAGGTATTGCATCCATCAAGGATAAGGCCGGTATTTCTTGTTAAAACACCCACTTTTGCATCAACTGCAAGAGTTTGTCTATCTTGTTGCTGTTCGCGGGATTTTAAAAGATTGATTTTCATTTCAAACTGGCGATCGCGAGTTCTATCGCAAACTTCCAGGATAATGGCTTCAATTTCCTTACTATTATTTTCCTTAATACGATCACCTACTTCAAGTAGATTTTCATATCCAACAGGAATTTTTGAAGGCGTTTTTTCAACGGCCATGTTATTATCTCCTATTTTTATTTTTCAGCTATAAGATTACACATTTTTTGAAATCTTCTAAATAAGTTGATCAGGCGCTCTTTAAAGACGCTATCACTTTCAGCAATCCCCATCAGTTGTTCTCTAGAATCATCAAGGCGCTGATTATAATATTGATCTTGATGTTTAAATTTCTCATGTTCAGCTTTATCTTCATTCAAACGTTTTTGAGACCAGCCTGTCAGTCCTCCCGTTACTCCAACAGCTGCTGCAGCTGTTGTTGGACCAAATTTCGCAACAAATGCGACGCTGCCAATAAAAGCTGTTTGTGCTGCGACTCCTGCTGCTGCAGAAATAGATCCTACTGCTGCTCCAATAGCTGCTCCAGCAGGGGCAAGAGCACCGCATGACACAGCTGCAAAGGCTATTCCACAAATCACGCTCGCAGCAAAAGTGAGCGTTTGAGCAAATCTAAGTTTTCTAGAAACTCTCTCGTCTTTTTCAAGAGCATCTTTAATTTTATCTAATGTCTTTTCTTGAAATTTTTGAAAGTCTTGATAATGCGAAAAAGTGCCTTCTGCAACATTTGCATTTTCTTTTTCAAGCTCAATTTGAGCTTGAAGAATGATATACATAATCTGCTCAATCGTACGCTCGCTCATGAGCGATAACGCTTCCATAATTTCTTGATACGTTTGCTTCTCTTTTCGAGTTGTCTTCTTAGATGAAGAAGGAAGTTTAGCCGCCTCTAAATCGGCAGGAAGACAATCGGGTTCATCTAAGACAGGAACAGGACTAATAGGTTCCACTTCATCCACTTCTAATAAGTCAACATCCGATGAAGAAATGGGACTAGCTTGCGCTTTCACTTCTGGTTGATACCACCAGCTGAAAATCTTACTCCAAAAAGAAGCAGTCTTTGACTCTAGCTCCACTGTAATAGGCGACATTTCCACAAAAGGATTATCAAGAAAATCTTGATCAAAGGATTGATGAAGCCCAAATTGAGTTGTTTTTCTCTCTCCAGAAAAATCCTTTGATTGTGCATCGGCTTCAGAATAGTTTTCTAAACCTTGAAGTTGGATTTTGTTGTCTATTGGACCAACTGACATAATACAAACCTAATAAATATTATTGAGACCAAATACCGCGCATTAAAGCCGCATGGCGTAAAATGCGTTGATCATTTTCCTCTTTGGCAATTAAACGTGCTGCCTCTAAAGCTTTTAAACCCTCCTCTCTTTGCTGGAGCGCAAAATAGCAATCTGCTGCATAAATATAGAGATAAGGATCACGCTTTTTTTGATTAAGCATGTGAGCGCTGATATAGCAATTCAAAGCTTCTTCATAACTCTGCAACATTTGCAAGCAAGCTCCAAAGCTTTTCCAATATTTAGCTTCAGAAGGGGAGATCATGACTAACAAACGAAAATAAGGACTAGCTTCTTGATAGCGTTTTTCTTGATAAAGAAGAAAAGCACGGGCATACATTTTCTGAATGTTTTCTTCGGTCACATGACCGAAAGGATTGCGCCTTTCTGCCAATAGACCGATCCATTCAACAAAATGTTTTTCACATGAGCTTATCACTTCACCAGACATGCTTAGCTGCCTTTGATACCAGATGTTGCGCCACGTTTAGCTTGATTTTCATTTTTTTGGGCTTCTTTGAGAAGCAACATCACGCGGTCTAGTTCTTTAATATAAATTTCCATTTTTTGAGTTTGGCTCTTATTTTCTTTATCCCAGTTGTCTGCTGCCAAATGTAAATTTTGAACTAAACGATCACGGCTACCAGCATCAAATTTAAATTCAGTGATATTAATTTTAACTCCTAATTGCTGTGCCATACGAAGTTTTTCTTGCAGTTCAAGATGCTTAGTAATATCTAAACTCTGATTTTTATCAGTCAAAGTATTGATTTCAGCAATAATCTCATTAATCAAACGCATTCTATCTTGGCGTAGGCTAGTCTCTGCAGCTAATTTGTCAATTTGTTGTTTCATTTCACCAGCTCTCAAGGCATAGAAAGCCATGACTTCAGGAGTGACTGCTTTATCCTCTAGGCCTTTAGCATAAACCTTAAGGTCTCCGCCCATGGAAAGCTCTTCATTAATACTTAAATTATTCATAAGTTTTCCTTTTATCGTTTTTATGTTTTTTTGTTTTATAAACGATAATAATCCGAAATTATATCAAACATTTGGTATTATGTAAACAACTCAAGTTATATCAAAATATTTTCTTTGATAATAACTAAAATATTTGTTTTTCGTTTATACCGAAGAGAATTCCAATTTTTGAGTTCTCTTCGATATACATTATTCAAATGTCTCTGTGCCTTCTCTTTGTTGAAAAGGAGGTCGTAATTGTATATTTAAATTTTTAAGTTTAGTGGCGGCGATATTGAGGTTACTCAATGTTCGATTGAATTGACGTGTGGATTCTTTAGAAGTGGGTTCGAAAGAACGGAGAAGATATCTATCTGAGCTAGCAGGTTCTTCTTCTTTTAATTTAGCTCTTACAAAAGGACTCAAAATACGTAATTCATTTGCGGCATTATTAAGCTCTTGAATGGTTTTGTGAAACTGATGGATGGCTTCGCTTGTTTGTTGTGCAGTTTGGCTAAGCTGTGAAATGGCTTCATTGATTTGTTCGGCACCTGTTGATTGAGCCTGCATGCCTTGATTGACGAGTTCAAAGCGGGCAGTGAGGGCTTGAACTTGTTCAATAATTTTTGCTAATTGCTCACTGACATGCCCAACTTGTTCAACGCCATTGCGAATTTCTTGAGTAAAATCATCGACTCCCATGACACTAGAGGACACAGCTGTCATAATTTCATTGACCATTTTTTCAATATCTAAAGTGGCAATCGCTGTTTGATCTGCTAATCGTCTAATTTCTCGAGCAATGACCGCAAAGCTGCGTCCGTATTCTCCAGCTTTTTCTGCTTCAATAGAAGCATTAAGAGAAAGGAGATTTGTTTGATCCGCGATTTTGGTAATTGTTGTAATAACACCGGTAATATTGCCTGCTTTTTCATTAAGAACTGCAAGTTTAGAGGCAATATTACTGGAGGCATCTACCATTTGACGCATGATAGATTCCATATTATTGAGAGAATCTTTACCTGTTGATGCCAAAGTAGAAGTTTGCTCAGCCACTTGGCTGACCTCATTCATGGTATTGGCAAAATCTTTAGCTGTAGAAGAAATTTCATTGGCTGCAATGGCGATTTCACGAGTTGTAGCTTCTTGTTCGACGACAATTGTCTCTTGTTCTTTAGAAGCAGAGGCAATCTCAGAAGCTGACGTAGTTAGCATAATGCCAATTTGTTGCAGTCGTCCAATAATTGTCTCAAAAGTTTCAGCCATTTTATTGAAGGACTCAGCGACTTGATCAAATTCAGTATCTTGATGACGTGTTTGAATACGGGCGGTTAAATTGCCGTTGGCAAGAGCTGTTGTGGCATCAAGTAGCTCATAAAGATGGTTGACTAGCTCTTCTAACTTTTGAGCCATGCGATTAAAAGCTTGTGCTTGGCGAGCGATTTCATCTTGAGTATAGGAACCTAGGGGAACACGCACTGAAAAATTGCCATTGGTAAAGCTGTCCATTGCTTCCGTTAATTGGGAAAGCCTTGCCGTGCCAGTGCGTGTTAATGCTAACCCTAAGAAAAAAGCACAAGTAATAAAAAGAAGGGTGATTAAGAGGATAAACCAAAGTTGATTGAGAACATGTTGTTTTTCAGATTCAAAAATGTGTTTAAGATCTTCTAGTCCTTGAGCCCATAATTGATAACCAGCTTTGAGAGCAGATGCGCCTTGTGTTTGCAGTTCAAGTAAAGGTGGTGCTTGTTCAGGATTTTTCAATACATATTGAATAGTTTGGACGAGTTGTTCGATGAGCTCCTGATAGCGTGTTAATGTGCGGATCATCTGTTGATGATGTTCATCTGAAAAGTGTTCAATATGAGCGTTCATACCTCTTTTAAGATAAGCTAAATCTGATTGAATCAAATTGATAAGAACGATTAAGCGGTCGCGAGGCAATGTTTTTCCCTTGACATTGCTTTCGGTTAACAATGTCAGTTGCGAAATATTTTCCTGAAGATGGGGAAGGCGGAGGAAAACTGTCTCAATCATGGCATAGTTTTCCATTTCCTTAAAATAGCTCACACCTATCTTATCGCTCAGATAGCCAAATTGAATCAGTAAATCATGAATAATGCTTGTTTGAAAATATTCACTATCTTCCACATCCATATGCGAAAGCTGTTGCAAGAGTTCATTCCATCTGGTTTCAATGTTTTGAGGATCCACTCGTTGCCATATAGCAGATTCGTAAGAAGATTTGCGACTTGTGGCACGATGAATATTTTTAGCTTCTTCTAAGGTGTTACGGATTTGATTTTCCAACGTTTGCATCTCCACTAAACTTTCTTTGTTCCCAGATAAAAAGCGATGGGACAATAAGCGATGAGTTTGCAATTGATGAAATAAATCTTTTAGAATTGTTTCCTCTTGAAGTTCTTCTAATTGCTCATTAATTAATTCAATATGTTGTAGATGTGTCACAACCCAAAAATAAGCGATAGGAAGCAATGATAAGAGAAAGAGTGCGCAAAGAAAAAAATAAATTTGAATGTAAGAAAAGTTATTGATAAGCCAATTAAACGGAGAACGCTGATTCATTGTCGATCCTTTCACATTTCTTATTTTTATATTTGCTGCATGGTGAGTTTAATTCTGTGATAAAGTTTTTTTTGCAATAAATCAAGAGCTGTTTCGTTGCCATTTGTGCTACTACACATTCTCTCATTTTATTAAAAGGTTCGCAGATGAAAAGTGTTCTTCTGTTTAACATTTTACTGCCATATTCAAAAAAAGCAAAAAATTAAGTTTTTTATGTTTTAATAGTTATAAATATAAAGTATTTATTATTTGTTTTTATTCGTTTTAAATGTTAATAGAATAATGTTAATTTTATTCGCGAGAACTTTGATTTTATTCTCTTTATTTTGTATCCTATTCTATAATTGATGAACGTTAAGAGAGTTCTCTTAGAGCCTGTGAAATAACTTTTAATAACTTGAACTTGAGATGATTTCTTCCTTTTAGGCGGAAACAACTCAAATTCAAGTTATTAAAAGTTATTTCACAGGCTCTAATGGGTCTATTATTAGATAGAACTTTAATAAGAAGAATGACGGTCATTTTAAACATAGACAGAATGTCTCTTATATAGATGTTGAACTCTACTCATTTTTAAGGTATTAATTATGTCCAGAAGTTTTATTGAGTCGTCTCTTGTTAAACAAGATCTTTCTTTTGAGGTTCCTCTACGTCCGCAATCTTTAGATGATTTTGTGGGACAAGATGCTATTCGAGATCGTTTGGAAGTTTTGATTGGTGCAGCAAAGCAAAGAGGTGAACCACTTGGACATTGCCTTTTTAGTGGTCCTCCAGGGCTTGGAAAGACAACTTTAGCGAATATTTTGTCTAAAGCGATGGGAACTAATTTAGTTGTTACATCAGGTCCAGTGATTGAAAAGGCAGGGGATTTAGCAGGTATTTTGACAAGCCTTAAAACAGGTGATGTTCTTTTTATTGATGAAATTCATCGTTTAAATCGAGCTGTGGAGGAATATCTTTATCAAGCAATGGAGGATTTTGCTCTTGATTTGATGATCGACAATGGCCCCAATGCAAGGAGCGTGCAAGTTAAATTAAATAAATTTACTTTGGCAGGAGCTACGACGCGTTTAGGGCTCTTAACCGAGCCATTGCGTACCCGCTTTGCTTTTACATGCCGTTTAGATTATTATGATGCTTTGACATTAGAAAAGATTATCCAAAGAACAGCGCGTATCTTAAATGTGAGCTTAGATTCTGAGGCAGCATTAGAAATCGCAAGGCGCTCTCGCGGCACACCTAGGGTAGCTAATCACTTATTGCGTTGGGTGCGTGATTTTGCTCAAATGCGAACGAATAATTATATTGATCGACATGTTGTGGATCGTGCATTACGTATGCTGGCAATTGATGAAAAAGGGCTGGATGAAATGGATACAAAAATGCTGCAGATCATGATAGATCACTATCAAGGAGGGCCTGTCGGCCTTAATGCTATTGCGGCATCAATTGGAGAAGAACCTTCGACAATTGAAGAAGTTTATGAGCCTTATTTAATCATGCAGGGACTGTTGAAACGTACTCCCAGAGGACGTGAAGTGACTGCTTTGGGATATCAACATTTAGGAAAAAGTCCGCAGGCTTAAAAATAGGATCGATAGAAAGCCTCCTTATTGATAGATATTTCAAGTAAATGTTTCGCAATATAGAGGTCGCCATTTAAAAGGCTTTTAGAAGCGTGTTAAATGATTTGTAATAGAAGCTTGTCATTGAATTAGAAAAGTTAAATAAAGTGATGCGAATGAATAAGTTAAAACAAGAGTGTATAACTCCATAAAAAGACTATTCAGCCTTATGTTTTCATTTATTCGCAAAAGCGATTTTCAATTTCACTTTTCTAATTCGCTGATAGATCATTCAAGCAAGTGTTAGATTCAACCAAGGAGAAAGAAGATGATTCTGAGAACCCTTCTGCTATTCCTAGCTCTTTTGCCTTTAAGTTCTCCTGTACAGGCAGGTGTATGGGATAATATTACAGGGTACTTTAAAGGACGTACTCCACAAGAACCTCCCACGATTCGCGTCCTTCTTTTACATGATGTAGAAGGTGCGAGGCTGGAAGTTCGTGGCAAATACCGACTTTTTGATCCATATACAAATTCTCACATTAGTACACGTCTTACCGGTAAAAGCCGCTCTATTCAAGCCGGAGGAGATGGGTTAAAATGGGGAGAAGCGTTTCCTGGATTATACCAACTTAAAATTCAACCAGAAGATTCTTATACCACGACTGTGGTTAATGGAAGAGAATATGAAGGTTTGATTTATGTTTATGATATTGGTGGAACAGTGAGCATTGTGAACCAAATTCCAGTTGAAGATTATGTTCACTCTGTTTTAGGTTCTTACCAAAATGAGAATTTAGAGCCAGAAACTTTGGCGGCCATTGCCATTGTTGCGCGTACAAATGCTTACTTCCAAGCGGTAAATCCCAAAAATACTTATTGGGCGGTAGATGCTGAAAAAGTTGGCTATCAGGGAATTTTACCAGGTTCTTCTGCTGTAGATGAAGCTGTCAGACTGACACGTTATATGATCATGAGCCGAACAGGCGTTTATGAAGGAATTGCGACTCCTTTTGCTGCTCAATTCGACTCTTTATCTACTGGACAATCTTCTAAAGACGTTCAAGTCTCTAAAATTTCTTTGCAAGAAGCTAATGCCATGGCTCAAAGAGGAGAGCATGCTGCTCAAATTTTAGCTAAAGCATTTCCTGGATCTACTATTATGATCATGCAATACTCTCACTAATCACAAATTGAATCTACCCATCGCAATGGGTAGATTCAATAGTTCCTCATATTACAATAAAAGCTTAAGAATTTATTATCCCATGCGACTTAATTTTTTTAATTTTTTTACTAATTTTAAAGTTCATGATGCTTAATCTAGTCGTTAACTGAGTTGAGCTGGGTAAAATGAGTTTTTTAAGCTCTGAATATTTTTTCAATTTTAGCACAACATCGTCAGTTAGTTGACTGCATTCCGATAAATCAAGAATTTGCAGGCGGAAAGGCAAAGAGGTTAGAGCAGAGTTTTTGAGACGTGAGCAATTGTTTAAATAAAGAGCATACAATTTTTTAGGCAATTGGCTAAAAAAAGTTCCGTACAGATTGCATCTTCCTAAGCTGAGAATCTCTAGATTTCGAGGTAAACAATCAGGAAATTTTATTATCTGAGTGTAGCGAAACTCAGTATTAGAATTTGACTGTTCGTCATAAGAAAACTCGCTTGTCTGATGAGTATAATACTTTAAATATTGTAGGTGGAAAAATTTAGGCCACTTAAGGTGAGATTCTGAAGATAAATAGCTTCGAATAGGAAAATCTGGCGCGTCACCTAGATTTTTCCATCCAATTAAAGAATCTGTCAAAGGACATCCATCTAAATAAAGTTGACGAAGATTAGGAGGCAACTTGATAAGATAATGAATCTGTAAATAAGAAATGAAAGATGCATCCAGAACTTGCAAATTTGAAGGTAAACAATAAAAAGCGGTTGTATCTAAATTTTTGCAATGAGCTAAACAAAGAGATTCTAGACCCTCTGGTAATTTATTGAAATTTTTTCCTTCTATATGAGTGCCGCTTAAATTAAGGTCACGCAAAGATTGAGGTAAATTTGTCAAAGCTTCCTCTTCCAAAGGTCGGCAATAAGATAAATCAAGTTTATCTAGATTAGGTAATTGATTAAAATACTCTCCTGTTAAATTACAATCAATTAAACTAAATTCTTTTAAGGAGCGAGGTAATAAAGGAACACATTCTTCTATCAAATTGAAGCAGCCTCCTAAACGAAGAATATTTAGCTCTTGAGGTAATTCGTCAAAGGTTTTGCCTGTTAATTCACAACAATTTAATTCAAGAGTTTTTAACGATTTGGGCAATAAAGGAATGATTTTATCTGTTACTTGTTCACAGTTACATATAAAAACTTGCAAATTTGAGGGTAAAGAGACAAAAGCTGCATCTGTTAGTTGGCTGCATCCCCATACCTCAAGAGTATGCAATTTGATTGGTAAAGAAGTAAAAGCTTTATCTGTTAGCAGGTTACATGCCATTACTTTAAGAGTCTGCAAATTGGGGGGTAAAGAAGCAAAAGCTGCATCTGTTAGCTGGTCACATGCCATTGCATCAAGAGTATGCAAATTGGGGGGTAAAGAAGCAAAAGCTTTATCTGTTAGCTGGTTGCATCCTGATGCTTCAAGAGTATGCAAATTGGGGGGTAAAGAAGCAAAGGCTGCATCTGTCAAATTTTTGCAGGAAGATACAATAAGTCTTTCAACATTTGGACATTCTACTAACGCTTGTTGAAGTTGTTTATCAGTTATAGTAGATCCGCTTAAATCGAGCGTTTTAATTTTAAAGTGCATAGACACATTTTTTGCAATTTGTAGTCTTGTTTCTAGAGGTTCTTCCCGTAGACTATCTCTAAATTTTATCTTCTCTCGTGTACATAAAGAAGTTCTAGATAAGTGATAGAAGAATTTATTTGTTAGGGAAAGGCTATTCCAACCATCGAAATCTAAATGAGAGAAAATTTTTATAATAAGTTCTTCTGGTAAAACTCCTATGTTTTTTTGAGCATTTTGTTGAAATGAGGTTTGTGTTAAAAAGTTGAGTGATTCTAAAAAGCTATAAAAATTTTTAATTGGATTTGACATTTTTTTTCTCAATTTATTACGTTAAAATATTTTTTAATTAGAAATATTGCAAATTACATTAATTCTAAAACGAATTGATAAATAAAAAAAATGAATTTTTTAGTAAAGAATTTGTCTTAGTTGCATTTTTAATAACCTGTTTAAATTTAACATAAAAATTTTATTGTTAATTTAAATATTAATTTGCATGTTTTTGTCTGTTTCATTCCTATCTTTGGGTATCCTTCCTTTAGCAATCATTACTTATTTATTCTTTTATTATATCATTTTGAGACGCATTTAATGCGAAGTTTCAAAGTTGATATAGATAAAGGTTAAAGCTAAGTTTTAATTTATTTTTTTAATTTTAATTTCACTAAAAAAACAGCTGGGATAGATTATCACTTAATATCCCGTGAAGGATAGAGAAGTTTAGCTAAGAGATTGTCTCTGAATAGAACTTTAATGGAGTCAAAAACTCACTTAAAGCACATATTTAGCAATTCAAAGACACGCTCTAAGTGGTGTGATATTGAAATGAGTTGATGAAAATGTTGTTAATTTTTTAATTAACGAACATTTTTATAAGCATTTAATTTAAGGAGAAAATATGGCTAACCCAAGTGGAGCTCTTGAAAGATCCTCTATCTGGAATGCATGGAATCTGTTTAATGCGCCAGCAAAAACAATTTCAAGTTCGAAAACAGCAATTGACGTCTCAGAGGTAGCTCAGACAGTATTAAAAGAGCAGCCTTTAATATCTCAAAGGAATAAATTAGATTTAAAGTTTTGCTGTGATTTACAAGCAGGAAATCAGTTTGCATTTCTCTGTCAACATGTTTTGAATATTGCCTCTTTGAATTTATTTAAAAGTAATATTTCAGATGTTGGGTTACAAAAAGGACTTCCTTTCTTAGCTTTCAACTCGCCAAATTTAGAGAAATTAAGTCTTTCTACTATGACATATAATCGAGACACTCTAGCGCAATATCTCAAAGCTTTTCCCAGATTAAAAGAACTTAATGTCGATTGCCTTTACTTGGGTTCTATGCGAGATGAAGATTTTGCGATGCTCATTATTTCCTGGATTAAAGCTAATCCAATTTTAGAGAGTTTTAAGTGCCCGCAAAATTCTTTTTCACGTCAACATTTGATTGATCTCTTTGCTAGTTTTCCCAGTACTTTGCAAACATTATCTATTGGATTTAATCCATCAGAATTTACCAAGTCTGATTTTATTAATACCATGCAAACACTTTCTGCAAAATGTGGTTCTACATTAAAAAATCTTCGCATTGGGATTTGGACTAACTCAAATTTACTTGATGATGAAACAATTGCAATATTGCCTAAATTATTTCCCAATTTAGAACGATTGGATCTAGAATGCAATGGCCAGGTCAGTGGTGATGGAGCTTTCAAGACTTTAATGCAATGGACTAATTTAAAAGTCCTCAACCTTCTTATTGCTTACCCTTGTAAAGTTGAACAATATTCTGCCTTGCTTGAAAAATTTAAAAATATCGAGAAGTTTGCTCCTGGAACTAGTTGTGAAGAATCACAAATGGAGGTAATTGCTCCCATTTTGGTTCAAAATAGTGGAAAGACTCTAAAAGAAGTTGGACTAAATTACATTTTTAACAGCCAGGAAGAAGACAAGGGGTTAAAAGCTTTAGTTCCAGTACTCCCTATGTTAAAGAAAATCGATTTCCTTTGGCATCAAATGAACGATCAAAATTTTCATTTAATTACTAACAATTTAGGAGTAGGTATTAAAAGTTTCTATGCGGAGGCAACTGACGGGGATACCAACCTAACTTGTGATGGATTGACAGCAGGTTTTCTTAAATTATCTGAAAATTGCCCTTATTTAGAGGAACTTGGTTTAGCTGGTCATATCTTCGATATCATCGATCAACCAGAAGCTATACAAAAAGTTCCTTATGCGTTTAAAAATCTTAGAGTTCTTGATCTCACAAATCTAAAAGGAATGTTTGATCCTAATATCCTTCTTGGATTTATTGAGACTAATTTAAATTTAAAGATCATTGATGCAACGGGATTATCTGGCGATTTTAAAAGTTTTGAACTCAGTCATCCTGAAATTGCAGAAAGAGGAATTAGAATTATTTATTCGAAATAAGAATTCATTTCTCTAAGAGCCTATTAAAGGTTATTTAACAGGCTCTAAGAAATACATTCTTAACAAATAGCAGAAGCAAATTCCCCTCAAGAAGATTAAAAGATGGATCGGTTTTAAGATGTCCATCTTTTAACTTTTTTTAATCTCTCTTTTTTAATGTCATGCATCTATCTTGGCAATTGCCCAAATGATTATTGCTCCTTAATTTAAAAATCAAAACACCCAATTTGTGCTAAGGCTGATAAATTGCCCATATAAATTTTTAAATTTACCTTTGACGTGTCCTGCCAATAAACCTCGATTAACATTAACCGATGCTTCGCCTGTCCAAGAGAGAGTATAAGATAAATTGAAAGTTAGAGACTCTGAATAATTCCATTCGGAACCAAATCCAAAACGCCATTGTTCAGCGATTGGAAAATCAAGCGGGCGTTCTGAATTTTTGATTGCCGATGAGTCATAAGCAATTCCACTAAGAAATGTCCAGCAAGGAGTATAGCGATATTCTGCTCCAATAGCTGCATGCCAAGTATCTTGATAGTCTGGCTGGAAAGTCAAAGTCGTATCAGGTCTGGTAAGTGCAATAGAAACTTTATTAAAGTTTGACCATTGCTGCCAGCCCACATTTCCCATCACCGACCAGCAATGATTGATATCATGATAAAAGCTAATCATAACCATTTGAGGAACTCGAACTTTTACAGAAATTTTATCTTCAGAAAGTCCTGTCAAAGCTAATAGCTCATCTAACAAAGGACCAATGTGGCTAAATTTGGGTTTTGCTTTGAAAGGAAGATAAACTTCTGATACATATTGAATGCCAAAACGAGTATGGCAAGATAATTCATATAGGATACCGACAATGCCTCCAAATCCAAAAACCTGATCATGGAGAGTGAGTTTTCCGTCTTTCATAAAGTCTAAAGCATTTCTAATGGAATTTTTTTGTTGGAAAATTCCATACATGATGTTAGCTCCAATTCCAATGGAAAGTTGAGACGTCACTTGATAGGAGGCTGCGGGAACAAGCGAAAATCCTTCTAATATCAATTTATTGACATAATATCTTCCAACCCAATCATGATTAAAATCTAATACCGATCCAAAGTATCCTAAAGTACCAACTCCCAACGTCAGACGTTCATTGATAGGTTGAATATAAAATAAACTGCCAGCAGGAATCCATTCATTAGAATCGCCATCATCACCCTTCACATTTGTTTCAGAATCAGGATCAAAATCAATATGTAAGTAAATAGGTTGCGCCCCTAATTGCACTTGACGGCAATGTAATCGGCTCATTCCCGCTGGATTGGTAAAGAGCGTTGAGGCATCTTCCGCTCTTGCAGCCCAGCCAGCCGAAGCTAAACCAACAGTGGGAGCTGCAATTTCATAGAGAATCACTCCTCCAGCATGAATCTGTAGAGGGCTGGATAAAGAAATAAAAATGAAAAAAGAGAGAAAATAAAACAAAAGCTTTTTCAATTGATATCTCCTTTGAATAACAAACTATTCTAGTTGTTTCATGCTATTCTTTATAAAAATTGCCAATTGTTTCAAAAGTCTTTTCTTATTTTGAATTAGAAGAAAGTGACGCTGTTTGCTTTTCAGTCTGCATGCTTGGTGTCGTGACACATCGGAATCCAAGATGATTTAAACTTGTATCAGGACAAGTTTTCATGCGAGCTGTAAGGCGATATCCTTTACAATAACTTTTGTGGCATAAAAAAGAGCCTCCTCTATGAACTCGTTTAGTGGCAAAGGGCTCTTCTGGATCAAAGCTTGTGGATGGGCCATTAGGATTAATCGATAGCTCTTTTTTCGCTTCATCTTGATAATAAAAAGAATGATAAAGATCTGAACACCATTCCCAAACATTGCCTGCCATATCATAAAGTCCATAAGGATTAGAAGAATAGGTTTTGACTGGGGTTGTTCCAAAATAACCATCTGATTTAGTGCTTTTATAGGGAAAGCTTCCTTCCCAGATATTAGCTTGAGGCTTTTCTTCAGAAAATTCCTCATTTCCCCAGACATATAAAGCATTTTCTTGTCCGCCACGAGCGGCAAATTCCCATTCTGCCTCTGTAGGCAATCGTTTACCTGCCCATTCGGCATAAGCAACAGCATCAAACCAAGAGACTTGAACAACGGGATGATCCTCTTTTCCTTCAATAGAACTATTGGGCCCAAGCGGATGCTTCCAATCAGCACCAGGCTTCCATTCCCACCAAGAAAAATGGTTGTTTAACGGAATAGGACCTTTTGCAGGTTTAAATACTAAGGAGGCTGGAACAAGCATTTCGGGAGAAGGTGGGGGCGTGCCAGGAGGAACTTGACTCATAATTTCTTCAAGCTTAGGAGCTTTTTCTGCCGTTGTGAGATATCCTGTCGCATCCACAAATTCTTTAAATTGACGATTGGTAACAGGCGTCGCATCCATCCAGAATCCATCGACTTTTACACGATGCGAAGGTTTTTCATCCTTTTTAGAATCAGGACCATCAGATCCCATGATGAATTCTCCTCCAGGAATCCATACCATTCCTTGAGGACAAGCTTGAGAGACAAAGCGAGGAGGTAATTTTGAACAACAGCAAGTGCTATAGATTTGGGAGGTTAAAAAAAGAAATAAAAAAAGAGATTTCAAGAAGGTTCTTTTCATTTTTTTTCCTATCAATCTTAAATGGATCTTAGCTTCATAACATGGCTTTAGCTTGAAAAGCAAATATTTATTTGATATGGGATTCTTTTTTGAATCATGTAAGTCAAGATAGAAAGGATAGATATGATCACATTCCAAAATCAAAAAAGCCAAGTGACTATAAGCAAGAGAATATTTTTATATGTTCTATTTGCTGGAATATGGATAAGCAATTTGCTCATTGCGCAAGACAATGATGCAATAGATCGAGACAATAACCCATCTAATCAACGAACTAAAAAGCCGAACATCGTTTTTATTATGACAGATGATGTAGGTTGGGGAGATTTAGGATGTTATGGTGGAGGTGTGGACCGTGGCTGTCCTACTCCTCATTTAGACCGCATGGCGGCTGAAGGAATGCGCTTTACTAATTATTATGGTGAGGCTAGCTGTACCGCTGGCAGAGCAGCATTTATTACAGGAAGAGTTCCTCTTCGTACAGCTTTGTCGACTGTTTTAGTTCCTGGTGATCTCAACGGTCTAAAAAAAGAAGATCCTACCATTGCAGAAGCTCTCAAGAAGCTTGGTTATCGCACTGCTCAATGGGGAAAATGGCACTTAGGTGATCGCCCTGAAAATTTTCCAATCGAGCATGGCTTTGACGAAATGAAATACATGCTGCCTTATTATGCTGGCGTTTATGCTTATGATTATCTTCCGTTACAACCAGACTTTCCTGTTAATAATAAGGTTTTTATGGAAGCCTGGAATAAAATTGATCTTAGCCAGTGGGAAGGAAGAGCTGGCGAACCACCTAGAATAATGAAGAGGAAGTTTGGCTATGATGACCTTGCAACGGTTGATGATTTGATCCGTGAAGATGCGGTGAATTATATTAAACAGCATGCGAATGATGACACACCGTTTTTCATGTATGTCTGTTTTATGAAAGTTCATAATCCTAATAATCCTTCTCCTCGTTTTAAAGGAAAATCACCAGGTGGTGGAAATTACTTAGATGCTTTAATGGAACTCGATGATAATTCAGGACAAGTCCTTCAAGCCATTCGAGAAGCAGGAATTAGTGAAAATACGATTGTAGTATGGACAACAGATAATGGAGCGTGGTTAGATGCTTGGCCAGATGCTGGCTATACGCCATTCCGTGGAATGAAAGGGACAGCTTTTGAAGGAGGCTTCCGTTGTCCGGCTATTGTGTGGTGGCCTGGTCATATCAAGGCTGGTTCGGTCGCGCATCAAATGATGTCGCATATGGATTGGTGGCCAACATTTATAAAATTAGCAGGAGGAACTCCACCAACGCATATTTGGAAAGATAATAATGACAAAAATATTGTTTTTGATGGTTTAGATAATAGTGGCTATATCTTAGGTAAAGAGCCATCAAAACGTAACTTTTTTATTTACATTACTGATCTGAATTTTGGTGGAATTCGAGTAGATAACTTTAAAGTGCTGTATACTGCAAAAGACACTTGGCTGGGACCTCAACTTAATTTGGATTTTCCTTCCTTATACAATCTTTGGTGGGATCCAGGCGAAGCATATGATGCGACGATGAATGGAGCTGCTCCTACACGTGGAGATTTGAGAACATCTCCAGGAAGATTCTCTGGTAACGATCATGCCTGGATTAATATTTTAGTACAACCTCACATGGAACGCTTTTTTGCCGATCTCGTCAGATATCCTAATCGACCTACGTTGCCTACAGCTGGATCAGCTAGCGAATTGGTTGGTGATATTAATGATCCCAAAGCAATGAAACGTCTTTTGCTTCTTGCTGATCCTCCATCCAAGATGATCAAAGATTGGATTTCTTCGCATCCAGAGTTAAGACGTCTGTTCTTGCGTTTAGAACCTTCTGCTCAAGAAAAAGAGTAAACATCTCTATTTTAACGACGGCTTCAAGAGAAGTCGTCGTTAATCAATTCTTAGAAAATAAAGCAATCAAACTTGATAAAAACATTCCTGGTTTTATCTTTGATTGGGAATCGCTTCTAACATGATCGCACTATAAGAATGAATACGATAGTGATTTGATAAAAGTTTTTGTCGGTGCTCTTCATCAAAAAAATCATCCGGAGGAAGATTGTGTGTATTAACTACCCAATGCCAAGTTTTTCCGTCTCCAGCAGGAGGAATCGTGATGGTCTGAGAGACATGTGAGGCATTGAAAGCAACATACAATTCGGGACCCTGATCGGAATTCAACGTAAATGCAACAAAGCGATTATCATTTCCCCAATCAGCATTCATAGGTTGAAGACCATGCCACGTAATATCTTTGTCTTCTAGGAAATTATCTTTTCCTAATAAATAAAGGTGAGTTTTGCGGAAATGAATAAGAGAACGGAAAAAGCGGTAAAATCCAGGTCGAACTTCTAAGCGGTTCCAAAGGAACCAATTCAACACATTATCTTGGCACCAAGTATTATTATTCCCATTACGACTATGAGCATATTCATCACCCATTAAAATCATGGGGATTCCTTGAGATACCATTAATGCGAGATGAAAATTGCGAATTTGCCGCTCTCGCAAATAAACGATCTTTTTATTACTGGAATGTCCCTCTATTCCGCAATTCCAGCTATCATTATGATCAAAGCCATCTCGATTGTTTTCACCATTCTCTTCATTATGCTTCTCATTATAGGTCACGAGATCGGCTAAGCTAAATCCATCATGAGCAGTGACAAAATTAACACTACAAGTAGGAACTCTTCCCCAACCATATAAGTCTTGTGATCCGCAAAGAGCTGTTGCAAAAGCTGTTTTATGTCCCGATGTTCCTTTAATAAATCGCCTTACAACATCACGATAACGTCCATTCCATTCAGACCAACGATTTCCTGGATAAAATCCACCCACTTGATAAAGGCCACCTGCATCCCATGCTTCAGCAATCAATTTTGTATTAGCTAAAATAGGATCTTGTGAAATGGCATCTACAAGGGGGGCATTGCCTAAGGGGGCTCCATTTTCTGCACGAGTTAGAATAGAGGCTAGATCAAATCGAAAGCCATCAACATGCATTTCGGTTACCCAATAACGTAAAGAATCTAAAATAAGTTCGCGTGTAAGAGGGTGATTGGCATTAAAAGTATTGCCGCAACCCGAAAAATTCAAATAATTGCCTTCGGCATTTATCATATAATAAGCACGTCGATTGATCCCCCGAAAAGAAAGTGTCGGACCTTTCTCATTGCCCTCAAAGGTGTGATTATACACAACATCCAAAATGACCTCTATGCCATTTTTATGCAATTCTCTTACCATTGTTTTAAATTCGATGAGTGCTTTGTCTTGTGTCGATTCACTTGCATAGCGAAGCATGGGAGAGAAAAAGTTAACGGTAGAATAACCAAAATAATTGCACAGTTTTTGCTTTGTTTTAGGATGAACTTGCATGGCTTCATTTTCATTGAATTCATGAATAGGCATGATTTCAATGGCATTGATTCCTAATTCTTTTAAATAAGGAATTTTTTCTATGACGCCTAGATATGTTCCAGGATGCTGAGTTTCACTCGAACTATCTCGTGTAAATCCACGAATGTGCATTTCATAAAGAATGAGATCCCGACTTGGAATCCTTGGGAATTTATCTCCTTGCCAATCAAAATTAGAATGCACGGTCACTTTTCCTAAAGGAATATAAGGATCATTAGGCTGGCTTCCCCAAGTAGAGTGGCTGGCAACTAATTTGGCATAGGGATCTAACAAAATATAAGAAGTGTCTTGAGATTGATCAGGAAACACGCGATAACCATACACGACGAAAGGAGGAAGACCAAGGACGCAAGCATGCCAAACTTCTCCTGTTTTATGAAGATTAGGATCTAATGCAATTTCTTTAAAAGGAGTTGTTCGTTGGTTTTCATCAAAAAAACAAAGAGAAAGTTTTTGAGCTTCTTTTGCTGCAATGGCAAAATTGACACCGCCTTCACAAACAGTTGCTCCAAAGGGATAAGGATTTCCTGAAGTAATTTGCAAATCACTCGATACTTGCTTTTTCATAACGATCCTATAAGTTGCATTCAGAATTCACTATCTCATTTGCTATGTTTCATATGTGATGGCGTATTAAAATTCATCTACTCTTTACATAATTTTTTTTGAATTGAATCCCTTGATGATCTGTTTGATTCATGACGAGGTGATTTTCATTCAACTAGTTGGAAATGATTGATTTAATCACGATTGTTATAATTATTTTTTTAATGAACTGTTGCATTTAAATCGTTTTTGCTCATAGTGTGTTTTTTAGGAAAATAGTAAGAACATGCTTTGCGAAGAATAAAACAACTAGGATGCTAATCATCAATAAATAAATGTAGCATCTTGATTTTTTTCTTTTCTCTCATAACTTAAAGGTTCAAACATGAATAGAACGTCTTATCTTCAAATTTTCTTTTTTCTTTTATGCTATAATGTAGTTGATGCTCACTCTTATGCCACTTTATCTTCTTCTCTAAAAGTCAATGGAAAAGTTGATTCTATTCATGTCATGGATGAAAGGATGAGTGAACGACAATTAAATGATCAAATAGTAAGCGAAAATATTGCAAAAGGGACAACATTTTCTCCTTCCTTTTTAGTAATAGGAAAAGAAGTAAATGATGCTTCTAGCTTGATCGATGGCAAAAGTTTAGAGACACCATTTGTTTTAATAGGAGAAACTTCTGGCTCCTTTCTTCTTTATCGTGGCTTGATCAAACAGGATGGCATCAATTCAGAAAACTTTAGCTTTGATTTAGTTTTAGAAGCCAAAGAGAATAGCAAACATGCTCTACACAAGCAAATATTGCATTGCAAAGAAAACTTCTGCGAACTTGCTTTAGTCGATGGTACAAAACGGATTTATCAAAAATTTCAAGATGCTTCTTTTTTAGAAGAAAAATTCATGTCGAATCTGGCAATTCAAGCGACTGAACTCTCTTATTTTCGTTTGACTGAAGACATTGTGCCAGGTAGTCAAATTTTTTATTCTTATGATGAAAATGGACATGTCAAGTGGATTGAAATGAAAAGAGCTAACGAACAGGCACACGTCTTTAAGAATGCAAGAGAAAGCGTGGAAAAAAAAGAAGAAATCATGTTAAGCCAATATTTTTTCTCAGAGGCAGATCTAAGCAATGATTTTTCCTATTCATTAGATTCTATGTCAAATCAAGAAGATGTTTTATTGCAAAATCAAGATCTTTTAGCTTCTTGCTGTAAATGTCAAAAATCAAGGCAAGGACCTCCTGGCCCTCCAGGGCCACAAGGACCTGCAGGACCTTCAGGACCAGTAGGCCCTCCAGGTCCGCCAGGCCCTCCTGGTCCACCAGTTGATGCATGGTTGACAACTGGAAATGCCGGGACCAATCCAGCCGTTAACTTTCTTGGAACAACAGATAATACACCTTTGATCATTGCCACAAATAATAATGTTGCAGGAGGAACACGCTTTAGCGTAAAAGGTCAAATAGAACCCCTTGGGACTGTTCGTTCAGTCTTTGTTGGAGAAGGAGCTGGCGCTAGCGATGTGATTGGATCAGGAACTGACAATGTCTTTGTGGGCTATCAAGCAGGCTTTGCTAATACAACAGCAGATGGCATTACAGCCGTGGGATCTCAAGCGCTTTTGTCAAGTACTGGAATTAACAATACAGCCGTTGGCTTTCAATCTCTATTTTCAAATACAACAGGCACCGATAATACAGCCACTGGTTATCTTACAATGAATCTCAATACGACAGGATTTGCCAATACGGCTAATGGTGCTTCAGCTCTTTTGACAAATAGTTCAGGTAATGGAAATACTGCGATTGGTGCGAATGTTCTTCAATTTAATACTACAGGAAGCAGCAATACTGCCATTGGAGCAGGAGCTCTTATACGTAATACAACAGCAAATGCTAATACAGCTGTGGGCACTGTCGCCCTCCAATCTAATACGACGGGTACGAATAATACAGCTGTAGGTTTTCAAGCTCTTGCCACTACACAAACAAATAATGGTAATACAGCTTTAGGTTCTTTCGCTTTACAAGGTGCAAATGGTGGCGACGCTAATACAGCAGTAGGACTTTCTGCTCTTCAAAATACGACAACCGGTTCAGATAATACAGCAATTGGAGTAAATGCTCTTATATCTAATACGACAGGTTCTGCTAATACAGCTAATGGAGAAGGAGCTCTTCTTAATAATACGACAGGGCAAGGTAATACTGCCATAGGAGTAGGAACTCTTCTAAATAATACGACAGGAAATACTAATACAGCTGTAGGATTAGGATCTCTTCTAAATAATACGACAGGAAGTAATAACACTGCACTAGGAGATGGCGCAAATGTAGCAAGTAATAATTTGACAAATGCTACAGTAATAGGAGCTGGTGCGCTTGTTCAACAGAGTGACAATATGATGTTTGGAAACCTTAGTGTATTAGGCTGGGGATTTGGTGATGCAACACCAGTAACAGGAAATGATGCTATTAAAGTTGGTACAACTCCTTTTAATGGCAACGGAGCAACATTAAGTGTTGCAGGTATTTGGACAAATGTATCCGATAGAACAAAGAAATATGCGATTGAAAATATTCATTATGGCTTAAACGAAATCTTACAACTGCGTCCAGTACGTTATCAACTAAAAGGAATTAATAAAGATGATATTGGTTTTATTGCACAAGAGGTCAAGGAGATTATTCCTGAAATTGTTTATGGTGAAGAAGGAAGCATGACATTATCTTATGGTCAAATCACTGCTGTATTGACAAGAGCTATCCAAGAGCAACAAATGATGATCGCAGAGCAACATGCTATGATTGCAGAACAGCAAAGTATGATTGTGGATTTAAAGAAAGAAATTGAGCTATTGAAATCGAAGAGATAATGGCACAATATTCTGGAAACAAGCGATAACTATAAACAGCGAAAAGAAAAAGGTAACCAACGTAGGCATTTTAAACTCTTCTCCTAAAGATTAGGATCTAATGCAATTCCTTTAATAGGAGTTATTTGCTGGTACTATAAATTATATATAATTTTTTATGCGCTATTGCATTTAAATCGTTTTTGCTCATAGTGTGTTTTTAAGAAAAATAGTAAGAACAACGCTTTTACCAAGTAAAAACAATTTTGATACTGATCATCCATATAAATGTAGGATCTTGATTTGTTTCTTCTCTCATAACTTAAAGGTTCAGATATGAATAGAACATTCTATCTTAAAATTTTCTTTTTTCTTTTATCCTATCTTGCATTGGATGCTCATTCTTCTGTCACCTTACCTTCCCTAAAAGTCAATGGGAGTTTTGATCCTATTCAGGTCATGCATGAAAGTTATATTGCAAGAAACACAACATTTTCTCCTTCCTTTTTAGTACTAGGAAAAGAATTGAATCATACTTCTATCATTGTCAATGATAAAACTGTAGAGACACCATTTGTTTTAATAGGAGAAGCATCTGGTTCCTTTCTTCTTTATCGAGATTTGATCAAACAGGAAGACACTTCTTCTGAAAACTTTAGATTTGATTTAGTGTTAGAAGTCAAAGAAGAGAATGGCAGACATGCTCTACAAAAGCAAATGCTGCATTGCAAAGAAGACTTCTGCGAACTTGTTTTAGCAGATGGAACAAGACGGATTTATCAAAAATTTCAAGATGTCTCTTTTTTAGAAGAAAAATTCATGTCGAATCTGGCAATTGAAGTCACCGAACTGTCTTATTTTCGTTTGATTGAAGACATGGTGCCGGGTAGTCAAATTTTTTATTCTTATGATGAAAATGGACATGTCAAGTGGATTGAAATGAAAAGAGCTACCGAACAGGCTGAAGTCTTTAAGGATGCAAGAGAAAGCGTAGAAAAACAAGGAACCCTGTTAAATCAAGAGTCTTTTGAAGCGGCAAATCTAAGAAATGCTTCTTATTTATCAGATTCCAAGTCAAATCAAGAAGATGTTTTATTGCAAAATACAGATCTCTTAGCTTCTTGCTGTAAATGCCAAAAATCCAGGCAAGGCCCTCCAGGCCCTCAAGGTCCTGCAGGGCCTCCGGGTGCAACTGGAGAAGCTGGTTCTGTAGGCCCTCCAGGTCCGCCAGGCCCTCCTGGTCCACCAGTTGATGCATGGTTGACAACTGGAAATGCCGGGACCAATCCAGCCGTTAACTTTCTTGGAACAACAGATAATACACCTTTGATCATTGCCACAAATAATAATGTTGCAGGAGGAACACGCTTTAGCGTAAAAGGTCAAATAGAACCCCTTGGGACTGTTCGTTCTGTCTTTGTTGGAGAAGGAGCTGGCGCTAGCGATGTGATTGGATCAGGAACTGACAATGTCTTTGTGGGCTATCAAGCAGGCTTTTCCAATACAACAGCAGATGGCATTACAGCAGTGGGATCCCAAGCTCTTTTGTCAAGTACTGGAATTAACAATACAGCCGTTGGCTTTCAATCTCTTTTTTCAAATACAATAGGCACCGATAATACAGCAACTGGTTATCAAGCTTTATTTTCAAATACAACAGGCAATCAAAATAGCGCATTTGGACTAGCTGCGCTTCGAGCTAATACAACAGGAGCAAGCAATACAGCAACTGGTTATCTTGCCATGAACTTTAATACGACAGGATTTAGCAATACGGCTAATGGAGCATTAGCTCTTTTGGCAAATGGTTCAGGTGGTGGAAATACTGCCATTGGTACGAATACTCTTCAATTTAATACTACAGGAAGCAGCAATACTGCTATTGGAGCTTCAGCTCTTCTAAACAACACAACAGCAAATGCTAATACAGCTGTCGGCACTGCAGCCCTTCGATCTAATACGACAGGCACAAATAATACAGCTTTAGGTTTTCAAGCTCTTCATAGTGCGGTGACAGATAGTAATAATACAGCTATCGGAATTAATGCTTTACTGGGTACCAATGGTGGTGGCTCTAATACAGCTGTAGGAGCTTTTGCTCTTGAAGATAATATAACAGGATCAAATAATACAGCACTTGGATTTCAAGCTCTCTCCTCTTCTACAGCGACTAATAACAATACAGCTTTAGGTTTTCAAGCACTGCAAAGTGCAAATGGTGGCGATGAGAATACAGCAGTGGGAGTTTTTGCTCTTGCAAGTACCACAACAGGTTCAGGTAATACAGCAACTGGGATAAATGCTCTTTTGTCAAATACAATAGGAGGCAATAACACAGCTGATGGACAAAGAGCGCTTCGTAATAATAGCACAGGAAGTAATAATACTGCCGTTGGATCAGATGCTCTTTTTAGCAATACAACAGGAAATTTTAATGTTGCTGTAGGAATTGCTGCTCTTCTATCAAATACGACAGGAAGTAATAACACAGCAATCGGAATTGGTGCTAATGTGGTAAGTGGTAATTTGACAAATGCTACAGCGATAGGAGCTGGTGCGATTGTTGATGCTAGCAACAATATGAGATTTGGAGATACTAACGTTGTGGGTTGGGGATTTGGTGCAACACCAACAGCAGGAATTGACGCTATTAGAGTTGGTTCAAATAATACTAATGGAAACGCAGCAACATTAACCCTTACAGGTGTTTGGACAAATGCATCCGATAGAACAAAGAAATGTGCAATTGAAAATATTCATTATGGCTTAAACGAAGTCTTACAACTGCGTCCAGTGCGTTATCAACTAAAAGGAATTAATAAAGATGATATTGGTTTTATTGCACAAGAGGTCAAGGAAATTATTCCTGAAATTGTCTATGGTGAAGAAGGAAGCATGACATTATCTTATGGTCAAATCACTGCTGTATTGACAAGAGCTATTCAAGAGCAACAAATGATGATCGCAGAGCAACATGCTATGATTGAAAACCTAAAAAGAGAAATTGAAATATTAAAATCACAAAAACAATAGCCTGAAATATTTTTATGAAATACTTAAAGTTGATTTGTTCTTTCTGCTTAATCACAACAAGTTTATTCTCTCAAGCTACCCCTTCTTTTTTTGTTTCAGAACCTTATTTTAGCAAGCAAAATAAATTTGAAAATGTCATTCGAATAGAAGATGGTTATACCTTTGGTCAATTTGTAGGTTTTAGAAGAAATTATGGCGAATTAGGAATATTTTTTGCTCCAGCTTCTCGTCAAAAGTGGCAACCGTTTATAGATCTTCGTGGATTTCTCACAGATAATGGTAAATGGGCAACTAACGCAGGAATTGGCGTGCGGATGTGGAATCCACAAAATAGACGTGTATTAGGTGGCAACCTTTACTATGATTATCAAGATGCTTGTGTTGCTTCTTTTCAAAGGATTGGAATTGGCGTAGAATCCTTAGGTGATACTTGGGATTTTAGACTAAATGGCTATATTTTAGTAAATGGAGAGCTCCAAAAAGGTAAATTGCACACTTTTCATCATCTGGCAGGATTTGTAGAAACTTGCCAAGTAAAAGAACGAGCATTCAGCGGTGCAGATGCAGAAATTGGAGCTTATTTATTCCATAACTCTCGATTTTTCCTCTATGGGGCTTTAGGACCTTATTATTATCGCACATCATGTACTGAATTTGTAGGAGGGCAAGCTCGCCTTCAATTCAATTGGATGGATAATATCAGCCTCGAAGGCCGTCTTAGCCAAGACAAAGAATTCCATACACAAGTTCAAGGAAGGATAGTTGTCACTATTCCTTTACTAACTCTTTTCACTTTTAGATTTCCACCTCAAAACCAAACACTGATTTATCAACCTGTCTACCGCACTC
The DNA here is from genome assembly GCA_044226925.1 of Parachlamydiaceae bacterium. Classification (GTDB taxonomy): domain Bacteria; phylum Chlamydiota; class Chlamydiia; order Chlamydiales; family Parachlamydiaceae; genus JANWJE01. The sequence continues at coordinate 1,640,344 of JBGAGC010000001.1, forward strand.
CTGTCATCACAACTCAACAGTGCTGCCATTACTGGCAAAATTGGTGATTGATGAAGATTTAATTGTAAACTTTTAATTATCAACACAATAAAGTATTAGTAGTGCAAAATTTTGCATAAATCAAATAAGTTTTTAGGTTTTTAGTGGTTGATATTTAGACATATAAGCCTAGATTTTTGTTGTTAATTTGCAAATTTCTCATAAAGTAATGATCAATTTTGAGTTTCTTGCAGAAACTGCTTGTGTAGTGTTTAGATAAAGGAGTAGAATGATTGTAATTAAGTAATAATTTGCTTCAAATTTTTACTTATGTGTATAATTAAAAAAGAGTGGAAATTAATAATTTTTTAATCAGTTGCCTTTATTAAGAAGGGGGCATGTCACGAGTAGTAAGACAGATGCGTTGCTCATGATGTGTTGACGCTGTTTCGACTTTGAGATTGTGAGGAAATTGATTTACTTTTAAAATCTATTCCAGCATCTTAATCTCGATTCAATCGAGACCTTCGGTCTTCGGTTAGAATTTGAATATTTAACTAATTTTAAATGCTCAAATTCTAATCGAAGAGGAGGAAACAAAAGTTAAATAACAAAAGTTAAATAGAGAAATCACCTAATTGATATAGGGATTATCTCACCTTGAGGAGGTTTTTATTATGTCATTTGAAAATGCTAAAGAGAATCTTAAAGAATTTGGAAAAGAGCTTGGTCTTGAGGGGTTAGAGTTTGATGAAAATAATACGTGTATTTTAGGGATTGATGATGAGTTTTCCCTGCATTTAACTTATGAGCCTAACTCTAAGCGCCTTTATCTTTATTCGCCGCTTTTAGATGGTTTGCCACGCGATGATAAAACAAAACTCAGACTATATGAACGCTTGTTAGAAGGTTCTATGCTAGGCGGTCAAATGGCTGGCGGCGGTGTAGGGGTAGCTGTTAAAGAAGAATTGATCCTGATGCACTGCACATTGGATATGGAACATGCGGTTTCTTCTGCTCTTCGTGCATTTGCTCCTCTCTATGTTGAAACAGTTGAAAAGTGGCGTAAGATTTGCAGCGAAATTTCAGAAGGACGCGATGAAGCAAGTACAGCTGCTAAGCCAAGTCCACAGACAATGCCTGGTGGTAAACAAGGACAAGGATTTATTAAAATCTAAGAGTGCTTTAATTCCATAGCCTTGGTTTATTAAAAAAGGCAAATTTTTTGTTTTTTGGCGTTCAGGGTGTTTTAAACTCTTTATTATAAGATATTTAATCATCCTGGAATCCATTTTCATAAAAGATTTATCCCGTTTATTCCCCTTATATTAGATTTTAATTCATTAAATCTTATAGGTGATTGAAAGTTTAATAACCGTCATTTTGATGACATGAAACACTCTCAATCACAATAAGGTAATTAGGGAATATCGGGATAAGTTTCCAGTGTTTGAATCCAGTTGCGAATTTCTTCATTTAAGTTTTCTATTGTCTTCTGCATTTGATCTGCTTCTTTTTCTGTACGATCAATAAACGATAAAACAGTTTGATGAGCCTCTGAGAAAATCGTATCAATATGCCGAAATCCCCAAGTCGATTGACAAGAGGTCTTTAAACGACCTGACCATTGATCAATTTCTTGAAAGAGGTGATGAAGAGAGGAATGTGGCGGAGATTGTTTAATGATTTTTTGAATCAAAGGTTGCATTTTGACAATGACAGCATGAGCTCCAAGCAATTGTTGCTCAATCACTATATTGGGACTTCTTCCAAAGATATAGTTTAAAATTCCGCGTCCTTTAATGCTTTGGCGAGTTTGAATAGCGATGTAAAATTGGTTCGAGAGATGATTGAGAAATAATTTAACACCTTCTAATTCTATTGCTAATAGGCGGAACTCATGAAGTTCTTTCCATTTTGCTTCTTGGGTTTCTCGTTGAGAAGGATAAAAACTCCATAAGGCAAGAAGTAGCTGATAGAGTTGTTGTTCAAGGCCTTTTTCTGTTAAATCTTCGCTTTGATCTAACAAATCATCCAGTTTACGTTGGGCAGTCTTTAATTGTTTTAGGTGCTGATGTTTTTCTTGCATTGCTTGTTGAAAATACAGGTAGGCGTCTTCTTGACCTTTATGGCGAAATTGACGGAATTGATCATCCATTTCATGTTCTAAATCAACAATTTTTTTCTCGATCAATTCTCGTTTTTGACTCAATTGTTGATGATTCTTAAAAGCTTCTTCGGCCTTTTCTAAATCTTGGCGTAATTGAATTAAATAGAATAAGTTGGAGTGGAACGAGTTCATAAATTTCTACTCTATAAAAAATTTTAAAAGAGGTGCATTTTTTTTGCCTTTATTCTCTCAGAATAAATCATTTTGTGTTATTCTATTGAGGATTGATTCAACAAATTTAGGGAGGCTAAGGCCATGTTTATTGTACATCTTGCAGGACATCTAGGTAAAGACCCAGAAACACGTTTTACACCTAGTGGTCAAAAAGTCACAGCTTTTACAATTGCAACAAACCACCGCAAAGGAAAAGAAGATGTGACCATTTGGGTAAGGGTGACTGTTTGGGGTGATCGCTTTGATAAATTAATTTCTTATCTTAAGAAGGGAAGCGGTGTTGTTGTGACAGGAAGAATGAATCCCCCTTCTAGTTATACTGATAAAGAAGGCAGAACTCAAATTAGTTTAGAAGTCACAGCTGAAATGATTGAATTTAGTCCGTTTGGAAGAAGTGATCGTATGGGAGAAGGTCAGGGACAACAAACTGCAAGCCATTCTCATACTGGATATTCTCATGAAGGATCTCAACAGCAAGCTTCTTATGACGAAAGTCAATTTCAAATGAATCATGCACCTCAATATGGCAAATCTTATGGGGGGCAGACAGCAGGGCAGGGAAGTCATCATTCTCAAGCAGTAGATGAAGATACTCTTCCTTTTTAAATGATGGGAGAAATAGCAATGGAGTTTGTTCATCTCAAACAATTAAATAAGCGAAAAAAAGCAGATGCGCTTGTCCTTCCGTTTTGGAAGGATAAGCAAGGTGTCAAATTAGCGGGATCTTTAGCTGAGGAATTATCCTCGCTTTTGTCGGCTGTGCTAGCAACAGAAGACTTTAAAGGTAAAGAAGGGGAAACTCTTTATGTATATCTTGAGGGACAACCTGAAACACGTATCTGCCTGTTAGGTTTAGGAACGCAAGAAAAGTTAACGGTGGAAAGCGTACGCCGCTCTTATGGAAGCTTAACCAAAAGCTGTCTTGCCAAAAGACTTAAAAGTCTCAATCTTGTGATTCCTCAACAAGAAAAATTAAAAGAAAAAGATTTTCTTAAAGGAATTGCAGAAGGACTTCTGCTGCCTAATTACACTTTTAATAAATTAAAACATCGGGATCCTGAAGAGCCTGAAGAAAGCTTGCTCGAGAAAATTACATGGATTGGCCCTCAGCAACAAGTTGTCGATATTGCTTCAAAAGTTGCAGCTATTTGTGAAGCTGTTTATTACACAAGAGACTTAGTCAATGGGAATGCTGATGATATTACACCGCAATATTTGTCAGAATGTGTCAAAGAATTAGCTAAAAATCATCCAGCGATCAAAACAACAGTTTTTGATAAGAAACGCATTGAAAAAGAGAAAATGGGGTTGCTATTGGCTGTTAATCGGGGTTCTGCTCTCGATCCTGCATTTATTATCATGGAATACAAAGGAAATCCTCATTCTAAAGATCATACTGTTTTGATTGGAAAGGGGATTACTTATGATACAGGTGGGCTTAATTTAAAACCCACAGGTGGAATGGAGACCATGAAATCGGATATGGCAGGAGGCGCTGCTTGTATTGGAACAATTTTAGCTGCTTGCTTGCTAGGTCTAAAAGTGAATTTAACGATCCTTGTTCCTACAACAGAAAATGGGATTGATGCGAAAAGTTTCAAACCAGGAGATGTTTATACAAGCTATTTGGGCAAAACAGTGGAAATGATGAATTCTGATGCGGAAGGACGGTTAATTTTAGCAGATGCTCTTGCTTATGCATCTAAACAGCTTAAACCTACGCGGATCATTGATCTTGCAACCTTAACAGGGGCAATTGAAATTGCGCTAGGATCAGAAGCATCAGGAGTCATGAGCACAAATCATGAACTAGCACAAAGCTTGTTAGATTCTGGAGAGGCAACTTTTGAAAGGTTGTGGCGTATGCCTTTATTTGATGAATATAAAGAAAGGTTGAAGTCTGATATTGCCGATATAAAAAGTTGGAATGGACGGTCAGCCGGTGCTTGCGTAGCAGCAACCTTTTTACGTCAATTTGTAGGTGAAACGATTCCTTGGGCACATATTGATATAGCTGGAACTGCCTATGTTTCAGAAGCAAAAAAGTATTTGCCTAAATTAGGAACAGGCTTTGGCGTACGATTGATGATTGATTTTTTAGAAAAACTAGAAAATCAAAAAGCATAAAAAGTCATAGGGAATAAAAGCAAAGCATGATTCTTTAGCCTGTGTCCATTTACTCAAAAAATGCTATTGTTGAGCAGTGCGAGTGGTGTAAAGTGATTTTGAGCGAATAGATTCGGCAAACAAATTTATTTAATCAAAATCACCTTACACTACTCGCACTGCTCAACAACAGTCATTCTTGCAATTAATCGCATTTAATTGAACAGTCTTTGTGCAATGCGGAGATGTTTAAAACAACTTCTATTTGTTAGAAACGTTTTTCGAGGAATGAAAGCTATGATGAGTTCCGACTTATATTTTCGCGATAAAATTTCTGTTGCTGTATTAGGAGCAACTAGTTTGATTGGCCAAAAGCTTGTGGAACGATTAGCTCGTCATCCCTGGTTTAACATTATTGCACTATGTGAAGTGGGGCCTTTTGTAGGGCAACTTTATGAAGAAGTTGTTCCTTCATCTTCTCTCCCAAAATCAATCACAAGCATGAAGATCATTTCCTGCGAGCCCTCTTTTAAAAGTTCGTTGGTTTTTTCTGCCCTTCATCCCGAAAATGCGCCCGCTATTGAAGTCTCTTTCGCTGAGCATGGATATTTTGTTCTTTCTCATTTTACTTACCCTTTAAATCAAGGGATTCCTCAGATTGTTGCAAATGTTAATCCAGACCATTTAACACTTCTCAAAAAAGAGCCATTTGCGGCAGGAGGAATTATTAGCACTCCTCATGAGCTAGTAATTGAACTCACGTTGGTTCTTAAACCTATTATCGAACAGTTTGGCTTAGAAACTGTTCAAGCAATTGTTTTACAGCCTTTATCAAATAAAGAAAAATTAGTTTCTTATCCAGAAAAGCTTAGGAATGTGCCTGGACCTTTTTTACAAGAATTAGAAACTCAGGTAGAGAATGAATCCCTTAGAGTATTAGGCAAATTGCAGGAAAATGAAATTGAAAATGCAAATGTTAAAATAAAAACACAGTATATGCGTCTGCTTGATATAAAAGAACACGTCATAGAACTTTCAATCAAGCTACGCAATAAAGTTGACACAAATCATCTCATACAAGCTTGGAATCAATTTGCTAGTGGAATGCAACGTCTTCAGCTTCCAACAGCCCCTTATCATGCAGTGTCTTATTTTCATACCCTAGATCATTTACAAGCCCATCTATCATCTTTACCTGACATTAGAACAGGTGTCAAAATAGCTAATCTTAGCTCCTCTCCTACTTTAGACTACCAATTTACCTTAATTCCAGCTTCTCCCACGACAACAATAGCAGAATCAGTTCTTCAAAATGCCGAACTTTTAGTGGCTCACGGAAAAATTTATTGGTAAGAAAAAAATTGGCACGCTCATTGCATATACGTGTAATGTCCCATCATACCACACGAAAAGGAGGTGTAAGATGGCTAAGCGTAAACTAGACTCTAAAAAAGGTGGAAAGGTTAAAAAAGGAAAAAGAGGTCTAAAATAATCACTTAAAGGGTTGATCAAAGGCGTCTTTCTTTGGAAAGGCGCCTTTTTTTTACCCATCTTATTTTCGGTTGTAAAGCACTTATAATTAATTATATTATACTTTGATGGTTATTTTTTAAATTTATTTTACTTGGCACGCCATTTGCATTTTCCCTTGTAGCTTATTTGAGAAAACGTCCTTTTAAGGAGGTTAATATGGCTGTAAGGAAAGTGAAGACATCATCTAATAGAGAGAGTATTCCTATTAAAAAAAGCAGAGCGGTTTCTAAAGAGGAAAATCCTAATGCTAAAAGTGTTATAATTAAAAAAAAGCCGAAGACTATTAAAGAAGAAAGTCTTTCTGCAAAAAGTGAAATGAAAAAGGTGCAAGAATATAAAGGAGAAAATCCTCCGACAGAGAAGACTGAAATGAAACAGCAGTCTCGTATTCAGACAGCCGAAGGCTGGAAGAGATCACAGATGAAACAACGTAAGTTGTTGAAAACATAAACCAATCGTTGAAACATTTGTTCTATTCCTTTATCTTAAGCATATCTTAAAATTCATCATGGCCTGATTTAGAAACAAAAATTTTCTTCAAATCAGGCCATGATGAATTTTAAGATATCCTAATGAGATTTAGAATAAATGTAAGTCTGTGAAATACGACAATTTACGCGCTTTTGAAAAGCATTTAGAGGGAGCTAAACTCCTGCATTTTAGTCCTCTGTATTTTATCTTGGGAAAAGATTCCCATGAATGTCAGGAGGCTATTCATCTTCTATTGCGCTTTTTATTACTTTCACCGCAAGACAAAGAACTTGGTTTAACCATTTTTGAAGGTTCTCAAGTAGAAGAGCAAGAGCTTGGAACAGCTCTTTATTCTCCTTCTTTATTTGTTAAATCAAAAGTGATTTGGATTCAACAAGCAGAAAAATTAAAGAAAACAACTCAAGAAATTTTAGAGAAATATTTCCTTCGTCCTTTGCCTTCTCAAACTCTTCTTTTAAGTGCTCCTAGTTGGCAAAAAAATACAACTTTTTACAAAACGGTAGAAAAAGAGGGAATTATTCTTGAGTTTGCTGAATTAAAGCCATGGGAAAAGGAAAAACGTCTTGCAGAGTTGGTAAATAAACAAGCTGCTGCTGCTCGTAAATTGATTTCTTTTCAAATTTGCCAATTGCTAGTCAAACGTATTGGCATTGATCAAGTTCTTTTAGAACAAGAAGTTGAGAAACTTATTTGCTATTGTGGAGAGAGAAAAGAAATTACACTTCAAGATGTAGAAATGTTATGTCCAAAGCATCAAATTGATTCTGTTTGGCAGTTAGGTGAAGCGTTATTTCGACGTGATGCTTCGGCAGCTCTTCAAATGGCTCATGCGATTCTTTTGGATGGGCAAGCATTGTTGCCCTTATTGCGGCAGATACGTTCTCAATTTCAAACTGAGTATCAAATTTGCCTTCTTTTAACTCAAGGAAAACAGACATCGGATATCACTGCAGAATTTCCTTATATGAAGGGACAAATTTTAGAAAAGCATGTAAAACAAGCTCAACAATATGGCTTGAATGCTTTTAAAAAGGGTTTGTTAGCAATTGATGCAACAGAAATGCGGGCAAAAAATTCTGCAATAGAAGAAAAAATATTAATAGAAATTTTAATTATGCAATTAACCCAATCGAATACCTGATTCATCGATAATAGCTATCAGAATCACGTATTCTCTAACATTCAAGTATTTTTATGAGTGATAAATCAGCGCTTCTTTTGCTTCCTAATTTATTGGGAGAGTATCGTCATGCGGAGGTTTTTCTTCCCAATAGTGTCTTTAAAGCTATGCAAACCATTGATGGCTTAATAGCAGAAAGTGAAATGGAGGGTAGGCGTTATTTAAAGCGTTTTGAAACAAAGAAACCCACTGCAGAAATTCCAATTGCTTTATTCAATGAGCATACTCCTGATAGCGATCTTGATTTTTTATTAGAGCCTATTAGTGCAGGAGAAAGATGGGGATTAGTGTCCGATGCAGGATTACCTTGTATTGCTGATCCAGGCTCCAAGCTTGTCTTGCGTGCTCAGCAAAGAGGGATTCACATTCAAGCTTTTGTTGGCCCCTCGTCCATCTTATTAGCTTTAATGCAGTCTGGACTACCTGGTCAAAAATTCTTCTTTCATGGCTACTTAGACAAAGATCCAGGCAAGCGGCAGCATCAAATGAAACACCTTATTCAACAATCTCGTACTGAGCATGCCACTCAAATTTTTATGGAAGCTCCTTATCGCAATCGCCATACCTTAGAAGCTGCATTGCAATTACTTCCAGATAAGGCTTTGCTTACTGTTGCTTGGGATCTTACTCTTCCCACACAAGGTCTGATGACGCAGACTCTTTCTCAATGGAAGAAAAGCTCGTTGCCTAATCTTGATAAAAAACCGGTGATTTTTCTTTTTTTTGCAGGAAATGAGTAAATTAAACTTTCAGTTTGCTGAAAGACTGAAAAATCAAGTAAATCTTCCTAGGGCGCTAATATTTTGAAGAAGCGCCCTAGTTTTGCATGAACTTTTTGGATTGTAATCTATCATTTAAAATCTCTATTTCATATACCATCAAATGAAAGAAGGAGATTTCATATGCAATCTACAGTAAGTCTTCCTCATAAAAAACAAGATTTTTATTATTTGTCATTCATTGTAAACGTGGATTGCTTATTATTAGTAAAGATTATTTGTGTTGTATTGTTGCTTCCTAGTCTTTTGCAATCTGGTGAGATACAAAATCTTCGCAATCAAAGATATTGTGAAATTTTAATTGGCAGACCACCGTTTTTGCATGTCTATAACACAATTGGATTAAACAATTGTCCAGCAGATCAATGGAATAAAATTACAGTTCCTAACATAAAAAAAGAAACCGGTGCGCTTTTTGTTCACCTGAATGGCCCTCGCTACTGGATGATTGATGGAATGAAACACTCCGAGTTAATAAATCCAAAAGTTAGAGTCTTAGGTGGAATCGCCATGCGAGAGGCTGGTGTATTGAAATTAAGCTTGTTAGATCTTTGGGCTGGAATTAGACCTTATCGATCACATCAGGTTCATCGGCAAACAACATGGATTTATCAGGCCGGTAAGCCAATTTATGAGATTGTCGATTCACAAGGTAATGTCTATGCTATGCAATCGTATAGTATACAAAGAGTTCTTCAAACAGAAGAAAGTTTGCCAAAATTAGGTTCAAAATTGCATCTTCCAAATGGATGGAGCTTTCGTATACGCATTCTTCAAGAAAATGCTTATCTCACGGCCTTGAATGAACAAGCCATTGTGATTCAGGATGAGTTTTTGAATACTTATCAACAAGAAACTCCCATTTTCATCTCTGGAAGAACGAATGAATGAATTCAAAGGCAATAAATAGAATTGACTCATTTAGTAAAAAGGGAATTTAAAATAAACTGCTAGATATCAAGAAAATCGCCTATTTTTATGAGACAAATCAGAAAGTTGAGCTTTTCAAAGGAAAAGCTCAAATTAAGGCATCATTAAGAATAAGTTATTAGTCTGACTTACTTCCTTGTGAGCTTGGATTTTTAGTTTCCTTGACAACTTCAGCATTGTCTTTAGAAGGTTCAGAATCTAATCCCAAATTTGCTCGAACAGCATTTACTGCTTTAGTGATGGCTTTTAACTCTTCTTCTCCTTCTTTTGTTCTAGTATCTATTGTATCAGTAATCATTTTCAAAATTGTTCCAGGTGACTTATGTTCAAGCTTTGTCAACTTTTCTATATCATGAATAATCAGTAACTTTTCTTCTTTTGGAGTTGCTTGCCAATATTTCTGAGTATCTGAGTAAGCAGATAGAGCAAAGCTAATGACATATGGAAGCGTACCTTTAAATTTAGGATTTTTCCAAGCTAATGCAGCTAATCCACCACCTATAAGTAACTTTAAAGTTGCTTTAGCAATATAATCAGAAGGAGCTGCTTTAAGAGGTACGATTTTAGATGTTTTTTTAGCTTTTCTAGCCAGTCTCTCTTCGATGAACGGTTTAAACAGTCCTGATTTTTCAATCAAACTGAGCTCAATTTCTTTTTTGGCTTTTTTTTCTAGAGGCAATTTTTCGATTTCTTCAATATCACTAAAAATTTTCTGCAAATTTTTAGAATCACTTGATTTATGATTTAAAAGGATAATGGATGTCAAAAATAAAATATTATTTTTTTCATTAGATGCAAAAATTGAATTCTTAAAAAATTGGATAACCTCTGGGCTTTGAATTTCCAAAGCTTTGCTAAAGTCAGCACGAATAACATTTTCCAAGGTTTTAAATCGAAGCTCTTCTGTTAAGATTGAACTATTTAAGACAGTCTCTATTCGAGACTTAGTATCATTACTACTAAGTATTTCAGCATTTTTTCTTATTGTTTCTTGTGTCTTTGTTAAATCTTTGATTGCTTCTTTGAGAATTTTTTCCTCGGGATTCTCACCTTGACTATGATAAGATTCTTTTAGCTTTTCTAAGCCTGCAATTGCTCCTTTGATACTTTCTTGCACTTCTTCAATTTTGCTAGGCTTTGGCGTATGTTGCTGAAAATATTTTTTTACACATGTAATAAAATAAGGCAAATTTTCTAAGTCACTCGTAAACGAAGAAATAGATGCATAAACATTGCGTTGAAGAAATCCACGTAAAGGACGATGAACAAAACTAAAACTTCCACTATCTAAATCAATACTGCCATTACTTGAAAATGCTAAAAATGCAACACTATTGATTTTTTTTATTTCCGCAATTTTGTTTAAATTGCCGATGATTTTAGTCGTTAGCTCTGCATCTTCTTTTTTTGGTATAGACTTGTTAATATCAATATAATAATTACTGAAGCCATCACTTAAACTATTCATAAATTTCCCTAATTTAAATTATTATGGTATAATTAATTTTTTATTATAACTCATTATTATTGTATGTTCTAATTATTAATTTATTAATAAGTTGTAATTAAAAAATGAAAAAATTGTGATTTAAAAATTTATAAAATCTTTATTTTCAATCGCTTTTGATGAATGTTTTAGTTTGGGGAGGCTTGATTGGTCATCGCCGAGCACCAATTTAATTTTAAAGAGTACAAAGACTTCAAGGTTTGCAAGTTAAAGTGTAAAAACAACTGAAAAAAAAGCTTCGCGAATTTGACGCAAAAAATTAAAAGTATGGAAAAGACACATACTTAGTTGCTCACTTTGGATTAATCATTGCAGCAGCTGCTGGTGCAACAAATTGTAAGGAAAGTGAAGGTTTTAATTACTTTATGTGGATTGAATGCCAGTCGATTGAAATCTGTGAAGAGAATTTATGCAGATTTAGGATACAGCGGTGAAGATATGTGAGGCAGAATCTTCAATATGGAATTGAGCTTGAATGTATGGGAAGAAAAAAAAGAAGAGTTTTGAAGTGCAACCCAAAAGATGGAGAGTAGGCCGAACATTTGCTTGGTTGGGAAAATTCCGCTGTCTAAGTAAAGCTTATGAATTTATTACTGATCCAAGCTTAAATATGATTTAACAAATTATAAAAAAATTACGAAAAATTTAAATTAGTTTGTGAAATGATTGTTTTTAAAAATTATTGTTGTTTATAGTTTTTTAAAAAATAGCTTTTAAGCTATTTTTAAATAGTAAAGACATTAATATGAATATTCAATTTTACATCTTTTTATTTAATCGGTTGCCTGCCTGTCTTGAAACACAGTTCAGCAAAAAAGATTTTCTTCATCGCTTCTGCAGCTTTTGCTTTTTTAGCAGCTTGCTATGCTGCAAGGAGCAGCTACTTATTTTTGTATGCTGATTTTGTTCCAAAAGATATTTTACAATCAGGTGATCGAGCGAGTCTTTTAAACTATCTTGCAACACATGGCAAGCATGTGAAGAAATTAGACCTTTCAGAATTTTCAAAACTCAAAGATCAAGATCTCAAAACAATCTCTGAACAATGTCCAGAGTTGCAAAAATTAAAAATCCGCTCAAAACAGGTGACTGACGAAGGCTTTCAACATCTGCAATTTCTGAAATTTTTACAATCACTAAATTTAACAGGATGTTCACTACTTACTTCTCAACAAATTCAGCAATTCCAAAGCCAAATACCTGGGCTAAAGATTACATTATGATGGATCATGCAAGATTCTCAGAGTCTGTTAAAATCTTGGTTTTAATTTTAAGATCGGTTGCTTACTAACTTAACTAAAGCCATTTATCCAAAGTAGCGATATCGTTTAATTATTGCTTGAGGAACACTAACAGGTTTTATGCCAAAGAAAGATTAATTAGATCAAATCGGAAGCAAGAGTGTCATAAAAAAGAGTGCCTCGTTTGGTAAGCACGATGTTGTCTTGATTTCTCCAATAGAGATAACCTTCTTCTACAAGGCGTTTTAGCGTTGTTTGCGTAGTTTCATCTAAAAGACCATGTTGTTGGGTAAATGCTTTCAGCGAGACTCCTTGGCGTAAACGAAGATTAATCACAAAAAGTTCACGGCAATGAGCATTTCGATCGAGTTGTTCTTCAAAATCAATCGGAAATTCACCTTTTTCTAAAGATTGGCAATAGCGATTTAGATGGGCTACATTGCGGAAACGTTTTCCCTCCCAATAGCTAAAAGCGGAAGGACCTAATCCCAAGAAAGGACGCCCAATCCAGTATCCTGTATTGTGTTTTGATTCATAACCCAGTTGAGCAAAAGCAGAGATTTCATATTGTTGAAGTCCTCTTGCTTCTAATTTTTCAATTGCCATTTCGTACATGGCTAGGCTTGTTTCTTCTTCAGGCAGCCAAGGACGTAACTGATCTTGTTTTTTAAAAAATAATGTATGGGGTTCGATGGTGAGATTATAGAGAGAAAGATGTTGAATAGGTAGATCTTTTACTTGCTCTAAAGTGGCAGCCCAATGTTTCAGTGTTTGTCTAGGCAAATCATACATTAAATCAATAGAAATATTTTGAATGCCGGCTTGATGAGTGGCATAAATGGCTTGAGTCGCTGTATCTGGACCATGAAGACGGCCTAATAATTGTAGCAACTGCGAATCTAGAGTTTGAATTCCTATGCTAACTCGGTTAATTCCTGCGGCTGCATAGGCTTGCATCAGATCTAAATTGACATTTTCCGGATTAGCTTCTAATGTAATTTCAGCAAATGGATGAATAGGACAGATTTGTTTAACAGCTTCGATGACAGCTGCAATCCGAGAAGGACCAAAAAGAGAAGGCGTCCCTCCGCCAAAATAGAGAGTAACCACCTTCTTCTTTTCTAAAGAAGATTTTAACAAATAAAGTTCTTGCTTAAATCCATCTAAAAGCTGCTGTTTGGCTTTTTCTTGTTCTGGTAAGACATAAAAGTGACAATAGTCGCATTTGCGCTTACAAAAAGGAACATGAAAATAAAGACTCACATTGTCAGAAGAAGCGAAATTACCAATCATTTGCATCCGGATCGATAATTCCACCACGTCGCCAACGATTACGGTCGCTGAAGTAGGATTCGTCTTCCTCTTCTTCTTCCTCTTGCTCGCTTACGTCTTCTTCATCTTCATCGCGCTCTTCACCAGTTTGATCGATTTCAATTGCGTCAGTTTCCATTTCAAAGCCTGACTCATTGCCACCCATGGTTTCTCCAATATCAATATCTGGAATGGTAGGCATTTCATTATAGCCAGCGCGAGTAGCGGGGCGTTTCGGAGTAATATACTCTTCAGCTTCACCGCTTTCTTTAAGAAATTGAAGTCTTTCTTTTTCTTCTTCGATCTTGCTTTTAACCGCTTGAATTTCTTCTTTATGCTTATCAATATCTTTTTTAGGGACGAGACCAAGTTTCAGCCATTGTTCAAGATCATTAAGCTCTGTTTCGAGTTTCTTGAGCCTCTCGCTCTTAATATGTTTCATGATACATCCATTAAGTTAAAATCTAGTATTGCGATTCTCATCCTATCAATCTATTTTTAGAAATCAAGAACGATTGTGCGATACTAGGAGTTTTAATGACTTTTTTTCAATGTTTTTAATCGAGAGTTATCTCTAAATTTAACAGTCTTTACTTAGCAGAAATAAGTTAGAAACTTACTTAAAATAAAGAGTTTAAATTTCGAAAGATACTCTAAAGGGCCATTAAAATATGGAAAAAATTGGAGCTAATTCGAAGGCAAAAAATAAGGAAAATTTTTGCAATAAAGGTCAATTAGGAGAACGCCCTAGTAAACATCTTAGCAAATCTGGGATTTATTTTGAATATAAACAGAGAGAATTTTGATAGATTTATTAGAACTTGTTCAATCACTTCCCATGACTTGAATTTGAGTTCCTTCTAAGGAGAAAATGATCTCGAATTCAAGCTATTGGGAGTGGTTTCTTAGCTGTAAAAATGATTTAAAACATGAAACTGCGGGTTTCGCTTTGATTTATTGCATATGCAGGGATTTATAAAGCTGAGAAGAGGAATATCGTCCAAGAGCGATGGTTAAAAAAAGGATTTCAACGCATAAAAATAGATAATAATAGAGTTCTCCTCCAGAGCCAAACCCATAACTATGCAACCCCGTTCCTAAAATGTAATTGACGCCATACCAGGTAAAGCTAATCGTCATGAGGCCGCTAACAGCTCCAATCGCCAAGCCAAATGAAGCAATGCGATGGAAACGATAGGCGTGAATCCAGATGAGATAAAAGCAGCTGGAAATAAAGGCCCATGATTCTTTGGGATCCCAGTCCCAAAAGCGGCCCCAACTTTGAGCGGCCCAAACTCCTCCTAAAATTGTTCCAATGATGAGAAGAGCCGTTCCTCCATACATAGTTTGAAGAATAATTTGAGAAAGAACTTTCATTCCTGAAGTTTCTTGACGTTGAATGATAAAATTTCCCAAATAGAAATGTCCAATAATGGCTCCTAAAATGAAAATTCCATAGCTTCCCACGACAAGAAGAACATGTACCATCAACCAAAATTGAGAGTCCAAGACAGCCTGTACTTGATCTAAGTTTTGATTTAAATTCGTGATTTCTAAAATGAGTAAGAGAATGATAGAGGTTAGGCAAGAAGCAAGCAAGACAAGAGACTGGCGTCTAAAAAGGGGGATCAGCAAGCTTGCACAAGTGGCAATCCATGGAACATAAATCACAGTTTCAAACATGTTAGAAACAGGAGGTCGCCCTAAAATATAACAACGCATCACAAGTAAGCCTGTATGACAGATCAAAGCAAGACTTGTCAAAGTAATCGCAGTCAAACGAATAGAGGGGGTTGACACGCGGCAAGCAATCATCCATAAACAGGTGGCGATTCCATAAAGAAAAATGAGAAAAGAAATCCAAGGATAATGCATATAAATGAACTCAAGTTTCAGCTGCCATGTACTCGGATAGCTTAAGGACTTTCCATGAGCTTCTTGAAAAATTTGTCCACTTAGAGATTGATAGGCTTTTTGTAGAGCAAGTGCTAGTCCAAGCTGACCTTCTTGTAAAGAAGTAGAAGAGCCAGACAGACTCTCTTCTAATTTTAAGTAAGCCTCTCGAACAGATTGGAAGTGGGTATCTGTAAACGTCGTAAAATTTCCAATTGGCTGCAGTTGATTGCTAGAAGGATGATAAGTTTGCGTTGTTAACGCTTTTAGCGGAAACCACTCTCCTTCTTTATAGCGGCTAGGAAGCGATTTAAATAAACTTCCAGCCGATTGCAGACGTTGAATGACAGGATATTCTTGCTCTAATAAACGTTGAATGTCTTTAGGTGGCACATGTTTAGCCTGAAGATGAACAAAGCGTTCTCGAAAAGCACGTTCTATAGAAGATGGTCCATTTTGTAAATTTTCAAATTCCTTTAAAGAAAGTGAAAGATTGGACCATTCTTCAGCAAGCTGTTTATCTTGTTTAATGATTTTTCCTGCTTGATCTTGCACTCCTGAAGTGACGATTTGTCCCCTTTTTAAAAAAGGCCAAGGAGATTGAGCGGGGATTGCAGCGATCACAATATCTGCTCCTTGCCATTGAATCCATAAACCTGGCAAAAAAGAAGAGAGCTCAAAACGCTGGGAAGTTTGTGAAGAATTTAAATAAGCTTGGAGAAAATGATACGTGATCAGGCGACGAACGAGTGCTTCATTGCGACTAGATTGTCCGTAAATGGCTTGTTGTAGTTCTTCATAGCTAAATCGATTGCGTGTTAAAGGGAGTTGAGCAAGTTTTTTAAATTCGGCTGATTGAACCCAAAATAAAGGGGCTGTTTGAAAAGGAAGGTAACCTTTGAAATTCAAAAACCATAATAAAGATAAAGGAGAAGAAGAAGTTGTATGGAAAAGTGCTAGATCAGAAGATTTGAGTGTTTGAGCATGATACATGTCATATAGCCAAAGACGGGCATATGCTTCAGCTGGTCGATA
Organism: Parachlamydiaceae bacterium; assembly: GCA_044226925.1. Classification (GTDB taxonomy): domain Bacteria; phylum Chlamydiota; class Chlamydiia; order Chlamydiales; family Parachlamydiaceae; genus JANWJE01. Next base: position 1,656,674 of record JBGAGC010000001.1, read on the forward strand.
GCGCCCTTTGTATAGAATGGGAAACTCTTGCTGAGGGCTGGCCTCGAGAGAATGAAAAAGGTGGAAGAAACATAGCAAAAAAATAAAATGCAATAATCTCCAATGTAAAATGGACGGCATAGTCCAGAGACTCCAATCATAAAATCGATTTCAAATCAGCATCAACATTAGCGTATAAAATTTAAAAATCAATCAAATTTCGCCTTCATTAAAAGGTTCAAAATACGTTTCATCTTGAGTCTATTTGTTATATGGGTCAGAAAGGTGTTTTTCATGGACAAGAAAGTAAAAGAAGAGTAGATCTGTAGGGCATTTTCAACTCCATTTCTTTTCCTATGAAATGAAGTTTCTATTATTAATGATTCCTTATTGGTGATTAGGAGTAATTTTATGAATTTAGTGCAAATTTCCCCAGAAAATGGCGGTACCCAACCATTAAAAAATCAAGATCTTGAACAAAAGATTAAGCGAGGAGATTTACAGGGCAGAACAACAACAGTAATTACCCCTTCCGCTCCTGCATATGTATTAGTAGGTATAAATGATCCTAATGATAAAGAAGATGAAATTAAGACTAAGGAATTAGAAAAGAATTTAAAACAAAAAAAATTTAGAAAAATTTCTTTGGGAGCATCAGGCCTTTCATGTTTAACAGGTCTTGTTTTTGTCGGTGCAGCTAGTCTTACTGACAATACTCCTTGCTGGATCATTGCTGCGATTCTAGAAGCTTTGGGATTAGGGAATTACTTGGGAACATATTATTGCTATCCCTGTACTAAATTGCCTGATGATGTTATCGACCATATTTCCCTCGAATAATGGGGTGCTTCTAATTTTTATGCTCAATCATTCTCGATTAACATTGTCTTGAATCTATTTCCATGGTAAATAATAAAAATTTATCACATGAAGTAGTAAAATTCGGCACAAAGGAATCTTTGTATGAAACAAGAATTTGTTTCTTATCAAATTGAAAACAAAATATTTAAGGGTTATTGGGCCTTTCCTAAAGGAGAGGTTACCCAACGGCGCCCAGCTATTTTAATAGCTCATGCGTGGCGAGGACAAGATCAGTTTGTGCGTCAAAAGGCAGAAGCTTTGGCGGAATTGGGGTATATTGCTTTTGCAGTAGATTTATATGGTGATGGTAAATTTGCTACTAGCGATGATGAAGCTCACCATTTAATGGAACCGCTTTTTCAAGATCGTGCGCTTTTACAAAAACGAATTCTTGCTGCTTATGATGTTGTACGTCAACATTCTGCCGTTGATCCTTCTAAAATAGGAGCTATTGGATTTTGTTTTGGCGGTTTGACTGTCATTGAGCTTTTGCGTAGTGGGGCAGATGTAAAAGCCGTTGTGAGTTTTCATGGTGTTCTAGGAAATCAAAGAGGAGATTTGCGAGCCAAAACTGTTCCGATAGCAAAATCAATTAAGGGATCTTTATTGATTCTCCATGGATATGAAGATCCCCTAGTTTCTCAGCAAGATATTGCGAACATGCAAAAAGAACTAAGCGATGCTAAAGTCGATTGGCAAATGAATATTTATAGCCATACCTCTCATGCTTTTACTAATCCGGATGCACATGATAAAGAAAAGGGCTTAATGTATCAGGCATTAAGCAGTGAAAGAGCTTGGTGGGCCATGATCCATTTTTTTAGTGAAAGATTTGGATTAGAACGAAAGCTTCAAGCTTATTAAAAGTCGTGATGTAGGATTAGCCACCTCAAGGAATAAAGATAGAAATGATCTGAAATGCAAGAAAAATTTATTTTTTGCGGTAAGGCCAAATCCAAAAAAGTAAAACAGTTCCCAAGAAAACCAAGATAGCGCCTGGATAAGTGAGCAAGTATTTTGCTGGATCATGGTTAACAGCAAGTTGAATGCGTTTTAGGTTCGAATCACTCGACGTTGCGACTCCAGCTAAATAAAAGCGATAGCCATCCCAAGTTTCATGTACATGATTCATGCTAAGAGTGTGAGCTTCCGGTTCTTTTCCATTTTCTGAAATGAGTAAATCGCTTTCATAACTATACACTTGAGGTGATTGGGGATAGGAGATTTGGCGAGCTTGGCGCAAGCGAATTCGATAAGGCAATTCTTTAAGTTTAGGTTGGAAGCGAACTATGTAATGACCATTGAGAAGAGGCCACTTTAATCCTGTCCCTGAGCTATCATAAGCTAATGCAATCGTTTGTTTTTGCTGTCCTTTTTGAACTTCTAACACAATGCCTGGTCGACAGTCTTCTAGCTTTATAGGAGCAGGAACTGGAGTAATCCGATGCGTTAAGGTCGTTTCAAATACAATCGCTTGCTGCAAATTGTGTTGTTCAGACATTTCTTGCGCTTTCCAATAGTTTTCTAGGTCATGAAATTGTTCTTTATCTGAACCTCGAAAAGGACAAAGAGAGCGATAATCAATGCCATAAGCTCTAAAATAAGCAGATAATAACTGAGCCTGCTCTAACAAAGAAAGAGAACTCGGAAAAGTTAAAGGTGGTAAATAACGAATAAGAGAGGAAACTTGTTGAGCTAATACGTTAAGAGGAGAAAAATGTTCAGTAGAGTGAAGAGCGTGCTGGAGTTCGGAAAGAAAAGGCCAATGATTGCGCTCTAAAACGATAAGAGGATGATCACCTTCTTCTAAAGAATAGGCCAATTGGTTCAGGAGCTGCCTTGTCCATTGACTTGCTTGCTGATCATTCAGAGAAACCGCTTGCCAGTTTAAATGTAGTAAAACTAATTCAAGCTGAGGAGAAAAAGGTCGAACTGGATGGAAAATAAAACCAGGACTTGCATTCCACTCTGTCAAAAATTCAATTAAATTCTCTATAAAATCAACTTGCGCTTGTTGACAAGCTTGTTCAAAAAAATGAAGAGGAGGAGCTAAAGTAGGATTTTGTTGCAATGCTTGCTTCAACTGCATCTTGAGTTCATAGGTACTTGCTCGCTCTTTATCTTCCCGGCTTGTAGAAAAAGAAGGAATAGGGACAGTCGCTTGAATTCCATAACCTTGAAATCCTTGATCGTATGCTAAGAGAGTCTGCACATTCGAAGAACTAAAGCTTTCAAGATGGACTCTGCCGTGGCGATCAAAGGCAAGCAGCAAAGTATTGCCTTGTTCATCGTCTACAAATAAAAGTCGAGGAAGCGGTCTGATCATATCAACAGTAAAAGATGATTCTAACCAAGAGTGAGGATCAGATTTGATATAAAGAGCATCTTGGCCTTGCAGAGCAATCGTTGCTTTTTCTTCTTTTTTTCCATCTAAAGATTGCCAATGTAAAGTTAAGAATGAAATGTCTTGATCATCTAAAACAGGATAAAGAAGATGCAATTCTGCAGAAATTGTTCCATTGGCAAATGAAAAAGGTGTCTCCAAAGCTTGTTTAAGAGGGATTTTTAAAGATATTTCAGGATGATATTTAGATTTTAATAGTAGATCCAACTCTTGTAAATAAGCTTGTTGTAATGCGTGCTGAACAGAAGAAGTGCGAAGGGCAAGAAGTGACCAAGATTGAGAATCAGCATTCAATGCATAAGGATAAGAATGGAATTGTGGAAATAATTCAGAAGGTTTCCATTCATGTACAGGCAGAGGTGGAAATCCTGCGATATAGGCCTTGGTGTCTTTAATCCAAGTTTCTAAGCTTTCTTTTACATGAGGGGCATACCCCATCAACTTGCACTTAAGCTGAGGAAAATGAAAAGGATAATAAATATTGGATTGAAAGCTATCAAAAGCCACGAAGCTTTTCTTGGGAAAAGGCAGACTGTCGTTTTTTTCTTCAATCGATAGAGCAAAAGTGTGAGGAAGAAGCAACGATTGATTTCCACTCCCTTCCCAAACAGATAGTTGCCCTTGCACACCCAACCGATTCTTTAAAATTGTTCCGCCAATGATCATTAATAGACCTAAATGGGTCATTAAGAAAGGAATATGCTTCTTTTTAAAAGGCCATCTCCGGAGCGCAGAAAAAAGAATATTAACGAAAAATAATCCCAGCAAACACACAAAAAAGGGATGCTCATAAGTCCATTGAGCAGCTAATAAATGAGAGTCTGTTTTGCTTTCCAATATTGTCCCAACAATAACCAATAGCGCTGCGATAGCAATAAGAGAAATTGCAAAATAAATTCCTCCTAAAAAGTGAAAAAAACGTTTAAATACATTCATAGTGGAGAGGGAAGCTCGTCAATGAGTTCAAAACTATGGGCAAAAGCCAGAATGGCTAAGCGATGCTGGTCAATAAAAAGAGGAGATCCGCTTGCTTTAATGGTGTAATCTGCTCGTTTACAACTATCAAGAAATTGCTTTTCTTGATGTAATTGTCTTTCGTAGCAATTAGCTAATTGCATGCTCCATCCCAGAATTTTAGTCGGTTGTCCTTTCAATAAACCTTCTCCTTCAAAATAGAGGCCGCTAAAGCCGCCATGAGATTCAGGTATCACTCGAGTTGTCAATGGATCGAGTTCATCAAATTGTTTCTTCCAACGGGCAATTTGAGCTTGAGGAGGAATACGATGCTGAGATTGTGTAATGGGAAAGGTATGAATGGTAACTCGAATCGTTTGATCATGATCTTGAATATAAAATTCACAAATTGATTTGGTTGTGTCCGCAATGGATTCTGTTGCAGAGGGATCAAGCCGTATCCAGTTGGAAGGAACAAGCGCTCGATAGATAAAAGCGCGGCTGCTAGGTTGGCCTTCATCACGTGCTGCAATCATTTGCCAGCTTGAAGAGGGTGAAGAAGAAGTTGTTTGACTGCAACTACTTAAAACCAAAAGAATTAAACTAATTGTCAGGAGATTGTTTTTCAAAATCATAGGAGTCAATAGGATCAAAAATTTTTCTCGAGTTTACTCTTTCAAAATATTTATCTCTAGGCTAAACCTATAATTTGGAGTTCTGTAAAAACAATGGCAGCGGGGCAAAGTGGAAAATGGATGCAGATGATCCTTTAAAAGACCAGATCGCCAATCTCGCCTTTTTAGAAAATGTCTATCAGCAATATCAATCTCACACTGGCCAACTAGATCCTTCTTGGTCTCAATTTTTTCAAAAAATTGAGAAAGAACAGGGAATTTCTTCTCCACTTCTTCCGCAAATGTCTTCACAAGTTGAACGAATCTTACATTTAGCAGAAGCTTATCGGCAGCACGGCCACCTTTGGGCAAATGTTAATCCCATTGCAATAGAAGAAATAAAAGAACCTGAACAACTTAAATTAGAAAACTTGGGTTTTCAAGAAAAAGAGAAAGAAGAATTCTTTCCAACTCTTGGCCTTCTTCCACAAGCACAAGCTCCGTTAAAAGATATTGTTGCCCTTTTAAAAAAACGTTATGGCCAATCGATTGGATTTGAATTCAAAAAATTTACAAATCCAGCTGTAGAAGAATGGCTGCAGAAACAAATTGAATCAGGTCTTTTTGACCAACCTTTTAGTCCGGGAGATAAGCTTGTTATTTTAGATGCCTTAACACGCGCCGAAGTTCTCGAAACATTTTTACATACAAAGCATGTGGGAAAAAAACGATTTTCGCTGGAAGGGGCAGAGTCTCTCATTCCTATGCTAACGCTGTTATTGGCAAAGTGCGCAGAAGAAGGGGTGGAAGAAATTTTTATTGGAATGTCTCATCGAGGACGACTTAATGTCTTAGCAAACATTTTAAATAAACCTATTCATTCGATTTTAAAAGATTTTGATGAGGATTATGATCCCGCTCCTTCGGAAGGTATGGGCGATATTCGTTATCATAAAGGTCATGCCAACGAGTCGGTCAATACGTATCAAGGAAAATCGATCAAATTGACAATGGCTCCTAACCCTAGCCATTTGGAATCGGTTAATCCTGTTGTTGAAGGGCAAGCGCATGCTAAGCAGTTTCTGATTGGCGATGAAAAAGAAAGGAGAAGCATCATTCCTCTTCTCATGCATGGGGATGCTGCTTTAGCTGGACAAGGCATTGTGTATGAAACGCTTCAAATGAGCAAGCTTCCTGGTTTTGAAACTGGAGGAACTCTTCACATCGTGATCAATAATCAGATAGGATTTACGACAAATCCTGAAGAGGGAAGATCGACTCTTTATTGTACTGATATTGCCCATACCTTTGGAGCTCCGGTGTTTCACGTTAACGCAGAAGATCCAGAAACTTGTATTCGCGCGGCTTTATTGGCTTTGCAAATCCGACAGTTGTTTCATTGCGATGTCTTCATAGATTTTAACTGCTATCGTAAATATGGCCATAATGAAGGAGATGAGCCTGCTTTTACTCAACCGCTCGAATATCAAATCATACGTAAAAAGCAAAGTATTCGAACTCTTTATCTTCAACACCTTTTGCAGGAAGGATTCATTGATAAAAAAACAGTGGAAGAAAGAGAAGAAAAGCTGAAAGAACATTTGCAAGAAGCTTATCAACATGCTCAATCAGAAGCAAGCAACTTTGAAACTCAGAAACAACCTGTTGATAAATCCTTAATGTTTAAGCCAGTTGAGACAAAAGTTGATCGTCAGTTTCTGCAAACTGTAACGGAGAATTTTAGTAAAATTCCTACTGGATTTCATCCTCATGCAAAATTAGAGAATTTAATTAAAGAAAGAGCACGAGCGATTCAAGACGATAAACCCTTTGATTGGGGGATGGCTGAGTATTTAGCTTATGGAACGCTTGTATGGGAAGGTATTCCTGTTCGCCTGGCAGGACAGGATAGTGGAAGAGGGACCTTTAGTCATCGTCATGCTTTATGGGTTGATCAAGTCAATAATCTTGATTACTATCCACTCTCTCATTTACGCGAAGGACAAGGACGCTTCGAAGTTCTCAATACTTGCTTATCAGAAGCCGGAGCATTAGGTTTTGAATATGGCTATAGCACCATTTGTACAAAGGGATTAACAATTTGGGAAGCTCAATTTGGCGATTTTGTGAATTCTGCTCAAGTCATCATTGACCAATATATTGCAAGCGGAGAAGAAAAATGGGGACAAACCTCTAATCTTGTTTTATTACTTCCTCATGGCTTTGAAGGGCAAGGACCAGAACATTCATCTGCACGTTTTGAACGTTTCTTGGCTTTAGCAGGACATCATAACATGCAAATTGTCAACCCGACAACACCTGCTCAACTTTTTCATCTTTTAAGAAGACAGATTAAACAGCCTTTGAGAAAACCTTTAGTTGTCTTAACTCCTAAGGGGTTATTAAGGCATCCAGCATGTGTGAGCAGGGTGAAAGATTTAACTGAAGGGCAGTTTTATCCCATTTTAGATGATCCTCAAAAGCCGCAGGAAATTAAGCGTTTCATTCTTTGTAGCGGAAGAATTTACTATGATTTAGCCGAACAACGTCAAAAGCAAGGCCGTCATGATCTTGCCATTGTTCGCTTGGAACAATTGTATCCTTTGCATACGGATCAGCTTAAAGAGATTATCAAGCGTTATGCTCCATTTGAAGATTGCCTATGGGTTCAAGATGAACCTCAAAATATGGGGGCTTGGCCTTTCATTGCTTTTTATTTACAAGAAATTTTGCCTAGCCATATTCCTCTTATTTATGTAGGACGCGAGCGAAGTGCAACTCCAGCTACAGGCTTTTATGCTCGCCATAAACAAGAACTCGCTAATATTCTACATCAGGTTTTTCAAACATGAAAAATGAAATTAAAGTTCCTTCTCTAGGGGAATCCATCTCAGAAGCTACAATTGGACAAATTTTAGCCCCTAATGGCACTGTTGTTAAAGCAGATGCTGAAATTGTAGAAATTGAAACGGATAAAGTGAACCAAGTGTTGTATGCTCCGCAAGCGGGGTGTGTTCAGTTAAGTGTCAAATCAGGAGATACGGTTAAAATTGGGCAGACAATTGGAACGATAGATCCAGTTTCTGCTTCAGAAGCCGAAGCATCTAAAGCGGAGATCACATCTCCGCCCGTTCAACCAGTTATAGCGCCCAAATCTATTGAAAAAACTTTACAAGCGCCAACTTTGACTAAGGCTGTCGAGCAGCCACCTGTTCCGTCATCAACCACTACAGGAGCTATTCGCTATCATAAAGAAGATTTTCTAAATGAACTACAAACTTCTTCACAAACAACTCAGCAAAAGCCCGCTTCTTCTTCTTATACAGCTCCAACAACTTCTCGGCCTAAGTCCACAAATGAGAACGAAACACGGCGTCCGATGTCTAAAATTCGCAAGGTCATTGCTCAGCGATTAGTGGAAGCTCAACGAACAATGGCGATGTTGACAACTTTTAATGAAATTGACCTTACCCAAGTCATTCAACTTCGTGAAAAATATAAAGAAACATTTGTGAAAAAATATGGCTGCAAGCTTGGCTTTATGTCATTTTTTGTTAAAGCAACTCTTTCTGCTTTGCAAGCTTTCCCTGATCTTAATTCTTATATTGAGGGAGAAGATATTGTTCACCGTGAATATTATCATATAGGGGTTGCGGTTGGAACAGATAAAGGTGTCATTGTGCCCGTCATTAAAAATTGTGATCAATTAAGTTATGCTCAGATTGAACAAGCTATTGAAGAATATGCAAAAAAGGCTAGAGAAGGAACATTATCTGCAACTGATTTACAGGGAGGAGGATTCACCATCACAAATGGAGGAATTTATGGCTCTTTGCTGTCCACTCCCATTCTTCTTCCTCCTCAATGTGGAATTTTAGGCATGCATAAAATTGAAAAAAGACCTGTTGTGACGAATGATCAAATCACAATTCGTTCTATGATGTATGTTGCCTTGAGTTACGATCATCGTCTCATTGATGGTAAAGAAGCTGTTTCTTTCTTAGTTCATATCAAAAATATGTTAGAAGATCCTTCTCGATTATTGCTCGATATTTAAGAGGTGCATATGGTTGATCATTATGATGTTGCAATTATTGGAGCAGGACCAGGCGGGTATGTGGCAGCTATCCGAGCTGCACAGTTAGGCTTTAAGACTGTGTGTATTGAAAAATATGCAACTTTAGGAGGAACGTGTCTTAACGTCGGCTGTATCCCTTCTAAAACACTTTTACATTCAACCGAACTGTTGATTCATCTCAAAAAAGAAGCAAAAGAACAAGATATCGTATGGCCCGAACTGAGTCTTGATTTTTCTAAATTAATGGAGCGCAAAGAACGAGTTGTCAAAGGTCTTGTTGAAGGCATTGCTGGTCTGTTTAGCCGCCATCAAATCACGACATTGCAAGGAACTGCAGAATTTATAGATTCGCATCATTTACGAATTGCAAAAAACGACGGTTCTTTTGAGGAAATTGAAGCGTCTTACATTGTTATTGCAACAGGATCTAAACCTGTTGCATTGCCGGATGTTCCTTTTCATGAACGTCAAATTGTCTCTTCAACAGGAGTATTAAGTTTAAAAAAAGTTCCTGAACGTTTTGTTGTGATTGGTGGAGGAATCATTGGAGTTGAATTGGCCTCTGTTTATAGTCGTCTGGGATCCAAAGTCACCGTGATTGAAATGCTAGATCATATCTGTTCAGGGATTGATCAAGCTGTTTCGAAACAGCTCCTTCAATTATTAAAGAAACAAGGCATTGAATTTATGTTGTCCAGTCGGGTTGTCACAACAGTTGTCCAACCCAACGAAGTGATTTTAACTGTAGACCGCAATGGAAAACTGCAAAATCTCAGTGCGGATGTCGTTTTAGTTGCAGTTGGAAGAAAGCCTTATACAGACGGACTTCAATTAGAACGAGCTGGCCTCCAAAAAGATAAACGAGGATTTATTCCTGTTGATCCACATTTTCGCACGTCACAACCCCACATTTTTGCGATTGGCGATGTCATTCCAGGTGTTATGTTGGCTCATCGCGCTTCGGCTGAGGCAGTTGCCGTGATTGATTCATTAAAAGGAGAACAATCAGTTCTTAATTACTTATCAATTCCAAATGTGATTTATACTTATCCTGAAGCCGCCTTTGTCGGATTGACAGAAGAAGAAGCGAAACAGGCAGGAATAGATTTAATGATTGGAATGAGTTATTTCAGAGCAAATTCTCGAGCTCGCAGTAGTGGTGAGACAGATGGATTTGTAAAAATCATTGGAGATAAACGGTCCGGACGTTTAGTTGGCATGCATATTATTGGAGCGCATGCAGGCGAACTTATCTCGGAAGGGATGTTGGCAATGCAAAATAAACAATTGGTTAGGGAGATTGCGCAAGCGCCACAAGCTCATCCAACATTAAGTGAGTCAATTAAAGAGGCTGCCCTAGACGCTTTAGGGCAACCCATTCATCATTAGTAGTTATGGGAAGTTCCACAGCCACAAGAAGAGCGAACGTTAGGATTTGAAATTTTAAATCCAGAACCACGCAATCCTTCAACATAATCAATTTCTGATCCAAGAAGACGTGGCAACATGGCTTTTTTAACATGGATTTCAACGCCGTTTGAGACAAACACTTTGTCATCAGCATCAGCTTTTTCTGAGAAATCTAAAACATACTCAAATCCATTGCACCCTGCCATTTCTTCTGCAAAACGCATGCCCCAGCCTTGTTTACCTTCTTCGGATAAAATTTCAAGGAATTTATCAGCTGCACGAGATGTAATACGAATAGAAGTTGTGTCAATTTCTTCTTCTAATAAAGCATTGAGACGTCGAACGAGTTCGTCAATTTGAGCATCGGTCTTACCGTGAGTATACATACCAGCTTCTAAAGTTTCCCAAACAGCGGCATGACAACCGACGCAGTGTAACCCTGCATTAGTGATTTCTTGAGATAAACGTTGCGCTTTATAAGGAAACATTCCCAAAATTTCTTCAATCGTCATTTGACGTGTAATTGTTTTAGGCTGTTTTTGCTGTTTTTTTGGAGCAGAGCAGCAAGAAGCATGTTCGTGATTCTCTTCTTGCTTTTTAGGTGCAGAGCAGCAAGAAGCATGTTCGTGTCTTTCTTCTTTTTTAGGTGCCGAGCAGCAGGAAGAATGAGAAGGCTTGTGCTCGTCATCGTGCTTTTTATGTGGTGAACAACAGGACATAATTAATTCCTTTAACATAGTAGGGTTAACTTGGATATAAAACTAGTGTAAGCGAATCATCATTAAAAACAAATGCGGACACGCCCTTTTTTAATGCGGCATTGACAAGCTAATCGCTCATGACATGTCCCTTCTCCTAAAAAGTCTTCTTCTTCTTGAGTAGGGGCAGATAAGTTTTCCTTGCCTTCTTTTACTTCAATCACACATGTTCCGCAAACGCCCTCTGTACAAGCAAAAGGAACACCTGCTTCTTCGCAAACTTCAGCAATGGGAGAATCATCAGGTAATTCGATTTCTTCCTCATTATGATCAAATACTAATGTAGCCATAAATTAAGACTCCTAAGCCTCATAATTTTCAGTTAATTCTCAATCTTTTCTTTTAGACCCAAAAGATTAAAATTTGTGTTTAAGAATATAGGATTTTTCTCTTTCTTGGCAAAAGTTCAATTTGGTTTTATTGCCAAAAGAACTTGGTGCTCAAGTAAGATGTTATTGATTATCTGTTGTATGCACCCACAGAATTGAATAGACAATCTCAAGAATGAAAATAAGTAGATATGTCATCCAAATGCAATTAGCCAAATTAAATATTGTAAAATATAATGCGATTTTACTATAATTTAAATATTTTTTAATTTAAAATCAATAAGTTTTATTATTTTTGTGATGTTTTAAGCTTAGTTAAGCTGTCTATGGGTCTTTTTAACCAAATTAAAGGTTATTATCTATGAATATAAGAAATCAATTATGTGCAAATTCATCTCTTTCTTTTATTAAAGAGAAAATATTATCTCTCATTTCAGAGCAAAATAAGAAAATCATCATGATAGCTTCCCTCGCGTTTAGCTGTTTAGCAACTTGTTATTGTATTCACCGGTATTTTAGGGCTAAACCTTTACCTTTAAATGGCGATCAAAAAGTTGTGCAAAACGGAAAAATATTGTTAGGAAGGTTTCAAGGAAATCAATTGATTAACGGCTCAATTACCTATCCGAACAAAACAAAAGAGGTAGGAGAGTTCCAAAATAATCAACTTCATGGCAAAGGAACCAGAACGTTTCCTCATGGGGAAGTAGAAGAAGGATCATTTGAGAATGGCCTATTAGAAGGACTTGGAATGAGAAGTATCCCAAGAAAGCGTCAGGTAGAAATAGGGACATTCAAAAAAGGCCTCTTAGAGGGACAAGGCACAGTTTTGACGTTGACAGGTAAAAAAGCGTTAGAAGAGGTGTTAAAAGAAAAATTTAAAATAGACTCTGGTATTTCTTCCATCATCCAAGGAGAATTTAAGAATGGAAAATTGCAGGGGATGGGAAAAATCACTACAGCAACAGCTGTTAAGAAAGGTAACTTTAAAAATGGTGAGTTAAATGGTCCCGGAACAAAAAGTTATTCCGAAACTGTTGAGACGGGTGAATTTAAAGATGGAAAGTTACATGGCTTGGGAAAGGTAACTTTTCAGAAAAATATTAAGCAAGAAGGAACATTTAAAAATGGCGAATTAATAGAAGGAAAAAAACTTTTAAATAATGGAATTCTTGCTCAGGGAATATTTAAAGATGGGAAGTTAAATGGTAAAGGTGCGATGATCTATTCTGATAAAAAAGAGGAAGGAGAATTCAAAAATTATTCTTTGCATGGGCAAGGGACAAGAATTTTTGCCAATAAGACCATCGAGCAGGGCTTATTTGAAATGGGGGTTTTAAAAAGTTCTCAGAATCTAGTTATTTCTCCTGATGAAAAAGAGCAGGATATTCTTCCCAACAATGAGTCTCCTGAACAAGAAGAAGAGAATTCTCCTAAAAAAGAAGCAACACCTCCTAAAGCAACACTTCCTAAAGCTATGTCTCCTGGAAAAAAGGATGATATTCTTCCCATCAAAGTTTCTCCTAGGTTAGAAGAGAATCCTGTTAAAAAAGGACCAACACCTCCTAAAGCTATGCCTCCTAAAAAAGACGATAAAATTCAGAGTACAGTGGGCGTACCGTCCACGTCTATTGAACCAAAGAAGAAAAGTGTGAAGCGCAAGGTCCAAATATTTATTTCTAATGAGTTAAAATCTAAAACAATAAATGGAAAATTCATAATGGACAAATATGTTCCTTTATTTCAAAAATATATTAACGAAAATTTGCTAAAAGATACCGATGTAGAATGTCTATTTAATGATTTTACCTCAGGTAGTAGTCTAGACTCTCCTAATGTAGTTTTACTTTTAGATTGTTGGAAAGAGGGTGATAGTGGAAGACCAGGGTTTTCGAATAGAGTAGGAGATTTTGAAAGATGGAAACAACAATTTAACTGTAAAAAAGTTTTGCATGTTTATTTTTATGAAGGGATTCCTTCAAATGCCGATGCGGTGTTAAGTTGCCCAAAAGATTATCCATCTCAGATCTATGAGGGTACAGAATTTAAGGCATTTATTCCCAAAATTGATGTGACAAAAGAGGAAATCAATTTGATTGGTGATAAAACTTTTGAAAGATTGCAGAAGGTTTTTAAATATCCTTATTAAAGTTGCTAAAACTATTTATTTAAAATCATCATCATTCCTGCTATGCTCCAAAGATAATTGCCAGAAAGTGGTTAAACACCGCTTCCTAGTAATCATCTTTGGGGCACTCTCTTAGTGCAATTCCCATCTTGCCAGTTTTCAAACCTTGATAAAAGCTAAAAACTAGTGGCTGCTGTTTGTTAAATTTTGGTGACAAGCATCTTTTGTACAAAAAGAGCCACTTAAAGAACGTGTGGTTCGCCAAAAAAGAAGAAAGCCTACAACGATAAAAGGAATGCTTAAAATCTGCCCCATTTGGAGAAAGGAAGACTTTAAAACAGAGTCCTGATTAGCTTTCCAAAATTCTAAAATAAAGCGTCCGCCAAACCCAAAAAGAAATCCTAACCCAATTAACGCTCCAGGATAATAATCTAAGCGTTTTCTCCAAAGCAGCCAAAGAACCAAGGCACTCATTAAATAAAGAGCAGCTTCATAGAGTTGAATGGGATGGCGAGGGATAGGCAAGCTTCCATCAGCGGGTTGTCCAAAGATGACTCCCCATGGTAAATTGGTCGGAGTTCCCAGAATTTCTTGGTTCATAAAATTACCCAATCGAATAAAGCCCCCAACAAATACAGTTGGAGCAGCCATATAATCCAATAGGCGTAAAAAAGTTAGCTGTGGAACCCATTGATGAATATATTTCAAATATAAATAAAGGGAAATGATTACACCTAAGAATCCACCATGGCTGGCTAGTCCGCCGCGCCAAACCTGAAAAATCTCGAGCGGGTGTTCACGAAAATAATCCCAATCGTAAAAGAAGACCAGTCCTAAACGAGCACCCACAATGGTTCCGGTTACCACAAACCAGCAAAGACGATCTGTTAAAAAATATGCAGTTTGTCTAGAAGTCGCTAATGCGGTACCAAAAGCTTCTTGCAAATCATCTCTTGAGAGAGTGGGGTGCTGCTGCAATAGACGATTTAAGCCTTCTAATACACCTTGTTGAAGACTAGGTGTCAAAGATGGAGGTGATTTGTGTTTAAATTCTTGACGAATAGGGGAATCTAGTTGAGTCATCAATTGAGAAATGATGGGGGAGGAAGAGGTATGCAATGTCTCGATGAGTACCGGCCAGTTAAGAATATCAATGGTTGAAAGATGACGAGTTTCTCTTAAAAAACGAGCAAAAATGGGATTAATCATAAAATAGGCTAGAACAAAGCCGGCCACAAATAAGACGCCATACCAAACAACGGTATGATCTAATAGAGGGATCGTAAAAGCTTCTCGAGGTGGATTCCAATAGAACCAAGCCATCCAATTTTGGTAGCCCATACTCTTTTTCCTCTTTAAGAAATTTTTAGAAGTCTTTTAGTCAAAGTCAAAAAAAAACCCTATCTTTGAAACAAAGATAGGGTTGAATCGGAGCAGAGGGATTCGAACCCCCGACCTACTGCTCCCAAAGCAGCCGCGCTAGCCAAGCTGCGCTATGCTCCGATATTCTCAAAAGAGAATGAAAAATTAGCATATATTTCTATTTTTCGACAAACAAAAAAATCAAAAATTAACAAAAAAAATTCTTTGATCGGAACTTAGCTTAATTTTGGCTGTTGATTTCCTTAATACAGGTAATAGTCAGGCTTATAGGGTCCTTCTGGAGAAATATCCAAATAAGCTGCTTGAGCGGGTGTGAGTTTAGTGAGATGTACGCCAAGTTGATCAAGATGAAGGCGAGCCACCTTTTCGTCTAAAACTTTAGGTAAGCGATAAACGCCTATTGGATAGTGATCAGAATTTGTCCAAAGTTCAATTTGTGCCAAAACTTGGTTGGAAAAAGAATTGGACATCACAAAAGAAGGATGGCCTTTAGCACATCCCAAATTGACAAGTCTTCCTTGAGCTAGCAAAATGAGACTTTTATTTTGTTTTTTCCAACGAAAGCGATCTACTTGGGGTTTGATTGGAATTTCTTCAATATCAGGATGTTTCTTAAGCCAAGCAACATCAATTTCACAGTCGAAGTGGCCAATATTGCATAAAATGGCTCCATCTTTCATCTTTTCCATATGCTCGCCCCGAATGACGTCAATGCAACCTGTGGCTGTGACAAAAATATCTCCAATAGAGACGACCTCTTCAAGTTTGACAACTGGAAGACCTTCCATTGCTGCTTGATAAGCACAAATAGGATCAATTTCGCACACCATAACGCGGGCTCCCAAAGCTCTTAAAGAAGCGACGCATCCTTTTCCTACATCGCCATAACCAGCGATAACTGCTACTTTGCCGGCAATCATGACATCTGTTGCTCGTTTTAAACCATCCATAAGTGATTCTCGACAGCCGTAAAGATTGTCAAATTTAGATTTGGTGACAGAATCATTAACATTAATCGCAGGCGCACCCAACGTTCCATCTCTTTCCCTCCGAATTAAACTGCGCACTCCTGTTGTTGTCTCTTCTGAAATTCCTCGAATTCCCTTTAACAGTTCAGGATGCTTTTCATGAACGTATTGAGTAAGATCTCCTCCATCATCTAAAATCATGTTGAGAGGTTGATCACCAAAAAATAACGTCTGCGCAATGCACCATTCATATTCTTCTAATGACATCCCTTTCCAAGCAAATACCGGCACTCCGGCCTCGGCCATTGCAGCGGCAGCTTGATCTTGCGTAGAGTAAATGTTACACGAAGACCAGCGTACTTCAGCTCCTAAACTTCTTAAGGTTTCAATAAGGACTGCCGTTTGAATTGTCATGTGAAGGCAACCAGCAATGCGAGCTCCGCGCAATGGCTGCGAAGGAGCTAATTCTTTACGCAAAGTTATCAAACCAGGCATTTCATGTTCAGCCATTTCAATTTCACGACGGCCTAAAGCGGCTAATGCTTCGCCGTCTGGAGAAGAAACATCTAAATTATCTTTAATACGATAATCTTTTGTCTTCATTGCGTGAATAGGTTGAGATAAAACGGTCTTTGTCATGGCTTTCCCTTATCTTAAAAATTGAATGAATACCTGGACTCCTTGTTGCGATTTCTCTCATAAAATATTTTTATTTGTTTTGAAAGGATTATTAATCGATTAATTTATTTTAATGCATTGTTTTTATTTGTTTTTAAGTGGTTTATGTGTTTTAATATTCTTTTCTTAAAAAGAATTTTAATGGGAAATTTATGTTTAATACTGTTAAGCAAATAAGCCGCAACTATTGTGATCAAATCCCTAGCGACACTTTTCCGAAAGTTGCCAAAAGTGCTTTGTATACGTTTACAGCTACTCTTCTCATGAGCGGAAATATGGGTACTAAGAATATCAATCTTGCACACTCCTTATTTGCTGCAGGAGTAGCATCTTTAGCATCTTTAATTTATGCTTTGATCAATCCTTTTTTCCATGCTGCATTTGGAGATGACCGTGTTTTGTTTCATCGTGAATTAATCAAGCAGGTGTTTGTTGCGGCATCTATTTCTGTTATTGTGGATGCTTTAACTGTATCAAAAGTAAATTTACTTTCTCTCAAAATCCTTACAGGAATATCGATCAACCTTTTAAAAGGTCTCATTGAATCGGTTCCCAGTTTCTATGATTGGGTAGGCGATCATGGTACGGCAGACCAGATAAGGCAAGGTTATCAATTTTTAGGAATAGATGCTAAGCCTGGTTCAAGTACGGTATTTTTTACCTTAGGCAATGGTTACCCTATATAAAATAATTAAAATAGTTTTATTTATTTTTTTTAAAGAGATCCAATGAATCTACAAGTCATCCAAAATTTTTGTCAGAATTATTATCAAGAGATTCCCAAAGATACATTTCAAAAAGTAGGAAGAAGTGCAATCTATTCTTTTTCTATTGCTTTGGTTCTTTCTAATGGACAGCAATTCATCAAACCAGAGACGGTGAAGACAGTTTCCATTAATTTTGCTCGTCCTCTGCTATTAACAAGTGTTGCTGTGACATCTTCTTTAGTGTATGCTTTAACAACACCTTTGTTTAATAAAATTTTTGGAGATGATGAAATAGTCTTTCATCGAGAATGCATCAAGTATTGTGTTCATCTCTCTTGCAGTTATATCTTATTGACTCATCTCACAACTTTTAATACTCATTCAATTGGAGTAGCTGTCATTAATGCAATACCTGTGAATTTATTTTTGGCTGAATTCGATTTGCTTCCTTTAGCTGTTGAGAAACTAGATGCTTTTGGAATAACAACAAATATGGCAACTGATATAAGAAATATTTATCGAATGTTAGGCATAGATGTACAAAAGAACGCTAATTCTCTCTATTTAACTATGTTTTTAGGCGCGTGATTGCAGCAGCTAACCTTAATTGGTTAGCTGTCCTTTGGTTTTTACTTTCCCTTCTTGTTTAGCTGATTGTAGAATGATTCGTAGGCTAAAGATAACTAAAAGCTAAATTAGGATTGCAACTTTTTTAGAATGGCGTGCCAAGCGCCTGTAATGTCACGATGATCTTCTTCTAATGATTTTTGAATATACTTGACGCTAGCCATGACAGTAGAATGGTCGCGCGAAAAAAGATCCCCAATTTTCATAAATGGCATTTTGAGTTTTTCACGGCATAAGTGCATCGCTAATTGGCGGGGCAATGCGCATTCTCGCGTCTGGGATTTGCCTAAAATATCTTCTAAGCGGATTCCATAATGCTCAGCAACGGCTTGAATAATTTTTGGTGATGTTAAGGCAGATTTCTGCTCTTCAATTAACAAATCAGACAACAAAGTTTTAGCCGCTGTCAAGGTTAAGTTTTGAAGAGTATGATGAGGGTCTAAATGCAAGCGCAAAGCTAAAGCTTCAAAGGCTTTAATTAAAGCTTTAGGATTGCTTGTAAAAGTTTCTAACAGAAAATCAAGGACTTTTGAGGGAAGAAAAAAGTGTAAAGCTTGTGACTTGGCTTGCAGCAAATGTTTAAGATCTTCAGGCGTCACCAGCTGTTTAAGCGGTAAAACAATTCCCCATTCAAAGCGACTCACTAAGCGCGGCTCAATCAATTGCAATTCTTGCGGCGCACAATTAGCAGTTAAAATAATTTGTTTTCCTTCAAGATGAAGAGTATTAAAAGTGTGGAAAAATTCCTCTTGAGTTGCCCCTTTCCGAGAAAAGACATGAATGTCATCAACTAGCAAAACATCTGTATTTCGATAAGCTTGGCGAAAAGTACTCATTTCTCCAGCCCGAATAGCAGTCACGACGTGATCTGTGAATAGTTCGGCACGGACATAAATACTTCTTAATCCTTGTGCGCGGAATGTTTGGGTTAAGCTCATTAAAAGATGCGTTTTTCCGCAGCCCGTAGGGCCATAAAGATAAATGGGATTGAAGGTTCCCAAAGAAGTGGTGGCAGGAATAGATAATCCTGCGAGTTCGCATAAAAATTTATGTGTCAATTGATTATCTGGGCTAACGACAAAGTGCTGAAATAAACAATTGGGATCCAATTCATCAAAAGTTAATTGAAAGGCAGCAGGCTTTGCTTCTTTAGATTTTTTATTTGGAACACGGTTTTTTTTAGGATTAGGAGAGGTGTTGGCAACAGTGAGGTGAATTTTAATGCGCTTATTATTGCCGTTGACAAGCTTGGCTTGCGCTTTTCCTCGAATATGTTCTTCAAACCAAAGGGCTTGAAATGAATCCTTAGCCTCTAAATAAAGATTGCAGGCATCAAAGCGCTGAACTTTTAAGCTTCTCAGCCATTTCTGGACTGTTTCAGCGCCAAGCTCAGTTTCTTGTTGTTGAAGAAATTGTTCCCATGCCTGCATGTTTCTCTAACCAAATCGCATTACTTAAGGCGATTTTAATCAAGAATGGCATGCAAGTCAAAATGAAAAACACTTGCATGCTTTTTTTTAGGATATCGTTTCAATTTTGAAAGCATATCCTAGGTGTTACTAGGGTTTAGCCTTTTTTTTTTAGTTGAACCCTTAGTTGAAGTTGTTGCAACTGGAATGGGCTCTTTTTGCATTTTCTTAGTTGTCATCCATTGTTGCAACATGCCTAATAACATTGACGATAACCAATAAATATTTAAGCCCGATGGGAAATTGTAAAACATCACGGTAAATAAGACAGTCATCATTGTTCCCATTGTGCGTTGTTGGCGCTGCTGATCTGTCATTTGGCTAGGATCTTTAGGGCCTGTAGCCATTAAACGTTGCTGCATAAACATGACAACGCCTAAAAGGATAGGAAGTAAATGGAATTCTGTTCCTATAAAGAAGATCGGATATTTCCAGCTAAACAAAACATCTGGAGCTGTCAAGTCATCAATCCAACCTGGAATAAAAGGAGCTCCTCGCAAAGCAAAACTAGATTTGAGCAAGTCGAACATTCCAATCAAAAATGGCATTTGGATCAAAAGCGGAAGGCATCCAGATGCTGGATTAACACCACGCTCCCGATAAAGGTTCATGATCTCAATTTGAGCTTTCTTGGGGTCTTTCTTATATTTTTCTTGGATTGCTGTAACCTCTGGACTAATTTGCTGCATGCGAACCATTGATTTTGTTGACCAAGTGTTAAGCGGATAAAGCATTAAACGCAAACTCACAGTCAATAAAATAATCGATAAAGCCCATGATCCAGTAAGAGAATGAAATAAATTCATTAAAATAAATAAGAACTTAGAGAAAGGCTCGGAAATAAATGTAAACCAGCCGTGCATCGTTTGACAAGCAATGTAATCAGGATTATATCCTGTTGCGGGATCGGAATAAAACGCATCAACTTGCTTGAGCAATGTCGTATCAAACGGGCCTGCAAATAAGCGAAATTCCATTGTTCCACCTTGTGATTTAAGCGGAAGCAATGTCATATAACCAGGCAAATTAGCGGGTTTAAAACTTTCGTTATTTGTAGAAAACTCTGTTAAGCGAGAAGGGACTGCAGATCCAGAAATATATTGCACTCGGTACCCAGGATCAATGTCCTTTAAAGGGTCTAAAATCATCCCCAGGAAACCATTGGAGTTACAAATCCAGTCGAGATAAACAGAGGTGACAGTTGAAGAGTCTTTAGGAAGTTCTATTTTTTCTACTTCAGACTTTTGATTACGAGTGAGGCGATATTTAAGGGAAGGTGCAATGCCTCCAGAAATCCACTCCACTTCTGGAACGCCTGAAGTTAACCAAAGACCTCTCGCATCTCCCTCAACTTTAATCTCTAAATTAAGAACATAAGGAGCCTCGGACTGTTGGCTGTTACCAAGCGTATAGGTTTTAATAATGCGTCGATGATTTTGATTGGCTTCAAAAGTAATAGAATCATGATCAAAATGTGTGACCTCATAAACCATTTCAGCTAATTCAGGATATTCGGAAATCGTATTCAAAGCATAATACTGAGGTTTAACTTGAGTGCTTTGGCGAGGCGATTTTTCAATAAGATCACGACGCAATAAAGGGTAATAGCCGCCTAGCTTTCCTTGTTCATGCAACATCGGTTCCTGATCGGCAGAAGTAGGTGTATAATAAGGATGAGCAGGAAAATAAGCATTATAGGGGAATTCTTGTACCATTTGACGGTCGAATTCAATTTCTCTTACAACGCTTAATGGATTGCTTTCTGTGTGAAAGGGAAGATTAATTTCTGCTAAAGCTCCACCATAATTGGAAAATACAAGCTGTTGATAGGCATTTTCCAGTACATAAAATTTTTCTTCTGTTTTTTTAGTGGGACGGATAGGTGCTTGGGTTGCTTGGCTAAGAAGCTGATTTAGTCCAGCAATCTCTGTTAAAGAGATAAAGCTTTGCTGTTGAGTATCATAAATTCCAACAGGTAAATAGCCTTGTGCAGTCTTAAGAAGAGCAATCGCAAGGCTTTGGTAGACGCCGCTATCTTTCGTTGTCTTCAAAGGAAGTGAAAAATGTCCGTCTGTATATTCTCCTAAAGAAACATTAACCTGTGCAGGATCTTCTGCCTGAAAAGAGATTAATTGTAAGTCATAACGCCCTAGCGAAGGAAGTGTTGCCGTTTGCAAATGAGCATTTCCTTTTGCTTGATAAACGACAGGCGAACCTAATCCAGATTGTTGATAGACAAGATGATATTCTTGAACCATCTCTTTGTTTGGAGATTGAACAAAAACGCTTTTAGGTAAAGAAGACGCCCACGAAAGAGTTAATACATGATCTTGGTTGAAGACACCCGTTGCCAAGAGATCTTGCTGCTTCTCATCTTGATACAGCTTCGCCAATGGAAGAGTATCAATCCGGGCTGTACGTTGAGCAATGTCCTCTTGCAAACGCTTTTCTTTTTGCGCTTCTTTAAGTTGTTGCTGCTGCAGCCATTCTTGCTTTTTTTGAATATTTTGATTCTGAAAAAAAAGATTTACAAAGAATAATGTGAGAGAAAGACCAATCACAAACAAAATTGTACGTTTATCCATCGTTCCTTTACCTTAAAGGGTGTCTTTAATCAAACCGTTAAAAAGGAATAATTTACCATACCTTAATGAAAGTGACAAGGAAAATAGAATAAACAGGAAACCAATGAATAGGAGAATTTTACAAATAAAAAACTTTATTTTTAGATAATTTTCTAAAATTCTATTGATCAATTAGAAGACTATTGAAATAAACTCTTAGAAGACTATTGAAATAAACTCTCATTAAAACTTGAGCGCTCTAGACGAAAAAGTATGCTCCTTAATCGCCAACTTATTGTATAGGCATTAAATAAGAGGTTTATTGAAAATAGGAACGAAGTGGCCTGGATAAAGACCAATTTCTATTTTGTCTGTATATGTTTCATTCCGTGGATATATGGCAGGATCACTCTCCCAATAGTTGTTCATATCATCTACCTGAGCTGCAGCGTCATCATTACAGCCGACTTCATGAATGATTAAATTAACCTTAAAATGACGACAGAGAATAACTCCCTCACGTCCTTGTTGCCCCCAGATAGGAACCCATTTTTTTTGCAAAGCTTCTTCACAAGTATAACCGATGTACTCTTTATAAGATTCGTAGGTATCCATTTTGATGTATTCCTTTTGAATCATTTTTTTGATCCAATTATCTTCTTCTGGCCCTTGATCTAATTTGTGTACATAATCGCTAACGATCTGTCTTAATTCTTTGATGGTGACTTTTCTCTTTAAATGAAGACTAAGAAGTTGGGCAAATGCATCAAAAAAACAATCTCCATTGTCAATTGCCTGTCCGCAAACTTTTCCAGAAGGAGTCAGAATTTTCTCTAATAACTTCAAACAATTTAATGTACGCTTTGAAACGCGTTTACCATTCAGCAAAACTCGATCTTTTTCATTAGAAGAGCTTTTAACAGGTGTTGGAGACCGCGATTCTTCATCATCAACCGGATTGTCTATTAAAAGATCATACGCACTATCTTCATCTTCACTCTGAGAGTCTACTTCGCTTAAATCATTAGTGGCTTCTTCAGTGTCAGAGACTTCCAAGTCTTCTGATTTTTGAACTTCTGTAGTCGGAGTCTCCGGCTGCTCTACAGGAAGAAAAGCTTCTTTTAATGAATGTGTAGCTTGCGTCTCTAAAGTCATGTCAGTGGAAGGAAGAACTGAAGGCAGATCCTTTTTTAAAGAGGGAGAAACTTTGAGAGGACTTTTGTTTTGAGTCTCTAGCTTATCTTTCACCTGATGAGGAGTTAAAGAAGAGGGACAAATTTCAGATTTTTTTTGTTGAATGTCCTGAACCTCAGGAAGCGTGTTTATCTTTTTTATAGGAGAGGTTTCCCCGTTGCACGGAGTAGATTTGTAGCTCCTTTTATTGACAAAGCAACGATAAATACAGAATCCAAGCCCTATCAAACTAAAATAAAGACATACATATAAAGCGATTTTCTTTTGTGAAGGAGTTAGACTGATTGATACTTGATTTTTAACAAAATGATAAGTGTTTAAAAGCAACGTGTTAAATGTGGTGTTCATGATAGTAAATTTATTAAATTAAAAAAGTGTTTTTGGATAATATAACATTTTAACTTAAAATCTAATTAATTAGAAGTGATTTATATGAGATAAAATAAAATTTTTAAATTGAGATTTTGCTAGTGTATAGTGGAATTGTCTAACAGTCTCTCAGAAACGATTGAATCCATCGAAATAAAAGAATGAGGAGGCTTGTGCAATGTCATTTGAAAAGAATATGCTAAATTCTAATAATGTCCTATCTTCTTACAGACGTTAAGTATTTTTAAAGTATTAAAAGCCTGTTAAATAATTTCTAATGGCTTGAATTTAAGTGAGAGATCTTTAATTCCTATAGGGAAGGAGGTTGATGATGGTAACAAGCATAGATTCTTGGAAAGAAGTAACAAATACTGAAGCAGTTAACCCTAGTTCATTTCTACACTATCAGCATATGCAAGAGGGTGAGGTGACACGTGTTGCTTTGAATTTAATATCCTCTCTTCCAGCAAGTAGTCCTATAGCGCCTCGAAAAAAGGAAGGTGAAAAAAAATTCTATTTTTGCGTTGGATGTAAAAATAGCACTATAGCTTCTAAAATCTTCCATCTTTTCCAAAAGCAGCATCCTTCTCTACAAATAACAACAGGGCCTATAGGATATGAGGGGGAAGAAGGAGTGTTAATATGGATCACATTTCATCAAGAAGCAATTCAACATTTTAAACCGATTATTGCTACAGCTTGTGATGTTAAACTTTTGGGGCAAGACGCGTTGCCGCAAGACATTGCTAACCGATTTATCAAAAAAGTGGAGTCTGCAACTGGAGCTTCTTCCATCTCAAGCCAAAATGATTCATTAGAACATTCTAAGAGTTCTAATGTAAATTGATAAAAAGCGTGAACGCTCTTTAATTAAGAGGCTAATTTAAACCAAATCTTTAAAAATAAATTTGCTATTTCAAAGTTTGAAATAAATCGAACAAGTCACTATCTTCAAGCAACAAAGGACGCATCTTTAACTTTAATGAGTCTTATAACAGGGTGAGCTCAAAAAATGGAATTTGGTCAAACCTAAATTTTAACTTTTGAGCTCATTTCAGGATCATGATTCGCTTTTCTTGAGTTGCTATCTTTTTATTTAAGCTGGCAGAGACAAGAAAAAGTTGCTATAGTCGAATAAAATTTACTTAAGCTTGGGGATGCGTTTTAAATTGTCATCCTCATGATAATGAGCAAATCAGCTGCAAGGCGATGAAAAGAAAAGAGGGAAATCATGGAACAGCGCACTTTAGGCGACTATAGAATTATTAAACCAATAGGACAAGGGGCGTTGGGCACTGTTTATTTGGCCGAACATCGTTTTATGAAACGACAATATGTCCTAAAGGTTTTGCCTGAAGAGCTTTCTTCTGACCGTGGTTTTATTCAACGTTTTGAAGAAGATGTCAAAATCATTGCTTCGCTAGAGCATCCTAATATTGTTAAAATTTATAATGTTTCTTTTGCACAAGGCCAATATTTTCTTGTGACGGATTGTATTGTCGATGAATTGGGGGAGACAACGAACCTGGCGCAATACGTCATGGGACTTCGACGTCCTTTAGAAGAAGAGGAAGTGTTTTCCATTTTACGCCGTGTAGCGGATCCTTTAGATTATGCGCATACAAAAAAAACTAGCGGCAAAGAGTTTGTTCATCGCTGTTTAAAGCTCAATAATATTCTTGTAGGAAAAAGTAAAACTGGAATTGATATTTACTTATCTGATTTCGGCCTTTCTCGTATCATTGGATCAGGAGCTGTTTTAACGAGAACTTATAAAAATGTTGCGGAAGCTTTGGCGATAGGGCAAAGTTTATTGATGCAAAAAGCTGGACAAGATCGCTATCCTAGTCCTCCCATTGAACAGCAAAAACTACTTCCTCTTCATACATCATTTTTGCAGAATTATGCTTTTTTAGCTCCAGAGCAAAAACGACTTGATTCTCCTTTTCCAGTAGATGCTAAAGCTGATGTTTATGCATTTGGGGTTTTGACTTACTTTCTTTTAATGAATGAATTGCCTGAAGGGGTGTTTGATATGCCTTCGATTCGCGGGCAGTATCGTTATCAATGGGATCAACTCATTCGAAGTTGTTTACAAAATCATCCTTCCAAGAGACCAGATCAATTGGTCAATCTTCTAGATTCGATTCGTCCTGAAAAAAGTTCTTTCACGATGGCAGAACCAAAGAAAATGGAAGAAGTCAAGAAAAGTCCTATAGAATCAGTTCAACCAATCAGTGTAAAAGAGCAAGTTCCAGTAGAAATGGCTTTAAAATATTTTGCTTCTGAGCCTGTAGAGACTCCCGCTTATGCATTAGAAACTGTGACTTCTACGGTTGCAGTCGAGAAAATGGAGGCGAAATCGACCTCTTTTATAGAAGAACCCCTTCAGTCTATTGAAACTCCTAAACCAATACTAGTAGAAGAAAAAAATAGACAAACTGAATCCTCTACTAATTTAAAGCCGAGTTTGCAAACGCCACAATTAGAGCGTCCGCAAACAGATCTTGATCCAGCAGCCATTTTCCAAGTCAATTCCACTGTTAAAACGTATAATCCTGAGCGGAAAGATGTCACCAATGTAAAGCCTATTCTTACTGATATGGTCATTATTCCAGGAGGAACGTTTTATCGGGGCAGTCATGATGGAAATCGAGATGAGATGCCAAGACACCAGGTTACTGTTGCAGGCTTTGCAATAGATATCCATCCTGTCGCTAATGAACAATTTGTGCGCTTTTTAGAGGTTATGGGAGGAGAAAAAGATAGCAATCATAATGACATTATCCGCCTTCGTGATTCTCGCATTAAAAGAAGTGGGGGAAAACTAAGCATTGAATCCGGCTACGCTAAACATCCAGTTGTGGGTGTGACGTGGTATGGAGCTGTTGCTTATGCAAAATGGGTAGGCAAACGTCTTCCAACTGAAGCGGAATGGGAAATTGCAGCGCGTGGAGGACAAGAGAATAATTTGTATCCTACTGGCGATGATATTGAGAAAACACAAGCTAACTTCTTTAGCTCAGATACAACGACTGTGATGAGTTATGCTCCAAATGGCTATGGCTTATACGATATGGCTGGAAATGTCTATGAATGGTGCCATGATTGGTATGGATACAATTACTATGAGATTTCTAATCAAGAGCCTGAAAATCCTCAAGGACCATTGCAAGGGGTTTATAGGGTGTTAAGAGGAGGATGCTGGAAGAGTTTAAAAGAAGACTTGCGTTGTTCCAGACGGCATCGTAATAATCCTGGTACGGTTAATGGAACATATGGATTTCGCTGTGCAGCAGGTGTGCAAGATTCTTAGAAAGGACCACTGAATCATGAAAAAAAAAGAAGCCCGCGTTTTATTTGTCTGCATGGGAAATATTTGCAGATCTCCTGCAGGAGAAGGAATTCTAAAACATCTAGTGAGTCAAGATCCATCTTTAAAAATAGATGTGAAAAGTTGCGGAATTGGAGACTGGCACATTGGACAAGCACCCGACAGGCGTATTCAGGAAGCTTCTAAAGTAAGAGGGATTGCACTAACAGGTCGTGCTCAGCAATTTCAGCAAGCATTTTTTGATGAATTCGACTATATTTTGGCGGCTGATAAAGAAGTGCTAAAATTTTTGTATCATTACGCAAAAAATGCGGAACAAAAAGCAAAAGTTTTCCTCATGACAGCTTTTAGCTCAATTTATGCCGGACAAGAAATTCCAGATCCTTATTATCAATCAAATGGAGCGTTTGATCTTGTGTTAGATATGCTAGAAGATTCTTGCCAAGGATTGCTTCAACGCATTCGTGATCAAGATTAATTTCATCTTCTTAGTTGCTAAATAGTCTCCTTTTCTTTATGATACCTGAACTTCTATGAAAATGCTTTTTTAGATAGATAGGAGCCCTTTCTCGTTTAAAGCTTAGACTTGTTTGGTTGATATCGAACGTCTTATTAAAAAAAGAAAAAAAGCTTTTGCTTTATATGAGGCGTCTATCTATGTTAAGCACAAAATTGTTTATTCAACAACCCGTTTAAGATTGAAGGTGAGTTGAGTTAAAACGTTGAAAATTCGCATTTTAGTGCAGAAAATTTGTAACTGGTATTGTCTCAACAAATCCAAATGCGCCCCTCTTATTGATAGATTGAAATAAGACATAAGCAAGTTTGCTATCGAAGCAAACTAGTTGGGAGATAAGAAAAGATTGTTGTAGAAAACAGGTAAAGTTCGAATTGAAATTATTTAAGAAAAGTTGCTTTAAAACGTGAATTGAAGCCTATTTAGTTAATGAAAAAAAGAAATTGAGCGAAATGAGCTTATAGGCAAATAACTGAGTTGGTTTAAATATCAGAGTTTAGCTTTAAAGAAAATGGCTCTGAAATAGATTGTTTAGCCCACATAATAAAAGATTTACGGCAAAAACGATATCGATAAAGGTTAAAATAGTGAATCAATCAGTTAACAAAACAAATAGTTAATGCACGTTTTAGTGTTGCGTAATTCTCGAATTTATTGTTAGATTAAGTTTTTAAGATCCCTGAACCATTAAATCATTTAGAGAGGACATATATGCGCAAATTTGTTGTGACACTTATGGCGTCTCTTTTAAGTTGTTCTACTGCTTTTGCTTTTTGGCCTGAAGCAGCAGATTCATCACTTGAAATAGGCGTTGGTTATCGTAACGATAGATTAGAATGGAAAACAGATATTGATTCTGCTTCCTATTATGATTATTATGACTACGGCTTTCCAGGAATCAGCTCCAAGCTGAAGTGGAAAAATTTGCACATTTGGCAAATTGAAGCCAGAGGTAAATATGTCACATGTGACAACATTTACTTACGTGCTAATGGAGACTACGGTTGGATTACATGTGGTAAAAACACAGATTCAGATTCCTTTGATAACTACTATGGATCTGATTTTGAATTTTGCCATTCTTCATCTCATGCAAGAGGCCATGTGTATGATGCAAAGATCGCTGTTGGATATCAATTTAAAATGTGTGACAGCAGTTTTACAATTGCACCATTGATTGGTTATTCTTGGCATGGACAACACCTTAGAGATCGTCACTTAAGACAAAGTTATGTCGACTATGACTATTATGGCTATGCTTATGATTTCGGTTATGATTATTATGACCGCGATCATAGCAAGTATCATACTCGTTGGAATGGTCCATTTGTTGGATTTGATTTCGAGTACTACTTTGGCTGCTGGTGCGATTGGGATTGGCAAATTTTCGGTGCTTACGAATTCCACTGGGCAGAGTACCATGCAAAAGCAGATTGGAACTTACGTCCAGACTTATTTGATGGCTTCCACCATCGTTCAAGAAGAGCTTACGGCAACTATTTTGATATTGGCGTTAAGTGGGACTTCTGCGAATGCTGGACATTGTCTGTTAAAGGCGAGTTCCAGTGGTGGTGGGCTAGACACGGTAGAGATCGTGCGAAAGTCTTCGAAGCTAGCCTCGGTGATGTAGAAACAGATTGCTTCGTGACTATTCCTCTTCACCACGTCAGATGGGATTCCGCTGCCGTATCGGTTAATCTCGGAATGGTATTCTAATCAATCGTGTTGTTATTTTCTTCAGCATGGCCAAGATGTTAGATCTTGGCCATGTTTTTTCTTTTCGTTTTCTCTCTTATTTAAATGCAATAAACTCTTCAGCGCTCCCTGTTTTTTATTTTATCGTTTTTATCCTGATATCCGAATTCATCAAATCATCAGATGTGCTAAGAGCTTGTTAAATCATCTCCAATTCAAACTATTAAAGGCTATTTAACAGGCTCTAAGAGTTTTCAAAAATCTAGCTAGAAATCATCAAAAATGAAAGATGAGTAAAAGATCCTAGGTCGCTCTAGAATAAAATGGCTCAGCCTGATTTAAATGAGTTTAAGTTTTGATTTTGATTATTTGTTTTATTGATTCTATTTTTTAAATTTGAAATTAATTAATTTAAATTAAAAATACACATAATTTAAAATTTAATTTTTCGATTGCTTGTTTTTTTTAACAATCTTTTTGTGAGTTATTCTTTTTGTGAATGATTTAATTTGAGTAAAAATAGGTTGTTATTGCAAAAAAAATCTCATTTTCCATGAGAAATGAAAGAAGGATTGTTTTTGATAGAAAATCTTTATGGGGAGAAGGTTGATTTGGCCTTTAAAAGCTGGCTAGAGCTGCTTTTTGATTTTTGAGAAAAAATGACAATTCTTTTGCTAAAAAATGTTGTCTATCTAGAGGAATTTATGCTATAGTAGAACTAAAATTTTTTTCTAAGGTCTTTTAATTTAAGGCAGATCAAACGTTGTGAGTAAAGGCTATTCTAGAACTCCCAGACAATATGACGGTACACAAGTGACAAGCCATCGGATGACGGACTTACTTCCTCGAGTTCTTTCTAAAATTGGAGAAGTTTACCAACAACGCTCTGACCTCATTTTAGCGATGTGGCCAGAAGTAATAGGTGACAAGCTAGCTGCCATGACGCAAGCAGTTTCTTTCACAGATGGTGTTTTGGTTGTTAAAGTTAAAAATTCAACTTTACATAGCTTGTTAAACCAGAATGAAAAATTGCGCATCCTCAATTTGCTAAGGCAAAAGTTTCCCCATAACGAAATCAGAAATGTTTGTTTTCGCATTGGGTAGAGGCGGCTGATTAATTTAACGGCGGCCTCGAAAAGGGGCGAGAAAGCAAAATTCAATTTTAAGGTGATCGAATGTCTCGCGATACATCAAATTCAGAAAAGTCTGCAGTTAAAGAGTATACTGCTAGTTCTATTACAGTACTAGAAGGTCTTCAGGCAGTCCGTGAGCGCCCAGGAATGTATATTGGTGATACGGGCGTTAATGGATTACACCATTTAGTTTATGAAGTGGTTGATAACTGTATTGACGAGGCAATGGCGGGCTACTGTTCCATCATTGATATCGTTCTTCATAAAGACAACTCCATTAGTATTGAAGATAATGGACGAGGAATTCCTGTTGAAAAGCATGAAAAAGAGTCGCTGAAGCAAGGACGCGACGTATCTGCTTTAGAAGTCGTCATGACGATTTTGCATGCTGGAGGTAAATTTGACAAAGATACTTATAAAGTATCGGGTGGTCTTCATGGCGTAGGTGTTTCTTGCGTTAATGCTTTGTCTAGAAAAATGGTTGTACAAGTCTATAAGAATGGCAAAGTTCATGAAATTGAATTTAAGCAAGGAAAAGTTGTCAAACCTGTACAGATTATAGGGGAAACAACTAAACGGGGAACGAAAGTCTGGTTTTGGCCTGATGAAACGGTCATGAATGTGACAGAGTTTGACTATGACATTCTTGCCAAGCGTTTCCGCGAGCTTGCATTTCTTAATCGAGGGATTAATATCTTTTTCCGAGATGAGAAACACCCGGAAAAAGAAGACGTCAATTTTTGCTATGATGGGGGATTAAGCTCTTTTGTTGCTTATTTAAACGAAAACAAAGAGCCGCTTTTTCCTAAGCCTATTTACTTTCATGGGACTCGTCAAGGGGTGGATGCTCCTATTGAGTTTGAGGTCGCGATGCAATGGAATGATGGTTATAATGAAACCATTTATTCTTATGTCAATAATATTCCGACACGTCAAGGTGGAACGCATTTGACAGGTTTCTCGACAGCTTTAACGCGTGTTCTTAACAGTTATATTAAAAATCATAATCTTCTCAAAAGTGATAAAATTTCGATTAGTGGAGAAGATATGCGTGAGGGGTTGACGGCCGTTATTTCGGTTAAAGTCGCCAATCCTCAATTTGAAGGTCAAACAAAACAGCGTTTAGGTAATAGCGATGTAGGATCTGTTGTTCAGCAGATTGTGGGGGAAGAACTCACGATCTTTTTAGATGAGAATCCTGCATTAGCCAAAATGATTGCAGATAAGGCGATTATTGCAGCGCAAGCTCGTGAGGCGGCTCGCAAGGCAAGAGAACTGACTTTACGCAAATCAGCGCTAGATAGTGCTCGCTTGCCAGGTAAGTTGACAGATTGCCAAGAGAAGAATCCAGAACTTTGCGAAATTTACATTGTTGAGGGTGATTCTGCGGGTGGTTCGGCTAAATCTGGACGTGACAGACGTTTTCAAGCAATTTTGCCTATTAGAGGTAAAATTTTAAATGTTGAGAAAGCAAGATTAGAGAAAGTTCTACAAAATAAAGAGGTTGGCAGCATGGTGGCTGCTTTAGGGTGTGGAATAGGCAGAGATGCGTTCAACATCGATAAGTTGCGTTATCATAAAATTATTATTATGACAGACGCCGATGTCGACGGTTCTCATATTCGTACTCTACTATTAACATTCTTTTATCGCCATATGCCAGCTTTGGTTGAGCATAACTTTATTTATATTGCTCAACCGCCTCTTTATCGTGTCACGCGCAAAAAAACAAGCCGCTATATTCATTCTGAACGAGAAATGGATGATTATCTTTTAGAACTAGGTTTGAGTGATATTCAGATGAAGGTTGCAGAAGCGGATACATCCTTAAGTCATGGAGAAATGAAAAAACTCACTGAAGTGATTTTGGGGGTGGAAAATTTTATTACAAGAATTGAGCACAAGGGAATTCCTTTTAAAGAATATTTAACTCTCAAAAATAGTGAAGGTAAGCTACCACGCTTCCAAGTGAATTTAACGGAAGGGCCGCGTTTTGCTTATTCTGAAGACGAATTCGTCGCTTTGCGAAAAGCCGAAGAAGAAAGTCAGCGTCAGCGTCACGAGCAAACATTAGCTTCTATTCCTGACAGTGAAATTACAGAGGAAATGCGCGTCTTTAAGCCAAGTCGTTTGCATTTTATTGAACTTTTTGAAGAGGATTTCTTGGAGGGGTTAGAAGAACAATTGAAGTCTTTTAATTTAGCTTTAAGCCAATATTTAACACCTAATGGTTCCCTTGTTGAAATCAAAGAAGAAGATGGCAAAAAGCATGATTTCCATACTTTGCGAGAACTTATTGAATTTTTGCGAAATAATGGACGAAAAGGAATTGAGATCCAGCGTTACAAAGGATTGGGCGAAATGAACGCCGATCAGTTGTGGGAAACGACAATGGATCCTGCAAAGCGTACATTGATTCAAGTGACGTTGCCAGATATGATTGCAGCTGATCACATGTTCACGATGTTAATGGGTGAGGACGTTCCTCCTCGACGTGCTTTTATTGATCAGCATGCCTTATCGGTGAAAAATTTAGATATCTAAGGGGTCAATTATGTCCTATACGAAAGACGAAGTTATCATCCCGCGGAATGTTGAAGATGAAATGAAGGATAGCTATATGCGCTATTCGATGTCGGTCATTATTTCCCGAGCTTTGCCGGATGTGCGTGATGGCCTTAAACCTTCTCAAAGACGTATTTTATATGCAATGCGTCAATTGAATTTAGGTCCAAATAGTAAGCATCGTAAATGTGCTAAGATTTCCGGTGATACATCGGGTGACTACCATCCGCACGGTGAAATGGTGATTTATCCTACCTTAGTTCGTATGGCCCAGAAGTGGGTGATGCGTTACAACTTGGTAGATGGACAAGGGAACTTTGGCTCTATTGACGGAGATGAAGCTGCAGCGATGCGTTATACAGAAGCTCGTTTGACACATGCTTCTAGCGAATTAATGGAAGATCTGGATAAAGACACTGTCGAGATGGTTCCTAACTATGATGAAACCAAAAAAGAACCGACAGTTTTTCCAGCGAAATTTCCTAATTTGCTTTGTAATGGATCATCGGGAATTGCCGTTGGGATGGCGACAAATATTCCTCCACATAACTTGAATGAGCTTGTGCGAGCCACGCTTCTGTTATTGGATAATTCTAGTGCAAGTATTGAAGAAATCATGAAAGTTATGCCAGGTCCCGATTTTCCGACGGGAGGCATTATTTGTGGCTATCGCGGAATTCGTGAAGCTTATCATACTGGACGGGGAAAACTCATTTTGCGCGGCCTTATCCGTACGGAAGAATTGGAAGATCATCCTGATAAAAGTCGTCTGATCATTGATGAAATTCCTTATAATGTGAACAAATCTCGTTTGATTGAGCAAATTGCTGATCTGATTAACAATAAAACGATTGCCGGTATTGCCGATTTGCGCGACGAATCAGATAAAGACGGAATGCGCATTGTGATTGAGCTAAAGCGTGGCGAAATTGCAGAAGTCATCATTAATCAGTTGTATAAATTTAGCGATCTTCAGGTCACGTTTGGCTGCAATATGCTAGCCTTAGATAAAGGATTGCCTCGTACGATGACGATCAAGCAAATGATCATGGCTTGGATTGAACACCGCATAGATGTCGTCCGCCGTCGTACTCGTTTTGAGCTTAATAAAGCTGAGGCGCGAGCACATATTTTAGAAGGCTACTTAAAGGCAATTGACCATATGGACGAAGTGGTCAAATTAATCCGTGCAAGCCAGCATCGTGATGAGGCGCGTGCTCAATTAATTGAGCGCTTTCATTTTACGGAACGGCAAGCAAATGCGATTCTTGATTTGCGTCTTTATCAATTAACGAGCCTTGAGCGTGATAAGTTAAATGATGAATACCAAGATTTGCTTAAAAAGATTGATTATTATCGAGCTGTTTTAGCGAGTGAAGCCTTGGTAAAAGGTATTATTAAAGACGAGCTGACTCATATTCAAAAAAATCATAAATCTGATCGCAAAACACGCATTATTGCAGCAGAAAGCGAAGTTCAGATGGAAGATTTAATTGCGAATGAATCTGTGATCATTACGATTTCGCAAGATGATTATATTAAGCGCATGCCGGTCAGTACGTTCCGTGAGCAGCGAAGAGGCGGCCAAGGGATTACAGGAATGCAGTTGAAAAGAGAAGAAGACGTCATTAAAGGGCTTTATGTTGCTTCAACGCACGATTATCTTCTCATTTTTACAAATTTGGGACGTTGCTATTGGTTAAAAGTTTGGCAAATTCCAGAAACGGGCCGCAAGTCTAAAGGTAAGCCTCTTATCAATCTTTTAGAAGATTTACGTCCTGAAGAGAAGATTGCGACCATTTTACGTGTTTCTTCATTTGAAGAAAAAGCTGCTATTTTAATGGCAACTAAGAAAGCTGTTGTGAAGAAAACAGAACTTGAAGAATTCAGCAATCCTCGCCGCAAGGGAATTTGGGCGTTAGGCATTGATGAAGGAGATGAAGTAATTGCAGCTCGATTGGTCAAGCCGGAACAACAAGTCATGCTGTTTACCTATAAAGGAATGGCTGTTCGCTTTGATGAAAGCAATGTCAGACCAATGGGACGTATGGCAAGAGGCGTTAAAGGAGCTACACTGCGTGCAGAAGATGATTATATTGTAGGCTGTGAAGTGGTGAATGGCGATGAGTCTATTCTTGTTGTTTGCGAAAATGGTTTTGGAAAACGTTCTCAAGTGGAAGAATTCCGTCAAACCAATAGAGGTGGCGTTGGCGTTCGTTCTATTATTACAAGCGAGCGCAATGGCAATGTTGTAGGAGCTTTATGTGTCACAGATGATGACGGGATGGTCATGATGTCTGCGACAGGGCAAACAGTCCGCATTAGCATGCGCGATTTGCGTGTAATGGGACGCAACACCCAAGGAGTTAAATTAGCTAACCTCAAAGATGGCGATTATTTAGTTGCCATTCAAAAATTGGAAGGCAGTGAAAATGAAGAACAATTTGCTCCTCCTTCAGAAACAGTTTCCACTCATTCTGAAGAAAGCACGGTAACAGCAGACGTCACTGCAGACGTTGAAGAGTAAGTCTTAAAGCAAATAAATAAAACAGGATAAACAGGGTGTACAGGATAGAATAGGATAAGAGCAAAGTGAGATGATGATGAAAATCAAGCATGCACGTTGTTCATCCTATTCCTTATAATATCCTATCTATCCTGTTTATCCTGTCTATCCTGTTCCCTATCTATGACAATGAAAGGTAATGCACATGATTGGGCGAAAAACTTTTAGGGGTCACTTTATTACATTGGAAGGAGGAGAGGGGTCAGGCAAAACAACACTTCTTCATCAATTAGCCGCTTTTTTGACGCAACGTGGGTATGATGTTGTCACAACTCGAGAACCAGGAGGATCGCCTCTTGGAGAAACCATTCGCGATTGGCTGCTTCATCGAGATTCTAATATTTCTATCTGTCACCAAGCTGAGCTGCTTCTCTTTTTAGCGGCTCGCGCCCAACATATTGAAGAGAAAATCTTGCCAGCTCTAGAAAGTGGTAAGATCGTCTTATGCGATCGATTTAATGATTCGACGATTGCCTATCAGGGAGGTGCTCGAGGCCTTGGTATTAAACAAGTGAAGAAACTGTGCCAGCTTGTCTGCGGGGCTGTAATGCCTCAACTCACCTTATTTTTAAATGTTTCGCCTGAAGTGGGGCTTTCTCGTTCTCGTGGTGTACACAAAGAGCATGCTTCCAGTGGAGAGTTGGATCGAATTGAATCTGAAGCACTTTCATTTCACCGTAAAATTCAACAAACTCTGGAATATCTCGCCAAAAGAGAACCTCTGCGTATTTATACAATTGACGCGAGTCAATCTCAAAGTCATGTATTTAAAGAAGCTGTTTTAGCTTTAGAAGAATTTGTCCTTCTGCCCGATCAAAAGGGAAGTATATGAATCCCGTTTGTTTTTCCCAGATCATTGGAAATGAAGAGGTGAAAAGGCAATTGGAACGGATGGTATCCAAAAAAGCCATTGGTCATGCGTTATTGTTTGCTGGCCCGGAAGGGGTGGGAAAAAGCATGTTTGCATGGGCCTTAGCAGCTCGCATTTTAGCTGAATATGATCCTGGCAAAGATCATGCACGTAAAATCCAAGCTGGACAACACCCAGATATACATATTTATCGCCCAGAAGGTAAATTGGGATTACATAGCCTCCAATCTTTAAGACAGTTAAGCGAAGAGGTTTAT
Organism: Parachlamydiaceae bacterium; assembly: GCA_044226925.1. Classification (GTDB taxonomy): domain Bacteria; phylum Chlamydiota; class Chlamydiia; order Chlamydiales; family Parachlamydiaceae; genus JANWJE01. The sequence goes on from JBGAGC010000001.1 coordinate 1,693,086, forward strand.
TTACCTCCTTATGAGTCAAGCTGGAAAGTGTTTGTAATTCATGATGCAGATCGTATGTTGAGTTATAGCGCCAATGCTTTATTAAAGACGTTTGAAGAGCCTCCTTCTCGAACTGTTATTATTCTTCTCAGCCGTTCTCAAGCATCCCTATTGCCGACGATTTTATCTCGCTGCTGTACGTTGCATTTTCAAGCCCTGTCCGTTGATCTTATCCAACAGTTTCTTAAACAGCGGTATACTTTAGATGAAGCAACCTATATAAAAATTGCTCATCAGTCACAAGGATCCATTGGACGAGCGATACGTTTAGCAGAGCAAGGAGATGAGAATCGCACTTATTTACTCAAATTGCTTGCAAAGGGTCCTTTAGGGAATTATAAGGCCTTGCAAGAAGGAATTCATGTTTTAAGCGAACAAATTGATCTTGCAAAAAAGCACGCTGAGGAAGCTGCAAAAGAAGAACTGTATAAAGTTCATTCTGAACAACTTTCTGCTCAACAACAGCATGCCCTTGAAAAGGAAATGGAGGGTTTGACTGCTATTGCTTTAACACAAGAAGCTCAAGCTCTTTTTGAAATTATTCTCTCCTGGTATCGTGATGTTCATTTGTTGCTGCTAGGAGGCAGTCCTATTTATTTAGTCAATTCTGATTTTCAAGAAGATTTAGAACAAGCTGTTCAACGAGGGGATTTTAAACCCCTTGAGCAGGTTTGTCGAGCTGTTGAAGACGCATATTTGGCACTTCAGCGCTCAACTCCTTTACCTCTCTGTTTAGAAACTTTATTTTTAAAATTAGATCGTGTTTCATAAGTAAAAAATTGCTGATTGTCGGACGATCGTTCAAACAACAAATGATTAGCATCTGGTCAATTGAAAGGCTAACAGAGAGTAGCAATTCTTTATTTTAAAGATCTATCCAGGCGAACCCGATTTAATAAAAATCCTATCAACTTTTTCTTCTCTGTGCTTCTCTGCGTTTTATTATTCTAGCTATACTGTGAAGTAAATTGATGGTAATAGCTAGAATAATAAAACGCAGAGAAGCACAGAGAAGAAAAAAATCTGCAAGAGATTGATAAAAAAAACTTCAAAAATTTAAAATTTTTTTGCTATTAATTTTCATTTAAAAACATTTTATCATCTTTTCTGAAGGCATCTTATTCATTAATTCAGCAAAGACTATCCAGTGATTTGCGCATAAATCCATTGATCAGGGCGGAAAACATCTGCTGCTATTACTGCAACACTTAATCCGATTGTCATAAGAGGATGGAAAGGCAGTGGAAGAAATCTGGTAAGAACAAAAACTTGCGTTGCATGTAAGTAGAGTACATAGCCTGTTCCCATTAAAGCCTCATTGTCATCAAGATCTCGATTACCTACAAGTGTATTCATCATCCATTCATTGCCTTTGAAGACTAAAATATTGATGGCTAATAAAATCACAGCAGCAACAGCTTGATTTTGCATAGTTGAATGCATCCAGCAGGTTGCACGGTTTAGCCACATCACTGTTAAATTTTTAGCAGTGCTGCCTGAGTTCTGGGCCATTGGATGATGAAGAAAATGATGAATTGTAAGATTCATTAAAAAATTACCTCATTTTTTTGATTAGGTTTCTGGTTTTTAAAACCTTTATTATTAAGGAATTTTGATTACTTGGCAAATTAATTCAATCTTTTAAATTAGAAAATGTAAATCAGTTTGAAGCGCGGTCTCAGGATTAAATTCTATTCTTGTTGCATAGTCTAAATTTTATCTAAGAGGGTGAGTTCTTCTTATAAAAGTAATTGCTATCTTGAGAGGTGGTGAGCTATAACAGCAAGCTAACAAAATAGAAGGATAGGAAAATGTTATGTCCATCTGCTTAGCTGATTTTTTGAGTTCTGGAGCGATCATGAGTTTATCGAAAGATAAACTGTTAATAGGTTGGGGAAAAGCTGCTTATAAACAGGAAGAGGCAATAGACGCTAGTAGACCAGCTTTTTATTTTACCGATTTTTTTCTTCAAGCATCCGCTCCCTGGATTCAATATTCCAATTGGCTTGAGATCTCAAGCCAAGAATTTAAAGAGTTGTTAGGATCAATTGGACAACTTTCAACTTGTGATTGGGCCATTTGCCAGCCAGAACAATTTCGACAAGCTTTTGACGAGTTATCTCACCTTTTTCAAATGAATCAGCTTAAAAAAGCGGTTCCTTATGTTTTTGCAAAATCTCCTCAACAAATGACAAAAGAAAGATTGCAAAATTCTTTAAAAAGAGGATTAACTTCTCTTGAAAAGAATACAGGTTATCTTTATGGCTGTTGGAATCCAACAGGAGGAGTCTTAGGAGTGACACCTGAACTACTTTTTTCCCATTCACAGCATGAGCCTCAGAAAGTCAAAACAATGGCTTTGGCGGGGACATGCCATCCCTCTGAATGTCAGGAGTCCTTCATGAAAAATGAAAAAGAACGTCACGAACATCAATTAGTCGTTCAGGGAATCTGTCAATCCTTGCAGGAATTGGGATCTGTAAAAATTGGAGAAATTCAGCTTCTTCAATTACCAAAGCTGACACATTTGATGACTCCTATAGAAGTCGATCTCAAAGATTCTTTTCACTTTGAATCTTTGGTAGGTTGTCTTCATCCAACACCTGCTTTAGGAGCATTTCCTTTAGAAAAAGGAAGAAAATGGTTAGAGAACTATCAAAGACATACACCTCGACATTTCTATGGAGCGCCTATAGGATTTAGACACCCTCAAATAAGTCTCTCTTGTTGCCTGGTCGGAATTCGCAATGTTCAATGGGATTTTTCTGGCATGCGTATTGGAGCAGGCTGCGGTGTTGTGAAACAAAGTACATTTGAAAAAGAGTGGCAAGAAATTCAATTTAAAATTCGAGCAATTCGAGATCAACTTTATTTATGACAATTAGTACGGAACTTCCTGTTAAAAAATTAGAAGTTGCTAATATTCAATTAGCTAAACAAGCTTTGGAAGAAGTTATTTCGCAAGGTGTGCGAGAATTTTGCTTATGTCCAGGCGCGCGTAATGCTCCTTTAGTGTATCCGTTAGTTCATTCTTCTCAAGTCAAAATCTATTATTGGCCGGAAGAGCGATCGGCGGCTTTTTTTGCTTTAGGCCGCATAAAGGCAACTGGCCGTCCAGTTGCAGTTGTGACCACTTCGGGTACTGCAGCTGGAGAATTATTGCCGGCAGCAATGGAAGCGCATTATAGTGGTCTGCCTCTTGTATTAATTACAGCAGATCGTCCACGCCGTTTCCGAGGTACAGGGGCACCTCAATCGGCAGAACAAGTCGGATTGTTTAGTTGCTATGCTCATGACATGCAAGATCTTGCTGAAGGAGAAGAGTGTCGATTAAATCAATGGAAACGTCAAGGTCCCTTACACTTGAATCTCTGTTTTGAGGAGCCTAAAGATAGCGAATGCCAAACCATTCGCCTAGATCATTGTGAAGAAATTTGTTTTCAGCCTCGAGCCCTCCATTTTGATGAAGACAAGCGTTTTTTGACATTTCTCAAGCAAACGCGTTTTCCTCTTGTCATTGTGGGAGCTTTACTTCCTTCGCAATATGAAGAAGCGGTCCAATTTCTTCTTCATTTAAATGCTCCTGTTTATGCGGAGGGGATTTCGGGTATCCGTGAAGATCCTCGTTTAGCTCCTTTGTCCATCACGCGAATTGAATGCATTTGGAATTGGGCAAATCGATATGGATATCCTATCGATGGAGTTTTACGCTTAGGCAGTGTGCCGACAGCGCGTTTATGGCGGGATTTAGAGCATAGAGCTGGACAAATTGCAATTTGTTCAATCAGTGATCATCCTTTTTCAGGATTGAGCTGTGCGGATGTCATTCATACGTCGCTATCTTCTTTTTTTTCTTGGGCGCAAACTATTGAAATTCCCTATCATTACCCTTATACTAAATGGAAAGAAGCGGATTCTATAGGCCAAAAAGCTTTACAACGTTTGTTTGAACAAGAGCCCCAAGCAGAAGCGAGTTTGATTCATGCGTTATCATTAAAAATTCCTAAAAACTCTAAAATTTATTTAGGTAATAGTTTGCCCATTCGCGAGTGGGATCAAGCTGCCACTTATGAACCACGTCACTTTCAGATGGCGTGCAGCAGAGGTGTCAATGGAATTGATGGTCAATGTGCCACTTTCTTGGGATATAGCTCAGCAGAACAAGATAATTGGGCTATTTTAGGCGATTTAACGGTACTGTATGATCTTGTAGCTCCTTGGATTAGCTCCCAATTACAAGAGATTTCTGCTCATCTTGTATTAATTAATAATGGAGGTGCTAGCATTTTTGCTCGCATGTTTTCCCACTCTGCATTTCTAAATAGTCATCAACTTCATTTTGAACCATTTGCCAAATTTTGGGGATGGCAATATGAGAGATGGGAAAACATTCCATCTCATCTTTCTCTTAACCAAGGAAAAAATCTTATTGAGCTTATTCCTAATTCGCAAGCAACCGAACGATTTTTGCAACGTCTCAAAGAGATATCATCATGAATGAAACAATTTGGGCTATTCCAGGTTTTTTAGGATTGCCTAGTGATTGGGATTTTTTGAAATGGAAAAATATTGTAGGTGTTGATTTACATGCTTTTGGTTGGAATAGCTTGACCGCTTGGGCAAAGCAATTCAATGATTGGATAGCGAAACAGAATAAGGACCCAGCGATTTTGATGGGCTATTCTTTAGGCGGCCGCTTAGCTTTACATGTTTTGCTAGATCGTCCTCAACAATGGAAAGCAGCCATTATCATTTCGACCCACCCTGGTTTAACAGATTCTCAAGAAAAGCAAAAACGATTTGAACATGATCAAAAATGGGTCGAACGTTTTCAAACGGAAAAATGGGAAAGTTTAATGGAATCTTGGAATGCACAAGACGTCTTTAAGCAAGATGTTTTTCATTTTGATCGTCTAGAGGCAAACTATCAACGTCCACAAATTATTAAAACCCTGTTTCAAGGATCTTTATTAAAGCAAGCTGACTTGCGACAGCATATCGCGAATTGTTCGATGCCAATTCTTTGGATAACAGGCAGCTTGGATCAGCGGTATTGTCAGTTAGCTCAATCTTTAATTTTTGCCCATTTCCTTTCTCGATGGGAAAAAATAGCAGATGCAGGCCATCGCGTACCTTGGACACAATCCCACCTTTTCTCTCAATGCGTTCAAACCTTTCTGCAAAAAATTCGGGCGTTGCCTATTGAAGATATGTCTTATTCAGACAATGCCATTCTATAGCCTTCTTGTTTATGTAAACGACCAAGTTGAGATGAATAACTTGTGATATTAAATAAACGATAAGCTTTGAAATTCAATTTCTTAAAGTGAGATCCGTTTTATTTCTTAAAAAAGAAAATGGTTTTGAGAATAGCTTTGATTGAAAATACTTGTAAAGTTTTTTTTGACAAATTGCAAAGTAAGGACTATGGTGGCAATTGACTACACATATTGGTGTTTCATCGATATTTTCAGTTTGACCTAGCGATTTCTATTTCTGTGGATATGTTTTTCCTCAATTAAAGCAACAGAAAGTTCATTCATTTTAATGAGAGTGACTCATCTCTGTTGAAAATTAGTCTTAATCTAAGGAGGTTGACTATGCCAACAAAATCAAGTAAATCTTCGTCTGCAAAGAAGTCGGCTAGCCGCAAGTCTTCGACTTCTTCTAAATCTAAAGCCTCGTCTGGACGTGGAATGAGTCGTCAAGAAGCTGGACGTCTAGGAGCGGAAGCACGCTGGGGAAGCTCAGCAAGCGGTCGCAGCAATTCTCGTGGCAGTCAAAGTCGTTCATCAACATCGCGTCAAGAAGCAGGACGTGCAGGAGTAGAAGCTCGCTGGGAACGTGGTTCTGAGAATGGACAAAGAGGTGGAAGCCGTACTCAGCACGAAAGAGCAGGACGTGCAGGAGCGGAAGCTCGCTGGGGACGTGTTTCTGAGAATGGGCAAAGAGGTGGAAGCCGCACTCAGCACGAAAGAGCGGGACGTGCAGGAGCAGAAGCTCGCTGGGAACGTGGTTCTGAGAATGGACAAAGAGGTGGAAGTCGCACTCAGCACGAAAGAGCGGGACGTGCAGGAGCAGAAGCTCGTTGGGGTCGCGGTTTTGATGAGGAACAAGGCTATGGACGAAGAGGCGGAAGTCGTGCTCAGCATGAAAAAGCAGGCCGAGTAGGAGCAGAAGCTCGTTGGGGTCGCAGTAACGAAGGTTATGGCCAAAGAGGCGGAAACCGTGCTCAAAATCAAAAAGCTAGTCATACAAGAGCAGAACCTCGCTGGATTAGTGATTTCGAAGAAGAAGATTTTCTAATTGAAGATGAAGGCTATGGCCAAAGAGGTGAAAACCGTTCTCAAAATCAAAAAGCTAGTCGCACAAGAGCAGAGCCTCGCTGGATTAGTGATTTCGAAGAAGAAGATTTTCTAATTGAAGATGAAGGCTATGGCCAAAGAGGCGGAAGCCGTGCTCAGCATCAAAAAGCTGGCCGCGCAGGAGCTGAAGCTCGTTGGGGTCGTCATTTTGATGAAGAAGATAATCGTCTTGGCCAAAGAGGCGGAAATCGTTCACAGAATCAAAGAGCTGGTCGGTCTGGTGCAGAGCCTCGCTGGGCGCGCGATGAATATGAAGATTTTGAATAATTTTTAGACAATGGTGTGTGATTTTAGGATTTTCATTATAAGATGAATGAATAAAACTCCAATTTTATACCTAAGTCAATTCAATTCTTGAATTGATTTAGGTTCTTTTTCTTTACGATTAATTTCATCTACTCTATATAAATTCCCTTTGCGCTTTACATTTTCTTATTCAATACAATAGCAATTAAATATATAGGTTAATCACATGCCTACAGAAACTTCTTTGTGGATACCCATTAAACAATACGAAGATATCCGATTCGAAAAAACGGAAGATGGCATTGCTAAAATTACCATTAATCGTCCTGAAGTACGCAATGCTTTTCGTCCTGAAACAATTCAAGAGATGCAAGAAGCTTTTGAAATGTGTCGTAATGATGCCTCTATTGGTGTTGTCATTCTCACTGGTGAAGGACCTCTTGCTTTTTGTTCAGGTGGAGATCAACGTGTACGAGCAGATGAAGGGTACGTTGGTCAAGATGGAATCCCTCGTTTAAATGTTTTAGACTTGCAAAAACAAATTCGTTCTCTTCCTAAGCCTGTCATTGCGATGGTAGCTGGTTATGCAATTGGCGGAGGCCATGTTTTGCATGTAGTCTGTGATTTGACAATTGCTGCGGATAATGCACGTTTTGGCCAAGTGGGTCCTAGGGTCGGTTCATTTGATGGGGGATTAGGAAGCAGTTATCTCGCACGTATTGTTGGTCAAAAGAAAGCGCGTGAAATTTGGTACCTTTGCCGTCAATATTCCGCTGAAGAAGCACTTCAAATGGGGTTGATTAACTGTATTGTTCCTTTGGAGGAACTAGAAACGGAAACCCTTAAATGGTGCCGTGAAATTCTGCAGCATTCTCCTTTGGCTTTGCGTTGTCTAAAGGCTTGTCTTAATGCAGACTGCGATGGTCAAGTAGGGCTTCTTGACTTAGCAGGTAATGCAACAATGCTTTATTATATGACAGAAGAAGCTCAAGAAGGAAAACGTGCCTTCTTAGAAAAACGCAAGCCTGATTTTAGTCAATTTCCTCGCCTTCCTTAATTGAGGGAGGAATAAATGGCAACTAAAAGCAACTTAGTTTCTCCTTTGTCACAGGAAAAAAAATCTTTTAAAGCTTGGATATTGGCTTCAAGACCCCGCACATTATCGATTTCCTTCGTCCCACTTTTGGTGGGAACTGTATTGGCTAGTCATCAAGTAGAACGATTGGATTGGAGAGTGATTGTTTCTCTTTTCTTAAGTGTACCATGGATTCAAATCGGAATGAATTTAGTTAATGATGCTCTTGATTTTAAGAAAGGAGAAAGATTCGGAGGAAAATTGCAATTCCAGCGTATAGGTCTGTTATCTAACCAGCAAGCTTTAATGGGAGGATATGTTTGTTTTGGCCTAGCTTTTATTTTCGGGCTTCCATTGATTTTAATCGGAGGATGGTCTTTTGCTATTCTGCTGCTTGTCTCTATCGCTCTTGGGTATCTGTATACAGGAGGTCCTTTTCCTTTATCTTATACAGGAACAAGTGAAAGTTTTATTTTAATATTTTATGGTTGGGTCAGTACAGGAGCTGCCTATTATTTGCAAACAGGCTACCTAGATAGTGCAAGTTTATTAGCAGGCACGCAAATAGGTTTTTTGGCAATCGTTCCTCATGCAGTGAATAATTTACGCGATCATGTTGCAGATGCCCTTGTAGAGAAAAAAACGTTAGCTGTTCGTTTGGGTACCACTTTTGCTCGTTGGGAAATTTCTTTTTGCACTTTCGTTCCTTTTATTTTGGGATTTTTTTGGATAAAAGAAGGAAATGCTTGGATGGCTTTGCTACCTCTTTTATCTTTACCTGTGGTGATGCCTAATATGTGGATGATTTGGACAACAGAACCTAGCCCTCAGTTTAATCAATTTCTAGCTAAAAGTGCCTTATGCCAACTTCTTTTTGCTTGCTTGCTGATGATCGGAATGTAAACATTGCTTATTCTTTTTATGAATTAGAAGCTAATCATTCTTTAAATGCGATTTCGTCAGCTTTAAAACGCCAAGGGGTTTTGCTAAAATTTACTTTTGAAACTGAAAAAGTAGGTTATGCTGATTGTCATTCTTGGCCTGAACTAGGAGATCTTCCCTTAAAGCAACAATTGAAAGCTTTAGCTCAAGGACAACTGACTCCTTTGACACAATGTGCATTAGAATTTGCTAAACTCGACGCTCAGGCTCGTTTTAATAAGAAACGCCTCTTAAATCATCTTCAAATTCCTCGCAGTCATTTTCTGGTGCCTTATTTGCTAGACTGGACTGCTCAGCATACTCAACAGGTGATTGAGCAAGGGTACACGCATGTGAAATTAAAAGTAGGTCGCCATCTTGATCAAGAAATTCAAAAACTTCATGCGCTTTTTTTGAATACTCCTCTCAAACTACGTTTAGATTTTAATGAAAGTTTATCAACTGCGGCTTGTCGGGATTTTTTGCAAAAAATGTCTAAACTGCAAGAATACGTGGAGTTTATTGAAGATCCCTGTCCTTTCCACGTCAATGAATGGTCGGATATTCAGAAAGAGGGATGGACTTTGGCTTGTGATCGACAAGCTCATTTGGCGTCAGGTCATCCAGAAGCAGCACGTATTTTAGTGATTAAACCAGCTCTTCAATCTTTTGATGAATGGCAAAAATGGATTTATCAAACGCGAATTGTTACTTCGTATTTGGGACATCCTTTAGGACAAATGGCCGCTGCTTATGTCGCCTCGCAAGTTGATCCTGCTTGTCGTTTAGTCCATGGATTGCTTTCTCATCAGGTGTATCAACCTACCATTTTCAGTCAGCAGCTGAATTGGAAAAATTCTCAATTTATAATTCCGCAAGGTGATGGATTAGGTTTTGATCAAGAATTAGCACAATTGAATTGGGTAGAATTAAGATGAATATTTGTTGGGAAAATTCAGATTCTCTATTGCTGATGAATCCTAGATATTCAATAGATGAACAAAATCGTTTTCAGCGTATTCTAGAAAATGCCTCAAATTTCCCTGCTCATATCTGGCTATCGACATCTGGTTCTTCATCTCCTAAATGGGTAGGATTATCAAAACAAGCTTTATTAATTTCTGCTGAAGCTGTGAATAGACATTTGGAAAGTGGAAGTCAAGATTGTTGGATTCATGTTCTTCCTGATTTCCATGTCGGTGGATTGAGCATTTGGGCACGTGCTTATTTAAGTGGAGCAAAAGTATGTGATTTTAAACAATCCCATGCGGGAAAATGGCAACCAGGAGAATTTTATCGATTTCTACAGGAGACAAAAGGGACTTTGACGGCATTAGTTCCTACACAACTTCATGATTTACTTGTGCTGGGATATAGAGCTCCTTCTTCTTTACGTGCAGTGATCATTGGAGGGGGTGCCTTGCTTCCTAGCTTATATGAAAAAGCGCTTACATTGGATTGGCCTGTTTTACCCAGTTATGGATTGACGGAATGTGCCTCACAAGTCGCAACAGCTTGTTTAGATAGTTGGAAGGAAACTAGTATCCCTTCTTTGCATATGCTTTCTCATGTGCAAGGATGTGAGAAAGAGGGACGTCTTTGTATTAGAGGGACTTCTCTTTTAAGCTGTTATGCATATCTTAAAGAAATGGAAGTGCAATTTATCGATCCCAAAGTCAATGGATGGCTAGTGACTGAAGATCGAGGCTATATTCAAAATGGAAAGCTAAAGATATTAGGGCGGGCGGATGCCATGATCAAAGTAGGAGGGGAGAGCGTTGATCTTGCCCGCTTAGAGACGCATTTGCAGACCTTACGTCTACAGTTAAACATTAAAGCAGAAGTAGCGTTAGTGGCAATGCCAGATACGCGTCTTGGTCATCGCATTCACTTAACTTCGAGTAGTGCTCATATACAAGAGCTTAATTTTCTCATCCAACAGTTTCAACAAACTGTTCTGCCATTCGAACGTATTCGGAAAGTTTCATTGGTTCCTCAATTACCCCGCTCGTCACTAGGTAAAATTCATCAACAAGAGTTAATGAACTTAGTTTATTCTGTTGGAGGAGTTGATCTTAATTGAAAAAAAATGCAATCTACCCATTGGCCTGAGGCTTTTGTTGAGTCAATTCAATCACTTTTTCTAAGATATCTTGAAGTGTATACTTTCCTTCTGCAATCTCATTAATATAAGGGCTAAAAAGGTTATAGCAAAGCTGCATATTTCCAATAACTTGCTTGACTAAGAAAGCATCAATTCCGTTCTTTTTGATGAACCAAACATAACGATATACGATTTGATCACTCAATTCATCTAATTCAAATCCAGGACAAGGAAGAAGACGATTAAAAAAGTGAAGACAGCTAGATAATTGATTAAATGTATCAGGAGAAATTTCTGCGGGCAGAACATATTGAAATTGAATTAAATAGTAGGAATCCTGTGCCTTATTACGAGTCAATTCTCCTTCAAATGATTGAGGATGAGCGACAATTTCTAATAAATTTTCTTGATTAGGAATAGGACTTTCTAAGGCGACAATGAGACGATCGTAAGGAGCCTCATCAGAGGCTTCTCTTAAAGTACTGGGGAAGTCATTTTGATCTAAAAGCTGTTGAATATGAGTTAATATCGTCATGTTTAGGGTAAATCAGTTAAGCCTTCATCTCTAAATTTTTGTTCGCCTACGAACTTTACAAAACCAATATCATCTAAATTAAAGAAATTGCGCAATAATTGCTTAAATGTCGAGGGATCTTTTTCCATTTCTGCTTGTAAAGCCTGGATATTAATGCCAAGTTGCTTTTCAAGAAGAGTTTTAGTTTTACGGCTTAAAAGATTAAAATCAGCTTGTTTAAGGGCTTGATTTAAAGCCTCTAATGAATCAAATTCTTCTGAAATTGAGTTGGTTTGAGGAGAGGCTACTTTTAATTGCGCTTTTTTAGCAAAATCTTTCCAAGTTAGCTCTTCTAATTCCTTTTGAAGGGCATCGGCTTTATCTTTCCATGTTTTTGCCTCTGATCCATCTAATTCTTTCTCTTTTCGAGCTTTAGAAAAGTCTTCCATCTCAATTTCTTCTTCAACTTGTAGAGGTCGCGAGAAACAGCGATGAACAGTAGGAAGTTGATCAATGGCATTTGCTAATCGATTTCTATTTGTACGCCAGATTTTCTCAAGAGAGATTCCAAGCTTATCTGTGAGTGTTTCGATTTTAGCTAAGGCATAATAAGAATAAAGACGAATATAAGCCCCTTTTAAAGTGGCAGCTGTTAAGCCAGGCTTTTGTTGATAAGCCAACTGATAGCCTCTGGCTACTAGGGCCAAACTAATCACAAAAGAAATACCTGCCAGGAGGCCTAAAATAAGTCCAGCAAAGCCGACGGGAGTAAGCGCAAGGCCAATAATTGCTAAAGTGAGAGAAACGCCAAAGATAATAGTGGCAACTGTAAATTGGGTTCCTAATTGAACTCGTTTAAATTTGAGAAAAACTTTTTCGATCTTATGTTTTTTTTCAACCATTTCAATTAAAGAGCTCTTAATCGTTTTATCTAAAATAGATTGATAATCCACATAAGCGGTCAATAAAGGTTCTATTGAGACTAATGGGTCGTCAGAAGGGGTAATAAACGTTGCCATTTTTATTTCACAGCAAGCATTTAATTCCGCAATCATCGAATGTCTTGTTGCTTCTAAACGTTCCTTCTTATTTTCAGAAAGAGGATCTCTTTGAATGATGCCAAATTCACGCACTTTTTTATAAAAGGATTCAACAGTATTAAGTTCCTCTTGCGTTTTAAAAGATACTCCTAATTTTTGCTCTAAACTTGTCTGGAATTCTTTAAGAGGCATTTCTTTTGTATTAAGGCGTTCAACGAATCTCTGCAACCCTTCTTGTTGCACTTCTTTTACTTTTGTGCGAATGGTATTAACGTCTATCTCTTTATTAGCTATTTTCTCCTTTAATAAATGAACTTTTTTTGAAGGAGCTTGGAGCCTGTTCGCGATTTTTTGTTTTACCTTTGTGAGTTGTTCCGCAATGGCGTTAGAATTAACGCCTTTCTGCTCATTAATGGTGATAGTGTGTTCTTTCACCCAAGCTTTAAAATCTGCCGACCAGCTTCGATGTGCTTTTAACTCTTGATGAGCCCTATACAAAAATAATCCATAGATAGCGGCATTGAGTCCTCCAATAATAGAATAAATTCCTGATGTAATGGAGGCAATGACTTGAATATCGCGAAACCAAAAAAGAGCAAAAGTAAGATAAGAAAAAGCGTTTCTTGTCATTCGAATGATTTGCTCTTTGACTTGGGAGGGAAGTAAACTTTGGGCATGTTTGACCGACTTCTCTAATTGTTCTAGACGGGCAAATTGCTCAGGAGTTAAATCTTGAGAATGTCGCTTTAATCTTTTCAGTTCATTTTCAGCCATATCCAACATTCTAGCTCGATAAATGGATCCAGTGAGTCCAGATGCAATATCAACAAAATCAGTTGCGACTTTAATTCCTTCCGTGACAGGATTCAGAATAGGTAAAGCTTCTGATGTTGTACTTAAAACAAAAGGAATACTCGATTGAGCCATCGCCGCCCCGCCTTTTAAGACGACGTCTGCTATCCACATTTGAACAATCATTAAAGTTGTTTCAGTCGAAGTCGAACTTTCAGCACGGCTCTTAATTCGTTTTAAATTTTTCTCAACGTGTTTAACTTGCGATTTTAATAAATTCGTCTGCTGGGTAGTTTGCGATAAAACTTCAGGTGAAATATCTAATTCATCTCCCTTTGGAATCACTTCACCTTTCAATGGCTTTTTCTCTGCAAAAAAAGGAGAAAGAGAAGGCATTGTTTGTTTAAATTGCTGAACAATAGGGGATGACGCTGAGTCAGTATTGATAGAAAAATGAGGAGAGATATCTAAAGGATGAGAATAAGATTCTGACAAAGGACTTAAAGGAAATGGATCACTTTGCATAAATGTAATCTCAATTATAAATAGTTGATTTAATTAAACTAAATATAATTAATATTATACCATTTTATTTATAAAAAAACAAATCAATCAATAAATATTAATAAATATACAAATTAATTAAATATTTTGTTAAGAAAAACGATTTTATGTGGATGGACGAAGGAACAGTTGAAGGCGGGGCAATATATCTGGAGGAATAGGCATTTTTTGCTTTGTCTGTTTGCTGCAAAAGACATGGATTGTTTTAACGCTGCAACATAATTTTTCCTGGGAAAAGGAATAGTGAAGTGTAATAGAAGAGAGAGAGAGGTTGATAAGCGAAAGCTCGATTTGACAATCTTTTCCTGCGTGTAAAGGATAAACATAGTCAGCTTCGGTATGCTTGATAGGAACAATCCATTCTGTATTTTGGAACCAAACAGGCCAAGGGCATTCCAGTTGTTGAAGGATAAATTGTTCAAAAGCTTGATGGGCTAAAGAAAAGACATGGCCAAAAAACACAATGCCGGCTGGATCGGCAAGGTGAAAGGGGAGAGAACAGGAATAATGATAAGAATGAGAATTTTTATGAACCATAAAAAGTGCTTTAATGGGGTTTATGTCCAATGAAAATGGTTGCGATTCCACCTGCTAAAGGATAAGTTTTGGTGTGAATAAAGCCATTGCTTTTTAAAAGATTTTCCAACTCTTTGGGTGCAATAAATGTTTGAATACTCTGGCATAAATAGTGGTAAGCATCTCGATTATTTGTTAACCATTTGCCTAAAAAAGGCATTAAAGTACGCAAGTAAAAGTGATGGCCCATTCGTAGGATTTTATAGCGGGGACGAGTTAATTCGAGGATGGCAAAGCATCCGCCGGGTTTTAAGACCCGGAAGACGTCTTGAAAACAAAGGGTAGGATCTTGAACGTTGCGAATGCCATAAGCCATTGTTGCGCAATCTGCAAATTGGTTTGGAAAGGGTAATTGTTGCACATCTGCTTCGATATAAAACAACTGATGAGGATTTTTAAAAGAAAGCAAGTTTGACTTATGTTTGGCATACTCTAGCATTTCAGAAGAAAAATCGACTAAATAAGCATGGCTAGGATGGGAAGTATGTTTTAAATAATTAAAAGCGATATCTCCGGTGCCTGCACAAAGATCCAAAAGGATGTGTGGAGTGGGAGTTTGCTTTAAAATGTGGCGGATAAGCTTGCGATTCCACCACTTATGTAATGAGAAGGAGAGAACCGCATTTGTTCGATCATAGCGTTTTGCAATGCTATTAAACATATATTGAATTGTCTGGGGAGAGTCTTTCCGATACATTGTTCAATCCTTCATAGCAGCGTTGGAGAGGCTTTAAGTCTGAGAGGGAGGCGTTTGTTTTTCTTCTTGAGACGATGATTCGGGAGGCTCGCAAAGCTCGCAAGCATGACAACTTGAATCTTTCTTTTTGGTCGGATCGCGTCCGCAAGCTTTCTCAATTTTTGTTTTACCCGTGATTAACCAACCGATTGCCAAAAAGGCAATAGCAAATACAATAATCACGAAAGCAATCACTAAGGTTAAAAATAAATTGGACACAAAGATCTCCTTTTTAATTTTAAGCCAACATAACAGAATTTTCAGGAGAGTGCAATCTTCAATTCGAGATAGTGAGTGGTTTAGCAATAGGATGAATCACAATAACTAAAAATGGGAAGTTTTTTGCAGAGTAAACGTTTTCTTTCGCTAGGATCTAGCTAAAACTAATAAACTTTTCTAGACAAATAATAGTTGCAATTTATACTGACAATTGAACTTAAGCTTGAGGAAATTATGATTCGTTATGTATTAAAATTGGCCCTGTTTTTAGGGTTGAGCGTCGGTTTACAAGCCCAAACATCTCCTTCGCTTCCTTCTTCCAACAAACCTCAAACGCCAAATCAGCAAAATCCAAACGAGGAAGCTTTATTACAACAATCTCTTAATTTTGCACGTAGCCATCAAGAATTTAGAGAATTGGACTTTAAAGAACACGAGGCAGAATTTGTTCGACTTGTCGAAGAAGGCCAAAGCCCACAAACGCTTTTTATTGGTTGCAGTGATTCTCGTATTGTTCCAGAACTCATTTTAAACATGCGGCCTGGAGATTTATTCGTCATTCGTAATGCAGGAAACTTTGTTCCTCCTGCTAATTCTCCAGGAGTAGATGGGGTGGCCGCAACCATTCAATTTGCCGTGGAACATCTCAATGTTAAGCATATTATTGTTTGTGGACACTCTGACTGTGGAGCAATTCGTGGGTTGTTTCAAGATTTAGATCCACAGAAATTTGGACTTTTAAAACGATGGATTCAATTTGGAGAAGAAGCAAAAAAAATGGCGTTGATGATGACAAAGCCTACAACTCCTAAAGAAGATCTCTATTCTCTTGCTGAGAAGCTTTCCGTTCTTTATCAACTCGAGCATTTAATGTCTTTTCCTTTTATTGAAAAGCGAGTAGATGAAGGAACACTTCAATTGCATGGATGGTATTTCAAGATACAGACAGGCAAAATTTGGTATTATGACCCAGAACAATATATGTTTAAGCCTCTAATTGAAAAGCAAAGAGTGAAAATTTAACAAGCTCTTAAAGAAGCGAGTGTCTTAACTCGCTTCTTCTCTGTCTAATCTAATTTATTCCTCGTCTTCATAATCATAATCATCTTCGTCTTCCTCATCTTCAAAATCTTCCTCTTCTAAGAAATCTTTCTTAGGAATAGGCTTAGCGTTTCGCTTGCTTTGATTTTTTGGAAGTGCTGAGAGCGGAATATAATCAACCCAAATAGGTGAGCTCCAAGCCATATGTCCATCTTCTTGGGTGATACGCAAGTAATAATAGACAAAAGGTGGTTGTTTATCTTTTGTAGGGATAACCACTTTTTCTAAAGCGATCATGTCGTCATATTCAAATTCAAGGAAATAATTATCAGGTTCGAAAGTTTTAATGACTTTGCCATTTCGAATAATTTCTACAGTCGAAAGTTTGCTAGTACCAGCGATATAACCAGACAAATGACGGTTAATCGCAAGTCCAGGTTTATCAGCTGTGCTGATTTCTTTCCCCATAGAAATGCCGGCCAAGTAAAGTCCTACAATAATGCGTTCACCAGTTGTTGCATAGCATGAGCGTTGATAAAGAGCTTCTGCAAGAGCTTCGCGTGTGTGGTTAGGAGCAATAATTGCAGTTAAGCCTGGACTATATTGAACTTGGTCACTTTCGTAGAGGTCTGCATAGACTCCACGATCATCTAATCCTCCTGCTACAAAGCCAAAGCGGCAATTCCGCTGCAAAGCTTTTTGGATGGAACCATCCACTGCTTCTTGGAATCCTGATGATGAAGTAATCGGGCGAAGATTACCCTCTTTCTTTGTCATCTCAGAACTTCCCCAAGCGTTGTAAATTTCTACGACGCGTTCGAAATCGGAGTCAAAGTTATCAAAGTTATAATCTAAGCCTTTAGCCATCGTGAAGCAAGGAATAGAAATTAATTCTTTTGGAGAAAAACTTTTGTAAATTTTTTTAAGAGAGCTATTTTTGATGTCTTTTTTGCGTAAGAGGGGTTTATTTTCCTTAGAATAAACCAAAAGGCGTACACCCTCAGTTTTAGGCTCTCCTTGCCATTGAAAACCAAGAATTGTTGTAAAACGATCGTCTTCATCAAAATCAGCGATGTTTTGCGAGATTAGTTTCCACATGTCATTAGAAGTCTCTTCTTGACTTTCAAAAGGAGAGGTTCCATAAAAGTTAAATGCTCGATCATCACGAAAATGCCGAAGGCAGCTTTCAATGTTTTCTGTGGAATCAAAGCGATCTGATTCACCATGTAGCAAGCCCCAAAATAAATGCTTATTATTATCTGGAAAACATCTAATCGGAGGCGATCGAAAAATTTGTTTTGTTTTACTATTGACGAGCTGAATTGTATAAACTCCCGCTTCATTGAAATAAAGATTGGGAAGTGAAATAAAACCAGTTTCAGGGACAAAGAGCTTCCAATTAAGATTTTCGCGCAAATGTTCGTGTGAAAGTTCAATTAAAGTATCTTCTGGAGCATGATTGGTTAAATTGCCAAATTCATCTTCAAAACGGACAATGACATCGAAACGCTTATTTTTAGCAACAAAAGAAGGAGTTAGAATGCGGATATTGGCTAATTCTCCGCCGCGAATATCCATTGTAAATACTTCCGGATCGTCATAGTGCCCTTTACCAGAAGGATCAATAGATAGGAGGAAAGAACGCCGTCTCTGGGAAGTGGTTTGGGCGCGAATTCCGTTTCCTTTTTTAGATTCACCTTCTTTAGCTCCAAGAACAATAGTAATCGAGTCGCCAGCTTCAACTGCACTAGGAAGAATAAACTCATAAACAGGAGCAAAGCTATCTGCAACCTCTAATTCATTCGCAGCTAGTATTTTGCCATTGGCCAATTGTGCATAAATGACTCCTGCTGACTTTTTTAAATTAACAGTAGGAAGTTGCCAATCAATTTCTCGACCTTTAGACTGTAAGTCAAATTTGAGCCGTGTCCCTTTAGGCAAGGCGACAGAGGAAGTATAAATGAATTTCCAAGTTCTTATTTCGCCAGCTAAGGCATAATTGGGATCGCAATAACAGATAGATCGACGCATGTGGGTTGACTCCTTTGGTCTGAAAAATCAGAAATATATTGCCCGATTGGCTATTGTTTTTCAAGTAAAGACAGGTTTTAAATATAGATGGTCTATTAAATAGAAAGATACGTTAATGATCTGAAATATAAAGACAAAAGACTAAAGAAGTAAAGAAATTTATTTAAATTTATTGCTTATGTTCATCCTTTCTAAAATAACTAAAAGAGCTAGGAAATAATTTTTTGTTCTGTCCATCCTATCCCTTTTTATAAAAAGGAACAGGATGGACAGGATAAAAGAGGATGGAGTCGTTCAGCCTCTTTGTTATCTTGCCCATCCTGTTTAAAACAGTTAGACTTTTATTAGATTAGAAATCTTTCTATGACAATGTGTTAGACAATTTTTTTGTTGGATATTTAGACTGCATATTCCACTACTCGTTTTTCACGAATGACAG
Source organism: Parachlamydiaceae bacterium (assembly GCA_044226925.1). Taxonomy (GTDB): domain Bacteria; phylum Chlamydiota; class Chlamydiia; order Chlamydiales; family Parachlamydiaceae; genus JANWJE01. The sequence continues at coordinate 1,711,788 of JBGAGC010000001.1, forward strand.
TTACCTTAATTTTTCCTGGATAGCTAAGTTCTTGTTCAATGCGCTTTGTTAAATCTCTAGCCAAGTTTACAACGCCTACATCATCTATTTGATCAGGAAGTACGACAATACGAATTTCTCGCCCTGCTTGCATTGCATAAGCTTTTTCAATACCAGAAAATTCAAGAGCCATATCTTCTAATTTCTTAAGGCGCTTAATATACTCTTCCACGGCTTCGATGCGAGCTCCTTCACGAGAGGCTGAAATCGCATCTGCAGCACTACAAAGATCTGCCTCAATTGTTAAAGGAGGCATTTCTTGGTGATGACAGCCAATTCCATTGGCAACCTCTTTGCTTTCTCCGTATTTCAGCGCAAGGTCATGGCCAATAATGGCATGGGAACCTTCAATTTCGTGAGTAACTGCTTTACCTACATCATGTAAAAGGCCGATTCGTTTAGCTAAACGAATGTCCAATCCCATTTCTGCAGCCATAAGTCCCATTAAATGAGATACTTCAAGAGAATGATCTAAGACATTTTGACCATAGCTATAGCGGAACTTCAATTTGCCCAATAAATTAATTAATTCTGGATGCAAATTCATCGCTCCTGCGCGTAAAGCAGCATCTTCTCCGTATTGCTTAATCTGTTTATGTACGTTTAAAGTCGCTTTTTCCACAACTTCTTCAATCCGTGTCGGATGAATACGACCATCTTGAACAAGCTCTGTTAAAGCCATTTTAGCAATATGCTTTCTAACGGGATCAAAACCCGAGAGGACGACAGCTCCAGGGGTATCATCAATAATGAAATTGATTCCTGTTTCTCTTTCTAAAGCTCGAATATTGCGTCCTTCGCGTCCAATAATGCGTCCTTTCATTTCTTCATTTGGAATCGCGACTGTGCAAACGGTTGTTTCAGAAGCACAAGGAACAGCAAGACGGTTAATAGCTGTTGCAATAATGGAAGAAGCTTGCTTTTCAGCTTCTTCCTCGGCTTCTTTTTTAATGCGTCTAATGAGGTTTGCAGCATCTGTCTTTACCTCATTAGTTAAGCGTGCTAGCAGCATTTCTTTTGCTTCTGAAGAGCTTAAGCCGGAAGCTTTTTCAAGCTCTGCTAGTAAACGAGCATGGGCTTCAGCTGCTGCCTTTTTCTCTTCATCTAATTGTGCTTTGCGGCCAATGAGAATGGCTTCACGCTTTTCAATATCAGACAACTTTTTTTCAACAAGATTCATGCGGCCTTCCAACTTATCTTCGCGTAGTTTAAGACGCTCTTCTTCACGTTGGATTTTTTTTCGCTCTTGCTGCCACAATTGTTCTAATTCTCGTTGTTGTTCAAGTTGCTTTTGCTTGAGACTTAATTCAGTCCCTTTTCTTAATTCTTCTGCTTCTTGCTCAGCTCGGCCTACAATTTCTGTTCCAAGCCGCTTAACCCCTCCCAGAGCAAAGTGATGGTAAAGCCAAAACGCTATTGCTCCAAGAATGCTTCCCAGCAAGAAAATCAGCAGATATAAAGCAATCAGATTTTCATTCATGGATATTGGGATCCTTAATTTCCTAAATCATTGAAAATGTTTAGGATTCAAATTATTATTTACAAGTCAACTCGAAGCGTCAATAGCAAAATGAAGACGAGATCACAGAATAATAAAGTGTCGGAAAGAGAAAAAATTAGCCGCAGTCGAGTAGACTTAGCATAATCAATTTAGATTTGAAAATCCAGATTTAAAACTAAGAGTTGAATAGAAGGAGATAATTTTTTAATTTGCACGCGAGAGAAAAGAAAAAAGAGACCTCTTCTTAAAAAAAATATTTTAAGAAGAGGAGGAGTCTTCTGAATTTTCATGGGTAGGAGGAGAAAGAGATTTAATGCGTAATTTTTCAACGCGGCGATCATTAGATCTTATCACTTCAATTTCAAAATGAGGCTTACGAATCAGAAATCCCTTAGGTGGAATCATTCCTACTTCGTGGAATACATAACCTCCGATGGTGTCATAGTCCCCATCTTGAGGAATCTCGATTCCCAATTGTTCTTCAATATCAAGAATGCTCATGCGGGCATCAATTAACCAGCCACCCTCAGGAAGAGGAATAAAAAGGGCTTCTTCTTGATCATATTCATCAGCGATATCACCCACAATTTCTTCTAGAATGTCTTCAATTGTGATAATTCCTTCCGTTCCACCATATTCATCGACAATAATTGCTAAGTGAACTTGCTGTTTGCGAAATTCTTGTAGCAGATGAGAAATTTTTTTCGTTTCAGGTGTATATAAAACATTTTTAACTAAGGAAGCAATGGGCGTTTGAAAAACTGCTTTATCTCCCTTACGAGCGTGCTCCATGTATTTAGCCAAGACATCTTTATACATTAAAACCCCAATGATATTGTCCAATGTATCTTTATAGACAGGAATGCGGCTATATCCTTCTTGATAAATCAAAGTGGCAGCTTCTTCAATCGTTGTTTCTGCTGGTAGACTAAAAATATCGACGCGCGGCACCATGACTTCTCTTGCAATGCGATCTTTAAACTCCATGACAGATTCAATTAACTTCTTATCATGAGGATCCAAATGGGTGTTTAAATTGGACTCTTCGATAATCTCAATAATTTCTTGTTTTGCTTCTTGAGTGGGCTCATGAGTCGGATCAAAGTAGACTGTTCGTGGAAGTCGGTGAAAAAGTTTTAAAAAGATAAAGGTGAGGGGAAAAAGCATGACCATGAAACAAGAAACAATAGGAGCAACTAAAGTAATAGAACGTTCTGGATAACGATTCCCAATAATGCGGCCAAGAAAATCTCCCATAATAAAAAGAAGTAAAAAGAGACCTATTAATCCTAGTAGCCCCCAAGGCCAATCGAATGATAAAGAAGGATTTTGTGTTTCTGGATCAGCATGCCACATGACAAGCTGCATTTGCCCTAACCATAAAAGGGACAAAATAGCATAGGTAAAGCGTGTAACGTTTTGGGCAAAGTTGCTGGCAAAGTAAAGATCTTCATATTCTTGTTGAGGAAAGAATAAGCGGGAAAGATAGCGGTAGAAAAAGAGCTTTCCTGCTAAGTTTAATTGTCTTTTAGATTCTTTTCTCTGAAGACTGCGAAAGGCGGTGTTTACAGCCGTTAAACAAAAAAGCCCAATCAATAAAATAATCAAAATAATCGTCAATAATTTCAAAGACAAAATCAAGCTCCTGTTAGGAAACAAACCTAATACCAACTATCAACACATTTCGTTCAAAAACCTATCACTCTCTATAACAGGTTTCTGTTTAAAATTCTAATGTGTTGGAGAATGTAATTGTAAATTAATTTTTTTTAGCTCTTGCATGTGCCGCGTTTCGGCTTGCCTCATGAAACGGCAATCTTCTTCTTCTATGTCATCATAGCCCATCAAATGCAAAAGTCCATGAACAATATAAAGAGTCGTTTCTTCATATGCATCACCATGGTGTTGAATTGCATAGTCAACCGCAGTAGCTGGGCAAACAAAAACTTCGCCTAAGATGCGATAGGGAAAATCTTCTTGTTCCTCTTCATCTATTGGAAAAGAGATGCAGTCGGTTGGTGAAGGATCCTGAAAAAATTCCTCATGTAATTGGCAAATTGTAGGAGTGTCAACAAAATAAATGTTGACTTCGTCGCATTGTTGTCCTTCCCCATGAACGACATGATCAACGAGTTGTTGAACTTCGTTAATGGAAATTTTTAATGCTAATTGTTGATCAAAGACGTTAACAATCACTGCTTATCGGGTTGTTTAGATTGTTTAAACTAAAGATTAAATATAGGAGAGGCGAGTCATCTTATACTCGGCCAGCTCCTCAAATGAAAAGAAATGAAATTTGAATAAAGGGAGGAAAACTCGAAGATTAGAGAACAGGAGTTTTAGGAAGACCTGTAACACGCTTGTTTTCAGCTTCTTTCCAACGCCCGATTTTTTTCAATACATCAATTCTTTCAAAGCGCTTTAATACATTGCGCTTAGTAGCAGTTCTGCCTGCTTTACCAAAACTTGGATGCCGTGACATGACTAAACCTTTATTTTCAAAACATTTCTACTATTTAATTTTTGGAATAAAGACCATTTTCGCTAAATCTCCTTCCAAAGCATTGGCATGAGCCTTATATCCTTCTGGAAGATTATCTTTCAATGAACCTGTTTTTTCGCTAGGCGCACGATGTTTGCGAGGAAAGCGATTACGTCTTTCTGCTTGTTTACTAATCCGTACCATTGTACATACTCCTTTAAATCAAAGCTTATAGTATAAAAAGTTATGCTATAATAGGCAAGGGTTTTCCTTCTTTTCAAGAATAGAATGCAAATTTTCTCATCATCAATGAGAGAAAATAGGAAACAACTTCTTCAAAACAAACAACAAGAAAGATGAAGAGAAAATTGAGATGAACACACATTCATCTCGACAAGATATCTTGGATTGGAGCTGATTTAATAGGAGTCACTTCGACCGCTAGCCTCTTAGCGGCTCATGGGAGATCTTCTAATCATATTTTAATGCGTTAAATTTAAGGCGGCAAATACTTTAAATTTTTAAAATTAAATTTTTAAGACTAATTGTGTTATTTCCAATCAAATAGGTCGAAGCCGTAGTATTTGAAGCATTCAGACTAATTGACAAAAATGATGATTAATAAAGCAAAATTTAAATTTTATTTATAATATTTTTAATTATTCTATCGAAAGCTGTTTGTTTTAAATAGATTAAAATTTTGTTTTAAATTATTTTTATTGTTGATAAAATATTTATTCTTAAGTATTAAAAGTTGAATAGAGTAAAGAGGCAAATATGTCAATTCATCGGGCATCAGACAGTCTATCGCGTTGCGATCCTAATCTTTATTCTAACATGTATGATGTAAGAAAGCGCTCTGATATCAAACATGAACCTATTCAAGCAACTCAACCGACGCATAAAGACACCATTGAAATTTCCCGTGATAAATTGAAAGAAGAAGCTCTTAACCGTTTAAGGCATACTTCTAAATATATGATTGCTCATAACGGTTTTATGCGTATTGGCAAATATCTCTTTTTAGCAGTGGCTTTGCCTCCTTATCTTGCGTTGTATGGATTGCCTAAATGGCTTCTTGTAGAAGGCCTGCCATCTCTATTTTCAATGCAGGTATGGGTATGGAACAAAATTCAACAAAAAGCTCAAAAACCCATAGATGCTGGAAAAAGAAAGATTATTCAAGTCGCTCAATTCATGCGCAATGTTGTGGTTCAAGTTTTGATTCAGCCTATTACTCGCCTGGCTTTAGAAATTCGTCGTCGGATTGAACGTATGCGTGAGCAAACGCTTCAATTTTTCAACCGGCTAGCAGAATCAGTAAAATCAACATTGACTAAGCCTTTTATTACAGTAGCAGAAAGATTCAAAGGTTTGCAAAAAAGGCTTTCCCAATTAAGAGAGAAAACAACAGAGCAAGCACATACATTGTCAACGCGTCTGCAGGAAAGCATCCAGTGGATTAAGCAGAGTCCTCAATTGTTGTGGAATTGGGGACAAGCCCAATTTCAAAAAGTGCTGAATGGATCTATTGGCTCATGGCGAATCAAATGGAATAAGAAATTTCAGACTTCTCAAGGGCTTGCTCAAAAAGGAACCGAATGGATTTCAACTGGATTTACAAAAACATGGAATGGCGTTAAGCAGCCTTTTGAACCCTTCGTTAGTTTTTATCGTCAACAAGTATTGCCCCAGTGGCGTAAGTTAAAAGAGACTTGTACGCAGACATGGCAGAAACTACGAGAATTTTTTCAGCGAAAGCATCAAGGTGCAGTGGCTTTTTTACAGAAAAAACAAGAAAAGCTGAAACGGTTGTCCTATCAAAATGTCTTGGATTATATTTTATCTCATACGTGGATGGGAAAACTTCCTGCAAACCTGCAAAATAAACTTAAGAAATGGCTGTCGCATCATTTTACAAGAGCTGCTGGTGAAAAATTTATAAAATTTTATTCTATCTTCGCTCATGGTTTCTGGCAGTTTTTTAAATATTTTCTAAATCTAGCAGCATTAGGAATGAAGGTGGTGCTAAAACTTTTTAATAGCCTTCAAAATTATGTAAAAATAGGAAACCAAAAAGCTTTAGCGATCCTAGGTGTTACGCATCAAATTTATCAAAAAATAGTTCGATATACCCTTTATTACAGTCTTTTAGGTATAATCATGACATCGATTATAGTCCTATGGGGAATAAAGTATTTAAGCAACCTGATGAATACTTTAACTCCAAAACTTTCTTTTCGGCGCTAAAGAAGCCAAAACATGTCTAAAAAACACCACACCTTTCGACATAGCCACTGGATATATGCCATGCTGTTGGCTTGTTTCTGCTTAGGTGGAGTTTGGCTCAACGAAGGCAAAGAGTCAAAAAACTTTTGCTCTTGGTCAACAAAGCAAATACAATTTCATCAAGAACAACGTCCTTGTGATTCTATTTTAAGTCAGCAAAAAACGTTGCCACCAGTTTATATCATTCGACCTTTATCTTTAAAACAAGACACCTTCTTATTGAAATGTAAGAAAGTGCTCACTCAAATTTTTTCGCTTTTCTCATTAATAAATGAAAGTTTAACTATCCATTTATCTGATTATTCGCTTTCTACTTGTTCTTATCAATTTTCTCGCCTTAATGTGTTATCCTCACAGGCACATCCGCCTACACGCGCTTAATTTCATTTTTAATTCTAATTTATTTTTTATAGTCGCTATTTGTTTTAATTTTTAAATTTATATTAGAGGAATTAATGATGTTAACAGAGGTAAAAACGGATCCAGTTTCTATTTATAAAGAACAAATTCACAAAGAAGAAGATGTGGAATTGGGAAAAGTATCTCAAGATATATCTGTTATAGTTGCAAAAGAATTTAACCATTTATTTTGTCACGACGAATCAACTTTAGAGTCAAACTTCTTCGAAAAAATTAAAAACGCTGAGTATTTCCCACATCAATTTGGAAAAAAAAGCGCTCATTTAAAAGATTTTGCAAGGCTATTTTATTTGACAACTTTTCATGAGACAAAGAAGAAGAAAAATCCTTTTAAATTTCAAGATATTGAAACTTTTAGAATCAGTTTTGAAAGAGAAAGGCAGACAGAAGGGTGGTTTAAAAAAGCGATTGTGCCCTTTACAGTCATTTCATGCGCTTCGTATATCTCTTTTGTGAATGTGAGCGAATTAAGTCCAGGATGGCAAGCAGCGGTTTCAGGAACTATTGGAATGGTCGCGTCTATTGCGATTAATATGGTGAGTCTCTGTATCACAGGAACAAATCCCCACCACTCAAAAGATATTGATAACCAGAAGCAAAATACCATCCAAAGAATTAAAAAGCATTATGATGAAATGGCTCAAGAGCTCATCATCTTAAATGTGAAGAAACCAGACCTTGCAAAGCTTTTTGCTGAACGGATTGATATGCAACAAATCTTCAAAGCTGCAACTCAAAATTATTTAGATCGAATGGAGGCTAAATCGATCTTCCAAAAGTTAGAAGATGTTCTCGATGTGCTAAAAGGGGAAAAAAAAGATTTTCGTCATCATGATTTAAAGCTTTGCCAAGTATTAGCGGAGAGAGAATTAAAATCAAAAGACTATTAACCTGAGTTTTGAGTTTTTTAAGCGGCCATCAGTAACAATCGATCTTCTCGGCCTAAGTCAATAGACGGTTTTTTAGGCTGGTGAGTATAGGCACTTATCCCGCCAAAAGATTAATCAAAAAGTTTGTAGAGCTTCTATGACGTGTATGCTCTATTTACTATTTAGCGTTGAAAATCTGAAAATTAATAATTATTTAAATGATTAATATATGAGTGTTATAATACTTTCTAAATTAATAATAATTTATTCTTTATGAATTCTTAGATTATATACAGCACCGGCATTCGCCCATAGGTAACTTTTTGGAAAACTACCTATTCTTGGATGGAATATCAAATCGTCTAGGATTCAGGCGAGTAGCATGCCTCTCATGTCAAAAAAAGGGGAAGGCCAATATCAAAGAAAATCACACTTTCTGGAAACACATTGAAACTGTCGTTAAGCTTGCTTCCTATTTTCTTATCATTCCTCCCTTAATCTGCTGCGCAGGTAAATTTATATATAGAAAAATACATCAAGCCTCTCTTAGTCAAAATCAACACACAAATTTTTTGAGCCTACGGATTAAGAATCTTAATCCAACTACACCTCTTTCACTTAGTCCAAGTCCATCTCCTTATCGACCAAAAACAGCGCCGTCTCCTAAAGCAAATCAAACAAAACTCCCAATGGCACGTACAGATGGCATCGTATCTGATCCTCCGGGTTTCCCCAATTTTGGTAATACCTGCTGGTTTAATTCTTCGCTACAAATTCTATGTGCTGATAAACCCTTTATGGATATCGTCCAGAAACCTCTTGTTCACAGACCCGCTAGAGTAAACTCTCGCAACCAGTCAATTCCTGAGTAAACCATGCAGAAATTTCAAGGAAGACTAGACATTCAACAACCTTTGCAGCAATTCTTAGAGATTAGAAAAGGCAAAGATTCGAAAAAAATTGCTGATGGAATCAAACATTTGTTTGAAACAATTAAGGCTAACCGAGGGACTACACCAATCAGTCTATTGGGAACCATGGGGCATCCTTACATGGTTTTGGGAACTCTTTTTCGTGCTTTAGACATCTATTACGTCGACCATAACTATAAGCATGATCTTCTTGGAATTTTCAGAAAAAATATCACTGAAAATGGAACTTTTTCTTCCGACCCCCTATTCGTTGCCTCTCGGGGCAACTCAGAATATGTTAATAATAGTATGATTCAATATTATCATGAAAATGGAACTGCTCCTAAAATGTTAGTGGTTTCAACAGGAGGGGGGAGACCAATTAACATGTCTCCTAACACGATCTTAGATTATTCGCTATGCATGAAGCTGGGATTAGAAACCCAAGAAAAATGCCGGTATCGCATTGTGGGGATGCTCAAACAAAAAGTCGGCATTCATTTTGATGCCTATACTTGTTATGGTGGCCGCTGGTATCACCGCAATGACTCTTCGGTTCAAGAAGTTAAAACTTTTGATACCAGTAATATCACTCATTTAACACTTGAGTTAATCGACTAGCAATACAATGTATTAGAGGGCGTGTGATTTATTTAAGCATTGATTGATATACCGAAGAGAACTCAAAAATTGGAATTTGGGCTGCGTCAAAGCCTCAAGGTTAAAGCATCACGAAAAGGTCAATATTTGAGTGAATATTAACCTTTTCGTGATGCTTTAACCTTGGTAGCTTTCATACTAGCCGAAATTTCAATTTTTGAATTCTCTTCGTTATAAGCATCAATCTAGAAAAACCTTCAAGCCACAACATTCACTTGGCAAAAGCAACAGGCTTTTGCTTAGGTTTTAAGGCATCCTTCTTAACAAATTTCTTTGCTAAATCGCTCCAAATTGCCTTCAAAAGGAAGTTTTAAATCAAAAAATATAATTATTGGCTAAGAATGAACTAAAATTTCATTTAAAGAAGAGTCATATGGATAAATTAAAAATTGAATTTATTCCGTTTGCGCTCTTCTAAATTCTTTTTAATATTAATTCAAGATCGACAATTTATAGCAAAAAAGTTGCAAATTTCTGAAGCTTTTTTCTCGATTTCTTGCCATTTTTCTTCTGTGAATTCTGTACTCTCTGTGGTTCATTATTCTCTAGCTATTCTAATCAACTCACTTCACAGTATAGCTAGAATAGTGAACCACAGAGAGCACAGACTTCACAGAGGAAAAATTTGATAAGATTTTTATTAAATCGAGTTCGACTCTATATCCAACCCAGCTAAGGCTTATAAGCTTAAGTGCTTTTTTGCCCTTCTACTTTTACAGTGAATCCCTTAGCTTGATAGAAACGCAAGCGTTGTTGAGAAAGCTCGAGTTTTTGCGAATGCGTTTCATCAAGCAAATCATAAATTTCTTCCACATGTTGATAAAGTGCTGTTGGAGTTGTGCACAAATTAAGCAGTCTTACAGCTTGATTGACATTATGTTGCTCTTGCATGGTAATGGCAATCCATTCAGACGTTGGAGTGTCTGAGATAACATGAGGAACAAAACTCTCTTCGGGTAATCGCCAGAGCAAAGAATCAACATATTGAGCAGCTTGTAAATTGGGAACGGTAATGAGCAAACGCTTTTCATGCTGAAAAGCTTCTTGAGCTTTCGTACAAATTAATTGAAGCTTGGTTGAATTGTCTTTCACTTGGTAAAAGGTGACTTTCACTGGATGGTTGTTTTTCATAAGCCGCAGGAGGTTGAATAATGGCAAAGTCAGGCATGACAGCACCGCACGAGACAATGAACTTCATGGCTTCCTCTACCTTCATAGTTACGAAAGTTAGCTGTTCCTTTTTAAATAGCAATAAAAATCCAACAGAAGGATTGGGAGTACCAGGAACAAATACCGAAATTAAATCCTGAGTTTCTTCATCACTACCTTTAATTTGAATTGAAGCACCTGTGACTAATCCGATCGTTAAATTGCGTTGATTGGGATAAGGTACCAAGACAACTTGAGAAAATGATGTTGAAGAAGAAGAAAATAGACTATGCACGACATCTTGACAAGCTTTATAAATTTTATTCACAAAGGGCAATTGATAAACTAAATAATCTCCAAATCGGAAGAGATAATCCATTAAAAAGAGTTTTCCCAAGAGACCAATGAACAGAATAAAAGAAGTTAAAAAGGTCAAAATCATCAATTTGCTTGTCATCGTGACTAAAGTCATTTCATTAAATAAAAAAAAGGAGCGATGAAAAAAATCAAAGCGAGCCATTAAAGCACTGACAGGTACGAGAAAGGGATGAGTTAAGAAATCAATCAAAAAATTAAGAATCATGAGTGTAAGAACGATGGGAAGTAGGATGGCAAGACCGGTTGTTAGGTGCTTTTTCATTTCCTATTCCTCAATAGTAGCTGGCTTTAAGTTTCTTGAAAGTTCAGCTTGCCGATCCATTTCTTCTTTTGATAATGCATTGAAAGCAGGGGAAATCACTCCGCAGGAAATAATATATTTAAAGGCATCTTCTACTTTCATATCTAAATAAATGAGATCAGCCTGCTTAAACATAATCATAAATCCAGAAGTGGGATTGGGGGTTGTCGGAACAAAAACAGCAACAGAATCTGCATGAGAAGTTCCAGCTAAACTAGGGATTTCATCTCTTGTAATCAATCCAATGGAATACGTATCCGGATTAGGAAAACGGACAAGAACAACTTGTTTGAAAGAGTTTGTTTTCGAGGTAAAAAGTGTTTTAATAATATCTTTGCAAGTTTTATAAATTGTGCTGACTAAAGGAATGCGTTTCACGACATATTCTGCAAACTTAATAAAAGTCTTGAAGAAAAACCAGCGTGCAATAAATCCTAATGCCACAGCAATCAAAACAAGGCTTACGAGAATGAGTAGTTGAGCCACTAAGTTTTGAAGTTGGTCTGCTGTCATTAAAAATAAATTTTCGTTTTCGAATAAATTGTAATGGTCAAAAACTGCTTTTACGATCCCTAAAAAGGGGACTGTCAATAAATTAAAAATAAACGTCACAATGGCAATTGTCAGAGCCAGGGGAAGTAAAATCACTAAGCCTGTAATAAAATACTTTTTCATGATAGCTGTTATCTCGCTTAAACCTTATTCATTACTCTACAACATATCCTGATTTCTTTTCATTTAGCAGGACTTGTCCACTTACTGTTTTTTAAACGAAAACGCCATGGCAATAAGGCATCTTCTTTCGCATAGGCTACTCCTACTCGTGGAGATGCGATAATTTCTTCTTCTGTGAATTTAATGCCGCGATCTTCAATCCAAATTTGCGAACTTGTTAAAGGAAATCCATTATGAATAAGGTGAATTCCAAGCGCCTGAGTCACTGCACCGGGACCACCTGTTAAATCACGCCCAATTTTATTTTTATGGCGGCGCTTTAACATCGTTTCTATGCCGATTAAAGGTTCTATTGCTCGAATTAACACGGCATGAGGAAGGTTTTCTCGATTTGTCACAATATTGAATAGAGCATGCAAGCCGTAGCAGAGATAAATATAGCAGACCCCACCTCTTTCATACATGATGGAATTCCGCTTCGTACGCCGCATTCCATAAGCATGAGATGCTCGATCTTCAGGAGCTCGATAAGCTTCTGTTTCAACAATCATCCCACCAGTCAAAACATTGTCAAAGTTTGTCAATAAATATTTACCTAATAATTGACGGCTGATGACAAGAACATCATCTTGAGTGTAAAAGCTTAAGGGAAGTTTAGGCATGTTTGAATCATAGCGTAGAATAAAATTAATTCATACTGGTTATTGATAAAGCCTATCAACTTGATACATAAGTGATAATCTGGATCAAACAATTAGAAATTGTTTAATAAGTTTTTAAGACTTACATCATTCAATTTTGTTTTTTTTTGTTGGTTAATTATCAATTAACAAAATATTAATTTTTTGATTAATTTAAATGGAGTTTATTGTTTAGTGTTCTGTTTGTTATAATAAATAATATAATTGATTTAATTATTAATTGAGGAATGGAGTTTTTATGAATCCTGAGTATAAGTTAAGACAGCAACTTGATGAGTACTTAGATCATTTGATTACTTTAGATACCTCCAAATTCGATCAGTCTTTATCTCGTGGAAGATGGACTTACCATAAGAAAAATATTCGTTATCAAGAAAAAAGCACAATCCATGCTAAATCAACTTCCCAAAAGCTAGAGAAAATTTTATGTGTGATATCCCAAGATTTAGCAAAATTTCATGACTGTGAAATTGGGAAAGGAGAAAAAGAGAAATTAGCGACTTTAAAGCAATTGATCCAAGAAAAAATTCATGATTACCACCACAAGCATCAAGGTGTTAAAGGGAAGATTTACAAAACGATTTCTCAGCTATTTTATGGGAATGTAGATAAATGGTGTCAAAGAGTCATTCATCAAATTGATTTTTTGATTGAAAAACATCATATCGATACGACTTCCGAATCGCCAGCGGACATGGATCTTGTCCTTCAAGACAATTTTATTGAGAATTCTTCAAGCCAGTCTAAATATGAATCTGAATATGAATCTGATGACATAGATTTTAAGCCTCAAGAAGTTTTCATCGAAAAATCTCCAGAAGAACTGGAAGATGAAAGAGAGATGAGGAATTTTTTGGCTATCAATCATTTAAAATCAAAAGAATTTGATCTTGTCGCTTATTTATTAGACCAACATAAATTAGAAAAATCTGAATTTATAGAGAGCTTAATTTCCGATCCAAATGTTTTTTCTGAAGAAGTGAAACAATTGTCTGATTCTATAAAGGATAAGGATTTTTTTGAGGGGTATGAACTTAGACGATTAGAAAAATCTCTTCAATTAGAAAGTTTTCTTAAAGAAGCGGCGGAAGAATGGGATGAAGATCGCATTGCGGCCATTCTTGAGCAAAATAAGATAGATAAATCTCGAGCTCGTGAAATTTTAATGCCTCAAATGAAAGATCATGGAAATGAAATTTCTTTGATCCTCGAAAATATTCAAAGTGGCGAGTGTGTTGATGAGTCTGAAATGGAAGAGTTAGAAAATTCTCTTAGAGAAGCAGCAAAAAAATCAGATTTGGATCGGATTGCGGCCATTCTTAATCAAAACACGATAAATAGATCTCGATTCATTGAAATTTTAGCACCGCATCTAAACATTCATTCTAAAGAAATTGTTCAAATAGCAGAAAAAGCGGGGGATCAACAATTATTAAACGATTATGTTCTTTTTTTTCATAAAAAAATTAAAAGGGGGCCTGATGATACTCTTTTTTATGACCTCTTTAATTCTCAGGCATTTGATGAGCTAAAGATGTTACTGGAAAAAGGATATCCCATCACGGTAAACACCATAGATCAAGCTTTTTATTCTCACAATTATGCTTGTATTAATTTAGTTCTTTCATGTGTTTCAGATGACTGGCTCAGGCAAAATGCAGCGCATATTTTAGAAAAACTAATGAGTTTAGACGAACCTAATATCAACGAAATCGTCATTACGCGCTTTCCAGCTATTTTTTCTCATGTCAATCTATTTGCTTTATTGGAAAATGCAATTTCAAAACGGCATACAGGATTTGTAGAATGGGCGTTAGCTCATGGACAGAAATTGAAATTAGATGAAATTCAGCAGTTGTTGCCATCTGCGCTTGAATCTTGTGATTTAAAAATCATTAAGGGCTTATGTCAGCAGATTGGGAAAGCAGATGCATTAGATGCGTCTCTTTTTTATCCCCAAATTTTAGGCCTTGACAAGATCAAAGATGAAAAAGAACTCTTGGAACGTATCATTGCATTTACTCTCATGTCGCCTTTGCAGGATGTTTATGAATTAGCAGTTCTTTATCCTTCTATTGGTAAAGTATTACCAGAAGCATTGGATATTGCTAGTTTAATTGTTCGCTTTCCTCATCGTGAATATCCACTAGCCCTTGGTAAAGGTTATGAGCAAGTTTCGATTTATATTGAAAAAAGTGTGGCTTATGCACAAGAGAATTTGAAATTTATTCAAGAGATCTTGCCTTCTCTTAGTCAATTAACGAGAGATGAATTATTGAATGTCATTATTGTCAATCGCTATGAACGAATGGAAGGGGCAAAGGAAGCTTATATATCCAAGCAAATCAATTTTCCCATTCCGACTCATACACCACTGATGGCAATCACACGCAAGGATATTCATCCTTTGACTTATTCAGTTGTTAGCGATCTTAATCGATACAGTTGGTCAATCAGGCATTTCGCCAACATGGCTTTTGACTGGGATAAACAAAAATGGCAGATTTCTTCGCCTTCAATGAAGTATTTTAATCAATTATATCAGAACGAAATTCAGTATTATTATTCTTTTAAAGATTCAGAGGGACAGCAAAAAAAATATCCACTCACTATTCTAAGTGGTTTATTAACGCGATGGACTCATTCAGATGCAATGACAATTAAAGAATTGCAACCTCATTTAGAAGAATTGCACAAAGAAATAATTGATTTTCCACTTCATTCTTCTAATCAACAGGAATTCTATGAAAAAGTTGCGCGCGGTTATTGGTTGATCGCAACCTTATGTGAAACTCATCGAGGAACTCCTCACAATGCCATGATGTGGTTGAACTTTGTCTATCGACATCATCATCTTCCACCACCTATTCCTAAAATAGAACATTTTTTCTTGGATAATACCATGCTCATGATTCCATTCGAAAAAGCGATTAAAGAGTGGTCTTCTTTTTTTGAACCAACCCTTGATCAAGCCCTAACAGGCAATAGTGGACGCGAGCAAATCAAAACGCTTTTAAAACAAAATGGACTTCTTTTGCGTCTTTGTTCAGAAAAAATTCGTGGTGATAAAGAATTGGCCTCTCTGGCTATTCAGCAAAATCCAGCAGCCATTCAGTATGTCTCAAAGGATTTACAAAAAGAATTACAACAAATTCTTAGCTAAAAAAATATTAAAATCAAATTTTTGAAAGTTTTGATAAATGTTCTTGATCCTGATAATAACATGGACCAAATTGTGTTAACACAAGAAGATGCCAAAAAAAATGGGATCGCTGCTGGCTACTTAAAAGCAGCGAATTAATTTTCATATTGCTGTTTGTAACTATTTCTTCAGACTATTTGTTTAGTATTAGCCATTTTACTTAGTAAGAATGTCGATAACTGTTTGTTTTTCTCCTTTTCTTCTTGCAATTGCTGCATCAATTGTTGAATTGAGCGATCTTTTTCTTGCAACTGTTGCGTCACTAAGTGAGTTGGCTGAGCGTTTTCTTGCAATTGCTGCATCAATAATTGAATTGAGTATTCTTTTTCTTCTTGCAACCGTTGCGTTAATGATTGAATTGAATGATCTTTCTCTTGCAGAGCAATAAAAAGGTTGGCTTCGCAGCGATTTAATGTTGCAAGAGTTTTTTCGCATAATGTTTTTCCGCTATTCTCTTTGTTCTTAGAGGTAGTAGGGTTTTGCTTAACTTCTTCAGTGATAATCTTATGGTTAGAATTTTGTCCTATCAAATTTTCTAAATTTTGAGCTTTTTCTAAGATTTCCTTCTGTAGTTTTTTAATCTTATCTCGTCTGTCTTGCTCTCTTTTTTTACCCTTTTCTTTTTTATCAATGACATTTTCAGTTTCGCTTTGTTTACGTTTACGCTTGCTAGGAGTAGCTGAATCAGTCGAATTCTCACTTATTATCGTATGATGTGTTATAGAAGAGGTTTGATTAGGTGCCTCTGAAGAGATAGAGCGAGTAAAGATTGTACCTTCCGAAGAATTAGTCTCTAAAGCTTTTTCATCTTCTCCTATAAGATGAGAAGATTGAGCAGAAAAATCGCCTATCCAGTTTGGAAAATTCACCATATATATTACCTGGCTTAATTAATAAAAAAATTAACATTAAGATGAAACTATTTGCTTAATTTTAATTATTTGGTTTTTAAGGTCAAGTTTATTTTTTTTATTTATAAACAGTTTTTGTTAATCGAAAATATCTAGCAATTAAAACTTAATTAAGTGAAATAATTTTTTCATTTAAGAAAGAAAAATGGAGAATGCTATTATTTTTTCTTTAAATGAAAAAAATTGCCGCTTTTGATACAAGAATGAAGAAGGAAAAGATCAAAAAAGATGTCGTTTTCCGCAACCTTAACAGACTTTTGAGAGATAGGTCTTAGCGGATTTTATGGAAATAGAATGATGATCATTAGTAGTATGAATTAATAAAAGAGAGCTCAAATCCTCGAATTCTTTTAAATCTTACAAATTTGTTAACTAGACAGTCGGAAGCTATTTTCTGTCTTTCTTTTTACTAGAGCTTCGCCCTTTCGTTTTCTTTGCCTTGTTTTCTTTTCCTTTTTTGCGCGCCCATTTCGTCAATAAGCGCTTGCCTGAAGGAGGGCGAGAGGGTTTTTTACGAGCAGTTTTAATTTCGATTGTCTCAGTGTGTTGGTTAGAGACCATGTACCATTTTGCTTCTTGAGAAATAAAATCAACGTCTTTAAGCATCACAGTGAGCCGATCTCCAGGCGCATAAATGCTTCCCTTTTTAGTTCCTCTTAAACGCATTTTCTCTTCTTCGAAAACAAAGTAATCTTCTTCTAATTCTGAAATGTGAATGAATCCTTCCAGAAGTAAATCCATGATTTCAAAGTAAACACCAAAGTTTTTGACTCGTGTGATAATGGCGCTATATTCTTTATACGCATCTTGTGCATGCATTTGACTGAGAAGGCGTAATTTCTTTAAAATGACCACACTGCTTTCGGCTTTGGCACTAATACGTTCTTGTTCTGAACAGCGATTAGCAATTTGCTGTAAATACTCAAAATCGTCGCTTTCTCCAAACAAAATTCGATGCACGACTAAGTCAACATAGCGGCGGATAGGACTCGTAAAATGACAATAATGAGTTAAACTCAGGCCGTAATGTCCAATGTTTTCAGCGGAGTATGCCGCAAGCCGCATGCGACGAATGTAGCTAGATGCTAAATAGTTAGCATAAGATGTTTCTCCTGCTTCTTCAAATAATTTTTGCAAATCTTGAGAAGAAGGATAATCAGCAATGCGAAATCCAAAAGCTGCAGCTAACAGTGCAAAATCGCGTAAATTTTCTTCAGCAGGAATATCGTGAATGCGATAGGTCAGATTCTTTCCTTTTTCAGTTAAATCAAGGGCAACAACTTCATTGGCCTTTAACATAAACTCTTCCACTAATTGGTGAGTAATGTCATAAGTCACATAATCTGTTTGATAAGGAACTCCTTTTTCATCTACTAAGACAACGAGCTCGGGGAGGGCAAACTCAATGCTGCCTCGTTCATAGCGTTTCTTTTTTAGCAAACGGCAAAGCTCGACCATTAAATTGAGAGTGTCAAGGTGAGGGCTTTTTTTCTCTCCGTCTAAAACTTTTTTAGCTTCTTTATAGGTGAAGCGCTTGACACTCTTGATCACTGAGCGGGTGGTGCGGTAATCGATCAATGTTCCTTCAGAATCAAAACGCATGAGAACAGAAACGGTTAGACGATTGACGTTGGGTTTTAAGCTGCAAAGATTTTCTGAGAGGGCGCCAGGCAGCATGGGGATGCAAATTCCGGGGAAATAGGTAGAATTACAGCGGATGCTAGCTTCTTCATCAAGGGCTGTCCCAGGTCTGACATAATGCGAAACATCTGCAATATGAACGCCTAAATGATAGAATCCTTGTGAATCTTTTGTTAAGCTTAGCGCATCATCGAAATCCTTCGCTGTGTCTGGATCAATCGTAAAAGTGGTCAAATGGCGAAGATCTTCACGCTGTTCAATGTCTTTGCGAGAAACCTGTTTGCCCAAAGATTGTGCTTCTTCTACGACGCGGCTTGGAAAATCAGCCCGCAATTCAAATTCTTCAATAGCCGCATAAATGTCGCAAGAGGGATCTGAAATATGGCCTAAATAATGGGAAAAGCGGCAGGTTGTCTCTGTCTCCTTTGAACCCCAATCTACGACTTCCATGACGATCCGATCGCCTAATCGCAACGGATAGTCTTCATTTGGCTGTACAATGACACGTTGCTGCATACCTAAGAGGGGAACATGGGCAATGAGCTGCCCTTCTCTGTCAACTTGACGGATGATTCCAGCCATATGGGTACGGGCTCGAGAAAGAATTGCCAATACTTTGCCTTCAGGGCCTTTATCTGATATAGACTCTTGATTAATTAGAACCTCAACAATATCTCCATCGACGGCGTTCTTAGTCAAATGCTTAGGAATAAAAACGTCTTGAGGGTATAAAGTCGGGTTATCAGGTTGGACGAATCCAAAGCCGCGGGGGTGCATACTCATGGTCCCCGTCATAATGTCTGTACGCGAGCGTTTCCATGTATAACGGCCTTGAACAAGTTCAATAAGATTCAGTCCAATAAGCTGATCTAAAACTTGTTGAAAAATTTCTTCATGTTGAGGTGGAAGGGAGAGGCGCTGCATGAGCTCTTCTTTGGTTAAAGGCATAAAGCTCTTGCCGCCCATGAATTGCTCGGTAATTTTCAAAAGATTATTAAAAAGCCTTTCTTCTTTTGCATTCCGAACGATTGTTTCCTTTTTTTTTGACTTTTTGCTAGTTTTTGCCATAAAATCTATAAGACTATTTCTTAGTAAAAATTAAAATTAATTAAAGACTCACTTTAGCACAGATGTTTAATCTAAGCTACTCTTTTAAGAGGGATAATCTCTAAGAGAAACAAAGTCTGAAGCCAAGAATTAGAAATCTTAGGTTAAAAGGCGGGATTTGCTCGTAAATTTAAGACTCTGAGTTTCTTGTATAACAACTCATTAACAGAATGGATAAAGATGAAGTACGATCATCAACAAATTGAAGCCAAGTGGCAGAAGTACTGGCAGAACAATAAAACTTTTAAAACTCCTAATGAGTCGCAAAAGCCAAAGTATTATGTGCTAGATATGTTTCCTTATCCCTCGGGATCTGGATTGCATGTGGGGCACGTAGAAGGTTACACGGCAACAGATATTTTAGCTCGATATAAGCGTGCAAAAGGGTTTAATGTGTTGCATCCTATGGGATGGGATAGTTTTGGTTTGCCAGCTGAACAATATGCCATTCGTACAGGTACTCATCCCGCTGTTTCGACAAAACAAAATATTGATAATTTCCGTCGCCAATTGCGTTCTCTTGGATTTAGCTATGATTGGGATCGTGAAATAGCGACGAGCGACCCTTCTTATTATAAATGGACACAATGGATTTTTACTAAACTTTATGAGAAGGGATTAGCTTACGAAGCTGAGATGTTAGTGAACTTTTGCCCAGCTTTAGGAACTGTATTAGCCAATGAGGAGGTGGAAAATGGTCGCTCAAAAGAAGGAGGGCATCCGATTGAGAGAAGACCTTTGCGCCAATGGATTTTAAAAATTACAGCCTATGCAGATCGCCTCATTGAAGATTTAAATTTAGTCGATTGGCCAGAAAGCTTAAAGAAGTTGCAAATTAACTGGATTGGCAAAAGCGAAGGTGCCTATGTACATTTTGAAGAGCCTGTAACACGGGAGACAATAACTGTTTTTACAACCCGTCCTGATACGTTATTTGGTGCAACATATATGGTATTGGCGCCTGAACATCCTTTGGTCAATCAAATCACTAGTGCAGAGCAAAAAGACGCCGTTCAAGCTTATCAGAAGCAAACATCAGCTAAAAGCGACTTGGATCGAACAGATCTTAATCGTCAAAAAACCGGTGTTTTCACAGGAGGGTATGCGATTAATCCTGTTAATGGCGAGAAAATTCCTGTTTGGATTTCCGATTACGTCCTTATGGGCTATGGAACAGGGGCTATCATGGCTGTTCCTGCGCACGACGAGCGCGATTTCGAATTTGCGAAAGCCTACCGTTTGCCTATTCGCCCTGTTTATGATCCTCAAGACCAAGAGGAAAAAGTGCGGCAAGAAATCAAGCGAGGAGCGCTCTGCTGGCCTGGAGAAGGTATTGCAGTCAATAGCGCTCATGTTGATTTGTCATTGAACCATCTATCTGTTGAAGATGCAAAAAAAACGATTGTTGCATGGTTGGAAAAGAATCAAGCTGGTAAAGCGGCTATTACTTATAAGTTGCGTGACTGGTTATTTTCTAGACAGCGTTATTGGGGAGAACCTTTTCCTTTGTTAAAGTTCGATGATGGCACCATTCGAATCTTAGAAGACGATGAATTGCCTCTTTGCCCTCCTGAAATTTCGAATTATAAGCCAACAGCAGAGGGGAATAGTCCATTAGCTCAAGCAAAAGAATGGGTTGAAGTCCTAGATCCCAAAACAGGAAAACACGCGCATCGCGAGACAAATATTATGCCGCAGTGGGCAGGTTCCTGCTGGTATTATCTCCGTTTTTGCGATCCTCATAATGATCAGCAAGCGTGGAATCCAGATGTCGAGAAATATTGGATGCCTGTCGATATGTATGTTGGAGGAGTTGAACACGCTGTTCTTCATCTTTTGTATGCCCGTTTTTGGCATAAAGTGCTTTATGATTGCGGTTATGTCCATACACTAGAGCCTTTTCAAACTTTGCGCAACCAAGGAATTATCGTCGCTCGTTCCTATCAAAACAACCAACGTGCTTATGTAGAGCCTCATCATGTCCAAGAAAAAGATGGGAAATATTATGACAAAAGAACGGGTGAAGAACTGGCAAGCCAAATTGAAAAAATGTCCAAATCGAAATTAAATGGTGTCACGCCTGATGAAATCATTCAAGAATTTGGAGCCGATGCATTGCGTCTCTATGAAATGTTTATGGGACCGCTAGAAAAAGAAAAGATTTGGAATACAGATGCTGTATCAGGCTGCCGCCGCTTCCTCAATCGTTTTTATGATATGGCTGTTTCTGAGAAAGTGGGAGATCAAACCTCAGAAGAAGCTCTTAAACTAGGTCATCGCCTTATCTATGGAGTAGCCAAAGATATTGAATCTTTACAATTCAATACAGCGATTGCCAAAATGATGGAATTCATTAACGAATTCACTAAGCTTCCAGCCTATCCACGCAGTGTTATTAAAATGGCAGCACAAGCGCTTGCTCCTTTTGCACCGCATTTAGCAGAAGAGGTGTGGGAACAATTAGGGTGTCAAGACCCTTTAGCTTACGCACCTTTTCCTATTGCTGAAGAAAAATACTTGCAAGACGAAGTGGTGACTTATGTTGTCCAAGTAAATGGTAAATTGCGGGGCCGTCTTGAAATGCCTAAAGATCAATCTCAAGAGCAAATTCTTGAAGGAGCGCGCCGCAATGCACATATTGCAACTTTCTTAGAAGGAAAGCAGATTGAAAAAACTATCTTTGTACCAAATAAGTTGCTCAACATTGTATTAAGCTAGTCATAGTCATATTAAAGTAAATACGTAAACCTTTTATCAAAAAAGCATAAGCGTTTTGCTAGTTTAGAAAGTGAAAACGTAGAACTTTTTTCTAGAGAACATGAGACTGCAACAAAAGCAGGTTGCAGTCTCAAGATCTTATCCATCAACTTTAAGATATAAAGATTTAGCTGAATCTCTCGTAAAATACAGGAATTGACAAGTACAAATTGACTCGTTATATTCCTCAATAAATTGTGCATTCTGAATGATATTTTCATGGCAGTAACGTAATTTGTCATTGTTGAATTTATGAATAAAATATCTTCAGATAAGAATATAAACGGTTTTTAAATGAAAATTTATAGCAAAAAAATTGCAAGTTTCTGAAGCTTTTTTCTCAAATTCTTGCAAATTTTCCTCTGTGAACTTTGTGCTCTCTCTGGTTCATTATTCTCTAGCTATTCTAATCAACTCACTTCACAGTATAGCTAGAATAGTGAACCACAGAGAGCACAAAGTTCACAGAGGAAAAAATGATAAGAATTTTATTAAATCGAGTTCGGCTAATTTATGCTTTTCAATTCTTACGCCTTTTTATTAGCTTATCTTCCCATTGTCCTTTTAGGCTTTTTTAGTTTCGCGAAGCTTCATTTGACAAAAGCTGCACAAGGTTGGTTATTGCTAAGCTCTTTATTCTTTTACGGTTTTTGGGACATTCGTTATTTACCGCTTCTCATTGGCTCTATTATCTTTAATTATGGAATAGGATCATGGATTTTAAAGGAACAAAATCTAAAGATAAGAAAAGCTTTTCTCGTGGGGGGGATTGCTGGAGATTTAAGTCTGCTATTTTATTATAAATATTCCAATTTCTTTATGACTAATCTCCTGGGGACATCTCAATGGATAGAAATTATTCTTCCATTAGGAATTTCTTTTTTTACTTTCACTCAAATTGCTTATTTAGTAGATGCTTATCAGCATAAAGTTGAAAAAGGCAGTTTCTTGTCGTATGGATTGTTTGTCACTATCTTTCCTCACCTTATTGCTGGCCCTATTTTGCATCACAAAGAAATGATTAAGCAATTTAATAGCCTTCGCATGTATGTGGTGTCTTGGCCAAATATTGCTCAAGGGATCTGCTTATTTGTGATAGGAATTTGTAAAAAAGTATTAATTGCTGATCAATTAATTTTCTTTGTAAAACCTATTTTTGATGATTTTAAAGATCCCATTTCCTTTATTACTGCTTGGCTTGGAGCAATCAGTTACACTCTTCAACTCTATTTTGACTTTTCTGGTTATTCTGATATGGCAGTCGGTTTAGGATTACTTTTTAGCTTGCGTTTACCTATTAATTTCAATTCGCCTTATCAAGCAGATTCAATGATTGATTTTTGGAGGCGCTGGCACATCACTCTTTCTCTCTTTTTAAGAGACTATCTTTATATTTCTTTGGGTGGTAACCGATATGGCAAATGGGCCAAGATACGCAATTTGTTTATGACAATGTTGCTGGGTGGTCTTTGGCATGGAGCAGGGTGGACATTTATTTTATGGGGAGCCTGTCACGGCGTCTTCTTAGCTATTAATCACTTATGGCGAGATCTTAAAATATCTATGCCAACCCTTTTAGCAAGGGTTTTAACACTCTTTGCTGTGATTTGTGCTTGGGTGATTTTCCGTTCTCCCACTATTGATCAAGCATTTAATATTTTAGCTGGTATGTTTGGATTCCACGGCATTATTGTACCCGAAAAACATCTTCCTATTCTTGGTTTCTTGCAAACTTTTGGTGTTACTTTTGGGTCGCTTCCAGAATCAAATTTTAAATTATCTGATATAACCATTCTGGGGCTCTTGTGCATTGCTGTTTTGGCTCTGCCAAATTCAAATTTTTGGGTACAAAAATGCAGACAAAAACCTGTCGCTTGGGCTATTCCTTGCGCTCTTTTCCTTTTTATATGTTTCCTTTTTTTAGATGAAATGACAGAGTTTCTTTATTACCAATTTTAAAATACTCAGAGAGATGATTAAATCCCTAGAGTAAAACATCATATGACGTCATCAAAATATTCTAAACGATTTGTCAAGATCTTTCTTCTTGTTTTTGCAACGTTAGCTTTGTGTACAATAGGAGTCAATTATTTGATTGATCCTTTTGGGCTGCATCAAACGCCTGTTATTGAATCTCTCAATAAAACAAAAGCAGATGTTGGTAATCACGATAGATTGGAAAAGGCTATAGAAATTATTAGAAAAAAACCTAAAGCGATCCTTTTGGGATCGTCACGTGTGTTATTAGGAATAAACAATGAAGACGTTGAAGCCGTGACAGGAATGGAGACTTATAATGCAGGATTAAAAGCGGCTTGTTTTGAAGAAATTTATCATTATTTTGAACATGCTTTATATCATCAACCTGATTTAAAAGTTGTCATCATTGGCTTAGACTTTTGTGCTTTTAATCAACATATGCATCCTCCTCCTCATTTTCGTCTAGATCGTATCAAAACCAATTGTTGGCGGGATTTTTATGCCTCCTTATTCACATTTCATGCTTTAAAATGTAGCTTGCAAACTTTTAAGACTAATTTTTTTCCAAATTCAGCAATAGGAGAAAATGGGATTGTTGCAATGGGGGAACCTGCCTACTTGAAAATCACACTACGATATGATTATAAAAAGTATCAACACGATCAAAAACGAATTGAAATGTTTCAGAAGATCGTTAAAACATGTGAGGAGCGTGCAATTGATCTAAAATTTTTTTTCTGTCCCACAAAAGCTATTTACTGGGAAGCTATTTATCGCAGCGAATTATGGCCAGCTTTTGAAGATTTGAAACAACAGCTCACTGCGATTTATCCTATATGGGATTTTTCAGGTTTTAATTGCGTCACAACAAATACTCTAGAAAAAGAATTGAATCATTCTCTTTATTATGAGTGCAGTCATTTTACACCTTTTGTAGGCAAAATGATCATTGATAAAATGTTCAACCAAACAGAATTTCCTGCTCATTTTGGTTATTTTCTCACGTCTCAAACAATTGAAAGTGCTTTAAAGCAAATGCGAGAACAAGCGATTAGCTGGTTAAATACACATGACAATATTTTAGATGAAATCAGCAAAGTAAAAGATTGATAATCTTATCATGTAGGACGTCTCATTCGAGCAATTAGCACGATTGAATAGAAATTTTTTTTGCAACAATGGTCATGAAAAGAGGGATTTCTTGACGGCTTCTATTTTCCATTTTTGCTGCACGTCCTTCACTCACTTTGTCAGAGCACCACTCTTCAATTAACTCAATGGCAAAACCAGCTTCTTTTAGCCAACGGCTATAATCGGATAATGGATGGTGAAAAGACCATGTTTGCGATGACTCTTTCCCTTTTCCTGGATGAGTTTGAATCGGAATTTTCATCGGAGACATATAACGGTCGATTCTGCGGTATTGAATTTTGTTGTCCTCATCAACTTTCCAAGATGACTGTCGTGGAATTCGAAAACAAGGATGATTTATCACGATGATAAAGGGGGCGCCAGGTTGCAAATATTGACTAGCGTTTTTAAAGACGGAAAGAGGATGTTCAATATTTTGTAGAGCTAAAATTAAAGTCGCATGAGAGAAAGGAGCTTGAGAAAGAGAAAGTTTTTGAGTCACATCAGCATGAATAAAACGATGAGAAGGCTGTTTATGATATTGTTTTGCTGCAGCAATCAATTGTGCGGCTGCATCTACTCCAACATAATTAACAGAAGGGGGAATGTGACGGCTTAGAACACCTTGACCACAAGCTAAATCTAATAAAGAAGCAGGCTCAGAGTTTGAAAAATTCAACAATTTTAAAATATTGGGAATAATAACAGCTCGATGATAATAATGCCCTTCTTCTCCGACTGCCTCATTGTACCATTTGCCAACCTTTTGCCAAGAAGTAGGTGAATTTCGCTTATCGCTTGTCATGATGACCTCTGTAAAAGGTTATACCAAAGTGAACTCAAAAGTTGAATTTTTGGTATAAAAAGATCGCATATTATTTAATTTCTTGTCGAGAGAAGAAACAGTTTATCAACAATCATTTTTTGCAGTTTGCATTAATTGGTAATTATTTTTGAGCCATTTGTTAAATTTCTTAAGAAAGAACGGATGTTGTGATTGTTAAGTTATTATTTGTTCTTAATCATTTGTTTACAAAATCTAAATAATTTTATTGACTGCTGATTTTTTTATTGCTATGATACGAAAAAGTCATAGGTATAAGGAGCTTAAGATGATGGTCGAACGATCACGTATCGAGAATATTTCCCAATTTTTGGAAGAAGTGGATCAGGTGGCTGAACAGATCAAACAGGTCAGCCAGACAAAGCAGGGGGTTTCTCCACACCAGCTTAATGATTTAATCCATGTTTTAGAAACTTGTAATCAGCTTTTAAAAACAGATTTTTTAGAAGGAAAGAAGTTTTCTCCTGAGACAATGAATGCCAGTATTGAAAAGGCGTTAGCAGCAATTCAGCTTTTTCAGCTTAAACAACGTGAAGCTGGTCGAAAAGAAATTGAGAAAACGATTGTGGCTCTCTTTTCTACTCTTTCAAGAGAAATTAATGATTTTGATAAAAATTTGAAGAATTTAAAAGACTATAAGATTGGACGTCGAGTAGAAAAGACAAATGCAACCAAACAATCTTAAATGGTGAGGATGTGGATAGATGTTAATTCAATCTGTTTTTGAATCCCAGCAGCCTATTCCTACCAAATATACGTGTGATGGAGAGAATGTTTCTCCTCCTTTAAAATTTTTGCAAATTCCAAAAGGGGCGAAAAGCCTTGTCTTGATTGTAGATGATCCCGATGCTCCGCACGGAACATTTGATCATTGGGTTGTGTGGAATTTGCCGCCTCATTTAAAAGAGATTTTGGAAGGAGCCGAAGAATTTAAGCGTTTGTCACCTCCTCCTCAACAAGGGATTAATAGTTTTAAAAAATCATTTTACCAAGGTCCTTGTCCGCCGGCTGGCAAGCCTCATCATTACCACTTTAAATTATATGCTTTGGATATTCAGCTCGCTCTTACTGGAGGGGCAACTAAGCAGCAAGTGGAAGAGGCTATGCAAGGATATATCGTTGATTGGACTGAATTAGTCGGAACTTATCAACGTTAATGCTTTCATTGTGTAATGATGAATCAGTCTTATGTCGTTCTAATGATAGTTATCATTTCTTTAAGACTAAATCATGTCTAAAACAGCTCTCAATAGCAAAAATTTCATTAAAATTGATGGATATCAACGGGTTTTTGAAGCATAAAATGTTAAATCAATTTTACACTATTTTATTGTAATTCCTGGTCGTACACTTGGATCCGCTATAGGAAGAGTGCAAATGAATAGGACTGAGAGTCCATGGTCTTTAACTAAACAGAGGTGATATGACAAGTTTACAGCAGTTATTTGTGGTAGCAGGAGCATTATTTGGATTTTTAGGTGTAGGAGCTGGAGCATTTGGAGCTCATCTATTAAAATCCAAGATAGCTCCAGAGTCTCTCGATGTGTTTGAAATAGCTGTCCGTTATCAAATGTATCACGCTCTTGTTTTAGTAGGTCTTGCTCTATTAGTAGGAATCTTTCCTTCTGCATGGCTGACAGCTGCAGGCTGGCTATTTATGATTGGAGTAGCCATTTTTTCAGGCAGCCTTTATACTCTTGTCCTTTCTGGTATTCGATCTTGGGGAGCTGTGACTCCTATAGGAGGAGTGCTCTTGCTTTTAGGGTGGCTAAGCTTACTATTAGGCGCTCTTTTCGGACGACCTTCTGGATCTTAAACCCATCAACTATTTTAAATTCATTTATTTAAGTAAACTCAATGAAAAAACGTGCAGGTGTCATTCTTAAAGCTGGCAAAGATAAGGCCATTCGTCACCGTCATCATTGGATTTTTTCAGGTGCTATCCAGATGTTGCCTTCTTTTGAGGATGGAGAGATTTTATCTGTTTATTCAGCAGAAGGGAATTTACTTGGAAGCGGATATTTTAACCGCCAATCAGGTATTATCGGGCGAATGATTTCTTTTGGTGATGTTGATCCTCTACAGCATTTGGAGCACAGATTAGAGGCTGCTTTGAAATGGCGTCAAGATTGGTTCGACTTTCAGCAAACCAATGCTTATCGACTTGTCAATGGAGAAGGTGATGGAATTCCAGGCTTAATTCTAGATGTGTATGATCGCGCCGTTGTTCTACAATCTTCGACTAAAGGCATGGATCGCTTAAAGCCTCAGATCATCGATTGGTTAAATAGACGTTTAAAGCCTGTAACAATTTATGAAAAATCTCTTTTGCCTTCACGTCGAGAAGAGGGATTATCTGAAGTTCAAGGCTATTTAAGTGGAAACGAGTTATCAGAGGTGACCTTCAAAGAAAATGGACTCCTTTTTACAGCTTCATTAGTAAAATCGCAAAAAACAGGTTTTTTTCTCGATCATCGCGAAATGCGTCAATGGGTACGTGACTTAGCAAAAGATAAACGTGTCTTAAACGCTTTTTGTTATACCGGCGGCTTCAGTGTCTATGCGTTATCAGGAGGAGCTAAGACCGTTGACTCTGTTGATATTTCCGAGGATGCGATTGAAGCGGCAAAGCGGAATGTGGATTTAAATGGTTGGAAGAGCCAACATTTAGGGTTTTTTGCTGAAGACGTGTTTGTGTTTTTGCGTCAGCATGAACTCCCTTACGAATTAGTGATTTTAGATCCTCCAGCTTTCGCTAAAAGGCAAAAGGATGTCGTTCCTGCTTGCAGAGGATATAAAGACATTAACCGCCTAGCGATGCAAAAGATGCCAGCACAATCTTTGTTGCTGACCTGCTCGTGTTCTCACTATGTGGATGAGGAACTTTTTCAAAAAGTTCTTTTTCAAGCAGCTTTGGAAGCCGGCCGCCAAGTTCGCATTGTAGGACGCCATCGCTTGGCGCCTGATCATCCAATTAATCTCTTTCATCCAGAAAGCAATTACTTGAAAAGTTTTTTACTTTTCTTAGAATGAAGACAACCTTTATTCTCTGTTGTCTGTTAATTATTCAATAGTTTGTCTTCTATAAACTCTATGAACAAAACCGCCTGTAAATGACACGGCTGCGATTGTTACACCAACAATTGCTGTAATTTTAGAGATTTTCCATAACAAAGGTACAGAGACAAATGAAACTCCGTGAGCCGTTCCCCCATAGTGATTAGCTGTAAGAATTTTCAAAGCTGTATCTACAATAATATTAATGATAATGATCTTAGAACAAGCAATGAGAGTTGTGGTTGCTGCTGGGATGACCGCCAGTCCGAGCCCTACCTGCATTCCCGTATAACTCCATTCGTCTACATTTATTCCACTCATTTTTCCTCAACAATTAAATCGTTTATAAATATTTAAAATTCTTAATACATATGTAAATCTTTTGTTTTCTAGGCAAAAAAGAAGTGTTGATTATTTTAAATTTTAATTATGAAAACAGTGATAATATGTTAATTATTGTTTATTTTCAAGTTTATAATAAAAACATTAATAAAATTGTGCTTGAGAAATAATCTGTGTAGAACTCGTGAGCATCGCCAATGTCATATATTGGCGATCTGATCTATCTACCTGGATGCTCTGTTGAATTAAAATTTAATGGCAACAGCAACTATGCGCATTATTGTTTGTTGAACAACTCATCGATTCAATTTTCTCAACAATTTGAAAATAATTTCCGTCTGTATCTCTGACGGTTTGAAGCTTGACGTGACCAGGAACTTCTTCAATAGGTCCAATGAGCTTAGCGCCTTTTTGTTGAAGATGCTTACTTGCTTTCTCTAAGTTATCGACAGTCATTGTTAAAACAGCATTTTGACCTGGTTGAATAGGATCTTGCCCATCAGGACGTTGCTGAGCGATTCCAAGTGTCATTCCATCTCCATCATGTCCTTCGAGTTCTGCCCATCCCCATTGTTCACTCATTTCACAAAGCTTCAAACCAACAACTTCAGTATAAAATTTGACGGCTGCTTTGAGGTCTTTAACAATAATCCAAGCAAGGCCAATTGATTTAGCTTTCATCTTTGTACTCCTCGATACGGCTTTATTTGCGTTAAGATCTTATCTCAGATCAAAAAATATTCATATAAAAATTTCTTAGAATTTATGTAGAAAGAACATAGTCTAAGCGAACACTATCACCAAGCCTTTGAATGTCTTGAAGCGATAGCCGTTGTGCTTGATGCAAACTGTCAATATGTCTCTGATAAAAAGGAATCCCTGTTGAACCTAATAATAGGGGACCAATATAGATGAGCAGGCGGTTGACTAGAGAAGTTTGCAAAAGGGCTGTATGTAATAGGGAACCACCTTCTACCATGACTTGTAGGATCGACCGTTTTCCTAAAAGCTGCCAAGTTTCTTGCAAATCAACTCCCATCTCGGAGGCAGACACAATAGCAACTTCTGCTCCGCTTTCTAGCCATTCAGTTTGCCGGTTCTTTGAACATTGAGGAGTTGTGATGACTAGTGTAGGAGCTAATTGACAATCAAATAGAGGACCTTTTGCTTGAACTTGTCCTTTTGCATCTAAAAGAACACGTAATGGTTGATTAGGCAATGTGTAATGAGGATGCCGAACTGTTAATTGCGGTAAATCTTTTAAGGCAGTTTTTGCACCTATCACAATAGCTTGAGAGAATGCTCGTTGAAGATGAACATCTTGACGAGCTTCTGTACAGGTGATCCACTGGGAAGTTTGATCAGCTGCAGCAGTGCGTCCATCTAAACTGATTGCAGCTTTTAAAAGAGTGTAGGGAAGTCCAGTTTGGCGATGATAAAGATAAGATGCCAGCATCTTTTTTATCTCTTGCGTACAAATTCCTTGAATGACTTTGATGCCAGCTTCTTGAAGCAGTTGACATCCCTTACCACTCACACGTGCATCAGGATCTTGTATGCCTATATAAACTTCACGTATCCCTGCTTGAATAATAGTTTGCACGCAAGGTGGTGTGCGTCCTGTATGAGCACAAGGTTCTAATGTTGTATATAAAGCGGCATTTTTTGCATTTTCTTGAGCTTGCTGCAATGCTTTGACTTCAGCATGAGCTTGACCGGGAGGTTGAGTATAACCTCGTCCTACAACCTCTCCATTTTTGACAATGACACAACCTACCCAAGGATTAGGTGGCGCATGAAAACGGGCTTTTTCTGCCAAAGCCATAGCCTGGCACATCAATTGAACGTGTGAATGCATGCGTCCTTTCAATTTTATAAGAGTTGATCTTTATTTAAAAATCATGCCTCCCATCATAACATCGCCACCAGCTTTTATACTAGCCATAACCAAGATATTTCAGAGATTATTTGAGAAAATGCATTAAGCATCTTCAACGAGAAAATAAAATGAAAAAGACTAGCACAATAAAACACGAAAAAAGAGAGGACATAGAAGCGAACGTCCCTGAACCTTCCAATCGCTAATTCTTTTTTCGTGTATGATTGTGCTAGTCGAAGTGAGAGATAAAGAGAAATAAAATGCTAGTGTTTAGCAATAGAAATAAAGGGTTAATATAGCAGATGTTGAATATTAAAACAATGATATTTAGTTGTTTAGCGTTAAATCGACTAGCGGATAAATCAAGATAAAGCTTAAAGAGCAGTAAACAAATTAAAATAGGCACAAAAGATTTGATTTTGTTTGTGACTTGCTTTATGTTTGTTCCTTTGTATTTCAGCTAGTGCTCAAATTCAAAGATACTCTATGAATTCTCAAATTCAGAGAAATTTTTAAAATTATAAATAAAATTTTAGTTTAAACGTCTTATGCTGGAAAACTCTTCTTCTTTTGTCATTATTTTATTAGGGCCTCCAGGCTCAGGAAAAGGAACTCAAGCAAAACGCTTGTCCGCAGATTATGGGATTCCTCAAATTTCTACAGGCGATTTATTTCGTGAGCATATGACTGCTCAAACTCCTATTGGCCAAAAAGCTAAAGGATTTATTCAAGCTGGGCAGCTTGTTCCTGATGATGTCGTGCTAGGCATGTTGTTTGATCGAATTGAGCAGTCTGATTGTGCAAAGGGATATTTATTAGATGGTTTTCCTCGCACAACTCCGCAAGCTGATCAGCTTGCGCAGCATCAAAGTATGAAGACAAAGCTCTTTGTTCTATGCTTAGAAGTTCCCGATGAAGAAATCGTCAAACGTGCAGCTGGACGCTTAGTTTGCCGCCAATGTGGGTCTATTTATAACCGCGATATTTCTCCTCCTGTTCATGAAAATGTTTGTGATAAGTGTAAGGGTGAGGTTTATCGACGAGCTGATGACGACCCAGAAGTTGTGCGTAAACGCCTTAAAGTTTATCATGAACAAACTCAACCGCTTATTGAATATTATGACAAGCTTGGCCTCTTAACGATTTTTGATGGAAATCAACCACCAGATGTCGTTCATGCTGAATTGAAACGTTTTATTGATGCCTATCTTGGTTAATCAATAGATGACGATGTTGATCAATATACCTTTTTAATAAGGGTTTAGAAAATAACTGAGTCTTTTTAAGGTTGCCCACTGTTCCAATTTGCAATCTTTCTAACTGCTCTTGAACGAGAGAAAAAAGATGCTGACGGTGGGCAGTACGTTCTTCTTCACTAAATTCCTGAGCATTTAAATCTAGCTTTTTTAATTGAGGAATAAAAGGCAACAAACCCAATTCCCAATAATCTTTTAAATGCCAAATCGACAATCGAGTTAATCCTTCTAATGCAGAATCTTCATCTTTTAATTCTGTATCAAAAATCTGAGCAAGAATTTGAGTTAACAGCAAATAAAGCCCTGTCGCAGGATGATGATTAAAAGATGTGTGACCAATTAAATGAATGAGCTGATGCTGTAGAGCTTCATTAATAGAGCTTAATTTTTCAATTAAATCAATGCGATCTGTATGCCAAACAATAGCAAGCGCCACACTAATTCGCTCTAAGTAGTTTAAAAGATTATCTCTTAAAACATCAATTTGCTCGATGAGGGAATTAAATCCTTCTTGAGTTAATTCCTCTTGTTCAATTGAAGCTAGTCCTTGAATAAATTGTTGGCTTTTTTGTTCGATTTGCTGCTGTAAAAATTCTCCTTCATGAGCAAACTGAGTCAAATGATATTGTAAAGGTTCAAGTAAACCCTCGCTTTTTAAATAAACAAGATGGTGTTGTTGAACAAATTGTAAAGCGTGAGAGAAAACTAATGGTTGTAATCCGACTAGGATGAAATTAAGGCGATTTTGATAGGAAGAATGGCGATCCAAACAATCTAAAAAACTTAAAAAATGAGAAACAGAAAATCGCTGTCCTATCATTTCCAGTGTTGTAGGGGAATCGATAAATTCAAATAAAAAATTTAATTTACTTTTAGATTCCAAAGCAGGCTGACTTTGAAGTAGAACAAAGCTTTCAGCAAGATCAGAAAAAGAAAAGTGAGAGAGTTGATTTTTGAATTGATCTGGTGAAGATTCCGAAATAAATGTCTTTAATTGATCGGATGATTCAAATGAGTTTTTGGACATTTTTGGCTCACTTTAAACCGAGTGTCTTGTGATTCTAAGACACTGTAGCGATTTGTGGTCTAGTTTTAGGTGATATATCAAAATAAATTCAAAAGTTGAAATCTCGATATAATGTTTGCTTTAAATCAGAAAAAACTCTTAGGTAGAACCTGTTCAGAACCTGTTAAATAACCCTTAAAAGTTTGAATTGGAGTTCTTTTACCCTAGAAGGGAGAACATCATCTTGAATCCAAACCATGTGAAATGATGGAACAGGCTCTTAGAAGTCTTGTTAAACTTTTAGCATAGTGGATTAAAAACCTCCTATATTTTTTGAATCAATTTTTATAACTTGCCTCATTTAGCATTGATGATTAAACTATAAGTTTTATGTCAGCTGTACTACTTTTATCTCCTACATCTTTTGAACGAAAGCTAAAATAGTTAAAAATTTTTTAAACTCACGAATTTACAGAAATTTAATCAAAGCTTTAAATGAAAATGTCAGTTTAAGGCTAGACTAGCGATTTCTTATTTTTTGAATAATTTGTTTAAAGAGTTAATTGTTGATTTGGTTTTGTGGTAATTAACTTGAATTATACATTGACAAATTATTTAAATTTTGAAAAAATATCATTTTTTAATTATTTGGATTAATAATTTATTTAAGGAAAATCATGAACGGTATTCAATCTATTCATTTTAAAAATTTTGAAACACCTCCTTTAGAATCTATCTGGGCAACGAAGTCTGTTGTTTTTCTAGCTTTAAATATTTTTACATTAGGAATTTATGGTGCAGCTGAGAGTATTTCTAGAAAATATTATATTAAAGAATTGAAAATCATTCAGATGAACTTGCAACAACAAGCCAATCAAATTGCATCTGAGTGGGAAGAATTAGAAAATAAGTTCACAGGTCTTTTAAAGAAAATGCAGTCTGGAAACTTAGATGGCTCGTCGTTGAAAAAAGAAATTCAGCAATTTTCTCTTGATCAAGCGCGCCTCAAACGTCAGAAAATTCAAGCTGATTACGAAGTTTCTCCTAGTATTTCAGAAGTCGCCTTGGGAACAATTGCTTTTATTGGAAACTTGTTTCTAAATATTGCAACTGTAGGTTTGTATGGTGTTTATCAAAACTATGCTCTTAAGAATAAGATTATTATTTTGGAAGCAGAAAATGACCATATTCAAACCCAATTCGATAGTCAGGTAGCAAACAAAGAGGCTCATCTTGACCAAGTCAGTAAATTATCTAAGGAATTTGTTGATCAAAGAAATGAATTAGATACTTTAGAAACAACAGACACTGCTAAAGAACATAAAAAATATGTGGATGCACAACAACAATTATCTGATTTAACTAAAAAACAGAAACAGCTTGAAAGTGATTTGGTTGATTTAAAAGCGCAGAAGTTAAAGGCTCAAAATCTCGAGCAAGAAGTCAAAAATTTGAGAACAGACAAAGATAATGCGCATCGACTAGCAGATATGCGTAAGCAGGAATCAGATCAAAAAAGTTTAGAGATTCAAAATTTAAAAGCTGCAAGAGCGAAAGATGTTGCTACTTTGCAATCTCAATTGACAATAGCCGAATCAAAAGCAAAAAAAGTTCAAAGTCTTGAGCAAGAGGTTTCTAAATTAAAACAAGCAGCAAGCAGTCAACCTGAATTAGCGAAGTTAGCAGCCCAAGTAGGCCCTGTTGCTCCTCTCTATACTCCTCGTCAGGATGAAGATGGAATAATCGCAGGATCAGTTGAAGCTATTCAAGATGATCCGGATGACATTATCCAGGATCCTAATTCGTCAAATTCTCAGATTGAGCTTGCAAAGCATAAACAACGTTATGAGAGCAAGCGCTCTGCAGCTGCTATTATCGAGGCAAGTTTTGATTATGCCTTTAAAACGCTGCTAGACATGGCGGAAAATGGAGATAAAATCAAGCTTAATGATAGTATGCAAACCCCGCAAACTCCTGGAGCTTATTCGATTTACAAATACATGCTTCTTGATATTATTAAAGGGGCAGGCGTTGGTGATAATGGCTGTCACGGCTTTAAACTTACTATTAACGAGCATGTGAGCATGCTTCCTTCGCAGCCTGAAAAAATCATTCACTCTAAAATGGATTACGGTACCAAAAAGTTGAAGCCTGAAGTCACGTTGCATTATGGACAAATGGATGATTTTACACCAACTCCTGAAGAACTTAAGGTTACAGCTGGAGTAGATGCAGTTAGCGTTAAATGGATTTGGGAACAGCTTTCAGACGAAGCAAGAGAGGTTTTGACTACGCGGATTCTGAGTGACTTGATTCCAAATGATCATGTTGATTACAAAAAGGCACAAACCTATCTGAAGAATCCAGCAAATGCTCAACAGGCGAAATTAATTAATATTGCAGAAGAAATTCTTTCTACCATGGCCGTTGGTCTTAATTTGAAATTTGGTACAAACGTTTTAAGTAAGTGTTGGCTAGAAGTTGTGGATACAACAGATGCTGATAAAAAGCCATTTATCAAAGCCGAAGATCACATAGATGTGAGTAAAATTGAAGATATCGTACGGCCAAAAGTATCCAATCAGCCTGTTGAATGGAAATTAGATAAAAATGTCTTGTCTTGTAATGGAACACAGCCAGAATTTTTTGATCTTATTTCTAAGGCACAGCTAAAATATCAAATAGCTCATAATTGTATGAGCGAAGATTTAGTCATGAGTCCAGCTGATCAAGACGATGAGTACAGGCAAGTAAAATGGGATGATATTAATCCTCAATACCATGTTTCTCACATAATGGTAGACGCGGATCCTGTCACTTATCTTGGGGGAGAACGTTGTTTATTCTCTAATTTGCTCGCCATTTTCTTAACTGATAAAAAAGATGTGACAAAGGCAAATATTGAGAAACTCAGAAAAGCAATGTCTGCTTATTTAGATACGCTTAAAATTGCTAAACAAAAATGGTCTCATATAAAAGATCAACCTGTTAAAGATCCTGAGACTCAAAAGTTGAAAGATTTGGCCGAGCTTGCAGATTTCTTTGAAAAAGAAATTAGAAGCGTTAATAAATGTACAGTAGCAAACTATCAAGAGTGGTTAAAAAAGACACCTGGTTACGAGAATCTTGTAGATGTCAGCAATTTAACCCAACTTGAAATTCAAATTGCGGCTTATACACTTGGAGTAAAAATAGGTATTCTTGGAATCTATGATCCAAAGCGTCCAAAAGCCTCCATTGGTGCAAAAGTGGATGAGCATGGCAAGATTGTTCCTTTAGCGGATTATAATGGCCCTAATACTTCAGAATGTTTCATGATGGCATCAACTAACGGAAGTTATTATGGATTATTCCCTAAACTTGATATTGGACAAGTCATAGATGATCTAGAGCAAGCTGCAACTCGAGCTTTGACAGATTTGAGTGACTACTGGACTTCTATAGACATGAATAAAAATCCCTAATTAACTTTATGGTCTTTGTTTTGCAAAACACCTTCTAAGTTATTCAGTTAGTTACAAAGGCCGGAAATAAAAATTCCGGCCTTGTATTTTAAAGTCTGTTCAATCTATTTCTCTCACTCAATTACTGCCTTTCATTCTTTCTTTTCACTTTCGTTTTGTTTTTCTTTCTTCAAAGAATAGAGATTCTCAACTTTTTACAGTCATTTTATAAAAAAAATTTTGCGGAATATAAATAAGCACCTTATAGTGAAAACTATATCGAGTTAATTTAAAATTTTGATTTTATATGATGATGTTTAATAGCATACGCTTATAAGGAAACTATGACTAAGCCTATTATACGTGTTGCCGTGACTGGTGGAGCAGGGCAAATTGCTTATCAACTTCTTTTTCGCATTGCCAGTGGAGAGTTGTTTGGATTGACACAACCCGTTGCTTTACAAATTCTAGAGCTTCCAGAAGCATTAACAGCTTTAGAAGGAGTTAAGATGGAATTACAGGATTGTGCTTTTCCTCTTCTTCATGGAATAGAGATTACGTCTGATCCCTATCAGGTCTTTAAAGAAGCAGATTTTGCCGTTTTAATTGGAGCAAAGCCTCGTGGACCTGGTATGGAGCGTGTAGATTTACTCAATGAGAATGGGAAAATCTTTGTTGAACAAGGACGAGCTTTAAATGAAGTCGCTCATGAACATGTGAAGGTTTTTGTTATCGGCAATCCTTGTAATACAAATTGTCTCATTGCGATGCATCATGCTCCTCGTTTATCACGTAAAAACTTTTATGCTATGACGCGGCTTGATCAAAATCGTGCGACCAGTCTATTAGCTCAAAAGGCACAACTTTCGGTACAAGATGTCACGAACGTCGTGATCTGGGGAAATCACTCAACGACTCAAGTTCCCGATTTTATTCATGCAAAAATTCGAGGAAAGCCTGTAGAAGCTTTTATCTCAGATCGTCATTGGTTAGAAAATGATTTTTTTCAACTCGTACAGAAGCGAGGAGCTGCCATTATTAGTGCTAGAGGAAAATCTTCAGCCGGATCAGCAGCCCAGGCTATTTTAGATGCAGTCCGAGATACTTTATCCCCAACTCCTGTTGGCCATTGGTTTTCTTCTGGAATAATTTCAGATGGAAATCCGTATGGAATAGAAGATAACCTTGTTTTTTCTTTTCCCTGTCAGCTAGGTGAGAAAAAAGACATTGAAATTGTGAAAAGATTAGATACTCATGAATTTTTAGCTGTTAAGCTCAAAGCGACTGAACGAGAGCTTTTGGAAGAGCGGAATCTCGTTAAATCACTTATTAAATAGGATGACAAGGAGTGTGGCTATGTCTGAAGTGCTTTTCGAAATTACAAAAGATAATCTAGAAACTGGGTTAAGGGGATATCCAGTTGGATATTGCACAACTTCCTCCGTCGATCCGCAAAAGGGGTTATCCTATGTAGGACGTCCTGTTTCAGAGATTGACCATTGGGAGCCAGAACAAGTCATCTATTTGCTCTATCATGGCAATGAAGGTGTGCCCGAAGAGGTAGCAAAATTTTCAGAAGAATTGCGTCAGAGGTCAGAGTGTTCGCCTCATTTAATTCGCCATATTGAACAATTGCCTCGCAGTGGACATCCGATGAAACTTTTTGCTGCGGCGTTATTATTAGCAGGTGTATTTGAAGGCAAAAATCAATACCAAGAAGATTGCTTAAATCTAATCGCTAAAGTCCCTCAAATTGCTGCAACTGTGATTAATCATCATGCTGGCTGGGGCCCCACAAATCGTTCTAAGCCCGAGCTTGGCTATATGGAAAATTTTACACAAATGCTTAATATACCCGACGCAAATCAAGATCAATTGATTCAAGCTTTTAAATTGTTTAATATTCTTCATTACGATCATGGTGGAGGCAATTTATCAGCTTTTGTAGGAAAAGCGGTTGCTTCAGGCCTTGAAGATTTATATGGCTCTATTTCTGCTGCAATGAGTGCTCTCGCTGGGCCGCGCCATGGAAAGGCCAATC
Source organism: Parachlamydiaceae bacterium (assembly GCA_044226925.1). GTDB lineage: Bacteria > Chlamydiota > Chlamydiia > Chlamydiales > Parachlamydiaceae > JANWJE01. Next base: position 1,750,760 of record JBGAGC010000001.1, read on the forward strand.
AAGACTGTTTACATTTTGTCGAAACTTTAGTGACCGAACTTGGTGAACAGGCAACAGGAGAACAAGTAGAAGCAGCGATTCGTCAAAAGCTTGCCAGAAATGAGCTTGTTTTTGGATTTGGTCACGCTGTTTTAAGGGTAGAAGATCCGAGAGCGACTCTTTTGTACGAAGTAACGGAACAATATTATCCTGATCACCCTCTTGTAAAAATGGCGCTTCTCTTGCGCCAAGCAGGAAGCAAGGTGCTAAAAGAAAATCCCAAAATTTCAGATCCCTATCCTAATGTGGATGCGATTTCTGGTGTCTTGCTAACTGCTGCAGGTTTTCCTTATCCTGACTATTATACAGTTTTATTTGGTTTAGCACGTGTCGTGGGAATTTCCCGTCAAATTGTGTACGAACGCGAAGAAGCACGTGAGGGTAAGGGAACACCTATCGTACGGCCAAAATATCTTTTTAAAACTCCAACGAAAAAGTCAGCTGAGACATTTTAAATAAGACAAAATTGCTGCATTCTCGTTACAATAGGAGAGTGGTAGTGAATGAAGTTAAAGATTCACTACTTTTAAAATAAAATCATCGGAAGCGGCACTGCTTTTAGCGCCTATAACAGATCTTTAAGAGTAAACAATGGATTTTCAAGCATTTTCTTTTATTTTTAATCGAGCATTAGCTTTCACTTTTTCCAGAAAAAAATTGCTTTTTGTTTTTTGTGCTTTAGCTTTAAGTGGCCTTCTTGTCGTTTTTTTTCGAGGGCTTGCTTTGCATGCTGGACAATGGATTCAGTTAAGTTTGACTTTCTTGCCTATTTTTATTTGTACAGGTATTTTGTTATCGATGGGAATTTTACTGATTCGCATCTATCACGATGAAATTAAACAAAAAGACGTCAACTATTGGAATACTTTATCACATTCCTGGGAAGTCGTCATTGGATCTTCGTATTTTGCAATTCCCATCATTTTAAGTTATCTTTTGTTATGGATGCTTTTAGGCATTTTTGTGCTTTTAAGCGAAATTCCTGCAGTCGGAGAATTTTTTGGCGCCGTTCTTTCCTTTGCACCTTTTTTGATTAATTTGGGAACTCTTGTTTTATGTCTTTTAGGTTTAGCTATTCTCTTTTTTATTGCTCCCCTCATTGCTTTGAAAGGACTGGAAAGCAAAGCCATTTTCCAAATGGCTATTAAACGTTTAGAAAAAGATCCTTTTGCAAATTGTATCTTGATATTGATCGGTTTGCTTCCTCTTGTTTTAATTATAGCCCTTTTAACGATTGCTGCCATGTTGACAGGAACAATGTGTTTAAATTGTCAAAATGAACTTCAAACTGTCTTAAAATGGTTCTTCATTATGCTTCCTTTTACAGCTTTTTTGACGCCAGCGGTTATTTTCTTTTTTAACTTTGCTGCTGAAGCACACGTTTTAATGCAAAAGCAGCAAAAAGGAAGTTAGATGAGTTGGAAGATCAGAATGCTTGGAAAATACTAGCTTTTTAAAGAGAGTGTCTCTGAATTTAGTTCGATCGGAAGATGAAGCAAGAGATTAACAAATTGGTAGCGATCGGGGTCATTGCTATACTATTGCAGCTGTTGGTCTAATTTCTCTAAAAAAATTTATGAAATGCATGAAGCATAACCTTTAAATAAGATCATGCTTTAAGTCATTCCTCTATCTTTCCAGATCATTTCGACAAGCTCTTTTGCAAATAGAGCATGGTAAAGAAGCCCTTTCGATCCCATGCCTGTTAAAATCCAGTGTGAAGAAGATAAACGTTGAATGAGGGGGCGATGCTGCGAAGTCACAGCTCGCATTCCTGTATAGCAATTTAAAATAGAAGCCTGTTTTAAAGGGGGAAATAATTCAAATGCTTTGGGTAAAATTTCCTTTTGCGCGGCTTCAAGATCTACAACAGCATCTTGAAATCCTTTTTCATAGGTGGCGCCAACTAAACAAGATGTGTTGTTTTCTGTCATGAGAAGGTAAACGTGAGAATTAAGAGGGCATTTTAAAGGATTCACATGTGGGGGCCAAGCAAGTTCCAGAACTTGTCCTTTTACCCTGCTTAATGGAAGGTGAGAAATTTCAGGAAGTTGAAGCGTGTCCGCTCCAGTTGCGATAATTGTCAAATCAAAGTCTTTTGTCTCTTCTAAAGAGGAGATTTTGCGCTGTTCAAATTGTGCTCCTTGCATGACACATGCTTTCCAAAGTCCTTGCAAATAATGAGACGAATAAATCGTCAACCCAGGTTTGATCCAAAGGCCTGGAACAGGAGCGCAACCAGGGGCTAGCTCTTGGCATAGCGAAGCATCCATCCATTGTACATCATTGGGATAACGTTCAGCACAGCGTTGAAAGTCTATGTGCTGCTCTTCATTTAATGCTAGTCGCAAAATTCCTGGCTTTTTTGCCGTCACAGGCCTTCCGATTGCGTTTGAAGCAACTTTAAGGAGTTCTTGGGTTGCTTGAAAACCTTCTTGCCCCCTCCAATTTAATTTTGCGTGTGCTCCAGCATAAGGATGCAAGAGTCCTGCTGCGATTCCAGATGCCCCTTGTCCGATTCCTTTAGAATCAAATAAACACACCTTCAAATGCGGAAAAGAAGGTTGATGATTCAATAAATACCAAGCCAAAGCGAGGCCGCAAAAGCCTGCACCAATAATGGCAATATGTGTCGAATTTTTTTGTGAATTCATGGATTTTTCTTTTGAAGAAGTTTTACCCAAAGTTTTTGTTTTTAAGATAGTCATCTTTGCTATAGAATTTTTACATTTTCTCTTAGGATAAAGTTTTTCAATTCTAGCATCGATTTAAATTCTCAAGCATAACGAATTTTTTTTATATTTTATCAAAAAATTATTATTTTTATTTCTTTTAAGCATTTTAGATGAATGGTATGATGTTTTAAATAATTAAATCATGTAATTATAAAAACGAAATTTTTTATATAAAACATACAGAAAGGTCTAGTAGCGACAATTGAAATCCACGTTATTTTACTAATTTTTGTTGCTTCTGAGAGGCTGTGGTTGATAGAAATGACTGAGCATTGTAGAGTTTGAACCAGACAATCTTCCATTGAACGACAATTCGGGGAAAGAAATCTTGTGGTGATAAAAGAAATACGTGAAAATCGAGACATTCGAAATATCTTAGCGGTTTTAGGAACAGCGATCATTTGTGCTGGATTGCTGGCTTTTCTTTTTGTTTACTATTATGGACCTTCGGGTCGATATTTGGCAGGAAACACTATTTTAGATCCCGCAGTTCTTGAGGAGATTAATTATCAAGATAAACATCCTAGAACCGGGCGTAATGTTCATTTTATTTTTGATCGCATGGAGTTTTCCTTCTTTGATCCTCAAAAAGGGGAAGTGCGTCAAAATGTTTCCTTGGAGAATTATCAACAGTTTTATCGTTTAATCGCTTCTGAAAAAAGTGTGGAAGAGGTGACAAATCAGGTTAAAGATTTATTTTTTAGAAGCCGTCCTACTCTTCTTACAATCAGTATGCGTACGCAGGAGGGAGCCGAGACCTCTACCAATAAAATCTTTCAAATTGTGCAGTTGGTGCCGGATGATTATTTTCGAGTACAGCTGCATGAACAGAGACCAGATCAAGGGGAATGGGCTTATTTCTATCGCCCTCATCTTTATCAAGATGCTATGCAGTTATTTAATCAACCACCAAAATTATGAAAAAAAAATTGACCTTTTTGGGTACAGGAGGATCTCTAGGAATCCCTGTCATTGGCTGTTCATGTTCTGTTTGTCATTCTACAGATCCTCTTAATCATCGCTTGCGGCCCTCAGTTCTTGTACAATTAGGGGAGAAAAAATTTTTAATCGATGCGGGTCCAGATTTCCGTTATCAGGCTTTGCGTTTTCAAGTGTTGACTCTCGATGGAGTTTTATTAACACATGCCCATCATGATCATACTGCAGGCCTTGATGATTTGCGTCCTATTTATTATCGTCGAGAAACACCTTTGCCTATTTTACTATCCTCCGACACAGCCCAAGATGTACAGCTGCGTTATTATTACTTATTTCGAGCTGAACATGAAACAGAGAATTTTGTCTCACGTCTTCGTTTACAAGTATTACCAAAAGAGCCGATGGGAAAAGTCATATTTGAGGGAACTAAGATTGAATATGTGACCTACATGCAGGGTGGGATGGCCGTGAATGGATATCGAATAGGAAATTTAGCTTATTTATCTGATATTCGGAATTTTTCTTCTTCCATATTTGATGATTTAGCCGGAGTTCGCTATCTCATTATTAGTGCTTTGCGCTATACTCCTTCTCCATTGCATTTTTCTGTTGATGAGGCCATTGATTTTGCCAAAGAGCTAAATGCTAAGCATGTTTGGCTAACGCATATTTCTCATGACCTTGATCATCATCAGACAAATGCCTACTTACCAGCAAATGTGCGTTTAGCTTATGATGGATTAGAAATAGATTTTGATTGAATGAGGTTTCATGAGTAACAGTAATAATCAGATCCGACGAGATGATTCAGATTTAATTTTGCATCAAACAGAAGAAATAAAAAAAACTCTTCTAGTCTCAACCTATCAAGGTTCCTCCCAACGATCAATTTGTGAAGAACACTTAGAAGAGTTAGAACTTCTTGTTGAAACATTTGGAATGGAAACAATTCATAAAGAGGCTTGTGCTATCCGTAAATATGACGCATCGATTTATGTAGGTAAAGGAAAGCTAGAAGAGCTATTGCGTATTGCGGATGAAAAGCATGTAGATGTTGTCATTTTTGACGATGAAATTACGCCTGCACAGCAGCGGAATTTGCAAAAAGCTTTTAATCGTCCAGTCATGGATCGCACAGAAGTCATTTTAGGGGTTTTTGCTCAACGAGCACAAACCAAAGAAGCTCGACTGCAGATTGAATTAGCTCAAGTGAAATATGAAGCACCTCGTTTAAAACGCTTATGGACACACCTTTCTCGCCAAGCAGGGACATCGGGATCTGGTGGAGGTGGAGCTTATCTAAAAGGAGAAGGTGAAAAGCAAATTGAAATTGACCGGCGAATTCTTAAGCGTAAAATTGATCAATTGCAAAGAGAAATTATCGAAGTGCGCGCTCATCGCGATACACAACGGATTTCTCGAGAACGTTCGGAAATTCCTGTTTTTGCCATTATCGGTTATACCAACGCAGGTAAATCCACTTTGTTAAATGCCTTAACAAATGCTGGGGTATTTGTAGAAGATAAACTATTTGCTACTCTAGATACCACAACTCGAAAATTTACTCTCAATAATAATCAAGAAGTCTTAATGATTGATACCGTGGGATTTATCCGCAAACTGCCTCACTTGCTTGTTGCGGCTTTCAAAAGTACGCTAGAAGAAGCAATAGAAGCTGACATTTTATTACATTTGATTGACGCTAGCCATCCTATGGCAGAAGAACAAGCAGCAACAACGCATGAAGTTTTAAAAGAATTGGGGGCAGGCAAAAAGCCCATTATCACTGTCTTAAATAAAATTGATAAAGCTCCGAGTTCCAGTTTAATTCATCGCTTGCGCATGACTTATCCCAAAAATGTTCAAATTTCAGCCTTGACTCATGCGGGATTTAATGAATTGCAAGAAGTCATGATTCAGGAATTGAGCCGCCAGCGTAAAGTGATTGATGTGCGTATCCCTCAAAGTGAATATGCCATTGTCAGCGAAATCATGCGAACAGGTCATATTATTAAGCAAGATTATGAAGATAATGATGTCATTATGCGAATCGATGTGCCTGTTGCTTTAGCAAATAAATTATCGAGCTATTGCATTCCCACTTAAAGTTATGAATTATTCCATTCAACAATTACCCGAAGAAGAAAGACCACGAGAAAGACTCATGCGTGCGGGCGCTGAGTCTTTGTCGACAACAGAACTCATTGCGATTATTTTAGGCAGCGGAAGTAAAACAAAGCCTATTCTTCAATTAGCACATGAAATTGTGGCCCGCTTCGGAGGATTGCACCAATTAGCTGAAGCAACTTTAACAGAATTATTAGAAATTAAAGGAATAGGCCTTGCTAAGGCCATTCAATTAAAAGCAGCCTTTAACTTAGGAATGCGTGCTTCTAGACAAGTCATTAAGCCTAAATATCGTATTGAACATCCTTCTCACGCTTATTATTTGATTAAAGATGAGCTTGAACATGAAAAACGGGAGTTTTTTGTCGTCATTTTACAAGATACAAAAGGCTATGTCATTTGCCATGAAATTGTCTCGATTGGCAGTCTCTCCCAAACTCTGGTTCATCCTCGCGAAGTTTTTTATCCTGCCATTCGGCATAAAGCCGCAAGTTTAATTGTTGCCCATAATCATCCTAGCGGTGATCCTACTCCTTCCCAGCAAGATTGGGAAATGACAAAAAAACTTGTTGAAGTGAGCCACCTCATCAATATTCCTTTGCACGATCATTTGATTATTGGCCAGCAGCGTTATATTTCTTTACGCCAGCAAGGATTTCCTTTTTTGTCTTAAACTTTACTAGATCAAGGATTAAGCTCATTTGATAAAATTGAAAAATACATATCAATTTAATTTATTGATAGATGGGATGAGCTTTAGTCTGATGGCTAGGGGAAAATAACCGGACGTCTGATTTTAGCCCAGCATGGCTGAAAGGAATACTGAGTATTCGAAAAAGGATTAGAGCTCATGAGGGCTTCAAATGATATTCCCTTATTTTACACACTCACTTTAGAATTTAAGGGAGAGATTCAAGCATTCTTTCAATTTATATCTTTATAAAAAATTAACAAAAAATTTAAAAATGATTAACATAAGTTTTAAAATTGTTTAACTTGTTTTTTATTTATATATAATAAGATTTATGCTATTATAAACTTAGATTTAATATTTTAATAAAAATTAGTTTTCTTTAGGAGTCCTTATGGCATCTACGCCCGTGCAACCCAACTCACTGCCAACTAGTGATTCTTCACTTGTGCAGGTTGACGCCAATAGAAAGCAGGAAGAGTCAAATATTGAGCAAGTTGCGAAGCAGAATTTAAATCCGCAAACGCAACCAGCACCTCAATCTATGTATTCAAGATTTTGGGCTCTTTTTAGTTGGAAGAAGGCGGCGCCGGAAGATCAAAATCCTCCTGCAGTAGAAAGTCAACAAGAGGAATCGGAAGTTGAAGCAGAAATCAATCAAGACGGAGAATTGGATGTTGAAGAGGAGAATCCAGAAGATCAGGTAGAGAAAGAAGATGAAGACTTAGGATCTCCTTCAGATGCTAAAAAAGAGGCTCTAGGGCTTGTAGTGGTGAAAGATAACGGAAAATCTCTCGAAAAGGAAGAAAAAGTAGAATCTTCCCAAGAAGTGGTAAAAACAGCAGAAGTTGGACAAAGTTGGTGGAAAAGCAAGGTCGGAAATTTAATTCAAACTGGAGTTGATTATACGAAAGGTGGTCTCGCTGTAGGACTTGAATATGTTAAGCTTGGTGGAGCAAAAGGATGGGAAGGCCTAAAAAGTGGTGGAGCTGTAGGATGGGATTGTATCAAAATATTAACGTCAATGGGAATTCAATCCCAAGCGAATTCCTATAATGACTTTCTTAAAAAGACAAAAGAACAGACTATCGCAGCTTCTAAAGAAGATATGCTAAAGAGTGGAGTGGATACTCAATTTGTTGAGTTATTTGATTTTGTAAGATTATTAACAAGCCGCTCTGTTAATGGGAAAATGACATCCCTAGTTAAGGAAGAGAATAAAGGCTTTATTGCGACTAACCTTTCATTTCAACAGGAATTAATTTTAAACATAGTTGAAGTGAATTTGGCAAAAGGATTTGTCAATTTAGCGAAGCAACTGAAACAAAATAAAGATAACATTCCGGGTTATGATAACCAATCGACTTTAGTTAATATTCTTTCTCTTTTTAGTCAAAAAGTCTCCGCTTGTGTTAACAGACAATTTTTAGCAGACATAGAAGAGAAGTATAGAGATGACCGAGCACAATTGCCGATTTTAAGTAAACAAGTCATTCCTGATATTGAATCCAATCCTGAAAAACAAGCCCTTATTCAACGTTTTATTCAAGAGGGAGATTTAAGCCATCAGCTGACATTTAAACTATTTCCAGAGTATGAAAACGCTTCACTGGACAGGAGAAAAGAGATAAACCAACTGCTTTCGCTTTTGATGCGTTTAAATAAGCGACACATAGCCCTGCAAAAGGTATTTGAAACAGTAGCTGATGAAATACTTGTCTGTCTTTTTCCAGAAAAGCTTAAGGACATGGAGATCCCTTCTCTTTTTAAATTTCCTGGAATAGTTCAACTATTAGGTATGGTATACAATTCTTTTGTAAGAAGTGCTGTTGTAGATTTGTTACAGCAGTCTTATGATTCAGTAGAAAATGATCCTACAAAAATCCAAAATTGGAAAAATGATCTACAAACAAGAGTAGGAGCTCCAGATTTAAAACCTGTCATCCAAGCTCCATCGGCTCTCTTAGTTGCTTTTACTAAGAATTATATTCAGGCTGATCCGAAAGTTGTGGGGATGTTATCAGGGGTATTAAATACTCTCATGAATCCTCAAGATGAATCTGTCGATTTAGATAAGTTAAGCGAAGATCAAAAAAAAGCATATTTCTTAAGACAAATGTCTCAAGAACAGCTTGCGAATTGGATTGTTAAATCAGTGCAATCGATGCTGCATACGGAAGATCCTAACTTATTAAGTCTTGGTCAATTTATTCAGCAAGTTTTGAATAACTTGAATTTAGCTTTATTAGCTCAAGGTGCTAAGCTTGTTATTCCAGAAGGACAACAAGTTCAAGGCGATCAATTTGTGAAAGAACTTTCAGACCGTGTTGTCGAGAAATTTCAATCTTTGCGTGGAGAAGATGTTATTCCAGATCAGTTTTGGAAAGAATTTGTCCAAACGCTGCCGCTTCCACCATTTATCAAAGATTTACTGATTCCAAAAGTTATTGAAAAGGCAAATGATCTACAAGATACATTGAAAAAAACGAATCCAGATTGGTTAGAGATTCAAAAAATCTCTGTTGAAGCTGAAGATAAACTTAGAAACTATGATTACGGTGAAGAATTACTCACAATTACAGACAAGATTAGTAATCAAATTGTTGAGCAGGTATTAGAACAGAATATTGGAATAATCACAACTTTAGGGCTTGGAGATACAATTGAAGAATTGTTTGCGCAGTATCTACCTGGCGTAAAAATTAATGAAGATCTCAAAAACTGGTTTAAGAATAACATTAGCGCATTAGGCGTTATGGAGGGTAGAACTTCAGAATCCATGGTTTTACTCAGACAGGCTATACAAGCTGTTTTGAATAAAGCTCTTGTGGAAATGATCGAAACAAATTTCCAAAAGAATAGTAAAGACTATGCTGCGCAATTGCTTAAAAATATCCATCAAGCTTTTTCTAAAGCTATTTCTGGATTTGATCAAGACCAAAGAGAATCTTTTGATGTTGCTTTAACTATTCAGGAAGACATCAAAATAAAAACTGAAAGAATACAAACGTTGAAAAAGAAAACTGCAAGCTGGCCTACTGATATTCAACCTCAGCAGTTAACTCTTCTTGAAGATGTTTGGCAAGCTAATCTTCGCTATCTAAGAGCATCTACTTATCTAGATAGTCTTAAGAAGCAGAGAGATGAATTTCTTGATAAGATTAATAAGAACATTCCAGGTGAGCCTTTAACAGTCAATGATATTCCTAGTATGAGCAATGCTCTCATTAGGCACAAAATGCTATCTGCAATGTATCCCGATCATACGACTTACATTCAAGAATTAGAAAAGCAAATTCAAGAACTTCAAGAAAAAGATGAAGAAGCTTCTCCTGAAATCGAGCAAGAGTTGCTAGAAAAAGAGATTTTGTACACTCTTTTAGATATGTCTGCAGAAGAACTTCAATGGTTTTCTCAAATCATCAATATTGAAGCAACTATTCAAAATGGCAATAAAGAATTACAGCATTTAAAAACAGATTTGCAAAAAAAAGAAATTGCTGTTGCTTATCATGATGCGCAGCTGCTAGGAAATAGCCCAGAGTGGACCAAAGCAAAAAGCTGGTTAGACGAAGCTAGGAAAAGTCGCGCAGAAATTGAAGAACTTTCTGAAAGTTTAAAAGAATTGGAAAAAGAGCTTGATTCTCATCTTAAAACTTTCCAAATCTTGTCTCAAGAACTCATGGCTTTGATTGGGCTGGGACAAAAAGAAAAGTTAAATCTTCCAGCTTTTTTACAAGATAAAATTTGGCCGATCATTGAATCGGCAAAAAATGAGCATATTGCACGTGTGCTTTTCCATCAAATTTCTCCTATCCTCTTGCCTGCTTTGGATCTCGAGAAAAATAAAGAGAAACTAAACAGACTCTCTAAGGGAAATCAATTCTTGCCTTTATTTGCAAAAGGAGCCGCAGAAGAAATAGTTAGCCGAATTCCTGATTTTGTCACAAGTTATAAGCCTTTTGCAGAATTGATTTTAAAAACTATGGGAATCAAACAGCCGACACCGCAAGAAGTCGCTAGCATGGAAGCTGCTTTGCAAGAAAAAATGATTGAATTGGGTAAAGCGGGCGTCACGGCCTCTATGCTACAATCGCTTCTTAAAGATATTGTTCCAGCAGATAAGGAGCAATTGATCAGTCAGGAGCTTGAAACTCTAGTTGCTTCTGGACAATCTATTTCAAAAGACAACATTTTGTCCATTCTTGAGAAAGAATTTCCTCCTTCAAATGCAAAAGAAACAGACAAACTGAAGAAGCAAGCTCAAACATTAGCAAAGAGTGTTAACTTATTCCTCCTTAACCGTGGTAAGGGGAAATTAAAATCTCAAGATTTACTAGATGCTTATCAATCCCAAGTGTCCGGATTGCAAAAGTCTATTTTGCCATCTCAGAAGGCTAATATTTTACAAGCCATCCAATCGGATAAGGTGGTAGAGAAAATCAAAACGGTAATTATTACTCCTGAAGAAATTGCAAGCGCAATTAATGATCTTATTCCTGGTGCCACAGAACTTCATACCCTTGTTGCTCCTCAATTACAAGATGTGATTGTTGGACAAGACCAAACTTTTGTAGACAATCGTGAGTTCATGCAGCGTTATGCAGAGGGAATGCTTATCCGATTATTCCTCAAAATAGCAGAATCTAATCTGACTGATGATCAAGATATCATGGCTGTACTAACAAAAAAAGTTGAAAAATGGGCGAAAAATGCCGCCTTGATTCCAGGTAAGAGTGCAGAAGAAGTTGCTCAAGAAATGATTAATGAAGTGATAGAAGATATCATAGGTCTTCAATCATCTGCAGATTTAGTAGGTATCTCTCCAGTATTAAGACAAGTTGGTTACGAGAAAATCAAAGAACAAGCTTATCAGCACCTCACTCCTCTTATTTTGCCTATGATTGAACGAGAGCAAAATCGAGCTGAACTTGATCGGCTTTCTGGATCAAAATTTATGAGTAGCCTATGCACTGCTTTATCAAAAGATATTTTTTCTTTACTACCTCATGGAGTCGATAGCTACCTATCTATTGCTAGTCGCTTGTTTGTCATATTGAGTGATGGAACTCCTCCAACGGACACTCAATTAGAGCAATTTGCTAAGGAAATAGAAAAGCTTCAACAGAATTCTAAAGAGAAAGACATTAGCAATCACGCAATTATAAAAAGCTATGCAAAAGTGATAGGTGCTAATCTTTCTTCTGATCAGATAAACGAACTAAAAATTAAACTCAAAAAAGTTCGTGCGAAAGAACAAGTTCGAAATGTCTTGATTACTCCAGAGAAATTGGCAAACCTTATGAGTCAAGGCTTGCCATATGCTGCTAATCCTCAAATACAAAAGGCTTTTGCTACAGAACTGCAAAGTTTAATGCATGATCAATCAGATATTTATCAAAACATGTCAGGATTTGTCGGAACCTATGTAGAAGGCATGTTATTGCGAATTTTTATTGGTATAGCGCAAAAGAACAAAGGTGCTCAAGACAAAGATACATTGTTAGTCTTAGTTGATCATTTATTAAAATTAGTCAAAGATAAATATCCTGATATTAATAAGAGACCTTTTGATGAAGTAGCTCGAGAGCTTAACGATTCCATCATGAAAGATATTTTGGGAATTGATTCTCCCGATGCGCTTGAAGGTCTTCCTGTTCCTCTTAAAGCAACAGCTTACAATCTCATCAAAGATCAATTAGGTAAGATGCTGATTTATATGCAGCAACATGTAGCAACTTTAGAAGATAATACAGATGAAGTAGCTCCTGTCAATGCTGCAATAGATATGCGTGTTAAAATTTTATCAGAGGATTTAGCTAATCTTGTCATGAGCGCTGTTCCTGATGTTTTAACAGATATTGGTGGAGATAAACTGAAGGGAGTTAACCTTATCTCTAAAGGCGTTGAGAATTATTTAGAGGAATTAGCCCGCAAGGATTTAGCGGTAGCCAAATTGCTGTTGAATTACACAAAAGGTGATCAATTCCAGCAATTACTAGGAGAAAATTTAGAAAAAATCGCTGATGCTGAAAATTTACCAGAAGATAAGAAAAAAGCAGCCCAATTGTTAAGTAACTTAATTCTAGCCCCTCTTACCCGAACTCTGCAAAAAGCAGTTGATTTTGAGAATAACAATGACGCTGCCACTACTCAGAATTTAATGGCAGGCATCTTAAAAGTTGCAGCCGAATATATGGGCAATCTTAACGACGCAAAACGATTGGCTGCTCAATCAGGACGTAGTCAAATGCTACATCAAGATTACGTTCAAGCAGCTGGAGATCAATTGCATCCTGCAGTACCTACAACTGCCATCGATTACCAGCATTCAATAGATGAAATTGGTAAAAGGCTTTTTGGTTTGTTGACTCCTGTTCAACAAGCTCGCGCTGGAGGTAAAAAATTTGGCAAGTTATCTCCCGAGCAAGAACGAGCGTGGATTAGCGCTCAAGGTAAATTAAAAGTAAAATTTGCTAAATGGATAAAAGAAGAAAAGCAAGGAAAACAAGTTATCAGCCATCTAGAGGTGATAACTGAAATTGAGAAAATTCACTTAACGATTGTTGGAAAAACTTTAACAAAGGCGCAAAAGCAAGCCTTAAGAGCTCCAAAAAATGGAGAATTGCCTTTGAGGGAAGTCATTCGTCAAGAAGCTGCATCTCATCAAATACAAAAGCAAAAAGAATTTTATACACCTGCGACGAAATCATTAATGAAAATGCTATTTCCTAATGGCAAAAATGATTTGACGTATATACCAGTAGAATTGCGTGGAGAAGCTTGGAGAACTTTAAAAAAGAATTTATTCCCTGTAATTTTTCCAATGTTAACAGAGTTGATCTTAGATCCAAGTGCCATCAACCAAATGGTGTTGAGTAGTTTGGAAACAATGCGCAATTCTCTGCTTCCATTACATGAAATGCCCGATGAAAATTTGCTTGATATGTATAAAAAAGATCAATTGATTTTCAAAACAACTGGAACTAGTTTGAGAGATAACCTTGGTACTAGTACTGTGACCGCTCAAGAACTACGAAATTTGGCAAAAGCAGGCAAAATAGTTGCAAAGAAAGCTCCGGCAGAACCTGCGGATCGAGAATTAGATGCCTTAGATGATGCTTCAGGCGAACTAATTGCTGAAACACTCAAGATGGTAAAATTGCCCAATTGGATTAAAAAGCAAATCATGAATCCAGATGGATCAGTTTCTCCAGAGATGAAAAAAACATTAGGAGCTGTTTTGCGCAATCAATTCAATGAATCTTTTATCAAGGATAAATTGGAATTAGCTCTTGAACAATTAGTAAAACGAGACAAAGATGGCAATTATCTCCTCAATGTTCCTCCTGCTGCTAGAACAGAAGAAGAGATAAAAAATAGACAGAACATGAAAGCAGCTAAAGATGCACAAGTCAAGGCAGGAATCAAACAGGTTTCTCGAGAAGTCATCGATGTTAGTATTGCTTACTTTATCCGTACTAAGTGGGAAGAAGCACAAGCACGTTTTGATAAAGTTTTTGAAAAGAAATTTGGCCGAGCTGGAGTTGATTTGAAAAGAGGTTTAGACATGGTATTCGGTTTCATCTTCTTTAAGATTGTTGGAACCATCCTATCTGTCCTCTTTAGTCCAATTAAAGGTTGGGTCAAAGAGAAAATTTATCACATTGTCTCGTTAGATGAAAATCGCGATATGTTGTTAGATTTATTAACCCAAATTCCAGCTGACCAACCAATGAGTTATGCTCCTCATCTCGAGGACGCTCTCTTTAGAATCGGTCGCCATTTGAAAACGACATTAGAAGGAAGCCTTGAAGAACCTCTTATTCCTCAACCGCTTATCGTTGTTGAAGAGTAAAATTAATTTACTTTTCTAATCTTCTTAAAATCTCTAACTGAGTAGACGACTCAGTTAGAGATTTTTAATTTAAAATTTCTTTATTGATTTTATTTTTCTTGTTTAGTAATCTATTTTTTTTTGTTTTAATTATTAACTTATTGTTAATTCTTTAAACATATATGACATTTGTGATAAAATTCCGCTTTTATATTTATACTACGATTAATGATTCTTAAGGTTAGATTATGAATTTCACGGGTGTTGATTTTCCCCCTCCATCAGTTGACTTAATGGGAAATGCTTTAGACAGCGAAATTATTTCTCCATCTTCTTTTGCCAACGCCTTGATATGGGGTCCAATTGCCTATGTCGCTATTCCGCCAATATATAAAGTTGCGAAGGTCGGATACGAAGAGTTAAAGAGTTGGGGGCAAAAAGCCTATGACAGACTTCATCAACCTCATATGAATCCATTAGCGAAAAAAGTAGTGGAAGTAACAGAAAGTTGTGCCAAAGTAGGTTTCAATCTTTTAATAGAAGGGGCTAAGATTTCCGATGAAGTGTTTGATGTAGCAAATTTTGGAGGAACGAAAGATCCAACAGCAAGTATTAATAAAAGCCTTGCAAGGATTGCTCAGCATAATAAAGATTTTGCTTATTGCTGTGATTTTGTCGCGGAGAAAATGGCCAGCCTTTATCTTCAAAAGGCCGATAAAATTAAAGAAAAAATAAAACAGGCAATTCAAGAGTATCCTTATGAAGATCAAAAAGAGGAAGATCTTGGGTGGGGAGGAGCTTCATTTGATCCTATTGAAGCTCTTCAAAATGCTTTTTTTGAAAAATTAGCTAATGGATCCGAATGGCTATTAAATGTGAGCCAAGATCTGATTGTCCAGACAATAAAAGCAAATGTTTTGCAGATTTTAGCAAATTTAGGTGATGAAGCTTTTGATCCTCAAAAGCGATTTGCTGATCAGCAACGCAATCCTATTGGAAGGCTTTTAACAGTTGTCGTCTCTGCTTTAGCTAAGTATGAAAAACAATTGAAAGACATTGAGCAATCAAAAGATCAAGATAAAGAAACTCAGTATCAGCAAGTCTTTCGAGAGCTTGCGGATGAATTATTAGCTAAATGTTTTCCGAATGGCGCAGAAGATCTTCAACTTTTTCATCATACGATACCTGTTAAACCTTTTAAGAAAATTTTGTGGAGAAAGCTCACAGAAGCACTACCAAGCTTGCTAAAAAAAATTTATTTTGAAACTAGATCCTTAAGTCACGAACATTCTGATTGGGAAAACATGTTTGCTGCAGAAGCATATGGATTGGAAGTAGGCCATTTGCTTCAATTGCCTTCTCAATTGATCGGACACTTTATTCGCAAAGATCAAGGAAAATTGATAGACAAATTACAACCTGGTATTGAGACATGGCTTATTGAAAAGCTGCGAGTTTCAGATTTAGAAGCCCAAAATCTCTCTAGGTTGTTTGTTAAATATAGCAAAGAGTTCTTGATAACGAATGAACAAATATTGTTGAAAATGGGCGGCTTTTTAGAGCGTTATGGGATGGAGCGTGTTCTCTATAACTTGTCGCAATTTGTTCCAAATATAAAAGATACAGAAACAACCCCGCTTCCTCTTTATATTCTACAAACTTGGACGGAAGGGAAGCCTCTTGAAATGTTTTGGAAGGCTTTATCTAAGGACCCTACAGTAGTCAGCATAAGCAAGGAAGCTGTGCAAGAGTTATTAGCACCTTTCGGATTAAATCAAGAGGAAAGTTTCCCGCTACCAGCCTCCTTGAAACAACATTTATGGCCAGTTATTTCCCATTTTATAGAAGATAGATTGCCTAAGTTAATGCTTCAGGCAATACCTGAATGGACTGTTTTAAGTCAGAAAACATCTCATCAAAGTCAAATTAAATTATCTTTTAATGATGTTTCTCTCATCAATTCCCTGCCGCATATTGCTAAGCGAACAGTTGAAAATGCTGTTTCAAAATTAGCAAATTCAGACTTTTCTTTAGCTGAAAAGCTTAGTGTTATTCTTCCTTATCCTTTAACACAAGATCAGAAAGAAAAGCTAGATGAGCAATGGGATGCTTTATTAAAACAAAATAAAGTCTTGCCTTTGCTAATGCATAAGAGTGAGCAATGTCTAGAGGCTTTGGCTTTACAGCTTTGCGCAGACTTAATTAAAAATCATAGTCTTTCTTCTTTAGAGTGTGCTTTTAGTGGTTTAAAGCACTTATTTGATGGAGTGATAGGAGACGATCAAAAAGATTCACCTGCCTCCTTTTTTGTTTGGTTCGTCCAAGAAATTGCGAAGGCCTGCGAAGTGCTCTCTATTGAAGCACTATCGGAGCAAGATTTAGAAAATTTGAAAAGAGCCATTCATTTAAAAAATGAGATTCAAAGCGCAAAAGATCCGAGCCTTGTTGAAACAGAAATAGAAGAATTAAAAAAACTGTGGCCTTGCATAGAGCCTATGTTTGAAAACTTTTCTAGCCAATTATTAAGTATTCTAGGTTATGACTTTCAGCGAAAGCTTCCTTTTCCAAAAGGGTTTCGGCCTCATGTTGAGAAATTTATCTATTCTATTTTGCCAAAAATTATTTTTAATCATGCAAGCGATTTTATTCTTCCTCAAATTGAAAGAGCAGAATTAGAAGAAAAAGTCCAGTTATTGCCAGAGGGTGACCGTATCCAGAAAGGTTGTCAATTTTTAGCTCAAGATATCATTGATCATTTACCTGAATGGCTGAACAGAAAAATTGATGGTGCGCCAAATGCGTTTATTTCTTTGTTCCCTTCTCTAAAACTTACAGATAAAGCAAAAGATGATCTTGTGACTCATTTAAGAGGGTTTGTTCAGCAAGAATCTTCCTTTGACTCTATTTGGCGATGGCTGGAGGGATATATTGAAACTTTGCTCCTTAAGTTGGCTGTTAGAGTCAGTCAAATGAGCCAAAACGATTTGCAAAAAATTCAACTATTGGCGCAGGCAACAAGAGATCGACTTCTTTCTCTAGAAAATCAAATAAACGGGAAAGATCTTGCTCTTTCAGAAAAAGACATAGAGCAAGAAATGGGTGATGAAGAACTTCTTGATCCTGAAAAAGATGTTCTGAGTGTGGATGAAGCACCTCAATCTTCAGATAAGCAAATTTTAGCTTCTTTTACTGATCAATTATTTGCATATCTGGGAATTCAAGATGATAAAGATCTTTTTGGCTTTCCTCCTGCTTTGCGGAAACCTATGCTTGCAAATATAAAGAGCAAAACAACTCAATTTTTCTTAGTCTTGCATCGTTTCGATCAAAAAGTTAGACATCATAAAGTTGAAATTAATCCTGTTGAAGTAAAGCTGCCAACATCTCGCGTCGCCCAAGCAATTCTTTCTTTAACGCGTTTTGTAATAGATAAAGCAACTCTTTCTTTATCTATTCATGCCGATTCGGATAAGAAAGGAATGCATTCACTTTATGATCCACTAAGTATTTGGCTTGGCAAACAAGAAAAAGAGTATCAAACTGCAAAAGTGTTTAAAGAAGTCATTGAAGAAGGAATACCGACTCCTTTTTTTAGCCGTGTTTTTAAATTTTTAGATGACGAAACTTTGAAATCTTATAAACATCAAGCGGCTGATTGGATTAATCCTGTTTTAACAGATCAATTAATTAAAGCTTTAACACCTCTTTTAGAAAAAGAAGGTGCGAATCGAGAAGCTTTTGATCAAGATTTATTAATTGCTCTACTGCCGATTTTGATACGTCATGTCAAGCATCTCAACCAAGCATCTCTTCAAGAAGGAGGACTCAACTTTGCTAATTTTGTTCGGGTTGCTGAAGATGAATTACATCCTGCCGTTCCTTTAGAAGAAGAGCAACACTTGAAGCGTGAAATGAGCTTTTATACAGATCAGGTAGATTTAATCTTCCGACTCATTTTTCCTAATGGAGAAAAAGATCTTATTAAAATGCTCCCAGATCTAGATCTAAAGCCTGATCAAATATCTCCTATTTGGAATTCTGCCAAGCATGAGATTGCAGGGCTATTGCCAAAAGCATTAGATTCTCTTTTTAATGAAGAGATTTTGCTCCAGCTATGTAAAAATTTCTTTGATCTAAGTTTGAAGAAATTAGATAAGCCTATTAAACTTCAAAAACACAAAGCGAAACCTTTAATAGAAAAAGAGCAAGAAAAACAAAGTTTGATCAATCGTTTAGTCGGAGAATTTGCTATTGAAGCAGCTCGTTTTGTTGATATTCCTATTCCGATCCAAAAAATTACACGAACTGGTAAACTTGAGGAAAAGGTCTTGGAATCAATAGGTGCTACCGTTCGAATAAAATTTGGCGGTGGTTTATTTGTTAAATGCTTGCAGAAATCTTTAGCGACATTAGCAGATAAAGAACATGTCAAAGCTAGTAAAAAAGACAAAGCTCTCTTAAAAGCAAAAACTCTTAACGAGATCAAAGTCCTTGAAAAAAAGTTTGCTGAAAGAGCCTTAGTTTTTGTTTTCCGCTATATAGGGGCTCGCGTGAAACATGCAACAGATATTTTCCAGAATCCGGCGCTCAAGGTCATCCGTCTTGCAACATTGGTGGTCTGCTCATTTGTCATGACTCGCTTTGTCGCTGGAGTATTACGTCTATTTAAAATAGAAAAATTTGTAGGGAATTGCTTCTACAATCTTATTAAACACGCTCGGGAAAAATCATTTTCTGTTTTTGTTCAAACTGACTTGCATGAAGATCTTATCTACCATGGTGTAGAAGCATTTGAAGATGTCATCCAGAGCCATCTCATGCCTGCGTCATAGGATTGGATTTTGATTTACACTGGCTTGACGTTTGTGTTACAATTTCAGAAAATTTTTTAGACTCTTTATAAAAAGATATTTATGACGGAATCAGGAAATAAAAAGTTTAAGATCGTTTCATTGGGATGTCGAACCAATCAATATGAATCTCAAGCTTATCATGATCAATTAGTGGCAATGGGTTATACTGCTGCTCAAGAAAATGAACACGCTGAGATTTGCATTGTCAATACCTGTACTGTAACAGAGTCTGCTGATAGCAGCAGCCGCCATGCCATTCGTCAGTTAGCAAGAGAGAACGAGGGATCGAAGCTCCTTGTGACAGGCTGTTTTGCTGAACGTCAGCCACAAGTCATTGAACAGCTTGGAGGTGTCACGCACGTGATTCCTAACCGCGATAAAGATCAGTTGCTTGCGACTCTTTTTCCTGAGGAAGATCTTCCTGAATTTGCAATCAAACAGTTTGATGCGCATACACGTGCATTTGTTAAAGTGCAAGATGGTTGTAACTCCTTTTGTACCTATTGTATCATTCCTTATGTGAGAGGTCGTTCTCGTTCTCGTACAGTTGACGATATCTTGCAAGAAGTTAAAACTCTTATTGCCAATGGCTATAAAGAAGTTGTTTTAACGGGCATTAACGTTGGGGACTTTGATGGGGGAGTGGCAAAAGAGGAAACACCTGTCAGGCTTGCTGAGCTTGTTCGTCTTGTCGATCGTACGCCAGGACTTGAAAGACTCCGTATTTCCTCTATTGATCCAGATGAAGTAGATGATGATCTTGCAGATGCCGTTTTAAATGGAAAAACAACGTGTCCCTCGATGCATATTGTTTTGCAATCCGGATCCAACGTTATTCTAAAGCGGATGAATCGCAAGTATACACGTCAAGTTTTTTTTGAAACAATAGATCGCTTGCGTACAGCCAATCCTGACTTTACTTTTACAACAGATATTATTGTGGGATTTCCCGGTGAAACAGATACAGATTTTGCGGATACTTTAGATGTCATGCGTCAAGTGAAGTTTGCCAAAGTGCATATGTTCCCTTACAGTGATCGTCCTCGTACACGATCAGTCCTTATGCCTAATAAAGTGTCGCAAGAAGTGATTCGCGAACGCAAACAAGAAGTGTTGCGCCTTTCAGAGCAATTATCCTTTGAATTACGTCATACCTATCTTTATAGAAAAATGTGGGTTTTAACAGAAAGCCCAGATGAAAATCGTCCAAATGAAATCGCTGGACATACAACCAATTTTCTTCCTGTTTGGGTGCAAGGACAATCCCTTAGGCCTAATCAACTTGTTGAAGTGGAATTGACGGCTAATACACCTACCGGTTTAATCGGGTGTGTCGTTTCATCCTCTTGAAAGGAAATCATCATGCACATTTCAATTGCTGAACGTTTGCGTCCTTTCAGTCATTTGCCAGGAACTTCCACCATTCTAACTGGATGCGGTTATCAAGTGCAGATTTTTCCTTGTTTAATTCGCATTTATCAGCTTAAAAGTGCACAGCCGTTTCTTGTTGCTCAGTTTAGTTTGGAATTAAAAGGACCTGTTGAACAATTTACCGTTTGTAATGATTTAGAGAAGGGGTGCATCACTGTTTCAGGAAAAACATCTGCAGGATGGCTTCGTTATGACATTGTCAGCTCCAAGCAAGATGAAACCATTCGCTTAATTGCCGATCGCACTCCTTCTAGCGGTCTTTCTATTGCGCATGAGCATAGCCAATATCTTTTACGTGATCATGAATGGCTAGATCTCTGGGGAAGCTCATCGTTATTTGAACCTTATCGCCCTTTTTCTTGCGATCGTCTTTCCTTGGGTAATCACAAAGCTCAAGATTGGGAATGGATAAAACGTAGGTTAAATTTAGCTGAAATTTTTCCTCTTTGGCATCGCTTAGGTCAATTAATTCCTTCTTATTCCACTAACGGATCAAAAGAAGGAACGCTAGCTCTCTTAGAAGCTTGCCGCAAGAGCTTGATTGATGAAATGCCAGATCAAGCATCACAGCATTGGACGAATCTCATTAAAGCCGGATTTAATAGTTTGTTAACTCCTCAATTAGAAGATCGTGATTATCAAGGCTTTATTCCAAATTCTCCTTTTCAGTCTTTAGATATTTCTCCTTTAGTGATTCTAACTGAAGGATCTCGCTTAATTCGGCAATTGTTTTTTCAACAACAGCAAGAGCAGATTGCAATTCTACCTTATCTTTTGCCTTCTTTACATTGTGGTCGTTTGATTCACGTGCCTTTAGACAGAGGGGGGTGGATCAGTTTAGAATGGACAAAGAAAACAATCAGGCGCCTGATGTTGTTTGTTGAGCAGGATCAAGAGCTGGCATTTAAATTTCGTTCTAATGTTCGCAGTTATCGCTTGCGTCACCATTTACAAGACAAGGGAGAGAGAAAAAATTCTCGATCTTCTCTTTTTCTAAAGAAAAATTGTCATTACTTCTTTGATAATTTTAATTAATTCAGTAAGATCTGATTTTCAATATAAAGCAACCTAATTTCATTTTTATGACAATGACTATGCAATCCATTCAATTTGAAGAATATTTTTATGATCAGCTTTTACGCATCATCGAAATTAGGCATCATAATCCTCATGCTATTTTGGGGCTCCATCCTTTTTTTGAAGGAAGTAAGGTGATTCGCTTGTGGCGACCTGGCGCTCAACAGGTTTTTTTGGAAGTTTTTGGATCTTTGGTAGAAGCACGAAAAATTCATGATAGTGGAATTTTTGAGTATGTGGTGCCTCAACATACAACACCGTATGATTATCGTGTTTTCCATCAATTAGGACTTTTAACTCACGATCCTTATGCGTTTTCTCCGACCTTTGGTGAAATCGATCAGTATTTGTTTGGTAAAGGAGTTCATTATCAACTTTATCAAAGAATGGGAGGACGT
The DNA here is from genome assembly GCA_044226925.1 of Parachlamydiaceae bacterium. GTDB lineage: Bacteria > Chlamydiota > Chlamydiia > Chlamydiales > Parachlamydiaceae > JANWJE01. Next base: position 1,772,887 of record JBGAGC010000001.1, read on the forward strand.
CTCACGACGCATGAAGGGGTAACAGGAGCAAAATTTTCTGTTTGGGCTCCAAATGCCAGAGGTGTCTCAGTCGTCGGAGATTTTAATTATTGGGATGGGCGTACCAATCCTATGCGTGTACTGGGATATTCCGGAATTTGGGAGCTTTTTGTTCCTGGATTAGAAGAGGGGCATAAATATAAATTTGAAATTCAAACACAGCAGGGAGAAAGAATTCTCAAGGCAGATCCTTATGCGTTAATGAGTGAATTGCGTCCTGCAACAGCTTCTGTTTTAGCCAATATAGAACGTTTTAAGTGGCAAGATAATGCTTGGATAGAGCAGCGGCAGAAAAGAAATATTCAGTCCATTCCAATGAGTGTTTATGAAGTTCATCTTGGGTCTTGGAGAAAACATGGGGATAATTTTTTAAATTATCGCGAAGCGGCGCATGCTCTTGCTCTTTACTGTTCGGATATGGGATTTAATTATGTGGAATTATTGCCCATTCAAGAGCATCCTCTGGATGAATCATGGGGATATCAAGTTTCTGGGTTTTATGCTCCCACTAGCCGCCATGGAACACCTGAAGACTTTAAATATTTTGTGAACCATCTTCACGAAAATGGAATTGGTGTGATTTTAGATTGGGTGCCCGGCCATTTTCCAACAGATGCTTTTTCTTTGGGTCGTTTTGATGGTTCTGCACTCTATGAACATGCAGATCCTCGCCAGGGCTATCATCCTCATTGGCATACCCATATCTTTAATTTTGGCCGCCATGAAGTTTCTAATTTTCTCATTGCTAACGCACTTTTTTGGTTTGAAGAAATGCATATTGATGGCTTGCGCGTCGATGCTGTAGCCTCTATGCTTTATCTTGACTATGGAAGAGATAGTGGAGATTGGATTCCGAATGTTTATGGCGGAAAAGAGAATTTGCAATCGATTGAATTTATTAAGCATCTTAATTCCATTATTCATATGCGTTGTCCTGGTGTTTTAACAATAGCGGAAGAGTCTACTTCTTTTACTGGTGTGACCCATTCTGTTGAAGAAGGCGGATTGGGATTTGACTTAAAATGGAACATGGGATGGATGAATGATACTCTAAGATATTTCTCTAAAGATCCCCTTTATCGCCATCATCACCACAATGATTTGACGTTTGGCTTAATTTATGCGTTCTCAGAAAAATTCATTCTTGTGTTTTCCCATGATGAGGTTGTGCATGGTAAGAGAGCCCTATTGAGTAAAATGCCGGGAGATATGTGGCAGCAATTTGCCAATTTACGTTTAATGTTTAGCTATATGATGTGCCAACCAGGAAAAAAATTACTCTTTATGGGAGGAGAGATTGGACAATGGAATGAATGGAACTGTAAGCGAGAGCTTGAATGGTTTTTGCTTGATTTTCCAACACATCATGGCATTCAACAAATGGTCAAAGAGCTCAATTACTTTTATCGGGAACATTCAGCTCTTTGGGAAAAAGATTTTCACTATGAAACTTTTCAATGGGTTGACTTTAACGATACTTACAATAGTGTTATTAGCTATTTTCGAAAAAGTGATAAAGAAAAGCTTCTTTGTGTTCATAATTTTACGCCTATGTATCACTCCAATTATGTTCTGCATTTTGGTATGTTTGAGCATGCTGAAGAATTGTTTAATTCAGATGCAGAAAAATATGGTGGATCAGGCAAGTTAAATTCTCGTCCTGAAGTCGTTCATGATTCAGAAGGACAAACAATAGGGTTGAGAATCGCCCTTGCCCCTCTAGCCTCTATGATTTTCAAGATTTCTTAATGATTAGGACAAACAGGATAGATGATTGAAGACAAGATTGAATCAGGATGGATTCATAGTCAATTGTCAGAAACAATCTGACGTTGCTTTTTTACCCAAGATCGTTAATTAAATATTTTCAATAACAAGTTTTAATTCCTCGACACATATTTTGTAACCGCAGCCAACCCATCCATCAAGTTTGCCATCCAGGCCACCATCTGATTTTCTTCCAAGAAAGCCACCAAGCATAGCAATTCTTCTCCAAAATTCTTGGACAGTTAAAGGATAAGTTAATTGATAGAAGTGATGAATGACTTTTATTTCTAATGACTCAATATCATGACTCGCCCTTTTGCTTGGTTTTATTCGACCGATATCTCTAAGAGATAGAAGCTGAGTCGCAATCACACCTAAAACGCCAAAGAAAGTAAACGATAGGCTGTTTTTAATTGAGCTTCCTCAATTTTACAGCCGCTCTTTAAACATTTATGATAGTCTTCAATAACTGATAACTTCAAGAGCACCTTTCACAGGATTGACTGGTGAAAGAGTAAATAAAATCTATTCAAATTTAGAGTCTTTTTCACACCAAACTCGAACATACTAACCTGTAACAGATTTTCTTGAACGTTGAGGACCAAATAAATGAGCTTTTGTCCAACTTACTTTCAATAAAAGCTCTTTAGTGCAAACACTTGCTTGGGCTTTTATGTATGTCTTATTGTTGTTTGTTCAGGTAAAATCTGGAGATAATCTTTAAGTTTATATTCAATTTCATTAACCATAATTTTTCTATTGTGTGTTGTACGAATCACAATTCCAATTTGAAAGGCTTAATGCTTCAATAAATGAAAAACTATCACTCCTTCTATCTCCTACAGTTACCCAGTGGCTTTGCGAGGGGTCAATTTCAGCAATTATCTTTTGCCAAATCTCACCTTCTGATGTGCTTTTTCCACGTATTTGACTTTGTCTAATCCATGCTTTTTGACCACATAATCCTATTGACTAGACTCTTGATTAAATTTTACAGATAAACAACTATGAAACATAATTCCATGGCCAGTTCAATCAGCTGTGGGTCCTAAGCCAGATGCCCAACGATGCTTATGATAGGCTCACTCACTTCCATCTTGTTAACGTATTTTCATAATGAGTAGATTGCAGCATTTGGTGATTGATTTGTGATTGATTAAAAAATCTATAACATCCCTTGATATCTGCCATGCAAGTAAACTGTTTGTTTAGGAATACTTCGATCTGGAAATTCTAAAAAAGCCTGTGCTATTTTAATTGCCCTTTTATGAAGTCTGGGATCCATAAATATTTTAGATGGCCATTAATTTTCAATCCGTGCTTGACTAGACATATTACCTCTTTTGTTTAAAAGGCAAAAAATTAGCATAAATTTAAATGAAATATTCAATTGACACTTGTGGGTAAAGATAAGGTTTAGGACTACCCACCCAGATATTTAAATTCTATCTGTGGTAATGCTAAGAGACTGTCGTTGAATTAAATTTTTAACCGGGATTTGGAGTTTTTGCTCCTGTTTGGCTGTTTCAAAGTCTTAAGGTAAAGCTCTTTGTAAGAGGGGTTAATAGTGACACGCTTTTCTTTAGACAGAACGTTTTTTCAGAAAAAATATAAAGTGGAAATTTCTACTGTTGCTAATAGTAGAAATCTATAAACATTTGTCTCTTATTTCGATTATTGTTTTTAGAAAACATGATTAAAACATAAACCTGTCTTGCTCAAGGCCTGCCTAATTATCTCGTAATCTTCAGCCCAAGTATTTGGTTTTGCAATTGCTGGATTTGCTGAGAAGTCAGTTGGGTGCATCCCTCTAAGTTTAAAGATCGCAAAGCGCTCAAGGCTTGGAGATGTTGGAGCCCTTGGTCAGTAATTCCATCGCACCAACTTAAATCTAAAGATTGCAAAGCGCTCAAAGCTTGGAGATGTTGGAGCCCTTGGTCGGTAATTCGATTGCACCAACTTAAATCTAAAGATTGCAAAGCGCTCAAGGCTTGCAGATGTTGGAGCCCTTGGTTGGTAATTTGATCGCAACCTCCTAATTCTAAAGATTGCAAAGTGTTCAAGGCTTGCAGATGTTGGAGCCCTTGATCGGTAATCTGCCTGCACCTCCTTAAGTTTAAAGATTGCAAAGTGCTCAAGGCTTGCAGATGTTGGAGCCCTTGATTGGCAATCTGATTGCAATCTCTTAAGTCTAAAGATTGCAAAGCGCTCAAGGCTTGGAGATGTTGAAGCCCTTGGTCGGTAATTTGATCGCACCACCTTAAGTTTAAAGATTGCAAAGCGCTCAAGGCTTGGAGATATTGAAGCCCTTGATCAGTAATGCGATGGCAACCTCCTAAGTTTAAAGATTGCAAAGCGCTCAGGGCTTGGAGATGTTGGAGCCCTTGGTCGGTAATTTGGTTTGATTGGATGATTAATTTTTGCAAGTTTGGACATTGTACAGTAATAGCTTTGAGATCTTGATCCTTGAGTGTTGCAAATCCTGAGAGGTCTAATTCTTTAACTTGCTTGCCATGTGTTGCAAGATCAGCAAAAAGGAGCGTTGGATGGCCTGATTGTAAAATGTTTTTTGGAACAATATGCGGCTGCGGTTTGATAGATAAGCAGGAATAGTACCACTTCACCAGATAACAAGCCGCTAAGCAAGCAAAAGCTGCAAAGGCAATGACAAAAATCTTTTTTTGTTGAACTGTCAAGATAGTGTTTTTCAAAACAGGCAATTGAATCGATGGAGGAAAAGAAGGGAAATAAATGGGCATATTAATTTAAACCGCTTAAAGATAAAAGATAATAGTTAAATTTATTAATAAGAAATTATAAACAGCATTGTTTTTTTATTGCAATTATTTTTAATATTTAAATTCTATCTTTGGTAGTGTTAAGAGGGTGTCGTTGAATTAAATTTTTAACCTGAATTTGGAATTTTTGCGCCTGTTTGGCTGTTTCAAAGTCTTAAGGTAAAGCTTTTTGTAAGAGGGTTTAATAGTGACACGCTTTTCTCTAGACAGAACGTTTTTTCAGAAAAAATATAAAGTGGAAATTTCTACTGTTGCTAATAGTAGAAATCTATAAACATTTGTCTCTTATTTTCATTATTGTTTTTAGAAAACATGATTAAAACATAAACCTGTCTTGCTCAAGGCCTGCCTAATGAATTATCTCGTAATCTTCAGCCCAAGTATTTGTTTTTGCAATTGCTGGATTTGCTGAGAAGTCAGTTGGTTGCATCCCCTTAAATTTAAAGATTGCAAAGCGCTCAAGGCTTGCAGATGTTGAAGCCCTTGGTCGGTAATTCCATCGCACCAACTTAAGTCTAAAGATTGCAAAGCGCTCAAGGTTTGGAGATGTTGAAGCCCTTGATCGGTAATTCGATCGCACCTCCTCAGGTCTAAAGATTGCAAAGCGCTCAAGGCTTGGAGATGGTGGAGCCCTTGATCGGTAATGCGATAGCAACGCCTTAAATTTAAAGATTGCAAAGCGCTCAAGGCTTGGAGATGTTGAAGCCCTTGATCGGTAATCTGATTGCAACCTCCTAAGTTTAAAGATTGCAAAGCGCTCAAGGCTTGGAGATGTTGAAGCCCTTGATCGGTAATCTGCTTGCACCAATTTAAATTTAAAGATTGCAAAGCGTTCAAAGCTTGGAGATGTTGGAGCCCTTGGTCGGTAATGCGATCGCACCGCTTTAAGTTTAAAGATTGCAAAGCGCTCAAGGCTTGGAGATGCTGAAGCCCTTGGTCGGTAATTTGATTGCATCCTTCTAAGTTTAAAGATTGCAAAGCGCTCAAGGCTTGGAGATGTTGAAGCCCTTGGTCGGTAATCTGATTGCACCAACTTAAGTTTAAAGATTGCAAAGCGTTCAAGGCTTGGAGATGTTGGAGCCCCTGATCGGTAATTTGATTGCATCCCCTTAAGTCTAAAGATTGCAAAGCGCTCAAGGCTTGGAGATGTTGAAGCCCTTGATCGGCAATTCCATCGCACCACTTTAAGTTTAAAGATTGCAAAGCGCTCAAGGCTTGGAGATGTTGAAACCCTTGGCCGGTAATTCCATCGCACCAATTTAAGTTTAAAGATTGCAAAGCGCTCAAGGCTTGGAGATGTTGAAGCCCTTGATCGGTAATTTGATTGCAACCTCCTAAGTTTAAAGATTGCAAAGCGTTCAAAGCTTGGAGATATTGAAGCCCTTGATTGGTAATTTGATTGCATCCTTCTAAGTTTAAAGATTGCAAAGCGCTCAAGGCTTGGAGATGGTGGAGCCCTTGGTTGGTGAGTTGATGGCATTCTGCTAAACTTAAAGATTGCAAAGCGTTCAAAGCTTGGAGATGTTGGAGCCCTTGATCAGTAATGCGATAGCAACCGTGTAAGTTTAAAGATTGCAAAGTGCTCAAGGCTTGAAGATGTTGAAGCCCTTGGCTGGTAATTCGAATGCAGCAACTTAAATCTAAAGATTGCAAAGCGCTCAAGGCTTGGAGATATTGAAGCCCTTGGTCGGTAATGCGATAGCAACGCCTTAAATCTAAAGATTGTAAAGCGCTCAAGGCTTGGAGATGTTGGAGTCCTTGGTCGGTAATTTGGTTTGATTGGATGATTAATTTTTGCAAGTTTGGACATTGTACAGTAATAGCTTTGAGATCTTGATCCTTGAGTGTTGCAAATCCTGAGAGGTC
>JBGAGC010000002.1:0-572123 GCA_044226925.1 Parachlamydiaceae bacterium
AGCTTGGGCAAGTAAGATTCATTTCATTTCCTAAATAAATTTTCTATCTAGGAAAGCTGTTATTTATTCTTATTTCAAGCTTTTTTAGCATTACATGTTGAGAACTACCCTTTTTTAGCATTACATGTTGAGAACTACCCGAATTCGAGCTATTAGAAGTGATTGAATAGGCTTTCATTAAAAAATGATTATAAATATAATTTTTAAATACAATAAGGTTTATTTAGTTTATAATGGATGGTAAAATTCAACTAAAGTTATTCAAATGAAAACATTTATTCGTAAAATTTGTTTCCTATTAGTTCTCATCGCTCCTTTTTTTATTGATGCTGTTCAAGTAGGAATAGGAACAACAGAGATAACTCCTCCTATTGGGACTCCATCGGCGGGATATACCGATCGTAAAGGGGAAGGAATGCAAGGAGTGCACGATTCTTTATTGGTTATAGCGCTTGTCCTAGATAATGGAGAAAAGAAAATTGTATTTTGTAGCGTAGATAATTTAGGCTTTCCTTATGAAATGGTCCAAGAAATTATACAAAAAGTCCATCATCAGTCAGGATTAGAAAAGGCTGAAATCTATATAGGCTCTTCTCATACTCATTCGGGGGGAGGAGCTTATCTGAATATTCCTTTTTTGGGAGAAGCATTAGCTGGTCAATATAATCAAGCAATTGCAGCGTTTTATATTGATAAAACGATTCAAGCGATCATGCAAGCAAATCAAAACCTTCAACCAGCTAAAGTGGGAATTGGATATGGACAAGCTGACAATTTAAGTCGTTATCGTGGACAATGGCCAGAAAATATTTCTCCTCTTTCAGATGTTGCAATCATTAAAATCACGAAATTAGATGGTTCTCCTCTTGCTGTTCTTTTTAATTACCCCATGCATCCCACAATCTTGAAAGGGCAAAATCGTCAGTTTTCTTCTGATTTTGTGGGATATACCCGTCAGCATATTCAAAGCCTGCTAGGAAACAATATCCAACCCCTTTATTTTAATGGAGCACAGGGAGATATTATTCCAACCAAAGAGGACAGTTGTTTTGAAACTTGTGATGCAGTTGGAAAAAGCTTAGCAGAAACAATTAAGCAGATTTGGGATCAAACCAGTACAAGCCATGATCTAAGCATTGAAACAAAAAAAGAGACATATTCTTTTCAACCGCAAACGACTCCCGCTGGACTCATTCTTCCTATCAAAGAATATAAGAGTGAAATGAATGTGATTGTGCTCAATTATGTCCATGCTTTTTTAACGATCCCTGGAGAGCTCAGCTCTATTTATGATCGAGAATTAAAGGACGTTGGCAAGCAGCTTGGATATCGACATGTTTCTATTCTAGGCCTTGTAAATGATGCACATGGCTATATCATTTTGCCAGGGTCTTGGAAACGTAAAACGTTTGAGTCGCATCTTTCTTTTGGAGGAGAAGAGTATGGAGAGGTGACAAAAGAACGAGCAATCGCTCTTCTTAAAATTTATATGCCCAAGAATCCATGAGTAAGGATTATGAGTAACCCATGCTGTTTTCTGAATTAGAATATATTCACTTTCTTCATCAATTTAGAACACCTGTTTTAGATCAATTTTTTAAGATATTAGATTTTTTTGATACGCCTCAGTTTATTTTTATTATTGTTCCAGCTGTATGGTTGGGTTATCACTGGAAAGCAGGCTTTAGACTATTTTATCTCTTGTTGGCGAGCAATCTCCTCAATGATTATTTAAAAGGATTCTTTAGATTACCCAGACCTTTTCATTTAGATCCTCAGGTGGGATTAGTGAAAGTCAGTGGTTATGGATTTCCGAGCGGAGCCGCTCAAACTGTTATTTTGTTATCAGGTCTTTTGCTGGTTTATTGGAAAAACCCATGGAAATGGTTTGTCGCCTGTATCTATATTTCTCTCATTTCATTATCTAGATTGTATTTAGGAGTTCATTTTCCTAGCGATATTTTAGGGGGATGGATGATAGGTGCATGCCTTTTAATGCTGTTTATTTTTCTTCAACCTATTATTGAGACAAAACTTGAACAATTAAAACCATCCTATCTATTTTTAATAAGCCAACTTATTCCTTTTTTGCTTGCCATGGGATTGCAATCTCTTGCAGCTATTCGAGTTTGTTCGGTGGCAATGGGAATGGGTGCAGGTTTACTCATGACTTATCGTTGCAATCTTGCTCTTTTGCCACCTAAAGGATTTAAAGAGGCAAGTTTGCGTGCAGCGATTGGTATTATAGGCACTTTTTTATGTTATGCGTTAACTTCTTATCTTTTATTCGTGTCAAAATTTGATTTATTTGTTCAATTTTTTTTAATTGGAATTTGGATAAGCTTAGGAGTGAATGCTGTGCTTCGAAGTCTTTTTCCCGATCAGAAGCCATCTGTTATTTGACAAGGTTAATATGAAAAAAAAGAGTTTCACCACTTTAATATGTTTAGCTTTGATGATAGGAGGAACTTTCTTTTTCTTTTATGCCTGGAATGTTTCTCCTTTGCAAAAGCCTTGTCCTTTCTGCAATCCTACAATTATTGCAAATCAAAAGTTTTATGAAGATGATCTCGTTGTGGCCCTTTATACTCATAAGCCTATTTTTCCCGGTCATTGCTTAGTCATTCCCAAAAGACATGTTGAACGTTTCGACATGCTAACAGATGAAGAAATGATTCATATTCATCAGGTTATTAGAAAGGTCCACCAAGCTGCATCAAAGGCTTTTGGAACAACCGCCTATCTTCTTATTCAAAAAAATGGTTATGAGGTGGGCCAAACTGTTCCTCATCTTCATTTTCACTATATCCCAAGACAAGCAGGAAATAGCTCAATTGCCACATTCTTCGGAAAAATGCTTATTGCAAATATCCAAGCCCCTCTTTCTTCTCAAGCGATGCAAGAAGTCGTTCAAAAAATGAAAGAAGCAATGGAATGACTGGACTAGCGTTTTATCTTAGAACTTATTCAATCACTTCTAATCGTTTGAATTAGAGTTCTTTTTCCCTAGAAGGGAAAAATTATCTCGAATCCAAGTCATTGCAAATAAGAGAACAGACTTTTAGCAAGAAAAATCAATCCATACTTAAAAATTCAAAAAATAATTTATGGTAAAGAGGCGAAATGTTATGAATGTTTTCTTATTTCTGTTTGATTTAATTTTCAAAAACTAAAATGAAGGGTTCATATGCGATTGAAATTATTTTTTCTACAATATGTGGCTATATGGTTGGCAATGAGTTGGATCTCTGGGGTTTCTGCTAATCAAACTCCTGATGTCAGTCCCATTTTACCGGGCAATACATTGCCTTTTCGTGTTCGTGTTGATGTTTTAAAAGATAAAGAAGGAAATAATTTCTTGCTACCCAACGGCCTTCAATCTTACGATGTGGGCGTTCATGATGGAAAATGGTTGTTATTAGATGGTCGCACCAATGGTTTGCATGGCTTTAATGATGATCCCAACAATTTTCCTCCTTCAGCACAAAATACGGTTTTATATGTTGTAGATCCGGTAAAAAGAAAGATTGCGACTCGTTCATTGCTAAGTTCTGAATCTGGTCTTACTCAAGACGAAATTGACAGTTTGTCTGTGACAAGTGCTGAATCTTATCAAGTGGGTAAAACGTTATATCTTGTAGGGGGATATGGTTTTCGCCAAACGATCAATGACTTTACCACTTTTGATGTCTTAACTGCTGTTGATGTTCCAGGTTTGATGAAGTGGGTCACCCATTCTACAAAAAAAAGTGCGAAACATTACATTCGTCAAATTACTCATCCGCTTTTTAAAATTACAGGTGGACAATTATTTCAACTTTCCAAAAATAAACCTTTCTTATTGATTTTTGGTCAAGATTTTGAAGGTGCTTATTTTGCAGACAATGCGGTGCAAATCTATAGCGAACAGATTAGAAGGTTTCGTCTTCATGATAATGGTAAGGATCTAAGTGTAGATTTTCTTTCTTCACAGCCTACTTTTCGCGATCCTAATTATCATCGTCGAGATCTCAATGTTGTTCCTATTATTTCTCGAAACTCTTCCGGAAAACTTGTTTCTAGATTGGATGCTTTATCAGGTGTTTTTACGCTTGACACTGGAATATGGACAGTACCTGTTGCCATTTCAGCAAAAGGCAAACCATCTATGGCAGATCCCGCAGATCCTTTGACATTTAAACAAGGAATGAACAACTACGCGAGTCCAACTTTAGGCTTATTTTCAAAAGAAACAGGTGATATGTATACGATCATCTTTGGTGGAATTAGTTTTGGTTTTTTTGAGAATGGAATCTTTCAAACAGATTCTGAAATTCCTTTTATTAATCAAATTACAACGGTCAGAATTGATAAAAAAGGGTTTTATACCCAATATCTGATGGATGAAGAATATCCTGTCATCTTGTCTACTCAATCTAATCCAGGCAATCCTCTTTTATTTGGAGCTTCTGCTTTATTTATTCCAGCTGCTGGCCTTGAAAAATTGCAATATGAGAATGGTGTTTTCAAATTAGATAAGTTAAAAAAACCTCTCATTTTAGGCTACATTGTCGGAGGAATTCAAAGTACGCTGCCTAATACAAATACGATGTCTGATTCAGCAGCTTCTCCTTATATTTTCACAGTTACTATAGAACCCATTTCTAAATGTCATCACTAAGATCATTTTCAATAAGTTCAAGCCGGCCATTTTCAAGATGGCTTGGCTTGAAAAAATTCAAGTTAATCAGTATACATTCACTTTTTTGGAGATCGTTTTGATTTGGAAATTTCCAGAGCAAATAATTTAAATTGTTAATGGAAAAGGTTTTAATATTTCCTTTGGAAACAATTCTTTATTGACCTATTCTAGCAAACATTTTGTGAAAAATTAAATGGCAAGGACTGGGTTTAGATTTCGTTCATGCTAAATAAAATGGTAGGGATGTAAGAAAAATTCAACCTTGAAGAAAATCAAACTTTGTTCCAAAAAACCTTTAATCCTTTCTAACAAGGGATAGATTAATTGTTTGGAACAGAAAAAATTATTAAGACGTGTATCGAAATATAGAGGAAGCATATGACCAAACGCTTGTTTTTAATTTTTTTCTTTTTATGTCTCCATTGTTTTGTACATGCGGAGAAAAAGCATTACAATCTGACAAATGACCCTATTGACGTTGTCATTGTGGCGCATCCTAAAGACAAAGAAACTCTTCAATATTGTATTGATGGAATCCAAGAAAATTGCATCAACTTAGGACGCATTATTGTTGTTTCTTCAGAAAAGCTTTCGAATAAAGCTGAATGGTTTGATGAGAAAGATTTCCCTTTTAGTCTAGATGATGTTTATTTAGCAATTGGACGAGAAGATAAATCTAAAGCTGATCGATATTTTCATCGTCATTGGCGCCCACCAGGCTGGTATTTGCAACAATTGCTCAAACTTTACGCCCCTTTTGTGATTCCTGGTATTTCCCCTAACGTTTTGGTGGTAGATGCAGATACTGTTTTTATGAATCCAGTTAGCTTTTTAAATGAACAAAATGGCGGTCTTTTTTGTGTCAGTCATTTAAGAGCTAAAATGCGTTATCTTAAATTTGCTGAGCGATTAACTCCTGGATATAAAAGAGTACATCCTGAGGTTTATAGTGTGTGTCACCATATGCTATTTCAAAGAGCTATTTTAGAAGATTTGTTTGAAACTGTAGAAGAATATCACGATGCTGTGTTCTGGAAAGCTTTTTGCTATGCTGTTGACCTTGGCAAACATAAAGGAGCTTCAGAATATGAAGTCTATTATAACTTTGCGTTGAATCACACTGATCAAGTGGAAATCCGCGAATTAAAATGGAAAAATAGCAAATATTTAGAGCAACGAAAGCAATTGAAGAAAGCAGGTTTCGATTTTGTATCTTTTCATGATTATATGAGAGAATAAAAAAAATTAAAAGGATAGCTCTTGACGAGTTATCCTTTTGCTATTTTTCAATCACAACTCTAAAATTAAATTCAAAAAATTCTCTTATTAGGGATGTGCTTCTGCTCTTTGTTCTTCCTCTAATTTTGCCCATAAAGCCCATGCGTAGGCTTGTAACTCTTTATTTAAGAGAGGAATCACGTCTTGCAGGAATTTTTCTCTCTTTTGTCCTAAGTGTTCTGTATCAACAAAAGCAATTTTTCCTGAGTGTGTAAAAGGTTGATTGCGTGGCACAGCGTCACAACCTCCTACCACATAGATCAAAGTTTCTAGTTCTGTTAAGATGTCGATGTCCATATTGTAGTAGAGCTCGAGATTTTCTTCTTTTTCACAGATATCCATATTTTCCACAATCAAGATGTAAGATTTCGCTCCATCTTTTTTAGAAAATCGTTTGGGCAATTCATAAAGCCATTTTTGAGGAACAACTAAATGCTTAAAATGACGTTTTTGGATTTCGTCGCGCAAAATTTGAGCTCCTCGGATCCTAAGAAGAAAGTTTTTTAATTGATTTTCTTGTGATTGTTGGTCTGGAAATTTCTTAAAAAGATAGAAAGGAGCAAGAGGATGAAATCCTACCATTAACTGTTTATGCCCATGTTTGACTTTAAATCCTGCTTTCTCAAACCTTGCCGAAGATTTAAACATGTGTGGATCTTTGAAAATCTCTTTTAATATGCTCTGTAGGGGATGATGCTTCGGAAGTAAATAAGGTTCTAACAAATCATTAGTGATCTGCTCTGCTTTTTTAACTAGAGGCTTAGCAAGTTCTATTTCTGCATAGAGGTTCTTGGAAAAGCTGCAAATAAAAATGAACATAAACAAACATGCTCGTACGCGGACAAACATATCAACCTTCTATAATTTTGTGTGTTTTGATGAATCTTTACTTGAGAAATAAGCGTTATATCATGTGATTTGTACCATATCTTGGTGTATTGATAAATCATATTTGTAAGAGATAGAAAACATCAATCATCCGATAGCAAATATTTATTTAAATTTCTTGAAGCAAAATGATTGTGTTTTATATGCTCAAAAAAAGTTTGGTATAGCAAAATTTTAGGCATTCCGCCTCTTTCTAAAAAGGCATTTATTGCCATGATCATCATTCATCGTTTGTTGTTTTCTCGAATTTCTTTCTTTTTATTGATTTGTGGAACTGTATTAGGTGATTTTATCCCACCTTCTTTTGAGCTGCTTAAACTAAAAGAATGCTTATTGCCTCGAGATCATCCTGTTTATGCCAAAATGGAGCAGCTCATTCAAGATCCTCATATGTTTGAGTCTCAGCATACTTTTGAAGGAGCAGGATTTCAAGTCATCAATAAAATGCATAGAGGTTTAATGGTGGCAAAACATCCTGAATTAAAGAATTTCTTAATTAAAAAATATCGAAATAAAGCTTCTCAGAAACAGCAATTAAAAAATTATATCGTTAGAGTAAGTGGAGCAAAAGCTTTAAAAGACTTTATTGATTTAAATCACTTACAACATATTGTGGTTCCTCAAAAATGGATTTATCCTTTGCCTAAAGAGTTTAACGATCCTGAAACAGGGAAACGGACGTATTTTTTAGTTGTTGAGAAAATAAATCTTTATGGAGATAAAACAGAAATTGCTAACCGCTATGCTTTTATTGATTTCGATACATTGCAGGAACTGTGCATTGTGACATACTACTTTAGAGGACTAGAATCTAAGCTGGAAAATATGCCATTTACTAATAAGAATCAAATTGCTTTTATTGATACTGAAAAATGGAGAAAGCCAAGAGCAAATGATTATTTGCGTCGCTTAATGCCTTATCTAAGAGAAGATGCAAAGCAATATGCTCTAGAGATATTCCATAAACTTGAAGCTCAAGAATTCCAAAATTAAAGCACCTCATAGGCTTTAAACGGTAATAGAGAGTCAAAAAATGCCTATCATTCGTCGATTATTGCTTTCTTTTTTTTTAATTATTCTTATGGTTTTCAATTGTGGAACCCTAATTGGAAAAATTCAAGATGTTCCTTTTAAGCAGCTTAAATTAGTAGAGTGCCTACTACCTAGACATCATCCTATTTATGCAAAGCTAGAAGATCTTTTTCAAGATCCTGACATGTTTGAATCCCCTGAACACTTTAGGAAGGCTGGATTTCATGTTTTGAGCAGAATGCATGCTGGATTAATGGTGGCAAGCCATCCTTCTATCAAAAATTACTTGATTAAAAAATTTTATAATAAAATTTCAACTAAGCGCCAATTAGAAAATTATCTCTCACGAGTCAGTGGAGCGCGTGCTCTAAGAAATTTCATTCATTTAAACCATCTTGAACATATTGTAGTTCCTAAAAAATGGATTTACCCTTTGCCTAAAAAGTTTAAAGATTCAAAAACAGAAAAAACAACCTATCTCTTAATTGTAGAGAGAATGGATCTTTGTGGAAGCAAGGAAGAAATCGGGCAGCGATATAACATTATCGATTTTGAGATTTTAAGAGAATTATGCATTGTTCTTTACTATTTTAAAGGTTTGAATTCTACTCCCGAAAATATGGCTTTCACAAATCAAAATCAAATTGCTTTTATTGATACTGAAAAATGGGCAATAGAAAGAACCGAACCTCCTCTATATAGGATACAGCCCTATTTGACAGAAGAAAGTCGACAATATGTATCACAGATCTTTCAAGAACTTGAAGCGCAAGATTCTCGCCAGTAATCAAATAAAATCAAATTGAAGTCTTTCATTAGTAAAGAGTTGCTGGCATCTTGTGATTTTCTATAAACTTCATTGCCAGAAAAGGTGAAGTCAAATAAGTTAATTCCTCTCAATGGAGGAACTATGATCAATCGGCTACTTTTGGTTCTTTTCTTTTTCTGTTTTCATTTTGGTTTACAAGCAGAAAACATTCATTATCATCTTAAAGACGATCCTATTGACGTTGTGATTGTGGCTCATCCTAAAGATCAAGGAACGCTTGACTATTGCATTGATGGGATTAGAGAAAATTGCAGCCGCATTAGACGAGTAATTGTGGTTTCTGCAGCTAGGTTAACAGATAAGGCTGAATGGTTTGATGAAAAAAAGTTTCCTTTTAACAAAGATCAAATTTCTTATGTCATTCGACGAGGAGATAAAAAGAAAATAGAATCATTTAAAAAGCATTGTTCGCCAGGATGGTACTTACAGCAATTACTAAAATTATATTCTTCCTTTGTCATTCCTGGAATTTCTTCTAATGTATTAGTCATTGATGCAGATACCATTTTTATGAATCCTATTGATTTTCTAAATGATGCGAATGGCGGCCTCTTTTGTGTGACCTATCAAGAGGGTAATGAGGTGTATTTCAAACATGCTGAACGATTAGTGCCTGGGTATACACGAACTCCAGGAGTTTATAGCGTCAGCCACCATATGCTTTTTCAACGAGATATTTTAGAAGATTTATTTACAACTGTGGAGCACTATCACCACACTCCTTTTTGGAGGGCTTTTTGTATCTGTGTTGATCCGCATAAATGTAGAGGAGCTTCTGAATATGAAATTTATTACAATTTTGCCATCCATCACACTGATCAAGTAGAGACTCGTTATTTAAATTGGCAAAATAGTGCAGAGCTAGATCAAAGGGAACAGTTTAAAAAAGAAGGATATCATTTTGTTTCTTTCCACTCTTACATGAGAAAAAATAAAATTGTTCCATTAGAAAATCAACCAACAGAATTGTAATAGAGAGTGATATGGCTAAACAAATATTTTTAGTTGTTTTTTTTATCTGCTTTCATGTTTTTGCGTATAGCGAGAAAACATATTATAACTTAAAGAATGAGCCTATTGATGTGGTGATTGTGGCTCATCCTAAAGACCAAGAAACACTCGATGATTGCATTGATGGAATAAGAGAAAATGGCGGTCAAATTGGACGAGTGATTGTCGTATCTGCAACCAAGCTATCAGATAAAGCAGAATGGTTTAATGAGGAAAAATTTCCTTTTAGCAAAGAACAAATTATTTATACGATAGGAAAAGGAAATAAGAAAAAAATTGCAGAATTTAAAAAACAAGGGATGGTGGGTTGGTACTTACAACAACTCCTGAAACTTTATGCTTCCTTTGTGATTCCTGATATTTCCTCTAACGTCTTGGTTCTAGATGCAGATACCATTTTTATGAATCCTGTTGAATTTTTAAATCCTCAAAACGGCGCATTTTTTTGTTTTAAAGAGAAACCACCTGGATCAAGAAAAAAGGCATACTTCCAGCATGCTCAACGATTCTTGCCCGACTATCGAACAATGAGTCCTTATCCTGTTTGCCATCATATGCTATTTCAAAGAGCAATTTTAAAAGATTTATTCGAGACAGTAGAAAAATATCATGGAACATCGCTTTGGAAAGCATTTTGCTTATGCGTTGACTTAGATAGACATCCGAAAGCCGCTTCTGAATATGAAATTTATTATAATTTTGCTTTTAGACATACCGATCAAGTTGCTTTGCGTCCCTTGCGTTGGACAACAAGTGCCGATTTAGATAGTAAAGAACAGCTGAAAATGATGGGTTATCACTTTGTCACTTTTCATACGTTTTTACGAGATGGAATAGCAAAACAACAAGATGAATAGAGAAACAACAAGGTCATAGGTATGCAGGCATCGCGTCTTTTTAAATTGGCTGTGATTTGTGGAGGTCCTTCACAAGAGCGAGGAATTTCGCTCAATTCAGCTCGTTCTGTCATGGACCATCTAAAGAGTTCCTATTTGGAAATTATTCCTCTGTATGTGGATTATGCCAAACAATTTTATCGCATTTCTTTAGCTCAGCTTTATTCTAATACGCCTGCTGACTTTGATTTTAAACTTCAGCAAACTGCAACCAAGCTCGACTCTTCTGCTCTTGAACAACTATTAAAAAGCGTTGATCTTGTTTTTCCTGTCATTCATGGTGCTTTTGGAGAGGATGGAGAATTACAGGCACTTCTTGAACATTATCAAATTCCCTTCATTGGACACAGTCATGCGTGTTGCAAATGGATGTTTCGCAAATATCAAGCTGCCGAAACCTTGAGGGGACAAGGTTTTGCGACTTTGCCGCAAGTTGTGATTTCTAAACAACAGAAAGATCAACAGCAAATCATAGAACGCTTTTTTCGGGAAAATAATTTGCATCGTGCCATTGTTAAGCCTACTGTCGGTGGATCTTCAATAGGGGTTTATTCAGTGGCGAATCCTCAAGAAGCACAAGCCAAGCTACAAGAGATTTTTACTAGAGGACTTGATAGCCAAGTTTTATTGGAGCCCTTTTGTGAAGGCAAAGAATTTACTATTGTTGTTTTTGAAAATAAAAATGGCAAACCTGTTGCTTTAGTTCCAACCGAGGTGGAGCTAAGCTATGATCAACATCAAATTTTTGATTTTCGCAAAAAATATCTTCCTACAAACCAAGCGGCTTACCATAATCCTCCAAGGTTTTCGCAAGCGGTAGTGGAAAATATTCGCATGCAGGCAGAACAAATTTTTAAGCTTTTTGGAATGCGTGATTTTGTCCGTTTGGATGGATGGGTAATGCAGAATGGAGCGTTATATTTTACAGATATTAATCCTATTAGTGGATTAGAGCAAAATAGCTTTGTTTTTCGCCAAGCTTCTCTATTAGGTATGAGTCATCGAGAAGCTTTAGAATATATTGTCAAACGAGCTTGCCAACGTTATGGATTACACTTTCCTTCAATAGAACATGAAACGTCCAGCCACTCTAAGCTTCCTGTTTATGTTTTATTTGGCAGCCATAATGCTGAGCGGCAAGTATCGCTGATGAGCGGAACAAATGTTTGGCTTAAGCTTTTACAATCTGATCAGCACGCTCCAAAGCCTTTCTTTTTTGACTTAAAGGGACATATTTGGGAACTTCCTTATTGTTATACACTCAATCATACAGTCGAAGAAATTTATGCTAATTGCCTAAACGCACAAGAAGAAAAAAAATCTTGGGAACCTTTAATAGCACAAATTTGCTGCCAATTAGGGATTAAAGCCCCCTCTCATCCCCATCCGCAACAAATGGCTTTAGATCATTTTTTAAGCCAAGCTCAACAGCAAAAAGCATTTGTGTTCATTGCGATGCATGGGGGAGAAGGAGAAAATGGAACTTTGCAGCGGCATCTAGAAAAATATCAAATTCCTTTTAATGGCTCGAATGCAGATGCTTCTGCTTTATGCATGGATAAATATTTAACAGGACAAATAATTCAACGCTTAGCAGATCCTGATATGATAACCATTCCTAAAAAAAGTCTTTGCTTGAGCCATTATGAGAATAATCGAACATCAGATTTTGAAAATCTCTGGCAACAATGTTGTCAAGAACTAGGCAGCCAGCGTCTCATTGTTAAACCGCGATGTGATGGCTGTTCAGCTGGCATTGTTCTTTTGCAATCTGTCCAAGATTTAGAGCGCTATTGCCATTTTCTATATCAAAAGATTTCTTATATTCCTCCTTTTTCGTTTGCTAATCAATCTGCGCCTATTGAAATGCCATCTTCCTTAATAGGTGATTATCTACTTGAACCTTACATCGAGACAGACACGATTATTATTCACCAAAATGAGTTGCAATATATTCCTAAAGAAGGCTGGATTGAATTGACAGTGGGAGTGCTAGAGCAAAATGGGGAATACCACGCGTTAAATCCTAGCATCACCGTTGCGGAAGGCGCCATTTTAAGCTTAGAGGAAAAATTTCAGGGAGGAACGGGAATTAATCTGACCCCGCCGCCTGCTACAATTCTTTCTGATAGGGCAACTCAAAAAATTAAGCATTTAATAGAAAAAGCATCTCGAGCATTAGGGATTCAAAATTACGCACGCGTGGATATTTTCTTTAATCGTGTTTCTGAGAAAATGATTGTGATAGAAGCCAATACTTTACCAGGGTTAACTCCTTCAACTGTAATTTATCATCAAGGATTAGCAGAAAAGCCTTCGCTGACTCCTTTAGCTCTTTTGGATAAAATTATCTCTTCGAAATTAAATGGCTGTTAGTTAACATTTTCTATTTGATCAAATGCGATGAATGATCGCGTATAGCAATCAATCGCTTAAATTAAAATTTAACTAACTTAAAAATGAAATGGATCAATCTCTTTCTTTAACATTTTGGCAAAAATGGGGATTGCTTGTTCTGTCTTTCGTGGTTGTTGCCTTTGGGCAACCTGCTTGGAGTAATGAGTTAGCCCTTATTGCCGCATTAGGTGGATTTGCTTGTTTTTGGAGAGTGCTTTTATGCGTTGTTAATCCCAAGGAACGCTTCTGCATCGCCATGGGATGGTATGCAGCTGTGCAAATTATCCAGCTCTCTTGGTTTTTATCTCATCCTTATCTCTATATCTATGCAGTGACTTTGACCTGTGCTTATTTGATGGGAGCTCAATGGGGATTGTTGGCGATATGGATCAAACCTCAAACATTGCAGCGTTTGACTTCTATTCTAGCTCTCGCCGGATTATGGGTATTGCTGGAATGGTCGCGCCTTTTTCTTTTATCGGGGTTACCTTTTAACCCTGTTGGTTTGTCTTTAACCGGTTCGCTCTATTCTCTTCAATTTGCAGCGATTGGAGGTGTGTATGGATTATCTTTTTGTGTGATTTTGACCAATCTCCTTCTTTTACGTGCGTGGATTCAACCATTATCTTTGACAAAATGGGGATTTGCCTGTTTAGTCGCTTTATTGCCTTATGGATGGGGATGGGCGCATTTGGCTTTTCATCAACACGCGTTATCGCAAAAGCCTGAAACCTTGAGTGTTGTTCTTGTTCAATCTGCGCTTCCCATTGAAGAAAATATGACATTTCAAAGCTCTCAAGAAGCACGTCAATTTGTATTCGATGAATGGCGTCAAGTGTTATCGACATTACAAAAACAAGTGGGACAAGCAATCGATCTGATTGTTTTGCCAGAATATCTTGTTCCTTATGGAACTTATCATGATATTTATCCTCTTGAAGAGATTTATCGTCTATTTCAAGAACAATTTGGAAATGTGCCAGAAATTTTTCCTAATGAAGAGAGCCCTTTTATGAGCATCTTTTGGTCCGAACAAGGACCAAAATGGCTCGTTTCTAATGCCTTTTTAGCACAAACTTTAGCTAATCTTTTTCAAGCTCATGTGGTGATTGGGTTAGAAGATAGTGTCTACATCGATAAACCAACAAAAAAAACAGAATCTTATAGTGCAGCTTTTCATTTTGTTCCTGGAACAAATGAAAAACCCGTTCGTTATGAAAAACGAGTGTTAGTTCCCATGGGCGAATATATTCCTTTTACATGGTGTCGTCAATTAGCGGCCCAATATGGCATTACAGGGTCTTTTACGTGCGGCAAAGAAGCTAAAGTATTTGCAGGTCCTGTTCCGTTCGGAGCATCGATTTGCTATGAAGAAATTTACGGTCATCTGATGCGTGAAAATCGTGCCAAAGGAGCAGAGTTATTAGTGAACTTAACGAATGATGGCTGGTATCCACATTCACGTTTGCCCAAACAACATTTTGACCACGCACGCTTGAGAACAGTTGAGAATGGAATCCCTTTGGTGCGTGCTTGTAATACTGGAATAACTGGAGCAATTGACAGTTTGGGGCAAATTGTAGGAGTTTTAGGAGATGACCATATGCAAGTGCAAGAGCTGGCTGACTCTATTCGCTTGGATGTCCCTCTTTATCATTATCATACGTTTTATGCACGATTTGGGGATTGGCTTATTTTAGGATTAGCTTCTTTATTCTTACTAATAGCAGGATTTTGTAAAAAAAAGTTAAATTGATTTTTATTACTTGGTTTAAATAGTTTTTTATTTAATATTTATAGTAAATAAACATAAAAATTAATTTATGTATTTAAATTTATTTATTAAATCAATTTAATATTTAAGGAGTATTTTATGGCAGTAGGAACAATGTATAATATTCAAAGAAGTTTAAGCGAAGCACAAGCATTTCCCGTTGTAGGGCCGCTTGTGGTATCTCCTATTAAAGCAGTGGTGAGTGTCGCTCACCTTATCGTTGGTTTAGCGGGATCTATTTTATTTGGAACTTTTGCCATTTTAAGTGGTAACAAAACTCTATCGAAAATGGCTTTTAAGTCTTTTGCTCATACAGGACTGGGATTGGTGGGATTGGCGTATAGTGTTGGTAATTTTCTTACGCTAGGAATTTTAGCTTATAAAATAGAAATACTAACTGTAAAACCAGCCACCTCTTAATCACTCATTTAGTCATATAAAGAGCTTATTTTTAATATAAGATTTTTTAGAAATCTTATGGTCAGAAATAAGTTCTTTCCTTTTATTCCACTCTTTTGACTTTTTACACTTAATTTAAAATGACTTGCCTTAAATTCTCGGCGTTCATTAAGATGCTTGCTTCGGTATATTTCAGTCATTAATTTCTGATTCTCAACAAAAAAGGCTGATGTGGTAACTGTCAATCCGGCATTGGAAACTATCGTACGTAAGCAACGGACTTTAAAAAGCCCAAGCTCTTTTTCTGGTATAGGCATTCATACTGGGAAGGAAGTCGGTTTGCGTTTTTGTCCAGCTAAAGAGGGAACAGGTATTGTTTTCAAACGAATCGACCTCCCGAGCCAGCCGATTATTCCAGCAACAGTTGAGTATGTACAAGATACCTCGCGTAGCACGACAATCGGAATTAAAGATGTTCGTATTCACACTGTTGAACATGTTTTATCAGCCATTAAAGCTTTCAATATAGACAATCTTTGCATTGAAATTTCAAGCATTGAGCCACCTGTTGGCAATGGAAGTTCTGATGTTTTCGTCGAAATGATTGAAAAGGTAGGGGTACGAGAACAAGAACATTCGCTTCCCATTGTTAAAATCCAGCAGCCTGTTTACTGGTCTGAAGGAGAGATTCATCTTGTCGCACTGCCTTATGATGGCTATCGCATTAGTTATACCCTGAGTTATCCTGGATCCTCTTTCTTAAGAGGACAATTCCATTCTGTTTTAGTGAATGAAGAGAATTTTAAAAAAGAAATAGCCCCTTGTCGAACCTTCTCGCTTTATAAAGAGATTTCAGCTTTAATGGACAGAGGACTTATAAAAGGTGGAAGCCTGGATAATGCTGTCGTGATTAAAGATGACCTCATTTTAAGCAAGGGGGGACTCTTCTTTCCTGATGAAATGGCTCGTCACAAAATTCTCGACTTAATTGGCGATTTGTCTTTAATTGGTTTCGATTTTCACGCTCATATTATTGCCATTCGATCTGGACACGCCTCTAATTTTGCCTTTGCTCGACGCCTTTTAACTCATATTACGACGGAGAATCATTAATGGTTAACCAGTCAAATCAAGTTCAATCTTTAGATATCAAGCAAATTCTTAGCATTTTGCCTCACCGCTATCCCTTTTTGCTTGTCGATCGCGTTTTAGAACTCGATTTAGAAAAGGGGACAGTCCTCGCGCAAAAAAATGTCACAATCAATGAATCTTTTTTCCAAGGGCATTTTCCAGATGCACCCATTATGCCTGGTGTTCTGATTCTAGAAGCGTTAGCGCAAGCTGGCGGTATTCTTGTGCATCTCAAGACTCCTGGAGATAAAATTGCCATCCTTCTAAGTGTCAATCAAGCCAAATTTCGCCAACCCGTAAAACCTGGTGATGTTCTTTATTTGCGATGCGAAGGCTTGCATTTTAGTAGCAAAGGAGGAAGGGTTAAAGCAGAAGCGCTTGTCAATGACAAGGTAGCAGTCGAAGCCGAAATAGGATTTGTCTTTGTCAATAAAAATCAAATTTAGATATAACAGCAAGAATCTTTAGCTTAGTTGACCCATGAAAAAATCTGACCAAATTCATCCAACAGCGATCATTCCACCTGGTGTCACCATTGGCAACAATGTCGTGATTGAACCTTATGTCGTGATCAACTCTCCTCATGTTGTTTTAGAAGATAATGTTGTCCTTAAATCCCATGTCTATATTGATGGCTATACGACAATTGGAGCGGGTACGACCATTTATCCGGGCGCCAGTATTGGGACTAAGACTCAAGATCTTAAGTACAAAGGGGAAAAGACTTTCGTCAAAATTGGCAAAAATTGTGATATTCGTGAGTTTGTCACGATCAATTCTTCTTGCCAGGAAAATTCTGTCGTTGAAGTCGGAGATCATTGTTTAATCATGGCTTATTGCCATGTGGCTCATAATTGCGTTGTTGGAAATCGTGTCATTATGAGTAATAACGCAACTTTAGCAGGTCACGTCATCGTAGAAGATTGCGCTATTATTGGAGGAATGACTCCTATTCATCAATTTGTGCGCATCGGACGTTACGCCATGGTAGGAGGAATGAGTCGCGTGACTCATGACATTCCACCCTATACGATTGGTGCAGGCATTCCGTTTAAATTTGGTGGACTTAATATTATTGGCTTGAAGCGCCATGGGTTTCCGCTAGAAACGCGCCGAGAACTTAGTAAAGCTTTTAAATTGCTTTATCGGTCTCATTTGCATACTGAAGAAGCGCTTAGACGTATTGAACAAGAAGTCAAACCTCTCCCAGAAATTCAGCAATTTATCCAGTTCTGCCGAAATACTAAACGAGGGCTCATGTGTCTTCAAGGAGCAGAAGAAGAGCTCCCTCAATTGGATGAAGAAGAAGAAACAGAGACTGTCTTAGCAAAGGTTTAAAGGCGCATGCGGGTGATTTTTTTTGGGACACCTTTATTCGCAGCGCACGTGCTGGAGTATTTGCTTCAGCACCAAGTCAATATTGTTGCCGTCATTTCCAAGCCTGATCGCCCTAAAGGACGTTCGGGAAGTCCTGTTCCTACTCCTGTTAAAACAGCTGCATTAGCATTTAATCCGCAACTGCCTGTTTATCAGCCTGAGATTGTGTCTGCTCCTGAATTTGCCGATGTCTTAAAACCTTATGAAGCAGATCTTTTTGTAGTTGTTGCTTATGGCGAAATTATTAAGCAGCATCTTTTAGACATGCCGCGCAAGGCTTGCATCAACTTGCATGCTAGCCTTTTGCCGAAGTATCGAGGAGCTGCCCCCATTCAACGTTGCATCATCGAAGGGGAAAAAGAAACAGGTGTGACCATCATGCATATGGTCAAAAAGATGGATGCGGGAGATATGATCGAAAAAGTGATCGTTCCAATTAGTCCCGACATGACATTTGGCGAACTAGAGCAAGCTCTTTGCGAAGTGGGTAAAAAAGCACTCTTAAATGTCATTCAAGCTTTTGAGAAAGGAGAGCCGCCGCGCACGCCGCAAGATCATTCTCAAGCTACGCTCGCTCCTAAAATTGAATTGGAAGATTGTGAAATTCAATGGATTCAACCTGCTCACCAATTGCACAATTTAGTCAGAGGAGTCAATCCCTATCCAGGTGCTTGGTGTTATGTCACAGTGCGAGGAGAAAAAAAACGCCTCAAGATCAGTCGTACACGCGT
Source organism: Parachlamydiaceae bacterium (assembly GCA_044226925.1). Taxonomy (GTDB): domain Bacteria; phylum Chlamydiota; class Chlamydiia; order Chlamydiales; family Parachlamydiaceae; genus JANWJE01. Next base: position 18,425 of record JBGAGC010000002.1, read on the forward strand.
TGTTCCTTGTGAAATAACGCAACCTGGAGCTATTCTCAACGCTAACCAAACAAAAGGTAACCTTGTCATTGCAACGACAGATCAAGCTTTAGAATTGCTAGAAGTCCAATTGGAAGGCAAAAAAAGCATGTCATCTGAAGAATTGACACGCGGCTTGTCCCGGTCGCAGATTAATTTTAACATCTGATTTAATGAATTAGGCTGATATCTTCTCGTTCTTCACTCTTATCGTATGATCTGGTCCTATTTCAAGTTTGTCATCTTTTCCTTTTGCAAAACTTTTCATCACTGTAGCTACAGGCAAGTTTAGCGTATAGCAATCTTTAATTTGCAATGAAGGTGCTATTTCATTTTCAGGGGTGGTAGACCAATTTTTTTTAAAATCTTCTTTGGACATAGAAATCTGACGATCAATTTGGACAAAATTTTGGTGAATATATTGTTCGCTCTTATCATGATAAGTTCTTTTAGAAAAAATAAGAGAAATTGTTAAAGTCACTTTACTTTCTTGATCTTGAATAAAATATTTTACTCTTGACGTATTAGCAAAGACCGGCGGATTGTCGAGCTCTGGATGAGTGTCCGGATATAATTCAGGCATCACATTGCTAGCAATATCAGCCGTAATCGTTTGAACAAATATGGAAGCCATATTTCGGACACCTTCTGCGCCAAAAACTTCATTTAAATCGGGCAGAGCCCTTTCATCAATGGAAAAACCATTCCAAAAATAATCACTTCTATCAAAATCTTTTCCGAATTGATCATTTTCAGCTTCTTTTAACAGCTCCCTGACTAATTTTTTTCCTGACGCTTCGCTTTTAATAGCCAAAACATCACTTTTAGAGCCAAAAACAAAAGCCCACGCAAGCTTCATTTTGAAAGGAATTTTTTGAAGTCTTTCTTGAATATGATTCGCTGCAAATTGAAGATGTTGAAAAGCTGCATTAAAAAATGCATGAACATCATCCTTCCAGGTTTGCCTAGCCTCTTCCATTTTGGTTTCCACAGAATGGAGCTCATGACTTGCAGTGATATTTTGATAATCGTGCCCATCGTGACGTACGATTGGGGTTTCAATGTGAGGTCGGTCGCTACCAGAAGGTAAGCCAATAGGACCCCTAACTTCTAACTGAGATCCGTCTATTGTCATATGATTAACCTAGGTTAATATAATCTTTATTTTAATTTAATAAACAACTTAATTTACGTATTTGCTTATATTTATTATAACATAAATTAAATTATTACAAACTATTGATTTAATAAAATTAAAGTGTTATAATTTAATTTCAATTTTAATAAAAATACTAAAAGAGAGGGTCTAATGCAGTTAGTTGATTCAGTATCTAGTTCTGTTAATCGCGGAGCTACTACTATAGTCGAAGCGGTCAATAAAATCGCAACTAATCCTTCAGCAGGTAAAAAAGTCTTGCAAATTAGCGTCAAGGTTTTTGCTGCTGTAGACTTATACTATGGAAGAGGAACCCAAAGGCGTCCAATTACCGATGCGATGAAAGGAACAATTAATCTGATAGAAGGCTATGGCTCATTTAAAAACATGACGTTTTGGGTCTATCTCTTTTCCAAATCAACAATTGATGAAAAAGCTCTCGCTCGCTCTCTTAAGACTTCTTTAACAGCTGATTGTCAAAATCAAAAACAATTAGGGAACCAGGAGAAACTTGCTCAACAGGTTTATCAACAAGTCATGAGTGATAAAGCTGTTTATCACAGTAAAGGAGAAGTCAGAAGAGCAATTAAAGCAACTTTAGAGACAAAAAAATATACTTCAGAGCAAGCTCAATTGATTGCTGATCAAGTGATTGTGAGACAAAAGTCGCGTCCTGTTATTCAACTGTTAACAAGCGCTTGCTTTACGATCAGTGATCTAGGTGGTAACTTACTGACATTGAAAGAATGGGGAATCTGGGATTTATCTCAATTGTCTGCTGTTGCAAATCGTTTGGGAGCCCAATCACCTGTTTTTGCAGTAGTTGTAAAAGTAGGTGCAGAAACGAGCTTGAGACTTTTTGCGACTGCGGGATTGTCATTTTCATTCGGTCATGCTGCATATCGAGCCATTACAAATGCTTCTAAATGGTATCAGGCTGCAGCCGCAGAAGATAAAAATAAAGCTCGTAAAGAATTGAGGAATGCGATGCTTGATCTATTCTCTTCCGGAACAGATCTTGCTGCGACAGTGACTCCGCTGTTATTTGTTGTTAGCCCTCAGACAATGATCATCCTGGCTATCACAGCGAAAACAACTGGATTAATCTGTATTTTAATCCGCTAATCTCAATAATTGAAGTCTTTTATCCACCTATTCCGACCAATCGTCGGAATAGGTTTTTTATTTATCCATCTATTAGTTCTTTTTTAGAGACACTCTTTAAAACTTCACGCTCATTCTTTTTTTTATTCACATATTTATTCAAAATCTTATTTCTTAGAAGTTACGCAGTTAAATAATTTTTAAATTAATTATGCGATAATAAATCTAGGTAAATTCACATGAGGAATAAGATGAATAAACCTAGATGCAATGAATATGACTACATAAGTTTTCTAGTTGCGACTCAAAAAACTTATACCTGTACAGAGGCGGCAAAAGTTCAACCAAAGAAGGATGATGCGCCGCATCATGATTCATTAAATAGGCTTTTATATCGCATAGAACCCGGATCAGAGCCTTTATGGGAAGAAGCCAAGAAGCATGTGAATTTAAAAGAAGGGGTATTAGTTTTAGATGATGCAACGCTAGATAAGCTGTATGCAGAGAAAATAGAGCTTGTAACGTGGCATTGGTCAGGCAAGCATCATAAAGTTGTCAAGGGTATCAATTTACAGACGTTGCTTTGGACGGATGGAGACAGTCACATTCCAGTCGATTATCGTATTTACCATAGTGATGGAAAAACAAAAAACGAACACTTTGTCGATCTTTTGACTGAGGCAAAACAAAGAGGTTTTTCTCCTAAATTTGTTTGTTTCGACTCTTGGTATTCTAGCTTGGATAACCTTAAAATAATTAAGAAATTAGGTTGGGATTGGTTTACTCAACTGAAAAGTAATCGTCAAATCGATCCTGACCACACAGGAAACCGAGCGATAGCTCAAGTCGATATTCCGCAAGAAGGTAGAATTGTCCATTTAAGAGGTTATGGAATGATCAAGGTCTTTAAGTTTGTCTCTCAAAATGGAGACATTAATTACTTTGCAACCAGCTTCTTAGGGATGAATGAATTGAGATTACTTACTGTTAAAGAAAAATATTGGGCAATTGAAAGTTATCATAAGGCAATCAAACAATACTGTGGAGTAGAAAAATGCCAAGCACGTCTTGGCATCGCACAGCAAAACCATATTGGTTTTTCTATTCGTGCCTTTTTAAGGATTGAGCGGTTTAGCTTTAAGACTGGACTTTCTTGGTTTGAAGCTAAAACTCAAATTGTAAGGGAAGCTGTTAGAAATTACTTAGAGAATCCAATCTATGAAAATTATTTAACTGCGTAACTTCTATTTCTATTAAATTTTATTTATTATCAACTTGTTTTATTTTTTCCGTTATTTTTAATAAGTCTTCTATGTAATTTCTTGTAAGTTAAAAGCAATATTTCAAAAATTTTACAAAAATCTTAAGTAATTTATAGAAAATTGTTTTCTTGATTTTATTAGATTGATCTGTCAGACTCATTTTCCCCACACTAATTGCTAGGAGTAATAAAATGAATATTCAAGATGCCTTACGTGGCGTAGGTAGATCATGTGCGGATTATTGTTACAATTCCCAACAAGCAGCGATGGCTGTTGCAACGCAGTTAAAGGTTTTTCGCAATGATCCTGAACTTTTTCAAAAAACATGTCAAATTGCTAATTATTGCCTTCAGTTAGCCATTTTGCATAATCCTGCACTTAATTCCTTATCTCGTTTTTCTTTTGCGCTTCAAACAGCTAATATGCATGACTTTTATAGTTTTTTAAAGCAGCCTCGTCAGTGGTTTTGTCCTGTTAGCGCACGGGCAATCGACGAACATGCTGTATTAGAATCAATGACAGATGTTTTATATTCGCAAGTTCATCCAGACATCCTAACAGATGATGAGATTATCAATGAAAGTGATGATGAAGATATTGATAGAGCAAGCAAGAAGAACGAAGCTGATGTTTTAGAGGAAAAAGAAGACTTAAGAAAAGTTGCTCGCCTTTGTTTACAAGAACAATTAGAACAAATGGATAAAAGCGATGATGCTTATCGCAGCGTAGACGATTTTAGAAAAGTTTTGGAGAAACGTCTAACAAGTGCACAATTTAAAGTGCGCATGCAAAATTTTAATGTAAAACATCCTAATGATTTTAAAACTTTTAATCTAGATGATTTAAAAGATATCAAACTTGAAGACGTAGAGGTTCCTCTCCGACATACGCCTCTTTTGGAAAGAATGACAAATTATACATGGACCGTTGTAGACATCGGTTGTGTAGGGCTTTATATGCAGGGATGGAAGCTTTTAGATACTGCTAAATGGGCAAATCGCATAGGCAGTTATCAAGCTTTCCAATGGGTAAAGAGTCAACACTTAGATCAATGGGTTGTTGGCCTCGTTTGTGCTGGCTTTGCTTGGAAATTTTTAGAAGCAGTACGTAAATTACAAGACGATGCTTTAACAGCACAAGAAAGAAGCCAAGCAAAGTGGGATCGTATTACGTCTGTTGCAGAAATTGTTCTTTGGGGCTCCGTCCTTTTGAATCTAATGGATAAAACCAGAATTGACAACACTTACATTTATTGCTTTGGTATTTTTGCTAAATCTTTAGGAGCAATAAGTATTGCAGCTCGATCAAAACATAAGTTTTTTGCGCCGGCTACATAGTCAAGGAAGATGATTAACTATTAATATTTACGAGGATTCAAATGAACATAACAGATGGAATGAGAAATGTTGCTGTTGGCGTTTGTATGGGCGCAATTAATACAGGCGTGGCAATTGAAAGAGGCGTCTTAGCTGTTGGTGAAGGCAGCAGCCGAGTCATGTATGATATTTATAGCTTAGATGGTTTTGAGAAGTGGTCTAAAGCATTAATTGCAAACTTAAGATTTTTATCGCTTCTTCCGCAATTGAGGGGAGTCTTTGATGAATTTCTTAAAACGTTAGAATCACAAAAAGATCTTTATTATGCCACAATGTCTATAAACTCTCTCAAAGAATTTATTGGAGAGACCAAAGTGGCAGGAAAAACACACTATCACTTTAAGTTTCCGACACGAGAAATTAAGGTAGGAAGAAATAAAGTGGAAGTAGTAGATTCAGTCAAATTGCTACTTGCGATTGGGAACTTCTTTGAAACAGGTAAATTTTTACAAAAATATAAAGTTTACGCGTTTCCATTATGCTCACAAGTTGCTAATCGTTTGGCTTCTGTTAAAGTCTTCTCATATGGTGGAAAGACCTATACATTAGATACTGTTCCAGTTCTTCAAACACTCACTGATAAACCTAAGGACTTCTTTATTGTTCTTTCTTCTATCATTGAAATTTGGAGATGTAAAGATAAGCCTTTGCTTGATATTGAAAATATGTGCAAATTAGTTGGTAGCACGGGTAAAATTGTATTGATTACTTTTGGACGCATTTCTAATAAAGCCATTTGGTTTTCCGTTGTCGATGTTGTGACACAAGATGTGAGTTTAATTGCTTTTATTTACAAGAAGCATAAAGACAGAGAAAGAAATTTCAATCGTCCTGGTTTTGATTGATGCAATAGTAGATAAAAGACTCTTCGTTTTCAAAAGGCCTGGTGAAAAACACCAGGCCTTTTTGCTTTTCATTGAATTTATTCAAATGACCTGCCAAGATAGGACGTTCAAAATTTGAGGAAAAAAAATCATATGCGTATTGGATGCTTTCAGTCTTGCGCTTGTATCTCTGCATGCTACGAATCGGCTCAATATGGTTTGGGTAAAACAATTTGCGAACTCGATGAGATGCTACGCGATCCTGAAGCTTTTCAAAAAGTGTGTATCGTCATTCGTTCAGCTATTCAAGGAATGAATCTTTATTTTCATACCAATTACTTTCCAGATCTCATCAAAGTTTTGAATGTCACTGAATCTTTTGACTTTTATGGCTTTTGTCGTCTGCCCCGCTATTTGAGCCATCCTTACCTTCCCGATCGTTTAGATGAATATGCGATTTTAGATCAGCTAGAAGTCATTCTTTGCGATAATTGGCATCTGGGCATTCCAGATGATGCAGGACAAAATAGAGATCCTGCTGTACAAGCATTTGCTGAAGAACAGTTAAAAGCCCTTTTAGAGGGGATGGTCATGTATGACCAAGATCTTCACTCGGAAGAAAAAGTTAAACAACTACTGTTGAATAGACTCATACATGCGCTTGAAGTCAATCCTATTGACGATTTTGATCCTCATAATATTAATTTAAATGATTTAAAAATTCCTCTTAAACCATCAACCTGGCTAGATGTTTTAACAGATAGCGTCTTTATTGGGATTGATATTGCCTGTGTACCTGCATTTTTAAGTGATTGGTCTTTACTAGATTTATCTTATTATGCCGATCAAATGGGAACGATTCCTTTATTTCATTGGATGCCAGGTCAAGTATTAGATGAATGGATATGGAGAGCCATGCGCGTTGGTTATGGACTTCAATTTTTCCAAGCGTTTTTTAACTTATATCAGGGTGAATTGACTGCAGATGAGCGAATAGATGCCAAATGGCAAATGGCCGCTTCTTTAGCAGAAGGCGTTTATGCCACTGTCATTCTCCAAAAAAGAGAGCCTAAAATTGTTGTTTGTTGTGCTTTTATTGCAAAATCCTTAGGATTACTTCGTTTTATGCTTGCTCCCAAGCCCACCTTCTTTACAGCAAGTGATGAGGTTGCTTAGACTTAGGATGCTAAGCCATGACAAATCAGCAAACAAGTAGCCCCTATCTTCCTTTGCATGAATGGTGCGTCATTATCTTATTCTGCGTCATTCTATTGATTTTAGCAGGATTTGCCTTGGGCAACCAAAAGCGTCTTCCTCCTTCTCTTCCTTCTGAACCAGTTTTGACAACTTTACAGGTTAAGATAATGGGTCAAGTTGCAAAACCTGGCGTTTATCGCTTGCCACTAAAAGCAACTGTGAAAGAACTTCTCGAACAAGCTCAACCTTTATCTTCTGCAGATTTAAGCCAGGTTAAAGAGCGACGGCAATTGCGAGATGGGCAAACAATCCATATTCCTGAACGTCATTGGATCACGATTGAAATCACAGGCGCTGTTCAGCAGCCAGGTCCCTTGACTGTTCTGAGTGGAACGCGCTATTGCGAATTAGCTGACCAATTGGAAGTTTTGCCGGAAGCTGAACTTAAGTTCTTGCGAAAAAAGAAAAGCTTTTTAAAAGAAGGGGCAGTGATTGAAGTCCCTCTTAAGACAGCAAGGGTGAAGGCCAAAAAGAATGGCAAAATAAAGTGAAAGATAACAGTTTGAATCGTATTAATTAGCCTCGAATCCTTAGAATTCGAGGCTGAATCATTTAAAAAATTAATCGTTAATCTCTTCGATTCGAGGTTTCAAAACCTCTAATTTCTTAAGATCTTTCTCTATAATTTGATGCATAAAATGCTGAACAGGATCTTTTAGTTCGTTGAGATTTAACTTTGAATCAGCAGAAACAGCTAATAAAAGAGAGACCGACTGAGTGGACCCCTTCGCAATTTCAGGTGATTCAATAGAGGCAATTTTAGACATCACGTGATCAAAAGCTGTTTCAGCAGGGATAGCAGCTTTTAGCGCATCTAAATCTACTCCAAACCTTTTTGCTGTAATTTTCGCATCTGTTTTAAACCCTTTAGCTTTTCGAGCTAATTCAATTTCCAAAGATTCTTGATATTTTTTTAAGCTCTTTTCCAAAGATGTAACTGTTAATTCTGCAGATTCTTTTTGAGAAGTATTGTTTGCTGAACTTAAGTTTTGAAGCTGGTTTTGAACTTTTTTAATCTTTTCTGTCAAAGTTGCTATTGTTTCTTGATTGCTTTTTTGATGAATTTCAACGAAGTGTTCAATCGTGTTCTCTGCCTCTAAAACTTGCTGTGCTAACATTTGGCGCTGCATTGTATTCATGATAAAAGACATTTGGCATTGACCTTTTAAAAGAAGGTAATCTAGCATTAATTGCTCTTGATGATCTTGAGTTTTTTCTCGTTCCTTCATCACGTATGAAGCTGTCTTTGTCATAAATTCTTTGAAATAACTGGAAATAAAGGCTTCCTTTTGGAAATTTAAACCTTTCATTTGTGCTTCCATTGCAGCGCCCATCATTTGATTCATCATGTCATTGATAGACTCGCCTACTGAATTGAGAAATAAATCTTGAGTTCTTTTTTCGATGTAGGCTAGCTTGTCATGGCCATCTTTGGCAGTCGAGACATATGACCAAAATTGATCAATAATCGCTTTGTCTTGTTTACTAAGCTTTCCTTTATAAGATTGAATCATGTAACCATCAATTTGCTGACGTATTTCGACGTGGCGTGGATCTTGTAAATATTCTTTTTCTGCAGTTTGACGGTAGGAGGCAATCGTTTTTTGTTTTTGCATCAACTCTTGCCAAGAAGAAACACCTGCCAATTGAAGTTGCTTTGTTTTTTGATCAGAAAGTTGTTGGAAAATAGAGGTGACTTGAGTTTGAACAATCAATTGATTTTCTTCATTTTGTTCTTCCTGAGCAATTTGCTTTGTAATCAATTGCTGTTCGACTTGTTGTTTGGCCTTGGCGATTTCAGCTTCAGACATCAAGAAATTAAAAAAAGAATGAGCATTTGAATTTTCGGTTGGTTCTGGTCTTTGCTGTAGTTCTAGCAAGTTTTGAAGCATCATGCCTACTTTTTCTAAAGCTTTGGTCATCGAAGGGGGGAGAGAAGCTTGAATGTTTTGAGGTTCAATTTCAAAAAGGTTGCTACAGGCATGCATCATTGCAGTCATAAATTGAAAAGAAGGATTCACGAATTGTGGGATTTGGATAGATGATGAATGATCCACTAAAGCAACTTCCCTGCCTTGGTATTGGGTAACTTGTGAAGTAGACTCTTGTTTCTCTTCCGCTTGAGTGGCTGAAGAATCATTTATTTTGTTAATAAAAATACTATTATTATTAGATTGCATTTGAAAAACCTCAAAAAATTATTTAAATAAAGACTTGTGGAAATACTATATATTAAAAAATTTTTATTGTAAAATTAATAAAAGAGAATTAATTGGGGGAAATATCCAAACTTTGAAAGTAGAAAATTAATCGTCTTGCTGAGAATCTATGCTTTTTTGCTGAGAATCTCCGCTAACTTGCAAAGACGTGTCACTTAGGTTTGACATGTCACTTAGGTTGATAGATTCTTCACTTGAATGTCGAAAAGTCGTGTTTGTTAAGGAGTCTCCGCTGTGTGGTAGAGAATCTCCGCTTTGTCGGCCTTCCATATCCTGGTTTTTTTGCGAGGATTCTTCCGCTTTGGAAGGAGGGGGTTCCAATGTTATTGAAAGTGAATATAAGTTCTCTAAAGCGTCTTCAAAACCACCTAATTCTTCGATTTTCTGTTCTTGTTCTTTAAGAGCATCCAAAAAGCCATAAGTATATTTTCCGTCGAGAAGTTGATCTTTAAAATCCCAAATTTGATTTTGATACTTTTGCACAGACACATGTTGCCCAGCTAGCATCTCAAGTTTTTCTGAATTTAAATTCCCATCTGCTAAGTGCGTTGGATTTTCTTTACTCATAAATTCGAAGTTGCGGAGATAAAGGCCGAAAAAGGGAATTGGGCAATTTTCAGCGCTGACTTTTTTATGTTTACTTTCCCATTTTTGAATACAATTTTGATAGTTTAGATAGTTTTTAGTATTAGAGTAGAGTTCTTCTAGTTCTTGTAATTCCCTATTATCATCATCACTGAGCAAATTCCAAGTTTGCTTTAAACGTGTAATGGCACAGTTTCCAAAAGCTCCTAACAAAGCATGAGTGGTATTGAAATTGCCTAATTCAAGGCAGCGTTTAATAAGCTGAATATACATCTTAAAGTAACGGGCACGGACTATAGGGTCTTTAGGAGACAACATGTGGTAACAGGCAAAATAAATGAGGCGGTTTGTATAAAGCATATAAAGAGGGCGATAAATATCGTGTTCTGGCTGTTCATTTTGTTTTGCTGCAAACTCTATAGGCCTAATTAAGCTTAAAAAATGAGCTTCAATTTTCTTTAAGTCCCAAGCAAATCTGTCAATCATCTTAGAAGGGAGTTTTTTATTCTTCTCAAGAACTGTGGAAATATGACTAAAGGGATGAATTGCTTTTTGCGGTATTGTCGTGAGATTTTGCGAAAAAGTTTTATAGAATCTAGCAAATTTTTGCTTGAGAAGTTGCGCGATGATCTCTATTAAGTCTTCGCTTTGTTGTTTTAACTCTTTATTCAAAGAAAGTTTTTTCAGATCCTGCTGACAAAGAACAAGTAAACATTTAGATGAAAAGCAATAAAAATAAGGGGGACTGACCAATAGCTTGACAGCTTGCAGAAAGAGGGTGGCTTTTTGAGTATTACGCTCAATGGACGCTTGCTGTGCCTGGTGGCAAAGTTCTTGAAGGAATACCTCTGATGAAATATACCAGAAGTGGGAGTAAATCGCTAATTTCCCTTTGTCGCCATTTTGTAAATAAAAATTGATCAGGGAGCGAGCGTAAGCTTCTTGAAGGCGTGAAGAAATCAATGACGCAGTATTTGGGTGTTTTAATTTCAGTTTATTCAGAGTGCTTCGATACAAGAAGACTTCAGAATTTTCCATTTTTAAAAGAACTTTTTGCAAGAGGGCAATGAGCTGCGGATTTGTTTCGTCTTTAGAAAGAATTTGGCTGAAGAATGCTGCATATTGTGTAGGATCAGGCAGAATAGACTGATTAATAAAAGCAGCGAGTAGCTCTTGATCGCTTTCTATAGCAGCAGTAAAAGATTTCATATCATGATCTGCACTTGCGGGGGTGTCAGTCTCATTTTGCTCGGCGGTTTGTGCCTCTTCTAATTTTTCCTCTTTTAAATTTTCTTCTAATTCGTTCTCGTTTTTAAATTCTAAATTAAGCTTTTCAGAAAATACCCTGGCTTGTTCAATAAAAGAATGTGGCAGAGGTGAGGGTGGACTGCTTAGCTCCAGTAAGTTAAAGTGGGCAATTACTGAAGAGTTTTCTAGTGTTTTGCCCTCTAGCTGTTTCTTGCCACTTGATCGATAGTGATGATGAATAAAACTAATCGAATTGGTTAGGTCATTAGCTGTTAACTTAGAGTTTAAATTTGATGGAATGTCGGCTTCGCTTTTTGAAGTAGCGTTCGGATTGAATTCTTCTTTTTTTTCAATTTTTTTGAGAGGAAGAGATTTTCCTTTTACTTTATAGCTATCTTTAAGAGGGGGAGTCTTTCCTTTTAATTGATAGCCATCGCGGACAAGGGTGATGAAATCTAGTAGTGAAGTTTGATTTTGTGCAGGCTGAACAAGTCCACCCTCCATATCAAATTTTTTTCCCGAAGAATTAGAGGCTGTTACCCGACGTCCTCTTAACTGAGGAGATTGCAATGGGGAAGAAGATTGTTGATGGGAAGGCTGAATAGTAGTTGAAGAATCAGTGGAATCCTGCAAATGATGAATAGGCAATGAACATGACACAATTCCCTACCTTTGATATAAATTTCACTGTATAATTTGCTTTTATTGTAAAATCTATAAAAAACCAATGAAAATATAAAAAAAGTCAGACTTTAATCCTTTACCAAAATAAAAAAGTTCTTTTCTCTAAATTTCAATCTTTTACAGAGTAAAAAAGGGTAAGAAAAAGGGTAAATATTCTCACTCATAAAAATTTAACAATTTGTCTTGTAAGAAAATACCTATTTTTGATAATCTTCTCGTTTTAGCTTTCTAACCGATCGCTAATTCATTCAAAATTGCTTTGCTTGCCCTGGTAAGAACGTGCGTCGTGCGTAACTAGCCACATGCAACAAAGCCGCAATGTAATGTTATTGTTTAAAGATAAACAGCAAGCTCTAAGTTTGTTGAAATAGCGGATCATTAATTTGATTAAGGATTGATTATATGGCGCTTACAATGATGGGTAAAAAGCGTGGCATGATGCAGCTTTTTGATGAAAAAGGCAACGTTGTCGTGTGCACTGTGATCCAAGCTGAGCCAAATGTAGTCACTCAAATCAAAACTAAAGAAACAGATGGATACACAGCTGTTCAATTGGGTTTTGAGAAAGTGGCTGGTAAATCAGAGTATACAATTGAAGCGAGAACTAAGAAGCCTCAGCTCGGTCATTTTAAGAAAGCAGGGGTTGGATCTCGACGTTATTTATTAGAATCAAAGGTTGATTCCACTAATGAATATACGCTAGGCCAAGAAATTGGAGTAGATGTTTTTAATGAAGTTGAATTTGTTGATGCAACAGCCATTTCTAAAGGAAAAGGCTACCAAGGGGTTATGAAGCGTCATAATTTTGCTGGTGGACCTGCTTCTCACGGTTCAGGCTTCCATCGTCATGCGGGTTCAACAGGTATGCGTTCTACTCCGGGTCGTGGTTTGCCTGGTGGTAAGAAAGCTGGACAGATGGGTAATGAAAGAGTCACTGTTCAAAATCTTCAGGTAATTAAAGTAGATTCAGAGAATCACTTGATCCTTGTTAAGGGGCAAGTTCCTGGTCCGCGTAATGGCTTAGTTTATTTGACACAAGCCAAGAAAAAAATGCCAAAGAAGAAGAGTCATAAGTAACAAGATCTGTGGAGTTAAATTGTGGCTAAACTTAAAAAGTACAATCTTGCTGGTAAAGAAATTGGTCAAGTTACCGTTGATGAGCACCTGATCAATGCTGAAGCCAACAGCCAAATGATAAAAGACTATATTGTTGCGCTGCGAGCCAACGCAAGACAATGGTCCGCTAATACAAAAACCCGCTCTGAAGTAAAACACACAACAAAGAAGCCTCATCCTCAAAAAGGTCAAGGACGTGCTCGCCAAGGTTCTCTTGTTGCTCCTCAATACCGAGGGGGCGGACGTGTATTTGGACCAAAACCTAAGTTTGATCAACACGTACGTATTAATCAAAAAGAGCGTAAAGCAGCAATTCGCTACTTAATTTCTGAAAAACTGAAAGGAAATCGCGTTTGGTTGATTGACAGTACAGAAATGGATGCTCCAAAAACAAAAACGGTCGCTAGTCTCCTTAAGGGGTTAGATATTAAAGGACGTGTCTTGTTTTTGGGAGAAGGTAACTATGCTGAAGTGGAAACTGAAGGTAAAGTTCAACGCGTTAGCGTCAGCACAACAAAACACCAACCATTCGTTAAGAGTGTGCGTAATCTGCCCAAGTCTAATTTCTTGTTAGCATCTAACGTTAGTGGTTATGACGTGATGATTGCTCAAGATATTGTATTGACAGAGTCTGCTCTGCATGAATTAAGCCAATGGTTAAGCTGAAAGGAGTAACGAGTCATGGCAGAGAAAAAAAACTTATATCAAATTGTGAAGCACCAATATGTGACTGAGAAGTCCATGATGTTGCAAAGATTAAAATCAGCTGACAGCAATCCTTCCCTCAAGCGCTGTGAATCTCCTAAATATGTATTTATTGTTGATCGCAATGCGAATAAGCAAAGTATTGCGCGTGCAATTGAAGAGATTTACAAAGATGAAGGAATTAAAGTTGTAGCGGTTAACACCATTAACGTCAAAGCAAAAGCCAGACGTGTGCGTGGCAGACCGGGTTTCAAAAGTGCTTTCAAAAAAGCCATTGTGACCTTGCGACCTGGCGATAATCTGGATAATGTATAAGAGGAGCTTTGAGAGGAGATGTTTAAAAAATATCGACCTATTACACCGGGAACACGTCAGCTAGTATTGCTTACGCATGAACGTCTGACACGAGTAGGTGAAAATACACGTGCCAAAGTAAAGCCTACAAAGTCACTCTTATTACCAAAGAGAAGAACGAATGGGCGCAACAACAATGGTCACATTACTTGCCGCCACAAGGGTGGAGGACACAAACAGCATTACCGTATCATCGATTTTAAACGCGATAAAGAAAATATTCCAGCTCGCGTTGCGTCGATTGAATATGATCCAAACCGTACAGCTTATATCGCCTTATTGAATTATGCTGATGGTGAGAAGCGCTACATTTTAGCTCCGCAAGGATTAAAAGTAGGGGATGTCGTTCAAACAAGCGATGAACCTCCTTTCCATGTCGGCTGCTGCATGAAGTTAAAGTATATGCCATTAGGTTCTGTTGTTAACAACATCGAACTTAATCCAGGGCGTGGAGGTAAACTCGTCCGTTCAGCAGGCCTTTCAGCTCAATTAATGGCACGCAGCGGTGGTTATGCCACAATTCGTATGCCATCTGGCGAAGTGCGTATGGTGAATGAAAATTGTCGAGCTACTTTTGGAGCTGTTTCTAATCCAGAGCGCAATCTGCGCAGTGAAGGAAAAGCAGGCCGTATGCGTTGGAAAGGTATCCGTCCTACAGTCCGCGGAACAGCGATGAACCCCGTTGACCACCCACACGGTGGTGGTGAAGGTAAGCATAAGGGTAATACACCACAGACACCTTGGGGTCTCTATACAAAAGGACTTGTTACAAGATCGAACAAGAAATCTAATAAGCTTATCGTTAAAAGTCGAAGGAAGAAGTAGATATGGCAAGGTCGTTGAAAAAAGGTCCTTTTGTTGATCACCATCTACAAAAAAAAGTTGCCACTCAAAATACCGAGGGAACTAAGAAGCCCATTAAGACGTGGTCTAGACGTTCAATGATTACGCCTGACATGGTGGGACATACATTTGAAGTGCACAATGGCCGTAAGCATCTTACGGTGTTTGTCACAGATAACATGGTTGGTCATCGTCTGGGTGAGTTTTCTCCCACACGGACATTTAAAGGACATCCTATTAAGAAATAAAGGTTGCTAAGATGAATAGTGCGAAAGCCGTAAGCAAATATGTGCGGATTAGTCCTCGTAAAGCTCGTTTAGCTGCTGGATTGATTCGTGGGCTATCAGTTCCTGAAGCTTCCATGCAATTGATGTTTAGCAATCTCAAAGCAGGACGCTTACTCAAGAAAACATTAGATAGCGCTGTTGCCAATGCAGAGACTCAGCTAGATATGCGACGTGAGAATCTCAAAGTTGTTGAAGTTCGCGTTGATGCGGGTCCAACACTGAAAAGGGCAAAACCAAAGAACCGTGGTGGACGTCATCCGATTATGAAGAGAACGAGCCACTTTACTGTTATTGTAAGCAATCATTAAGGAGTAATGAAATGGGACAAAAAGTTAACCCAATAAGTTTCCGCCTTGTTCGTACACGCGATTGGCGCTCCAAGTGGTTTGCGAACAAAAAAGAATTTGGCGATTTATTGAATGAAGATCAGAAGATCCGTTCCTATTTAATGAAGAAGCCAGCACTTGCTGGTGTATCTGCCATTAAGATCAAGCGTATGAGTGGTAAAATTGAAGTGACAATCGTCACAGCTCGTCCAGGTCTTGTAATTGGTAAGAAAGGATCTGAAATTGATGTATTAAAAGCAGAGCTCAGCAAATTGACTGGCAAAGAAGTTTGGGTAGCTGTTGAAGAAGTGAAGCGTCCAGACACTGATGCTAAAATTGTTGCTGATGGTATTGCGAAGCAGTTAGAAAGACGTATTCCTTTCCGCCGTGCGATGAAGAAAGCTATGCAATCTTCTCTTGATGCAGGCGCACATGGAATTAAAGTTCAATTATCTGGACGTATCGGCGGTGCTGAGATTGCTCGTACTGAATGGTATAAAGAAGGAAGTACTCCTCTTCATACACTTCGCGCTGATATCGACTATGCGACAGGCCGTGCAGAAACTACCTATGGAAGCATTGGTGTAAAAGTGTGGATCTATCGCGGTGAAGACAACTTAGTGAAGAAGGAGGCCTAAACATGCCTTTAATGCCAAAACGCACTAAGCATCGTAAGATGCAAAAAGGGCAATTTGCTGGACTCAGCAAAGGGGCCAATTTCGTTCACTTTGGAGAGTATGGAATCCAAGTTTTAGAAAGAGGCTGGATTACTAACCAACAGATTGAAGCATGTCGCGTTGCGATTAACCGCTTCTTTCAACGCCGTGGTAAAGTGTGGATCCGCATTTTCCCCGATAAGCCAATTACAAAGAAACCTGCAGAAGTTCGTATGGGTAAAGGTAAAGGGGGAGTCGATCACTGGGTGGCCGTTGTAAGACCAGGACGAATTCTTTTTGAAGTAGCTAACGTTCCTAAGGAAATGGCTCAAAGTGCTTTACGTCGTGCTGCTGCTAAACTAGGACTGAAAACGCGATTCGTTGAGCGCGTAGAACAAGTTTAAGGAAGTAAGTATGTATAAAGCGAAAGATTTAAGAGATCAAAGTTTAGAAGAACTTGAAGCGATTTACGACGAATCTTGTAAGAAGCTTTTCGAGCTCAACAACCAGTTTCGTTCGCAAAAAAAACGCGAGAAGCCACATGAAATTAAGCACGCACGCAAAGACATTGCTCGTTTGTTAACGATTATGGGTGAAAAGCGTCGCGAAGAAGAAAATCGTTCAAGCTAAGGGATGATCATGGAAGAAAATACAAGAGGAAAGCGCAAAGTTCAGAAAGGCGTTGTTGTTTCCAACAAAATGGAAAAGACTGTTGTTGTGAAAGTTGAGCGCACCTTTCGCCATCCTAAATATGGCAAAGTTGTGACACGTGCGAAGAAATTCTACGCTCATAACGAGTCTGCTCCATTACAAATCGGTGATGTAGTAGAAATTGTTGAAACACGTCCTTTGTCTAAACTAAAACGTTGGCGTGTTGTGGCATAGGCTAAAGACAGAAGTCAGGAGCCGGGAGCCAGAAATAGAATAACAGAAAAATGGAAGTCGGAAGACAAAAAGACTAAAGAAGCCACCAGGAAGAGCAATCTGACTCCTGGCTCCTGGTTCCCGACTCCCTAATATAGAAAGATTGATGGAGTTTGTAAAGTCATGATTCAACAAGAAACCGAACTCGAAGTTGCAGACAACTCGGGTGCTAAGCGGGTAAAATGCTTTAAAGTATTAGGTGGATCAAAGCGTCGTTATGCCCATGTAGGAGATATTGTCGTTGCTTCTGTGCAAGATGCTCTCCCAGAAGGAAGCGTGAAGAAAGGGGATGTTGTGAAAGTTGTTATCATCAGAACAAAATCCTACATCAAACGCAAAGACGGCACAAAGCTTCGCTTTGATACAAACAGTTGTGTTCTCATTGATGATAAGAAAAATCCGCGTGGAACACGTGTTTTCGGACCAGTTGCACGAGAAGTTCGCGATAGGGACTTTTTGAAGATTAGCTCACTGGCTCCAGAAGTGATTTAAAATAAAGAGGCTAGACGAGATGAATAATAAGCCAACTCAATCAAAAAAGATTCGCAAAGGAGACCGTGTCGTTGCTATTTCTGGTAACAACAGAGGTCAGATGGGCGTTGTACAATCACGGAAAGGAGACAAAGTTATTGTTCAAGGCCTCAACATGCGTAAAAAGCATATTAAGAAAAGTCAGGAAGCTCCAAAGGGTAGAATCATTGAAATTGAAAGACCCATCCATGTTTCAAATTTAAAAGTTTGTGTGGAAGGAGATACTGCGGCCAAATTAAAAGTTCGCACAGATGAACAAGGCGATCGTCAATTTATTTATCAAAAAGATGATCAAGAAATGGTCTACCGTTCAGTAAAAAAACCTAAGTGAGTAGAAGAAGACAATGTCTAGGTTAAAGAAAAGATATCAAGCTGAAGTTAAGCCAGCATTACAGCAAAAGTTTAATTATAAGAACCCTATGCAGGTTCCTGGCTTATTGAAAGTTGTGATTAACATGGGAATTGCCGAAGCATCCAAAGATAAGAACTCTATTCAAGATTGCGTCAAAGAGATGACGATGCTTTCAGGTCAAAAACCTATTGTGACAAAAGCCAGAAAAGCTATTTCGAACTTTAAACTGCGCGAGAAGCAACCCATTGGGGTAAAGGTCACTTTGCGCGGTCAAAGAATGTACGATTTTATTGATCGTTTCGTCAATATCGTTTGTCCTCGCATTCGCGACTTTAGAGGATTTTCCTCTAAATGTGACGGCATGGGAAATTATTCTCTAGGTCTAGATGACCAACAGATTTTCCCAGAAATCAACTTGGACGAAGTCAAAAGAACGCAAGGAATGCATATCACGTTTGTGACAAGTGCCAAGACAGATGAGGAATGCGTAGAACTTTTAAGATTATTAGGCGTTCCATTTAAAAACTTACCGATTTCGGTAGCAGCTTAAAGATAGGAGAAGAAATCATGGCAGTCAGTGACCCAGTAGCCGATTTCCTCACAAGGATTCGCAATGCCATCAAAGCTCAGCATCGGTATGTAGATGTGAATTGGAGCAAAATGAAGCAGACCCTTGCTGAAATTCTCAAGAATCAAGGATTTATCGAAAATTATTTGGTTAAAGTTGATAATGGTCAACGCGGTACGATCCGTTTATTCTTGAAGTATTCAAGTGGTCGTCGTCCTGTAATTCAAGGATTAAAAAGAATTTCTAAACCTGGTTTGCGCAAGTACGTTGGCCACCAAGATATTCCTCGCTTTTACGGCGATATGGGGCTTTCCATCGTGTCGACTTCTCAAGGAGTCATGCCCGGCAGCGAGGCAAAAGAGCGTGGTATTGGCGGCGAACTTCTGTGTTTGATTTGGTAATAGGAGAAAGCGACAATGTCTCGTAAAGGTAAACTTCCCATCTCTCTCCCAAAAGGTGTAGAGGTTAAAGTGTCAGATACAGAAGTGTTCGTCAAAGGTCCTAAGGGCTCTTTGCACCAAAAACTGATTCCTGGAATTCAGGTTAAAGTTGAAGGGAACCAAGTTCTTATCTCGATAGAAGATGAAAATGCTGATTTAAATCATTATCATGGTCTCTACCGTGCCTTGATTAATAACATGGTCCTCGGTACAACTGAAGGCTTTGAAAAGCGCCTTGAAATGATTGGTGTCGGTTATCGCGCTGCAGTACAAGGCGATTTATTAGACCTCCAACTAGGTTTTTCTCATCCTACTAAACTGCCAATTCCTAAAGGCTTGACAGTTAAAGTAGATAAAAATACCCTGATCATCATTTCCGGGTTTGATAAGCATCTAGTCGGACAATTCGCAGCCATCGTGCGCAGCAAGCGCCCACCTGAACCTTATCAAGGAAAAGGTATCCGCTATGTTGGCGAGTATGTACGTAAAAAGGCTGGTAAGGCTGCTGCTAAGAAGTAATATTGAAGGACTCATATGATTAATCAAACGCAAAAAAGTCATAAATTACGCACTAAGCGTGCCCTCAGAGTGCGAAAGCACCTTAGAGGAACAAGCACAAAGCCGCGCCTCTGTGTAGTCAAAAGCAACTGCCATATCCAAGCACAGCTCATTGATGACGAAACAGGAACTACTTTGGGCGGCGTAGCCACTTTTGCTAAAGAATTCCGCAATACGGAATTCAATCGAAAGAATAAAGCATCTGCTCGTAAATTAGGTGAGCAGATTGCAGAAATTGCGAAGAGCAAAAATATTAAAGAGGTGGTCTTTGACCGCGGACCCTTTAAGTACCATGGCATTTTAGCTGAGCTCGCAGATGCAGCTCGCGCTAATGGACTTCAGTTCTAAAAGGGTTATGGATAAAAAGGAATAAGGACGAGTCATGGCAAAAAACAGTGAGTCTCCCAAAAAAGAAAGAGAAAAGCCAGAGAGCGAGCTAACTGAGAAGGTATTATACATTAACCGTTGCTCTAAAGTGGTCAAAGGGGGCCGTAAGTTTAGCTTTTCTGCCCTGATCCTAGTGGGTGATGGAAAAGGACGTGTGGGCTACGGCTTTGCCAAGGCAAACGAGTTGACAGATGCCATCCGTAAAGGTGGAGAAGCTGCCCGCAAAAATATGATTAACTGCCCTAGAGAAGGTACAACAATTCCTCATGAAGTTGTGGTACACTGGGACGGTGCGACAGTTCTCTTGAAGCCAGCTCCTGCCGGTACAGGCGTAATTGCAGGTTCAAAAGTAAGAGCAGTTCTCGAGTTAGCAGGCATCAAAGATGTGATGGCGAAAAACTTGGGAGCTAGTAACCCTATTAATCAAGTTAAAGCAACCTTCGAAGCTATCGAGAAGTTGTCAACTCGCGATGAAATCAAGCAACGAA
The DNA here is from genome assembly GCA_044226925.1 of Parachlamydiaceae bacterium. Lineage (GTDB taxonomy): Bacteria > Chlamydiota > Chlamydiia > Chlamydiales > Parachlamydiaceae > JANWJE01. Next base: position 38,693 of record JBGAGC010000002.1, read on the forward strand.
GAGGGTTAGGTGGATAATATGATTTCACTAGATAAACTTAAAAACACAACGCGTCCTGCTAAGGCAAGAAAGCGTGTTGGCCGTGGGCTTGGTTCTAAGCTCGGCAAGACATGCGGACGTGGTGAGAAAGGGGCTGGTTCCCGTTCTGGTTATAAAAGACGCTTAGGAAAAGAAGGCGGTAACATGCCTTTATTTATGAAACTTCCTATTCGCGGCTTCAGTAACGTCCGTTTTCGTCGTGAGTATGATGTTGTTAATTTAGAACAATTGAACAACATGTTTAAAGATGGCGAGACAGTCAATATTGAAACATTACGCGAACGAGGCTTTATCAGCGGTCAAACAAATGGCATTAAGCTTCTCGGAACAGGCGAGCTAAAAAAGAAACTCGTGATCCGTGTTCAAGCAATGTCTGATAGTGCCCGTGAAAAATTGACACGCGCTAAAGTTGATTTTGAAGTTGAGAAATAAGCCTCCGTGCTAGTAAATTCTCTATAAATAGAGAGCAGGATAGACAAGATAAAGCAGGATACGCAGGATCAAGACCAAAGTTAGAAAGAGTATAAAGGACATAAAAATCCTTTTCTTTCTATCCTGTCTATCCTGTTTTATCATGTCTATCCTGCTCTCTATTTAACGTGCTCTTTGTGCTTTTTATTGCGTTTCATGAAAGAAAATAGTGAATGAACGAGTTACTCACAGAAAGTTTTAAACAAGCCAAGCAACCTATAACCCCATAAGTATAGAGATGCTGAACGGATTAACACGCGTTTTTCAAATACCCGAGCTCAAGTCGAAAATTCTTTTGACACTTCTTCTCTTGGCCGTCTGTCGTATTGGAAGCTTTATTCCAGTTCCAGGCATTAATGGAGAGATTGCAGTGAGCTTTTTCCGGCATGCGACCGGAGGAAGCCAAAACCTTTTCCAAATGGTTGATATTTTTTCTGGTGGAGCTTTTTCCCAGATGACAGTCATCGCTCTTGGCGTGACACCTTATATTTCTGCTTCTATTATTATGCAGCTTCTCGTTGCTTTGATGCCGAGCCTGCAAAGAGAAGTACGTGAGAATGGAGATGTGGGAAAACGTAAAATTAACCGATGGACTCGTTTCCTTACCGTCATTCTCTCTTTCCTACAATCTGCTTTGTTTGCCAAATATGCCTTGCAAATGAATCTTTCACGGCCGGGGATTGTTGGAGGGGAACTATTAGATATTACCATGTTCGGAGTGCCTTGGCTTTTTTATTTGATTACCATTTTTACAATGACAACGGGAACCATGTTCCTCATGTGGGTTGGTGAGCAAATTACAGAGCGAGGAATAGGAAATGGCATTAGCCTGATCATCTGTTTAGGAATTTTATCTCAAATTCCAACAGCAATGGGGTTGATTTTGCAGCAGCTTAATCTTGATTCTCAAGAACCAGGACAGATGAATTTTTCCTCTATCTTGGTTTTAGTAGGTGTCTTTATTGCTGTGACAATTGCCACGATTTTGGTGATCCAAGGGCATCGCCGCATTCCTCTTCAACATGCAAGACGTGTTGTAGGACGCCGTGAGGTACAAGGGGGATCTTCCTACATTCCTCTAAAAATTAACTATGCAGGTGTGATTCCTGTAATTTTTGCCTCTTCGCTCTTGATGTTTCCTGCAACAATAGGAACGTTTATTGGGCAAGGAAACTGGCTTGGTGAATTTGCCAATTGGCTTTCACCCGGAGGCGCGTTGTATTTAGTCCTGTTTGTAACATTGATCATTTTCTTCACTTACTTCTGGACAGCAACTCAATTCCGTCCTGATCAAATCGCCTCTGATATGAAGAAGAATGGTGCTTTTATTCCAGGAATTAGACAAGGAAAGCCAACGCAAGATTATTTAGAAAGTACCATGAATAAAGTGACTCTATTGGGAGCCGTCTTCTTGGCCCTCATCGCGATTCTTCCGACGATGATTAGCCGCTTACTCGGTGTTTCTCAAACCATTAGTTACTTTTTTGGCGGTACCGCTCTCTTGATTTTAGTCGGTGTTGTCCTTGATACCATGAAGCAAATCGAGTCTCATCTCTTGATGAAACGTTACGATGGCTTTATGAAGAAAGGAAAAATCAAAGGGCGATAATATATAGAGTTAGAAGGTAGAAGACAGAAGCCAGAAGAAAAACGCATGTTCGCATTTGTTTGATTCTGTCTTCCATCTTCTGCCTTCTGACTTCGGAGAGGGTTGTTAACCTCTCTAAATGAGTTGCAATAAAAAGAAAAGTTCTATACAATTTACAGTTCGTTTTGGAAAATTTTTTAGGAGAGTTCAATGCCTAGAGTAATAGGTATCGATATACCAGATAACAAAAGATTAGAGATCAGTCTGACATACCTTTATGGAATTGGTCGTCATTTGTCTAATGAGATCATTGAGAAGTTGGGATTAGATCCCAATATGCGTGCACATAAATTGACACAAGATGATATTGCACGCATCAACGGTCTATTACAATCTGAATATGTGGTAGAAGGTGATTTACGCCGCCAAGTTCAGAATAACATTAAGCGTTTAATTAGCATCCATTCCTATCGCGGAATGCGCCATCGTCTTGGATTACCTGTCCGTGGACAGCGTACGAAAACGAATTCAAGAACACGTAAAGGTCGCCGTAAGACGGTCGCTAATAAGAAAAAATAAGAGTAAGTAGAGGAGTCCTTAACTTTGAGTAAGCAACCAGCTAATCCTAAAAAAACTGTTAAGACAAAGAAAAGAGTCGCACAGAACGTCCCATCGGGAATTGCACATGTTAAAGCAACCTTTAACAATACCATTATTGCTATCACAGATCCAGCAGGAAGAGTAATTTCCTGGGCATCAGCTGGAAAAGTTAACTTTTCAGGCTCGCGTAAGTCTTCTGCCTTCGCTGCTACTGTCGCTGCTCAAGATGCAGCTAAGATTGCAACTTCTCTTGGAATGAAAGAAGTGGAAGTTAACTTAAAAGGACCTGGCGCTGGACGTGAGTCTGCTGTTAGAGGATTGCAAAGTGCAGGCTTAATTATCACTGCCATCCGAGATATGACACCAGTTCCTCATAATGGATGTCGTCCGCGTAAGCGTCGTCGCGTATAAAAAATTATAATGTGTGAGTTGCTTAGTTAAGTTTTAGCTATTCGCTAATATGTCGCGTACCGATTAGTTAGCTTGTCGACTCTGCTTTTGGATTGTTTCATCAAAAACTAAGCGCTCACAGTATCAACTATTATTATAGGAGCCACTTCATGTCAGTTAAATATGGCAAATTTGAAATGCCCCAGAGAATCATCGTTGATAAAGAATCGTCTGAATCTAATTTTGCTCGCTATATTGCAGAGCCTTTTGAAAGAGGATTTGGACATACCATAGGCAACGCTCTGCGACGCATGCTGCTGTCTTCGCTTGAAGCTCCAGCCATTATTTCCGTTCGTATTGAAGGGATTCCTCATGAATACATGGCGATTGAGGGCATTGCAGAGGATATGACTAATATTATCCTTAACTTCAAAGGAGCTTTATTGCGTAAGCTGCCAATGGATGATGTGCCTAATGCTCGAGAAACACGCATGTTGACAAAAGTGGTCGAAGTAACACAAGACGACCTAGATCGCAATAAAGGTCAATATATCGTGACACTTGGAGATGTAATCCAAGAAGGAAACTTTGAGGTTGTAAATCCAGAATTGCAACTCTTCACCGTCACTAGGCCAATGCGTCGTCAAGTTGACTTGCGAGTGGCTTTTGGTCGTGGTTATGTTCCTTCTGAGCGTCATGTTGTGAGAGATAAAACCTCAGATGAGATTTTAATCGATTCTGCATTTTCTCCAGTGCGATTAGTCAATTACTATGTTGAAAATACGCGCGTTGGACAAGATACAGACTTCGATCGTTTAATCATTGAAGTGACAACAGACGGACGCATTACACCTGCTGAGGCATTAAGCTTTGCTGCTCAAATTGGCCTTAAGCACTTTGAAGTCTTCAATCAATTCAATAACTACGTTCTTTCTTTTGATGAGAAAGGCGGCGATCGCGATGGCGACCAAGATGAGCTCATGGATAAGCTCTCATTGGGAATTGATGAAATCGAACTTTCCGTTCGTTCAGCAAATTGCTTGACAGGCGCTAATATTGAAACATTAGCAGAACTTGTCTGCATCCCAGAGCGACGTATGTTAGAGTTTAGGAACTTTGGTAAAAAGTCCCTTAATGAAATTAAAGCGAAATTGCATGAAATGAGTCTTCACCTTGGCATGGATCTGAGCCGATTTGGAATTTCACCTGACAATGTCAAAGAGAAGATCAAGCAATACCGCGAAGAAAAGAAGAAAAAGAAAGAATTATTAAAACACGAAGAGTCCAAGTAGGTAGAAGTTATGAGACATCTCAATCAGACATGTAAGCTTAACCGCACGACGTCTCACAGACGTTGCATGTTTGCAAACATGTTAAAATCTTTGATTACTAAAGAACGTATTCAAACGACAGTGCCTAAAGCAAAAGCACTCCGTCGCTATGCCGATCGCATGATCACATTAGCAAAAAAGAATACGCTCGCTGCACGTCGCCAAGCGATTGCAGAACTAATGATCCGTTTTAACCCACTCACTCCAAAAGAGCAAAGAGCCGCGAAAGAAGGCAATACAAGTGCTTATAACGATGATCGCTTGGTCATTGGTAAGTTATTTGATGAACTTGCAACTCGCTTTGCTCAACGCAATGGTGGCTATACACGCATCATTAAGCAAGGATACCGCGTAGGCGATAACGCCCAAACCTGTATCATCGAATACCTTGCTGACTAGTTTTTCTTATTAACTAAGCTGCAGATATAAGCTGCAGTTTAGTTGCTTAGCAAAACTTCTTCTTATTTTTATTGAGTCTTCTTCCATATTTTACGTCACTCGACTTTCATACAAAGTAAGATTATCCTATTTCTTTAAGCAAAGCTTTATCCTTATAAATTCTGCTTAAATTAATCTCGAAGGTGTTTAATTTTTCCTCATGTGTTTAAAGAAGAAGAACTATCAAGAGAGTCAACAAATTTTGTCTCGTCATCTGCACACTCATCAGTAAAATGCCTTGAAATTGGCTTTCATTTCTCTTGATTTTTATTGTCTTTATTATCTTTCTTGATTTAATTTATATTAAATAACCACTAGTTTTTGTTGACAATAAAAAATATTTTTTATATCATTTTGATAATTTCAAATTAAAAAATAATAAAATAAATAATAAGAGGTTTAACTAAATGGAAGCTCAATTTAATAATAGTGATTTTTCTTTATTGCCTAAAGACTTAATTAATGAAATTCTTTTATATATTCCAACGTCACAATTAACAAAAATTTTTTTAGTTTGTTCGAAGTGGAAAGAAATAGGCGATAGCGAAACGCAATGGAAAGAAAGAGCCATGCGTCTTTATGGTGAAGCCTCAGCAATACAAATCTTTTTGGACACTCAATCGATGAGCTGGAAAGCTGCTTATATTTTAGGGCCTGGTGGAAGTATTTCTAAGTGGGAAATTCAGAAAATAGGACGCTTCACTGGTATACGTATAACTGATGAGGGGAAAGTGGTTGAAACAGGAAACTTTCATTATCACTCTTTGAAGAATGGAATCATGAGTGTGAATGGAATAACTTTTACAGGAGAATTTGAAAAACGGAAGTTAAATGGCCCAGGAAAGAAAACATTATCTGATGGAGCAGTCTATGAAGGTGAATTTAAAGATAATGAGTTAATACAAGGAAAGAAAACTCATCTTTCTGGGGCAATCGATGAAGGCTCTTTCCAAAACGGTGAATTAATACAAGGAAAGAAAATCTTTTCGGATGGAATAGTCTATGAAGGTGAATTCCAGAATGGTGAGTTAATACAAGGAAAGAAGACTTTCTATAATGGAGAAATCAATGAAGGTGAATTCCAAAATGGTCAACTAAATGGCCAAGGAGAAAAAACTTCTCCTTCTGGAATAAGTGAGAAAGGTGAATTCAAAGATGGTGAGTTAATCCAAGGAAAAGTGACTCATCCTAATGGGGCAATCTATGAAGGTGAATTCATAAATGAACTTTTAAATGGCCCAGGAAAAGTGATTTATCCTAATGGGGCAACCGAGGAAGGCGAATTCAAAAATGGTAAGTTCATCCAAGGAAAAGTGACTTATCTTAATGGGGCAATCTATGAAGGTGAATTCATAAATGAACTTTTAAATGGCCCAGGAAAAGTGACTTATCCTAATGGGGCTACCGAGGAAGGCGAATTCAAAAATGGTGAGTTAATCCAAGGAAAAGTGACTTATCTTAATGGGGAAATCTATGAAGGTGAATTCCAAAATGGCCTTTTAAGTGGCCAAGGAAAAATAACTTATTGTAATGGGACAACAGAGGAAGGTACATTCAAAAATGGTGAGTTAACACAAGAAAAAATGATTTATCCTTCTGATGTAACCAATGAAATTGGTCAGTTCACACAAGGGTAAATGATTTATCCTGGAGAAACAAAAATTTATTTATTTTACTTCTCATCAACTAGGGGCCTATTTGCAATTTGCAAACAGGCCCTAATTTTTAGGGTAGGGAGAAATACATTGTCCACATGCATAGGCAAGACATTTAGAGGTGAATTCAAGAATGGAATGGAATTCTGAATACACGTGCTGGATAATCATAAAATTAAAAATTTATTTATTATAAATAACTGATTCCCTTCTTTGACTTTCCTTCTTTTCTTTGAAATGATTTTCTTTGATCTTTATCCTTTATCATTAGATAAAAAACTCTAAAAACCAATTTTTTAGAGTTTTTCTTTACAACCCTATGCAAATGGATTATTTTCAGGATATTAATAATACAAGGGGGATGGATATGACAGTGAACATTGCAATTAATGGATTTGGAAGAATTGGACGGCTTGTTTGTCGTTTAGCTAGTGAGCGTGAAGATCTTAACCTTGTTGCTATTAATGATTTAGTGCCAGCCGATAACTTGGCTTATCTATTAAAATATGATTCAACGCATGGTCGTTTTGATGGCGAGGTCAAGGCTGAAGAAAATGCGATTATCATTAACGGAAAAAAAGTTTTAGTATTTTCAGAAAAGGATCCAGAAAAGCTTCCTTGGAAAGATCTCCATATTGATTACGTTGTGGAATCCACAGGTCTATTTACGACTCTGGAAGGCGCAGAGAGGCATCTTAAAGCTGGTGCTAAACGAGTCATTATCTCTGCTCCTGCGAAAGGAGATGTTCCCACTTTTGTCATGGGAGTCAATGAAGAAAAATACAATCCTGAAAAAGATCGCATTGTCTCTAATGCTTCTTGTACGACTAATTGCTTGGCCCCCATTACAAAGATTCTTTTAGATCATTTTGGAATAGAAGAAGGGTTGATGACAACCATCCATGCGGTGACGGCATCTCAGCCGACAGTGGACGGCCCATCAAAGAAAGATTGGAGAGGGGGGCGTGGCGCTGCTCAAAATATCATTCCAGCCTCAACAGGTGCTGCCAAAGCGGTGGCTCAATGCATTCCAGAGGTTAAAGGAAAACTGACTGGTATGGCTTTTAGAGTTCCAACAGTCGATGTTTCAGCTGTCGACTTAACAGTGCGCTTAAGCAAGCCAACCTCTTATGAAGAGATTTGCCGAGCAATGAAAGAAGCGGCAGAAGGCCCTTTAAAAGGAATTATTGCTTACTGTGATGAACAAGTTGTGTCTTCTGATTTTATTGGGAGTACTTACTCAGCAATTTTCGATAAAGATGCTGGAATTGCGCTAAATTCCCAGTTTTTTAAAATTGTTGCTTGGTATGACAATGAGATGGGATACGCGGCGAGAGTAGTAGATTTATTAGTTTACATGATGAAGCATGAAACGACATTTGCCATGAAATCCTAAGAACCTGTAAACTAAGGATGAGTTTTTTTATGAGTTTGCGATGCGAATCACGACGATATCCGTGCATAAATGGTTGACTGACAGTGATGATCAGGATTTACCTCGCAAACGCTTCCTTGCCAATGACGAAGGGCGTCTTGGCAAATAAATTAATAGGTTAAGGCCCAACTTAAAAGGTGTTTATTCTGACTCTACAGAAACAGAGTTGTTTCTGATTGGCCTGACAAATGTTTGAAAGTAAAATTTGGTTAAGCTAAGCACAGTTTGTCTCTTTAAATGGAGTGCTTGACTTGTGAATGTTCACAATTAAAGAACCAAAAATATTTATCTATTAAACCAAATGTTAAAACCGATAGGAACTTTTCAAACTTGTGTTGGAAAGAAAAATTTTTAGATAGATTAAATAAAAAAGAGCTTCTTGGTTAGCTAGAATACTCTATTCTTATCGAATATAAGTGCCAAAATAGATGGCTTTTTGAGCGCAGAAGTAGAATAAAAGGTTTAAAACCTTTTCTCTTTATACACCTTGTTAAGTGAAGGGTCGCAATCAAACGTCCAGACCTTGAAATCATTTTTAATGATTTCTTTTGGACGTAAACACTTAACAATGGATGACATAACGTGGATTTTACGCGAGAACCTATCATAGAAACGATTATCACTCCAAAAGAGGGATATAAGCTTGTTATTAGAAGCAGTAAAAGTGCAGGGCAAGAAGAATATTTTGTTGATGCTGTTGAAATTGTCGCTTTCGGCCATGCGCTTTTCTTCCGGTCCTTAGAAAGACCCAAAGCTTTTATTGTTCCCGTTTCCGATTACGAAGTTTTAGAAGTGAGAGAAGCCCGCATGGTGCTTAAAAATGCAGGGCTGGATCGCTCGATCAAAATTGCAGGAGGACGTGAAGGAAACTTAAAAGCACCTCGAGAAACTGAAAAAGAGGAAGTTGTTGCTGAAGAGGAGGGTGAAAAAGAAGAGGCTCCAGCAGAAGCACCTGCAGCAACAGAAGCGCGGCCAGAGCTGCGTGTGGATAAAAAACGTGATCGTCGCCGCCATTATCGCAAACGCAAAGGACGCGAAGAGCGCGAAGAAGGAGCAAAAGAAGAGACGGTTGAACCTGTTGTACCGCCGCTTGAAGATGAAAAGATCAATATTCCGCCTCCAGAGCAAACTATGCAAGAAGGTGCTCCAGTAACTCCTAGCTTGCTTTCGAGTTTATTGCAGCCGCCGCCGACATTGATCTCAGAAACCATTAACCGTTATCGTCAAAACGACTTATTTAAAGGAGCTTTCTTTTTAACAGAAGAGGAGCAGTATAAGCCTCATGACAAAGTGCAAGAGTTATTGAATGAAGAAGACGAAGAGGAAATGCCTCCTGCTTTACAAGAACCTGCTTTTGCTACAGAAGGGCATATTTCAGAAGAATCAATAACCATCACTACAGAAAATGCAGAACAGACAGCTAAAGAAGAGGTAGGGCAAGAGCCTGAGCAGCTTTCACCTGAACAAGAAGAGTTAGTGAAAGACATTGAGCAGGAAGTAGAAAAATCACCCCTTCCTTTTGAAGAAGGAGAAGAAAGCGAATCAGAGGCAGCACTTCCGTTGTATGCTGAAGAAGAACAGACAACAAAAGATCAATATCCTGATTTGTCTGAAGATGAAGATCCTGTTAAGGAAAATAATCATCACTACCATTCCAACGATCATACAACTTAAAAATAATTGGCAGGGTCTAGAAATTATCTAGACCTTGCTCAGACAATAGCCTGGGATTGAAAATAACCATTTGAATTAAAATTCGCTCATAATTCTGAAAAACCACTTGACTCTTTATTAGAAAAAAGAGTAATTTTCTAGTACATTTTCGCTCGGATGGTGGAATGGTAGACACAAGGGACTTAAAATCCCTTGGGCTTTTTGCCCGTGAAGGTTCGAGTCCTTTTCCGAGCACACTATATCACAATTAGTTATGGCACAAATCATAACCTCCTAACTCTCGAAACGCCAAAGCCTGGGCCAATTCTGGGCCAGCGTAAACAAAATGGAGGTTATTCAAATGGCATACATTCAAAAAAGACAACATCTCAACGGCAACATTACTTATCGAGCAAGAATCCGTATCAACGGCATGCCCGATAAATCGGCAACTTTTGCAACCCGTACTCAAGCCAAAACTTGGGCGCAGAAAATGGAAGCTGACATTCGCCAAGGCCGTTATTTCCCTAAACAAGAAGACAAAGAGCGCACCTTTGGCGAGTTTATTGATCGCTATATCGAAAAAGAACTCCCCAAAACACCTAAAAGCTTGGCCAAGCAAATGAGCCAACTCCTTTGGTGGAAAAAGCAGTTAGGTTCTTACTTCTTGTGTCACCTCAGTCCTTCCATGCTCGCCGAACTCCGCGACAAACTATTGGAAGAAAAAACCGTCCGAGGAAAACAGCGTTCCCCTTCTACCACCAATCGTTATCTTGCAGCGCTTAGTCAAGCTTTGACTATTGCCGTTAAAGAATGGGGCTGGCTCAAAGAAAATCCCTTATTAAAAATTTCTCGTCCACGAGAAGGCAAAGCACGCGAAAGATTTCTCGAAAAAGAAGAAATCAACCGCTTGCTTGAAGCTTGCCGCACTAGTAAAAGTCCGTATCTCTATGGCATTGTGATTTTTGCGTTGGGAACAGGCGCAAGACGTGGCGAGATCTTAAATCTAAAATGGCACGATGTTGACTTTATTCGATCAATGGCAATATTTCGCGATACCAAAAATGGCGAAACAAGAATTGTTCCGCTAAGCCGCTCTGTGCTAGAATGCCTGGAACAAGAGCGCAAGCGTCGCATCGTTCTAAGTCCCCATGTTTTTCCCTGCGTAGATATTCGAACCGCCTGGGAAAATGTAGTAGAAAAGGCCAACTTAAAAGGATTGCGCTTTCATGACTTGAGGCATACTGCAGCGTCTCATCTTGCCATGAATGGAGCCTCAACACTAGAAATAGCAGCTATTCTGGGCCACAAAACATTATCAATGGTAAAACGGTATAGCCACTTGTCTGTCTCAGCCACAGCTCTTGCGCTAAATCGCATGAATGAAGAAATTTTAGGAGCACTTAAGCATGCCAGCTAAAAAGGGAGATGCTAAATTTATGCCTTCGGAATATTCCGAAGGCCAACTTCCTGGATTTGAACAATCTTATAAGCGATTATTTGAGTTATGTAATCAAATTAAAGGACAAAAAGATCGCACTCCCTTAGAAGTCTATAGTAAAGAATTTACATCTGCTGCAGATCAAGTTTCCCAAGAAATTGAAAAGTTTAAAGCTAAAATTTCTTCTATCCCATTTATAGCTGCTATTCTCGTGTGGGCTAGCTTTGTAGAAAAAGATAAAGTTTTTGGTTATCGCTATTTAGACATGATGAGAGAACTTCTTATCATGGACATCATTCCTTATAAAAACGAAGAGAACAAGCCTTTGACTATAGAAGAATTTAATGCTTTGAATTATGCCACGATTATTGATGTCATAAGATGCAATATCAAATGGCCAGAACAAAAGCGTGAAGATTTTGTATCCTTTTATGTTGTCTTTTTAAATTGGCTTTCCGATGCCACTTTTGGCTATATTTCAAAAATGCAAGATCCTGATCGCCAATTAACTGCGAGGCGTTTGTTACCTTATCAAACCTATATTGAAATTATTTCATCTCTTTCTCTTAGAGACAAAATACTTGTTAAGATTTTTTATTTAGGCGGTAATCGATCTTTAGATGAGGTATTTTCTCTTAAGATTGAAGATATTAATTTTTCTGAGTGTAAACTGAATCTTTCCGGTTGTTTTGTTTCATATCCTAAGCATGTTTTAGAAGATCTAAAGAGCTATCTTGGAAGACGAAGGAAAGGACATGTTTTTATTGGCCGAGACGGCCAAAGAATTGATCACACCGTACCATATCGAGCTGTAAAAAGTGTGACGGCAAAGCTAAATTTAGATCCAAAATTTACTCTTAAAGATTTCGTCAGAGATCTCTAATATTTATCTTCTTTAAATTATTTAGCTGCTTTATGGTCTATAATTAACCTAAAAGCTATAATTGGGTTATTTGTGTTTCTACATACGGATATAAAGGTTTTTCTTTCTAATTGAATGTGCCAATAACAAGTTGCTATCGTTTGTTTATGATAAAAACTTGATTGGTTATTTCTAAATCCTTCCAAAAAAATCTAAAAGCAAATCCTTAATTATGAATTAGCTTGAGTGGTTTGTTGTTGATTTTGTTGTTATAAACGCAAACAATGTTTGCGTTTATAACAACAAAATGTTAGCTTCACTCCTGTTTCGATAGTTAGGAGGTTGTCATGCAAATTCTTCAAAATCTCATCCCACTACGTGATTATTGTCGTCAAAATCCCTGGCCACGTTTGGCTCAGTGGAATCATTGGATTTATTCTCGCAATCCAATTGCTATACAATGCGTCAAAAAAATTGGTGGACGCTACATGTTAGATCTGCAAGCTCTCAAAGCTTATGTGGATCAAGCAACATTGCAGCAATGATAATTTTTTGCATTCTTAATTATCTAGCTTCCAAGCTAGCAGAAAATAGCTTAAGCATAGCGTTAAGCTAGAAGTGTCGTTTAAGCGGCATTAGCCGCGTAGGGTAGTAGCCGTGGGTGTAGGCGCAGCCGGAACCCACGGAAGCTTATGAGAAAAATATTAAGCCACGTTAGTGGCGCAGGAATTGTCATTTCGTTGCATGTATGCTTAAACGAAATCCTACGCCACTAACGTGGCTCAAAAATGTTTTGGGATTCACCGGGGGTTCCGGCTTCGCCTGCACCCCCGGCTACTATCCTACGCGGCGAATGCCGCTTAATTTGTTTATTTGGTGCTCACAGTGGGTTTAGCTTCGCCTGCACCCCCGCGGCTACTATCCTACGCGGCTAAGCCGCTTAATTTATCTAAATGAAATTACTAAGGATCATGTGAATGTCATCTATATCGAACTCTTCTCATCGATCAGCATTTGCCGTCATTCAGGCGCCTGTTCTTTATAACAAGCAACTAAATGATGCCGAAAAAATCATTTATGGCCATATCTCTAACCTATGTAATGAATTTGGTTATTGCTACGCCACAAATCAATACTTAGCTGAATTGAGTGGCAAAAGCTTAGCAGCGATCAAGCGAGCCATCAAGAAATTGACTGATTTAAAATTTATTGAAATTCATCATTGCTCAAAGGGAAAGCAAGATGAAAGGCAAATCACGTTAAGTCAATTTCCAAAATCTCTTGAAAAGGGGGGTGGCTCAAAAATGAGCTACCCCCAGCTCAAAAACGAGCTACCGGGTGGCTCAAAAATGAGCCACAGAATAAGAAAAGAAGAATATTCTAATAAGAATACTACTACCACATCTACTAATCAAAGCCCTCCCGAACTAACCAAAGCTCAAAAAAGTAGTAGCTCTTTCAAATGCAGAAATAAAATTCAAAAGCTTGAAGATCTAGCTATTTCTGACTCTCAAAAACAAAAAATCTATCATTGCTTTGATGAAAAGCAAATTTTAAAAGGACTAGCCTGGTTAGAAAGCATTGGCAAACGAAATAATCCAGGAGCAGCTCTCTACGATGCCATTAGACATGAGTATGAGCCTAAAAAGAGTCATGAAGAATTAGTCAAAGTCAATCAGAAATATGCACAAACCAAACTTAGTCAATATGAAAACCAAGTTGTAAAAGGTTACAGGATCAATCTTTGTAGACAATACACTGAGTTTTCTGCGACTAGTGGAACAAGCTATTATTTCGATTATTCCTTTTCTAATTTCAAATGTGACTTAGATAACTTCTGTACTAAGTTGGGAATTAAATAAAGATGATCAAATAAATTTCATGAAAAATTTTTCTCACTATTAACCAAGGATAAAAAATGAAGAAGATTTTATTTAGCCTAATATTGAGTCTTACTGTGACAATGAGTTGCTTTGCAAACTCATGGGAAAACCACTGGGCAAAAGCGGTGGAATATTGTAGTTGTCAAAATTACGAAGCTGCTGAATCAGAATTTTGTTTATCGATCGATTTCTTGGAAAATATTAATGATGAAAACCATCCTCATGTTTGGGTTGATCGTGCTAGGCTGTATGCTTTGCAAGCAAGATATTCAGAAGCTCTTCTTGATCTTAATAAAGCGCTGGCTTCTAAAAACCTCAAAGAAAATGATCGAATTCGTGGGTTAGTCACGAGAATGGTGACTTGCATGAATCTTGAAATGGAGGATCAAGCTTTAGCGGATTATCATGAATTTAAAAGAATTAGTCCCAATTTCCCAAAAGTCGAATTTACTAAAGAACGTGTGATCATTCGAAATATGCCTGATTGTAAATGTTATAAGACTGTAGTAAAATCCCTCTTAGTTAATTCAGGAATTTGTGAAAAGGAATCAGATATTCAAATGTTAGATTCGGGTATTTGCATTGCTAAGAAAAAGAGTTGCCATTGTGGATGCGATAAAGCAAAAGAGATGGCAGCTAAAACAACAAATGAAGATGATAGCAGATATTGGTGTGATAAGCTTAATTTATCAGGAATGGCTTGGTGTTCTAAGGTTTTTAAAAGATGGGATTGTCAGACAGCTTGTTTTTTTGCTGTAGATGTGATCAAAGATGTTTGCTATTGGTGCTGTAAGGGTGGTAATCTTTATAAAAAATGTATAAAGCCATTTGAGGACATTGTGTCTTATATGGATATTTCTAATTGTGATCCTTATTGGGACTAGTGCAATTAAGGAAAGATCTGAAACAAAAAAAGCCAATTCAGAAAATAATCATTCTTAACTTTGCAGTTCAAAACATAGCTTGCTATATGTAACATAAATATGCCGAAATTATATACGAATTTTGGCATATTTGGTAGGCTTTAAACTTAAAATTTACCATGGTTATATTTTAAGCTATTTTATCGTTCTTTTAAGCTACTTATTTTATTTGAAAGGAAAACTTAATGAAAAATTGTAAGAAGTTAATGTTAGGCTTAATGATGTCCATCTTTTCTTTTGCCTATGCTAATGATTGGCAGCAGCATTGGTTTAATGGAGCTATTGCTTTTAGAAATCATGATTTTGGTAAAGCTATTGAAGAGTATACTTTGGCTATTAATTCCAAAGAAAATCCTCCTCAAAGCGAACTTTACCTTGATCGGGCTAATGCCTATTTAAAAAGTGGCTTTTTTAATCCTGAGGACTATAAAAAAGCCATAAAAGATCTATCCATTATTATTGATAGCAAAGACGTTAGTCCTAGCAATAAGTCTGACGCTTTATGGCTAAGAGCACAAGCTTATTTACTAGCTGGAATGCGTAAAGAATTCATGGAAGATACTGAATTATCAAGCAAAACCGAGCCTTATTTTACTCAACTGCGAGAAGATGAAAATTATGCAAGTTTTAAGCTTGGAAGACTATTGTGTTGTAATGAAAAAGTAAGAAAATCATTTATTCAAACATTAATCATGCAGCAAATCGTTAATTCGGAGAATGATGTTATTTTTAGTTCTTCTGGAGTAGGCATAGTGAAGAAAGTAAAAGGTGCTAAATCATTAACAGAGTTTATGGCACAATAATTTTGTTGTTAATGAAACAGCTTTCAGATTAAGCGAACACTTTTTCACAAGCAATTATTTAGATTAAGTCCCTTCTTATTAGCAAAAGTCATATTGTTTCTATATAAGAAAGAGAGACGACCAGCGATGAGGTTGAATGTTACTGATACACAAGCAAAACTGAATTCCATAGGGTATTTTTTAACATTAAATACTAATAAAATTAGAGAAGCGATAGATAAAACACGAATCGTGAGGTCCATATAATAGCCTATATTTTCATCAAATATTTCGAGTTTATTGACACGATAATTTGTACAGCGAGCAATATAAGATAATCCACTCATAGCTAATAAAATAGTAGACGGAAGAAGAAAAACATGTAGCGAACGATCATACTGAGATACTATTTGGTTTGAACAAAATATACTTAAAGCAATTCCTTGCCATATATTATAGCAAAGACGATTCAATCGATTATTAGGATAGGCTTTAGCTATTTCATTGTATATTGACCTTCCATGAGCACTTAGTACGCAAGCTGCGCTTATCGCTACACATCTATCAGCTACTAAAAGATTATTCATAAATTTCTCCAATTTAAATACTATAATGGTTTTCTGTTTTCTTGGTATTTCTAAACAAGAGATGATAGCTCATAGTCATTATTCTGTGCATTAATAGTACTTAACAATTGCCATTCAATATGAGGCGATCAAACTTGAGACTTAATGATCATTCTCTGATTCGTTGCCAGCGCTTTTGAATTAATTCTCTATAGCGTTCTTGCAACTTTTGAGATAGAAAGCTTTTCTCAATCAGCAGTTGCCATGGTTCTAGGGATTTTTCAAATTTTAAAATTTCCTCTCTTAGAACAATTTCAGGAAGACCTAATCTCTCCATACCAAAATAATTGACAAGATCTGTTCGATTCAGTTTGCTTTTTTTTCCTTTAATAGGAAGAGCAATTTCTTCCGTCGCTTGAATGACAAGTGTTGTGTTTAAAAGATCATAAGCAGGGCTTAATTCTATTTTATTTTGGCGCCTAATCAAGGTGAAGTTTTTCAGATGCATATCTTCATTTCCTACAAGAAAATTAAAAATGACAAGTCGAAATAATTTTAACTTTTCTATAACGGGAAATGTGCAATGTTTCTCTATCACAGAAGCAACTTTTTCCATACTTGCTTCATATTTAGTATCACGAGAAAAACCTAACAGCTGAGAGAAATCTTCAACTGCAACTTTTTGATTTTTTGCTAATCGATCAAATCTCTGGATGAAATAGCTTAAAGAGCCATCGATGTTATAAATCATGCCATGAAGAGGAACTTCTATACCCACAACTTTAGCGAGTTTCATTGTGAGATCTTCATTTTGAGGAATTTCATCGTAGATGTGATGAGGGGGTTTAAAAATATATTTACCGCCTTTTTCTACAACTTCGAATTCTTTCTTTGCAGCGTTCAAAATAACACTAAGCTTTGGCTGCACACCTTGAATGGATAATTTTGCAGCAAGTTGAGTTGCCAATAGAATTTGTTCTTTGGAAGTATAAGGAAAATCATTTAAATAATTTAAATTTCTGGAGAGAAGGTGAAGCCCTTTAATTGAATATTTTTGATTTCCACAAAGTTCATATGTGATGGGACAACGATTCATTCCGCAGCCTCAACCGTAACATTGCCAACAAGATCACCCCCAACAGCAATAATTTGAGACATTAAATCGTAACGATCTATTTTAGTTTGTCGTAAAAGTCCTTCTAGCATGACTCCTTCTGGTAGCAAACCTTCAAAGAAGGGAGGAAAACGATCAAATTCATACATGGATTGTGAAGTAGGCATCTCCAAAGAAACGGAAGAACCTTTGTAATCTTTTAAATAGATAAATCGGTAAAGCTTGCCTCGATCAATTTCTTGAAGTTCACCTGCTAGGATGCCATTTACAAATACATTAGCCTTTTTCATCCAATTGCTCCTCAAATAAGCTCATTAATGAACTTCGAAATTCCATTTTAATGTTCAAAACCTGCAAAACTTTTACTAAAGTCATTAAGCGAACTGTCATTTTTCCGTTTTCAATGTCAAAAATGACTGTTTTTCCTAAACCAGCAAGTTTCGCAAGATCTTCTTGAGATAAACCGCTCTTTTTACGGTGAAAACGAATCATTTTTCCTATTTCTTCTATATCCATGCTAAACTTGATAAACCTTAACTATAATAATTACTGCTATAACGGTAAATATACATGAGTATCATTGATTTTGTCATCTTTTAATTAAGAAGATTAATTATTTTACCGTTATAACGGTAAAATAGAGGAAGTGAGAGCATCCGCCTCTATTACTTTTTGTAAACGCTAAGTCAGCTTTAAGTATATGTTCAACCATAGTTCATCATTTTAAGATTAGTTTTAGCCGTGCATAGAGAATAACTGTAAGTGTTCACTTACAATATCTCGCAAAGGTATTTTAGGTCGCTTTAGTTTAGAATTTGTTCTTGATAAGAAGATAGAAATTGCATAATTTATACACATTTTATTTTAAATATCGTTTATCGATGGCTAATACATTTGCTTGTTTAACTTATCACATTATTTGGTCGACAAAGAATCGCTCGCCATTCATTACATCAGAAATTCGCGATCGCTTATATGCCTATATTGGAGGCATTATTAAACAGGAGAATGGGAAATTAATTTGTATTGGGGGAGTAGAAGATCACATTCATCTTTTGGTAAGTGTACATCCCAACGTTGCGATTTCAAGTTTGATGCGGGCAATTAAAGCTAAATCTTCTTCATTTATGAAAGAGATTTCTAAGCAAGATTCCTTTGGATGGCAAGATGGTTATGGTGTGTTTTCTGTTAGCGCTTCTATAGTTGAAAAGGTCATCCATTATATTAATCATCAAGAGGATCATCATCGAACTGTGTCATTTAAAGAAGAATTTGTTCTGTTTTTGAAGAAACATCAAATTCAGTATGAAGAGAAATATTTGCCTTGATGAGATGTTTCAGAGGTATACGTCAATTGTGGTATAATTCAGTCCTACACCACTACGTGGTTAGATAATATTGTTCATGTTCACCGTGGGTTCCGGCTGCGCCTGCACCCACGGCTACTATCCTGCGCGGCGAATGCCGCTTAACAGCAAAATTATTTTCTTGATATATCTAAGGTTACTATCCTGGGTGGCTAATGCTACTTAAGTTCTATATTATTTAGTTGAGTTCATGCTAATTTGCTATTATCAGAAGGGTTTTTTGTGGGCCAAATGTGGGCCAGTACATGGCGTGATTTGCCATGATTTCTCGCGATAAATTCGTATGCGGAAATGTCATGGCATGATAGATTTCTCTCTGAGATGTTAGGGGATGTAAGGTGGTGTTAGGAACGCTTGCGGGACTTAAAATCCCTTGGGCTTTTTGCCCGTGAAGGTTCGAGTCCTTTTACGAGCACTTCTTTCAATAATTTCTCTTATATATCCTGTCATATAATACTAATTCGTTAGTTAACAGCTTTTCGTTTAAATTCACATCATATAAGACTTCCTATATAAAGAAACGGTATTATGCTGTGCTAGCACTATTGACATTACCATATATCGCTTTACACTATTTATCGAGAATTACAGATCCAGATTTGGAAACTGCTTGTCAAATCTATTTTTGCGAAATGGCAGCTTGTCTTATTATATATGCTATCTAGGAGAGAATTAAAAAAAGAAGGCGAATCTAGAAAGTTAAATCTATTTTAGATCTTCGTCATGGAAATGGAACAGATCATCTATTAGCCTGAAAGGCTTTGAATTGCAATAGCCCAGGGCGTTGCCCTGGGCTATTGCAATTCAAAGCCTTTCAGGCTATTTGCGAATTAAATTCCTTCTTCAGAATCCAGTTAAAACTTACAAATATTTTCTTTTTTCAAAGATCGCATTTTTTTGACGTCAGAATGGTAAGGTTCTTCCTTTATAAGACTTTCCAAAGAGGACTCTATAATTCTTTTAGCCCAATTGGGCAAAGACGGATTGAGACTATAGTAAACCCATTGTCCTCTCCGTTCATCTGAAACAAGCCCAGAATTGCGCATAAGAGCTAAATGACGAGAAATTTTTGGTTGTATACTTCCCATGATTTGACTAATTTCGCAAACGCATAATTCTCCTTCTTTTTGAAGTAACATTAAACAACGCAAGCGAGTTTCGTCAGATAAAAGGGAAAATAGTTCATTAGGGGTTAACATAGCTTTTTACTCTTGATTTGACAGCCTTAATTTTTGCTGAAACGACATAATTTTCTGCATCTGATCCAGGAACCCAATCTTTAATAAACATTCGGCTACTTTCTTGAGGTTCAATGACAATCTTAGTAAATCCAGCTTTTTCTAAAATATTTTTAAGCTCACTCATTGTAATAGCACCAGAGATGCAATTGCAATATAACTCTTTATTATAGATCATTTCTGATGGTAATGGCTTATAAGCAACCATATCAGAAATAGCCAATCTACCACCTTCTTTTAGTACTCTAAAGCATTCATTAAAAACACTTTTTTTATTTGTTGAGAGATTAACAACACAATTCGAAATAATAACATCTACTGTATTATTTGGCAGAGGTAAATCCTCAATTTCTCCCAATAAGAACTCAACATTTTGATATCCATTTTTAACAGCATTATCCCTAGCTTTGCTTATCATTTCTGGAGTCATATCTACTCCGTAAACTTTTCCCTTTGGACCCACTCTTTTGGCAGCTAAAAAAACATCAAAACCCCCACCAGATCCTAAATCCAGAACCACTTCTCCTTGTCTAAGCGAGGCTATTGCTTGAGGATTACCACATCCTAACCCCATATTGCATCCTTGAGGAACACTATCTAATTCATCTTGCGAGTATCCTAATCCTTGCAAATATTCTTTATCAGGCTTTGCTGAAACTCCACAACAGCTGCGACCGTTTCCACAGCCTTTATTCTGGTTATTGGCTTCAGCTACACTTCCATACGCTGCACGTACTTCTCTTTTCATACCCTCTTCATTCTTAGCTGTTTTTGTTGCGACGTAATAAACATACTCAGTTTTTGGGGGATAATAATAGTCCATAAGTACCTCCTGTTTGTGATGTGTTTATGTGTATATACGTATATTCATATATATTGCAATAATTTTCTTCTGCCGGTGAATGGAAAAACCCAGGATAATGCTCTGAATTTTTCCATTAAGAGTTATTATATCTTAGTTAAGAGGGGTCAGCTCGAAATAGATTTTCTGGTCATCAGATGAGACAACCATGTTGAATTGCTGGCCATAAAAAGGATTGAATCCAACTTTCGTAGACGCAGTCACAATGCACTCTGTGACCATTCCGTGAATAATGCTATCCAGTTCTAAATTAACCAACGTTGAGGGGGTTAGCCATGACACGATCAATCCATTATCCACTGTAAGATAGTTTGCGATATCAGTAAAAACTCCCTCTTGGTTTTGCATACATAAAAACGAAGCAGAACATATGCCAAATTTTTTGTCCCCTTTCTTGTAAATGGGAGCTCTGCCTGCTAAGTAACTCGAATCAATCGTTGAACTGTTTTCGGATACATTAGAAGTTGGAATGCTAATCATGCTATTGATAAAATCTTGAATATAAAGGTAGTAAACAAGCTGCTTTTTCTTTTTTTTCGAATGAGATTGATGACGCAATAATTGTTTGGTTGAGACTTCTTGATTTTTTTGAGGAGCATCTAAAGAAAATCCCGTCGTATGCAGGCATAAAAATGCAAAGCAAAGACTCAAAAAGATCATTTTTTTATTTAACATCACCCAACTCCTTTGTTTAATGGGTTTGAGAAAGAGCCTTCCAAGTTACATGTCAGCAAAACATTTATAAAGCAAAGCTCATCTATTCTAATTTTTTAACGTATTTGATCTTCAAAGAATGACACAGAGAATAAAGTTCAATTTTCGATAGAGTGCACGCAAAATTGATTGTTTATTCTCTTCAAATCGCAAAAATAATTTGATGTTTAAATAAAAGAAATAAAAATTGCCAAACCTTCTCTATTTCCGATCACTCAACGCTTGTGCTTCATTTGCATTTTAAAGAGCTTTGATATTCCTGATCTTTTTAACTAAAAATTTGCAAATTTAAAGAAAAAATTACTAAATAATCTAATCTTGTGTATTGTTCCATTTAAATGGAAAAAATTTACGATGAGGCGTTTAAGATGAAAAAAACACCGTTGTTATGTATTTGGATTTTTTACATGACCTTTTGGATGAGCTCAAATGTTTTTGGTGAAGAGGTTAATCAATTAAGTTCTCAGATTATACAAGAGATTCCCCCAAGTGGCATTGTGATCAATGCACCAGGAACATACGTTTTTGCAAATGACATTACATGGGCTCCTACTTCCGCTACGGTAGCTATCACCATTCAGGCAAATAATGTCATTCTTGATATGCAAGGCTTTACCTTGCAATCTATTCCGACTCTCTTTAAAACCATAGGGATTTTGGGCCAGGCAAGTACGGATCTTCAAATCATCAATGGAACAGTTCGTGATATGGGGTTGTTTGGCATAGAATGCAGCCAATGCATCAATGTTTCCATCAAAAATGTTGTAATAGATGCCCTTAACGTCAATGACACGGTGAATTTCACAGAGCCTGCGGGTATTTTAGCAAATGCATGTATCAACGTTTCTATCGATAAATGCATTGTCAAAAATATTAATGTTCAAGTGGCCTCTGTTTCTGGAATTCAATTCAATTCAACAATCGGCGCCAACGTGACTCATTCTCAGATCAAAAATCTGCTCAATCGTGATGGCGTATGTGCAGGCATTGGTCATTTACTTTGCAGAGATATCCTTGTTAAGTCATGCAAGATAGATAATATTCAAACCGAATTCATCAATAACATTAATACTTCGGGACACACAGCCATTGGAATCATCCCTTTTTTGTCGTCAAATATCAAGATTGCGAAGTGTGATATTTCAAATATTACAGGATCTTGTGACGATGCGCATGGATTAAGTCTTTTTGTTTGTAGCAATGCGACTGTTGAAAAATGCAAAGTCAGAAATGTTTTAGATGGAGCAGGTCCAGCTCAAACAGGAGCAAAAGCAACAGGAATCGAAGTCTACGCAAGTGAAGTCGTTGTCACTGATTGCTTTGTTAAAAAC
Source organism: Parachlamydiaceae bacterium (assembly GCA_044226925.1). GTDB lineage: Bacteria > Chlamydiota > Chlamydiia > Chlamydiales > Parachlamydiaceae > JANWJE01. Next base: position 61,376 of record JBGAGC010000002.1, read on the forward strand.
ATCGTAGCTATTAATCCTCAAGACTTACAGGCAGCAGGCTATAGTGTTGCTCTAGCTGATAATGTTAAATTCATCAGATGCAAAGCAAAAAAAGTCAAGGTTGTTGACGCAGAAGGTCATCATAATCCTGCATTGGGATTTGGTGTTGGGTTTGGATGGGCACCCGATCCAAGGCCTGAATTTCTTGCACCCGCTAAAAATATTCTCTATCTAGATTGTATTGCTGAACATTGTCAGGTAGGATTTGATACTTGGGATCATATTGATTCCGTTTGGGCTTATATTGTCTCAAAATGTAATGATATTGCAATTTTAGTTCAGGAAAACGGACAGCGTACAATCTCATGCAATGCCTGTTCTGAATGCGGTTGTCTGGGACCAGGATGCTTTGAAACGCCTTATGTTGTGACCATTGACAACCAAGCTAGGAATAATTTATTTGAGCATGTTGAGAAAATTAAACATTGCAATCGCAAGAAATTTTAATTGGCAATTTGTTTGATAGTATTAGAATAGAAACCGTGGATATTGGCTTTGTCTACATCCACGGTTATTGCTACTTCACATTAAGAAATGTGAGCGCAGTTGGTTCTAAAGATTTTTAAATTTAAGAAATTGAAATGAAGGAGCTTGTTCCCATAAAACTCTAGCTTCATCATAAGCATGGTAAATAGGTTCTTCCTGAGTTCCTACATTATAAAGCATTCTAAAGTTCAATTCTTGTGTTGATAGATCGTCTAAATCACATCCTCTTTCTCTTTTAGGAGGCAATTTTAGGGTTGTTATATTTAAGAAATTTTGAATGGCTTGAATTGTTTCAGGCTCCCATAAGTTTTCAAATTTAATGGCTAGAATTTGTGCATTTTCTAAATCACTTGGTTGTAGTTCTTCATAGAGCCATTTTTTTAGTTGTTTTGTACAACCTAAGGCATCGTAGGCAAGTAAATTATCTTTCTCAGTTTGATTGTTGCAATTTCTTCCAATTTTAGAAAACCAAGCTTGATCAGCTGATTCGACATTTGAGAAGTGTGTCGCTCCATGACTTCTACTATTCAATACGAGGTGAAGTGCTGATTCTGCAGCTTTATCAGGGTTAGAAAAAATAAATAAAATTTTGCCTTTATATTTTGCATTAGGAGGCAAGAGGTGGGTTTTTAACACTTTATAGTTAGTTGCATATTTCCTTGCTATATCTGTTAACATCGTACTTCCTGAACGTCCAGGACTTGCAATCATGACAACATTTTCACGCCCATAGTAATGCTTTAATTCTTGCTTGTTTGCGATAAAGCCTTTTTCACGATGATAGCTTTTGATTTGTTGTCCTTGTTTAATTGTTTCATTTTCTCCATATAAAGTTGGAAGGACCAATAACAATGAGCTGATGAATATTGAATATTTTAATTTCATAATTTCTCTGTGAATTTTGAATTTTAACAACTTAATTGAAAGTTCATTTATTTCTTTCTCAAAATTTAATTCTAGTAAGAAGGAAGGGGGAATACTAAAAATTTTATTTTTTCGTGTAAATCAAAATATCAGAGAGAGGGAAGTTCTTGGAGCATGGGTTAACATTGGCATGTATGGCTAATAGTAAAATGAAATGAAGAGTTATTAAGCCTTGAAAAGTGACAGAATAGGCTCTAAGCACTTTTTGCTTGATGAACATGACTCTTTAACCAATTTTCTAGAGTAGTAGGGCCAAGTCGTGGATTCTTTTCAGGAACAAGGGAATGTTTAGCTACTTCCATACCAAAATAACGTGCATTGTCATCGGCTATCACTAAACATGTATCTTGCGTTTTTTTAAGATAGCGCTGAATCAGAAAGAACCGTCGACATCAAAAAGAAGTTGGGTGTTGTAGAGAGAGTTCCACCATCGCGCTCGTTAACGCCAATCGATACCACAAGGCCTGCCTGCTTACAAGCTTCACTTATGGCGTCAGTGGTAGGAGAAGGTATTGTGACTGCTTGGTTAAGCAGTTTTTGGTGCTCGGATCCGACAATGTTCTGGTAGGGAGGCTGGATGAATGAGAAGTATGGATAGTAAGGCACTATGGTCTCTGGGAACGTGGCAAATTGCACTCCTTGTTGACCAAGCTCGTAAATCTTTTGTACAACTTTATCGATCGTTCCTTCGCAACTATAAAGGACTGGACTCAATTGAACTGCAGCCGATTTAACAACTTTCATTGCAATCTCCTTATATAATGAGCTCCACGTTGTTTAACAGCCCTCAATTTTTTAAATTCAATCGATTTTATTTTTACTTGTCGAGCTAAATCTTTTGAGAAACGAATAAGCAAATGCAAGAATTATTCGTTGATTCGCAAGTTTTTTTTCTCTAAAAGCTGAATGATATGTTCCGGATAGTCTGTAATGAAGCCATCTACACCTAATTCAACAAGGTCCATCAAACGTTTGCTATCGTTAACGGTCCATACGATGACTTTAAAGCCTAATAGTTTTAATGAGTTGATAAAGTTGGCATCCTGAATCAAGATGTGTTCAGGTGAAACAATATTTGCTTTAAGGTCAAGTGCTGTTTGGACAAAATGTTCAAGATCGCCTTCCTTAAGATAAGAAATGCTAATATCTGAATCAATCTTGCGTAACTCAAAAAGTACTTCAGAATCAAAAGAAGAATAATAGACCCGATTTGAGAATTTATTTTCTTTGACAATTTCAAGCACTTTCTTAGCTAATACTTCAGGTGAAGGTGTGAGTTCAGGTTGATTGGGATCTCTTTTAATTTCAAGATTTAACTGCACTTTTTGTGCATTTGGATGAGAAGAGTTTGAAATCATCGTGAAAAGCTCTTGAAGTGTAGGAATTTTTGTTCCTTTTATAGGAATTTGTTCAGGAAAGGAGGAATTTTGTTTACATTCGAACCGCTTCAATTCACTTAAAGATAAAGAGTAAATTAAGGGACCTGGAGAAGGAATCTCACTTTCATCCACATTCACGCAAATTTCAGGGTTAATAAAGAAATCATGAAAAATGACCAATTCACCATCTCTGGTGACGACTAAGTCTAGTTCGATGAGGTCTACGCCTGCTTCTATGGCAGCTTCGAAGGCAGGAAGCGTATTTTCTAACCTAATCCCACGAGCTCCGCGATGGCCTTGAACTTCGATGTATTTTGCTTCACAAAACATTGCAATAGTAAGAAATGATAATAACAAAATGATATTTATAGCCCATTTTCCATTAAATTTTCTATAAGCACTTATCATTAAGAGATTCCGTAAATGGTTTTTAAGTTTTATCAGTTCAAAACTCAAACATGATGATCACGATGCTTTGACATGTAATTAAAGCTAAATTCCTCTCGTTTGTAAAGGAATAACGAAGAGGGTTTTTCTTAGCAAGATAGGCAAGATTTTTGAACGCTTAATTCAAACTTCTTGTTTTAAAAGAAGCCTTAATTTAAATTATTTATCACTAAATAGATAGTCCAACGTAGATAGGGATAATGCAAAGTTCAAATCATCCTGACAAGTTTAATGTCAAACTGCAAATTAATTTTCCAAAAAGCAGTGAAGATCATAGATTGCAACTCGTGGACATCAATGGTTCTATTTTTGCAATTCTCCATTCTCCCTTAGAGTCGAACGGGCCCATTAATCTTTATTGTGAAGATTGGAGTTTGATCCTTTTAGCTCCTATTAAAAGTAAAAGAAATATTACGATTTCAGCAATCAATATCATTTGTCTTAATGAGATTGAATCTCAAGAAGGAATCGTGAACTTACAAGCATCTAATCGACTGGTAAAACTCACACCTTCCATTAAACCTGTCGAAAAAGTATATGAGACTGCTAAGCATACTGTCTTTCAATTGAATGATCCATCCGCTCTTTTGAATTCCTTTCAATTATTTAATAAAGTGATTAAAAATGTACGTGATGGGAACCCAAATTCTTTCGTTGAAGCCCAACAGAATTTTATCACTGTTCTCTGTGCATTAGCTGAAAAAATTGATCAAGGAAAAACAGCTCAATTAAGTATCCAGCCAGTTCTTAAAATTTGGGGCATTCTAGACAAGACTAAGGATTTAGATCTCAAGTAATCAAAGAAAGATGGTTTGTTTTCTTACCCCACTTTATGTAAATTTCCAAAGCAAGAGATATTTCAATACCAAATAAAGGAGAGCTAACTCTCTTTTTTACTTAAAATTAAAAAAAAATTATTTGCATTATTCTTAATTATTTGGCATTTGTTGAATTAATAAAATAAAGATGGAGGTTGTATATGTACCGCATCCTATTTTCATTTTTGTTAGGTTTAACTGTCTTATTCCTAAATTTCCTTCCCATGACTATTAATGCGCAGATTATTGGGGGTGGAACTCTTGATACATATCAAAGTGCCACTAACCCCTATTACGGTGGTTTATATGGATCTCCGTATGGGACTTATAGTTATCCTGCCAGCCCTTCTTATGGAGTTTATGGCTATCCTACCAGCATCTATAACGCTCCCTATGGAGTTTATGGCTATAATTATCCTTCTTACTCGTCTTACTCTAATTACCCTGTTTATTCGAATCCTTATGGATATCCGGGTTATCGGGCATACTATTACAATCCTGGTATGTATAATCCTAATACGACCTTTGTCAATCCGCCTTCTTCTTTGAATTATCGTTATGGCTATCCTGCCTATTCAGAAACCTATCTTTATCGCTAATAGATTGTAAACTGTAAGTTTATGCTTTTGCCCTAATAGTTTCATCCTGTTAGGGCTTATTTAATCAGCTGAATGAAGCTGGTTGATTGGCTTGGGATTCACTTTCTTGCAAAGAAATTTTTATAAGAATTTATTAATTTTTAAAGTTTATTATAATTATTATCTTTAAATAATAATACTTATTGTGTTAAAATTGGCTTGTTTTTAATTGATTAGACAAATAAAAAGGTAAAGTTATGGCTAATAGAGTTGTCGTACAAAAGGGAGTTTTCCACGATTATATAGGTACTGGTGGTCATGGAGTAACAGGTCAGATTAAAACAGCTTCTTGGTTTTCTAGATCCATTTCAATAAATGGGAGGAATTTAAATAGAGGATCTCTCATTGATTTTTTAAATACTCAATTACCTGCAGATAGCAAATTGAAAAAAGGATGGTTTTTTGGCTTTTTTGGAGGGTCTTCTGATAAAAAAATAAGAGATACATTTAGCAGAATTATTCAAGTTCCCGCAAAAAGTAATCCTCCAAATAGTTCTCCGGTTGATATGCTTGCTCATTTAAAGCAATTACCAGAGATAGAAGAGTCTTACACTTATCAATTTGCCTATCAAACAGCAGATCAAATTGAGAAGTTAGGCGGGATTTGTTTAATACCCTCTAGAGACCCAAAGGAATACGAAGGAATTGTTGTTGCTCAAGAAAATTCCCAGTGGATACTTTATCTATGTCCAGGAGGAGGTAATCGTGTATTTACAGTGGATGACTATTCTAACATGATGCCACTTGTAGCACAAGAACTTGAAAAAAGAAAAATTAAGCCTCAGGCTGTTATAGAAAATTCACGCCACACAGGAATCTCTTTTCAAAACTTTGAAGCATGGCAAAAAATGTAAGAGTTTGAAGCATCAATTAAGCTGAAATTAGACTTAATCTGATCAACACCTATAATAAGAATAGATGGATAATTCTATTTTCTATTATAGGTGTTTTATTTTCTAATATTTCTTTCACGATTTTCAATAAACTTTGTCTAATGCATTTTTATTCTTAAAGTATAACAGATGTTGATTGATTGTATTTCTGATCTCCATGGATTTAAACCTGAATTGCCTGGTGGTGATTTATTGATCATATGCGGGGATTTGACCGCTAGAGATAAGCGTGAGGAGTATGATCAATTCAATTTATGGCTTAGCAAACTATCTTATAGGTGTAAAGTTGTGATTGGTGGAAATCATGATGGTTTGCTTGAAAGAAAAAGAGTAACGGTGGGCCATGAGAATGTGTATTACCTTTGTGATTCTGGTATTGAGTTTGAAGGTTTAAAAATTTGGGGATCTCCTTATACGCCAAAATTTGGGGCTTGGCATTTTATGGCAAATCGAGGACAAGATATTCGTCGGCATTGGAATTTGATTCCGGATGACACTGCGATTCTTGTCACGCATGGTCCGCCATATGGCATATTCGATGAAATTGATGATGACGTTCATGTGGGATGCAAGGAGTTAAAATTAGCTGTTCAGGAAAGGATTAAACCACGCATTCATTGCTTTGGACATATTCATGAATGTGGAGGCAAAATGATGACGATAGATCATACGACATATATAAATTGTAGCTATGTAAATGAAAGGTATCAACCTGTTAACTTGCCAATCCGCTTGATGATAGAGAAAGAGTAATTTTCTCTTTTTTATTTTTAATCATTAAGCAAGTTTTCACAAGTGATCTCATGTTTAAGTCTAATCCAATGCTCCAGCATTCCCTCGCTTTTATAAGCTCGGTTATGCTGGGTTGAAGTCAAATGCTTGAGAAAGACTGTTTAAATGAAATTAGAATACTAACTATTTCTCAATTGAAGAGCGAATGGCTTCTGCAAAAACGGGAGCAGCACTCACGATTTCGAGATTGGAGGGTACTTTACCTTTTAATGGAATAGAATCTGTAATCAATAGACTTGTGAGCTCTTTTGTTTGAGCGATCTTTTCCAATGCATTTCCGCTTAACACTCCATGGGTAATGGCTGCATAAGCTTCTTTTGCTTCATACCGGCCTATAATATTATCCGAGATGGCTCGAAGGAGTGTGCCACAGGTATCAGCAATATCATCAATGACAATTGCCGTTTTTCCTTTGAAGGCTGCTTTTGCTTCTTCGTTTGTTAATACTTGCCCTGTTGAAAGCTGTACTTCACGTAGATCCATTGATTGCACCAGTCCTTTTTGCGCATAATCACGGCTTTTGTCAAAATAGGCAAAAGCGCTATTAGCAAATCCTGCTGTCTTCATTGCAGCTAAGAAAAGCTTCGCACGATCAATGGCCCCTTTGTCCGGTGCCACAACAACTAATTCATCTAACTTGACTCCACTTTCTTTCTTCTCTTTGAATCGATTCGCAAATTCTTTCATCGCAAATTTATTAATTCCAATTGCTGTGGTTTCAAGAGTACCAAAAATTGCGTCATTGTGAATATCGAGTACAGTTATTTTAGTTGCACCTGCACAGGCAAACATTCGCAAAACTGCTTGTGCTGCTAGTGGTTCTCCTGGTTGTGAGACTTTATCTTGGCGAGCATAGCCTAAGTAAGGAATATAGAGATTAATCTCTTTGGCTCCTGCCTGCTTCGCGGCATCTATTGCAAGAAAGATCTCCATTGAAGTTTCATTAATAGATTTACTTTCCTTTTGGCTATTTCCAGCAATTAGAAAAACTCTTTTATTCTCAAGAGCATGTTTTTCTTTAATTCCAAGCTTGATGTGAGATGAAGTATCATTAAAAAGAACGCTTTGGATGATCATTAGCTCTTTACTAAGAAGGCTTGCAATTTTTTCAGCGAATGGGTCCTTTTCAAATCCTAAAATGACATAGGAATCAGTCTCTTTCGAGAGATTAATATTAATAGTTGAACTAGCCATAACTTCCCTTTGCTTGTAATTGAAAAGACAAGATTTGATATTTCTTAGACATTAACGATTAAGATACATGAGCGATCATTTTCTTATGAAGATCCATCAGAGCTTATTAAATAACTTCTCTAACAGGTTTTCAGACCTCGCAAAAGAAATTTATTAACTATGCATTAAAAATATTAAGATAGAATCTAAGAAACAATTTGTCTTCCTAAAATGTATAATTAAATTTTGTTAAACAGTGATTAACAGAATAATCCGAAAAAAATTATTTTGCGGATGATATATTGAAGAAAGGCTCCTTTTCTTAGCAAGATGATTATGGTATCTTAGTTGGCTTATAAATAATTAATCGATTAGTTAGTAATTTTTATTCAGAATAGTCTTGTAAAAATATCAGTTGTGTACAATATTTAAAATAATATAAAAATTATTTTTGATAAAAAGCAAATAGTTTAAAAACTCTTCAACTTTTGGAGAAAACATTGTTTGTTATTTTTTAACCTATCAATTTGAGGAAGTATGAGACATTTAGCTGCTTTATACTTGTCGTTTTCAGTTTTTGTAATGCCTCTTTCAGCTAAAAATTCAGAAAGTTTATCGTGCGGGAGACAACATTGTTCTAAGCATGCTAATTGTGGAACGATGCCTTATCCATCAAATACTGGTCATGTCACTCCTGATCCTATTATTGATTCACCTCAAGTCTGGAGTTTTATTAGTGAATCTAATTTGCACCCCATGAAAGTGACGGTCAATACCAATAAACCTGGCACAGCGCGAGGTTTTATATTTGTTGCACCTTATGCTTTTTCAGTTAATGCAACATATGGGCAAACTGGAGCATTAATGTTAGATAATGAGGGAAATCCCATTTGGTTTCGTCCTCTAAGCAGTCCCAATTTAATGAACACGGATTTCCGTGTGCAAAAATTACATGGAAAAAAAGTGCTGACTTTCTGGCAAGGAACTCTTGTTACACCTCCAACTTATACTAATAAACCAGGAGGTTCGTCCGAGCCTGGATCTTGTTATTATATTCTGGATAAAACTTATAAAGTCATCAAAACAGTAAAAGCAAAAAAAGGCTTTACTTCCGATATTCATGAATTTCTCATCACGCCGAATAATACTGCTCTATTGCTTTCTACTAAATCAGTACCCATGGACTTAACCCCTTATGGAGGGCCTCAAGATGGATTTGTGCAGGATTTTGCAATTCAAGAGATTGATCTAAAGACGAATAAATTATTATTTTTTTGGGATGCACTAGAACATATTCCATTGGCAGATTCCTATGAGCCAGCTTCAAGTGCAACTGAAAGCGGTAATATATGGGATGCTTATCACTTAAATTCTGTAGGAATTACAGATAGTGATCACGATATTTTGGTATCAGGACGTAATACGTGGACAATTTACAAAATCAATAAATCAACAGGCGATATTATTTGGCGACTTGGGGGTAAGCAAAGTGATTTTACTATAGAGGCGGGTGCGGAATTTTCATGGCAGCATGATGCCCGTTTTCTGCCAAATAATGTCATCAGTTTGTTTGACGATAATTGTTGTGAATCTTCGACTATTCCTCCTGAAACACCTCCAGCGCATGGATTATTCATTCAATTAAATCTCAAGAATATGACAGCGAAATTAAAGAGATCTTATTATCATAATCCTAATTTACAAGTTGCAAGTCAAGGAAATGTCCAAACTTTAAATAATGGTAATAAATTTATTGGCTGGGGACAAACACAATATTTTTCTGAATATAAAAAAGCTGGTAATCGTGTCGCTGATCCAGCGTTAAACACACTTTATGATGCCCAAATGCCTGGTGACAATTATACATATCGTGCTTATCGCTACAATTGGGTTGGTAAACCTCATTATCCTCCAAGCATCGCTGCAAGGTCCATAAATGGTCAGGTCACGGTTTATGCTTCCTGGAATGGTTCAACTAAAACGGCTGCCTGGAAGGTGTTGGCTGGCCATTCTCCTGATCATCTTTCAAAGGTAGAAACAGTAAACAAATCTGGTTTTGAAACAGCGATTACAGTTCTAAATGAAGGCCCTTATTTCCAAGTCAAAGCATTAAATGCGAAAGGCAAAGTTATTGGAGTATCTAAAGTCGTTACCGCTATTCCAATTGAATAAATGTGATAAGACACTGATTTTAGCCGACAGCGATTAAAAAACTGTAGGCTAAAATCGGGTGTTTTAAAGAGCAGCAAAATATAAAAAATCTCTAAAAGCCTATTAAAGGCTTTTTAACAGGCTCTAACTGATGGTATTCAGTTTGTTTTCAACTTATGAAGAGCGCGAGGTGTCTTTTCCTTCTGCTTGTATTTCATAAAGGAACCAGATGCGACGCTCTGTTTCATCAATGAAAATCTCGAGAATACTTGCTGTTGCAACATCTTGATGTTCATCGCAAACTTCATGCGCGTCCAGCATGCGAGCAGCACAATTTTTATTATCTTCGAGTAAACGACGAACCATTTCTATAGGATCTACAAAGGGATCATTATCATCTTCTATCGTCTGCAGCCGGCTAATTTCACTAATAGAATGAATCGTAAGTCCTCCCAATTTGCGAACGCGCTCTGCTAGAACGTCAATCATTGCAAAAATTTGATCGGCTTGTTCGTCAAAGAGAAGATGATAATCACGAAAATGACGTCCAGAAAGATGCCAGTGAAAATTTTTGGTTTTGACATATAAAGCAAAAGCATCTGCAACTAAAGGATTAATCGCTTTGGCTATTGCTTCTCTGGCGTTTTCTCCTAAATTAGTGGGAGTTGCAAGAAGCTGAGAGGGTTTTTGGCGGTTTTGGAGAATAGATTTATTCGCAAGAGTGGATGAAGATGCATTTTTCTTCATATCATTGCCTCCTTATATGAATGGTAGGGATATCATCATTCACTACATAGCAGATTCTTTATTTTATCACCAAAAGATACTAGCCAATTATTTAATGACCTCATTAAAGATGAGATTTTCTCATTTGTTCTAAGATTTATTCGCTCACATTTCAAGAAAATTTAGGGTTATAAAATAATTTCTTCAATAAAATAAAATTTTTATAAATTGGAATCTAACTGATTGATCAAAGAGCCTGTCTACAAACTCTTGTAGACAGGCCTTTTTTTTAAGGCAGGGGGTTTGTTGCTGGAGGAAGAATAAAAAGAGGATTAGATAAAGGAATACGATTCACTAATTTGTCTAGCTTTTTAGCTGATAGTAAGGCTCCAAAGTATTCGACACTTTTAAAAGTCTTATCATTTCTTCCATCAAACCATCCAAAAATGAGGTTTCCATGCTTGTTATCTAGAGCCATTGTAGGAAATCCACGATTACCGAAATTGCTTGTTGAGATATACAAAGGATCAGACCAGCTCTGACCATTATTTCTGGAGATAAGAAGATAAATTCTCATGTTTTGAGATTCATCGGGAACTTGCTGAGCAAACATCAGATAGAGAGCCTTTCTTTTTTCATCATAAATGAGGCTTCGGATGCTGTTAAAATAGCCAAATTGTGGATAGGAAATTTCAGTTGTGATGGGAGGAACGACAGGAAGACCTGTTGTTTGCAGAGCTGCCAAAAGATTAGTGATGGTGACTTGCCAAGGTCCAGCATAATTGGAGTCAATAGGACCTGGAGATTTAAATCTGATTACAGATGGAACAATTAATCTTAGGAGATTCACATAAGAGGATGTCCACACTCTTCCATCTTCTGAGGCAGCGATATTGCAAACCTGCTGAGTATTAAGCAAGCTATTCAAAAATGCTGTTGTTCCCGCACCAAAATTTCCTAATCCATAAATAGGAATAAATCCTACTACTGGGGTAATATCGACATATGATCCTACATGAGTTGTGAAATAATCTACACTAAACCACAAGCCATAATTCCCTTGTCCATCACCACCGAAGCAATATTGGGGGAAATCGTAAAAATCTACGCCTAAATTAGTTGGAAGGGGTGCTGTAAAAGCAACAGAGAATGATACACCACCATCAGAACTGATCCAGAAAGTAGGTTGGTTAATGACATTGCCCACGTCATCTAAGAAATTTGTGGTGCTGTACCAAAAATTTCCAAATTTATCGACACCAATTCCACGGTTATCTCCTGCTTTCCCCAAACCTGTGGGTTGAATATTAGTCGGGCCATTGAGCTCTGGCGGCCAAGTTTTTCCTCCGTCAAAAGAAACGGCGCGGCATGGTGTGCTAGGAATATTGCCAATGGCATAGGAAACAACAATGTTGTCTTTATTCGTTGGATTAATGGCGACTGCTGTATCCCAGGCGAAAATTCCTGGTGGTAAATTAGTCAATTGAATGGGATCTCTTAACTTGATTCTATTTCCCTTTAATTTTCCAAGCCTTACCATCACATTCACTGTATTATTGCTTTTATCATCAATCATGGAGTTATCTGTCCAAGTCCATGCAACAACATCATCAAACGCATCATTGACGTGGTGATCACGATAGGCGCTTCCAGCAGGCCCATCAGGTCCTCCAGTAAATTGCGTAATATCAGTAGAACCTTCGCTTAATACGAAATTTTTGCTAATGGTTTTAGGCGATTCAATGAGATAGGTGATATCTGTTGGCATTAAAACATGTCCACCTGGTGGAATGAGAGCTCCCCATGTTCCTGCTCCTTGAATCACTAAGCCCCCTGCTAGTGTAATTCCCAGATTAAATCCAGGTATTGGATTTGGCAATGGACTATCTGTGTAAGAAAATGCAAGAGATTGCCCATCATTTGACGGACCAAAAAAAGAACGAAAAACAGGATCAACAGGACGCAATTTCTTAGGCAAAAATCCATCTGCGGTTCGGATTGTTCCACCAGGAAGGGGATTATAAGGATCTTGAGCCGAGACAGGACCTGTTTGAAAGCTAATAGCAGGAAGGGAGATGGTGACTTTTTTTCCTTCTTTTAGAATTTTGAGAGTGACCCAAAACTGTGTTCCATCGACAGGAACATCAAGGCTATCAAATAATTGAAGTTGAATATCGTATTCAAATTCCTCACGCTCACTTGTCCGATGTTTCGTTTTGGCTTTACGACAGCCGCACATCTTATCGAAAACATCTTTTGAAAGATGCTTGCTCATCAAAGGATTCAATGTATCATGTTCTTGCCCAGACAAAGGAGAAGATAATAAAGCGACACTGACGCACAATAGACAACTCAATATTCGGCTAAACAACATAATCATCCTCATAATAAATTTTTTTAATTTAATCAATTTTTCCTATCATAAATTTTATTTAAAGAATAGGAAATTTCGACGAAAATATCGTAAAAAAAATTTCAGTTGTCAGAATTGAAGAGCTTATTTCACAATTTTTCCCTAACCAACGCAACTAAGGATAATTAATGAAATTATTTCAATTCGTTTTTAAATCTTTTTTGTTTCTTTTTACTATTTGTGCAGTGTTGCAAGAGCCGTTGCTTAAATGCTGCTGGGTGGGGGCCAACAGAAGAAGTCAGCGAATATGAAGGAGCTACTTGGAATGGAATTTATTTTGATCTGAAAGGACTTAATATGAGAGCTTCTATTCCACATTATTCAGGAGCAGTCCTTGAAAATGACTTGTGATTATCAGAGGTGATGTAGAGGAAAAATTTGCTTATTTGATTAGCTCTTCTTTTAATAAAAGTCCTTTTTCGCCCACTTCTTTGGATAAGTTCGTTCAATTGGTTCAAGAAGCCAATCGAGATTATACGATCAATGTCATCAAGTCCAAAAAGACAGGGATTAAATAGGCGGTGGATATAATTCCTAATCATTCAGAAAATACAGCTTATTGGCGTTTGATATACACAAAGAATCGCCTTGTTAGATTAGGGACGAACGATCTTAATCCTAATCGGCGTTTGCATTTTTTTCGAAAATATCTCTATTCATTAAGATAAAGAAAAGCAAGAAAGGCAGCTTGCTAGTGCAAAGTTGTCTTTTCTTGCATCAATTTAAAAATTTTATTATGACGGATTTTCGTCTAAAGAGTCTCATGAAATCACAGCAAAGGAGAAAGTCCATGCGTATCATTCACTTATTTAAACAAACAATATGCCAAGCTTATCGATTAAGCTTTTGCATCAGTTTATTTGTTTTATCAGCTTTAAATTTTACAACTTTACATGCTGATCATCATCATTCTCAATCTGACGATTTAGAATTGGGAATAGCTTTAGAAACGGAATATTGGACCTTAGTGCAAAACAAGAATGTGAAGAAATTTTCAGCAAAGCTTTTACCTATTTTCCAAGGTTTGAATATTTTGGGTGTCTATACAAGAGAAGAGCAAATTAGCGGGCTTGCAGCCTCGACACTGTTTAGTTTCTCTATTAATAATCCAGTTAGTCATCGCTCTGGAGATACATTAGTCTTTTCATATGATTTTGTTGCAATAGGAAGCGGTTTAACAAGCGGTCCATCTATCACGGTTTGGCGTAAACACAAGCATTCCTGGAAAATTGCTAGTCATTCCTATGTTCCTTTCGTTGAGTAAAAACAAAAGGTTTTTAGGTGAACGTTAGCCATGCAAGATGGTGTGGCTAACACTATTTCGAAGAGTGCTTATATTCCTTCTAAAAAACTGTCATCTAATTCTAGAAAAAAATGATGGTGGTAAATTCGACTTCCTAGGAAAGAATCTTTAATAAAGGAAATTTGTTCTCGTTGATCTTCATCCATTAAATAGTGTGCATCAACCATTCTAACCTTGTCTACATCAAGCTCTTGATTCATAAATTGGATGACTTCATTAAATTGTTCTCTCCAAGCATTTTGTCTAGTGTTAGCTGTATAAAATTTTTCGTCTAATTCTTTGTTTTCCAAAACACCAGATTTCCAATGTTCATTAGGCTTTGCGCTAGGATCATATTTCCAGCATCCCCGAACGAGCGTATAAAAAGAATCAAATGCTTTATAAACAAGCCAGCTATATCGATCAGTTTTATTAACCAAATTAAATTCTCGTCCTGCTCCGGCACCATGCCCTGGACCAATTTTTTCATCAGCTAAAATTGTTTCATACTTAATAGTCAATTTTTGAGCTAGACAACTCAGTTGCATCCCAATATCACAATGTTCCATGACTGTTGGATCTTCAAATGTCTTGCCTGCTTTTAAGAGTGTAATAATCTCATGATATTGTTGACTCACTTTTTGTCGCAAATGCCATAAAATAGCGTTTTGCGGTGGATGAAGAGTCATCATTTTATTCTTAGGAATCTTGTCTGCATATTGAAGGGCTATTGCACGATAATGATCTAAACTTTCCAAAGCCTTCTCAGCATCTTGAACAAGCTCGGGATATTTTAAACGGGCTGCATAATCATTAGAAATATGGTACTTTTGAGCCAAAGTCAAACGAAAGCTATCAAGTACAGATTCTAATGTTGTTCCAGTTTGCAACCAAATAGCAATTTTAAGAGCTGTCCGAAGTAATTTGTTTTTACGATTTAAATTAGCCTCTATTTTGAATGCTTGTTCTAATACATTACTTGAAATGACTGAAATTTCATGCGTAGATAAAGGAGGCGGACTTTTTTCTAATTCCCGATTAGCTGATTGAATAACTTCAATAAAGTGAACGAGATTTTTTAACTTATTTTTTTCTTTTTTTTCATGCTGAATTCCACTTTCTTCTACTTCCCAGGTTTGATGATCGGCTAGAGTTTTTAAAGGCTCTAAAGACTCAAACATGCTTATCATCCTAAAATGAAATGATTTCATTACAGTATTTATGACATTATTATACCATTCTGTTTTTAAATAAATACATGTTTTAATTTAATAATATTAATGGGTTTTTGGTTTTTAATTAACAATATTTGAGATTATTTTTATGTAATTAACTAATATTAAAATATTTAAACCCGTTTTGAGAAGGCTTTAATAGTGAATACAAAAAAATTAATTAAATTAAATCCTAGCAATTTAGATGTAGGCTCTTAATCATTTATTAGCTTCATATCAAGAAGTTTAACTGAAAAAAACAAAATAGCAGCTCCAACGATGGCAATGGTTGCGCCATTAGATTGTGCTTTTTCGAAATTTTTTGAGTCTCTCGTACAAGGAGCACCCCCTTCAAATACGCAAAACATGCCATAAATTGTGAGGACGAAACCAGACAATATTAATAATCCCACAGTGGTTGTTGCAACGACTTTTGGGTTAGGGCACCAATTGAAAGTCCTTTCATTTGGTACAAGTAGATCTCTTTCATTTGTCTCAGAGTTTTCTCTTATTCTTTGTATCCTATTCAAGATGAATTCTTTGACTTGTCGGGAGAATTGGATTACACTCCATGTTCTTCCGCTATGAACACTTATTTCTTGTATTTGAACACTATCGCCTTGTTCTTCTTCCTGCGCAACATAATTGATGGGCTTATCAAGCTGATAGGGATTTGTGGAATAAACTCTGACCATATGAGATCCTTATTTAAGTTTTTTTTAAATATATTTCTAAATAAAGGAGCATATTAAAACAATAATAAAGAGGATGATAGAAATCATCTAATGTCTATTTAAAGTTTTCTGACATGATTTGAATTTATGAGAATTGGAATAAAATTTATAATGACTGGGAACGTGTCTTCAAAATGCAGCTCGTGCATTAAACTTGCGAAAGGGTGCATGTGAACGCAATCTCTCGTTCGCTTATCTGAAACCAAACTGTATTAACTAAGAAGGTCATTTATGTGGAAAGTGCTCTTGACAATGGGATTAATGGCTGTTGCCCCTTTGGCAGCAGAAGTAAAAGTACTTGCTTTTTCTGGTAGTACAAGAGAAGACTCTGTCAATAAAGCTTTGATTAAAGATGCTGCTGAAATTGCGCGTCAAATGGGCGCCAACGTGAAGGTGATTGATCTTCGAGATTATCCAATGCCTTTTTATGATGCTGATGTTGAAAAAAGGGGAATGCCGGAAAATGCCAAACGTTTGAGAAAACTAATGGTTGAAAGCCAAGCCGTCATTATTGCTTCTCCCGAATATAATGGTTCTTTATCAGCAGTATTAAAAAATGCTATTGATTGGACTTCTCGTAGCGAAGATGGTCAGCCATCGCGTGAAGCTTTTCAGGGTAAAAAATTTGCCATTATGAGTGCCTCTCCTGGCCCGGGAGGAGGAAGTCGTGGCTTAGAACATTTGAGAACAATTATTGGAAATGTAGGTGGAACAGTGATTTCACAACAAGTTCTTGTTCCTCATTCTTATACAGCGTTTGATAATCAAGGACGCTTAAAAGATCCTGCTTTACAACAACAACTTCAACAAGAAATCCAACAGCTTCTAAGCAAATAAAAACTGTTAAGAGACTTCCATCGCTTAATCTGTTTAAGCGATGGAGTGAAATAGATCAACATTAATCAGTGATTTTTCTAGCTCGTTCGAATCCCTTCTCTGTTGCACCCAATCTAACCCAAGGTCCTTCTAGCACGTCATGTTTAATTTTATAGAGCTGGGTTCCTAGGTTATGGGTGCCAGGTTGGTCAAAAACCACAGAAAGGCGTTTTCCTTGTTTTACACCAGTTCCAGGAATAATTCCTGATCCTCCACTTGTATAGGTCCATTGAAAATTAAAAACATCATCACCCACTTTTACGATTTGCAATACTGCCGTGTATTCGCTTTGTGTCGCAGGATCAAAACCTTTCGCTTGATAAGTACCTGAGATATCTGCAAAAATATAAAGTGGAAGGCTGAAAAAAAACGCACATACTAAATAAAGATGCTTCATTTGATAACTCCTTTGTAAATTTTCTTAATTTGACTCATTGTTTATGACTTTTTCAGTCACCTATTTCTTTGTTTAAAAGTGCGATATCGCAAGCTGTAATGGCTGTATCTAATTGGGAAAGAATAAAATCCATGTCAGGTCTTTCTTCACCTAAATCTTCAGGGATTTGATCTTCAGGTAATTGTTGAAGATGATTCATCTCTACTTCTGAGATAAAATTCTCGCGAGCTTGTCGATAAGATTCTAAGCTGTCTTTTAATTCTTGCAAGAAGAGCTCTCGATCCAAATTTTGATTAAGCTCAGACTGAAGATTGATCATTTTCTCTTGTTCGATTTGTTCTGAAAATCTTGAAATTAAATCTTGGGAAACTTGAAGAGCTCTTTCAGCCAATAGGGTATATTCTTCATCGACTGCTTGTAATTTCTTTTGTTTGTCATCTCTAAGTTCTTGAATTTCAGTAGTAAGTTCCTCAATTAAATCCAAGCGAGACTGATTTTGACGAAATTCTTCTTGTAGATCAGCTAGTAAATCCAACAGAACATCAATTCTTTGAACATCTAAGTACATTGCCCTTGCAAATTGATCACAAAATGTCAGGTAGTCCAAGACGTCAAAGAGATCTTCACTTTTGATATTTTCTTTAGCTTGTATTAAATTATCTACATTTTCAGACCACTCGCTTTGAAGGGTACGTACAATATTTTTAATTTCATAAAGTGCTTCTTCACTTTCTTGGGAAGGGGAATTTGCCATGTTGAATACTCCATTTATTTATTCATATAGTTCAATTCATCATAATAAGAAATGTTCTTTATGCATTTAAAAAAGGTGAGTGTCTTTTTTGTTTTTCAACTCTCTCTAATGATCTAGTTATAAGTTATTTAATAATAAATGTGCTTATGATTATGAAAACATTTTTCATCTTATTAGGAAAAATTAAATTTGAAAGAGGTGATTTTTTTATGAAATATGATATGGATTCTATCATCAAAATGATGAACGAATTCAACATACATTTAATCTATGAGAAAGCAAATGAGACAAGTATATGGTTTATTATTCATCATTTCATGTTTAGGATCTTTTTTACATGCTCAAGAATCGTCTGATGACTGGGTGGGATATTGGATCAATGGGGTAGAATTTACCAAAGATCAAAATAGCTATCCAAAAGCGATTGAAACATATAATACAGCGATTCGAACCCTTACTCCCCATCAAATTTCAGTACAACTGAATCTGATTAATGAAAGGGGAGATCTTTATTTCCACATGCTTGATTATAAGAGCGCCATTCAAGACTATTCTTTTATCTTAAATCATCCACAAGCCAATCAAGAACAAAAAATGCAAGCTTTGTGGGGCAGAAGCAAAGCGTATTTGGCCACTGGAAAAATTCAAGAATTTGAAAAAGATAGTCAACAGTTAGAACAATTGGAGTCTTTTATTACTCCTATTGCAGAGACTAAAGAATATACTATTGTCAAGATGAATCCCTATGTTTTGAGAGATGAACAAAGTCATAAGCGTTTTATCAAGCTACTTATGATGCGTAAGGAGATTAAATCAGAAAAGGATGTGACCTTTACACCTTCAGGGTTCATTATCATCAAGAACAATCAAACAAATTAAAGTTGTATGATAGACATTTTTAAATATCACAAGGAAACTTTTATTCTAAATTAAATGAGGAAAAAAAATTATGTCTACGAAACGTTTTATCTTCAATTCTATCGTTTATCTAGTGAGCCTGATCTTATTTTCTGAATATCCGCTCGCAGCAAATAGTCTAGAAAACATGGAGGAGTTATTAAGCCAATCAACAAAACTTTCTTCAATGTGTTCAAAAGAGAGGAAACATCAAAAAATTAAACCTCAAGTAAATAAATATCGATCAGTCTTTCAAGATACAATTTGGGTCGTACCTCCCGAAACCCTACTTGCGATTATTCATGAAGGTGAAACAGATACTGAAGTTCTGGACCAAACGATTTGGGTAATTGAAACCTTCGAAAAAGGCTATTTTACTGGTCAGTCCTATACTTCTATTAATGGAGGTTCTGTCACAAAGAAAAACTTAGTGGGTTCAGTCACTAATTTGGGCGATGTTTATATCACCTTTTACGATACAGCATCAACACCAGAATCTTCCATTAGTCCTATAGTAGGCATTGGAAAATTAATCTGCCAAAAGGGCGAGTATGTGTTTGTTATGCAAATGTCTAGTGAATCCAGTGATACGGCTAGTTTATCTCATTGGTCTTATATGGTGCCTGTTTCTCCAAAGGACTGTTACTATCAATCTCTTCCTGGAGTAGGCATTAGCGTTCCAACTTTTATTGCTTTAGGGCAGTAAAAATGTTTTTTTATTGACCTATTAAAAAAAAGTTTTATAACTTGATTTTCAGTTAAAGGAGATAAACCTATGCGAGCGAAAGCGAAATTGTGGCAATTTTTTCTTATTGTTTATTGTTTGATTTCCATTTCCAGCTTACAGGCTCAAATGATTGATTCGCCTTTACCTCCGACTCATTTACGTGGTCGTCAAGTCGCTAATAAGTTTGTCTCGTCAACAGATTTAGTCAATATCATTAACTGGAGTCCTCCTGATGGCGGCGCTCCGCCTGTTGCTTATCGCATTTATCGCGAGCCTCAATTAACTAAATTAGCTGCAATTATTTCTGCCGACGGGAAATTACAATTCAAAGATCACAATCGCAAGAAAGGGCGGACTTATCGTTATTTTATTGTGAGTGTAGATGCAGAAGGAAATCAATCGGAGCCTGCTGGTATTATTTTTAAAAATGGGAAAGCAAGACCTCTAGTAGGGCCCTTCTTAACTTCAATTGAAGTGAATCCAACTAATCCGCAAGTTCCCGTTGATTTTACCGAACAATTTAGCGCTGTAGGAATATTCAGCAATGGAACAACAAGAATATTGACAGAAGAAGTGAATTGGAGTTCGTCAAAACGTCGAGTTGCTTCTATTTCGAATGAAGCTGGTAATCAGGGTCTTGCTCTTGGTTTGAAACCGGGGAAAACTGTCATTAAGGCAAGCTTGAATGGAATATCAGGCTCTACAACATTGACGGTGACATCTGCGAAATTAGTCTCCATTGAAGTTTTTCCTGTTAATCAGACAGTTCCTGCGGGATATACAGAACGTTTTATTGCGATTGGTGTATTTGATGATGATACCACAGAAAATCTTACTGATATTGTAACGTGGAATTCTTCAAGTCCAGATATTGCTTCTATTTCTAATGATAAAGGAAGTCAGGGAATTGCCACCGGATTGACTCCAGGAATCACACAAATTAGTGCGACGACGCATGGTGTGACAGGATCAACATTATTGACTGTGACTCCTGCCGTTTTGACATTCATTGAAGTTAGTCCTATTAATCCGATTCTTTCTATCGGGCATACTCAGCGATTTATCGCAATAGGAGTGTTTAGCGACTTCACAACAGAAAACTTAACCGAAGTCGCAACGTGGAGTTCATCTAATCCCAATGTTGCAATAATTTCTAATGAAGGAATTAACAAAGGAGTTGCGACAGGTTTGAGAGCGGGAATTTCAGATATTGTGGCAACGTTTGGTGGCTTGAGCGGTTCAACTATCCTGACCGTTACAGATGCCACCTTATTATCCATTACGGTATTGCCAACCGATCCGTCGCGTGCTGCTGGATTTACGGAACAATTTTCTGCCATAGGAAATTTTGAAGATGGCACAACAGTTGATTTAACAGAAATTGTCACATGGAGTTCTTCAAATCCAACTGTTGCCACTATTTCCAATGTTCCCAATCATAAAGGACTTGCAACGCGCTTAGCTCAAGGAACGACCTCTATTATTGCATCAATAGATGGAGTATCCGGTTCTACAACATTGACAGTGACGCCTGCTGTTTTGGTTTCCTTAGCTATTACGCCAGTCAAACCTTCGGTTGCTAGTGGGTTTAAACTGCCCTTTACGGCGACAGGAACCTATAGTGATGGAACAACAGAAAATTTAACAACGCAAGTCACGTGGACGTCTTCAAATTTAGCTATTGCGTCTATTTCTAACGTAGAAGGATCACAAGGTATTGCGACTGGAATAAGCGTGGGAGAGACCACGATTCGTGCAGCCGCTCATGGAATTTCTGCTCAGACAACTTTGACAGTCACGCCTGCTGTTCTCCTAGCGATTACTGTGACGCCCGCTAATCCGATAGTTAATGATGGTGTTAACTTTCCTTTTACAGCTACAGGAAGCTACAGTGATGGAGTGAACAAAGATATTACAGAAGAAGCAACGTGGACTTCTTCTAATAATGCCATTGCTGTAGTTTCAAATGTACCAGGTCAAAAAGGTATTGCTCAAGGTTCAAAGACAGGAACTGTGACAATTACAGCAACGTTAAGCGGTGTTTCAGGTGGAACAAATATGACGCTGCAATGCCCACAAATCGCCATTACGACATTATCATTGCCGAATCCTAGCGTTGGTGTTCCTTATAGTCAAACAATTCGCGTTCAAAATCAAGTTCCTCCTGTTACTTTTAGTGTCTCATTAGGGCAGCTTCCTTTTGGACTATCGTTAGACTCCAGCTCTGGGGTGATATCAGGAATTCCAACAACCCCTCAATTCTTTGATTTTGTTATAAGGGCGACAAGTGGTTGTGGAACTTTTGCTTTTCAAGAATATAGTGGAGTTATAACTTGTGTAGGTCCAAATCTTACGCAACCAGCAAATGATCAATTTCCTAATGGCACTGTGGGAGTTGCCTACCAATCGATAGCAACAGCGTCTGGCGTAACGCCCATAAATTTTTCCTTTAATGGTGGAAATTTACCACCAGGCTTAACATTTGAAGATGGGGGTAACAATACGGGAGTCCTCAAAGGTACGCCAACTCAAGCAGGGACATTCCAATTTAGAATTCTATTGAGCAATGTCTGCGGTTCATTATCGCAGCCTGTCTCAATTACAATCAAGCCTCGATAAAAACTTATAAATTTGATGGAGAGGGCTGTTTAACAAGCCCTCTTAATCAAAATCCTTTTACTTTCGTTCAGTCATTTACGTGATGCGCAACGGTTAATTAGCTGTTCATGATCGTCTGATCTTCAGGTGAAATGAATATGGAAAATTGTGCTGTTGCTAGCCCGGAGGGCGTCTGACTTAAGCCCAGCATGACTGAAAGGAATGCTGGGTATCGTAAAAAAAAATAGAGCCTGTAGGGCGACTGAAAATCAACATTCAGTTGCTCTGATCGATAACCTGATTAGTTATTTTGTTTATTTAAGTTTTTATTTATTAGTTTATTTATTAATTCATTTGCTTGTTTTTATATTGTTTTATAATTAAAAAATTTAATTATGATTATGAAAATTTAATAAAATAATTTAAATAATGCTATTATAGAATAGTGTGGTTTAATACCTTTAAATAGATTGTCCTATAAGCGGTTAATATAGTTGCTTAATAGAGAGGTGCTTATGCAAGTTAATCCGGAAGAATCCAAGCAAATTTATTATGCAAATAAAATCATTGAAGATCAGCAGAAAGTGAATCAGGCAAGAACACAAGCTAAAGATGAGGAAAGAGAAGTAAAATTTACTCTAGATAAAGAAATGGATAAGCAAGAGGATCAAAAGAAAGTTGCAAATAAAGAACAGCAAAAAGAAGTCGATAAAGAAGTGACGAAAAAGGAAATGCCAGATAAGCCTTTTGGAATTGTATAATTAAACTTAGTTTGGCAGTAGATTGAAAAGATCAGTATGATTTTTCTTTGAGAATGGCGTCTTTGATGTATTGAGGTAAGTAAGGTTTAGCCTGTTGACTGTCATAAGGAGGCAGACGTTCAATCATGTCTAGGGAAGCAAAGACTTTTGTTTGTGGAAAATATTCAAACAACAATTGAACTTGGCCTGCAGCTTCCCTTCCTGCTACTTCGGCAATCAATTCAAACGCTAAATCAATTCCACTAGAAACGCCTCCAGATGTCCAAATATGACCATCTTTGACAATCCGTTTTTCTACAAGATGAACATCTGAAAATGACTGTAGCTCAGGCATTGCACGCCAATAAGTTGTGGCGGATTTGCCTTCCAAGATTCCTGCCTGATGCAATAAAAACATTCCAGTACAGATCGAAATTACATACCTTGCATCTTTTGCCTGTTTTTTAATAAAAGCTAGGCACTTTTCATTATGAACTTGTTCGTGTCTTCCATATCCACCGGGAATGATCAAATAATCTAATTGGGGAGCATGTTCAAAGTCTAAATGTGCTTTTAAAACAATGTGATTTGCACAGGGGATATAAGAATCTTTTTCTGCAATTAAATAAAGGTTCACAGGTGCTTTTAAAATGTTTTTCCAAAAGGATAAAACTTCCCATGGGCCTATGACGTCCATTGGCTGGACATTTTCGTAAATGACAATTCCAATATTTGCCTGCATGGCAGTTTGTTCCATTGATCAGTAAATGCTATTGAAAAGCAATCCCAGCTGATTTTTCAACGTTCTGCACCGTTGTTTTAAAATGATCAAGAGGCGTATCTAATGGGATTTCATAATTAGGCAAAATATAAGCCAGCATTTCTTTTTTGCCTTCTTTATTTTCCAAAATCAACACTTTGAAAAAATGTGAGGGAACAGCAACATCGTTGGGGCCGACGACTCGGTATTTGACAAAACGTCCTCCTCTTTCCTCATAAGGCAGATAAAGAGGACCGCTGACGGCATAAACATTTTGATAGTTTTTGGTTAAGTCTCTCGCATGTTGGTCAAGTTTAGACCAATAGCCTTCATTGAATTGTGGACATTGGGGACATACGTTGGTGAGATAATAAGTATCGCTTCTCGCTTCTGGATCTAGATAATTAGAAGCAGAAGCCATTTGACCTGGAGCTAAACCACGATTTTTATAATCTGCTACAGTGGCGCGTAAGTGTTTAGGAATCGTGTCATCTTCTTTGAAGGAAAAATATAAATATTCAGGACCATCTTTGACTTTGTCTGCTGTTAAACGCTCATAAACCCAAGCTGGATTGCGATGAGTAGCATCATAAGCCAACGAATATTCAGGCTTATGAATGATAAAAGTGGAAATAGGGTGGCCTGGCTTAGGAGTTTCTGGCGAATAAGGCTCTGAAGATGGATAGGACTCCGTAACATAAGTTTTCTCATCTTGATATCCCAAATTGGCCATTAAGTTTTTAAAAAGGTCGCTGCTTTCAATGGTTTGAATGATGTCATCCGTATAAGTTTTTGTCTCTGGGATACGTTGGCTGACAATTCCAATTGCCGCTCCAGTCAGAAGCATAGCACCCAAGGATAATGTAAAATTGATCTTCTTCATAGCAGATTAACCATCCTGTTGAATTTCAAAAATGCCACTGTCCATTCGAATTTTAAAAACGCTCTTAGTAGGACTCTTATGGCATCGTTGTGCTCACAATAGGACAACTCTTATAAAGTATAAAATAAATTTTTTTAATTTCTTTGCGTTTTTAATGCTTGAAATAAGTTAATTAAATTTAAATATCTAATTTTTAATATGTTGTATAAATTAGACTCTACTAAAGAAAGCAATGTTTTATAGACATATTCTTGTTTAAAAGAGAAAATGAACAAAGAAAAAGAGTAAATTTAAAGATGTTTGCTTAATTCTGCCCATTTCAGAGAGTGTCTTTGAATTGCTAAATGTTTGTTTTAAGACGGGATGTTAAGCTCTTGATTTGTTTGTTTCGCTTGCTATATTCATCCAAGATGGCAAAGAAAACTAGCAAGCAGCAGAGCTAAAAACGAGCAATCAATCAAATACTTAGCTAATCAGAAACACTCTCTAAGGAAAACAGTTATGCAATTTTATTTAATTCTTTTTGGATAACATCAAAGCATTTTTTTTGAGTCGCAATGGTTTTTTGAAGTTCGCTATTTTCTTTTTCTTTGTTTTCTAGATTTTCCTGTAATGTTTGATTGCTTTTATTCAACTGCTCCAGTTGTAAGTGTAAAGAACTGTTGAGCTCTTCTTGTTCTTGCATTTGCTGTTCGTTGGCTTGCTGTTGTTCTTCAAGAACTTTACAAGCCTCGCTTTTTTGCCTTAATAATAAAGATGCAGATTTAAATTTCTTTTGTGCTTCCTCTTTAGCAGTTTGCTCTTCTAAAAGCTTTTTTCTTAATTCATCAATTTGTTGTTCTTGGTTTTTAAATTTGCTTTCGATTCCTTGTTGTTGAAGGGTCATGCTTTCTATTTTTCTTTTCTTTTTATCAAGTTCAAGCTGATGTTGATGAAGTTCTTCTGAATTTCTATTCAAAACTGTTTTTAATTTTTCTATCTCACCATCTTTAAGTTGATTAATTTTAGCAAGATGTTGAGTTTTCTGTTCTTCTTGCTTTTGAATTTCAATGACTTTCTTAAGTTTCTGTTCAAGGGTTGTGATTTCAGTCTTTTCTAATTCTAATTGTGTTTGTACAGCACTTATCACTGTTGTATTTTTTTCTAATGCATCTTTTTTCAATTGGTAGCTACTTTCCAAGCTTGCCAACTTTGCTTTCAATAATTTATTTTCCAGCTCTTGGCTAAAAGGATTTTTTTGAAACTGTTCTTCTAATGATTGAATTTTATGGCGTAAGAGATTTTGTTCAGATTCAGTTAAAATATGAAATTTTCTCTGCGTTTTAGGTTGACTTTTCTCGCTTGTTTGAGAGTCCATGGAAGGGGGAATAAAATATTGGACATCTGCAAATGGATGAGAAGGTAAATTAGTATTCATATGAATTCTCCTTTTATATGAAATTTCCCATCATGTACAAAATCTATTAAGAATTTAGAAAACCCAAATTAATATGTGATCAAGACAGAATCTTTATTGTAATGAAATATTTTGCATGTGCTTCGTCATTTTAAAACTGAGTTAATAATCATTGGTTTTAAATTCTATGATATTAAAAATAGTATTGATTTTACTTTGTGCTTATGTAGCATTAGTCCTTTTCCTTTATGTCAACCAACGGCAGCTGATTTATTTTCCTTATTCATTTTCTCTCTTGCCTGCAGAGGTTGGCGTTCCAGAAATGCAAGTTGTAACGCTGCGGACTGATGATGATTTGCATTTAAAAGCCTGGTATCGTTCTCCTACGCATTTTAAATTTCCCACGATTGTATACTTTCATGGAAATGCAGGAAGTATTAATCATCGAGGGTATATTGTAAAGCCATTTTTAGATGCAGGTTATGGGGTCTTGCTTGTGACTTATCGAGGGTTTAGTGGAAATCCAGGTAAGCCAAATGAAAAAGGTTTGTATGAAGATGGTCGAGCTGCTATTCGTTTTCTTCACAGCCAACATGTGTCAGACTCCTGTATTGTTTTATATGGGGAATCCATTGGTACTGGAATAGCGGTTCAAATGGCAACAGAATATCGCGTAAGTGGTCTTATTCTGCAATCACCTTTTACTTCGTTAGGAGATGTAGGACAGTTTCATTACCCTTTTTTACCAGTCAAATGGATGATAAAAGACCAATATGATTCTCTGACTAAAGTCAAAGGTATTCATGCTCCAACATTAGTTCTTTATGGCAAGCATGACGACATTGTTCCTTCTGTGTATAGTATTCGACTATTTGAAGCTCTTCCGAATCCAAAATATAGTATAGAGCTTCCGAATATTGGACATAATGATCTTTTTGATTCTCAATTTGCCATCGATTTTATACAAAACCACATAACATGTGAATAAAGAGCCAATTATTTAGGCTTCTTTTTTTACCAGCAGTTGATAAAGCATTAATTCTAGGTTTATCAGTTTGAGTGGTAGGTGTAATATTTAGGGGTTTTCTTGAAGGAAATGCCTCTTCTTTTTTAGGAATAATGGCTTCGTCTTTTATATTGTGAGGATTTTTTCTTGTTGGCATTGTTTCTCCTTTGTTCAATTTTTATCTGTTAATTTTCACACTTTTTTTATTCTTATAATCTTTAGCATTCACTCATTAGGACGTAAGCGAATAAACCAGCGGAAGAGGAAAATACACCGCCCGCTGCACCTATGTCAAAAATCAATCGATTAGCGGTAATCGCTCCATAAATCAGCATTGCGATAGCAACGGCATCTGTTAGTGCTGTAGATCCAATGATAATCCAACGTCATGTTTTTCTTGTCCAAGAGCAACAAGTCGTTTGACTTGCATGCCTAGAAGCATCTCCTTGTTCTATGTCTTGTTGTCCTATTGAAACGGCATTAGAAATGATCATTGAAAGCTTCCTTCATTAAGTTTCTCTATAACTTGAGAGATTAAAATTTGCAATGTATGTTCATCCTTAATCTTAACTAAATATTTTTAAGAGAAGATGTGTTAGTTGATTCTAGAGCATGAGTCACACTTAGATGATGAGCAAAGAGAATCAAGAGACTTGTTTTGATTTTCTCTAATTTATTGATTTTTAAATTTATAGAATAAAGATAGGACGAAAATATGCATTATGAGAGAGTGAGAATAGACTTAAAAGCAGGAGGGAAATGAATGGATTCATTTTCTGATATTTGCGATGCAAGTATAAAAAAATGGCTTCAATTCGTTATTAATGATTCGGTTTCTCATTCACAACATTTAACTTTTCAAGCGCAGCAACTAATCGAGAAAGCATTCTTTCAAATTCAACCAGAAAAATTAGTCGATTATCATGTCCATTTAATTGGCATGCAAACTGCTTATACAGGGAATTTTGTTCATTCTAATTTTTTTTCTTGGAGACATCCGTTTTTACACCTTGCTGCTTTAGCCTTTGAGATAGCTTTTGGAATTAAAGACAGAACTAAAGCGGATCAAGAGGCTGTAGAACGTCTTTTGCATTTGATTCGTGAAATGCCTATGCACGGCAAGTATTGCTTGCTAGCTTTTGATTGTCATTATGATGACAATGGCTTTTTCGATTTAGTAAAAAGTAAGATTCATGTCTCTAATGAGTATATTTTCCGCGTAGCATCACAACACCAACATGTTTTCATTCCTTCTATTTCCATTCATCCTTATCGAGCAGATGCAATAGATGAATTGCAAAAATGGGCGGAGAGAAAAGTTAAAATTGTGAAATGGATGCCCAATGCAATGGGGATGAATCCGATGGATCAACGCTGCATTCCTTATTATAATAAAATGCGCGAGCTTGATCTCATTCTATTGACACATATTGGACATGAATCAGCCGTACCTGTTACAAACGGACAAGAGCTTGGCAACCCGCTTTTACTAAGACGTGCGTTAGATCAAGGCGTTAAGGTCATCATGGCTCATTGCGGAACATTAGGTAAAGGAAAAAACTTTGATCAAAATGGGCGCAAAGAAGCTAATTTTGACTTGTTTTTAAAGCTCATGGATGAACCCGCTTATCAAAATCGACTTTATGGAGACTTAGCTGCTGTCACTCAAATCAACCGTATGAACTATTTGCCTACCTTAATCAAGCTTTCTCAGCCTGGTCAATTGCTGCACAATCGCTTAGTTAATGGGAGTGATTATCCTTTGCCTACAGTTAATTTCTTAATTAGCACGAAGCTATTACAAAGAAAAGGACTTCTGACAAGAGAGGAAAGAGAAGGATTAAACGACATTTATCAGTGGAATCCTTTATTATTCGATTTTGTTCTTAAACGCACTTTACGTCATCCTCAATCTCAAGAAAGATTTCCTGCCGAGCTTTTCATGGTGAATCAAAATCTCAATATCTTAACTTAAAAAGGTATACCGAGGAGAACTCAAAAATTGGACTTTGGGCTTTGACGCTAGTCGAAATTTCAATTTTTGAGTTCTCTTCGGCATAGAGCAAATGTTTTGGAGGGGTTCCGCTTTTAAGTAAACTTATGGAAAAATATTTCAATTTTTAATTGTGTTTATTGTGTAATTATTGATTTTTAATTAAATAAATTACATGATTTAAAAATAGTTTATTTATTGAATTTGAATATGGTCAATCAAATCAGACAAACTTCTCCTATTTTTACATTACCATCAGACTTGATGGTCAGTATTTTAGAGAAAGCTGTTTTTAGCTCTTCGAATCCTTCTATTTGTTTTATGAATTTGTTGTGCACATGCAAATGGTGGTATGATCTTTGTGAAGGGTATCGCCTCTATCCTCTTAAAGATTATTTTATAGCAGCTTATCCTTCATTATCTTTGTATTCAAATTTAACAACAAAACTCTCTCTCGATTTTCAAGAGAAAATCCATAAAGTTGATCAAAAAAAAGATTTAATTTTGAATGATCCAGAGACTGCTGATGAACAAAGAGAAGAGCAAATCAGCCAGTTAATTTGCTTTTCAAGTGTTAACGAAAAATACCTTGTTCAAGAGCTTGATTTAGCAGAAAAAGATTTCACTGTTCACGAGCTGCTTGACATTGTTAAACAATTTCCCCATCTTCGAAAGTTTAAAATGGACGTCAATTCTTTATGGGCAAAACATGAATTTGACAAAGAGATCTTTGAATCATTAATGAAGAGTTGTCCGCACTTACTTTCTTTGACTTTACTTCATTCTTCTTTGCCGACGGATGCTTTTGTCGCGCTTAAATATTGTCCTCAATTAGAATATATTGATTTAAGTTACTCTAAAAAGATAGATGGAAGCATTTTTTTACATTTGATAGAGATCCCGCATCTTAAGAAAATTAATTTATCTTATAGCTCTCAAGTGAATGATCCCTCCATTTCGATCATTGAAAAGTTGACATTAGCTTGGGAAGAATTAAATGTTACCTATTGCTGCGTGAACTTATCTCAAGAAGAGTTCAAAACAATGTTAAAATTACCTTCTGATTTTACATTGATAAAAGAATCAGACGAGTAATTTTTATTTTGTAGAAGTAGGAATTATCAAATCAAAGTTTGTGTAGTCTGGATAAAAAACCTTTAAATATGAGACTAAACTCGTTTTTAATTCATCAGGTGAAGTAAATTCCATTGCAGCGACGTTATCATCAATCATACGGAATTTTCCGTTCTTGTGATCAATTTGAATATTAAATACATGCCCTTCTGTTGTTTGAGTAGATGGATCTGTATAAGTCATGGCTAACATTCCTAATAACGGCTTGCCAGTAGGGATTAAAGTATTGACTAAGTTTTGATAGCCGTCTGGAGAATTAGTAAGAGTTTGATGTTTGATTTGTGGAGCTTGGCCAAAGCCAATCTCTCCCAAAAATTGATTATATGCAGCTGGAGTATCAGCAGAAAATAGCTTTGCTGCATTCATGCGGGCCTGATTGACTCTGCCCTTTTCACTACTACCCAAATTTAATTCTTTCGTTTCAATTTTAGGATTTTTAGCGAGTTGTTGATGGCGTCCTAAACTATTGGGTAAACAAGTTCCATCTCCTTGATTACGCGTGTGGTCTGCTGATTGATCATAAGGGACAATAATATTATCGATGTGATCATTCCACCAGTTATATTTTTCAAGTGCGCCATTCAAAATATTTTTTATAGTCGATAATTTTTTAGGGTATAGGGAAGAGATTTTTTCCTGAAGAATTTTAGAATTAATAGAAGAAGTGAGTTGCAAAGGTGGCTTTAAAATTTCTTTCATTAAACTTTTCATAAGATTTAAGACAATTTCTTGCTGATTACCTCTAATATCATCATTTGGATAATGCTTAGAAATCAGCTCTAAAACCGCTTTAGGATAATTCTTTTCTAGTGCTGCCATTCTGCTTTCGTAATTTTGATGGAGTTTTCGGTAGATAGGTAATAATTCCTTTCTAAGAGTCATTGCGTTTTGAAACTTGACTTGATCTGGACTTCGTAATAGGTTTTCAAAAATACCAGCTTCTAATTTTTCCCACTCAGATTTGACTTGAGAAGCTTTCTGAATCCAATGATCTGCAATAGATAGATTCGTTTTTTTAGGAGTTCTTAAAAATCTCAAGAGGTCGCTTAACGCGGATTGAGAAAGTTGAGGATTCGCTCGATATTGAGGATTGCATGTTTCAATTAAAAGTTGCTGAAAAGCATCTAATTTAAAAGCTCCTGTACCTTGACGTTGCAAGATTTGCATGATTTCAACAAGAGGAACCAATTGTTCCGCATAGGTAGGATCTATCTTTTTAATCTTTTCTAAAGACAAAAGAATTTTACCAGCGTCTTGCTTAAAATTAGATTGAGGATTAAGGTGATTCATTTGTTCTTGAAGCATTTCCAATTGCTTGGCTAATTCAGGCGAGCGCTCTGGTTGAGTTTTTGGCAAAGAAATAGATGCTGAGTGCGCAGGAGTGGATTTCTGATTCTTTTCTTGCTTTGGTTCGTTCGTCACGTTTGCTTTTGTCGTTTTGGTTTCTTTTGGCTTAGCCAAAGTTTCAGATGGCTGTGCAGGTTGTACCTTGGCTTTTGGAGCAGTTTTCTGAGGGGTTGCTAATTGAGCAACATTGGGAGGGAGAATCGTAGTAGGCTTTGTTTGTTGGGGCTGAACACGAGGTTTTTGTTTTTCCTCAAGTTCTCTTATTTTCGCCTCAATTTTAACGATTGTTTTGTCTAATACTTGATCTTCTTGATTAAGCTTTCCTTTTAGCTTGAGATTGCGATTTAAATCCGTTAACTTTTCTTTAGCTGTTTTGAGTTGTTCGAGGCTAGGGCTTATTCTGCTCTCTTTTCCGAGTAAGACTGTAATGTGCTGTTGAATGGCTTGAGCTGTCTTTTGGGCGTTATAGGTTCCATTAAAAAAATCTACAAACTTTTGAAAGAACCATCTTCCTTGTAAAGAACTTTTTGTTTCGACTTTTAAGTCTTTACTAATGACGTGTTGCCCTGGCTGGTACTTCGCGATGTCTGACAGAAAATTTAAGGAATACATAATTCCCTCATTTAATATTACATACTATTATTATATCATTTTTGTTTGCTTTTATAAAT
This sequence comes from Parachlamydiaceae bacterium, assembly GCA_044226925.1. GTDB lineage: Bacteria > Chlamydiota > Chlamydiia > Chlamydiales > Parachlamydiaceae > JANWJE01. The sequence continues at coordinate 93,664 of JBGAGC010000002.1, forward strand.
TAAATTGATGTTAAAATTTATTTAAAAATAAATAAATTAATAATAAATAATTAAATTTAATGATTTTGAGGTTTTAATCATCCTTTAACTTAAATAAATTTTCTTGAATTTAAGAATTAATTTTAATATTCTTATTCAGCAAATTTCATTATTTAAGAAAAATTATGAGTATTATATCAGTCCATCAATTGTGGAAGGAATTTCGCCTTCCCAAGCGAAAAAAAGGGGTATGGGGAAGTGTTTCTTCACTCTTATCTCGAGAATACGTGACTAAAACAGCTCTTGATCATATTTCGTTCCAAGTTAAAGAAGGTGAATTAGTTGGGTATATTGGACCGAATGGAGCGGGTAAAAGTACTACAGTAAAAATCTTGTCTGGAATTTTGGTTCCCAATGGGGGATCTGTTGAAGTGATGGGAAAAAAGCCCTGGGAGCATCGGATTGAAACAGTCAGCCAGATAGGTGTTGTTTTTGGTCAAAGGACGCAACTGTGGTGGGATCTTCCTGTGATAGAGTCTTTTGAGCTCTTAAAAGATATTTATCGCATTCCGGCTGTTGCTTATCAGCACAAGTTATCTTCTTTGATTGACGTTCTAGAACTTTCTAAGCTTTGTGATGTTCCTGTGCGTCAATTGAGCCTGGGTCAGCGAATGCGTTGCGATATTGCCGCTTCCTTGCTTCATTCACCTAAAATCCTTTTTCTGGATGAGCCGACGATTGGACTAGATGCGGTGAGTAAATTAGCCGTTCGAGACTTTATTCGTCATCTTAATAAAGAATATAAAGTCACGATTATGCTCACCACGCATGATATGGATGATATTGAATCTCTTTGCAATCGTGTTTTGATCTTAAATGAAGGACAAATTTTTTTAGATGGTTCTTTAGAAGACTTGCGTCGCAAAGTAGCTCCTGAACGTCGTTTAATTATCGACCTTGAAAGGGAAAATGAGACGATTGTTGATTCAGAAGCTCTTTTAGTTAAACAAGAAGGACATCGTGTTTGGCTAAGTTATAATCCTACTGTAACACCCACGCCCTTATTGATTAATCGCATTACATCTCAGCATGCTATCCGAGATTTATATGTGGAGAATCCTCCAATTGAGGAAATTATTGCTAAGCTTTATCGGGATGTGAATCTATGAAAGCTTATCTTGCCATTTTAAGAGGGCGTTTAGCCGTTTTATTTCAATATCGCGCAGCTGCGCTTGCTGGGCTTGTGACGCAAATCTTTTGGGGGTTTGTAAAGATTATGATTTTGAGCGCTTTTTATATGCAAGACGCTTATTCTCAGCCTATTTCTTTGGCACAAGCCATGACTTTTATTTGGCTAGGACAAGCCCTACTTCAAGTGCTTCCCTGGAATATTGATAAGGAAATTGAGGCTCAGATTAAAAATGGCAATGTGGCTTATGAACTTATTCGTCCCTTAGATATTTATTGGTTGTGGTTTTCTCGCTCTTTAGCGATGCGCTTGGTCCCTACTTTTTTTCGCAGCATTCCGTTATTTTTAATGGCAGGGTTATTTTTTGGGCTTTCACAACCCGTTTCAATTGAAGCTGGAATAGCTTTTGGAGTATCTATAATTTTCTCAGTTTTATTGTCTTCTGCGATCACAACACTGATTATCATTAGCTTATTTTGGACGATATCGGGAGAAGGAATCCAGCGCCTTATTCCACATTTTACGATGCTTCTTTCTGGAATGGTTGTGCCTTTGCCTCTTTTTCCTGATTGGATGCAGCCGTTTTTAAATCTTCAGCCTTTTCGAGGCTTGATTGATATTCCATGCCGTTTATATACGGGAGTCATTCCTTGTCAAGATGTCTGGTTTTGTTTTGGATTTCAAATCGTTTGGATTGTGATTCTTATCGTCATGGGGCGGATCCTCATCAAAAAAGCTATTAAGCAAGTTGTCATTCAAGGAGGATGAAGCATGTGGGAAACGATATGCCTCTATTTTAAATTGATTGGGATTGCTATTCGCTCTCAAATGCAGTATCGTGCCTCTTTTCTGATGTTGGCATTGACACATTTTATTTCGACTTTTGTCGATATTTTAGGTATTTGGGTTTTATTTGATCGATTCAAAATGGTTCAAGGATGGAACTTAGAAGAGCTAGCCCTAATTTATGGTGTTGTGCATATGGGATTTGCAGCTGCTGAAGCGTCAGCGAGAGGATTTGATACGTTTAGCCTCATGATTAAAAATGGCGATTTTGATCGCTTTTTGTTGCGTCCTTGTGGAACACTTTTTCAAGTTGCAACGTGTGATTTTCAATTAATGCGCATTGGGCGATTCTTGCAAGGATTCGTTGTATTGATGTGGAGCTGCTGGCAATTGCAGCTTTCTTTATTATCCATTAAAGGGTTGATCATTTTGTTCGCTTTCATAGGAACGACAAGCCTTTTTTATGCATTGTTTGTTATTCAGGCTACACTTTCGTTTTGGACAACGGAAACATTGGAGCTTATGAATATTACGACGTATGGAGGAGTCGAATCAGGGCAATACCCTATGAGTATTTATACACAGGGATTTCGATTCTTTTTTACTTTTATCATTCCTTTAGCTTGTGTGGCCTACTATCCCATGGCAATCTTATTGCACCATGAAAATTTCTCTTTATGGCTAGGAATTATTTTTCCCTTTGCAGGCATAGCTTTCCTGTGTTTGTCATGTTTTTTATGGAAAATTGGAGTACGTCATTATCATTCTGTAGGAAGTTGATAGACTCATTTGCTTTGGAATCTGAAAATATTTTTTTGGCAATTTGATAAGTGCTGAACACACCTTGTGTACTCTTGGAAATTGTTTTGCGTGTAATCGCTGATAATTTTTTTCCAAAACTGATATGCTCCTGTATTGGGAGGCAAGACCATGACTTCCCAGATCCCTTTAAATCGATCAAAACATTGATAAGCAACGTGGCGGCCCAGTCCTTGTTTTTTAAATTTGCGAAGAATAAAAAATTGAGCCATATTGAAATCCACTTGGTGATCACTTCCCTTTTTATCAATAATGACAAAGCCAGCAATTTCTTGATTGACACGAATTAAAAAAGGACTAGCATGCGGATCTTTCCAATATTTTTTTAAATCAATGCATTCAAAAAGTCCGTCTTCTGGAATTTCCCATCCCTTTTCATCTCCCATATATTCCGTCATGTCGTAAACATAAAAGCGAGCCATATTTTGAATGATAGGATAATCGGATAAAGAAGCTGTATATAGCTCTACATTTTTCATAGGAATGTCCATTTAAATCTTGATAAAAGAATAGCAAATAGAAGGAAGCATGTAAATCATCAAGCTTAGAATTGTCTGAAGCATGATTTAAAAGAAAACCCTATCCACCACATGGATAGGGTTTTCTTATTGTATCAATTGGATGAAACTGTTATCACAAAACTAATTTTTTAGAATGTTTACAACCAATCTTCACTCATACCTTCCTCTTCTTCTTCGTCGTCGTCGTCTGTCGTAGTTGGAATAGCTCTGCTAAGAATATCCGCTACTGGATTTCCAGATGAAGGAGTAACTTTATTTCCAGATGAAGGAACCACTTTTTTCTCGGGGGGCTTTGGAGTTTTTCTAAGGTCTTTTCCAACTCTTATAGCCTCTAATAAAGCACTACGTGCGGAAGTAGAATTTTGTGGTTTTACAGGCTGCGAAGGAACTTTTGTTTTTGTTTGTTCAGCAGTTTTATTGTTTTTTGAAGAAGGTGTTGTTGTTGGCGGTGTAATTTGCTGATTTGTAGACTTTTTAGATGCGGTATTTGGATCAGGAACACTAGGACCAAACCAGTCTTCGTCTTCGAAGTCCGTTTCTTCTAATTCATCTTCATCTTCTCTAATCTTAGCTCTTCTTTCTTCTATTCTTTTTTCCAAATGGTTCTTTTTGACTTGTTTTCCTATTTGCGGTGTTGATGTTTTTCTCAATTGTGGCTTTTGTGTTATAGATTTCAATAAATTGGAACGATCCTCCGATAGCTCTTGTTGTTCGGTAAGACGATTATAGTTTTTTTCTACTGTATCATCTGGATTAGTAAACGTTTCAGGAGGAGGTGGTGGTGCTTCTGGAATTTCTTGCTCAACTAATAGTTCTACATCTATTGGAGGAGGAAGTGGTACATTAGTTAAATCCCAATTTTCTGTAAGCGCAGGAACTTCTGGAGGAGGAGGAAGATTGCTGATGCTTTCTTGAGATATGGGCGATGGAGAAATAACATCAGGATTTTTAGGAGATAAAATAGTTTTTGTGCTAGCAGGAATGACATCATTAGGAGCATCTTGTTCATTTTCCTGAACAGGAGGAATAGGCTGTTCATCTCTAGCAACTGAAAGTGCTGGCTGAGACTTTAAAGCTTTTTTAAGTTCAGTATTTAATGTGTCTTTTAAATTTCTTTTCTCAGTTAGTTTAAATAAAAATTCAATTTTTGGTTTTAAAGCAGTATGAGAGGTATTAATTAAAGCTTTGAGTTGTTCTAAAGGAGTCAATTCATCAAAGTTTCTAGGAAGAGTTTCTCCAGATGCAATTACGATGTTTTTTAGTTCTTTAATAGATTGAGCCAGTTCTGGAATAATTGTCCTAAACTCTTCTGCGCCTGTTTTTTTTAAACTTAAATTCAACTGATCAATTTCAAGAGACAATTTTTCCCTAGCCTGAAGGTGGGGGATGCGAACGTTGCGTAAGTAATCAATCTTTGTTTTTAATTTTTTAGCGGTAGAATCACTTTGTACGCGGCCAAGCCATTGAATTTCCTCATCATTAAACGTATCTTTAATTTGGCTTGCTATGTTTGCACGAGCTTTATTGGCTTGAGCAAGTTCTTCTTTTGTTCCGCTTACTGTTATTCCGACAACTTTAGCAAATCCACGATAAAACCAACCAGCAACAGAAGGACTAGTCAGAAGATTCAATTTTTCTTCTATTTTTTGAACGTTAACAGCACTGTTACGGTAAGAGGCAATGTCATTTTCCAAAGATTTAATTTTTTTATTTTTTAAATTCCACATTCTTCTATCAGTAATGGCTAATGTAGAATCTAATAAACGTTCTATATGTCCTGTAAAGCTAGGATAGGCTTGTTTGGTTAATTGATAGATATCTTCTGCTGTTAACGATTCTTTTGTGCAATATGGCTCTATTTTCTTATTTTTTGAATCTTTAGGTAGAAGGGTCTTTAAAGCATTTCCCAACTCTTCTCTAGCTTTTCCAACAGCCTTAAATCCATTCCAAGTCGCTCCATCATCGATATATTTTTTCATTTCCTTTTCGAGTTTTAAAATTTCTTGCCTGACTCGAATATTATGATTTAATACATCAATTAAATTCTCTAGAGTTTTAAGGTCTTTGGTTAATTCTGTGTGTTCCTTGTTTAAATTTTCCTTCACCTTGGGTCTGTTTTGAGAACCAGCTTCAGATTTTATTTGCTGGAGTACCTGTTCCGTTTCTAGGAACAGCTTAACTGCTTTATCTCGCTCTTCTATAATATGTGTTAACAAACCTTCGTGCCCATTGATCGTATTCTTTGAAGGATAAGTGCCCGAAAAAATCTTATCTTCAGCTTCTTGGGCCCTTGAGCGAATAGCTCTCGCTGTATCTAGATGTTTTGTAATTTGTTCAAGATTTGTTTTCGCTTTTTCAACATTCTCAGAACGAGGAAAAAAGCCTAAGAGTTCAGTGAATGTTGTCAATCCCTCTTTCACAGATACTAGCTTTTGCCGCCATCCTTGAGAATCGGTAGAAATTTTTTTTCCTTGAAGTGTTGAAGAATCAACTGCTTGTTGCGAATTACTTTTTTCAATAACTGGAACAGCAACATTCTTAACTGTTGAAGGTGTAGCAACCTGTTTTGGAGAAACACTCTTTGTTTCGGCTGAATACGAAGTACGTTCAGAGCTTATAGGGCTTCCAGAGTTCAGTGGATTAGAATTATCCATAAAATATCCTACTTCCTTGTTAATGTAGATTTTAAAATTAATAGGAAATTAAAACTCTTAATTATTATTATACTACTAATCGATTTTAATTGTAATAAAATAAACAAAATATAATTTTTAATTAAAACTTAATATTAATTTAACTAATTCATTAAATTGAATTTTGCTAGAAGAGTGCTTTTGAATGATTAAGCGTTTGTTTTAACAGACTTTAAGATGACTGGTTAGGCTCTAGGGGTTGTCTATCTTCTCTCCTTCCTATTACGCTTAATCTAATAGAGGAAACAAGCAGCACTAAAGTCAAAACGTCCATTCAATCAAATAGTTAGCAATTCATAGGCACTTTCTAAAGAGATAGATAGAGCGCATTATTTGCTTTTGGTATGAGCTGTAAAGGAAAGAGAAGGGGAAAAGAATTCTATTCTAAAAAAGTCTAATCTTTTAATCTCGCGTTTTAAGAAAAAGATTGTCTAAAGGCATAATTTGTATGGCTCTTGCATCTTTAAAAACATCCTTATCCGAGCACCTTAAGCAATTGCCTCGACTGGTATCAAAAAAGGATTTAGTTCAAAAGCAGCCTACTGGACAAGACGATAAAAAATTCAAAGATATTCAATTATATGATGTGCATCATATAGATAGCGGTGTGTGGCCTAAAACTCCAGATGGTCAATATGCTCAAAAACTGTTAACTCCTTTAATCAAAAGAGGGGTCAAGAGTTATATTGAAAATATTCAGACAGACTTGCGCGTGTTGGTATACAATCAATTAGTGTTGCCTATTACCATCAATGAAGGGGAATATGAGAATGCATGGGTTTGTTCGCCTTATAGTTATTACATTACGTATGCTAAGCAATCCTTGAGTTTTATTCATTGCAATTGGATTGTCCACCTGGTGAAAGCTTTATTATCGGGAACGGGCAATATCTTACGAGCCTGTCAGTTCAATAAAGTTGTGATTGTTAATAATTGGCTTTTTTCCACTAATTTATATCCTGCTTTGCAACCTCAGCAATTGAGGGAAATCACAGACTTTTTAAAGCAGCAATTTCCTGATTATGCCATTGTCTTTCGTTCGGTTGATCCTTATACAAGCTCAACGTGTTATCATGCGCTTCAACAATTTGATTTTGATTACATCGCAAGTCGAGAAATTTTTTTTATTGATCCTCATCAAACCACTTTATTTGATTCACGTCTTTTCAAAAGTGATTTGAAATTGCTCAAAAATAGCGGATATGAAGTTCTCGATGGGGAGCAGCTCACGGCGGATGATTTTCCTCGTTTGTTAAACCTCTATCAAGATCTCTACATTCATAAATATTCCAATTTAAATCCTAATTTTAATGAAGAATTTTTAGGATTACTGTTAAATCAAAAACTCATGCATTTTAAAGCTCTAAAAAAAGATGGACGCATCGATGGCATTGTAGGATACATTCAACGTAATGGAATGATGCAATGTCCGATATTTGGCTATGACCGTTCACTGCCCCAAGAAGCAGCTCTTTATCGTTTGTTATCCACAGTGCTTATGTTAGAAGCTTACGATCGTCATCTTTTTTTCCATCAGAGCGCAGGAGCTTCGATGTTTAAAAAAATTCGAAAAGCTCATTCATGCATTGAATATACTGCTGTTTATTATCGTCATCTTAATCTGAAGCGGCAAGTTCCTTGGTTTCTCATTCAAAGTCTTTACAACACCATTGGCAAAAAATGCATGACCCGCTATTAACTCTACTAGGTTAAGTTTTTGCCCTTTCATTTTATTTAAAAGGCAAAACTTAACCTAGTAGAAATAAAAGGGTCTCGAATTTGCAATAGCTTTTATCACTATTATCATGACAAAATTTTTCAATTATTTGCTTGTTTGATGCAATGGTTTAAGCTCCTTATCTTAAAAATATCTCAGCTCCTAATTGAAGTTGAAGCTGAAGATTTTCTGTAGGAATGCCTAAACTTGCAGTGAGCATTCCTGTGAAAAGCTCTTCCCAAGTTTTCCAATTTTCTCCATCTAGGCTCATCAAGAGTTGTTGATCATGAAAGCGTAGATACAGCGTGCATTTAATCATCAATTGCAAGGGAGATTCAACTGGAAATAACTCAAGCACATCGCCTTTTAGTAAAAAAGTTAAGGGAAGTAGAGTTCCTTCTGGGCAAACCAACACAGAATCGCTGCTAAAACATTGTCCAATATCTTGCTCCGTTATATGCGGTAGATAGAAAAACTTCACTTCAGAAGGTACATCAACTCTATTCTGCGCCCAGCAAAATCCATTCATCATTAAGCTAAAACAAATAGACAATATCCAGCGTTTCATGATTAATTCTCCTTACTACAAATGTAGTATTTAAGGTTAAAAAAAGGACTTTAGTTAGAAGGTCCAAAACTTGCTACAAATTAAGATCGAGATCCATATAAATAAAAGAGTGCTTTTGATCCATTTAAAAACTATTGTTTCTGTTTGTTTAGGCTCAGCCAAAAGAATCCGTAAGCGTTTGACTGCATGATGAGAAGTGGCAGCAGGCTGAGCGAAAGAGACAGAATGAGAAGTATGCAGCCACTGCGCTGTTTTGTATAACGCTTCTGCTAAATGATGAGAGGTAAGCTGAGTGCGCAGAAGGCGATCAGAGGCACATTCTTGAGCTAATTCTAGTCTTTGTCTGAGATAGCCAACAGGAATCCACCAAAAGCAATGACAAATCCAAAATAAGTAAGCATTCATGATTAAATCACCATGTTGAAGATGGGCCATCTCATGTGCGAGCACGGCCTCAAATTCTTCGACTGTTAATTGATTAAAAACAGCACGAGGTAAGAAAATCGATGGATTGCGTTGGCCAATGATGCAGGGAGCGTGCAAACTTTCAGATAAATAAATGAAAACTCGTTTGCGTTCCAATTGGGTTTTTAAAAAAGGATCTTGAATTAATTGAGAACAAATTTGAGAGGACTGTTTCATATGTTTTAGCCATTGGCGCGAGTTGCGATAATGCCAACAAGCTTTACCTATAAAAATCAGTGTTCCTGCAAGCCAAACAATTGCTAAACTTGTCGTCCAAAAAGAACCTATTTTAAAACAAAACAAATCTGCGATTGTAAACGTTTGGCCATTTTGAAGATGAAAAGCAATTTGACAAAAAGGATAGTTTAAAAAGGAAGATAAAAATCCTATCGTAAAGAAACGTGTTCCTTCAGGACTTTCTAAGGGATTGACGTTGTGCATAAAAGCCCATTGAGCAAACTGATAATTTACTAGGTCCAATACAAGCTTCAAAAAAGGAAGAAATAGGCAAAAAGCTTGCAAACGTGGATTGTGAATGCGCAGCAATTTAAGAGACAATAAAATGAAACAACTTAAGGTCCAAAACGAAAGCAAGCTATTCATGCCAACATTTACAATAAAAAGTGACCATAGATCGAGCATCATGAGTCAGACCTTTGGTGTTTGGCTTTTTGAATAAGATTTCGCATCTCATTGAGATCTTCTTCAGTCAAATCTTCGCTTGAATCAATTAAATAGCGAATCATCGCGAGAGAGCGTCCTCCAAAAAGACGCTGCTTCAGGCGCTCCACAAGTCCAAGCGAAGAGGACTTTGATGTTTGAGGAATTTGATAAAGATAATGGCGTCCTTCTTTACGACGTAGTAAATCTCCTTTTTCAGCCAAGCGTGCCATGACGGTCATTACAGTTGTATAGCTGACAGTTTGATCTAAAGCTTGATAGACATCCTTAACAGAAGCTTCGCCTTTACTCTTAATTGTCTGCAAAACAGTCCATTCTAATTCACCAAATAACCGTTTTCTTGACACATTGACCTCCCAGTTCGCTTTTTTTATACGACAAATGTAGTATTTAGACAACAATTTTTTATTCAGGCCATGAGGAGGTCCTCTCTTTAATTTTTTACTCAGGCGGGCAAATGGCAAATACGCGGGCAGGGAAGCATGGGGCGTTTCGCGGTTTTGGAAAAGAGCAGACAACAAGGGCTCCTTTGGGCGGGCATTGATCGAGGTTGCACAAAAAACCAATTTGATAATGGTCATGAGCGAGAATGTAGCGTTTACACATCCAATTGGTGTCTTGGGCACGGAAGGCTGCATCAGGATTCATGGTTTCTTGTCCAGAGGCTGTAATCTCACAGTCTCCATATAGATAAGATAAAGCATCTAAGCTCCAACCAGGTGTATGTGGAACTTTACGGTCATCATAATTAAGCATGGCATTTGAATCGGGCCAACGTTTACTCCAATCTGTTCGCAAAGCAACAAAAGCTCCCATCGGAATGCTTCCATGCTCATCTTCCCAAGATAGGACATCGTCAACGAGTAAAATATAATCAGGGTTTTGCGCCACTTTATCCGAAATGTTGATCACGACAAGAGGCAAAATCATTTCTTCTAAAGCAATTTGTTCTATCGTTCGGCCGCCTTCAATAAAAAAGGAGGGTGCATCGGCATGTGTGCCCCACTGTCCCTCAAATTGGTATTGCTGCATGGCATGGCCATTCGCTTGATAGGTTGCCACTTCTTCAACACGCATGACAGTCGAAGTTTCAAGGTGCGGAATGGAAGGTTCTAAGGGGTGTGTTAAATCAACAAAACGACCCGATTTCAGTTTTTCGCAAAGAGGCCAGAATGAAAATTTTGTATCCATACGTTGATAACCTCTATTAGGATTGAGAAGGGCTCTTTTCAAGAGCCCCTCTAAAAGTTATTTATATTGAATTAAAGAACGCTCAAATTGCCAGGCCACAACATTTAAAAGGGTGACAGCGGACACACCTCGTAAAAAACGCCATTTAAATCCCTTATAAGGTTCCGCCATTAAATTTTTAAATAAATAATGGGTAGCCTCAAATAAGCGGAGGTTCAAATTGGTTGGTTGTTCGCGATGATGATTGCGCAGTAATTGCAAGCTCTTGTTCACAACAGGAGTGATTCCGTTTGGCCATAACATGGGATTGAGTCCAGCTTGGATTCTTGTTTTTCGTGTGTCTAAAGGATGTGTAAGCGTGATTCCAATCATCCCAGCAAAGATGCTGCCGACAAGGGTTGCAACCAGATCAACATCCATCATTTGCTGCTGTCCGACCATTGTCTTAAAAGATTGATTTTGAACTAGCCGGCTTTTGTAATAGGACGCCAAAGCATCATAAGCGATGACAAATCCTATATCTCGTCCCATCGTGTGAGCCAGTCCTTTTGAGATCATTCCCATTTGATAAGTCTTCCACATCTCTTTTGTTGTGGTGACATAAGTGGGTCGACATCCCTTTTTGCCCTGTTCCTCATAACGCTTGATGCTGTCACGATAGCGATCCATCAACATTTCACTAAAGCTAGCAACAGGGGAAGCCGCGACAGCCCCCATACTAGAAGCTGATACTTTTTGCCACCAAGGCAAAGATTGGGGATCTTGTCCTTGAGCAAAATATTGTGTTGCTCCTCCTATTGTCCACATTTGGACGCCTGTGATGATGCTCATGCCAGTTCCATTGGCAGAGGCTCCAGCATAAAGTTGGCGAACTGTAATCGTTTTCCAAAATGGAGTAGAAGAAGAATTTTCCTGGAGGCGGCGTTGGACAAGTTTGGTCAATGTGACAAAGGGTTGATCAACACCCACTTCTGCCCATCCTGCAAAAATGCCTTTAACTAAATCTTTAAAGGGACTCTGAACAAAAGAAGTCATCATGGCTTGATAAGGAACTTCTTGGGAAGGGGTAGAAATCGATGGCGACTTCTTAGGATCTATGGGAGGTGTAGACATACAAATCTCCAAATTAAATATTAATAATAATTTTAAAAAATAAAGACAATCGATCAATTCATCAATGTGCAAAAACATGGATGGGAATTGAAAGAATCAATAACAAAATGCTTAGATCAAAATCTAAACACAAAAGTTAAATTAAATATGAAGGAGAATAATAAGAAGAATAAGGGAGGAAAAAAGAAGGGCAGCAAAAATATAAGGAACAACAACAGTAGAATGACCTGAATGCCACGAACTGGGCGGTTTAGTAGGGGTTAAAGGATTATAACGCATAAAATCACTTATAAAATCATGAGGTTAAAATTTTCTTGATTTCTCAAGATATTGATTGTTAACACCGAGTTGTTAACAAATGTTATTTATCCTAGTCGATAATAATTAGAATTGTCAAGAGGAAATATTTCAATTTTTGAAATTTATTGAAATACAAAATGGTTATCAATTATTGAAATTGAATGTGTTTAATTGAGCCTCTTATTATAAATAATCGTGTCTGTTTGAATTATTGGTTGATTTGTAAAAATCATACAATTAAAATATTAAATTTTACTAATGAAAAATAAAGGTTTCCAATGCAAGTTCCTCCTTCTATTCAAAGGATCAGAGATCACTACATTTACCCTGTGGCTCATCACCCTGTCAGCAAGTTTGTTTTAACACTGAGCATGGGGACCGTTCAAATTGTGGCTGCAGCCTACTTTTTAAAGTATATGAGCAAACGTTTTGTCTATGATGGACCTTCAAAGTATATAGCTCAAAGAATTTATGAGATGACTGTTTTTGCTCCTGTTGCGGAAGAGATTTTATCTCGTTTGATTGTTCTACGAGGCATTCACTTATTGCAATATGGCTGGAACTATATGAGAGGCAATCAACTTTCAGAGGAAGATCAAAAAGTTCAGCAAGTGGCACGTGTGCAGCTTGCGGCTATTTTTTTTAGTTTGACTCATCTCTATGAACCCCATCGAAATGCCAAAAATCTTTTGATCCAATGTACATGGGCTTATCTCGGTGGAGTGACTTACGGATATTTAAGTGAAAAGTATGGGGTAGCCTCTAGCATTTTAGCGCATGGCTCGAACAATTTTATCGTTTGTTTAGCTGCGTTCAATCCATCTCTTTATTCATACCACATCTCTGCTCTGATGTTGAACAAGTTGGGTTTATTTATTCTGGCGGCAAGAGGAACTCAGGAGCCTTTATATGTAGGGTCGTCGTATGTTTTGCGCCACTGTGCTTCTTTAGTGAATCGAGTAGGGTATTGGAATCGTCAACATGCTGCAGCGACTGGTGTGCATCCTTAAAATGGAGTATGGCAGTTAAGTTTTCCTGATTTATTGCGCGGGAGTGTAGACAAATTCTGCGCTGATTAAAGTTTCGTCTTCACCTGAAGGTTCAAAGGACTTGATTTGAAAGGATGTTTTTTGTTCGGGCTCTGTGCTGACGGCCGCATCGACAATGACTTGAGCCCCTTGCGATTCTTTTCGATTTGCTAAGACAAAAAGCGTATAAATACCAGTTTGAGCTGGAGAAGAAATTTCTAAAGTTTGAGAAGAAGCATGTGCTGTCATTGGAAGCCCTTTAAAAATGGTTCCATCTGGTCTGACAACAATAGGAGTTAAACAGACATCTGGATTTGGGCATGTAAACTGAAAGGTTAAAGAGGCAGGTCCCATGAGGGGAGCAGGATAAACTCCGGGCTGATCTTTAATGCTTAAAGGTTTGACACTCGTCTGAGGACCTACAAAACCTTCTTGAGGAACTGAAGAATGGCAATAAAAACGTTGGCGGCATCCTTTATTTAAAGAACCTACCACTCCTTCTATTAATGATCCTGTTGTGGGAGCTCCTAGCGTTGCCACCTCATAAAGAGGATTTGCAGAAAGATGATGATATTCTTCGTGATGCGCAATTGTCTGTGCTTGAATTCCTGTTCCTTGTGAGAGTAAATGCACAGTCATTCCTAAAAAAATAGGCAACGTAAGAGAAAAATACAAGCGAAGATTTTCTTTAAAGATCGGCCAAGACTTCATATTTCACATTCCATTATTAGCTTTTGCAAAAGAATAAACAACCCTTAAGATCGCTTTTTAGGCATGATCTTCTTAAGTGGCTTAGTCTTCTTCTTCGTCTCTTTCTCAGTCGGCATAATGCGCTTTGCTTTAGGTTTTGCCGATTTGGCAGAATTCTTGGCAGGGGCATTAGACTTTCCGGTACTTTTGCTTTTCGTCTTTGCTTTATTGTTTTTAGCCGTTGACTTAGATTTTGTTTTAGATTTTGGCTTTTCTTCAAAATCATCATCATCATCAAAGTCGCTTTCATCATCTTCGTCATCAAAGTCATCATCGAAGCTCTGTTGGGCTTTAGGCGGAGCTGTAGGCTCTACCCATCGACTTGAAAGGGCTCGCAATGAAGCCAACTTTTGACTTAAACTTGCATCGTCGCTCAATTGTTGGCGGCGACTCAATAAATCTTCATTTGAATCAAATTTGGATGAGAAGACAGAGAAAGCAGAAGAAGGATTCATTTCTGGAGTAAATAAGAAAGGTCGAACAGCTGCAGGAACTGTTGTATAAATATCAATGGTGACTTGTGGTTCAATATCAGGTTTTGCGGCTTGCTTAGGTGGACGACCACGTTTGGGTCTAGGGTTAAGCGCTTCATTAGAATAATATGTCTTTGCTTTAGCAACGAGTGTTTTCCGTGCGTTTTGAATGTCTTTGCCTACTTTTGGTTGAAAAAGAGACTGCTTGAGTTTTTCAATTAAATGCTTAGGCAGATCTAAATCTTCTTCAAACACAAAGTGAAAATGGTTGAGACGAAGCCATTCAATAATCCTGATTCGAGAACGCTCTTGATAAAACTGCTGCCATTTCTCTTGCTCAGCATGGTGATCATAAATGAATTCGAGAAAGTTTTCTCTTGCTTCTTTGGATTGAATGATATCCAAAAGTTTTTCTTTTGTATCAATATCATAGACTTTTTCATTGACGAAACCTTCCATGATTTTCTTAGTTTCGTAAAAAGTCAATTTAGGAATAGTGCAATAACGATCCGCATTGTTCTGCAGTTCCTCTTCTAAAGCATCTAATTCCTCTTGAGGTTTATCCAAATCGACATAAATGAGAAAGCCCTCTAAGCGGTCAATGTAAAAATCTCTTTCGTCATCCGATTTGGCAAAAGCCTCCATCAAACGATGACAGCGAAGGATAAGAGGGTTTTGTGCTTCTTGCTTCATTTTGGCACACATGGCAGTTTGATCCTCAAATTTAACTTTTAATGGCAACGATACCTAGATTTATCAAAAGGTAGGCAAACCAGTGGAATGTCGTGTCTAAGTTTAGGATTTTACTGAATTGACAGAGTTACAAGCAATCGAAAAGGAAGAGATTCTTTCATTTTCTAATACAATTTCTCCTTTGAATGTCAATTGAGCAGGGCCAGTTAATAAAATTTTTGAAAACCTCCCTTGTTCTTGTAAAAATCCTACTTTTAATTCTTCTCCTGCCAATGTTTCAATAGTCAAAGGGCTCAATAGTCGGTATTGATGGGCGGCGGCTAAAGCTGCGGCCACAGCTCCCGTTCCACAAGACAATGTTTCTCCTTCTACTCCTCGTTCATAGGTACGTACTTTAAATCGTTGAGGACCTGTTTGTTGAGCGATTGTAACATTGGTTCCTTTTGGCATCCATAAGGAGTGATGACGAATATATCTGCCCAGTTTGATGAGATTGATTTCTTGTATGTCGGAGACAAATAAGATCGTATGAGGAACGCCAGTGTTAAGATGATGAACATATAGGAGTTTTTCTTCATACGTCAAAGGAATATTCCATTGAATATGAATAGGTTGACCCATGTCAATGCAAACATTTTCTTCTAATTTAGAGGCCGTCAAAATTTGATGCATCGTTTCAATGCGATAAGTGGGGAGTTGAAATCCGTTGGATGCAAGCCATTTGACAAAGCATCGCAGTCCATTTCCACACATCTCGGCTTCAGTGCCATCACAGTTGAAGATGCGCATTCGAAAATCGGCTTTGCTAGAATTTTCTAAAAAAATGATGCCATCAGCACCAATTCCTTGTTGCCGATGACAAAGACGTTGAATAACTGCAGGTTGAGAAAATGGAAATAGGCTTTGGCGATTATCAAATAAAATAAAATCATTGCCGCAGCCTACGTATTTGGCAAAAGACCAATGCACTGGAAATCTCTTTGGCTAGCTTGAGTTATTTGAAATCCAACTCTTCAAAAGAATCAACCACGCGATCTAAGAGGCCAAATTCCAAAGCTTCTCGAGCGGTCATCCAAGTGTCTCGATCAATTGCCTTTTCGATTGTTGCAAAATCTTTTCCGGTGGCTTCCACATAAATTTCAATTAATCCATTCCGTGTCTTAATCATTTCACGTGCCTGAATCTCAAGGTCTGTCGCTTGTCCTTTAATGACACCTGCAAGAAGAGGTTGATGGATCATAATCCGCGAATGAGGTGTCGCGAAGCGACGGCCTGGGGCAGCACAAAGGCTAAGAATCGATCCCATAGATGCTGCTAAGCCTGTAACTAAGGTTGTTACAGGGGAAGAAATCATCTTCACTTGATCCCAAATTGCAAAGCCGGAGTCAACAGCACCACCAGGGCTGTTAATCACAAAAAGGATCGGTTTGCCAGGATTGCTAATTTCTAAGTACCAAAGCTTGCGGATGATATCGCTTGCTGAGTCACTATCGACAGCATCAGAGATGAAAATGCGGCGAGCCTCCAATAAAGTATGTTCAATTCTGTCGGCTACTTTGGAGGGAATAGATTCTTTTTTTTCTTTATCATTTTTAGTGGGCATGCATATCTCCCGTTTAAAAAACTCGATCAAATAGGCTTGTTGGTTTTATTCTATGCTTTTTTCTTTCGTTTTTCAAGCTCGAAGATTGGGTATAGAGTAAGAGAAGAAGAACAAAGTGGATAGGAAGGATATAAACAAATGCCTAAGCTTAAAAAATATGGGGCATGAGCAAGTTTGTTGTATTTATCCTTACCTATCCTCTTTTTCAATATTGCTTTCAGCTTTAAATTTCAATTTCAGGATATAGAGGGAATCGACTTAATAGTTGAGCCACTCGTTTTTTAGCTGCTTCTAAAACATCGGGTTGAGTGATGCTATTGGCTTTGCTAGGCTGCCCCGTTTTTTGCACAGTCGCAGGTTGAGTATGTTCCAAAACCGAGACAATAATATCAGCAATTTCTTGCATTTCTTGTTGTCCCATTCCCAATGTTGTTAAAGCAGCTGTTCCTAAGCGGATGCCTGATGTATACCAAGGTCCTTGTGCATCAAAAGGAATAGCATTGCGATTAACGGTAATATGAGCTGCTCGGAGAGCTGTTTCTACATGACGTCCTGTTAATCCAAAGCGAGAGACATCTACAATCATTAAATGATTTTCTGTTCCGCCTGTCACCAGCCGTATCCCTTTTTTTAGAAAACTTTCTGCTAAAAAGCGGGCATTTTCAACGATCTTATGAGCATAAGTTTTAAAAGTTGGTGTATTTGCTTCCTTAAAAGCGACGGCCTTAGCAGCCATGACGTGGGGGAGAGGGCCTCCAAGAACGACTGGACATCCTTTATTGATCGCTTCGCTGAATTCTTGTTTACAAAGAACAAATCCTCCTCTTGGACCTCTTAGGGTTTTATGGGTCGTTGAGCTGACGACATGCGCATAAGGAATAGGATTAAATTCACCCGTAAAAACTCCTCCGGCCACTAACCCTGAAAAATGGGCCATATCCACAAGCAAAACAGCTCCTACTGAATCAGCAATTTCACGCATTTTGGCGAAGTTAAGGCGGCGGGGATGCGCAGAGTAACCAGCCATCAAGATTGTTGGCTTTTCTTGTTGAACTTGTTGAGCCAGCTTATCGTAATTTAAGAGTTCTGTTTGAGGATCGACATCATACAAAACGGCGCGCAACATTTTTGAAGAAATATTGTGGCGATAGCCGTGAGTCAAGTGACCACCGGAATTTAAAGACATCCCCATAAGCTTTTGATTCACAAGTAATTGTCTGATGGTTTCATATTCTTCAGCAGTGAGTTCATCTAGGGATTTCTTTCCCATTTTTTCAAGGGCTGGATTTTGAATGCGATGAAGGAGAATGGCCCAAAGGGCAACTAAGTTGGCATCTGCACCAGAATGAGGTTGCACATAGGCATGCTCGCATTCAAAAAGTTGGATGAGCTCCTGTTGAGCTAATTCCTCGACCGTATCAACATTATCACAACCAGCGTAAAAGCGATGGTGAGCATAACCTTCAGCATACTTATCAGTTAAAAGATTGCCCATCGCCAATTGTACAGCCAAGGAAGAAAAATTTTCCGAGGCAATTAGCTTTAAATGGGAGCGTTCATCTTTTAATTCTTGAATGATACTAGCAGTGACAAGTGGAGAAACTGTTTCGATATGATCTAAAGCAGCTAAATAAGCAATAGCAGCAGTATTGGATGAATGAGCTTGATGTTTAGCGAGATACTTTTGAAGACGAGACGCCATGAAAACCTCCTTAACAATGAGCGAGCAGAGGTTATTGTGTCTGACTTTTCTTTTTTAATGCAAGTAAAGGATTGCCAAGAAAAAAAATTAAGAAGTCTGCTTTGATTAAAAGCTGTGAATATGGCTGGAAACGATGGTAAAATAAAAGAACAAGGAAGTCACAAAATTAAAAGTGAGCTTCCTGTCTTTTTTCCTTAATGAAAATGAGGTATAGAGATTTCTTTAATAAAAATGAGGTGTATATAAAAGATTTGATCCGGCATTTAAGTGATGATTATCACCATTTTCATAAATGCGATCATTGATTAAAACTTTAAACTCGCAATGTGTAAAGTGAGTATCTGTTTCCCACACCCATTCATCAGGTTTGACGTTTTTGAGAGGTTGGCCTTTATCCCAGTTCAGATTAGCTCCTTTGCCTCGGATAAACAATTGGTTAGGAAAACCCACATCATACTTAATAGTGACTTTTGTCTTAAATGATGCTTTTTTCTCTGATGCCTGAGAATCTTGCTTCGGCGCTGTAGTAGAATTAGAAGCCTTAGCGGGCGGTTGGCTGCCTGTTTTAGCGGGAGAAATTGTATTTGTGAGATTGTTTTGTGCGTGATTCTCTGAATTAGAAGCGGGGCTGTTTTTAGCATTTTTGCTAGCCTTGACTTCGCCCTTAAGGTTTTCTTTTTTGGTTAACATAATAGAACACCTCATATATTGATGGTTTAATTGAGTCGTGTCTGAGAAAAGCTTTCTCGTAGAGACTGTTGTCGAATAAAGAAAATCTGGCTAGTTAGGCTAAGTTTGAGCTGATTTATTGCCAAAAATAGACAAATAGTTGCTGAAAAAAAATATTAAAATCTTTTTTCTTAACTCGACGACAGTCTCTTATTACCTATTGTATTGGCATCTATGGAAATCTGTGTCAATAAAAATTTATTTTCTCTTAAGGAGCGTCGGTTTTTGCAGCCAAGTCTTTAGTTAGAAAACGAGGAAAAGCGAGAGCCTATATTTAAATAAATTTTAGAAAAAGTTGTCGGAATATAATTCTTGAATATTATTCTTTAACAGGATATGGTATTTAGAGTGTATTTGTGAATCTAGAAGCATTCGGTTTTAAGTTTCGACTTCTAAAGAAAGAAACTCGATCTAACGGATGTTAAAGCAAACGTTTTTACATTCACAATTATACTCTTATACTGTTCGTTCCAGCGACGTGATTGGCTGCTTTCTTTTTTTTTAATTATCTTTTATGATAGGATAGTTCAATTATCATTATTAATTCTTGAGAAGGCTTTTATAGAAGAGCGTTTCTTTAAGAGTTAAGAGCTTTCTAACTCTATTTGCCTGTGAATGATGGCTGATTAATTTTGATAATGAGTACAGGCTTTGAAAACAGAGAAAAAGCTTTTAGATTGTTAACATCCTCTTAGTGATAGAAAAAGATAAGACTATTCTCACTTTTACCTTAAGGAAAAAATATGCTAGACGCCCTTAAAGTGATCTTAGAAATTCAAGAATTAGATATGAAAATGATTCAACTTATGCATTTGAAGCGCCAAAGGCAAAAAGAGTTGGATAATATCAATACAAGTAAAAATTCTTTGCGCCAGCGTGTATCAGATAAGGAAGCTGAAATTATAGAAATCAAGAAATTGATTCGATTAGCCGAAGGCGACCATGCTGAAATCTTAGCCAAGATTAAAAAATTAGAAACGCAACAGAATTCTATTAAAAAAGTTGATGAATATAACGCCATCACACATGAAATTTCTGCTGCTGACCGTGAGCGTTTAGCTAAAGAACAACGTCTCAGCGATTTTTATGACAAATTAGCTGTTGAAGAAGATGTATTGAAGAGCTTAAATGAAAATTTAGAATCGACAGTAGAAAGCTCTAAAGTATTGGAATCTGAAATTCAAGAGAGCATTCAGCAAATCAATGAAGAAGGCCGTGTGCTTAAAACCGAACGCGATAAGTTGGTTGAACAAGCCGATCCAGAAGTTTTCAAAGTTTATGAACGTTTGTTAAGCAATAAAAAAGACCGCGTCGTTGTTCCGCTCGAAAATCGCTGCTGCAGTGGTTGTCATATTATGTTAACAGCTCAACACGAAAACTTAGTTCGTCGTGGAGAACGCTTGGTATTTTGCGAACATTGTTCACGCATTCACTATTGGCAAGAAAGCAAAGCCTTGGAAGATACCGTTGTGGCAACTAAACAACGTCGTCGCCGTTCAAAAGTTTAAGGCAAATCGTTTTATAGTCCTGAAGTCTTTCAGACTAAAGACAGATTGTGCAATCAAAAACATCAATAACAGTTTAGACCGGAGACTAAATTACCTTTAGTCTCTGGCTAATGTTACTTTCCTTACAATCATTACTCTCAAAAAACAACACTTTGAACAGTCGTAAGATTACTGCTATGGTTCAAACTTACGACTATTTTGTCGCGTGCGTCACAAGGTGACCACACGCTTTTGAGGAATGAATACCTTGAGTTATCTAAACGTTTATAACAGCAAATTGATCAATGATGAGCCTAGCTGAAGGAGAAGGATATAATCTTTAGCTTAGGATTTTGTTTGACCAACTCTTGGATAGGTTGTTGGGTAGATGATCTACATCCTACTAGGAGTTTTAAAGATTGCAAATTCGTCAGTGCTAGCAGATGTTGAAACCCCTGACTGGTAATTTTGTTGCATTGACTTAAGTCTAAAAATTGCAAATTCTTCAAGACTTTCAAATATTCTACTCCTTGATCGGTAATTTCATTACAATAACCTAATTCTAAAGATTGCAAAGCGGTCAATCCTTGCAGGTATTGAAGTCCTTGGTCGGTAATTTTAAAGCAACTCACTAATGTTAAAAATTTCAAAGTCTTTAACGTTTGAAGATGCTTAATCCCCTGGTCGGTAATTTGCCCGCATTCTCTTAAGTTTAAATCTTGCAAAGCCGTCAAGGCTTGCAGGTATTGAAGCCCTTGATCAGTCATCTGAGAGCAAGAACCTAAGATTAAAGATTGCAAAGTGGTCAAGGCTTGCAGATATTTAAGCCCTTGATCAGTCATCTGATGACATCCCCATAAGTTTAAAGATTGCAGAGCCTTTAATTCTTGAAGATGCTTAATCCCTTCGTCGATGATTGCATCACAATAAACTAAACTTAAAGCTTTTAAAGCGATTAATGGTTGCAGATGTTTCAGCCCCTGCTCGGTAATCTTGTTGCATTGATCTAAGTTTAAATCTTGCAAAGCCGTCAAGGCTTGCAGGTGTTGAAGCCCTTGGTCGGTAATCTGATCGCATCCTATTAAAATTAACGATTTCAAAGCGGTCAAAGGTTGCAGGTATTGAAGTCCTTGGTTAGTCATCTTAGAGCATCCTCTTAAGTTCAACGTTTGCAATGTTGTCAAAACTTGCAAATGTTGAAGTCCTTGGTCGGAGATCTCATGGCATCCCTCTAAGTCTAAAGATTGCAAAGCTTTCAAGGTTTGCAGATGCTTTATTCCTTGATCTGTAATTTGGTCGAAGTGATTTAAGTTCAAATATTTCAAAGTTGTCACAGTTTGCAGATGTTGGAGCCCTTGATCGGTAATATTGCCTCTCATTAAGTGTAGCGATTGCAAAGATGTCAAGGCTTGAAGGTGTTGAAGCCCTTGATCGGTCATCATCATCGATCGAATGGTTAATTTTTGTAGATTTGGACAATATTCAATCATGATTTTGAGATCTTGATCACGGAGCATCGGAAATGTTGAGAGATCTAATTCACTGACTTGTTTGCCATTCTGTTTAAGATAGTCAAGAAGATGAGCTTGATTGCCTGATCGTAAAATGTCTTTTAACACCGGTTGTAAGATAGGTTGTGGCATAGGAGGTTGTGAAATGAGTTGAGGCACAGGTGATGGGACAGGGTTTTGCTTGCCAGAAAAAAATAAGTAGCACTGCTTTATTATGTAGCAAGCAGCTAAGAAGGCAAAAGCTGTAGAGGCAATGAGGAAAATCTTTTTTTGTTGAATCGTCAAGACATTGTTTTTCAAAAGAGGTAACTGAATGGATGAAAGAAAAGATGGGAATTGAATATTCATATTAATTTACATTGTTTAGGAATAAGAGTTGCTTTTATTAAAACGTTCGATATTAAATATAAAATGTTTGTTTTTAATTTTTTATTTGTTAATTTTTGGTTAAGATGCTTGTTTTTATAAATAAAATAGTGTTTTCCAAATAGTTGAGGAAGAAATTATATATATGGTACATCCATTGATTTTGTAGCCTGTTTTTGGAGTGGTTAATATTTTGGAGAAATAAAATTGTAAGGATTGTTTACATTGACTAGGGATGATCTGTACAGTATAATAGACTCAAAGTTTTATCTGGGAAGACATGTCATCGCTGTTTCATCCAAAAGATGGAAAAGAGGAAAGTCTGGACTTCGTAGGAGAGGATACCAGTGAAAGACTGGGGGTCGTAAGGCTACGGAAAGTATAACAGAAAATATACCGCTGCCGAGTGCGAGCTCAGCAGACAGGATGAAATGCCTGCTTTAAGAGCTAGGCCTGATTTGAGGAAACTCAAACAGTGATAAACCCTATCCGAAGCAAGACCGAGTTTGAGCTATCTTGTTCTCCGCAAGGCTCAAGAAGCGTCGCTTGAGAATGTTGGCGACAACATTCCTAGAGGAATGATGACAGGCTAATACTTTTAGCTTACAGAATCCGGCTTACCGTCTTCCCAGATTTTTTCTTTTCTTCCCTTATTAAACTTAATCTGTCTAGAAATAGTAATTGTTAAAACAAATTTAATTTGTTGAAAAACAAAATATTTAAATATAGAATCTATTGTTTTTATTAATTAATAAAATAATTTATGTTTAAATATCTTGTTTTTATTTTGCTTTGTTTTGGATTGAGATTAATAGCTCAAGAGTCCAATGCTCGTGAAATTCGCTATATAGAAACACTAGCCTTGACTTTCCAAGGTTTTGAAAAGCAAGAAAGCGAGTCCATTTGGCCTCATTTTCATTTATCTGATTGTCCTGTTGTGTTTCATTTTAAAAATGGGCATGTGTATGCGTTTGGTTTAAAGAGAGCTTCTTCTTTATGGAAAAGAAACTTGATTCAACAATACCCTATTTTATTCTGTGCACGTTATCCAATTTCTTTAGCTCCTCTTCAACCTTCTTTTCCTATTGAAAAGCAGCGAGCCTTTGTCTTTTCTTTAGATCACGGTGGAGATTCCACTTTTTTTCCTTTGCTGACATTTATTCATGAGCGTTTTCATATTCATCAGTTTCAATTCTTTAAGAAGGAAAAAGTTTCGCAGCCAATGGTGTCCGATTATCAAGATGTTGGTCAATTCGTTTTAATGGAGCTTGAAAACTGTTTGTTGAGTCAATTTTTACAAGTAGGACAAACGGAAGAAAAAATTCAAGCATTAAAGAATTATTTAGCTGTCAGTCATATTCGACGGCAACAGTTACATGAGGCTTCCAGAATATGGGAAGACCATCAACAAAAAATGGAAGGTTTGGCAGATTATGTGAGTTTAAAAACGTATCAAGTATTGCCTTATTTATCAGATTTTAAAGCCGAGTTTACTTTATTAGAGATGCGTCAAAAAAAAACAAAGGGTTTAGCTTCTTTAGCTGAAGATGGCATGAAGGGGAGGCATTATTTTGTTGGGGCAGTGCTAGGATGGGCTTTAGATTTTTGTAGGGTGTCAAATTGGAAAAATAAAATAGAAAGAGAACCGATTTCTCTTTATGTTTTATTGGAAAGCGCTTTAAAGATGGATGAAAGTGAAATACAAAAGCGTTTTGCAGAGGTACAGCAAAATCTTGATCAAAAAGCCATTCAAACTCGAATTAACGAACAACTTCATCAAGAAAAAATAGCATTGAATGAAGTTTTACAAGCGTTTGAACAACAAGAAGGTGTCATTATTCAAATGAGTCTCCCTTCTGGGCGTTTAAGTACGGGAGGACGTCATTTGAAGAGTTTACAAATGGGTTATTCAAAAGCATTATGCGGAGATAGTTCATTGTCGATTAGTCAAGATCAAGCTTGGACAGTTCGTTTTAAAGAAATTCCTCTTCTTTTCCAAGAACATAATGGGAATCGGACTTTTAAGTTAAACTCTGCAACCATTTTACATCTTGATGGCAGAGAGATTGAATTAGCAACAATCATTGAGCAGAAATCTGCCCAATTAAAATTTTCTTCTCTTTCTTTGCAGCATCCACGTTGTGAATTGTCTTCTAAGAGGGCAGGACAAGTGATTGTCAAAGATAATTGTGTCTCATTGCTATTTGATTAATCATGCCTAAATATGTGCAAAATTAACTCATAGGTTTTTGTCGATTGATGCCTTCAAAGAATTCTCGTCTTAAGTCTTCCTGAGTGTTAAATTCTCCGCGTAAGACATTCGTAATCATTTGACTATTTTCATCCTCAATGCCTCGTGCGACGACACAGTAATGGCGGGCATGAATAGAAACAGCGACATCTTCTATTTCAAGCAAAATAGCTAAGCTATCTGCAATTTGGGCTGTTAAACGCTCTTGCAGCTGAGGGCGGCGGGCAAAGAAACGAACAATTCTAGGGATTTTAGAAATTCCAATAATTTTTTTTCCTGGTAGATAAGCGACATAGGCAAACCCTGTAATGGGAACAAAGTGATGCTCGCAAAAGCTTGTAAATCCTACTTTGACGAACACCATGTGGGTTTTATGTTCATGGTGGAATTGCTCTTTGAAAAAACTGATAAAAGGGAAATTGCTTTCTTTAATTCCTGAGAAAACTTCTTGAACATACATTTTTGCGATGCGGGTGGGAGTATTTGCCAAGGAATCGTCGTTTAAATCAAGACCTAAGATATCCATGATTTGTCTAAAATGATCTGAGATTAGGCTGATTTTCTCTTCATCAGATAAATGATGATTTTCTTTAAGAGGCGAAGGAAAATTCGTTATTGCTGGAGAGGGGGTTGGAACTTTATTATTCTTTTTGCTCATAAAATTCTCCTTCATTCACTTCTGTATACTGTTCAAACGTTTTTGTCGACTAATTTCTCCTGCTGCTATTGCAAAAGCATTCGCAACATTAAGAGAATTTTTATGACCCCTTAAGGGAATTTCAACCACGTAATCGGCCAACTTTAATGTCTCATCCGAACATCCATATTCTTCATTACCGACCACTAAAGTGAAACAACTGGGAAAAATAAAGTCATAAAGTGGGATGGCCTGCTGGCTTGTTTCTAACACTACAAAGGGGCGAGGAAGGGTAGAAAGTTCAACTCCCTGATTGCATGATACCCATTGAATAGTCCCCATTGCAGTATCTTGTACTTGTTTATGATTAATAAAGGGAGTTTTAGATGAAAAATAAATCCTTCCTAAAGCTAACGCTTCGACTGTGCGAATAATACTTCCCACATTGTGCGCAGAGCGCAAATGGTCTAAATAAATGGCAATTGGCCAAGGTTCTTCACCTTGTGCCCGATCTCCTTTGCGAATATCGGGCAAAAGATAATGCTCTTTTTTAGAGATTTGTGCCTGTTGCTGGTGCCAATGATATTGATCTGCCATCCATTTAAGAGTAGGAAGTTCACAGATGGATTCATTCATCCAGATCAATAACTGCTGATAAATATCCCAATCTGACTTCCACTCCTTTTGGTACAGGACTCTGTCATAGATTTGGCGCAGAATCTCTGCACATTTCTTATGTTGTCGTTTATAAGGTAAAGCCAAAAACCTTTTTTGGGTAAAGTCGTACATTCTACTTTTGCTTGTTGGCTAAATACTCTTCCAAATTTCCTTCAAAAAGATGAACGCCATCTGCTTCAAAAGCAATAATCTTTGTAGCCACTGTCGAAATTAAATCGCGGTCATGGCTTGCCACAATGACACTTCCTTTATATTCTGATAATCCCCAAGCTAAAGCAGAGACAGCTTCTAGATCTAAGTGATTATTGGGCTCGTCTAAAATGAGCAAATTGTGATCTGACAACAGCATTCCAGCTAAAATTAAGCGAGCCGTTTCTCCACCTGATAAGGTGGCGACAGGCTTAAAGGCATCATCGCCGCCAAAGAGCATTTTTCCCATTACGCTGCGAATGTCTTGGTCATAAATTCCAGGACGACGTTCCTTCAACCAATCAAATGCTGTTTTTGATCCTGATTTCTCAATGATGTCTGAATGATTTTGTGGAAAATAACCAATTTGAACTTGATGACCAAGTTCAACTTGTCCATGGTCTGGAGTTGTCGCAAACGCCAACATCTTGAGTAAAGTCGTTTTTCCGCGGCCGTTGTTTCCAATCACGCCTACTTTATCTCCACGTGCAATTTCCATGGATAAAGATTCAATGACTTTGAGATCGCCATAGCTTTTTTCAATGTCTTCGACTTTCAATAAGATTTTACCAGGAGCTTTCTCCGTTGGAATAAAGCGAATATAAGGACGTTGAATGTTGGTTTTCTTCAGTTCTTGAGGTTGAAGGCGATTCATTTCACGTAAACGAGACTGAACTTGGCTAGCACGTGTTCCTGCACCAAAACGAGCCACGAATTCGCGAAGTTGAGCAATTTTCTTTTCTTTTGTCTTGGCTTCTGCTTCCGCTCTTTCACGGACTGATGTTTTAGCCACAACCATGTCATCATAATTGCCAGGATAAATAATAATAGTTTCATAGTCGATATCTGCAATGTGAGTAGTAATCGAGTTGAGGAAGTGGCGGTCGTGGCTGATGACGATTAATGTTCCCTTATAGTTATGCAAGAAGGTCTCTAACCAGCCAATGGATTCAAGGTCTAAGTGGTTAGTCGGCTCGTCAAGAAGAAGAGCTTGCGGATCGCCGAACAAGGATTGGCAGAGAAGAACGCGGAATTGCATATCGGTGGGGATTTGATGCATTTTTTGTTGAAAGTATTCATGAGGAATGCCCATCCCTGCTAATAAGACTTCTGCATTAGATTCAGCGGAATATCCATCTTCTTCTGCAATGATGCCTTCTAATTCTCCTAAACGCATGCCCACATCATCAGACATTTCCACTTCATATAAGCTATCACGCTCTTGTAACGCTTTCCATAAGCGTTCATTACCCATAATGACAACATCTAAAACTCGAACGTTTTTATAAGCTTCAATATTTTGACGCAAAATGCCTACGCGATCGGGAAGGGTCACTGTTCCAGAAGTGGGCTCTTCCAATCCCATCACAATTTTCAAAAGAGTAGTTTTACCTGCGCCATTGGGTCCTGTTAAGCCATAGCGATTGCCCGCATTGAAAGTAATCGTCACATCATCAAACAAAACGCGACTGCCAAAACTTTTTGAAACTTTAGAAAGCGTAATCATCATTTATCCAAAAGTAAAAATTTAATTAATTCATCACTCCTGAACTCTTTGTCAAAGGATGTTTTGAGAATGCTGAATAGTAGAAATAAAAATAGAGTGAGATCCAATAGGATAGCAAAATGACAGATCAGATACAACATTTATGCTTGCGATTTTAAGGTTCTCTTTGTTTTTATATCAACAGAGTTTTTGTCTAAACAAAGATCTTTTTTTATCAATCAGGGTTCAAAGTCCTTGAGTTTTTTTTAATCGATCAAAATTCTTAATATTCTGAATACGTTCTGTTTCTGAAGGATGAGTGAAATATAAGAAGCGGTTATTTCCTTTTGGAGTAAAGGCTAACTTAAAGAGTACCCGTTCCTTAAAAGGAAGATGAGGGCTTTGACGAAGGCTTATCTGATGCTTACGCAAAATGTTAAATAAATAAATCCCGCCTTCTCGAACTTTCTTTCCTTTTTTTAGTTTACTGATCGCCACGAGATCAGCCTCTGTTTCTGAGTTGCGGCTGTGCAAGATTTTTGCAATTCTTTCCATTGCTTTTGTCGCAACCACTGCTAGGATCAGTAAAAAAATCATGTCTGTATAGGAAGCTCGATAAGTCAAACCAGTCATCATGCCCAATGCACCAAATGCAACACCTGTGATATTGATCCAACGCTGTTTGTAGGTAGAATGCTGATGATAAAGATGTCCTAACTCGTGGAGCATCACAAAGCGCATCCCTTGCTTAGCTAATTTTGAATCTTCCGTGATATAGCGAATCATCAAACGAAGATATTCTCTTTGCTCCTGAGTGATAGAAGTGGGAGATTGTCTGAAAATCTGATGTAGCCGATCCGATAGACGTTGTAAAAATAAAGGATCATCACTAGCTTTTTGATCAAATTCTTGTAAACTGGTGATTCCTTTCAATTCAGAGCCAAAGTCAGACGGGATAAGATAGAGAAGCGGAGGCGTATAAATGATCCTTGAGCTCGTTACGGCTCTAGGAGTCAACTCAAATAAATCTTGAATACGACAAATGGTAACGTCTTTGATTTTATCTAGTTGAGCTTGAGTCTTAAGATCTGTTGCAAATCTTTCGATTGTCTCTCGCCTTTTATCATACTCATCTCTTGAAATAGATTGATTGGCAGGGATAGGACTAAATTTTTGATTAGAAATGATAGATAACATAAAATTAACATAAATCAATAAAATTAATAGATATTTATAAAAAAGCTATTTAATTATTTTATTAATTTTGTGTTAATTTTTAAAATTTATATGTAAATTATTGATTTTATTTATCAATAATGAACGTTTTGTTGTGTGAAAAGTAAATTTTAATAATTTATTTATTTTTTATTAAAAAATTAAGTTTATTATTTATATATAAATTAATAAACAATTTTAAATTTAATTTCTATTTATGGCTAACAAAGCAATTTCCGTAGTTCCAGCTGACTTTCGGCACGAGTTTAAACCAGTTAAGATTCTACCTGGTGAAGAAAAACAGAAGACGTGGTTGGGTAAACATGTCAAATGGTTAAAAGAAGAACGCCAGGGGTGGAGCAAGATTGGAGTGACCGCATTTCAGATTTTTGAAACAGCTGTTTTAGCAGTTTCAGTTATTGGATTGCTTGTTCTCAGACAAGAACTTCTTGAGTCTAGACGTCAAGATGCGAAAGCAGAATATTTTCGAAGGGCCGCGCAAGCTAATCCCCCATCTGATAGTCCTATTAAAATGAAATCGAAAACGCGTACGTTTAATCATGTTCAGGAATTTGCCATTGAAGATGGAATCCTTTGGATGCGCTTATGGCGAAGCCAAGATCAGTGGAAGCCTATTTATTTTGATGGATTCGCTGAGGGACGTATCCCGGTTAGTTTAGATAGTGATGGGGCAAATTTGATTGTTTTAGATGAGACAAATGCTGTTCATTATAAGAAGGTATTAAAAGAGTTTCGTCAAAGAGATGTTAATGGTTCAAATCGTCATCGATTAGAGAAAGCTGGTGCTAATCTTGCAACTGATCAGCATATGGCGTTTAATAATGGAGAGAAAGATAATTGGAAAGATAAGTGGTTTTCTTTGCCTTATCTCCATTATTTGGTTAACTTATTTACAGGAAAACGCTTAAGAATTCCTGCCGATGCCAAAGCATGGGCCATTTCACAAAGAGGTCGTTACAACGACTATTTGGAAGATCCACATCAACATCAGCATCCTGTGACTGTGGGGGTCACAACATTGTATGTTTTAGACAAAAATGGTAAAGACATTTATAAATTTGATCCTTGGTCGCCCAAGCATGTTAAAGTCTCTATTCCTTTGCCTGAAACTTCTGACATGACCTTTGAAGCTGAAAATATCAGTGTAAGCGCTTCTATGATTATGGCCATCGGTTATGAAACTCAAAAAGATACTTCAGACCAACGGACTTTGCAAATTTATACTCGCCTTGCTGATATTGACTCGGAAGGGTGGAATCCTGGTTTGAAGTATGACTATTTTGATCATCCTCATGATCCTGAGGTTCGAATTGTTGGACAGCCTGAATGGACATCACATTCTCTAAAGCTTGCTCCAGGAGATTTTATTACTAAAGCAATCACTGTGGTACAAACAGGGGCGGGAAATAACGAGCGTGAATTGCGAGTTGCAGGACAGCATGATGGACAAAAAGGATTCTTTTTCAAAAAGGTTAATGAAGAAGAATGGCAATTTGAAGCAATGGACGATGAAGATGATGCAGACGATGAAATTAGTTCGGAGAATGCCTTGCCTTTAGAAATTGTTTTAGATGAAGGAGACTTTCAAACAACTGTTCATGATTATGTAGGATCAGGACGGATTAAATCAGAGTATGTTTCAGCTCATTTATCAAATTTTGGTCAACGATCCTATTATTCTAAATTTGAAGTAACAATTAATCAAAAGCCCTATACTTTGGAGCTTTATAAGAAGAAAACTCTTAAAAATTTTATAGGATTAGAAGGCGATAGCTACGAATTAGTCATTCCTGAAAAGCTGCATCAAAATCGGCAGTTTATGCGACTTTTTAAAGGGAAAAAAGTGATTCCGATCCAAGTAAAACAACATCGTAATCAATGGGTGCTTCAAGGGTCAAACATCCATTTTACTTTTACACAACAAGCTTGAATTCTACTGATATCTAGAATTGAAGCTTGTGTCTTAAAATCATTCATTCATTTCATCAGCTTCATTTATTGAAGTCATCTGATTTATCGTTCGGTCTATTAAAGTTATATAAATTTATTGACTTACTCATTTTTTTTGCTTAAACAAGTGGGGAAGTAATGGACTGAATATAAAATGAACATCGGATTAGCAAAGCGTTATCGCTTATATTTTTTAGCTCTTGTCAGTTGTTTCCTAGTGGGTTGTCATCATGAGGAAAAAGCTGCACCTCCCATTCCCCCTGTCGAAGTTTTCATTGAAAAGATAGAACCTAGAACAATTCCTGCCGTTTTTGAATATATTGGCGTTGTGCAAAGCTCTCATGAGGTTGAAATTCGAGCTCGAGTCATTGGATATTTAGAACAGATCGGTTTTATCGAAGGAACTTTGGTGAAGAAGGGGGAGTTATTATTTCAATTAGATCCCCGTCCTTTTCAAACAGCCCTTGCTAGAGCAAAAGCGCAATTAGAAAGAGAAAAAGCTGTATACTGGCAAGCAGAGCGGGCTGTTAAACGCTTTAAACCGCTTTATGAACAAAAGGCTGCCAGTCAACGTGATTTAGATAATGCGATTGCCCAACAGATGGCGGCAGAAGCCCAAGTCATGGAAGCAGAAGCCCAAGTTGCAGATGCGGAACTAAACTTAAATTATACAACAATTCGCTCTCCAGTAGAAGGTCTAACATCTCAGGCAACCTATCGAGTGGGTTCTTTAATTTCTCCATCTCAAGATCTTTTAACAACCGTATCCGTCCTCGATCCTATTTGGGTGAATTTTAGCGTCTCTGAACAAGATGTTTTAGCAAGTCAAGAGGAACTTAAGAAAGGAAGATTGATTTTTCCTCCCAACGATGAATTTGAAATTGAGCTTATTCTCGCAGATAAAAGTGAATATCCCGAAAAAGGAAACCTTAACTTCGCCGCTCCTTCTTATAGCCAGAAAACAGGAACAATGATGCTTCGAGCGACATTAGCTAATCCAGATGATATTCTTAGACCTGGGCAATTTGTCAGAGTCCGAGTATTAGGAGCAAAAAGACCACATGCTATTGCAGTTCCTCAGCAGGCTGTTATTCAAGGAGAAAAAGGAGCGTTTGTTTTCGTTGTTAATCCTGATAATCACGCTGAATTACGTCCCATTGAACCTGGTCCATGGGTTGAAGATGAGTGGATCATTTATGAAGGACTGAAAGCAGGCGATCGTGTGATTGTACAAGGGGTCAATAAAGTGCTACCGGGTTCTTTAGTCAGCGTTAAAGGTGAAATTTCTTCTTCAGAAAAAGATAAGCAACTTTTACAGAGCAGACAGACAGGAAACTGAGACGTATGATTTCGAGCTTTTTCATTGATCGTCCTGTTTTTGCTTGTGTTCTTTCCATTATGATTATACTTGCAGGCTTTTTTGCTTTGCGAGCTCTTCCCATTGAACAATATCCTAATATTACTCCTCCCCAAATCCAAGTTTCGGCATCTTATGCTGGTGCTGATGCGATGACCACTGCAATGAGCGTTGCAGCTCCTCTTGAGCAGCAAATTAATGGTGTCGACAATATGATTTATATGTATTCACAGAATTCTTCGAATGGCGATATGATTCTGACGATTTTTTTTGATATTGGAACCGACATTAGTATGGCACAAGTCAATGTTCAGAATCGAGTGAGCATGGCAATGCCCCAATTACCTCAGCAGGTTCAATATCAAGGAGTCATGCTAAAAAAGCAAACACCTACTATTCTCTTGCTCATTTCTGTCGATTCTCCCGATGGACGCTATGATAATGTTTTTGTCAGCAACTACACACAAATTAACGTTGTCAATGAATTGCTTCGTTTAAAGGGTGTGAGCGATGCCGCCATTATTAATGCACGCAACTATTCCATGCGAATTTGGATTAAACCTGATCGCTTGGCTCAACTTCAATTGACAGCAGAAGATGTTGTCAATGCCATCCGAGAGCAAAATAAAGATTTTACTGCTGGTATGTTAGGAATGCCTCCGATGACATCCAAAGTCACTTTAACTGTTCCCATGACAGGAAAAGGACGGTTAAATGAACCTGAGGAATATGAGAATATTATCTTGAGAGCAAACGAAGATGGTTCATTTGTTCGGATTAAAGATGTGGGTTATGTTCAATTAGGAGCGCAATCTTATGATGTAGAAGGAAAGTTGGATGGTAAAGAATCGATGCTGATTGCAGTGTATCAAGAATTTGGTGCCAATGCTCTTGATGTTGCAAATGAAGTGAAGAAAAAAATGGAAGAAGCAGCCAAATATTTTCCACCAGGGCTTGTCTATACCATTCCTTATGATACAACGTTGTTTATCAAGCAATCGATTATAGAAGTTATTAAAACGATATTTGAAGCTGCGGTTTTAGTTTCATTAGTTGTTTTGATTTTTTTGCAAAATTGGCGAGCCACTCTTGTTCCTATTCTTGCCATGATCGTGTCAATTATTGGAACTTTTGCTGGCATGTATGTGATGGGATTCTCATTGAATACTTTGACTCTTTTTGGGCTCGTTCTTGCCATTGGAATTGTTGTGGATGATGCAATTGTTGTGATTGAGAATGTGGAACGCAATATTCGAGAATTCAAGATGCCTCCGCACGAAGCTGCTCATAAAGCTATGAAAGAAGTTTCCGGGCCTGTTATTGCGATTGTGTTTGTTCTTTGTGCTGTTTTTATTCCAGTTGCATTTTTAGGAGGAATTGCAGGGCAGCTCTATAAACAATTTGCTATTACCATTTCCGTTTCTGTTGTGATCTCTGGAGTTGTTGCTTTGACTCTCAGTCCCGCCTTAGCAGCTTTTTTATTAAAGCCTCACGTATCAAATTCTCGATTTGCCAACTGGTTTAATCGCAGCTTTGATCGTTTTACAAATGGTTATTTGAAAGGAGCTCAATGGTTTCTATCCAATTTATGGGCTGGACTTTTGGTTTTTGCTGCAGTTATTGCCATTTTATTATTCTTGGCCAATACAATTCCAACTAGTTTTATTCCAGAAGAAGATCAAGGATATTTAATAGCAGTTGCCAATTTACCAGATGCGGCAAGTTTAGAGCGTACCAATGAGGTGGATCAAAAAATTACTGAAATTGCTCTCCAACAGCCAGGTGTTGATCATGTCACATCATTAACTGGATTTAGTTTGATTGAAGGTTTAAATCGTATTCAAATGGGAACCAACTTTATTACGTTAAAAGATTGGAATTTACGCACCGCTCCTTCATTGCAAGCGAATGCCATTGGAAGAGCACTTAACCAAAAATACTTCATGATTCCAGAAGCGCAAATTTTTGTTTTTAATCCACCAGCTATTCAAGGATTAGGAACAGTAAGCGGCTTTGAATTTTGGATTGAAAGTCGTGGCGATGCGACGATGCAGATGCTTGAAAACGTAACAAAGGAAGTCATTGCAAAAGCGCAAGAAAGGCCTGAACTTCAAGGATTATCCACTTCTATTGAAACAACTAACTTGCAGCTTTACATCGATTTGGATCGTTATAAGACACAATCCCTGCATGTTTCGATTGGCGATGTATTAAATACTTTGCAGATTTTTTTCGGATCGCTTTACGTCAATCTTTTTAACAAATTTGGCCAAGTGTATCAAGTCACCGTTCAGTCTGATCCGGAAAATCGAGCTGTGATTAAAAATTTAGGAGATATGTACGTTCGTTCAGAAACAAATGAAATGGTTCCTTTAAAAGCGTTAATGTCTATTCATTATGATCGCGGTCCTAACTTAGTCAGTCGTTTTAATGGATATACTTCTGCTAAAATTATTGGAAGTGCAGCTCCTGGCTACAGCTCTGGGCAGGCAATGGCTGCAATCTCTGAGGCAGCAAAAGAAGTCCTTCCCAATCAAATGGTACCAGCTTGGAGCGGGCAAGCTTATCAAGAGATTGCCATGGGTGGAACGTCAACTGGAATTTTATTCGTCGGAGTACTCATGGTTTTTCTGATCTTATCCGCGTTGTATGAACGTTGGTCTCTTCCTATAGCTGTGATCTTAGCTGTTCCATTTGGCATCATGGGAGCTTTTGTTGCCATTTGGATTCGGGGCATTTCGAACGATGTTTATTTCAATGTGGGTCTAGTCACACTGATTGCTTTAGCGGCTAAAAACGCTATTTTGATTGTGGAATTTGCTATTCTTAAGCGGCAGGAAGGCATGCCTGTCGTAGAAGCTGCTCTGGAAGCTGCTAAATTGCGTTTCAGAGCGATTCTAATGACTTCATTAACATTTATTTTAGGCGTTGTCCCCTTGCTTATTAGCAAAGGAGCGGGCGCAGCAAGCCGCCATTCTGTTGGAACAGGAGTTTTTGGTGGAATGATTGCTGCTACCATTTTAGCTGTCTTTCTTGTTCCTCTTTTTTATAAAGTGATTGATCAGTTTGCAGAAAAGCGCTCGCAAAATTCAAAGCAGAAGGGGCGAGATGTGTCGATGCATGCAGATAAGGAAAATATAGAAATTTAATTGCTGGTTGTAGAAGGAATTTCTTGATAGATATGAAAGCGTCAAAACAGCTTAATTCGATATTTTTCTCGATTCATTCTCTTCATTTAATATCGAAATGTTTTTACCCTGTTTTCATTTTTTTTCTCTTGCATTCTTGTGTCCTTTATCCACGCTACAAACGACCTTGTATGGAAATGCCGGAGCATTGGCGTTTTGCTAGCGATGAGAGTTCAACGATTGTAAATATCAGATGGTGGGAGCAATTTGATGATCCGGTATTAAATCAATTGATTCAAGAGACTCTTGAAAATAATAACGATATAAGAATTGCAACAGCACGCATTGCCCAATACCGAGCGATCGTGGGAATTGTCCGTTCAGCCCAATTTCCTCAAATCGACGCGCAAGCCACTTTTTCTCGGCAAAGAATTTCTCAAACAACAGCCAATAATATTTTCTTTGCAGGAGAGGGATTCGATGCTGTGGATGGAGATAATGCTCTTGCAGATGTCATTTCAAATTTTGGGCAAGTTTCGCCTTATAGTAATGATTATCTCACCGTTTTAACAGCTTCGTATGAGTTTGATTTATGGGGCAAGCTTCGCAGCGCGACTTATGCTTCTTTTGCTGATCTTTTAGGACAAATAGAAGCTAGGCGAACTGTGATTTTATCTATGGTGAGTTCAGTGGCTGCTGATTATATGTTATTGCGACAATATGATCTTCAGCTCAATATTTCGATCCAGACATTAAAATCAAGGCAAGAATCTTTTGAACTCGCAAAAGTGCGTTTTGAAGAAGGATTATCCTCCGAATTAGAAGTCAAGCAGGCTGCTGCAGAACGAGAAGAAGCTGCTATACAAGTAATTGAATTTGAAACACGTATTTCAAAACAAGAAAATTTGATCAGTGTATTGATCGGCCATCCTCCAAGAGCCATTCAACGTGGGCAGCCGGTCGATGGCTGGCAAATGCCGCCTGAGGTACCCACGGGTTTACCTGTTAATTTGCTAGAGCAGCGTCCTGATATTCGTCAAGCAGAGCAACAGCTCATAGCAGCAAATTTCCGCATTGGAGAGGCTCGTGCCCAATACTTTCCAGATTTTAATTTAACTGGCTATTATGGCTTTGAGAGCGCTGAATTAAGCGATTTATTTACAAGTCCTTCTAGAACTTGGCAATGGATGATTAATGCGCTGCAGCCTTTATTTACTGGGGGACGCATTACAAGCCAAGTGGATTTAACACAGGCACGTAAGCAAGAAGCTGTTTATAATTATTTACAAGTTATTCTAACTGCTCTGCAAGAAGTGAACGATGCTTTGATTGAGCACCGAAATTCTAAGCGATCTCTTCAAGTGGAATATGAACGGATGCGCGATTTAGAAGAGTACTTGCACCTTGCAAGGCTTCAGTATCAAAACGGTCTTGTAGATTACCTTAATGTGTTGGATGCTGAACGCCGTCTATTTGGATCTCAATTAAATTTAGCGCGCAATCAAGCTGAAGTTTTTATTACTTTAGTGAATATTTATAAAGCATTGGGAGGTGGATGGGTAATTGATGCTGAGAATCTTATGCAAGGAGACTGTCCAACCGATCCAGCTCATGTTCCCTTGTCTATTTTGTGAAACGCAATGGATTGCACAATCTAGAAATTCAAAAAAATGCTAAAGTCACGAAAGAATCCTAGATTGGATTCTAATAAGCTTTTAAATATCCTATCTTTTAGTTTGGATTTTTATGAATGAGATGCAGGTTCTTCCTACGAAAGGGAACGCCATCCCTATTGCCCAATTAGCTTTTAAATTACATGTTGATGCTTACCGAGCTTGTTGCAATGGAATGACAAACTTAGCTATGACGGCATTCAATCAAGCTTATCATCCTGCTCATTGGTGTGTACAGCAAGTACGAAAAGTGAATGTGATCGATATTTGCTTTATGACATCGTTGAGAGTTGCTAATGGAATTTATTTCTCCATTTTTAATGAAGGATTAGTTTCCACAGATGCTTTACAGACTCTCGTTCAAAAAAAGCGCAGTCAAGAGAAAATAGAATTTAACAAGCAATTAACGAAAAAAAATGTTTATGCACAATTTAGTGTCGTAACAGCTCAATATCTCTATGAAATTATCCCACGCTCTATAGGGGAGCAGCTTCATCTTTTACCGACGGCTGCGGAAGGTTGGATTTTATTTAAGTTGGGATACTGTGTTCGTTATCTGGATTATCAATTAAAAAAAAAGTGGCATTATCAAGAAGTATTAGCTGCTGATGAAGTAGGCAAATTGATTAAAAGGCAATATCTGGGGACTGGTCATCGAATCGTTCATTACTTAGTACATCAAAAAAGTTTAGAACCTGTCGTTGATTTTGAACATCTCTTTCTTAATTTATTTTGCAAAATGACAGCATCTGCACCAAAAGATCATCGACAATTAGCAGAAGCAATGGTCAAGTCATTTGCCGTTTCTCTTTCTCAACAAAAAGAAATTGATCAATATTTGAAAGATATACAATTAAATGATGATCAAGAAGGCGCATTTATTGCCCGACTTAAATGGCATAAAAATCATCATTCTCTTCCGAAAGGCTTGCCAGATCCAGATCTCGTACGCTTAACGAAGCATAACTTGCAAGAAAAACTAGATGAAGCACTCGATCAATATTTGAAAGAGAAAATTCACAAATTTTTAGAACGTTCATGCCCTAAGCAGTTGAAAACGGGTGTAAGCGGCATTTTTTATTTTCTAGAAGGTAAAGATATTTTAGTAAGATTATTTTCCTCTCTTATTGCTGAACTTGGAATTAAACAGTTAGTCGATCCTCATCTTTTTGCGATGGCCATTTTGAATGGAAGTGGTGTTGAAACCATGGATTATGAATTAGAAGGTTTTGGGCGAGATAAAAGATCATTGATCTTAAAGACAGGTCAAAAAATCATGGCGGACTCTTTGCTTCAAAATTCTCTGGGTTCTTTGCTTGTCAAAACTTTTGAAGAATCAGGATTAAAACATTCGCCTGCAAGTACAGAAGATATTTTTCAGAAAAGAAAAGCGAAAAAAGAACTCACAAAATATATTTCTGATATCCTTCACAAAACATTTAAACCTAGTCATTTTCAGCATCCAGAAAGTTTTTTTAAAGCAACGAGAGAAGAAATGGCCCAAGTTCCATTAGTTGGAACAGCAGTCATTGGTTTGCATCTTTTAATTAATGGATCTATTTTTGCCTGCGCCTATCCTTTACGAAACCCAGATGACAATAGCACTTCTCTTCCTCTTTGGATGTTTCAGCATCTCAGTGGAAAAAAACTGACAGATTTCTTAGCAGAAAGAATTGTCGATTTAATTTATCATCCCTCTTTGCGTATAACATTAATGCAATTAGTGGACATTCTGACTTCAGAAGATTCAAAAGAGGCTTCGCCTCAAAATCAAACTTTAAAAGATGATCTGAATGAAATTACAGAGTTTCTTTTTAATCATTTTACAGAAAGTATCAACATCCCTTTTCGCGAAAAGATTACATCTTTAGTGGAACACTTTAGCGGTGATGCTCTTTTAAAAATTTTTTTAGATTCTCTTCAGCCGAAAGAAACATCTTTATTGGAAAAAGGAATAACATCGCTTTTACCTACTTTGAAAGAACTTTTGCTTTATACACGTGTACTAGAGTCTTTTAGACAAGATGCTGTGTTCTTTGAAGGAGATGCTAAATTTTGGGAATATTTTATACGTGAATCTCTCAATCAGCATATTGCTATTCAGGCTCAGCAAAATGCTGAGAAGCCCCTTTCATTAACTGAATTATTTGCAGCTCGAGAAAAAATTGTAGATTCGATGCTAGGGATGGAATCAAAACAATTGCGCATGATCCTAGCACATCCTCCTGAAATAGATATGTCTCTAGACGGCCAACCTTGGAACGAAATCTCTAATGAGACAGCTCCTACAAAATCTGATAAATTGGAGGAGGAGTTTGTCCTTTGCGACAGCACTTAAAAAACATTTATAAAGGTTCGTTAATAGGTATGATGCGAAAAGTTATGATCGGCATGCTTAGAAATCGATTCATTATCTATTAAACAAAAAATGACTATGCTAAACTCTTCAATTGACATGTTTTTCCTCCTGTGATTAATCACAACCAGTTTGGTTAAGATATGTTACATTTTTCAATTTAAATTCTCTTACGCATTTCAATGATGAGATCTTACATTTTTACCACAGAGCCCGCAGAGCACACAGAGAGGAGAGAGAACGATTCTTTAACTGGTACAATTATTGGTGCAGCTATTGAAGTTCATCGAGGATTAGGACCAGGTTTACTTGAATCTGTTTACGAAGCATGTTTATTGTACGAACTTAGACTTAGAAAATTGAAAGTTGAGCACCAAAAATCACTGCCCGTTTTCTATAAAGATGTCATGCTCGATTGTGGTTATCGTCTTGATTTAGTCATTGAAAATCAAGTTATTGTAGAAATTAAATCCGTAAGTGCTTTAACAACTTTACATGAAGCTCAATTATTATCTTATCTAAAATTATCAGATTACAAACGAGGGTTGCTCATCAATTTTAATGTAAAGATTCTCAAAGATGGTATTCGTCGCATGAAAATTTAATTGCTCTCTGTGTGCTCTGTGCTCTCTGTGGTTTAAATTTCAGATCCGGCTTATACACAACACTTTTTACCTATGTGTGTAATTGAACATTCCACTAATTGATATAAAAAAAGGATCTGCGGTTTAGTGTCGCTGTGGTTCAAATCAAACACGCTTTGAGATGGCGGACGATCAATTTTCCAAATTTATCTGGGAAAGATGGCTTTCTTGCTAGAAGCAAGGTAAAACCATCTATTAGGTTATTAAAAAGCTGGAATGACAGCCCCTTGGTACTTTTGCTCAATCAATTGACGAACTTGTTCTGTGATTAAAGCTTTTTTAAGGGTTTGCAGCTCTGGCCGTTGACTTTCTCCTTCACGAATCACCACAAGGTTGACAAAGCGGGATTGAGCATTTTCGATCGCTAAAGCATCTTTTTTAGGGGATAAACCGCCTAAAAGAGCAAAATTAGTGCTAATAGCTGCAGCATCGACATCCTCTAAAGCACGACTTAACAAAGGAGAATCCATTTCTATAAATTTCAATTGGCGGGGATTGCTTGCAATGTCTAATACACTCGTTTTTGCCCCTTTAGTTTGAAGTGTGATCAATCCAATTTGTTCCATGAGTGCTAATGCACGGGCTTGATTAGAAGGGTCACTAGGAATGGCAATAGAGGCTTTATCTTTGAGTTCTTTTAAAGAGGAATGTTTTTTTGAATAAAGAGCCATTGGCTCCAGATGAACAGCGATCAGTTTTTCTAATTTATAACCAAAGTCAGCTTGCTGGGCTTCTAAAAAAGGCAAATGTTGAAAAAAGTTTGCGTCGACTTCTCCATCGGCTAAGGCTCGATTGGGAGTATTGAAATCATCAATTATTAATATCTCAAGATCAATATTTTCATCTTTCAAGCTAGGTTTGATCAATTCTAAAATCTCTGCATGGGGGACAGAGGAAGCTGCGACTTTAAGGGTGGGCTTCGAAGATCCTCCACAACCAGTGAGAAGGACTAAAAGACTTGCTAGTATAAAAAATGTTGAATAGAAAAATTGTTTCATTTGTTTAATCCTTTTCCTCGCTTAAGGTTAAGATGTCTTGTCCAGGCATTTCCAATCATTTGAATTGCTTGAACCAAAATAATGAGTATGATGACAGTGACTACCATTAAAAGGACATTAAAGCGCTGATATCCATATTGAATGGCAATTTTCCCTAATCCACCTCCACCCATAGTACCGGCCATTGCACTATAGCCAATGAGGTTAATGACAGTTGTTGTGACAGCCAAAATTAAAGCGGGAAGCGATTCTGGAATCAAAACTTTGGTGATGATTTGCCAAGGAGTAGATCCCATGACGATAGCAGCTTCAATGATGCCTTTGTCTACTTCTTTAAGAGCAGCTTCTACCAATCTTGCCATAAAAGGAATGGCTGCAATCGAAAGAGGAACAATAGAAGCCGTTGTTCCTAAACTCGTCCCCACTATCCAACGCGTGAAGGGAATTAAAGCCACCATTAAAATAGCAAAAGGAAAGGAGCGGCCGACGTTGACAACAGAGCCTAAAATCTGATGAATCCAAAGGTTCTCTTTTAAATGTCCCCGATCAGTAATCGTTAAAATAACTCCTAGTGGTAGCCCAAACACAATGGCAATCAATGTTGAACAAATAACCATGTATAAGGTATTCCACAGTTCTAAAGGGACAAGTGTCCAAACTAAATTGAGTTGATCTGTTGTCATTGTAATACCTCGCAAATAATGTGTTGGCTGCGCAAGAAAGCTAGAGCCCGATCTGTTTCCTCTACAGAACCTGATAATTCTACAAATAAGTGGCCTACAATTGTTTCTTGGAGATAGTCAAGACCTCCAGACAAAATGTTGGCTTCTACATCATAGCGTTTGATCATCTGAGAAATCACAGGTTGTTTTGCTTGACGGCCCTCAAATCCTAGTCTTACTAAGTATTTTCCAGCTTGCCTTTGTTGAAGAAGATCGCTCGGAATTTCGTCAGCGCTTAAATGTAGGAGATGTTTGGTTACGGGGTGCTGTGGTTTTGTAAAAATATCTTTTACTTCGCCTTCTTCGACAATTCCTCCTTGCGCTAATACAGCAACACGATGGCAAACTTGTTTAACTGTTTCTAGCTGATGCGTGATAATGACAATGGTGAGCCCAAGTGTTTGATTCAAGGTGCTTAGCAGTTGAAGTAAGTCACGAGTTGTTTTGGGGTCAAGGGCCGAAGTAGGTTCATCGCAAAGTAAAAGATGAGGACGAGAAGCAAGCGCACGTGCAATGCCCACGCGTTGTTTTTCTCCACCACTCAATTGAGAGGGATAATGAAATTTTTTTGATTCTAGACCTACTAAAGGAAGAAGTTCGTCTACACGTTGCTGACGTTGAAATGTCGGTACGCCTGTAATTTCTAAGGGGAAAGCGATATTTTGAGCGACAGTTCGCGAAGAGAAAAGCTGAAAATGCTGGAAAACCATTCCCATTTGCTTACGAAGCAACGCCAAGGCTTGAGAATCTCGATAAGGAAATTCTTGTCCTTCAAACGAAATGGAGCCTTCTGACGGAAGCTCTAGTCCTGTTAAACAACGTAAAAGAGTTGACTTTCCGGCGCCGCTCATGCCAATAATTCCATAAATACAGCCGCGGGGGATTTGAAGATGAATATCTTTTAAGGCATAAACAGGTGCAGTTC
Organism: Parachlamydiaceae bacterium; assembly: GCA_044226925.1. GTDB lineage: Bacteria > Chlamydiota > Chlamydiia > Chlamydiales > Parachlamydiaceae > JANWJE01. The sequence goes on from JBGAGC010000002.1 coordinate 136,258, forward strand.
CTCCTTTTGGAGGGGAAAAATGCTTAGATAAATTTTTTATTTCAATTAAAACGTCTTTCATAAAAAACCTAGTATAAATTCTGATATTCTAGCTTTGCTTTAGCTAGTTGATGGATAAAGATAGAAGTAAAGGAGAAGATTAGATTTGCCCATGCATGGGCATCATGAAAGACATAAGGGATGAAGACAAGGAGGCTAAATTGAATTTAAAAAAGAGCATATAAAACCAAAAACAATAAATATTAATTGTAAATATTAACATAATTAGGGTTTTAAATCAAAAAAAACATTAATCTAGATATTAAAACTAAACTTCATCATCTCATGAATAGGAATATTGTTAAGAAATAGTTGAATTTAAAGTAAATTTTTGAATTATAAAGGCTTAAGTGCTATAATGAATATGGGTTATGAGGATATTCTTCTTAAGAATCATTCAAGAATATAAAAATCCTTATTCTCGATCGATCAAAAGATTGGAGAATGAAAAAAGCCGCTAAGAGCTCGAAGCTTTAGCGGCTTTTGTTTTCAAAAATTTTGGTTGTCAACTCAAGATGAAGGAATGAATTTTATTGTTTCTCTTTAAGGGGGTAGAATTCTACTGGAGTTTCTTTGCTTCCGTCAATGAATTTTCCTTTTAAGAGGGTATTTCCTTTGAAAGATCCTTCCATGATCACTCCTTTTGATGAAATGATTTTTCCATTACCTATTAATTCACCTAAGCTATCAAATTCTCCCTCCCATATTGTCCCATCAGTAAATTTCTTTTGTCCTTTGATTAATCGACCTTGTTGAAATTCTCCAACAAATACGCCATCTTTTGAAGTCATAGTACCTTGTCCAGACAAAGCTAATAATTTAAAATTTCCTTCGAACTTTGTTCCATCGGGATTGGTACGGGTTCCTTTTACAAGTTCATTTTTCTGGAATAGACCCTCGTATACGGTTCCATTCGTATCAGTCATCTTTCCTTGTCCATTCAACACCGGAATGAATGTTTCATTGGTGAATTCACCTTCGTATGTTGGTCCCTTTGGTTTAATTCTTGTTCCTTTAATGAATTTGCCATCATTAAATTCTCCAGTCAAAATTTCATCATTGAAAAATGTAATTTTTCCTTGACCATGTAATTCGCCTGCTTGGTTGAAGGATCCCTCATAAATTGTTTCGTCAGCTTCCTTTTTTCCTTTAACTAAAATACCTTGATTAAATTGTCCACTTTCTGTGGCAGAGCCTGTAATCAATTTGCCTTGTCCATGTAATTGACCATTTTGGAATTCCCCCTCTTCCTTATTTCCATTTAAGCGAGTGACTATGCCTTGCCCATTACCTTGATCATCAAAGCTTCCTTCTGCTTTTGATCCATCCACTAATGTTTTTATATCTTTTAATTTCGAAGGGCTACTGCTCTTTACAACACCTTTTAGCTCTTCTATTTTAGGAGAACTATTGCTCTTTTCTTCCTTTTTCTGAAGGAGAGGTGAACTCTTTCGCCTTTGCATTTTTCTGTTTTTCAAGCAGAAGTGACGGAAAGTATAATAAGTAGCCAATAGTCCAAAAGCTAGAACAGAAATGGTTACGATTATTTTCTGTTGTTTTGTTAAAGAAGGTAAATTTTTTTCTTTAATAAAAGAAATAGCTGATTGCGATAGCAAAGAAAATTGAATATTCATCATTAACCTTTATTATTAAATATTATTGTGATGTCTTTTAAATAAAGATATATTATCTGATAGTAAAAAATAATTCAAGTAAATAAATTGATTTCAATAGGTGAAACTAGAGTTAAATTTGATTCAAATTTTGAAAATGAAAGACACTAAAAACTCGAGGTTTAGCGGCTTTCATTATTTTTATGTGATTAATTTTTTAAAGAAGCTCAATGCGGCGAATCACTTCATTTTCATCAAAAGTGACCCGAACACAGTAATATTCTCTAGGATTGGAAGCTTCTATAGGAGTGCCAATGACTTCCCATACGCCACAAGTGCTGACATCTAATAAACCATGCATAAAAGCGCGAGCAGCTGAGCCCCGTGTATTTTGTATTTGATAGACTTCGCAAAGTTCACCGGAGGGCAATCTTTCTCCACTGATTAGTTGTGCGCCAGATGCGATTAATTGGCAGCGTGTCCGCATGGTCTGCACTTGTGTAATACTCATGCCTTCTTTTTTGGCGGCCATCATGACGGAGCAAGAGGAAAGAGTGATCAAACAAAGTAATGCTAGATATAAAATATTCTTTTTCATAATTGAATCCTTTTATTAATAAGGCGGATCAATTATAACGAAGAAGCTTTTTATTAAAACGTTGAATAAATTTATATGATTTATTCTTTTGCACACTGTTGATAGAGCCTATCAAGTGAATTGCAAACATCTTCTTGAGGTAAAATAAACTCTAAATCGTTTTCTTGTTTTCTAAGAACCTATTAAAGAACTCCAATGCATGAGAAGTAATTTAACAGGCTCTTAGCGGCTTTCATTTTTTAATCTGATGAATTTTACAGGATAGTTTTACCAGCTTCTTTTTATTTTCTTTTTGAGGGATCTGGTTTTTCTGCAACTTTACTTTTGACAAGACTTTCATCTACATCAAGAATTGTTCCATCTGCAAGCTTTTTTTGTCCTTTGACTAATTGGCCACCTTTGAATTCGCCTTCCCAGCGTTCACCATTTTTAAATGTTAGAGTTCCCTTTCCATCTAACTGATAATCGGTGAACTCTCCAGTTGCTATTGTTCCATCTGGTTTAGTGATCGTTCCTTTTATAAACACACCCGTTTCAAATACGCCAACCCGTGTTTCTCCATTAGGAAAATACATGGTCCCTTGCCCCTCTAAGGAACCTGCTTGGTTAAAAGTGCCTTTCCAAATACATCGAGTAACAAAAGTCTTTTTGCCTTTAACAAGACGGTTTTTAGTAAATTCGCCTTCATCCACAATTCCACTAGGTAAAGTCTTTGTTCCTTTTACTAAATAGCCGTTTTCAAATTCTCCTTTTAAAACGTTTCCGCCAATACGAAGTTTTTTTTCGCCACTGACGAGTTCCCCATCTTCATTAAAAGTTCCCTTACAGATGTCTCCATTAGGAAGATGTTGTTCTCCCTCAACGAATTCGCCATGTTTAAATTCTCCTTCCCAAGTTTCATCGGTTTCAATAAAGGTGATTTTCGCTTTTCCATGTAAACTATCATTGTAAAATGAACCTTCTGCAACGACTCCTTCTTTAGAAGAAACAACTGTTCCTATGCCATGCAATAAGCCATCCTTAAATTCCCCTTTAATAACGGTTCCATTTTTTAGATGTTTTTCGCCTCGACCATTTAGTTTGCCATCTTTAAAAGTTCCTTTTAGGACGGTTCCATCGTCTAAAGTTTTTTCTTCTCCATTAAGCGGTATAGATTGCTCTTCTTTTTCTACTTTTTTAGATTCTGATTGAAGTTTTTCTTCTACGGCCTTTTTTCCTTTTTGAGCAGTGGATGAGCCTTGTACCTTGTCGAAAGGTTTGTTTTGCATATCCATTCTTTTCGCAATTTTTCTGTGTTGAAAATAGAAACGATTAACAAGGTAGCAAGTTGTTAGTATGCCAAAGACAGCGGAAGCAATGGCAGTGATTTTCTTTTGTTGGTCTGTTAAAGAAAACGAAATCTTTTCCTTAATAAAAAAAACAGCAGATTGTGAAAAAGAAGATAAGAAAATATTCATGATTATTGCCTAATTAATTCATTGTTTGTAAATCATACTCGTTAGTATAAAGTATGTTATTTTATATAATATTGAAATTAATTCCACTTTTATTTTGTTTTTATATTTGTAAATAAATTTTTTGATAAACTCTATTTGTAAATTTTAATCGGGCGAACTTTTTGTTGAGTTTTTTAATAAAATTTTTATTTCATTAAATTGATTTTAATTTTCTATGTCAATATAATTATTTTTATATTAACCTTTTATTATAAAGGTGGAACATGATAACAAAATTATTTGAGATAAATGGCATTCCTATGCCGCAAGCCGTGCTCGCTCAAATTTTAGGACGAGTCAATGATCCAAAGGTAGCTGCCGTTTGTCACGCTTTCCAACAGGTCATAAACGATGAAGATTTTTGGAAATCTGTTGCGTATGATTTAACTCAATGCGGCATTCAAGTGACAGTCAATCCTATTCTTGGGGAAACTTTTAAAGAAAAGGTTGAAATTCTATTTAAAACACAGACTGCAAAGATGAAAGAATTGCATCCTGCATTTGTAGGTGTTCAGAAAGAACAACCTTTAAATGTCGATTATTACGTCAAATTAGAGCAGTTTATGCAGCTTCATTCAAAATGTAAGGAGTATCATGAAGATTTTAAATTATCTTCTCATTTTGACACAGGATTTGGCGATCAATTGCAATTTAGCGATCAACAAGCCCACTCAGTAGATTACTGTAATCAGTATATGAAAAATTACATTGCGTTTGTTGAATCAGAACTACACGCTGCTTTTTATACAACATGTCAAGCATTTGAGCCTGGATTTACGTTATCGGGGAAATCAGTAACAGATGCAAACAATTTTGATGGCAGTCAAACTTCTGATTCTTATGCCATTCAATATATGGCCAGTTACCTTGTGAATATGTACGATATTTCATCTCTAATAGTATGCCGCACTTGGATTCAAACAAAAAAAGAGTTAGAAAAAGCAAAACAGATTTAATTTTGTTGTTCAATTATTGCCTAAGAGCCTGTTAAAAAATTTCTCATGGTTTGGCTATAACTGATGAGAAGTGGTTGAACAGGCTATAAGCCTCTCTCAAAGACAATTGAAAATAATGATCTTTGAGAGAGGCTTTTTATTTTAGTCATTTGCATGAGAAACCTTGGAATAGATGTCGGTATTTTATTTAGCTCGAGGATGGGTTTCATCATAAACTTTCTTTTTCAATTTGGTTGAAACTTGGGTATAGATGGTTGTTGTGGAAAGAGAACTATGTCCTAGCAGAACTTGAATCGTTTTTAGATCCATTCCATTTTCCAACCAATGCGTTGCAATTGTGTGACGAATGGTGTGAGGGGTGACATTTCCAGCAAGTCCGCTTTGATTTAAATAAAAGTCAAATTTGCGATCAACTGAACGAGACGTTAAACGAGTTCCTAGCTTATTAAGGAAAATAGCTTTAGAGTCTATCTCCGCTGTGTGAATGTGAGAGTCTCGATAGCGGTCAGGATGATTTAAATAAGATTTAATCCATTCAGCTGCATTCTTTGTGATGGGAACAATGCGTTCCTTTTTTCCTTTTCCACGAAGTTTTACTGTTAAATTGGCATAATCAAAGTCTTGGCGATTAAGAGCTACAAGTTCGCTTACACGTAATCCAGAGCTGTAAAAAAGCTCCATAATCGTGCGATCGCGAAAGCCTAAATAAGTGGAGGTGTCTGGTTGATCGAAAAGGTGGCTAATTTGCTCATAAGTAAGAGAAACAGGAAGCTTGCGGTCTAATTTCGGACTATCTAATTCTTCTGTTGGATTTACCTGAATCAAGTTTTGAGATTGAACATATTTAAAAAAACTTCGAAGGGAAGAAAGCCTGCGAGCAACTGTCCTCTTATTTTGCTTATTTAAATTCAGCCAAGCCAGAAATCCTCGAATCGTTTTGCGGTCAATTTGCTCTAAGTGAAGTTGATGATCAAATAATGTCGACCGTTGGCTATAAGGGGCTTTAAAAGAAATTTTTTCAGGAAGTTCTTCAGGATTAACATCTCCTAGCCAGTCGTATTCTAAATAAGACTTAAAAGCGTTTAGATCAATTGCATAATTTCTAATCGTATGTTCAGAGGCGTTTTTTATCACTTTTAAATGTTCAAGAAAGCGGTAGCAAGCAAGAATGAACATATTAAAACCTCAAGCTTTAGTATTCGTTTTAAGAAAAGGAAAAGTAATCAAATCATCAGCAACATAAGTATTGGGGAAAATTGTGCGAGCTTCCTGCTCGAATGTTTTAAGGTTTTGGTAACGTGCAGAAAAATGGGTCAGAATCAATTCTTTAGCTCCAGCTTCCTTGGCAATTAAAGCTGCTTGCTTAGCTGTTAAGTGATTGTGTAATCTAGCCAGTTCCGCATGCTCTTCTAAATAGGTGCTTTCGCAAAGGAAAAGAGAAGCATTGCGAGCAATATCGATGGCATTTTGGCAAGGAAGCGTATCAATCACAATGGCAAAACTATCACCTTCTCTTACCCAGCTGACTTGTTCTAAGGAAATGGTTTTTCCTTGAATGACAAGAGAGCCTTTTTCTTGAAGTTCTTTCACTAAAGGCCCTTTAACGCCATATTCAGCAAGCTTTTCATTATCGAATTTGATTGTACTAGGCTCTGTAATGCGCCAGCCGATATTTTCTACTCCATGTTCTAAGAATGTCGCTTCAATGCGGAAATTTCCATCATCTTCGACTAAGCCCGCTTGAGAAACTGGGTGTTCAACCACTTTAATGCGTTCATGGTAAATCGAACCATAGCGAAGGCGGTCAAAATATTTTTTTCCACTCGCTGGATAATAGCAGTGAATGGGGTGAGTGACATTGTCAAGATTTAAACGCATCAAGATTGATCCCACCCCTAAACAGTGATCTCCATGGAAATGGGAGATAAAAACCCGGTTGACAACAGTTGGGGCAATATTTGCAAAGATAAATTGCCTTTGAGTTCCTTCGCCAGGATCGAATAGAAGACCTTCATTATTCCAGCGCAGCAAATAGGCACCATGATTGCGAAAACGGGTAGGCTGTTGACTTGAACATCCTAAAATTGTTAAGTCGCGTACTGTCATCTCTAAGTATGCCTCCAGCTAAAGAAGTTTAGCCTTCCAAGTAGAAATCCCATTAATCCTCCCACTAAATGTGCCATATTCGCAATACCAGGCGATAATGCCAAATCAAATGACTTCTCGATGAAGAAAGACATGAGTTGCAATAAAGCCATACCTATAATAAAAACTAACATAAAAATCAGTGTCAAACGATCAATTTGATACCCTTCCCAAGCCGCGATTTTTTGCCTAACCCAAATGAACGCTAACATTCCACAAAGAATTCCAGAAAATCCAATAAAGTTTGGGCCACTCATCAAATACTGACCTGTATTGGAAATAATTCCGACAAGCAGAATAAAAATGGCATAACGTAAAGGTTTTAAACGCTGTTCCATTTGTTTTCCCAATACAATCAACCATAACATATTAAAAAATAGATGGAAAAGATCGCCATGTAATAAACAAGGAGAAAAAAGGCGCCAAACTTGACCTTGGCGTATTTTTTCAAATGTCGGATATTGCGTAATTCCTTTTTTCATATCTTCCCATCCTCCTTTCAAAAGAAGATGATAAAATCCAGGCCAAAAAGGAGTATTATTAATTTGTTGCATTAAGCGCTGTCCTTCTTTAGGAAGATCCTGCGGATGCTCGAACTCTTCATACCCATATAGATGCAGGAAATGATCAATCAACTGATAAAATTTGGGGTAATCATAAAGAAAAAGCTTTTCAATTGGGGAAGTAAATAAAGCCAATCCTGCATAACGTTCAGGGATTTTTAAAGCGGGTGTGACAAGCTGTGATAAAAAAAAGAGCGCACAGCAAATAAACAGCAAAACACGCGTCAGCCATCCCATTGGTTGTTGATCCCATGCTGTCATCGTTGGTGCGGGAGAGGGAGGAGGCTTAGACGAAGGATTTGGACGAGAGTGTTCCTCTGCTGTAATCCAAACAGGGGAGGGAACTGTATGAAAAATGGGATCTTCAGGATTTTTTTGAAATAAGTGAAGCCATTCTAAAACTTCATCGATTTGATCTTCTTCATAAATCCAGATTTGACATTCATGCGAGCCATAAGACGGACTTCCCCAATCCTTATTTGCTTGAATTTCAATTTGATGAGGAATTCCTTTTCGCTGCAGGAACTGAGAAAAAGTTAAAGCTTTGCGCTCGTTTTCTAGCGTTCCTATTAAGCGCATGGTCTATACTCCTTCTTGAATCTTACGAATAATTTGAGATGTGGAAAGACCCGGGACTAATTGAACAATATGAATTCTGCCTCCATGAGAACGGACAGTGTCAGCCTCTATACAATTTTCTCCATATTCAGCCCCATTGACATGAATATCAGGTTTAATCTCTGATAATAAACGACATGGATCTGTTTCTTCAAACCATGTCACGTAATCGACAAATTCCAAAGCGGCCATCATTTGAAGCCGATATTCTAAAGGAATAATAGGGCGTTTAGGACTTTTGTATTGCTGAATTGAGCGGTCTGTATTAAGCGCGACAATCAACACATCTCCGACCTGAGACGCTTCAAAAATGATTTGTAAATGTCCTGCATGGAGAAGGTCGAAAGAACCATTCAAGGTTGCAATCGTATTTTCTTGTGTTCGCAACGCATGGACTCGATCAACAAGTTCGGAAGGATGAATCACCTTATTTTGATAGGCAATAGACCATTGGGCAGGAGATAAAGAAGAAGGCATATGTCACCTTAGGATTTGAAAAAGTCATCTATCACTCTTTATGTTATTCTTTATTATGCCTTCGCAGAATAAAAAATAAAGAACAGATGAACAAGATAGAGAGGATAGAAGAAAAAGAGAATTTTCTCGTTTATTTTTGATCGTATCCTATCTATCTTGTTAATTGATCAACGAATAGACTTTACTGATTTAACCTTTACTTGGGAATGCAATGCGGAACACTTCATCATAGTGCTCGACAAAATGCATTGTCAATCCTTTGCGAATATAATCAGGAAGTTCTTCATAGTCACGTAAGTTATCTTTAGGGAAAATCAATACTTTAAGTCCTGAGCGTCGTGCGGCAACCATTTTCTCTTTTACTCCGCCAATAGGTAAAATGCGTCCTGTTAACGTTAACTCGCCTGTCATGCCTAAATTATCAAGAACAGGAGTATCTGTTAATAAAGAAAGCAAAGAGGTAACCATTGTAATTCCTGCTGAAGGACCATCTTTAGGCGTGGCTCCTTCTGGGATATGGATATGCACTTGAGATTTTTCGAAGAATGTATAGCCGGGTGCATATTTATGAATAGCACTGTGAAAATAGCTCCAAGCGATTTCCGCAGACTCTTTCATAACCTCGCCTGCTTGTCCAGTTAGCTTCATCGCTGTCTTCTCAGCTGCTACTTTGATGGATTCGATGTAGAGCGTTGCTCCACCAAGTGCAGTCCAAGCAAGTCCCATACAAACTCCAACAGGAGTGCGTTCATAAAAACGATCGCTTGTAAAGACAGGTTTGCCTAAATATTCTTTCAAATTCTCTGGTGTAATAGAGTATTTGACCGGACCAGGCGGCAATAACTCCTTTTTCGTGCGACTTCCTCTTTTCTTTTTAGCTTGTTCTTCTTCCCAAGCCTTTTTCTCATTTTCATATTGAGTATTTTGGCGGACAATTTTAATAGCCAATTTGCGCAAGACTTTTTTGATCAGATTTTCTAAATTACGCACCCCAGATTCGCGAGCATAACCGTTGATCATAGAACGCAAACCCTCTGTTGTGAATGTCACTTCAGACGCTTTGATTCCCATTTCTTTGCGGTTGCGCGGAATTAAGTATTTTTTCGCGATCTCAATTTTTTCCTGCATAATATACCCGGATAGACGTAAGATATCCATACGGTCTTTCAAAGGTTCTGGAATAGTATCCAACACGTTGGCTGTGACAATAAACAAAACGTCAGATAAATTGCAGCGCACATCCAAATAATGATCTAGAAACTCTGCGTTTTGCTCAGGATCCAGTACTTCTAATAAAGCAGAAGCAGGATCTCCATGATAGCTCTTGCCCATTTTGTCCACTTCATCCAACATAATGACAGGATTCATGGTTTGGCAGTATTTGAGGGCTTGAATCATTTTTCCTGGCATCGCTCCAATATAGGTTCTGCGATGTCCTTTAATTTCTGCTTCATCGCGCATTCCACCAACAGAAAAACGATAAAACTTACGATTAAGAGCGCGGGCGATACTTTTTCCAATACTGGTTTTTCCCACCCCAGGAGGGCCTACTAAACAGATAATGCTGCCTCTTACGCCGCCAGCCAATTTGCCGACGCTAATAAACTCTAGAATGCGTTGTTTGATATCTTCCAATCCATAGTGGTCATGAGCCAGAATTTTCTCTGCTTCATCTAAGTCATGATGTTCTGAACTATTGATTCCCCAAGGAATAATCGTCAACCAATCTAAATAGCCACGGGCAACACTATACTCTGCCGACTGCATCTCCAGAACGCTGAGTTTGTCCAGCTCATCATTAATGACTTTCATGACATCTGGCGGGACGATGCGTTCTTTGAGGCGTGCTTCGAATTTTTCTCGGTCAATTGATTTGTCATCCCGCTCAATGCCTAATTCTTTTTTAATAGTTTTGAGCTGCTCTCTTAAAAAGAAGTCTTTCTGGCTTTTATTAATCGTTGCTTCAATTTTTTGATTAATATTATTTTGCAAAATACTGATATCGAGTTCTTTTTTAAGTAAAATAAGCGCTTTGTCAATACGGCGCTGAATGTCAAATGTTTCTAAAACATCTTGCAATTCATCTCTTGAAGCGGTGGTCAGTGCAACAGCAAAATCTGCTAATTTACCAGGCTCAGTAAAATCAGAATGGCCTAAGAAAATTTGAAGTTCTTCTTTAAAAAGAGGATTTAATTTTAATAATTCTTTAATCGTCGAAATAATACTAATCGCATAGGCTTTCAACTCAGATGTTAAAATCGGATTGTCTTCGTAATAAGCCACATGAGCTTTTAAGGTCTTAGAATCTGGGACAGGAGCAACAACACGCAGGCGTTTCTCCATATTGAGAATAACTTGCGCGCCTCCCTGTTCCATGGGAATAATGCGTAATACACGCGCTAAAACACCCACATCATGTAGATCATTAAACGTTGTTTTATAGATATCTGCACTTTCTGAACGCGTCATGAGGAGTCCCACACACTTATGCTCAGATTTTGCAACAACCTTTAAGACTTCATAAAAAGGACCTGGCTCAATGACAAGAGGAGCTGCCATTCCTGGAAAGAAAGGACGTCGGATAAGAGGAAAAATATAAACTTGTTCCGGCAATGCTGCCGTTCTTTTTTGTAAAGACTGACTATCCTCTAGAGAATTCATAACTGCATTCTCAAGTTCTATTTCTAAAGAATTGTCTTCGTTATCTTGATCCAGCATTGAGCTTCCTTAATTTAAAGATTTAAAGCAAAGAGATAAGGGAAAACCAAATGATTCATTCACCAACTCCTCAATTTTCTCTTATCTTTAGAGGAATTTTTAGCCAGTGATCATTTTCTGATGATCTATAATTAACACGGTCCAGCCCGAAAACTTAGGAGTGTTTTATATTCATAATGGCCTATATCTGAGATTATATTTCTCTAGGCTGCAATATTTGCCTGTGGTGCTCTCTTCATTTGATGACTCAAACTTCTTTTTTCTAGTGCAACTAGTTTACTCGTTTGAGATAAATTATTCAATCAGAGGATGAAAAAAGATTTAGATATGAGGAATAGAAAGAAAACTAGCGGCAATTCCCAACCTCAGATAAAGTTAAAATTTTATTCTTTAAAGCAGCATCGAATCAATTTTCACTCAAAATGACTAAATTGAGCATCAAGTAACTCTTGTTTTATTCATCATTTAAAAATTGATTTTGTGTTTTCTCTCTTAAATTTTTTATTAACAGCTGAAAATCAGATTGTTATGTTTTTGTGATCTGCCGAAGACAACTCAAATTTGAAATTAGGTTTGAGTGAACACTCGCTTGCGAAGCTTCAATTTCCAAGTTTGAGTTCACTTCGATAGAAATGTAGATAAATATATAGAATTAATTTTGATTTAATATCAAGAATTGATAGGATCGCGTAAATTAATTGTACAACAGGCTTAGAGGTTTATGTCGCTTTCAATAAAGATTTCTCCCTCGCAATACCAGATTTGTTTTTCTTCACCTTCTCTACAAAAATCCATTTCTCAAGAAAAACAATGGTTGGTCTATTTAAAATCGAATCAATCTTCACCAGCACTTGTCATTCTCATCAACCAGCATGTGGTAGAGCTTATCGTAGGCCGTTATCTGACTTGTTCAAGTTCTTCTTATCAATTTCAAAAATTCAAATTCTATTCATTTAGCCAGATTGCGACAGGAGAACAGTATAAAAAAATCAATCAAATTTTTAATTGGTTTAAGCAATGGCCGGAAATTAAACGAGAAGAATTAAAAGCAGTTGAAAAAGAACTGAGAAAAGTTAAAAAACAATTAACCATCAAGCGAAAGAAAGACTTGCCTTCAGAGAAACAGATTCAACACAAAATCAAAACAATTGCTGAAAGACAATTATTTTTGTCTGAAGCTCAAGAACACGAAACCCAAAGTGGAAAATATCCTCTACACAACAATCCATCTCATTTCAAGCAAGAAGAAAGTGAAGAAGAAAGGGTGGTACACTTAGACCTCAAACAGTTAAAAAAACGAGTTTCTTTAAATCTTTCTTCTTCTTCTGAAGATGAGATTCTTTCTTTACCCCCGCAAGAAAATGAAGTTACCAAGTCGCTTCAGGATCTTCGTGCATTAAAGCTGGAAGAAAATACACAATTGAGGCTGTATGAGTTGTTTGAGGAAGTCTCTCAAGCTCAACTGATCAAAGATGAAAAACAGCTAGACAGCTTAGATGTTCCAGAGATTGTTCCTATTCCTCTTCCAGAAGACATTTTAGCTATTGTTGATGAACCTTTTTTATTAGAGCCTCCTTTATCACTTCAAGATCTTTTTTTGACAAAAGAAGCAGAAGAAAGCCAAGCTCTTTACAGCAAGAATTTAAAAACTTTATTGCATTTTGAAAATAAAGTAAGCGTTGAAAAACTTGTTTTGAAAGATCAAAGATTTGAACAATATTTAAAAAAAGTTGATTTAGCGTTTCAAAGAGCCTGGGAGCTTGCTTGTAAACAAAGCATTGATTTACATCACGAATTTTTAAAAGCGTTTCCGGAAAATCCTGCTAAAGTTGTAAAGGATTATCATGTTCTTTGTACAGCTGCTCAATTAGATTGGGTCATTTATAAAATCTCGCATCAGTTTCCTGCTCTTTATCAATTGGCATTTGACGCTCCCTATTTTAAAATTTACCAAAGCCAGCAAATGGCATTTTTGGCACAAGTCATTTTAGTGGGGTCTCAGGCTGCTGCCAAAGAAATTTTTTCACCTTGTTGCATCCGTCTAAGTGAGACGGAGTGTAAAGAAATAAAGATATTAGAACAGCAAGGTGAAAAAAATCCATTAATTCAAGCAAAATCTTTTATTTATACGCACTTCATTACGTCTCGCGGTCCAATTGCAAGCACAGAAGAAAAACGCAAAGAACAGCTGCATCAATTTGCAAAAGAATATGTAAGAGACTGGTTGGAGCGCTCTGGTGTATTTTTACAGCTTGGAACCATTCAAATCACTGGAGGGCAAGCAAACGAAAGTATTAAAGCATCTGATTGGGTTATGTATGTACGCAATCAGTATGTGAAAACTTTGCTAGCAATGACTAAAGAAGAGTTAAATACAGAGATGACAACTCTTTTTAGTTGCCCTCTTGTTCGCTTGATAGCGAAAACATATGGCGATGATATTGAAGCAAAAGAGTGGACAACTTCTCTCTTTCCAGCTGCATTAATGAAGAAAATGTTTGAAGAGGAACTGAAAAGAACTCGCGGCCAGCATCAAATCCAACAGGGCATTCACCAAACAATTCAATACACACATTTAAGTCAGCAAGATGTTGAAGTTTTAGCGGCTAAGGTGGGATGTACCACTCCTTTCATTGAACCGCTGCTTCGTATAAGAATTCTCTATATGATCGGGTGCTTAGGGCAATCTACAACAGAGCCAGTTGTAAAAGGACTCATTCAGCGTGCTAAAACCATGTATGATCCAGCTCTTGGCTGTGATGGAGAAGGGCTTGTTTGTCAATCAAGCGAGAGGCGTGTTTTATCTTTTGATCATACATTTGATCAGTTGGATATTAAAGTTAAAACGACTTTTAAAGATCCAAATAAGATTCACATTCTCGCTCAAGGATATTCTTCTCTTTGGGTCAGTTCTATTAGTGGCTCTAAAGAGAATAAGGTGACAACCGCAATCACGGATCTTCAAGACTTAAGTTTTAGCTTATATTCTTCTAAAGTTCAGCGTCGTTATTTAACGGCTCAGATTGCACCACAAACATTAATTCAAAACATGGCAAAGCTCGCATCAGATATTGATCAATTAGAAATTGTCAAGAAAACGAATCAAATTAAAAATATCAAACAAAACAATGAAACCCTTTGGGGTGGTTGGTGGAATTTTTTTGATTATAAACCTTATCAGAAAATAGAGCAAGATCAGCAATATTTAGCATCCGCCATTCATAAAGCGAAATACCTTGCAGCTTATGTGAATACTCAACGTATTCTTCAATTTTGCAATCAATTAACGCATGCTCAATTAAAAATATTCCAAGAATCTTACGAGCACATTTGCAAGCAAATAGACTCTACATTGCAAATCTTGCAAGAACTTTATTCTCAAGAGAATGAAAATCATGTTATTTTTAAACAAATCAAGCAATTAAAAGAACTTCGTTATTTAGATGAGGAGAAAATTAGAGTTTGCGCATTTGAATCAAGTAGAAATGTAACATCCTCATCTGCTGCTATTCTTTCAGAAGAAGAAGTGGAAGATCTGGATAAAGAAAATGAAGCAATTATTGGAAAAACAACTGGAGTAGATAAGAAAGGATTAGTGTCTTTCTTATGGGAAAACACGATTGGTTATTTGACTAAAGAATCTTCTGAAGTCAAATATTTTCAATGGAAGATTGAGCGCTATGAAGATTTAATTAGCGGTCTTCAAACTAGCATTGTGAGCTATATCAAAAATGCCGGTTTAAGTGATGACGTTCATTTTCTTGTAAAAGAAGCAAAAGCAAAACAAGCTCCTGAATGGATGCAACAACTCTTTCCTATTTTTAAATTTTGTCGAAAAAAGCTTCAAATCGATTGTGAGCGGCTTAATCTTGATTATTTAGATAAAGTTCGTAAAACTTATACAAGAGATTTTTTAGAGCAGTTAAGAAATGCCGCGACTTGGGCTAAAGGACATTCTAGCTCTCAGGGTGCGCCATATATTGATGCCATTTGCTATCAGTTTTATACTTCGTTGAATTTAAATCGTCGCTTTCATGAAATCATTAAAACTTTTACCGAACTTGGGCAACTCGCTTTAGTTCAAAAGAAAGACCTTCCTGTATTGCCTTCTGATTCACGCTATGATTTAATTCGTAATCTTTTTTTGTTTCATGAGCAAATTAAAGCTGTTCCTAACGATGCGAAAGCACCTCTTCTTAAACAATGGGCAAATAGTGCAAGAGGTCATTTGAATGGTCTGTGGGGAATGGCAACATTTGATCCTAATATGCAGTCTAATCCGATCCATGTGTTCTTTAATAAAGTCATTAAATTTAAAGAGAAAGGTTTGGAAAAAGAAATCACGGTTAAAAATATTGCCATGGGAACCCCCACGATTGAAGTAGGAGATGGAAAAGCTGAGGTTAATCCTGAATTCCAGGGTTTTCTGCGTCATTGCAAACGGTTAGGTCAACGACATCTCTATATTAACCATCAAAATTTTATTCCAAGAGCTTGGGTAAAAGGGGATGAGTCGGTGCGGTGTCAAGCACTTCACGATTTAGCGGAGAAGGAATTTAAAGATACTTTATATGTCATTACTCTTAGCCAAAATTCTCCTTTTTATGAACAAACTGGCCATCAGTTGACAAGCCTCAATGTAAGCAAAACAAAGGATGAAATCATTGCTCAATTATTAGACGGCAAGTCAAAAGAAATGCGGCATTATCTGCCTGCCCATTTGATCTCTCAATCTGAATTGCATACTTGGATGGCTAAAGAAATTGACCACATTCATCAGAAAGAATTTAATCATTGCCTGAACTTTGACAATGAATCGACGAGAGAAAAATTTGTTCAGCATTTTCATGATCAACTGCGCGTTCATGTAGAAAAATTGCTTCAAACTTCTCCATCAATTGATGGGAAAGGACTTGGATATTCCATTTATCACCCTTCAATTTCTAAATTTAAACAAGAAGTTATTACGCAAATGTTTGATCGCCTGCCCCATGAAACTGGCAACTATATTCCGCCTGAGTTTGTCAAAAAATGTGATCTTCGAGAGTGGAGTGTTAAAACAGTTAATACGATTCATCAAACCATATTTAATGAGAAGGATCAGTTAACGGTTGAAGAACGTCGTTTCTTTATTCGTCTATTTTATTTAAATCTTTCGCGAAAAGTTCTCATTGAGACCCAAGCCAATAGTTATAATGTCAGTTGTAAAGATCGTATTGATCGTGGAGCTCGAACAGATGCCGAAGATTTTGCTGAAATGGCTATTGTTGCTAATTATTTTATGATGCAGCATGTGATTCAATTTTTTAGTGTACTAGTTTTTGTTCGAGCTATTATTGTTCGTAAAAGGACAATCATCGAAAGTTATCTCAAAGCTTTAATTCAAACTGTAAAATTCATGATAGATCATCAAAAACAATTGCAGCAGCTTCATGTTCAATTGTTTCCCCATATTGAAATGACAATTGACCAATTCACATCTCTAGAGAAGAATATTTAAAAAATAAAAACTTTATTAAATTTTAGAGTAATTGATTTTATTT
Source organism: Parachlamydiaceae bacterium (assembly GCA_044226925.1). Lineage (GTDB taxonomy): Bacteria > Chlamydiota > Chlamydiia > Chlamydiales > Parachlamydiaceae > JANWJE01. Next base: position 153,024 of record JBGAGC010000002.1, read on the forward strand.
TTATACTGATGAGTTTAGCCGAAATTTCAACTTTTGTATTCCCTTCGGTGTAGCTAGATTTAAAACGTCATGTGTGAAAAGGGTCGAAAATTAGAAGCTGATTTGATATTATGCATAAGAACTTCTTGATGAAATGAAAAAATTATAGAATTTTTTTAAAATTACTTTTGATAAAAAGTCATTTAGAGCCTGTTAAAAAACCTCTAATGGCTTGCATTAGAGGTTTTTTAACAGGCTCTTAAATAGAGAGAAAGACTCAATTCGAAAATAAAAGATGATTTCGCTTGATAAGAGTGACCAAAACAGACTCAGTAAGGTTAGGGGTAAGGCCTTATTTTGTTAAGGAGAAAAGAAATGTCGCCAGAGCTTGATCTTTCCACACAGATGGAAAATGTGCTTGCCCTTTATCGGCAGGTTGCTGAACAAAAAGAAGAAGCTTTTTTGTTTGCTAAGGCTTCTTTTTCAAAACATCATTGTCGTTTAGATGGGCCGGAAGATGACCACCGCATGCCTTACAAGCGAGATGTCGATCGTATTCTGCATTCTAAAGCTTATTCACGCTATGTTGATAAAACGCAGGTTGTCTATTTAGTCGATAATGATCATATTACTCATCGCAGCTTGCATGTTCAATTGGTTAGCAGCTTTGCTCGTGGAATTGCTGAAATTTTACGTTTAAATTTAGATTTAGTTGAGGCGATTGCATTAGGCCATGATGTGGGTCACGCTCCTTTTGGACATGAGGGAGAAGGGTACTTATCAGCATTGTCCATTGAATATGATAATGGGCCTTTTTGTCATCCTTTACAGTCCTGCCGTCTTTTTTCTGAAATAGAACCCCTTAATTTGGGTTTGGCTGTCTATGATGGTTTTTTATGCCATGATGGAGGAATGAGTGGTCCTATTCTTATTCCGCGTTTTGATAAAACATGGGAAGACCACCTTAAAGATCGCAAGCAGAAAAAAAGTCATCCCGATTGCAATATTTTACCTGCAACACTGGAAGGATGTCTGGTTAAATTATGCGATACAATGAGTTATATTGGTCGAGATATTGAAGATGCCATCAATTTGGGAATTTTAAGCCGTGAAAATGTACCTAAAACCTTTTTGGGAACAACTAATCGAGAGATTTTAGGCGTTTTGGCTGCAGATATTATCCGTCACAGCTATAACAAAGAGTATATTGCTATTTCAGAAGAAGCCTATGATGCTTTACGGACTTTGCGTCGTTTCAATTTTCAACATATTTATATTCATCCTAAATTGAAAGTCGAATCGTCTAAAATTAAGTGTAGTTATCGTATTCTTTTTGAATGGTTGTTAAACGATTTGAAAGAGCACCAACAACAAAGCTATCTGTGGAGTCACTTTCTACATAAGCGAAATGAAAAATATCTCGCACAAACATCGGCTGTTCAAATGGTTATCGACTATATTGCAGGGATGACAGACAACTTCTTTGTACGCACATTAGAAAAAATCTTTGTTCCATCAAAAATTCAGCTAAATTGATATGCGCTTTTTATTGATTGATACTTGCACAGAAAGGGGGATTTTAGCTTACGGCGATAAGCAAAGCTTATTAGTTGAGAAGGAATTGCCTTTTGGCCTCAACCAATCAAAATTTTTGATGCCTTATCTAGTCGAAGCTTTACAACCGTTTGGCAACCCTCCATTAATTGACGCCATTGGAGTTGGGATAGGGCCAGGGTCTTATACAGGGATTCGACTTGGAGTATCTGTTGCTCAAACGTTGGCTTATAGTTGGAAAATTCCATTAATTGGCGTATCAAGCTTAGAGGGATATGTTCCTTCAGCTGATTCTGTTCATTTTGCTGCTATCCTCGATGCTCGAATTGGGGGAGCCTATCTTCAAAAGGGATGGAAAAGCGAGAATAAAATTGTTTATGAAGGAGAACCACAAGTTCTGCCCTTGGAAGAAGTGGGCCGCTATCTAGAAAATGTGTCGTATTTAGTGACGCCTTTTGCCAAGGCTATAGAAATGAAATTAAAACAGCAATACCCCGATCGAGAATGGATATGGGAGGAAAAGGCTCCTTCTGCTGGTGTTTTACTCCAACGAATAGAGGAAAAATATCGAGAAGGAAAAATGATTATTCCACCCCATCAATTAGATCTCCTTTATTTGCGTCAAACAGAAGCAGAAAGGGAAGCAGAGCGGAAAAAGAAGCTAGAAGGGGCGCATGGAGCTATTGAAAAAGAAGGATATCTGCCTTAAATGGCGAGAGATTGAGACCTTTCTTTAAAATTTTACGCTTAGACTTTGCGTTCTTCTTTTTCTCCTCTTCCTTTTTTATTGATAATAAGTTTTCTTTCGGGTAATATCTTTGCTATCTGAATTAAAGAAAAAAAATTGTCCTTTTCGTCTTTCGATTAGGCGACAGGACTTATTCAACATTTAAGAATATTAGGATTGATTTCCATGTCAGTTGTAAAAGTTCGTATTGGCGATTCCATTGATAAAGCTTTGCGTGCCCTAAAGAAGCGCCTAGATAAAGAAGGGGTCATGAAATCCGTTAAAGCTCATCGTTTTTATTCTAAACCTTCTGTTAAGAAACGCGCTAAATCTAAAGCAGCTCTCAAATATAAGAAGCAGCGTTAACACGAGTTTTATTGAGTCTTCAAGCTTAAATTTTAAAATTTAAGCTTGAATCTTAAAATAAATTCTTTTGTTTTAAGAGAAAAGTTGCTTTAAAAGTTTTTTCTTTTCTTTTTGGCGCTCAAGCGTTTAGGTTGTTCAGTTTCTTGTTTTAAATTCATTTCTTTGTTATCTTTAAGCAATAGTTAAAGATATTTAATCCTCAAAATAAAGAAGTAGTAGATCGTTATGGCTGACTATTACGACATTTTAGAAGTCTCACGTAGTGCAACAGCAGATGAAATCAAAAAAGCGTATCGCAAGAAGGCGCTTCAATATCATCCTGATAAAAATCCTGGAGATGCCGAAGCTGAAAAACGCTTTAAAGAAGTTTCCGAAGCTTATGAAGTTTTAAGCGACGAGAAAAAACGGCAGACTTACGATCGATATGGGAAAGAAGGTGTCCAAGGCGCAGCTGGGGCTGGAATGCATGGTTTTTCTTCTATGGACGAAGCGCTTCGGACCTTTATGGGTGCTTTTGGCATGGGAGGCGGTGAGAGTATTTTTGACTTCTTTGGAGGCGGTGGCGGAGCTGATTTTGGCGGACGTGAAGGACGACGAGGGATGCGCCAAGGTGCAAGCAAAAGGGTCAACATTACCATTTCATTTGAAGAGGCTGCAAAAGGAGTCGATAAAGAGCTCGCGATTACAAATTATGTCACCTGCTCTGTCTGTAGTGGGCGGGGAGCAAGTTCTGCTCAAGGTGTTAAAACGTGTAATCAATGCGGTGGCCGCGGACAAGTTTTTGAACAACGCGGTTTTTTCAATATGACAATGACTTGTCCTACTTGTCAGGGTGAAGGTAAGGTAATTACAGATCCTTGCAAAAATTGTAATGGGAAAGGGGCTGTTAAAGAAAAACAGCATATTAAAGTCCATATTCCAGCTGGTGTGGATAGTGGAATGCGTCTAAAAATGAGCGGCTATGGAGACTCAGGACAAGCGGGAGGCCCTCCTGGCGATCTATATGTTTTTATCACTGTTGAGCCTAGTGAAATTTTTGAACGAGAAGGCAATGACGTCCTTTTAGACTTGCCCATTAGCTTTACAGATGCTGCTTTAGGATGCAAAAAAGAGGTGCCTTCTCTTTTTCATCATACTTGTCGCATTACTATTCCTGAAGGTACTCAAAATGGAAAAATCTTCCGCGTCAAAGGCGAAGGATTTCCCAACGTTCATGGGCATGGAAAAGGAGATTTGCTTGTTCGCATTTTTGTTGAAACTCCAACAGGCCTTAATGATCGTCAGAAACAGCTTTTACAAGAATTCAGTGCATTAGAAATGCCAAATAATCTTCCTAAGCGTAAAGGCTTTTTAGATAAGCTTAAAGACTTTTTCTCTCCCTAAAATAGATAAGCATAGATAGCCTATCGTGCACGATAGGCTTATTTTAATTTCCCAAAGTTTAAGGAAATTTCAGACAAGCTGCCAGATAGCTTGTCTTGTAGCATCCTCTTTTCAATTAGAATTTTGATCTTGAAAAGCTTTGTGGAGACTAATCAAATTGACCATTAATGTAGCATACCAGTAAACACAAAGTCCAACTGTCCCTACATCCGCAATCAATTTTAATTTCCTAAAAGCCAAAATTTGAATGGTTCCTAACAAACATTGTCCTACGGCAAGAGTTGTATAATAAGCTTTATAGTTGTTGTTTTCATCACTGATGATTGTTTCTGCAAATAGACGAAAGCAGTTACAAGCAAGTTGATGAGTCGCGAATGCAAGACCAGCAATAATTTGATTTTGATGGATGACTTTTCCGTAAAGGCAGCCTCCTGCAAAATAGATAGTGGTATTGACAATTGAGGCAATGCTAACTGCTTGTACAATGGCTCCGCTAGAACTCATAAATTTTCCTTAGTTTTTAAGAAATGATCAGTTTTTTATCCGTTAAATAACTATTTTAATTTTTGTAAATAAAGCAATAAGCATACATCTATCACCGCTTTTCTAGTGCAGCTAACTTATTTAAATTGTTAATTGTCTCAACTACTAAAAGAACTGAAAACACAATTGTTCCTAAAGTGGCAATGAGATTTAATTGTTTAAAAGCAACAATTTCAATAATTCCCAGGCAAGTACAACCTACTGTATAGGCAGCTTGATAGTGTTTTAGATCCGTTTCATTGGCATCTGTAAGAGAGGGTTGATAAAGAAGCAAGATGTACGCTGCAATTCCACTAATTGCAAAAGCCTTGGCAGAAACCATTCGATTAGAATGAGATAAGCTTCCGTAGAGGTATCCTATCCCACAGCCCAAGCTGGCAAAAACCCCTGAATAAAAAGCATGATTAATAATTCGTTCAGTATTCATAAAATTTTGTTATTATTAACTTTATTGTGAATTTTAATAAAAATTATATTTATTGTCTATCTAATTTGCATAAATTTATTGAAATTTGTTAGGTTTACATGGATGACTAATGATTGATTTATAAATCATTATTTTTATTAAAAATGAATTAATGAGAAAAGTAGACGGGAAAGAATGGCGAGAGTCGCTAAAAACTTTAATAAATTTTTAGTGAGTAAAACTTGTTAGTTTTTATCTAGATTGTGTTCCAGTTATCTCTCTAGTATTAAAGCTGTCTCTAGCTCCGGTCGTATCTCTAATTGTCGTTGTATCTCTTGGGGTTGTCCCTGCTGGCTGTTCTATTCTTGTACGGTCTTCTGCAGGAGTTGTTGTTTCTCTGGGGCCAAAAATACCAAAGAAATAAAGAAGGGCTAAAAGAATCAGAATAATCACAACAATTGCAACAATTGCGGTATTACTAGATGCATCTCCGTCTGCCATATTTCCTCCTAAAGAAATGATTAGGACTTGCTTATCAGTAGCAGACCAGTTATGACAAGTCAATAAAAAATTTTTAATTTTTAATCTAAAATAATTTTTACTAATTTTTTTTTACGGAAGAGAGACAACAAATTTCTAGCAGAAAATTTAAAAAAGAATAGCGCGGCTGATTTTATCTTGAGGAGCAGTACATAGATCCACATGCATTCCTTTTTGCTGTAAAATTCCTCCAACAACTTGAAGGGCTGTTTCAGGACTATTGCATTCGCTGGATAAATGAGCGAGATGAACGTGTTTAAGTTTTGGGCTAAACACATGGGCTAATAGATTGCCACAAGCTTCATTAGATAAGTGGCCACTACGACTAAGAACACGTTGTTTATAGATCATAGGACGAGAAGAGGCATAAACCATGGAAGGTTGATGATTTGCTTCAAGATAAAGATAATCGCAATCGCAAAGTTGGGATTGAACTAAAGAAGTAGCAAAGCCCAAGTCAGTACAAAATCCCATTTTCAAGCTATTCAGGCGGATGGTAAATGCCACGGGGTCTAACGTATCATGTTGAATACTAAAAGGATGAATTTCTAAATCACCAAATTCAAAAGTCTCTCCTGTAGAAAAAATCTTAAACTTAGGGCAATCGTGGAAATTTTCGACAATTCCCTTTGCGGTTTCATGATTAGCCAAAACAGGAATTCCCATTTTATAAGCCAAGGTTTTTAACCCTTGAATATGATCGGTGTGTTCATGGGTAATTAAAATGGCATCAATGTCGGCAAGGTCAACATTAATTTCTGTTAAGCGAGTTTGAATTGCTTTTGCACTAATTCCTGCATCGATAAGAATTTTGGTTTGGCTAGTTCCCAAATAAATGCAATTTCCTTTAGAGCCAGAAGCTAATGGACAAAAGCCTTTCATGCTGACAAGTTCCTATCAAATTGGAGGAGGTGAGCGAAGGTTTTAGCACATTTTTCAATTTTACACTGCTGAAATTGTGCTCCAAAATCAAATGAAAAAACCTTATGAGTATAAATGTAAGAAAATGAGTGGGATACAATCGTGAAAAATGAAAAGAAAGAAATAAATCATCCATAAGAGGAGATGTGATTTAAGCAGCTTGGGAAAAGAATGACTAATTTTCTACGTAATAGTTGACCGTAAAACCCCTGATTTCTAAGAATGAACTTTATGAAAAAGGAAAAAGCTATGAAATCGCTAGAGCATTATGTTGATCAAATGAATCTCTTATTAAGTGAATTGATTCAAGTTGCCACTCAACTTCGTGATATGTCATTACAAGTTATTTCAGAGGAAGACTTGGCGCCATTGCAAAAACGACAAGAAGATTTGTTAGTACAACTTGAAAATGTTGATCAGCAGATTCAAACTTATTATAGTAATCAAATGAAAAGTACAGAGCAAGAGAGAGTGCATCGCAAATTGCAAACTTTTCAGCAATTGAATCAAGAATTCATTCAAAATTTGAATGCTAGTCATGGCTTAATTCAATTTGAGTTGCGTCGTTTAGAAGATGAGCAAGACGATTTTGCTTCGCGTCTTACACGTTTAAAGAAAACTTCTCCTTCGCCAGACAGCTCCGAGGCAATAGAGTCCGAGGAAAACGAAAAGCATTGAAAGGACATACATCCCTTCTTTTCCATTAGCAGATAGCCAATAGTTGCTTTCATCATGAGGCAATAAATAAGCCGTTCCACTACAGATTATGGCTAGTCCTAAAAGGACTTTTCCCATTCGGGTTAAGCGATCCGCTTGTTCTTGAACGCGTTTTTCTAAGCTCATGCTTTTGTCTCCTTGATTTTAGAAGCAACGAAATAAAGAGCACGATGGGAAGGATAAACAGCAAAACTTGAGTCTTTCATTAGTCGAACTCAATATCAAATTTTTCCTCTGTGAACTCGGTGTTCTCTGTGGTTTATTATTCTCTAGCTATTCTAATCAACTCATTTCACAGTATAGCTAGAATAGTGAACCACAGAGAACACCGAGTTCACAGAGGAAAAATTGCAAGAAATTGAGAAAAAAGCTTCAGAAACTTGCAATTTTTTTGCTATAAATTTTCATTCCAAAACCGTTTATCTTCTTATCTGAAGATGTTTTATTCATTAATTCAGTAACGACTCATTACATTACATCAGTTGATAAATGATCTTTTATTTTTGAAAGATTTGCATTGCTAAGTCTTGATCTCTATCCTATCTATCCTTCTTATCTTGTTTTTTTATCAACAGAATGAACGGTAGAAAAGATAATGTTTTCCTATTTTATTTATTTTTTATTCTAAAAGATCGCCCGCTTCTGCCGACTCTTCTCGACTTCCTTCTCCTTTGCGGACAAAAATCTTGCGAGGTTTGCTTCCCTCAGCCGGTCCTACAATACCTTGGGCTTCTAATTGATCCATTAAACTTGCTGCACGTGCATAGCCGATTTTTAATTTTCGCTGTAAAAATGTTGTAGAAGCGTTACCTGTGCTAAGCACAACATCTTTTGCTTGATCATATAAGCTATCGAGTTCTGTTTCATTTTCGTTTCCTCCGCTTGCTCCTTCTATTTCATGGAGACGGTCAAAAGATTGAATCACATAGTTCGGAGGTGCTTGTTGGCAAATAAACTGAACAACGGCTTGAATGTCTTCATCGCGGATGAAAGCTCCTTGTGCACGTACCAAATGGGAAGATCCGGGAGGAAGAAAAAGCATATCTCCATTGCCCAAGAGAGACTCGGCTCCTGTCTCATCAAGAACAATTTGGCTGTTGACTCGGCTTGCGACCTTGAAAGAAACTCTTGTTGGAAAGTTTGCCTTAATGAGTCCTGTAATTACTTCTCTAGAAGGTCGTTGGGTTGCTAAAATCAAATGGATGCCGACTGCTCGAGCCATTTGAGCAATACGGGCAATAGGTGTTTCAATATCTTGGCTTGCCACCATCATCAGATCTGCAAGTTCGTCAATGATTCCAACAATATAAGGCATTGAAGTTGGAATTTCACGTTCTAAAGAAGCTTCAAGTTCAGGATTGATAGTTCGTTTATTAAAACCATCAATATTGCGCGATCCTACCAGTTTGAGAATTTCATAGCGCTTTTCCATTTCCTTGACCATCCAATTGAGAGCGGCCGCTGCTCCTTGAGACTCTGTAATTACTGGCGCAAGCATGTGCGGCAGACGTGTATAAGGTGTCAACTCCACTTTTTTAGGGTCAACCATTACCAATTTGATTTGATCAGGCTTGGCATTAAGCAGAATAGACATAATAATAGTATTAATACAAACTGACTTACCAGAACCTGTTGCTCCCGCAATGATGCAGTGAGGCATTTTTGTCAAATCACTCATGACGTAATCGCCATTGACAGCTTGTCCGAGCAAAATAGGAATATGGAATTTTTGGCTGCCTTGCTGGTAAGCTTGCAGCATGTCTTTAAAGCCTACTTCTTGTGGCTGAGGATTTGGGACCTCGATTCCAACAGCTGCTTTCCCCGGAATAGGAGCAATAATGCGAATCGACTTTGCTTCCATGTTTAAAGCAATATCATTGTCTAGAGTTTTAATTCTTTGAACTTTAACTCCAATGGCAGGATGCACTTCAAATGATGTAATTGTTGGTCCGCAGTTAATTTGGCCCACTTTTGCTTCAATGCCAAAGCTCAAAAGAGTCTCTTCTAGCACTTCTGCTTGCCGTTTAAGATCTTTTTTAATGGATGTTTGATCAACCTTTTTTGAGTTTGTCAATAAAGATGGCGCAGGTAAGGCATAGTTAGTAAAATCGCCATCATGGATGTTTTGAGCAATTAAAGCAGCTTCGCGTCGACGAGCTTTATCTCCAACTTCTTTTGGTGCAGGTTCTGCAGCTTTTTTAAAAGCATCACGTCCCTCTTCTTCTGCCATTGGTAGAGGAAGTTCCAATTGTTTTCCTTTTTTTGGGGATTGGAAAGGGCTTTCAAATATGTCATGAACACCTTCTTCATCGCTTTGTTCTTTGCGTGAGACAGAAGGACGCTCTTTCAAGTTTTTCTCAGGACGAATGGCGAGCAAATCTGGAGAAGGAGCAAGGGGAGTCTGAGATTTTGTGGGATGATCTTGAAAAGGAATACGTAGTTTAACAAAGCGAAGAAAGTCGCTTTCAGGCTTATCTGTATTACTAGAAACTTGCTTGCTATCATCTACCTGAATTTTTTTAGTCTCTTCTCCCTTTTTGGTGTCTTTTTTCTGTATTTGATCTGCTACAGGTAGTTGAGCAGAAGCTGAAGTGCGCCGTTGTTCTATACCTTGTTTAATGGAGGTAATCAAAGCTTGGCAAAGTGAAACGAGGCGAATCTTAAAGAGAAATAATAGGCTGGCAATCAAAGTACTCGAAAAAATGAGCGCGACGCCAGCTGTGTTAAAAATGTGATTGAGATTAAAGGAGGGCAAATCTCGATATAAATAATAAAAGGGGGCGCCTCCTAAATGATAGCGCATTTTTTTTGCCCATAAGCCAGGATAAAATGTTTCCCCAATTTTTTGAGCAACAAATGGCGCATCGCTCTCAATAAGACTTAATAGCATACTGAGAGAGATCATGGCAATAGCAACATATAAATGCTTAAGCCAAAGATAATGCAAAGATTTGCAGAAGAGCAGACGCCAGCCAACCCAGCCAATGTAAATAACAAGGACATAGCTACTCAATCCAAACAGGGCATGAAGCGCCCAACCTAGAGTATATCCCATTAAACCTAATAAGTTCTTAGAATCCGGAGCAATGGCAAAACTCATCAGGCTCAAGAGTAAAATCACAGCGAAAGCAAGAATTAAAAACCCACGTGTTTCTGATGTCGTCCAGGGAATAGGTTCTTTCGGTGTTTTTGTATTTTTCTTTGTAGTCTTTGATTTACGCGGCATAATTTACAACTAAATTAAAATAGATCGTTGAGACAATTCCTAGTGCAAGGCAATACCAAGCAAAGTAAATCCATTTATCTTGAGCAACCCAGCGAATTAATAGGCGAAGGGCAAAACAGCCTACAATGAAAGAGGTTATAAATCCTATCACAAATGCCCATGGACTAATTGCAGCAAGAGATTCGATTGGAGTTTGCCAAGCTTTCCATCCTTCTAATATTGATCCTCCCAAAATGGCCGGAATAGCTAATAAAAAAGAAAATTGAATGGCTTGTTCTTTTTGCCAGCCCAGCAGCTGAGCGGCAGAAATTGTGGCTCCGCTTCTAGAAACGCCGGGTAAAATCGCAACTGCTTGAAAAACGCCAATTGTGAAAGGATCTTGCCACTTGCGTTGAATAGCAGTTGAACGAAGGGGGATTCTCCAATATAAACTTGCAAATAGAAGGCAGGCAGATAGCAAAAAACAAGGTCCTAACAATTGAGGATGATCGAAAAGCGCTTTAAGGGGCTTGAGAATTAAAACCAAAGGGAAGAGCGGCAATGTTCCTAAGATCACTTGCCAAAAACGGCTTGTCTGAGTTGTCAAGCTCTCTTTAATGATGGGGGAAAAAACATAAAAGATGGCGAACAAAGTGCCCAGGTGACAAATCAAATCAAATAGAATGTAATCTTGTAAATGTTCAAATCCAAGAAAATATTGACCTAGAGCAAGATGCCCTGATGAACTAATGGGTAAAAATTCGGTCACGCCTTGAATCAAACCTAAAAGGAAAGCTTCCCATGTCGTCATAAGCAGAACGGCGCCTCATTGATCTTTCGAAGTTACGACATAATGTCGAGCACAAGAGTGCCACTTCAGAGGTTTTTAAACAAGAAAGAAGGGAAAAAAGCTGCGACGATAGATTTTGATGAAGAAGAGAAGAATTAAAGTTGAGATAAAACAAGAATAAAAAATGAATGTCGTGAAAGGAAAAAGAGGGCGATCGACGGGGCTCGAACCCGCGACAACTGGATCCACAATCCAGTGCTCTAACCAACTGAGCTACGATCGCCATATTCAAAAAGATATACTATTTTTAGGGTAAAAGCGCTTTTTAGTCAACGAGAAATCGCAAAGTAGATTCATTTTTTGTATACAAACAAATCAATTTCAAATTTAAATTGACTTGCTCTCAATAAAGATCCTTAAAATTCTGTCGCTTAAACGGAGCAAATTTCTCAGATAAAATAAAACTTTTCTGAAGAAGTGGAAGATTTTTCTCTCCAAATAATTCCACTCAAACAAACACTGCAAAGATAAAAAATTAACCAGAAAGATGGAAATGCTCCAATTGTCAAATACGCATCTGATTCTGAAGGGACTTGATAAGTCAGTTGGAGCAGGAAAGAAGTATAGACATCATTCAAATAATGAATAGGCTGCGCAATAAAAGGAATAAATGCCAGCATTCCACCCAACAACAATAAACAGAGCGAACCAGTTGCCAAGAAGGGATAAAAGAGATTGTAGAGAAGGCTCATGAAGGGGAATTGATGAAAATAGTAAAGAGTTAAAGGTAAAGCAACAATATTGACAGCAAGAGTCAAAGCTAATCCTTGGCGCAAAAAAGCTAAGATGCAGTAGCCATGTTGATTCCAGGTATTCATTTGAATGACTTCGCTCAACCGTCTTTTTGGAAAAATTTGGTAAAGCCATTTTTGAGCGGGATCAAAGAATAGCAAGATCGCAGCAGTTGTTGCAAAGCTTAATTGAAAGCCAAGTTCTTGGCATAGAAGGGGATCATATCCTAAAATTGCTAGAAGGGCGAATCCTAACGAATTTAATGCTGTTGTCTGCTTGTCAATTAAACCACCTAGCAGTGTTAAGGAACACATGATCCAAGCACGTAAGATAGAGGCTTGCGGACCTAAAAAAAAGCAATAGACTCCCAAACAAAAAAGTAAGCTTATGAGTCTCATGCGTTGTGTAAGAAATAAACGAAAAATAAAATTTAAAAATCCTGCAATAATGGCAAAGTGAAAGCCGGAAATGGCCAATAAATGCTGCAATCCAAACCTAGCAAATTGCTGACGCATCCAATAATCATCAAATTCGCCAGTTGCAAGTCCTGCTAAAAAGGAGGCACTTAAAGGATGGGAAAATTGAGATTCAATCCATTGACTGGTTTTAGTTTTCCATTGATAACGTCGCTCTGCCCAGCTGCTTGTTCCAGAAACAGCTTCCCAGATAGCTTTGGATGAAATTTTTAGGATATATCTTCCTTGATCTTTTTGTATTAGCTTGCCTGTAACCCAATAATCTTGATGAGCAAGAGGCCGAGAATGTGATGACGATTCTTCTGCTGAAAAAGAAATGAGGCAAGGAAGAGAAAAAGCAAGGGCATCAGATGAGTGATCAGGAAAAAATTGTTGTAATTCGCAACGATAAATCCAGCGGTCGCCGAATAAGGAATGCTGAAGGCTAATACTGTTAATTTTGACATACGCTTTTCCTAATACACCCTGTGTGGGAAGAGAAGGAAACGAATAATGAGAACTCGCCATACTCCAAGCTGTTAAGAAAGTGAAAAAACTCAACATCATCTGCCTCAGCAAGTTTCGATAAAAAGAATGATGAGCTGCAATAAGAAAAGGAAGCCACAAACTTAAGCAGGGAATGACAAGCCAAAGCGATCCATCTAAATGACACCATAATCCCAGCAGAAATGCTACTCCATAAAGGAGGGCAGGATGGCAGATCCAAAAGTGAATAATGAATAAAGCAATCGACATAAGGGAGGAATGGTAAATAACAGAACGTTTTGCCTAAAGAAAAATTTTAAATGGTTCAAACCATGAGAAGTGATTTGACAGGCACTCATTTTTAACTCAAGGTAAAAGAGTGCATCTGAATCACTTCATTCTTCAGATTTTTTTCTGTTAAATTAAAAACCAGTCTATCTAGTCTTTGAGTCATGCTTTTATTGAGTCGTAGCGTAAATTGGAGTTCATCTGGAAGTGCTCCCATGCGATCAAAAGGTAAACCCGTTAATTCTATTGTGTTTTGAATGATTCCTTTGTCTTTAGCGATAAAATACACGTAGCCAAAATTAAGAAATCTTTGCGGGTATTTAAAAGCTAATTTTAGATAATTTTTAAAAATTAGAATGGCATGCTTTTCAAATTCTGATCGAGCATTTAGAGTGGTCATCACCTCTATCTCGCCTTCTGAGTGCATCTTAGGAATTTCTAAGAGTTGCTTGTCATCCACTTGTAGTCTATCTAAAACATTGTTAATAAGTATTTTGCTGATTTGTTGAATTTGCTCAGATGTGATGCCTTCAATGAAAGAGAGGGCAGCTTTCGCATCCGTTGGACTAGAATATGTTTCATCTAAAATTGTTTGTTCGGAAATTTCTCGTTTTGTGGTTAGCCTCTTGTCTTGAGCATAGTTAAGAGAAATGAATTCGATACTTGGCTGTTGTAAAGGGGAATGAGGTTGAATGTTTGGTAAGTCTTTGTTTTGTAGTTGATTACGAGAAACTTGAATATGAAATTTCAAATTTTGATTCAAAGATCTTTGTTTTGAGGTGGCTTTGATTGTATAGCGTTTTAGAATGAAATAGCAGACAGTCAGGCAGCTAAAGGCAATTGTTGCAATGGCGATAATCCTTGTTTGCCTTCTTGTTAAAGAAGATAAGAAATTTCTTTGGATAAGAGGCGCAATATCAGGAGAATTAAAATGAATATTCATATTGTTCTCTTTTAGAGAGTGTTTCTGAAATGTCAGTGACATGAGACGGGGATGGATTATTTGGCTCTATTTGATTGATGTCAAGCAATGAATGATTGAAAAATTATTTAGCCAAACTTTTCCTAAAAGCCTGTTAAATAACTTCTAATGACTGAAATTAGAGATTGTTTTTTTTCCTAGAACGAATGCTTGATTACTAAGCAATATTGAAGCAATATGGCTTCGTAATCAAGAGTGTCTCTGAATAAATGATAAATGATTGACAGGGCAAGCTAAACACAAGGATCAAAGTGAAAATCATGAAAAAGTTCATTTTTTTGTCTGAACGAAAATCGCTAATTTGTTAATAATTATTTTTATAAAAAGCGAGATTGTGAGACTATGGATCTGCATGCCGTTGAGTATTATAGTGCTTATTCTGAACCAGGACCTCATGGTCATTTCCATCGGGTGATTCCTTTGCATGATGAGCCTTTAATTGATTGGCAAGAAGCTTCGGAGATTGCACCAAAACTTTGTCGAGGATGGTATGAATTAGCGCAATTACCTGTGGAAGATCGTATTGAATTTACACGAGAATTTTGGTTAGCTAAGCTTCCTTATCGGCCTCATCTTAATGAATTTTTAATGAAGTTTTTTGCATCATTGGATGATATTGGAGTTTTTTTAACGCAACAGAAGTACGAAGATCCTTTTGATGTTCACCTTGTTTATAGTTTATCTGGCAATAGTGGTTTTTTCCATGGAGCAGCTCCGGCCAGCGACGCAGAAATTATTAACTTGCAAAAAGATTTTCCAAATTATATTCTACCAGCTGATTATTTAGCCTTTCTTCAGATCCATAATGGGTTTGCAAAGCTAACAGATACAGGAATGATGCCATCAACTAAAATGAAAGAGAGCTATGAGAGCTTTCAAAAATTGATGGAAGAAGGACCAGAGCCCATTACGACAACTGCTGGGCATTCTGTAGATCCTATGTCATTAATTCCTTTTTATGAATCTTTTGGCATGCCTTTTTTCCAATGTTTTTGGGGAGAATGGTATCCTGATCAGGAAATGGGAAATGTCTATTACTCAGCCCTGACAAGGACTATTTCATCCTGTAAGAAAAAAGGTGATGATGTCGAAACAATGGCTTTTGAAACATTTACGGATTGGCTAATGTTTTACCTTGAAAAAATAGACTAATCCACAACCATGTATCTTCTTGTCAAAGACTTATATGAACGACACGGTAAAAGGCTTGGATTAGAGCTTACCGCTGGCAAAGCAGGCATGAACAGACGGATTAAAGTTCCGGAAGTTCAGCGTCCAGGCCTTAGTTTAAGTGGTTATCTCAAAAATCATGCAGTCAAACGTATTCTTATTTTTGGAAAAGTGGAAATAGAATACATTCGCGATCTTGATCCTGAAGTTCGCATTGCTCGTCTTGAGGCTATTGTCACTCAACATACCCCAGCAATCATTATTGCACGTCGTTACCGACCTCCTAAAGAATTGCGTGCGTTGGCAGAGCGAAATGGAATTCCTTTATTTCGCACCAATTTGTCAACCATGAACTTATTGAGCAAGCTGACTCTACTATTGACCGAAGATTTTGCTCCTACGACAAGTTGTCATGGGACATTGGTAGAAGTATTTGGTGTGGGAGTGCTTATTCAAGGCGATTCAGCTGTAGGGAAAAGTGAAGCGGCTTTAGGTCTTATTGAAAGGGGGCATCGCCTTATTTCTGATGATATTGTCAAAGTCAAGAAGAAAGAAGGTTCCTATTTAGAAGGTTCAGGAGCCGCTCTGACACGCCATCACATGGAAATTCGCGGAATAGGTATTATCAATGTTGCTAACTTATATGGCGCGGTTTGTGTACGAAATCAAAAAAGCATTGATCTTGTCGTCCGATTAGAGGTATGGCAAGATGATCATTTTTATGATCGAATGGGTTTAGAGGAAAAATATACGACAATTTTAGATATTAAGCTTCCACACCATGTTCTTCCTGTTAAACCGGGACGTGATGTTGTCTTATTGCTGGAAACAATTGCTCTTAATCATCGATTAAAAGGAATGGGATATAATTCTGCTCAGGAATTTAATAGTAAAGTTCTCGAATTAACGATGGGAAAAAGCAAGAGCAGATTTTCTGATCTTAGAACAGAAAAAAGGATGATTTCATAAAAAGAATATTTTGAAATTAAATAGACTGAGAAATTGGCAAGATCATTAAAATTTCGAAGGCACTTTTAGATTTGGAAGACTTTCCAAAGGGTTGTAATGACAAAATTAATGCGTAAAGTCCAAGTCAAAAATCGCATGGGACTTCATACAAGACCTGCCACTACAATTGTGAAACTTTTGCAAAGTTGCAAAAGTGATGTCTATTTTACTCATAAAAAAGAGACAATTAATGCGAAGAGTATTTTAAGTATTTTAATGCTGGCAGCTAGAAAAAATTCAAAGATTACGATTATGGTTGATGGGGAGGATGCGAATTTAACTATGGAAAAGCTCATAGAAGCTTTTGAGAATCAATTTGGGGAATAAACGAATGCAGCTAGCGCAGGAAGTGATCGTTAAAGGGCGTCCCATCTGCCGAGGAATTGCTGTTGGGAAACCTTTTTTTCTCAATCGGGATGATTTTACGGTTTTTGAAATGTGCATTCCTCCAGCCCATACGCAACGAGAGATTGAACGTTATCGCCATGCTTTATCCCGCAGCAAACAAGATATTAAAAGACTTCAAAAGCAATTGGAAATAGAATCAGCTGCAGAAGGTATTGTGATATTGGAAGCGCAGCTTGAAATGCTGCAAGATCCTTTATTAACAATAGAAATTGAGAAAGAAATTCGCAAAAATAAAAAAAATGTCGAATTTGTCTTTCAACAGGCCCTTCTTAAATATCAAGAACGATTCAAAGCAATTAATGATGCTTTCTTTGCTGAACGTTTTCAAGATCTTCAAGATCTTGCCCGACGCATTTTTGGCTATTTACATGAAAGTGGCAATCTCTCATTAAATGACGTTCCGCCTAATTCAATTGTTTGCGCTCTAGAACTCACTGCTTCAGATGCCGCTAGCGCGCATAATTTTTGTGTCAGTGCTTTTGTGACAGAAAGTGGAGGAGCGACCACTCACGCAGCCATTGTTGCTAAGGCAAAGGGAATTCCTTATGTAGCCAATGTGAGTTTGCAAGCCTTAAAAGAAAATGCCCAGCATCCTATCATTGTGGATGGTCGAACAGGGAAAATTATTCTTAATCCGACACCGGAAACTTTAAGAGAGTATGAACGATTAAAAGCTTGCATGCAGCATCAAGTCAAGGCCTTGGAAGAGGTAACAAGATGGCCTTCTCAGACATTTGATGGCTATTCAATTCGATTGTGTGCCAATTTGGATATGACTCATGAGATTGATCTGATTCATGAATTGGGAGGGCAGGGAATTGGACTTTTCCGTTCAGAATACATTTTTTTGCCTAAACATGAAATCCCATCAGAAGATGAACAATTCCACATTTATGAGCGAATTGTCAAAAATATGAAAGGATTGCCTGTTGTGATTCGAACTTTTGATTTAGGAGGTGATAAAACATCGATTCATCACTCCTTTTCGTCTGAACGCAATCCTTTTTTAGGTTGTAGAGCCACTCGCTTTTTTCTTAAAGAACAAGAGCTCTTTAAAGCTCAGTTAAGAGCCATTTTACGCGCTAGCGTGCATGGAAATGTCAGTATTCTTTTTCCTATGATTTCTACTTTATGGGAATTGCGTGAAGCTAAAAAAATGGTCCAGGAAGTGCGTAAAGAGCTTGGGTTATTTCATCCTGTGCGCATTGGATGTATGATTGAGGTGCCTTCGGCGGCCTTAATTGTGGATCACTTTGCTAAAGAATGCGATTTTCTATCGATTGGAACAAATGACCTTGTGCAATATGCATTGGCTGTCGACCGTAGCGATCAAAGTTTAAGCGAATTTTATGAACCTACAGATCCAAGTGTCATTCGCCTGATTAAAATGATTACTCTAGAATCCAACAAGGCGCAAATCCCTGTTACTGTCTGCGGGGAAATTGCTTCTGATCCTCGTTTTACAGCGCTTTTATTAGGATTAGGCGTACAGGAATTATCAGTAGCGCCTCGCTATCTTCCTTTAATCAAGAATGCAATTCGTAGAACGAGTATTGTAGATGCTGTCCATTTAGCAGAAAAAACTCTTGCCATGACGACGGCACAAGAAGTCTTGGAGCTGCTTGTCCATGATTATCGTAAAAATGTTCCAGATGATCTTTTCTATAATCCTTCTTGCGGCATTCATTTGAATAGTTAAAAAAAAATTGCTAAGACAGAAAAATTTTCATTTCATGTCCTGGCAAAATTTTAAAATGAATAAAATACTTTCGAATAAGCTTATAAAATGTTTTTAAATGAAAATTAATAGCAAAAAATGACAGATTTCTAAAAATTTTTCTCAATTTCTTGCAAATTTTCCCCTCTGCGCTCTCTGTGGTTTATTATTTAGCTATTATAATCAATTCAATTCACATGCTAGCTAGAATAGTGAACCACAGAGAAAAACTGATAAATTTTTTATAAAATCGGGTTCGAAGAGTATCGCTCAGTTAAGAAAAAGTAAGTAAAAAACATCTTTTGGATTAACCAAAAAGTCCTGATAACCCACCTAAACCTGGAGGCGTCTTATCTTTAAGCTGTTTTTGGGCATCTGCATAGGCAGCTTTAATTAGCACCTCTAATCCCTCGATATCGTCTTTATCTACGCACTCAGGCTTAATTTTAATGGATTTTATGTCACCTTCGCCATTGAGTGTAATGGTTACTAGGCCTCCGCCTGCAACGCCAGTCACTTCCATATGGCTCATTTGTTCTTGAAGTTGACTAAATTGCTGCTGCATTAATTTAGCTTCTTTTTTCTTTCGTGAAAAACCTGATCCCATCATTTTATCCTTTGGTAAAAGAGAACCATTATGCGTATCCTATAACGTTCTGTCAAGCATGTCGATAGTCATCAAAATCTGCAAAATTTCTTCTTTTTATTTGTATTTTTTTTAAAATATGAAATATATAAATTGATTATAATTGCAAGCAAAATGCTAACATTATATAAATGATTAGTTTTAAAATTAAAGCGAAGAAAATATGTTAAATCCATTATTTGCCTTTCTGACTTTTGTTTTTTGTTTTCAAACTTTTAAAGTAGAAGCTCAACCCACTCTAGCAGAATTTCTCCATACGTCCAAAAAAGAACATCAAACGTTAATGTCTCTGCCGCCTGATCAACTTCCAGAGATCCATTATGTCATGGGCAATGAATCGGCAGATTTAGATTCTATTATTGCTGCGATGACTTATGCCTATGAATTGAATCAAGATGTAACGGCAGAAAAAGCAGAGCTTTATTTTCCAGTATTAAATATTCGCCGAGAAGATTTGGCTCTTCGAAAAGATGCGCTTTATGTATTTCAACAATTTGGGATTTCGCCAGACGATCTTTTGTTCTTAGATGATGTTTGTTTTGACTTGCTATTTGAGAAGCATAAACTGCGTCTTAACCTTGTTGATCATAATTTGCTTCGTCCCAATCAGGAACATTTATCTCCAGCAGTTGAAAGAGTTATCGATCATCATGTCGATGAAAATAAAAATTATCCTCTGCTGCAAGATAAAGTGATCGTAGTTGTAGGTTCTGCAACCACTTTAGTTGCAGAGAAAATTCTGACAAATCCACGAATTAAAATGACGCCTGAGTTTGCCGCTGTGCTCTTAGCTCCGATTTTAATCGACACTCAACATTTAGAATCTAAAGAGAAAACGACTGATCAAGATCGAAGGGTAGTAAAGTCACTGATGCTGATTGCAGCAAAGGTTATTCCACAAGATTACTATCAAAAAATTTTAGCTGCGAAGACTGATACCTCTGGCTTGACTCCTGCGATGTTATTAAGTAAAGATTTTAAAGAATACCTTGATGGCGATTTATTATACGGCATCTCGTCGATTCCGGCTTCGACTTCTTGGTGGACGGAAGACGAACAATGGTTACTTCCTGTATTAGAAAAATTTGCAAGCGATCGTCAACTTGCCTTTCTCATTCTTTTGATGGCTAATCCCGACCCAGACAGCCCTAAGCGCAAAATCATTCTATATAGCTTTTCCCCAAGCTTAATAGATTCGTTGAAAAGATATCTGAAGGAAGACGCCAACTTAAAAGAAGTGCTCATTCCAGGTCCTGATTCACAAGATAAAAGAATGGCTTATTATACAGCGCAATCTCCAATCGCTAGAAAACAGCTTCAGCCTCTTTTTCATTTCTCTCAAAGAGCAGATCTTATGTCCATTTTTAAAACAGACAACTATAAATAAGGAAAGCTTTCGCCTTGGCCCACTGTCACCTAAAGAAAAAGCTGTATTGAGATGAAATCAGGCATCTGAATTTAATCCACTGTTATCCATAAGACTGACCGCTACTTAGTTTTTTTGGAGCTTTCCTTCCAGTTCTACAGCTGCAAAATGCATCAAAGTATCATATTCATGCAAAGGACGCTTAAGTTCATGTGATGAATTAAAAGGAGCGGCAGAGGGAGAAGCAGATTTAGGAGTAGGAGCAGAAAGAGGTTTATCAGGTTTTGCGGCTGATTTAACAGCTTTTCCTAAGTCAGCCGAAGTAGGAGTAGGATCTTCGCTCACAAAAGTATCAAATAATGTAGGGGAGGCAATAACTGTTTTTACAGAAGCTGCTGGAAGATTGTCATTAGCAGGTTTTAGGCCAGTTGGCAAGGCAGGTTTAGCTAGTAAGGGCTGCGGAGCAGCAGGGCTTTTAGAAATGTTTTCAACACTGGGTTTTGGAATTGCAGGTGAGGGCTGACTTGGTAAAGTAGGAGCAGCAGAAGCCGATTTAGCTAGGGTTGGAGCAGCCTGAGGAACTGGACTGACTACAGCTGGGGCTGCAGGCTTAGCAGGCAATGAAGAAGGTACAGCTAGGTTGGAAGCTACTACAGACTGATCTCCTTTTTCTCCTATTAATTGTTCAAGTTCACTTAGATGGCGCACTAATTGTTCGATCGGAAGTCTAAAATGGCTGCGCATCACATGCAATAAGACAGCTTCTAATGAGACTTTACCAAAGGTTGTCATTCGCAGTTGATTTTGAGCCGCTAAAAGGTATTCAATTAAATCTAGGCATTGTTCTTGTGAGTAAACTTGCGCTGCTTGAGCATATTTTTCTTTTTCTGATTCTGTTAAATGTGAAAAAGAAGAGTGAGGGCCAGAAACTTTAACAAGGAGAATTTGACGCAAATGATCAATCAACCCTTCAATGAAATAAGTTAAATCCTTTCCTTCTGTAAAGACAAGGTGGGCTATTTCAAAAGCTTTGGCAAATTGGCCTTGTTTACCTGCTTGATCGATTTCAAAGTAAATGTCACGAGGCATTAATCCTAAAATTTTTGTCACAGAATCAACTGTCAGAGGACCCTCTTCAAAAGCTAAAATCTGATCAAATAAAGATTCTGCATCTCGCAAGCCTCCTTCTGCACGCTGCGCTAAAAGACGTAGCGCTTCTTCTTCAGCTTCCACACCTAATTGATGCGAAACATGGCGTAGCTTTGCCATGATTTGTGGCAAAGGAATGCGATTTAAATTAAAACGTTGACAGCGGGATAAAATCGTGGGAAGCACTTTATGCGGTTCTGTTGTGGCGAAGAGAAATTTAACTTTGGGAGGAGGCTCTTCCAGGGTCTTTAAAAGGGCATTAAAAGCCTCTTTTGTCAGCATATGCACTTCGTCAATGATATAAATTTTATAATGCCCAGAAGAAGCTGCATAGCCTACGGTTTCATTAATCTGTCGGATGTCTTCAATTCCGCGATGAGAAGCTCCATCGATTTCTAAAACATCGAGCGATGTTCCTGTTGCAATCTCTCGGCAAGATGCACATTGATTGCAAGGCTCATATTCAGATGTTAATTGTTGACAGTTAAGAGCTTTGGCGAGCAAACGGGCAAGCGTGGTTTTCCCTGTTCCTCGTGAACCACAAAATAAATACGCCTGTGCCAGACGATTGAATCTAATGGCATTTTTCAATGTTGTGACAATAGCATCTTGGCCAATCACATCTTTAAAGGATTGAGGACGGAACTTGCGCGCAATAACTTGATAGTCAGACATAAAATCTCGAAAGTCAACAATTCGCATGTAGTGTAATGGCAAGACTAAATTTATGCAAATGAATGTATTCTTCATTTTTTGCTTTTCATAATTAAGAGGATTCGATCATGATATCAGTCGATTTAATGAAAGCTTTTGCTATGGCCACTATTCTACTTTGTCTTCCTTGGATAGGATTCAGTGTTGTACTTGTCATCTTAGCCTTTGTCGGGGCACAAGGCCGCCGTCTGCAAAAAGAAAATCAACATCTTCAGAATATAAATCACACAATCCAAGAGAGTTGGGTGCGGGAGTGTGAACGTAGGGCGATTGCAGAAGAGAAAGCATTACGCCTTTTAGAAGTTGAGAAACTTCTGAGATTGAAAGATGAAAATATTGAAAAACTTTTAAAGGAGCAAGGCGAACTCAAAAGCCTCCTGGCCGAGAAGCAAGCTATTCTTAATCAGCAGGTTCAGTATGAACAAGAAAGATTAAGTCTTTTGCAGCAAACGCAAGATCGCTTAACAGAATCCTTTAAAGCTCTGTCGAATGATGCTCTCAATCATAATATTCATACTTTTCTTGAATTGGCAACATCTCGCTTTGAAAAATTTCAAGATCACGCTAAGCAAGACTTGCAGATACGGCAACAAGCTATTGATCACTTAGTGAAGCCTATTCATTCTTGTTTGCAAACCGTTGATCAAAAAATGGCCGATTTAGAAAGAGCGCGCTTGATGGCTTATTCAAGTTTGTCAGAGCAAGTCAACTCTCTGGCTAAAACGCAAACGCAATTACAAATGGAAACAGCCAATCTTGTTAAAGCTTTGCGCATGCCTCATGTTCGAGGAAGATGGGGAGAAATTCAATTGCGTCGTGTGGTTGAAATGGCTGGTATGGTGGAACATTGTGATTTTATTCAGCAAGAATCTGTGACTTTAGAAGATCGTCGTTTGCGTCCTGATCTTATCATTAAACTTCCTAATGAGAAACAAGTGATTGTGGACGCCAAAGCTCCATTACAAGCGTATCTGGATGCGTTAGAAAGTGTAGACGAAATGAATAAAGTGGCGAAGCTTAAAGAACATGCGCGTCAAATTCGTACTCATATCACTCAACTGGCCACCAAATCTTACTGGGATCAATTTCAACCAACGCCTGAATTTGTTGTTCTTTTTCTTCCAGGAGAGACGTTCTTTAGCGCTGCTCTCGAACAAGATCCTGAATTGATTGAATGGGGAGTTGAACAAAAAGTTATTTTAGCAACTCCTACCACCCTAATTGCTCTCCTTAAAGCTGTTGCTTATGGATGGCGTCAAGAAAGCATGGCTGAAAATGCTCAAAAAATTAGCGAGTTAGGAAACACTCTTTACGATCGGATTCGTATACTCGTGGAACACTTTGATGAAATACGACGAGGCCTTGACCGAGCAGTGTCTGCATATAATAAAGCTGTCGGCTCTTTTGAAAATCGAGTCTTGACAACAGCGCGCAAATTTAAAGAATTGGGAGCAACCTCTCAAGAAGAACTTGATTATCTCGAACCTCTTGAAGTCTCTACAAGAGCAGTTAAGCAAGATTTTTAATAATGATAAATTTAAAAATTATTTTACTTTTCTGCGCTTTATAATCTAAAGTCAAAATCCACGTTGTTTTTTTTATTTAACTTGTTTGCTTTCTAATGGTTTTGTTGACTTTTATTTTATAAATAATTAATATTAAAAAAATTATGAATAAGGATAATAAATGTTTCCTACGTTATCTGAATTGCCTAAAGCAGTGGTAAGCAGTGCAGCTTATGGGATTCTTTATGGGTATGTTTTTAAGGCTGATCTTAAATTAGCAGCGGGTGCTTTTGCAGTTAAGACTTTTGTTTTGACGGCTTTATTTGCAATCGCGAATCCTCTTTGCAAGGGAGATGCAGGGCTTAAATCGCTTAAAATTTATACTTGGACTTACTTAATTGGCATGACAGCTTCTATTATAGCCTATCGTCAGCTAGGGTTAATCGCGACATTCGGAACAGTGGTTTTTTCAGTATTGACCTGTCGGAATGTTGTCAAATTAATTTCGATTATTCAAGCATTAGAAGATCAAAAGCAAGCGTAAGAAGGATAAGCCCTTTATTTAGCGGAATGGATTAATAGGAATCCCTATGACTTTTTCATTTTCAGGTCCAACCCTTCAGGGGTTAGTGGGCGGTTTTGCTGGAGCAATATGCCTTGGGACCGTTTATAGTTCAATTGCTAACACAAACAAGCGTCCGATTGATATTTTAGTGGGCAAAGAAATTGCTGACTTTGTGTTATATCATTTTTTCTCTGCTTTTGTTGATGATGTGCCTCGAGCGAGAGCAAAAGTTTATGCAGTCACTAACTTGACCGTTAATGTCGCCACTCTTGTTGTTTTTCGTCGTTTACAATTGATAGGTCAAGTCGGAACCGCTGTGTTTTGCTCTTTAATGGCTATTGAAATGACTTTTAAATACGCCAATTTTAAGAAATATCAAGGTTAAGAGCCTATTACATTTCTTTCTATTTTCTTTTTTTTATTTTCCTCTGTTTGGATTTCTCAAATTTAGAGCTTCTAATAGATGAGAGTCTTCAATCGTAGAAGTCTGGGCAAGATCTGCAATGGTTCTTGCAATACGTAGAATGCGATCGCATGCGCGTGCAGATAGACTCATTTGGTCGACAGCCATTTGCATAATAGACCATCCATTTGGCGTAAGGTTGCAAAATTGTTTAATGTCCATGGACGACATGTTTGCATTAGTTTTCATCCCTCCTAAACGTTGATGTTGAATATTTCTTGCATCAACCACGCGTTGTCTAATCACTGCAGAATTTTCTCCCGGCTTTTGTTGCAGCATGTCTCCATAACGAAGGGGTGGAACATCAATGTGAATATCTAGTCGATCCCAAAGAGGGCCGGAAATTTTGCTGCGGTAACGTTCAATTTGCAAGGAACTGTCTTTGCAAGGTTTATCTGGGTGGCCTAAATAACCGCAAGGACAAGGATTCATGGCGGCAATGCAAATGAAATTAGTCGGAAAAGTAAAGTTACCTTGCGCACGGCTAATGGTCACTTTGCGATCTTCAAGAGGCTGTCTTAAAACTTCTAAGACAGATCGGGAGAATTCAGGCAATTCATCTAAAAATAAAACTCCCTGATGAGCTAACGACACTTCTCCTGGCCTTGGATGAGTTCCTCCACCAATCAAGCCAGCATAGCTGATGGTGTGATGAGGAGAACGAAAGGGGCGTTGTGTTAAAAGACTTTGCCCTTCTGGCAGTAATCCAGCAACTGAATGGATACGCGTGACTTCCAATGTTTCTTCTAGCGTGAGTTGCGGCATGATTCCTGCGAAAGCTTTTGCCATGAGCGTTTTTCCGCATCCAGGCGGTCCTGAAAGGATAATGTTATGTGCTCCAGCAGCAGCAATTTCTAAAGCGCGTTTGACATGCGCCTGACCTTTAATGTCACAAAAATCGACAGGTGGTGGAGGCCATTCTAAATGGTTAAATGAAGAATTTTGAATAGGTTGAAATGCGGTAGGATTTTGCAAAAATTGAACAACTTCTTTTAAATCCTTTAAACCGTAAATCGGAAGCTTGTCTACTAAAGCGGCTTCTTTTGCATTGTGCATAGGAAGGATAAGTCCCTTTCTGCCTTGTGCTCGTGCTAATAACGCAATGGCCAAAGCTCCTGTTAAAGGACGTAATTCTCCGCTGAGTGCTAACTCTCCTACAATGAGGTAATCTGCGATATCGGCTTTTTCTTCTTTGATAAGACTTGCTGAACGAAGCAATCCAATCGCAATAGGCAAATCATAGAGCACTCCTTCTTTCTTTAAATCGCTAGGTGCCAAATTGACTGTGCAGTGAATGGATCCTAGTTGGAAGCCGCCATTTTTAATGGCTGTCAGCACACGATCCTTTGACTCGCGTACTGCAGTATCAGGTAATCCGACAATGACTAAGCTAAGTTTTTCTGCTTTTGAAACATCTACTTCTACTTCGACAGGAAGAGCTTCTAAGCCGACAAGGGAAACACATGGAAGACGAGAAAGTGACATAAAATGTTATCCAAAAAAAATGAAAAAATAGTTTAACCACGAAAGGATTTAGATGTCTAGGCTGGAAAAAGCAAAAATCATTTTTTACAGAAATGACGATGCCAACACCTGAATTTGTTGATAGAAAAACTAGACCGAAATGAATTCAAAAGTTGAAATTTCAATAGAGCAATTTTTCAAACACTATTATAGATGTTAAGGTTAACTAATTTAGAATAAAATATTTGATCGTCTGTAAAAACGGAATTATAAAAATAAAAAATTTTATCGTATAATGTAAATAGGCAGCTAAAACTATTAGAATTGATTTAACAGGCTCTTAAAAGCTAGGGAATATAAATTCCTTCATACAAGAGAGTGATAAACATGAAAAAGCAAATTGTTCATATTTCTATTCACCAGACAAGTAAAGTCATTGCTGCGATGCATGCTGCAATGATGACTGTACTATTTATACTTCCTTCTGTCTTAGGCTATTGGTATCAGGGTCATGTGATTTTAGGAATGATTTTATTGATTTTGCTTCCTTTATTTATGTGGATTTTAATGTATATTGGCTATGTGGTCGCTTGTTGGTTTTATAATTTAGTCGTTCCTTGGACAGGTGGAATAGAAGTCGAGGTTTTAGACGCTGGCATGTCACCAGAACGAAACGTTGTTGCAGCTCCTGCGCTGGAGGAAGACGTTGTTGTGAATTCAGAAGATGTTGTGATTACGCCTCCTACAGACAAAAAGAATGAGTTGGAGAAAGCGGATGAAGGATCGAGATGAGAATCTAGATAAAGGGATTGATTTTCGTTTGTTTTCTATAAAGCTTTAAGTTGAGCAATCCAATCTGCAGGAATGCCTGCTTGTTGACGGGGCTCTTCATGAATACAAAAGCCTTTGGCTCTTTTAGGAGTGAGAAGAGTGGTAGCAAGTGTTTGCTCCCATGTTTTCCATTCTGATTCTGGGCCTTGCTTAAATTGATTTAACCAACGCCAACCGAATTTAACATGAGAAATTTCATCTTTTAAGATAGTTGCCATTAGCTGCGCAGCTTCTGTGTCTCCGAAATGCGCAAAAGATTTGCCATACATAGGAGCGAAATCTAAATTTGCCATTTCAAAAGTCAAACTCATCATGCTCACGTAATGCATAGGAGATTGAATATAGGGGGTATGTTTCCAAAAATGGCGATAAAGTGGTAAATCACCAAATTGAATACCTAAACGTTCCATTTGCTGCATATAAAGACGAACATGCCCTTGCTCTTCACGTAACGTATGTGCAAGGCCGCGGCGAAAAGTGGAAGGAGCTTCAGGAAATGCTAAAAGTGCAAAAGCCATGATTTCAACAGCAAGCAGTTCGTGGCCGGCAAATCGATGCATACACAAAGCGCGTTTATAAGGATCGTGGTGCTCTTGAAAAGAGGGGAGTTTTTCTTCTTTTGTCCTTCGACAAAAATGCATTCCAGGAGGGCGTACAGGTTCTTTCCAAATTAAAGAGGGACCAGGCACATGGTCAGTCCATGCACCTGGATCAGTCAATTTGCCTGCTAAGGTGTCAGCAGATAAAATCTGAATTGCCCACTCGCGTAATTCCATCATTATTCCAAAGACAAAACAAAGTAAGCAGGAAAAGCAAAATTATTATTGGATCTTGGGCTGACACGAATAGCAACTTCGTGGCCAATATAATCTTGCAAATTGATATGAGTGCTATATAAGAAAGCAATCGGAAGTTTGCTTCCAGCGCTCAAAAGCATATAGTCGCCTGGCTTGTTTTTAACAGGACGATTATAAGGATCAACAATTCCTTTTAAGACGAAGCCTTGCGTTCTTTGCTCTTCATAAAAATCTTGAGGATTATGTTTGCCAGTTTGCTGTGACCAAACATTAAATAAATTTTCCTCTATAGGCAGCCAAGCAGCCATATTGATGGGAAGCTGCGTGGGTTTGTTAGAAGTTGCTTCGATAATAATGGGTTGAGGTGTAGTTGCAAGCTGACGACTCTTTTCCATTTGTTGTTCAAGCTGAGAAACTTTATTTTTTTGTGCTTGAAGTTCTGCTGTTAATTTTTTATTCGTTTCCATTGCAGAAGTGGAAAGACGAGATTGCTGTTCTAAATAAGCCAACTTTTTAGTTGTGTAAGCTTCTTGCAAGCTTGTCAATGCATCTTTAGCCCTTGTTCCAATTTCTGGAAATTCTGGATAATCTTGCATGAGGCGTTGATAATTTGCTTTAATACCTTCGATATTTGTTTGTTCAAAAGGTTTTTGCAATTCGCCTTTACTCATAGCATCTGAGATATCTAACAATTGCACCGCTTCATCATGCTTCTTGTCTAAACGCGCCTTTAAGCCCGCATCACCTGCTTTTTCAACATACTCTTTTGCAATGTAAAAGCGGCTTGTGTCAGGAAGCTTAATTTCCAGCCATTTATTGTTTTTCGAATAAATGGAACCATCGACGCGATCTCCAGAATTGAGCTGAGCAACAACTGGAGCATCTAGTTCAGGTTTCAATCGAATGTTAACGCGGTTGCCTTCAATCACATCATCTAAAACAAATGTACGAAAAACATATGCCCTAAAATCGCTAGGAGGTTGAATTGCATAGAAATCCTCTGTTTCTCCTAGAACTACAATTAAGTCATTACGACTAAGCTCGCGCAATACTGGCCCATCGTAAGTGGGCTGTAAGCGGATACGTACACGATTTTTAGTGATTTTACCTGTAAAAGGTTGAAACTTCATTGCAATAGCTTGTGAAGTTGGACGCGATTCAGATTTTGCATCACTGCTAGAAGAAGTTGCTTCAGATTTAACTGAGCCAATTTCTTCTGCTTGCAGCCATGGCGCTGAAAAGGAAAGAAAACAAGAGAGTGTGAGTAAAGAGGGGGGGAATTTCCTCATAAGTATCATCCTCTTAAAATAATAGTTTATAATCCTGAATTAAGAAGAGATTCTATGATTTTAAAACATTTAAGCAAAGTGTTAGATGAAAAAAGAATCGAAAAAATAAAATGATGATTCAAATTGCTAAATATTTGTTTTAAGATTTTAAGCTCTAATTAGCTTAATTTAAAAAATTTTCCATCCATTAGATCGTAGTTAGTATCTACTTGAGACGTTTAGCCTCAAATAGATATTCTTCAATTCAAAATAAATAAGAAAAGAGATTTGACAAAGATCAGCTTTTTAAAACAGCAAGAATGTGTTCGCAACCTTGTTTACCACATGTGCAGCCTACGGGTTGTCCAAGGTAAACATTGTATTTCTCATGTTCATCTAAGCGATTCACAACAGAAAATAATTTCTCACCCGTCTGAGTAATTGTCCATTGCTGAAATTGTAACTCATCATCTTTGACTTCATTCTCTTCTTCTGCGTGAGCTTGAGGAGCAACAGGATTTAATGCGCGAGCAATTTGACAATGGAAGCAATTACAATGAGGTTCGGCTTTAGGGAGCAATAGCTCATCTGAAGGCTCCATAATCTTAGCAATAGCACCGATCTTTTGCAGAATTTCTGGAGGAAGATCGGGGGAATCGGCCTGACTCGGATTGTGCTGCATCATATTCCCCAACCCTTCTAAAGAAGATCCAAAAGCTAAACGAATAGAAGGTTCACCTTGTTCTATCACGTTTTTCAAATTTGAAAAATCGGGATTGGAAGTGGGAACTTGCTCAGTTTCTAAATAAGCAGTGTGATGTTGAAAGATTAAGCTAACGGTTTCTGTATTCAAATTTGGAATGTGCAGCGTATCTCCATCCACTAGTGTAATCACAAGCACATCTCCCTTCATGTGCAAAGCTGCAATTCGCGACCAACTCGTAGAAATATAAGGAGGAATGCTTAAGATTTTATTTGTTATTTTTATAGCCATAAACTTCTCCTTTAACCAAACACGACAAGTCCTACTTGGTTGCTTCATTTCTCATATTAAAGAAATTTCTAATTTTTACATTGTCAGATTTATTCAACTATCTATAGTATAGCGTTTTTCTGCTTAAATAGCAACTTGATTTAGCACTCTAAGGTTTTGAGTGCTTAATTTTCGAAGGAGGAAATAAATTTGCAAAGAGAAAAGACAAGAAAAGCAAAAAATGATTATAAGTTCACATTAGCGCAAAGAAATTAGGCATTTTCAAAATATGAGCATTTTGAAGACGCACCATAGACTGATGACTGACTGGTAAGTTATTAAAGGAGAAAGCTGTGACGCACAAAACATTTGTCATTGATACGAACGTTTTATTACATGATCCCAGAGCATTAATGCAATTTCCTCGCCATCACGTTTTAGTGCCTGTTGCTGTATTAGAAGAACTAGATAAGATGAAGCGGTTGCCAAATGAATTAGGAAAAAATGCACGTGAAACTATTCGTTTATTAGATTCATTAAAAACAGTGGGGACGGGGAACCTTCATACAGGTGTTAAGCTTGAAAATGGAGCAATTGTTCGCGTTCAGCCTGAGTTGAAAATTGAATATAAATATAATTTTGCCATGAATATTAATGATAATCGCATCATTATGGCGGCCTATTTATTACAGGAACAAGGAGAAAGGGTTGTTTTTGTCTCGAAAGACTTTGCTGCTCGTATTAAAGCGGAAGCCATTGGAATTGAAGCAGAAGATTATGAAAATTTAAAATATTCTTACGATTCTGTCTATAAGGGAATCCAACATCTCGAACTTCCTAAGCATGAAATTGATCTTTTTTATAAAAATGGGCGCATTGATTTGGCTAATTTACAATGTCGGCCAAATGAATATTTCATCATGACTTCGCCAGAGAATTCGTCGGCCATAGGAAAATATGATCCTTCTCACCAAAACATTGAATCATTAATTAAAATCAATCAACTTTGGGGCATTAAACCTCGCAACGTTGAACAACGTTGTGCAATGGACTTGCTTTTGCGCGATGATATTAAACTGGTGACCTTGGTGGGACCTGCAGGAACGGGTAAAACTTTACTTGCTTTAGCATGCGGCATGCGTAAGGTCTTTGATGAGGGAACATATTCACGTATTCTCGTTAGCCGTCCCATTATGCCATTAGGACGAGATATTGGATATTTACCGGGAACGAAAGAAGAAAAATTATTTCCTTGGATGCAGCCCATTTACGATAACTTAGATTTTCTCTGCGCTTCAACAGGGGGAGAATCCAATGAAACTTTAAAATGGGTCATGGATAGCAAAAAAATTGAAATGGAAGCTGTTACATATATTCGCGGCCGCTCCTTGCCTAAAATGTATATTATTATCGATGAGGCACAAAATTTAACTCCTCATGAAGTGAAAACCATTATTTCCCGTGCAGGGGAAGGAACTAAAGTTGTGTTGGCAGGCGATCCGACACAAATAGACAATCCTTATTTAGATAAAGATTCCAATGGCTTAACTTTTACAGTGGGTAAATTCTTGGATCATCGCATTTATGGCCATATTTTCCTCGATAAAACAGAACGTTCCGAATTAGCTGCTTTGGCTGCTGAAGTTTTATAATTGCTGAGCATTAAACTGCGCAAAAATTAGGCATAAGTTCTGCTTATAAAATCATTGTCATTAAGCAGCATTCGCTGCGCTAATTAAATAAACCGTGGGTTTTAAACCCACGGTAAAATCGTTTTTTCCCCTTCTTTGATTGTTTCATTTCCATCAGTAAGTATTGGTAAAAGATTTCCTGATTTATTAAGCATTTTGAATGTCATTCAGTTAGAGAATCAAAGTTGTTTAAGTAACATCATGATTATTTTTAAGATATGATTCATTGATTTTCAGTTATAGCTTAAATGAGTTGTGTCTTGATGCAAATTGATTTGTAACAAGTAAAGAAATCGATTCTATTCATAAATTTTGTTTTTTTAATTTCGATGCTAACCTATATTCTTTGGCTATTAATAATAACAACCAAACAAAATAAGGACTTATATGGTTAATTTTTTAAATTTCGCTTATTCATCTCAAAATACAGAGCAAAATAAAAGTAATAATACAGGGCCTACTTATTTTCAATCTGTCATCACTTTTCTAGGTAAAATTAAGAAATTGGGTTCAGAATGTTCTGAAAAAGAATTTGACCGAGCAGAGCAAATCAAAGCCATTCATAATGTAATTGAAGAAGTTGCTTATCGTGCATTTGCTGAAAAAGTCGTCCAACTTGGTATCTCACAAAATGTGTTGACAGAAGAAGAATCTGGAAAAATTCTTGCTCATATCAAGATGAAAGCGCATCAAGAAATGTATAAAAAAGAGGGCAGTTATATTTCAGAAAGAGTCAAACTGCTTGATTCCTCACAAATCACAGAGGTGATGAAAAATGTTGGCAAGATTGTGCACGATCGAGATACGAAATTAACAGATGCTCGCTACTATACGCTTTCTGAGCTTCTGATGGGATTAGATGATCACAATACGATGGTGAAAGAAATTCTAGTGCAATCTTGGTATAAGTGTCCTAAATTTTCTGATTCCGATCACGAACATTTAGAGCAAATTAAAGAAAACGTAAGCTTTTATGCCACTTTAGACAAGCAATTGAAGTTTGACTTAAAGGAAAGTTTAAAAAAATGC
This sequence comes from Parachlamydiaceae bacterium, assembly GCA_044226925.1. Lineage (GTDB taxonomy): Bacteria > Chlamydiota > Chlamydiia > Chlamydiales > Parachlamydiaceae > JANWJE01. The sequence goes on from JBGAGC010000002.1 coordinate 185,922, forward strand.
AAAATGCTGTGGAATGAATATTTTCCAGGCAAACGGGAAGCCAGTGAGAAAACGTCAAAAGAATTTATGAATATTCAGGCTGTACGGCATTTCTTTGGCGAATTGAAACAAGTACCTTGTGAAGCATCTGATGGCCTTTGCTCTCTTCAATTTGTGACTCCAAACCAAGCTTATACTTTAAAAAAAGTGAATTTGGATGTTCCATTAGTGACTTATTTAGAAACTGCAGATATAAAAGCTTGTTTTGAGCAACGCATTCTTCATAATCGAGTGAGATGTGCCAATCAACTAGGAGATGCTTTATTAGAAGATAAAAGTTTGACAATGCGTCAGTTTCTTCTTCGGTATTTTCCAGAAAGAGGTATTGTGCATTCTTCTAAGAATTTTGTTTAAATAAAATAGAAACTGATTAAAAGGGAAAAGGCCAGAATTTTCTGGCCTTTTTAGATTGATGTTAAATAAAAATACGCGTGTTATTGTAAGGCCTGTTTTAAATCATAGCGCAAATCTTCTACCCCTTCAATCCCAACAGAAAGACGAATAAAACTATCGGTGATGCCTAGTCGTTGCCGTTGCTCTGGTGGAACGCTTGCGTGTGTCATAATGGCCGGGTGTTCAATCAGGCTTTCTACGCCGCCTAAACTCTCCGCTAAAGCAAAAAGCTTACAACGTTCCAACACTTTGAGGGTTTCTTCACGGTCGCATTTAAGCTGAGCAGAAATCATTCCTCCAAAATAGCGCATTTGTCTTTTGGCCAATTCATGTTGAGGGTGCGAGTTTAATCCCGGATAAATAACATGGGAAACTTTGGGATGAGTCGTCAACCATTTTGCTAATTCCATAGCATTTTCACAATGACGCTCCATGCGCAAGGCAAGAGTTTTGATTCCGCGCAAGACCAAAAAGCTGTCAAATGGACCGGTAACAGCTCCGACTGCGTTTTGAAGAAACTTTAATTGTTCTGCTAGAGCAGCATCTTCCCCGACAATTAATACTCCTCCAATCACATCAGAATGGCCACCAAGGTATTTTGTTGCCGAATGAACGACTAAATGAAATCCATGGGTAAGAGGCTGCTGAATGCAGGGAGTTGCAAAGGTGTTATCTGCCACCGCAATTAACCGATGCTTGCGAGCTAAAGCGCCGATTTGCTCGAGATCAATGAGCTTAAGCATGGGGTTAGTGGGGGTTTCCACCCAAATCATGCGCGTTTCAGGACGAATGGCCGCTTCAATTTTATTGAGATCTGTTAGATCTACAAAAGAAGCTTGCAATCCAGCTGAGTGGCGGCGTACTTTATCAAATAGGCGAAAAGTTCCTCCATACACATCATCACATACGATGACGTGATCGCCGGGCTTCAGAATTTCTAAAATAGTGGCAATGGCAGCCATGCCGGAAGCAAAAGCTAGGCCACATTGTCCTCCTTCTAGATCGGCCACGCAACGTTCATAAGCTAAACGGGTTGGATTGCCTGTTCGGGAATATTCAAAGCCTTTATGCTTCCCTGGGCTTTGTTGTATATAAGTAGATGTCGCGTAAATGGGCGTCATAATAGCGCCCGTTGTTGGATCAGGCTCTTGTCCAGCATGAATCGCACGAGTGGCGATATCGTAGGAATGAGAAGTGGTCATATGTGTGCTAACTCTTCTTTATTGGTACGGTTAATTTCAAATCCTTGTTCTTGCATCCATTTGTCATCAACAAACTTGGTCAGATAATTGCGAATTCCGTCAGGCAAGATGATTAAGCAGCGCTGTCCTTTTTTCAGTTTTTTAGCCACTTGCAATGCTCCCCAGACAGCTGAACCAGAAGAGCCTCCTACCAGAAGTCCTTCTTCGCGAATTAATCGTCTAGCCATTAAGAAAGAATCTTGGTCATTGACTTTGACATATTCATCTACCAAACTGTTATCAAGCACAGCTGGAAAAAAATCATAGCCGATTCCTTCGACTTTATACGGATAAATGTCTGTTCCACCGCCTAAAATAGACCCATAAGGATCAATCCCCACAATTTTAACATGAGGTAATTTTTCTTTTAGAGACTTAGCAACGCCGGTAATCGTTCCACCTGTGCCGACGCCAATCACCACCATATCTAGCCGATCTCCCATATCCTCCAAAATCTCTCTTGCAGTCATATCATAATGAACGGAAGGATTAAAGGGATTGCTGTATTGATCAAGAAAGTGAGCATGGGGTAGATCTTTTGCCAATTTTTTAGCGAGGGAAATATGGCTGTCGGGATCATTCCATGCAGCTTCTGTCGGTGTGCGGTAAATCTTGGCGCCTAAGGCTTCAATAATGACCTCTTTTTCATGGCTCATTTTGGCAGGCATTGTAATAATGACTTTATAACCTTTGACAGCACCTACCATAGCAAAGCCAATGCCTGTATTTCCGGAGCTTGCCTCAATAAGTGTATCTCCGGGCTTGATTTTACCAGCTTTTTCTGCTTCTTCAATCATTTGATAGGCAATTCGATCTTTGACGGAGCCGCCAGGATTCAAAAATTCACATTTCCCATAGAGTTCGCAATCAAGTCCTTGGCCAATTCGATTCAATCTTACGGTCGGTGTTTTTCCTATTGCCGCTAAAATATTATCTAACGCCATCTTCTTCCTCCGTCTGCTAAGATGTGATGATTTGGATCCATTTACCAGATTTGCCTGAAAAGAAAATTATTGAAAATGGGCAAGACGAAAAAAAATGATTTTCGTCATTTTTTTTGCCAAATAAAAGCAAAACGAAAGGTTTTTATTAGAGTAAATTCACTTCCTTTTTTATGATGGAAGTCCATCAATGACAGGATCATAGAAAAATGAAATCAGATTTCTGCTTATATAACATATTAGGAGGATTCAGAAAATGAGATTTTTACTGAGCTTGCTTTTGACTATATATCCTTTGATGAGCCAAGCAATGGATAACAATAACCAAATGGGAGATGCAATGGAATATCCCTCAAATTCATTACTAAAGGCAACAGATCGTTATCTTGAGCTGATTCATCAAATTAGCCAAGGAAAATTCTTAATCGATACAGGACAATCTGCCGCTATTTTAGCCCCTGATTGCCGAAAAATTTTTAATGGTAAACTCTATACTCAAAATAGAGAGGACTTTATTGCCGATCTTTTAGAAGTCAATCGTGTGCAAGGATGCTGGCATGTGGTGCTTGCCGATAGGATTCTTTCTGCTGAAAGTCGATGTGTTGTTCTTCGTTTGATGATTGAAATGGAAAATGTTGGGGCATTTACAGCTATTGTCATCCTCCGATTTAATGAAGACAACCTGATTTCAGAAATTAACGAGGTTTTTAACCGGGTTGAAGGCGTTTATAACTTTTAAATCGAACTCAGATAAAGGAATTTATGAGAAAATACTATTTATTGCTCACATTTTTGATTGCTTCGGTTTGCTATGCAGATCGATCCATTTCTTTAAATGACGTGGTCATGCATGTGATTCAAACGGATGCTTCCGGAGTTGTTAATCACGAAACCATCTTTTATTTTCTCGAACAAAATGATGTGGTGGAAGCGGAATATGCGGGAGGAAAAATCCAGCAAGGGTTTTTAGTTGGAAGATTTATTAGCGACAATCAATTACGCTTTAGTTATTGCCAAATGCAAATCGATGGAAAGCTAGATAATGGGATGTCTGAATGCGAAGTCTCTAGAGATGAAAATGGAAAGATCATTTTGACTGAACATTTTGAATGGGCTTCTCGTCCAGGCGAATTTGGAACGAATATTTTTAAAGAACTGTAGAAGCAAATGCCCTTTGGTCTAATAGACGATACATGTTAAAATATGCCATGGGTAAAACTTTGCATATTCTTTGAATAACGACAAGATAAGGTCATGAAAGGAATGGATGAGTTACTTAATTTAAGAGAAAAAAATGGCAAAGATTAAAGCGACAATTTTCTTTGAAAATCGTTTTTGGGCGGGAACTTTTGAGCGTACAGATAAAGAAGGATATGCTGTTGCAAGGCATATTTTCGGTGCTGAGCCTTCAGATCCTGAAATTCACGAATTTATCCTTAATCATTACCATGAACTAAAGTTTGGAGAACTCAAAGAGGTAGAGATTCATATTCAACGCATGAATCCAAAAAGAGTTCAACGAGAAGTGCGACGTGAAATGGAAAAATTGAAAGAAACGACGCGACCTTCGACTTTAGCTCAAGATTATATGAGGGAAGAACTCGAAAAGAAAAAGAAAGAAAAAAAACGAATTTCTAGCGTTGAAAAACAAGCTCGAAAAGAGGAATTATTTGCTATTAAGCAACAAAAGAAGAAAGAAAAACAACGAGGGCACTAAACCTAAAATCAGGCTTTAATTCTATTTTTTAAATAAAAAAGCTCGCGGTTTTTCCGCGAGCATTGCGAATGGAATAAAAGTAAGACACAATCTTGGGAGTGGAAAGGCTCATTCAGAACTTTAAGTCTAAAAGTGACTATGCTCAAATAGAATGTTATGGACAATTGTCAATGATAAAAAGTTCTTCAGCTCTTCCACTTCTCAGATTGTAGACAGAACCAACAATAACAATCTGGCCAGTCTGTATAGCATTTGCAATAACTGGCGATTTTGTAATGAGTTGATTAGCTGCATAAACAACATTGGCTCTAATCGATTCTTCAAGTGCATTGGGACCATAAATATCAATGCCGGCAGCAACAATCGCCTTTTCGATGGGAATAAGCACCGCATTCAAAATACCATTTTCTGGATCTACTACACCGTTGTTTAGCCGTAAACGTTCAAGTGCACCAACAACAGCTCCGCAATTTTCATGACCCATCACAACGACTGTTGTGACATCCCAAGTCTTCACTGCGAATTCAATACTATCGATAACCTGATCGCCCGCGGTATTACCAGCTACACGAGGACAGAAAATTTTACCTAATCCCCGATTAAAAATAATTTCTGGCGGAGTTCTTGAATCTGCACAAGAAAGAACGACATAGGCAGGATTTTGATCATTTGCTGTCGCCCTTCTTTGCCGATTATATTTGCGGCTTCTAATAAAGTTTCGATTAGATCTTTGTAGAGAATGCCAACCACTTTTTGACCCACATCCAGAATCTGATGCAGCTGAAACCCATGTGCTTGAACAAACAATAATCAGTAATGCTAGAAAAAATTTAGTTTTTTTCATGAAGATTCCCCCTTCTTTGTTTTTGGATTTAACTTTTAAATATATAATTTATTTTTTAATTCACAAATAAAATGTTAATAATATCATTAAAAATTAGTAATTTTATTTTTTATAAGTTGCAGTTTATAAGCGAGTTAGAGTGTTTTCAATAAGTGCTTTTTATTATTATTTTGAGAGGTTTGTATATTGAAATTTAAGCCGCTATCCAAAAATATTGCAGCTTCAAGACCGCCTTGCCCCCCTCATTGCCTGTAGAATAAAGGCCTAAATAATTTCCTCCGTTTCTACCAATAGCAGAACAGTTAGTGATCAACACATTCAGTAAGGTGATGGAAGGATTCGAACTATTTAAAAATGTGAAGAGCAGGATAAATGGAAAATGCTGTTGGAAGCAATCCGGGAATAAGTAGGATAGAGTTTTGATGATGCTCTCGAGAAAATGCTTTAAAAGGAGAAGAAAATCATCGACTGGTGAGGATTTATAAGGAGAAAAAAGAAGCGATTAGTTGTTCGTGCTATTGAGAAAAAGAGAAAATGCAGTGCCATCATAGTAAGGCTTTGGGGCGCTATAAGAAAGGAAATATTTGATTAATTTAACAAGGATAAGAGGGTGGCCGTAATTTTAAAGATAAAATCGTTTCTAAGTTTAACTCAGCTGCTGCCTCATTGAATAGATTCCCATAAGTTTTTTGAATCTCGAGACAAGCTTCAAAAAAATGGATGGTTTCGAGAACTTGGGTGAATTTAGGATAATGAGAGCAAATAAATTCATGGAATTCGTGCTTCTTATTGCAAGTTTCTACATAACCCTCTTGTTTGAATTGGTTCTACAAAGGGTAATGCCTAAAGAGATTGAAAATAAGAGAAAAATCCATAGAGAAAAATTTCTGACTATCACGAATTCGTCATATAAATGCTCTTTTAAATTGTCAAATTTTTAAGGAATTTTTCGTAAGAACAGGCTGTATAAAAGAGAAGTTCTCATTTTGATTAGAAAGGCTTTTTGATTTTATTTGAGAAATTAATAACTGAAGAGTTTTTATTATTAAGATTGTTGAGCAATAGAAAGTTTTAATTCTGATTAAAAAAAGGATACAATTAACTCTTTCGATAAGGTAAATTATATTTTTGCAAGCTTTGGCATGTTATGCTATTTTCACAAATATGATGCCAATAATTAAGGTATAATACAACGAAAAGCAGACGTCACTGCTAGCGAGATTAAGACATTAGTCGATAAAGAATATTGATGCCGTTTTCAAATCGATTAAATAAAAGGCTCCAAATGAGAAATTTACGATTTATTGTAATATTATTTCTGATGCTTATCTCTATTAAAAGCATATTGTCTGCGGTTACTGAAGCCTATGTATCAAATAACAGCACAACGACTGTAAGTGTCATCAATACCTCTACAAATCTTGTTGATGCAACAGTCGATGTAGGGAATAATCCTCAATTTATAGCTGTTTCTCCTGATGGTAGTAAAGCTTATGTCACAAACAGTGGTGATAATAGTTTAAGTGTTATTGATACAAGTACTCATGCCGTTATTGCAACAATTCCTTTAGGCATTCCACCTTTCTTTCTTGTCGTTACACCTGATGGAACTCAAGTATATGTGGCGGGTTTAACTTCGAATAGTGTGGCTGTTGTTGATACATTTACAAATACTGTGACTGCACTGATACCTGTCGGGTCAAATCCTCAATATCTAGATGTAACTCCGGATGGTACACTGGTATATGTAGCAAACTTTGACTCAGCTTCGGTAAGTGTAATTAGTACAAACCTCTTAGCTGTTACAACAACCATTCCAGTTGGTAACAGCCCGCAATTTATTAAAGTGACTCCGGATGGTACCAAAGTTTATCTTACAAATAGTATAGATGGGACAGTAAGTGTTATCGATGTAGCATCTAATACCGTTAGTACAACAATTTCAGTCGGCACTGCTCCTTTTTTTATCGCAATCACTCCAAATAATCTACAAGCTTATGTTACAAATGTTGGAGATGGAACTGTAAGCGTTATTAATACGACGACTGATCTTGTTACAGCCACTCTTCCTGTTGGTAACACACCTTTATTTATTACAGTGACTCCGGATGGAAATCAAGTCTATGTGCCTAACAATGGAGATACCACTGTAAGCGTCATCAGCACACTAACAAATACTGTTACTGCAACAGTTAATGTGGGTAATAACCCAACAACAGCAGCTATTACTCCTGATAGTTTACAGGTTTATGTAACAAACCTGAGTGACGCAACAGTAAGTGCTATAGATGCTGTTAGCAATACCGTATCTGCAACAATTAGTGTGGGTCTTGGCCCCCTTTTTGTTGTAATTGTACAGCTTCCAACTCCTCCTACTTTAATTAGCATGGATCCAACTGTTGGTCCAGAAGAAGGCGGTACTTTAGTGACAATAACGGGAACAAACTTTGTTATTGGCAATACGCAAGTGTTTTTTGGAGCAACCCCTGCTTTAAATGTCATTGTCCAAACAACTAACACTCTTATTGCCATAGCTCCGCCTGGAATTGGCATTGTCGATGTAACTGTTACAACACCTTTTGGCACATCTCCTATTGTAGCAGCTGATCAATATACTTATATTCCGAATCCTCAAGTAAAGGTTCGTGGTGTGCAGAAAAAAAACGTTTTTACTTCACAAACTGAATTTGTTAATAAAATTTCTTGGGATGCCCCAATAGGCATTAAACCTAAAAATTATTTGATTTATAGAAATGCTGATCTTACTAGACTTGCTGCAATTGTTCCGGCAAAAGATGCTCGTATTTTTATTGATCATAATCGGAAAAAAGGTAAGAAATATTCTTATTTTATTGTAGCTATTACAAAAAATGAAGAAAGATTCCTGATAGGTAGTGTCACGGTATTTCCATAAATCGCATAATGAATAGAAAGGTTGAATAAACTAGTGAATCGCAGATGCAACAAGTGTCATGAAGGAAAAAGCAAAAAATCATGAATTTCACAAAAATATAGCTGTTTTTATGAAATTTAGGATTAGAATGTGGTCTGAATTTAGAGAACAAGCTGCTTAATAAGCTGTGTAATTAATCATTTAGATAGAAATAGAAAGCATAATCTATTCCATTATTTCATATAGACTAGTGCCTAAATATTACGTAATTGAGCTTCACGTATTCAGAATTTTCGATGAAATTTTTGATGTGTAAGTCACTAAAAACAAAAGGCTTCAGTTGTTAAACCGAAGCCTTTTGTTTAATTGGAGGTGGAGAGAATTGAACTCTCGTCCTTGGCAAATTACGAATTGACCACTACATGCTTATCGTCCTGAAAAAAGGCTAATCTCGATGCAGAACGCGACACTAAGATTAGTTTGCCTCATTTAATCTCGAAATCAGGACCTAGAGGCGGCGAGACTGATTTCACACCAAGTGTATGACGATAGACTCTAAAATCCTTGGTCCAATTTTAGACTATCGAGCTACCAAGACTGTTAGGTCTTAAGTAACGTTATGCAGCTGCCTCGGCTAAGAAGAGTTCTTCTTGTGCTCTAGCTTCTGCAAAAATGTTGCCTTGATCGGCATTTAATGTTTTATCGGCTTTTTAAGGAGGCCAACCGATGTCCTCCGCATGCAATCAATTTTTCACTTCCTAGTCGAAACCGTTACACCCCCATGAGATATAATTCTATTATAAGCAATTTCCTGTTTTTCATGAAGAAAATTGAAGTTTTACTCCACTATTCCATGAAAATAAGCTTAAAGATCTCATTCACTTAGCTGTTACTCAACTGATCATGTTCATATAAAGCCTTCTTGTCTTTGCTTGCAATCATTGAAAGTCATTTTTTATGACAAATCCTTTTCAAATTAGCTTCTGATTAATCTTTTATTAAGGTGTAGTTGTTTTCTAATAACTTACTTTGAAATAGTTATTGGCTAATGAGCTTTTTTAAATTATAATTGTACAAAGAGCCTGTTAAGAGTGATCTCGAAGTAGGAGAAGGGAGATGCGAAAGTATCAATTTTTAATGGTCGTTTGTCTTTGTTGTGGGTTGCTACAAGCTTCGGATGTTAATATAGATCCGCAAAGAGATGAAGATCGTTTTTTACAGCAAGAGCAGACTCATGATCTTCAATTTAATGAAGATAAAAACTTGCAACAAGAAGAAACACAAGATTTACAGTTTACGGAAGACGTTTGGCTGCAAGAAGAGCGAACTCAAGACTTGCAATTTCAAGAAGACCAAAACTTACGTCAAGAAAAACAGCTAGAACGATAATTCGTTTTTATTTAATACAACATTTTTAAATTCAAATTCAGGATGTGTATGATAAGTTGGCTTATTTCTATGATAACACATAGATAAATGATTAGATTTAATTAATTAAAAATTTATTTAATTTTATCTCTACAACTATTAAAATTTCTGTTGCGTTCACTCCCGTTAATGATTTTCTCTTGATTAGAAATGAATGAAAGTTCTGAACGCTTTGTCTTTACCGAAATAGATAAAATGCTTGATAGACGAAAAGAATTAAAAGGAGTAAACTAGATCGCATTGAGAAAAATTTAGATGCGCTGATGATTAAATGATAAAGTCTTTGCCTCTATTTATGACATTCATGTGATAAGTGGTACTTGTCATCGGTGACGGCTGTATAATGCATAAAAAGATAATCTCTAATGAAATGCTCAGGTACTAGAGCAAACGGCTTTTTAAGATGAGATAAATGTTATGTTTGATGAAGTTCCTCAAGAATCTTTCGACGAAAGAGAAAAAAAAGTTTTACAGTTTTGGCAGAAGGAAGGCTTATTTGAGAAGTCAGTTGCTCAACGCCGCCATTGTCCTCTTTTTGCCTTTTATGATGGACCTCCGTTTGCCACTGGTTTGCCCCATTATGGGCATATTTTGGCAGGAACGATTAAGGATGTTGTCCTTCGCTATAAGACAATGAAAGGATTTCACGTTCCACGCCGTTTTGGCTGGGATTGTCATGGATTGCCTGTCGAAAATGAAATTGAGAAAACTTTTGGATTATCAGGAGCTTCTTCCATTGAAGAATTCGGAATAGCTCGTTTTAATGAAGAATGCCGTAGTATTGTTTTGCGCTATACTAAAGAGTGGGAATCGATTGTCAATCGAATGGGTCGTTGGGTGGACTTTAAGCATACTTATCGCACGATGGACCGTCCCTTTATGGAAACGGTTTGGTGGGTTTTCAAGCAGCTTTATGAAAAAGGACTCGTGTATGAAGGACTCAAAGTCATGCCATTTTCGGCTAAATTGGGAACTCCTTTGTCTAACTTTGAAGCTTCAGAAAATTATAAAGAAGTCGATGATCCTTCTTTAACAATTGCTTTTCAATCTCGAGATGAATCGAATACTTACTTCTTAGCATGGACCACTACTCCTTGGACACTCGTTTCAAATTTAGCCTTAATGGTGGGACCTCTTATTGAGTATGTTGAAATTGAGGATCACGCTTCTAAGCGTCATTATATTTTGGCTTCCGCACGTTTATCATCCTATTATAAGGATTCGGCTGAGTACACAATTCTTCGAACTTTTCCAGGTCTTGAATTAGAGGGTAAGCGTTACATTCCACTCTTTGATTATTTTATTGATCATGGGCAACAGGGTGCTTTTCGCATTATTTTAGAAGATTCGGTTTCTGTTGAAGAAGGAACAGGAATTGTCCAAACAGCTCCAGCATTTGGCGAAGTGGACTTTTATGCCTGTCAAAAGGCTGGAATTGATCCCGTTTGTCCTGTCGACAATAATGGAAGGTTTACACCAGAGATTCCTGAATATCGAGGACTTTTTGTTAAAGATGCTGATAAAGAGATTATGCGACGTCTTAAGCAAGAGGGGAAAGTAGTCCATCAAGGCACTTGCCATCACCGTTATCCCTTCTGTCCCCGCTCTGATACTCCATTAATTTATAAAACAATCCGCACCTGGTTTGTGGCTGTTGAAAAAATCAAAGAACGCTTATTGGCTGCCAACGATAAAATTCATTGGACACCGCCGCATGTCCAATATGGACGTTTTGGGAAATGGTTGGAAGGTGCACGTGATTGGGCGATTAGCCGTAATCGCTATTGGGGAACACCTATTCCGCTCTGGAGGGCAGATGATGGCGAGCTGATGGTTTTAGGAAGTATTCAAGAATTAGAAGAATTAACGGGATCGTCAGTTGAAGATTTGCATCGTCATTTCATTGATCAGCTCACATTTGAAAAAGATGGTAAAGTTTTCCGTCGTATTCCAGAAGTTTTTGATTGCTGGTTCGAGTCTGGTTCTATGCCTTATGCTCAAAATCATTATCCTTTTGAAAATCGGGAAATTTTTGATCGCAATTTTCCTGCCGATTTTATTGCAGAAGGACTTGATCAAACGCGAGGCTGGTTTTATACATTAACAGTTTTATCCGCAGCGTTATTTGATCAGCCTGCTTTTAAAAACGTGATTGTCAATGGTCTTGTATTGGCTGAAAATGGCGCGAAAATGTCCAAACGGCTCAAAAATTATCCAGATCCAAGTGAAGTCATTCATCAATATGGGGCAGATGCTATTCGTCTTTATTTATTGCATAGCCCTGCTGTAAAAGCGGATGACTTATCGTTTTCTAAGGCTGGGGTTGAGCTTGTCTTGCGCCAAATCATTCTTCCTCTTTGGAATGCCTATACTTTCTTTATTACGTACGCTCGCATTTATGCTTGGAAGCCAGCTTCTCTTCCAAAAGAATTAGATCAAGCGATTGATCAATGGGCTGTTTCGTTGCTTAACAAGCTGATTCATGAAGTTGAATTGGGCATGGATGATTATGATTTGGCTCGAGCAGTAGAACCATTTGTTGGTTTTGTTGATCAATTGACGAACTGGTACATCCGTCGTTCGCGTCGCCGCTTTTGGGAAGAGCAAGATACACCAGATCGTGCTCAAGCGTTTGCGACGTTGTATTACGTATTATTAGAGCTCACTAAGATTGCAGCGCCTTATATTCCGTTTATTAGCGAAGCGATCTATCAAAATCTACGCACGGATGAAATGCCTGAATCTGTTCACTTATGTGATTTCCCTACTTATCAAAAGACGAGAAGAAGGGAAACATTAGAAGCAGAAATGGAAGCTGTTCAAGTGACAGTGAGTTTAGGGCATGCATTGCGTAAAGAACACAAACTCAAAGTTCGTCAGCCTTTATTGGCTGCGCATTTAGTGTCTTCTAATGATCGAGTTCTTTCTTTTTTGAAAGATCAAAAGCACTTAATTGCAGAAGAACTCAATGTGAAGCAAGTGACTTTTAGTCAGAATGAAAATGAATTTGTGAGTTTAAAAGCTAAACCTAACTTCCGTGTATTAGGTAAAAAAGTCGGAAAATTGATGAAAGCTGCACAAACGGCAATAGAACAATTTAGCCAGCAGCAATTGCTCGAGCTTCTAAATGGCGAAGCTGTGGTGATCCATTTAGAAGGACAGTCTATTCCTTTAACTTCAGAAGATGTTCAAGTCGAAAGAGCTGTCCACGAAGGATTAGTTGCAGCTAACCAAGGATTAATCACCATTGCGATAGATACACATCTCAATGAAGAGCTTTTGTTAGAAGGATTAGCAAGAGAGATTGTTAATAAAGTCAATACGATGCGTCGTGATGCAGATTTAGCTGTTACAGATCGCATCACAATGCGTATTCAGACGACAGAACGCGTGATGTCTAGTTTTCAGCATTTTAACGATTATATTTGTCATGAAGTCCTTGCTGTTGACGTTCAATTTGGACCTACAACAGGAACTGAATGGGACTTAAACGGAGAACCTACAGTTATTGCAATTAGTAAAGCTTAAGATTTTGCACTATTACGTCATATTCAAGAGGGATTATGGAAACATTGACAGCTGAAGAAGCAGCAAAAAATTTACTTCAACTCATGACGCTTGCTCAAGATGGCCGTCAATTTCGAATTACGGCAGAAGAAGGATCTATTGTTCTACTTTCCGAGGAAACTTATCATCATTTGATTGTCACTTTAGAACTTCTTGCTACGCCAGGTCTTATGAATGGCCTCAAAGTGTTGGATACTAACTCGCCTTCTTTTTCTTAAAGATTAATGAAGGCAAGGATTGATCAAAATCATCAGGTGATAAAATTGCCAAAAATTTCTAAAGATATTTCTTAAAACGGCTGATTTAGGATTCAAATATCCTGTTGAGTGATACCATTGTTAAGAATAACAAAACCAAGTATCTTGATTTGCCATTCTTAATAATGGTAAATTTTTGTTTAAAACAAATGAGTCAAAACGTAACAGTGAGTCAATGGTGGCAAAAGTTTTATTATACTGCTCAGATGTTGTAGGTCAAGCAATGGCAGGGCCTGCTATTCGTTCATGGGAATTTGCTAAAGCTTTGTCGAAATCCCATCAAGTGACTTTGATGGTTCCTAATAAGCCAGACATCACTTCTGATGACTTTAAGATCATTCAACAAAAGAAAGAAAGATTGATTCATGACTTCAAACAAGCTGATGTCATTATTAGCCAAACGATTTCGAATAAAATGGCATTGGCTGCAAAAGTGTATGGAGTCAAAATCATCTTAGATGCTTATGATCCTTTCCCATTTGAGCATTTAGAAATTTTTAAGGCAAAGTCTTCTGCCGAACGTTGGATCTGTCATCAAAATGTTGTGAGCGACTTTAACTTCTATTTTCGAATGGCAGATGGCATCATTTGTGCAAATGAAAATCAACGACATTTATGGATGGGAGTGCTGCTTAGCTTATATAAGATTACTCCTCATCGTTATGACCAAGACAACTCCTTTTTAAAATTCATTCATACTGTTCCATTTGGCCTCTCGTCAGCTCCCCCTGAATATACAGGGGATGGTTTAAGGAAAATGTTTAATATTAAGGATTCCGATAAAGTGGTTTTATGGGGAGGAGGAATTTGGAATTGGTTTGATCCTTTGACGTTGATTAAAGCCATTTATCAAATCAGTCAAAAAAGATCGGATGTTCATTTAGTTTTTATGGGCGTTAAGCATCCTAATGAAGCCATTCCTGAGATGAAAATGGCTGCGGACGCCATCCAATTGGCAAAAGAGTTGAATTTAATCAATAAGCATGTATTTATTAATTATAATTGGGTGCCTTACGAACAACGCGCTAATTTTTTACTAGAAGCCGATATTGGCATGTCCACGCACTTCGAGCATTTAGAAACCCAATATGCCTTTCGAACAAGAATGCTAGACTATATTTGGGCAGGGCTTCCTATCATTGGAACAAGAGGTGATTCTTTTGCTGACTTAATTATGGCGAAAGACATTGGGCTATCTGTTCCTCCTTGCGACCCGCAAGCTCTTGAAAAGGCAATTTTACATATCATTGATCAGCCTGAAGTTTCAGCAAGAATGAAAAAGAATCTTACAAAAGTGCGTGAAGAATTTTATTGGGAAAAAGTAGTTGAACCTATTCATGAAATGATTGAACATTTAATGCTTGCACCGCATCAAAAGTCCTCATGGAATGATTTTAAAAGCCTATTTCGCTATCTTTATCATACGCGAGGGCCTGCCGCGACTTTCCGAAAAATCAAAAATAAACTTCTTACTAAAGCTAATGCCTGAAAGTTTGTTTAGCATTTTTTTAAACACGCTAAGATCTATCTAGGGTAAGACAGTGCCATAATAAAGATGACACCAAAATTTAGCCTGAAGGTTTTATTTTTGAATCACAACAGTAAAGCCGTTACCCACTTTATCATCGACATCTTGAACGGCTTTAACCTTCCAATTAAAATGGCGGCAAAGTTCTACTAAATCTTCTGTCACCCAAACAGTGAAATGATGGTGGACATAATCTCCAGTAGGAGGATTGGGACGCTCATGTCTTTCTATAAGCTCTATTAGTGTAGTACGGGGGCGATCGCGATCAAATGTCCGTTCTTTGTGAGGGACAATCATATAGACATATCCGCCAGGTTTGATGACTCTAAGCCATTCTTTAATGGTTTTAATAGGATCGTAAAAATGTTCAATGACGTGGGAACTGACGACAAAATCGACTGTTTCATCTTTAAAAGGTAAATCATCCCCGGGAGCCACAATGTCAACTTTTGCATAAGAGCCTGCAACCTTGACTTCTTCTTTTTTAAAAATTGTAAACTCGTCTGTATAATCAACGTTAAGAGCTTTCAATCCAAAAGGATTTTGAGCGGAAGCTCCAATTTCAAGTCCTCTTAAGCCTTTTAATAATTGATGTGCGAGAGCACTTTCTTTTGCCTTCATAGGGAAAAGACGATGGCGAATAATAAAATTTTTGATGCCGCGTCTTTTATAATAAGCAGCTAAAAAAATAAAGAGGCAAAAACCTGAGATCCAATAGGGCCAATTTTCAATCAAGCGATCAAACATAGCGTGACGGTCTCCATTTTTCTTAGAAAACTTGTAAATCGCAGATTTTTCTTTTCAAAAACATTTCTTCTAGCTCTTTTTTGTGCAACAAGCACTCGAAAGAAATACTAGCTTAATTTCTTAAAAGTAGGTTTTTTAAGGTTGCGACGGTGAATCAGCCACCATATCAATCCAATGAGTGCAACGATGCTCCAAACAATGAGCCGCGGCAGCGTAAACAAAGGATAAGGTTTTTGGTTAGGAACGCCCCAACGCTCTCCTGGAGGCCAAATAATTAAAGAGGGTGCTCCTTGCAGATTGGCTTGTGGAATAGGACCAAAATAACGGCTATCTTGGCTCATCGCATGGTTGTCGCCCAAAACTAAATAATGATTTTCTGGGATTTTTAGCCCAAAAGTTTCAATAAATTCCTTGTTCAATTTGCCTTCAGATGTCAAAGGAGGGCCATAATCCTTAAAGGCAACGTAAGGAGCCCTAGAAGTTGCTCCTTGTTCTCTTTTCTTCTCACGATTGTGAAAACTCTTCAAAATAGGATCATCTTTTTTTAGCAAAATTCCACCCATGACATATAAATCGCCATCGCGGAAATAAGCATAGCGATTGGGAAAAAAAGGCTGATTGCGAACCTGCGGTTCGACTTGGGTGTTCATGTCAATCCCAACATTAAAGAGCTTCTGAATATGTCTCGGTTCGGCGTTATAAAGAGGGTGATCCGCTGGTAATGGAGAAGTTATTCCTCCCCATCCTACTGAAAGGCCTTTGCCATAATAAAATTCATAAGTGCCGTCCGGTACATTGGGAAACGAAGGACTATAAGAATAAATTTTTTCGCCATCTAAACGATAAGAACTTGCACGACCGTTTCTTACGACAAAACGGCAAGTATACATGTTTTCCATCAAATCTTTTAAATGCTTTTCTTGTAAAGGAATAATCGTTGTATAGCCTTTGATTACGACTCCAAAGCGATCTGATAAAAGAGGATTGGGATAATTTAAGCTCGGAGTGTGACGCAGCTCTAAATACAGTAAGCCGTCTTCCATTTCTGATGCGCGATACGGAGTCAAAGCTTCGAGTTGATCTTTATCTAAAAGACGAACCATCGCAAAATTGCGAATTCCCCAAAAGTCACTATAAGTCTGAATGGTTTGATGAGGTTCGCGTTGTGCTGCAGGACGATCTTCTATCCACTGATGACCATTAAAGACTTCACCTTTAATTTCCTGAGATAAAAAACGGATTCGCCCAATCGCTTGATTGAAATGATGAAAAATAGCTTCTGGAATAGACTTTGAACGACGATCTTCCACATAAGAGCGGCGCCCTTCAAAATTGGTAAAGGGAATATGTTCCAAATGAGTCATCCAAGGATTGTCGCGCAATTCCACAAGATCATTGCCTTCGCGATCAAATCCATAGATTTTCCCCCCGTAAAAGTAAAGGGTATCACCAGGCTTTCCTAAACAGCGTTTAATATAACGCTTTGTATAAGGAAAAATTCCCATAAAAGTCGAATCAGAATCTAAGTGCGGAACACCATCACCAGACCAAATGACAACGCTTGTTCGTTGGACAAGATGAGGATCAAAATAGAAATGCTTCGTTTCTAAAGGAACATTGATGCCAAATGCTGTTTTGGTGACTGTTAAATGATCCTGCTCTTTAAAAGTTGGACGCATGGATCCAGTGGGAATTTCATAAAGCTCGAACCACATTTGCCTAACTAAAGTGGCAACCACCAAGGCAACGGCAATCGCAATCAGCATTTCAACGACATAGGAGAAGAGTCCTTTTTTGAAATGCGCTTCACTAAATTCTTCTACTTCACGCGCAAAACGATCAGCTTCTGTTCGATCATCTCTTAAAACAGCTTCATCTAACTTCTGAAGCTGAAATTCAAATCGTGTAAGTTGATCAGGAGAAAGTTGATGCCTTTTCTTTTCATACCACTTGTAATTAGATTTGAGAATTTGGCGAGATTTTCTAAGAGAATACATACCTGTTGCCTTAGTCAGTATTAATCAAAATTAAATAAATATGAAACGAGCATAGCGGATCAAAACTCAAATGACAACTCTTAACTTAAAAGGTTAAAACCACAAGATAGAACAGGGAATTGAACGTACTCCTTTAAAAAGTGATCCTAAATTTGAAAAATATATGCTTTTTGTACGCCTAAATAGATAAAAGCTTTGAAATGAGCTCTTTTTTTTGTGGAAAGATTGTGCAAGGTTTGTCAATAAAATGATAATTTACCACAGATGAGGAGAGGCTGCTAAGACATAAATAGAGAAACATAAAACATTTTCTTGTATGTAATTTATTCATTTTTAAATATTTAAATTAGATAAGCGAAATTTTTAAAAAATTTTATTTAAAAAAAGTTGACGGAATATTTTATATAAAAACTTTGTTGATAAGTGTCATTTGCAATGGTTGTTCTACTGCTTTGGCTAAGCTATGCGCCCTTTTTTGATTTTTAATAAAGTGCATAAGTTAAATTTAAAGGCGTTCTCCTGAGATGAGGGAGTAAGCGGCCAATGCTTTTTCTCGGGCTTTTTTATGATTGACAATAGGATTTGGATAATCTCTGCCTAATGTGATACCGGCTTGTCGAAGAACTTGTGGAGAGGCTTCCCAAGGCTGATGAATCCATTCATTTGGTAAGTGCTTAATCTCGGGAATCCATGTTCTCACATACTCTCCTTGGCTATCGAATTTTTCTCCTTGGGTAATGGGATTAAAAATACGGAAATAAGGAGCAGCATCTGCTCCACATCCTGCAATCCATTGCCAACCTAGTGTATTATTTGCCAAGTCAGCATCGACTAATGTATCCCAAAACCACTTTGCTCCTTCTTGCCAGGGAATAAGAAGATCTTTAACTAAAAATGATCCCACGATCATTCTTACACGATTATGCATCCAGCCTGTATGCCATAATTGTCGCATCCCGGCATCAACGATGGGATAGCCTGTTAATCCTTTTTGCCAAGCATGTAAAGTTTCTTGATTATTTTTCCAAGGGAATGCCTGAAACTTGGTTTGCAAGGCTTGCTCTGGAGTATGAGGAAAGTGATAAAGGAGATGATGAGCAAATTCACGCCAACCTAATTGGCGCAAATAAGCTTCACCTTTGTTGCTCATACCATCCAATTGACGAGTAGTATGCCAAATTTGGCGGGGTGAAATGTCTCCAAAATGTAAATAAGGAGAAAGTTCAGAAGTTCCTTTTATTCCTGGATAGTCTCGCTGTGTGGAATATTCACTCACAATGCGTTTTAAAACACTATTTAAAACTTTTTTTCCGGTAGAGCTTCCTGGTTTCCATGTTTCCTTTAAACCTGCATCCCAATGAATTGTTGGCAATAAATGTAACTCTTCTAAACGATCGGAATGGATGAAGCCTGGATAAGGAATAATTTTTTTAGGTTTATCCAGTGGCGGCTCGGGCTCTCCTTGTTGGCAGCAATTTTTCCAAAATGGAGTAAAGACTTGAAAAGGTTTGCCTTGTTTATTTTGAATTGTCCATGGTTCAAAAAGTAAACTGCCATTAAAGCTTTGTCCGTTAATTCCTTGTTGCCTTAATTCTGCTTTAATATGGGCATCTCGTTGAATGAAAAAAGGTTCATATCGACGATTCCAGTAAACCGCGTCAGCCTTGGTTTCTTTAGCAATTTCTAAAAGTGTTTGCAAAGAAGAATGTTGGCGAATGATGAGAGGTAATCCGAGCTTTTCTAACTCTTTTTGTAAATCGTTCAAAGAGCCATGTAGCCACCAGCGAGTTGCTCCTCCAGGCTGCCAATTTCCTTCTTCTTCTGGCGCCCAAATATAAAGAGGAATGATAGGGCCACCTTTGTGAGCCGCAGCTGTCAAAGCAGGTTGATCTTCTAAACGTAAGTCAAGCCTGAACCAAACAATGGTAGGATTTAAGCTCATTTGATTCCTCTAAAGAGAAGGAGGTTTTTTAGGAGATTTTAATTGACTTCCAGAGTCAATAATACGTACTTTGGCTTTTCCTACAATTCCATTAATTTGCAACCAATAAGGAAAGTAGGCAGGATAGCGTTGACTATCATGAGGTAAATAAACCTCAATGGCTTTACCAGATAAATCACTTCCATCGCTTGGCCATTTTGTGCGCCAAGCATCAAATGCAACACCTTGAATAGGTTTTCCTTCCATTATCATGCGGGGTTGCCAAAGAGGACGAAAATCTGGTCCCGAAGTGGGTTTAGGGCCTACACGTTTACGAGCATTATCTGGAATTTTAGTAAATTTAAGATTAAGAAGCTTAGATAAAAAATTGTCGGCATCTGGAATTTCAAACCAATTCTTTTTTGTAAATGAATAGTAGCGCAACATTTGTCCTGTACGAAGATCAATGTCAAACATTACCCATGAAGTGTTTTCTGGAGCACCTTGACGAACCCATTCTTTCCAATTCAAATCAGTAGAACGTTTGCTCTCTGGAACGGCAATTTCTTCTACCGTCAAAATTTGATTATTCTTTGCATAAATGTGCATGAGCGTTTGGGTCTTATTGGAAGAAATGACAATATAGTCTCCTGGCTGAGCACGCTGCAAATTATCCTTTAGAAAAAGATCGTCTGCTTGTAAAGACGCTGCTTCAAACATCCAGCAAGTAAACATTAATAAAAAGCCTGTCAACCATTTCATAATTGATACTCCTGAAAAAAAATCATCAATTTGCTGATTATAAAGACTTTTTATTTTTAGGCGCGAAAAATTTATAAAAGCAGAACTTTATATAAAAATAAGAGATGAAGGAAGATCTCTTTGGATCATCCTATCAATGAGGGTTTTCTAAAATGAAACGGCAAATGCGCGCTCAGCTTTTCGATTTTTACAGGAAATTCAAAAGGATTTCCGGACTTAAAAATAGGTTAAAATTCAAATCCGGAAATGCGCTGCATGGATTCATAAGGAAATAAAAGAACAAAATTCTAGTAAAAAACTAGGTAAAAATGCTTTCAAATTTTAGATATTCTTTATGAACTCAATTAATTTTTTTCTTTCCTTTATTTGAAATGTCTAACTTGTTTTGAGATATAAGGTAATGGATTTCCTTTAGACCGAGAAGAGATTTTATTTGGTATATGATCATAGCGGCTATTTTTAATTTTGTTAGAAGAAAATTTCTTTTCTTTAGCTGGTAATTGTCTATATGTGTAAGTTCCATTGGCGAAATGTATGTTGACTCTGCCATGGAATTGACCTTTTTGAAATACTCCTTCAAGGACATCACCATTTTGTCGGTAAAGTCTTTTTCCTTTTCCTTGTAATTGATTTTCTTGAAATTGTCCTGTTTCAATTAAATTTCCATCAGCCGAAGTTTTTGTTCCGTTTATAAAGACGCCATCTTTAAATTGTCCGTCATAGGTCGTTTTATCTGCGATGATCATTTTTCCTTTTCCGGATAATTTACCATCCCTGAATTTACCTATATAAGTTATTCCATTTGTATCGAGTATTTCATGTGGCGAAACAACAGTTCCGGTTTTGCTCATTTGTTTAAAATAAATATAAGCAACTTTCCAGTTCTTAAATACATTAAAAAATTGCATAGCTGCTTGATTATTTAATTTGCAGACGATTCTTTTTTTCCAAAGAATTTCTTGATTGGCAATTCCTAAACACTTTTTACAGACTAAAGACAAGCGAAGGGCTAAATCTGTATCCGATAACTCAGAAAATAAATCGTTGTGCAAATCGTTGAATTCTAACAAAAATAAAAATGGACAAGAATTCTTTGGATCAATACTTAAAGTACTCATGTTTAATTTCCTGTTAATATTATAGATGAATAAAATTACTAAATTTTAAAATAAGGATATTGTGAACTTGTTTGAGTTTTGTTTTCAAAAATTCTAATTGATGTTTTATTTCTTCAATGTGCGGAATTGTTGAAAAGGAAGGATTTATTAAAACTTCACTTCGAATTCAAAATACGCTATGCTACGGCCAACTTTAAAGGAGAAAAAGTGTGTTTAAGTATTGGATGCTCTGTTTGTGTTATGTATTCCCTTTAGTTGTCTTGAATGCAGAAACATTATCTCAACAAGATGAGTTAAAGGCAATTGAAGAAGAGATTCAAGTTCTCAAAAAACGCTGGCATCAAATTAACCTTAAAGAAATGAAAGATGAAGTTGAGGGGCAAGGTTTGATGATTGCAGATTGGGAAGGTTATCGTCGAGAATTAGAGCAGATTCGGCAATTGGAAAAAGAAGATGATCAAATTGAACAGCGAATCAAAAAACTAGAAGAACGCAAAATTGAGCTTATTAAACAACAACCCCATTTACTTGATTAAAATCTAGTATGCCGCAAGTTCCTATTGCTTCTATTTATAATCAATCTCTCACGCTTTTAACTGATTTATATCAATTGACGATGTCTTATGGATATTGGAAAGCGGGATTAGATCGAAAAGAAACAGTTTTCCATTTATTTTTTCGCAAAACTCCTTTTAGAGGAGGCTTTACTGTCGCGGCAGGACTCGAATCCGTTATTCATTATTTAGAAAATTTTAAATTTGATACTTCTGATCTCGATTATTTAGCTCAACTATTAGGGCCTGATGGAAATCCTTATTTTAGCGAAGAATTTTTGAATTATTTATCAAAACTGAAGTTTACGGGCGATATTGATGCTGTTCCGGAAGGGACAGTTGTTTTTCCTTATGAACCCCTTTTGCGTATTCAAGGACCCTTAATTGAGTGTCAATTGCTCGAAAGTCCTTTTTTGAATCTCATCAATTTTCCAACTTTAGTTGCCACTAAGGCAGCCCGTATTTGCTTAGCAGCTAAGGGAGAGCCTGTTCTAGAATTTGGCTTAAGACGGGCTCAAGGAGTAGATGGAGCTTTGACAGCGAGCCGTGCAGCCTATATAGGCGGATGCGATTCAAGTTCTAATGTATTGGCTGGGAAGTTATTTGGTATTCCTGTGAAGGGAACGCATTCTCATAGCTGGGTAATGGTTTTTGATGATGAACTAGAGTCTTTTCAAACCTACGCTAAAAATCTACCCAATAATTGCGTGTTCTTAGTCGATACCTATAATACAATTGAAGGAGTTAAAAAAGCGATTGAAGTTGGCAAATGGCTCAGACAGCAAGGAAAAAAATTTCTCGGTATTCGCTTGGATTCTGGGGACTTGGCTGATTTAAGTATTAAAAGCCGCCAGCTATTAGATCAAGCGGGTTTTCAAGATACCCTCATTATGGCAAGTAATGAATTAGATGAAACGATCATTAGTGAATTGAAGCGTCAAGGTGCTCAAATTAATGTATGGGGAGTGGGGACAAATTTAGTCACAGCTAAAGATCAACCTGCTTTAGACGGAGTCTATAAGCTTTCAGCGATTCGAGATCCTGGTGGGAAGTGGAAATATAAGCTTAAGCTTTCCGAACAAATGATCAAAGTTTCTAATCCAGGAATTTTGCAAGTAAAGCGTTTTTATACAAATCAAGAAAACGTTGCAGATGTCATTTATGATATTCATTTTCCTTGGGAAGAAGATTGCCAAATTGTCGATCCTTTAGATCCCACGCGTGTTCGTGTAATTAAAAAAGGTATGATTAGTAAAGACCTTTTAGAGCCTATTTTCCGCCAAGGACAATGTGTGTATCAACGGCCCACATTACAAGAAATTCGACGTTATACTCAACAGGAGCTAGGACGTTTTCATGTTGGAATTAAACGTTTTCTTAACCCGCATCTGTATGAAGTAGGAATGGAAAAAACGCTTTATGATCTTAAAATTGAATTGATCAAACAGATTCGTCAGTTATCACCTATTGCTCCTTATCCTTCTTAAAAAAGTAGATATTTATGGCAAAAGCTCTCATTTTAGTAGATATTCAAAACGATTTCATGCCAAGCGGATCTCTTCCTGTTAAAAATGGAGATCAAATTCTTCCTTTGATCAATGAAATTGTTCATTATCCTTTTGATTTGATTATTGCAACTAAAGATTGGCATCCAACAGATCATGGAAGCTTTGCAAACAACCATGAAGGTAAAGCTGTGGGAGAACATATTAACTTGGGAGGATTAGATCAAATTCTTTGGCCTGTACACTGCGTTCAAGGGACTCAAGGAGCTGAATTTTCCCCAGGCTGGGATTCGACTCAAGTCGACAAAGTCATTTATAAAGGAACTGATCCGCTCATTGATAGTTATAGCACCTTTTTTGACAATGGACATCGCAAGTCAACAGGCTTGGAGCACTATTTAAGAGAAAAAGGAGTAAAAGACGTTTTTTTTGCAGGATTAGCCACCGAGTATTGTGTGAAATATTCAGTGATGGATGCGCTGCAGTTGGGATTTCGCCCTTATGTCATTTTGGATGCTTGCCGTGGAATTAATATTGATCCAAAAGATGTTGAACATTCTATTCTAAGTATGCGAGCAGGAGGTGCCGCTTTCCTCTCAGTTAAAGATTTGAAGAGTTTGTTGGAGGCAGAGAAGAAAGGCCTGCAAGGGCTCTAAAAGACCAAGTCGCCAAAAGGCCCAATCCTATAAATATAATCGCTCCTGTCCATCCAGGCAAAATAAGTGTGCCAATGGTAATAGGAATATTCCATAACGCACGCACTAAATTGGCAATAGCGGCAAATGTGATAAATAAGCTTGTTAAAAAAAGAGTGGCTTTATCTGACATGAGCATGGAAAAATTTGAGTTTAATATTAAACTGTTCATAACGTATTAATTGAAATGTTTCAACAAACAAATGAAGGCGTGAGCTTTAAAGTTAAAGTGATTCCTAAAGCTTCTCGAAGCGAAATTGTGGAATGGGAAAATGACGAATTGAAAGTTCGTCTTGCGGCCGTTCCAGAAAAAGGGGAAGCCAATGCGGAATTAATCAAGTATTTAGCTCGGATGTTAGGGGTAGGCAAGTCTAAAGTGCAACTCATTCAAGGGGAGACAAGCCGCCATAAGCGGGTATGTATCATAGGCCTTCCATTAGAACAAATTCAAGAAAAATTAAATCAGTATCCCTTGAAAAAATAATTCAGAACCAAAGCAGTGGACTGCTAAACATGCCTTCTAGCAATCAAAATTTTTACTAATTCTTTCTTAAAGAGCTTCATCTTATTGATTATAAACATTTAAAATCTAAAATCCAAGACTTCCAAATTATTGGACTTAAAGGTATTCTTTTTCATCAAGCAATCAAACAAAAAGAAAAGACTTCTAAAAAGGACAAGACCATGCAAATCCTAAAATATCTTTGCTGTTGGGGAATATCACTTTTCCTTGTGATGTCTTCAGGTTATGCTGCTGAAGAAAGCAAAAATGGTGGAAGCCAAGAATCAGAAAAATCCTTTTGTCTTGAACAAGAAGAATTTTCGGAGACCACACATGAAGTCATGATTAATGGCAAGCCGGTGGCTTATCATGCAGTTGCTGGAAACATGATTTTAAAGGATGAAAACTGCAAGCCTAAAGCAAGTATGTTTTTTATTAGTTACACCAAGGACGGTGTGGATAATTTGAGTGAGCGGCCTGTGACTTTCTGTTTTAATGGTGGGCCTGGATCTTCTTCCGTATGGCTGCATTTAGGCGTTTTTGGTCCTAAACGCGTCCATTTAAATGAAAATGGCGATGCATTACCTCCTTATCATCTGATTGACAATGAATTTTCTATTCTCGATGTGACAGATTTAGTTTTTATTGATCCTGTATCGACAGGATTTAGCCGTGCCATTCCACCTGAAAATGCCAAGCAGTTTCATGGGGTAGAAGAAGATATTAAATCTGTTGCAGAATTTATCCGTCTGTATTTATCCCGTTATAATCGCTGGGAATCCCCAAAGTTTATTGCAGGCGAAAGCTATGGGACAACGCGTGCAGCAGGACTTGCAGGTTATTTGCATGATCATTACTTCGTGTATGTCAATGGGATTGTCTTGATTTCTTCCGTGTTGAATTTTCAATCCATCGACTTTAGTGCTGGCAATGATCTGCCTTATCTTCTGTTTTTGCCCAGTTATACAGCAACAGCTTGGTACCATAAAAAGTTAAGTCCGGATTTACAAACTAATTTTTCGAAAACTATGCAAATAGCTCGTGACTTTGTGATCAATGATTATTCTCATGCTCTTTTTAAAGGAGATCTTTTAACTCCAAATGAAAGAGACCGCATCATTAATCAGCTTTCTCGATTGACAGGCCTTGCGCCTGAATACATTGACCGAAGCAATTTAAGAATTGACATTATGCGTTTTGTCAAAGAGCTATTGCGTAATGAAAGACGAACAGTTGGCCGTTTTGATAGCCGTTTTAAAGGCATTGATGCGGATGCAGTAGGGGAGCATTTTGAATATGATCCAAGTGCTGATGCTATTTTTGGAGCTTTTACGTCGACATTAAATCATTATATTCAGACAGAACTCAAGTGGACAAAGGGCGGTCATTATAAAATTTTGACAAATGTGCAGCCGTGGGATTATGGAATTGCCAAAAATCAATATTTAAATGTTGCAGATACCTTGCGTGGCGTGATGACGAAAAACGGGTATGTCAGGGTATTTGTTGGAAATGGGTATTATGATTTGGCGACTCCGTTTTTTGCGACAGAGTACACATTTAATCACTTAGGATTGGATCGATCCTTAATGAAACACATTACGATGAAGCATTATGATGCGGGGCATATGATGTATATTTATCGGCCTGCATTGGTTCAGCTTAAGCAAGATCTAGCGAATTTCTATTTGGAAACTTTAGAAGGTCAGCAAAGAGAAGAGCAAGAAGCGGAGTCAATTCGGCGTTAAAAAGCCCTTGATTATTCTGATTTTTCCTGGTATGCTATAGAGGCATACCTATCTGAGGGGCAATAGCTCAGTGGTTAGAGCAGCGGACTCATAACCCGCTGGTCGCTGGTTCAAGTCCAGCTTGCCCCACTTTTTAAAAACCCATTCACAACTGTGTTAAAATGGTGTTGTAGTGTCTTGTTAGATTTGGCTAATAAGGTGATTCCACTGCCGTGGACCGCTGGTGGACCAAATGATCACAGCAAGCCACAGGAACCGACATCAATTTCCTCAGAAGTTTCAGTAGCTGACCCAACTTATTATTACAAAGATAGGGTCATCGATATGAAACAACTAGATAAAATCAAAAACCGTCTTCCTCCTGGAATCAACGTTCGCATCAGTTCAAAAAATGTGCTCTCTTTTAGAGTCCGTTTTCGCAAAAAAGGTTATCGTGATCAAATTAAAACCTTTCCAGATGAAAAACTTGCCAAACAATGGCTTGCAGAACAAGAGCGCAATGCTCTGCTAGGGATTCACTTTCCTCAAGTGAGAGCATCCGAACATACTCTTTCCGAAGCTATCGATCGTTACATCTCAGAAGAATTGCCAAGAAAACCAAAGAATGCCAGAAATGTCGAACGTCATTTGAAATGGTTCCGTAGAGAATTAGGCGATTACGCTCTTTCAGCCATTCGACCAAGCTTAATCAGTGAAAAACGAGTGGCTTTAGAACAAGGTGTGATGAAAACAGGAGAAAAACGTTCACCGACAACAGTCCGTCATTACTTAATCTCCCTATCTCATCTTTTCACCATTGCCGTTAGAGATTGGGAATGGCTTCATGAAAATCCGATGGAAAAAGTCTCCAAGCCAAAGCCTACTCCAGGCCGACAGCGCTATTTGACAAAAGATGAGAGGGTCAGTCTATTGACTGAAGCAAAAAAAAGCCGATGCCCAGTTCTTTATCCTATTGTTGTATTGGCTTTAGCAACCGGAATGAGGCGAGGTGAGATTTTAAAACTTAAAATAGGTGATATTAGCATCATCGATCGTACCATTAGACTAAAAACATCAAAAAATAAAGAACCTCGTTTGATTCCTTTGGTTGGATATGCACATCAAATTATCGCGTCCCTGCTAGAGGCAAAACCTAATGAGGATTCTCAAAATCTGATTTTTGCATCTCCTCAAAACCCATCAATGCCTTATGACATCGAAACCGCATGGAAAGCTGCTTTGAAACGAGCCGGCATCAAAGACTATAGGTTTCATGACAACAGACATTCTCATGCCAGCCTACTCGCTGAAATGGGAAAAACCCTTCTCGAAATAGGGCAGTCTATAGGACACACTCATATTCAATCAACTAAGCGTTATTCTCATCTAACGCATCAACACAAAGAAAAAATGGCTGAAGAAGCCGATCAAAAACTTTTTGGAGGACTTTCATTATGATATTCAATCGTTACCCGCATCCTGAGCAAATTCCAATGCAAGCTGATACGTGGAGCTACATAAGACATGCGAAAAGAAGCCTTATCTCTGCTGTTGAAGTTGCTCACTTAGCTTACGGATTTGTAGCAAAAGAAGATACCTCTATGGTTTTTACAAATTCTATTTTATTCGAAGTTAGAGAGTTATACAAATTACTAGTTGATGCAGCTCAATCCGGTAAAATAAGCAATATAAGTTTTAAAGATAAGTTTTATAAGGCTCATTTATTGGATTGGTGTTCATACTTGAGATCAATAAATTATCCGCTTCCTAATTTATTGCTTGCTGTTTTAGATGAAGAAAACAAATTAAGAGAAAATTTAAAAAGTCAATCCCCTAACATTCCTTCAAATGGGTTGATGAAAATCAACGCTAAATCAAATAGGGAAAGACTTAAAGAAGAAATATTACGATTGTCCAAGGATTTTCCTAAAATTCCCAGGAAATACTACATTCTCCACCCAGATATTACTCCTCTAATATCTTCAAGTATGATCGAAAAAGCATTTGAAGATTTGGTTACTGAAATTTCTGAAAATGAAAATTTGCCACAACGTAAACGTGGATGCCCTCAGAAAGATTT
This sequence comes from Parachlamydiaceae bacterium, assembly GCA_044226925.1. Classification (GTDB taxonomy): domain Bacteria; phylum Chlamydiota; class Chlamydiia; order Chlamydiales; family Parachlamydiaceae; genus JANWJE01. The sequence continues at coordinate 214,378 of JBGAGC010000002.1, forward strand.
CTTAGATGGATATGAAGCTGCACATCCTGAACTAGATGAATGGTTTCAAAAAATTCGAGAAAAGAGGAAAAAGGCGTCAAAAATAAAACCTTAAAAAATATGTTTTTGAAAAACGTGGATGCCCTCAGAAAGATTTCTTAGATGGATATGAAGCTGCACATCCTGAACTAGATGAATGGTTTCAAAAAATTCGAGAAAAGAGGAAAAAGGCGTCAAAAATAAAACCTTAAAAAATATGTTTTTGAAACATGTGTTTGAGCAGCTCCAAGAGGTATTTTAATCCGTAGTTTTTTATTGGTTATTTTTTTCTTTTTTCGGCATTTTTCCTCACTTTTTTGTTTTACGAGAGTTTGAGTTAATGGAAAGCAAGGCACAAGCCTTAGCATTAACGTTAAAACAAAAAGAGAAATGGAGCAAAACATGAAGGAAGAAACAAAAAGTCGACTTGTACCTGTTACCAAATGGGATGAATATCATCCATGGCCTTCCATAGGAGGAATCAGACATTTAATAGCCCATAGAAAAAAGAAAAAATGCGAACACGTTTTTATAAAAGCTGGAGGTCGCTGGCTTATTGTTGAGGATGCTTTCTTTAATTGGGCATACTCAAGTAAGGAGGCCTAATGGGACTTCCATTTGAATATGTAGAAATAAGTCTCTCTCAATTTAATGAGAGGGACTTATTATGGTCTTTAGAAAGTTTGCATCCCTTCATTAAATTTAGGCGAAATCTAAAGTTGCAGAAGTGTTATCGAATCCATGCAATTATCTGCATTTCTCTAATAAAGATTTTGTCGATAAATCATCGCAAAATTCTCTATGGAGGAGTTCTCGCATGAATTCTGCTTCGCCAAAATTTAAAAAAGCATTCAGAATAAAATTAAAAAAGGGCGTTAAGCTTAGCGATCTCATCAAAAAGACATTGAGAAACAACTTCAATTGTACATATCAACCTATTTATGAGTCTTATGTATGCCCTATGGACTGTAAGGAAGAAGTAGAAAATTTATTTAAAAGGTCCAATATCAACGCGGAATTAATCGATTGCCTTGACCTGAGCAATGACAAAAGTAAGAAAGTTTCAAGTCTCGAAAATAGAATGCATCATCTTGAAAAAGAAATTTTTAAAGAAGACAGACAACTTTTATTGGATGTGGCCGCCTATGATCCTAACCTAAGCATTTACGATTTTGCTGATCTTTCTGATTTGGAAAATTCAAGAGATGCGGAGAACAATGAAAGAAAAGATGTTCGCCGTCATATTGAAAATGGCTTACATGTTCGATTTAAAGCATTAAAAGAGAAAAAAGATGAGCTTGAAAATCTTCGAAATAGCTTAAAAAACTATGAAGAAGATGGTCTTGAAAAAATCAAAGTTATAGAAAGCCTACAAAAAAATGAAATTGGCGACGCTGAATTATTTATTCATATGTTTCCTCAAAAATATCTTTTTGATCCATCAGAGGGGAAAAATGGGGTTTTCTACGTGTGGAATGGAATTTATTGGGAAATCGATCAACATAAAAAGAGGTATTTTGATTTCGACAAGCTATCATCAGCATATTTAGACATGTCATTCGATGAAATGCTTGAGGATGGCATAAGAAAAGAATTATTAAAACGATCTAAAGAGTTACGAACTGATCGTCGTCGTAGAAATGTATTTTCTACCATAGAAGTATATTTATCATTTAAAGGCACCTGGGATCAATGTTTAGGGTTGCTTCCATGCGTAAATGGAGTAGTAAATTTAAAAACAGGAAAGCTACTACCCCATTCACCCGATCGCTTCATACGTACCGTTTGTCCCACTAAATTTATACCGGAAGCCAGAAGTGTACTCTTTAATCAATTCATCGCCGACATAACTCTTAATAATAATGAATTGGAGTCTTTCTTAAGCTCTACTTTGGGCAGTGCACTTATAGGAGATGCTAGAGAAGAAAAAGTTTACATATGGTATGGAAAAGATGGCAGGAATGGAAAAGGGACACTAATGCAAGCATTAGAAAGAGTTTTAGGACCTTATGCCAAAACTTTCCGTTCTGAAATGTTGCTTTTTAGCAAAAATCCACCAAGTTCTTCTTCACCAAATCCCGATCTTGTAGCTTTACAATCGGTTCGGATTGCAATTTTTTCAGAAGTTAATAAAGGCAGTAAACTCGACGCCTCAAAAATTAAGAATTTAAGCGGACGTGATACAATTTCCTGTCGAAACCTTTATTCAAATGTTGATAAGGCTATCAGGCCATCACATACAATGTTTATTCAAACCAATTTTATGCCTGATGCACCTCCATACGACAATGCATTTTGGAAACGCATGATTGTCATCCCATTTGAGGCAGAGTTTGTTGAAAATCCAATCCAAAAGCATCAGAAAATTTTAGATCCCCACTTTAAGGAACGACTTATTGAAGAAAGTGAAGCTATCTTAAGTTGGCTAATAAGAGGATGTTTACTTTATCAAAAAAAGGGTTTAATTATTCCATCGATTGTACAAGAAAAAATCAAAGCCTACAGGGAAGAAAATGACTATATCTCACAGTTTTTAAAAGAAATGTGTACTGAAGGCTTTGAACTTTCGACACAAAAAAGCAAAATGCAAAAAGCGATAAAGGAATACTGTCAAATTAATGGATTTAAAGCCCCAACGAGAGATGAAATTTTCGAAAGATTAAAACAAAAATATCCAGAAAAGCGCTCCAGCTTATCTAGGCATTGGATTGGTGTTGGACTCAAGGAGGAGCAAATGATGATAATTAAAAATTTATGACACAGGTGACATAACATCGGATGTTAAATATGGAAATTCGATCAAATCCTACAGCCTCTATCAGAGTGTTAGCTGATTTCAGTGGCCTGAGATTCATCGCAACATGGCAATTCTTATGTCACTTATGTCATTCAACTCATAAAGTGATCTAGCAGTATCCATAAAAAATTTGATAGGGTTTCTCAGAAAAATCAAGCTTAGTAACACTTCTTCTTCCATTGTCTGGCAAGCAAAGCACCACTTCAGCATCTATTTCAAGAGTGGAAGGATCAAACCCTGAAGAGGAGTCATAAACTACTTTAGCATACCGCTTTCGCGAATTCCTGTTAGAAGAACCTTCAAGCTTTCTAATTCTTTTTTTCAAAGAAGATTTCATTTCACTTTTCTATTCTTGATTCTATAGCTTCTAATCTTTGTTCTAAATCTTGGTTTTCAATAGCTTGCGCATGTGTGGCTAGAGCTCTTGAAAGAGCTTCTCCTTCTGATGGAGAAATTTCACCTCTACACACGGCTGCTATAATAGCATTGGAAGCAACTAAAATATCTCTGGCATTTTTAATTTCGGGAAGATCAAGGCGAATTAGGCGATCTTTGCGTGGCGGTAGAAACCTTTCTAAAACCATTTTCGCTGCTTGCATGTTGCCATTCACGGCTTCCTCTTCAATTCGACGGCAAATCTTTTCCAACGAACCCTCGAGCAATGCTTCTGCTGCTAAAGTGGATTTATTCTTAGCACCCTTAGGCTTTCCTTTTGGATTACCCGACTGTCCCTTTTTGAATCGGGTACTTTCCTGTATTTCTCCTGTATTTTCAGGCATACGCAACTCATGATGAGATAAAAACAACTCAAATATTCTCAAAAAGATCTTTTATTCTATACCCTAAAGCTTTAGCCAATTTGCCAATATTTTCTAATGAAATATTTCGTTCCCCACGCTCGACAGAACTTACATAGGTAAAATGTAAATCAGCCAAATCAGCAAGAGCTTCTTGTGAAAGACCCTTTTCAAGCCGAATTTTACGCAATTCGGCTCCAAAGGCCTTTTGCAAACTCGTTTTACGTTCTCTAGGTCTAGAATTTTTCGGCTTTTCCATATTCCCTCAAATATAGAAAAGACTATAAGTTTAAAGCCTTCGGATCTAGAGACGTAAAATCTAAAGACTATAAGTCTAGTTCATGATATAATAACTGTCAAAATGGAGTTATTATGAATGAATTATCACGTATGGAGCGTGTTAGCCTTCGAGATGTTTGGCAGAATGAATCTCTAAATTTTACACCCTGGTTATCTCAAGAAGGCAACTTATCGCTCTTAGGCGAAACGCTGAAACTGAATTTAAGCTTAGAAGGCACAGAGCTGACTGTAGGACCATTTAGAGCCGACATCCTCTGCAAGGAAACATATCTAGACAAACTAGTTCTGATAGAAAATCAATTGGAGCTTACTGATCATAGTCATCTAGGTCAGATTTTAACATATGCCGCCGGCTTAAAAGCTTCCATTGTGATTTGGATATGTCAAAAATTCACAGAAGAACATCGAGCCGCGCTCGATTGGTTAAATGAGAACACTGGAAATGATACGCATTTCTTTGGGGTTGAAGTCGAAGTTTGGAAAATTGGCAATTCTTTACCAGCACCAAAATTCAATATAGTGAGTCAGCCTAACGAGTGGAGTTGTTGGATAAACGAAGCAGTGAAAACATTTAAATCGGGTGCTCTAACAGAAACACAAGAACTCTATTTAAACTACTGGACCGAGTTTACTTCTATTGCAAACGGATTAAAAGGACTCAAGCCACACAGTCCAGATACGACTAATTTTCTAAGATTCTCATTAGGTAAATCGAATGTTCTTTTTGCGGCAAAGGTGGATATGCGCGAAAAATTCATCGGCGTTGAATTGTATTTCACTGGCTTAGATGCTAAAGAGCGCTTTTTTCGCCTTTCAAAAGACAAGGATGTAATCGAGAAAGAAATAGGAAAAATGCTTGATTGGCAAGAACTTCCACAAAATATGGCAACAAGAATTCTTTTAAAACATGAAGGGATCGATATTTATCGACGCGAGCAATGGAAAGATCAACACTCTCGTTTATGCGAGTCATTGCGAGCCTTTCAAAAAGTTTTTCTTCCGATCATTTTATCTAACGATTTCAAATAAAATCTCTATCTAGAACTAGAAGAATTTTAGGAGTATAATATCTGAAAAAGGAACTACTGTATGATTGAAAAAAGCAAAATATTAAAATATTATTCGATTCCAATTCTCTTATTTGTCCTTGCACTTGGGCCAACCAGCTATTTAGCTTGGAAAGAACATTCGCTAAGCAATGAGATTACAAATCAAGCCCTCGCTGGTAATCCAATCGCCATTCAAATCCTCACCAAATATGAAAAACCTTGGAAGCTTGATGAGAGAGTGGTTCACGCGGCTATTGAGGGAAATGAAAACGCAATTAAGATTTTAGATCTTAAAATGGAAAAACATTAATTATTTAAATTAATTTTAGTTGATTTTGTTTGTGGATTTCAATTCTTGTTTAATTACTTATTTGTTAAAATATCAGCAATTGAATGCATATATACCAATTTTATTAGATGAATTTAGATTCCTTAGATCAAACCTTTCCAGAACTTGCAAAGCAGTGGCATCCAACCAAGAATGGAGCACTCAAGCCAGATGAAGTCACTTATAAAAGCACAAAAAGAGTATGGTGGAAATGCTCACAAGCCGATGACCACGAATGGGAAGTTCGCGTCACAGATCGAGTAAAAGGACCTCGATGCCCTTTTTGTATTTTCTTTCGCTTATCTAAATCTAATAGCTTGATTACTCTTCATCCAAAACTTGCTTTACAATGGCATCCTACTAAAAATGCAAATCTTACTCCAAAAGATGTGGTTGGCGCTGGAAATAAGAAGTATTGGTGGAAATGTAGTGATAATCCTACACATGAGTGGCAAGATTCTATAACAGCTCGAATAAGAAAGGATAGAACTTATCGCGATTGTCCTCTGTGCAAAGCAACTCCTTTAGCAATCACCAATCCTGAAATTGCAGCACAATGGCATCCAATCAAAAACCTCCCCTTAACACCTATGGACGTTGTTGCAGGAAGTGCGACTTATGCTTGGTGGAAATGTGAAAAGGGAAAGGATCATGAATGGAGAACAAAAATTGTGGAACGCCTTAAAACAGGGTGTCCGTTTTGCGATGGAAAAAAACTCAGTATAACTAATTCGTTAGAGTCGCGCTATCCCGAACTTGCAAAAGAATTACATCCAACAAAGAATGGGAATATCAAGCCATGTGAAGTGTTTGGAGGGGGGAAGAAAAAATATTGGTGGAAATGCGAAAAAGGCTCGGACCATGAATGGGAAGCTTCTATACAACATAGAGCGCGTGGCGATGGGTGTCCTATATGTAGAGGATTAAAAGTAGTTGCATCTAATTGTGTAGCAAATACACACCCCGAACTTATTGTGCAATGGCACCCAACTAAAAATGGAAGCCTAACCCCTTTTGATATCATTGCGGGCAATTCAGAATCAGTTTGGTGGCTTTGTCAGGAAAATCCTCAGCATGAGTGGCAAACTTCATGCAAAAATAGAACAAAGCCAGGAAAAAAGAATATTCGAGGCTGCCCCTATTGCTCCAATCAACGAGTATGTCAATCAAATTCATTGGCAATAATGAATCCAGCTCTCGGAAAGGAGTGGCATCCAACAAAAAATGAAAATCTCACAGCCTATGATGTAACAGAGGGAAGTGGGATAATCGTTTGGTGGCAATGTTCTCAAAATTCTGAACATGAATGGCAGGCAAAACCCGTTAGTCGAAAATATGGTACAGGCTGCCCTTTGTGTAATCATGGATGGACAATAGATCGCGTAAGATTGTTTGTAAAATCTTTATTAAGCCACATTGATATAATGACTCCAGCCGAGTTATATGTAATTTTTCAACAACACGGTGTTTCAAATAATCCTAGCAAAGCGAAATCTTTTCTACAGGCTCTTAAGACAGGTAAATTCCCCAAAGAAGAGTTAGAGAAATTTGCCAATAATGAAGACTCCTTGGTTGATAGTTTCATTTCTGATCCCACTAAAAGAATCGACTTTGAAGCAGAATCTTCGTCTGAGGAATCTTCTAAATCGATTTCGGAATTAGAAATCTCAGAGCCTGATGAAGAATTACCTGTAGTCTCAACAACTGATGTTCTCGCTCTAGTAGACAGTAAAATTACTGCAAACATTGATAAAGAGGCGATAGATTTCTTTATTAGTTCAGCCATCGCTAAAATTTGGCGCCATGCTTTTTTGAATGAACAAGAAGCTATAAAGCAACTTACAAATTACTACGAAGGATCATATTCACAGGAAGTTAAATCTAAATTTTTAGAGCAGTATGAAGGCGCTCTAAATTTACCCATCCCTAACGGGTATAGCTTTAAGTTAAACGGTAAGCTACATCTGCCAAATCTAATGCAAAGATTTACAGCTTTTATGATTCAGAAGTCAAAGAGGTACGGAAATTGGTCAGGAACTGGCGCAGGTAAAACCTTATCAGCCATTCTTTCAAGCCGCGTTATCGATGCAAAACTTACAATCATTTGTTGCCCAAATAGTGTTGTAAATGGCTGGAAAGAAAATATTGAAAGCATCTTTCCGAATAGCATTGTTGAAACTAAAGATCTGAATATATCTCCCGTCTCCAATAGCCATCATTATGTTATTTTAAACTACGAATTTTTCCAGCAGCCAAATTCTGAAAGCAAATTAAAACAGTTCCTGAAATCTTCAAAGGTAGATTTTGTTGTGATAGATGAAATCCATTACTCAAAGCAAAGAGTTGTAGAAGATGTTTCTAAGCGCAAGAAAGTCATTTCCGCTATGTTATCAGAAGCTTCTATTGGGAACGAAAACTTACATGTTCTTGGAATGTCAGCGACTCCAGTCATTAACAACTTGTTTGAAGGTAAAACCTTAATCGAATTAATCACGGGTCTTCATCATGATGAATTAAATACCAATCCTAGCGTCGGAAATTGCATTGCTCTTTATCAAAAATTTGTCTCATATGGACTTCGATGGCTTCCTCAATATAAACAACGTTTGGACGTCAAAACAATTGAAATTGATTGTTTCAATTTCATTGAAGAGATAAAGAACAGCAGTGTAAATGGATCTATGGTTGATCTAGAGGGAATATTGACCAAAGCGAAAATCCCTGTGATATTGCAAAATCTGAAACGCAAAACAATTGTATACACACATTATCTTAAGAATATTTTACCTGTATTGAAAGAAGCTATTGAAAAAGCTGGGTGGAAAGTTACTATTTATTCAGGCGATGATAAATCGGGTCTGGATGAATTTTTAAATGCAGATACCGATGTATTAATAGCAACAAGTTGTTTAGGAACAGGTGTAGATGGTTTGCAACATGTTTGTAATCGCATAATTATCAATACTCTTCCTTGGACCCACGCCGAGTTTGAACAATTAAAAGGTCGGGTTTATAGACAAGGGCAAAGCAGCGATCACGTTGATATCATAGTCCCTCTTACATACGCCACACTAAATGAAGAAAGATGGTCATGGTGTGAATCAAGATGGAAACGTATTCAGTTTAAGAAATCCATAGCCGATGCTGCTGTAGACGGTGTTATTCCTGAAGGTCACTTGAGAACGCCTTCGCAAGCCTATCAAGATGTTATGAAATGGCTCGATCGCTTGGAAAGCGGGAATGTGCATGAAATAGTGAGACGCAAAATTGATATTTCTCTTTCTGAACAGCAACAAAAGATTGGCCTTAGAAAATTTGGCGATTTTTCGAAAATGAATCATCGTTTGAATTCCTCTGCCAGCTCGACAACCCATCAAAGATTTCTGAAGCAACCTGAAGAATGGGAGCACTACCATTCAATGTATCGTGAGGCTAGAAAGGAATGGCCAATTGTTCCCTATCAAGAAGCTATCAAATGGTGTAAAGCGCGACCACATCTTATCATCGGGGATTTTGGTTGCGGCGAAGCCTTATTAGCTCAAGAGCTCGAAAATAAGGTTTATTCTTTTGACCATGTTGCGATAAATGATGACGTTATCGCTTGCGATATAGCCCATGTGCCACTAGAAGATGAAATTTTGGACGCTGCCATTTTCTCACTTTCTCTTATGGGAATAAATTACTTGGATTATATTATGGAAGCGCATCGCTGCCTCAAACTTGATGGACATCTTTGGATTGCTGAAACAACATCGCGCTTTGAAAATCTTAGCAATCTCCCAGAGCTGCTTATGAAACAGGGTTTTGATATTGTAAAGACCCAACAAAAAGGTAGTTTTACGTTTTTGAGAGCTATCAAAAATGATATAAATAAATCTCGCTAGTCTGAATAGGATCTGAATGCAATTTGTAAAAAAAGGACCGGAAGTCCCTGAACAACTTCTTCAAGCACATGAGGACGGGAACGTAGTTTTTTTCTGTGGAGCAGGTGTTTCCGGTCCAGCAAGACTGCCAGGGTTCGAAAAACTAGTGAAAGATCTATATAGTCAAGCAGGTGTTCAACCTGATCAACAACAGCTTGCTGCCATCAATAATGGCGAGTTCGATCGTGCCATCGACCTGCTTGAAAGACGCACTGCTGGCGGTCGTCCGAATATACGAAAACATCTTCCTAATGTTCTTTGTCCCCCCCGATTAGAAAAAACGATAACGCCCACCCATAAGGCTCTCCTCACATTAGGCCAAACAAAAGATGGAAAAGTGAGAATCGTAACGACAAACTTTGATAGACTCTTTGAAAATGCAATTTGTGAAACGAAGAATACAATTAGAACTTTTGAAGCTCCTCTTCTTCCTTTCCCGAAAAACAAATGGAGTGGAGTAGTTTATCTTCATGGACTACTTTCACCTAACCCCTCGTCCGATGAACTCAATCAGTTAATCCTATCGAGCGGAGATTTTGGTAGAGCTTATTTAACTGAGCGTTGGGCTTCTTGCTTTGTAACAGAGCTATTTTCAAGATATACAGTTTGTTTTGTAGGATATAGTATTGATGACCCGGTACTTCGTTACTTAATGGATGCTTTCGCTGCCGATCTCTTAGATGGTGAAAATATTCCGCAAGCCTATGCCTTTGTTGGATATGATGAAGGTTTGGAGAAAGATGTATGGAGTGAGTGGGATGCAAAAAATGTAATCCCTATAATGTATAACAAAACAAACGGCCATCATTCTCTTCACGCCACTCTCAAAGAGTGGGCAGATTATTTTAGAGATGGCATCAGCGGAAAAGAGCGTATTGTCATCAATAATGCTTATAATAAGCCCCTTTTAAGTACCCAAGATGACAATTTTGTAGGAAAAATGCTATGGGCGCTATCTGATCCTACAGGAATACCGGCGCGTTGCTTTTCTCAGCTTGATCCTACTCCCCCGATCGAATGGCTGGAAGTGATTTCCAAACATACCTTCGGATATGAAGACCTAACACGGTTTGGGCTCTGGACAAAATATCTAGATAAGTCGATAAAATTTAGCTTGCTCCACAGACCATCCCCATCCCATCGCGGTGCCTGGATTTCTCCTTTCGTGACAAATCAGTCTGGGGAATTCGATCCGATAACGAGACACATTTGCGAATGGATGTGCAACCATCTTGAAAATCCGGAGATGTTGCTCTGGATTACAGCTAGAGGCGGCCATTTACATCGCGAGTTTGCTCAGATGATTCAAAAAAAAATGAGCAAAATCTCAGAAAAAATGCGATTATTGTGGTCCCTTGTACTGGCAGATAAGGTCGAATCTCCTGACAAGAGATTTGCCTTTGTTAGCTGGGAAAGTCAGTTTCGTGAGCAAGGCTTGACGTTTCCGTTACAGCAACGTCTTTGCGATCTCCTCGCACCTCGAGTGCGAGTCTATCCAGGTTATCGAAAAAACCAAGCTGAGAAGAACAAGAACACTAATTTCAAAGACTTTATCAGCTGGCAAATCATTTTAGGAATTTCAGAACCACATTATTGGTTGTCTCAATTAGATAAACTCCCTAAATGGAAGACATCCCTGCCGTTAATTTTGGAAGATGTCTCTATTTTACTGTTAGATGCTCTAAAATTAATGCAAGAGCTCGATGGTGCACACGAAAAGCAAGATCTTTCCTATATTGCTCAGCCATCTATCCACCGATCCTCCCAAAATCATCTTTACCAAGACTGGACAATCTTAATCGAATTGGCAAGAGACTCCTGGCTAGAAACGGCAAACAACTCACCTGTGAAGGCTTTATCTGCTGCACAACACTGGATAAATCTACCCTATCCGATATTCAAACGATTGGCATTTTTTGCCGCCACTCATTTACAGATAATCGATCCTAAAATAGGGCTAACATGGCTAATTAAGGATAAGAGCTGGTGGTTGTGGTCTTCTGAAACAAAACCAGAAGCATTACGCTTGATTGTAGCCTTAGCGCCAAAACTGAACAAAACATCTTGGAGTAAATTAGAAAAATTAATTTTGAAAGGTCCTTCAAGGTCACTTTATACCAAAAAGCTCACACAAGGCGAATGGGATCGCATCGTTGATAGTGATATAAGCCTCCGACTTGCAAAAGCCAAAAATGCGGGTGCTGTATTAGGAGAAAAGGCTCAAGTCACTCTTGAGAGTATACTAACAAAATACCCCAATTGGGACCCCTTAGATGAACTTCACGAGCTTTCTTTTAGATTCATGAGTGGATCGCCTTTCGCTAACGAACCCGTTCCTAAAACTCTCGATGAACTCGTTACTTGGCTTTCCCAACCTCCAAGCTCAAAAAGTTTCAATGGAGATGGTTGGGAGGACCTTTGTGCGAGTGATATTAACGTAGCGCTATCTGCCCTTGAACGCTTAGTTGAAAGCGATCAATGGCTTCCTGAGCGTTGGCAAGAGGCGTTATCTTCCTGGTCTCGTAGTAAGCTAGTCGCAGAGTCATGGAACCGGGTAAATAAACTCTTATCCCTCGCTTCCGATAAGTTCATCAGGAATATTTCTCACGCATTAAGTTGGTGGCTTGATGAAGCTGTAAAATCTATTGATGTTGAAGAAAGTACCAGCTTTATGGCTATTAGTAAACGTATCCTTGAGTCTAACGTTAACGAAGCTTTACCTCACTCTGAAGACCCTGTCCACACTGCTATCAATCACGCACTGGGAATTACAGCTAAGGCTGTGCTTTCTTGGGCTTTTAAGCAAAAGCCGAGAGATGATCAAGGACTTGCACCAGCTATCAAAGAGTTGCTTTCAAAAATGTGCGAAACAAAATTTGAGCCCTTTCGTTACGCTAGGCTAGAATTAGCATCCAACGCGATTGGACTATTTAGGATCGATCCAAAGTGGACCCAAGAGAATTTGCTCCCATTATTTAACTGGAAAAATTTATTTAATGAAGCTGCAAACGCTTGGATGGGCTTTTTAAGTGGCCGACGCGATTATCTTCCTTTACTACAACAGATAAAAGATTATTTTCTAGAAACAAGCTCACATACTCAATCACTGGGAAAATATTCTGATTCCTATATCTCCCTTCTGACCTGGGTAGCTATCAATCCACAAGATTCGTTTAGCCAAGAAGAATTGGTTCATGCAACGCAAAAAATAGGTAAAAAGGGACTTGTTGTAGTTTTGGAGACGATTTTGAGCTTTCTGAGGAGCTTTCCCGAAAATCAAAAAGATTCTAGCAAAGCTAATTTTTGGCTGCACAGAGTGCAGCCTTACTTTAGGTCTGTTTGGCCAAAGTCTAAAGCACTTATGACCGACGAAAATATTTCAAACAGCCTGGCTGAGATCTGCATAAAAGCTGAGGAACAGTTTCCTTCAGCACTCAATTTATTACAGCCATTATTAAACAAAACAGAGTCTTGTGGTTCTGTGATTCGTGACCTCAGTGCAACTAATCTTTGCACTGATTTTCCTAAAGAAACACTTGTCCTCCTTGACGATCTTATAGGTAACAAGCTTACTTATGGAATTGAAGATCTAAAAGAATGCCTCGATAAAATAGGAAAATCTAATCCCCAGTTATCATCAAGTCGAGACTTCATCCGCTTAACCGAGTTCGTCCGCAAATTTGGCTAAGAGTACAGATATGGAAGCAAATTCTACCATACCTTTTAGCTCTTACCTACTTTAATGAAAGGGTTGGTTGTAATAACAATTTCTTCATAATCTGCTCGAAATTAAGGCTGCGTAATCTTCCAGAAGGGTCTTGAACTTCTAATTTAGACCAATCATTTGGCGTGGCATTATCCAGCCAATTTTGTAGATTTTTCTGAAAAGTTTTAAACCATTTTGGATGCTGTTTTGCTAAGTCTTTAAACTCATCTAAAGCATGATCAGAAAAAGCTCCCAACTGGGAGGCGACATACCAAATGCCATAAAGATCTTTAAGTATCTTCAATGAGTTTTTGCGTTTCGTAAAAGTTAGGCCTTTATGGAATATCCAAGCACCTGGTGTCACTACATTCCCAATAACATTTGAGTGAGTCTGAAACTTTAGAGTTGTCTGCAAACTCAAACTTAAATAGCTCAATGGTTGTGCTACCACACCTGCTATAACGACATTTTTATCTTTGTTATTTCTGGCAGAGTCGTCGGTCAGGAATTCAATTTCAACCTCAGCGCCTGCAATATCCTTCACATAGGCTTCTGTCGCCGGATCATCTAAATCTTTAAAAACATGGTTGAAACCAGCTTCTCGCAAGTACATTTGAATGTTCTTTTTTGATACTTCGGGGATTTTCCTTGGAATAAGAGAATCGATATCTCTTGTTCCAACTGGAAGGTTTTTCAATTTTGGATCGCTTAAATAAAGTTTGTAGATGAAGAGTGCAAAACCACCTCCAACCACAACAAAATCTCGCCAAGGGCCAATCGATTCTAAAAACTCTGAAATGATTTTGTCCTCTTGATTGAATGTCATGACGTTTTACCACTCTTGTAAATACGCTTAAGCTCTGGAAGACGCTCTGCCATAAATTCTGCTTGCTCTTGTCCACGTAAGGGAAAGTGATATAAATCCAAAAAAGTCAAAATGGAAGGAGATACATTGATATCTAAATGTGATTCAAAAGTATTCTTAAGTAAGCTTTTGTAGTAAGGATCTATAAGCAAAACTTCATAGCCTCTTTCTTGAGGTTCTAAAAGTAGTTTTTTCTCAAGTTGTGATCTTACCAAAGGATCAAGAACGTATAGTTCAAGAGTGTTTAAATTTGTGTTTTTATATCCATGCGCTTCAGCAGCAGAATGAAGAGCGAATGCTACCTTATTGCTTAAATTGGACTTTTGGATTGCTTCTAAAAGCTCTGCTTTATCTTGAAACCCTGAACGGTAGGTTCTCATTTTGCATTTTTTTACGATGCTGTAATGTTCTAACCAGCCCTCAAGAAGGCGTTTGGGATCTTTCAAGAAAAACTTTTTGGCGGTCCTCACTCCTTCCACTTGCAAAATTCCTTTTAAAATTAAGGTCTCAAAAACACGCTGTACCGATCCAAGGCCTACCCCAGCTTCTTTAGACACATTTCGTACTGATAGCTCTCGATTCTTTATGCCTTCTCTCAGTAACCAATCAAGAACTACAGCAGATTTGTCCGAATAGATATTCCCTTCAACAGGTTTTTCATTCGAGCCCATCAAAAACCGACCTTTCATACGCCCTCCTTATCTGTTCCTGATTTTATACTGTTCAATATTTATGGAACAGTGTAAAATATGGAACAGCGACGTTCTAAGGAGAACGTTTAAAGAAACGAGGAGATTCTAATGACGAATACAATAAATTCTTCAAATCAAAAACAAATCAGGATGCCAGTGCCTGTCGATTCCTTAATCACCATTCTACATAATATTCAATTGAAAATTGATTCAGCTGCTGGTGCTGCAACAGCGCTAGAACTCAGGCTGCGAATTATTGCTCAGCTAGAAGAGAAAGTTCGAGATGAATTAAAGAAAATGACAAAAGCCCCTTTTCATCAGGCGAATCTTAAACCTCTCATTTCAGCAGTTCTGGAAGTATTTCAAGATAAGCTTGATACAACCGAACAAAATATAATAAAACAATGCCGCCCTCCTCGGAATAAAACTGCACATGGCAGCTTTGCTGAGTTAATGATCGAACTAGCAGGAGAAGCCTCCGGTAGACAGCTTGATAATCGCACATTGAAACCATTACCTTTAGCAGAAGATGATGTAATTGAAGGAGCAATATGCATCGAGAGAAATCGTGGCTTGGACGATTTTTCAAAATTAGCAAAAAGAGCGGCATCAATTCTTGAAGAAAAAATTATACGCCATCTAAAACCTTAAGGATAATCGTATAGTGACTCACCTTTATGATAAAAACGTCGGCATTTTTCAACTTTTGCATGCGTTTTTATCATTAACAAATCCGGCAAAATCCGTGGACCACTGGTGGACCAAATAGGGGCGGCAAGCCACGTAAAACTACCTCAAATTGGCATGGACGAAAAGGGGTTTTCCACTGTATAGTGGTTGCTGTCAGCTACTGTAATTTGCGGTGGTTTAAGAAGAGGGAAGGGACTCATAACCCGCTGGTCGTAGGTTCAAATCCTACTTGCCCCACACTTTCACGCGCACTTCTGAGCATTATTTAGCTTGATTGAATATCAATAATCAAGTTTAATATTGACTCCACGTTGCAGTGGCGGTGCAATCAAAAACAATCTTTACCAGCACCATCCAGCCGCTCAAACCCTAAACAACAAAAGGTTTGAGCAAATGGCATCTATATTTAAACGCAAAAATAAAGACGGAACAAGTCACTAGCGAGCAGTTGTTCGCATTAAAGGCTATCCGACTGTCTGTAACCATTTTGATAGAGAAAGCAAGAAGCAGAGGATTGGGCAGCTGATGTCGAACGAGAGATTAAACTAGGTAAATTTAAATTTGACCAGCATAAACAGCAACATACTTTTTCCCAACTTCTCGAACGTTATCTCACCGATGGAGCCTTAGAACATATTCGATCAGCTGAAGATGTAATCCATCATTTGAATTATTGGAAATCTCGCTTTGGAAGCTACGACTTAGTTCACTTGACACCTGAACTTATCGGGCAAGAACGGCAACGTTTAGCAAACACTCCCACGAATAAAAATCAAAAGCGTAGCGCAGCGACGGTCAATCGCTATCTATCGAGTTTATCCGCTCTCCTCAGTCAAGCAGTTCAATTGCGATGGATTGATGAAAATCCTTGCTTTAGGCTGACCAAGCTAAAGGAAAATCCTGGCAGAGATCGTGTCCTTTCAGATGATGAAATCGCACGACTGCTGATAGCTTGTCAACAAAGCAAATCACCTTATTTATATTGTTTCGTTCTAATGAGTCTAACTACTGGGGCTCGACAGGGTGAAATCTTAGGACTTGAGTGGCGACATGTTGATTTTGAAAACCAGCTTGCTTATCTCAAAGAAACTAAAAACGGCCGCCCTAGGAGCATCTCACTGGCGGATTCTGTCGTCGCTGAATTAAAGCGCCTTTATCAAGGACGTAATCCTGCAAAACCTCTAGTCTTTGCCAGCAAAACAGCCTTTGGCAAATTGGATCTTAAAAAGGCTTGGCAAGAAGCTTTAAAGCGGGCGGAAATTGATGGCTGCCGGGTGCACGATATGCGTCACACTTTTTGTACTCTTGCCGCAAGGCAAGGAGCTTCTAACTTAGAGTTGGCGACTGCGATGGGACATCGTACATTAGGAATGCTGCAACGCTATACCCATCTTGATGTGAAGGTCACTAAAAATTTAGCAAGAATATCTCCGAACAAATCCTTCAAGGATTCGATAGCGAGGATAATAAAATTGCCGCTTCATGACGCTACAATTCTAACCAGTACTAATAATTAAAATTGAGTAAAATATCCCATTTTTGGGATAATGAATATAGAGCGATAAAGATTAAAGATAATGAAAGAACTCGAGTGGGTTGGCTCATCTAAAAAAGATCTTCTAGAATTTCCGATGGATGTTCGCAAAGAAATGGGTCATGCACTTCATATGGCTCAAAAAGGTGGTAAACATAAAAATACCAAACCTTTAAAAGGTTTTGGAAATGCAAAAGTTTTAGAAGTCGTTTATGACAGCAGAGATGGAACTTATAGAACCATGTACACAGTACAATTTGAAGAAGTTGTGTATGTGCTTCACGCTTTTCAAAAGAAGTCCAAATCAGGTATTAAAACCCCTAAACAAGAAATGGACTTAGTTGACAAAAGACTTAAAAAAGCACACGAGCTCTATCAAGAAAGATTAAGAGCCAAAGAAAAAGAGTGATGTTATGGCTAAAAAACAGACAAAACAAGATGAAGAAATAGAATTCGAGGTAAGTAGCGGTAACGTATTTGCTGATCTTGGTATTGAAAATCCTGAAGAAGAACTAACAAAAGCCAAGCTTGCTTGGGAAATTGAGCAAATTATCAAAAAGAGAAAATTGAACCAAACGAAAGCTGCTGAACTTATGGGTATTAATCAACCCAAGGTATCTGCACTATTGAAACGTAAGCTAGATGGATTTTCTGTCGAACGTCTAATTCATTTTTTGAATGCTCTCGGTCAGGATGTTGATATTGTTGTTCGGCCAAAGCCTCGCAATCGTAAACACGCTATCATTAATGTTTATCATGATTCCGGATCATATTCTGTCTGATGTATTCCAGCGCCATCAATAACCTGTCTTCTATTATCAATTTGTTTGGCTTGCCGCCAATGTTCTTTTTTTTCTTCTCTGCCTCTTTTAAAATTTCTACCATTTTCTCAAAGGTTGCCCGTTTGATTCCTGTTAACCTGCGGAAATCTTCATCTTTAAATTCTTTCAAGTTTTCGTATCTCATGGCTAAAATCCTTTAAATTTTAGCCATTTTAGCATTTATTCCAGGTTATGCAAGAGATCTATTTATATGTTGAGGGTTTAAAAAATGCAAGAAACAAACCCTTCAAATAAAAATTGGATTCCTCCTCTTCTTTTGGAGGAGGAGGTCTTCATTCTCTCTTGGCCAGAGAACGTTTATCCTGAGCCTTTTAATACCTTTATCCAAGAGCTGTCACGATCAACGGAAACGCCTATTGAACTAAGTGCTCTCTTGGTACTCACAATAGTTGCAACAGCCGTGCAGAGAAAATTTCAGGTACAAATCAAAGAGGATTATTATGAGCCTCTTTGTTTATGGGCCTTGCCTATATTGCCTCCAGGCGAGAGAAAATCTCGTGTTTATGCGGAAGTTGCGCTGCCACTAAGGGAATGGGAAGTAGAGCAGAAGAAACTAGCCGAGCCAAAGATACAATCGGCAATAAGCAAAAGAAAAACAATGTAGGTGCGTTTAAAAGAATTAAGGAGCAAAGCCGCTAAGTCAGATGGTAATCAATTTTTTGCCCTTCAGCAACAAATAGAAGATTTGGAAAAGAGATGCTACAGGTGCCTGCGTACCGACAACTGTGGACAACTGACATTACGCTTGAGCATTTGGGAACAATTATGTCTCTTAATCAAGAAAGTATGGCTGTCCTTAGTGACGAAGAAGGCATTTTAGATATTTTAAGTGGCCTTTATTCAGATGGAAAAGCAAATATTGACGTCTTTTTACAAGCGCATGCAACAAGTCCATCAAGAGTCGACAGAGGGTCAAGAGACCCTATCTTTTTAAATCGTCCTCTTTTGACAATGGGACTTACAGTTCAGCCTCAAATCATTCAAGTGATTTGCGTGAATAAAACCTTTCGAGGAAGGAGACTGCCTGGATGCTTCTTATATGTCATGCCAAAATCAAGAATTGGATTAAGGATGTTAGAAGAGCCGCCTATATCATCTGAAGTGATTGAGGAGTACAAGCAATTAAAGCTCTTTTTAGTTTTCAAGAGCAATCGCTTGCTAGTTTGAAACTTTCTCAAGAGGTTTATCAAAAATGGAAAGAATATGCCAAACTCATTGAAAAGCTGATGGGAGAGGAGATTGGAAGGCTCAATCACATTACCGATTGGGCTGGTAAATTAGCAGGAGCGATTGGAAGAATAGCGGGCCTTATTCATTGCATGAGGCATAGCAATCTTTTAAAGCATGAAATTCCCTTACAAGACATGTCGGCAGCCGTCAAGATTGGACACTGCCTGACGAACCACGAGCTTGCCGTCTTTGAACTTCTTTATCAAGACGGAGCGTTGCATATAGCAAGACAAATCTCAATTTGGATTAAGTAAGAAAAACTTATTCAGTTTACCCTTCGGGGGAGGCGCAACGAAAGTTTAGACGCTTTAAAAAGATTGAATTAGAGCCTGCTATCAACATTCTTAAGGAACATAAAATGCTTCAAGAAACGGAGTTAAAGCCGTCCGTCGGTCGGTCTAGTCGTCTATTTGACGTCAATCCTTTCTTATTTGAAAATTAAAAAACTAACGAAAAAAGGGACATTGCGACAAATTTAATTTTGTCGCTTTTATCCTCATTGTCCTCTAAAGTTAGAAAAGCCATGACTACTTTAAAACAAATTGAAGCTAACCGCCTCAATGCACAACACTCAACTAGGCCTGTGACAATAGAGGGCAAGGCGAAAGCTAGCCAAAACACATTAAAGCATGGACTATTTGCTAAGTCTAACTTAGTGCAAGGCGAGCTGGAAAAAGGAGTTCAAAGCCTTTGCAAGCGAATTTTTGGAATTTGCTAATGCCTCAAAGTTCTATGGAATCTCTTCTAGTTGAACGCATCATAGCCAATGCTTGGCGGTTAAGGAGGGTGATTAAATTTGAAGCAGAGATGATGAATGAGACGTTACAGATTAGTTTTCGCCGTTCACTTCCTTCGCTATTTTCAAATGGTGGTCACGGAATTACGGCGCTTTCTCGTTATCAAACCGTGTTAGAGAAATCTCTTTATAAGGCTTATCATGAATTGCTTCGACTACAAAGCGTAAGCCAAGGAATGACGGTCCTACCACCTATTACAGTAGATGTCAATTTGTCTGAAGAAAATGGGTTCGTTTTGTAAATTAATTATTTTCCGAACGAGTTTAATGGTTTTCCTGCTTTTTGTTGCGGAGGATAACTCTTTCGATTATTATACTCCCTACTTATAGCTGTTGTATACCTATTTAAATGAAGGGAAGATATATGAATTCTATTTCTGGAGGAGTAAAAGGACTATTTAATGCATCTGTCCGCTTGCTGAATCAACCAATTGTCAAAGAAGACGTAAAGAATGTTGCGGGTTCGGTAACATTTGTTTTTGGAATGATAGAATTTTATGATATTTACCAAATTGCTCGTGGACGCGAAATTTCAACCGAAGTATGTTTAAACTCTCCGAAATGGGTTCAAATTGCCAATAAAACAGTAGTTGTTTGCGCTAAAATTTCCCTTATTTTGAGTGCAGGAGTTTCTCGTCCAGGAGTTTTTATTATTTCATCTATTGTTGGACGTGTTTTCTCTACCACTCAATTAGAAAGAGTATTTGGGCCCAATACGATATTTGATGTTAATCCTTGGCATCCTCGCCACGTGATTAGCATTGCAGCAGTAATATTGGCTCTACCTTCTGTTGCTCAATCAACTTATAAAGGCATTGATTGGATGTATAGGAAAATTTGTCATCATCAAGTTATGCCTAGACAAGACATTCATCATTGGCTCACAGATTCCAAAATACGATTAATGGCTTTATTTAATACCATTACAAGCAGGCCCACTTTACATATTGGAAATCAACTGGGCAGATTTATTTTAAGACTCGTTTAATTTAACTGGTTTAGTGAAGGTTCTATGAATAAATTAGGCACGATACTTTTTCTTTTACTACTAGCATTTGGCCAATACAGCTTTGCAGAAAGCATTGAAAATAAGACACCAGAGAAAGATTTAATTTTTATCCCTTATTTAACCATAAAGGATGTTGATAATGAGGGTCTTATGCTCAAGTTAAATGATGGCTCTGAATGGGATATTAAGTATTTTGGAGGAGCTTGGAAATTATTAGGATGGGGATGGACTGAACAAAAAGAAGTTTCACATTGGACAATAGGTGATATCATTGAAGTTCAATATCCAGGTAGCGGCAATTTCACAGATTTTATTCTTGTTATCAATAATATATCTAAGAATGAAAAAGCTTTGGCTTATCTGAAAGAAGTCCCTTCTGCCGACTATTCCGCTTGTCTGTGGGTGATGAGTTTTGATGAAAATACAAATCGCGTTACGCTAAGTGATGGAACTGTATGGGATAAAACAAAAACAGATATGTATGGTGCTTTTTTTCAACAAAAGCAATCTTTTCAAGGTAAATGGGAAATAGGAGATGTACTTACATTAATTAGAGGGGAAGGATGGTTAAATACCAATTCTTTTTTCTTATGGAATCACTCAATTAACGAAATGCCTTGTGTGAATAGACTAGAGTGATGAGCGAGTGATATCCAATAATTAATTGATGGGAATGTCCAATGACTAAAAAGATGGCTATTCTATAAAAAACAAAAACTCAAAGAATGTTTTGCCTATAGTTTACGAAGAAATTCTAGAAGACATTAAGCGGAAAGTTAAAGATGCCCAGCTTCATGCTTTGAAGGCTGTAAATAAACTGTTGATTTTAATTTATAAAGAAATCGGTAGAATAATTTATGAACAACAACAAGAAGCTTCTTGGGGAACTTCTGTAGTCGAGCAACTTGCTAAAGACCTTCAAAAATCTTTTCCTGGAATGCAAGGATTTTCGGCTCGAAATTTGTGGCGAATGAGAGAATTTTATCTGTCTTATCATCAAAATGAAAAACTGACGGCACTGCTGACAGAAATTAGCTGGACTCATCACACCATTATAATGGAAAAGTGTAAAGACCCACTAGAGCGCGAGTTCTACATCAAGATGTCTAAGCTAAATGGATGGAGTTATCGGGTCCTAATGAATCAGATTAGCAATAAAAATTATGAGAAGACTCTGCTTAGTCAGACGAACTTTGATAAGCATTTGCCTGAGAAGATGTATCCTGAGGCCAAATTGACGGTCAGTAGGTAATGAGCACCTTAGAAATGCAGAGGGGGTATGCTCCTTAAATAGAAGCAGTACTTATTCATATTTATAGAAATCGATTTAATGAGAGAGCTCTAAAAAAATCCAAAATTTTCTTGACGCATGTTACTTTTCTCAGCTAAAAAATTAAGAATAGAAGTAATCGATCTCCTCATTTTTCTTAGGGCCAATGACTCTCCAATTTAACCGAAGATTATGAGGGTCAAAGTGAATCTGTCCGAAATAGGTATCTCCTTCACAAAGATGCGAATCGACAGATGATAGTGAGTGTTTGCCAGAAGGCGCAAGGTGAAAAAGAAAAACAGGATGATTTGGGCCTTGTCGCAAGTGCTCCAGAGAAATCACGCCTGCATTACGGTCTAAAGTCCAACGAAATATGTTACTAAAACTGACTTCTTCTCCCTGTTTGCCTTGCCAGGCTCCTTTTTCATTAAAGATTAACGTGTTAGAACCTTCTTTTACAATAATAACCTCACCTTGACCTTTTCCATTCCATCCCTTTTCTTCTTTCGATTTTGTCTTTGCATGGAAAGTGAGCTGAGTAACGCACATGAGTTTCTCCCAGAACGCCAGTAGAATCTGAGCTTTATTTTCTTGATAAGCTGATGATGTTTTAAAACCTTCCTTTACAACATAATAGTCTTTCTTGCTATGAGCTGGAAGCAGTGTATATGCTTTTTTTAGCAACTGTTCAAGTTCGTTCATTAAGGGGTAAGACGGGTTAAATTGATACAGACGGGTCTTCCCTTCATAATAGCTTGTAATGAGTCCACCTTTTTCCAAGCGATTTAATGCTTTTTGAAGAGGTGTAAGCGGAGTACCAAGGGATCGATGCAATTGGGTCCCATAACATTTTCCATTCACAAATAGGAAAATGAGAATTCTTTGGACATTTTTATTGCCACATAGGACTTCAAGCATAAAAAATAACTTTCTTTTTAACTTTTATAAACTACTTTTTGGTTTTTACGAATCCTGTGACCTATCGCGGAAGGATCGGCAAAAGCCCTATTTTTAAACCTTTTTCAATTTTTCATAAACTATTTTCTAGTTTTAACTAACCGAATCAAAGGGTGTTTCCTGTTGAAAATGCCAAAAAATCGAGCTAAAATCTCTGTTTCAAACACAAAACGACTGAAATATGGGGGATTTGAATGTCTATCAGGTATGACTGGACCATTGAAGAATTAAAAGCATTGTATGCAATGCCTCTTCTAGAGCTCATTGCAAAATCTAATCATCTTCATTATCAATTCCATGAACTTGCCGAAGTCCAGGTTTGCAGCCTAATATCTATTAAGACAGGGGGGTGTCCTGAAGACTGCAAATACTGCGCTCAGTCGTCTCATTATCAAACATCTGTTTCCGCTCAACCCATGAGGCAATATGAGGCTGTTCTCAATGAAGCAAAAAAAGCCGCAGAACGAGGGGCAACTCGGGTTTGCTTGGGAGCCGCTTGGAAGGAAGTACGATATAGCAAGCAATTTGAAGAAGTACTCCAAATGGTTAAAGGGATTAGCGATTTGGGTGTAGAGGTATGTTGTACTTTGGGAATGCTCAAAGAACATCAAGCTGAACGGCTGAAGAAAGCCGGACTTTATGCTTATAATCATAATCTCGATTCTTCTGAAAAGTTTTATAAAACGATCATTACGACAAGGACCTACGAAGATCGATTAAATACATTAGATATTGTTGAAAAAGTCAATTTGAGTGTTTGTTGTGGTGGTATCTTAGGAATGGGAGAAGAACCCATAGATCGGTTAGAGCTCCTGCTCACCTTGTGCAGGCGAAATCCCCATCCTGAATCTGTCCCTATCAATCGATTAAGCCAAATTCCTGGTACACCTCTTGAAGATCAACCCAAAATATCTATTTGGGATATGATCCGAGCTATTGCTGTAGCACGTATTGTTCTGCCCGAATCGATGATTCGATTATCTGCTGGGCGTATTGAGATGTCTTATGAACAGCAAGCTCTATGTTTTCTAGCTGGTGCCAATTCCATCTTTGCGGGTGAGAAACTTTTGACAGTCGATAATAACCCTGTTGATAAAGATGAGGAGATGTTCCAGCTCCTAGGTCTTAAGAAGAGACCTGCATTTGCCAAGGGACGCTTAAAATGACATTATATTTAGAAAATAGATTGCTGAAAAGAATAAAACTTGGAAATTTCCGAAAGTTGCAAACCATTCAACCTCCCATTGATTTTTCTTCTAATGACTATCTTGGGCTTGCTCGCTCTCCTCAATTAGCTGCCTCTGTTTTTCAAGAATGGAAGATGCATTTAAGCCATCTCAATGGGTTAGGATCAACAGGCTCTCGTTTACTGACAGGTAATTCGCTCTATGCTCAAGAGTTAGAAGAGAAGATTGCTAAATTTCATGGCTACGAAACAGGATTGCTATTTAGCTGTGGTTATATGGCGAATGTGGGTCTTCTAACAGCCATTACAAACCAAGAAAGTGTCATTTTCTATGATGCTGCGGTACATGCTTCTACCCATGATGGGATCCGCTTAAGTCAAGTTAAGGCATTTCCTTTTAGGCATAACGATCTTGAGCATCTTGAAAATCGCCTAAAAGGCTGTTCGTCTCAAGGGGATCGCTTTATCTGCATCGAATCCATCTATTCGACAGATGGTTCTATGGCCCCACTAACTGAAATTAGTCAACTAGCCAGAAAATATGAGGCTCATCTCATCGTAGATGAAGCTCACGCTGTGGGTGCTTGCGGACCAAAGGGACGAGGACTTATCGCAGACCACAACCTCACGGATCATGTTTTTGCTCAAGTGACAACCTTTGGAAAAGCACTTGGCACTTATGGGGCCATTGTTCTTGGCAATCACATCTTAAAGCAAGCACTCATCAATTTTGCAAACTCTTATATCTATACAACTGCTCTTCCCTTTCAAACACTTGCAGCGATCAAATGTAGCTATGACCTTTTCCCTGTAATGGATCAGCAACGAGACCATCTTCAAAAGCTCATTCAAATGTTACATGCATTCCATCCAAGTTCCTCTATGAGCCATATCCAATCTGTACCCATTGAAGGAAACGAGGCTGTAAAGCATGCAGCTCAAGCTATTTTCAATCAAGGATTTGACGTAAGTCCTCTCATGAGTCCAACCGTCCAACGAGGACATGAAGTACTCCGTATTTGCCTACACGCTTTTAACACAGAAAATGAGCTAGCACAGCTAATAAACCACATCCAATTCTATGGGAGTCATTGCTATGCATAGAATTATGGTGGCAGGAATAGGCACTGATGTAGGGAAAACGATTGTTAGTACGATCCTTACTACTCTTTTGAAGGGTGATTATTGGAAACCGATTCAATGTGGCGATGAGGAAAATTCTGATACGGCTACGGTGAAAAGGTGGCTCGATACAGCAAGACACACTATCCATCCACCAGCTTACTCTCTAAAAGCACCTCTATCACCTCATCATGCAGCTCACTTGGAAAACACTTTGATTCGATTGGATTCCATTATCCTTCCACAAACAACACGTCCTTTGATCATCGAAGGTGTCGGTGGAATTCTTGTTCCTCTAACCCCAAAAATTTCAAGTTTAGACTTGTTCAAATCCTGGGATTGTAAATGGGTTGTGGTCTCAATGCATTATCTCGGTAGCATTAATCATACTCTGCTTACTCTGGAAGTCTTAAAAAAGCTTTGCCTTCCCATCCTTGGCATTATTTTTAATGGAGAACCCAACCCCGATAGTGAATCAGCCATCTTAGAAATTTCACAAGCTCCTGTTTTAGGAAAATTACTTCCTGAAGATAACTTAAACCTACAAACTATTCAAAGGTATGCAAATCAATGGCAGCCACTCTTCTCCAAACTTCTTCCTTAGTTGAAAAGGACCGTACTTGCATTTGGCATCCTTTTACTCAAATGCAGACAGCACGTCCCCCGATTCCTATCGTTCGAGCCAAAGGTGCCTATCTTTATGCTGAAGATGGAAAAAGTTATTTGGATGCCATTTCCTCCTGGTGGGTCAATCTTCACGGACATGCACACCCCTATATTGTTGAAAAAATCAAATTCCAAGCAGAAGTATTAGAACATGTGATTTTTGCAGATTTTACTCATTCTCCAGCAGTTGAATTAGCATCCAGGCTCCTTTCAATTCTCCCGGGAGCTATGTCAAAAGTCTTCTATTCGGATAATGGGTCAACAGCTGTTGAGGTTGCCCTCAAAATTGCACTGCAATATTGGCATAATCGCGGCATTCCTAAAACAAAAGTCATTTGTTTTAAGAACGGATACCACGGTGATACCTTTGGATCGATGTCTGCTGCAGGGAGAAACGAGTTCAATAGACCATTTTGGAAACATCTTTTTGATGTTGAATCAATAGACCCTCCACTCAAAGGGAAAGAAGATAAGTCTTTGAATCAGCTCCAATCGATTCTAAACAAAGGCGAAATCGCCTGCTTTATTTTTGAGCCTCTGGTTCTTGGCTCAGGTGGCATGGTAATTTACCCATCTGATGGTTTAAGTCGTTTTATTCAGTGCTGTCGCCAATATGATGTTTTAACTATTGCCGATGAAGTCATGACAGGGTTTGGACGAACAGGCACTCTTTTTGCATCTGAACAGGTGAGTGAAAAGCCCGACCTCATCTGCTTATCAAAAGGATTAACAGGAGGGTATTTGCCTTTGGGAGTTACTGCCTGCACGAATGATATTTATAATGCCTTTTTAGGAGACGACTTACATCAAGCTTTTTTACATGGTCACTCCTTTACAGCAAATCCCTTAGCCTGTAGCAGCGCACTAGCTAGCCTTGACCTTCTTTTGGAAGATACCTGTAACGCACAAAGGGAGATGATTGCGAAATGTCACAAAGAATTCTGTCAACAATGGCAATGGCATCCAAAGCTTAAGCGATGTGAAAGTCTCGGAATTATTCTGGCATTAGAATACCAAGCAGAAGGCAGCTCTTACTTTCAACCCATGCGTGATCGTCTTTATCACTTTTTTTTAAGCAAAGGAATCCTACTGCGTCCATTGGGCAATGTCCTTTATATTTTACCTCCTTATTGCATCCAAAGAGAGGAACTTAAACTGATCTATGACCAAATCATTCTTACTCTTGAAGGAGAACTATGACTTCGTTTATGTCCTTTGCTGAATCAATTAATAAACTCCTCACAAGAGTCGTTGCTTCCCATGAAACACATGCTAAATGGCTGAATACGCTTTCTTATCTCGAAAATTGCGGAGCTAGGAAAATTGCAGCTTGCGAACATCCAACACTTGTGAAGGAAGAAATGCTCAAACATGCGGCTGAGGAATTTCGGCATGCTCATCATTTGAAACGGCAGATTGAAAAGGTATCGACTAAACCTATGGATACTTATTCTATGCCCCTCATGTTAGGGGGAACATCCTCATTGCATTATTTGACTCTTTTAGATTTAAAGACTTCTCGTTACCTCAAGCGAGCAGGTCTTACTAAAAATGCCATCAAAGAAGCAGCTTACTTACTTGTTACCTATGCCATTGAACTTCGAGCAGATGAACTTTACCGTATCTACGATGATGTTTTAAAGAATGCTGGATCAAAAGTAGCTGTAAAGTCAATTCTCCTAGAGGAGAAAGAGCATCTTAATGAAATGATTGAGGGGCTTAGTAAAATGCCTTCAGGCTTTGTCCATGCAGAGAAAATCTGTGCATTTGAAGGAGATCTCTGCAAGAAATGGATTCTCTCCGTAAACAGAACCATTCAAGAATAATTCTAATCAAATCACCCCCTATTTCATTTTTTTAAATCGATTGGATGACGATTAAATGTTTTATGTCGATTTTAAATGCCTTGTAGCCGCACTTTTCTGAGAAAAAAATGATTTGATATCCCACAGCATCTAAAATTCTTGATAAAGTATCGATTATAATGTTTGTTTTTGATCCAGACTTTAAACCTTGAATAATCGTTGGAGAAACGCCAGCAGCAGAAGCTAGTTTTCTTACCGAAATATGATCATGTTCCATTGCTGCAATGAGTAATTCAGATAAGAGCAGTTCTTTGTATTCTTTATCAAGTAAAGCCTTTAGATGTTTTGCCGTCATTCGATTTTCTGGTCTTGTGGATGATGAAAATATTAAGCAGCATACAGATAAGCTTAAAGCGTATATTTTAGCTGAAAAACTGAAGTCAATTGGAGAGCCAATTCTTGCCTTTTATAATCCTCCATGGAGACTACCTTTTTTCCTTCGCAATGAAGTAATGATAGAGATTGATCGATGATAAAGATTTTGATTACAAGAACCAATGGATTTGTAGGGAAAAGACTAATCGTTGATCTCTTGAATCAGGGGCATCAAATGTATACTTTATGCCGTATTAAAGGTGCTAAAGTTTTTGCTGAAGATAGGCTAAATCTTCACTGCATTTGGACAGATTTAAGAAATCCTGAAAATTTAAAGAGATTCTAGACGGTATTGAGGCTGTCCACTCTATATATGAAATCGTCCACAGCCTAGTTGATACTGAAATAGAGGTAGTCGAACAGTTTCTAAAAGGTGTAAAACACTTCCCTGTTAAGCAGATTATTTATTCGGGAGAAATTATCAATGACGAAAAAAAGCTATGCCCTTACCTTAATTCTCGATTATTAATCGAGAAAGTATTAAACCATAGCGGTATTCCTTAAACTATTTTGCGAGCAAGCATTATCATTGGATTGGGAAGGGCATCTTTTAAAATCATTAGGGACTTATGCGAAAATCTATCCATAATGAACGCTTCAAAGTCGCTTAACTTGTTATGTCAACAAATAGCGATAGGTGATGTCATTTTTTATCTTTTTAATGTACTTCTTAATCAAAAATGTATTAATAAAACTTTTGACATTAGAGGCCCGGAAGCCTTGACATTTAAAGAGGTGGTGCTTAGATGCGCAAAATTCCGAAATCTTAAAAGATGGATAATCAATGTTTCGGTTCTAACTACCCATTTATCCAGCTATTTGTTGGTTTTTATTACATCCGTTCGTTATTCACTTTGTTCTTACTTAGTAAAAAGCATGAAAACAAGCACTGTTGTTCAATTAGATGAAATCAAAAAAATCATTTCCCATGCTTGCTTGACTTATAAAGAAGTGCTTAAATTAGCCTTTCAAAAGATCATCACAAAATGAGGTTATTTCAAGTTGGATGGATTCCTGGGAAATTCGAGGAACCAATCCAAATCTTGAAAACTATATCCAAGTTCCTTATGACGGATTGGTGGAAGTATTGGTTATTATGCTTTGAATTGGGCTTGGCATTTGCGAGATTTATTTGATCAAATGATTAGAGGCGTCGATTTGAATAGAGGAAGACGACATCCTTTTGACATTCAAGTGGGCGATTCTATCGATTTTTGGAGATTAATTCTTGCTGATAAAGGTAATGGTCATCTAATTCTTTATGCTAGAATGAAAGTCCCTGGCAAAGCTTGGCTTCAGTTTAAGTTTGAAAAAAAAATCATGAATGGTTTCTTATTCAAACAGCGACATTTTGACCTAAAGGTATTCTAGGACTTCTCTATTGATTTGCTCTTATTTCTTTTCTTGTCTTTATTTTTCAAAAAATGGTAAAGGCTTTAGCTGGAGAAATGAATTAAATGAAGATGAAAGATTGGATCAGTCAGCTACTAGACTTAACTATTGTTTTTTCCTTTGATCATTCTGGATTCAAACGACACTGCCCTGATCAACTTCAGCAGGTCGATCTATCAGGACGTCATGGAATCGTGACAGGAGCAAGCTCCGGTATCGGTTTAGAAGTTACAAAAGCACTTCTTCAGCAAAGAATGAATTGTCAGCTAATAGGGCGGGATCTGGAAAAATTAAAAAATAGCTTTAAATTCGATCGCTCTGTTTCCTGCACACAATATCATTGTCTTGATATGAGTGATCTAAAAAAAGTTTATTCTTTTGCAATGGATGAAGTGAAACCTCCCATCGATCTTCTTATTCACAATGCAGGTGATATGCCGCATTCTCTCACGATCAACAAAGATGGGTTTGAGCAGATGTTTGCTTCTCAAGTTCTTGGTCCATTCATTTTAACAAAGACTCTAGCTGATTTAGGTAAGCTTAGACAAGGTTGTCGCATCCTCTTTGTTGCATCCGGTGGAATGTACTTACAAAAGCTTGATCTTTCAGATCTTCTTTTTGAAAAGCGTTCATATAATAAATATACGGGCTATGCAAATGCAAAACGTGCTCAGGTGATTCTTTCTGAGCTGTTTTCAAAAAAATACCCACAATACTTATTCAGCTCTATGCATCCTGGTTGGGTAGATACGCCTGGCGTTCGTTATTCTATGCCGCTCTTTAAAAAATTATTAAACAAACGACTTCGATCTGCAGAAGAAGGTGCTGATACAATCTTATGGCTCGCAACGGTTAATGATTATCCAAATGGAAAGTTTTGGTTTGACCGAAAACAAGCAAAAACCACGATTTTAAATTTAAACAAGTCAAGCGAAGAAGAAGATGAATTATTGTGGAAATACTGTGAATTGATTTTAGCTTCAATAAAAGGTCTATTTTCATGAACTTGTCATTGCTTAATAGCCTTTGCTACACAATGGGTTGGTTTTGGTGTGTCCTTTTCGGCATTCATGGTCAATCCATTGTAGCCACAATCGGAGCAGTTTTTTTAATATTATTTCAGCTCTACTGCACCAAAATTAAAGATATCGCTTTATACATTCAAGATGTACTTTTAGTCATTTTTTCTGTTCTATTAGGGTTTATTTTGGAAATATTTTTTATTCAAACAAACCTTATCCATTATGCCAACACAACCAAAATGCTTCCTCCAATTTGGATTATTTCCCTTTACCCCCTCTTCTCGCTTTTGCTCAATCACTCCTTAAAAATAATCAAAAAGAACTACTTAGTATCTTTTTTATTCGGGTTTTTAGGGGCTCCTCTGAGTTATATTGCGGGTATTTCTCTAGGAGGATTAACTTTTCCATATCCACTTATCCAAGCCTGGATCATGATTGGAATCTGCTGGGGTCTTTTTCTTTGTCTTCTTAATAAAATCGCGAGTATCGTTGAAAAAGCCACAGCACAAACTTTAGCAGACCGTGATTCAAAAACTAATTTAGAATTGCTATATGATGGCGCATGCCCAATCTGTAAACGAGAAATTTGCATTCTTCAAAAAAAAGACAATCAAAGCAAAATAAAGTTTATCGACATCTCTTCAAAAGAGTTTTCGCCAATTGAGCATAACAATATTGATTATAACACTGCAATGTCCCAAATTCACGCTATAGATGGTAAAGGGGATCTTTTAGTAGGTATACCGGCCTTCGCAGCTATTTACGCACGCTGTCAGTTGTTGGTTAGCTCAACTTTGCTACGTATTCCTTTTATAAAGAGTTTTCTTAAACCACTTTACAAGCTATTTGCGAAAAAACGTCTTTGGATGACAGGAAGAATGAATACCAACTCAAAAAATAGCTGAGGAGCAGATGAAACAAAAACAGTTGTGGATTTCGTTCGTTATTTTTATCCTTCTTTGCTTTATTGTCGAGGTTGTTGGAAGTTTCTGGACAAAAGAAACCGTTTCGACATGGTATCCCACATTAGTCAAGCCTTCATGGACTCCACCGGATTGGATATTCGGTCCTGTCTGGTCCTGTCTCTACATGATGATAGCTGTTTCTGGTTGGTTAATCTACCGAGCAGAATATTCGCATAAGCGGACTGTTGCTTTGATGCTCTATGGTGGTCAGCTTGCTTTGAATTTTATTTGGTCATTTCTCTTTTTCTCCTTACGCAGTCCTACATTAGGATTGATCGATATCATGTTGCTTTGCTTATTAATCAGCCTAACGATCATTAAAGCTTGGCCCGTGCATTCTTTAGCAAGTCTTCTGCTGATTCCTTACTTAGTTTGGGTCATGTATGCGACATCACTTAATGCTGGAATCTGGCTGCTCAACAGATAAATATGAAAGCTGATCATCTATTATGATAAATTGATCCGATGCAAATGATTATGCTAAAAAATAGCATTATTAAAGCTGGTAATGACTTCTTCACGGGGTCTCTGACTTTTATATGCATGCATAAAGCTCCGACCATCAACAAAGAAATTACAAAAGCTGAAGGAAAAACCAAGAAAGGTATCCATAATCCTAAAAGAAGTAGGAGAGCTGAGGTGATTTTGAGGAATCCAATAGCATAGAAAGACCATAAGGGTAAACCATAAGCAGTAAATTCATTTTTTAAAGAACGACTATTGGATCCACGATAAGGTGTTTCTTGATTACTTCGAATGACCCAAACGTTTAGCAAGCCAAATGCTACAAATAGTTGAAGAAATACTATGATAGAATTCATGGTAGATTTTACTCTTGAGCGTTCATATCTTATGGCACTTTAATTTTAATGTGTAGGCTCTTAAAAATTTTATTTCAACAGAAAAAGATGGTGCCTCATTGAAATATGTGTGACGTTTTCGCAGTTCGAATAATTCCTGAGGAAGATCTCCTATATTAGGAAAAGGTTCCCGAATTGATCTTCAGAGCAAATAATTTTTCTATAAGAAAGAATGATAGTAGAAACTTCACCAAAAATAACGAGTGATGAAGGTCGAAATCAAACTTACCGCAGCAGCTAAGCAACTTCCCCAAGCAATATCTACAATGGTTACTATCCAAGGCCAATTTTGAAGTGTGATCTGATTGGTCAGATCATAGGTTCCATAAGTGACCATTCCAAAAAGTAATCCTAGCAGCAACAGTTCAAGATATCCTATATTGCTTTTCAACGCAGGTAAGACAACAAATACATTAAGAGCAATTCCATAAAGAATATAAAAGATGATAGCCGGCCAAATTGCGATTGAGTCATTGAGGAGATGACCAATATTTGGAATATATAAACGCTTAAGCATGAACATCAACCATAATCCATCAATAAGGATCATGGAAATCATGATTATGAAAAAAGAAAAAAAGGCCACTTTCATCTCTATCTATAAATTTTTTAAATTCATTACCTGATTTTATCGGAAGTCGATTTATAAACAATCATTTTATTGAAAATTAAGCAATCGGTGCGAAAAGAATGTTGTAAAATAACATAAATGAGCAGAATGGGCACTTTAAAAAACCCCAATTTCACTGTGCCTATGTACTCTCTTTTAAGGAAGATCAATTGACTCATAACCCGCAGGTCCTTGGTTCAAATCCAAGTTGCCCCACTTTTTTCTAAGCACTTATAAGCACGAATTAGCTTGAATGAATACCAGTATTCAAGCTGAAATTTGCCATCGCGGTGCAATGACAGTACAGTAAAAACAATCTTAACGCACACCATCCAGCCGCTCGAACCCAACAATAACTAAAGGTTTGAGCACATGGCATCTATATTTAAACGCAAAAATAAAGACGGGACGACGCATTGGCGTGCTGCCATTCGTGTTAAATGCTATCCGACGACTAGGCAATCGATGTGGAAGACAGATCAGGCAAGGACAATTCTATTTCGGCAAGCATAAGAATCAGCACACCTTTTCTGAATTTGTCGATCACCTTATCAATAATGGCACTCTTGAGCATGACCGCTCAGTCAAAGATTCCCTTCGTCATTTAAACTATTAGAGGAAAAAAAGCGCTCCTCTGCGACCGTCATCGCTATATAGCGACTTTGTCGTCAGTCTTAACGTATGCCTGTAGACAGCTTCGTTGGACGGATGATAACCCCTATAAAAGGCGGAGAAAAAGGGACAACATTTTCGGTTCGCATTCTCTCGCATATACTGTTCCAAATAAAATGTGCCAACTCGGCCTCACAGTCGAATTGCACGACGGTGATATGAGGAGAAGATGAGCCTTCTTTATTTAATAGATAGCTTGACTGATGATCGGCACAAAGAGCTTGTGATGCTTCAATATATCTTGTTTGCTGAGGAACTGGCGGCAATAGTATATGGCATAAATTTACTTATGGAATTTTTTCAAAAGCTTGGACAACAGGTTGTTTTAAGATATGCAACGGATAAAATATAGCGCATGGAAGCTTATAAATTAATCTGAACTTCCATCAAAGGACAGAAGCTCAGATTGTTTCCTACGAAATTTTTGACAACTTTTCCAATGTAGACTCCCAGTAAAGATCTGGGCGAGTTAAT
This sequence comes from Parachlamydiaceae bacterium, assembly GCA_044226925.1. Lineage (GTDB taxonomy): Bacteria > Chlamydiota > Chlamydiia > Chlamydiales > Parachlamydiaceae > JANWJE01. The sequence goes on from JBGAGC010000002.1 coordinate 248,390, forward strand.
GTTTTTGCAGCCTCGTTATGAATAGTTTTAATTCTTTTATACTGCTCTGGAGCGACTATTTGCAAAATTCCTAGATATTCTAAGCCTTCATTTCTTAGCCATTTGGCAGCAAGCACTGCATCCTGCTTAACCTCATCTCGATAATAGAATTCAATTTCATCCGCATACTTAAGGAAAGTATCATTTATACGCTGTGGGAGCAGTAAACCTTTTTCTCGAACATCTTGCTCTGTGGTTTGAACAAAAGTTTTGTCTCTTTCTTGTATTGAACCCCATCTTACTTCATCAGGAGCTGAAACGTGAATGAGTTTAATGTGATATCCTTGATCTTTTAAGAACTTAAAGAAATTGCCTGTAGCTGGACCTGAAGAGGTTGATCCAAAATAAAATGCATAATTTTCTCGAATGAGGTTACCTAAAATTAAGTGAGTCGCAGCGTTTGAGCCTGGCCTCCACTTGTTATAAGCATTTTGACGAGCTTCCATTAAGGTATCACTCTTTTCTAGATCAGTTTTATATGTTCTCGTTTGATTTTGCAAACAAACATCATCAGGGCAAATGTATGCATAACGCTTTCCCTTTAAAGTATTAGCTTCTAGATCTTGCCGTAATTTAACTGTCTTTCCTGCACCAGGTGCTCCAGCCGTGATAATTGCTATCTTTTCTTTAGCTGGATTGGCTGAAATGATCTGTTGGTAGAGCGCATTAATATCTTTATTGAGGTTTTCAAACTCTTCTACAGTATAATTTTCCTTATTATCAAAGGCTTTTCCCAATAGAAACCCTTCTAATACATTTTTAGGCAAAGAATACTTATAGTCTGAGTTGTATATGAGATCTAAATTACATACGTTACAAGGGACAAGGCTTGACATGGTTACCTCCTCAGGTTGCTCTATTGCACCTGCAAAATTAGCAAGCAGAACAAAAGACGTTATTGAGCAAATGATAAATTTTGATAGAGTATGTTGATTCACGCTGAAGAGCATAAAGCAAATAAAAAGTGAAATCAATCAAAAAGGTGCACGGTGCATAAACGGTGCAGACACTTACCTACTACACCATTAAAACCATTAAATTCCAGTAGCATTTTTGCCATAAATGCCTTGTCATCTTGCTCATAGCGGTTGAATGGTATTGGGTAATATGAAAGGCGGTCGCCCTCATAACCCGCTGGTCCTTGGTTTAAATCCAAGTTGCGCAACATTTCACATGTACTTCTAAATTGGCTTGATCAATAAGTTTAATGTTGACTCCGCGGTGCAGAGGCGGTGTAATCAAAAGCAATCTTTACCAGCACCATACAGCCGATCGAACCAAAATAACAAGAGGTTTGAGCAAATGACATCTATATTTAAACGTAAAAATAAAGACGGGACGAGTCATTGGCGAGCAGTGGTTCGCATCAAAGGCTAATCGATTGTTTATAACCATTTTGATCAAAAGTAAGAAGCAGAAGATTGCGCAGTTGATGTCGAACGAAAGATTAAACTAGGCAAGTTTAAATTTGACCAGCTTAAACAGCAGTATACGTTTTCTTAACTTCTCGAGCGTTATATTAATAATGTTTATCGCGATTCTGATTGCTGCTATTCATCGGTACCAATTGGTGCAAAAAGAAGATAAACAAATTTATAAAATTTGTATGAGAATTAACTATAAAATATTAATCATTAATAATTTATAATTAAATAGCGAAGATGTCAATGTAATAGACCTGGCTTAGGTATTATGCACCAATAAAGATTAGGATTAATTTATAAAAATAACAATGTCTGAAATTAATTTATATAAAATAATAATTTGATTGCAATTAAAAAACAAATACAATAAAATATTATTATATAATTTATTAAAGGTCATTATTATGATACCAATTAAAGATAGCTTTTTTGCTGAAACGTCCTCCTTTATTAATAATCATAAACTACTTTGCGGATTAACACTCGGATTTGCAGTAGTCGTCTATGCGATTGGTAATTTAGCAGGAAGAGCTGTTTCATGGATCAAAGAATGTTGCGGGACAACCAAAAAGATCGATTTTTTAGCGAAAAAGACCCTTAAAAAGAAAGTGATTTCAGATAAATCAGATAAGGCTGTTCCTCTTAAAAAATCTTCAGCGACTTCTTTAGTAAACCCTAGGAGAATGTTTGCCTCCTCAACTGAGATTCAAGAAGAAATTCCAGTTGAAGTATCACTAACAGCAAAGAAACTATTGACTGCATATAAATCACCAAAAGAAGGTTGGGTCATAGTTCCTCCTAAAGATCAGCTTCAAGCGGAACAAGATTTTGTTGTTGGATCGGGTGCTATTGGTTTTACGAGTGCTAAGGGTTTTAAGGGAAATGGAAGATGGAAGATACATCTTAGTATTGACCCTGCCCAAATGGAACAAGCAATACCAATAATAGTAGATGTTTTACATTCAGCGGATGCACCACGTTTAGGGTTTAAGATGCAAACTAAAGCAAATTTAGATTCTGTCCATCAAATAGGGAAAGAACTTGCGATTATTTTTGATAAACAAGTTGAAGACGATGCCCTAGAAGGTGATTTAAAAGGTGTTCAGAATTGTTTAAACTTGTTATCGAAAAAACTAAAATCTGCTGGAATTCGCCCTGAGCCTGGTTTTGTTTTAACACCACAAACAATAGACGATATACGTAAAGTTCCTAAGGGTAGTCAAGTTAAGGAAAAAGAAAACCTTGAAACAGGTAAATTTGACCGTGCTATACCCTGCCCTGATGGCCCTAGTTTCTTTTATTACCGTGATGAAAATTTTGCTCCTATGCGCGATGATGAGATCGGAGACTTAAGAGGTACGCCCGGTGTATACGCTGCTTCAGATATACTTGATTTAGCTCTTAAGCAACCTGATTTAGCGCATAATCCAACAAAAAACCCAGATCCATTTCTAAATTTAATAATTCAGAATTGTTAGGCTATAACACTTTACGGTGAAACGACTGACCTATTGCACCGTTGCTATTGACGTTGATTTATGAAAGGTGTGGGAACTTATAACCTATTGGTCCTTGGTTTAAATTTAAATTGTCCCCACTTTTTAACTTTCTAGAGACCAACAGATTTCTGATTAGTTCTGTCATACACATAGCATATGGCATTATGTCAGCATTTCATTCCTTTTGCACATTTTTCCATCTGATCTCCCATAAGTCATCCTGAAATGCTTAAGTCAAACCAGTTTAGAGTGAATTTAAACTGATATTTTGGCATACTTATTCTTTGTAACTAGAAGAATTCATGGAGAAAGTCTATTCAGAAAGAATAGTCATCATACGACTGTCAGGTTGTGGCGAATTCACTTTTGCAATTGAGCTTGGTAAAGTCTATATCTCTTTGTTCATCATCTTGATCGACATATGTTCGAGCTCAATAAGACAAAGAAAAACAAACAAAAGTTGTTGGTAATTGAATAAGCGATAGATCCATGAAGCATCTTGGATTATCAAAGAGTGCTTAAAGCAAAAATATTAAAGAATAGGAAAAGATGATTAAGAATTTTTTATTATGCTTTTGTTTATTTATTTTCTCTATCCATGCGCAAGAGCCAATAACAAAAGTAAATGCGAATGTTTTACAAAAAAGAGAGATTTGTGTTGTGGTATTTGATTTCGGTGGAGTGATTGCACAAGCAAATACAACTAAAATGGCAGACTTCTTAATGAATTCTTTTAATATCAAGAAAGATGAACTTTCCAATGCCCTAAGAGACATGCAAAGCTTTGTGTCAAATGGAGGATCAGAAAAGCAGTTTTGGGAGCAATATGCCATTTCGAAAAAAGTAACACTGCCAAATAATTGGTTCGAGCAATTTACTCTTATCATTAAAGAGTCAATTAATGAAATTCCAGAATCCATTGCAATAGTAAAGACTTTGCAAAATCAAGGATATCAAACAGCGATGCTCTCTGATGTAACGCAATATCAAGCAGAAATCATACGAAAGATGGGATATTACGATTTATTTAATCCTGTACTTCTTTCATACGCAATAGGAGTAAAAAAGCCAAACCCAGAGGCTTTTAAAATATTGTTGAGAAAACTTGAACTTGAAGCTTCTTGTATACTTTTTATTGATGATAGAAATGAAAATGTAGAGGCAGCTAGAAAATTAGGAATTGATTCTATTCAATTTATTAGTCCACAACAATTAAAAGAAGAACTTGAAAGAAGAGGATTTGATTTAAACAACATGACTATAGAATCACATTTACGTGAATAGGTGCAATGAATCCTTTAACAGGAAAAAAGTGAGAAGAAATTCGTGAAAAACCTGCTAACAAAATGGAAGAATATGTTTTGAAATATCATGGTTCTTTCGGAGCTACCTTGGCTTTTCAACACTTGGTGGAATGGGGGCATTAAAGAAATCAACAAAAATCCAAAACTCATTTCTCATAGCTATTTTTAAACTAATTCTTTATCTTTTGCCACTGATTGATTTATGAATGAATGCTTACTTTCTCAAAAAGCTATGACGAAACTTGATTTAACAAATACACAGTTGAACTCTATTCCTACAGAAGTCTTTGATCAAACCCATCTAGAAGAAGTGTGGTTTGATAATAATCATATAAAAGAACTCTCTTTCGACATCGCTCGTCTTACCCATCTCAAAAGATTAAGCCTCTATAAAAATCAGCTCCTCAGATTGCCTGAATCGCTTTGTTATATGGAAAATCTTGAACGGTTAAATGTTAGCGTCAATTTTCTTACTTTTCTTCCAGAAATTATAGGAAATCTGAAAAATTTAGAAGTTTTAGATGTCAACCACAATCAACTATCTGTTCTTCCTAAAGCCATTGGAAATCTTGAAAAGTTGAAATTTCTTTATCTAGCTGGAAATGGCTTACAAACATTACCAAAGTCATTTCAAAATCTTAAAAATCTGATTTATTTAAATATTACACACAATCAATTTTGTTCTTTGCCTGATTGTGTGGAAGGGATGATCAATCTGATAGAATTAAGATTGTATAATAACACGATGACTTTGCTGCCATCTTCTATTGGTACCTTGTCTAGGTTGAACGAACTTCAAGTGATGAATAATAAGATAGCTCAACTTCCTCAAACGATTGGGCAACTTAATAAGCTACGAAAACTGCTTTTAGAAAATAATCAATTAGAGACGTTACCTGATAGCATTGGAGAATTAGAAAATTTGACAGACCTCAATTTAAGGGCAAATCGTCTTCATTCTCTTCCAGAAACAATTGGTAATATGAAGGGTTTAAGATTTTTAGACATAAGAAATAATCAATTAACTTCATTGCCTCCAAACATTCGTCATCTTAAAAATCTTGAAAAATTAGATGTCAGATTGAATAAGGGATTAATCATTCCTGAATGGTTTCATGAATTAGAGCAACAAGGTTGTATCATTTTCTATTAATAAAGGGTAATCATACTAGGATTGAAAGAAAAAATGAGACGTCTACATATACCTAGATTTAGGCTTTTCCACCGAGCATATCGATGAGTCGATGAGAAAAGATGCTAGGTTCTTACAAAAGATGTCATATTTGATGATGATTATCCACAAAGATTTAACTTGGATTGTAATAAAAAATGTGTGACTCTAGTTTTGATTTAGAAATAATCGAAAGAGACGGCTATAAACTACAGTGCCGCATTGAGGGCACTGGTATTTCAACCCTTGTCATTGGTAGTGCTATTTATTATCCCAGAACTTTTTCAAAAAACCTTCGTAAGCATTTGCGTTTAGCTTTTATAGATCATAGATGCTTTGCCTTACCCCCAAAAATAGCAAGCGATTCAACTTTAAAATTAGACGTTATCCTTGATGACATAGAGTATATTAGACAAAAGCTTAATTTAGGGTACGTTGTAGTTATTGGGCACTCTGCTCATGGATATATGGCACTAGAGTATGTAAAAAAATATCCAGAACACATTTCTCACGTGGTTTTAATTGGCCATGGGCCAGATTTTAGTTTAAAAAGTCAAGAAATGGCTGAGCAATATTGGAAAAATTCAGCTTCTGAAGAACGTAAAGCAGCTCTAGAAAAAAGCTTAAAGCAAATTTCCAAAGACGAAATGATGAAATTGACGTCTAGTCAGCAGTTCATTAAGCAATATGTCATTAATGGCCCACGTATATGCTATGATTATTATTTTGATTCATCGCCACTTTGGGAAGGTGTAGAAATTAACGTTTCAATATTTAATCATGTCTGGGGAACGATTTTTAGGGACATCGATATTACAAAAGGTTTAGAAAAATTTAAAAAGCCTATATTTATTGCAATGGAACGATACGATTTTCTAGTGGGTGAATCTTCATGGGACTCTCTCATAGAAAGGTTTTCTAATATTGAAATGCATGTCTTCGAGCATAGTGGACATACTCCACAATATGAAGAATCAGATTTATTTGATCAAAAGCTTTTACAATGGCTAAAATCTTAAAAATCAGAACTTTTGTCAAAATTTTAATCCTTTCGCAATATTCTGTATCTTCCTTTGCCCACTTAGTTATGAATTGGTTTGGTCGAGTTCGATTTTGGCTGAATTGTATCTAGGGTTTTGCTATCCTAATTTTTCCTAATCCCTTAAGACTTTTATGGAAAAAGAAAAAATAAAACGCATTGCAGTGATTGGTCTACCAGGTAGCGGAAAGTCTACCTTTGCGCTTAGACTTGGAAAAATACTCAACATTCCTGTGCATCATCTCGATAAGCATATGTTTGATGGCAGAACGAAAAGAAATAAGCAAGAGTTTCTATTGATCAAACAAGCGCTTGTCAATGAAGAGTCTTGGATTATAGAGGGCTGTTCTCTTTCAACATTAGAAATGCGATTTGCACGAGCGGACATGATCATCTATTTTCACCTTCCGCGCTGGCTCTGTATTTGGAGAGTATTCAAAAGACTCTTCACTTTTGACAAAAAAATTGCTGATACTGGTTGTCTAAATGGTATCAATTGGACATTGATAAAATACATCTGGAATTTCGATCGAGATAAGCGGGAAAGCATCGAAGAACTTCGAAAACGCTATCCAAATGTAGAATTTTTAGTTTTTCGCCACTCTCAAGAACCTGATAAATATCTAGAAAAAGTAAAGATAAAGCACAGCTATGACAATTAAGTCTTTTAAAGTTGAAAAATTAATTAGAGACAAAATACCTATTCTTTTAGAGTCTAAAGGAATTGTGGTCCATGCTAATGCTATGGAGGATGAAGAATTTGTCTATAAATTAAAAGATAAGCTTTTAGAGGAAGCACAAGAGGTTTTAGAAGCTTCGAGTCCTGATGAATTATGTGAAGAACTTGCCGATGTCTTGGAAGTGGTCCATACACTTTCCAAAGTTAGCGGACTTACAATACAACAAATCGAGCAGAGACGCCTTAAAAAAAGAGAAATCAAGGGTGGATTTGAAAATAAAATATACAATTCCTCCATACAGATTGAAGAAAATAACCCATCTATCAATTATTATTTAAATAAACCTCAGCAATATCCTGAAATTCATTCTCATTCATATCAATCAGATTGCCTCTTCTGCCAAATTGCACTTCAAGAAAAAGAAGTTAAATTTTTTGCAAATTTTACGCATTGTTATGTGATTAAAGATCAATTTCCAGTATCTAATGGACATATTCTCATTATTCCTCATGAGCACACGGAAAATTGGTTCACAGCAAAAGAAGAAGTGCGCTTAGATATCATGAAAGCTCTTCAATTGGTGAAAGAACAATTGGACTTAGACTATAGCCCTCATGGATATAATATAGGGGCTAATTGCGGAGAAGTCGCAGGTCAAAGTGTGATGCATTTGCACCTTCATCTTATTCCAAGATATCAAGGTGATATGGAAAATCCAAAAGGAGGAGTGCGGGGTGTGATTCCTTCAAAACAGAAGTATTAGGATTAAAGATAAGGTGATTAAAAAGTTTTTGCTGTGTTTCTGTTTACTCATCTCTCTGAAAATTAATGGACAAGAGATCACTATACTGCCTTATGGAAAAAAACTTAATGGGGAAGATTTTGTTATGTGCAAAGTAATTATTATTGGTGGTGGCCCTGTTGGTTTGTCAGCGGCAATTTGTTTAGCTTATCAAGGCGTTGAGTCTGTATTAATTGAAAAGCATTTAACGACTACTAACCATCCTAAAGCAAGAGGAATTAATGGACGTTCCATGGAATTATTTCGCTTTTGGGGCTTAGAAGGTCATTTAAAAAAATATCAAATGCCCCAGGAGGCTTTTCGATTCACTTGGATAGAAGATTTTCAAGGAAAAGAAATTACTCGTGTTCAAGCTACCACTGATTACAGCTCTTATAGTCCAACTAGAAATGCTATTATTGCGCAAGACGACCTTGAACAGGAATTATTTAAAAAAGCTCAAAGCATGTCTTTAATTGATTTAAGATTCAATACCGAAATGCTTGATGCTACGCAAGATGAGAATCAAGTTACAGTTACTATCCTAAATAAGGAAAATAATCAAAAGGAAACGCTCACTGCTCAATATTTAATCGCTGCTGATGGTGCTAACAGCACGTTAAGAAAGTTATTTAATGTAGAAATGGAAGGAATAGATAACTTGGGAGAGTTTTGTAATATCTATTGTGAAATGAATTTGGACAAATATGTTCAATATCGACCAAGTGCTGGTTTTATGTTTACTAGGCCAGATTTACGAGGGACTTTTGCTTTATCAAAAAAAGGACATAAAAAATGGCTTTTCGGGGTACGTATAGGTTCGAATCCAAAATTTACAAAAGAGTTATTCACAGATGATTTCTGTATTGATTATGTCAAAAAGATAATAAGCGATCCTTCAATTGAAGTTTGCCTTATTAATAAGGCTTTTTGGACGATGGCTGCCTTAATTGCTAAACAATATCGGATTGGTAGAGTATTTTTAGCTGGAGATGCTGCACATCGTCTTCCCCCAACTGGTGGGTTTGGCATGAATACTGGTATTCAAGATGTTCATAACTTAGCTTGGAAAATTGCAATGGTGATTAAAGATCAAGCTCATGAATCGCTTTTGGATACCTATTTTACAGAGCGTGTCCAAATTGCAAAAACCAATACTTCCTGGAGTATTGACAATGCTAAACGATTTGAAAAAATTTTTACTGCACTAGCAAAAAATGATCTGGTTACCTTTGAGGAAGGTTTAAAAGATCAAGCTCATCACGTTAATAACATCTTACTTGACTTGGGTTTTATTTATGGTAGTGAATATCAAACGCAAGAAAGATATCAACCTTCTGCCAAAATAGGAGCTAGAGCACCCCATTGCTGGTTATCGAAAGAAAATGAAGAGAAATCCTCCTTAGATCTGTACAATAACCAATTTGTTTTAGTATGTCATCCTGAGGCACGTTATTGGCAAGATAAATATCGTCACTTTCCTTGTAAGATTGTTACTATTGGCGAAAAAGGTGAATATTTAGATAAAAATAATGACTTCCTTGAAAGATATGAAATTTCTAAAAAAGGCGCTGTTTTAGTTAGACCCGATGGGCATATTGCTTGGCATGCAAGTGATGAAAATGAAAAAATGGCAAATTTTTCATGGTTGAAGACCTTATAGAAAGCGCCTCTAAAATTGAATAAAAAATAACATATGAATCCAAGATTGAAGAAATTTTTGTCATATTACAAGCCTTACTTGGGTCTTTTTTATGCAGATATGGCATGCGCAATCGTTGTATCGATCACTGTACTCGCTATCCCGCTATGCATTCGCTATATGACTAAAAATTTAGAAGTTCAGTCTCCTGATGCTTTCAGCGAGATCTACTTCATGGGCGGTGTGATGCTTGCCTTGGTTGCTATTCACGCTATCTGCCATGCTTTTGTTGATTACAAGGGGCATATGATGGGTGCCTTAATGGAAAGAGACATGCGCAATGAATTATTTGAGCATTATCAAAAGCTTTCCTTCAAATTCTATGATGATCATCGAACAGGTCAGCTCATGACACGTATCTCAAATGATACTTTTGATCTTGCTGAACTGTATCATCATGGACCCGAAGATATCGTGATCTCCTTACTCAATTTTATTGGTGCATTTATTATCCTGATGAATATCAATGTAAAGCTTGCTCTTATCGCCCTCCTTTTTCTCTCGGTCATGGGCTTATATGGATTTTACTTCAGCACAAAAATGCATCAAGCCTTAAGGAAGAGCCGAGATAGAATTGGAGATATTAATGCTCAGGTTGAGGATAGCCTGGCAGGTATTAGGGTTGTAAAATCTTTCACTAATGAAGCAGTTGAGGAAAAGAAATTCCACTATGAAAATAACCGCTTTGTTGAAAGCAGAAAAGAAGGCTACAAAAATGAGGCCTATTTCTACGATGGCTTAGTTACTCTTACGCAACTTATGACCGTGACAATTGTGATCTTTGGTGCCATTAGTATGGTTAAAGGTACTTTAGATTTAGTAGATTTGCTCACATTTTTACTCTACATTGTGATTTTAATTGAGCCAATACAGCGATTGGGTAACTTCATTAGACTCTACCAAGAAGGTATCACCGGTTTTAACCGATTTATGGAAATATTGGAAGTAGAACCGGATATTAAGGATGCAACTGAAGCAATAGAGCTTACTGATGTTCAAGGGAATATAGAGTTTAGAAATGTTAGCTTTAAATATAGAGAAGGTTATGAGCACGTCCTAAAAAATATTTCCTTGAACATAAATAAGGGGGAATATATTGCTCTAGTAGGCCCTTCAGGTACTGGAAAGACAACCTTGTGTTCTCTTATTCCTCGATTTTATGAAGTAAGCGCCGGAGAAATATTAATCGATGGCAAGAACATCAAAAACCTGAAGTTGTCATCACTAAGAAAGCATATAGGACTTGTTCACCAAGATGTTTATTTATTTGCGGGAACAGTTCTAGATAATATTCGTTATGGCAACTTAGAAGCAACCGATGATGAGATTATCATGGCTGCAAAAAAAGCCAATGCTCATAACTTTATTATGTCGCTACCACATGGATATGCTACAGATATTGGACAACGTGGTGTCAAGTTATCTGGTGGACAGAAACAGCGTTTAAGCATAGCTCGTGTCTTCTTAAAAAATCCTTCTATAATTATTTTTGATGAGGCGACAAGCTCATTGGATAATGAGAGTGAGAAAGCTGTTCAAGATGCGCTAGAAAATCTCATTGAGAATCGTACAACAATTGTCATTGCACACCGCCTTTCAACCATACGAAATGCCAAGAGAATCCTAGTTTTAACCGATAACGGGATTGAAGAGCAGGGTAACCATCAAGAACTAATAAATTTAAAGGGCGTATATGCAAACTTATACAACATGCAGTTAAGAATAGAAGATAGTCATGAAGAGAAAACATGACCAAATTCACCTTGCGCAATGCGTTCAGGAGAGTAGGAATTAAAAATTAAGCAACAAACCCTTTCATAAAACACACCTATAAACAAACCCCTAGCAGCATGAGAGGAGAGTATTAAATAAGAGCTGACATGTTTTTCTAGAAACTGTGATTTTTTGCCATTATTCCATCTTATCGAAAACTCAGAAAGATGATCTCTTTTATTTAGGAAATTGAACAGCTGTTAAAACGTGATCACTACCCTGCAGATTTAAACCTTTTAAAGGCAGATAGGTTGTTTTAAAATTGGTAAAAATCCAATCGATGCGTCTACCTGTAGGAATAAGATCCCCCTTTCCAGGCTCTTTTTGTGTATATTCTGTAGAGTCTCTATTTTCGTCAGCAGAATAACCATTTTCTATAAAAGGTTGAAAAGCTGTTGCTGGCTTTTCTGTTTTGTCTTTGGGATCAATCGATGGATCAAAATCGCCATATTGGTCTTGATTCATATCACCTGCAATAATGATGCGGTTGACTGAATAATGACTCTTTGGTGCTGTAGTTTGAGCAAATTTGATCACTTGACGAGTAGGTTCTGCTTTATCTCCGGCTAAACTGCGAGGATCACACATGTGGCAAGAGACAACTCGCAAAACTTTTTGAGTCGTTTTGTCCTTTAGATCCAATAAAAGATGAGCTCTTGCTTTTGTAAAGACTTTCTTCGGGTCTTTAGCATCTTGATTGGGGACATCTAATCTTAAAACAGCAAGATTCATTTCCTCAAATTTTGCTTTTTTATAAAGAATAGCGACTCCATGGGCTGTAGGATGGATAGGTTTTTTAACCGGAGTAGTATGTAGTTTAACTTGAGAAAATTGATACTTATCTCGGAGACTTTGATCAGATAGAAGTTTATCACGCATAGCAGGGGTAAGTTCTTGCAGACAGATAACATCTAAGTTTGATTTTAGAATATTTTGGGCGATAATTTGTATGCGCGTATCGCTATTATCAACTAATTGGCCTTGAGAATCAATTTTATAGCCAATATTTGTGGAGAAAAGAGCCGGCTTGCCATTGACGATTTGTTGTGGAAATAAAATGTTATAGGTTCCTACCGTAATTTTTTCTTCGATTTTCGGAGATTGCGAAGTTGGTTGTTTTATTGGAACTACTGCTGGCGGTACTAGAGCTGGTTGAGGTCCCGAAGTTGTTTGTTTTGGTTTTGATGCTTGCGGAGATTTTTTGTAGACTGTAAAAGTGTGTTTATTGCGATAATGTACTTTTCCTATCATCATGATGGGAATACTGACCAGAGTACACATCGCCAAAATTTTCAGAATTGTCTTTCCTAATTTTGCCAGAGTGCTTTCGGAATTAGCACTTTCTTTGATTGTGATTTTGGAATTTTTTACTTCTACAACTGTATATCTTTTGTATCCTAATTTTTCTGAGATACCATCTAAGTAAAAAAAGTTTTCAAAAATATTATTGTTAACACAATCAAAGTTTTTCATTTTACGCACCAATTAAAATTTGTTTATATCTAATTATCTCATTGTTTTGTTAATTTTTGATTAAAATTTTATTAAAATTATTTTTTTTATTTCATTTGTGAATGAGTGTTTATCTAAATTACTAATGATCTAGATTTAATTTCTTGTCATCTAAGAGTCATTTGATTGTCTTAGAAATAAGAAGATTGCAAGGTAAAACCTGCATAAAACATGCTCATAAACAAAACCCTAGCAGCATGAAAGGGCATTAAAGAGGTGCTTAATTAGTTTCTTCCCTTGAAGATTATAAATGCTCATTTTCTTTTTACAAACTCACGACAGCACACGCATTGCAACTATTTTAACTAGCGAAGCCAATGGATAAGATACAGTATTTGCTAAGATAGGATTCTTAAAAATGAGTGTTAAGGAGATATTTGAAACTAAAAATGCGACAGATGTTATCGTTTCAGTTCGTGCATCAAGCAAAGTTAGCTCTTTGTGTTCTAAGTGAGTGAGTCTATCTTTATTCAAGATCAAATCTTTAAGATTAGATTTAAGAGTAATAAAACCTATCCAGTCGGCTGAAACATAAGTAAAAAGCATCATTGCAGTGCTATGAGCACCACAAATAAAACCTTTTGTGAGAAAATTATTTGACATTGCATAAAACTTATGAGCAGCAAGCGAAGCAATCGTTATTCCCGATACAGGAGCAAGCCAACTAATTTTATTAAAAGTATCTTCATCTTTACCTGCTATGTACTGAACTAGCGCTGAAGGTAAATAAGGAATAAAAGTAAACGGAGGAATAAAAGTTATAAGTGAAGCGACTTTTTGAGAGACGTAAAAATCGATCCCCCTACTTAGGGAGGGAGCGACACAAGCAGTTTGAGTTATCTCTTGGAGAAATTGAGACCCAGAAAAAGTGTTTGATGGTAGCAAGGGATGGGATATATAAGCCTTAATTTGTTATTAAACAATAATTTAAAATTGAAATTATAGTAAAATTTGAAATAAAACGCTATTAGCTTAATTATTCAGGATAAACCACTCTAAATGAAGTTATATTAATAATTTTAGGAATCAAGAATTCAGGAACTTCTCATCGCACTTTAAATGACATGAATCAAAGGGCATAGTGCCTGGACAGGCTGTATTTTTGAACTATTTTTGCTATGTTTTTTCCTTGGAAAAACTTATAGCGTGAATAGCTTTGCTTTAATATATATAAACCAGAGTGGCTTCGTCTCAAGACGTGCGATTTGCTTAACTTGTACGTGATCTTTTGCTAGTTATGGGTACTAGCATACGTCACGTTTGATTATTAACCTATATTTTCTAGGAGAGTGTATGAATAAAATCACAGGATTGTATGTCTTCATGGTTTTGTCGGTCATCACTATGCCTACTATAGTTTTTGCAAATTATCTTTCAAGTTCAATAGGTGAAACAAATTCAAATCATGATGAGCGGCAAACGTATAATAGTGGTTCATATAGCCAAGAAGAACAAAATCAAATTTACGATTTGAATTCAGAAATTATCGGAGATCGCTCATGGGAAACAACTTCTAGTCGTATGAATCGTCAAGCCGCTGCCACTAATAACCGCTTTAATTCTAATCAGAATAGAAATGAGCAAACGGAAGATGGTGCTTGGGAAACAACTTCTAGTCGTATGAATCGTCAAGCCGCTGCCGCCAATAACCGCTTTAATTCTAATCAGAATAGAAATGAGCAAACAGGAAATGAGGCTTGGGAAACAACTTCCAGTCGTATGAATCGTCAAGCGGCTGCCGCCCATAACCGTTCCAACTCAACCTGGATTAGAGAAGAACAAAACCGTCCTGACTCAGATGCAGCAATTAGAAGAAATACTCAACGATAAATATATCCAGTTTTCCATATCTAACTGGACTTGTCCAATTTTACGGCAAATCCCTGAAATAGCTGTCTCTAATTCCTCTTAAATGCTTTTATTCATTTTTAAGATAGTTAATTTTTTATGAAACAGGACAAGCCAAATCGAACCTTTTAAATGTAAACCAATTGGAGATTAGCATGAAAGTCAGAGACAATAGCTGTTATAGGTTAATATTCTCACTTATCTTTTTTGTCACTGTTAGCCTAATTGCTGAAGAAAATATGTCTATAAAAACGTTTAGAGGGGAATCAATTGGACCGTTCCTCGAAGATATAACGGATCTATGCTTAACAATCTATAAAGAATATCCATATTGCTATGAAGGAACTAAAGAGGAATATTTTCCTTTTATTGAATACTACGCTCAATCTGATCATGGTATTGCTTGCCTGTTGTTTGACAGTAATCGTCCTGTTGGTGTTGCTATCGGGATGCCGATGAGTGAAATGAGAGAAAAATATAAAGCTCCTTTTACTGATGCTAGATCCTATGAAAACTTTAACGAAATCTTCTACTTAGGTGAATTTTTGTTATTAAAAGATTATCGCGGTAGAGGTTGGGGTAAAAAGATCTATCTAGAATTTGAATATGCGGTTGACGAAACTGAAAATTTTAAGAAAATGTGTTTTTGTAAAATTGATGAATCAAATCAAACAAATTTGAAACCTGAAAATTACAAACCTTTAGATAAGTTTTGGAAGAAAAAAGGATTTAATAAATGTGATGATATTACAGTAATTGTGAATTGGAAAAATGTTGGCGAGTTAGATGACTCACCTCATAAATTAGTTTATTGGTTAAAATCTTTTTCTAAAAGTTAAGAGATTTAAAGATTTGATTCTTGCAATTTTACCATTTTATAAAAACAAAAAGCCTCTAAATATTTCATTAGAGGCTTTTTTATCTCGGGCTTAAGAAACTCACAAAATTAAATTTATGGTAAGCCAAAATAAAGTTGGGCGAAAAGGAACAATTTATTAGCGTCGGCCAAATGCTTTAACGATTCCAATAACCATAGCTGTAGCAATGCAGCCTCCTACTATACTGCCTGCAACGCCTATTGATCCTAGCGCCACTGGAACGGCTGTTGCAATAGTTGTTGTTATTTTGTTAAAACCTAATGCCTTTAAAGATAAATAAGAGATTGCTCCTAGACTTATTCCCCCTACTGCTAATACAGTTGCATTAGCAGTGAAATTAATAACTGGTGAAAAGAAATCATAATCTCCACGACTTTTTGCAAATTCAAATGGGAAAGACATATTTTACTCCTAGATTAAAAAATTAAATTTTTAATAAACAATCATAACTTACTTAAAAATTTAATTCAATAATAAACTAACTTTATTTATATGGAAATAAATTTTTATATTACAATTTTAAGATTGGTGTTTTTTTAATTCAATTTAATTGGAGAAATGGATCATTGTGAAATGATATTCAGTGCCAAACTGCTTCTGTCTTGTATCGACAAGATTGTTGCTTAAGAATAATGCATGCTTCCTGGTTGAAATTAGCGGAAACATGAGTCTGACTAGTTCAGCTAGTACAGACCTCTGCGACTACGAGCATGCGATTCTAATAAACGTGTCATGTGAGCATGAATGGCTGCAGTTTTGAACTGGTTTAGCGAAGAAATTTGTAATTTTTGAGTTTGAAAATTGGTATTGTCAATCATTCTGTTGTAGGTATTATTGCTCAAACCAGAGAAAATGCTGAAATGCTGTTAATCATTTAATGACTTTTCTAAAAACGATCGGATAGCATTGTGTTGCTCAATAAAGGAATCAATTTTTTCATGTACACTCTTATCAAAGCTGCCTTTTTCAGTATCAAACACATGTACTATATCATTTTGTTTTCTAAGATTTGCATTGCCTAGTGTATCTGTAAATCCAATTGTTTTATTAAGGGTTAAAAGCTCTTGATCATATTCAAATAATTCCATAAAACCTGGCTTTTTATCACCGTAATACTTAGATAGATAAATAATTTTCTTATCATGGATTGCAATTTTATTCTCAGCAGCTTGGATGTTTTTTAAATTCGATTCATTAATTGCTTTTTGTAAATATAAAAACCCGCAGAACCTTTCTTCTGGCTTATTACTTAAAAAAACCCATTCAGATTGATCTTCGTATTTTACAATAATTGATTGGTTAAATCTTCCCCCCATTCTCTTTTCTGCTATTTTATTATTAGGATCCATAATAAATTGGGTATACTCATTTTGTTGCGTTTCATATAACTTTGAAATTGTAGGTGTCATAAAATTAATCCTTTGATTTATTAAAATTAATAAAAATAAAGTTGATTATATCATGGTTTTTGTGATTTTGCAATTATTAAATTAATTTTTAAATTTTATGTTTATTTTGTTACAATTTGACTATAGAAAAATTTTATTGAACAAATTCTATAAAACCAAGCCACCTCACAGTTTTCTCTTCTATATTCACTTATTTCCGAGAGTTTTTTTCTGCTTATCAAATATAATCCTACGAGTTTAATCCTAACCATTAAACTTTACTTTAGGAAATTTTATGCACATCGATAGCCCATCTTATGATTTGCAAAATTCTATCTTGATCAAAACCTGTCAATCGGTCATGAAACATACACATGTTGTTTACCTACTCGTGATGTTTCTGATGACGTGTCAGGTTTTGTATAGCACTGAACAAGACATGTCGCCTCGCATTGATTCAGTATTTTTAACTTGCAAAGAAGTGGAAGCACATCCAGATCCAAATATCCGATTTTATGCTGAAGCAGATGCTGGACATTCAAAGACCTTTTTATCGATTAAGAATTTTCCTATTAATAAGAAAATGAGTTATGCGATGAAACGCCCTTTGCAAAAAGATAAATATTATAAGAGAGTCGGTGAATTTATAATAAATGAACAAGCAATTATCACATCTGCGAATGATCCCGAAGAGATTTGCCATTATTTCTCAGTTTCTGCAAGAGGCTTTTTACCAGGAGAGAGAGTGTTTTTCCGTTTTAAAGCTAAAGATGGCAGTTTTGAAATGGAAACTCATTTTATTCCAAATCCAATCAAGGCTCAAGATAAGTCAGGAATAGCTTCAATAGAAGCAGAACTTGTCGTACTTAATCCTGCTTTCTACCAATTTAAATTTAACGGATTCAAAGAAAATGAAGTGATCAAAAGCTTATCCATTTCTGGCAAAGAAGAGATAAAAAATTCATTTAAGATATCAAAAGATGTCTTAATCACAGATTCTCCTAACATTATGGGTGAACAAGGAGGAGTTGGCAAAATCATCTTTACAAGAGACTCAGGAGAGAAAATTCGAATTAATCTTCCTTGGGGACTCGAATGGCTCGATTATCTAGAAGGAACTAAGATATACAAGCTAAATTAATCAATTCTTTAATTCTTTGGCTATAGCATGGGCGTATTAAAAAGAGGCACTCTTGGACTGGAAATCAATGTTAAACTGCTTTTGAACTTTATTGACAACATGTTTTCGTTTAAGAATGATGCCTGTTTCCCGGTTAAAAGTAATGGAATCGGGACTCAGGCTGATTGAGCCAATGTAGACGCGCTTGCTATCAGCTATAGCACTGCGAGCATGCATGTAGGGAAATTGCTTTGACTCTGGTGGGCGCGTTATGTGAACATCAATGCCTGCTGCTTTGAGCTGATTTAGTGAGGAAATTTGTAATTCTTGAGTCTGCAAGTCAGCATCGTTGACAATTTGCGGTGCGATCAAACGAACTCGAACACCTCGACTCACGGCAGCAGCTAATTCGCTTTCTAGAGTGGGATTTCCTAGTAGTTCTGATGTCACATCTAGCGTTTTCTCTGCTTTTTGAATAAAAGAAACAAGCCGATGGCTTGAATTCACAGGGCTAATCAAGAGGCGGTGCTTAGCAATAGGTGGTGTAGGGTTAAACGTCGGAAAGGGGTGTCCTGGCTCAGCAGAGTAAAGCCAGTCATTTTCGAATAGCTGTGACAATTTTTTTATCAGATCGTTCGAATTGCTGACATAAACATAATCTCGGTATTGGGCAAAAGTCAGACTATCTAAACAAGCTGAACCCACTAATACATCGCGATCATCGATCAAGACGACTTTCGGGAAGCTACGTGGAAAAATAGGATTGCTAAGATGTAATTGTCCACCATTTGCAGTTAGATAAGTGGCTAGATTGTCTTGTTCAGCAAATGTTGTTTCATATTTTTCATTATCAACAATGACTCGCACAGAAACGCCACGCTCTAATGCTTGTTGAAGGCTTTGCAAAATGAGCGGGTCTTCCAAAACACAAATTTCAATTCTAATTGTTTTCTGGGCTGCAGCAAAAGCCTCGAAATAGACTTTTCGTCCATCTTGCGGTAAAATCACTAACGATCCAGGATAGAATAGAGACTGTTGTTTTTTTTCAATGCTATTCTCATGAACAGTCTTACTTTCATGAGTACTGTCTGAGAAATGAGGAAATAAAACAGGAGAAGCAGTACACACGTTGAGATAACAACAGAAAAGACATAACTTCCAGAAAAAGACATTGCTCATGAGTGTCTCGTTTAAGTAAGGGCTATTCCATCTTTAACTTGTGTAGTGACATTCGAATCTAATTTTATTTTTTTTAACGGACATAAGCAACAAATATTTCGTATTTTCTCAAACAGATAGTTTAATCGAGTTTTAGGAATCAAGAAATTCACTTTCATTGAAAAATCATTTCCCAAATTTAAGGTCATCACCCCAGTCGGTAATTTTGGAGCCCAGATCGTTCGCCCTGGCAAAATTTTGGAGAACTTTATTGCGATGTTATCTCCTGATGATATTTCTTTACCTGTACTGCAAGAATATAAGATAACATGTGCATCTTTGGCTAATTTTTTTTGTAAGACATCTGCAAGGTCATCTAAATCACTATTTCTAATCTCAAACTGACCATCTAATTGCATAGACGTTGGAGTTCCATGAGCTAAAAACCATACATGCTGAATGGTATTCGTTATCTTATTTAATCCATTTTCAATGTCATGAACATTCTTAACGTTGTCAATGATGACGATTTTATATTTCTCTCTTAGTTTTTTCACACCTTTATTGTTGTCGCCATTGATGGTGACTGCACTATCTTTATCGTATAAATCTAAAGCTCCATTGTGATCAGATTTTGCTTTCAAAAATAAGAACACTGGACGAGTATCATTTTTGTACGCTGTTTGTTTGTCAAGCTGCTGTTGATCCCATTTTTCAAGCAATTCGAGTAATTCAACATCGTCTGGATTTTGTGCTAATTCATGACGATCTTCAGACGATAAAGGTTGATGCGTTTCAAGTATTTTTATTTCAGAAAATAATCTCCATAAAGATATGGAAAAAGGAACATATGGTTTTTTAGGATAAGTATTATTCAAATAATCTAACACGATGATTGTTGATGCGGAAAAAATAAAAATAGGAAGAGTGATTAAATAGACGGACCAAGCCAGCGCTAAAAAAGAGGCACAGGCAAATGGTAGATCCTGCTTTATGCTAGAGGTAATGTCTTTGAAGCGAGTTTGGGTATAATACTTAAGTCGCACGGCTTCTAGTTTAAATTCTGAGTAAAGGGAAGGAATTATTCTATTATTCATAATAACTAATGGTTTTAAATAATAATTTAGATAATTTTATTTATTTGTTTTTATTAACACAAGTAAATAATGCTTATTTTAAATTATAAAAACATAAAAAAGTTTTGATTAATGCCAACTTATGTAAATTTTAATTTTTATTTAATACTAAATTTCTTGTTTTTCTGGTTTCACTTGAACATACTGCTTGTTAAGACGTAAAAGGAGAAGAGCGATGCAAAAAAAAACAATTGTTATTACAGGAGCTTCAAAAGGAATTGGTTGGGCAACAAGTCAACGTTTATCAAATGCTGGTTATCATGTGATTGGTATTGCGCGTAAAGAGCCAGAAGAAGCCTTTCCTGGTGAATTTTTTTCTTATGATTTGAGCAGCGAGCAAGAAACAGAACGTTTGATTAAGATGTTATTGGATCGCTATGATGTAGCAGGATTGGTGAATAACGTAGGGGCAGGAGGGGCTCAATGGCTAGGCTCTATTCACTTTGATCATTTACGGACACTGTATGAAGTCAATGTTCGGACCGCTGTTCAATTGACCCAAGGGCTTGTCGGTAAAATGAAGGAACATCATTGGGGACGCATTATTAATTTATCCTCTCAAGCGATTTTTGGTATTCCTGGACGCACAAGTTATGCCGCTGCCAAGAGTGCTCTCATTGGTTGTACGCATGTATGGGCTCTTGAATTGGCTTCATTCGGGATTACAGTAAATGCCATCGCTCCAGGTCCAATTGAAACAGCTATGCTGCGAGCGGTTCGTCCTGTTGGCAGTCCAGAAGAAAAGGAGCTTCTAGCGGGTATTCCTATGGGGCGAATAGGGAAACCCAATGAAGTCGCTGCAGCAATTGAATTTCTTCTTTCCGAAGATGCTGGTTTCATTACTGGGCAAACCCTTTGCATTGATGGCGGCGGCAGTTTATAAATAGTGGATTGCTAGGATAAAATGATTTTTATGCTTTGAGAATGCATGATCATTAATCCAATGATCCAAAGGCTTGGAAAAAGTTAGATGTCCAAGCGATTTTGTTGTATGGGTCTGACGCCCAAAATTTGCAGGATAAACAATCAGATTTCGATCTTTTGGTACTTGTTAAAAGAATTTCTTCTCTCAAGCTAAAACAAAGCATTTATGAGAACATTCTTCATAACCCAGATTATTGAAATTGCTCCGAAAGCTAAACAAAAGAACAATGGCTGAAACAATTCTTGATCTCTTACCAATACGCAAATTGATCATTCACCATCAAGTAGAAGTTGGCTACAATACAGTTTCTTGGGTTGATTACGTTATAGAGTTTGCCACTAGCGATCACCGCTTGATTTTCTTCCAAGAAAGCTACCGAGCATGGCAACCCTTCTCCTCAATTCTTTTACAATTAAAAAGAGAGTTAATTGATAGAAATGAGTGATGATTATAACTTTTAAAGATTCAATATTTAATCGAATTATATCCCTAAGAACCTGTACTAAAACCTAAAATTTGATGTTATTTTACCTTACAAAAATGAGGTAAAGATGTATCCGAGTGATCTAACTGATAGTGAATGGGAAAAAATAGAGGCCCTCTTTAAAGTTGACTATAGCAGAGGAGGGCGTCCTCTGAAATATAGCAAGAGGCAAATTTTTAATGCTATTTTTTATGTAGCAAAAACAGGATGCCCATGGAGATATCTTTCAAAGGATTATCCACCTTGGAGAAGAGTTTATAGTTATTTTAGAAAGTGGCAAATAGAAGGGTTTTTGAGAAATTGAATCATAGTCTTAGAAAATTGGTAAGAGTGTTAGCAGAAAGGAATGAGAATCCAAGTGCTGGAATTATTGATAGCCAGTCTGTTAATACATCAGAGAAAGGTTCAAGTGGTTTTGATAATGGGAAAAAAATCAAAGGACGAGAAAAACATATGATGGTTGATCCTCTAGGCCTCTTAATTGGCTCTTGTGTGACTACAGCCAATATTTGCGATAATCAAGGAGCAAAAGAATTTGCAAAGAGATTTTATCTTCCTTGTATTCAAAAAGTCTGGGCGGATCAAGCTTATGATGGTTATCCACTCAAACAAATTTATGCTGAAAATGGAATTAGGTTAGAGATTGTCAAACGCAACGAAAAAGGGGAAGTATCATCAAAAAGATGGATTGTAGAGAGAACTTTTTCTTGGATGAGTCGCTATAGAAGGCTCTCCAGGGACTATGAAAGCCTGCTGCAAACAACAGAGAGTTGGTGTTATCTCTCAATGATAAGACTTATGATTAGACGTATTGAATCAACAAATTTTAGGTTTTAGTACAGGTTCTAAGAGCGGGTAAGCGAGTTGCTATGACATCTAAAATGCCAAATAATACAAATAGACGATCGGTGGTTGTCTTTATTTATGCTTCTTCAATCTTACAACCATTTTAAACATTAACATCCTCTAACTTCTGCAAATGAAGGAAACTTGCTTAGGAATACTTTGATCTGGGAAGTCTAAAAAAAATATCCAATGCCAGCTCCGAAGGCAAAACCACCAATTTGCATAGTTTGCCCATAATTATTTTTTTTGGAGGAATGAAAGTGCAGTCGTCCATATGAATATTCTCCAAAAAGATCAATTAATAAATGATTGCAAGGAGAAAAATTGAGGCCGATATTTGCAAAGCCACCTAGCCCATTTTGCTTAAGATTTCTCTCTACAAAAGAAGATTGATTGTGTACATGAACAAAAAAGTAGCGAGGTCCTAATGTAAAATAGCTTTGTATTTTATTGCAGACAGGAATAACAACCTTTAAACCTAAACTGAAAGGAGTTTCCCAAATTTTTGTCTTTTGATCTTCTGATGATTTTCCATTTCTTTCTAAATACTCAATGCTTCCATATATTTGTAACCATTTATATATGGGATAAAAACTACTGATCTGAACGTCTATTCCTCCTCGATCAAAAATTTTGCGCATTTTAGAATTTGAAAAATAGAAATAACCGAATTTGACTTCAAGAGCAGGGTGCCATTTATCATATTCTATACATCTTAAACAGCGATTCTCAAGAAAACAGCAGTTTTGTTGATCGGTAAATCCATGAGTTGAATATGCTAAGAAGCAAGCAAAAAACATAACGAAAAGGCTTTTTTTCAACATAAAAAATCCTTATTTAATTATCACTTTGATAGGTTCGCTTTCTTTATTGCCTATAAAGGAAGTGATTGAATAAAGCGTTTTTTTACCTTTCTTTCTATTATGATCTTCATAACGAAGTGTTGAGGCATTAACAGTTGCAATTTTTGCTTTATCTCGATAGATATAATATCCCTCTATTTTATCTGTTGGGCTAGGCTTCCATGCTAATAAATTGAAATATTCCTTTACGACGCCAAAATCATTTTTTCTCTGTATTCCTTTTAAATGTGTTGGTGGAAGAGGGTGTAGAGGAGGGGGTGGTGGCGGAGGAGGGGGTGGTGGCGGAGGAGGAGGGGGCGGAGGGGGTTCTTCGACAAAAGACACAGTTACTTGTTGGGTGACTTGTATATTATTTGTTAAGTCCGTAGCTGTATAAGTAATCATTTCAATAGCTATATCTGTTACTTTAAAAAATGCTTCTCCATTAGAATCTGTAACAGTTGAAATTGGAGTGATTTGAGAACTCCCCTGATTTGCTGTAAGAGTTACTGTGTTGCCGACAATTGGATCTCCATCTATAGATTTTAAGTTAACAGTTATTGTTGAGGATGAAATTCCATTTGCTATAACAATCTCAGGATTAGCAATAACTGTCGAAACATTGGCATTGGTTAGAAAATTAGCAGTTGCATACCCGACTGAGTAAACATTAGTTGAAGATAAACCTGAAAACCACATTTTAAGGGCTTGATTAACTATTGGAGAACCAAAATAATGAGGATCAAATAAGACACAACAGGCATAGGTCCGTACGTCTCGCCAAGCTTTTCCATCTGTTACATAAAAAATAGGATTGGTAGGAGATCTTACCCAATTTATGCCATCATCAGAAGAAGCATATCCAATTCCTTTTAAATTCGCTCCTCCATCCGGACTTCCTGAATACCACATATGATATTTATTCTGTGTTTTAATGACGCTGGCACTTGTTGAGAAAAAACCATCCCAATCAGCAGAATTTCCTGTAGGAAGTAAAATAGGCGCACTTCCATATCGTGTCCAGTCAATTCCATCAACGCTATAAGCTAAACAGGTATTGTCCCATTGGCCTGGAGGGTTTCCTGCGGCTCCACCAATGTAATAGACAACATAGCGAAAAGACATGGGATCGCTTGGATTATTGATTGCATTTGGATTGTAGATGACTGTGCTTGGACCAAAAAAATTATAAAAATAGCTGGAGCCATAAGGCCCAAAAACTAGTGGAAATGTAGGATTCTGAGTACATTGGCTATCTTGAACCCAATTGATTCCATCACTAGATTTAGCGGTTCTAAACCCTGCAATAGAAGTAGAAAAAGCAGTATTCCAGTACCATATTTTGTAATAGTATCCATTTCCTTCTCCAAAGCTATCAGGATCATAAAGGACTACACCGTGACGCGCATTTGTCAATCCTACAACGGTTCCAACTGTTGTCCAATTGATTCCATCATTTGAAATAGCTAACGTCATGGGAGTAGGAGAATCACTCCACATTTTGTAATAGGCTGCGTCTCCATGACCATTGAATTGATTTTTATTATATTGAACAGTGGGATAATAGGCTCGGCTTGGAAGAGGGGAATATACTGGGTTTGCGGGATATTCAGTCCAAGGAGTCCAATATTGTCCTTGGACTAACCACGGATAGATACTCACTAAAAAAAATAAAATTTTTTTAAGATAAAAAAAAGAATCTCTCATATTTTTATTATCCTTTTAGGACTTGTTCTTAGAGCAAATAGGTTGACATTTTGCCTTTCTTTTTAGAAAGAATAAATTTTCCATATAGCACAAATTGATAGATGTTTAAAATGTTTTTTTTGTCTACTTTTTTTAAGTAAACTCTTAAAATGAATTTAAAAGTTTAGATGCAAAGTTTGAAAGATTAAATAATGTGTTAATCCTGGTGAAAACATGTCTTTTACTATAAGCGGGTTATTAGCGAGTAAATGTACCTGCTCGACCTCGTCGTCAAATTCCAGCAATCTTGCTTTAAAATCCGTGGAAACAACATGAAAGATTTTCTTTTAAAGAAAGCACGTTTTTTGCGTGAAAACGTTTTTTGCGATATTTAGCCATAAAGACTAAATGAACATGAAGAGTAAAAGCACAATGTCTGCCATGACTCAAATCTGTTGATTTTTCTCATAAGGCAGCTCTATCATGTTGATTGACACTTGTTTTGGATCAGATGTTGGCTTTGCAAAAGAATTATAACTATTTGCATACCTTCTCAAAAGAAGTGCATTCAATTTGCACTTCTTTCATTTTTCTGATGTCTTGAATATTAGGAAGAATGGCGAATAGAATACACTTCTTGCCAATGGATAATTTTACCTGAATCGTTAAATTGAATAAACAAGACGGCATCAAAGGTATCCTGATTTCCTTGTAATCGTTTAACTGTTGCAACTAATGGCATGAAAACTGTTTTTCCTGCCTCAAAATAACCTTGAACTTGATAATCAATCGTGTCAATAGTTGAGCGGAATTGATTAAGAAATTCGTAGTAATTTTGATGGTTAGCATCATATTTTCTTCCGTTTGCTATCACAACAAATTGTGGGGCAAACAATTCATCTATATCTTCAATAGTTAAATGGGATCGACTTGTTAATTTTTGCTTATTCCATTCTAATAAACGTTGAGCTTGATAAATGAAAAAATCAGCTGTTTTTGTCGTACGATTAGAGACTCCTAATTTATTAAGAATAAAATCAGCTCTTTCCTTGACAGACATTTTGGGAATGATCACTGTTTCATAACCTAAGTTTTTGTACTTGATCAGAAGCTCGTCAAATTCTTGTTTTGCAGATTCAAAACTATGCTTACGCTCTGTATCACTCGCAAAGATTTCTTCCCAGGGTGGAACAAAAAAGATAAGGCGATTATATCTAAAATTCTGAGCAGCCCGTTGAAAATATTTGGGTTGAGATGCATCAAGCTGCAAGGCATCAATTATTCCACGATCAAAAAAAATCAAGTCTTCTTCTTTTTGAGAATTAAATTGAAAAATATAACGTGATAAAGCGAGCTCGAGAAATTTATTTAAATTAACCCATGGTAAAGCATCACCATTGATGGCTATTTGCTCTTTTACAATCTGTCGACCAGGCTCTGGAACGACAGAATAACCCCTAGAAGCTAATTCAGATAAAAGTGTCGATTTTCCTCCGCCCGAACATCCTGAAATCACAACATAGTTGCTTTTGACAATGGGGAAACTCGTATCACTTAAATAAGTATCTTCTACTTTATTGTTAGAGTTGTCTGGATTCATAAATAAACATCCTAATAAGGCTAACGCACAGATATTCATCATCATACTTAATCACTGGTTATTTGTTGGATTAGAAAATTAAAGGTAACGAACTAAAATCGGTCTGGCTTGATTCACACTTTACTGGAGAGTGAATCTCCCGGCATAAGTGATTTATTGGCAAAAAGATAAGCTTAATTATACAGAAATTGCCAATCTAGACAAAAGTTCAATTAAAGCCTAGTAAAAAGAAATGCTGGAAAATTTTAATACGTATACGTATTATATATACTGAGATCAAATTTTCTAAGGAAATTTTATGTTTACAGCTCAATTAGGTTTTGTTTTGCTTTTTGTATCCAATCCTCAAAAGAGTAGTTTGTTTTATCAAGAACTCTTCGAAATCAAACCAATAGAACAATCGCCCACTTTTGTGATGTTTGCTTTAAAAAATGGTATGATGCTGGGACTTTGGTCTAAATACACTGCTGAACCAAGAGTAGACGCATTACCTGGTGCTGCAGAAATTTGTTTTCCTACAGATGATGTCGATGCGCTTTATGAGTATTGGGGAAAGAAACATGTAATAATTATTCAAAAACCTACTAATATGGATTTTGGACGGACTTTTGTCGTATTAGATCCAGATGGCCATCGAATAAGAGTTTACAAACTGGGAGAGGAACAAGTATGATTCGGTATTGAATAAGGGAAAAAACTCAAATTCAGACTGCTAGAAGATTTTAAGGTGATTGCTTTTGCGATGGGAGTCTCGTGAATGAGAAAAAAGGTTGATTTTAAGGAAATAAGTGTCCATGACGTTCCTGAGCATAGTCCAGGATTTTTATTATGGCATATCAGTACGTTATGGAGGAGTTCAATTGAAAATAGTCTTAAATCGATCGGTTTGACGCATCCTCAATTTGTGATCCTAGCTTCTTTAGGATGGCTTACCAGGGAAGGGGAACGCGTCTCTCAAATTATAGTCGGGAAAATGGCTGGTTTAGACCCTAACACGACTTCTCAAATCATCAAGAGCCTGGAAAAAAAGGATTTGATTAAGCGAGAGCCTTCATCGGACGCCAGAGCAAAAAATCCTTTTTTAACTTCTAAAGGGCATGAAATTTTATCTAAAGCTTTACCTGCGGTAGAAAGACAGGATGCACAGTTTTTTGATAGTTTGGAAATGAAAGAAATAGAGGAGCTCACACAACTATTTCAAAAACTGATTAAGAAGAAGGAATGAATTAAGCTATTGTTTTTCTGTTATGTTTTGCAGTGGTTCAGCTTTCCAGTTCACGAGCTCTTCAATCTGGCCTTTATAACTTCGCCCATTGATTGTGTAGGGAATATTACTAGTTCCTATAAAGCGAAATGATTCTGCTTTATAATCAGAAGGGGAAAAAGCATGTGCTTGGTTAAATTGGCTTTTGGGGCATTTGACGACCTTTCTTGGAAATTCTAAATCATGACCTTCTAAAGGTTCTCCCATTTTTTTTAGAAAATCTGAATATAGCTTATAGACAAATTGAGAACCTATAGGATAGCTTAATGCATTGCTTTCATAAGGTGTGATGTCGCGGAATGAGGAAATAAGACCATCTGTTTTTAGAATAAGGGTTTTTAAGTGGATGTCTTGAAGGCTCTTTACATCTTTATTAAAGATGAAAAAACTATTCTCAAAATTGTCTGCGCCAACTCGATTAAAAACGTATCCATTAGAAGAAAGGAACTTCATCGTACGTTGATCGAACATTTGCTTTGGACTCATGGGTTCAATATCAGTGTCAGAAACAACGCAAAATTTAGCCTTTGTTTTGGCGGAGCTAGTCATAAAATCAGCGATGGCAGCTTTTACAATATCCACTCTGTAGTAAACAGGCGTTCCTGGGTGAAGAGAATGAGCAATTTCATCGAAAAGATTGGGAAGCTGACGAATGTCCCTCATTGTAATATTGACTTTTCTAGATTGAGAAATCGCCTGCATCATGTCAAAAGTTTTTTGTTGAGCTTGTTGGGTGACTAAAGCGCTGTCGTACCATAAATTTATTTCAGCATTTGGATGAACATCAGCCCATTTTGAAATACGATAAGTAGAACTTTGTTTAACACGAAGCCATCTATCTAAATTATCTTCTTTTAAGGATGATTCTGTTTTTTCTAAAGCGCGTAATACCACTGGATCTTTAATCCAAGGATCATTTTCAGCAGAATCTAATCCGTCTTTAAAAATATTCTGTGCAATATTCTGAATGCGGTCTTGAGGGTTAAGATTAATCCAAAGGAAGTTAAGCGTATAATCATCGTGAGACAAAATGGATGTTTGGGATGGAGGATAAATATAAGGATGGTTGATCCGGTAAGCCAAGTCATAGCAACCTTTTAACTTTTCTTCATCACATTTGACTCCATACTTTTGAAATAAGAGAGGAAGAAAATCATTAGAAAGAACATGATTGTGATCTTCTACAATTGCTCTACGTAATTCGTCATAAGGAGATAAGATAAATGTTAAATTGATAAAGAGAACAGCATCTAAAAGGTGAATAATAGAATGTCTATTTGCATATTCAAAGATGAGATTGACTAGATCTTGGCAACTGAGATGTTGAGGTATTATTTCACATAATTTTTCAGCAACGTGATTAAGGCCCTTTTGACGAATATGAAAGTTTTGAAGTTGTATTTTAAATTGCTCTAGAGCTTTTGGATCAATTTCTCTCTTGCCAAGTGGCATGTGATTAGAAGACAGTGCGACATGAGTATCATGTGGCATTAAATGAGAAGTACATCTAAAACTAATTGGCATATTATTTATTTTTTTTGTTTTAGTATTTTTTATTTAAATAATTATATAAATAATTTTGATAAAAGTCAATTGTATTATAAAATATGCTTTGCTAAAGATTATTGTAGGTTTTGCTATGGGCAAAGTTTGCAAGAGAGGGAAAGCAAAAATAGAAATAATTTCGAATTCAATCACTAGAAGTCATTTAACGGTTTTTAAATGGACTTTTTACCAAATAAGCATTACAATAAAAAATTGTGTCTAATTCATAATAACTCTTCATGGAACTTATTATTTAATAGGTGTAGCTTAATGTTTAATTTTAATTTAACAATTAATCAAGCTGTCCATAACACCGAAATTTTACATTATAAGCACGTCGTTTTTACAGCCGATTCAAAAGGAAATTTAAGCTGTATTTATAATTTTAATTTAATCGGTAGATTGATTAATTTTATCAAAAATTTAATTGAGGGAACAGGAGAACATAAAGTTAATAAAGTGATATTAGCAACTTTCGAAACCATCAACCAATATGCTAAAAATCATCCTGTTAAACCTATATGGACTTATCCTGTAGAGGATTCTTGGGGAATGGACTTTGATATTGGCTTTGATAAGGTTGCAATGAGGGTTTTAATGGACTATACTCGTTTTGAAAATTCTTACTATTTTTCACCACAAAGTCGATCGGATGACACAAGAATTAAAATCAGAAAAGCAGCCTATGAAGTATTGTTGATGGCAACTGATCAACGAAAACAAAGGAATATTGACTTTGATACCGATCACTGATCAAGAGAAATAGACAGTGTGAAAAAAATGAAAGTTATTGTAAGAAGTTTTGCTTCAAAACTTCTTTACAATGCTGAGTGATGGCCTCTTTTAAATCATCTACTTGGATAATTTCGTCAATGGCTTTAACCTTTAAGGCACGTTCGATGGTGTGGATCTGTTCATATGTCAAAGATTCTTGGAACTCAAGCTGTTCAATGGTTTGTCTTAACAATTGATCTTTTTTCTGATTTTCTTCGTTTAAATCATTCATTTTATGGGCTTTAAAAGAGGGATCGTTTGTGATTAGCAATTGTTGATTTTTAACAGTTTGAACAAGAAATTGCGTTCCAAGGTTTTGAATGATTTTCTCAGCTTTTTTAAGAATTTTTGAATGGAAAACTACTTTAGTGGCAATTTGGCTACCAACGACTTGAATGCGAGAACCTTCTAAAGCAAGGATTCGGATAAAAGGATTGAGTTGTTTGCTAAAAATGACAAAACAGCCTCCAATTAAGCAACCAAGATTTATAATGATGAGAGGTCCCACATAGTGAACGATCGATTTAATAATCGAAGATCCAAAGTAAAGCTGTAAATTTTTCATTGCCACGGGATCACTATTAAAACCTGTTAAGGTACCAATAATCAGAACAGGCAATCGATGATTCGCTTTATAAATGGCCCTTGCAATAATGAAAGAATCCATGGGAGTCAAAGGCCCAATAGGTGGGAAAATGACCATCATTGGCTGATTGCCAATGCTCATTTCTTGTACAATCGCTGTAGCAATTTGCGGCATTGCAGAGAGCTTGTTTTCCAGGTCTTTAGAGTTATTCCAGTAACGAAGCGGAGGAGGGGCATCTGCATCTTGGAGGTAATCGAGAATGATTTCTCGATTAATATTAAAACCAGCTTGCAAAAGAGCAATCTCTTTCTTAATCTTTTCTATACCGGTTTGATGACTCTTAAACTTTTTTTTCTTTTTTAAATTCAAAGATCGTGTGACAGCGATTTTTCCTCTCTTTTGTGTATAGGAATAATAATGATGAAGCATTAAATAATAACAAGCCTCTTGTAGATCTATTGCTTTGAGCATTGCTTCGCTGTTAGGTCCATAGATATTTTCATAACCTCCTAAACTTTGCAATCCGTTCGGAAAGATCTTATCACTATAGTTTGGAATATCGAGACTATGCAAATTTCGATGTAAGGCACAAACCAAAGCCCGATGTCCTGTTAATGTCATGCTTCCTTTTTCAGTCATAATTAAAATGCCTGAAGATTGCTGAATAATGGCAGCAAGTGCATTCCAGTATGCTTGTGCCCCAATATTAGCTGCATTTACGACAATATTAATTGGCACTCCTTGATCACTAGCATATTTGACAATCTCTCTAGCCGTTGAAGCACTAGCATCTAAATTTTCGATTCCTTCTTCGTAACTAATTTTTACACCAAAGGAGATAGGAAACCAATCAATAGGAATTTCTTCTTTAAATGCATAGTGAATGGCTGCATTGATTTTGGTGCATTCTACATCTGAAATAGCTGCTGGAACGGATTGATCTCTATTATCAATGATTAATAAACGCCGAATAGGAAAACCTAATCCAAAATCATGTGTTTGAATGCCGATGACGATGGAATCATAAGTAGAGCGATGATTAGAATTTTTAACAATCAAATGCCCGCTATTGTAATCTTTTTGATGAGAACTTGAATTAGTGATCATTGTTTTAGGATCTAATTCTAATTCTGTGAAATTGTGGAGATGCATTTGTTTTTTTTGATGTAAGATTTTAGCAACAGCATCATTAATCAAATCTGGAATTTCATGAGAAAAAGAAGATTTCAAGCAATAACTTGCCACTGTATCTTCTAAAGAAGAATTTAAATGAGGCCGATTTGTATCTTTTGATTCTGATAAAATTAATCTACAATCTAGGATTAAATCTTTCTTTTTGTTTTCTATTTTTAGGCATAAATTTTTATTTTGCAGGAAAGCATGGATATTAATTTCAGCATAGCTGTCGGGAAAAACTGTTAAATATAGAATATTTGATGAAATCAAACTCTTTAAATAAGAATCGAAAAAACAAATTGCCTTTATCTCATTTGAGATGAATTTGAAAAGTTTTACCTCAAATTTAGTAAGTTCTTTTATGTCGATTAGGATTTCATATAAAAAAGGAAAAGGACTAGAGTCGTTGAACGATAGACGAGAACAGCAGACAAATAAAACGATAATTTTATGATCTGATAAAGGAATAGCCAGTTGATGAATTTCATGATTTTGAAATTGAATCCAGCTCTTTTCCAGATAAGAGATAAAATCCGAATTGTCTTTTAAAATTTGATGTAGATATTTATTGAGCCACAAATTAATTAAATCATGAAAAGACAAACAACTATCCATATTTAACTGAGATAAATGGTTAAACTTCATATTCACCAGCAGTATAAGGATGACTGTTACAATACTTTCATTAGAGCCCCTATGTTATAAAGCGACGTATAGACATGTTAATAGATCACATGTTAGTAAATAAAACTTACGCTTGCAAATGACATTCCGGCACTTCCTACCCAGCACACCACGCGATCGCCTCTTTTCAATTGACCATTCTCAATCGCGAGAGCCATGGCAGCTGGAACAGAGGCAGAAACTAAATTACCTGTTTTTGGATAGATATGATAAATTAAATGTGACATTCCAATGACTTCTCCAAATTTGTGCCATGCTTTACTAGAAGAGGCGTGAGGGAAGATAATTTTAATTTCCTCTTTTGGAATGGTAAGTTCATTAAAAACTTTAATGACTTCTAATCCCCCCTTTGTATGCAAATCAAGGCCATAAGAAGTAAAGGTCAAAGGGCCATTTTTTCCAATTCTTTCGGAAGGAAAATCTGAAAAAAGTTCAAATTTGTTGGAAGGAATTGTGCATAAATCTGCTAAATCGGTGCGTGACTGGAAGTGAAATTCCCATGGATTTGAGGGTTCATTAGACAGTAAAGTCACTGTTGTAGCTTCTCCAATGGTATAAGCTGGAAAGGTGTATTCAATTTGATCTTCTTGTCGAAGAGAAAGAAGTTGAGGATATCCATAAAGTTGCCAATTAAATTCTCCATTAATGATCATAGCTTTTTTATAAGAATTTAATTTAAAGAAATTATCCACTAACTGCATGGCTCTTGTCCAACTCATGCAAGCATCCACGAGATCAAAGCAATGAGCGTTTGGAATTCCAAAGGCTTGAGCAATAATATAAGATCCACCGGGTTCCATAAATCCACGACCCACTCCTACATAAATCAATAGCTCAATATCTTCCCGTTTCCAATTAGCCTCTGCTAAAGCTTTTTCAAATGCTTCTCGCATCAGCGGAACAGCTTTTTCATCATCATTTAAAACGCGGCGTTCTTCAGAACCTGATAAACGAAATAACGCGTTAATCTTTGCTAGCGCTCTGTCTAAGTTGCCTGAATACGTTTCTTTACTAAAATGGCGAATAAGATCAAGAACAGCTTCATTATTAATGACTTTTTCTGGCAATTTTAATTGAATAGATTCTATTTTCATTGCATCACCTTCTTTTGTAAATATCTATGGATCAAATCCCCACATTTTTTATTGCCATTTTCTTCTGAAATTTTTTCTCCCAATGCCCGAGCTTTCACTTGCTTAGATGAATGATAAAGAATTTCATTCAATGCTTGAGCAAAATTTTCCTCACCTAATTGGCAAAAAGGAATAGGTTGGGTTCCAGCTCCTAATTCTGCGACACGCCATGCCCAAAAATATTGATCTAGCATAATAGGTAAAATAATCGCCGGCTTTCCTGCTCTTAATCCTTCTGCGGTTGTTCCAGCTCCTCCTTGATGTACGATAGCTGACACATAAGGAAAAATCCAGTCATGAGGAACATAGCCCACTTGAAAAATCCCTTTTGATAGATAACCTATTTCAACATTGGATGCTGCAATAGAAAGAATAGCGCGTTGCTGATGTTGTTCTAAAATTTTAATGATTAAATCAAAATTTCTCTTAAATTCTGGATGAGAGTCAACACTACCAAAACCAATATAAAAAGGCGGTACTCCTTGATTTAAAAAATCAACTAAATGAGGATCTGGTAGCCAGTTCTTCCTCTGATTCAAAAATAGGTAACCTGTGATCTGTATATGGCTGTCCCAATCAGGGGGAAAAGGGAGCACAGAAGGACTAATGGCATATAAAACCAACTCTTCTTGTTTTCGCAATTGATCCCAATAAAAAAAAACTTCCTTAATAGGAGGAAGGCCTAAGTACTCTTCTCGCCAACGATTAATCACTGCACGAAAAGGGGTCCACATAAAAATTTCTCCTAACTGCCAGGAGAATTGATTCATTTTCTCTTTCCAAATTCCCTGCTTAGTGGATATGGGATGAGCAAAAACCTTTGTTGGATGAACCGGTTGTAAATAAACTCCTACACTAGGAATACGAAGCTTTTCTACAATGCTAGCTACAGCATTTCGCCCTAAAATAGAATAAATGACAGCATCTGAATCCTGACAAGCTTTCCAGCAATCTATCAAAACCTGCTCTAAAACAGCTGTTTGCATTTTAGTAAAATAATAGCATGCTTGGAGTTGGTGATATCCTTTAGAACTATCTAAACTCTTAATTAAATCCGCATCACGAGAATTCAGAATCTCTGCCGGGTTGCAACGAATCAAACCATATTTAAAGCCGTATTCATGAGCTAAATGTTCGAATACCTGATGAGTGACAATTTTTACTTCATAGCCCAATTGTCGCAGTTCAATCCCTAGGGCAAGCAAAGGATTCAAATCCCCAATAGTTCCTATTGCCAATAAAGTAATCTTCATAAATTAGTAGTTATTTAATATATATCCACTATATTTATAATAAATTATTATTAATAATCTTATCAATTTAATTAAAATAATTATTTTAATCACTTTAAAGATAAAAAAATCGCTTTTTTTCTCTTTAATCCAAGAGAAAACATTAATTCAACTCAATAATTTCTAAAATAGTTGAATTAAACTAAATAAATGATTTGACAAATAAGATGTCTTTTATATTTAAGTCAATTTAGTAGTCCTTATTGGCTTAAAGTAGGCATCTCTATCATTTTTTTAAATGAGAAAAAGATGCCATAGAACTTGAATTAAGATGTCTTAGCAGAAAATCAAATCCTTTATTTCCTTTCACCAACCTATTTATGTGAGAGGTTTAATTTTTGGGATGGAATGCTGTATAGATTGATTGCAGCTTTTTTATATTCTTCGTTTTCTTTGGAAGGGCCAGAATCTGCTGCCTGGAAAAAAGAGACCTCGCCGGTTGCAATATCATACATGGCTCCAACAATGTCGATTTTACCTTCGCGCACTAATTTGTCTAAAATTGCACTATCTTCACGTATTTTGTGCATAGTTCTTAGAACATTTTTATAAGCTATTTCATTAAAATAAGTATCTTTCTGTTTAGAATTCCACTGGCGGAAAACCGGGCAAACATTAGCATCCACTGTTTGTTGAATTTCTGAAATTAGAGAATCGAGATTGACACAGCCAGTTGCTTCTGCCGCGGTTTTATGATTGCAGATCAGATCGACTGATGCTCTGACTGCTCCGCAAGAGGTATGTCCCATGACAAGAATCAGTTTGGCTCCAGCTACAGCGCAACTATATTCTATACTGCCTAATACTTCCGGACTGACAATATTTCCTGCAATTCTAACACTGAATACATCGCCTAAGCTTAAATCAAAGATAAGTTCTGCTGGAGAACGAGAGTCAATGCAACTTAAAATGGCTGCGATGGGAAATTGCCCAGCAGAAGCAGCATTTAGCTGACGTTTCACGTCACGCATGAGGTGAATGCCGTTGCGAAAACGAGTATTACCTTCTTTAAGAATTTCCAGGACTTTTTCAGGCGTTAGAGATTCTTGTACTTTTACATTGCTAAAATCAACATATTGAATACGATCTTTTAGTTTAGGATATTTATCTTTGAATCCTACCAAGCTGATGCGAACGCCACGAGCCTTGGCAGAAACCTTCTGAAAGTCAATGATTAAGTCTAAAATATCGGGATCAATATAGTCGGTATTGTTAGCATCAATTAAAACATGACCGCCGCGGCGGATATTTCTTAGCGTAGCATCAAGAGAAGCACGATGAAAAAAACCGACTTGATTGGGCAATTCAATGTGCAAGACTTCTTCTCCTGTTGCATGCTTCTCCATAATCTTTTTCAGCGGACGGCGAATATTGCTGTATAAAATAAAAAGGGTAGAAGTCACAAGGCCAATGAGAACGCCAATTAAAAGATCTGTTAAAACAATAGCACTGACAGTGATAATAAAAGGAATAAATTGACTTTTTCCTTTTTTCCACATGTCCTTGATCAATTGAGGGCTTGAGAGTTTCAGACCAGTAACTAAAAGGATCGCTGCTAAGGCGGAAAGGGGAATTTGATTCAACCAAGTAGGAATGAGCATGACACAGCCAAGTAGCAATAATCCATGCCAAATTGTACTAAGTTTTGTTTTGACACCAGCATTCATGTTGACAGAACTTCTGACAATGACGCTTGTCATTGGCAAACCTCCAATTAATCCAGCAATCACATTACCAGCTCCTTGAGCTAATAATTCTCGATTTGGAGGGCTTGTACGTTGTAAAGGATCTATCTTATCTACCGCTTCTAAATTTAATAAAGTTTCAAGAGAAGCAACTAAAGCAATAGTAATCGCTGCTACATACACAGCATGATGACTCAAAACACTAAAATCTGGAAAAGTTAAAAAATTAAAAAAGTCGGAAATTGAATCTGCGATCGGCACTTGGACTAGATTGCCTGCTCCTAGGGCCCAATTTCCTGCATATTCCTGCAAAATAAAATTCATCATCACTCCGACAAGAATCACAATGAGAGGTGCAGGAATTTGAGATTTCTTTAATAGAGAAATTTTTTCCCACACAACCAACAAAAAAATGGATAAAATTCCAATTAAAGCTGCTCCAAGATTAATATCAGTAAATGCATCAATGAGTTCAGAAAACGTATTTAGGTTATCTTTTTGCAGGAAAGACTCATTACTAATGAGATCGTGATTATGACCAATGACATGAGGAAGCTGTTTTAAAATCAAAATGATTCCTATTGCCGCAAGTAAACCTTTAATGACACTGGAAGGAAAAAAAGCTGCAATAGAGCCAAGTTGACTAATGCCTAAGATCATTTGAATAACACCCGCCATTAATACAGCAGTCAAAAAAGCTTCAAATGTCCCTAGATGTCCTATCTGTACTGCTACAACAGCTGTCAAACCTGCTGCTGGGCCGCTTACACTTGTACTTGATCCACTCAGAAAACCGACGACTATTCCGCCGATAATTCCGGCTAATATACCAGAAAACAACGGTGCATTAGATGCCAAAGCTATCCCTAAGCATAAGGGAAGAGCAACAAGAAAAACGACCAGCCCAGCAATCAAGTCGTCACGCCAAGTATTGGAAAACGAAAAATTTTGATTCATCATGATCTGATCCCTTCTTTATTCCAAAATTTCTATAGGACACCATTTAGGCATATAAATATTTTTTTAAAAAATAAGTGTTCAATTTGTCTACATCAATTTTTTGTTATTAAAAAAATAAATAAATTTTTTTCAGTGTTTTAATGTAAGTGATTGATTTTATGTTCTTAAGAAGGGATTAATTAAAACGTAAAAAGTAAGAGATTCGAATTAAAGTCATTAAAAGTGCTTTAACAGGCTCTTAGATAGAAGCAATTTTAATTATTTTGCTGAGGTCTATTTTAAATATTTTTATGTTGAAGCAACTCTTTCATACTTAAGCGCATTTCATAATGTAAGACTGGATGCCATTTTGCAATAAATTCACCGACTGTTTTGAAACCTGCTTTTTCATAGACGTAGATGGCCCGAGTATTAGTGGCTTCTGGTTCTATGAGTACTTCAGCAACATCAGAAAATTTGTTGATGAGAAATTCTTGAATCATAGGAACTGCAAGTCCTTTTCCTATAAATCTCTGCTCGCAGATAAATAAATCTAAAGTAATAGCCTTGCCTTCTTCTTGGCACCATTGGGCGAGGTCTGCGTCATCAGGCGAATTTTTTTTGATTTCAGAGGTAATAAGATAGCCAAAAGGAGTTTCATCCTGATAAGCAATCCAATGTTCGTACAGAGAGGAACCTTTAAAGAATTTATCCAAATCATTTAAAATATTTAGCAACCCGTCCCCATGTAACCATTTTCGAATATGTTCCTGAGATAGCCAATTTAATAAAAGAGGTTTTTGCTCTTGGGTGAGATGATTAAAAGTGAGATAAGGTTTAGAATTCATAGGTTGTTTTCTTGCAAGTTTAAGATGATATCAATTGTAACTGATTCTTTTTAAGCATGTCTAGTAAATGAATAATTAGAGGAACAAAAGTCATTTAAAGTTTAAAGCATTTTTATTGGAAGGCATGATCAAAATGATAAAGACTAAACAAGAGCTTTTAAAAAGTATTCAAGCATGCGGAGATCCTGTAAGAGCAATCGAGCATCAACGCTATCATAAGTCAAGTAGAATCCATTGGGGAGTAACAGCTCCGCAATGTGATCAATTGGTAAAGTCTTTTGCAGGGGATCTTGAGGAAAAAGAATTATTAGGATTAGCTGAAACTCTTTGGATAACGGATTTTTTTGATCCTATGATATGTGCAGCAAAAATTCTGACAATGCGGCGAGTCAAACCTTCGGCATCTCTTTGGAAATTGATTAACAAATTTCTTAAGAATGTAGATGGTTGGGCGCTTGAAGATACTCTTGCACATGCAGCATGGAAATGTGTTCTGGCTAATGATCAATATTTAGATGAAATGGAAAGTTGGACATATCATTCTAATTTTTGGATGCGGCGTGCAGCCCTTGTCTATACGTTGCCCTTTGCGAAACCTGGACAAAATCCAGAAAGAATGTTGAAATGGGCTGCTTCTTATGCTTCAGATTCTGAATGGTTCATCCAGAAGGCCATTGGATGGTGGTTGCGTGTCTTGGGCGCACACAATCCTCATCGAGTCATGCTATTTTTAGAGGATCACTGGACTCAACTTAAGAGCGTAGCTAAAAGGGAAGCCACAAGAAAACTTTCATTTGATTTGCAGCAAAAAGCTAAACTTTTTGAAAAACGTGGGTCAAAGTGAAAAAATATTTTCTTTAACCCATTTGACTTCATCTTCATTAATGGTATGAGCCATCCCTGGATAAATCTTTAAGGTGACTTGAGCACCTAATTTTTCCATCACATCTTTAGATTGCTCAGATCTTATTAGGGGTACATGGGGATCTTGGTCGCTATTACCAATAAAGACTTTTGTTCCTTCGAAATTACCTCGGTATTTCTCCTCATGAATGGTGCTGCCGATTAATCCACCAGTAAAAGCAACAATACCTCCATATTTGGCAGCAAATCGTGTTGCAACTTCTAAAGCTAAGCAGGCGCCTTGAGAAAATCCCATGAGATAAACTTGTTTTTGTGGCAGATGACGGACAATTTCATCAATTAAATGTTTAATATTCTGAACAGATAACGATAAACAAGGTTCATTCTGCTTTTCATCAGCCATAAAGCTATAGGGATACCAAGTGTGATGAGGGGCTTGAGGAGCAGCGATATAAAATTGCTCATTACAAAATGGGTCTGCAAGACTTAAAATTTCACTTGCACTTCCTCCTCGTCCATGCAGTAAAATTAATGCTTTAGATGCTTTGTTGATTGGAGAACCTTGAGATAAAATTTTGTAAGCATCAATTTGCATAGTTTTCAATATTTAAATGAATAGGAGGTAATTTTATTTCTATAAGAGTTCGGTTTGGTTCTTCCCAAGGAGGAAGTTTCAGAGTTTCACCAAGATGATCTAAGGATTCATCAATTGTGAAGCCGGGAGGAATTGTTGCAATTTCAAATAGTATACCACCAGGCTCTCGAAAATAAATAGAATGGAAATATTCTCGATTTAAAACAGGAGTCACATTAAGGCCAATTTTTAATAATTTGGCACGAGCTTCTGACTGAGTGGTATCATTTGTTGTGGCAAAAGCAACATGATGAATAGTGCCATATCCAGCAGTCCCTTTTAAGGTATCTGGACTGCAAAGGACATCGACAAAATCGCCTGGTTTACCGCTCGCTGAATACCGAAAGCGATTGCCTTTTTCGGTAATAAGTAGATAATCCATTTGTCCAATCAAAAGACCAGCTGTTTTTTCATAGCATTCTTCAGAAAGAGTCATTCCATAAAATCCTTTAATGGCAAATTCCGAAGGGATATTGCCATAAGTAAAACCTGGCCTTAAATCAGCTTGATTAGCCACGAGTTCCAAACCCAAACCATCATGATCTTCAAAGGCGATTACCAATTCATTGAAACGTTGATAAGGTCCCTCATATTCAATGTTAAACTTCCTTAACCGATTCATCCAATAATTCATTGCATTTTCTGGAATAGAAAAAGAAGTCACAGTCAATTGTCCTTTGCCTTTTCTTCCTTGAGGAATAGTTGGATAGGGAAAAAAAGTAAGAATTGTTCCCGGAGAACCTTTTTCGTTGCCGTAATATAAATGATAGATATTAGGCGCATCAAAATTGATGGTTTTTTTGACAAGCCTAAGGCCTAAAATTCCTGCATAAAAATTGACATTTTTCTGAGCATCCGAGGCTAATGCTGTAATATGGTGTAATCCTGTAATGAGTTTATTCATCATAAAAGTTTGAGCATTGAAGGGGTTATATGGTCATTTTTGTTTTATGTCCTTTAGCTAATATCTTCAACTAAATAATCGTTTCTCAATTGAGTAAGTGTCTAACAGTCATTTAACTCAGAAAGATTTTGATCTAGATGTAAATTTCCTTTAAATCCTTAAGAATCTTTGGCTATAATCCATTTTTAACCCCCAAAAGTGTACGATGAAGAATAAGAACATTTTGATTTCCGGCGCAGGTATTGCCGGCCTAACTTTAGCCTATTGGCTTCAACGCTATGGTTTTTCTCCAACATTAATTGAACGAGCGCCAGCTTTGCGGACAAATGGTTATAAAGTTGATATCAGAGGAACTGCTCTTGATGTCATTAAGTCTATGGGACTTCATTCTCAGATTTCTGATGCAAAAACAGATATGCGTGGAGCGACCGTGGTGGATCATTCGGGACATCAAATTGCCGAAATGAGTGGAGATGCTTTTGGTCTGCGAGTCAGTGAAGATTTAGAGATCATGCGAGGAGATTTGTGCCAAATTTTAATAGAAAATCTCAATGATGTAGAATGTATTTTTGACGATTCCATTAAAGCAATTTCTCAAAATTTGCATGGAGTTAATGTTGAATTTGAACGCAATCAGCCTCGTCATTTTGATCTTGTGATTGGGGCTGATGGCTTGCATTCAATCGTTCGACATTTGGTTTTTGGTGAAGAATCTCGCTTTGCTAAAGATCTAGGACTTTATATTGCCATTTTTACAGTTCCCAATTACTTAAAATTGGATCGATGGGAACTGGGGTATTCTGATTCTAGGAAGTTAGTCAATCTTTACAGTTCAAGAGGAGATATCCATGCTAAAGCTGCTTTTTTGTTTGCGTCGGAACCTTTATCCTTTAATTCTCGAAATATTGCACAACAGCAACAATTATTAGCTA
This sequence comes from Parachlamydiaceae bacterium, assembly GCA_044226925.1. Lineage (GTDB taxonomy): Bacteria > Chlamydiota > Chlamydiia > Chlamydiales > Parachlamydiaceae > JANWJE01. The sequence continues at coordinate 290,485 of JBGAGC010000002.1, forward strand.
ACACATATGCTGAAGTGGGATGGGAAGTTCCACGATTACTTGGAGCTATGATAGCAGCACCTGATTTCTATTTTGATTCAATCACTCAAATTTGTATGGATGCATGGTCAAAGGAGCGTGTTGTCTTAGCTGGAGATGCGGGTTATTGTGCTTCGCCTGTCTCTGGACAAGGAACAAGCTTAGCATTAGTAGGTGCCTACGTGCTTGCCGGAGAGCTAGCCGCAGCCTCAGGTGATTATAAGATAGCTTTTGTCCAATATGAAAAACAGTTGCGAAAATATGTAAAAGAAAATCAAAAATTAGGACAACTATTTGCTAAAAATATGACGGGAGAGAAGAAGAATAAGATTGTTGTATGGCTGCATGATCAATTTATGAAGATTATTCCCGGGCAATGGATCAATTTTCTAACTCAACGATCTGTGAATCGAGTCAATAAGGTTGCTAATTCTATTAACCTTAAAAACTACTCCATTCCTTCATACAAGGGATAATCGATTAAGCGAATTTTTTTTCTTAGATTGAAAGAAAAATGGATAGACGAAGCCAAAGAAGCTGACAGAACACAGACGGCTCAGGATTTAATAGACGAATTAAAGTTGAATATTAAAAAGCGATTTGATGATTGGCTGATAAAATTTTTAAAATCCTCAAATCGTCCTTTCATTGATGGACTTGATTAAATAATTGCACCTGGCGGAATGCGAAAGAATTGCCGATTTTCAAACAACCAACGCGCACTTTTCTCATCTGCAACTAAAACTCTTGCTATTGGATTAACTGCAACGTCAAAAAGAGACCAGATGATTGTAAAGCTACTACTTTTGAGTTGTTCAAGGGAACGATCAAAAGAGCTGTTAAACAAAGGTGTAGAAAAAGGATAGAAAATAAAAGACAAAGCGCAAAAAGCTGTTGCCGCTACAGTTTCCACAAGGGCAACTATTGCTGTAACAGCATAACTCAACTCTGCAACTATTTTACCTCCCAGTCCAGAATGATTGCGATAGAGTGTAATTCCTAACATCATCCCACTTGAAACACTATGGATAGGCGGTAACATATCAGATCCTTTTGAAAATAAATTTAAAATTTAATTTAAATCAATACCATGCATTGGTTAACAAAACAGGTAGTTTTAATTCATATAGCTTAATATAATCAAATGATTTAATTTTTTTTGATTGATCATCTATAAAATATATACTCAACTAAATTTAGTAAGAATATGATCGAAATGATACAGCAGCCATTGACTGAAACTTTAAAGAAGCAAATTTATGCAGGTTTTAGTCGCCATTCTATTGAGAAGACCGGATATGATGAAAAGTTTGAACCTGTCTCATTTATTGCTATGGATGGAGAGAAAATGGCAGGTGTGATTGTGGCAGAGCTTTTTTGGGGAGCGCTTCACATTAAGTATATCTATGTTGAAGATGCCTATCGGAGTCAAAAATTGGGCACTCAACTGATGGAACATGTCTTGGAATTTGCTTGCAAACATCACTGTCCATTTGCTTTTGTTGAAACGATGAGCTTTCAAGCTCTAGAATTTTATCAAAAATGTGGATTTAAATTGGAATTTACTCGATCAGGTTATTCGCATCAAACATCATTTCACTATCTTAGAAAAGATTTATAAATCTTTTAGAAAATGGGATCATGACAATAGAGCGCAGTATTGCCAATATTCACTTAAAGAATGATCAGCTTTTATCCCTTGTCCAACAAGCCTTTCCGGACTGCTCTCAATTAGAAAATCATAAGATTTTAACAGGTGGTGCACAAAATACAATTTACAAATTTCAAATAGGAGAAGAAGAATTTATTTTAAGAATTTATGCACGTTCCCGTTCCCACTGCAAAACAGAAAAAGAACTGCATGCATTGATTGATCCATTCATCCCTACAGCTCAATTGGTTTATTCTAATGAAAACCATGAAAAATGGCCTTATGCCATTTTTAAATTTGTTCCTGGTTCCCACTTATATGATGTTCCTCAGCAATGCCAATCAGCTCTTTCTTTTGAACTAGGAAGAGTTCTTGCTCTTATCCATTCTTTTCAATTTTCAGAAGCAGGTTTATTTGACGATGGTCTCAAAATTGCCCATTCTTTTCCTTTAGGATCTAGTCCTTATTTTGAAGAAGCTTGTGCAGTATTATCTGACACCAAAGGATATACAAGAAAATATTTAGGAGAAAAGTTGGCAGATCAAACACTGTCTTTCATGCTGCAGCATCAAGCATTTTTTCCTAAAATTGGCAAGACCAGTTGCTTGACACATTCTGATTTTAAACCTGTCAATTTGCTTTATAACCAAAACGGGCAAGTCATTGTTCTTGATTGGGAATTTGCACATGCAGGGATAGGAATATTAGATTTTGCTATTTTGCTGCGTCATCGAAATCAATTTCCTTTAGATCTGGCTATTCTGGAAGAAGGATATGTTTCTCATGGTGGATGTTTAATGAATGATTGGCCTCATTCAGCAATGATCACAGACTTTGTCAATATCATTACGATGATGAACCGTCCTGTTGAACGTCCTAAGCTCTTTGAAGAACTCAAGCAAGCTCTTCAAACGACGATGCATCAGTGGAATGAAATTGATTTGCTTTTCAATTAGATCTCTCTTGTCTATGAAGAAGCACGTATTTATTGACGCATATTAACGACTTGACCATTCGTTATCGCAAGCAAATTCTGTGGAGATAAACAAAAAACTGAATATGGATTACCGGCCGCAGCCCATATATCCGAGTAGTTCATAAGATCCTCATCGATTAAAGGCTTTATATCAAGAGGATAGCCAATAGGGGGCACTCCTCCAATCACAAAACCTGTTTGCTGCAATACATACTCGGCCTTGGGCTTTTCAATTTCTTCTCCTACATAATGAACAATTTTCTTTTCATCCACTCTGTTTTTTCCACTTGCAATAATGCAAATGGCCTTCCCAGTAGTCTTACCTTTAAATATTAACGTTTTGGCAATTTGTCCCACTTCACATCCAATCGTCGTTGCTGCTTCTTGAGAAGTGCGCGTCAATTCTTGAAACTCAATGACCTTACAGTTGAGTTGATACGTATGTAAAATATTCTGAATGCACTGAGAAGAATTTTTTAATTGATTCGTCATAAACACCTTTCATACTCTCTTTTCTATGGATTATCTTAAATTTTGACTTTTTGTCAATATTAAACAAATTGACAAAATAAAACAATCTTGCTATTCTGGTAAAAGTTAAAAAAGGCTCATATGACAAGGTTATCAAGGGTATCAAGACTTGCCCAAGTCCCGGGGATTGGTGTAGATAGAATGGGAAATGCAGCAGATGCAGCGCATGATCCTGAAATTTTGAGACTAGAAAATTTGGACACCGATCTTGCACCGCCTGCCATTGCAATTGAAGCGACACGTCGCGCGATTGGTGCTGATGAAAATAATAGTTATTTACCTTTTCTCGGCCAGGAGGAATTAAGGCAAGCGGTAGCCAGAAGGATTACACGTGTTAACGGCATCGATTATGATTGGCGCTCTCAATGCATTATTACGGCAGGGGGAATGTCTGGCATTTTAAATTGTTTGCTTGCGATGTTGGAGCCAGGAGATGAAGTTATTGTAACAGATCCTACTTATGCAGGGATTATTAATCGCATTCGACTTGTAGGTGCTGTGCCAATTTTTGCTTCTCTTATTCCAACAGAAATGGGTTGGAAGTTAGATTTGAGTTCACTTGAACGTTCAGTATCCAATCGCACACGTATGGTTTTGATGAGTCCAGGAATGCCTACTGGCCATGTTTTAACACTGGATGAGTGGAAAGCTGTTGCACGTATTTGTATAGAAGCTGATGTTTGGTTATTATATGATGCTGCAATGGAACGTATTCTTTATGATCAACGTCCATTGATTCATCCAGCTGCTTTACCTAATATGAAAGAACGGACTATTACTGTGGGAGCTGCTTCGAAAGAGCTTAGAATGATAGGTTGGCGTGTTGGCTGGGTTGTAGGTCCCGCAGAAATCATGAATGATATTGGTTTAGTGAGTATTTCTAATGTTGTTTGCCAAACAGGTATTAGTATGCCTGGAGTAGCTGCAGGACTCAATGCGCAAGATGATGGTTTGAATGCTGCTCTTCAAATATGGGAAGAAAGGCGAAATATTTTGCTTCAGGAATTTGAAGGCTTGCCCATTATTCCTCCCCATGGAGGGTGGTCATTCTTAATGGATGCTGAAGCGCTTGGACTGAAATCGCAGAAGATGAGCGAAAAACTATTAAGAGAAGCTAAAATTGCCACCACACCTATGAGTGGATGGGGAAATCAAGCGGCTCACTATGTGCGGTTTGTTTTTTCAAATGAATCAAAAGAGAGACTTGTGGGAATTGGACAAAAAATTAAAAGAATATTTTGATGTAAAGTAAACAAAATGGTTATTACTTAATCGCCTCAGAATTAGATTAATGACTTGCTTCAAAAACTTTCCTCCAATTTATGTCATTTGTGATAGTCTGTGTTGCCTGGCTATTTACAAAAGGAAATGAAAATGTTTACTGTTTCAAATTTTTTAAGATGCTGTTTAGTATTAGGATTAGAAATGATGATACAACAACCGCTATTAGCAGATAACCCCATTAATACACATGAGATACCGAATCATATGGACTATACAGTAGAAAAAAAAGAAAAAAAAATTGTGATTGGTCTTGCAGTTGAAACAGCAAATGAAAGTTTTCTTCAAGATACCACTCCGATAAAAGAAAAATTTTTTCAGTTAGCTGGTAATATTCCTAATCAAATAAATCAAGATATTGTTGTCGTTTATACTGATTATGAAGGAGATTATACGCAATCTTTTACATACATAATTGGTTATGAAGTGAAGAGCCTGGATATGGTTCCCGAAGGAATGAGGGGGGTAGAAATTCCACCAGCTTCTTATGCAGTCTTTACTGCAAAAGGGGAATTTCCTCAATCCTTAATTAATGTTTGGCAAACGATTTGGAATTCTTCTTTGCATCGCTCTTATACAACAGATTTTGAAGTTTATCCCTCAGATTTTAATCCTCAAGCAAATCCAGAGGTGAAAGTCTATATTGCCGTAGATTAATGTTAGTCTAACGATCATGAAACGGCTACTTCTGCTAGCTTTGGGAGTTTTTAATACTTTTAAAGCTAGCAGAAGTAGAAGATGATTCCAGTTCGCTATTCTTATCTAATAGAAATCGCTTGCTCACGATCAGGATGTTCAATCTTGTCATGATTTTCAAACAGTTGCAAAAATGTATCAGTGGCAATTGCCAGTGAAGTCTCAATGGCGGGATCAGAAGAAGAATGACCTCCTCGAATGGCTAACCATAATTGGCTATTTCCCCATTTTTGGTGCAAGGAATAAGCCTGTTCAGGAAAGCAGATTGCATCCCATCTTCCGTGAACAATAATAGCAGGAAGATGAGCAATTCGATTCATGCGAGACAAAATTTGATTAGGTTCTAAGAAAAATCCATGAAAAGAATAATAGAAAAAAGCACGTGCTATACTGAGCATGATGGGATCGTCTTGCAAAAGTTCTTCGACACCTTTGGGATTCGGTAAGTGAGATGAAGCAATGAAATCGAATTTTAAAAAAGTGCGTGCTGCTGGCATGTGAATTGCTGGATCTGAATTCATGATGCGTTCATAGTAAGCAGTCAGAAGATCATGCCGCTCTTCTTCAGGAATCAACTGAACAACTGGATCATAAGCTTCGGGAAAAATTTTCCCCATTCCATCAATTAAATGTAAATAGTCTTGCTGGCGTCCTAGAAACACTCCCCTTAATATAAAACCTAAGCAAGCTTCAGGGTGTTCTTGTCCATAAAGTAGAGCTAATGTAGATCCCCAAGAGCCACCAAAAACCATCCATTTTTCAATTCCTAAATGTTTTCTAAGTTGTTCAATATCACAGACAGAATTTTGAGGGGTGTTCTCTTCCATGCAAGCAAAAGGTTGAGAACGCATCGCTCCTCTTTGATCAAACATGATGATATGCCAATAGCGGAGGTCAAAAAAACGAGTAAAGCTATCTTCACAACCTGCACCTGGACCTCCATGTAGCACAATAACTGGAAAACCTTGTGGATTGCCATAGGTTGCATAATATAAGCGATGAATGTCAGATACTTGAAGGTAACCTTTCTCTGAAGGTGAGACTATCGAGTAAAGAGAATGTTGATGATCAACTTCTTTGATTGAGTGAGTCAGCAAAGAAGCTGTAGCTATCGAAAAAGGCGTCATGAAAGAAAGTCCCATAAAAATTGCTCTCTTCAGTTTTGCGACCATAATGTTTACTAGTCATGTGATGATAAAATTTTTAACAATGATTAAGGATAGTGAGTCCTTTATTTCTAAAAGAAGACTAGAGTCAAGCAAACATTTTCATCAATATTTTCTTATATAAGAAGGCAAGATGAAAATTTGAGATAGCTTAATTTGAAAAGATCGTGAAGATTCAATTTGACTAGAGAACATCTTCCTATTGGTAGACAACAGGAAGATGTTAAGATAGACAAGCGATTACTCTGCAGTTTGGGCTGGCAGCGTTTGAATTTTCTTTTCTGTTGAGAATAGTAAGACAAATCCGATTGTTCCAATAAAGAGCGCAATAGGGATCACAGAAATGCCATAAACCAAAGCTTGCGAGGTATTAGGTCCGCCCATTGCATTGATCACTCCGCTAATTGTTGTATGAAAAGCATAGCCAAAAATCATGATGATCATATTTGCAACAGCTGTTGTTAATCCTGCGACTTGCTCGCGTACATAAGTAGAAGCTTTATAAATCGCTAAAACTTGATAAGCACTGCCAATTCCTACTAAGACAAATGTGAATGTTAGAGATGTTGGAGTCAAATGTGAGATCAATAGGAAAGAAAAGCAAGCTGCCATTGTTATTCCAGCACCAATAATCGTAATCAGATAGCTGCCAATTTTATCTGCAATCATGCTCAAGACAGGAGCGCCAAAGCACATGCCAATAAAGATCATAGAAGGCAAACTAGCTGCCAACGTTCCATCAAATCCATAAACTTGTTTTAAGAAAGCTGTCCCCCATACATCTGCGAAGCCTTCTAATGGACCTACCATTAATCCAGCAAACAGACAAGAGCAAATGACACGACTATTGCATAAAACTTCTTTAATATCAGATCGAATGGTGCTTTCTTGAGAACTTTTCAGATTAGGAACGATCCAGTAAGTGGCAATTGCTAAAATAATTCCTCCAGCAGCCATTAATTGAACAACTGCATGATAACCAAATACTTCACGCATATAACTCACTGGGCCGCCTCCATAAATAGCTCCAATTAAACCAATCATGACTGAAAAACTTAACAGACGAGGAAAACGTTCTTCGCTAAAAGTCATGCGAATCACTTTAAAGACACCAAGGATGGCTGCAGAAGACCCCATTCCAATTAACATTCTTCCTGCAATAGGATACATCCAATGATCAGCGAAAATCAGAGGCATTAATCCAATAACAGAAAGGAGAATACAGACAGTCATGACTTTTTTCGGTCCATAACGATCGAGCATAATTCCGATTGGCAGGTGCATTAAAGAGTAACCAATATAATAAACACCAGAAAATTGACCAAAAGTCGCAGCGCTAATATGAAATTGCTGCATGATGTCATTCAACATAATGTTGGGCATGACTCTTAAAACATATTGATACGCATAGAATACAGATGCAATGACCCACATTGTCCATGCAATAACACGTGAATTAGACATGTTGATTATCCGCCTTTTTCAAATCGATTGAAATCTTAACTTATTTATTTTCTTTCTGTGCAATCTCATGATCATCTCGACTCAAGCACAAAAAGCCGATGAGCATTTTTAAAAGTGCTCACAATTTTTAATAGTGTTATTAACTTGATCAATGAAATGTAGAAATTTAACTATTCATTAAACAAGGCAAAGTTGTAAAAAAAATCATTGAAAATTAGCCCGCTAGGCTAAGAAGGAAAAGAGGAAGAAGAAGGGATAAGGAAAGTAAGGAAAGAGAACGGTAAGAACTTAATTCAGACAGCATACATTGCCTAAAAACAGGGATAGAAATGATCGTATTCATGGTCTTCAACTCCTTATTTTGACCTTGTCACCTATCATAACAGATTTTTATGGTTTTTGTCCTCAACTTTTTGCTTTGATAAGATCATAATTTCTTATTTTTCAATAAGCTGAGAGTTTTGTTCTCTCTGTTGCAAATAAATTTCTTTCTTCTATTAGTCAGTCATGTCTAAGACATGATGATCATGATAAACATATAAATGTTACGAAAAAACAGGTAGTTCTAAACATGTAATGCTAAATTGTAATGACAGATAAAGTACTTGATCATTCCAATATGGTTAGCTAGTTTTTTAGAGAAAGATAAAGTTTTTCTCACAAGTCTTGCGACTCTTTGTCTAAGAGTACAATTAAATCTTTCAATATAACTTGTTTTGCCAGATTCTTTTCCAACTGGTCGGTGCTGTGCCCATGGGATGATTTCATAGTAAACACTGAATTTATCAGTATAAAAGATGGCTTTTTTTTTAAATCTTCAGGCAATTTATCAAGTAATGCTTGACCAGAGGCTTTTGTTCTTTTACCGACATGAAAAGCAATGACTTGCCTGGTTTTTGAATGAAAAGCCAACCACAGCCATTGATCATTTTTTTTATTTCTTACATAGCTATACTGTTCATCCATTTCTAAAATAGCAACTTCTAACTCTTCATTTTCAGCTATATAAGTTACATTTAAATGATTAGGTAATTTTCTAAAAATCCCTTCCATAAACTCCAAAAGCCACGTCAGGCTCACTTTAAATATACGGCATATTCCACTAAGTGAAACTCTTTCTAATAAGGCTTGCTGGATTAGTTCTTTTCTATCTTCGGTAATAAGCTTTTGTTCGTTTTTCTCTACAAATTGTCTACCACAAGTCAAACATCTATGATTCTGTTTTCCATTATGAATATGGCCATTTTTTTTGACACATTCAGAATTACAGCTTGGGCAAGTAAGATTCATTTCATTTCCTAAATAAATTTTCTATCTAGGAAAGCTGTTATTTATTCTTATTTCAAGCTTTTTTAGCATTACATGTTGAGAACTACCAAAAAACAAGCAAGAAATAGTCGTTTTTAAAGGAGTTTTTATGGTGTTTGCTGCTGGTCAAAATAATCCTTATTTTCCTCTAAGAGTGAATCCAGGTTCTTCTAATCTTCTGCGTCAAACGGGCGAAGGCTTTCTCCATTTGGGAGCATCTGTTTTATTTTTCGGACTAGGAGGAATATTAAAAATTTGTGATTCCTTAGACGGAAAGAAAAGTGGAATTCTTTATATTACGGATGATGCAGTCCGTTTTCATATAGACATTGGAAAAGAGTTGTTTACAAGTGGCCTTGAGAAAACTTCTCCTTTGTTAATCGTTGCATCTGTGATTTATCTTCTCACTCAAGATATTTTGAATCCCTAAAGAAGGAAAAAGGGTCTGAATTGATTCAAGATGTTATCTCAATCAATTCAGACAGTCTTAATGTCCATGTTAGGGTATTAAGAAATAATGCACTCATCATATTGACGATTAAGGTGTTTTTGATAGGAAGGTTTTGCGAGAAGTTCCTCACATTTTTTCAAAGAAGCTTCAAACCAGAAGATAGCTCCTTGATCAGTTCCTTTATTGGTAAATCCTCTTTTTCCTTCTAAATCCGTTTTATACTTACTCACATTCAGTAAACCAACACCTACCCCCCCATAGTGAGGTCCTTGCTCTTTTTCTTTTGTTGTGACTTGATTTACAAAGATTTGTTTTTCCACATCAAATGAAATTCCTGTTCCATTATCTTCCACTTCCAATCGCAACGTCTCGAAATCAAAAGATAAGCGAATATTAAGAATGCTTTCATAAGATAATGAATCTTTTTTGATTAAACGTTTCATCACACTATCAACAGCATTCGTGACATAATGATCTGTAATTTCATTAAAAATAGGATAGAAGGTTGAGAACTTCTCATCTATTTTAGACTTCTTTTTAACTTCGGCAAATGCTTGTTCAAATGCTTCCATCGTACGCAGTGCAATGAATTTTAACATTAATTCGTTGATGTTATGTTGATATTTTTCTTTCGACTCTTTCCATATTTGTTCTCTTCCCCAACCTATCCAAACCTGATCTTGTTTCATTTTAACGCACCAATCTTGATAGGTACCTCGAACTTCTTCTGAGCATTGAATAGGATTACGAACAGTATCAGGTATTGAAGGAGATGCAAAAATAGAGTTAATATCCAAAGGTTCCATAATAAGCGATCCTTTTAAGTTTTAATAAAAATTAATATTAGAATCTAATTTTAAATATTATTTAATATGATGATTAATTTTAAATTAGTTTTCGAAAAAGAGCAAGATTATCAATGTGTGAAAACAGCATGTAATCAAAAATTTATCAATAAAATATTTTAATCAACATTTTTAAAAATGAGAGAAAAATGGAAACCCGCTATATTCAAAATTTTTCAATACATATTAATTGATTTAAGTGATGGATAAATTACACTCAATTGCAATCATTGGCAGTGGATTTTCTGGAATTAGCACAGCTCTTCATCTGATTGATCTAGCACATATTCCCCTAGAGATTTATTTAGTTGAGAGACAGACCGATTTATGCAAGGGAGTAGCCTATGGGACAACATCTCCTCATCATCCTCTTAATGTGCGTGCAGAAAGAATGGGAGCTTTCACGAATGATCCAGGTAATTTTTATACGTGGCTAAAAACACATCAAGATGTTTGGCGAAAACTAGATCCTTCATTTTCATCCTTAAACATTACGGCAGACAGCTATCTTCCTAGAAAACTCTATGCTGCTTATTTGCAAGATATTTTTCATCAAGCTCTTGTTGCGGCCAAACAAAAAAATATTCGATGCACGATCCTGCATGACGAAGCCATTGATGCAAGACTCACAGAAGAAAAGCAAATCGAAGTTTTTTTCTCCAAAAGAGCTCCTTTATGCGTGGATGACTTAGTGTTGGCAACAGGAATTCCCACGAATCAAAAGTTTTCATTTGAAAACCCTGAATTATTAGCAAATCCTTGCTATATCCCGGATATATGGGGTCCTGCTGCAGAAAGTCGTTTAAAGGATTTATGTGAAGGGAAATATGGAGAAGCTAAGAAAGTCGTGATTATTGGATCAGGGCTTACGGCTATGGATGCATTAGCGACACTTTATTCTCTCAACTATCAAGGAACTCTTCATCTCATTTCCAAAAATGGTGCTTTACCTCAGCCACATTCCAAAGATTTATTACCATTTATTCCTCATTTTAAAATAGAGGAGATTCCCAAAACTACTTCAGGTCTATTTAAACTGTTTAAAAGCCATCTTAAGCAATCAAAAACCGCGGGTTTAGATTGGCGTCAATTGATTGATGCTCTTCGACCTTATACTCAAACAATTTGGCAGTCTCTCCCTGTGCCCGCAAAAAAGCAGTTTATGCGTCACGTTTTCTCTTTGTGGAATAAGCATCGACATCGTATTTCTTCAGAAGAAGGAAGCCTTGAAGTCGTAGAATTTTATAAAAGAAAACAAACTTTAACTCTTTCTGCAGGCATCATTGATCATGTTCTATCTCTTCCTAATGGGAAATTAAAGGTGGTCTATCAATCAAAAGGAACAAGAGTTTCAAATCAACTAGAAGCCGACTGTGTGATTAATTGCTCAGGGCCTACGTATCAAATTGCTTACCATAGTGATCCTCTCATTCAGAATCTATTGCAAAAGCAACTGATTGTGCCGGATGAAATGGGATTAGGATTAAAATTGATCCAAAAAGAAATGCTTGCAGGAAAAGGAGAAGGAAGAATTTACGCACTTGGCGCCCTCCTTTTCGGAGAGCGCTTTGAGACGACAGCTGTTCCTGAAATAAGACAGCAGGCTTATTCGATTGCAGAAACGATTCTTTCTAACAATACATCAGATAAGAGCAAACCTTAGACAAGGACATAAAATTTGCATTATGCCAAATACAATGGCCAAAAAGGAAGAGGATACTGAGGTTCAGGATAAGGTCCAACTGGTCCGCCTTGTTGTGCAAAGCAACGCGGACAAGCACATTCTGTTGTTACTTCACTTCCTAAATTAAAGACCGTCGCAATGACGTCAAATGAAGCATTGACCAGTTGCCCATTTGGAATAAAAGCTTCTAAGATCCCTCGGACGATTTGAGCCATCCCTGTTAATAATGCTTCATCGTACCATCGTCCAATAATCGCTCCCTGTTGGGCATGACGATCTCCTCTGACTAATGTCACAGCACAGATTGAAACACCTATGGCAATCCGAGTGCAACCGGAATAAAAGCGAGTAGTAGAAAGATTTCCTAAAATATTTAAAGTTAAGTTATGAATTCTAAAGACTGTCACGACTACATTTCGTGCTTTTTGTGGATAGTATAAAGAAGAATTCCAGCTTAGATTGAATGTATTAACATTAATGGAATGCAAACCATAGGTATTCATTATTATTTCCTTGCTTGTTATTTAACAAAATTAAATAATTTAAATATTTTTAAAATAAAAAGCGATTGTTTTTAACTCTTTTTAAGAGTTGTTTTATGAATAACAATAAGATAGATCAAGAATCTCAAAAGATTTGGGAAGCGTTAGGTCCTTGGTGGGATGCTCAAGTAGAAGATGGGGATTATTTCCACCGTGTATTTATTTTTCCTACGATCGAGAAATGGTTAGAATTGAAAGGCAATGAGACCATTTTAGATGCGGGCTGTGGAAATGGATCATTAGCACGGCTTATGGCTAAAAAAGGAGCTGAAGTTTTGGGCATAGACTTTAGTGCTACGTTAATTCAACAAGCGCGGATGAGAAGCCAAGAGTTTAAGTTAATGCAATATGAAGAAATGAGTTTAACAGATAGAGAAAAACTTCGAGATCTTGCAAAGCGTCGGACATTTGATCGCATTGTATGTTCCATGGTGTTGCATGACATTTCTAGTGTTGTTCCATTCTTTGAATGCTTACATCTTTTGATTAATCCGAAAGGATCTTTTATCTTTTCAATTCCGCATCCTTTTTTTAATTCTCCTTCTGTTTTATTTGAGCCACCAGGTTGTTTGACAATCAGTGGTTATGACAAACAGAAGACTTCTAAGCTTCGATCGAAACCCGGTCAGCCGATTGAACAACTTGTCTTTCATCGTCCGCTCCGAGAATACTTTAATCTTTTAATTGATCATGGCTGGGTGATGAATGGATTTGAAGAGCCATGTGTAGATCCAAAAAATCTTCCTTCTGAAAGTCTTTGGTCGCGATATCCAGATATTCCACCGGCGTTGCTTTCGCGTTGGATTTTGAAAGATTAAAATGCTTTATATTTTAGACTTTGGGTTATTTAAAAGAACCTTTTCAAGAAATTTGCATCTTTGGTTCATCATGATTTCCTGTGCAATTTAGTCTTGCTCATTTATTATCATTATGACAAGTTGAACCTGTGACTTTTAATTTTTTAGGAGTTGTTTATGTTATCGTTTGCAAATGCTTTCGCAACCCCTTTTGATAGCATTACAGGTGCTTTTTATGAAAATGAAAATCTTAAAACTCATTTTAATGGATCATTGAAAAGTCCTGACCAAGACGAATTAAGAAAAGTTCAGGACGAATTGGAAAGTCAGAGTGTGGCAGGATTGTTTACAACAGTGTTAGGAGCTTTAGGAGTAGGTGGGGCTTATGCTGCTCACCGCATTCCTCGTATTGGAAAGCCAACAGCCGTTGTTGTAACGGTTGCAAGCCTTGCGGCAATCGTTTTTGGCTGGGATATTCAAACATCTTCAAGTAATCTAAAGATGTTTTTTGAAGAATTGACTCAAAAGATTCAAACTAATAGCGAAGTCAAGATCGATGACAATACAAATCTTAAGGATTTATCTAAAAAGCAATTTCAAGCCAGATTGATGCAAGAAGCTATTAAAGGAACTTTGACTAAAGAAACACTTTATAAGTGCATCATTGCCTATGCTAAAATTCATAAAGAGATAACAGACAAAAAAACTTAAGCCAATTTCTTTTGCCAATTATCGTCAAAATTTCAGCGCAGATTTAAAATCTGCGCTTCTTTTTTCAACCATTGTCTCAAACCTGAATGGTGGAGTTAATAGTTGGATAATCAAAGTGTTTCTCTTGACCATTGGTAAATTTGACAATGACTTTCTTAACAGTTTTCTCTTTCCCAAGTCCGAAAATCAATGCATTTGTCTGATAGGTACAAAGTCCTTGTGTAGGGACAAAGAATGACGTCAATATTTGATCACTTCCTGTGATAACAGAAATAGTAGCGCCTAGAGAAACAGGTTCATTTTTAACAACGACTTTTAAAAATTGATGAGGACTGCCTTGGTTGAGAAATACTCTGAGAGGACCATTAAGATTGGTATACACTAAATCCATAAATCCATTGCCATTAAAATCACCTAGCAAAGGAGAAATCGCATAGTAAGAATTCTCTACTCCTGCTTCTTTTTCAATAGAAGCAAAGGTGCGATCAGGTAATTGCATTAATAAACGACAAGGTAGTTTCAAAAACCAATGAGCAGGGAATCCAATGTAATTTTGCGCAAGTGCAAGATCTAAACGTCCTTTATTACTAAAGTCTTGAAATACCGCACCCCAACCAAATTCATAATCTGCTGTTTTTGTTTGATCAGCAATATTTATCAATTGGAAATTGCCTTCATTTTGCAAAAAGATATTTGTACGAAGCAAATCTTGATCTTGTTTGAGATCTCCTCTTAGAATAAGATTAGGGGGAGTAGCTCCGGCATTCCACCAATAGAAGGGGCCGACATTTGAGAAAAAGAGATCAGGGCGTCCATCATTGTTATAGTCTCCAACAGCAATTCCCATTGGATAACTATAAACATCTGAAGTAGGATTTGGCATATACTGAAATTTCAAATTACCCATGTTTTTATAAGTTCGCACTTGTCCTGTGTCATGAGCAACAACTAAATCAAGTTCTCCATCTCCATCTAAGTCCACAAATACAGCTTGAAATGTGTTATGTGTATAATCTAAGCCAGCTTCTTTTGTGATATCCGTAAAAGAATTATCCCCATTATTCAGTAATAAAAGGCTTTTAGCTCCATATCCTTCTTTGTTAAAAATTGTTTGTCCTTCCACGAACTCCGGTTTAAGATATGCGCAAACAAAAAGATCAACTAGGCCTCTTTTAAGTAGGTCTGCAACAGCAATTGAAACAGGCGCAGATTTTTCATCGAATGGAATATCGAGCTTTTTACCAACAAAATGGCCATTTTGATTTAGATATAAATATACGCCACTTTGGCGAGCAATAAATAAGTCAATAAGTCCATCGTGATTCACATCAATTGCAGCGACACCATATGTTGTGTCATTAGGATCTTTTATTAATCCGCTTTGCTCTGTGATATCAACAAATTGATCATTTTTAAAAACAAATAAGCGATCGGCTTGGTTAAATCCACCGCCAGCAAATAAGTATTGGATACCATCGCCTCTCATATCAAAAACAGCGCCTGCCATAAATGGGAGAGATTTATCTTTGTGATATTGATGAATAAAATCCACTTTAATTTCTTTAAAATGAGGAATTTCATCATCTTTCAAGATAGAGGAATGATAAGGATTAGGAAGCCAAGTGAGCTTTCTCAATAAAATGAGAGCTAAAATTAACACGATTAGAGCAATGAAAAAACCAACTAAGATATCGAGAAACATGACAGTCTCCTCCTATTCCATTTCTTCTTAGCATCCATGAAAAATTGTGCATTCTAACCAACAGCGATTTAATGCAGAACCCTATCTCTTTGCTAAAATTAAAATAATTATTTTGCAATTAAAAAATTATAAGTTGTTTAAAATGAGCGATGTTTGACTCTTGAAAGGTAGAATGTTAAGCTTAAAAAGCAAACAATAACTCACTTAATTTGTCTGTTTTTAAATCAATATTTAAAAACAGACAAATTAAGCAGGATGTAAGGAGGTTAAATCATGCATCGATTGAAATTGTTTTATTCTCTGTTTTTGTTAATCAGCATCCAATGCGTGGGTATTCCGCTTGCTGATGCAGCAATCACAACAGTGCCTGCCAAGCCCACTCTTTCTGTTTTACAAAATTGGACGGAAGGGGGGTATGATATTCAATGGAATAAATGGAGCGGAACAGATGCTTCCCGCTGGCTCTTATTAGAAAATGGAAAAGTTATTTATACAGCAAATCTTACAGCTTCTTCGGATGGACAACAGTCTGGTTCTTTTGCGGTGAGGAATCCACGCTATGGAGTCTATAGCTATCAAGTGATTTTATCCAATCAAGCGGGAGAAACACGAAGTGATGTTAAGTATTATGCTGTAGATGGGGCAAGTTGGATTGTTTCAGATGTTATTGATCAGAGCTCTCAAGCGCTTCAAGTCACATTAGATCAATCGACTCCTTTAGATATTCCTATTCGCGTCATTGGTGCTACAACGATTAGCTTAAGTCTCTCTACAAATCATTCAGGAATTTTTAGCTATGAACTTGTTCAGCCAAATGTCGTTAGGTTAAAAGGATTGCAGGCAGGGCGGGCCTCTTTATTAATTCGAGATGCCAAAACTGGCTATACTCGATTTTTAGGAATTCGTGTACGCAATCTTGATGGCAGTTTACCAAGTTTGCCTTCCTATATTGCAATGGGATCTGTAAGCGAAGATACAGATGGAGATCTCAATTTTTGGAAACAATTTGCAAATGGAGATAATAATCGTTGGGTTGATATTCGCTATATTTATATTAATGGCGGGCCTAAAAACCAAGGAGTAGGTTGGAGAACTTGGACAAGTCGTGATGGATTCCGAGTGACTTCCTATGTAAGAGAAAGCTTGAAGCTTGGCATGATTCCCTTTTTAGTATACTACAACATTCCAGATGGGGGAGAAAGCTATTATACGGATAAGCAACATTTGCAAGATCCAAGCTATATGGAAGGGTATTTTACCGATTTAAAATTTGCTCTTGATTTAGCTCGTGATGAGGCACAAGATGAAATTGTCGGAATTATCCTAGAACCAGATGCTTTAGGCTACTTTTCTCAAAATCAGGAACAACCCGATCAACTTTTTTCTCAGACTTCCTCTGCTTATCGGGCTGGTGTTTTAAATGGAAATGATCCCATTTTTCCAGATACGCTGAAAGGAACTGTTCAAGCGATCAATTATATTATCCGCAAATATTTGCCACAGGCTTATTTTGGATGGCAAGCAAATCTCTGGGCCTCACCTCCAGGAGGATTTACTACGCGTGTTCCAGGAAATGGCATTGTTCATTTAACTGATACAATGGGAATAGATAAGGGGCGTCAAGCAATTTTAAGAGAAGCAAGTGCCATTGCTGATTATTATATTAAGGCAGGAATATTAAGTTATGGAGCTAACTTTATTTCGATTGATAAATATGGACTAGATGCAGGTGCAGAAGGTAAATGGGACAATCCAGCCCTTTCGCTTTGGTTCTGGAATGCCATTCATTGGACTAATTATTTAGAATTTGTCAAAGCATTGCACATTAAAACAAAGCTCCCAGTGATTTTATGGCAGCTGCCTGTTGGACGCATTAACAACAGCTTAGCAGATAATCCTTATACGACTGATCGAAAATTTCCTCCTTTGACTAATACAACAGGAAAATTTGAAGATTCTGCTCCTGTTTACTTTTTAGGAGACCAATTTACAACCGACGGACAGCGATTGGCATTTTTTAGCCAGGACGATGCTATTTCTCACGTGACGGTTAGTGGTAACACCGTGACATGGGAATCGCATATGGACTTGGCACGTAAAGCAGGAATTAATGCCATTTTATTTGGAGCAGGAGTAGGACATAGCACAGATGGTGTAGGATCGCCTCCAACTGAAAACTATTGGTGGATCACTAAAATTCAACGTTATTTTAGAAATCCTATGCCGATTTGCACAGTAACCCAAGATTGTGCAACAGAGCAAGATCTTCCTCCAGATAATGGTGGAGAAGAAGGGGGAGGTGGTGACGGCCAAGAGGGAACAATTAAAAATTTCCCATCAAACTTAGCTTATCATCAAACCAAGGATACTGGCTGGGTAACAGGGGCTCAATTTAATGCAACATTGACAAATCAAGGACAAACAGCTTTGTCAAATATCCGCATTAAGTTTGAAGTTCCTCCTTCCACTATTCAAATTTGGAATGTAGATGTCATTGCATCTGATAGTCAAAGCGTCACCATTGGCCTTCCTGGTTGGAAAACCGCGTTGTTGCCAGGTGAAGTTTTTTCTTTAGGATTTGTCATTCAACCAGAGATAGAACCTAGTGTCAATTTTATCTCGATGACGCAACAATAGAGCATTCTAATCTTCCAGCTCTATGCGTAAAATGATTCGATTTTACCTTCATGCGCCATAAAGCTCCGCACTTCAGGGCGGAGATATAAGGCGCAAAATTTCCAAAATGCGCTTTAGCATTTTGGAAATTTTAATCTATTGGGGTTTTTTGATTTTCGATATATTGTTTAATGATTGAAATTGGCGCTCCTCCACAAGAAGCGGCAAGATAACTTGGAGACCATAGTACACCTTTCCAGTATTTTGAAGCTATTTCTGGATGTGCTTTTCTAAGAAGCCGTGATGAGACTCCTTTTAGAGCATTGACGAGCTTAGAAATGGTGATTTTTGGTGGATAATTAATGAGCAGATGAACATGATCGGATTCTCCGTCAAATTCTACAAGTTCAGCTTCAAACTGCATACATACTGAATGGAAAATTTCTTTTAGTGTAAGTATTGTTTTTTGTGTGAAAACACGCTTGCGATATTTCGTCACAAAGACTAAATGAACATGAAGAGCAAAAACACAATGTCTGCCATGCCTTAAAATTGTTGACTTTTCCATAGGCCAAATTTATCATACGTTCATGATTATTCGCAAAGCCTATAAATATCGTTTGAAAGCATGCCCAGAAGTGTTGAAGCTTATTGCGCAAGTGGCTGGTTGCTGCCGTTTGATATGGAATCGAGCTTTAGCTTTGCAAAAGTTGCGCTTAGATAATGGCTTAAAGATCTTAACATATGCAGAAGCTTGCAAAGAGCTTGCACTGTGGAAACAAGAAGCCGAGCTTTCCTTTCTCAAGGATGTGCCATCTCAACCTCTTCAACAAGTTATCAAAGACCTTGATAGAGCGATTCGCGAAGCGTTTCTTAAGAAAAAAGGCTTTCCACGCTTTAAGAAAAAATTTAAAGATGATTCTTTCCGCTATCCGCAAGGATGCAAAATAGAAGGCAATCGAATTTTCCTTCCAAAAATTGGTTAGATTTCTTTTTTCCATAGCGTTGATCCAAAGGGAGAGATCAAAAATGTCACAATCTGCAAAAAAGGAAAGCATTGGTATTCAGCTGTTCAAACAGAATACGAAGTAGAAGAGCCAAAGCATCCTTCTTTATCGGAAGTAGGAATCGATTTAGGTATTTGCCGGTTTGCTACTTTAAGCAGCGGCCCTTTCTATGAATCATTAAATAGCTTTAAGCAGCTAGAAAATGAGCTTGCTGTAGAGCAGAGAAAGTTAAAACACAAACAAAAATTTTCAAATAACTGGAAGAAACAGCAACGCCGCATTGCAGCCATCCACATTAAAATAGCTAACGCTCGCTGTGACTACCTTCATAAAATCTCAACAGAGATCAGCAAAAACCACGCGGTCATCATGATAGAAGATTTGAAGGTTAGCAACATGAGTCGTTCTGCAAAAGGAACAAAGGAAGAGCCTGGAAAAAATGTGAAAAAAAAATCTGGTTTAAACCGCTCTATTCTAGACCAAGGATGGTATGAATTTCGTCGTCAGCTAGAGTATAAACAACAATGGCGTGGCGGAAAGGTCATCGTGGTTTCCCCACAACATACCTCACAAAAGTGCCTCGAATGTCATTATACTGATAAAGAAAATAGAAAAACTCAAAGCCTCTTTCAATGTATCGCGTGTGGCTATACCGCACATGCAGACTTTGTAGGAGCTAATAACGTTTTGGCGGCCGGGCAGGCCGTTTCGGCCTGTGGATCGAATCTCAAAAGAGGTCGGAAGCAGGAACTAGCAGAAATCCGCGAGGAAAGTCTGCTCCTTAAGTTAGCTTAAGGAATCCTCCGCCTTTAGGCGGAGGAGGATGTCAAAATTAGAGTTGGAAGATAACGGTTTAGGAATAGAGACAAAAATTATAAAATGGCTTATTCTAAATGATTAAAGTGATCATCACTTTCACTTAGTTAAAATAATTTTTTGTGTTATTATGAATGAAATTTCTTTTCTTCCTCTTTCTACAGAACATTTCTCACTTCTTTATCAATGGCTGCAAGTTCCGCATGTTTCAAAATGGTGGACCGAGGGAAAAACGCTATCTAAGGAAGATGTCGAGCATAAGTATGCGTCCTATGTTCGCGGGTATAAAATTGAAAATGGTGAAAAAAAGGCTATTCATCCTTTTATCATTCAATTGAAACAGCAGCCTATTGGATATATTCAGTTCTATAATGCTTTTGATTTTCCACGTGACAGTTATCATCTAAAAGAGATATGGGCAGAAGATTCAGCATCGCTTGCAGCTCTTGATTTTTATGTTGGAGAATCTTCTTTGCTTGGGCAAGGACTTGGAGCAGCAATTTTAAAAATTTTTCTCAAAGATTACGTTTTTCCTCATTATGCAGCTTGTTTGGTAGATCCGGATAAGCATAATAAATTTGCTGTTTCAGCTTATTCTAAGGCTGGATTTTTGACCTATATAGATATTGATTCAACCATTCTGATGATTGCTAAGAAAGAAAGTCATAAGAATCCTTTAATTATTCTTGGTAGTTCGCGTAGTGTAGGCGATACCTTTCAAGTTGTTCAGGGAATCATTCAAGAAAAGCATGTCCCTGTTGTTGATTTGAGACAATTTAATATTTCTTATTTCGATTATGATCAAAGCAATTTGAATGATGACTTCATTCCTTTAGCTGAGAAAATGATTAAGCATAACCCAATTATTTTAGCAACTCCTGTTTATTGGTATAGCATGAGTGCTATTATGAAAACTTTTCTTGATCGTTGGAGCGATCTTTTAGGATTTCGTAAAGACTTAGGCCGTCGATTAGCAGGAAAGGATTTGTATGTTATTGCTTCATATGCCGGAGAACTTCCAAAGGGATTTGAGGATCCTTTTTCTCAAACTTGTCATTATTTAGACATGCACTATAAAGGATGCTTTTATTTTTATAATGGCGAGAAGCAAGATTTAAAGGAGAAAAACCTCGAGCTTGCGAGAAAGTTTATTGCGGATGCTCTTGTTTGAATGGCTTGTACATGAGGACAAGATCAACATAGCTATCACGAAGTTTCACACCATGAGGCAAAATGCCATAAGTCATAAAGCCTAATTTCTCATACAAAGAAATTGCAATAAGGTTAGTGGAGAATACGCATAGTGTCATGATTTCAAGAGCAGGCAAGTTTTTGACAGCTTCTTTCATGATCAATCTCATTAAAATGGATCCAATTCCTTCTCCTCTAAATTCTTTGGCTATAGAAATTCCTAATTCGCCAACATGACGATCTGTTCTGTTTAACATTTCAACATCAGCAGAACCAATTAATTCATCATCAGTAAAAACTAAAAGCTGCACAGCAACGTTTTTTTCAATTTTCTCTAATTGCAAATTTAAGAGTTTTTCTTCATTTTCTAAAGAAATGTCTTCGCCTTGAAAACGGATATAAGTTTTTTCTGCTGATAAAGCATTGATATAACGCCATATGGCATTAACATCAGACTTGAGAGGATAACGAATCAAAAATTTTCTGTTTTTGGGTGTCAGTCCCATCAAAATAATTTTTCCGGGTTCCATTAGATCTTCTCATTGATTGACATATTGGAGTTCATTTTTTTTGCTTTGTCTCCAAAAATTGCGGTTGCTCTTTATTTTTTTGTTTTAACACATTAGAAATTCCTTTGTAAACCTTATAAGAAACACATGAATTAGGAGAAAAATTCCATGGCTATTTTAAGAATATCTTTGATCTTTTGTTTCATGGCTTTATGTTCAGCAAATTCTTTTCTTTATTCTTCTCAAGATGATGAACTTATTGATTTACTCTATCAAAATAAAGTGCGTTTAATTGTGATGCGGCATGGTGAAGCCTTACATAATCTCAGTCATTTAATGGTTTCTACTCGTTCTCCTGGCATTTATTTAACAGAAAAAGGAAAAGCTCAAGTTGAACATTCTGCTCTTCAATTGTCTAAAGAGCAGATTGATCGGATTTATGTTTCACCTCTTTACCGAACAATGCAAACAACTCAAATAGTTAACCATCAATTGCAGCTTCCTTATGAAAAAATCATTGTAGATGATCGATTAAGAGAACAATTTTTTGGAACATATGAAGGCCGTACATATGAGGAGTATAGTGCTTATTTCCCATCTCCAGATGACGTATTTGTAGAAGCTGTTCCAGCAGGAGAATCTGGAAACGCATTATTTTGTCGTACAAAAGAATTATTGTTGAATATCGCAAGCTGTCATTCCAATCAAACTATCTTGCTTGTAACACATGGTTATAATTGTTGCCACATTAGCAAATGTTTAACAGGATCTTATTCGGATGTGCCGCAACAGGCTGAATATAAAATTTATGACTTTAGAGAGGAACATCTTTTACAAGATCATAGTCTTCAATCAGTACAGTAATCATTCTTTATTTCTAAAAAGAATGCCTATTGAAAAAATAGAAAGTTCTCGATAAAAGGAAATTATTCCAGATATTTCAGAGTTGGCTACTAAAAATAAGGTGAGAATATGGTAAAGAGTGGATTTCAAGCTTCCTATAAAAAATTCTCACCTTTATATCTCAAGCATCTTGTGCAATTAGCAGACAAGGCTGGTTTAGATTTGGTTTTATCATCTGATCACATTACTCCATGGAGCAATACCCATCATCAGAGAGGTTTTTCTCTTTCATGGTTAGAAGCAACCATGCAGGCAATTTCGATGTCTTATGGAGTTCCTGGATATCGCTATCATCCAGCTGTGTTTGCTCAAGCTTTTGCAACTTTAAGCCAAATGTTTCCCCATCATTTTTTCCCTGTTTTGGAAGCGGGGAGGTTTTAAACGAACATGTTATTTAAGGTCATTGGCCAAAAAAAAACTCGAAATAAAATTTTAAAAGAATCCTTAGATGTGATGCGCCATTTGTTGCTTGGTGAAGTAAAGCAGAAAGTCAAAATTCTAAGTCGTCCTAAAGAAGCAATTGCATGGATTGAATAACTCATTGATATAGGATTTGATATCACTGTGTTGCATAACATCAATCAAAGGCAAGAACCTTTTATTCAAGATTTTGGTAGAGAAGTTTTTCTGTTTTTTAACATCTTCGTTAGAAAGAATTTCAAGAGGGTTTAATATGTTTGATCCACGTTTAGATAAATGGTTGGTTTTACAAGTTGTTTTCTTTTTATTAGTGATTGTTTCAGGTCCCTTTACTCTTCTTCGTTTGCCTTTATGGATCAAATTTAGTGGTGGAATCCTATTAATCCTAAGCTTCATCATTTTTTCTCTTTCATTTTCCCAGTTAGGTTCCAATTTGACTCCTTTTGTTTATCCGCATGAAGAGGGGAGTTTGGTGACGTCAGGAATTTATAGCATTGTACGCCACCCAATGTATAGCGGCCTTCTTTTATTCGCTTTCGGATGGTCAATGCTTTGGGGAACCTGGCTGGGAATCATTTTCTCAGTGATTTTATTTCTTATTTTAGATCGAAAAGCCAATAGAGAAGAAGAGTTGTTAACAGAAAAATATCCACGTTATGCGAATTACAAGGCATATGTGAAAAAATTTATTCCATTTATTTATTGAATTTCAGGAAAAAAGTTAGTTTTTCTCATCGTTGCCTTTTCATTTCCCCTATCATCATTTCTGTTATTTCTTTAATTTATATCCCAGTATGAATAGCATAGCTCTAGTTAAATGGACTGAAGGAGTCAAGAATGATGAAAACACTTTTTTTTGCTTTAAGTTTGATTGCTTTTTCTTTCTTCATAGGAACATCAGAAGCTGTTCCTGAAATTCAACGAGAAACTGTCGCTCTCTTAAAGCCTAAGTTAAATAGCGATCGAATTGAATATTTTTTTGGAAGTTATGGCGTTGATGCTTTAAAGATAGAATCTCCTGTTTTTCCTGCCAGCCGGATTGCGAATCTTTACTCGATTCATCAAGGTAAGAAAATCATGCGGACATTAGCCGTAGTAGATTTTTTCCAGCCCATCTCATCTGATTTACAAGAAGTCCATCGCGAAATCATAGAAGGCAAGTCAATTGGAATTGCTTTACGTGATCGAGGTTGGATTGTACATAAGAAACCTATCTATTTTGGTGTCACTTCTTTATCTCCAGAATTAATGAAATGGATGGATGAGCCTACGATCGACCAAGCAGCCCTTCATATCTATCGACTTGAAGTTTCAAGAAAAGGCCAATCAGAAATGACTCCTTATTGCACTATAATCGAATTGTATAGTCCTCAGTACCTTACAGAAGAATGGTTGCAAGCACTATATGGAGATCAATACCAAGAATTTTCTATTAAAACTGAAGAAGTTGTAGACTTGCTATGCCGCCTGTTGGTTTTAATTCAAAACTTTCCTTTATCTCCAGCAAGAAATCTATAATTTTTTTTTGATAAGATAAATCTTTTTTCATGGTCGAGAGAAGCTACCTGATCAATCTTAGCTAGCTTCTTTCCAAATCATACAACCTTCAAGCGATTCTCCTTATTACAAGCTTTATTCTAGAATTAAATTTATAATTCAATTAGTTGTTAAATTGTTTTTATTTTTAATAATTTAATATGATTATTATTGTTTCTTAACACCTTTAATACATGATTATTTTTTTTATAATTTTAATTATAAAGGTGTTTATGCAATTTTTTAATGTTCAGAATGGAGATTGTGCTTGGATCAACTGCCATAAAGATTGTGCGGTGATTCGAGATCAGCAAGGAAAATTGGCAGGTCTTCCTGGGTGTGTCGATCACAAAGAATTTTTGACTAAGATGCATCAGATCTATAAAGGATTAAGTACTTTTTATGTTTCAGACAATGGACATCTCTTTCATTCTGAGAAAAAAGTTAAGGTCTTAAGACATAATATATCGGTTTTGATGACCGAAATTAAACAAAGGCTAAATTTTACTTGTCAGATCAAAGAAATTTATAGAGACGAAGGCCATCAAACATACATTCAGTACTTAATGGACCACACAGAAGAATTGATGCATCAATTGGTTGAAATACTTCCGGATGAAAATTCCAATGCGAATGCATTGATTGTAGCACAAGGTTCACGAGGCGATTAATAGAACTTTTCATATTGTTTCAACTGAAAAAGCCCTTATACGTCAAATATAAGCCAAGGAGAAGCATGACGCCAGATGTTCCATTGATAAAATTGGGGCCAAGTTCAAAGACTTTTCGAGATAAACGTAAAACGCTGTGAGGCACTAAAATACGTGCAATGCCGCTTAAAATTAACAACCATCCTAACAAAGTAATCAGGACTCTCCAGTCTGTGGTCCACACGGAATGAACTTGAATGATAAGCAGACCTACAAGAAGAGATATAAATCCTGATAAGAGGAGGGAAATGGGATGCTTGGCAATGTCGTGCCAAAGACCTTGATAAAATTTTTGATTAAGTAAAACTCCTCCATAGAGTACGATCATCATGATTCCCATGATGCGTGCGATTAGATGGGAAATCTCCATAACGTTCTCCTTACTTTTTCCTGTCATTAAATCTATATTTAAAATTTTTATAATTATAGCAATCATTTTTATCTAAAAAATCATTTTTAAATGATTCAAATCATTTGCCTAAAGATTTAGATGACGGTAGAAAATAATTGATTGTGTTTTTTTTTAATCATTTCCCAACCTTTATTGAAAGAATTTTCTTTTCAACTGTTTGTAAACATAAATCATCGCTTTCCATTTCAAGCTTACTATCCTTCTTTTTGTCTTGTGATTTTAAAAGATTAAATTTAGTGTCTTTTTTGCCTAATACTAAGGAGAAGATTGTCATGAATAATGTGGGTTTTTTAAATTCAACTCGTCTTGCACAAGCTATTGAGGACCTAAAAGAATTAGTTGCAATTCCTTCCGTTAGTCATCCCAATAGCCCAGATTATGATAAACAACATTTAAAAAAAGCTGCAGAATATGCAGGTTCTAAATTAACAAATCTTGGCTTTAAAGTTTCTTATGTCTCAGTTGAAGATTCAGCTCCATTTGTCATTGCAGAACGTATTATAGATGCTTCTAAACCAACTTTTCTTTTCTATTCTCATTATGATGTACAACCAGTAGATCGTCAACATTGGAAAAGTAATCCCTTTGCTTTAGAAGAAATAGATGGACGTCTGTATGGGCGTGGCGCAAGTGATGATAAAGGAGGTATGGTTGCTATTATGGCAGCTGTGAAGTATTGTATAGAAGAAGGGGTAGAATCTCCTAATATCAAAATCTTGTTTGAGGGAGAAGAGGAATATCATTCTGTTCATTTAAATGCATTATTAAAACAAGAAGCTCAACGCATTCAGGCTGAAGCTTTAGTTGTTTTAGATGGATTAAATCGAGATGTTAACACAGGTACCTTGACAAGTTCTGCAAGAGGAATTGTGAACCTTGAATTAGAAGTAAACGCTCTTGAGAAACCCGTTCATAGCGGGATAGGTTGTATTCTTCCGGATCCTGCTCAGGATCTTGCTGAACTAATTTGTTCTATTCGCAATCCTCATGAAATTCCTGGATTTATGGATGGATGTGAAGAATTGAACGAAACAGAGAAGCAAATTCTCAAAAAGACTTCGATTAGCGCGGAAACTTATGCTAATGAGATGGGATTAAAATCTAAAGGACAATTAAGAGGCGATACTAATCAATCTGTTTATGAACGCATTGTGAGCGAGCCAAGCATTACCATTATCAATATGACATCTGGGCAAAAAAATGGAGGAAATTCTGTTCAAGATAAAGCAAGATGCACCATTAGTATTCGTGTATTACCAGGACAAGATCCAGATAAGGTTGCAGAGTCAGTGATTAATTATCTTAAATCAAAAAAGCTAAAATCAGGATTAGAGGTAAAAATCACTCAAACAGAAAAAGGAGCTAGGGCTTGGAAAGCTAATTTATCTGCTCCATACGCACAACTATATTTGGATTGTTTAAAAGAAAGCTTCCCAGAAGTTTGTGCAATGCCTTGTGGAGGAGCTATTCCTTTACTTGATGAATTTAAACAAGCTTTCCCAAAAGCGGAAATTATCGTTCCTGGTGTAGAAGATCCAAAAACAGATGCTCACAGTCATAATGAATCGCAGGATATCAAGGTGTTTAAAAGGCAAATTGAAACTGTCATCCATTTCTTAAAGCGAACAGGGCAATTGAAAATTTAATTTTTTACTTAATTAGAAAATTTGTAAGAGCCTAGGACATTGTCCTAGGCCTCTAGACTGAACGATTTTCGCCTAGGACATTGTCCTAGGCTTATATGAGAATCTTCTTAGAGTTTCTTATGAGTGACATCTCATTTGGATAACTTATTAAAGATGGCTTTTGCAACTTGCAAATCTTCTATTGCTATTCCAGTCAAATCTGCTACTGTTATCCATTCGTTTTGCCGTACGCAAGGAGATTTAATAAGAGTTCCAAGTTCGACAATGTTTTGATTCTTAATGACATGTTTGGCATGCGATAAATCGCCATATGCAAGACATTGAGATAAACTATCAACTGCAATGAGATTTGCCACTTCAAAAACACTAGTATCAAGTTCCTGCTTTCCTATGCTATCAGCTCCTACAGCTGTCACATGAGTCCCCGGATTTAATTGATGACTAAATAACAAGGGATGATGAGCGTGAGTCGCTGTCACTATTAATTGGCTATGTTGTGTCACTTCTTGGATGTCATCAACAGATTGAATTTCGAAACCAGCAAGGGCAGGATCTTGAGCAAATGCAAGTGCTTTATCTCGATTTCTTCCCCAAACCCTGACTTTTCTGCAAGAAGTGACAAATGGCAGGTAAATTAGCTGCTGTTTCGCTTGCGTTCCTGTTCCAATAATTCCAATGCATGTGATGTGTTGAGGGGCCAAATATTTTGCACAAATAGCTCCAGCAAGACCTGTTCGCAAATCGGTTAATATGCCTTCATCTAAAAGGATGGATTCTAAAACACCAGTTTGCTGAGAAAAGAGAAGCATGAGTCCATTGCTGCTGGGTATGCCTAATTTAGGGTTTTCATAAAAGCCAGAAGCGATTTTTATAACATAATAGTCATCTTGGGCAAGAGCACAAGATTTAATATGTACGTCAGCTTGAGGATGATCAAATTGTAAGAATCCAATAGGAGAATTCTGCACTTTTTGCTCTGAGTAATCAACCAACCCTTTTTCTATTTCTGTTATTAAATATGGAATATCAATAACAGATTTAATTTGGTCCTTAGTATAAATTTTCATATTCATTAAGAAATTGTTCGAATAACTCTAAAGCTTGAGACATATTTTTACGTCCGAATCCAATGCGGAAATAATTTCCAGGAATGTCAAAAATATTTCCTGGCATAATCAAAACACTTTTGTTTTCTACAAGCTGATCCGTAAATTGATCAATAGGAGTTGAAAGAAGAAGTTTGGGAAAAGCAATCATTCCACTTTGAGGACGAATCCAAGAAATACGTTGAGATTGCCTCTCAAAAAAACGATCTAGAATAGAAAGGTTATCCTTCATGATCTGTCTGTTTCTTTTTAAAATAACATTTTTAGCTCTTAAAGCCATTAGAGCAATCACTTCACTTGGAGCACTATTGCAAATAGACGTATACATTTTGTAAGAGGCGACTTTGTCTAAGAAATGGCTATCTTGGCATGCTAGCCATGCAATGCGCAATCCCGCAAGCCCAAAGGACTTTGTCATACCAAAATGTGAAATTCCCTTTTCATAAGCATCCGCCATTGGGGGTAGGCGATCTTTTTCTTCAATCTCTAACAAACGATACATTTCATCGCAAAAAATATAACAGTCATGTTTTCGCGCTAAATTAATGATGGATTGAAAAGTATCGTGATCTAATACCATTCCTGTGGGATTATGAGGACAATTAAGGATAATTAATTTGGTGTTAGGGCGAAAAGATTGTTGAATATCTTCAACATTCAATTTCCATTGTTTTTTCTCATCTAACCAAATGGTACTAATAGCTGCACCCGTTGCTTGAGGAAGTGTTTCAAGAGATTGATAACAGGGTTTAACAACAATGGCATGGTCGTTGGGCTGAAGTAAAGTTTGAATAGCACAATAGATCGCTTCCTCTGCTCCAGCAAAAGTAAGAACTTGGTGGCTATGCAGTGAAGAATAGAGCTTTGCAATTTCCTCGCGAAGAATAGGAAGACCAGGTACTTCTGTATATCCTAGCCAAAGCTTATCCCACAATTTTTTTGACTCTGAATCAGCTAAATCAAGAATTTCATTGAGGCTCCAACTTTCAGCATCTGACGGACAAAGTAAATAAGGAGTTGAAAATTCATATTTTTTCCAAAATTCTTCAAGTTTAAAAGAGGGAAGTTTCATGATTTTATCCTTAAATAGTTATAAATGGTTGCTCGTGAAATATCCAAGACATCAGCAATGTAAGTGGCTGCATTTTTTGCTTGAAAGGCTCCCTTCTCATATAAGGAATGCACGAGTTCTTTCTTTTTTTCTTTTGATAAATTTTTTAAAGTCATCCCTTCTTTTTTTAAATAATCTGTGACATAGACATTAATTTTCTCTCTCCAATCATCTTTAAATAAAAGCTCTGGTTGTGCCTCCTGAGCTAGAGGGTGAATAAGACCTGAAATGTAGCGATGCATATCTTCCCATTTTGACAGATCAAGATTAATACAAAGTAAATGGGTAGGATGACCCGTTTGATCTCGGATCGTCACACTCAAGGACTTCATTTTCCTCCCATCCCAATTTGTTTTAAAATAGAGAGGAAAAATATCAGGAAAGGAAGAGAAGATCGCAGCATCTTCAATGAATGACTCATCTCCTACTTGCCTTTTAGATTGATTATTACAAATAGCGGCAATCTTGCCCGTTTTTAAATCATGTACGACAACCTCTGCATGTGGATAAAGCAAAAGACTTATCCCTTGGGCAATCGCACAAAGATTCGAAAAATCAACTGTATTCATAAAAGCATCCTTTACTTGAATTATACAGATTAGTAAAAATTAGATTTTTTTGTCAAATTTAAACAAAAATATTAGAGAGCTCCTGGAGTAAAGAGTTTAATTGTAAAAATATTTATTTAATTTTAGCTTTAATTAAGAGAATGAACTGAATAAATAGGAGGTTTTGCATGAGACTTGATGTTTTTGAAACAACATTTCAAAAAACGCATGAATGGCTTCAAGATCTCATGGATTTGCTTCACTGGCGAAATGAGCAATATGCGTATTTAGCTTTAAGAAGAACGCTACACGCTTTGCGAGATCGTTTACCAATAGAAGTATCCGCTAACTTAAGTGCTCAGTTGCCCATGTTAATTAGGGGAATTTATTATGAAGGTTGGAAGCCTTTTTTGACACCAATCAAAATCAGACATCTAGAAGATTTTTTAGATTTTGTCTATGACCACTTTATCTATACGCCACTCGCTGATTATCCGGATGTATAAAGAATTGTAAGAGCAGTATTTTTAGTGATTGCCCATCATGTTTCTGCAGGAGAAATTTATCATCTTAGGCAAGCACTGCCTCTTTCTATTGCAGAATTATGGCCTTCTTTGGAGCGTAGTGAAGAAGCAGAATCTAAGAGAAAAAGATCCAAGCGGACATCTTCTAGATTTTAAATAAATGCGATAAAAAGCGGCAGACAAAGAGTTAAAAAGACATTTTTCTATTATTTTAAAACTGTTGCTTTTCTCTATGGCTTTAAGATAACTTTTAAACAGTCATCTTTTTTATTACAGAAAATATCATAGGCATGAGGTGCCTCGTCTAATGGTAAGCGATGGGTAATAATGTCATCTAAAATGACTTTTTTGTTTTGTACTAAAGAAATGAGTTCATCAATATAGCGTTGAACGGGTACTTGACCTGTTTTAAGAGAAACACCTTTCTCAAAAATTTGACCAAAAGGAAAGTTGTCATAAGTGGTTGCATAAACACCGACGACGCTGACAACTCCACCCCGACGGACAGCACTAACGCAAAGATCAATGACTTTAATAGTTCCCACTTGCATATGGACGATATTTGCAAGCTTTTCAAAAATTGTGCGGTTGGCTTCCATACCTACGGCATCTACACAAACATCAGCCCCCCTTCCTTCTGTCATATCGCGAATGGCTTCCACCACATCAGTTTCATTTAGATTGAGAACTTCGGATTTAGCTGTTTTGCGTGCAATATCCAGGCGATAATCTAAAATGTCAATTCCTATCACGCGTCCAGCGCCTTTGAGCCATGCTGCTTTTTGCGCCATGATTCCTACAGGACCGCAACCAAAAACGGCAACAGTTTCACCACCTTTTAAGTCAGCCCTATCAATTGCTGCCCAGCCAGTGGGAAATATATCGGTTAAGAATAAAACTTGATCATCTTGAAAGCTATCATCGATTTTTCTAGGGCTTACATCAGCATAAGGAACTCTGACGTATTCTGCTTGGCCGCCGCTATACCCTCCATAGAGATCTGTATAACCAAAGAGGCCTCCTCCCTTTTGAGTTAAGACACCACCTTCTGGTCCGTAATTTTCAGGATTTGAATTTTCACAATGAACAGGCAATTGATGATTGCAAAAGAAACAATGACCGCAAGCAATAGGGAAGGGAACGACGACTCGATCGCCTTTTTTCAAATTTTTCACGCCACTTCCTACTTCTTCTACAATTCCCATAAATTCGTGGCCTAAGATCATGTCTTTTAATTGTGGGAGAAAACCATTGTAGATATGCAAGTCAGAACCACAAATCGCCGTAGACGTCACTTTAAGAATGGCATCTGTTTCGCGTTCGAGAATGGGGTCAGCGACTTCCTCAACTTTCACTTTTTTGGGATGATGAAATACAATGGCCTTCATAATTACCCCCTCTGATCTTATCTTTGCTTAAGGTCTGGTTTAGATCTTTATGAGATAAGTGTCAAGACAACAAAAAATAAAAAGACAGCAAAATCAAAAGTTAGATTGATTAGGAATTATTTAAACAAGAGAATCTCTTTTAAATAAGAAATGGGATTTTTAGATTCTGTTTAAATAACATTTGAGAAGATCATTAAATGCAAAAAGATATCAGACGATTAATTAAGCATTTTGGGATGATCGGCTCGATAGACAGGTCCCCCTTCCTTTGCTGTAGTAGGCAAGCTGCCATAAATACAGTCGCGTGGAATTCCCATCTCTACTAAAGTTTGAACGGTTTCAAGAACTAAGTCTTTGGGACCACAAATAAAAACAAGTGGAGGGGGATTGAGCTGTTGATATTTAAGATGCTCAGTAATTCTCCCTTGCGCGTAGCCCTCTATTTTATCTTGTGTGAGACTAATAATATGTCCTTCAGATTTCCATTTTTCTACTTCTTCATGATAAAGAAGCCCCTCATAAGTTTTACTGCTATAAATCATTTTGACATCTGTATCTGAAGGAATACTTGTCATGATGCTTCTTAATGCTGTCAAGCCTGAGCCGCCGCCGAGAATAAGAACTGGCGTATTTGGCGTAATCAAATGAAGTGGAAAATTGCTTCCCAATGGACCTGTAATAGTCAAATACTCGCCCACTTGACCATTTAAGCAATAATGAGCGTGATTGGGATTACTGTTTGGTTTTGCAGTAATTTCAATATATTCATCATCAACTGCCGATGCAATTGCTAAAATAGCAGGCTTAGTTGACGAAGAATTTTCAGCTCTAATTTCTAGATATTGTCCAGGTAAAAAATTCCAATCTTTTGGACGTTTAAGACGTAGAGTTTTAAAATCTTCGTTTTCACTCATCACTCCTACAATCTCTGCTGAAAATTGTGAAGTCAAAGCTTTTGGAGCAGTTACTTTAGTTAAAGATGAAATCAAATTCCCTTTTGAATGCGCCGACAAAGACTTTATGAAATCTTGCAAAGGGTTATTAGGATTTTGTTGCTGACCAATTTTAGAAATCTTATCAGAAACGCCTGAAGAAGTGGCAAGCGACATCTTAAAAGATGAAGTAAAAGATGAACTTTGACTGAAAAGATTAAAAGGAGAAACAAGTTTATTTTTTTTAGTTTTTTTAATTTCAATCAAATTATCTAAGAAAAAATGATGAATTTTTAAGATCTCATTTCCTGCACGAATAGGACTTTGTGTTTGATCTGTATTTGCAATAGTTAATTGATTGTGCTTAGAAATATTGGAAAATTTTAAATTATTCAATTTAATCACCATTTATTAAAAGATTGAATTAGTGATTTTATATCAGTTTGTTTTTATTTGTAAATAAATAATATTATTATTAGGTAATAAACTTAATTATTTAAATAAAATAAAATTATTTTTAATATTAAAATTGTTAATCATAAACAAATCATGCTGTAGAAAAATTGATTTGATCTTTAGGACTACCAAATTTTTGATGAATGGATAAACGATGAAAAGTCATCTTTTATGCAGATGAATTTTGTATTGATTGCTAAAACATCTTTTTGAGATCACAGATGATCTACTGAAAAGAATCTGACAACATTTGAGCATTGCATCTTACAGCCTTGCATAATCAATTATGCCTAATCTTTCAGCCAAGGCATTTGGGTTTGCAATTGTTGGATTTGATGAGAGGTCAATTGTTTGCATTCTCTTAAGTCTAAAGATTGCAAAGCTGTCAAGGTTTGAAGATGTTTAATACCCAGTTCGGTTTGTGTGTTGATTTGAGGATTAATTTTTGTAAGTTTGGGCAGTGTGCAGTGATGGTTTTGAGATCTTGATCATTGAGCATCGAAAATTCTGAGAGATCTAGCTCTTTGACTTGCTTGTCACATTTT
This sequence comes from Parachlamydiaceae bacterium, assembly GCA_044226925.1. GTDB lineage: Bacteria > Chlamydiota > Chlamydiia > Chlamydiales > Parachlamydiaceae > JANWJE01. The sequence continues at coordinate 324,684 of JBGAGC010000002.1, forward strand.
GCAAGATCAGCAAAAAGAAAAGTTTGAAAACCTACTTGTAAAATGTTTTTGGAACTGAGTGCGGCTTGACAAACAAACATGAATAGCATTACTTCACCAGATAGGAAGCAGCTAAGAAAGCAAAAGCTGCAGAGGCGATGAGCAAAATCTTTTTTGTTGAATCGTCACGATAGTGTTTTTCCAAATAGGCAACTGAATCGATGTGGAAAAAGATGGAACTGACTATTCATTAATTTTCTATTACTTAAATGATGATAATTAAATTTATAAAAAATAAAATTTTAAGCAATATTTTGGTTTAAACACAATTGTTTTGTGGTTAATCCAATTCTGGAATTAGTGAGATTGTAAATTAAATAGAAAATTTAGGCAATAAAAGTCCTCTTAGCTTTAATAAGGTAGTCCTAAGAGTCTGTTCAATCACTTCTCATGACTTGGAATTGAGCAGGTTTTCTCCTTAGAAAGGATGAAAAGTGATTGAGTAGGTTCTAACGAGTTTTTGTTTATTTAAAAGGGAAATGACCTTTGGCAACAATTTCTTCTAGAGGTTTTCGCGTTGAGGGAGTTTCGCGAGCTCTAAGATCTTCAGGAAGATTTTCTTTATTACCTAATTTTCCAATGGCAATCATAGCTTGAACGGTAAAGCCGTCAGGAATATTGAGATTTTTTTTAATAACGTCATGATCGAATCCTTCCATCGCATGGGTGACAATATTTTTTGCATGAGCTTCAAGGGCTAGGCTCATCCAAGCCGAACCTGTATCAAAGTGCGCGGTTCTTGAAGGTTTATTATTTTTCTCAAAATTGTCTCTTGCGACAATAACAACAAGAGTATCTGCGTTTTTGCACCAAGATTGATTAAATTCGATAAGAGCATTAAAAAAGAGATTCCATTCTTTATCACCCCTTCTTGTATAAGCAAAGCGCCAAGGCTGTCCATTGTAAGAAGAGGGAGCCCACCTTGCTGCTTCAAAGAGGGTTAAAAGTTCTTCTTCTGATAATCGTTCTTCGCTAAATGCTCGATAAGAAACACGTGATAAGATCAGAGGAAGAATGGGATAAGTACTTTCTCTATTTAAAAATTTTGTCATAAGAAATCCTTTGCAAAATGATTTTTCATACATAATTCAAGATCTAATTTCACATCAAATAGATGATGAAAGAAAGAACGAAGCTTCATTGTAAACATTTAAGTAGCAGGCATTCTTTTAATACTATTAAATTTCTTTTAGTGCGCTTATAGCTAAAAATTCAATAAATTGCTTATAAGCTGAATAAAGAGTAATTAGCCCTTAACATCAAGCTTCTTAAATTGGATGAGACGAAATGGAACAGTTTCCTTGAGTGTATTTCATGATTTCTTGTCTTTATAAATGCAGTGAATTTTATAAATTTCTTCATAACTCAAATAACTTTTTTAAACAAAAAGTAAGTTTAGAGGTTGGAAACTTTTATGTTTGATTCTAATCTCTTTCAAAGTGTTTCTGTGCCTTTAGAAGGCATGCAAGGGCATTATATTATAAGCTTAGTGGTTTTGTCTTATCTCATGGCTTTTTTGGCTTCTTATGTCGCTCTTGATATTGCATCCAGTTTAAGACAAGAACACTCAGGATCTGATATTTGGCTGCTCATTGGAGGTGCTTTTTCGATGGGCGGTGGAATTTTTACGATGCATTTTATTGGCATGTTGGCTTTTGTCATGCCCATGCAAATGAATTATGATTTATGGATGACTCTTTTATCGTTATTAGTGGCCGTCTTTGCCTCTGGATTTGCTTTTCTTTTAATTAGAAGACCATCGATTAGTAAAATTAGATTCATTTTAGGTGGTATTGTCCTTGGAATTGCAATTGCGGGAATGCACTACACGGGCATGGCATCAATGGCCAATGTTCAAATACATTATTTTCCCAGTCTATTTTTTGCATCTATTGCCATTGCAATTATTGCCTCTATTGCGGCTCTTTGGTTTATGCTGAAGTGTGAACAAAAAAGAGATATACGCCATTTATTGTTTAAAGTTACAAGTGCTTTGGTGATGGGAGTTGCCATTTGTGGCATGCATTATACCGCAATGGCTGCAGCGATTTTTATTCCAACAGGTGAAAGCATAGATCACCAACAACAAAGTGTTATTAATTTTTTTCTCACCCCTCCCAAATTAGCCATCTTAATTGCTTATATAGCCTCTTTGATTATGATTGTGACTTTGCTATTTAATAGTTATAGACACTTAATTTTAGTCAAATTGTTGATGGGATATTTTACTATCATCTTGTTGATTCTTCCTTTAGGTTTTATCTCAATTGGAATTTTTACGGCTCTGCGAGAATCTTTTAACCATGTTAAAAACATGAACGAATTTATTCAAATGCATCACCAGTTTGATGTTTTTGGGCAAGAAGCAACTCTTTTTTCTCTTTTTACGATAGGCCTTATCACTTTGCTTTCCATTCTGCTAAGCGTTTTTTTGTCTTTCCAAATTTCAAATCCTATTTTTCAGTTAAGAGATAGTGCCAAAAAAGTAGCAAAGGGAGATTTGACACAACATGTCAATGTTCAATCAAATGATGAAATTGGAGAGTTAGGAAAAAACTTTAATATCATGGTGCATGCATTAGCAGAATCAAAAAAAGAGAGTGATGAGTTTCTAAGCATGGCTGCTCACGATTTAAGGCATCCGCTGTCGATTATTATTCAAGCATCCTCGATACTAGAAAACGAAATACAAGCAGATGCAACGCCTAATCAACAAAAATTGATTAACATGATTCAAAGAGCAAGTAGTTCAATGCTAAGTCTCATTAATGATCTATTAATGATCCGTTCGTTTGAATCGCTTGTTTTTCAAATTGCACCTAAAAAAATCAACTTACGAAATTTTGCTCAATCCATCTTCGAATTTAATCAACTACAAGCCAATAAAAAAGATATTGATTTTCAACTAAATTTAGAGCTGCAAAAAGAATATGCTTGGTTTGACGAAGAAAAAATTAAACAAGCGATTAACAATTTATTAAGTAATGCCTTTAAATTTTCTCCACGAGGATCTTCTGTTAATTTATCTATTATGTCTGACACATCCATCTTAAGAGTAGAAGTCAAAGATGAGGCAGGAGGAATACCCGAAAATGAACATGACCAATTATTTACAAAATTTGCAAGATTATCTATTAAGCCAACCGGAGGAGAAAGCTCGCATGGATTGGGTCTTGCCATTTGTCGAGATATTATTGAAGCGCATGGCGGACAAGTAGGCTTTAGCAGTATTTATGGCAAAGGATCTACTTTCTATTTCGAGCTGCCTCTTAAGCCTGCTCCGATAACTACTTAAATGTTAACTCTAAACCGAAAACTTGTTTGAAAATGCTAGCGCTCTAGCACAATTAACAGCTAGTATAACGTCATGTCGGCTTAGTCTGAAACCATTGGAACGGTAAAGCCCCATAAAGCAAGTTCTTTTTCTCTCTTATCATATAAAAAGTTGCTTTCCTCTCGAGAAAGTGAAGGACTTTCAATATAAGATTTAAAAGTTTCATTGATGACTTTTGCAATCGACTTGTAGTAGACATGGCGGACTAATAAAGTCCATGCGACAGCATTAATTCCTAAGGCTTCCCATAAATACCCTACACCATGTCCTGTGTTTGCATGTAGTTGAGTAGCTGCGTTAACCTTCTCGTCATTAGAAGAAAATAAATCAGAAGGACTTGCAAAACGAAAAGAATTAAAACTTGCAATGGCACCAATCACTAAAGGATAAAGCGTTGCTAAAGAAAGAGACACAAAAACCACTTTCAAAATTGTTTTCCCATAACGCTTACGTAATTCTTTTAATAATTCACATGCTGTCAAATAGGCAATCCGCTTCAATGTTAATTGTTGATTAATTGTGTTGTGAATTTCTGCAAGAGTGGGCTGTAGCTCTGTTTCTATTTGATACTTAGCAAGAGCCGTAATACTTGATTGCTTCTTGAGTTCCTTCATCTCTATTTTAACTTCTAAATCGTTTGAAGCACTATGCTCCTTAGAAATGTTTGAAAGTGGATTCATTCTTCATCTTCCTTATAAATTCATTAATAATGTAACCATGGTTACATTATTAATGATATATTGTATCCGTGGTTACATGTCAAGATTTGATTACCTAGCTAGGAAAATGGTGTTTCAATCCGCATTGTGTTATATTTTTTCTTATTGCAATGAGATGTTTTAAATGTTGGGATTTTTCATGAGTCAAAAGAGTGGAGAGGGGAGTCAACGGGCTGCTCATTTCAAGGAGACAAGAATACAGAGACATTCTGAAATAGCGGAAGATTATACAGAATTAATTGCGGATCTTATTCATATTCAAGGTCAAGCACGTGTTTGCGATATTGCAAGAGAAATGGGAATTTCTCATGTCAGTGTATTAAAGACTTTGAAAAGATTGATTCGCGATGGCTATGTGATGAAAGAGGATCATCACATTATTTTAACAGCTAGAGGCAAAGAGATGGCGGCATTTTCCAAAAAAAAACATCTCATTTTGTCTGAGTTCTTAAAAAAAATTGGAGTACCTGAATCCATTGCAGCAACAGATGTGGAAGGAATAGAGCATCATATTAGTGAAACGACTTTGGAAGCTATTGAGGCACACATGCGTACATGGAAAATGTAAGGATGTTGCATAAAGCTTGGTAAGGAGAATGCATTATGATTAAAGAACGACTTAAAGCTTGTGTCAATGTTTATCTTGTTTTATATGAGCAGAATAAAATTTTATTTTCTTTAAGACAAAATACGGGATATGAAGATGGCTGCTACAGTTTTGTTGCTGGTCATGTAGAGGAAGGAGAGACGCCTAGTCAGGCGATGATTCGCGAAGCAGAAGAGGAAGCTGGGATTCTTATTGCTCCGTGCGATATTCAGGTTGTTCACGCCATGCATCGAAGAACAAATCGAGATAATATCGACCTTTTCCTGGCTTGCCACCAATGGGAAGGCCAACTCTCTAATCGAGAACAATTAAAATGTGGAGATTTGACATTTTTTTCTCATCCGCCCCATCATACAGTAGAATATATCAAATTTGCTTTAGATCAAATAAGAGCAGGAAATTTTTATTCAGAGTTTAAATGATGATTAATAAGAAAAATTTTTACTTTTTAAGACACGGTGAAACTGAACTCAATTCAAAAAATGTGATTTACGATGAAACAGATGTTCCGTTAAATGAAATGGGAAGGATTCAAGCCAATTTAATTAAGCCTATTATTACACAACTTCCCATTCGAACGATCTGTGTCAGTCCTCTTCGGCGTGCGAGAGAGACAGCGGAAATTGCGGCCGGACATTTGTCTTGCGAAGTCATTGTTGTTGATGAATTGCGAGAATGTAATGGTCATGAATGGGTCAATATGATTGAAAGCAAACCTTGCGAAAATGTTCAAGCATTTATGCAAAGAGTTGTGATAGGAGTGAATTATGCCTTATCTTATCAAGGACCTGTTTTGATTGTAGCTCATGGAGGTGTACATTGGGCACTATGTCATCAAATTAATATTCAAGGGCATCAAAAAAGAATTGGCAATTGCATTCCTGTGAATTTTTATGTGTCTGAACAAAACGAGTGGAAAGCAAATTCCTTGCTTTATTCGAATAATTGAGAACAAAATAAGCTCATTTTTAATCCCATACCCTATACCTCAAAAGTTTTTTGAGGTATAGGGTATGGGATTAAGAGGTCAGAACTTAATCAACATGGCTACCCTGATTGGTATATTAAACTCCTGTTTGAATATGCATCTTTACAGTTGCATGTTGAGGTTTTTCTTTGTTAGAAATTTCGATCTCTAATAAATCGCAATTATCAAAAATGAGGTATGGAAGATCTTTGCTTTCATCGTCAGAAAGCATATGTACTTGGTCATTTAATTCGAAAGCCATGGCATTCATTGTATTAAAATGAGAAACAACAAAGATTGTTTGCTCTGGATAGTCTTGAGAAAGTTTATGAAGCTCTTTAAGAGCTCGCTGGGCGACACTTTTAAAGCTTTCTCCTCCGATGACTTTATCTGTTGTAAATTTTTTGAATTGTGAGAGTTTTTCCCACGGTTCAAGAGCTTGTTCATATACCTTATCTTTAGGCTTTCCTTCCCATTCTCCTAAACCTAGTTCGCAGAATCCTTCATAACTTGGCCCTAAAATTGCTTTTGGGTGGGATGTTTTTAAATTTTCAAAAAATAAACGAGCGGTTTCTTGAGAACGAAGAGCAGTGGAAGAAACAATAACAAATTTTTCGTTAGAATTAATTTTCTCTGAGATTTTTTTTGCTAATTCCGTAGCTTGTAGCTCTCCTACATCTGTCAATTTGGCGTTCAAACTTTTCCCTGATGTGATTCTGATTCCTGAAGGAAGAGGTTTATTGAATTCACTTTCTCCATGGCGAATAAAATAAATGCGTTGAATCGCCTGATCTGTCATTTCTAATTCATGAAAGCTATCTATTGGATATGTTGCAACAGTTGGAATAGTGAAAAGATCGGTTGAATGAGCAGAAAGCCCAATCGGAGATAAAAGAGTAAGCGCTACAATTACGAACATCATCATCATTGATCCTTAAATTTAAACGTTAAATTTATTAGTTCTCTTATTTTTGATTTGACTTATTTGAAAATGAAAGAAAGCGCTTCTTTCCTAGATTGTGGATATTTAAAATAGCGATCAAAATGAGGATCTTCTTTCCATTGGGATTCAAAATAAAGAGAATGAACTTTTGTATTAATACGTTGAGCTAATTCAATATTTCTTTTTGCAACGCTAGGAGATAACCTTTGATCATTTTTTACACTGACAATCATCACTTTTCCAAGATCTGTCTGTTTTAAATCTTTCCAAAGTTTAGGGATATTAAATCCAGTTTCTGAAGGTTTATCTTCTGCTTTGATATCTCGGCTGCAAAGGCCATCCCAAAAGTAATTAGCAAAAGTCTTAACAATGAAGCCTTCCGGCTCGACAAAATCTTTTTTAAGGTCTGAAAATCCATTTTCAAAAATAAAATTCAAACCAGACAGATGCTTCATCGACTTTAAGTAAGCACTAGGAGCAGATCCTCCACATGCACTTGTAATCCAGATATCTTTAGGATTGTAATGTTGCTCTACTTTTTCATAAACAGCTACGATATCATTGTAATAACCAGCCTCAGAGGGTATTCCAGAGCTTTTCCATGTTCCTCTTGGATCGAAAAAACAAATATTTTGTTTACAACCCAAATAAAAGCCTGCTCGACGAGTTAACATGATAAAGCTTACGCTAGCAGAATTAACATGTAGAAATAGACGTTGATGCCAATCTTTATCTTGAATACTTTCAGCATTTTCACATGTGATCATGACTTCTTTTGTTTCATGATTGCTTAAAGTGACAAAACGTTTATCCCATTTTAATTTCAATAAATGTTTTTCGAAACTTTTCCAATCCTTATCTAAGGAAACAGGAGGAATAATGGCGAAAATTTCTTTTTGCTTCCCATTTTCTAGAATTGTCATTTTTTCCCATTTCGCGCCAAATGAAAGAACTCTTTGTTCTAAGTCAGAGGACCGCAAATGCATCATGTGGATTTTAGCCATGTCATCTTTAGGCGTAATAAATTCTATTTTAGCGCCAAGTTGAATAAATGAATGCAATCCTTGTTCTGCTCTTTGGTTATCAAAGCCCTTTGGAAAGAACGTCTTTTGAGAAAAAACTCCATAAATCCACATGAGAGTCCGCTCAAAAATTCCTTTTTCGACTCCGATTTGAAAGACGCTAGTGCGTAAAATTCTTTCACCAAGAGAATAAGGAATTGAAAAAAAAGAAGATGACAAAGGTAGCATTCAGATCTCCTTGTAACTGAATCATCTATTATAAAATTAGAGAGAATTTTTACTCGGAATAGGAGGTAAAGTCAAGAGTTAAGATAAAACTTAAAAATAACTTTAATTTTTAAATCAGTTATGCGAGCCTTTTCACTTCATACTTTTATGCTCTAATTTCAGAGTCTAATTGTCCTTTTTCACTTTTCATCATTCATATTTAAAGCTATAAGATCCTTAAAGAGTGACAGAAAATAGAGTCCTAAATCATGAGGAGACGAAATGGAAAAATTGAGCCCTCTGGCCGGAAAACCGGCTTATCCATCGATACTAGTTAATATACCGAAATTGATTACAGCCTATTATACAGAAATTCCAGATGTTTCTGAGCCAGAGCAAAAAGTAAAATTTGGAACTTCTGGACATCGCGGTTCGTCATTTGAAAGAAATTTTAATGAAGCACATATTTTAGCCATTACGCAAGCAATCTGTGATTATCGTGAGCAACAAAAAATTAACGGACCTCTATTTTTAGGTATTGATACGCATGCTCTTTCTATTCCAGCTCTAGCTAGTGCGTTGGAAGTATTGGCAGGCAATGGGATGGAAGTCGTATTGGCAAAAGATGACGAATACACACCCACCCCTGTTATTTCTCATGCTATTTTGACTTATAATCGTGGGAGAAAAAATAAGCTTGCTGATGGGATTGTTGTGACCCCTTCACATAATCCTCCTGATGAAGGAGGTTTTAAATATAACCCTCCTAATGGAGGCCCCGCTGATCCTTCGATTACAAATTGGATTGAAGCAAAAGCAAACGCCTATATTAAAAACAATTTATCGGGTATTAAACGCATTCCTTATGCAAAGGCTTTATTTGCACCGACAACACATCGACATAATTTCCTCGAAGATTATGTCAATGATTTATGCAATGTCATTGATATGAAAATCATTTGCGATTCCAAAATCAATATTGCAGTTGATCCGCTTGGCGGAGCTGGAGTTCACTATTGGAAGCCCATTGCAGAACGATACGGATTGAATCTTACTGTTGTAAATGAAGTTGTAGATCCTACCTTTCGCTTTATGACAGTTGATTGGGATGGCAAAATCCGCATGGATCCCTCTTCTCCTTCCGCTATGAAAAGACTCATTGATCTAAAAAACAATTACACTGTTGCTTTTGCATGCGATACAGACCATGATCGCCATGGAATTGTCACTAAAAGTTCTGGCCTGCTTCCTCCTAACCATTTTCTTTCAGCGGCTATTTATTATTTATTTCAGCATCGACCTCAATGGCACAAAAATGCTGCAGTAGGAAAAACGCTTGTTAGCAGCCAAATGATTGATTTTGTAAGTGCCAAATTGGGGCGAGGAGTCTATGAAGTTCCTGTTGGCTTTAAATGGTTTGTTGATGGATTGATCGATGGCTCTTTAGCCTTTGTGGGAGAAGAAAGTGCTGGTGCTGCTTTTGTTCGCTTAGATGGAAGTGTTTGGACGACTGACAAAGACGGGATCATCGCGTCTTTGCTTGCTGCAGAAATGACAGCGCGTTTGGGTAAAGACCCAGGTGAGGTTTATCAAGGGTTAACGCGTGAATTTGGCGTTTCCTATTTTGACCGTTTTGAAGCAACGGCCAATCATGAACAAAAAGTCATTTTAAAGAATTTAACACCTGATCAAGTTCATTTAAAGGACTTAGCTGGTGAGAAAATTAAAGCCGTTTTCAATCGTGCACCAGGAAATAATATGCCAATTGGTGGCATTAAAGTGGTGGCAGAAACAGGTTGGTTTGCTGCAAGGCCCTCTGGAACCGAAGATATTTATCGCATCTATGTAGAAAGTTTTCGTGGGAAAGAGCAAATGGAACGGATTTTAGAACAAGCTCAATCAGTCGTCAACGAAGCTTTTAAAGAAGTAGCAGTTCAAACAGATGCTGTATAGAAATGATTAAAGGAGAAGATCATGGCAGATCAATCTAGACCTTCTTATCAAACAATTGCCCCTTGCAAATATGCAGATATTAAAGGATATGCTGCATTAGAAGAACTAGCTTTAGATTTGCATTGGTCATGGAGTCATATTGCTGATAAAATTTGGCAACGGGTTGATCCTGTCCTCTGGGAAATGACATATAATCCTTGGGTTGTTCTTCAAACTGTTTCAAGAGAAAAGCTAGAGTCTGTATTGGCGGATCCTGCTTTTTGCAAAATGGTAGATGATCTTGTCCGAATGAAAAGAGGATATGATGAAACTAAAACGTGGTTTAGCGAAAATCATGCAAAGTCTCCTCTTTCCACCATTGCTTATTTTAGTATGGAATACATGTTGAGCGAATCACTTCCAATTTATTCAGGAGGACTAGGGAACGTTGCAGGGGATCAGCTTAAAGCAGCGAGTGATCTTGGAGTACCTGTTGTTGCCATTGGGTTGCTTTATCAACAAGGATATTTTCGTCAAATTATTGATAAGAATGGAATTCAGCAGGCTTTGTATCCTTATAATGATCCAGGGCAATTACCTATTACTCCTCTTCGCAAATCAAATGGAGAATGGTTGCGATTAGAAGTAGTTTTTCCTGGATGGTCCATTTGGATTAGAACATGGCAAGTCAAAGTAGGCCGAGCAATCCTTTATCTGCTCGATGCAAATGATGCTGCTAATTTTCCACCCTATCGTGCTATTACTAGCGAATTATATGGAGGAGGGTCAGATCTTCGATTACAGCAAGAAATTTTATTGGGAATTGGTGGATGGCGTCTTTTAGAAGCTCTTAATATTAAACCTCAAGTGTGTCATTTAAATGAAGGACATGCTGCTTTTGCTATTTTAGAACGGGCTAGAAGTTTTATGATGGCAACAGGACAATCGTTTGAGACAGCTCTTGCTGTCACTCGTGCAGGTAATTTATTTACAACTCATACTGCTGTTCCTGCTGGCTTCGATCGTTTTTCTCCTGCCTTGATGGAGAAATACCTCGATTTTTATGTCAAAAAGCTAGGGATTACGATGAATGATTTATTAGCTCTTGGACGACAAAATCCTGAGGATAATGCTGAGCCATTTAATATGGCATATTTAGCGATTCGCGGAAGTGGAGCTATCAATGGCGTCAGCCGTTTGCATGGCAAAGTAAGCCGTGAGTTATTCGAATCTCTATTTCCTCGTTGGCCTCAAGAGGAAATTCCAGTCGGATATGTCACAAATGGAATCCATGTTCCAAGCTGGGATTCTGCAGCGGCAGATGCCCTTTGGACAGAAATGGTAGGTCCACAATTTTGGTGGTGGTCGCTTAATTTTAAAGAAAAATATATTGAATCAGTTCCAGATACTAGACTTTGGCAAATGCGAAACGAGTCTCGTCAGACTCTTGTAGATTACACTCGTCGAAGGCTTTCCCATCAATTAGCAACTCGAGGGGTTGCTTCTGAAGAAATTGAAAATGCCAAGCATTTTTTTGATGAAAATACATTGACGTTAGGATTTGCAAGACGCTTTGCAACTTATAAAAGACCTAATATGTTATTGCATGATCCCGACAGACTGGTTCGCATTTTAACTAATTCTCGCTATCCTGTACAGTTGATTATAGCTGGAAAAGCTCATCCTGCAGATAAGCCAGGCCAAGCTTTAATTGAACAATGGATGAATTTTATTAAACGTCCTGAGGTTCGTCGTCATGTGGTTTTTCTTGAAGATTATGATATTTTATTGTCAGAAAAAATGGTGCAGGGAGTAGATGTTTGGATTAATACCCCTAGAAGACCTTGGGAAGCATGTGGAACAAGCGGCATGAAAGTACTAGTCAATGGCGGATTAAATGTTTCTGAGCTAGATGGATGGTGGGCGGAAGCGTATACCCCTGAAGTCGGGTGGGCAATAGGGGACGGAAAAGAACATGGAGATGATCCTTCTTGGGATGCAGCTGAAGCAAATTCACTATATCATATTCTTGAGAATGAAATTATCCCAACATTTTATCAAAGAAATCAAGATGGAATTTCTACTGGATGGGTAGAAAAAATGCGGGCAAGCATGGGGAATTTAACCACTCAATATTCTGCTAACCGCGCCGTGCGTGAATATACTGAACGTTATTATATTCCAGCAGCAAAAGCCTATCAAGAACGTGCATCAGATCAAGGAAAAATAGGCCAGCAAATCACAAATTGGAAATCTCAGTTAGTCCATCAATGGGCTAAGTTGCGCTTTGGAGAGATTAAAGTAACGTTAACAGAAGATCACTATCAGTTTGAAGTTCAAGTTTATCTCAATGGTCTTGAACCTCATGCTGTTAAAGTAGAACTTTATGCCATTAATGTAGAAGATGGAAAACCTATTCAGCAGGAAATGACCTTTATCAAGCAGCTAGCTGGTGATGTACATACTTATGTTTATTCCGCTTCTGTTTCTGCTAAGCAGCCAGCTGAGACATATACGCCACGTGTTATTCCTTTTTTTCCAAACGTTGCAGTGCCCCTAGAAGCCCATCAAATTTTATGGCAAAAATAAATGCATAGATGATGAGTCGCATTAACAAGTTTATTTATAAGGATGGTATCTTATGAGACAGTCTTTGAAGAGATGCTTGAGCCAAGTGCTTATCTGCCTGATTTTATTAGGATGCATTCAATCGGCAACTTCGCTTTTCGCTTGTACTGGTATTAAATTGGTTGCAAAAGATGGAGCTTTAGTGCATGGAAGAACTTTAGAGTTTGGCGTTAAAGTTGATCCTTCTATTGCTGTTATTCCCAGAGGATACAAATTTGAAGGGAAAACCCCTCAAGGTCCAGGTCTTGTTTATCAAGCTAAATATGCTGCTGTCGGGGCAATTTGTTTCAATCAAATTGCTCTGTTAGATGGTTTGAATGAAAAAGGCTTGGCTGTTGGAACATTTTATTTTCCTGAATATGCAGAATATACAGAAACAACTCCTGAAAATCAGTCTCGAAGCTTATCTCCTATTGATTTTCCTAATTGGATTTTAACTCAGTTTGCAACAGTTGAAGAGGTTAAAGCTGCTTTATCTGCAGTGGTGATTTCTCCTACAGTGTTTAAAGATTGGGGAGAAGAAGCTCTTCCTTGCCATTATATTGTTTATGATCGAAGTGGAAAAAGCGTGGTAATAGAACCTTTAAAAGGTCAATTGGTTGCTTATGACAATCTATTAGGAGTATTAACAAATGCACCTACTTTTGATTGGCATATGACAAATTTAAGAAATTTTATTAATTTAACTCCTTTTAATGTAAAACCTTTGACAGTAGACGGAGTGAAATTAACACCTTTTGGGCAAGGATCGGGAATGGTAGGAATACCCGGTGATTTTACTCCTCCTTCACGCTTTGTTCAGGCAGCTATTTTCTCCATTACTGCTATTCCTTCTGAAAATGCTTCTGACACCGTTTTACAAGTTTTTCATATTTTGAACCAATTTGATATTCCCGTGGGAGTTGCTCGTGCTAAGCACGACGGAGTGATTTATACGGATTATACCATGGTCACTTGTGTAAGAGATCCACAAGCATTGAAGTTTTATTTTAAGACTTATGAAGATCAAACAATCAAAATGGTAGATTTAAAGAAATTTGATTTAGATGCTCCTAAAGTTAAACTTTTAGATGTGTCAGGCGGTCAACCTGTTGTAGATATTTCTTCAGCCTTAAAATAAAGAGTCGAATTCGATTTAATAAAAATCTTATCAAATTTTCCTCTGTGAACTCGATGCTCTCTGTGGTTCATTATTCTCTAGCTATTCTAATCAACTCGTTTCACAGTATAGCTAGAATAGTTAACTACAGAGAGCATCGAGTTCACAGAGGAAAAATTGCAAGAAATGGATAAAGGCACATTCTCACTTAGATGGAATCCAACCAATCATGCGAACTGGAGACTCGGTTCCTTGTTCGATTTTTAAAGGCAATGCAATGACATAAGCTCCATAGGGCGGCAATTGATGGGCATTGGCGACATTTTCGATTAGATATTTATCTAAACCAAGGATCAAACGATGAACAGGATAATCAGTACTGGGAAGGTCTGGAGATAGAGTATCTATTCCAATGCCTACGATCTGACGTTCAATTAAATATTGAGCTGCTTCTCCAGAAATAGTGGGAAAGCGCATCATTCCTTGATCATCGAGATTGCGGTAGCGTGCGATATCATGCCAATAGCGGCTCCAGCCTGTATAAACAATCACTAAGTGATAAGGAGGAATTTTTCCATATTGATTTTCGAAATGAATAATATCTTCAGCAGATAATAAATAATGTGCGTCGGCTTTTTTTGAAATATCAATGACTGCTGCAGGAACGATGAGTTGGTGAAGGTCTAATTGATCAATACTTTTTCCTTCGGAGAAACAATGACGAGGAGAATCCATATGCGTTCCAATGCCTGCATTTATGTCTAATCGATGGATGCGAAATTTGGTTTCTGCCTCGCAATCTGTATAATCGCATTTTATTTTTAAATGAAAGCCGCAAGAGCCATCCCAAGTCGGAACATGGGAATTCAAAGGATGGGATAAATCAATCAATTGATCATTTTCAAATGGCATATTTTTTTCTTCTTGAGTTTGAGTTAAATCATGATCAGCAGCTAGATAGATTGTTGAAAGCCATGCTAACGCGATCGTTGTGATAACATGTCTTATATACATAAATTCTCCAAAAAAAGTAAGGATGAATTGAATTTAACGCTGAAGAGCTTACCTTTTGATGGCAGCAAAAGTTCCTTCATAATAGACAGCAACACGATCATTTTGATAAATCATAGCTTGCAGAGAGACACGTCCCTTTCCTTTGAGACGCAACATTGTAATAAAACGTTTCCAAGCATTCTCTTCAGGTATTTGACAGTGTGCTTTAAAATCTGAAGTTACGGGAAGAAGGTAATCAATTTTGCTACTTGTAATCACAATATCTAAAGGTTGCAACTCCTCGAGATTGACGTAAATAAGACTCCAGCAAGCTAAAGTTGCGACTGCATGCAAGCTTCCACCGAAAACTGTTTTTTTGTGATTAATGTTATTAGAAAAAGGAGCACCAACAATCATTTCTTGAGGAGATGCGGATAGAATTTCAATACCTAAAGCTCTTGATAGAGGAATATTTTGATGGAGATATTTTTCAAGGTTGTCTTTAAGATTCATGATTTTTTTTCTTTAAAAGAGAAATAAAAATTAACAAAAAATTTTACTTCCGTCTAGAAATTTTGATCGCTAAAAGTTTTATTTTGCTGTATTAATTCCATTCGTAATAATTCTTGTTTTTATTGAAAATTTTTGTTAACAATTATTCCCTTTTAAAATCAAAGAAGAATTTTATTTTGATCGCAAGAAGGAGAAAATAGATGCAATCTATTTATCGTTCATTATTTATTGCTTTTATTTCAATGATGACTTGTTCGTTTTTGCATACTTCACAAGTTGTATTGATTACTGGTGCTTCGCGAGGGATTGGCTTGAGCATTGCTAGTCTTCTTGCACGTGAAGGTTATATAGTTTATGCAGGAATTCGCAATAGCTCTTCTATAGAAGAAGCTTTAGCAATACAGGAAAATTATCCAGAGCGATTTCATCTTATTGAGCTAGATGTTATCAATCAGAAAAGCGTTGATCAAGCTATTCAAATTATTCAAGAGCAACAAAATCGTTTGGATGTATTAATCAATAATGCTGGCATTCTGATTTATGGTTCTATTGAAAATCATACAATTGAAGAAGCTCAGCATTTATTTGATGTGAACTTTTTTGGAGCCATGCGTGTGACCCAAGCAGTTCTTCCTTTAATGCGTCATCAACAAAAGGGAAAGATTATTCAAATCAGTTCTCGTAGCGGATTCCGGCCTTTGCCTTCTATTAGTTTATATGCGGCGTCAAAATTTGCATTAGAAGGACTATCTGAAACAATGGCAGCGACTTTAAAACCTTGGAATATTGATGTCTCGCTCATTGAGCCTGGTCCCGTTGATACAGATTTAGATTACCTGGCCCATTATGGTGCGCGTTTGCCCCGCGATCAAGATCCTTATTATGCGATCTTTCATGATGCAGGATTATTACAGCCTATGGGGTCAATGGCTCAGAAGCCAATTGAAATTGCGCAATTAGTGAAGGAGGTTATTGAGACAGATCATCCTCTTTTTCGCTACCAAACAACAGAGACAATCAAGAAACAGGCTGCTAGACGTTTATTTGATCCAACCGGTTTAACTTCTATTCGCGAATGGCATGATTTTCTTTTTCCATCAAGATAAGTGATAATTTCCTCTCGTTTGGTTATTCTTTGATTTATGATCGAGGCTTAAAGGTCCTGAGCCAAAGTAAGCAATTAACAAAGTGCCGCCGAGAATAGAAAGGTTTTTTAAGAATGCAATGAGCTGCATTTTAGATTGCACAGGATCTGAAATGCTCCAAAATTGATGCATCATCAGTGTAACAGGAACTAAAAAAATCACCAGGAGCCAAGCTCCCCAGCGAGTTTTATATCCGAACAAAATGCTGAGTCCTCCTAAAAGAGCTAATATCCCAGATAAAGGAACTAAAAAAGAGGAAAGAGGAACACCTTGGTTAGCAGCATATTGAATGGCTTCTTCACTGAAATGATTGAAGCTAGATAAAATAAAAATCGTAGAAAATAAAATTCTTCCTAATAAGACAAAACATTCCATAGCAGTTCCCTTATATTAAATTAAACAGGTCCTTCTTTAATTTCACTTGGGTAAATGGCTTCTTTGCCTGAGTCTGTAATTTTTCGATACACTATTGCTAAAGCCAATAAAGTGATAGGAACAGTGACTAACAATCCAACGCCAAAACATAGCGCTCCTAAGATATTTAAGCCCGCACAAGCTAGAAAAAGAAGAAACACTTGCCATCGGATTCCTTCGGTTGCTTCTGCTGATTGACTCAATGCCTCGATAGGTCCACTCTCTTTATCTAGAACAAAAAAGAAATAAAACCCATAACGAGCCCAAAGATATAAACCAGGCACAATAAATAAAATCAATCCAGCGAGAACCATGGCACCGAAAAAGAAGCTCGAGACAATCCATGAATAAGCCATTCGCCAGTTTTTGTATAATTGATCATACCCAGGTTTTTGACCAGAGGTTATTAATAATGCTGAATGGTAAAGTCCCATTCTAGCGATGATTGTTATAAACCATAAAATCAGATGAAAAATGGACCATTCCCACTTTTGATGATGAGCTCCACCTGTCAGTCCTAAAAGAAGATAAAGAATGATTTGATAGACAACCAAAAAAGTAATATTTGCTTTGGTAAGTCGCCATCCTTCTTGTAAAGCTTCGCTAATTGAAAAAGATTGCTCTTTCATGAAAACTCCAATGTAAAATAATTATTTTAAATAAATGGATCAGCAATAAAAAACAAGAATTTAATTATAATTAGACATCAATCCAACGTTTAGTATAATAAAATATTCAAAACTATTCGTTGGGTTAAAATGAAATTGATTTTAAGGACATTATTTTCTTTATTTCTGGGAATAAGCTGTTTCTATTGCCATTTAGCTGAGGCGTCGGCTGTAAAAGAGCCGCTGCAGTTAGAGCAAGAGCAGACCATTCAGAACAATCATCCAAGTGCGCCTTGCGCGATCGTGATTTTTGGCGCAACAGGGGATTTAACGGCACGCAAATTGCTTCCCGCCATTTACCATCTTGCTCATGAAGGGCATTTATCAGAACAAACGATGATAATCGGTTTTGCGCGGGGATCACATACGCATGAAAGTTTTGCTCAATTGATGGAAAATGCGATTGATCAATTTTCTCGTATGAAGTCTAAAGATTTAACGTTTTGGAATCAGTTTAAAAATAAGATTTTTTATCAGCAGTCCAGCTTTGAAAACGATGAAGGCTATCAAGAGCTTGAACAGCTGTTGGCAGAAATCGATCAAAAGTACGGAACACAAGGAAATCGTATTTATTATTTGGCGACTCAACCTAGTTATTTTCCGACGATTATTGAAAAGCTGCATGCACATCATTTGATTTATGATGTTAATCAAGAAAAAGACAAATGGTCAAGAGTCATGATTGAAAAGCCTTTTGGATCTGACTTGCAATCAGCAATTCAATTGCAAGCCCAGCTCTCCAAGCATCTTGACGAAAGCCAAATTTATCGCCTTGATCACTATTTGGGAAAAGAGGGAGTTCAGAATTTAATTGCGCTCCGCTTTCAAAATGCTTTGTTTGAACCTCTTTGGAATCATCAATTTATCGACCATGTTCAAATTACGCTTGGCGAAGAAATTGGAATTGGCTCACGAGCAAATTTTTGGGAAGAAACAGGTGCTTTGCGTGATGTTTTCCAAAATCACTTAATGCAACTTTTGGCTCTTGTTGCCATGGAGCCGCCGCAAGATTTTCATTTTGCCAGTATGCAGGAAGAAAGAATCAAAGTGTTGAATGCTATTCGTGCTTTTCCTTTAGCAGAAATAGACAATCATGTGATTAGGGGTCAATATGGACAGGGTGTGGTTCAAAGTGTTGTAGTGCCTGGCTATAAGCAGGAAAAAGGTGTATCTTCGCAATCCACAGCAGAAACCTTTATTGCAGCCAAACTTTTCATTGATAATCCTCGTTGGGAGGGAGTTCCCTTTTATATTCGGGGCGGAAAGCGGCTTGCAAAGCAAACAACTGAAATCGCCATTATATTTAAAAAACACGCTTTTTCTCTTCATCAAGACTCTAATGTTTTATTTATTCGCATTCAACCAAACGCTGGAATTTTTTTAAAAACAGTGTCGAAAGTTCCAGGACTTGATCATTTCATTGCACCAGTCTTATTTGGCTATAATCCAGAAGCAATTTTTGGGAAATCTTCTCCTGAAGCTTATGAAAAACTCTTTTGTGATTGTATACGCGGAAATAGCCATCTGTTTGTTGCAGTAGAGGAGCAATTGGCGGCTTGGCGTTTATTAACCCCAGTGCTTGAATATTGGAGAAAACATGCAACACAAGAAATTTCAACTTATGATGCTGGAACATGGGGTCCTGCAGCAGCAGATTACCTGCTCTTACAAAATGGGCATCAATGGCAATTATTAGGTCGTTAAAATGCTTTCTTTTATTAAAAGTTTGCTGTTCGGAGTAGTCGTTATGTCTTTTTCACAGACCTCTCTTTTCCCGCAAGATTTGAAAATTATTACTGTAGATAGCTCTGAGAAACAAATTTTAATAGCCCCCACAGAAGATTTTAAAGAAAGCGAACTCCTATTGGCTCGCGAAATTGCAGAGAAGCTTTTTTTAGCAATCGATCCTTACCTGCCTGCCGCTGGTTTGGCAGCTCCGCAAATTGGACTTAGCCGATCTATCTTTATTTATAGTTATGATCGTGACCCCAAAAATCTAGAAGTCGTGATTAATCCTAACTTTATGCCGATGGATGATAAAATTTGTGAGCGATGGGAAGGATGCTTTTCTGTTATCTTGAGCGAGGGAACTTGGGTGCTCGCAAAGATTCCTCGTTACGAGAAAATTAAGGCTATTTATCTTAATCAAGAAGGCGAAAGAGTAGAAAAAGTATTGGAAGGTTTTGCTGCAAAAGTTTTCCAGCATGAATGGGATCATTTGCAAGGTACAGTCAATATTTACCGTAAAGATGCCATCACTCAACAGTTTTCCACTCGAGAAGAGCTCTTTAATTTTATGCAAGCTGTCAAAAAAGAGGATTCTCGCCACTATAAAAACCCTGCGCAATAAACAATATCCCTATCACAAGCTCTTAAATTTCCTTTCTTTATTTTAACCTTTTTAGAACCAGCTAGAATAATCATTTTTAATTTTTTCTCTTAAAATTATGCTTGTCTATATTTTCTTACTAGTATGAATTTGGTAATAATGGTTTAATTTTTTATTAATTATAACATGCTTATTATTAAACTAATGTAAAACAATGTTTGATTCTTCTTATCAAAAATTAGATGAAGCCAGATAAAGAATCTATTGGGTCCTTTCTTTTTAAAGATAATTTTTTTAAAGGGGATTTTGATATGAGTTTGTCAATCGAACAGTGCAATTTATCTATAAAGGAATTAGATAACGCAGTTAAAAAATTTGAGAGACAAGTCCGTCATTCTGGCATTAAGTCGGAGGAATTGGACGAGATTGATAAAAAGATTCAAGAGACAATGATGCAATTGCAAAAAACGCTAGATGTCTTAAAAGAGGAAAGCGAAGATAGCGCTTGTGTGATCTGGAGTGAAAAAAAATTAATTGCTTTGAGTACTATCACGGCTGTTTTGACGGGGGGTGGAGTTCTTTTTACTGCTTTGACGAGCGAAGCGCTGAAATGGGTAGGTGTGGGTTTTACGATTTTAGCAGGGGGCACAACAGGGTGTACGACTTGTTATACTGCTAAAATGTCTATGGATGCAGACAAAAAAGCCCAATTAGAGAAGTTAAGTCAAGAAGGACTCACGAATGCTAAGTCATTTAATGAGTTTATTTCCATGTATAAGCAAATTCAAAAAGAAAAATATAGAAAATTAAAACATAGCGTAAAAGCAATGGAAAAGCGCAAGAGCTTTTTGAAAGATCAATTAGAGAAAAGCGAACAAGAATTCCGGAAGTCACAAACTCTTTTATCAATGAGTATTGCAAAGCCTTTTCCTACAGATGAAAGTGCGGAAAAATCAATACAAAAGGATTCAGATAACTCAATTGGGACGGCAGAAGAATCGCCGAATGTTAATCTAGAATTAACTGAAAAAATTGGCAAGATTCAGTCGGATCCTCAATCTCCGCAATTAGAGATGGAAACAACGAACAATCAAATCATTGATTCTCATCACACTAAAAAATTAGATGAAAAAATTACTCAATGTTTGAGTCGATATGAAGCTTTGCCAACTAAATATAAAAAGAATGATGTCTACTTAAAGCTCGTTTCTAACTTTATCCAGTATTTACCAGATCAAGACCCATTGAAGCAAGAATTCCAACAGTTGACAAGTTCTTTAGATGACATGATAGAAGAAGGCGCTTTGTCAAATGAACAAGAAGATGTGCCTGCAAAAGAAAAGTCTTCTGAGCTTAGAATTATTTCTTTGCCATTACATGATCAAATGTTGAAGAAAGAAGCAAAAAAAGAATTCGATAAAGCTAAAAGATTTGATCTTTTGACAAATACAGTGGCTAATCGCTTTAAAATACGCAGTGCCATTCCCCATCTAGATGCACCAAATGGATATCGCGTGACATCTCGTGGAACGGTGCGTCTTAAGAGAAAAGAAAGTCATCCTTCTCAATCTTCTTTTAAGGCTTCAAAGCCAGAAGTCATGACGATGGATATGTCAACTTTTAATTCTCAGGAAAATCAAAAAAGAAGTAATCGTAAAAGAAGCGAAAGCAACGTTGTCTAATTTTAGGCAATTTGATCCAACATCCTCTTTAAGAGGGGGGCTTTAAATTGCTGAACATTTGATTTAAGTGGGTTTTTGACCAGTTTTTTTAAAGAAATGAGAGCTTTGATGAAATTCTAAAATATTGTTATATCAGGAATCTTTTTTATGAGACTCAATAGGACAACTATTTTTACCTATTAGCTGATAGACAACGCACCAACTCATCAAGGCTTCAAAAAAAGTAAAAATTGATAATAAAAAGATGATCCAGCTTTCTTGCCAAATCGCTAATAGTAATAAAAGAACAGCGAGAATAAAGCGTATCAACCTTCCAGAAGTGTCAATGTTTTTCTTAAACATTTCTAAATCCTATTATAAATCTTTGATAGATCAGTTTTTAGATTAAATAATAATTATCCGCAATTTTTTTTTCTCTTCCGTTATAGTAATAATCAATCAATAACTCTATCAGACAGAACTTTATTTTATAGGATCTTCTCAATGAACAGCAAATATAAACAGAATTTTATTCAAGCAGGAGCGTTAGCAAAAGAGGTTCGCGCTTATGGGAAGTCACTCATTCAAAAAGGTGCTTCTTATCTAGACATCATGACCAAAATCAATAAAAAAGTTGGCGATCTTGGTGCTCGTCCTGCATTTCCTCCTCAAATGGCGCTTAATGATGTAGCGGCCCATTTTCTGCCTCAGCCTGGTGAAGATATCACTCTTTCAGATCAGATTGTTAAGTTAGATGTGGGAATTTGCTATGAGGGAGCGATTGGAGATTGTGCTGTTACGGTGGATTTATCTGGACAATATCAAAGCCTCGTTGATGCTGCAGAAGCTGCACTTCTAAAAGCTGAGCAAAGCATTCGGGTGGGGCAGCCTGTACGCGAAATAGGTAAAATCATTGAAGAAACAATTTCTTCTTATGGCTTCCAGCCTGTAAGAAATCTTTCAGGTCACGGTTTAGGTGAATATAAAATTCATATGGCTCCTCATATTCCCAATTATGATGATCGGTCTTCAGCAATTATAAAGCCTGGAATGACGTTTGCGATCGAACCTTTTGCAACCAACGGTAAGGGGTTGATTTATGAAGGGGGAAAAGCTGCAATTTTTGGATTGGTAAGCGCTCGTCCTGTTCAATCGGCATTAGCCCGTTCCCTTCTAGCTAAAATCAGAACATTTAGCGGCTTGCCTTTTGCTGCGCATGATTTGATAGGCGCAGAATGGTCGCTTGATGAAATCAATACTGGACTTCAGGAATTGATTAAAGCTGGCGTGGTAATGGGTTATGCTCCCTTGCTTGAGCAAGGACAAGGCATGGTTGCTCAGGCTGAAAATTCCGTTTTAGTAGATGAAAAGGGCAATGTTTTGATTACGACGCGTTGATAGTTATGAAGGTCAAAGACCTAAAATTATGAGAAAAATTTATTAGTTAACTTTATAGGATTTTAATGGAAGTCCTCACAAAAACAGAAAAGCAAGAAATCAACACGGGAGGCGGTATTCAAGGTTATATTGCCATTCTTGCTGTGATTGGTATAGCCGCTTATCTGGTCATGCAATATGTGCTTCCTGATCTGCGTCCTTACTCTCTTTATCCGCTTTATCTCACTCTGATACTAGGGGGTGGGCCTTTAGTGTTTGACCTTGCTCGTAAATTTGTCAATTTTGAGTTTGGGTCAGACCTATTGGCAGGTATTTCGATTGTAACTTCGCTTTTTTTAGGAGAATATCTCGCAGGCTCATTAGTTGTTTTAATGTTGTCCGGAGGAGAAGCGTTAGAACACTTTGCGATTCGAACAGCTTCTCGAGTTCTCGAAGCTTTAGCCAAGAGAGCTCCTACCATTGCTCATCGCAAACAGCATGAAACAATTGAGGATATTTCAGTAGGTAAAATTGCGATTGGTGATACTATTTTAATATTTCCCCACGAAATTTGTCCTGTAGATGGCGAAGTGCAAGAGGGAAATAGCGTCATGGATGAATCCTTTCTAACTGGAGAGCCCTTTCTTATTTCAAAAGCTCCAGGTTCAAAAGTAATTTCTGGTGCTATCAATGGAGACGGCTCTTTGACAATTCAAGCAACAAAGTTGGCTGAAGATTCGCAGTATGCCAAAATTATGCAGGTAATGCGAGAGTCAGAGCAAAAGCGTCCAAGAATTCGTCGCTTAGCTGATCAATTGGGAGCATGGTATACTCCAGTTGCAGTCCTTATTGCTCTTTTAGCATGGGCTTTTAGTGGAGAAGCAGTTCGCTTTTTGGCTGTTCTGGTGATTGCTACACCTTGTCCCCTTTTGATTGCTATTCCTGTTGCAATTATTGGATCTATTTCCTTAAGTGCTCGACAAGGCATTTTAATAAAAAATCCAATTGTCTTAGAGCAAATTGACCAATGTCGAACAATGATTTTTGATAAAACAGGAACTTTGACCTATGGTAAACCTAATTTGACCGCTCAAACAATTTATCACCAGATGAATGACAAGGAAGTTTTGAAACTTGTCGCCAGCTTGGAAAGATATTCTACCCATCCTTTAGCTTCTGCCATTCTTGAAAAAGCAAAGGAAGAAAAGATTCAATTGCTTGATGTTCAACAAGTCAACGAGCCTAAAGGAGAAGGATTGAGTGGATGGATCAATGGATATGAGGTGATGATTACTAGTCGCAAAAAGCTTGAACATTTAGGACTAGGTGATCAAATCAACAAACTTCCACAAGGAGCGGGACTAGAGTGTATCATTGTGGTTAATCGCCAATTAGCGGCCCATTATCGTTTTCGAGATTCTCCAAGAGCGGAAAGTGAAAGTTTTATTCAACATCTCACTCCCAATCATGGGATCAATAAAGTCATGATTGTCTCTGGAGATCGAGAAGAAGAAGTCAACTATCTTGCCAAGAGTATTGGAATTAATGAAGTCTATGCTAATAAAAGTCCGCAAGAAAAAGTTGATATTGTGGTGAAAGAAACAAAAAAAGCTAAAACAGCTTATTTAGGAGATGGAATCAACGATGCCCCTGCTTTAATCGCTGCAACTGTAGGAATTGCATTTGGAAGAAATAGTGACGTAACGGCTGAGGCAGCGGGAGCTGTTATCCTAGAAAGTTCATTAGAAAAAGTAGATGAATTTCTCCATATTAGTAAACGGATGAGAACAATTGCTTTACAAAGCGCTATTGGTGGAATGGCTCTTTCCATTATAGGCATGCTCATTGCTGCATTTGGCTATCTGCCTCCTGTAGCGGGGGCCATTAGCCAAGAAGTGATCGATGTGATTGTCATTATTAATGCACTTAGAACAATCTGGAAACCTGCTCAATTAACAGATATGTATCTTGCCAAAAGCTCTCCAGATCTTAAAGATTAAAGCTTTTATTATTTTGCTGTTCTTGTTAAATTCTGTCGTCAATTTACGATCACCTTATGGAGGGTTTTGAATGGTAAAAAAAATATATATCTATCTCGCAGGGACAATTAAGAAAGGAAAAGAAGAAAAAGAATTAGAATGGACACAGCAAGACATCAATCTCTTGCATCATTATTTGTCTCCATTAGACGTCAATTTTTTAAATCCTGCTACACGATCAGATGATTTGTCTGATCAACAATCTGTTTTTGGTAGGGACTTATTTCAAGTCTATTCGAGTCATTTTGTGTTGGTTGATGCGCGCGAGAAAAGAGGGCTTGGCGTAGGTGCCGAAATGATGTTTGCTAAAATGAATCGCATTCCAGTTGTTGCTTGGCTGCCTCATGAATCGCATTATCACCGTCAAACCATTCATTATTTGGGACAAGAAGTCAAAGAATGGATTCATCCTTTTGTTTTTAATCTCAGCGATTATCTAGCTCCTAGCTTAGAACTGGCTGCAAAGTGGATTCATGATTCCTTTTTAAAAGAAAATCAAAAAATTAAAGGTCCAGACTCTGTACAACAAGCAATGCAACACTATTTATCTTCGCATTTACAGCGGGATCATGGGATGCATCAAATTGTTCAAACAGATGATTATTTTTTGAATAAAATCAACACTATCTTAGAACATTCTTCAGAACCCATGTTGTGTTCGAAATAAAGAAGGAAATTTTTTATGAACTTTAATGCAAGTACCACTCTATTGCCTTTAGATCAACGCATTCAATGGTTAGAAGATTCCAAATAAGAAATATCTTTAGATTCAACTTTTAATTCGATTTTAAATGAAAAAGTGAATCAACAAAGGATGCGATTGCCCACATATCCCTCTAGTCATCGTGCCAATCTAGCATTGCAGTTAGAAATGGTAAAAATCAAAGAATTGATAAAATGTCTTTAACAAAAGACAGTACAGTGACTTGCTTTATAGGATTGAAAATTCTTTTGTCAAAATTGTTCTCAGAATATCTTGAAGAGTTATATTATGAATTCTCTATTCGGATGATGGCTTAAAGAGATGTCAGAGAGTTTTTGCGCATCTTAGGAGGCAATTATTTTAGTGTACGTGTCTTGAAAATCTTTGTCATTAAGAGATGTTTTTCGCTTAGCGAAAGATTTTCAAGATAACCTTAAGGTGTTATTTCTCACATACAACAAAAGCATAATCTCCCAAATTGCTTTCATACGATTTAATGACCTGTTCGATTTTACCCGAATGAATATCTTCCTTGAGTCTTTGGCATCCTAAAGAGATTTCTTCAAAGTTTTCTTCTATTGCAAACGTTGAAATACCAGAGCGTACTTGAGGATCCAAATAAATTTCTGGTCTATATTTACCGGCATGAAGAAACCAATCTTTCAAATCATTTGAAACATAAAATCTATCCATTGTGATATGTTTAAATCCGGCCTGTAGAAGCGCATGTGATAGGCGTTCAAAACCTGCCATCTTTTGAGTTGCTTTTCTCAGCATATGAGGAAAGTATTCTTTTAGCCAATATGTGTCCATTTGTTCTGGGAAAGCAGTAAAAAGGACAAATTTGCCCTTGCTTAGGACTCTTGAAACTTCTTGAAAAGCTCGATCAATATCTTGGATGTGATGTGTTGCTAATGTGCAGATGGCTCCATCAAAAATAGAAGATTGAAACGGCAAAGATTTGGCATCACCTTCTATCCAATTAATGGCGGAGTTTTTTCTTTTTGCTTTCGCTAGCATTTTTTTTGAAATATCTATACCAAGGATATTGATTCCTTTTTCAAAAAGAGCATGCGTATAATTGCCTGATCCACATCCAATATCTAGATAGCAGCCGTCAGGTTTAGGAGAAAGATGTTGTAAAATGCGTCCGACAATTTGTGGATCTGCTTGACGTGTTTGATCATATGTTTTGCCAATTCTATCGTATAAAACTGTTTGCATATTCATCTTTATTGTTGTTCAAAGTGATTTCCTTAAAAAATACATCTTAGAGTTTTTATCATAACCCTCTCTGATATATTCGATTTGATAGCCTAATTTTTGATAGAAATCGACAGCTTCCCAATCCATCGTATTAACCGTTGCAAATGAACATTTTTTCTCTTTTCCTATTTTTTCTGCTTCTAACATTAATTGACTGCCCCAGCCCTGATAACGTAGTTCTTTTTGTAGCCAAAGCATATCCACATAGAGACAACCATAATAGATAAGTCCTGTTGCTCCTCCCACAATTTGATCTGCCTGATCTTTAATGAAAATTCCAAAGGTCCGCATGGGATTGAAACCTTTAGCTCGAAAGGCTTCTGCATTGAGACCTTCAAAGAGAATCCTTTCTTGAATAGAGTCAGGATGGTCTTCATGGATTAAACGATAACTTTGAGATTGCATAAGAATACTCACTTAATGGATTTAACAACATAACCCATCAATCGTTAAAGCAAAAGAAGATTCATCGTATTTAAAGCAATGAAATCAAGGTGAATAAACCAAATCCCAAAATAAGCAGTCCCGAAATTTTATTTAACCATTTTCTTCTTTCTAGATTGATTTTCTCTTTAAAGCAAGAAGCTCCAGAACTCAGAAGCAACCACCAAAGAGCAGATCCAACAAATATTCCTATGGTTAAGATAGTAGGAGAAATCCAAGTCTGAACCGATAAGCCTGAAGAGATCCCTGCATAGATTCCCATAAAGCTTAGAATTGTCATTGGGTTAATAAGTGTTAAAAAAAATGTGGAGGTAAAAGCATAAGCTAAACTTCCTATTAAGGGAGAAATTTCTGATTCACGAGGATTTTCCTTGAAAGTTGAAATTCCTAGATAAGCCAAAAATAATCCGCCGACCAAATGGAAATAAATTTGAAAACTGGACATTAAAGAACCGATGACAGTCATGCCTAGTCCAGCCAAGCCGCCAAACATGGCGTCTGCTGTAGCTGCTCCTAAGCCAGACATAAGGCCATAACGCATTCCTCTTGTTAAAGAGTTGCGAATGCATAATAATCCTATGGGCCCAACGGGCATTGCAATAGAGAAACCAATCAAGCAACCTTTTAAAAATAAACTAGTAATCATTCTTTTTTCCTCGCCTATCAAAAATCAAGGGATGATGCGTATTTTCTTTCGTTGTAGATAAAGCAATTGTCGTGCGTGTGCGGCTAACGCCTTCAATGATTTTAAGTTTGGTATTTAAAAAATCATCAAGATGCTGGTTTGTTTTGCATCTCACTTTCAAAAGGTAATCATCTTCCCCAGCAACATGATGACACTCTTCAACTTCAGAAAATTGATGGATTTCTTTGACAAAGCCAGAAATATATCGAGGATGCTCAAGAGATACGGCAATAAATGCAGTCACAGTGTAACCAAGTTCCGTATAGTTGAGCTTGGCCTTATAACCTGTAATAATGTTCTTCTCTTCTAGGCGTTTCACTCTTTCAGCTGTAGAAGGAGAAGATAATTGAAGCAGTTGAGCTAATTCAGCCCAAGTCATTCTGCCATTCAGCGATAAGGCGTCCAGAATCTTCATGTCTAAGGTATCTAGCATAGATTTCCTTTATTTATTAGGATTTATGAATATTTTACCTAATATTAAAATAAATTTTCAATAAAATTCCACTTTAAGCAATGTGGAATAATGTTTTTAACTTGGAATATAAGGATTGGGATTTGATTGATTAGGTCTAAAGTTGATTAAAAATAAAATGATCTCCTATACCAAATAGTAAATTTGACTTAGGAAAAGCATGGAAGGAATCATTATTGGTGCAGGAATTGGGGGTTTAACAACGGCTATTGCTTTATTACAAAAAGGGATAGCAGTAAGAGTTTATGAAGCAGCAGATCAATTTCGAGAAGTAGGAGCTGGCATTTGGTTAGCAGCCAATGCCTTGCAAGTATTGAAAAAATTAGGCTTGGATGAACAAGTGATGTCCTGTGGCACGCGGCTTCGGCAAGTCAATCTTGTGGATCAAGAGGAGCGGTCCATTCAAACTCTTTTTATGCCAACCTTTGAAAAGAAATACGAATTTGGAACACTAGCCTTGCATCGCGCTCAATTGCACGCTCTTTTGCGTCAACAACTTCCAGAGAGTGCTGTTGTGTTGAATAAACGTTGCTTGAGTTATCGAGAAAAAGGACAAAAGGTAGAAGTTTTTTTTGCAGATGGGACTTCCGTAAGAGGAGATTTTTTAATTGGAGCAGATGGAATTAAATCTGTTATCCGCGATCAATTAATGGGGCCAATTCCTTTGCGTTATTCTAATCAAACGTGTTGGAGAGGAACATTGCCTAATCGCCTTCCAGAACAGTATCAAGAAGCTTCTACAGAAATATGGGGAAATGAACCAGGGCTTCGCGTAGGCTTTTCTGAGATTGGACCAGAACAATCTTATTTTTATGGTACTTGTTTGGCTCCGGCGGGAGAGAAAGATGAAAAAGGGCATATTAAACAGCAATTGTTGCAGATTTATGCTCATTTTCCAATAGTTGTAAAAGAGTTAATTTCTGAAATGAATGAAAACCAATTCATTCGCACGGATCTTTTTGATTTTAAACCTATTTCTTATTGGGTTAAAGGCAGGATAGCTCTGTTAGGAGATGCTGCCCATGCAACAACGCCAAATTTAGGACAAGGAGGATGTCAAGCTATTGAGGATGCTTTTGTAATCGCTCAATGTTTGATTCAAAACGATCCATCCAATGCATTTTTAAATTACCAGCAAATGCGCATGAGAAAAGCGACAAAAATTGTGAACATGTCTTGGTATTTTGCTAAATTGACAAATATGAAACGAGGAATATCGCTGCGTAATTCTATTCTTAGACATATTCCACAGTCTTTAATTGATTGGCAGATGGAAAAAATTTATCGTTTATCATGAGACAAGAAGAAAAGAATCTGCAATCAATGATAGGCATTGATTGCAGATTCCTTGCAGATTTTAATCAGATGATTAGCCTTCCACTTGTCCAAGTGCCATGGCAGGCATTTCGTTTGATTCGTTTGCTTGCTCGATTGCAAGAGGGAGTGTATCCGGATTTTTATAAGCGTACAAGATCAAAGCTGTCATATGTGGGATTGCCATACAAGCGAGCACGATATCCACTAATGACCAGACAGTTTTTGCCTCAGAAATAGATCCTATAAAAATCATGCAAGCCGTTCCTGCAAGATAATAAGCTGTTTTTTTATTATCTGTTAAATAATGAAAGCATTGACTTCCATTAAAGCTATTGCCTAGGATAGTTCCAAATGCAAATAAAAAAGTGCAAATGACAACAATAGCAATTCCAAAGGATGAAAAGTAGAGATTGAAAGAAGCCGCAACCATGCTCATTCCCAAAGGAAGCTCAGGATCCAGCCATGTTTCTGTGATTAAAGCTACACAACCAGATAGGAAAGCAACAAATCCTGCTGTATAAGTCGAAAGCATCGCCAAAGTCCCTTGTGCAATAGGATCTTTTGTTTGAGCCATGGAATGAGGGATCGTTTGTGTTCCAACACCCGCTTCGCAAGTTTGGATACCTTTAAAAATACCCCAACGTAAGCTTGAAACGATTCCTCCTACTATGGTTCCGCTAGCTAAAGCATAAGGATTAAAAGCAGAATGCCAAATTTGGCCAAAAATGTCCCATAGTTTATGCGTGTTAAAACCAATGATCCATAAGCATGAACCTAAATACAAAAAGAACATAAGAGGAACGAGTTTAGATGAAACAGAACTAATGCGCTTAATTCCACCTACCAAAGTCAAAACAACTAACAATGAAATCACAGCCCCTGAAATAGCGGTAGGAACGCGGTAGGAGTCTAATAAAGGAGAATTCAGAACAGCTGCCAATTGATTTGCTTGGGCACTTGACCAGGCAGCCATCAGAATAAAACAGCAAACGGCGTACCACTTAGCGGCTGCAGGAGAAAGAAGGTGTTTTAAATATTGCATAGGGCCGCCCATGATAGTCCCATTCTCCAGTTTTTTGCGATATTGAATACAGAGATTCACTTCGGCGTAAGTGGCTGCACTACCAAAAAAAGCTGTTAAAAGAAATCCCAATAACGCGCCTGGACCACCTAAAGAAATGGCAATGACTGGTGCGACAATTGTTGAAATGCCCAATGTTGTTGACATGGCAGTTAAAAGAGCTTTATGAGGGAGTATTGTATGGTGGCATTCATCTTGTTTGCGATGAAAGATTGACATCCCAAGCATTTTAAACAGGGATGGAATAAAACGAAGTTGTACAAAACGTGTCTTAAAAGAAATAAATATGCTACCCATTAAAATGAACACGCAAACGGCAAATAAAATATAGTCAGCTATTGCAGTAATAGCACCTTCAAACAACATATAATCCTCATCAATTTGACGAACTGTTTAATATTAAATCAATCAATGTTTTTAAACTTCTTGCTTCTATTCAACCCCTTACTTAGGCTAATAGCAGGCATGAATCTGTTTAAAATAGAGTTCGCTTTGACGTTCAATACAAGAGTAATACTTGTTCAATAATCAGAAAAAATTCTAATAAAAATTTTTAACTAGTCGGGATTCTCAACTCTTGGCTAGATCGCCAATCAATAAAACTAAAAGGGAATTAATTATTCTGGGAATTGCAATTAAGATTGCTTTGCTGGAGGGAAGGAACTTGGTTAGCAGAAGAAATAACCTTGCTCATCGTTATAGATATGTGCGACCTTAGAGATGATGATAGACACATAAAAAGCCTCCTTAATGAATTCCTAAACCTTTTAATTACTAAGGTAAATTAGCGATATGCACTGACAAATGTTTTTTTGAGCAGTACTTATCTTACTAGTATATAAAAAACAAAGATTTTGCTCTATAAATTTTTAATTTTTAATGTTTAATAATATTAACAATCTAGATGTTAGAACTTAAATGTCCTGAGCAAATAAAAGAGTTTGATGTGATGAGATCACTACCGAAAGTTTAAATACTTAAAGTAGTGATCGGGCAGATGGGATGCTTGTATGACTTATCTGTAAAAATCTACTGGCTGCCAATTAATAAGATTCGTTAGAAGCAGGTGCTTGATAAAATTCTCCCGCTTTTTTCGACTTTTTAGAGATCTCCTTGATCGTTTTTTCTCGCGCTTCTCCAACATAATCAATGGAACACTTGTGTACAAAGTGAGGGAAATGCTTGGAACAAAATAACTGTTTACAGCGACAAATATTAGTTGTTTTTTGGCTAAGCCCTAAAACTTTATTGCAACTTTCAAAACTACAGCGGGTAATGTTTCGTTTTATTGGTTTTTGCGATTCTGTCGTTGGCGAAATATGACCCTGAGGATCAAATATAAAAGGTTTGTTCGGATTAAAAGCAGTGTCTTTAGGGCTAGCAGGCTCGATAGTTAGATTGATAATTGAATTGCTATTAGGATTGATCGGAGGAGTACTCATATTATTTTCTCCTGGAGTTGATTTGTAATAATATTTTTAATAAGGACTAAATGAGAAATGAATGTTACGAAATAATTTTAATTAAAATAAATAAAAAAAAGGATTAAATTAAGTAAGAATGAGGATGGCGATATTTGGCTCCCCATACTTCATTTTGCTTCCATTGACGTATTCTTTTAAGATCAAAAGAGGCTAAGAAGATACCTTCTTGTTCATTAGCTAAAGTGAGAAATTGACCATCCACATCTACTGCACAACTATGGCCATCTTCTTTGGGGCGAGGATAATTGGTCAATGCAATGCCAACCATGTTCTCAAATGCTCTTGAACGAACCTGTTGAAGGCGTAGATCGCCTAGAAGAGAATCGTTATGCAAAGAGCAAGAATTAGGAATTAAAATAATTTCTGCTCCCTTGAGCATTAAAGTACGGGCACTTTCTGGAAATTCACGGTCAAAGCAAATCATCGTTCCTAGTTTGACACTGTCGTTTGCAAAATCCAAAGAGGCGACTGGAAACTCTTTACCACATTCTAACTCATTTTCAGGAGAGTCAAATTGACAGGTATGGACTTTTGAATAAGTTAAAATAATGTTTCCTGTTTGATTAATGAGAACAAGTGAATTGGTTGGCTTCTCCCTTCCTTTACCAAGATAAGTCACGACAATTGCTAATTTGAGTTTCCAGGCTAGTTCTTGAAATGCTTCTAAAAAATCATGATGACTATCTAGAGCAAAAGCTGGACGCATCGCTTGAGCATCATATCCAATTTGCCAAAGCTCCGGAAATAAAACGAGATCAGCCCCCATTCCTTTTGCTGTTCGGCAAGCTTCAAGACCTGTTTTGAGATTCAAAGTAGGATGAGGTGTCGCGGTCAATTGTAGCAGTGCAACTTTAAAGATAGACATTTCTACTTCTCTTTTAAGATAATATTTATTTTATATTATAAATTTGTTTTATATAAAGATATATATATAATTTAATGCATTTAATCTAATTATTTGTAAATAATTTAATTATTATTGTTGATTTTAGAGCCTGTTAAAAACCCTCTAATGGCTTGAATTGGGGTTATTTAACAGGCTCTTAGAGTGTATCTCTGAATTAATAAACGCTAGCAATTCAGAGACACACTCTTATAGAACAAAAAGTGTGGAAATAGAAATTTTGATAAGAGAACAATATTGTAATATTTTGAAAAAAGTTTCAAACTGAAGACGCGCTTTAAGGTTAGCATTGTAGAGAGGGCTTATCTATGCTTTTCCGTGATCGTCAAGATGCAGGCCAACAGCTTGCGGCTAAGTTAAGTCAATATAAAGATCAGAAGGGGACATTAGTTCTCGGGTTAGCTCGAGGTGGTGTTGTTGTGGCGTTTGAGGTTTCAAAAGCTCTTTCGCTTCCACTTAATGTGGTTGTACCGCGTAAAATTGGGGCTCCTGGTAATCCAGAACTTGCTCTTGGATCTGTGATGGAAAATGGAGAAGGTGTTTTTAACTATTCGATTATTCATATGTTAGGAGTTTCTCAAACTTATATTACTCGTGAGGTGGAAAAAGAAAAAGCTCGTGCTCAGCAGCGTTTGAATCTTTACCGTCAATATGCTCCTTTGCCTAATGTGAAAAATCAGACTGTGATTTTAGTGGATGACGGAATTGCGACAGGCTCGACGATGCTTGCTGCGGTGAAAGCAATGCAGCAAGCGGGGGCAAAATACATTGTTGTTGCAGCTCCTGTAGCTTCTACAGATGCGGCAGCTTTAATGGAAAAAGCTGCAGATGAAGTCGTGTGTCCACATGTCAGAGAAGATTTTATTGGAGTTGGCATGTATTATAGACTTTTTGCTCAAACAGAGGATGAAGAAGTGGTGCGTCTGTTAAAGGAGGCGAATCAAAATGACTCTTAATTCTCGTACGGAACACACGATTCAAATTTCAATTGGGAAAATTAAACTTGAAGGGGAACTTATCATTCCCAAAGACGCAAAAGGAATTGTACTATTTGCTCATGGTAGTGGTAGCAGCCGTTTTAGTCCTCGTAATCAATTTGTTGCTAAATTTCTAAGAGAAAAGCAACTGGGTACTCTTTTAATTGATCTTCTAACTGCAGAAGAAGACAAAATAGATCAAATCACAAGAGAAATTCGCTTTAATATTGATCTCTTAGCAGAACGCTTAATTGGAATCACTTATTGGTTTTTGCAAGAAGAAAGAACGAAAGACTTATCAATTGGTTATTTTGGATCAAGTACAGGTGCAGCGGCTGCTTTGATTGCGGCGGCAAAAATGGGAGATGCTATTTCAGCGGTCGTTTCAAGGGGAGGTCGTCCAGATTTAGCGGCTCATTATCTTTCGCAAGTTAAAGCTCCTAGTTTATTGATTGTGGGAGGAGCTGATACTATAGTGATTGGGTTAAATCAAAATGCTTATGATTTATTGTCATGCGAAAAAAAATTAGAGATTGTAGCGCGAGCCACTCATTTATTTGAAGAACCGGGAGCTTTAGAAAAAGTTGCAGATTTAGCCAGTCAATGGTTTGTGAAGTATTTATCCTAAAAAGGTAAACTAAATACTTGGAAATTTCTTTTAGTTAGACTTGCACAAAATGGATTGAAAAAGTGAACGAAAGCGAAAAAAACTCAATGACAGATAAACCTCTTATTTTCACCGGATCTTCCAATCCTGAATTAGGAGACGAAGTGGCAATTCTCATGCAGACATCGCTAGGGAGTCGAAATATTCATTTATTTCCTGATCGAGAAATTTTTGTCGAAATTTTAGAAAAAGTGCAAGGGCGGCGGGTTTTTATTCTTCAATC
The DNA here is from genome assembly GCA_044226925.1 of Parachlamydiaceae bacterium. Classification (GTDB taxonomy): domain Bacteria; phylum Chlamydiota; class Chlamydiia; order Chlamydiales; family Parachlamydiaceae; genus JANWJE01. The sequence continues at coordinate 359,543 of JBGAGC010000002.1, forward strand.
TTTGGGATTAGATCCTAATATTTATCTAATGGAGCTGCTTATTATTTTAGATGCTTTAAAGCGTGCTTCTCCTGCTTCGTTGACAGCTATTATTCCGTATTATGCCTATGCAAGACAAGATCGTGTGGATAAACCGGGAGTTCCCATTACAGCTAAGTTAGTGGCAAATCTTTTAACATGCACTGGGATTGATCATTTAATTACAATGGATCTTCATTCTGAGCAAATTGAAGGATTTTTTGATCTTCCAGTTGAACATTTATTAAGTCGCTCGCTTTTAATTCCATATTGTTCTTCTTTAAATTTAAAAAATGCTGTTGTAGTAGCTCCAGACAAGGGAGGTATTAAAATTGCTAGTGCCTATGCTAAGCAATTAAATCTTCCTATTGCTTTAGTTGAAAAAGAAAGAATTGATTCTTTCCACGTAGAAATGCGCTTATTTGTTGGAGATGTCAAAGGGAAAACTGTGATTTTACCTGATGACATGTGCTCGACAGCAGGGACATTGGTGAATGCTGCTAATGTTTGTGCTGCACAAGGAGCAAAACGCATTATTGCACTTGTAGGACACGGATTATTTATTGAAGATGCTCTTGAGAAAATCGAACAGAGTCCTATTGAAAAATTAATTACAACGAATAGTATTGCTATTTCAGAAAGGGTTCGCATGCACCCGAAAATTGAAGTTGTTTCAATTGCTCCTCTAATAGCTGAAGCCATTAAGCAAATGAAAGGATGTTGTTAAAGCAAGAAGATAGAAAAAATAGGGAAGTCAGTACATGACTAATTGGTTTTAGTGACTAATTTAACTATTTTCTCGGCGCATAGATCTAGACTTTCATGACTTGTATTGACGACATAATCAAAAGGAAATGTAGGACTTACTTTAGACGTAGATTGTGTATCGAGTTTAAATTGCTTAAAAAAATCGGGTAAAGAAGAAAAAAAGGAAGCGGCTTCATCACGCCAATATTGATGATAAGTTTGCTCAACAATATTAAACTCTTTTTGTAGTTTTTCCATGAAATGAGTCACAGCGGATTGCTGCCATTCATCAATAGGTTGTTCATCTTTTTCTGAAATGCGATACATGGCAGAAAGATCTTGAAAAGGAAGAGTGATGACTCGATGCTCAACTTCATTGCTTTGTTGATTTCTTTTCTTTACACGTAGAAGTAAATCTTCAAATGAACTATGAACAAAAACACGAATCATTTTATATCCCTGAAGAGCTTCATTGCAATCATCCACATCTTTTTGCTGTATCCAAGCATTGTCATTAATGACATACGTATGTTGGCTTGCTTGTTGTTTAATTTTATTATACATTTCTTTGCTAATGTCATTGTTTAAACTCGTGATATCGATTTCTGGCACACTTCTATAAAGCAAAGATAGTAGATCACGAGGTGCACCATTTTGAATGGTGTGTTTTTTTTCCTGGATAATGCGATTAAAAACATCCACTCCAACTTCATCGCATCGTACTATGACAGAATCACTCATCATTTTCGATAAACGAGTTGCAAGTGTTGATTTTCCTGATGAACTTAATCCATTCAAAATAATAATAGAAGAATTTGGTAAAAGGGGGTCCATCTTAATATCCTAAATTATTTGATAAATAGATCCATTACTTTTTTTAATTTAAGGTAAGTTCGGATTCAAACACATGAACAGCTTCTGCATGTAGTCTGACATGAAAAGGAGAGTGACTCACCATTTCGAGCATGGTAGATTCTGGCCTGCCAATAAAATGTCCTTGCTCTGAAATGAAGAATTTTAAGCTTGAATTCACGATCCCTTGTGTCATTGCATAAGCTACTAATCCACCTTGCATAGAACCTGTAAAAGGATCCTCCGGAACTCCAACAAGCGGGGCAAATCCTCTGGCATGCAAATGAATCGAAAGGTCAAAAGTTTCTCCATTCAAAGCGCATAACACCACAACTCCATCTTTTTTTGCAAATTCTGTCGTTTGACGCATATCAGGATTCAACTTTTCTAATGCTTTAAGATCACGAACAGCAAAATAAAGGTATTGATTTGTCTTTTCCAACATAATGGGTTTAGTCAAATCTAAAAGTGAAATAGCAATTTGCAAAGCGGATGTAAGTTTTTCTCCTGTATAAGGAGCAGGAACGAAATCAATTTTCGGCGCATCAAAAATAAATGTGGGATGAGCCCTATCTTTTAAATTGACAGCCATTTGCAAAATGCCAATATTTGTCTCGACTGAAAATGTTTTACCTGGCCGCAGACAGCTAAATCATCTTTCTCGTGCTAGCTGCACAAAGCTCCAACTGTCGCATGACCGCAAAATTTTACTTCAGAAGTAGGAGTAAAAAACGTAGGCGGAAGTCTGCCTTTTGACTTGATAAAATAAAACCTGTATCCGATAAATTCATTTCCCTAGCAATTTTTTGCATCTCTTCGTCAGTCAATGTATCAGCATGCAAAACTGTCACTGTTGGATTTCGACTAAATAGTACATTAGCAAAAGAATCAATATGATGAATTTTATATTTTCGCATGTGTAGCTCTTTTAAAGCTTCTCAAAACTTAGTTTTTTGTTCTCATGCTACTTGCTTCAAATCTTCTTTTTATTCGCTAGAACTGCTATCGTCCTGAGATTCAAATTTGCAATATTAGAAACAGTGTCAATGAGAAGTTTAACACAATTTAGATGTTTTGTCTATTTTAGGCGTTTTGTTTTTTTGTTTATGGAGGAGAACATGATTTTTTTGCTGAACATGTTAAGGAATTTAGGACGATTAAGTGATCGAATGGGCCTTGGTTGGTCGAAGCGAAGACAATTGTTAATGCTCACTTGCTCGCTGGGATTTCAAAATGCAGTCATGGGGCATCAAGCGGAAAATGTAGCTGATCTAGCAGAATTTAATGGGACTGAAATTCATCGTTTTCTCAACATGATAGCGACAGCTGAGGTAGACCAATGGCAACAAGTCCTCTTAGAATTACATTTGCAATTTCCTCAATTGGCTTTTGATTCTTCAACTCGAAATGTCTTAAATCGTCTTAAAGCGAAAGTTTTAGAGAGTGATGATCTTGACTTGATTAAACTTTATAATCGAGCGATCCGGAATCATGATGCTTTATCTTTAGAAAAAGCAGAGCCTGTTACGTGTTACTATAAGCATTATCAACCGCCAGCTTTTCTTATTCCTGATATTCATTTGATTTTTGATATAGCTGATTCACAAGTTTTTGTGACAAGTGATTTAACGATTAAACGAAATGGAAAAGAATCTTCTTTAATTTTAGATGGAAAAGAACATCAGGTGTTTGAAGTCAGAATTAATGGACAACTTATTTCAAAGGAAAATTATAAAGTAACGCCACATGAGTTAATTCTTCTTGATATTCCCGAAGATGAAACTTTTAAAGTGACAGTTAAAAGCATCATTAATCCTTTTACAAACGATAGTTTAGAAGGAATGTATCCATGTGGCCAATGGTTAACGACGCAATGTGAATCTGAAGGAGCGCGTCGTATTTTCTTTACTTTAGATCGACCTGATGTTTTAAGTCGCATTTCGACAACAATTATTGCGGATAAAGAGCGTTATCCTTATCGCTTATCTAATGGTGATTTAGAGGAGGAGCAAATATTAGAAGATGGGCGTGCTATGATTACCTGGCACGATCCGTTTCCCAAACCTAGCTATCTTTTTGCTTGTGTATTAGGTCGTTTTAGTCAATTGACCAGTCATTTTACAACTCGGAGTGGAAAAGAAGTCAAACTTCAGGTTTTTGTAGAGCCAGGAAAAGAGTCACGAGCACATTATGCTTTATTTGCTTTAAAGAAGGCGATGGAATTTGATGAAAAGTTTTTTGATCGAGAATATGACTTAACTTCTTTAAAGATGGTAGGAATTCCTGATTTTAATTCAGGAGCTATGGAAAATAAAGGTTTAATGATTTTTAACGACATACGCTTACTTGTAGACAGCCAATCTGGAACGGATAAATCGCATCGTGATGTTGCGCATGTAGTGGGACATGAGTATTTTCATAACTGGTCAGGAAATCGAGTGACTGTCCGCAATTGGTTTGAAATAGCCTTAAAAGAAGCATTTACTGATTTGAGAGCTATGCTTTTTAGTGAATGGCTATTTGGAGCAGAATTTGTTCGACCCAAAGCAGTACGGGTTTTGAGGGAAAATCAATTTCCTGAAGAATATTCAGCAGCTGGTCATCCCATCATGGTTGAATCTTACGTTGATGCTCATTCGATTTATGATCAGACAACATATACAAAAGGAAGAGAAGTTTTTCGTACACTGAAGAATTATATCGATTTTCTTATTCCAGATGGATTTAGAGAAGTACAAAATCTATATTTTCAACGCTATGACGGTCAAGCAGTGACATTTCGCGAATTGTTAAGCGCTGCTAATGAGGTGCTAAAACGCATCGGGAAAGATCTTTCTTTATTTGAAAGATGGTTTTATCAACCTGGAACACCCCTCATTGAAGCACAGATGAATTACGATGCAAAAAATGAGATGGTTGAATTGGTGTTTGCACAATCTTGTCTTCATCCTAGAACAGGACAAAAGCAAGAACCTTTTCAAATTCCATTCAGCTTTGAGCTCTTAGGAAAAGATGGAAAAATGATTTATCCCATATTTGCATCCATTTTAGAGGATGAAACAACTGTTTTTAAGATTCCTGCTCCAGAAAAGCCTACGCCTATTTTCATGCATGGATATAGTGCTCCTATTATTCTTCATTATGATTATTCTTTAGAAGATTTAGCTTGTATTGTCAAATATACAGAGGATGCATTTTGTCGTTGGGAAGCTGCTCAAAATTACTCCATTATGGCTGTAAAAGAAATGAAAATGAGAATCGATTCAGATTCTAGTCTTGAATCAAGAGCATTAAAAGGGGAACTTGTGTTTGCTGATCTTCATCAACTTTATGTTCAAGCTCTAAAAAGTCGGCAGCTTTCACCTTTAGCAAAAGCCCAAATTTTAGAAATTCCATCGATTCGATCTCTTTCTCAAGCTTTCGATTATTATGACTTTGAAAGACTGAATCAATTAAGATCACTATTTATCCAACAGCTTGCTTTAGCTTGTAAGCCATCTTTAGAACAATTATTAAATGAATATCCAACGCCAATGATTTATGAGCCTTATTCTGAACAAATGCAGATTAGAGAATTGCGTTATGCAAGCTTAATGCTACTTTCCCTTGTTGATCAAAGCTATAGGGAAAAAGTTTTTGCTCAATATAAAACAGCGGCAAACTTTGATGATTGTGTTTCTGCTTTTAATATTTGTCTATCAATGGAAAATTCTTATAAAGAATTTGTCATTGCAGATTTTTATCATAAATGGAGAGACGATAAAGCTGTTTTCAATTTTTGGTTATCTACTCAAGCTTTCTCCGCAGATTGTACAGTGGATGATTTACGTAGGCTAGAATCTGTTAAAGGATATGATGGAAAGAATCCAAATCATGTAAGATCCCTTTTAAGAATGTTTATCTCCAATCTGCATTGCTATCATCATACCAGTGGTGCCGGCTACTCCTATATTGTGGATAAAATCTTAGAAATTGCAAAATTTAATCCCTTACTCGCTCATAATTATATTGCTATTCCAGCTTTCTTGGATTTTGAAAAACTTTCTCCTCATCAACAAGCTTTAATGGCTCAAGAAATGAAACGTTTGCTAAGTGATGGCGTACCGCCACAAACAAGGGATCTCGTCGAACGAAAGTTGGAATATTATGATGCTAAATAACTCTTTTTCTATGGGTTGAATAAATTTAATCCTGAATGTTTTGAGGATCATTCATGCAGTAATGCTCAACAGCAAGCGAATGAAAGAACCTCATCAGCAGCTCTTGATTTTAAGAGGATGATTCAGATACGGTACGGACAGGTGTGTTTGGAAAATGTTAGGGTTTTAGCTTTTTCCAAATACTCTCATCATATGGGTTGGAGAATGTAAGAAAGGTAAGCACATGGAGATGGAAATATCATCAATTCAGTTAGCCGAAGCAAGCTTCACTTTTTCTTTGATCGTGCTTCCTCCCATTTTAGGCTTTATCCATTCTTTGGTTAAAAAAGCAAATAAAATGGAGATGATTTTTCTTTATTATGCTTTTATTGGAGTCGGTGTTCAGGGAATTGTAACAGGAATCATTCAGTTTCTACATCCAGATTTTGTTGTGACTTACGTTGAGTGGCCCTATAGTCCTTTTTTATTAGAATTGGGACTCGCTAATCTATCTTATGGTTTATTAGGTTTATTGAGTCCCTGGATGAATAGGGGATGGCAAAATGCAACAGCGGTTGGTTATTCTTTATTTTTGCTTTTTACTGGTATTGGGCATGTGATACACATCCTTCGAGATGGACCTTCTGCAGGGCATACGGGAGCTTTTTTATATTCGGATTTGCTCATTCCTTTAGCCTTTTTAATTCTTTTCCTATTCAGGCTGCAATATTCGAAATAAATCACTCTGATTGTTGGCCATTATTAAATTCGGTAGAAAGTAAGCTATAAATAAACGTATCGTAAAATTGACCATTTAAGTAAGTGGCTTGTCGTAAAACTCCTTCTTTTGTAAACCTCAATTTTTCAGGAATACGCTGACTGGCTTCATTATGGATAGCACAATGAATTTCAATGCGATGTAATTTTAGTTTATCAAAAAAATAGGTAATTAACGCTAAACAACTTTTTAAGATAATGCCTTTACTTTGATAATCTTCAGATATCCAATAACCAATTTCTGTTTTGCGATTCACTTTGTCAATATAATGCAGTCCAATTGTCCCTACGATTTTTCCCTGATAAAAGATACACAAGCTAAAGCCAGAAGAATTTTTAAATTGCTTGCGGCATTCTTTGATAAAAGCTTTAGTATTATTGACGGAAACATTATGATCCACCCAAGGCAAATACTGGCGTAGATAATTTCGATTGCGATCCACTACGGCAAAAAGTTCTTCCGCATCTTTAAAACTCGGAAGTTTCAATGCGATTTTATCATCAACCTGAAGAGAAAATAATGTCATAAGTTCACCCACCTTGATTCTTTTAATGTAACGGATCAATAAGATGATGAAAAGAAAAATTAGTTCAAGAGAGAATGTATAAATGGTTCGATTCGTATCTTCGTAGCACTGATTAAAAAACAGCAAATGCTATTTGATTAGAATCAACATTAAGTAAATGACGCAGCTGAATGCATCTTATTTGCCCAGCTTGTTAAATAGAGTTTCTTTTGGAATTGGTCTTTTAGCTGTTGAATGATTGCCTCCTTTTGTTCGGAAAGATAAGGAGAACGGGTTGGATGATCCCAAACGGTTCCAGGCCAAGCCGGATCATGGGAATAGCGAGCAATGACATGAATGTGAAGTTGAGGTGTTTTATTTCCTATTGCAGCTACATTGAGTTGTGTAGGCTGGAATGTGTCCCATAGGATTTCTTGCGCAATTTGCAATTCTTGCATCACTTGTAATTGATCTGACGGAGCAAGATCCATTAAACGGCTAAGATGAGGTTGACGTGGAACAAGAAATAGCCAAGGATAATGTTGTTCATCTTCAAGAAGGACACGACAAAGAGGAAGATCAAGGATAAAATTTTTTTTGGCTAAATTAGGATGTAATTCAAAAGACATAAGATAACCTTTCAATAAAAAAATGGGGAATATCTAGCGGAGAAAGACTTCCGAGGGCCTGTTGGACTCCGTGATCTGCGATGCGATTTGCCATTATTCCTGTTTGCATGACAAGAGCAGCAGACATGCCAAATTGACGAGCGCCTCGAATATCTATTTCTGGTGTATCGCCAATCATAAGAACTTCTGAGGGATGGTGAATCTGATAGTCTGCGAACTTTTCCATAGCCATACGATACGCCGTTTGGTAAGGCTTGCCAATATAAAATACTTGGCCTCCTAATTCCTCGTACATAGCTGCAATGCCGCCTTGTCGAACGACGGCCTGGGGAGGATTGCCTTCATGAGCTAAATGATCTGGATTAGTACAAATCATGGGTAGACATGTTTCTTTCAAAGCTTCTAATTCTTGACGAAATACTTCGCGGTTCGTTTGATCTTCCCCTTTGATATGGGGAATGGAAATATAAATAAAGTCAGCCTCTTGAACGTTCATCGTTTCTTGATAAGATGTTCCTTGAAAAATGAGCTCATGAGAAGCGAAGCGAGGATGGACACTGCCAAAGAGCCAAAATTTTTTTGATGGAGTTGAAAAAGGCAGCTCTTCACGAAGGAAAATTGAATGTGCAATTTCACCTGATGTCAAAATAAAGTGAAAATGACGGCCAAGAATTAACCCATGTTTTTCCAATTTGTGAATTTCTTTTGCAGCTAATTGAGACGTATTAGATAAAATTCCGACACATTTTCCTCTTGCAACGAGATATTCCATTGCCTCCTTAGCACCTGGGAGAAGACCCATAGTGTTGTTGCCCCAAAAAACTCCATAAGCATCCAAAAGAATTCCTTTAAATTCTTCAGAAATCATAGCGAAAGAGTGAAAATGGGAAAGCATAACATTATCCTATTAGTGATGGAATCATAATAAGACATTGGATGGAAGAAAACCAGAAGTTTATAATCATCATCCAAGTATCCTTAGCGCTTAAAGTTGAGGAGATAATGCTTATTTGATTATCATACCAATGCTCAATATCCAAAATGAAGTACAATACAAATGAAACCCCTTAAAGCCTGTTCCATCATTTTAATGGGTTGAATTTGAGAGAGAAAAGAATTCAAATTCAACCCATTGAAAGTCATGGAATAGGCTCTTAATCTATGAGGAGGTGATCTATGATTCAACCTAAATTTTTAATTTGCGTCCTTTTGATTTTTTTAAATTCACATCTTTTAGCTGAATTGAATCTTTTAGATTTCTCTTCGACGCGTTCTTCTCTAAAAGCTATTTCTGTTTTTGAAGGAGATCAATATGGAGATTTTAAAAATGATCTCGTCGCTTTTTTAAATGATGGTTCAGCTTGGAAAGTGCATCCCAAAGATTTAGAAAAATTTTCTTTTTGGGCTCTTGATGATTTCATTCATATCCAAGTGAGAACATCTTTCTATTGGTTTAAACGCGAGCATAAATTTGAGCTTGTTAATGATTCTCGAAAAGAGTCTGTGCGGGCTATGTTAGTGCAGTATCCTGTCAATGCTCTTGTGGTTGAGGAGAATGAAAAATATCTTGCAAGCTATCGTATGAAATTTTACACCACACGAGATGCTCATGGAAATCTTCAATATCACTACTCTCCCATCTACACCTATAAAACAAAATTAAGATTAAATGATGGATCCATTTACATCACAGCCGCCAATCATCATTATAGCAATGGCGATAAAGTTTATTGTTTCCTAGATCATGAAGACCAACTAGCTTTTATTCTAGTCAAAGGGATTGAACGTGAAGCAACTTGGCATAAAGTGTCTAAGGAAAGTAACTGATACCACGGTCTTTACTGCATGTAAAAGAAAATGTATTTTAAGAAAAAACTGAAATTCAAATTATTATACCGAAGAGAACTCAAAATTGGAATTTGGGCTGCGTCAAAGCCCAAATTTCAATTTTTGAATTCTCTTCGGTATAGAAGAATTCATTGTCTTCCTACTTTTAGTAAAACAATAAATAAGTTAATTTATGATTTTAGGTAATAATCGACTTTAATTTTTAAAACAAATAAAATATCATTTTGTAATGATTGATTGATTTTTTTTATCAATGTTAATTGTCTTGCTTATTTTGCTAGGAAAAAGAATAAAAGATTAAACAAAGCAAGGATTTGCTATGGCATTAGCCTTATTGGGCGCTTTAGTAATTGGCATGAGCCTCGGGTTATTAGGATCTGGAGGATCCATTCTCACACTTCCTGTGTTAGTTTTTATTTTAAATCGACCTGAGAAATTGGCAATTGCTGAATCGTTGGCGATCGTGGGATGTATTGCTTGTTTAGGAGCCATTCCCTATGCCATGCGCCGCCATATTGATTGGAAAAGTGCACTTTTCTTTGGGGTTCCTGGAATGCTAGGTGCTTATATAGGAGCATCAGGATCTTATTATATAAGTGGCGATTTGCAACTTATTATCTTTGCTTTTGTGATGCTTATTGTGTCTTTCTTGATGATTGCTGGTCCTCCATCTTTTGAAAAATTTGCCTCTTTTCGCTCCATTTGGTTAACAATTTTAGAAGGATTTCTTGTCGGATGTCTGACTGGTTTTATCGGAGTAGGAGGGGGATTTCTCATAGTTCCCGCGCTTGTATTTTTGAGTCAATTACCCATGCCCATTGCAATTGGAACAAGTCTTGTCATTATTGCTATTAATTCTTTGACTGGATTTATGGAACACCTTCTGACTTTGCATGCCTTAAACATGCAGGTAAGTTGGGAAACAATTGTTATTATCGCCTGTGCTGGAATTTTGGGCAGTTTTGCGGGCAGTCTTATTGCCAAAAATATTTCGCAAATTCGCTTACGGCAGGCATTCGGAGTCAGTGTATTAGTGATGGGAACTTACATTCTTTGGACTCAACTGTAAAAATAATCATCGTTTTTTATTTAAAGACTTTTCTCTTCAAAGGTTCTGCAAAGCGTAAAATAGCAGGATCATAATGCGTATTATTCATTGAACCCCACAATAAGCAAGTTTCAGCAGGCGTTCCCCATTTCATGCGGCGAGGAATTTTTACGTTATTTAAATGATTTTCATCTCTTGACCAATAATGATTGATGCGAAGGTGATGAATTTCAATTAAATCTAAATTTCCAATAAAAGGACCTTGGACTTTTCTTAGCGTTGTAGGAGTGAAATAAAAAAATCCTTTTTTAAAAGTGACATAATGAGGACTGTAAACTTTGGACACTTTTTCAGGTTTCACGATGCTTTTAATATGATCAGATCCTCCTCCGCTAGACATCACCAACGTTTCAATCAACAAACGATCATCAGGAATTTTGGCAACATTTGATGTGCCATAAACAACCCAGTTGGCATAAATACCTCCCACTTCAGGCATGGATTCGAAAGATTTAAGAAAATCGACTAAGCTCTCACATTGGGTAGGAAAGAGAAATTCGTCTACATCTAAAAAGGCTAGCCATTGAGATTTTTTATAAGCTTTACGTCGTCCAGCTTCTAGAGCATCGGTTTGAATTTTATCCCACTCCTTCAATTCTTGGTAGCCATAAGGCCATTCGATGAGTTCTACGATTCCAGCTCGAATATAAGGCCTTAAAACCTCTTTGTAATGATCGGTACTCAAGTTATTGAACAGATAGAAATGGTCAACTCCCACTAAACGATGGAATTCAATCCATTCTTTTAAATACGGAGCTTCATTTTGAAAGACAGCGCAAATGGACAACTGGTATTGATATGCCTTGAGGGGAGTGACACAGATAAAAAAATAAAGGATAAAGAGGAAAATTTTTTTTGTCATAGGCTTGTCTCCACCTTAAGAATTTGATAGACAAAGAATGTTAAAATTCCTTTGAAATCTAGATGAAAGACCAGAAGAGTGTCAATAGAGATTTGGTCCGAGCTTAAATCATGTTATTTTCGAAAGGCTTTGAGTTTAGATTGAAGGCCTCACTTACAAGAGCCTAACAATCACATAAAGATTTTCTCATTATCTTCATGTGATTGTTTTATCGTCTTGGCGCTTTTTGTTTAATTTTTAGTGGCGAGTTGATCCGTTTGAGAGACTTGTTTGATGAAAGTTGATATATTGGAAACTTTAGCAGACCAATAAGTTGCTTGAAAGCTAAGTGGTAGGGTTTGCTGTACGAGACGATACTTAAAATAAATTAAACCTATCATGGGATCAATATCTTGGCTGAGTTTAGAAGGATCTTCCATAACACTTTTTAAATTTATGACTTTTTCAAGAGAAAACTTTGATTTTCCATAAAGAGTATACCATCCTTCAGAAAAAAAATCTGAGGTCCCTGGTGGCACGGATTGAGGTCCCGACGATATGCATAACTCTTTCTTAACCACTAAATCATAGTTTTCTTTCCCTAAGCTTTCATATAGTTTTACATTGTATTCAATCACTTGTGGCGATGTTTTGGCATACATATAGGTCAGTAGCCATGCTCTTTTATTTTTATCATCAAGAAGATGTGTGAAATTTTTGGCTTTTAAAGCAGATTCTAGAGCGATATTTTCAATGTAATCTAAATCAATAGTTTTGAGTTTCATTCGATTTGGATCAATATCAATAAGTGTTTTCATAAACACTGTAGTCAACAATGCGTTTCTTTCTTCACTTTTTGTTTCTTTGTACGTTTCATAAAACGTATCAATCAATTTTGTTTGATAATCAGGATCAGAAAGTTGCGAATCTTTTAAAACATTAGTACCAAGGGTATGGGAGATAAGAACACGCGAGAAAAAATAGAATTTTTCTTTCTCGAGTTGTGGTTTTTCCATAATCTCTGAGAAAGCCTCAACCCAATAAATCTTAGTATAATCTTCTGCTTTAGTAACTTGAATTGCTGGTTGAGCCATTATATTACCTCCAATTGATGTGATAAAAAAACTTACATTATCAAATAAATAATTTAAATAAGAATAAGTAAATTTGCCTAAGAAGAATTCATAGTTCTTTACCTAAACTGGGTAGACGGTGGGCAAGTTTAAAACCTGAGCATACACATTCACTGTACACTCAGATTTAAGATAAAATGATCTCTATTCAAGAGGGGCACGCCAATTGCGTGTGGATGCATGGACCATTGGAATAGAAGGATTAAAATAGGCTGAGCATAGGCTGAGATTAGAAGATGTTTTAATAAGATAATCGGTTTTAGAAAGTAATAAACAATCAATCAAAGCATCTTCGCCTCTTTTGTAATTATCAAAAACTGGAGTGGTATGAACAGGGCGTCCATCAACAGATCGAATACTTTCTTGGTAAAAAATGACTTTTGAGGGATAGCGAGCAGTCATATAGTCCAAAAATTTTTGTTCGTCTGTAGCAACAAAAATTTTGACGCGAGGACTGCCTTTTTTAGCAAATTCTGCAAGAGCATTATCGACATGTTGGGCAACTTCTTCATAAGGAGCAAGAGGATCTTCGACAAACTTATCTGTTCCTCTATAATGGACACCAATCACTTTTCCACGGCCAAAAGTATTTTTGACGATTTCTTTGACTTTTTTCTTGATGTGCGGTTTAAGATGAACGTATTTTTTAATCAGTGCGTGAGCATCTTTTCGATAAATGTTAAATTCTGTTAAGCGAGCCAGATCGTAATCGCCATCGCCAATACGCACGCCTTGCTGTGAGACGAGAATGGTGGCGTTTTCACGATCGCCAACATGCACGGGTTCGAAATAGTATTCCCACCAATTGGGTCCCTTAGCAGGATCGTAGTAGGTTCCGCCTGTTCCATATTCAATAGAAACCCCCGAAACAGTTTTAATTTCATAAAGTTGCAATGCCCCAAGAGCAGTCAAAAAATCGCCAAAAAATCCGATTCCCCATAAGCTGTTTAAAACTAGGAAATATTTTGGCTGTTGCTGTTCTTGATCTTTGCCCATTAAAATTTTATCGAAATGGGGTCGAGGATTTGTTAAGCTGGCCATATCCGCATAAAGAGTTTGATTTAAAGCACACGAAGTCAAGATGCAAAAGCATGTTGTAAGAGTTTGACCGACAACAAGGAAATTCTGCCTGAGTGTTTTCAAAAAGTTTAAGGTCATTCGAGAGCTCCTTGATAAGTTAAAATAAAAAAATCAATTTAACATGTTTTACAGTGTCTTTTTTAATTGTGTCAATCTGAATATAAGGAAACAAATCTATTCGATTGCGAATCGAGGGAGCTGGAATAAAAAGTTTTTGGCTATTAATTTTGCAATTAAAGGCTCGAACAAAAAAGTTGTTTTTTCAAAATCATGAAGAATGACAATGTCATTAGAATGTGAATCGTTTAAACCAAGTCCATGTTCAGGATCATGAATGTCCATTCGATTGATAAAATCTGGGACAGTACGCAGACCGGACTTGGCTTGAGAAACTGGAGAAAGCACGACATAATCTTTTGTATCAAATGTCCAGGAGGCATCAATATCGCGATCTAAGCCTGCTTCAACATAATAAGAATAGGTAATGCCTTCAAAAATAGCTCGTTGAAATCCTTCCTGCCTTAAGTAATTCTGCAAAGAATCAACCATTTCTTTTTCTTGTTTTGTATAGCGTTTTAAGAAATTTTTTCCTCCTCCTTTATCTCCAAAAGGAAAACGAAATAATTTGCATGGTCTAGATGCGCCTGCTAAACGGTAAGCTTCCTCGATCAATTGTTCTGTTTTTTGGATTTCTTCCATGCATTCTTTCAAAGAAAGATGTGAAAAATAGGGATGAGTATAAGAATGATTGCCTATCCAAAATCCTTTTTCAATTGCATAAATAATTGAAGAAAGTTCGCGATGCATAAATTCGCCCCGACAATACCAAATAGCAGGGATCTGATGAGCGACTAGATAATCCACCTTTTGTTTCATTTCTTTAGAAGGAGAATCATCAATGGTTAAATAAATGATTTTTTTTGACTCTTGACGCATTTTAACCCAACTTAATAAAAGGATAAATGGATGAGATTAAGTCTTCTATTTCTTTTATAAAAAGAACAGAATAGGAACGATAGACGGGATAAATAAACAAAATGACTTATTTCGATAGGTTGTCATCCATTTTAAAGCATTTGCTTTTATTTGTTTATCTTGTCTATCTTTCCCATCGCGTTTTTTATTTGTATCAAAATCTATTAACGTTAATCGATTAAACTTCTTGAAGAACAGCTTCAGGCAGTTCTTCTGCTCTTTCTTGTTTAGCTATACAATAGCTAGAAAAAAGTCCTAAAAGCATCCAATAGGCAGCTGCACATACAATCCAATTTGTTTTTTGGAACAGCCAAACAGAAATCGCTGCAGTGGGGCCTCCCAAAACTTGTGAGCCGATCGCGTAAGCAAAGGAAATGACGGTGTAACGGTAAGCTGCAGGAACCAAGTGTTGGGCCCAAGAATGAAACGGTGCAGAAAACCAAACTCCAATAATTACTAGACTGAATCGAATAAGAATAACGGTAAAAAGAGAAGCATCTTGTAAAAACCAAAAAAGAGGGAAGCCTGCAATTGCAGCAAGCAAGCCTGAAATGATCATCATTTTCTCTCTGGAAAATTGATTGGCAAGAGCACCAAACAAGGGAAGAAGTAAAAGGTCAACTCCAAGTAAAATCGTATTTAAATGCATCATTTCAGTTTTGGTAACAGATGAAACAAGAGGAACAAATCCGTTCATCAACACTAATGCCATTGTATAAGAAGCATAAGAAAAACCAGACGCGATGGCAATAGTGATTAAAGCACTTCTCTTATTCCAACATGTTTTCAAAACAAACTTCACAGAGGCGGCTGGAGAAATTTTTAATAAGGAAGGCGTGAACGTCATGGTTATTCTTAGCAAAGCAGCAAAAAGAGCTGTCATGCTTCCAAGGATGTAAAGCAGACGCCAACATTCTTGAACAACATCAAGTAGGCAAAGAATAGAAACTCCTAAAGAAGCTAATAGGACGCCGGCTACCGTCGAAGCGTTATAGAAACTGCTTACAATATCTTTGCGAGATTCTGGTGTGTTCTCTATCAAATAAATAGCACCACCAATTGTCTCACCAGCAGCAAAAAAGTTTTGAAAAATTCGGCCCATAGAAAGAAGAAGAGGTGCCAATAGCCCCACTTGTTGATAAGTCGGCATGAAACCCATTAAAGCAGTTACGATGGCCATGCCACCAAGCGTAAGAACAAGGGCCTCTTTTCTTCCTCGCGTATCTCCAATATATCCAAATACTAAGGATCCGATAGGACGGGCAATCATTCCTAACGGAATAATACAATAAGTTAAAAGCAAAGCCGTTAAAGGATCTTGTCCAGGAAAAAATAAAGGAGCTAAAAAGGGGGAGAGAAGACTAAATAAAGCGTTATCATAATGTTCAAATAAGTTGCCGAGCAACAAGCTCCATTTAGACAGAGCTGAGAGTCGAGGGGGCATGAATTCTCCTAGCAATGAACTTTCAACACCAGGAGTTATCAAGGTTCAAACAAACGATAACTCTCACACTCCCTACGCTAGCATGACCCAGATCAGGTAATGAGGGTTAAACACAATGCGTTTTTTCAGCCAACATCCGTTGGCACCCCTGGGGAATGTTTCAAGTGTAGCAAAGATGAAATATTCTGTGCTAGTTTATTGATAAAAAATTTGATAATAATATTGAGATGCAGGCTCTTAGTGATAAATTGTAAGAAAGGATCATTTAATCCTTTAATTTGATATATAAGGTAAAAAAGCTAAAAGGTGCCTATGTTTCGCAAATTTTTGCCCCAAGAACCTATCTTTTTCGATCTTTTCGAACAGCAGGCTAAGATCGTTTTGCAAGCAGCTCAAGCTTTTTATCAAATGACTTTAAGTGGCCAGATTGAACAACAGGAAGGAAATAGTTCTATCAAAGTGCTTGAACATCAAGCAGATCAAATTGCTCACGCCTGTATTGAAAACCTGCGGAGAAGCTTTATCACTCCTCTACAGCCTGATGATATTTTTCATTTGATTACTCGTATGGATGATATTATTGATTCGATCGATGAAGCTTGTGATAATTATCTCATTTATAGACTGTCCTCTTTTACTCCAGCAGCCCAACAATTAACCCATTTACTTGTATTAGCTACAGAGAAACTAGAATTTAATATCAAACATTTACGCGATCGAGAAAAACAAGCAGCGGTGATGAGAGAAACCAATCTTCTGATTCATCGCCTTGAAAATGATGCTGATAAATTGTTCCGAGAAACACTTGGTCAGCTCTTTGATGAAGAACAAGATATCCGTCTTCTCATTAAATGGAAATCGATTTATGAGGTGTTAGAAAATGCGATGGATTATTGCGAAGATGTGTCGAATATTATAGAAGGCATCATTTTGGAGTACGATTAATATGTCTATCGCATTTGGCATGCTTGTTTTTTCTATTGTCATTGTACTGATTTATGACTTAATCAATGGATTTCATGATGCCGCCAATTCTATTGCTACTGTGGTATCGACACAAGTTTTATCACCTAAAGTGGCAGTTTTATGGGCTGCTTTTTTTAACTTTATTGCAATGCTGATTTTTGCACCTAGAGTTGCAGACACTATTTCTAAAATCATTAAAATTGGAATGTCCGATTTTTTATACTTATATGTCGTTTTAATTGGTGTTCTGAGCGCTATTCTGTGGAGTTTGATAACCTGGTGGTTTGGTTTGCCTATCAGTTCATCCCATGCCCTGATTGGAGGCGTTGCAGGAGCTGGCGTCGCTCATGCTGGATGGGAAGTTATTGAATGGGAAAAATTTAATTTGACTGTTGCCTTTATTGTTATCGCTCCTTTGATTGGATTATTCTTAGGTTCGCTACTAATGTTCGCCATCTATTGGATTTTTCGACGTTGGCACCCAGCTGCTGTTGATCGTTTATTTAGAAAGGGACAATTGGTTTCAGCTGCTTTATATTCCATTGGTCATGGAGCAAACGATGCGCAAAAGATGATGGGAATTATCATGGCTTTACTTTTAGCCTCTGGATTCATTGCTCCAGATGTTTCGCTCTCTTTGGAAGAGCCTAAAACAGCTTGGATTATTGTGGCATGCCATGCAGCCATGGGAATAGGAACAGCTTTGGGAGGATGGCGCATTGTCAAAACAATGGGAATGAAAATCACAAAATTAGAACCTGTTGGTGGTTTTTGTGCCGAAACAGGCGGAGCAGGAACATTATTTCTCGTCTCTTATTTAGGAATTCCCGTCTCGACAACGCATACAATTGTTGGCTCCATTGTTGGTGTTGGATTAATGAGCCATAAATTATCGAATATTCGTTGGAATATTGCCGGTAGAATTGCATGGGCTTGGATTTTAACAATTCCTTTCACAGCCGGCTTGGCTGCTCTTTTATTCCGGATAGCACTTACTCTATCTTTGTTATCTTAAGCTAAGATTTTTATATTGCTAGGGAATCTTCAATTTTTTAGGAAAGCTGTTTTAACTTTTTACTCATGAGATCTTCTATAAAATTTTTCAGTTTCTTTGTTTGTGTTAAAGAATCTCGAAACCAATCAGTAGACCAAATTCTGTAAATATTCCAGCCTAATTGTTCTAAAATATTTTGCCGCAGTCGATCGCGTTCACGTGCTGTTTTGCTGGAATGGTAAGCGGCACCATCGCATTCAATCCCTAAAAGATAGCCATAAGGATAACTAGGATGGCGAATGCCAATATCAATACGATAGCCGGCAACGCCGACTTGTGGAACTGCTTGGTAGCCCATTTCTCGAATTTTACTTGCTACGCAACGTTCAAAATCTGAGTCTGGTTCACTATTGTTGTTTATTCCCATTTCTAAACGCCCTGTAGAAGCATATTCTAAATAGCTTCTCAGAATGCCTACGCCTGGATTCTTTCCCTCCGTCTTAATTCTATCTGGGAGTAAAGAGGAAAAAACAATCATTTGAGCTCGTGCTCGAGTAAAAAGAACATTGAGGCGCCGATGACCATGCATTTTATTGATCGGTCCAAAATGTTGAGCCATGATCCCTTCTTCATTGGGACCATAAACCATGCTAATAAAAATGACATCTCGCTCATCTCCTTGCACGTTTTCCAAATTCTTTATAAAAGGAGCCTGAAGTGTCGATTCCCAGCGTGCCATATAATCAGCAGCTTGTGGAGAATGTCGAATGGCATAGTCAAATTCTTCTAACAAAAGATCTCTTTGAATTTGATTTAATGTGACAATTCCCAATGAACGATCGGGATGGTGTTCCATCAATTCAATAACAGACTTAATCACAGTTTGAGCTTCAATAATATTCATTCCAGATTGGTAGATTCCGGACACAGGCACCCATTTGACTCCCATTCGAGCGGAATCTTGATGAGCAGAAGGAAAGACAATCAGGCGGTTATCATAAAAATGGTGATTTGAAAAAGCAATTAAAGATTCATGTTGCGATCGATAATGCCAACGAAGTTCGCAAGAATCTTCGAAAGTAGCCAGAGCTAAATCTAAAATAGAGTCATGATTAACATTTTCTTCGATGAGTTCATCTTCTAAAGCAAAATCGTCTACTTTGGTAAAAAAATCTGTCGGTGGAAGTTGTAATGGATCTCCTACAATAACAACGCGTTTAGCTCGACTAATGGCTCCAATTGCTTCTTCGGGACGCATTTGCGAAGCTTCGTCAATGACTAAAAGATCAAATGTCAAGCTATCTCGAGGAAGATATTGTGCTAAAGATAAAGGAGACATCAAAAAACAAGGTTTAAGGACGCGAATGGCTTCTTTTGCTCTTTGCATCAGTTGACGAATGGGGATGTGCCGTTTTTGCTTGCTGGCTTCATGTTTGATAAGGGCAAAGTCGGTATAGTCAGATTTTTTTCCATAACCAATGCCTGCAGGAGATAAACGTTCACAAAGAAGAGCTCGTAGGCGTTCTTTAGAAAGCTGGATAATGTCTTGCTCAAGAGAAGCTAAACGCAATAAAGATTGTTCTTGTTCAATTCCATTAAAACGGCTCAATAATCCATTATCAATTGAATAAGCATGACGAGCTAAGGAACGATAAAGAACCAATTCATAAGCTTTTATTAAGGATTGTAAAGGTTTATTTTCTTCAATGAAAGGCCAATAGATGATCTCTAAGCTTTCTTGTTTAGCAGCTGCTAAAGCTTCTCCCAATAGACACCAGCTATTTAATTTCTCTGGATGCTGCACACAAAGTTGTAATCGGGAGCGAAGGACATGCCAGGTTTGTTGTTCAAAAGGAGCTGAATTGCCAAAAAACCATTTTTCTTCAATGCCACCTATTAACCGAAGAGCTTGCCATTGAATGCTCAATTGATCAATTTGTTCATTAGAAGAACGAATAAAAGATTTAAGAGTTTCTTGAATCATTTTAACAGATGGACTTAACAGTTGATCTACAAAAGCTGATAACAATGGTTGACTTCGTACTTGTTGACAATACAAAAGAGTGGCTTGAATTTGAGAAAGGGCTATCTTCTTTGAAGATGGGGTTATATTGAAAGCTAAAGCTAAGGGACGCAGATCTTCTAATTTTTGCCAAGCTTTTTGAATGTCTTTTCCTTTAGCTACCCATTGAGAAAGCTCTTCAAATTTAAAAGTAGAAGGTAAAGAATTTTCAGAAACACACTGCTTGAGGTCTGTCAATTTCTTCAAATAAGCTTGCCAAGCTTCAATTAAGCTTTGAAGAGTATGCTCAAAAGAATGGTGCGGCGAAGAGAGAAAACTGTTTAATGCAAATGCCATAGGATGCTTAATATAGGCAGCTAAATGATGAAGAATGTCTTCATGGCCATCCAATAAAGTGGAGCAAATGGCTTGATCAATGGCATGTTGATTGGCAAAACGTCTTTTAACCTCTAATCCAAACTGCGCGGTTTCCATAAGCGTTGCGAAATCTGTCTCTATTCCTTTAAAATGTGGACCGCTAAGTTGACGGATCAAAATATCTTGTTCGAAGAGTTGACAGCTAGTGAAATACTCTTCTAATTCACGTAATTCATGTGCCATCTCTTGAAGATGGAAACTAGGATGAATGCTGATGGTGCGGTAAAATTGTTTAGCCTGCCGAAAAACGGGATTTAGAAAGCTCCAAACATGTCCTTGTTCAAGCAAGCGGATATAACCCATTAAATCAATTTTTTCATTCCATCTTTCTAAATGAAAACGTTTTTTTAATTGCTGAGAAACCCCTAGTAAATGCAAGGCCTGTTGATGAGCTTTATAAAGAGCATCATAAGCATTTTCATGGTAAAGATGTGAATGGCGCCATTTGAGCAAAGAAGGAGGAATACGCGATAAATAGCTAATGGCAGACCATATTGCTTTCAAATCGCCAATGGTGAGATTTTTTTCTATATGAAAGAATCGAGCTAGCTCTACACTAACTTTTTGAAGTTGTTCTAATCCTTGAATCTGTCGTTGGCTATGCTCAATTTCTTGATTGAGTCGTGTAGTGGAATGAATGGCAACAGGCAGAGATTGACTTAAAGCCAACATTTTCTC
Source organism: Parachlamydiaceae bacterium (assembly GCA_044226925.1). Classification (GTDB taxonomy): domain Bacteria; phylum Chlamydiota; class Chlamydiia; order Chlamydiales; family Parachlamydiaceae; genus JANWJE01. The sequence continues at coordinate 380,718 of JBGAGC010000002.1, forward strand.
GAACATTTCAAGAGGAAATGAAGAAAAATGAGAGAAATCAATTTGTAAAGCTTGATAAAGGGTCTGTAGTTGTTTGATTGTTTGGATGAGTTCTTCTATTTTTGATTGCCATTCATTTTCTTTACAGTAAGTCAAAGCTTCAGGTTGAATGTCGTCCATCAAATCTAAAATCTCTGAAAGCTGGTTGATCAAGAGCTTCAGTTCCGACACAGATTCCATGTTGACTTGATACTGTTCACTAAAAGAAGCACAGCGAGATTCTATGCTATTTAATAAAGAGATAAAAGATTGAAAACGCTCGTATAATTCCTCAATTTGAAATGGGGATAATGACGTATTTTTAAGACCTCTCCAAGGATGTTCTTTTAAATTGCCTTCCTCTCCAATCACCATGCTATAGGCTTTTTCGATGCTCTTTAATAGTTTCTTGTCTCTTACGATCACTTCGGGTGTCATTTCATCCACTCGATCGAAGTATGTTTTTAAAAGAGTAGAAGGAAAACTTGCATCATCAGAGGCATGCCTTGCAGCCCATAAAATTTCTTGAATCGTAAGTTGACTTTGACCCAAAGGACTTTTAATGAAATCAATGTATTGGTCAAGGAAATGATGTAGACTTTGAGCTTCGGTTAACTTCTCTTCAAGTTTTTTAGAAGATTTCGTTGGAGAAATTTCAAGACGCCTCTTTAAAGATTGAATCACGCTTGTCCGGGTTCCTTGATGCGAATGAAGCTCTAGGCAAAAATCATCTAGGCCAGCGTCTTTGAGGCGAGAATAGACAACATTGAGAGCGGCTTGCTTATCAGCAACAAATAGAACATTTTCTCCTCTAGCTAAGCTAGCAGCAATTAAATTTGTAATGGTTTGAGATTTTCCTGTTCCCGGAGGTCCTTTAATCACTAGACTGGGACATTGGAGAGCTTTACAAATTGCAGCATATTGTGAAGAATCGACTTTTGAGATGAGAAGGGGAGTCAATTCATGTTTTTCTTCTTCTTCTTTTGGAAAAACATTCTCTATAAAATTCGATGTTTCACGGCCTAAAAGGAGCTCACGCGTTTGAGGATGGTTAAGTAATTCGGGCTGATTAGGATCAAGGTCTTCATACATTGCCATCCGAGAAAAAGGAAAAATGCCGATGGTAACCCAACGTCGAATCTGCCATCTCTTTTGTACACAAATAATTTCCTCAATGCGCTGCCAATAAATTTCGGGAGTATCATTTTCTTCCCATTGAGGTAGACTGATTCCAAATTGGCGCAATTTTTCTTTTAGCGTCAAATTCAGAACAGGTTCTTCATCCGTGGACGATAAGGTATATGTGAATTGATGATTTTTAATCTCGCGTTTAAGTTCAACAGGCAATAACAGCAAAGGAGCGTATAAAGGGATTGTTGATTCATTGCTTTCATACCACTGCAAGAAGCCAAAGGCACAAAAAAGCATGTTAATTCCGGTTTCTTCTAGTCGTTGATGTGCAGCGTCTTTTACATATAACAGTTGCTGCTCGGCTGCTTCAGGAAGCAAAAGAAGCTGGATGTTTTGATGAATAGAAACTTTTTCTCCTGTTAAAGCTTTAGCTAAATCAAAAGCTGGATTAATCCCATGTCGTTTAGCATGATCAATAAGCGAGGGAATTAACGAAAGACGTGAAGGTAAGCCTAGAGCTTGACGAAGTCGATCTTTTAATGAACGTTCAATCGCATAGACCCTTTCATCTCGCAGAGGAGAAGCTTCTTGATTTTCAAGTAATTGAATGTCTTTTTGATATTTCTCATCAGATAAACGAGCCGCTTGCCAGGCTTGAATAAAAGTAGGTTCATATTCATCATCAAGGTTTTCTTCCATAGGAGGAAGAGAGCGGAACTGCAGAGAGTGATGCCGTAAACGTTCCCAAATCAAGTCTGGTTGATCATCTATGATACGTAAAAAATTTCTTCCCTGAGGGGAATGTTTGAAATTGAGAAGTTTATTAGCAAGAGAGAGATCAAGCAATTTAGTCCGTAATAGCTCGAGCTTTTGAACCATGAGTGAATCATAAACAGATTCGTTCAACACTTTGTCCTGATCTATTTTCATTTTATTTTTTCTAAGAATGCTTTTTCAACCATGCATAAGAGCCTGTTCCATCTTTTCTCAGGGCTTGATAGTCGAGATGATTTTTTCTCTTCTAAGAGAAACCAACTCAAATTCAAATGATGAGAAGTGATAGAACAGGCTCTAAAGATATTTGCTAATGCATGACAATAGCATAGGAAAACTTTAGAAGGCAAGATGTATAAGATTCTTAAAATAAGTCTCTTGCTTAAAGATATTTCAACTCAAGATTTCAATTGATGCAAATTTCTGAAAGAGAAATATCCCAATTAATTTCCTTTAAGAACTCTACTTCCATTGTGGTAAGAGTTGAAACGGATACAGATGAATCAATAAAAGGATGCAAATCACTTATCCAAATTGCGTAATCATCAGCTTGTTTAAGAGCAAGTGCTAAAGCCATCACCCGCAGAGAAGGTAAAAAACTTTCATGATTCATGTCTGGATTTTTTTTAAGAAAACGACGAACATAAAGATCAACGATGGCATCATATGTCGCTATGCCAGCTTTTAAATCTTTCTCTGCATCTGTTTGAAATCTATTGAAAATATTTAATTTACGGTTTTTAAGACGTAAATAAGAATTGATATCGTAAATGTTGTAAAGTAAATTAGTTGTCGGCCTCTTTTCTTTAGTAACAGGATCTTCTTCTAAAGTATAATGATTTAAGATATTATCGTGAAATTTTTCATAATTCATAGGCTGCTGAAAAAGAGTTTTTAATTTTGCGCTTCTCTCTTGCTGCTTTGCTTGATCATTTTTGGAGATCGGTGGGTTAAAGGGAACTCGATTCTTTGTTTTCTTTTTGTTTACTTCAGGGCTTTGAACAATCGTCTTTTGAAAACAAGCCATAATGTTCGCTACGAGTGGAATTTTTAAAGAGAGAATACTCCAAATACGCTTAGCATATTCTTTGATTGAATGTAACAAATTGGAATATTGAACAAAAATAGAAGAAAATAAAAATGGTGAATAAGAGTTAATCTGCCGAGGGGTAAACACTTGTTGTTTATAGGGATCAAATTGTCCAACTTGAGGAAAATGATTTATCATTCAAATCCAATGATTAAATTGTTGAAAATTAAATATTTATTTAAATTTTATTTTAATAAATTGTCGAAAATCTGCTTTTAACAATTAACAATACTATCGTGTTTAATATTTTTTTATCAAGTTAAAATACTAGCTAGTATTCGCTGTCAATCTAAGAGTATAAGAAGGTGTGATGTTAAAGGCTATATAAAAATGCATAACTAAAATAAATGTTTACTTCACATTTCCCGTTTGATTTTATCAAATTTAAAATTTAATATCAAATCGTTTAGTTATTTTCTGAAATAGAGATTAATTTTACTGAACGATGTATTTAAAAACATTTTAAGCAAATGCCATAAATAATTTATGGCTTTTTCTAAAATTTTTTATTATAGGCAATTTCTTGACTATTTATAAATAATTTTTTAAATTTTGAAATTAGAGTGTATCTTTGAGTGTAGAAGCTTTAGTTTGCCATTATTTCAATCAGAAAATGGTATGTGTTTGTCATTAGACAATGAGTCAGAAAATTACTGAGGTGGTTTTTAAAGCCTGTTAAATAACTCCTAATGGTTTGGATTCGAGATTATTTTCTCCCTAGAGAGGCTTCTTGATTCCTAGGCAATATTGCTTTAATATTGCCTAGGAATCAAGAAGCCTTTCTAGAATCGAAACCATTAGGAGTTATTTAACAGGCTCTTAGGCTCCAAAACATACTTGCGATAACGTTGTTCAGAATAGTTTTATTTGAAATGAAAAATATTTAAAGCCTTTTTCGATACGATCATGACTGGTTTTTGCTGAGTTGAAAAGACATCTCATGAAGTTCTTAATGCAGATTGCTGAACGCGTTTGCCTTGCCATTTCTGGATCTGTTTCTGAATTGAAAAGTTGTTTGATGTAAAAGTTTAACTTGGATCATAGAATGCTTAAACTTTTTCAATAAGCGTTTTTCATTTAGAGAGACATTTTAACTGATAGAGATATATTTTTAACGGAATGCTTAAGCAAAGGAGATTTTATGAAAATACTTTCTTTAAAAAAGATGGGAATGTGGCTAATTTTAGCTACTGTAACAAGTGCACAAGGAGTTTCTGCAGAATCTCTTTTTGATGCTTTTCACTTGGGGCATTCTCACTCTCGTCATTGTAAGCCAGCTATTTCTCGCTCTGAACGTATTACTATTCTCGATCGCGGGCAGACTGATTGGCAAAGAATTGCAAACAACCTTAATGAAATTTTTTTAATTGAATCTTTGACAGGGCTTACTCCAGCTATAGATCCTACAATCGCAGCTTTAGTGACTGCGTTAAATGGTTCTGCAACTGCAGCCGGTAGTATTTTTCAAGCAAGTGCTGATTTTAGAGCTATTCTTGAATTATTAAGTGTTCCAGTAGGAACAGCAGCAAATGTTGAGGCGGCAATTAATGCTTTTGTACAAGCTGCCGAACTTTATTCAGCTTCTGTTGCTACTGGAACTCCAGCTGAGCAAGCTGCAACATTTAGTGCTTGGCAGGCGCAGGGAGTTAATTTAGGCTTTGCTTTAGAAGCTGCAATCGGAGCAGCTCCTGGTACAACTAATCTACTCAATTTAATTAACGAATTAATTGTTGCAGAAGTCAATGTCATCCAAAATTTCATTCCTGGTTCAGGTGTTTTTGCAAAAGCTGTTGAAAGTCAAGCAATTGCGACTGATGTTGCAGCCCAAATTTCTAATTTTGTGCTTGAAAGGTTAATTGACAGCGTCAATCACGAGGCTTGTCGTTGATCGGAACTTTTAGTTTGGCGGCTAGGTTTGCTGTTACTTTTTGAAATCACTTGAAAGCCTCGTTCATTAATGGGGCTTTCATTTTTCTCTATTGAAAGGTTATAATCGATTCTTACCTTTCTAAAGATTATATCTTAATATAACCTATTTAATTTCCTACAGTTTTCATGAATTGCATTATTTTTCTTGCTCCTCCACCAAATTTTACACCTCGCATTGAAGTTGCAAGCAGCTATTGTATGTGGAACGGTCAATTATTACTTCTCAAGCGGCAATCTCATAAATCACAAGGAAATACCTGGGGTGTACCTGCAGGTAAACTTGAAATAAATGAAAAGCCAGTAGAAGCTCTGCAGCGTGAATTAATTGAAGAGATAGGAGTAGAAGTTGAGCAAACACAACTTCATTTTTTTAAAACTTTGTATATTCGACAAGGCAGCTTAGACTTTATTTATCATATGTTTTACATTTCATTTGCTCAACCGATCACTGTTTCATTGAATCTGGAAGAACATCAAGAATATCAATGGACCTTGCTAGAAAAAGCATTTGAAATGCCCTTAATGTTAGGTGAACATGAAACACTTTCTCTTTTTAAAAGCTTTTTAGAAAATTTAAAAAAACAAGAACAGATTGGAGATAATAGCCAAATATAACATGTTAAGTAGTCATTTCTAATTTTTGCAAAACTTACTATTGTTAACTTTATTGAAAACGAGGAGTAGAGGAAGAAAACTCAATTTGGTGGACAGCTTTTTTGAGATCTTGTCCTTCTGTCAAGTTGCGGCTAGCAGGATGTTGTTTTAAATAAGCCTTAATATACTCAATTCTTTTTTCTGGATAAGGATGAGTTAATAACATTTCAGGTTGATGACCTTCAGGAACAGCTTTTTTTAGAATTGCCATGACTTCCAACATCGCTTCGGGATTATAACCAGCTTCCTGCATTAATTCTAACCCCCATTGATCTGCTTCCAATTCATCTTTTCGACTATAACTTAATTGCGTCACTTGATTGACTAAGCTAGCAATCGCAGCAGCAGCTTGCGCGCGATTAGGGTTGCTAGGATCATTTGCACCAACGCCAGTGGCAATCACGAGAATTTGACCAAGTTCACCTTTGGCCATTTGTTGAGCAGAATGGCGTTGAATCACATGACCAATCTCATGGGCTAACACTCCCGCTAATTGACCTTCATTTTGTAACTTGTTAAATAAGCCTAAAGTAATAAAAATTTGCCCGCCAGGTAAAGCAAAAGCATTAATTGTCTTAGGATCCGCTAATAAATGAAACTGAAAGCGCCAAGGGCCTCGATGAGCTCGGCTACGCGAGACAATTTCATTTCCAATTTTTTGTACTTCTTGAGTCCGTGGATCAGAAGATGAAACTTCTCCTCCCATTTTCGCAGCCATTTCAGGAGCAGCTTGCAAACCTAGACGAATTTCTTGCGCAGGAGTGATAGAGACATGCTGTTTGAGACCTGTAATGGGATTTTCTTCCGTTTGAGTGAAATACATGAAAAGACCAAAAGCAGCAATTAAAAGAGCCATTAGGAAAGGAGATCCCCTTCTAGGACCTCTTTGGTCGGCGTCAAATAATCCCATGATCTTCCTCCATCGGTTCAATACTTTAGAATGCACCTTCAGATGCTGTACCTTATTAGTCGATATAGCAAAGAATAAAAAAACATGGTATATTTTATTTTAAAATAAAAGGAAACAAGAGCTTCCTAATCAAAAAAAATGGGCAAAATTCTTTATTCTAAATTTGATGAAAATTGATGATAAATAAAATTTTTGTTATGAGTGGCGGTGAGATAAAAAGCTTAAAAAATAAAGGAGATTAAAATGAGACGTTTTTTATTTCTCGTGGCCTGCTTATTAAGTTCAGGATGTATACAAGCATCTTCGATAAGTTTTGATTGTCCGTGCAAGCAACATCCTAAGCCTCCAGGAATCCAAAATTGTCAAGCTTGGTTTAATTGTGGATGTGGGGGAGTTGTTGGCGACACAGACGAGATTCCACCAGATCAAGATTAATAGAGTTGGTAAAGTGATAATGGTTTAGTCTTCAGGAAATGAAATTTTTGTTGATAAAAGGCGAGCAGATTGCTTGCTTATCGCTTATTCGCATGATACTGGTTCTAAGTCATTATTGCTTTTAAACATCTCTTTAAAAGAATGCAGAGCTAATTTTTATGTAAGAAAATTTTAAACATCTCATGATGTGTCTGTTGTTGTTTTATCAAAGAAGCTGATAAGACTTTCTTTTGTTTAATTCTTACCTTTATCTCTTTAGAAAAGAGATGCAAATTTAAATTTTCGCTCGAGTAGTAAAATATCAAATAAAATTTATTAAATCTTGCTTGCAGATAATCGTCCCATTTTGTTATCCGTTAATTCTTTTATATCAAAAGTTCTCTAAACAGCACTATTTATGAGAGAAAGTATTATGCGCTATACCAAGTACCTGTGGGGTTTTCTATTTAGTTTGAGTACCTCTCTACTCTATGCAGATGCAGATCCAGTCAATCCTAGCCCTGAATGTCCAGATCCTGAAAATGTTTGCGAGGCTTCCGCAGATGTTTATAAAGATTACTGCTGGTATGCTTCCGATCCGGAGACAGATTGCGAATATGCAAGAGAGCACAATTTATGGGGGATTTGGCTTCCAGAAGTTCCACCGCTTTTTCGTCCGTTTATTGCAGATCCGCGTCAAGTGACTTACTCTGTAGGATGGCGCTGGAATGATCAAGTATTAGAGAAGAACGTGATTCCTGTTTCTTTTGGAGATATTCTTCCCATTTTTCGTTGGTGCGATATCTGGTGTTTTAGAGGGGATTTAGAATTAGGAATCGAAGGTGCTGTATGGGCCGTGTTTGATCCTTTGCATGAGTCATCTCCTCTTATGGATGCAGATTACTATGTCGGTTTTCCAATTAGCTATGCCTTTGGAAATTGGGCTTTCCGTTTAAGGGGTTATCATATTTCGACTCATATAGGAGATGAATTTCTTCTTAACCACCCTCACTTTGATCGTCGCAATCCGAGTATAGAAGCTTTTGACTTTTATATTTCCAATCAATTTACGAAAGATATTCGTCTTTATGGAGGAGTAGGTTGGCTGGCTTGCCAAGATGATTCATATCGAGTAGGTCGGTTTTATTTTGAAACAGGATTTGAATTGCGTCTGATGGGATTGTCATATCGCGATTATTGCAACCGTTTGTATGGAGTTCCCTTTTTAGCTGTAGACCTTTATTATCAAACCCATTTTAAGAATCATATCAACACAACTGTTGCACTTGGATATGAATGGGGGAAGGTTTCTGGTCTTCGACGTCGTTTTCGTATTTTCTTAGAATATCATGATGGCTATTCTGTCGAAGGTCAATTCTCTAAGCATGCGACGAATTATTTAAGTATTCGTGGAACTTATGGATTTTAAAAACTTATGAATCCAGGCACTCCTTCTCCTGATGATGATAGGCAGCTTAATCCCTCTGGGAGGCCGCCTTTATCAGAAAAAGACTTTATTCAGAATGGATGGTCATTAACTTCCTTCCCTTTTTGGCTTTGGATTTTTCTGATAGCTGTCATTGCTTCCCTTATTTGGGGAAGCAGAGGATGGTATGAATCATTTCTGCAGCAGGAAAAAAAACACGATCCGTTTTTAGAGGTTACAAATCGAGAGTTTTCCATTTTTCTGTGGCAGTTTCCTGCATTCTTGCGTGTCAATGTTTCCACTAAAACAGGATACCTGCCTGGATTTCTTTCCTCCAGTGAAAATTTTAATTTAGATACAGCAGAAGAATTTGTTTCTGCTCCTCCTGATCTTATTTTTCTTTACCACACTTGGAATAGGTTATTGTCTTCTGAATTTATTGCTCGACCTATTAGTCCAACAGAATTTGATGATTTTCTTAAACAATTACCAGAATGGCAACCTATTAATTGGAAAAAAGCACCCCCAGAATATGCTCAGCTGATTAATTCTAAGGATTATTCCAAGGTGGAAAATTTACAAACTCTAACAGAAAATCGTTTGCCAATGATTGTTCGTCAAGCATTTCTGGGGTGGAAAAATTATTTCCTCGAAGGACCAAGAATCAATGAAATTCAACCTACTTTCGCTCAAATTAAAGCTTTTCTAGAGCAACATCCACATTATGCGCGTAATTTTTGGCGTAATATTGAAATGATTAATGGTCTTGAGGTGGCTGGTTCTCGCTATTTATATGATTTTCTCAATGAAACTTTCATTCCTGATGCTAATATTCCCAAAGATCAACTCGCACCTTTTTTGAAAGTGGCTTTATTCAATGCTCAGCAAGCCAAAGAAAATCAATAAGAATGATGATTCTAAGAATTTGTTGCTAGTTCAAAATATTCCGAACTAATAACAAATCAGTTTGCAACTCTATTTAAGAGATTATTCAAGAGTAACACATCTTCTCATCACTAAGAGTTTTTCTCTGAATGGCTAAGAGTTTGCTTTAAGATGAGATTTTAGGCTCCCTTCAATCAAATGTTTAGCAATTCAGAGACGCACTCTAAAATCATGTCTAAAGATTTATTTATTTATAACTTGCTTGAAGGAGGTTGTTTAAGAATAGCTGAAGTGATTAAGTTGGCCATTTCTTCTAATTGGACAAGAGATGTATCTTTCAATTGATTAGCTTTATTAAAATCTCCTTGAAAATATGCTTGCGTTTGCTTGGCTTCAAGCATCACATGGTGTTCGAATATCTCTTCCCAAGTTGAATAAGGAATAGTTGGAGCAAGCTCACTAAAAAACTTCGCAAGCTGACGTCCATTATCAAGGGCTTTTTGAGAAATTTGATCAGCTAAAGCAGAATGATTTGCTTTTACAGCATTAATGTATTGAGCGCCTCCAGAAATATGCTCATTAAAAAGTGTTTCAAACGATTGTCCTGCTTGGGGACCATAAACAGAAGCTAAAAGAAGAGCGATTTCATGCGAATTTTTAAGTAGTTGTGTTTTGCCAGCTTCTAAAACGGAAGGTGGTGCATTTTTTAAAGCAGCCAAGATCGCTTGATTAAGTAGAATTCCGTGTTCATGCAAAAGAAATTGTAAATTTTGTCGGATATCCTGTTGCTTATATTGCTGATCAACAGCAATTGATGTTGCAGGAGAAGACGTCATCTGAGAGTAAACATAATAGCTTGACATCGCAATTAATCCTATGCATGACCATTTGATCCATTCTGAATTTCTTTCATTCATTATTTTTCTCCTTCTTTAAGTTTATTTAAAAGGACACAAAAGAGCTAAATCAATCATGAAAATAAGAAAAATCAAAGTGGCAGCTTGATAGAAGATGTCATAATTGAAAGGTTCGTTAAGATAACCGCTGAAAGTATAATAAGAAGAGATGTGAAGGCTTATTTGTTGTTGTATTCCATTGTTGTTAACAAGTCAAGAAAGATGTGTTCTTAATGAAGCAGATCGAAAAACTAACGAGGAAATCTCAACTTAAAGACCTCTATCTATTTGAGAAATGGAATCATTCTTTTAATAAGAATATTTGTTGAATTAGATAAAGTCTTACGATTGTGTTTCAAAAGAAGATGTGACATGAAGTGGCGTGAGCCACGGCGGATAGTAGCTTTGGGTGCAGGCGTAGCCGGAACCCACGGGACACACAAAAACATTAACTACGTGAATGGTGTAAGAAAGACTTGAAGTTTTGCATGATCAATTAATTATGGTGTTTTAATCTTTAACTCAGGCATTTGGTTTTGCAATTGCTGGATTTGCTGAGGCAATGATTAAAATCTTTTTTTCTTGAACTGTTAAGAGCCTGTTGAAAACCTATTTGAGGTTTTTTAAACAGGGAACGAACGGATGAATAAAAAGAGAGAAAATGAATATTAATTATTAATTTCTAATGCTTGAATTGTAAATTTTAATTTATTTAAAACTGATAATGGTTTTTAAAGATCAATTGTTTTATCAATTTTTGATGAATTTACTAATAGATAATTTCCATGTTCATTACGAAATCAGCTCTATAGGAATAGCATGAATCTGTTGGAAAAAAAATCTGGCAAAATAGGTTATATTAAAAAAATTTAACAAGCTCTTAGCGGTACCTAATTTTTAAATTGTATAATATTGAAGATTATATCCGTATTATTTATGCTATTTACTTAATTGTGAAATATTGTTTATATAAATTGTCTTTATCGATTTTTTTTGTTTTTATTTTTTTACAACTGAATAGCGTCTTAATAAAATTTTATTTTATGCAATTTGGTTTTCGAGGTCGTGTTTTGTGATTCAACAGTTCAATCAACTGAATTCCAGCCTCCATCGTTTAGAAAATTGCCATCCCATTTTCAAGCCTGGACTTGGCTATGAAATTAAAATAGAGCTTTATGGTGTTGCAGCGAAAGTAGAAACCGTAAGTGCTTATACTTTCCATCCTAATAAAACAACAACTTGGGAATGGCTTAAGAACTGGTTTATAGAGCTGTTTTATGGAAAGACAGCTGTTTTAGTTAAAGTGGAAGGCGAACGCTCTGCATTATATATGAGAGTGAATGAGCTGAGTAAGAAATTGAACATTTCTTCCGAGGATCTTCAACAACAGCTTGTAGGGGAAGATGCATCACAATTTCTTGTTTCTCATCAGATAGAGAAAACAATTGAAAAAGTTAAGAGGTTGGCAGCAAAGCAGCTTTCTTGGTCAGAAATCGAGCGAAGAAACATTCGGAGAGTTATTCAACAGATTGGCTATAAAAATGTATTTGATGTAGTCGATCATAAGTTTTTTCAACCTGACGTGATGGTTTCGACTCTTCTTAAAATTGGGAAAACATTAGCGAACGACACTTCAAAGTGCAATTCTACTGTGAAAGAGTACCAATTCAAAATAACTTCTTCGAATATTCTTGTTTGGACTGTTGAAAATAACAAAAAATTACAAATTAATTTAAAGAATCTTGCGTTTATCATTGAAGAAGTCTCTCAATCTATTTTGCCATTAGCTGGAAAACTTGATTCTTTAGGAAATAAAGTTTCTAAGATTTTTCAAACTGATCCTGCTGTCAAAAAAGAGAAAAAAGAATTTAGCAACATCGCTCGCCTTTTAAATGTAAACAGCAAAGAGATGAAACACTTAAAAGCTCTTGCTGCTAGAGTAAGCTATATTAATTTAATTAAAGTTTTAGGATCTTTGGAGAAAGATGCTAAAATAGTCATGATGAATACCTTTATAGAAATTGGCCGCTGTCTGTCTACTCCTGCTTTTTTAGATAGAATATTTGCAAATTTTAGATTGAAGTATCAAGGTCGAAAAAAAGTAGGGCAAAAACAGTTTACCTATGCCTTTGCAATTAATAAGAAGGAAATTTTTATTAATCAAAAAAAAATAGATGAAGGATCTTATAAAAAAATTTCAGATGCCATTAAGCTAAATGATTTAGATAAACCTTATGTCAGAATCAAGCTAAATAAGCCCACCAGTGACTTAACGGGAGAGAAGGTCAATTTTACTCAGTCTCAAATGCTAAGAGCGGCTAAAAGCATTAAGGAAGAAGCTCTATTTTTAGAGCAAATTCACCGGCATAAAAATGAGAAGGGATGTTCTTGCATCATGGTTCCCTTTGCTTGTGAATTATCTAGCGATGAAACAGCAATGCCAATTTTCTTCCAGGAACAATATAAAGGAGGAAATGGGCTAAAGTTAAAAAATGCTTCAGCCATTCACCAATTATATGCTTTAAGAGACATTGCGTTGGGATTAGATTTTATTCATCGTTTAGGTTATGTGCATATGGATATGAAGCCTGCTAACTTTGTCCTTGAAGGAGATCTTGATAGTCAAATTCCGGTTAAAGGAAGAGTCAGTGATTTTGGTTTAGCAGTTCCACGATTTTCTCTAATAGCAGGGGGAACTTTGTTATACATGCCCTACGAAGCTTTTTATAAAGATAAATATGCTTTAAATCCTTTTTGTCAAGCACATGAGAAAATAGATAGTTTTTGTTTTGGAATGACAATTCTTGAAATTTTGACAGACACGCCAAAATTTTATTTTGGATTGCTCTCACAATCTGAAATTGATGCAAAAATTGAGCGTTTAAAAAATCATTTTAGATATGGCCATTCTAAGCATGCTGCCGAAATTAAGTTGGCGATGTTGGATGTTGCTTATCGTCTTATAAAACGCGAGTCAAAACAACGAATCACTTGTAAAGAAGCGGCAGAGCAATTAGATGGCATCATTCAAAAGTCTATTGTGATTAGCTAAAAATCTTTAAAATCTCATCTCATCCTTTTTGGGCAATAAGGCATGAGAATTGATCGTTTATTTAAAAAAGAATTAAGACACAATGGCAAAACCATCTTCATAAATAGGCCCTGTTCTACCAATGGGCAGTGTGCCTTGAAAAAATTCTCGATAAACTTTGAGTCCTTGATCAGCGTTTTGAATGCAAAAAAAGCAATTGCTAATCCATTCCGACCCTTTAATTGTTCCTGTTTCTAAATTGCATTTGAAGCGTGAAGTTACTTTTTGTTTCCAATAACTTACATCGCCAAATAATAAAATAGGATTAATGGGGACAGATCCTACTTTACGTCGTACTTCTTCAAGAGCATATTCAAAGTCAGTTCCAATTCCGCCTGTTAAAAAGATAGGAAAGTCTAAATTAAATTCAGCTTGCCTTTCGACTAATTTATCAAGACGGTAAGTCATCTTGGCTTCAATATAAGGATTTTGCAACTGCTCATTAATGACTGGATCGCCTTCTTTGGCTCGAAAATCAACAATATTGGCACAAGAGAGAATGTTAAGTTCTTTGGCTACTTGGTTGCCTATTTCCATCGCTCCTGGGCCCCCTCCGGTTACAAGAGAAAGAGGAGTGTTTTTGTTAAGCAAGGGATGATTCACTTGAGATCGCATCTCTAACAACCCTTTGAACAGTTGCCGAAGTTGTGTTTCGAAATTGCCTGCCATTAAATTGGAGCCGTAGATTCCAAAGACAGTCGATTTCAAAAATGTTTCTACGCTATGAAGGGGAACGAAAAGTCCTGAATCACGTTCAGGTTTTTGTGCATATTGCAAGATTTGTCCGCTTGCCTTATCAACCCAATAGACGGGAATTGCAAATTTATCTAAATCATGTAGCAGAGCACGATCTTCAGAAGAAAAAAAGTTAATATTTGAAAAAGAAGGATAAAGAAAATAAATACCCTTTAAACATCTCTGGACTTGATCGCTTAAAAGCATTCTCTTCATAAGCGGGGAAGGAAAATAACGCGTTAATAAAATTCCTTGGCTCGTAATAAAGCCATTATCGATCGCTTTGAGGAATGGATAAGAAGGTTGTTGCTCGATGTAGCGCTCTACCATTAAAGCTTGCCGTGTACTATGAAAAAGACCGGGAAATTCATGCAACCGAGGTTCTCTCACAATCCAATCTTCAGGTTTGAGCTCCTTCAACTGTTGTTCTTTGACAATATAAACGGCTGCTCGATTTTCGATAGGAGAAGGGGCTGTTTCAAAAGCATCAAAAAGAGTTTTACCATCTTCTAAATAAGTTTGTAATTGATCGCGATCAGAGAAAAAGACGTATTCTCGATAAGGTTCTAAAGTATAAAATTCTAACGGAATATCTGTAATTTCACGCTTGCTCTTGCCAAAAAGCTCGTAAATATCACCAGAGGCTAATGTATCAGGTTGCAAAATAGAAGCTGTTGTATGGTGGTAACCAGGAGAAAGTAAATCATCCACTACCCGAGCAAAGACTGTGCGAATATGTAAGGGCAGAGTACGGACTAAAAGTATTTCTTCTTCTCCGACATTGCGAGGAACGAGCGCTTTCCATTCTTGATGCAAGCGTAAGATATCACGCATTTTGGAATTGGCAACAAGAGCTTTGGCCAATGTAGGAAGAAAGCTATAAATTGAGGGATCGTAGATGATGCGGCCATTTTGCAATGTTAAATAAGCAACCGTGCGTCCATCTACTTTATCCAAAATTAAATCATTACTGCCGTGCAACCCTCCAAGAGATAATAAAGGTCTGCCAAGTCGATCTGAACGTCCAAACATGCGCGCTATATAATCAGGATTGCGAATGCGCCGACGCTCATCTGCAGCGAATAGCTTGCCAATCGAAGACCCGACTTGCAAAAGCTTTAGCATTTCCACAGCTATGGGTCCTAAAGCCTCTAGCTGGACTTGAACTTGGGCGCATTGATTCTTAAAATCCAGTTCATAAGCCAGCCCTATTCCATTGATTCCTAATTGAGCGAGCGTACTTTTAATGTTAAAAAAAATGGAGTTTACATCAATTTGAAAACCAACGAACTTAGGGGAAATATTTTGAATAAATACAGTTGCTTGTGCTGTTCGTTCGTTTATCCTTGTTAAATCTGTGATAGAACCATCAGGAGTTGCCAAATCGTATTGATACAAATCTAAAAAGTTTTCCATCTTTTATCTCTCGCGCACAATCGTCATTTACACCCAATTTTCAATAGTTGAATTCGTTTGAGTATATAACAAGTTTTCAGTCGTTTTTCAAAAATAAAGTTTTTTGCTCTTAAAAGTTTAACATGAGGTCTTTGCGGGAATATTGCAATAAAAATTTTAAAACGCTCCTAAACCATAAGTTAAATAAAGATCTTTCTCTTTATGCTCGAGCTAAATTCAAAAGTTGGAATTCATTCCAGCATAAACTCTTAAATGAGGAATGGTTCTAATTCAATTCATGTATATTATTCAATAAAGTACGCCTTTTTTACACCATATTAAGCTTTTTAAATGACTTTGAATGGTAGAAAGTGTGGATGTTATGTCAATAAGTTGTTCATAAAAGTGCTAAAGTAGGAGAGAAAACAGCTTTTTACCGCTTTGTCAAAATGGAAACGGGAAAAATAACGTAGTATAAAATTTTGATATTAAGTTGCTTGCGTTTTGATTCCCGGACTATGGGAAGAAAGAATATATAAAAGGAAGGAAATGAGAAATTCATGAAAAAATTGTTGATAACTAACTGATCAATTATACATCGTCTATTAAATCCATTTGGATAAGCATAGGAATAAGTAAAGATTTAAGAGTGTGTGTATTACTAAGCGTTTGTTTTAAATGAGATGTTAGAGTCTGTTAAAATCAAAAGTTTGCTTAAATCAAATACTTAGCAGTTCACAGACACAATCTAAGGATCAAATTGAAAGCAAAAATTCAAATAAGATCTTGTATAATTTTAGAGAATTTGTGTATGGAATTGTTTCTTTTCTTAGAGCCTGTTAAATCAATAGTTGATAATTGAGAGTGGATTTTGACTAGATAAGCCATGATTATAGTCATCAAGAAACATTCTCTAAGATAGAAAAATCAGAATGGAAAAAATAGATAGGATAAAACCTATTGTCTGAAGTCTCTTTTTGCAGGATAAATGTTTCATTTATCTGTTTACAGTAGTTCATCGATGGTTTTATTTTTCCTATTTTGTTCATTCTGTTCTTTTTATAATAAGAAATAAGACGGGTCAATGAGGTAATAAACATATTTTTATAACAAGTGGTAGATAGCAAGTAGTAGATAGAAAGATAAAAAAGGTGATTGGGAGGAGAATTGATCTTTTTCATAAATTAATTTTCTGCCATAATTGTTTTTTTATTTGTTTTTTTTGCAGTCGTTATACTTTTAAAGTTCGCCCTGAAACTACTAGGTTATACGATCTTAAAGGGGATAAGGCTCTATTAACATGAATACGCATAAAATTCCGCGCAGTTGTGGCACGCACGATGGAACTTTTCATGCTGATGAAATTACAGCGTGTGCTCTCCTCATGCTTTTTGATTTAATTGATGAAGATAAAATTATTCGTACACGCGATTTAAATGTACTTGCGAATTGCGAGTATGTATGTGATGTAGGAGGGGTATATGATCCTGCGAATAAATTGTTTGATCACCATCAAGCCGATTATCAAGGCCCTTTGAGTAGCGCTGGAATGGTTTTACAATATTTAAAAAGTTTGAACATTTTAAAGCCGAATGAATATGACTTTTTCAATAATTCATTGATCATGGGAGTGGATGCTCATGATAATGGAAGGGATCCTTTAATTCCGGGTTATTGTTCATTTTCTCATGTGATTTCTAATTTTACTCCAATTCATTATGATTGTGGTCCTGAAGAGGAAAATCAAGCTTTTCATCTGGCTCTTAAATTTGTTTTTGAACATCTCCAGCGTTTGTGGGAACGTTTTAAATATACTCAATCATGCCGTGAAATTGTGGCAGATTGCATGGCTAGATACAATGATTGTTTGATATTTGATCAAAATTTGCCATGGTTAGAAATCTTTTTTGAACTTAATGGTGCGAACCATCCTGCTCTTTTTGTTATTATGCCATCAGGCAATCATTGGAAGCTGCGTGGAATTCCTCCTTCTTATCAAGACCGCATGAAAGTGCGTTTGCCGCAGCCAAAGCAGTGGGCTGGATTACTTGAAGAAGATTTAAAAAGGGTTTCGGGCATTTCGGGCGCAATTTTTTGCCATAAAGGGCGTTTTATTTCAGTTTGGGAAACACGAGAAGATGCTTTAAAGGCATTGGAATATACTCTTAAACATGCTGAGGAGATAGATCATGACAACAGTTTTTGGCAAAATTATCAAAGGGGAATTGCCGGCAGAAAAAGTCTTTGAAAATGAACGTATTCTTGCTATCAAAGACATTCATCCTGTTGCACCTGTTCATATCCTTATCATGCCAAAGAAAGAAATTCCTGATTTGCAGTCTGTCGTTCCTGAAGATCTTCCTCTTCTAAGTGAAATATGTGCTGTTGCTCAGCAATTAGCTAAAGAATTTCATATTGAAAAAGGCTATCGTTTGCTTACCAATAATGGTTCAGATGCTGGACAGATCATTTTTCATTTGCATTTTCACTTGATAGGGGGACGTCTTTTAGGGGCTATTGCTTCTAAAGGATAAAGAAACTTATAAAGAGCATTCCAAAACACATTCAAGAATAAAAGCTCGTAAAGCATGATTGAAACTTTGGAAGATGCTCTTCAGTGTCTCTTCTAGTATTTCATCTTAAAATGCTTTAAATTATCATTTGCTTTATCTACGGAGCTTCTCAATGACTTTTTTTACCTTACAACCTTCTCAGACTGCACTTCTCATAGTGGATATGCAAGAAAAAGTTTTTGCTTCTGTTGATCGAGGGCCTGATATTTTGCATACGTTGTGCAAACTCGTGAAAGGATTTCAAATTCTTAACCTACCTATTTTATTATCAGAGCAATATCCACAAGGATTGGGACAAACTGTTGCTCTTTTAAAAGCTTTATTAGGGGATTCTTATCATCCTTGGATTAAATCAACCTTCTCTTGCTTAGATAATGAAGAATTTTTTAATTATGCTATTTCCCTTCCTTATACTCAATGGATTGTGGTAGGAATCGAAGCGCATATTTGTGTGTTGCAAACTGTTAAAGGATTGTTAAAGCTCGGAAAGCAGGTCACTGTTTTAAATGATGTCATTACCTCCCGCTCCATTTATGATTTTTCAACCGCTATTGCGGAAATGCGTGATGATGGAGCTCGAATTAGTTGCGCGGAAACAATTTTATTTGAATTGTTAAAAGATTCTAAACACCCTCAATTCAAATTAGTTAGTGATTTAATTAAAACGCGTTGTGGCTGTTAATACTTATGCGGTCTTCTATTTTATTTCTTATACCAGCATTTTTATGGACATGCTTTTTACAAGCTATTTTAGAAGATGAGCGTTTGGCTAGACGCGTGCAAGCTCACATGACTATCAAAGATTATGCCTTGGCCATTGAAGAGGCAGAGCAAGCATTAATTCTTTATCCTCATTCAGCCTCTTTACATGAAAATTACATTCGTGCTTTAGCCAAATCAGGAGATGAAAGAAAACTTATCCAAGCTTGGGATATTTATATTCAGCATTTTCCTGAAAAGGTTTTGAATCGAGATCTTATTGAAGAAATGGCTTGGGGAATTCTTCACAAAGCATCCCATTCTTCCTCAATTATTATGCGCGAAATGGCATTGCTTGCAGCCTTTTTTAGCCAAGACGCCAAAGGTGTTTCTATTTTAAATCAAGGAATTCATGATTCAAATTATGCTGTCAGAGCTGTTGCTGTAAAATTGGCAAGTCAATTTCGCGATCATAAATTGTTATTAGAAATGAAACGCCTGTTTAAAGAAGAAAAAGTTTGGATTGTTCGCCAACAGATTCTCAAAGCTATAGGCAGCATGAAAATTCATAGTTTAAAACCTGATTTAGAAGCATTGATTGCTTCTGATGAGAGTTTGGCAGCGGAAAAAGCTTTAGCAATTGATTCTTTACTTGAGCTGCTGGAAACCATTAATCGAAGTGAAATTCAACGTTTATCTTCTAGCAATCGAGCAGGATTGCGTCAACTTGCTTGCCAGGCGATTGCTTACTTTCAATCTTTACGTGATTTAGATCAATTATTACTGTTAGCAGAAGACCCACATCCCGATGTTAGAAGAGAAGCCTTTCAGGCGATCGGCCAGCTTCGCCCTAATGAACAAGTGGAAAAGGTTTTTTCTCTAGCTCGCAAAGGAACGCAAGATTTGAACTATCAAGTGGCTTTATCTGCTGCTTGGCTTCTCACATTGTATGCTCCAAAAGAAGGACAGCAAGTTTTTCTTCGTCTTTTAAATGATGGACGTCGAGAAGTTCGTGCATTAGCTGCAGCGGCTTTAACGGCAACGGGATATTATGGAATTGAGTTAACCATTCATCAATATCGCATGCACCCCGATCCCTATGTGCGTTTAAATTTAGCTTTGGGATTAGTGGGACAGCGTCAAGTCATCGAAGAATCGAGTGCTTATTTAAAACAAATGTTAATAAGCGAAAAGGAAAAATGGAGTACCTTAGAAGTTGGGCTTTTCCGTGCTATTCTCAACAAACCCTCTAAAAATACTGACGATGGCCTGACGACACCGGAAATCGATAATCAGCTTTTGCGCCTTGAGTTACTTAACCTCTTAGGAATTTTGCAAACTCCAGGAACGCAGCAAGCTATTCGTGAATATTTAATAGAACGATCTTGGGAAATTTCTGCTACAGCTGCTGCTTTACTTTTAACAGAAGGGGATGAAGCCGCCATTGACCTTGTGCAGAAACTTTTGGATGATCCCATATCGCGTGTTCGCTTACAAGCTGCATTAATTCTCTCTCTCTGGAGTCGTGAAGAAAATGCTATTCAAGTTTTAGAAGAAGGATATTCGAATAGTGACTGGGAATTAAAAGCTAAAATTTTAGAAGGATTGGGCCGTATTGGATCTACCCGTTCTGTTCCTTTTTTAATTAAAGTTCTTAAAGAACCTTCTCAAACATTAAGGCTTATTGCTGCTATGGCACTTATTCAATGTCTTAATCACTAGAAGATAAAAATAATTTTTACTTCGGAGGTTTTATGACGCCTTACAAAGAATGGGTTGTTAAAGATTGGATCGTTTTCGATACAACATTCTACGGCAAACGTTGTAGTGGATGCGGTTTTCAAATCTACCACAGTAATTGGGCTTGCCGATCAGTAACAATCTTAAATTGTCAGCATTGGCTGCATACTCTATGCTTCAATATTATTTATCAGGCAAATCGTCCTAAAATGGATAATGAACAAGCATTCACTTGCTCTTCTCCCGGTTGTCGTAAAAAAACAGCTCTTAAAGGAATAATAAAGGACTTACCTTCCAAAAATCTTCTTGTGGAAAACCCTAAAGATTTCAGTCGTTATTTGGTAACTTATTTTTCAACTGAAGAGGAAATGAAAAATTATTTAATCCAAAGTGGCTTTAAAGCGATTTTTTTTGATAATCAAAAACAAAACGAAAAAGTCATTGATCTTCAAGCTCAAATGTTAGAGAAACATGCCTTTTTTCCTATGCTTTCTGAATTAACGTTCAATCTTTATATTAAAGAATTAACTTTAAATTTTTTTAATCAAGAGTGCGCTTTATTAGTTGATGCCCTTACCAATGCAAGGGAATCTTCTCCCTTTCACCAATTAGTTACGGTAGGAGACTTTCAAGGAGCATGGAACGTTATTGCAAAAACAACTAATATCAGGGAAGTTGTGGGTTTTTCTGCTAAGCTTTTCTCTTTACTAGAGAAAAATAATTATATAAACCTGTTAAAGTTCTTGAAGGAGATGAGCCTGTCTTCTCAAAGCTTTTGGCTAGATTATCTCCTCCTTAAAAAAAAGGCAAAAGAAGAGACGTTTAATTCTAACTTATGCAAATTTTATTTTGACATGAAGCTTCTTTGGCAATTTGAAGGATAAGAAGTGAGAAAATTCAGGGTGAAGGAATACGGTTTATGATGGATTTTAAGGCTAAACTCCAAGAAGTTCAAGCAAGCTTACAAGAAGAAGAAATTGATGGTTGGCTTCTTTTTGATTTTCGTCGTTCTAATCCATTGGTTTATACTTTTTTGAATCTTGCTTCAGATAAGATGTTGACACGTAGGTTTTTTTATTGGATTCCTCAAAAAGGGGATCCAGTCAAAATCGTTTCCATGGTTGAACCTTATGTATTAGATCACTTGCCTGGCTCTAAATGGATTTATAGAGGATGGCAAGAACTTGAGCGTTTGTTATTTTCTATTGGTACAGAGAATCGTATCATTGCCATGGAGTATTCTCCTTATAATGCTTTACCAACAGCTTCAAACGTAGATGCGGGTACGCTAGAGCTAGTTAGAAAATCAGGAGTAGAAGTTGTCAGTTCAGCAAATATTTTACAGCGCTATACAAGCATCTGGACTGTTGAACAATTAAAAAGTCACTTAGCGGCAGCAAAAGTGCTAGAAAGTATCGTGGATCAAACTTGGGCTTTTATTGAACACTCTTTACAGGTTGGAGTTCCGCTTAATGAATATCAAGTGCAACAATTTATGTTGCAAGCAATACTCGAAAAGGGATGTCAAACTGATCACTTGCCTCATTGTGCTATCAACGCAAATTCTGCAAACCCTCATTATGATCCTCAGCCTGATCAATCTCTTCCCATTCGAGCAGGAGATTTTATTTTATTAGATCTTTGGTGCAAGCAAAAAGTGCCCCATGCTGTCTATGCTG
Source organism: Parachlamydiaceae bacterium (assembly GCA_044226925.1). Classification (GTDB taxonomy): domain Bacteria; phylum Chlamydiota; class Chlamydiia; order Chlamydiales; family Parachlamydiaceae; genus JANWJE01. Next base: position 402,757 of record JBGAGC010000002.1, read on the forward strand.
ATATTACTCGAGTAGGTGTTGCGGCACCTCGGCCGACTTCCAAGCAACAAGAAGTCTTTCAAATTGTTAAAAAAGCACGTGATCAAGCGACTCTTTTTATTAAAGAGCACTATGAAAATAGTCGTTCTTTGCAAGGATGGCAAGTGGACCAAATCTGCCGCAATTTTATTGAGAAGACAGGCTACAGTGAATATTTCATTCACCGGACAGGACATAACCTTGGTGAAGAAGTTCATGGCCCAGGAGCTAATTTAGATAATTTTGAAACTCATGATTATCGCCAGCTGTTAGCAGGAACTGGTTTTACTATTGAACCAGGAATTTATCTACCTGGAGAGTTCGGCATACGGCTAGAATATGATATTTACTTGGATCCAGTTGGAAAGATTTGCATCACTGGAGGAATTCAAGAAGAGTTAGTTTGTCTGCAAGTTTAGCTTTTACAAATAAAGTGGGATAAGAATACAAAGGTTAGTTTGCTTAATCAAGCACTCTTTTTCTGAAGATCATTTTGTTTCTATCCTTCCTATCCTGTCCATCCTGTTAATTTCTATTTAAGGAACAGGATGAGAAAGATAGACAGGATAAGAACATAAAGGCTTTCGTTGTACTATTGATTATTTATTTTTATTTAATTATCAGATAAAGAAACTTCTATCCCTCTTTGCTTCAATTCTCGAATGAGTTGTTGAGCATCGATAAAGAGAATAGCATCCATTCCTGCCGCCTTCGCAGCTTCAATGTTGCTTGCCTTGTTATCAATAAATAGAACAACTTCTGGAGGAAGCTTTAAACGCTCTAGTAAGATGCTATATGCTTTGGGATCTGGCTTGCTAACCCCAATTTCATAAGAAAAAAGAACAGGCTCAAAAAGCTCGTAATAGCCCAACTTGCTTTTGATTTGAGCTTGACTTTGTCTTACATTAGATAGTAAAGCAGTTTGGAAACCTTGATTTTGAAGATTTTTTACAAGGCTTACCATACCAGGGATTGTTTTAAGGGAACGAAATCTAGCTTCATTAAGCTGATCCATCCAATCTTTGGGAAGAGTTTTTCCTTTAGAATTGGCATAAGTAATCCAAAAATCACCCTCCTTCACTCCCTGTGTCATTTGCTTTTTCAACTCAACACTTGCTTCAACAGCCTCTTCTACTGAAAGGTTGAGAGAATTAGCTATGAATTGGGCAATTTCATCGTGGTTTGATTTAGCAATGACTCCGCCGAAATCAAATACAATAGATTTAATTTGTGTTTTGTGCTGAGCTGCATATGAAAAACTGGAAAAGCCAGCCAAACAGAGAAAAGAGAAAAAGATATAAAAACATTTTGTTAACATAGCTGGTTCCTTCAAGGTTAATTTGAATTCATTTATATTATTTTATCTTGGACCGTATATCTTACATAAAGTTTGCATTAAGCTAATTTAAAGAATCACAGTTTATTCAAAAAAATATTGTTTTTTATTGAGAACAAATCTTTTTTATATGATAGTCACACTTAAGCTGTTTAAAAGCCTTTTAGATCACTTCTCATCGTTTGAATTTGAGTCCCTTTTAGAGGGGAAATAATCTCCAATTCAAGCCATTGAAAGTGATTTATCGGCTCTAGTCGATTTGGAGGATCTTATCTATGCGAGATGATTGGTTAAGATTTCGTATTCGTCGCTCTACTGTAATCATTTTTTGGTTGCTTGTTCTTGTCATTTTTCTCGGAATTTACTTCTTTGCTCCTTCTCTTTATAATCAAATGAGACAAGCCTCTTATCAAAGCACTCCTTACGTTGATACTCCCGGAAGTCCTTAAGAGACTGTTAAATAACTTCTAATGGTTTGAATTTGAGTTTCTTCTATTTTTTATTTTAAATAAAAAAGCATTTCTATTTCTTTCTTTTTTCAAAAGAAAAACAATAAATTCCATGTTTGGCTATTTTATCTATTTGAAAAATAAATGGATAAGAAATTCTTTCTTTTGAAGAAAAAAGAAAAGCCAAAACTAGAAAAACCATTAAAATTAATCTTTTCCCATAACTTTAGAATGCTTATAATCATACGATATTTAGGAAACTTCAACATTTAAGAATGTGTTTGAAATTGAAAGTTTAGCTCAATTTGCAAGCACATTTCATCTTTTTCATATTAAGGAGTCGAAGTGAAGGAAAGTGAAATTTCTGTTGAATGGGGAAAGTTAATATCTGCCATTTTCTTGGTCGCCGGGACATGTATTGGAGGCGGCATGTTAGCATTACCCGTTGCGACGGGAATTAGCGGTTTTTTCCCTTCTACTTTGATGATGGCTCTTTGCTGGCTAGCAATGACAGCTTCCGCTCTTTTATTATTAGAAGTCAATCTTTGGATGAAAGAGGGTGCACATGTTATTACGATGGCCTCAACAATTTTAGGACCAGTGGGCAAAGCTGTGAGTTGGACAGTCTATCTGTTTATCTCTTATGCCTCTATTGTCGCTTATACAGCGGCAGGCGGTTCATTAGTCATCAATGGTGCCGCTAATCTCGGATTGGAGCTATCAAAAGAATTAGGATGTTTAATCTTTATTGTTTTTTTTGGAGCAATCATCTATTTAGGAACTCGCTTTGTAGGACGTGTCAATACGATTTTGTTTGTTGCAATGATTGTGGCTTATTTTGCTCTTGTTGGAACCGGAATTTCTGAAGTCAAAACGGAATTATTGACACATCGGCATTGGCCCACTTCTTTTCTTGCAATCCCTTTACTTTTAACAACTTTTAGCTTTCAGACCATGCTCCCTAGCTTAACTCCTTACTTAAAGCGCAATGTATGGGCTCTGCGTTGGGCAATTATTGCAGGAACGACATTAACTTTTATTGTTTATTTACTTTGGCAGTGGATGGTTTTAGGAATTGTCCCTGTAAAAGGGCCAAATAGTTTGATTCATGCGCTCGAAATAGGAGAACCAGTCACGCAATTTTTACGCGAACATGTGCAAAGCAATTGGGTTTCTGCATTTGCTGAATATTTTGCTTTTTTTGCACTTGTCACTTCTTTTTTAGGAATGGCATTAGGTTTGCACGATTTTCTTTCCGATGGTTTAAATATTCGCAATGAAGGAATGGGAAAAATCTTTTTAAGTTTACTGATCGTCATTCCTACATTTATTTTTGCAACTTATTTCGAGCGCATTTTTCTTTTAGCGCTTGATACTTCCGGAGGATTTGGGGATTCTATTTTAAATGGAATAATGCCAGTTCTTATGGTTTGGGTTGGCCGTTATGTTTTAAAATTTCCCGATGAATATCGTACGCCGGGTGGCAAGCCTTTACTTGTTGTCGTTTTAGTCTTTTTTGGATTCGCACTTATTTTGGAATCTTTAATTCATACAGGATACATGTGTTCCATTTTTGAGGCTTGCCAAGAATATATTCGAGAACAGTTAGATGGGATTAGTTTGTAAAAGATCGCTAGTCAAATTAGAACATTCAGTAGAATTTAAAGGATAATATATGGGATTAGGATTAGCATTTAAAGCCTTTCTGAAGGCTTTCAAAGAACCAGACAAGGCTAAGCAATTTATTGAAGAAACACCTTCTAAACAAATCGAAAGCACCGATCAATCTCACTTGCGTTTGCTGCATTATTTGCAGCAAGCGAGCCGCTTAGTGGATTTTCTTAAGGAAGACATTGGAGGTTTTACTGATGCTCAAGTAGGTGCTGCAGTGCGTAAGATTCATCAAGACTGCGCTCAAGCGGTTGAGGAACTTGTTTCAATTCGTCCCTTACGTGACGAGCAAGAAGGATCAATGGTTCATGTTCCCAAAGGGTATAATCCTGCTGAAATTAAAGTTGTCGGTAAAGTAAAAGGAGAACCTCCTTTTACTGGTATGCTAGTCCATCGAGGATGGAAAGCGCAAAAACGTTCGCTGCCTAAAAAAACAGGCGAGCAAGCACCGGAAGTTGTTTGTCCGGCTGAAGTTGAAATTAAATCTTAGAGGGTATTATGAGCCACGCAACTTATATCATTGGCATAGACTTAGGAACAACGAATTGCACATTAGCGTATACGCCTGTTCAACCTAAAGATCGGCAACATCCTTCATTGAATCAAGGATCTATTAGTCAAATGATGAGTGCGCAAACCTTAGAAACCTGTTTATCTTTGCCTTCGTTTATTTATTATCCTTTGCAAGAAGAACTCAAAGCAAAAGTTGCAGGCCTTCCTTGGAATGCAGAACGTGCATATGTCATTGGGACCTATGCCCGAGATCGTGGTTCAGAGCTTCCCACACGTCTGATTGCTTCTGCCAAATCATGGCTTTGCCATCCAGGCATTAATCGAAGAGAGAAACTCTTGCCTTTAGAAGCCGAAGACGAAGAAAATCGAATGAGTCCTTTAGAAGCATGTGCTGAAATCTTACGCCACTTGCGCGAAGCTTGGGATTATGCCATGCCTAATGCTCCGTTTGTCGAACAAGTCGTGCTTGTGACAGTTCCAGCTTCATTCGATCCAAGCGCTAGGCAATTAGTGCAAGAAGCGGCCGAGCAAGCGGGTTATCCAGAAATTGTTCTTTTAGAAGAACCACAAGCTGCTTTTTATGCTTGGCTGCATGCGCATGCTGAAGAATGGCGCCAACAATTAAAAGTTGGCGATTTTATTTTAGTGGTCGACATTGGAGGGGGAACAACTGACTTTAGCTTGATTAGCGTAGAAGAAGAAGAAGGAAACCTACTTCTCAGACGTCAAGCTGTAGGAGCTCACCTTCTTCTTGGAGGAGACAACATTGATTTAGGATTGGCTTATTTAGTAAAACAAAAATTTGAAGATCAAGGTCACAACATTGACAATTGGCAACTTCAAGCCCTTGTGCATCAATGCCGGCAAGCAAAAGAAAAATTGATGGGAGAAGAACCTCCTAAAAGCGTTGATATTACTGTGTTGGGTAGGGGAAGTCGTCTGATTGGTAATACGCTTAAAGCAGAGCTGACGCTAGAGGAAGCACAACGTTTTATCATAGATGGTTTTATTCCTCTTGTAGGTCCTGATGAGCGTTCGCCAACAGAGAAACGTGTCGGGATTCAGCAAATTGGCCTTCCTTATGTGCAAGATCCGCGCATTTCCTGCCAATTGGCAAAGTTCTTGTCCATGACAGGAGAATCTGATCAAGGACAAATGGATCAATTTGTCATGCCTACTGCTGTTCTTTTTAATGGGGGAACGCTTAAAGCCGCTTCTATACGTAAACAGTTAATGACTCTTCTCAATGCCTGGGCCAAAAAACTGAAAAAACCAGCTGTCAAAGAATTATCTGGAGCTGACTATGATTATGCTGTAAGCAGAGGTGCTGCGTATTATGGATTGGCACGTCAAGGACATGCTGTTAGAATTCGCGGAGGCACAAGCCGTAGCTATTTTGTTGGAGTTGAAGAAGCCGCTCCAGCAGTTCCTGGTATAAGTCCTCCTCTACGTGCGATTTGTATTGTTCCATTTGGCTTAGAAGAAGGAGAAGAGCGCAATTTAGATCATCAAGAATTTGCTCTTGTTTTAGGCGAACAAGCAACCTTTCGATTTTTTAGTCATTCCACACCTACTTTATCGAATGGACAAGAACCTACACTAGGAACAATTGTGCGCAATTGGAAACAAGAATTAAGCGAACTTCATCCGATTGAAACTCTTTTAGACAAAGAAGAAGGAGATGGAAAAACAGTACGAGTGAAATTAAAATCTAAAGTGACAGAGCTAGGTGTACTTGAGTTGTGGTGTGTCGCCCCTGATGGGCGGAAATGGAAGTTGGAATTTGATATCCGTCAAGATAAGGCTGCTCCTATTACTTCTTAAATAAAAGATTATCACCTTTCTTTTAATTGCCTCTCATCCTGTCCTTTAGTCGCTGTGTGGAATTCAAATCAGCTCCACAAGGGGGCTAGCATGTTCTAAACAAGGATGTTGCTCTTGATTAACAATTACTCTTCTTTAAATAGATGGGATGACGTAAGTGCAGCTAAGGATTTTTTTAAACAAATGATTTAACCTTAATTAATTCTTGCTTAAACTTCGTTTCTTAATTATACTTTATTAACTATAATTAAAGATTTAAATTTTTTTGTTTTGAATTATTTAGGTAAGAAATCATGCAGTTGCCTCATTACATTGATCTATTAGTCGATTTTGCTAGTCAAGTGACATTTGCCAATCACCTTTATGTTACAAGAATTGCTGGTAGATTTGCTTTAATGAAGAATAAAACAGACTTTCAGGATTTGAAAGAGCTGATCCGGGTCATTTTGACTTCACCTCAAGGCTTAGATGATCAACAGCAAAGACAAATCCATGCAGCTTTGAATGTCGTCGAGTCTCACCTCACTCAGAAAATATCAGGCCTTTTCAGCTTTTTAATTTTTTATAGTAAAGATAAGAACAGAATTTCTGAAGCGATTCAAGAGATTCGGACGTTTCAAGTTGCATTAAAAAGTTCTTCTAATCCGCAAAGCGAAGCGGAGGCTCGGTTAAAGTTTTATACAGAATTGCCTCAACTTTTAAATGTGAAAAATGCTGCAACTCATGATCGAACAGCAATTAAAATCGTAAGTAAGAAATTGTGGGATAAACTGCAGAATTATTCCGATTATAAAAAATACATGATCCTTCTTTTCGAAGGAGAGCATTTTTTATTTGAAGAAGACGATCAAACGGCAAACAATCATTATCAACTTTATGATGAATTGAGACGTCCAAATACAACAGCTTATGTAAGAGGATCTAGCCATTATGATCGAGGGAGATGTAATGGTTTGTCCCCTTATTTGCTAGATGTACAAAAAGCTGAAAATTTAGCTAACTGGAATCCTCAATATGAAGTAGCGGGCCCACAAATTAAAGCGCTTTTATTTGGCCGAGTCAAACTAGCGTTTGATTCAAGACATCAACCCATTTTTGGCAAAACATTTGATCAAGCATGTGAAGCAGCTAAGCTCAATCATCAAGCAATGCCTACTAAATTTAAAAAATATACATTTATTCAAGCTGAGTGGTGGCCTGATAACCCATCCTTTTTTACAATTAACTTTTGGATGCATCGGCTTGTCGCTGCAAATTTATATCGATATAGACGATGGTTGGGTTTTACTAAACCCAATGTCGGACCCTATGGCTATGGCCATGCAGATCAAGGCCCAAATGCGCAATTTCATCCTACAATGATTAAATAGCATTGATAATTCAATTAAGCAGAAATTAAACGACGCGGTTAACTCTTAAAAATTAAAATTAAATCTTGTAATCATCATAAGGTAAGTCATGTCTTCTCCATCAGATTTAAATTCAAATCCATTTTTTTCGAATTTATTAACAAATCCACAAGTCCAGGTTTCACAAGGGCAGAATACGCCAAATGATGTTAATGTAAGGCAGAAAATTAATGACTGGCTTGCACAATTTCCTCCTCAATCCAATTTTATCCCTATATCTGATCCTGGGCTTCCCAAAAGAAAGCATCACTTTTCTTTGCAACAATCAGTCGACATTCTAGATAACGAAGCAAAAAAAATACTCAAATTAACTGATGAATGGCAAGATGATGATGAAATGAGCCTTGATGATGAAATTCAACAACTTAGCCAGCACATGCTGGGATTTTCCCAACAATGTTACCGTCAACCTCTCAAAACAATAAAAGAAGAAGAATAAAGATCATGATAAGCTTTAAGTTCTACTTAAATAAGCGGAACTTAAGCTTTTTTACTCCTGATTACGGGTAAAAATAACTTAAAAGAAATGAAGTAAAATGGGAGAAAGAAGAGGTGATAGAAGAATCAACCTCTAGGATTATTCTTTAATTTGTTTTCTGTTTGGTTTCGCGTTCTACTAACATCTTAAGGGCTTCTTGCTTCATACGTAAATGAACACTATAAAGGCCGCTAGCACGGTTCGGCGTTAAGCTAGCAGTAATTCCTAGTTCATCGAGATAGGTCGGTGGGCATTTAAGAATAACTTCTGGTGCTTCTCCGCTATAAACTTGAGTCAGTAAAGTGGCCAATCCCGCCGATATTAAAGCATCTGATTCGGTTTCAAACATAATTTTATCGTCTTGCCAATAGGAATGTAAGTACATTTGGCTTTGGCACCCTTTGACAAAGTTTTCAGGTGTTTTATAAGCAGGTGCAAGCGGAGACTGTTGGCGTCCAAGTTCAATGATTTTCTCATATTTTGCTTCCTCGGATGGACATGCCAAAAAAACTTCTTTGATTTTACGCTGTTTTTCTAAACAAGATTCAAACATAACTTGCTCATTTATAATACGTTTAAATTCCTATTTTAAGTTTAATCGATCTTCTTTTTCTAAGAAATGAAAATTTGTGATTTTAATGTAACTTGGATTTTTAATTTAAAAGCGCTACAACGAAACCTAATTAAAAGAGGAAAGATGGATGTTTCATTTTTTTGTGATACTTGGGACTACTTTAGTGGCAGTGGAAGCATTAATGCTTGTATTTTGGATGTTTTATTGCTTTCGTCGCAATGTCAGTAGTATTGACATCGCCTGGGGCATTGGTTTTGTGATTGCGGCTTTAGTGTGTGTTATTTTGGGGTTTGGATATATTTGGCGTAAGATTTTAGTTCTAACAATTGTGGCCATTTGGGGATTGCGCTTAACCTGGCATCTCGCTCAACGTTATTTACCCGATCGCGATGATCCTCGCTATGAAATGTTATTAAGCAAATGGCCTTATCCTCAATATCCTCTTTTTCAAGTGCTGATGCTATTTGTTTTTCAAGGAGCTCTCATTACTATTTTATCCTTGCCTTTTGCTTTAATGAGTCAAGATGTGTTGCCTTTTTTTAGCCCTTTTGAGGTTTTTGGTCTTTTGATTTGGATGGTGGGTGTTGTAGGGGAATCTGTTGCAGATCGTCAGCTTACTCTATTTAAACAAGCCTCTACACAGCCTTATGAGGTCTATGAGCAAGGATTGTGGAGATATTCTAGGCATCCAAACTATTTTTTTGAATGGATTGTCTGGATTGGTTATTGTGTGATGGCTCTTTCTGCTCCCTTTGGATGGCTAAGCATCCTTGCTCCTAGTCTTATGCTCTATCTGCTTTTAAAAGCCTCAGGCATTCCATTGACAGAAGCACATGCGTTGCAAACAAAGGGAGATGCTTATCAAGATTATCAAGCCCGCACAAGCGCTTTTTTTCCTTGGTTTAGCCGCGAAAAAGGTTTGAAAATAGAAGAAATGACTTCCGAAGAGCTTTCCAAAAAAGAAACACTTATTCATGTAGAGCCACCTAAAAAAGATTCTTAATTCTCTAACGGTTGAAGGAGAATCAGGCGAAAGTGTACTTGAAAAAGCTAGCCCTAAACGAGAATTTTGGCTTTTGATGCTTTCAAAGCATAGTTTCTCGACGTCAACCTCAATTTCTAATCAGCTTAAAACACAAAAATCCATTCATAAAACATGAATTCAAAATTTCTAAATGAATAACAATCTTCAAAAAAGCATTTCTCTTAATTGGGATTAATTTTACTTTTAAATTGGCTTTAGTGTTTAATTTATTAATTACAGTGTTGATAATTGCTGCTTATTTAAAATAACTATTATAATTATATTATAAATTAATAGTTGATGTGATATAGTCAAATTGAAAAGGCAACAAGGGGAGTGCTATGTTTCGTTCTTTTCGCTCGCTTTTACTTATTGTTCAGGCGTTAAGTCTTTTAACCCCTCTATTGAGGGGAAAGCAAATGTTGAAACTGCCATTTCTTTTAAAAGAATTGACTTTTTTACTAGTGACAAACCCTGATTTGGTCTTAAAATTTTTGGAAAAGCGTCGATGGTCGCCAGAGGTAATAAAAAAATTCTTCGAATTTATGGCTAGGTCAAAATAAGCATAGAAATTATTCAGCCAATCATAAATAGAATATTCCATTATCAAATCTCAAGTTGAGATAACGAGAAATTTTTAAATCTTTTCACTTCTTTTCTCTTGACTTTTATCTCTAAAATGTTAACTTATTAGTCACTAATTCAAAGGAGCGTATCTCTCTCTCGCGCTTGCTTTGGAAAACCAAGGTTTATACAAGCACATGGCTAAAGAAGATACAATAAAAATTGAGGGTACAGTAGAAGAACTACTTCCAAATATGCATTTTCGCGTATCCCTTCAAAATGGGCTAAAAGTGATTGCTCATCTTTGTGGTAAGATGCGGATGAAAAATATTCGCGTATTGGTTGGAGATATTGTAACTGTTGAAATGTCGCCCTATGATTTAAGCAAGGCAAGAATTATTTTCAGACAGCGCTAGATCACAGAAGAGTGTTGATTTTTTTTTATTAACATTCTATAATGATCAACTTTTACTCTTAAAGAGAAAAAGCGCTTGTGCAAATTGGCTTGCCCAGATAGCTCAGTGGTAGAGCATTTGCATGGTAAGCAAAAGGTCGTAGGTTCAATTCCTATTCTGGGCAGACTTTAAATAAATAAACAAAAACCGTAGATTTTACTCGAGTTTAACGGAGGAAGTACAAAATGGCTAAAGAAATGTTTCAGCGGAAGAAGCCACACGTCAATATCGGTACGATTGGTCACGTTGACCACGGAAAGACGACGTTAACCGCTGCTATCACCAAAGTTCTTGCTGAACAAGGTGGAGCAAAATTTAGAGATTATGCCTCTATTGATAATACCCCTGAAGAAAAAGCACGTGGGATCACGATCAACTCAACTCACGTTGAATACGAAACAGAAAACCGTCACTATGCACACGTTGACTGCCCAGGCCACGCAGACTACGTTAAGAACATGATTACTGGTGCTGCTCAAATGGACGGCGCTATTCTCGTGGTTGCAGCAACAGACGGTGCGATGCCTCAAACACGCGAGCACATCTTGTTGGCTCGTCAGATGCAAGTTCCTGCGATCGTTGTATTCCTTAACAAAGTTGATATGCTGGGCGATGCTGATGCAGAACTTCTCGACCTCGTTGAGATGGAATTGCACGAATTGCTCGAATCAAAAGGTTACCATAATTCTCCAATCGTAAGAGGTTCTGCTTTACGCGCTCTTGAAGGAGATCCAAAGTATGTTGAGTCTATTAAGCAATTGATGAAGACTGTTGATAGTCAAATCCCAACTCCTCAGCGTGAAGTTGATAAGCCATTCTTAATGCCAGTTGAAGACGTTTTCTCTATCTCTGGTCGTGGTACAGTGGCAACAGGTCGCGTCGAACGCGGAGTGGTAAAGATTAACGATAAATTACAACTCGTTGGATTGGGCGAAACAAGAGATACAGTTGCGACTGGTCTTGAGATGTTCAATAAAGTGTTGGATGAAGCTCGTGCGGGTGAAAACGTTGGTATTCTCTTAAGAGGTTTGAACAAGACGGACATTGAGCGTGGTATGTGTCTCGCTGCTCCTGGAACTTGCACACCTCATACAGAGTTCAAAGGACCAGTCTACGTTCTAACAAAAGAAGAAGGTGGCCGTCATAAGCCTTTCTTCTCTGGTTATCGTCCTCAGTTGTATTTCCGTACAACAGACGTTACAGGAACAATTGAATTGCCAGCTGGTGTAGAGATGGTAATGCCTGGTGATAACGTTGAAATTACAGTTAAATTGATTGCCCCAATCGCGATGGAAAAAGGTATGCGCTTTGCTATTCGTGAAGGTGGTCGTACAATTGGTGCTGGAACCGTTTCCGAAATCATTAAGTAATTTTCACCTCGATGAATCAAAGGGTGGGTGAAAGCCTACCCTTTTGTATGTTGTTGATAGAGTAAATAAAGCTAGTTCATTATTGAGGGTGTGTAGCTCAGTTGGTAGAGCAACGGTCTCCAAAGCCGTTGGTCGGGGGTTCGAATCCCTCCGCACTCGATTGCCATAAGGATTAAGTCAAAGAGGGTCCAGCAACACAAGATGAGGTATCAAACGTGGGTGCAGAAGTAAAATCCATGGAAGTAAAAAAGCCCCAACATTCAACAGTATCTGAACAAACCTTGCCTACTAAACGTGTGCAAGAGTTTATTGCAGATATTAAAAGTGAAATTCATAAAATCACTTGGACAAACCGCGAGGAACTTTTGGTTTATACCAAGATCGTCGTTGGAGCAACTTTTATTTTTGGAATGGCGATTTACTTATTGGACTTAATCATTCAAGGAACATTAGGCGGGTTAAATTTTTTAATAAATTTTATCGGTGGTTAATTCTTTTACTTGCCCACAGAGTCTTTGAATTTAGAAGAATGTATTTGATGAAGTAATGGGTAGCTAATGGCTGCGTCCTTTTTCTTGAGCGTTCAACCATATTCAGACAATATGGCGAGTTCATTCAAGTGAATGCTGTTTTAAGCTCCCAGCTTAAAGCATCCACTTCTCAATTCAGGTGCTCCAAGCTTGCGATGTATAATGATTAGACCAAATGAAGGTAAATGCATGCATAAGTGGTATGTTGTACAAGTGCTATCTACGCACGAGAAAAAAGTTAAAAAAGCACTAGAAGAACATCTTGAACTCAAGGGTATGGCCGATCAAATTGAGCAGATTTTGCTACCCACAGAAAATGTCTCTGAAGTGAAAAAAGGGCAGCAACACGTTGTTGAAAAACGTTTATGGCCAGGTTATCTGCTTGTCAAAATGAATTTAAATGATGACTCTTGGCAATATGTCAAAAATACAAATGGAGTGATTGATTTTTTGGGTGGTGATAAGCCAACTCCTTTGACAGACCAAGAAGTGAATGAAATTCTGAAAGACCTCGAAGATAAGAAGCAAAAAATTACTCAGAAGCATAAATTTGAAGTGGGCGATCGTGTCAAGATCACAGATGGTGTATTTGTGAACTTTATCGGAACTGTGACTGAAGTTTTCCATGACAAAGGTCGTTTAAGTGTGATGGTTTCAATTTTTGGTCGCGATACGCGAGTTGATGATCTTGAATTTGCTCAAGTCGAAGAAATCACAGAAGAAGCTGAAAGTACTTAAGAGAATGAAGAAGGTCATAAGATAGGAAAAGTTTGATAGACTTAATGTCTCCCATCTTCCTTCTTCTATTTCTAATGTATAAATTTAAATTTGAAGAATAAGGAACGGGTAAGAAATTATCAGGAATAAGCAAAAAAACTGTAGAGTTTTCCTGCCTTTTCCTGTATACTTAATTTCCCTTTAATAAATTGCCTGAAAAGTAGAATAAACCAGTGAAACGATTTACACCTAGAGTGCCTCTATCGACGTGTTTAATCAATCGCGGGTCAGTCTGAAGAGATAACATAGAGGACTAGCATGTCAAAAAAAGTTGTCAAGATTATTAAGTTGCAAATTCCAGCTGGAAAAGCCAACCCAGCGCCACCAATAGGTCCTGCTCTTGGTGCTGCGGGTGTTAATATTATGTCTTTCTGCAAAGAATTTAATGCTAAAACACAAGCAATGGCGGGCGATGTATTGCCAACAGTCATTACTGTGTATCAAGATAAGTCATTTTCTTTTATAACTAAAAAGCCTCCTGTCTCTGAGCTGTTGAAAAAATCAACAGGTGCAGCGAAGGGATCAGCTGTTCCTAACCGTGATAAAGTTGCTAAAATTACCCGTTCTCAAGCACGTAAAATTGCACAAGAAAAAATGCAAGATATGAATGCAGCGGATCTGGAAATGGCAACAAATATCGTGCTCGGAACGGCTCGTTCAATGGGCATTGAACTCATCAACGAATAGAGTATAACAATATGGGTCGTCCAAGTAAAAGAATTCGGGAGATAGCTAAATCACTAGATGTTCAAAAGACATATAGTGTTAAAGAAGCTATCGATATTCTCAAGAAATGTCCAACTGTCAAATTTGATCAGACAGTGGAAATTTCTTTAAAGCTGGGCGTAGATCCTCGTCGCTCGGACCAGAGCGTTCGCGGAACTGTTTCATTACCGAATGGAACAGGTAAAACGATGAAAATTCTCGTTTTCGCGAAAGGTGATAAGGTGAAAGAAGCCTTAGCAGCTGGTGCCGATTATGCGGGTCACGAAGAGCTTTTTGAGAAAGTCAACGGGGGTTGGACAGATTTTGATGCTGTCATTGCAACACCCGATATGATGCGCGATGTTGGTAAATTGGGTAAAGTATTAGGACCCCGCGGTCTCATGCCAACACCTAAGGCTGGAACAGTTACAACAGATATTGCTAAAGCTGTTGCAGAATTAAAAGGTGGAAAGATTGAGTTTAAACTTGATCGTCATGGTGTTGTGAACAACGGTGTTGGAAAGCTTTCCTTTGATGCCGATAAACTCGAGCAAAACATTCAAGCGTTCCTAACCGCTATTCAGCGTGCCAAGCCAGCTTCTGCAAAAGGTCACTATCTTAAATCTTTAGTGATTTCTTCAACTATGGGACCTGGCCTGAAAATTGATTTACGCGAATCAGATTTAGCAGCTTAAGGAGTATAGGGAATTATGAGATCAGAAAAAGAACTCCTTAAAAAGGAAATCAAAGACAAAATCGACCGTTTTAATTCATTTGTCATTATGCAGTATGCAAGTTTTAGTGCTAATGCAGCTAATGAATTTCGCCGAGAAGTTGGCAAAATGGGTGGTGATGTAGAAGTGGTTCGCAAGCGCGTCTTGTTAAAAGCTGCCGAAGATGCAGGTATTCAGCTTGATCTATCATCTTTACCTGGACATATTGGAATTGTGTTTCTCGGTCAAGATCCGATTGAAACAACAAAGATGGTATTTAAGTTTAGCCAAGATCGAGAAAAAGCAATTCAAGTGATTGGCGGACGATTTGATGGTCAACTGTATACAGGCGCTGACGTTGAACGTTTATCAACCTTGCCGAGCAAAGACGAAATGCGAGCTCAGTTCCTCAGTGTATTGGAAGCTCCACTTTCTCAAACATTGGCTGTTATGGAAGCCTTGTTGGCGAGCGTTCCTTACTGCTTAGACAACAAAAGCAAAGAAGCAGAAGGATCGGAAAACGCCGGTTAAGGTTTAATTGATTCAAAAGATTTATTAAGACAAGTTTTTAGAAATTAAGAGGTAATACTGTGAGTAAGAAGAAAACAGAAGATTTAGTCGATGCACTAAGTGAATTGACCGTATTGGAGATGTCTGAATTAAAGAAGCTTCTCGAAGATAAATGGGGCGTTAAAGCTGCAGCTCCTACTGTAATGGCTGCTGCTGCTCCTGCAGCTGGTGGCGCTGCTGCACCTGCTGCTGCTGAGTCTACAGATTTCCAAGTGACATTGACAGATGCTCCAGCTGATAAGAAAATCGGCATTATTAAAGTTGTTCGCGAAATTACAGGCCTTGGCTTAAAAGAAGCAAAAGATCTGGTTGAAGCAACACCTAAAGAACTCAAAGCAACTGCTCCAAAAGCTGAAGCTGAAGATATCAAGAAGAAAATCGAAGCTGCTGGTGGTAAAGTCACTCTTAAAGGACTTTAATCCGCTACTCTTTGAAAAATGTAACCAAAAGTGGGAGATGTTATTTTCTCCCATTTTTGGTCTTGTTTTAAATTTTTTACTTGATTTTTTAAAGGCTTGTTGGATATAATGCGTAGTAGGGTCTCAGTAAAGCAGATTCATTTCTCTTATCATTATAACAACGCAACTCAAATTTTTTCCTTATTTACTTTTGATGCGATTTTTAAGCCTTTTAACCAAGCCTTAACAATGAGCCATCTTGGCTTTTGAAAGTTGGATTTGGATAGTCCATCTCTCAAAATCCAAGATTTAAATAACTTATAAGTGAATTGTTCACGAGGAGAGTCAACAATCAAGGAGAGTCAACAATCAATAGGATAGATGGGATATACAAGATAAAGAAGAATGTTTCTTCTGAGCTCTTTGGTTATTCTTTATCCTGCATATCCTGCCGATTTTGTTGATTTTGTGACAGTGTCCTGCTCCGTGAATAAAGATGATATTTGCTGAATCAAGCGAGTCTCGATTGAGTAGAATATCGAAGAGTCTTTTTATCTATTCGTCTCAAGTAAAGCCATAGTAGGAGTCCTTCATAATGTTGAAAAGGCCGCCACATAGAGAGAGTTTTATTGATAAGGAAGAAATTATAGATCTTCCCAATTTGATAGAAATTCAAATTAAGTCATATAATCAATTTCTGCAAGCAGATAAGTTTCCTGATGAACGGGAAAATATTGGTTTGCAAGAGGTTTTCACTGAAATTTTCCCCATTAAGTCTTATGACGAGAAAACAATTCTTGAATTTCTGTCATACAATTTAGGTGTGCCTAAATACAGTCCCGAGGAGTGTATTCGCCGCGGGATTACGTACAATGTCACCCTAAAAGTCAAGTTTCGCTTAACAGACGAAACTGGTATTAAAGAAGAAGAAGTCTATATGGGCACAATTCCCATTATGACGGATAAGGGTACCTTTATTATTAATGGTGCTGAGCGTGTAGTTGTTTCTCAGCTTCACCGTTCACCTGGTATCTGCTTTGAACAAGAGCGTCATGCACGCGGAAACATGATTTACTCTTTCCGTATTATCCCTTATCGTGGAAGTTGGCTGGAAGGTGCATTTGATACAAACGACCTGATCCATATTTATATCGATCGCAAAAAACGCCGCCGCAAAATCCTCGCTACAACCTTTATCCGTGCATTGGGCTATTCAACAAATAGCGATATTATTGAAGAGTTTTTCAATACCCGCAAATATAAGATCAAAAATGAGAAAGAATTTGCGAAGTTAGTAGGAAAAATTCTTGCTCAAGACGTGATTGATGAAGAATCTGGTTTGGTTTTTGGTAAGGCATCTGAGAAATTAACGACTGCAATGCTTAAGCGCATTATGGATGCTGGCATTGATGTCATTCGCATTGCCGAAGATGCAGATGAGACAAGTCCTATTATTAAGATGTTGGCAAAAGATCCAACAGATTCTTATGAATCAGCCTTGAAGGACTTTTATCGTAAGATTCGTCCAGGCGAGCCTGCGACATTGTCAAATGCACGTTCTGCCATTATGCGCCTTTTCTTCGATCCAAAACGCTATAATTTAGGGCGTGTTGGACGTTATAAGCTCAATAGTAAGCTTGGTTTTGAAATCACCGATGAAGCGCTTCAAATAGTCACATTAAATAAAGAAGATGTGATTGGTGCTTTAAAGTACTTAATCAAGTTAAGAAGCGGTAGTGAAGAATCATTTATCGATGATATTGATCACTTAGGTAATCGCCGTGTTCGTTCTGTTGGTGAATTGATCCAAAACCAATGCCGTATTGGTTTGGCGCGTATGGAAAAAATCATTCGCGAACGCATGAACTTGTTTGATTTCTCATCCGATACTCTGACACCAGGCAAAATTATTTCAGCTAAAGGCTTAGCTGGCGTCTTGAAAGATTTCTTTGGACGTTCGCAATTGTCGCAATTCATGGATCAAACAAATCCAGTTGCCGAATTGACTCACAAACGTCGTCTGTCCTCTCTTGGACCAGGCGGTTTGAACCGTGATCGAGCAGGCTTTGAGGTCCGCGACGTGCATACCAGCCATTACGGCCGTATTTGCCCGATTGAGACACCTGAAGGACCCAACATCGGTTTGATTTCTTCCTTGTCTTCTTTTGCGAAAATTAACGAATTCGGTTTTATTGAAACACCTTATCGCATTGTTCGTGATGGAGTTGTCACTGACGAAATTGAATATATGACAGCTGATCAGGAAGAACAGTGCGTGATCGCTCAGGCTTCGGCTCCTCTTGATGAATATAACATGTTCCAAGAGCCTATTTGCTGGGTCCGTTATCGTGGCGAACAATTTGAAACAGACACTAAAAACGTCACGCATATGGACGTTTCACCTAAGCAGCTTGTTTCGATTGTCACAGGATTGATTCCGTTCCTTGAACATGACGATGCGAACCGTGCGTTGATGGGATCGAACATGCAGCGTCAAGGTGTTCCTCTTCTTAAACCAGAAGCTCCCATTGTTGGAACTGGCTTGGAAGCACGCGCAGCCCGCGATTCTGGTGCAGTTGTGATTGCACAAGAAGACGGCGTAGTCGAATATGTAGATGGTTTGAAAGTTGTTATTTCTCCGGACGATAACCGCCTTGAGAAGAAGACATACCATTTGAAGAAATTTATTCGCTCCAACGCGGGAACATGCATTAACCAGCAGCCTTTATGCCATGTTGGCGACAAGGTTAAAGCTGGAGATGTCATTGCGGATGGACCTGCAACTGATAAGGGAGAAGTCGCATTAGGACGTAACGTTCTTGTGGCGTTTATGCCATGGTTTGGCTACAACTATGAAGATGCGATCATTATCTCTGAAAAATTGCTGCGCGAAGACTACTATACCTCTATTTATATTGAGGAATTCGAGTTAACTGCACGTGATACAAAGCTTGGAAAAGAAGAAATTACTCGTGATATTCCGAATGTCTCAGAAGAAACTCTGCGTAATTTGGGCGATGATGGAATTATCCGCATCGGAGCAGAGGTTAAGCCAGGCGATACACTCGTTGGAAAAATCACACCAAAATCTGAAACAGAATTAGCTCCTGAAGAGCGTTTATTGCGTGCGATTTTCGGGGATAAAGCTTCTGATGTCAAAGATGCTTCTTTAGTTGCTCCTCCTGGAACAGAAGGAGTTGTCATGGATGTGAAAGTTTTCAGCCGACGTGATCGTTTATCTAAGACTGATGATGAATTAGTCGAAGAGGCGTCTAAGCTGAAAGACATTCAACGCGAATACAAAGCAAAGCAAGCAGAACTACGAACAGAAAAGCATGAGCGTGTAGGTGCATTGCTCCTCAATGAAATTGCTCCAGGCAATGTTGTTCATCGCCGAACAGCAGAAATTATTATTGAAGAAGGCACACCTATTACTCAAGACTTGATCGAAGCATTGGAAAGAGAAAACGTTGAAGATCTTTTAATGCCAGAAAACGAGATTTATACGACGCTGAAGCAGACATTGCACGATTACGAAATTGCCTTGCAGACTGTAGAAACTCAATATAAGACTCAGCTTGAGTTTATGCGCAAAGGAGATACAGACCTTGATCCTGGTGTAATTCGCCAAGTAAAAGTCTATGTTGCTTCTAAGCGTAAGCTACAAGTCGGGGATAAAATGGCAGGACGCCACGGTAACAAAGGGGTGGTTTCTAAGATTGTTCCAGAAGCAGATATGCCTTATCTGACAACTGGACAGCCAATTGAAATTATCTTGAACCCATTGGGCGTACCTTCTCGTATGAACATGGGACAGCTCTTTGAAACCCACTTGGGCATTGCAGCAAAACATGCTGGAATGAATGTCAAGAGCCCAGTCTTCGAAGGTTTCCCTGAAAATCGAATTTGGGAAATGATGAAGAAAGAAGGTTTGCCAGGAGATGGTAAGTTTTACCTCTTTGATGGATGTACCGGCGAACGTTTTGATAATAGCGTTGTGGTAGGATACATCTATATGTTAAAGCTCAGCCACTTAGTTGCTGATAAGATCCACGCTCGTGCTGTTGGTCCATACTCGCTTGTGACTCAGCAGCCTCTGGGTGGTAAGGCTCAAATGGGTGGTCAGCGTTTCGGGGAGATGGAAGTTTGGGCAGCCGAGGCTTATGGTGCTGCGCATCTCTTACAAGAGCTTTTGACTGTGAAGTCAGATGACGTTGCAGGCCGTACTCGCATCTATGAATCAATCGTGAAAGGAGAGAACCTGTTGAAGTCAGGAACTCCAGAGTCTTTCAATGTATTGATTAAGGAAATGCAAGGTTTAGGCTTAAACGTTTATACCGAAGCTGTAGAAGAGCAATAACAGAACGAAGACGACCTCGTTTCATAAAGATTCGACCGATAAAGACACAGATTTCTTTCCTTAAGAGATCTGTGTCTTGCTGCTAATTTGGAAAGAACAAAGACGTCGTCTTAAAGGCCTCTTGGCCGAACAATTTAAACTCATTTTTAGGAGACATACATGTCTGAAAGAAACATGTCTGAAAGAAATCAGAACGACGGACAATTTGATAAGTTAACCATCAAAATTGCTTCCGACGATGTCATACGTAACGAGTGGTCCCGCGGAGAAATTAAGAAGCCCGAAACGATTAATTACCGAACATTTAAACCTGAGAAGGGTGGTCTTTTCTGCGAGAAAATTTTTGGACCTACGCGAGACTGGGAATGTGCTTGCGGAAAATACAAAAAGATCAAGCACAAAGGGATTGTGTGCGATCGTTGCGGTGTGGAAGTTACTCTTTCAAAAGTTCGCCGCGAACGTATGGCGCATATTGAATTGGCTGTACCTGTTGTTCATATTTGGTTCTTCAAGACAATGCCATCTCGTATTGGTAACGTCTTAGGAATGACATCAGCCGATCTCGAGCGCATTATTTATTACGAAGAATATGTCGTCATTGATCCAGGTCAAACAGACTTGGAAAGAAAGCAGCTTTTAAACGATACCGAATATCGTGAAGCGCAAGAAAAATGGGGACGAGATGCGTTTGTTGCTAAAATGGGTGGAGAAGCAATTCGTGACCTATTAGCTGGTGAAGATCTGCAATCTCAACTCATCGATTTGAAAGAAAAGCTGCGTAAAACAAAATCGCAACAAGCACGCATGAAGCTGGCGAAGCGTCTGAAGATTATTGAAAGTTTCGTTTCTTCAGATAATAAGCCAGAATGGATGGTGATGTCCGCCGTTCCGGTCATTCCACCAGATCTGCGTCCTTTGGTACCCTTGGATGGTGGCCGCTTTGCAACTTCTGACCTTAACGACCTTTATCGCCGCGTCATTAACCGTAACAATCGCCTCAAAGCAATCTTAAAACTTAAGACGCCGGAAGTGATTGTACGCAACGAAAAGCGTATGTTGCAAGAGGCTGTCGATGCGTTATTTGATAACGGCCGTCATGGTCATCCAGTGATGGGCGCGGGTAACCGTCCGTTGAAGTCGCTTTCTGAAATGTTAAAAGGTAAGCAAGGCCGTTTTCGTCAAAACTTGTTAGGTAAGCGCGTTGACTATTCTGGCCGTTCGGTCATTATCGTCGGTCCTGAATTGAAGTTCAATCAGTGCGGTCTGCCTAAGTTGATGGCGTTGGAACTTTTTGAACCATTTATTGTTAAGCGTTTAAAAGATTTGGGGTATGTCTATACGATTCGTTCAGCGAAGAAGATGATTCAACGCCACGCACCAGAAGTGTGGGACGTTTTAGAAGATATTATTAAAGGACACCCAGTACTTCTAAACCGTGCGCCAACACTGCACCGTTTAGGTATCCAAGCGTTTGAACCTGTCTTGATTGAAGGTAAAGCGATCCGTATCCATCCGCTCGTTTGCTCGGCGTTTAACGCGGACTTCGACGGTGACCAGATGGCGGTTTATGTTCCTCTTTCTATTGAAGCTCAGCTTGAGGCTAAACTCTTGATGATGGCACCTGATAATATCTTCTTGCCTTCTTCTGGAAAACCTGTTGCTGTTCCTTCTCAGGATATGACGCTTGGCCTGTATTACTTGATGCTAGATCCGCTTTATATTCGCGAAGATCATGGTTTGAAAACTCGTGTATTCCGAAATGCGCAAGAGGTCTTATTGGCACTTCAAGCAAGCGGAAGTTACAACTGGTATGAAGATCGTCCAAACCCAACAGGTGAAAATCGTCAAGACTACTCTCGCGGTTTGCGCATCCATGAAAAGATTAAGTTGCGTACCGAAAATGGTATTATTGAAACAACTCCTGGCCGTGTTGTGTTCAATACCATCGTTCCAAAAGAACTCGGTTTCCAAAACTATAGTTTGCCTAAAAAGAAAATGGGCGAACTTGTTATGCAGTGCTATAAGAAAGCAGGCTTAGAAGCAACAGTACGCTTTTTAGATAGCTTGAAGAGCTTAGGTTTCGCTGAAGCAACCAAGTCAGCCTTGTCCATGGGTGTTTGCGACGTGAAGATTCCGCCAATCAAGCAAAAGATCTTAAAAGATGCGCATGATCGCGTTGCATTAGTGAAAAAGCAATATGAAGATGGTATCATCACAGAAGGGGAGCGCTATTCTAAAACAATTAGTATTTGGACTGAAGTGTCAGATGTACTTTCAGAAGAGCTCTTTAAACTAATCAGTGAGATCAAAGATAGTGCAATGAACCCATTGTACCTCATGATGGATTCTGGTGCTCGTGGTAACAAGTCTCAGATTCGTCAGTTAGGTGCGTTGCGCGGATTGATGGCGAAACCATCAGGTGACATTATCGAATCGCCTATTACCTCTAACTTCCGTGAAGGATTATCGGTGATTGAGTTCTCCATTTCTTCTCACGGTGCGCGTAAAGGTTTGGCGGATACCGCGTTGAAAACAGCGGACTCTGGTTACCTGACTCGTCGTTTAGTTGACGTTGCACAAGATGTGATTATCACAGAAGAAGATTGCGGAACACTCAATGGAATTGACGTTTCTGCTGTTAAGCAAGGTCAAGAAGAGTTATTGCCTCTCAAAGATCGTATCTTTGGACGTACAGTTTGTGAAGATATCTATCAGCCAGGCGATAGTACAAAGCTATTGGCCAAAGCGGGCGATACATTAACAAATGCACAAGCAGAAGCGATTGATGACTCGGGTATTGAAAGCGTCCGTATCCGCTCGGTCTTAACATGCGAAACCCGCCGAGGAGTTTGCTCGAAGTGTTATGGAATTAACTTGGCAAATAGTCGTGCGGTCAGCATGGGTGAAGCTGTCGGTATTATCGCTGCTCAGTCCATCGGTGAACCTGGAACACAGTTGACTATGCGTACCTTCCACTTAGGTGGTATTGCGTCTGCTGGAATCAGTCCTGAGATCGTAGCTGACAATGATGGTATTGTTGTTTATACCGATTTGCGTACAGTGAAGACAGAAGAAGGACATTGGGTTGCTCTCAACAAGAATGGTCGCTTAAATATCGTTCGTGATGAAGGACGTTCTTTAGATGAGTATAAAAAGCTCCTAAGCACAAAATCTATCGAGCCATTGCAATCATTTACAGTGGAATTAGGAACAAAGATTTTGCTTGCCGATGGTTCAAAAGTAAAACCTGGTGTTCGTGTTGCAGAATGGGAACAGCATAGCATTCCAATTATCTGCGATCGTCCTGGTTATGTCCGCTACGAAGACCTCGTGGAAGGTTTATCAACCGAACGCGATGTGAACAAGCAAACAGGACAGGCCGAGCTCATCGTTAAGCAGCATCGTGGAGAATTGCATCCGCAGATCGCCATCTATGCTGACCAAGCTTGCGAAGAGTTAGTTGGAACTTATCCTTTACCTGCAGGAGCGATCATCTCGGTTGAAGAAGGCGAGTATGCGACAGCCGGTAAGATGTTAGCACGTCTCCCAAGAAGCGCGATTAAGACAAAGGATATCACGGGCGGTCTTCCACGTGTTGCCGAGTTGTTTGAAGCACGTAAGCCAAAAGACTCAGCTGAAATTGCGAAGATCGATGGTGTGGTAGATTTCCGCGGTGTTCAAAAGAACAAGCGTATTGTCGTTGTTCGCGATGAAATGACTGGAATGGAAGAAGAACATCTCATTCCTCATACAAAGCACTTAATCGTTCAACGTGGTGACCATGTGGTGAAAGGCCAGCAGTTAACAGACGGCTTGGTGATCCCACATGAAATTCTCGATATTTGCGGCGTGCGTGAACTTCAAAAATACTTGGTTAACCAAGTTCAAGAAGTATATCGTCTGCAAGGGGTTGATATCAATGACAAGCACATTGAAATTATCGTCCGCCAGATGTTGAAGAAAGTCCGCGTCATCGATCCAGGTGACACAAGCTTGTTGTATGGAGAAGAAGTTGATAAGAAGGAATTTGAGCAAGAAAACATTAAAGTTACCTTAGAAGGCGGTAAAGCTGCGCAAGCGACACCTGTTCTTTTAGGGATTACGAAAGCGTCTCTTAGCACAGAGTCCTTTATTTCAGCAGCTTCCTTCCAAGATACAACACGTGTCTTAACAGAAGCGGCTTGTGCAGGTAAGACTGACTACCTCGTCGGTTTCAAAGAAAACGTCATCATGGGACACATTATCCCAGGTGGAACAGGCTTCGAACGCCACAGACGCGTTAAGAAGTTTGTCGATAGAGAAGAGGAAGAAAAACTGGTTTTCGACTTCGAAGATACAGTTGAAGAAATTGCTTCCTAAATTCGCTCAGCGCATAAGCTCAATTGAGCTTATGCGCTTCTTTTTAACCTCTTATTCATTCACTTTTTATGGCTCAAATTCATACTTGTTCAGAATGTGGTAAACCAAAAGATAAAGAACAAGAATGGCCTCCCAAACACATTTAAAAGAATCCTTTAATCAAACTGTCGGAGTTGGTGGGTTCGGATGTGTCATTTGCTCATTCTCTCTTTTTCTAAGAATGGGCCATTCTGCAAATGCCAGAAAATATAAGAGAATTAAATTGATGATAGGAATAATCATCAAAAGACTCAACCAGCCTGAATAACCAGCTTTTGAAAAAATCCGCCAGAACGGAATAATCATAATAATAGCCGCTAAAAGCATCATCGCAAATTGTGCTGGATCTGCTGCATCCGGTGGATTAGGGATATGATCATCCATATAGCCTCCTTGTTGTAAATAAAGCATCCTTCTTTAGCTATCTTTAGTCGAATCATCTGTTTTATTAAAGATAGAAATTGAATAAATCTTTATCTTTAAACTAAGAGTAGTTAAACTATTTTGAAAATCAATCGATTAGGAGAATATTATGGCGATTGCTATCCAACGGCACACAGCTATCACTCAACCTATACTTGCAAGTTTAAATGTTGAAGCTTTGTCTGATGGAATTCACCCCGTTTATCTTCAAGGTAAGCTCTATAAAATTACGAATCAGCAGGTAAACGAACCGCGTATTGCATGCGTGATTTCGCTTTTAAACAACCTTGCTTCGGAACCGGAAACGGATCTTCAAGCTTTAAAAGAGCAAAATCGCGTTGGTGCATTACATATTCACAATGGAAAGGTTCAAGCCTTAATTTTGACTGAAAATCAACGTCAATTCTTGGAACATCATGGTGTGAATGAAATTGCCCTTAAAATGAATCAATTTCTTCTCCTCATTAAAAAAGAAGATCTTGAATCAGACTTTCTATGGAAGAGAAAATAAGCATCTTAACATTTTTAAAATAAGATCTTTAAGAAAATTTATTTTATACTTCGCTAGTTTAATAATGAGAAGACATGTTATAATAAACAATAATATTGTTAGTTGTTTTTAATGTTATAGCTTGTAAATACTCTTAGAACCTATTCAATCGTTAAGTTAATTTAAGGAAGATGTATGAATGTTGGTAATCCTTTTATTCCCTCCGATTCTCGCTCAAATTTTGAGTATCCTTTTGCACATCTTCCCTTGGCTCATGAAAAGCAATTAATTGAGAATTCTTCTCAGCCTTTAGGATTGCCAAGTGAAGAACCTCTCTTAAATGTCATCAATGAATTGCAAAAATTGAATTTGGCTTTAGATGACTATATTGTGCATTTATCCAAGAAAGGCTTAGCTAACTATTCCTTTCATATTATTGTCACTCCA
This sequence comes from Parachlamydiaceae bacterium, assembly GCA_044226925.1. Lineage (GTDB taxonomy): Bacteria > Chlamydiota > Chlamydiia > Chlamydiales > Parachlamydiaceae > JANWJE01. Next base: position 428,253 of record JBGAGC010000002.1, read on the forward strand.
ACAAGAGTTGAAGATCTCATTGCGCCTTTAGACAATATGGATCAATTAGAAATAGAGCCTTTAGATATCAGACAACATCCTGAAAGAGTGGCACAGGCCATCCAAAATCAAGCCTTTGTTGCATTGAAAACAAAAGTTAAACCGGGTAAGAAACTAAAGGCAAAGTTTGCTCCTAAAATGGCTGATTGGATTGAACGAGGAAAAATCAAACAATTGAAATTGATAAATCCAGAAGGCGAAGTCAAAGAGAAAATTGAACTTAAAGAAGCTCAGGTGACGTATTTTACTGCAGCAGAAGTCGACCACATTTCGACAGTCATCTTTAAGGCTATTGACATTTCCTATCAAATTCGTGCTTTAGAGCAACAGCAATTACAACAGCAAAGAAAGCAAGATCAACAAGATATGGAAAATCGCCAGAAGCGTTATCAAGAAGAACAATTGGTTGAACGCTTTAGAGAGCTGTTAGAGACTGTTGAAAAGAGACATAAAGAACAGTTAGAAGAAGATAAAAAAGTATTTATTGAAGCAGCCAATTGTTTAGCCAGTTCTGATACCTTTATTAGGGACGTGATCGAAAGGCAGACAGAAGAAGTAAAAGAACAAAAAGCGATTGAAAAGCAAAAGAATAAGAAAGACAGGATCATCAAAGAAGATATAGAAAAATTCGAGCTTCAAACAGAGACCATTAAGCGTGACCATCAAATCAGAGAGATCAAGCAGTCTGAATAAAGGTAAGGCAACAAGTTTATCAAGTCAAAATTTTCCGCTTCGGTTGCTCAACGCGTCCTTAAGTGATAATAAAGTATATAGATGCCCAATTTAATTCTTGAATATTGGCTGATGAAATAATGCCCACGCATGCTAAATGACTACAATCTAGCATGCGCGCTGGGAAGAATGCGATTGCTTAATAATTAAGAGCTCAATCAATTGGTTTTTTTATCTGTGATCAAGCCAACTTTTTTATCAGCGTTGTGTCCTATCAAGCCAGCTTTTTTACCAGCAATGTATCCTATAATGGCAAAATTGTAACCATGATTGATAATATCCAATAAGTTCAAAGGAAAAGGAATAGTAGAAGTTCCATATGTCGCTTTAATAAATATGTCTATTAAACGTGCTCCATTGACAAAAGCTCCACCTGCTAGTACGGTATAAGAAGCATTCTCAGAAAGAACAAAGACATGATAAGTGTGAGGGACAAGATCAGTCACATATTCTTGAGTAGAAGCTGACTTATTGAAAGCAAAAGCTGTTGAAACACCAATTTTAACGAATCCATTATAACATCGATTTTGAGTGACAGGGTTCCCTAAATCATTTTTAATGACTGTCACTTTTCGTTTCGTAGCTTTCCAACAAGAAGAGGCAAGCTCTGTGGTATGTTCATAAGCTTTGCTAGCCATGCCATAATAATCAGCGGAAACGAGATTTGACAAAACTTGCATAGGACCTCCTTGATAATAATAATTAATAATTGATAAAATTTGAACCATTCTGGTGCACGGGCAACATTAAACTCAAATCAAAAATTTATCTTGTTTAACAGGCTCTTAAAAGGCTGTTTCTTTTTTCAGAGGAAAGTACTTATCTTGATCAAAGTCTTGTTCTTGATAATTTTTCAATCGTTGCAGATAGTGATCGCTATCTTGGATAAAAAAGTCTGCGGCAATTCCTTCTGCTAAACGTTTAGCTCCAATGCTAATACTAGGGATATCACTACTAAGTAGAGCATGGCTCATTGTAGCGGCGTAGTTAAAACAATAAAGGTTCTTTAAATAAGGCGCCGCTCCAGGTTTTTTAGGTAAAAATTCAAAGCTAGATCCTAGATAAGGGAAAAGCCCTAGACGCGAATGTTCTTTAACCATCGTTTCAGGCATACGGTCTTTCCAAAGGGCAATGTGATCGATCACTTCGCGTAATTCAGGTTGTTGATGGCCGTCAATATAAAATCCTGTTGCTAGGATAATAAAATCATAAGTGTACTGTCCTTGATTTGTCTCAATTTGCAATTGAGAGCCATCGAACGTGATTTTTAAGATCTTAGTATTGGGACGAAGATGAAGATTGGAATATCCTTGAACGCGTTTTAGAGCTTCGATAGGGGGAGAGGGACCAGAGTCAAAGGCAACAGACATAAAATCCCAACGTTGTTCATCACTTAGTTTATGATAACCCTGGCTAAAGCCTTGATAACTTTGGCTAGCAAATTTATTGACATTTGGAATATGAGAACGACGCATGATAAGATCAACGCTTTTTGCTCCGGTTTCTAAAGCCACAGCTGCTGCATCAAAACCTGATGCTCCTACTCCAATAATACCAATACGCCGATTTTTTAATGTCTCAAAGTCAATGTGATCAATTGTGTGTGCATAAACAGAATGAGGAAGATGTTTAACAAAATCAGGAATATGAGGCCCTCCAAATCCTGCTCGGCCTGTTGCTAAAACAACTTTACGAGCTTTTATTATTAAAGGCTGTCCAGCTTGTTGAAACTCTAATTCAAATTCTTCTTGAACAGGAATAATAGAAATGAGCTTGCAATCACTTTCTACGGGAAGCTGTAAGATATCGCGATACCAGTTGAGATAAGTCATCCACATGTCATTAGGAATCTTACCGAGTTTTTTCCATCCATCTTGCCCCCATTGCGCTTCAAACCAAGCATGGAAGGTGAGATGAGGAATATCTAAGGCTGGACCCATAAGATCTTTAGTGGAACGTAATGTTTTCATGCGAGCATAATTGATCCAGGGTCCTTCATATCCTTTTGAATTTTGATCAAAAATTTTAATGTTGAAGATTCCTTCTTTGAAAAGTGCTGCTGCACTTGTTAATCCGGCCATGCCTCCGCCGATAATTGCGACATCATAATAAGGAATATCTGTTTCTGAATGAGATTCAATCATCCATTGACGCGGAGGAAAATTGATGAGCTTCAGATCACGTATGAGGGCTTTGTCTTGTTTATTTAAACTCATAACGTCACCGGGGAAAACAGGAACTTTGGAGCAAAGACAGTCCGCAGCTTTTAAACTAGGACAAGATAGAATACAAATCAATATCACATACCAATAAAATGTCGCGCTGTGCATAGTTTTTCCTTTTTACCTTACCATTATCCTTAATTTGAATTTACAAATAACAGTAATAAAATCAATCAAATCTTAGTGAAATATTTCATTTAGATAAGGATTTAATTGAAACATAATGAATTTTTTGTTAATTGTGTTTGACAACTTCATCGTGAATTCTATGAATCTTTTCGATTATGTTGTTCTAGCACTATTTGGGTCAGTCCTTTTATTTATGGGAATACTCAAACAAAGCCGAACAGAATCTTCTTATCTTGTTGCTGATCGACGAACTACTTTTCTTGCCCTTACAGCTACTCTAATCATGACAGAATTTAATACTGCAACATTAATGGGTTTTTCCGCTTTAGGTTATATTGCAGGTTTTTGGGGACTGTTATTACCTGCAATTTTTTTAATAGGACTTTTATTTTATGCATTTACAGTCGCTAAAAAGTGGAAGTCTTTTAATGGTCTTTCTGTTGCTGCTTTTTTTAATCAAAGATATGGATCAGATTTAGGTAAATTAGCCAGTATCACTCTCTTAATTGCAATGGCCGGATTTAGCGCTACTTATGTCAAATCATTGGTGCTTCTTTTTCAACCTCTCTTTCTTGGATATTCTGAATGGTTCCTCAGTGGGTTATTTGTTAGTTTATCATTAGCCATGACTTTAAGAGGAGGATTATGGTCTGTGATTTATACAGACACTTTTAGCTGTCTCATGACCCTATTGTTTTTTCCTGTTATGACTTTTTATGCTTGGCAATCAATCGCTATTCCTATTGAACTTCCTGATTGGCCTGTGTTCATTAAAAATGGAAACGATCAAATTCCTCTTTGGTTTTTGATCTCTTTAATCGTGTTGACCATGTTTACCTATATTTTAGCACCCTGGTATGGACAAAAAATCTTTTCCGCTAAAACAGAAAAAATAGCATACCTTTCAGTCGCGACAGCAGCTGTTGTTATTTTTGCTCTTTATGGTTTGGCTATCTTAGCAGCCATTTCATTGAAGTTGAATCACGTTTCTCTTTCTAATTCTGAACAAGCTCTATCCTATATTGTAGGGGAGATTTTACCTCATGGATGGCGCGGATTGGGGTATGGAATTTTTTTTGCAGCTTCTGCGACTACACTTACAGGTGTTTGGGGTGCAATGACAGCAATGATCATTGGAGATTTTCTTCAACCCATTTCTTCTTCTAAAAATCGCCGCATGCTTTGGGTCATGGTTGGATGTGCACTTATCTCTTATTTACTTTCTAATCTATTAATCGATCAAATTCTTGGAAAATTAATCTTAGCCAATATTCCCGTCGCAGCTCTCTCTTTTGCTTTGCTAGCCGGATTTTATTGGAAAAAAGCTTCTCGGATGGGTGCTTACTGGAGTATTAGTGTAGGATTGCTGTGGGGAGTGGGCTCATATTTATTTTGGGGCGAGGAGGGAGGATATACGTGGTATTGGGCCATGCTAGGCATTCCTCTCATTTTCTTGGCTGGAATTCTAGGTTCTTATTATCGACCTTCATTATCTAATTTATTGTATCCTGCATCAGTTGATCATTTCTCTTAAATTTTCTAATTCATCTTTCCATTTGCCATATCTATTTAATATCAGTATAATTGTTAAATGTGTTTTTTTTATTTATTAAGAACTAGTTTATTTTTTAATTTTTAGCAAAAGGGTGACTAAGATGAATACATTTTTATCTACTCTATTAGTCTCTCTCTCTACTTTTGTTGGAATGCTCAGTTTATTACATGCAGAGCCTTTTAAAGTAGTGGGATATTATCCAAACTGGGCGATCTATCGCCAGCCTTCTTTCAAGCCAAAAGATATTCAGGCAAAATTATTGACACACATCAACTACGCTTTTGTGAAAGTGGATACGAAAGGAAATTTAATTTTAATTGATTCTTGGGCAGATATTGATCATCGTACAGATTGGAATAGTGAAAAACCTTATTGGGGAAATTTTAGACAATTAACAGAGCTTAAAAAACAGAATCCTCATCTTAAAACTCTTTTTTCCGTAGGAGGATGGACACTTTCAGATCCTTTTTCGGAAATGGCGGCGAGTCCAAAAGCCCGTGAAAATTTTATTCGCCAAGCATTAGAATTTTGTGAGAAATATGATTTTGATGGCATTGATATTGACTGGGAATATCCAGGATATGCAGAACATAGCGGCCGTTCCGAAGATACCAAAAATTTCACTTTGCTTTTATCAGAGCTATACGCAGCAGCCAAAGCCCATGAACCTCCTCTACTGGTGACAATTGCTGCTCCAGCAGGTCCTTGGCATTATAAAAACATGGAGTTAGGTCTTATTCATCAATATTTAGACTGGATGAATTTGATGGGGTATGATTTTCACGGTCCTTGGGGAGGAAGCGAAGATTCCATCACGAATCACCATTCGCCACTTTATCCAACAGAACAAGGAGATCCTCAGTTCAATGTTGATAGTGCTGTGAAATATTATTTGTTAGCAGGTGTTCCGTCTGAGAAGCTTGTCTTGGGAATGCCATTGTATGGCAGATCCTATGCAGGAACATATGGACTTTATAGCTTTCATAAAGGTGTAGGCGAAGGAACAACAAGTGAGGCTGGAATCCGTTTCTTTGCTGACATTAAGCAAAATCTGTTGTCTAGCTATATTCGTTTTTGGGATGATGCTGCACAAGTTCCTTATCTTTATCACCCTCACAATCAACAATTCATTTCGTATGATGATGAAGAATCGTTGACCATTAAATGTCAGTATATTAAAGATCATCAATTAGGCGGTGGAATGGTATGGGAATTGGGAGAAGATACTAGACCCTCTTGGGATGCTATGAAGACCATTCATCATTCTTTAAATCAGAAATAAACTAAAAATTCACGATTCTACAGCCTTTGGCTGTAGAATCAGGATAAAAGCTAATTGTTAGTAAATTTCCTCATTTATTTTTCTTCTCTGTTCAATGATTCAATTTTTCCACATGAATGGTTTTTGAAGAGCGTGTAGAAAAAAGAAAGTATCGCTCATCTGATACATATGATAGCGAAGAGTAGGAGTATTGTCGTGGATACGGCTGGTAATGCTTATGTTTCAGGAGATACGACATCTTCCGACTTCCCAACAACAGCAGGTGTGTTCCAACCAATATTTGGGGGAATACAAGATGCTTTCATTGCTAAACTTGGCATCGGAACTCCAGTAGTAACAGGAATTACTCCTAATGTAGGGCCTACAACGGGAGGAACTGTTGTTACTATTACGGGAATTAATCTTGCTAATACTTTTGCTCTCTTTTTCGGAACAACGCAAGCATCAAGTTTTATCATAGATAGTGATACACAAATCACTGCGATCTCTCCTCCACATGTTGTTGGACCGGTAGATATAACAGTAACAGCTGCAGGTGGTACTTCGTCTACTACCTTTGCTGATTTATTTACTTACCAAATCGTTCCAACAACGACTGTTTTGGGTGTCACTCCAAATCCAGCGGGTTTTGGGCAAGCCGTTACTTTAAAAGCGACAGTCATCCCTGCTATCGGGACAATATTTGGAACTGACGTTGTCAATTTCTTTGATGGAGGCTCTTTTATTGGTTCAGCTCCACTCATTAATGGGGTAGCGACATTAATAGTCAGTAATTTTGCTGAAGGAACACATGTGTTGACAGCTTTTTACGCTGGTAATGGCTTTTTTGATCCATCTACTAGCAATGCCGTAACTTTAATCGTTGAGACAGTTCCGCCTATTTCGCTTATCTTTCCACCCACTCATCTAAAAGCTGTGCAAAAAGTGAACCAATTTGCGACACAGGCAGACTACATCAATATTTTGACTTGGAAACCTCCAACAAGAGGAAGTACTCGTGTTGCCTATCGCATTTATCGCAATGCTAAATTGACGAATCGTGTTGCGACTGTTTTGGCTGATGAACGTTTGATATTTAAAGATCATAATCGTCAGCCTGGAAAAACCTATACCTATTATATTGTATCGGTTGATGTACTTGGTGCTGTATCAGAACCAGCGAAGGTGACAATCACAGTCAAAAAACATTAAATATTGCATCTTGAAATTTTGAACTGAGCTTCAAAAATAGCTCAAACAAAAATGCGGCCCATTTAAGACCGCATTTTTGTTTAATAGCGAGTACATCAATCAAAATAAAAGATTGACAAACAAGAAGATACAACGTATTTTCTCACAGCTTCAATTAAATTTTAGCTATGCTGAGAGAGATATGATGCGTCGATTGATGTTTTTTTGGATTTGTCTATGGCCAATCTTTCTGATGTGGGGAAATACACCTGACTATCAAGAAGCTCCAAATGTGGCAACAACCGAGGGATTACCTTCTAATTTAGTCAATCAATCGGTCTGTGTCATTTCAGGAGAATATACAGATTCTGTTCTTGATGTCGTATTACCTGGTCCTGAACCTTTAATTATTCAACGCAATTATGGTAGTCAATCGAATGGCGGATTAGGAAAATCTTGGTCTTTTAACCACCGTGAAAGACTTATTTTAGGGCAAGCTACCTATGAAAAAGAAGAATCCACACCTGTATGGGTCATTGGTTTTCGACAACCTTCTGGTGCGCAATTAGATTATATTCATCCGAGGTCCAAAGAAACGCATAAAAAGAAACGTCTTCATTTTGAACTTCTTATTCCTAAAGGTTTGACAAACGGAGCAAGTCACTTAAGTGGAAAGACAAATATTAAAAATCAAAAAGTTGTTTTACATTCTGATATAAAAAAAATTATTTCTACTTCAGGCTCAGGTAGTCGCTCCACATTTGTCCCAATCGACATGACAGAAGATGAAGATTTGCTCATGTGGGGCAAAGAAAGTGAGGAAAAAATCAATGGCAGTGTTTATATCTATGAATGTAAAGCAAAAGATATCACGAAACTCTCTCGCATTATTTGCCAAAGCAAAAAGACAGGCAGACAGTATAGCCATGTCAAATTTGAAGAAGAGAGTCAATCCACAGAACATCCTATTTTAGCTCTCATCACTAGCGATAGTAGAAAGCTGAAATATCACTTCAAACGCCACAAATATAAAGTTGTAGAGCGAACAAAAAATACAAAGAATACGACTTACATCGACAGTTATTATTTAACAAAGGTTGAGCATCCCTACGCTCCTACCGAAACCTATGAATATGAGCCAAAAGAGCTAAGTAAAGAATTACAACTCGTTTGCAAAAAAAGGCCTGAAGGGCGTTTTGTTTCGACAGAATATTATCATCAAGGGGCAAATCGGGTTGGGACATCCATTGGTATCATTCACATTGATGATGAAGAAGACTACAGAATTAACCGTGTTAAAAAGCAACAAGCACCAGTTGGGACGGATGATAAGCCGGTCACCACACATCGCTTTGTCTATGAATGCAAGGTCAAAAAAGATAAGAAAACGGGAAGAAAAGAACTTGGTCAAGGAAAAACCGATGTTTATGATGCCTATCATCATCTTCAAACTTATGCGTACGATAAATCCCATCGTTTATCTTCTATCACCCGCTATAAAGGGACTATTGATTATTTTCCCTACAGCGAAGAAAGCTTTGTTTGGGGAGTAGATGCTATTAATGAAGGAAATTTATTAGGAAAAATCTTTAGAGATGGTCAAGGATTTGTCCATCATGCGCGTTATTTTAACTATGATGCCCAAGGTAATGTGTTGACAAGCATGCTTTGTGGAAAACTCACAGGATTGCCAGCTCCGGATATTTTTCTTAATACATCTCAATATCCCATTGAAAATGGCTATGAATGTGAACGCAAAACATATACCTATTCAGATGATGGTTTTAACTTAATTTTAAGTGAAACAGATAGTAATGGCAAAACAACAAATTATGATTATTTGAAAGGAACAGATTACCTTAAATCAAAATTTGTAAGTTATGAGGGCCAAATCCAACTGAGGGAATTTTATTTTTATGATGACCTAGGGGTGTTAATTAAGAAAATTACAGATGATGGCAAGGCATCATCCTATCAAGATTTGACAGGTGTCACTGAATGGCATTGCGCCTATATTACTCCACGACAAACAGCTCCTTATGGATTGCCTGCAACCATAGAAGAACGCTACTATGATTTTGCCATAGGCCAAGAAAAAATTTTAAAAAGCATGAATTTCTATTATTCCCCTCAAGGGAAGCTTCTCAGGCAAGAAGTTTATGATGCGAATCGCCAACTTGCTTATACATTGAATTGGGAATACGATGACCACGGCAATGTCATTCGCGAAATTAATGCTTTAGGCTATGTGATCATAAAAAAATATGATGCCAATGATAATCTCATTTATCAACAAGGTCCTTCTCTCGATTTTTATATTCAAAACACTTATGACTTTGCCAATCGTTTAGTGAGCCAAGAAGAAATTCATCTAGATGGAAAGCGTTTTGCTACCCATCATACTTATGATTATTTGGGCAATTGCGTAGCAACGATTAATCCTTATGGGCATGAAACTCGTCAGGTATTTGATGATTTCGGCCGTGTGGTGGAAATCCACTATCCTGCTGTTGTGAATGAGGAAGGGCAATTTGTCCAACCGGTTACCTTTAAAGAATACAATCTTGCAGGATACCCCACATGCGTCACAGATCCCAAAGGACGCAAAATTCAAACAGAATATAACATTCGAGGACTACCGACTAAAATTGCTTATCCAGATGGGGCAGTTGAGCAATTCATTTATCGTGTAGATGGACAACTTTTGCAAAAAATCGAGAAAAATGGCACTCGTGCCGTTTACGAACGCGACGCTCTTGGACGAGTCATTAATGAAGCTGTCTATGACTTAAATGGTCAAATTTTAAAGCAAAAGAAGCATCTGTATAATGCCTTACATCTTTTGCAAACAATTGATGAAGAAGGATGTTCCACTTATTATACGTATGATGCAGCAGGACAATTGGAATGGACACGAACCGGAGAACGCGTTCAGCAAAATCTTTATGATGCTTTAGGTCGAATCGCTGAAGTGCGAGAGTGGTTTAGTGATCATCCGTCTGACTATCGATCGACGATAAAAGAGTATGATCTTGCAGATCGTGTGATAGAAGAGCGATTGCAAACATCTAATGGAACAATTTTACATCTTGCGTGCTATGCTTATGACGTTAGAGGAAACCGCATCTTAGAGCAAATCGGCGATCAGAAAACTTGGACAGAATACGATGTCCATAACAATCCCGTTAAAATCACCAATGCTTTAGGGCATGCGACGCACACCATTTATCATACAAATTTTAAGAATGCATATGGACAGAAAGTTCTAAAAGCAGTTACAACGGATCCATTAGGCTATCAAACCCTTCATACGTATGATGCAGCTAATCGCCTTGTCGAAATCAAGCGTTGCAATCCCTTTGGTCTAGAGGTCGCACATCAAGCCATTTTTTATGACGTTTGCGGCAACAAATGCCGGATATCTGAAGCAGTGATGCAAGATGGCAAAGCCAATCGCATTATTGATACGATTTTTAACTATAATGAAGATAATCAGCTTATTGCACTCATAGAAGCTGCTAATACTTCTGAACAGAAAGTGACGCGTACGCATTACAATTCATGTGGACAAAAGTCAGCAGTCATTAAACCTGATGGCAACACGTTAGTTTACGACTATGATTTATTAGGAAGAGTTAGCATCTTACAATCGACTGATGGATCAATTTGTTATGTTTACAACTACAATGGGCGCAACCAAGTCACGCGTGTATGGGATCTGAAATCAGGACAAGTAACGGAAAGAGCTTACGATCATTTGGGACAGCTTGTGAAGGAGAATTTTGGAAATGGGTTAAGTGTGCAGTATCAATATGATAAAACAGGGCGTGTACGTTATATTGTATTGCCAGATCAAACAGGCATTGAATATGTATATAATGCGGTTGATCTCAAAGAAGTGCATCGTCTTATTGCAGGTCAAAGAACCTATTCTCATTTCGATCTGTGCCATAACTTATCTGGACAAGTCACGCAAGTTAGGTTGCCTGGCAACAATGGTGAGGGGCGCTATCATTATAATGCCTTAGGTCGTTGTACAATGATAAGCTCAGCTCAATTTCAGCAAGTCGTTCCAGAACAGGGCGGGTTTGATGCTGCTGGCAATTTGCTTTGCTATTCTCTTCAAAATGTTCCTTATACATTTACGTATGATGACCATTATCAAATTAAATCAGAAAGCGGCCATGAATCGCATACATATCAATGTGATTCTCTGTGTAATCGTCTTGTGAAAGATGGCGAGTTGCATACACATAATGCATTAAACCAGGTGTTGGCTAGGGGGCAAGAGCAATTCATTTATGATGCCAATGGTAATCTAACTTGCTGTATGAAAGGAGTAGAAAGAATTGCTTATGCCTATGATGCATTAGATCGTTTGGTTAGTGTGACGCAGAATGGCAAGATAATAACTTATTCCTATGATGCCTTTAATCGCAGGTTGATCAAGCAGCAAGCTGGGCAGGAAGCCGAGCTTTTTATTTATCAAGGCCAGGAGGAAATAGGAAAATGGATGCGAGGAAGTTGCCAAGAACTGAGACTATTAGGCAAAAACAAGCGCAGTCCGATGGTGGCATTAGAGCTTAGGGGGACGCCATATGTCCCGTTTCAGGATATGTCGGGTAATGTTGTCTGTCTTCTCGACCATCAAGGTCAAGTGGTGGAACGTTATCGTTATACTGCATTTGGAGAAAGCCAAATTTTGAATTCATCAGGAGAAATTTTATCGACATCGGCGGTAGGCAATCCTTGGCAATATGCGGGCAAGCGTTTAGATGAAGAAAGCGGTCTTGTTGCATTTGGATTGCGCTATTACGAACCAGGACTAGGCCGTTGGATCACGCCCGATCCAGCGGGATATGCGGATGGCTCAAACCTTTATGCCTATGTTCATAATAGCCCATTGCTGTATTATGATCAGTTCGGGCTTTTTTCTCTTTCTGACATCATTCCTATGACGAATGCTCCGAGTTTTTGGCTTGGCTATAGAGACGAGTCAAAAGTTAAACAGATAGAATTTGAAAAATATTTATTATCTAATGTGTCGCCAGAAGAACATTTAAATTCTTTAAGTGTTGCAGATGATATTCTTCCTCCTTCTTATTATATACACCCAGCGGGAATATATGATTTAAATCGAAGTGGAATAATTAATCCTAAAACAAATGCTCCTTTTAATTTAAGAGAGACTCCAGGATTGATGTATATGCCTTTAAATGGTATTATGAATACATTTGCTGATTTTAAGACAAGTTTGATTAACTTTGCTGAATTAACCAATCATAATGTTGTAGGAGTTTATTCACCTTCTTTTGGTTTCTTTTGGGACGCAATTCGTTATGTGGCAGCACGATTTCATATAGCTACTGAAACAGTGAAAGAAATTCATAAAGTTTGGAATCAATTTTTTGACTCATATCCTAATGGTTATGTGTTTTGTTTACCGCATAGCCGTGGTGTAGTAGATTTAAGGAATGCTCTTATGACATACCCTCCTCATTTAAGAGAAAGAATATTTGTAATTGCCATAGCTCCAGGATGTTTTGTAGATGAACATTTATGTCGAGAAGTTTTCCATCTTGTTTGCAAAGGAGATCCTGTTCCTCTGTTCGATCTTACAGGTATGTTGCGCTGTTCTAATACTATTCAGTTTTTAGACCCTGTTGCTGGAGCTCCTTTGCATTCTGTAACAAGCGAAGTTTATAAAAAACCTTCAATGTATTTATATGAAAACCTTTATGAGAAATATAAATGATGAAATTTTTTAATTTAATTTTGTTGGGTTTGTTAGGGATTGTAGTTGCCTATAATATGGGATTTATAAATCCCTCTTCACAAAGAGATCAATTGTCGAATAATCAAATCATTGCAACAAGCAATCGATTGGCTAACAAATACAATATGTCGATTATAGGTATTGGAGGTGGTGCAAAAGAACAAGAAGGCATCTATTTGAAATCTATTCTTTTTAATCGCTATGGTCAGCCTCTTGAACTTGAGAGGGCTAGAGAAATTACTGTTGATTGTGTTCAAGAATTCTTATTGGATATCAATCACAATGAAAAATTGAAACCTTATCTTCAGACTTATCCATTTACTGCAGTTAATTTGCATATTGGTATTCTTAACTATGATCTAGATGGAAAAGCTATTCTTGATCCCTACTTACACGTAATGTCAGCAGTAGAAGGAAAAATGGTTTATAGAACTTTAGATCCAGATAACGAAAATAGATATAAATCTTCTATTTATGAAAGTTACGATGAAGCTATTGCTATCCTTCAAAAAGAAAAAGAACAAGCGTTATGAAAATAGAAATATACCTTTGTTTTATAAAATCTATACAAAAGTTATTTTGTAGCTAGCCCGGAGGGCGTCTGACTTAAGCCCAATGTCGTCAAGTTAAATAATTTTCTTGCTGCTCAGCGGCGTGAGCCGCGAAGGAAAATAGCCGTGGGTGCAGGCGAAGCCGAAACCCACGGTGAGCATCACCATATCGTTTAAGCCACGTATGTGGCGCAGGAAAATCGCTGGGACCTAATCCTACGCCACATACGTGGCTTAATTTAATTTTTTAATTCACCGTGGGTTTCGGCTTCGCCTGCACCCACGGCTATTTTCCTTCGCGGCTCACGCCGCTGAGCAGCAAGAAAATTATTTAACTTGACGACATTGGGCTAACATCAGACGCTCTTCGGGCTAAATACAGATAGATGTGTTATGGAAAAACCAAGAAAATTCATTTACCTCGTTGGGTAGCCCTTAATTAATTTAAAATCTCATTTAATCTCAATTTTTTTACTATTCATCAGCTTGTATTATTTTGCTTTTTCATATGAAAAGGAGAATAATATTAGAGCTCAAGGGTGTTGTGTAATCCTATAACCTACTATTTCAGCTTGTTCAATAATACGAAACATTATAATTTTGGGTTTGCTAAGGAAAATAAAGCATAGATCCATCTTCAAATATTAAAAGCAAAATATACTTTCACCATTTATGAATATGAAACAAAATCCCGTTCATGCCAGCGCATCAGGAACATTTCTTCTTGGCGATATGCCTGTTAACCGACTTGGTTTTGGTGCTATGCGACTGACAGGTCCTGGAATTTGGGGTGAATCAAAAAACCCAAAAGAAGCTGGTATAGTATTGCGCAAAGTAATTGAATTAGGAGTTAACTTAATAGATACAGCTGATTCTTATGGCCCAGAAGTCTCTGAAAATATTATTGCTGAAACATTATATCCTTATCCTTCTGATTTAGTTATTGCTACAAAAGGAGGACTTGTTCGGCCAGGCCGAGAGAGATGGGTTCCGCTTGGACGTTCAGAATATCTTATTCAGTGTGTAGAGATGAGTCTTAGACGTCTTCGATTAGACTGTATAGACCTCTATCAATTGCATGCAATTGATCCATTAGTTCCTTTAGAAGAGTCGGTGGGGGCGCTTAAGATCATGCAAATGCAAGGTAAGATTCGGCATATTGGTTTATCAAATTTTAGTATTTCTGAAATAGAACGTGCGAAGAAAATTGTAGATATTGTTTCAATACAAAATCATTATAATTTAAGCAATCGAAAATCGGAAGATGTTCTTGAATACTGTGAGAAACACAATCTAGGGTTTATCCCCTGGTATCCCATTGGAAGTGGTAATCTTGCACATCCTGGGGGTCTAATCGAAAAAATAGCCAATCAGAAAGGATGCTCACCTGCCCAGATAGCTCTTGCCTGGCTGCTCAAGCGTTCTAAAGCCATGCTTCCTATTCCTGGTACATCATCAATAAAACATCTAGAAGAAAATGTCGCTGCAGCAGCAATTGAATTGACAAATCAAGAATTTATCCAATTACAATCATTTCGCTAATATCACTAAAGCTCATACGTAAGGAGAGATTTAGCTAAGATTTCGAGAGTTTATAAAAACGATAAATTTTAAGCAGCTGGAGCCTGTTGATTGACTCCTTTAAGAAAAACGTGAGGATAATTATTACTTACTCCTTCTTTAGTTAAACCTCTAATAATTTCCGCTGCTAGAATATCACTCTTGTTATAATACTCAGTCTTTTGCTGTTGTTGTTCTTCTGATTTTTTTATAGCTTGCTTAATAATCCAATCATGTTTTTCGATAAGCTCCTGTTCTTTTTCTTGTTCTTTTTTTTCTTCAATAGATTTTTGAATAAGAAGCAGAATTTGCTGTCCTAATGATAATACTTCAGAGTCATCGGTTAAATGGTGCACTCTAACTATAAGTACTTCACTAGTTTGAATTGTATCAATTTTATGCTCAAGATTGTGCAGAACGATTGTTAAGTGCTTTATTGTTTTTTCTGCTTTTTCTTCACCTGTATGCAATGCACGGAGGTAGGCAATCTGCGATTTAACAATAGCAATCAATAACACTGTTTCTGCTTGAGATAAGGCTTGGAAAGATACATTTTGGAGATTAATGTGCTGTATTCCACCTCCCGCAGGTTGCGTTTCATTTCCTGCAAGCTGTGTTGCAGCTTCGGTTTGATATGTCATTGCTTTGACATTTGAATTTTGCAATACTTCTATTTTCTTTTCTGAAAATTTAAGAATCGTTTTCCCATTTTCTTGATGAATTAAGCCTAAAAGATCCTCTTTTTCAGCATGCTCTAATTCTTCAATTGAACTATTGTCTACTGCTTGAAGTATAAGACTGTCATTATCAATTTTAGCTATGACTGGCGTGCCAACTATTGCCTTGCGAAGTTCATTCCAATCACTATTGTCCGAGATATCGAAAGTAGGTTTAAAAACAACCTGATTGAATAACGAATTTAATTGATTGTTGAATGTATGTTGAGAATTGAAAACAATTTCATGTCCTACTAATGAGGACTTAGTTTCATTTAAAAGGATTGAATTAGACACAGAGTCGGCAAAAGGGTCAGCAAAAGGGTCTTCTGTAGAAGATATGTTAGTTATTGGCATAATAACACCCATTATTTATTACAAATTCAATTATAGCACATATAAATTAAATTTTAAATAAATAATAGATGTTAATTAAATATAAATTAGCAAAACAATAGACTGTTAAAGATTCGCTAAATTAAAAGTTATAACCATTTTTTGATAAGATTGTTCGGTCATTTTTACAAGTCCTACATTTGCTTGCACAATTGCGGCTTCATGCTCATTTAATTTAACCGCCAATTCCTTAACTTGCTCTTGCATGATTTTGTCATGCCAGTAGGGATGAATTGTTAACTTCTGAATATCTCCATCTTTAAATACGACACATGCCAATCTTCCCGTTTTAACAATATCTATCCGATTGGGTGTGTTTAATGTAAGGGCTTGTATTTGAAGAGCTTTGGCTGTGCTTGTCACTTGTTCATTTTTATCTTTTGATATGAGATTAACAAAGGTTTCCTTTAAAAAGAAGGGCACTAATCCATTGAGCTTCTTTTCATTAGTAGAACTCGATGCTTCACTGTTGCTATATGGATGGGTGACCGTAGAAGGACCTTGAATTAAAACATTAGCCATAACTTTCTCCAACTAAATTAGTTAATTTTTAATTTGAAACTTTAATTGATAATTATACTAAATTTAAATGTTCTTAACAAGTAAAAAAAATATTTTAAACTTTGTGCTCTTTTTTCCATCTATTTAGCGATATTTGTTAAATACACAATTTAAATAAAAAAAACCTAAATTTAAACATTTAAATTTAGGTTTTAGTAAGAAAAAAAGATTAAATGAAAAGAAAACTTTTAGCTTTAACCTTTCACGGAAGTGTTTTCAATACAAACAGCATAAATTATAGTTCCGTCAGTCACTAAATGTCCTTGTTTTATACTTAAGGACCTTTTCTCAAGAGGTAATAATTTATCCGTCTTAAAATTTTCTACAATATGTTTTGCATCATCTAGATTACCAACATAAACTGTCAAAAATTTTCCTTTTTCAAGATACTTTAACATTCCTATTTTAACTTCATTTACAATTTCAGGAGTTAAAGAGCTCTTTGCATTAATCAGGGCAATTGTAGTCATTAAAGGATTATTTTCATGTTCTGCTAAAGTGTTATGAATATTCTCTGCAGTTAGATCACCAACTAAATTTATAACATCAACACCAGGGTGTTTTTCCTTAAAAGAAGCCATGTTTTTAAGCTCTGGATGTGCATTAAAAAACGCAGAATATTTTGCCTGCGAAGAAAGTTTAAAAAGTGAAGGATTAAGTCTAAATAATGTTTTGAATGCATCTTCCTTTAAAAGATGAGTTATTTTTACAGACCATATAATCCTTGTATTTTTACTAATTATCTCGCTATTTGCTAGTACTTCCCAACGATCTATAACGAATTTAACAACTGTATTTAGCTTTTGTTTGATTTCGTCATTTTCTGGATTTAAAGTCAGTGCTGTTAAAAGAAGCTGGATATACTTTTCAACGCGAGGAAAATCTTTACAATCGACTCCTTCATATTCCAAGATCATAGATTCAACATAGTAACACTGTGCATTAAAAGTATTGATTTTTTTAGCCTCTTGGTTTTCATCTTTGGCTTTTTGGAAAAAATCCTTCTCATGTGCACTGTGTTCAAGTCTCTTTTCAGGCTTTGTGGCAACTTTTGCTAATGTTTTAAGTGCTTCTGCAAGCAAAAGTGAATTTTGTGCAACGCTAATCCTTAAGGAAAGCTCATTAGGATTTTGCTTAATCTGACTAATATAATTAGTTTGACTTGTCTTAAGAGCCAATACATATTTAGGAGTAATCTGATGATTAAATCTGCTTGGAATTAAATCTAAATTAATGTCGTCATTCGAATTAGTCTGAGTTGGCTTAACAACTTCTACACTTTTATTAGCTAAAGAGGTTTGTATTCCTTCAGGAGCTTTAACATGTTGGTGCAGAGCTTCTTGAGATTTTGTTCCGCTTCCTTGATTAATCGAGTTCATCCAGCTTAACTCTACTGGTGATGGTTGAGGAACTACCACTGAACCACCTACTGAACTGCCCTGCGTCATAAATTTGATACTCCTAATTTTCTTATTTAACTTAATAGAAACTTAACAAAATATTAATTTCTGAAGGGTTTTTTGACAAGATATAACTCATTTGTGTTAGCTAAGTTTATTAACTATTGTCAATAAAAATTTTTAAAATTGCAATTGATTTTTAATTTTTATTATTAGGTTTACAATGGTAAGTTTTTGTGTTATACTATCAAATAGTAATCTGGTAATTGATTTTATTTATAATCTATAAATTTGGTGTTGAATATGGCAGAAGTTAATTCTCTTCATCCAGTTGCTCATGAACAAACTGTAACTACAGTTAATAAATCTCAAAATGCAGAAATTAATAAAACTAATTCGCCAGCAATTGAATCAGCTAATAAAGTAAAATTATTAAGAAGTTCAATTTCTGATGGTTATACCGAAATGACATCTGAGGATTTTTCTGTTACAGAAAGCCAATCTGGTGAAACTCCCCAAATTGATCGCCTCGGAAAATCCATATTATTACAACAAGAGCCAGAATCTAAAATAGAGGCAACCGTCACCAATGAACCTTATGTAGAAGATACAGAGAGCCAGGGCTCTGAAGAAAATATAGACGAATTTGCGGATGAGATTGACTTTGGAGCGGAAACATTGGATTCTACTCCTAGTACAGAACCTTCATCTCCTGCTCCTGAATTAGAAGACGGCTCAGTAGAGTCACAAAATGACCAGGAAGAACTACTCTCACAAGCGGCGAATAAGCTTATTAGAACCGAAGCTGAAGAAGAAAATGATGACCCAGAGATGTTAGTTGAAGAAGCAGCAGAAGGCGAAGCTCTATCGCCTGAGCGATCACTGCCTAATCTTTCCGACGATCAACTTTCACCTCCACCTAATTTTACTCCAGGTGGTATAAGAGGAGCTCAACAACCATTAGCTCCACCGCCATCTGCACCTATTAATTCTCTTCAAAAAATTCAAGAAGTGCAAAATCGGATCGCTCAAAATCCCAATCTGGATTCTCAGCGATCTCCTCAATCCATTTTAAGTTCAATTCTTAAAGAACTGGCAACTGCTTGTCCAGGAGCTACTTTTAATATTACAGCCGATTTAGCGAAAACAGGCAATCAATATGACACTAAGCCTTTTACTCATGAGAAGTTTCCTGGGAAAACCTTATATAAAGCAGAGGCTCATTATAACATTGAAGTGAACTTTAACGGACAAATTTACACGATCCCAGCTCTCAAAGGAGAATTGTTCACAACAGCAGATGATCCTGGCAAAGCGCTGGCGGCTGCATCTAAATTTAAAGAAACCATTATAGAGCTTACTAAGTTTGATCTTGGATTACCATGTAACTTAGAAGGCATTCCAGCAGATGCGACAAAGCGTAATGATGTCATGAATCAACGCAGTTTCTCTTATCAGTTCGCTAAGGATTCATCAGGCAAACTAGGAATTTCTTTTATTAAAGCCGGCGATGTCAAACTGACAATGAAAAAAGATGAGGCAGAAGGAATTTTAAAAGAATACGCCTACATTGAAAGCACTGGAGAATTGAAACGCGTCCAGCCTGGTGAGGACTTAGGTAGTCAAAAAATCACCTATTATGCAACAGAAGAAGAAGCTCTTTTGAATATTAGGCATGATGCGAAAGATCTTTTATATTCAGAATTAGAGAAACATGCCACCCAAGGGTTTGAAGAACGCATTGCTTCAATTAAGGATGAAATTAAAGAAAAAGAAGCAGAAATTGAACAGGTCAAAAAAGCTTTCAAGGAAAAAACATTTCTTAGGAAAGAAGTCAATACG
The DNA here is from genome assembly GCA_044226925.1 of Parachlamydiaceae bacterium. Taxonomy (GTDB): domain Bacteria; phylum Chlamydiota; class Chlamydiia; order Chlamydiales; family Parachlamydiaceae; genus JANWJE01. The sequence goes on from JBGAGC010000002.1 coordinate 448,184, forward strand.
AAGGAATTTAATCAATTCATTGCAAGTTTTGATCCTGAAACCGCGACAACAAAATCTTCTCCTGCTATGCAACGTTATTTGAGTCAAAAAGAAGATTTAGTAAATGAAAATCAAGAATTGAAAATGTTGCAAGGTTGGAATCCAACCAAGCAACCTCCTGTTGATCCTAATTCCGACTTAGGCCAATTAATTACAAGAATAAAAACCGATCATCAACTAGCTAATAATGCTTCTAGGGCTGACGTTATCCGAGCTAAGCAACAAGAAAAAGATAAAGTAGAAGTTTCATTTAAAGAGGCTAAAAAAGAAGTCGAAAAAGAACAGGCAATTTTTATTCAAGGTCTCAATCAATTGCAAACATCAAATAAGGCTTTAACCAGCACAGTTAAGCAGTTAGAAGAAGCAAGGCAGGAAGCTGAAAATAGAATAGCAGATCCTCAAGCAGACCATAAAAAAGCGCAATTCTTTTTAAAAGGATTTACTGAGAGTGAAATCAAGCGTTTACAGAATAAAATACAAGCGAACAATCAATTAATAGAAGAGATTCGTAGTCATTTGCCACCAGAAATGCAAAGAGAGGGAGAAATTCGTTCTACAGTAATAGGCATTGTAGATGATATTTCGCATTTAAATTCAAAGGGTGAGGAATTGCTTAAAGAAGCAAGATTCGATGAAGCTGCTATTGAGTTTAAAGAAGTTTTAAAGATTAATCGCAACGATGCAACTGCTTTAGCTGGTTATGCCGAAGTATTACGCCAAAATGGACAACTCAAAGAAGCTGCTCCGCTTTTTGTCAAAGCTCTTAAAATTAATCCGACAAATTCTTTAGCTTTGAAGCATTATGGAGATCTTCTTCGTTCTACGCATCAAACAGGTACATATCCTCCAGAAGCAATCAAAATTTATAGCGATGCTGCAAAAGAAATCAATGATAAGCTTGAAGCAATCAAAGATAAAAAAGTTAGAAAGCAATTGGAAAAAGAAAATCGATTTGTGTGGTTAATAATGGCAGAAGTCTTGCACTCACAAGGAAAATTTTCATTAGCTGAGGATTATTTAAAAAGAGCTTGGGAAGGCGATCAGAAAAATCTTTTGGTTTTAAAGCAATATGCCAAAACTTTACAAGCACAAAACAAACTTTCACAAGCACAGAAATTTGAAAAGGCTTTCGACAAAGCTATCGATGATCTTAATGCGCAAGCCTTATCTGCTTTGGAAGAAGCATATACTCCAAACTTAGATCCTGCTATTAGACAAGATAAATTGATGATGAGCGAACAGTTGTCTAGAGAAGTATTAATTTTTGAAAGAGACCTCTCTCATGGGGTTGTAGATGAAGCTAAAGATAATTATGCTATGGCATTAAGTATCCGCGCTAAAGATGCAAGTCAGCAAGGAGATTTAGCAGAAGCTGAAAGATTATATAAGGCTGCTCTAAAAATTAACCCAAATGATTCTTTAATCTCTTTCAATTATGCAACTCTTCTTAAGGATAGAGGTGTTGAATTTTTGCAAAATGGACGTTTTGCAGAAGCTGAAAGATTGTTTAAAGCATCTTTAGCAAAAAATTCAGCTACTAATATTGAAGCAGAAGGCGGACTTGCCGATGCTTTAGCGGGACAAGAAAAATGGGCAGAGGCTGAAAGCGCTTATCAATACCTTGCTGAGACTTATCCTGAGGAAGCCACTTATTTTGATAAAAGACAGGGAGAACTCTTGCTTAAACAACAAAAATATGCAGAGGCACAAGAATTCTTTACAGAGCGTTTAGAAGGTCTAGATAAGTCAAATCCCGATTATTTAGATTTTAGCAGAGGCTTAAAAAGAGCAAATGATGGTTTAAAAGCGCAAAGTCCAAAAGCACCCTAACAGAAGCCTTAAATGCAGGGGATCGTCATTCGTGTTCATGACTCACTTAGCAGATATTTGCTAAGTGAGTCATTTTTTTGATTTAAAGATGGCAAGCTGTGCACAAAGTTTGTTCAAGTGTCAGGGCAGCTTTAGCGAAATTGCGAATGCCTTCCGCCAATTTTTCTGTTGCCATAGGATCTTCATTTAACATGAAACGGAATGTCTTTTCATCAAGAGGAATCTTTTGGATATCCATTTGCTTTGCTTTTTCAGGATCTAATCGGCGAGGAACATTTCCTTCGGATTCTGCTAATTCTGTTAGCAATTGAGGAGAAATAGTGAGCAAATCACAGCCCGCAAGCTCTAAAATTTCGTCTTTATTGCGGAAGCTTGCCCCCATCACTTGTGTTTTATACCCAAATTTTTTGAAGTAATTATAAATTTGGGTCACTGATTTGACTCCTGGATCTTCTGCAGGAGGATAGCCTTCCTTCTTTTCATGGGCTTTATACCAATCTAAAATACGCCCCACAAATGGAGAAATCAAAGTCGCGTGGGATTCTGCACAGTGAATGGCTTGTGCTAGGCTAAATAAGAGCGTCATATTGCAATGAATGCCCATTTTTTCAAGCTCGCGCGCAGCTAATCCGCCTTCCCAAGTAGAAGCCAACTTGATTAAAATGCGGTCGCGGCTAACTCCCATTTCTTCATACATGGCAATCAAAGTTTGTGCTTTTTTAATACTTCCTTCAACGTCAAATGACAGGCGAGCATCTACTTCTGTCGAAACACGGCCTGGGATTAACTTTAAAATTTCAGCTCCTACATTCACAAATAACTTATCGATCAAAATGGTGCATTTTTCTCTGCCGGATCCGCCTTTTTTATCGCTATATTTGATGGCATCTTCGATAAGATTTTTATATTCAGGTTTTTGGATAGCGCTTCCAATTAAACTAGGATTGGTTGTGGCATCAGTGGGACGGTATTTTTTTATCGCATCAATATCCCCTGTATCGACAACAATAGTTGTCATTTTTCTTAACAGCTCAAGTTTGCTCATAACGTTTTGACTCCTCTCGTTTGAAATTCTATCATCCAGTTTAGAGAATTTTTGTATAATTCTCCAGCAAAGGAGTGTCAATTGTCGGTTCAATGCGAAAAGTAATCGTCAATGGACGATCGCCCACCATCAGATCAAGAGTAGAATTTAGCCTGGTTAATAGAAGTTTATAAGGTATTTTAATTTCTCGGTCGCCCATATAAATGCCAACCGAAGTATTAGATAAAATTTCCTCTGATAATTGAATTTGACGGCATAAATTTTCAAATTTTCGAAGCTGACGTCTTAATCCTTCATCGCTAAAGTCATATATTAAACCACACTCTGAACAACAAACGTTTTCATTTTTTTCAATATCAAAAACAGAAAATTGAATGGGATTTTGGCAAGATTGGCAGGAAAATTGAAGAAGATGTCCTTTTTGCATAAAATCGAAGACCTTTAAAATAAATAGTTTGAGAATGATTTTCTCTTTAATTTAATCATAACAGTTTTGATTGCCCTGAGGCAATAGCTTTCCCATAAGTCGTAGAAATTGTACAACTTTTATCTAGTTTTCTCAAAAATTAAACAATTTCAACATTAAAATAAGCTTTTATACATCAAATTTAAGAGTTAAATGTTTATGAATTAGCCTTTTAAGGTTTAATTCCTTGTTTTTTTTCAACTATTTTTTATAAAAACAAGTTATGTTAAAATAAAATTAGAAAATTAGTTTTGATTCCAAAGGAGAAAATTATGAGCTGGCGTTCCATTGATTTTCAGGGAATCATTGATTTAGATCGAAAAATTGTTGAGCAGCTCGAGCAATTTTTACAAGAAAAGGAAAGCCGCTTAGCGCATCAAATTTTAAATTCCGTTCAATCTTTGCCAACAGAAACAACCTTTCCTGTGTTGCCAGCGGGAACACAGCTTAAGTTATCTGAGGCAGTAGAAGGTTTTAGTCGAAAGGTGCGGGCTTTGGCTCCGGTGCATATTAATAATCAAAAGCCTAGCGATAACGGAGCGCTTGTAATAAAAGAAATCAATGCAGCTCTTTGGGGATTTACAGAGTTAATAGAAGGGTGTGTTGTTGAGCTTTTTCAGCAAATTCGGCAAGTCCCAATTGATCGTTGGCATGTTTCTATTGCACATGTTGTCCAGGCTATTAAAGATATTCTCATTCATCAAATTGAAGATCTAATCTGGGCGATTCGGCGTTTAGAAAAGCCTTTAAAAGAATATGCGCAAAAAATCCAGTTAGAACCTAAGAGGTGGTTCAATTGGAAGTTGTTTGGAAAAACCTACTTGGACTCTCATTTGCTTTTGAATTTGCAGCAAACGGAGAAGTTCCTTAAAACGCATTATGAGGCTTTTCAAAATCGCTATCAGGAATACATGGCTTTGAGTACTAAAGTTGAAGAGCATCTGGATAAGATGAAAAGCTATCCGATTTTAGCTTTATTGGATGTTCCTGATCAGAACCTATATGTTGATGTTTTTCGATTGTTAAAAATGCTTGATTTTAATCAACATGCGCAGAAAGAAGTGGCAGTTGAAACAGCAAGAGCCATTAAACGACTATCGAGCATTGATCATGTTTTATATGTATTTCGTGTTTACTATCGAGAATTAAAAGATGCTTTTTTTAATAGCAGCTTAGAATGGAAATCTCTTAACCAAGATGGTGAGAATTTTCAAGAAGCGCTCGAAAAGCTTAAAGTCAAAGTGAAAGAATACCAAGAAGAGTTGCGTCAATTGATGCATACAATGAGCCGCTATAGAACCTTTCTATTAAAAAATGATCCTAATCCTTATGTGCGTTCGCGCTGGGGATTTACAGAATGGGTCGTAGGGCCAGAGCCAGCTAAAGCAAAAAAATTGATGAATATGATTTATTCGGGAGAAGAATTAGACGCAAACTTTACGCAATTCGAAGAATCGTTAGCTCGCGATCCTTTAACGCAACAGCGTTTCGAGTATCAAGCTCACCAAGAAATAGACAGGCTTTTACATGAAATGGGGCAGCCTTTAATTTCCCGGGCCATGATGCGCAATCGCGTTGAACATTTCTTAGAGCAATTAAAAGCGTGCGATGAGATTGGCAGTCCCCATATGTCAACGATCTATTATGTAGAAGATGTCTTGTCAAAAGCAATGCGCGAGGATTGGAAATATCATGTGCTTCATGAGTTTCCCTTATTTCATCGTATATACCGCTTGCACCAAGGCTTGGCGGAATATTTTGAAGATCCAGTTCATGCTTTTCGTTTAGATCGTTTTCGTCTTTTATTTGAGCAAATCGAAGAATGGGTTGAAAAAGAAGATATTTACGCACATGTTCATGAAATAGAATTAGACATTAATGATATGAAAACCTATTTACAGGATTTCCTCGCTTCCGTGCAAAGAGCTGTGAAAGAAAAATCTCATGATCCATTTTTGGACGAAACGACTCATAAATTCCGTCAACAACTTTTAGAATATCGTTATATTTTCGGCCAGTTTTTCTTGAAGATTATGGATAAAAGTCAAGAGGGGCTTCAATTGCGCAATCAATTCTTATTTGTTGATCAATACTTTGAATCTGTAGAAAATTTACTCAATGATCTTAAAGCGAGTTGGGAAGGGAAGCGTTGAGAAATAAGTGTAGTAAAAGGGCTCAAAAAGCCCTTTTACTAAATCATTAAAGTGGTCCGAAGTGAGCGTGAGTCGTAGACGTCGTGCTTGTATTGCTATTATGTGATGAATGATGGTGGTGGTGGTGGCGATTTGTTGTTGCAATGATAATAGCAGCAACAACCAATGCACCAATAGGCAACGCTGCTGATAAATAAGAAGAATCACATCCGTCTTCGTAAGCAGCACAGGGTTCATCGCAATACGCTGGAGTTTGGCCTTGTACTTGACCAGCAAATAAAGACATTAGTGCTGTCAAGGCAACGAGTTTTTTTATTCTTTGCATATTTAAATCCTTTTGATACGTGTCACGTTAAGGCTCTGGACTTAAATTCGCTAACAATGTCAGGTCATTATAGCCAGAAAGGCCTCTAAAGCTTTACAACCTACTTATGAACTAAAAGGAAAATTTCTCGCAATAAGTTTTTAATGTAAACTTAAAAATTTTTAGTGAGAATGATGACTGTAGCTTCCCGAGCTTGTTGAAGATCGAGATCCATAACCGTAATATCCATAAGAACTACTGTCATCTGAGTTGCTTGTGTCAGCTACTCCAAACCAAATAGCAGCAGCAACCATGATTCCAATCGGAACATAGGCAGACCAGTGAGCTGTCCGAGAACTATCCTCATAGGCTGAACTGTATGTGTTATCATCTTGTTGAATATAAGTGGGTTGTCCTTGAATAGATGTAGCAACGAGTGTAAAAAGTAGTGTCAAAGCCACCCATTTGCGAAGTTTTTCCATAAGTCTTTCCTCTGCCTTTAGTACGATATGACGAGTTTGGTTTACACCAATATTAAACATCTCTAAGAGCCTGTTAAATCATCTCCAATTCACGCTATTAGAGGTTATTTAACAGGCTCTTAGGGTATCTTAAAACTGCTAAAGTTTTATAAGTCATTGACAATTTTAAGACACCCCTAAATTGCGATGCATCTTGTTATGATGTAAATATTAAATTTTAGCAATCTTTTTTGATAGGGTAGAGGAAAAAAGAGGATAGAAGATTAGGAAGCGGAAAAAAAAGGTCGTGGCTAGAATCGTTTAATTTCTAGAAATAAGCAGGTTATTCCTGATGTTGCGACGGCAGAATGTCTTCTGATTCCACCTTCTTTATCTTTAATTTTCAACAACTTCTTCTATGGGAAGAGCTAAAAGATAGCCATACACAGTTGCAAAGTTATCTGTGATAACCTCTATTTGCGTGCGTCCAATTTTAATGCTAAAGGGATAATCATCTAGCAAATATTGAATAAGAGTATCTGCAATGTCCCCGGGCAGCAACATACGCTGTCCTCCTTCAAGGAGATAGGGATAAATGATCCAAGGTTCTTTATCTTCAAATAGAACTTCGACGCGTGTGCGAGTTGGATCTTCTTTCCAAGGTTGAGCTTGTAAAAATAGGAGATTGATATAAAAACGAATGCCTGAGCGATTGCGCACAAGTTCAAGTTCAAGATGAGAATAATTGGAATCAGGACATAACGTGATCCTTCCACCATTAAAGCAGGGATATTTAGTCAAGATTTTGTGGATTTCCCATTGCCGGCAACAGGGACCGGAACAGCTGAATAAAGAAATCAAACAAAGGGCAAGCAATGCCCTTTGTGCCAGACTAAACATTGGCAAGCCTCGATTAATGCGAATAGTAAGAAGGAGTAAAATAAGAATAACCATAACTATAATCGCTATAAGGATCGCAGCTGCTGCCACAGTGAGAGGAAGAGGAGGATGAAGAGGAACTGCCATGCGAATTTTGAACTGCAATCGCGATAATTCCGACGATAGCAACAGTCGCTAAAGCAATAGCTGGAGCTAAATTAGTCGCGGCGCGTGATTCGTCATAAGCATAGCCGCCTGTATCTGTTACGTACGTCACAGCTTCTAGTTTTTGCGTAGACATGCCTACCATAGCAAATAAGGTCATAAGGGCAATCATTTTTCTCATTATTGACATGGGAATCCTCCTTAGATCAAGTCATTTCGACTTCGTAAGTTGTTATATTAATTTTTCAAGTTAAATAAGTCGTTTTCCATTTTTTGTTTAAAAAGAGCAAGCCATTCCGCTCCTAATTGGCCATATTTTTGATCCAACATTTCTAAAAATGGCTTCCAAATAGTGTTTTGAAAGTTTTGATTTGCAAAAACAGATTCTTGAATATCATTCAACGCAATGGATGGATCTTCTTTTTGCTTTTCTGCAACTAGATTCTTCCATTGTGTTTGAAGTTTAGCAGTCGCATTTTTGAGTTGAGTGCGCTGTTGTGTATCAGGCAAAAATTCATACAAGTCATTCACAATCTTTAAAGAGCGCATTGCGGCAAAAAAATCTTTGTAAAAAATGGAAAAATCATTCTTAAGAGCAGAAGCAGTTAGAATATAGACATTGCCGTTTTTGACCAAAATCACGTGCATCAATCGAACTTCACCCCATTGGCTCTTAGTATCGACTTGCGATAAACTTCCATTGCCAGCTTCTGTGCGAATAGAGCCTAAGTCTTTCCATTCATAGCCTTGAGCGCTATTCATGTTTTTAATGATTTTTAAGTAATCTTTAAGGGTCCCTTTATAAGGTTCCCAACTTAAATTAAGCGAAGGTGGGAACGCAGAAGGACCGGAACCAACCACCATGACGCGCACATGAGAAGGAAGGACATTGGGATCGGCCATACGCCAGCCAGATGGAGGTGTAAAATAAACAATTCCTTCTTCTTTTTCTTGAGGCTTGCTTTTTTCTTCAGAATTTTTTTTTGTTGGAGATGTTGCATTTGCAGGTGTAGGTTCTTTTGCACTTAGAAGAGAAAAAAAGAGACATCCGCTTCCTAAGAGAACGAAAACGATCTTTTTCATGATGAGCTAGTCCCCATTTAATGAGATTGAGATGCCAGAGAATATAAGGAGAAGTGTTTAACATGGAAAGAACTTTTTTGCGATCTTTTTTTGGTATGCGACTTAAAAGCTTATCGAATTTGCTTTTCATATAAGAATAAGAATAAACCTTTCAAAAAGCTTGAAATTTACCTCTCATCTTTAGTATCTTGGGATGGATAAAACGAATATTTTTCCCACAAACCCTTTTTCGAGTTACCCCACATGAGATCATTGGAAAGAGGTCAAGATAAAATTAAAAAAATTTGCGACAAATTACGGCATGAAACCTTAGAGCCTGCTGAACAAGAAGCACAAAGAATCTTGGAAGAAGCAAGGCACAAAGCCGAAGCCATTAAGGCAGAAGCTGAACTTCATGCGGAACAGCTCATCAAGCAAGCACGTGGACAAATCGAGCAAGAGCGAAATGTCTTCCATTCTGCTTTGCAGCAAGCTGCGAAGCAAACACTCGAAGGGTTGCGTCAAGAGATTGAGCATAAACTTTTTAACGAAGAGTTGCAAAATTTGTTAGAAAAGCAAATGGCAGATCCTAAGATTGTTGCTGAATTAATTAATGGAGTTGTTAAGGCTCTTGAAAAAGAGGGATTAACAACCGAAGTAACGGCTGTTATTCCTCGGCATATTTCAATTGATGATGTCAATGCACTTCTTCTTGAAAATGTAAGAAAGCGTTTAAAAAGTAAGCCTTTAGAGATTGGAAATTTTGCTGGGGGCGCACAGCTTAAACTGCATGGCAAGAGAATGACAATAGATTTAAGCGATCAAGCTTTGAAAGAATTACTTGCTCAATATATGCGAAAAGATTTTCGTAATTTGATTTTTAGTTAAGGCGTTCAATGGCAAACTATTATTTTGTTGGAACATTGCTGCCTCCTTTGTCATTTGATGCTCCCCCTGAGATATCATTTGCTTCTTTGGAATCTTTGCTCCGCGATAATCTAGATGCTAAGGATTATGCGAAAATTCTCAAGATTCGGCATTTTTTCGATATTCTTAATTTGCGTTCTTTTTGGCTAGGAGAGGACTTAGATCCTAGAGGTTCCTTATCAGAGACGGCCTTAGAAGAAGCTCTAATTAATCGAACGGATTTGCCTTATTACGTTTACGATTTTATTGATAAGCATCCTAAAACGGAAGATCGTTTGCATCACTTCCCTTTTATATTGGCGAGATTTTTCCAAAGTGCTGAAGAGCTAGATGATCCTTTCTTACGACACTATCTCAATTTTGAACGCGAGCTTCGTTTGGTTATGACAGGCTTTCGTGCTAAAAAATTGGGACGTGATTTAAGTGTAGAATTGCAGTACGAAAATCCAGAAGAAGATTTAATTGCACAATTGTTGGCTCAACAAGATGCGAAGGTGTATGAGCCACCAGAAAAATATAAAGATCTTAAAGTATTATTTGAAAAATATAGCGATAATCCTTTGGCTTTGCAGAAAGCAATAGATGAATACCGATTTGCAACGATTGAAAACTTAGTTGATCTAGGAGATCTTTTTTCAATCAAACGAATCTTAGCTTATTTCTTACAATTTATTATTGTAGAGAAATGGTTCGAGCTTGATCAAGCTAAAGGAATTCAGATTGTTAATACCATTGTAAGAGACAATATCAAATCTTAACTTAGCATGGCTAAATGAATAAAGACATTTAGCTCATTTGTCAAGGCATGCTCAGTCTCTAAAGGAAATCATATTCATGGAACAAATGCTTCAATCCCAAGAACATACATACGCTAAGGGCAAGGTCGTCAAAGCGTTTGGAAACCTATTACAAGTGGAATTTCAGGGTAATATTCGCCAAGGCGAAGTCGCCATGGTTCATACAGATGGCGTGCAATTGAAAGCTGAAGTTATTGAAATTAGCGGTAATGAAGCTAAAATTCAGGTTTTTGACGATACTAAAGGAATAAAATTACATAGTACAGTTTCCTTCACTGGCGATCTTTTGGAAGCAGAATTAGGACCTGGACTATTAAGTTCGATTTTTGATGGTTTGCAGAATCCACTTGTTGGTGTTGCCGATGTTGCGGGATTTTCTTTACCAAGAGGACTTTATTTGCCAGCTTTAGATCGTCATCGTCATTGGGATTTTGAACCTAAAGCCAAAGTGGGAGAGGTCTTGGTTCGGGGCGAAGCCATCGGAACTACACATGAAGGACGTTTTCAACATCGAATTATGATCCCTTTTTCTCATTATGGCAAATACAAGCTGACGTGGGTCATTCCAGCTGGATCTTATCCGATTGATACTGTCGTGGCTAAAGCTGTGGATGAAGCGGGACAAGAGCATGAATTTACCATGGTCCAAAAATGGCCAGTGAAAAATGCCTTAATTCAAGGGGAGAAAATAAAGCCGACTAAAATGATGGACACAGGCGAGCGTATTATTGATACGCAGTTTCCTTTGATGAAAGGAGGAACATTCTGTACGCCAGGTCCCTTTGGCGCTGGTAAGACTGTTTTGCAGCATCATTTATCAAAATATGCTTCTGTTGACATTGTCTTGTTTGTTGCTTGCGGAGAAAGAGCAGGGGAAGTGGTAGAAGTCTTGCGAGAATTTCCTCATCTAATCGATCCCCATACTGGAGAGACATTGATGAAGCGCACAGTTATTATCTGCAATACCTCTTCTATGCCAGTGGCTGCCCGTGAGTCTTCTATTTATATGGGTATTACGATTGCTGAATACTATCGGCAAATGGGATTGGATGTCTTAGTATTAGCTGATTCTACTTCGCGCTGGGCTCAAGCATTGCGTGAAATGTCAGGAAGATTAGAAGAAATTCCAGGAGAAGAGGCATTCCCAGCTTATCTAGCTTCCCGTATTGCAGAATTCTACGAACGCTCAGGCGTTGTGGATTTGCCGCATGGTCGTCCAGGCTCTATTACGATTGGAGGAGCTGTTTCACCCGCGGGAGGAAACTTTGAAGAGCCTGTGACACAAGCGACACTATCTGTTGTGGGAGCCTTTTTGGGATTGTCACGGTCTCGATCTGATTCGCGTCGCTATCCAGCGATTGATCCTTTAATTTCTTGGTCAAAATATGTCGATGCTGTGGCAAAGGAATTGAGCCATCAAGTTGAAGGATGGGATGATATGGTAAAGAAAGCACGGCGCATCTTGACTGAAGGCAATGAAATTGGAAAGCGCATGGAGGTCGTGGGTGAAGAGGGAATTGCTTTAGCTGATATGGTGACCTATCTTAAAGCAGAACTCTATGATTTTAGCTATTTACAGCAAAATGCGTTTGATAAAGAAGATGCTTACTGTCCCTTGAAACGTCAAATTCCACTTTTTAAATTGATTAATCGTCTTTTTGAGACTTCGTTTAATTTTCATTCACATGATGATGCGCGCCAGTTCTTTTTGGGATTGCAAAACCAAATCAAGAACATGAACTTTATGCCTTTTGAATCAGAACCCTATCGCAGAGCTTTTGCTGCTATTGAAGAAACAATTGCGCAAGCTCAAAAATAACATGCCTTACAGAGAGTAATTATGAAGATTGTGTATGACAGAATCAATAGCATGCGAGGTAATTTAATTACTGTAACAGCTGAAGGCGTTGGGCTAGGAGAGTTAGCTCGCATTGATCTAAAAGATGGCCGCAGTGTCTACGCCTCTGTTCTTCGAATTGAAGGCGATCAGGTGACCCTTCAAGTGTTTCAAACCACGCGGGGAATTTCAACGGGCGACCGAGTGACCTTTCTCAACCGGGAGATGCAGGCGACTTATGGCGAAGCGCTTTTAGGCCGGCGCTTAAATGGGTCAGGAAAACCGGTTGATGGTGGTCCAGAAGTTGTGGGTGAGGCAATTAATATCGCAGGACCTTCTTTTAATCCAGTCAAACGTATCATTCCACGTGAGATGGTAAGAACAAACATTCCCATGATTGATGTCTTCAATTGTTTGGTGAAGTCACAGAAAATTCCTATTTTTTCAGTCGCCGGCGAACCTTATAATGCTTTGTTGATGCGTATTGCGAATCAGACGGATGCGGACGTTGTGATCATTGGAGGAATGGGATTAACTTTTAAAGAATATCAAGCCTTTATTGATAACGCTGAAGCTGCTGGAACCATGAATAAAACAGTCATGTTTATCCATCGAGCGACAGATCCGGCGGTTGAATGCTTGCTTGTTCCTGACTTGGCATTGGCTTGTGCAGAACGTTTTGCTACAGATGGAAAAAACGTTCTCGTTCTTTTAACGGATATGACAGCTTTTGCAGATTCCATTAAAGAAATTGCCATTACAATGGATCAAGTCCCTTCCAATAGAGGTTATCCAGGCTCTCTTTATTCCGATCTAGCTTTCCGTTACGAAAAAGCTGTGTCTATTGAAGGAAGTGGCTCAATCACTATCATTGGTGTAACAACTATGCCGGGCGATGATGTGACTCACCCCGTTCCTGATAATACCGGGTATATTACAGAAGGGCAGTTCTATTTACATCATGGACGCATTGACCCCTTTGGCTCTTTATCTCGTCTAAAACAATTAGTCATTGGAAAAGTGACGCGTGAAGACCATGGCGATTTAGCAAATGCCATGATTCGTTTATATGCCGAATCTAAAAAAGCGCGCGAGCGGCAAGCGATGGGATTCAGATTATCTCGTTGGGATGAAAAGCTTTTAAATTATGCTCAGCTTTTTGAAGACCGTATGATGAATCTCGAAGTGAACTATACCTTAGAGCAAGCACTTGACTTAGGTTGGGAAACGTTAGCCGAGTGCTTTCAGCCAAATGAAGTGGGAATTAAGCAAAACATGGCGAATAAATATTGGCCTAAGGTGGCCGTTCAGACAGCGTAAGTGCAATGAGGAAGTGTTGTGGCAGAGATCAAATTAACTAAAAATGAATTGCGTAATCAGCAGACTCATTTGGCTCAGCTTGAGAAGTATTTGCCGACTTTGCAATTAAAAAAAGCGATGCTTCAAGCAGAAATGCAAGATGTGCGTCAAACGATTCATAAGCTTGAGCAGGAACAAGAAGCCAAACGACAGCAAGTTGATGCATTTAGTGCTTTGTTAGCCACAAAAACTACCATTGATCCTTTGCAAGCAGTGAAAATTAAAAAAATCAGTAAACACTATGAAAATGTGGCCGGAGTAGAAGTTCCTTATTTCGAAGGAGTAGAATTTGAAGACTTTACCTATAGCCTTTTTGAAACCGCTCCTTGGGTAGATGCAGCCATTGTTGAATTGAGAGCTTTAGCTGAAGTACAACAGCGTATTTTAGTCGCTTATGAACAACGGCAAGCATTAGAAAAAGAATGGCGAGAAGTCTCCATTCGAGTGAATTTATTTGAGAAAATTTTGATTCCACGTGCGATTGAAAATATTCGCACAATCAAAGTTTTTCTTGGAGATCAGCAGCTAGCAGCCGTCTCTAGAGCAAAAGTTGCCAAGACAAAAATCGAAGCTGGTAAGGAAGCTGCTCTTGCTGTTCGTCAGCAAAGGAAGGAGAGGACTGATGCGTAAAGATGTGGAAAAATTCCTTTTTATCGGTCCGGTAGAAGATAAAGAACAATTTTTTAAGCATGCGCAAGAAAATGGGATTATTCATTTTATTGATCCTTACCTTAGCTCGCATAAGGACATCCCACAAGATGTTCAGCGCTTAACAGCAGCATTGAAAATTCTGCGTGGTTTACCTGTCAGAGAACAAGAGGAAAACTTTAGCAATTTGAATGCAGATCAAATTGTTGATCACATTGTATCGCTGCATGAGCAAAACGAGAAGCTGCTAGAAGAATTGCGCGTGTTAGCACTTGAAATTTCTCGAATTGAAGTATTCGGAGATTTTTCTTTTGAAGATATGGCTTATATTGAGAAAAAGGGCAAGTGTCATATTCAATTTTTTTGTGCACGTCCCACTCTTTTTGATGATCAACCAGAACCTGAAAATCTTGTTTTTGTTGCATCTGAGCATGACCTAGACTACTACGTTGCGATTAACGATCATCCTGTTGCTTATGATAAAATGATCGAAATGAAGTTTGAGCATTCATTAGGGGAATTGAAGCGACGCGAGTCTGCCGCTTTAGAGAAGCAGCAGAAAGTCGAGCATGAGTTAAGACATTACATGAAATATAATGAATTTCTCCATCATGCTTTAATTGAAAAGCTTAACCGTTATCATTTGCATAATGCCCAGACGTATGTTCAACAAGCCATGGGAGGATCTTTATTTGCCGTTGAAGGATGGGTTCCTGTCAATAAAGTTTCTCAGCTTGATGACGTGATTGGCAAATTAAATGTCTATTATGAAGAAATTGCAATTGAGCCTACAGATGTCATTCCCACTTACTTGGAAAATCATGGAGTGAGCCGTTTGGGAGAAGATCTTGTTCATATTTACGATACACCTTCAGCAACAGATAAAGACCCTTCGATGTGGGTGTTGTCAGGATTCGCTCTATTCTTTGCTTTTATTATTGGCGACGCAGGGTATGGCTTGATTTATCTGGCTTTGGCCCTCTTTTTGCGCTACAAATATCCTCATTTAAAAGGAACGGCAAAGCGTGTTTTGAATTTATTTACGATTCTCTGTGTCGGGTGTGTCATTTGGGGAACTTTAATGACCTCTTTTTTTGGAATGCAAATTGCTTTAGATAATCCGTTGCGCAAGCTCTCGTTAGTGCAATGGTTGGCAGAGAAAAAGGCTGCTTATCATCTTAGCCATCAAGACGCTGCTTTCAAAAATTGGATAGAGAAATATCCAGAATTAAAAGATGTCAAAGATGTGCATACATTTGTGAGCTATAGTCCAGATCCTAGCCAGGGCCATGTTATTCTTAATGGTTTGACAGATAATATTATGTTTGAACTTGCTCTCTTTATTGGAGTCGTACACCTCATCTTATCGCTATTCCGCTATGTCAAACGCAATTGGCAAAATATTGGATGGATAGCGTTTTTAGTGGGAGCATATCTTTATTTTCCTGCTCATTTAGGAACTCCCAGCTTTCTTAATTTTGTGGGAGGAATTGATTTAGTGAGAGGGGGAGAAATTGGATTTCAATTGATGCTAGCGGGAATTGGGGTGGCTTGGGTGTTATCGATTATTCGCAATGGCTGGACGGGGATTTTTGAGATCATGGTCTTGATTCAAGTTTTTGCAGATGCTTTATCCTATTTGCGCTTATATGCCTTGGGATTAGCAGGAGCTATTGTAGGATCAACAATTAATGAAATTGCAAGCGGTTTACCTCTTATGATTGGAGGATTGCTAATTATTGTCTCTCATTTCATTAATATTGTCTTAGGAACAATGAGTGGAATTATTCATGGTTTGCGTCTCAACTTTTTGGAATGGTATCACTACTCATTTGAAGGAGGCGGTAAAATGTTTCAACCACTTAAGTTATTAAAAAAAGAATAACTCTATTAGGAGAAAAATATGGATTTCAATATGGTAGGCCCAGCTCTTGCCTTGGGTTTAAGTAGTATAGGGTGCAGTATTGGATGTTGGATCTCAGGTTCTGCCTCTCACGCAGCAATGACACGTACAGATGAAGGACATGGTAAGTTTATTGGAATGGCTGCAGCGCCTTCTTCTCAGGTGATTTATGGTTTCTTGTTGATGCTGCAAATGAGCCGAGCGATTCAAGCCGGAACCTTATCTCCAGTTTCAGCAATTGCCATTGGCTTATTTTCTGGACTTGCCATTGGGATCTCCTCTATTTATCAAGGAAAAGTTTGTGCGACAGGCATCCAAGCTTCTTTAAAGTCACCTGGTGTCTATGGTAAATGCTTTGCAGCAATCGGGATTATTGAATCGTTTGCGCTATTTGCTTTCGTTTTTGCTCTATTGATCATATAAGAAGACGTTCTTTTATATTACTACCCAACAAGTATTTGGCTTTAGCCCAGCATAACTAAAATATTTAGTATAAAAATGCTGGGCTAAAGTAGAGTGCAGAGTTCAACCGTTCCTTTGCTATTTCTTCAAAACTTTTAAATCGCATATCTATCTTTAAATATGTTTAAAAGGAAAGATATAGTGGATTTATATAATGAACAGAATGAAGAAATAAAAATCTAGTCGATTAAATAAAAATTTACATATTAAAACCATAATCGTTAGCTTGTGAAAGATTATGAAATAAATGAATAATTGATCAGACCTGTGTTAAACCAAGTCCAATATTTTTCAATAAGATTGAAATTTAGCCCATCCATAGGAACGAAAAAGAAAAAAATCTCTCTCACTTTCATCAATGAATACCCAAGAATCTTTTGGAAACGAAGCTATCTGCTGTAAAAATATTTCATGTTTAAAGCTAACTTTTATTTTGATAACGGTAAAAATAAAATAGAAAAAAAATATTTCACATAATATAATGATAGAAGTTACGCAGTTAAATAATTTTTAAATTAATTATGCGATAATAAATCTAGGTAAATTCACATGAGGAATAAGATGAATAAACCTAGATGCAATGAATATGACTACATAAGTTTTCTAGTTGCGACTCAAAAAACTTATACCTGTACAGAGGCGGCAAAAGTTCAACCAAAGAAGGATGATGCGCCGCATCATGATTCATTAAATAGGCTTTTATATCGCATAGAACCCGGATCAGAGCCTTTATGGGAAGAAGCCAAGAAGCATGTGAATTTAAAAGAAGGGGTATTAGTTTTAGATGATGCAACGCTAGATAAGCTGTATGCAGAGAAAATAGAGCTTGTAACGTGGCATTGGTCAGGCAAGCATCATAAAGTTGTCAAGGGTATCAATTTACAGACGTTGCTTTGGACGGATGGAGACAGTCACATTCCAGTCGATTATCGTATTTACCATAGTGATGGAAAAACAAAAAACGAACACTTTGTCGATCTTTTGACTGAGGCAAAACAAAGAGGTTTTTCTCCTAAATTTGTTTGTTTCGACTCTTGGTATTCTAGCTTGGATAACCTTAAAATAATTAAGAAATTAGGTTGGGATTGGTTTACTCAACTGAAAAGTAATCGTCAAATCGATCCTGACCACACAGGAAACCGAGCGATAGCTCAAGTCGATATTCCGCAAGAAGGTAGAATTGTCCATTTAAGAGGTTATGGAATGATCAAGGTCTTTAAGTTTGTCTCTCAAAATGGAGACATTAATTACTTTGCAACCAGCTTCTTAGGGATGAATGAATTGAGATTACTTACTGTTAAAGAAAAATATTGGGCAATTGAAAGTTATCATAAGGCAATCAAACAATACTGTGGAGTAGAAAAATGCCAAGCACGTCTTGGCATCGCACAGCAAAACCATATTGGTTTTTCTATTCGTGCCTTTTTAAGGATTGAGCGGTTTAGCTTTAAGACTGGACTTTCTTGGTTTGAAGCTAAAACTCAAATTGTAAGGGAAGCTGTTAGAAATTACTTAGAGAATCCAATCTATGAAAATTATTTAACTGCGTAACTTCTATAATGAATTAAATTTATAATAAAACAATTAATTTAAACTATATTTTATAGGGATTTATATATGAATATTGTCTCTGTCATGAGTAAGGATTTTTGCTTAGTTGATCTCGAGAAAAGACAACCCAAAGGAATTGGAGTATCTCCTTATTCTTTTTTTCCTACCATTCGATGTGTGATGAATAATGTTTTTAATGGTTATTTCTCCTATATCAATCCTGATCGTGATCAAATGCAGTTATTAAAGTTGAGAAATATTTCGGAAGAAACTGCTAAACAATCTAAATTTTCTAAAAAAATCGCATTTCTTGGCGATGTTATGGTGACAAGGGATGGAAAATTTCCTAAAGTTTCTCCTGAACTCAAAAAGGTATTGCAAGAAGCCGATATTATTTTCGCAAATATTGAAGCTCCTGTTTCAAACAAGGAGATGACTAAAAGAACTTTTTCTTTAAACTTCGAAATGAGTAATAAATACTTACTCGATATGATAAAGTCTTGTAATGAACACGCTCAATGGGTGTTAAGTATAGGAAATAATCATGCTGGTGATAACTCGAAAAACAGTCAACAAGATATTAGTGGAATTGAAGCCACTATTCAAAACATTTTGTCCATTTGCCCTGAAGCTAAGATTATAGGAGCTGAAATCCAAGGATCTTATTCTGTTTTAAGTTTTAAGCTAGCAGATGGAGGACCTACAATAGGAGCCACATCTTGGACAGAGGTGATGAATAATGATAGATTGCACTATCAGAAGCCAATTATCCGAGAAACAGATCTGACAAAAGAAAAAGTCCAGACAATTACTGAAAAACATGATTTCCTAATTGGATTTCCTCATGCTAATGAAGAACAATCTTACTATGCTTTAAAAGAAACAAGAGATCGTTGGATTAAAGATTTACCATTTGATGCCATTGTTGGGCATGGACCACACGTTCTCTTGTCAGCTGAAAAAATAGAAGGCAAAGTCATTTTTCATAGCATAGGAAACTTCTGCAGTTCTGTTGGAAAAGCTCAAACTAAAATTGGCGGTATCCCTATTTTGACGTTTTATTATAATAGCGAGAAAGATTTTTTTGTTGACTATGATATGAAAGTCTTAGAACAACAGGAAGGATTGATATCGATTATTGATGTTAATAAGGGAAATCAACATTATCCTCATATCATTAATCGACTCAAGACTATTTGGGGTGATCTTTTTGAAAATGCTCCAAAACAAGAATCTACATCTAAAGAATCGACATCCGATTATTCTAATGCCGTTGAAGAATCTCAATCCGGTGGTTTTGCTGAAGTGGTTTTTAAATTTTTTTTTGATACCAATCCAAAGGGAATCTATTAATTGACTTTCTTGAATTATAAACATCAAATGTCTTGTAGAGATATTGTTATCTCTCTAGATAATTGGATTGAATAATTAAACTATAAAATTAAATTAATAGAAGGAGTTATTCAAACGCTTGACGAGAAAAGTTTTAGACTATGTAGAAAAAGGTGGGACAGTAAGAGACAAACCTCTAGTCTTTTTACAATTTGCCGACAACAATTTATCAGTGGATATGTAAAAAGCAGGCAGAATCTTTAGAAAATGCTGCTTCAAAAAGGCTATGGAGAAAATTAAATATGAAGAAGTCCTGGCATTTATCGAAAAATAGGTCCTTGATGATTGATTTCAAGACCTAGATTTTACCTCCTTTTCTGACAAGTTCATCCCAATAGCCATGCATTTCAGGTGCGATAAAGTTTTTGACTTCATCCAATTTCAATTCTTTTTTGGCATCTTCGGTATCGACGCAGGCAAATTTTCCGTTTTTGCAATAGGGAATATTAATCGTGAGATATTCTGACGCAAAGCCATGGCTTAAAATACAGTAAAGTTCATCAAGGATACGAGGTGTCACTTTAGTTTTCCAAGCTTCTACGCTATCATAAGAACTAACAAGATCCATATCGGTGACAACTAAAATCACAGGTTGAATAGAACGTCGATCAGCTTTAGAAGAAAGAGAAGAGGTAGAAAGAGGATAAAGCCATTTGTCTGGCACAGTAAAGTGAACGAGGTTTTTCTCTTTGATCAAGCGACGAATATTTTTTGCTCCTTTACAACGCTGAGTTAATCGCCACCAGCATGCTTTGTTTTTGATTTCATAAGGATCCGAATCTAAATACACTTTGAAAAGATAACCAGGTAAATTCGCATGCTTTGCCACTCTAATCTTTGAAAAAGGTTGATGATGAAGAGTGATAAACCCTGCTTCAATAAAGGACGTTTCATTTTGTATCAGCCGTTGTCCTTGAAAAAGATGATCTAAAGCAGCTTTCAATGGATTATTTGTAGGAAGGAGATAAGGACGCATTTCCTTTCGCATTTCTTTGGTAATAAATGGATTATTATCAAAGTTTGGATAATGGAAAGGAGTCATATTAGACCCTTGATCAGTAGCTTTTCCTTTTAAAATATAAGGATTTAATTCTTCCCAAATGACCTCCAAAATAGCTTGTGAACGTTGGCGTAATTCCATTCTGACCGTTGAATCTTTGTCGGAATTTAGCGACTCTTCGTAATCATTTCGGGCCTCTTGAATGCGATGCTGAATAGCAGGATAAGAGGAAACAACGTTCCATAAATGAGCAATATCAGAATCTTGAAAATGAATGCTATTGAGCTTGCTTGAAGTGTTTTCAGAAGAGTGGGCTAAAGTCTCTTTCAAGTAAAATTTGAGAGAAGAAATTGCATAAAAGGCTTTCTCTTCGCTGACTTCCATTTTTTTTGCTTCAAGCGATTGAAGGAGAAAGACAGATAGAAAAATTCCAATGATCAAATAAAAGTGGAGTTTTCTCTGTTGCATGACGACCCCGTCTAAAATTTTTCTAAATCAGATTAAATGAAATTTAGGTAGTTAAGCTAGCATAAGAGATGATTTTTTATGATAAAAAACCATTAGGAGTTTTTTAACAGGCTCTAAACCCATTTGTCTAGATTTAGAGCAAAAAAATGACTATTGATTTGACAAAGGAGCCGGTTCTCCAAAACGTAATTTAAAGTGAGCTGGGCCTGGTCTTTGAGCCGGTTCATAGGTCACATAGACTTGCAGTCGATGATGATTGGTGGTAATTTCATAGCCTTGATCATTTTTCTCAACTTTTACAATCACTTCGCCAGATTGTAATTTTTGACCAAGTTGTTCATCTGCCATGATCGCTTTAATTTCTGAAGATGTTTCATAAAGAGGAGGCAGAATGGCCTCTGCTTGCATGATTGCGAAGCAAGCGAGTATTGTTAAACCTAATATTTTCATAGACATCTCCTTTGTAAGAATGCAAAGATTGACTTGTTTCTATTCTATATCAGATCAAAAATTTGTTTCGCAGAATTTAATTGCAATGAGAAATATCAAGCGAACTATTGTTGGCTATTCGAAGCAGATTCCTCTTTTGAATAGTCAAAGGTAATCAAATCAGCCCATAATGGATGCTTCCAGGTTGCAATCACACACGATGCATCACGAATTTCAACATAGTAAGTTAAGATTCCACCTGACTGACAAAAGTCTTGATTAGTCAAATCGTAAACATAATAGCCCCGCTTGGCTTCAATCGGAACGTTAATGGTTTTCTCTTGATGATTACGAAGTCGAACAACTAGATGAAGAAAGAGGGGGGGATTTTCCATTTCACAGGAGCGCAGCATCCATTGAATGAGTAGACGTTGGCCAATGACGGGATCGTTGAGACGAGGGTCTGGTGTTCCAGTATAATAGCTTGCAAGATTTTCATGGCTTAAATATTGAGTTTGTACATTTAAATGGTGTAACGTGCAGCTACTTGAATAGCATAAACATGTTAATCCCAAGAAAAAGCGGAGAAATGGAATATAAAACGGTCTCATTGTAAACGTCTTGAAAAATGACTTAGGCTCCATTATTCCCTCGATTTGCTTAAGGGTCAATAACAATTCATTCATTGAGGACCAGCAATGATGTCAAATAAATCAGCATTAAATTTTAATGGGAGCGGGCAAGAGAGGGACAATCTGTTAAAGAGGGGAGAGTTAATAATTGTTGGTGAAGATGCTGAGCTCCCCACGAAATTAAATGAGAAGTCGAAGTCCAATCTAAGCAACTATCAGTAATGGAGACACCATATTGTAATTGTGAAAGATCAGATGTTAAAACTTGATTGCCGGCATACAAATGGCTCTCAAGCATGAAGCCCCGAATATTGGTATTGCCTTCGACGATTTGATGGATAACAGATTGGAAGACGCTAGGTTGACGGTCATATTTTTTGCCAGAATTCTGATGAGAGCAATCAATGAGCAACCGTGGCGGAAGTTTCATATGCTCGAGACGTGCAAGGGCTTCGGAGACGGAAAATGGATCATAGTTCGGACCTGAGTCGCCTCCTCGTAACACAATGTGCACATCAGGATTGCCAGCTGTTTGAGAAAGAATGGGAGTTCCGTTCTCACAAATGCGCATGTACGTATGAGGAAGAGAAGCTGCTAGAGCTCCGTTAACAGCAGCTGAAACATTACCTGCAACGCCATTTTTTAATCCAATCGGCATGGAAAGCCCTGAAGCGAATTGACGATGAATTTGTGAAGAAGCTGTACGGGCGCCAATCGATCCCCATGTGATGAGATCGTCATAATAATAAGCTGTCAAAGGATCTAGAAATTCTGTTGCAGCAGGCACTTGCATACTGGCAAGCTCAAGAAGTAATTGACGTGTCCATTCAATTCCTATATGCATGGCATTAGAGCCATCTAAGAGAGGATCATATAGAAATCCTTTCCAACCAGAAGCTGTGCGAGGTTTTTCGCAATAGACACGCATGACTAAGAAAAAGTGGGAGGCAACAGCTTTTGCTAATTTGCGTAATTGAAAAGCAAATTCTTTAGCCGAAACGCTATCATGAATCGAGCAGGGACCTACAATTAATAATAAGCGAGGATCTGTTCCATTTAAAATGGCGCGTACTGTTTGTCTACTTTCTTCAATAAAACAGCGCTGAGAAAGCGGAAGGGGAAAACGTGTTTTAATTTCTTTATAAGTTGGCAAAGAGAGCATGTTAACCTATCGAAAGCATTCTCAATTGAATTTAAACTTTAACATAGAAAGACATTTAACGCATCGATAGATGACAAAACTTATTTAATCGATTTAATAGGTTTAAGTTCAAAGCGATGAGTACGAGTCTTCTTCGAGAAAAGTTCTAATGAAAAATTTTTAATAAAAGAAGGAAAGAGAGCCCATCGATATAAAAATATGATGACTGCATGAACTTGTTTATCCGTTATAGAAGCACAGTATAAAAGCACAGAGTTTTGCATGTTAAATCAATGATTTTCTCTTGTTTTTCTTGGAGGGAAGCGATGTATCCTTGTCATTTTCTGAGATGAAAATTAAATAGGTTAAATTCATTTGATAATCAGTTTTTTTATTTTGGTAATTTAATAATTAATTAAAATATAACAATACTAACGTTAGAGTCTTATATATATTTCTTGATATGTAATATAATGGGCTGATACAATTTACTAACATTTGGATGTCGGTACCAGGCAAACGGCTATTCTTTTATCTAAAGAAAACACGCCAAAAGCAATTTCCGATCACTCTTACTCGTTAACATTATAAACCTTCTTACCCGATGAGTAGGTATGGAACAATTAGATATTTTTTTAAGTCACGTGAAAGATTGGGTATGGGGAGCTCCTTTATTGATCTTATTATTTGGAACAGGAGCTTACTTAACCTATGTGCTAAAAGGCGTTCAATTTCGTTATTTGGGGTACGCATTTAAGCAAGTCGTGGCGCGGCAACGTCAAGAATCTAAAGGGGATATTAGCCATTTTGAAGCGTTAATGACCTCTTTGGCGGGTGCAATTGGAACGGGGACAATTGTAGGTGTTGCAACAGCGATTACAGTAGGGGGATTGGGAGCGATTTTTTGGATGTGGGTCACGGCCTTTATTAGTATGGCAACGAAATATGCCGAATCTCTTTTAGCCGTTAAATATCGCGAGTTAGATGGCCGCGGTGAAATGTCCGGTGGGCCTATGCAGTATATGGAGAAAGGATTGGGTTGGCGAAAAGTGGCTTCTTTATTTGCCGTATTAGGAGTCATCGCAGCTTTAAGTACAGGAAACCTTGTTCAAACAAATTCAATTGCAGAAGCTGTTTATCATGTTTGGAATGTAAATCCTTGGATAACAGGAGTTATTCTATCTATTTTAACAGCAGTTGTTGTGATTGGGGGAGTCAAGTACATTGGCCATGTTGCGAGTGTGTTAGTTCCTGGAATGGCTTTGCTTTACATTGGAGCTGCCTGCTTTATTTTAGTCATTAACTTATCTCATATTCCAGACGCTTTTATGTTGATTCTTCATAGTGCATGGAATGGACAAGCAGCGACCGGCGGTTTTTTGGGTGCTAGCATGATGATGGCAATTCAGATGGGAGTTGCGCGAAGCGTCTTTTCAAATGAAGCTGGTTTAGGAATTTCCTCTATTGCTGCGGCTGCAGCTAAGACGGATAGTCCAAGTCGTCAGGCTTTGATTACAATGACAGGTGCTCTCATTTCGACTGTGATCGTATGCACAATGACAGGACTTGTTTTAGCAGTAACAAATGTTGTTGGAACAAGTACAGAATCTGGGCAAATGTTAAATGGCGCTTCTTTAGCGATTGCGGCGTTTAATAAGCATATTCCAGGTGGTGAATATATCGTGACAATTGGATTGATTTTGTTTGCCTATACCACTGTATTAGCTTGGTCTTATTATGGTGAGAAATGTTGCGAATATTTATTGGGAGAGCGCTCAATTATCGCTTTTCGTATTTTATTTGCTCTGGTTGTAATTCCAGGAGCTGCTCTTAAAATGGAAATTGCTTGGCATTTAGCAGATATTAGCAATGGTCTGATGGTGATTCCTAATTTGATTGCTTTGGTTGCTTTATCGGGTGTTATCATTAAAGAAACTCAGACATTCTTAGCAAAAATCGAAAAAGAAAAACAACAAGTTACTGCGCTTCATCAATTAAGAGACTAAGAAGCTAGACGTTAAGTTGTGTTTATTCTTAAGCTTTGAAAAAGCAATGCATGTAGAGTTGTATCTTAAATAAAAATTAAGATACAACTCTAACTTAAAGTTTATCACCAGGATAATCTAGCATGAACATTGTTTTTCAACGATTGACTCGCTTTTTTCTTATTATCTCTTTCTTCTTATTAGTAGAGAAATCTACTTTGAAAGCAGATTCTTCTCCTCCTATCTATTTAGAACTCAATTCACCTTATTTTTGTACAGGTTTGTTTAACATGTTTAGCATGGTCTTAGGGCTATTGCATATCTATGATCAAGGTGAATTAGCAGGTGCCAAAGTTGATTTTAAAGATCAAGGACTTTACTACGATGCTGCTTATGGTCCTAACTGGTGGCAATATTACTTTGAGCCTATCGAGTTGGGAAGTGCAATTGGAGCAACTTATATTGTTTCAACAACAGATCATCATTGTCATTTATCCTGTCAGGGTGAATTTAATATGACGCGTGAAAGAGCGGGTTATCTTCTCCAAAAATATGTTCAACCTAAACCTCATATCCAACAGAAAATTAAAGAATTTAAGCAAAAGTATTTTGGATCGGCTTATGTCATTGGCATCCACTATCGAGGCACCGATAAATCAAGCGAAGCTCCTCGTGTGCCATATGAGCAAGTAAAAGAAGAGGTCTCTCGTTATTTGAAAAAGTTTAAAAATCGGAAAGTCAAAATTTTTGTTGCGACCGATGAGCAAGCTTTTCTAGATTATATGAAACGAGAGTTTATCAACGTTGTCTATCTTGAGGATAGCATTCGATCGGACACTGGTTTTCCTGTTCATCTTCTTTTTAATCAAAATTACAAAAAAGGCGAAGATGCCGTTTTAGATTGTCTTTTACTTTCGAAATGCAACATGTTGATTAGAACAAGTTCAAGCCTCAGTTTGTTTTCTACCTATTTTAATCCAAACATGCGTGTTGTGGAATTGAACCATCGCTTTTAATACAAAGCCCCTAGTCATCGTGAGTGTATTTGAAAAAGTTAATCCATAACTCCTCTGGAAAGCAGACAAGTATCTTTCCCATTTTTTAACGTCTAAGAGAAGTGACTTAAAATAAACATTCTCTATGACAAATCAGCTCTGATGTTAAATTTATCCCACACTGCAGCTTTGAACCATTGGGGCATTTGATCCGTTTTCATTTCAAGCATTTGACCATTTGTAATTTCTGCAATCCAAATATGTTCATGGCTTGAGTTATCGAAGATATAAGAACGATTCGTGTTTTGAACAGCATTGTGTAATAAATCAAGAGAACGATAATAGCGATTGATGATCTTATCTTCTCGAACAGGATGGCCACCCATTTTCACACGTTGTTTTACCCGAGAAATATTAATTTGAGGATCTTCGGTTGCCACGTAATAAAGGTAAGTGCGATAACCGATCGCTTTTGCCTGAGATACCAGCTGAATTTTATCTGGATGAGACATCACCGTCTCAAAAGAAAAAGATTTTCTAGATTTTATAAGTTGATGCCGAATGAAATCAGCTGTCACTGCAGCTAAATAATCCTGATTTTCTGTTTCACGAAAAATAAGATGGCCTTCTTCAAAGTCTAGAAAATTCACTTCTCCTGATAACTGAGAATTTTTTAAAAGAGAAGAATTTTGGAAAAAACTTAATGCTTCTTGTTGATTGATTTCTATTTGGTACTTCTTGAGATCTAAATGACCATTTTCCCTAATCTCTCTTTCCATATCATCAGGATTGATGTAAATTCCCAACAATTCTTGGCTAATGACAGAAGTAATGGTGCTTTTCCCAGATCCATTTGGTCCTGCAAAGATACGTAAGCGCGAAGTTTTTTGACTCATTTGATTTTTAACTTTAGCCCCTTCTCTACTGGTATAGAAGGTGCGAGCTTTTTAATTATTCTTTTTGTTCCATCTGGGTGGACTTCTATTAGCATTCCATTTTCTGTTTTGAGCACAGAATGTCCAGCAGCAAGCGCTTGCCAATAAGCTTGTGTAACAGCACCTTCGGCAAGTTCTGGAATGCTTTCTTCTAAATAACGTAGCGTTTTTTCATTCATTTTTAATTGCTTCTTTAGATGAAGGTTAACTATTCTCTTATATTACATGTAGAACATGCTACAAATTTTAGATCTATTATCAATAGAAATATTTAGGTACAATACTTAAAGTTGAAATGAATTAATATTTAAGTGTTTACAAATTCAAAATAAATCAAGTGTTAACAGGCTCTAACAATCCATTGTTTGTCCAGACATGTTCGTATAACTTATATGCTTATGTCTTAATTTAGCATGAACGTTCTAACCTTTTTGCTTTATTGAAAAGAATGAAGTTTACGAGTGATTTCTTCCAATTCTTTTTCTCCTTGCGCAAGCTGTTGCTGTTGTTTTTCAATTAGCTGAGCAGGTGCTTTGCTAACAAAATCTGGATTGGCCAATTGAGTACGCAATTTATCTAAAGAGAGAGTCAATTTATCCTTCTCTTTTGTCAATCGCAGCAGCTCTTGTTTTAGAAGTTCTTCTGGCAAAGGAAGAATAATCTTAAGAGAGCGATAAACGCCTGTGCAAGTAAAGCCAAGAGAAGGTTCGTGCGTTTGGATGGCAATGTGTTGGGTACGTACCAATGCTGCAATCATTGCGCTATTGTTTTGAATGGTTTGCCAATCGGGATCTTCTGTTTGTCCAATGATATAGACATCAGTTGTAGTACCTGGAGAAAGCTTCATCTCACCGCGAATATTACGAATCGTATAGATGACTTGTTCCATTAAAGCGAATGCTTGATCAACGTCAGCATTTCTATCAGATGCACGAAGGACTTGAGGAAAAGGGGCGACTAAACAAGCTGAAGATTGGAGAGCTTGAATGCATTCACGTGTGTATGGATCGTTATTTGCTGTGATTTCCACTCCTTGCAACTGTTCTTTAAGAATATGGAAAAGCTCCTCTGTAATGAAAGGGGCCATTGGGTGCATCAAGCGAATAGCTTGGCACAGAACAATCACTAAAAGCTTTTGCTTATTCGTTCTTTCTTGAGGTGATCCGATTTTTCCAAATAAAACTGGCTTAGAAATTTCAACATAATAAGCGCAAAATTCTTTCCAGAAAAATTCGTAGGCTTCTAACGCGGCTTGATCAAATTCGTAGTTTTCAAGATGACGATTGACGCTTTGAACTGTACGCGCCAAAGTCGAAAGAATCCAACGATCTTCTAAAGTAAGAATAGATTCGTCAAGTCCTTGCGAAAATTCTTTTGCACTTAATTCTGGAGTTCCCTGTACTTCATTCTCTCTTAAATTGAGAAGAACAAAGCGTGCACCATTCCAAATCTTATTAGCAAAGTTTTTGAATTCTTCAAAACGGCGACGATCAAGATCAATTTGACGTGCTTGAGTCGCACTCGCACAAAGGGCCATGCGGACTGCATCAGTGCCATACTCGTCAATCATCTCGAGAGGGTCAATAATATTTCCTTTGGACTTAGACATTTTCTCCCATTTAGAGAAAACATCTTTAGGAATAGGTTTGCCCAAGTCGTAATCCAAGCGTTCTTGTTCGGTGACATAAAGGACACCGCCTTCTGGTCTGTCACGCCAATAGGACTTGCCGTAAATGAGTCCATGCAAGAAACATTCTGGAAAAGGAACTTCTCCCATGGCGTATTCACCCATTGCTAGCATGCGCGCGACCCAGAAGAATAAAATATCGTGGCCTGTGACTAAAGTTGAGTTGGGATAGAATTTTGTGAGTTCTGGTGTTCGATCGGGCCATCCCAAAGTCGCGAAAGGCCATAAAGCAGAAGAAAACCAGGTGTCCAAGACGTCAGAATCTTGAGTCCAATTATCGGGATCTTGCTTGACTTCTTCTGGAATGTCAGGTCCATCGTAGCAAATCAAACGATTTGGATCTTGGCGATGATACCAAATAGGAATGCGATGTCCCCACCATAGCTGTCGGCTGATGCACCAGTCACGCAAGTTATCAATCCAGTGAAAGTAAGTGCTTTCCCAGTGTGGAGGAATTAGACGTGTTTTGCCTTGGACTACAATTTCACGCAGACGTTTTGCAAAGCTTTCCATGCGGACGAACCACTGCTTCGATAAGTACGGCTCAATGGTAGCTTTCGAACGATAAGAGACGCCGACACGGTGCGTATGAGGTTCAATTTTTTCTAGCCATCCCTCTTTTTTCAAACTTTCAACGACAGCATTGCGTGCTTCTGCCATTGTTAGGCCTTCAAATTGTCCTCCATTAGCATTGATGCATCCATCTGGAGTCATAATGTTAATAAAAGGCAATCCATGAGTACATCCCATTTTATAGTCATTAGGATCGTGAGCAGGAGTCACTTTAACAACCCCTGTTCCAAAAGTGGGATCAACATGATGATCTGCAATAATCGGAATCAATCTATTCACAAGAGGAAGTCGAATTTGTTTACCAACGAGAGAATCATAACGTTCATCACCTGGAGAGACAGCTACAGCTGTATCACCCAACATGGTTTCAGGACGCGTTGTGGCAATATGGATAAAGCCAGAGCCATCAGCCAATGGGTACTTAATATGCCACAAAAAGGATTGTCGATCCTCATATTCCACCTCGTCGTCTGCAAGGGCGGTCTGTGTGACAGGGTCCCAGTTAACGAGATAGTCGCCGCGGTAAATAAGACCAGCATCAAAAAGTTTTTTAAACATCGTTCGAACAGCGCGATTATTACCCTCATCCATTGTGAAGCGCAAACGAGACCAGTCGCAAGAGCTTCCCAATCGTTTAAGCTGCTCGATGATGCGTGATTCGCTTTTCTCTTTCCAATCCCAAACATGTCCCAAAAACTCTTCACGTGTATAATCTTTACGCTTTTTGCCCTGAGTACGTATGAGATGACGTTCGACAACCGTTTGAGTGGAAATACCGGCGTGGTCTGTTCCAGGTACCCAAAGCGCTTCGAAACCCAACATGCGTTTCCAGCGAATTAAAATATCTTGTAAAGTATTAACAAGAGCGTGCCCCATATGCAAAACGCCTGTTACATTGGGTGGTGGAATGACAATGCAGTAAGCAGGCTTAGATGAAAAAGGATCAGCTTTAAAAAATTGTTGGCCTTCCCAGAATTGATACCACTTAGCATCAATCGTTTTGGCTTCATAAGCTTTAGGTAAGTCTGACATGGGGCTCCTCTTGCAACCATTTTATTGAATGAGAAGACAGGAGAAAGAATAAAGACAATACTGTGTTTTTTTCCTATTCTTTATTCCATCTTCTGTCTTCTTCTGGGCTAATAGATTAACACAAGTTCCTTGCAGATGCAAGCCATTAGAAGTTATTTAACAGGCTCTTAGACTTTATAATTAATAAAGATTAATCAGAGGGCTTTATGTTCCATATAAGTGCCTGCGAAATTTGAGAAGGGTAAAGTGTGCAACACAAAGAGCCACCATAAAGGCAAGACTAACTTTTTGAATGTCTTTAAATGAAAGGCTTTGTCCCACGAGACGGCAAATGACTTTTGCTAAAAGGAGGCTAGTTGTGAGTTGAATGACTTGGCCTATCAAAGGAACAAGAGAAATATCTTGATAAGGTTCAAAATAAGGACAAATTAAAGGCGTGATGATCTGACTAATTGTATAAACTAAAGCAGTTAAGAGCATAGCCCGTTTAGGAGGGACAGAAGTTAAACAAGCGGTGCCTATATAAGATAAACTGCCACATATTGCAATTTGTACTGGATGATAGTAGGGGTGAAGAGGAGGTCTGGGATCTGTAACTTCTTCTAACCAATGTGAAAAGGAGACTAAATTCATAGAACCTCAATCGATGTTGCGTTTGTTTACCGCGCCAATTATACAGTTCATATGGATTAAAAAAATAAAGGAAAATCATAGAAGATGAGTTCTATGATTTTCCTTCAAAGCAAAAAACACCGATGCTTTTAAAAATAATTTAAGAGTCTGGATTACTTAACACAAGACGTCCTACCTGACCTGCAAATGCAGCAGCTCCAAGCACCATCGCAGTTTGGTAAGTCATGCTTGTTTTGCAAACGGTCTGGATGAAAGCCATGCTAATAACGCCGCTTACACCAATAATTATCGCTCCTTCTAGCTTATCAATCTCATGACGAGAACGAATCATTTCTAGTAAAGAAGTTAAGGTAAGATAATTGACCACTCCGAAAATGGCTGCGGTTGAAGTTTTAGCACAATCAAATAAATAACCAGCGGCAACCGTACTAATTGCTGCAACAGGTAAGCCATGTATCACGGCTCTATCTTGTATATAATATTTTAAATCTGGACTTTGATCTATTATCTCTTCGGTCCACTCTGTGAAATTTGACCATCTATTTGAAAAATATTCGATCATTTTATTTACCTATCTTTTGTTTTTTTTGTAATTAATTTAATTAAATTAATAAATTAAATTTAATTTATAACTAAGAATGTGTTAAATTTCAATAAAAAACAGACTTGTCTGACAAAAAATAAAGAAAATTAGAGATAATAAAAAGGCCTGATGAGATCAGGCCTTACATGCACTTAGTAAAAGAAATGAATATAGATTAAGGTTTTCGCAATTCTTCTATAAATTGCTTCATTGTTTGAGCTTGTATTAGAGAACTTGCTTTTTTATCAACCGCATTAGCAGGCATTGCATTAAGAATCAAATCTAGCTTAGCTCCTGCTCTTGTACTTGTATAAGGGATTTGAAAGTTTTTATTTTTTTTGGCTTGTGCTTCAAAACTGTTTACAAGGTCATATAAAGTATTTAATTGATCTTTATCTTTTTTAAGAGCCTCTTTAGCAGCTAAGCGTTTTTTTTCATCTTCCGTGACTACACTACCGGGATTTTTTGTTTCACCGGTAGATGTAGTAGTAATTTTTTTAGGATCTAAGTTTTTTTTTCCGCTTCTGCATCTTGCGCTTCTTTCTTATCTTCAGCGGCTTTTTTATCAGCATCTAATTTTTTTTGAGCGTCTTCCGCTTTTTTCTTATCTTCAGCGGCTTTTTTATCAGCATCTAATTTTTTTTGAGCGTCTTCCGCTTTTTTCTTATCTTCAGCAGCTTTTTTATCAGCTTCTAGTTTTTTTTGAGCGTCTTCCGCTTTTTTCTTATCTTCAGCAGCTTTTTTATCAGCTTCTAGTTTTTTTTGAGCGTCTTCCGCTTTTTTCTTATCTTCAGCAGCTTTTTTATCAGCTTCTAATTTTTTTTGAGCGTCTTCAGCTTTTTTCTTATCGTCAACTAACTCTTCTTCAACTTCTTCTTCTTTAGATTTGTTAATTTTTTTCTTGCTATTAACTTCTTTTTCTTCTATGAAATCATCTTTATTTATTTCTATTTCTTCTGCTGTTGCGCGATTAAAAAGAAAATGAGCGCCAATAGAAGCTAATGCAATGGCAACTTTTATAGAATGGCTGATCGGATAATTGGTTGCTCTAGAAATAGCTACATTAAAGCCAAAAGTCGTGCTACCAATGATGGCACTTAGTAAAATGTTTTTAAACATTCTTTGATCAGCATCAAGATCTTGCTCTTCTTCGATGTTTCTATCTAACCAATTAGAAAATTTGTGAGTGATCACAAAACATATTGTATTTGCAGTTGCAAAAGCCCCAATTGCTACGTTACGGTTTGCTTGCATTTGATGAGGAAGACTTTGGACAATTGTGACAGCGCGGCCAGTTAAATCACCAGCAGCTTTAAAACCTCTTTTAAGAACGTCAGTTACAGTTTCTGCTAATGGATGAGTTACTGAATAAATACCAGTCATATTAAACTCCTTAAAAATTTAGGATAGCAATAAAACATTTTATAGAATGGATTTGCTTTTTGCATAATCTCGATCATTTGGGGTGACTAAGCACTTTACTCCAATTTGTGTTAGATGATCGGGAAAACTACATGCTCTAGCGCTGTTTATGCTTAACAAATGCCCATCAGTCTAAAGTGGAAATTTATCAAAACTAGAATAATAGTTGCTGGAATTGATAAATTTAGAAGCGTTTGTAACACAATGAGTTATTCAAACGCAAGTAAAAAGTAAAGAAGTAATTAAGGTTGTAAAAAGTGTTGATGAAAAAATAAAGCTGTGCAAAGTGTTCCATCGACATCAATTCCTTCCATTATGGCTCGTATTAAACTCTCGGTTGTATATAAACGAGGACGAATGACTTCAGATGCTTCTAAGTTCTGCTCCGAAGCAAGAACGGCATCTAGAGCTCGAATGTAAATTGTTTTTTGAGCACTTACTCCTGCATAAGGAAATGCGCTGCCCATTACTGTAAAAGAGCGGGCTTGATAACCCGTTTCTTCTAATAATTCGCGTTTAGCAGCCTCTGCAGGATCTTCTCCTGGGTCGATGTAGCCTCCAGGGCATCCAAGCAAAATGCGTCCAGTAGGATGGCGATATTCTTCAGTTACAATGATCTGTCCTTCTGATGTAATTGCTAAAATGGAAACAGCGAAAGGACGTGTTAATAAAGAATAGTAATGATAAGGAGGTTGTTGATTGATTTGGAGTTGATCACGTTGAATCTTAATAAAAGATTCTTCAAAAACAACTGAACGGTCAATTAAAGAAGGTAAAATTAAATGATCATTCTGTTTTGACATGGATGAACTGCTGTTGATAAAGTTGAAAATAATCATGACTTTGTTGCGTGTCATTAGCACAATGATAATATAGCGCTAATTGTCGGTAAAGTTGTCTTTTTTCCCATAAAAATGCTTTGTCAAACCAACCATGTTGCAGCAAATCGCCAATGAGTTCATGGGTTGCTAACGACCAAGAACGAGGATATGTAACATGCAACAATCCTGTAAAATGAACCATTGCAATGTCGCGTCCTTCTGTCCCTTGCAGCCAACATCCATATAAAAAGTGAATAGGAGTCGACTCTTTGCTTAATAACTCAACTGGATAGGCATACATGATATCTCCTGCGAACTGCCAATTTTTTTCTAATAGGAAAGCCCAGATACGACGTAGGTTAAAACGCAAACGCGCATCAAAACTCAGTTCGCAATGCTCGAGAGATTGCATGGCTATATGCACAAGCTCTGTTTGTCGACGATCTAAAGCTAGATCTATTGCATAAAGCAATGTTCGCATTTTAGAGAACTCAAGCTTTTGATAAGGATGCTCGAAAAGATTTTTAAAAACTTCCTCTAAAGGCTGTTGATGACAAGCGATCATCTCTTCTATTTCTTTCCAAGATCTTTCTGCTAAGAAAGAAGAGTGTTCCTTGATTTGCTGTAATTTTTGTTGAGCATATTCCCATGATCCTAATTCAATTAATCCAGATAAGGCATTGTTGATTTCAATAAAAGAAGGATGTTCCGCCTGAATCAGGTCGTCAAGAATTTCACCCAAAATATAGGGTTTGGCAAGCCAAAAAGCTAAAGGAATGGCAAAGCGTTGGGTATCAATAGAAGATTGTATTTTGAAGGGGGGCTCCTCAATAAAGGGAAGAGGTTCCCAATGTTTTTGTAAACTTGAAAATAGTCGACGTGTATGCGTATCAATAGCTGAAGCAGGAAAATGACGAATTGTTAAAAGAATAAAATGATAGGTTGATAAACGTTGCTGTCGTGAAACTTCATGCATGCGCGAAAGAATTTGTTCCTGGAGAATGGGAAGTAAAGGATGTCTAGGATAACGCCGATAAGCAAGTTCAAAGCATTTAATTTCTTCCTCGTTTTCATTGAGAGTTTGATAAACCAACCCTTTGCCTAAATATTCGAGAGGAGCGCCAGGAGTTCCGTGAAGTTTTTCAAATTCTTGAAGAGCTTGATCTAGAAATTCTGCCTTATTGTCTACTCCTTTAGATTGTTCAATAAAAGTTAATCCAGCGCGGAAAATAGCTTCCCTGCCCTCAGCTCGATCAGGAAATGAATACGCAATACGACGATATTCGCTTAGAGCTTGATTAAAATCGCGATGAGCTAAAAATGCATCAGGCACTGCTAGGCAATTGACCGTTAAATTTAAACTTCCAACAGAAACTTTTAAGGGTTCTACTTCAAAATTAGCGTCTCGAGAAAGAAGGCCAATATGAGTTCCAATCAGAGGAAGAAGAGCAATATAAGAAAATTGCAGAACATCATCGAGATATAAATGAATAGTTTTATCAATTTTCTCAATTCGCAACCGTGTCCATTGATTTCTTTTCAGAAAAATATCGGGAGCATGCATCACTTCGACGTTAGATCTTAAAAGCTTGGTTGAACGATGATGATCAGAGCCTATCCACAGACAATAACCATCATTGATATACGTGCGCTCACTCGCTTCTGGAATACTAAGAAGAATGCCAATACCATGTGCATTTTCTCCTAAACAAACAGAAGTTTCAATCTGTGTATTGCCAGTAAAAGACTGGCGTGAAATCATAAGGTTAACCCATTCAGCCTCTTCTGTCACACGCGTAATTGCAACATGTTCGGCAATCAAAACATGTTCCTGAAATTCCCAATCAGCTTTGCGTTTAATATCTAATTCAGCAACAAGAAACCATTCTGATCGACCTTCTAAATAATTTTCGAGTTCGCGAATCAGCTCATCAACCGATTGATAGCGAACTTGTGGATTAATATTTAGACAACGCTCTGTTACACGAGCAAGCATGCGTGGTACATCGCGATAAGGAGCCACTAGCACAGGATCAATCCATTGCTCTTGGGTCATCTGCTTGCGAAATTCTTTTAAAGTTCCTCTTTTGAAAGGGCTTTTAAGGGTAAGTAATTGGTAAAGAATGACTCCGAGAGAATAAATATCAGTTTGAATTGTTGCAGGTTGTCCTAAACCTCTTTCAGGAGCCATATAAGCGACAGTTCCTACTACTTTTCCTAAACGAGTAATTTCAGCGTTTTTAGGAAGAGGAATAGTGGGGTGAAAAGAAGCTTCTTCTTCTTCTTCTTCAGATGTAGAGCTATTGATATATTTCGCTAAGCCCCAATCTAAAATTAAAACTTCTCCGTACTTTCCAACAATGATATTCTCAGGTTTAAGATCACGATGTAAAACTCCCTTTGCATGTGCGTAGGCAACAGCTTGACAAATACTAATGAAGACGCGCATTAAAGCGGGAATAGAGCCTCCAAGGTGATCAATTTGTTCCCCTTTTTTTTCTTGTTGCTTGGTTTTACGGATAATTTGTTTTAATGTTTCTCCCTCAACAAAAGGCATTGTGTAATAAGCCGAAAGAGAGATTGCTTGGATAGAATAAATGGGAATAATTGCAGGATGCGTCAATTGACAAGTGATGTGAGCCTCTTTAAGGAAGCGATGTCTGATTTGAGGATGTTCCAGTAAGTCAGAACGGATTCTTTTAAGGGCAATTCGTCGTCCACACACAGTATCAAAAGCTAAAAAAACTTCGCCCATTCCTCCTTTACCTATGCTCTCTAATAATTGGTAGCGATTCGAAAGTAACTCATGGGTGGTAAGAGGAGGTTCGATCTGTAGCGGCATTGAGTTTTCTACGTTCAAGGCACTTCCACATAGCGGGCAGAAATGAGCAGGCTCAGAAGTTGCTAAGTGAAACGACTGATGGCAGTTAGAACAAGTAATAGATGTAAGTTTTTGCTCTTGGGACATAGTTTATTTTGATTTTGACAGATGAATTTCCAAATATATTAGGCACTCTCTCTTTTCATGTAAAATAAAGAAAGAGAATTTTGGAATAAAAAACAAAAATTAAGGATATCTCAGAAATAAAAACAAACAAATGAGTCAGATTAAATGCAAGAAGATAGCCATATTTATCTTCTATAAATTTTAGAGGAAAGGATTTAACGTTTGACTGATCATGTTCTGCATTTGCTGTTCTACCTTAACCGATTTTGGAGGTAGGCGCAAATTAATTGGAGTTCGAAACCAATTAAAAGGGGTAACAGATAGACCAGGGTTAAAAGGGGTAAAGAATGGGAAATTTGAAGGCATCTTTTTCCAATGTTTATACAAAAGCTCACTCTGGTGGTCAGGACTTACGATTGCTTTATGCAGATTGGGTGTCTGTTGGTTAACTGGTTGGGTATGAGAAGGAAGTAATGCTTTTCGTTTCGGGAAACTTGGTTTGCTTGGCTTCCAAGAGAATGAGGGAAAAAAAGAGGGTGTAAAGCTTGGCTGATTAAAACCGAAGGAGTTATTAAAAAGGTTAGGCCATAGATAAGGTGAGAAAACGGGTGGCTTTTTTGCCTTTTCTTTCTTTTCTTCTTTTTCTTCTTCTATTTGAATCACTAATGGAGCTTGCTTTTGAGCTAGTGGTGGAGAATCTTCTAAAAGAATTTCGGTTTCCAACTGTCCATCCCTTCGATTGTTTTCAGTCGACTCATCTAACTCGACTTCTTCCAATGTCTGTCGGGCAAGGTATGCCATTAAAGTGTCATAATCGGCTCTTGTATTCTTGGAACCTTGCTCGTCATGTGAGATGACTTTATGCTGATCCCGCACTAAAATTCCAGAATCCAGAATTTCAAATTTTGAGTAATTGTGCTGATTATTAAGTAGTTCCTTCTTGATTAGCATGAGAGCCACTTTACTTGCGGTCTCTTTAAGCTGCTGTTCCTGCAACGTTACAGGCTGCCATTCATTTGCACTGATTTGACTTAAAAGCTTAACTTTCAATTGACGTTGTCCAAAAATAATGACTCCACATTTACTTGTCACATCAATTTGGACTTGAATTTGATGAGTGTTTAAAAGCTGCTGCTCGTTTTGTGAAACAAGTGTAAGAGGCTGCATTATAAACTCCGCATTAAAATTTTATTAAGGAATTATATTGAGTATAATTAAATAAATCAACCTTAAAGATAACGGCTTTTGTTTTGTGTCACGTGTTTAAATATTAAAATTTAATTTGTTTGAATAATGTTGATATAGCAATTTTAATTTTATTGTTGATTAAAGCTTTGTTGTTAATTTAAAGTTTAAGGTTGTTATAAAATTAAAAATAAAATTGAAAAGATAAAAATAAGAGACTAATGATAAAAGCCTGTTAAATAACTTTTAAGCGCTTGAACTCGAGATGATGTTCTCTCTTCTAGTGGAAAAGAACTCAAATTCAAATCATGAGAAGTGATTGAACAGGTTTTACGAGAGATGTTTAAATTTGAGATGTTTGTTGTAAGCGTTTCAAAAGATCTTTGGCTTCCATAGAAGCATTTTGAACGGTGCAATTGAAGCCAAGTTCATCATCGAAATAGACTCCTGTCATCGAGCTATAGGAAGCAGCCATTTGATGGAATAGGGCATTTGTTCCGACTTCATCGCGTTCAGGCAATGTATAACGGAAGCCACAATTAACAGTTTTAATATGATCTAATTGCCATGCTTTGTAAGCAGCCAAAAGGGCTTCTTCTGCAGTCGCTCCCCAGATAGGAGTTTCGGCTTCGACTCCTGGCTGGTCTTCACAGAACCAGATATAGCGATAAGGTTCTATTTGACGCAAAAAAAGATAAACAGTTCCTTGATTTTGGACTTGAATTTTTGCAATGTGAATGAGCTTAGGCTTGAATGAATTCATAGTTCTTTACTCTTTGTCTCTCTGTGTATGAGAAGAGGAATCACGCTGAAAAGATACCTTAACATTTAGACACTCTTTGGCAATGATAAAAACTCCTACAGCTATAAAAAGAAAAGGAAAAAACAAGGAGAATGCATGACCCGCCAAAGTCATAAGGCCTAATACGCCAACCAGCATCACTGTAATAAAAAAATTGACTCGTCGGCCTGTTAAGTATTGTCGGACAGCAAAAGTTAATCCTAGAGCAAATAAAATTCCAGGCCACCACTGACCTGTGTAAAACAAAACTCCCAGCATCACAAGAAAAACTCCATTAGAAATAGCATCAGCTTTTCTCTTGGGAAAAATGGGAAATGTCATGAATAACCTCTATACGGATGATCTAATCAAGCTCAACACAAATGATCATTATTTATCTTATTTTGGTTTTTTGTCTATTTCGACGCATGCTGCTTTCGAATGCATAAAGTTATAAGAGCCTCTCCTAGGGAGAAAATCATCTCCACTTCAAGCCATTAGAGGTTATTTAGCAAACCCTAAGATGTGCCTTTGAATTGGAATATTTCTTTCTCATTCTATTTTAATTAAGGCTTATGTGGTATAATAATGTTAAGTAAGTGTGAATTTTTAATTTGTGAATTATTAATTTTAATTGAAATGATTGTTGTAAATTATTGAAATTCGTATAATTAGGATTTGATGTAATTTGGAGATATAATATGCAAGTTAATAAAGAAGTTTTTGAAAAGATCATGGGTCCCGTTGGGTCAGTCGATTTGGACATTAAGGTTTCCTTATTTATTGTGTCTAAGAAGGATCCTCGATTAAAGAAATTAGATTTATCAGGTTTAACTCCACAGCAGCGCGTTGAAAAGCTGCAGAAATGGGCACAAAATCATCGTTTTGTTGCGGTGATTCAAATGGGTGATCAAGTATTTGCACATGCTAATGCGCAAGTTGCGGAGAAGTTAGAGAGCAAAGGTGTATCGCTTGATGGTAAAAAAGTTGCCATTAAAGCTTTAACGGATGAAGAATCAGAAAAATTAGCTGCAGTCGGTAAAGCGTTTGAGGAATATGCGATTGCTGAAGCGAAAGAAGAAGAGAAAACAGAAAAGCAAAAAGATCGTGAAAGAAGATCTCAGGCGATTTCTCGAGAATATGCAGCTCTGATTAATGATCCAGCTCGCTTTCATGAGTATATCGATCGTGTGATTGCGCGCATGGACAATGTCCCAGGCCAAGTCATTCTACAATGTATGAAGCGTTTTGAAGAAGCGCGCCGTGAAGAGCAAAAGCAGGCAGAAGCTGATGCTAAGCATTACAGAATCGTAGAAGATGAAATTAAAAAAGGCATCAAGAAAGAAGAAATCAAAAAAGAAGAAATTGTTGCTAAAGCACAACAGCAAAGTCATGTAGGAGAAGATGCTCAACGCGTTAATCGTATTCGTGGCAATTCTGTTTAGAGTTTTCTTTTAAATTTCAGATATCTGACAGATCTCATCAAAAAGGTTCAGTAACTTTAAGTTGCTGAGCCTTTTTTCTTTATCTGAGTTTTGGCTTTTTCGTCTTTTAGGATAGCTCTAAAAGTGAAAAATTTCAAAAATCAAGTGTTATTGATGTATTTAGCAAGCTCTTTAACTTCCTATTTCATTCCAAGAGAAAGAACTTAATAAAAGACGCATCACTATGCTTGTAGTGACAATGGCGATCTTTACAGAATGGCTAATGGGATATTGAGTGATGTTGGATAACATAACATTTAAAGTTAAAGTCGAACAACCAACAATCAATCCATTAATAAGAAAACAGTTAAATCTTTGCTCAGTGTTGTCAAGCTCTTTAGGGCTTTCTAAGGTGCGCTGCTCGAGCCAATTAGCAAGGATATGATTCAATGTAAAAAATGCGGTATTTGCGATTAAGAAAACATTGAATGCTATAGTGGAATTTTGATGCATTCGCCCAGAAAAAGTTTGAATGATGGACACTACACGATTTTTCCATTCATGAATAAATTGGAAGCTGTGCTTTGTGAAATGATTTGAGATCACATGTGGTAAATATTGATTAAAAGAATAAATGCCAGCCATAGGAAAGAATTAACCCTACTAAAGTGTGATGAATATTATATCCCATTAGGTAATTGATCAATATGTTGATTAAGCAGCATTAAGGTTTGAATGAGATAGGGATAGCTTTCAGAACAATTAGATTCTAGAGATTCAAACCAAACATTTGATTGTCTTAACTCCTTGCCATGCGGTGTAACTGACTTTGTTAGGAATTGATAACGATTTCCCTCTTTATCTTTGAAAATATAGAAATTTCCTAGAAGTTCTTGAGGAATTGTAGTTGAAAGAGGATAGTCGTAAAAATTAGTCCATTTTTTTTCTGTTTCATAAGCCTCCACTAGATCTTTATTCATTTCAGACCAAGTTTGATAATGACTTTGAGAGTACACCATGCGTAAACTGGCTCCAGCCTCTCTTAAACTTCGTGTTGTTTTGTTTTGTTGATATAAAAGCCATTCTTCCCAATCCAAATTAATGTTCTTTGGTTCTTTTAAAGAGTGGCAAAATGAAGTTGCGGGAAGCTGCCCGAGAAAAAAAACCTCGACACTTGTAATTTCACCGCTTTCTAGCTTGCTTGCTAATAAATTTTCGAATGTGATTTGTATCGCAATTCCCACTAAACGTGAAAATTTTTCTTGATTTTCAAATGACGCTTGGCCTTTTTTCAAATCTTCTAAAAAATTTTCGATGATATGACGTTGATCGGTAGGGACATTGACATAAGCCAGGGTTTTTACTAAGGATTCTTTCATCTCATTGCAGAATGTCATGATAAAATTTTGTTGAATTAAGGTGGAATCCTGAGGAGATATAGCCGAAACATCTGAAAAACCAAGAGAAGAAATATTCATAGTTTAAACCTTTTATTAAAAAGAAAGAATATAATAACAATCATATCTGTTACTAACAACTGTAAAATGCTAGTGATGGGATTTTTAAAGTAATGTTTAATTTAGGTCCAAAATAAAACAAACTTTAATCTGCTTGTTAAAATAAGTTTTAGGAGATTAAATGGACCACTCTATTCCATGAACTAAAATGGAAAAGACGGGGCCGTCCACAGTTGTAATTTTATTAATAAATTTTTACTAGAGGATTTCTTTAAGGTATTTTCCTGTCCAAGACTGCTTGAATTTGGCAACCTGTTCAGGTGTTCCTGTGCACACAACATGGCCTCCTTTTTCTCCCGCTTCTGGTCCAAGGTCAATGAGATAATCAGCATTCTTGATCATATCCAAATGGTGTTCAATCATGATCATAGTATTGCCTTTGTCTACTAAGCGATGCAACACTCCTAGAAGTTTATGAATATCTTCGCTATGAAGTCCTGTTGTTGGTTCATCTAAGAGGTAGAGTGTGCGGCCGGTTGAGCGTTTAGCTAATTCTCTACTAAGTTTTAAGCGTTGAGCTTCGCCTCCAGATAAACTTGCCGTTTCTTGTCCTAGTTTAACGTAGCCCAATCCTACAGCAATTAATGTGTCTAAAATACGCGTAATGCGAGGATGATTTTCAAAAACAATGCGGGCTTCATCCACTGTTGTATCTAAATATTGGCCCAAATTTTTATCTTGATATGTGACTTCCAGGCTCACGGGATTTAAGCGCATTCCATGGCATTCATCGCAGACAACTTTGACAGGCGGTAAAAAGTGCATTTCGACTCGCCGATAACCTAATCCCCAGCAAGCAGAGCACATACCTTTGCGGTGGTTGTAGCTAAAGTGTTTTGGCTGCAGGCCTTTGGTGCGTGCAGCGGGCAAGCTGGTAAAAAAGTCACGAATGCGGGTCAACACATCTACATACGTTCCGACATCGGAACGAATTGTGTGCCCAATAGGGTCTTGGTCAATAAAAATGACTTTGTCAAATTGAGAAAGTCCTGATACAGTGGCTCCTTCAATTACAACAGAATCTGAGGTGAATCGTCTCTCTAAAGCAGGGAGAAGGACTTGCTGCAATAAAGTAGACTTTCCTGATCCAGAGACACCTGTTAAACAAGTCAGTATTCCAACAGGGATATCGACATCAATATGTTTTAAATTATTTTTAGAAGCATGACGAATAGAAAGAGTTCCTTTTGTCAACGGCCGTCTTTTAGCAGGAATCGAAATTGTTTTTTTGCCTGATAAATAAGCCCCAGTTAGAGATTGAGAACTTCTCATGAGCTGTTTGAGCGTTCCTTTTGCGGTAATATGTCCGCCATGTTCTCCCGATTGAGGGCCAAAGTCTAAAATATAGTCCGCTGTTCCAATTGTCAAAGGATCATGCTCAACGAGTAGTAATGTATTCCCTAGATCTTTAAGTTTTTGGAGAGCTTCGTTTAGACGGGTATTATCTCTTGGATGCAGGCCAATGGTAGGTTCATCTAGTACATAGAGCACGCCTGTCAAGCCGCTGCCAAGCTGTCTTGCCAATCGAATACGCTGAGCTTCTCCTCCGCTTAAAGAAGGAGCACGTCTTTCAAGCGATAAATAATGCAATCCGACTTCACATAAGAAACGTAAGCGGTTAAGAAGTTGTATTTGGACTTCTTCTAATAGTTTAATTTCTTGCTTATCAAGGCGCAGCTTTTGAATAAATTGTAAAACCTGCTCGATAGGCAATCGACAGATATCTTGAATGGCAAGGTTTTGAATGGTGACATGGCGTGCAAGAGGGGTGATACGAGCTCCTTGACAAGATAAACAAGTTTGCTCTTGTAAAAGGGGAAGGACTGCTTCTTTTAAACCGCTATTGGCACTTTTTCCAGCTTTAGCTAATATATGGTTAATTCCTTGCCACCTGATACGTAACCCAGAAGAGGTTGTGATCCATTGATCTTCTGGCATTCCTTGAGTAAGTAATTGAATTTTATCGACAGGAAGTTGACGTAAAGGAGTATAAGGATCTATTCCTTCTTCATCTAAAAACAATTCGACGTAAGCGAAAGAGGATTGATTGAAGTGATCTTGCCATAAGTGGCGTATGAGGCCCATCACAGAGTGATCCATGATATCGGGATTATGCATAAGATTAGCACCATATTGATAGCCTAATCCCATGCAATCCGGGCACATGCCTTCGGGAGTATTAAAAGCAAATGTATGGGGAGTGATTTCGGGATAAGATTTGCCTGTGCTTTCAACAGCGAAAGCTAAGTTAAAAAAGACTTCTTTATCTTCTCTCATGACCACTAGTTTATTATCTGCCATCGCAGCTGCATTTTCTACAGCCTCATATAAGCGAGCTTTAGCAGAAGGATCTACTTTTAAACGATCGACCACTAAATAAAGCGCATTTTTGCGTTTACGGTCAAAGGGGATGGAGGATAAGTTTCCTTCCTGATCAATAGAATAAAATTCTCCATTGAGTCTGATACGGGTAAACCCTTGTCGCTTTAAGCGAAGTAAAAGATCTTCAAAGCGGTCTTGTTTGCCAAGTTCAAGCGGTGCAAGAATGTGCAATTTCTCTCCTACTGGATAAGAGAGAATACGATCGACCACATGCTCTTTACTAATTGCCTGAATGACTTCCCCTGTCTCTGGACAATGAGGAATTCCGATCCGAGCAAATAGAATGCGCAGATAGTCATAGATTTCAGTCATTGTTCCGACTGTGCTGCGAGGGTTGCCTGCATGTGCTTTTTGTTCAATCGCAATGGCAGG
The DNA here is from genome assembly GCA_044226925.1 of Parachlamydiaceae bacterium. GTDB lineage: Bacteria > Chlamydiota > Chlamydiia > Chlamydiales > Parachlamydiaceae > JANWJE01. The sequence continues at coordinate 492,408 of JBGAGC010000002.1, forward strand.
AGATAATCCACTCACATGGCTGACTTTAGGCTTAGGCATTTGTTTAACAAATTGTCTTGCATAAGGAGAAAGTGATTCGATGTAACGTCTTTGTCCTTCTGCGTAAATTGTTTCAAAAGCTAAAGAAGACTTTCCAGATCCGGAAGGACCTGTGCAAATCGTAATTTTATCTCGAGGAATTGTCACAGAAAGATGTTTAAGATTATTTTGTTCAGCCCCTGAAACAGTAATGTCTTGAATGACCTGCTCTTCTCGTTCTTTTTTAGAAAGACGTTGAGAGCGTTGTGAAGCAAGTGCTGTAGCAACTTTTTCTGCTTGATTAGGGTAAAGGGCGTGGTGAACAGCATGACCAGTTGGAGTATCCATTTTAGCAATTTTTTCGGGGGAATCCGCAGCAACTAAGCGTCCTCCTCCTTCACCACCTTCTGGACCTAAATCAATTATCCAATCAGCTGTTTTGACAACATCCATATTATGCTCAATCACCAAAACAGTGTTTCCTTTCGCAACAAGAGTGTGTAAGACTTCTAAAAGATGTTTGATATCATGAAAATGCAAGCCTGTTGTGGGTTCATCCAAAATATAAAGTGTTTTACCTGTAGCAGGACGTACAAGTTCTTTAGCAAGTTTAATGCGTTGCGCTTCTCCTCCGGACAAGGTTGTTGAAGATTGGCCTAACTTGATGTAGTCCATTCCCACTTGATGTAATGTCTCTAATTTTTTGCGAATAGAAGGAATATTTTCAAAAAATTCAAGTGCTTCTGCGACGCTCATTTCCAATATATCGTAAATATTTTTTCCTTTATAAAGTACAGATAAAGTTTCGGAATCAAAGCGCTTTGTTTTGCACAAGGGACAGTCAATCCAAGCATCTTCCATGAAATCCATATCAACTTTAACTTGACCCATTCCCTCACATTGGGAGCAAGAGCCTTCTTTGACGTTAAAGCTAAATCTTCCTGGTTTATAACCACGTGCTTGACTTTCGGGGAGTTGGCTAAAAAGATCGCGAATTTCATCGAATAATTTAATATAAGTGGAAGGATTTGAACGAGGATTGCGCCCAATAGGAGACTGGTCAATTGCAATCACCTTATCAATTCCATCTGTTCCTTTAATCGCATGATGATTGCCTACGTTATGTTCTCCACCGTGGAGAAGATTAGAGAGTGCTGGATAGAGAATATCTGTAATAAGAGAGGATTTACCAGATCCTGAAACTCCCGTGACGGCAACAAATAGCCCTAAAGGAATTGAAACGTTTAAATCTTTGAGATTATGATGGCGAGCTCCTTCAATGCTTATGGCAGCTTGAGTAGGTTTGCGTCTTTGAGCTGGGATAGGAATTTGTTTGCGTCCAGATAAATAAGCACCTGTCACTGATTCTGGGGATTTTAAAAGATCGGCCAAATTACCATTTACAAGGATCTCTCCTCCTTTTACTCCAGCCCCTGGACCAAAATCCACAATTCGATCTGCTTCCCAAATCGTTTCTTCATCATGTTCTACTACGATGACCGTATTTCCCATGTTACGCAGATGCTTAAGCGTATCAATCAATTTGCGATTATCACGTGGATGAAGACCGATTGAAGGTTCATCTAAAATATAAGTAATTCCCACTAGTCCGCATCCAATCTGAGACGCTAATCTCACACGCTGAGCTTCACCGCCTGAGAGCGTAGGAGCTGTTCGGTCGAGAGTCAAATAATGCAATCCAACTTCCATTAAAAATTGTAGACGCTGTCGAATTTCTTTCAGAAGTTCTTCAGCAATGAGCATTTCTTGCTTAGACAATAAAAGATTTTGAAAGAATTGTTGGCATTCTGCAACGGTCATTGCTGTAAGAGCGCTAATCCGTTTACCTTGAAGGAGGGTTGCTGCCGGATAAGGCTTTAAGCGCTCTCCTTGGCATTCAGGACAAGTTTGAATACTCATTAAATTTTGCATTTTCTTGCGATAATTTTCACTTTTCGCTTCAGCAAAACGTGTATGAGCGTCATGCAATACTCCTCTCCATTGAATATGATCTGTCCACTGAGCACCCGTAACAGGATGGACAAAATGCATGCGCGTCCATTTTTTATCCGTTCCATAAAGAAACACTTTTTTAGCTTGTGCAGATAGTTTTTTCCAAGGCGTGTGAACACTAAAGCGATACTGGTCGGCTAAATTGTCATAAATATTGCCGTAGCGTACGGTTTGATAAGAACTTGCGACAGAACAACAATCTTCAGCAATACTTAAATCAGGGTTAATCACAAGATCTAAGTTAAATTCATGAATTGTTCCCATTCCATGGCAGCGTGGACACATTCCAGAGGGGCTGTTAAAAGAAAAATCGTGGGGTTCTAAAGAAGTGTAGGAAAGGCCTGATTTGGGAGAATAAGCATGCATTGAGAAAAGTTGCTCTTCATTTGTTTCGACATCAATAATGCTGCAAATGCCCTGACCTAATTGCAAAGCTTGAGTAATAGAATCAGCAACTCGTGATTGGGAACTTGGTTCGACTGTAAGGCGATCAATGATGACATCAACGTCATGAGCGACATTTCCATCTAGCGTCAATTCATCTGTCAAATTGACAATTGTGCCATCAACGCGGGTTCGCATGTAACCCTTGCGAATTAATTCTTGAAAATCTTCTTTAAATTCAGCCTTTTTACCCCGCGCATAAGGAGCTAAAATTAGGATTTTAGCACGAGAAGGAAGACTTTGCACAGATTTGATGATGCGTTCGCGACTCTGTGGCATCACAGGCTCACCACTTATAGGGCAGTGAGGGATTCCTACACGTGCGTACAAAACACGCAAATAATCATAAATTTCCGTTAGAGTCCCAACAGTTGAACGAGGATTGCGCCCAGCTGTTTTCTGTTCAATAGAGATTGTTGGAGAAATTCCACTGGCATGCTCCAAGTCTGGCTTGGTAAGTTCACCCATTTGCCGTCTGGCAAATGTTGAAAGCGATTCGACATAGCGTCGCTGTCCTTCAGTGTAAATTGTGTCAAATGCTAAAGACGATTTACCAGAGCCTGATACCCCAGTAAAAACAACCAGAGCATTCTTTTCCAATGTGAGGTCAACAGCCTTTAAATTATGTACGCGAACTTTTTTTAAAACAATCTTTTCGTGATTCATTTTGAAGCAATTAGATAAAATTTTGGAACTTTTCGATTATAGCAGAAAGGTAAATGGAAGCAAATACGGAAATATTGGTAGTTCTCAACCTTATCTTTACCCACAAGTGTCAATTGAATATTTCATTTAAATTTATGCTAATTTTTGCCTTTTAAACAAAGAGGTAATATGTTTAGTCAAGCATGGATTGAAAATCAATGACCATCTAAAATATTTATAGATCCCAGACTTCATAAAAGGGCAATTAAAATAGCACAGGCTTTTTAGAATTTCCAGATCGAAGTATTCCTAAACAAACAGTTTACTTGCACAATCACCAAATGCTGCAATCTACTCATTATGAAAATACGTTAAGAGAAGCTTTAGACTCGTCTGAAAAAATTTTATTTATTCAAGATGGAAGTGAGTGAGCCTATCATAAGCATCGTTGGGCATCTGGCTTAGGACCCATAGCTGATTGGGCTGGCCATGGCGTTATGTTTCATAGCTGTTTAGCTGTAAAATTTAATCAAGAGTCTAGTTAAGTCATAGGATTATGTGGTCAAAAAGCATGGATTAGACAAAGTCAACTACGTGGAAAAAGCACATCAGAAGGTGATATTTGGCAAGAGATAATTGCTGAAATTGGCCCATCGCAAAGCCATTGGGTAACTTTAGGAGATAGAGCGAGTGATAGTTTTTCATTTATTGAAGCATTAAGCCTTTCAAATTGGAATTGTGTGATTCGAGCAACACACAATAGAAAAATTATGGTTAATGAAATTGAATATAAACTTAAAGATTACCTCCAGAGTTTACCTGAACAAACAACAATAAGACATACATAAAAGCCCAAGCAAGTGTTTGCTCTAAAGAGCTTTTATTGAAAGTAAGTTGGACAAAAGTTCATTTATTTGGTCCTCAACGTTCAAGAAAATCTGTTACAGGTTATTATGTTCGAGTCTGGTGTGAAGAAGACTCTAAACTTGAATGGATTTTATTTACTCTTTCATCAGTCACTTCTGTGAAAGATGCTCTTGAAGTTATTAATATTTACAAGCAGCGTTGGGCTATTGAACTATCATAAATGTTTAAAGAGGGGCTGTAAAATTGAGGAAGCTCAACTAAAAACAGCCGATCGTTTACTTTCTTTATTTGGCGTTTTAGGTGTGATTGCGACTCAGCTTCTATCTCTTAGAGATATCGGTCGAATAAAACCAAGCAAAAGGGCGAGTCATGATGTTGAGTCATTAGAAACAAAAGTCATTCATCACTTCTATCAATTAACTTATCCTTTAACTGTCCGAGAATTTTGGAGAAGAGTTGCTATGCTTGGTGGCTTTCTTGGAAGAAAATCAGATGGTGAGCCTGGATGGCAAACTTGATGGATGGGTTGGCTGCGGTTACAAGATATGTGTCGAGGAATTAAACTTGCTATTGAAAATATTTAATTGACACTTGTGGGTAAAGATAAGGTTTAGGACCACCACAATTTAGCATTACATGTTTAGAACTACCGTCGTTTTAGATATAGACCTATCCTGATAAGACATTTTTTAAGAAATAGATTAACTTTCTGTTATTTTGGCTGAAAATGACCATTTTCTTCATTTCCGGGCTATTTTTTTCTAGCCCGGGAGCTCTTTCTTTTATTTCAATAACTTTTCAGCATGGGGTGCTGAGAATGACTAAAATGATTAAACGCACATTGATCATTCCTGAGTTTTACACGATTAGCTAGGGCGTGCTTATGTGTAGTCCAGGGTTTTGGCTTTTCATGAGCTGAATTTGTTGAGGAGTAACTTGTTTGAAGTCCGTTATGACTAAACGTTTCAAAGCTTTTAATGCTTGCAAATAGTGAAATCCTTGGTCGCTGATCTTCGAGCACCAGCTTAAGTCTAAAGATTGCAAAGCGGTCAAAGCTTGGAGGTGGTGAAGTCCTTGGTCGGTAATCTGATCGCAAGACCTTAAGTTTAAAGATTGCAAAGCGGTCAAAGCTTGGAGGTAGTAAAGTCCTTGGTCGCTGATCTTCGAGCACCAGCTTAAGTCTAAAGATTGCAAAGCAGTCAAAGCTTGGATGTGTTGAAATCCTTGGCCCGTGATCTGATTGCAATAGCTTAAGTCTAAAGATTGCAAAGCGGTCAAAGCTTGAAGGTGGTGAAGCCCTTGGTCGGTGATCTGATCGCAAGACCTTAAGTTTAAAGATTGCAAAGTAGTCAAAGCTTGGAGGTATTGAAGTCCTTGGTCGGTGATCCGGTTGCACCAGTTTAAGTTTAAAGATTGCAAAGCGCTCAAAGCTTGGATGTATTGAAGTCCTTGGCCCGTGATCTGATCGCAAGACCTTAAATCTAAAGATTGCAAAGCGCTCAAAGCTTGAAGGTGGTGAAGCCCTTGGTCGGTGATCTGATCGCAACCAGATAAGTTTAAAGATTGCAAAGCAGTCAAAGCTTGGAGGTGGTGAAGTCCTTGGTCGGTGATTTGCTTGCACCAGCTTAAGTCTAAAGATTGCAAAGCGGTCAAAGCTTGTAGGTATTGAAGTCCTTGGTCGGTGATCTGATCGCAAGACCTTAAGTTTAAAGATTGCAAAGCAGTCAAAGCTTGAAGGTGGTGAAGTCCTTGGTCGGTGATTTGCTTGCACCAGCTTAAGTCTAAAGATTGCAAAGCGGTCAAAGCTTGAAGGTGGTGAAGTCCTTGATCGGTGATATGATTGCAAAGGCTTAAGTTTAAAGATTGCAAAGCGGTCAAAGCTTGAAGGTGGTGAAGTCCTTGGTCGGTGATCTGATCGCAAGACCTTAAGTTTAAAGATTGCAAAGCAGTCAAAGCTTGAAGGTGGTGAAGTCCCTGGCCGGTGATCTGATTCGATTGAATGGTTAATTTCTGTAAGTTAGGGCAGTAGTCAGTGATGGTTTTAAGATCTTGATCACCAAGTGTTGAAAATGTTGAGAGGTTTAATTCGATCACTTGTTTGCCCTCTTTTTGAAGATAGGGATAAAGATGCGTCAGATTTTTCGATTCTATAATAGTATTTAGATTGGGTTTTGAAGTGGCCTGATGAGTGGGTTGCAGAACTGGTTTTGGGCTGGTTTGAGGAATGGGTTTTGAAGTGGGCCGAGGTTTGAGATAATCAAAGGAGCAATACTTCTTCATCAGGTAGCACATAGCTAAAAAGGCCAAAGCTGCAGAGGCGATCAGAAAAATCTTTTTTTGCTGAGCTGTCAACATGTTGTGTTTCAAAACAGGCAATTGAATGGATGGATAAAAAGAAGAACGGTGAATAAACATTTTAATTTCCTTTGCTTAAATACATTTATTATTTTTATAAAAAAATAAAACAATAGTCAGGTTTTGTTTGATTTGCAATTATTTAATTTGGGGTAGTGCTAAGAAACTGTCGTTGAATTAACTCAATTTAACTATTTGTTTGAGCATCAGCCTTGTCATAGCAAGGTAAATCATATTTTCACTAGTTGTGATATATTGCTCAAAATCTTTGCTTAAACATCTAAACTTACCCAACCATGCAAAAGTTCTCTCAACTATCCACCTTTTTGGCAATGTTTCAAAGCTCTTATCGCTTCGCTTAATGATTTCAATTCTACAACTATATTCTTTCATTTCTTCTTCTAGTTCTTTGCTTATATAGCCTGCATCCAAGTAAATAAGAGAAGGTTGTTGTCTATTATTCAGCTGTAATTTAGACATCATCACTCTCAAGCCATCTCTATCATTACAGTTGGCTGCTGATATTGCTACTTCTACGACTAGTTCAAAGTGATCAACCAATAGATGTCTTTTCCGACCTTTAACCTTCTTGCCTCCGTCAAATCCACAGAGCCCTTTTTAACACTTTGACTATCAGCTATTCCTACACTTGCTTCGGAATTTTTTCCCAAGAGCTGTCTGAGGCTTCACCTTAAATGATGATGGATACTTTCAAATACTTTTTTCTCTTTCCATCTTCTATATTGAGAGTCAACTGCTTTCCAAGGAGGAAAATCATGCAGTAAATCTCTCCAAGTACATCCTGTTTTTAAAACATAAAATATTGCATCGAACATCCGTCTTCTTGAATATTTGGGTTTTTTACCCGCTCCTCTTCTTGCCTTGGGTAATAAGGACTCAATAACTTCCCATTCTTTATCTGTAAGATCTGTCGGATAGGGGTGATATGACATTTTTAGACCTCTTTTTTTTAGGTCTATAGAATAACTAAAAACTTAATCAACGACAATCTCTAAGAACCTTTACTAAAACCTAAAATTTGATATTATTTTACCTTACAAAAATGAGGTAAAGATGTATCCGAGTGATCTAACTGATAGTGAATGGGAAAAAATAGAGGTCCTCTTTAAAGTTGACTATAGCAGAAGAGGGTGTCTTCTGAAATATAGCAAGAGGCAAATTTTTAATGCTATTTTTTATGTAGCAAAAACAGGATGCCCATGGAGATATCTTCCAAAGGATTATCCACCTTGGAGAAGAGTTTATAATTATTTTAGAAAGTGGCAAATGGAAGGGTTTTTTTGAGAAATTGAATCATAGTCTTAGAAAAGTGGTAAGAGTGTTAGCAGAAAGGAATGAGAATCCAAATGCTGGAATTATTGATAGCCGGTCTGTTAAGACATCAGAGAAAGGTCCAAGTGGTTTTGATAATGGGAAAAAAATCAAAGGACGAAAAAAACATATGATGGTTGATCCTCTGGGCCTCTTAATTGGCTGCTGTGTGACTACAGCCAATATTTCCGATAATCAAGGAGCAAAAGAATTTGCAAAGAGATTTTATCTTCCTTGTATTCAAAAAGTTTGGGCGGATCAAGCTTATGATGGTTATCCACTCAAACAAATTTATGCTGAAAATGGAATTAGGTTAGAGATTGTCAAACGCAGCGAAAAAGGAGAAGTATCACCAAAAGATGGATTGTAGAGAGAACTTTTTCTTGGATGAGTCGCTATAGAAGGCTCTCCAGGGACTATGAAAGCCTGCTGCAAACAACAGAGAGTTGGTGTTATCTCTCAATGATAAGACTTATGATTAGACGTATTGAATCAACAAATTTTAGGTTTTAGTACAAGTTCTTAGAAACTGACCAACCATATTGGATTAATAAAGTATTTTATTTGTGATTATAATAGGCAATTAAAAGTCTTATCTATTTAGCATACCACAATTTTTATAATGAATAACTATTTTTTACCTTCTTATAAGATTAATAATAGAGAGAAAATTCTTTTCCCTATTTATCCAATTTACAGTTTTCGCCATCTAAAGGAAGCTTTTGTCTCGACACATTGGCGAGGGAAATTGATTCATGTAGGAATTGCCGTGCTGGAATCGATTGTGATTATTGGAGCCATTATGGCTATTGCTGAGCGTTGGTTAGCGTCGAGGTGTCAAAGTCAAAAAGCGAATAAGCAAAACAAAAGCCAAAAACTCAGTACACAAAAATTTGATAAAAAAAATCCAGTTCATTCCAAGCCTGTCGAAGTCATTCAAGATCTTAATCAAGATAAACCCTTTGATCATTCAGTGCAAAAGGGTGGCATTTCGCATGATTTAAAGTCATTAGAAGTTGTCAAGATTGAGATTAAAGACAAGAACTCTTTGAAAAAACGGAAAAAATCCGACATTAGCGATGATGAAGTCATGATTCAGGTATCGCAAAAAGATCAATCTAAAGGTGAAAATCTTTTAGAAAAGAAGCAACAAGAATCTGAGGTTAGGACTAAGAAATCTAAAAAAGAAGATTTTTTAGACATTCTAGAAGAAGGGGAAATAGGTATTAAAATTGATAGTCTTTCTTCGCCTTCTATACTGGATCATATCATTGCTATTCCGGATATTTCCAATCAAGAAGCTGCGACTAAAGTGATTTTGACAACAAAGGGGTTTGCTGATGATCCTGAAGATCCAGAGTACACGCGTACTAAATATGGCCCTAAGGGAGTTGTGCAAGGAAGTAAGGCGTTGCGTTTTGCGACAGCTAAAGTGACGAAGGAATTTCCTTATGCTATCAGTCTTGCGGAATTGACAAAACAAAGACAAGTTAACTTAGAACAATACTTGATTTTAAAACTTAAACGTTTTGGTCATGCGATGGGCCTTCACGGATATGTTACTCTTCCTAGCGGGGGAAAAGTTAATTTAGAAGGATTCTGTGAAGCTTTTACAATTCCGATGTTAGTTTCTTCTTTTGACAATTATGCGAAGACCTCATCCTTTTTTACGAAAGAAGAAAGAGAATGGATTGTGGCAAATTTTAATCAGACAAGTTCAAGCGATTACACGGATTCGAGTGAAATTCAGTTATTCCCTTTTCTTATTCAAGACAAGGACTTTATTGGACCTATTTCGTTGGGAACTGGACATGATTGGCATTCAACAGCCACGATTTTTTTTGGAGACTTTATTCTTTTCTGTAACCGTGGTGCAGGAGACGTCAATCCTGGCATCCACATTTATCATTTACCAGATCGATCTGTCATTACAGAAGCAGTAATTTGGGATATGACTAAACGACAGGAAATTCAAAAACCCACGTTTGGAAATAAAGGGATTGTAAATCTTTTAGGAGGCAATCTTATGCACTATGAAAAGCTGCCCGGACAAGAAGTGGGAAATTGCACCTATACTTCGATGGAAACGGCACTTTTTGCCATGATGGTTATTAAGAAAATCTCTGAAATTCCTCAAGAATGTATCGATAGCAAAGCTTGGGAAGATGTGTTTGTCGCCTTGCGCCCTGAGTATCAAAGGTGGGTAGATGTCGATCGCCAGCTTGTTTTTCAAGATATGATAAATGAAATCCAGGAATGGAAGGACAACAAAACTGATTTTGGAAAGAATGATCTTAAAAAAACTTATCAAGAAGTTTTATCGCATTGGTACTCTAAGTTTGAAAATCGGACAAACCCATTGATAACGCAGATGATAGAGCTTTTACAACATTTTAATATTCCCCTTGATGGTGCTGATATGGATGTCGATTTATTCTCAGATTCTGAACATGAAAATGAAGTAACTCATTGATTAAAGGCAATCTCATCCACCATTATGATAAAACAGGAAGTAGCTCGTAAGACATATGAAGCGGTTCTCTATCAATAGGATAAAATAAGGAAGCTTGATAAGGAATCAAAAGATAATCGTGTTTGACAAAGAAAATCAGTTTATAATCTCTCAGCTGAGGAGGGTGCATAAGGGAAAGATCAAAAAGTCCGTAATCTTTTAACTTCGTTGTTTCGTGCAATAAATTTGATTGCTCTGCTTCAATCTGTTGCCAGTAATTTTCTTTAAATGATTCAATATTTTCAATGTATTGAAATTCAAGGCCTTTAGCGAGGAAATTGGCCACTTGAGCAAGTTTTTCAATATTTTCAATAAGAGCAAGTTGAGGAAGATCTTGAAGGAGATGGCTTAAAGAAGAATAAGAAATACCATTAATTTCAATTGCTGGTTGGTGAGCTTGATTATAGAAAAAGAAAAGCTCAGCAGAGCCAAGAGAAAGCATTTGGATGGATATCTTCATATTCCTCCTTCTTTAAAACTAAAGCCATTCTAGAGCACTATCATGTTGAAGACACGCCTTATTTTCTCTAATTTTTCTTTTTAATGTAGCAGATTTCCGCATCTTCTGCTAAACAAGAAAGTGTAACTTGACAGAGGTCTGATTTTATTCCTTTTTTAACGAAGAATAAAATACCCCTTCCTTCTTCTTTTGCTGTTCCTTCTACATATTGATATTTTGTTCCCTTAGCCAAATAATTTGCCATGGTGGCGATTTTATCTAGAAGTTTTTCATTAAAACTCATGGGAAATTGGATTTTTTGAAATAACTCTGAAATAGAGCGGATAAAAGATTGATTGTAATGGATGGCCAATCCTTGATTAAAAGTAAAAATAACTGTTTTACCTCCTATTTCAATAGAAGGAATATAAGAAAGGTGCTTCATCGTTGAATCTTCAAAAAGATAGGTGTCTTGGCTCGTAGAGTAAAGATAAGAAATTGTAGGAGGGTCACCATTACAGTAAGAAGTGTAAGAGGGGCTTTGAAGAGGATTTAACTGTAATAAGGACATTGGATGATTCCTTTTGTTGCATGACAGATTGATTTCTTTCATGATTGCATTTGACCCTCTAAGGGTCAATCAGAGCAAAGAGCCCTAGACACAAGTGCTATCAAAAAGTAGATACTCTTGTGTATAGATCACGCAATGAGAGGCTTGCCATCCAATAGAATGGGCAAACCACTTTCTTTGTTTCTTTTATGTATTTAACGTAAAAGCTAAAACTGTGCAAGACTAGTCAATGTTTAAAACTTTTAAATAGAAAAATCATCTTGAATCCAAGACATGAGACGTGATTGAACAAGATCCTAGACCAAATTGCTCGAATCATCTGATATGAGATCATCTTGAATGGTTAAAAATTCCCATTTTTGATTAAACAGCCAATAATGTTGATCAAGCGCCATTAAATGACTGCCATTTGCATAAGCTTCCCATAACTCTAATTCTCCAGTTCCAGGATTAACTGCAAAACAAAAATGAATGTCTTGAATTCCATTGCACCAATTGGTGTCAGCAAAGTGAACTGCAGATTCTTCTAATTTTTTCTTAAGAGAAGGCTCCAGAGATTGACAAAGCATTGTATCTAGCTGACGGACAATTTTTTCAGATGTATGAAGGGGTAAGAGTGTAATGTTTTGACAAATTTGTAAGACTCGGTTGCGATACTCTTTAATTGTTAACCCATTTGGAATGTGTTGGATTAGATCTATGCAAGAGTTCATTTTTTCTGTAGACAAGACTTTTGATAAAACATTTTTTTTTAGATTTTCATTGAAATTTTGTTGAGTTTCTTTGTCTAAAAGAGCTTCTGCGATTTCCCTTCCTGGTTTTAAAACAACGCGTTCGATCCATTCTTTTGTTGGACAATCCTCTTGCCATGCTGTTGAGAGTAAAGGATTACCAGCCATAAAGGGGAGGCGATGCTTGCCTACAATACATAAAGGTTTAAGTTTATTAGGATTATTCAAATAAAGGCGTTTTTCTTCGCCCGACATTCGTTTACACATTTCAATAATATTTGTTAAAGCTTCTTCTGCCCCTGAAGAAATAAAACGTTCTGTTTGAATGGGTTTATTTGTTTCAAAATAAATCTTTAAAAGGGCTTTAGAGTTATTTCCTGTCTGTGTAATCCAAGGAGTAAACTGCAAATGTTGGTAAGGCAAGGGCTCTCCATGCGTTAATTGGCTGACTGCAAACTTATTAGAGGGGTGGTAACGAGCAAGGAGATAGCCCATAAATTCATCTGAATCCATGTAAGGAGTTAAAATATCCAAGACTTGATTGAGCTCTTGGGTTTCGATATCGGACATTTCGCTATGGCGCATTTTCTTATTTACTTCGAGGAGAGTATCTAAAATAAATGTACGAAAAGCTTTTTGGTCATCAATCCGTTTTGTTTGACGATATAAAACAAATCCGCCTTCTTTAGTATTGGATTCATTTGCATTGCTTAAGATAAAAGGGTCATATTGCAGACGAATATTTTCATAAAGAGATTTTTGAATGTGGAGAAAAAACCGTTGTAATAAAAGCGAAGGAGGAATTTTTAATTGACCGAGTTTAAATTGAAGTGCATCAAGCGTGGATTCTAAAATTGCTGTTTTAATCATGCTTCCCTCCTCCGCTTCAGCCATGTTTGCAAGGGCATTTTCCCAGATTTTTAAAATGGGTTGAGCCGTTTTTGAACTGAAGGCAAAGCAAGCTTGAGTATATAATTGATCAAAAGAAGAAGAGGAAGGATTTGAATGTTGCTTGTGCACATGTTCGCAAATTTTTTGAATCAGTTCTTTAATTTCTAAAGTATGGAATTTTCCTTTTTTTAAAGGAGGCAAGTCTTTGATCGTTGCTAAGATTATTTCACGCGGATTATGAATTCCAATAGCTTGACATGCTGCTTGAAGGCCAGGAGCTTTCCAAAGAGATGCTTTTTTTTTACCCTGAATTATTAAATCGCCAGAAGAATTAAAAGAAACTTGTTTATGCAGATTTTCATCACTCATGCGTTTAGCAAAAGGAATATCTTTGCGAATTCCTTTAATGCTTCTCGTTAGTTTTCCCTCTTCTAATAATTGGCGTAAATCTTTAATGCAAAATCCCAAATGAGCTGATAAAATTTCGATTGCAAGCGAAACAGCAAAACAGGAACGATCTTCTCCTTGTCTCAAATGAGAAAGCAAAGCTGTTAAGGTTGCTAAGCGAGCGTCCAAATAATCAATAGAATGTTGAGGAGATAATCCTAACGATATTTTAATGACATCGTTAGAATGGATTGTTGTTGATCGAGGGGCCTGAATTTTCTCAAATTCAGCTCGCAATTTAGGAGAGCGTTGAAGAATTGTCAACGCATAGGAAAGATTAGCTTCATAATTAATAGGTGCCTTATCATGGGGTAAAAAAATATCTGATAGAGAATCAATAATTCCCACATTAATTGTTCCAATATCTGTTAAAAGAGCTTTCGCAATTTCCAAAGGAATGATGGTGTGAAGAGCCATTTGGGGATCTTGCAATCGTGTTTCATAATGGTCAATATAACAGCTTTGCAGACGTTTGCAGATTTCTTGGATTTTTAGACTAAATTCATCTTTAATGTTTTCCAAAGCATCTTGATAAAGAGGAGTGTCAATTGCTTTAAAAGCCATTTGGACATCTTGATTAATAAGATATAAAAGTTGTCCTAAGATTTGTTTGGCATCATTGATGAGCTCGTATGAGTGAAGATATTGCTGATTCGCACTAGAAGTTGTTACTAAACTGGCTAAATGAAGAGCAAAATCCATGATTTTTGGGGTGGACAAGTCATCTTTATCAAATTTGCCTTTTTTGTGTTGGCAGAGCAAATAAATATCGACAAGCTGCTCCATCAAAATAGGGCTTCCAATATTTGCAATTTCATTCCAAGGGTAACCTTTATGATTGATTAATTTATTTGCTAACGAAACGTATCCTCTTCCCTTAAGCCATTCAATTAATTCAGGTTTTCCATTAGGTTCTTTAGAGCTCGAAGGAGAAGAGTCATTTACTGAAATCAAATTAGAAATGATATGAATTAAATGATGTTGCTTAATTTTTAAGCGTTCTAAAATATTGGATGCTGGAGTGCTTTCTGCTAAAGATTCTTTTTCTAAACTATTAGCCGATTCTTCAGCTAATAGTTTGCGTGAGAGGTAGGAAATACGCTGACGATTGCTGGCAATTTTAACTAGCCATTGGGGGCTTAATGCACTACAAATGATAGGAGAAAGCGTGAAAGAACTTGTTGACGTCTGTCTCAATTCTCTTTCTGGATCAAGAGAGGGAGAAATGTGGTCCATGATAAGCACTCCTTCATTAGATTAGGGAAAGAGCATGCCTTAAAATTGCTAATAACCTAGATTTAGGCCCTCTTCTAGGCTGCTGTATTGAGCCATGCAACTTCTTTACGCAACTGCCACCATCTCACGAATAGCTCTTATCTCAAGTAAAGTCAAATAAAATTTTAAAAAAAAGAATGACTTATGATGTCATAAAAATAGCCCTAAATTGAATTCAAGATAGGACTAGGGTTTTATTTAGAAGTAGGAACATATAATTTAATGTGTTCAGCAATAAGTATAAGAGGATTGTTTCTTGCTAGAAATAAAGGACCTGAAATTTCTACGATCAATTGATTTTTTTCAGCTTCTAGCAACTGATTTTTTGCTTCTCCTGCTAAAGGGCGAATGCTAGTGTTGAAACGGGGCGTGGAGTGGCCTGGCTGCTGGAGCATAGGAGCTGTTAATAAAAAACGTGATCCATCTTTAGAGGAAGTCAAATAAAATTGATCAGTTTCATGATGAATCGTTCCCTTCACACGAAGGGAAATTTCATTAAAACGAATTCCAACGGTGGCAGAAGCCGTCTTAAAAGGTTCATAACTAAAAGGATAGTTAGAATCCCATGCCATAATAGCTGTCCCTGTCTGGGAATCAATTTGGATATTAGACACATGCTGAACGCTCTGTAAGCTTCTTTCAATTAAGGGAACACATGTATTCAGACATTTTAAGGCATTCCAATGAATCGTAATTTGTTCGATTTCAGCTTGCAAAGATTGTCCAAAAACGAGCAAAGCAACTAAACTTGTCCATTTAGTTTTTGTCATCATTTTTTCTCTCCTTATGATTGTTTAGAGACATTCTCTTAAAGAAGCCTCTATCTTTGTGTCTAAATTCATATATAGCTTAAAATTGAAATTAAAAATGCCAAATTAAAACAATTTCTTTTTTATTTGATACTAACGTTGTCAAAATAAGGATTTAGGATTACATTAAATTAATAGAGAATTGATGTCTTTTAGAGCCTATTTAATCACTTTTCATAGCTTAGATTTGAGTTCTTTTTTCCTTCCAAGAAGAAAGAACTTAAATCTAAGCTATGAAAAGTGATTAAACAGGCTTTAAGACGGTTTACAAGTCAGAGACATTCTCTTAAAGATCTCTAAGAAAATGGTTTAAATCTAAAGAGTTTGATTAAAAATTTTTGTATACTTTCATAAAATCTTTAAAATTTGAAGGCATTTTCTAATTTATAACAATGAGCCATGACAATGATCAAAACTAAAATTATTTGCACAATAGGTCCTTCCGTCAATACGGTAGAGAAAATGATTGAATTGATGAAGGCTGGAATGAATGTGGCCCGTTTAAACTTTAGTCATGGGAGTCATGAAGAGCATTTAAAAAATATTAACTCCTTAAAAGAGGCTCGTCAATATTTAATGCAGCCTTTAGCAATTATGCTGGATACGAAAGGTCCAGAGATTCGCTTAGGAAAGATTAAAGATGGACATGTGATGTTGAAGGGGGGGCAAAAATGGCATCTAGTCAAGCAAGAGGTCATTGGAGATGAAACACAAACGTCTATTTATCCTAATAATATTTTGAACCAATTGGATATCGATACCCGCATATTATTTGATGATGGCTATATTTCGTCCCATGTTGTGGAAAAAACAGATAGTGGCGTTGTAGTGGAGATTGATAATGGCGGATTGATTCGTTCGGGAAAAGGGGTGAACATTCCTAATACTCACTTGGATCTGCCGGCTGTCACTGATAAGGATATTGCGGATATCAAGTTTGGCTGTCAACAAGATATCGATATTATTGCAGCTTCTTTTGTCCGTTCTGCTGAGCATGTTTTGACGATTAAAAAGATTTTAGCAGAAGAGAAAAAACCTGATATTTTAATCATTGCTAAGATTGAGAATAGTGAAGGCGTACAAAACTTTGATAATATTGTACAAGCTGCAGATGGAATTATGATTGCAAGAGGAGATTTAGGGGTTGAAGTGCCTTTAAGTTACGTTCCTCGTTTGCAGAAAATGATGATCCGTAAAAGCTATCTAGCAGGAAAACCTGTTGTGACAGCAACACAAATGCTAGAATCGATGATTAATAATCCTAGACCGACTAGAGCAGAAACATCGGATGTGGCAAATGCAATTTATGATAGCACTTCAGCTGTCATGTTATCAGGAGAAACGGCAATAGGACGATATCCTATCGAGACAGTCAATGTGATGCGCTCCATTATTGAAGAAGCAGAAGCAGATTTCAATTATCGAGCTTTTTTTGATCAACATGCTCCTCTCGTTTATCATGACGTTCCTTCAGCTGTGACATTGGCTACTGTCAAAACAGCTTATAGCTCTAATGCTAAAGCGATTTTTGCTTTTACACGTGGAGGATCAACTGCAAGGCTTCTTTCACGTTTACGTCCCAAAATGCCTATTATTGCAATGACAGCTCAGGAAAAAAGTTTTCATCAGTTGGCTTTTAATTGGGGAGTTATTCCTTTTTACTATCCTTCTTGTCAAAGTATTCGAGAAGGGTTCGAAAAAATCAGTAATTTTTCTTTAGAAAATCATTTTGTCAGCTATGGAGATCTCGTTGTTGTGACGGCTGGGACTCCTTTTGGTGTTTCTGGAACCACCAACATGATGATGGTTGAAAGCATAGGTGATGTCTTAGTAAGAGGGCATATTGGCTATGGACCACGTATTCATGGCAATGTTGCTATTGTATTAGCTCCTGAAATGAAAAAACCTTATGCTGTTAAGGATCAGCTTCTCGTCATTGCAAAATGTGATGAATCTTATTTGCCTTTGATAGGGGAGGCTGCGGGAATTATTCTTCAAAATCATATTAATGATATTGCGTCTGAAAAATATGCCAAGAAAATTGCTTTGAGCTTAGGAAAACCTATTTTATTACGAGCAGATGCTGCTTGCCGTATTTTAAAAGAAGGACAGCTTGTCACGTTAGATCCAGAAAAAGCTCTTGTCTATAAAGGAGTCGTTTTGGAATAGAAAGTCATGAGTTAACAATAGAAATTTATTTTGATTTTTAGCTAGGTAAGTTTTAAAAAAAATAATTGTTAATAGGTTTTCCATGGCAACATTTCAGCTTGTTACCTGTTATGCTTCTTCTTCTTTACAAGAAAATCAATCTTTTATTTTCAAAAATTCTCTCTATCAAGTTGAACGACGATTGATCAGAATAGCAGAGGAAATTTTCCGCAATCTCGTTGTTCAAAAAACATTACCCCATCAAAAATATCAAACTCTTCCTACGCTATGTGTTGAAGATTTTTCGCCAAAGCAGCTGAACTTTATTTTATACTTTTTTAAATTTGGTCAATTGAAAGAGTCTCCTATCGATAGCGAGATGAAGTTAAATCTAAGATTAACTTGCTTTAGATATCATCTTCCTTTATTTGACCATTATCTAAACGAAAAACTCTCACCAGAAGATCGACTAGAATTAGCCGCAATTCAACAAAATGTGAAAGAGTTTTTTAAGTTGATAGATGAATTATTTACTCGAGAAAAATCTTTATCCAAAGAGATATTATGTGCTGTTAATCACTTTGAACCGGAAAAATTTGAAGATTTAATGATTAATTTTATCTGTTCTTATTCTTCTCAGCTTAGTAGCAGCCTTATTCAAACTTACTTTAGTGAAAGACAAGGATCAGTTGAAAACGTTCTTCACCAGTTCCAAAGCGAAAGTTTTAAATTTCAGTGTAT
Organism: Parachlamydiaceae bacterium; assembly: GCA_044226925.1. Taxonomy (GTDB): domain Bacteria; phylum Chlamydiota; class Chlamydiia; order Chlamydiales; family Parachlamydiaceae; genus JANWJE01. The sequence continues at coordinate 510,646 of JBGAGC010000002.1, forward strand.
GGGTGAAATTTCTCATTTAAATAAACGTTACCTATGGTTTCAGCATTTTTGGACTAAAATCCCTGTCGAATTAATTAGAAAAACACTCATTCAACCTTTTATAGATCTACAATGTGTACCGCAAGCTAAAGAATGGGCAACAAAAAGTAAAGATTCTTCTTCCTTTATCTTTCTGCTCAACCAATTTAAAAAGTGTTTTGCCAAAAGTGAAATGAGTGCTGTGCATTCTTTACAAGAGACTCCATCATCTTTGCATTCTTCCTCAAATAATAATAATCAATCAGAAGATGTTGATGCTGTCTGTCAAGATTTACAAACTTTATCATTAGATTCTTCTGCCTTAACCTTTAGTTTAATTCCGGAAACGATTCAAGAAGCTGTTGACAACCATTTCTCAAAAATTCTTTCAAGAGATGTTGAAGGCGTTAAAAAGCGTTTATTGCAGATGATTGAGTCAAATAGCGCAACTCCCATTGAATGGAACGTAGAACTTCTTCTTGCCGTTATGCGGTATTATATGCAGAAGATTATTTACTACTATAGTAACGATGTTCTATCCGATATACAAAAAGCCCAAGTTCCTCTTAGGCTGCACGAAAAACATCTTCATCCTGCGTTGCAAGAAAATTATGAAATTTTGTATCGATTGCTTCCTTTTATAAAAGGAATATTGATCGAAGAATTTAAAAACGCATGTTTTTCTAAGATTATAGAGGAAAATCCTAAACTATTTGATAGTCATTTTCTCATTGCAGAGATGGTTTCGATTGCCCGCCAATTATATTGCCAAGAATTTTCTTTGCAGGAAGATTTTGTGATCCAATCTGTGGGTCAAGAACTCCACCCTTATTTAGTTGGGGAAGCCAAAACCACTCTTCAGCCGGAAAAACCTTTCTTGCAACGTTTAGAAGAGTCTTTTAAAAAGGCTGGATTAGGTGATGCCTTAAATTCTTCGCATGTAGAACTGGCAATATCAATTTATATTCAAAAAGGAGTGGAAGCTGTTAACTTTCGCAAATTTTTTGTACAAAATCGCAAACTTAACATCTATTTAGTGAGTGATAATTGGGGTAACTCATTGCGTGAGGTGATCCCTGCTTTAGAAAGCGCACTAAAGAAAGATTTTCCTTTGAAAGAAGTCGAATTGAAAGCTCCTCAAATGATTAAATTTTTCACCAAACAGGCAGAATTAGTTCGAGAAGTTTTTATCAAATCTCAACAAGCCTATTATCGCATCATGGAGCTTGAAAAAGTACAATACATTCCCTATTCACCCAAGGCCGGGAAAAGTGAAATTCATTATTCATCAGAGGATTTCTGAAGAATGTTTTGTGCTTGAAATAAGCTTTTCTCAGGAACAAGAACACGAACTCCATTTAACATAGATAAGGTAGGTAGCATTCCTCCTGCATCATCGGATAAAATGATAGTCTCAATTCCTTCACTTTCTAAATAAGCTTTGGCAAGATCAGCTTCTAAGTGGCTTTCACAAATTTTAACAACAACAAAATTGTCTTGATTTGCTTGCGGCATCTTTCCTCCTTTGTAAAAGATATTAAGAAATTATCTTTTAAAGACACTAGAGCAAAATTCAAAAACAAGCAACAATAACAAGAATTTTTAAAATACACTTATGCCTTTAAATCATTATCCAATGACTTAAAAGGCTAAGAGCCATAATAGAAGCAGTGTCTGTACGTAGAATATTTGAATGTAGCTTGACTCCTGTAGCTCCTTGATCCCGTAACAATTGAATTTCTTGTTGAGTAAAACCCGATTCGGGTCCTGTAATAAAGACTAAAGGGTAAGAAGGGGAGTGAAGCTTTTTCCAGGCTGTTTCGAAGAGCGGAGCGTCTGGTTTTAAATCCCCAAAGAAAGCGGATACATGAGTCAAGCAGGACCATTCCTGAATTGCCGGCTGAAAAATCACCTCGGGGAGAGTGAGGCGTCCACATTGTTTCATGGCGGCAATCGTTAAAGTGCGAGCTCGCTCGATTTGGTGTGGGTAAAATTCTTTTTTTGCGCTGGTTTGGCCAGGAAAAAGCCAAAAGCAGTCCACCCCTAATTCCGTTCCTTTTTCTAAAATAAAATCCAATCGATTCGGTTTTGGCATTGCTTGGGCTAAAATCAAGCGGTTAGGACGCTCGGGTTCTTGCAAAACGTCATCAATTTTAAGAATCGCTTTTTCTTTTAAAATATCCTGCACTGTTGCGGTCGCCAATGCTCCTTTCCCATTGACAAGTTCAACGATTTCTCCCTTGCGAGTGCGCATCACATGAGCTAAATGATGAAACTCAGGACCTTTGAGTTCTTGCTGTTCATGAGCTTTTAAAGGATGATCAATAAAATAACGTTCAGCAGGCATGAAAGATAAAGGGTTAATTTTTAGAAGAAGTGGATTTTTGAAGCGATGCGTTAGGCACATGAATTTTGATTTTGCCATCCTCCAATCGACTTTCTATTTCTAGTTTATGTTGAGGAGAAATATAGAAAGTGAATTGCTGCATATAGAGGCGAAAGCGTTGACGGAAATATTTTTCACGTTCACGATTCTTATTTTGAGGTGAATCAAACGCTTTAGAATTGCTAAGTAAAAAAGCAACATACGTATCTTCAAGATGATTTTCATCAATAAAGTTGACACCCCATTCTAACTTTTCTCTCTCTGTTGTAGGCGCTGTGACAATATCTAATTCAAGATTGTCTTTCACAATCTCTAAAAATAATTTGCTAACATTTGCAGCAAATAGAGGAAGAGTAAGGATAGGAATATGATTTTTGAATTGAACAAAATTTGAAGGGTTCAAAGCATACGTGTTTGGATTGATGGTGCTGCTATATTTAAGAGGATAAAACACGTGAATGGGTACTTCAGTCTTAACGGGAAGCATTTGTTGACGGAGAAAATTCAATTGAAGATTTTTGGCGTCAGGATCATTAATCGATTCAGGACCACGAGTCGAAAAAGGAATAGCCACTTTTTTCCACTGCTCGGGGACATAAAAGCTAATTTCATCTTCATATAGCCCCGTTTCTTGCAGAGCATCAAGTTGTTCTTTTGAAATTTCACTAAGATTAAAAGTGAGTTCTAAACCCTGATTTTTGAGAGCTAAAACTTGATCTTGAGGTCCGCTCACCGTTTGCGTTAGCTTAGTCGGCCAAATATCAAGAAATTGATAGCCTTTAGGTGGATCTCCTATAGGAGGATTAATGGTAATAGGAATTTTTTCTGTCAGAATGGGACTCATTTTAATCACAAATTCTGGGTGGCTAACAGACGTCACATGCTTAGGCAAATTGAAATTCGGATTGAGGCTGACTAAATTTTTCTTTGTGATTTGAAAAATCCCATCAGTTGGAAGATTAGAGACATCTAAAATGACTTCTACATCCCCAGGCTCTAATTGATCGATTACATCTTTTGTTCCCGTTAACGTTAAGGCAGTGCGTTTGCTTAAGAAACCATTGGGCAATAATCCTTGAATGGTCTTATCGTTCGGAAGGTTAATGACGCGAATCGGAACAGAAGGAATAATTTTAGATGATGTAATAGATTGATTCACAAAAATCCAAATGACCAAAGCAGTGACCAGGGCCACTAATTTGCGCTGCCACTGGTGGAAAAACAATTTATTAATTAGCGATTCCATACCTTCAATTGTTCCCAGATGTTAATGCTAGTGGGGATGCTCGTTTTAGGAGGACTAAATACACTACGGATAATGCCTTTAAAGCGGTCGACTTTTACACCTCTTGTCATAATCCCATCTCGAGCAATCGAAACCTTGCCTGTTTCTTCCGAAACAACAATGACAAGTGCGTCGGTCACTTGACTAATTCCTAAACCCGCACGGTGGCGAGTTCCCATCGATTTGGATAAGTGCGTACTATCATCTGCTAAAGGTAAAATGGTGGCGGCAGATAAAATGGTAGTGCCGCGAATAATAACGGCTCCATCATGCAGAGGAGTCGTTGTAATAAAAATAGATTCCAGTAACTCCGGTGAAAATTGAGCATTCACTCTAACAGCCTTGTTAGCCAGGTCTTCTAAAGAATCTTGGTTTTCTAAAACAATTAAAGCTCCAATTCTTCTTTCTGAAAGGCGATAAATGGATTGTGAAATGCTCTCCAAAAACTTATCGAATTCGGTAATTTCGCGATATTTTTTGCTTTTAAGGCTTAATTTTGAAAGAGCCAAACGCAACTCTGGCTGAAAAATAATTAATAAAGCTAACACTGCCACGTTGACGACATACAGCATGAGTTTTTCAAGCACAGGTAAATTCAGCCATTTGGATAAAGCAAAAAAAGCTAAAAAGGCTAAACTTCCATAAAGAAGATCCATGGCACGTGTGTTCCAAAAGAAGGAAAGAAGGTAATAGAGCACAATGGCGATGCTCAAAATCTCAATAGCTGGAACAAGTAATTGAAAAAGCCACATATTTGCGCTTAATTTGTATGTAAGACTGTTTTAAAATGCGCCATTAAATCAATGACATCGCGATGCTCTGCCACATCATGCACGCGAATCATGTCTACTTGAGCAAGAATGGCTAATGTATTTACGGCTAGGGAAACAGGAAGTAGATCAGGATAGGTCTTGTTAACAATTTTTCCTAAAAATGACTTGCGCGACAACCCAATAAGAACCGGGAATCCCAGAGCCTTAATTTTGTGCAAATTGTGTACAATTTCAACATTATCAGCAACGGTTTTTCCAAATCCAATTCCAGGATCTAGAATAATATTTTTTTCTTGAATTCCACTTGCCAATAATAAATCAATGCGTGCTTTAAACCAATCGATTAAAAAAGGGATAATCCCTTCAGAATAAACGGGATTGAGCTGCATAGTTGCTGGAGTTTCATACATATGCATGACACAAATCGGAAGGTGGGAACTTGCGGCCACCTGCCGCATGGCAGGATCGCGAAAACCTGATACATCATTGATTAAAGAAGCTCCAGCTTTGATTGACGCCTCTGCTACTTTAGCCTTCATTGTATCAATGGAAATGGGAATAGAAATTTCTTGCTTTAAAGCTGTTATGATGGGAATGACGCGACGCAGCTCTTCCGCCTCCGAAACAAGATCCGCTCCTGGACGAGTCGATTCTCCGCCAATATCCACCCAATCAGCTCCTTGCTGGCTAATTTGAATGCCTCGTTGAATGGCGGCACTAGGCTCAAACCATCGTCCTTTATCAAAGGACGAATCTGGGGTGACATTCAAAATGCCCATTAATTGAGTTTTTGTCATTTTGATAATCTCCTCAAAATATTCCTTTAAGATGGCGATTTTGCCTCTTATTTTAGGACATGTAATTCATAAAAAATGGGAGTCATTTTAACAGATCAAATCTCTGAAGTAAATGGCAAAGCATCATAGAGATTAAGATAAAACAGGATAGGAAGGATAAAAACAACAACTTGTCATGTAGTACCTCTCGAAAATCGATAGAAATTAAATTCATGACTATCATTACATTAGCAAATGAGAGGGAGATCTCATGCTTCCTATCTTCCCCATCGAGCTTTCTATTAACTACATTCATGCTAAAATGCAGCTGAACAAAAAAAATATAAAAATTTTCTTTATCATCTTGATTATCTTGTGTATTCTGGTCATCTTGTCTTTGATTGATATGTCTATGCGAAAAAGGAAAGAGGAAAAAAATGGATGTCTTGATACTTGCTCGTCTTCAATTCGCTTTAACAATCATGTTTCACTATATTTTCCCTGTTCTAAGTATAGGACTTGGCTTAATCATGGTGATCATGGAAGCCATTTATATGAAAACTGGTCAGCCTGTATATTTGCGTATGGCTCAATTTTGGACCAAAGTCTTTGCTTTGACTTTTGCGATTGGCGTGGCGACTGGAATTGTCATGGAATTTGAGTTTGGCACCAACTGGGCGACTTACTCGCGTTATGTGGGAGATGTCTTTGGTAGCGCCTTAGCTTCTGAAGGAGTCTTTGCTTTTTTTCTTGAGTCGGGTTTTTTAGCCATTTTGATTTTTGGTTGGAACAGAGTAGGTCCTAAATTACATTTTTTCTCTACTATCATGGTTTGCTTAGGTGCTCATTTTAGTGCAATTTGGATTGTGGTGGCCAATTCTTGGATGCAGACTCCAGCTGGCTATCACATTGTAGGGGAAGGACTAAGTGCAAGAGCTGAAATTACCGATTTTTGGGCAATGGTCTTTAACCCTTCTTCAATGGCGCGATTAACACATGTCATTTTGGGATGCTGGTTAGCAGGTGCTTTTTTGGTTATCAGTGTCTCTGCTTATTATATGCTAAAGAAAAGGCATCTTGAATTTGCTCGCAATTCCATGAAGATTGGATTATGGGTGGCACTCATTTCAGGTATTTTGCAGGCGTTTGCAGGGGATTGGAGTGGAAGAATTGTGGCGAAGTATCAACCAGAAAAGCTTGCAGCTTTGGAAGCTCTTTACAAAACAGAAAAGGGAGCTCCTTTAACGATTTATGGGGTTGTCAATTCTAAAGAAGAAAAATTAGATTATGCCATTCAAATTCCCAAGCTTTTAAGTTTTCTGTCTTTTGGAGATGCCAATGCTGAAATCAAAGGGTTAGATCAAGTGCCTAAAGAAGATAGGCCTAATGTACCAGCGCTTTTTAACGCATATCGAATCATGTTGGCACTGTGGGCTTTGATGCTCTTTCTATCCATCATAGGAATTTATTTGCTATACAAAAAAAGGTTAGAGAATCATCGCTGGTTATTGCGCTGCATGGCCATTTCTGCCATTTTCCCGCAACTTGCTAATCAAGTGGGATGGTACTGTGCAGAATCTGGACGCTATCCTTGGATTGTTTATAAACTTTTAAGAATTTCAGAAGGGCTTTCCAAAGCCGTCACAGCGAATCAGATCTTCAGTTCGATTATCATGTTTTCTGTTGTCTACTTCATTTTATTCCTGTTATTTATCTATTTGTTAAATGAGAAAATTAAGCATGGTCCTGAAGAAGGGGGCCATGATGCTTCTACGCCCTATCACGGACTTCATCAACTTGTTGAGGAGAGAACCCATGATACCAACCTCTAATTTGGAATTTGGCTGGTTTACTATTTTTGTTATTTTGCTTATTGGATATGCCATTTTAGATGGGTTTGATCTGGGAGTCGGAATGCTTCATCTTTTTGCTAAAAAGGATGAAGAACGGCGTCTGATGCTCAATTCTATCGGTCCAGTATGGGACGGCAATGAAGTTTGGCTTGTAACGGCTGGAGGAGCTCTTTTTGCAGGCTTCCCTGATATTTATGCGACGATGCTTTCTGCCTTCTACATGCCAGTGATGACGTTATTATTTGGCCTCATTCTCCGTGCAGTTGCAATTGAGTTTCGGAGCAAGCAAAAAATGCAATGGTGGCGCTGGATGTGGGATGTAGTCTTTTTTCTAGGAAGTGTAATCATTGCTTTAGTACTCGGCATTGCAATTGGCAATTTGATTCGAGGAATTCCGTTAGACGCAAATAAAGAGTTTATTGGAACAATTGATATGATTTTTAATCCTTATGCTCTTTTAGTCGGATTATTGACAGTGTCTTTATTTGCTATGCATGGATCGATTTACATCTTGATGAAAACGGAAGGGGAATTTCATGATAAAATGCGGACAAGGACCACGCCTTCCATTATTTTGTTTATTATCATGTATGCTGTGACCACCATGGCGACATTGATTTATATGCCGCATATGATTGAAGCTTTGCGAGAACGTCCTATTTTTTTCTTAGTGGCTATTGCTAATCTCTTATTTGTCGCCAATATTCCTCGCGAAATTTATTTAGGACGTGATAGCCGAGCATTTATTTCTTCTTGCCTCAATATTGTTTGTTTATTGGCTCTTTATGGGATAGGCACCTATCCAGAGGTCATTCGAGCAACAAATGATCCCGAGAATCTGAGCTTAACGATTTACAATTCGGCTTCCTCGCCAAAAACGTTAGAGATTTTGTTTTTGATTGCCTTTATTGGAATGCCTCTTGTGGTGGCGTATACGATAGCAGTCTATTACATTTTTAGAGGAAAAGTGAAACTTGATACACATAGTTACTAGTGTATCCAATGGGTTCTAGAGTATTGGTGGCAGCTGCTCCATAATGTATCTCAAAGGATGATTGTTATGAAGTGAAGTTCGCTATACAGGAATTAAACGTACTGCAAGTGTTGAATGTTAGCAACTGAAAGAAATGATGCAGCTTAGCGGTATGAGCCGCTTCGGGAAGTAACCGTGGGTATTAACCCACGGAATTCATGCCTCACTATTTAAGCCAAGTATTGACGTAGCTTTTTTGCACCACTACCTGGTTTTGTTTACTGTAAGTTAACACCCACGGCATCACTTATAAGCAATTAGGCTCCTTAGAAACTAATAAATTATGGTTTAATTAATTTCACGTCTTTCATTAGTTTTAATTCTTTTTCGTTTGGTTTGATGGCTTCTTCAAATGTTTGACGTAAGGTTTTATCAACAAAAGGCATGTATTGTGATGCTAAATAAAGCGCATGCAATGTTCGATTTGTGAGTAATGTTTGGGTTTTAGATTGCATTTCTTGTAACTGTAGAGAAGAAGCCTGGCTTTCTAACTTTTCACAATAAACTTGATCAAAAATAGTTTGTAGAGAGTAAGCTTGATTTAAGTTTTTAATACAAACTTCAAGCTTTTTTCTACCTTCCAATCGATTTCCCCATAAAACTAGATCTAAACCTGCTTCTAAGATGTCTTGATCTTCACTCTTTTCCTTAAAAAGATATGCTGTTGCATGCATAGAAAGATCGTGGCTCATTCCATTGTGCTGAAAAGAACCACTTTGGAAAGAATCATTTTCTTGTTGATAAGTTGTCATTCCTTTTATAACACTTTCTTGAATTAAAAATTTATCCAGATCCTCTTCGATTGGAAGATTAGTAGTAGATCGTTGAGTTGTCTTAGAATATTTTAACTTCTTCTGAATTTTGTCCATTATTTCCTTTTGATTTGCTTGGCTGAATTCTTCCATTTCAGTTAAAGTTAAGGTTTGAAGAGCCTCTTCAATGCGTTTCGCGTTTTCTCCAGTTTGCTTTAGGCTCCACAATTTAATATCGGGAAATTTATCTAGTAACTTCTGATAGCCAGGTAACTCATAAAGTTTGTCCATAAAACTCTCGTCAGTTAAAGAGCGAATCATGTCCTCTGTCATTATAGTTATTTTGCTTTCGATTTTTTGCTGTTCAACTTGTTGCACGATTGGTCGAACTGCAGATACAACAAACTGAGCTACTGAGCTCATTGTATCCCACCACGATTTTTGACTCTCTATGCTTGTCTCTACTTTGGCCTCTATTTGCTGTTTAATCTCTATTTCTTGGTTTTGATATGTTTCCTTAAATTGATTTAATAATTCATTAGCTATCTCCACCATTTCTGGCTTAAATGGATTTTTCAAAAGACGATCAATTAATAACGGAGGGACAGTTTCTTTATGTAATTTTAGATAGCATAATCCAAAAAGCATCATAGCTGCTTCTTTTACTTTTGTTGCAATATCATCGGGGAAATTACCCTCTGTAATAAAGTTAGATTGTTGAAAATTGACAATTGTCAAACTGGGGACATTTGTGAGTATATTAGCCATTATAAGTCCTTTCCTAAATTAAATATTATGGGATAAAGAAGAATTTATATATCTTAAGAGTGTGTCTTAAGTTTATCATTGTTATAGACTAAATTAAATTCATCCGTTTGAATCTCTGTTCATTATGTAAAATGATCATGAAAAATAACATAAACGAATGAACTTAATATTTTTAGATTAAGAATAAATCGCCAATCTAGAAATAGGCAATGTACAGATTTAAAACGAGGAATAACCTCTTGACAAGGAAGAAATTAAAGTTGTCGCTCCGCCTAAAACAACAAGAGCGCATGCTGTTATAACGAATAAATTTCTACTGTTTTTTTGTTTTTCATCTAAGTTTTGAAAACGTTCGCCATCAGAAATATAGTTTTCTTTTCTATCAGCTAACAGTTTAAGAGCATTTGCTTGAATATCTTGAATGTATTCTTTTTTTTTGGTTGCAAAATCTTTTGGTTGAGTAAAGGAATCTAACTGGATGAATTGCCTCGTTGCTTCTGGATTAGAAGACTGCTGTGTTATATGATCGTTTAATTTTTGAGATGCAGCAGTTACTAAAGGATTACTTAATAAACTGAACAGATCTAATGGGTTTGTTGAAATCATCATAATATTGCCTTGGGTTACATCTACAGCCATAGATTACTAAATCTTAAAATTATAAACAACCTTTTTTGTCATAGCAGACAAGCTGTTTTGATTGAAGGCAAACAAAAAAAACGCTACTAAAAGCTATTCTTAAGCGTTTTAATGACTTAACTATTTTTGCGAAGGCTTGCTATTAAAGCATTTATATCATGCAACCCCTTACACATGAATATTTTTTTGTTAGGGCTTTAATACAACTTTTAAGCAGAGATCTTTCTTATCACGGAAAATTTCGTAAGCATAAGGTGCTTGATCTAAAGGCAAAACGTGAGTGATAATATCGTCTAGGACGACTTTCTTGTCTTCCACTAGTTTGAGAAGCTCATCTAAATATTTGTGGGCGAGGACCGGGCCTGAATTAAGAGTAAGACCTTTATCAAAAATTTGTCCTATGGGGAAATTATTGTAAGACATTCCATATACGCCAATGATGGAGACAACACCTCCGCGACGAACCGCACTCATGCAGTTTTTAAGAACTTCAATAGAACCAACTTGAAGGTGGAGAAAATTATACAATTTGTCTGCAAAATCTCGTTGTGCTTCTAATCCAACAGCATCTACACAAACATCAGCCCCTCTTCCCTCTGTCATGTCGCGAATGACTTCAATGGCATTGACATCATTAGCATTAATAATTTCTGATTGAGCTGTTCTACGAGCGATATCAAGGCGATAGTCTAAAATGTCGATTCCAATGACTCGCTCAGCTCCTTTTAGCCATGCTGCTTTTTGAGCCATAATTCCAACGGGTCCACAGCCAAATACTGCTAACCTGAGTTTGGAGTTTTTACGCAGCCATTAACAATAGACGATCTTCTTGGGTTAAATTAATAGACGGTTTTTTTAATTGATGAGTATAGGCCGTTATTCCCGCTAAAAGGTTAATCAAAAAGTTGGCAGCACTTCTGTGACGTGTATGCTCTATCTGAGAAATATTTTTTAGTTGGTCATTGACTGTTTCAATGATTGCTCGCTTGCGAAGGAGTACTTTATCAGCTAATTGCATGAGTTTTTGCTTCATATTTGACCTTAACGTTGTAAACAGCTCAAGTCCTTGTTTTAAGAGCCGCTTCGCAAGTTCGGCTGAGATATATCCTTTATCGCCAAATAGCTTACCGAAAATACCTTTGGATAAATTCTCTACAACAGATACATCAGCCACATTGCCAGGAGTTAGCTGAAAAGCTAAAATTTCACCTTTTTCATTGATAATAAGATGCAATTTAAATCCATAAAACCATCCAGAAGTTGTCTTTCCGCGCTTGGCTAATCCCTTGAAAACTTTATTCCTTTTAATACGCTTATTATGACAAACATCTATTGATGTCGAATCGATAAAAGCAATTCCTGTTATTTCCCCTCTTCTCTGAAGGAGGTAAGCAAATAATGGGATAAATAGGTTTTTCATTGAATAAACAAAATGGCTATAGCTAATGAGATTTGGGAAATCCCTTCTTAAATATGTACAAACGTATTCATAAAAATACTTAAATGTTCGGTAATTCGATTGATGAAATAAAATTACAATTGTCATCATCTCAGGAATCGATAACCTGGGCTCGGGTCCTCGCTTTGCTTTGCCGTTATCAATGAGATTTTTATTCCATTCTTGTTTAAAGGACTTCCAAAAATCATCCACGCTGCAATACAATGTTGTTAAATCCATTTTGACCTCTTGTGATTAACATTCGTTGTGAGAAACAAATGTTTTAAATCATTAAGAGGTCTTTTGTCATCAATTTTGATTTATCTAATTGCCTGCCAATTAGATAAACTCCAAACTCAGGTTATTTGACCTTAACGTTGTAAACAGCTCAAGTCCTTGTTTTAAGAGCCGCTTCGCAAGTTCGGCTGAGATATATCCTTTATCGCCAAATAGCTTACCGAAAATACCTTTGGATAAATTCTCTACAACAGATACATCAGCCACATTGCCAGGAGTTAGCTGAAAAGCTAAAATTTCACCTTTTTCATTGATAATAAGATGCAATTTAAATCCATAAAACCATCCAGAAGTTGTCTTTCCGCGCTTGGCTAATCCCTTGAAAACTTTATTCCTTTTAATACGCTTATTATGACAAACATCTATTGATGTCGAATCGATAAAAGCAATTCCTGTTATTTCCCCTCTTCTCTGAAGGAGGTAAGCAAATGGGATAAATAGGTTTTTCATTGAATAAACAAAATGGCTATAGCTAATGAGATTTGGGAAATCCCTTCTTAAATATGTACAAACGTATTCATAAAAATACTTAAATGTTCGGTAATTCGATTGATGAAATAAAATTACAATTGTCATCATCTCAGGAATCGATAACCTGGGCTCGGGTCCTCGCTTTGCTTTGCCGTTATCAATGAGATTTTTATTCCATTCTTGTTTAAAGGACTTCCAAAAATCATCCACGCTGCAATACAATGTTGTTAAATCCATTTTGACCTCTTGTGATTAACATTCGTTGTGAGAAACAAATGTTTTAAATCATTAAGAGGTCTTTTGTCATCAATTTTGATTTATCTAATTGCCTGCCAATTAGATAAACTCCAAACTCAGGTTGCTACAGTTTCTCCTCCTTTCAGTTGAGATTTATCCAAAGCAGACCAAGCTGTAGGAAAAATGTCGGTTAAGAAAAGAAGTTCTTCATCTTCAAAATCTCCTTCAATTTTACGCGGGCCAAAATTAGCAAAGGGAACGCGCACATATTCCGCTTGTCCGCCATTATATCCGCCATAAAGATCAGTAAATCCAAAAACAGCCCCGCCTTTTTCCTTAAATAAACCTCCTTCGGGTCCGTAATTTACATTTGAGTTTTCACAATGAGAGGGAAGATCATGTTGGCAGAAAAAACAACTTCCGCATGCAATGATACAAGGAACAAGGACACGATCTCCTGTTTTCAAGTGCTTGACATCACTACCGACCTCTTCAACAATCCCCATAAATTCATGGCCTAGTACCATGTTTTTAAATTGTGGAAAGAAGCCATTATAAATATGAAGATCTGAACCACAAATGGCTGTTGAAGTGACCTTTACAATAATATCATCGCTTTTTTGAATGATAGGATCATCAATTTGATCAACTGACACTTTATGAGGATAATGAAAAACAAGAGCTTTCATGAGGCACCTGCCTTTTCATAATAGGGTTAAAATTCCAAATCATCCCCTTGAGACATTTTCAAATTTATCAGAAGGGTACTCATCATCAGAATGAAAGGCAGGATGACTAATGAGACATAAACGATTCTTTTCTGAAACTTGCACAATGCGATGATGGATTCCTTTAGAAATGATACATAACTCGTTGGGCATTAAAGTAATTGATTGGAAAAGGTTTTGCTGAGGATCGAAGAATTCTAATGTGATTGTTCCATCCAAAAGAAAGTGAATTTCATCAAAAGTTTTATGGTAATGTGCAGTTGTAGGCTTAATATCAACTGCAATCGAGACTCCCGTAGCCGGATAGTCGTAAAGAGATAAAATTTCTCTCATTTCTCCGCAACAAGGAGTTTGAAAAGCCTGCAAATCTGAATTTTTTTTGACAATAATGTTAGAGACCATAACTATTTTCCTTATTGAATTTTATAATGACTTAATTATCAAATTCTTGATAAAGATGAGGCGATTGTGTTGTTCATTTTTTATGGACATATGATCAATCAATGCAATTTTCAAGCCAACTGCGTTTGCCTCTTATAGTCCTTCCGACTACGTGGCAAGGTAGGGCAGTTGCCCCAGGGCGTTGCCCTGGGTCAATCGCCCCATGTCGTCAAGTTAAATAATTTTCTTGCTGCTCAGCGGCGTGAGCCGCGAAGGAAAATAGCCGTGGGTGCAGGCGAAGCCGTAACCCACGGTGAATTAAAAATTAAATTAAGCCACGTATGTGGCGTAGGATTAGGTCCCGGCGATTTTCCTGCGCCACATACGTGGCTTAAACGATATGGTGATGCTCACCGTGGGTTACGGCTTCGCCTGCACCCACGGCTATTTTCCTTCGCGGCTCACGCCGCTGAGCAGCAAGAAAATTATTTAACTTGATGACATTGGGCTAATGCCTTGAAGCCTTTCAGGCTAAACATCACGACTTTAATGCTTTAACTAAAAATCAAAAATTTCGTTTCACAAGCTTTTTAACCTAAAAAATGGATTTAGCCTGAAAGGCTTCAAGGCATTAGTCCAGGGCGTTGCCCTGGGGCAACTGCCCTACCTTGCCACGTAGTCGGAAGGACTATAAGAGATTCAAATGATCTGCTAAGAAGAAGGCAAAGACTTAATTTTTGTCTCTGAACTTGATTCATCACTTTTATGAGAATTTGTTGGAGAACTGGCAGGTTGATCAGAATGTTCTGCTGATGGGCTCTTTGTTTGTTCGATCGGATAATTTGTTTTAAAGTGCTCGCGTGTTTCTTCTATAAAATTTTGCAATTTTTGTTTTTGAGCATCCATGGTTTCAAAAATCTCTTGGATTTGGCTCATGACACCTTGCAAATTTTCTTTTTCGGTTTTCATTTCAGCTTTTAAATCTTCGACTGCTTGCAGCATTTGTTTATGGAAAGCATCTTGAGAATCTTCGCTTGTGAGAGAGTTGGCAGTTAATGATGAAGAATTGAAATAGTGTTGAACTGTTTGCTGATGATTAATCAAGAGGCCTGCGGTTAATGAGAAAAGCAAAAATAGAAAAGTGACGGAGAAGCTTATCCATCGTTTAACCACTAAAAAGATCGTGATGATAAAAATTAAGATAGCAATTAATAGAGCAATGACAGGTGTCGATTGGAAAAATTCTGATAGTGAAGACATCGATAACGCTCCTTCTCCTTTTTTTTATTTATAAAGATCTCTTTTTATCCATACAACAATTTGTTTGAATTTTTAAGAAAAGAGATAAAAGGACACGTTTTAAGAAACTTTTTTTAAGCTCGAATGACGTTCATTCAGGTCTATGACGTCTGAAGGTTCTATCAATCCTAGCGCTTGACGAGCTTGTGCCATAATAAAGAAAGAACCACAAATAACAAGGATTTGTCCTTGTTGACGAGCTTCTAACTGAGCTTGTTCAACACCTTTAGAAATCGATTCATGGATAAAGAGTCGGTTGCATTCAATCGATAACTCGTTTAAGCCGGCATAAAGGTCGTGAGTTGAAGCGCCTCGGCCGTTGCTCGCTTCTACAAGGTGAAAATGAGAGCCATGAGCTGCGATGAGTTGCAAGCATCCTTTTAAGTCTTTGCTTTTTGAAAGTCCAAACAGGAGACGCAAAGAGTGGAAAGGATAATGATGTTTAAGCATTTGAAAAAGATGCTGCAGTCCATCTGGATTATGAGCAACATCTAAAATCACGAGGGGAGTACCTTGAAGAACTTCAAAGCGGCAGGGTTGCTTTCCTTCTAATCCTTGCGTAATAGCTTCTGTAGGAAGATGAAAACGAGGAGCTAGATAATCGAGAGCTGTTCGAGCAATGAGGCGATTTTCTTCTTCAAATAGAGGAGAAGTCTCTTTAACTTGGATGCAATCGCTTTGCTTTTGCAGAGCGACAGATTGAATGGGAGCCAAGGGAACGTGGGGACCAATGATAACAGGAATATTCTCTTTAATAATGCCTGCTTTTTCTAAGGCGATAGCTTCTCGAGTAGAGCCTAAAATCTCAGTATGATCAAGGCTGATTGATGTGATCACAGAAAGACAAGGGACAACGACGTTTGTGGCATCCAATCGTCCTCCCAATCCTGTTTCAAGGACTGCGATATCGACGTTTTCTTGTGCAAAATATAAAAAAGCAAGGAAGGTGGTGAGTTCAAAAAACGTTGCTGGCACTTGTTCTTCATCGATCATTTTAAATAAAAAGCCTAACAAATATTCGACAGCGTTTTCAGAAATCATTTGTCCATTGATTCTAATCCGTTCTCGAAAACAGGAGAGATGAGGAGAGGTAAAAAGGCCGACGCGATAGCCTGCCTTCTCAAAAGCAGTAGCAATTTTTGTCGAGACCGACCCTTTCCCATTTGTTCCAGCAACATGAATGGATGGAAATTTACGGTCAGGATATTGAAGAAGCTGTTGAAGGCGTTCGGCATTTTGAAGTCCTAACTTCATACCTCCAAATAGATTAACATTAAAAAGTCGTTGAATAAGTTCTAAGTAAGTCATAAGCTAAAAATCAGGACTCTTGATTGCGTTGAAAATGTTGCTGAAGAATATGAAATGTTTCTTCAGAGACCCAAGAACTTCCTAGAGGAAGAGTGGGTTTAATTTCTCCATGAAAGTCAGATCCGCCTGTAATGATCCATCCTTTGCGAGCGCCAATTTTGATCCACCGTTCTTGGGCTTGGCGAGGAAAACGGGCATAATAGCCTTCAATTCCATCAAAGTTCATGCTAATCAGATCTTTAATGATTCCTACTTTTTCGATCAAATGAGGATGAGCAATCACTGCTAGTCCTTTAGCTTGATGAATAATATCCAGAGTTTCTTCCACGCTAAAGGGTTCTCCTGGGGCATAACAAGGCTTCCCTTCACCAATATAATCATGAAAAGCTTGTTGAATAGAATGGACATATCCTTTTTTCAGCATAGCAAGAGCGATATGTGGACGACCGATGGGATGGTGGGAGTCAGGGGTAAATAAATGCTCTGGAAAATCTTCTCTGGAAAGAGGCATTCCTTGGGAAGCGAGACGTTCCATCATCAGGCGGTTGCGATGCTCTCTTCTTTGATAATGTCTTTGGCAAAATTCTCGAATGAATGGAGAAGAGAGTGGAAAGCTATAAGCCAAAATGTGAACGTTGGTTTGTTGATGAACAGCCGAAAATTCCACTCCGGAAATTAAGGGAAGATGTTTGGCTTGAGCAGCAGGAATAGCTTCTTGATAGGCTTCAATTGTATCGTGATCTGTAATCGAAAGACCTTTTAATCCGATATCGCAGGCGAGTTGGACAATGTCTTGGGGGGAAATGGTTCCATCCGAGTATGTGGTGTGACAATGCAAGTCGGCTCGAAAATCCTCTATCATGTGGTCTCGCTTTTAATAGGAGAGTAGGGAATGCAACGGACTTCATGTTCCAAGTCAAACCCTGTGTGTGTTTTGACTTCTTGCTGAATGACTTTAATTAAATTGAGAATATCAGCTGCAGTGGCACTTCCTGTATTGATGACAAAATTAGCATGCAAGGAAGAGACTTGGGCCCCTCCTATCGTTTTTCCTTTTAATCCACTTTGATCAATTAAAGCCCCTGCATGAGCACAAGAAGGATTGCGGAATACACATCCTGCTGATTTGGCATCATAAGGCTGTGTTTTTTTTCGATATTGAATAATAGCTAGCTGCTTTTGACGAGCATCAGCAGATTTTGTAAGATGAAAAGTAGCTCCAACAATTGCCCCTTCTTTCTTTTGGAAAGAAGAATGGCGGTAACCAAATTCAATTTCTTCTTTTGGCAATTTAACTAACTGTCCTTCGGGAGTCACATAATCGACAGAAATCAAGGCCTGGCAAGTTTCACAACCGTTGGCCCCTGCATTCATAAAAACAGCACCTCCAACGCTTCCGGGAATTCCCGACGCAAATTCTAATCCAGCTAAACCTTGACGTGCAGTTTGGGATCCTAACAAGGAAAAGCTATAGCCAGCTCCTACATGCCAAATATCTTCGCTTAACTTTTCACAAAATTGAATGCGATTGGCAATGATAACACCAGCAAATCCTCGATCGTCAAATAATAAATTCGAACCTTTACCAAGAATAAAATAAGGCAGCTGATGCTCTTTGCAAAAAGGAAGAAGAGCTTGCATGGCGGAGATGTCATGTACTTCGATAAAGTACTCGGCAGGACCCCCAATGCCGAAAGTTGAGAGATCTTTTAAAGGACGATGGCGTTCAAACTGTTCGAGCATGGTTGTCATAAAAAAAGGCTTGTTAATCGTTTTCGTCTAATTCGTCCTTGTTAAGAGGCTGTTCTTGGGCAGCTTCTGAAGCTATTTGTTCGCTTTGCATAAGGGCTTGAGTTTGTTGCGCAAGTTTTTGAGCATCTACGGGACCTCCCAAGCTTGCCTGATATAAATGATCAAGCAGAGCATTCACAAAAGATGCGGATTCAGGTGTGTTGAATTTGCGCGATAAGCGAATGGCTTCAGCAATGGCGACTTTAGGTGGAATTTGATCATCAAAAAAAAGTTCAAAGACGGCGAGTCTTAGGATGTTCTTAGTGACAGTCTGGATCCGTTCAAAATCATAGGAGGTTGAGACAGATGCAATAAGAGGATCTATCTGGGAAAAGTGATCTTTAATGAGCTGTACACGTTCCTGAGCTAAGCGTACGTTTTTCTTAGAAACAGCAAGCTCGTTCATCATCAGGTCAGTCATTAAAGCTTCATCGGGACGGCCCACCTCTTGACTATATAAAAGTTGAAAAACAATTTCGCGGAATTTTTGCTGAGACAGTGCCATGGCATCCTAAAAACTTAGAAATTAATAAAAGCAAAATACTTTATCAGAAAATGCCGTTTTAAACCACTCTTTTGAGCTTCAAAGATGGGATGATCATCTTAGAAATTCAGCTATTTTATCATTGTGCTATGGAGAAATCGAAATTTCGTGTTTTTGTTTGAGGTCCTTGTGGCGAATGTAAAGACGCCGAAGGCGGGAGTGCTCATCAAATTGCAACATAAATTCCATCCATCCCCCTTTGAAGTGATAAGAGAATAAAGAATTTCGTTGAAATCTCTCTTTACGCAAAGCAAGTCGGAAAATATCTTCCGCTTGCTCACGAGGCATAAAACGTGTCAATTTAGTAGGACGGCGATTCGGATCTGTCAAGCATTTCATAAATTCTGGAAAAGTCAGCGAGTTGGAAATATTAAGCCCTAAATCCGTTGCCACATCTTCAGGCATTGAAACTGGGTAACGAAAGCGAATAAAAAGACGCAAAAGAGGTTGTAATACTTTCATAGAATTTATTTAATTACTGTTTCACGGTTGAATTCAGATGAATATGCAAAATGATTAAGCCACCTTATCATGTTCATAAGCTTTCTCATTCGAATCAGCACAAAAACCAATTTCCATTTTTCAAAATAGGCATCAAGCAAATGGAAAATGCCTTTAAAAGAGATTTTAATACCTGGATCACTCAATTTTTAGAGCTATTTCACCCTTCATCCGTTAAGAAATCTCTTATATTTTCATTCAATCTTAACAATAAGATTATCTTGCAATCAACAAAAATATTCAAACGAATAGGTTTTTAAAAAATGCTATTTTATGATTGGATAGGTTGATTTTCAAGTGCTTAAAAATAGCTTTACTCGAGGTTTGACAACATTTGGAGATCAAGGAGTTAAAAATAAAAAAAAATTATACTTTGGAGGTTTCATACTGAATGCTAGAAGAGAGGACCTGAAGATTAAAAAATTGTTGAATACAGATTTGTTTTTTGCTATACCTCAGCCCTTTTCATTTTATTAAATGAGACATTCTAACACTATGCAGGCAATTTTTTTGGATACTGAAACGACAGGCCTAGATCCCTTTTCACACAGGCTTTTAGAGATTGCCTTTAAAGTTGTGGACGTTCCCTCGGGTTATGAAAAACTTACCTATCAAACCATTGTCAAGCAGCCTCTAGAAGTATGGGAGAGACGAGATCCTACAAGTGTGGAAGTCAATGGATTTACATGGGAAAAAGTTCAGTTAGGTAAAGAAGAAGCCATTGTTCGACAAGAAATTATTCAAATTTTTACAGACCTCAAAATTTCTCGCGGGAACACTGTCTACATTTGCCAAAACCCAGCTTTTGATCGTAATTTTTTCGCTCACCTTATTGATATTTATACGCAAGAACAACAACATTGGCCTTATCATTGGCTCGATTTAGCTTCGATGTATTGGGCTTTACAAGTTAAGTACCATCGTGAAACAAAAACTTGTTTTCCCTCGGAAATGAGTTTATCAAAAAACGCCATCGCTCAGCATTACAAACTTCCCATTGAATCATCCCCTCATTCAGCTTTGAATGGTGTCGATCATCTGCTTCTTTGCTATCGTTCAGTGGTAGGATTTGATGAGAGAAAAGAAAAATAAAATTTAAAAATAATGCTGAATGAAATGAACTTTTGTCATCAAATTTGACAAAGGGTACTCGACGCCACTCATTTTTACCCTTATTTTTATAAATTTAGTTTTAAGATTAAATGTAAATAGCCTTTGATTTTATTGGTTTTTTATACAACAATTGTTGTTTTTTTAATTAAAATCATTGGTCATCATAAATGAACATTCATATTAATTCCTTATCACATTCTGTCCTGTTAATAAGTAAAGAAAAAATTTTATCTCTATCCTCTTTTCAACAAAAAAAAATCTTAGCTGTTGCATTAGCTGCATTGGGGTGTCTGACGATTTGCCATCTCATTGGACGCCGTTATTTTGGAAAAAAAATCATTCAAATCAAAGGTCCTGTCATTCATGGGCAATTAAATGGAAAAGGCGAGCAGGTTTTCTCTGACGGCACCATTTGGCAAGGGCAATTTAAAAATGGCCTTTTACATGGCAAAGGAAAGAAGATTTATCCTGACAAAAGTGAGGAGCGAGGAGAGTTTGAGAAGGGAGTTTTGATTAAAGGAAAAGTAAAAAAAAGATCTCTTGAATGGAAAGGAGAGTTTAAAAAGGGCAAGTTGCATGGCTTGGCAAGTCGGATTTGTTCAAATGGAACAAGAGAAGAGGGAGAATTTCAATGTGGACTGTTACATGGCAAAGGCAAATTGACTTTTTGGAACGGCATGTCATGGGAAGGGCATTTCACTAAAGGAATAATTCATGGTGCAGGATTTCTTATTTTCCCAAATGGGATTAAAGAGCACGGAGAATTCAAAGGTGATTTCTTTTTCAAAGGATCGTTTCTTAATGAAAAATTACATGGTTCTGGAAAAGTTGTAAGTCAAGAAGGTGTCATTTGGGAAGGTGAATTTCAAAATGGCTATTTTATCAACGGAAAGAAAATTCTGGATAAGGGAACTATCTTCGAAGGGGAATTCAAAAGTAGCATTTCTAAAGATGAGTTTTATCATCATCATTTAGTAAAAGGAAAGATCTTTTATTCAGATGGACAAATAGAAGAGGGACAATTCAAGCTTAATGCGCTTGCTATAGGGAAAAGAACGATTCCAGGAGTAAAAATAGAGGAAGGAGAATTTGAAGATAGCCTTTTGCAGAAGGGAACTGTGACATTTGCAACAGGGATTGTTTCAGAAGGAACATTCGATAAGACATATCATGCAGGTAAATCTATTTATCCTTGTATTGGAAAAATCACACTTTTAAATGGAAAGATATTGGAAGGAGAATTTGAAAATGATCTGCTTGATGGGGATGGAAAAATGATTGAACCTAATGGGACGCTTCATCAAGGAGAATTCGAAAATGGAAAATTGATTGAAGGAAAAATCTTATTTAAGAGTGGAAGTGGATTCGAAGGGAATTTTAAAAATGAGCGTTTGCATGGTCAAGGAAAGATTATTTTTAATAATGGGAATATATGGGAAGGACAATTTGATGATGGAGTTTTCATTAGCGGAGTTAAAATGACTGTAGATGGAAAAGTCATAGAAAAAGTCCATTAAAAATGAATGTGAAATATTAATCATTTAAATAATTAAAGTTAAAACACCATGAATATCGATTTTAATCGATTCTTTAAATCTACAATCATTTTTTCTAAAGAGAAATTCACATCTATTTTAACAGTACGGCAAGCGAAGGTCTTAACAATTGCGTTAGCTGTCTTTGTGGGTTTAACAGCTGCCTATTTATTGGCTCGTCGTTGCTTTGGAAAAAAAGTCTTACAAATTCAAGGTCCTCTTGTGAAGGGCAAGTTAAATGGACAAGGCAAACTAGTATTCTCTGACGGAACTATTTGGCAAGGCGAGTTTAAAGATAGCGTCTTACATGGCAAAGGAGAAAAAATTGGATCCAAGCAAGAGGAACGCGGGCATTTCGATCGTGGTTGTTTAATTAAAGGGACCTTACAGATAGGGAAGGAAAGATGGAAAGGAAGCTTTCGAAATGGTAAATTACATGGTAAAGGAAGCTTTCTTGTTGATTCTAAAGAGATGATGGTAGGTGAATTTAAGGACGGTAAGCTACATGGGTCAGGGAAGGCCATTCGTTTTAGTAGAAGCTCTAAAAAAATCGTCGAAGAAGGCGAATTTCTAGAAGGTAAATTACATGGCAAAGGTGTGAGGATTTATCCATCCGGAGTTAGATGGGATAGTCATTTTAGCCAAGGTGTTGCATCTGGTGCAGGAAAAATCGTTTATCCTGGAGGATCCACAGAAGTAGGTGAATTTAAAGATAATTGTTTTTTTAAGGGTGTTTTCAAAAATGGCAAATTGACTGGTCTTGGAAAAGTAATAAATAAAGATGGAGAGATTTGGGAAGGCGATTTCGAAGAGGGTCGTTTGAAAAAAGGGAAAAAAGTCTGCTTTGATGGAACGGTATGGGAGGGAGAATTTGATCACAATCCGCAACTTAATCTTCAATCTCAAAAGTTATGTGGGAATGGCAAGATTATTAATCCACAAGGCGATATTAAACAAGGTCAATTCAAATATGGCTTGCTACATGGTCCAGGAAAGATGACTTTCAAACATGGAAAAATTTATGAGGGTGAATTCAAAAGTGACATGCTACATGGTCTAGGAAAGATGACTTTTAGCGATGGAAGAATTCACAAAGGTGAATTCCTATGGGACTTATTACATGGTAAAGGACAAGAGATTAATAAAAAGGGACAAATCATTAAAGACGGGCAATTCGAATATGGCGTTCTCATTCAAGGTAAAATGGCTCATTTTGTTAAGGGTGCGGTAGCGGAAGGACTATTTGAATATAGTGATAATAACAAGAAAATATATTTGAAAGGAAAACTTCAATATTCCACAGGGCAAATCCTTGAAGGAGAAATTATTGAAGGACGTTTACTCGGTCGAGGAAAGATAACGTTACCTAATCAATCTGTATGGGAAGGGGAATTCAAAAATCACAATGATTTGATAGAAGGGAAGGTAACTTTTACTGACGGAACGATTTGGGAGGGCGAATTCGATAATCACTTATTACATGGAGAAGGAAAAATTATTTTCCCTGATGGAAGAAAGTGGGAAGGTGAATTTAAAAAAGGAAATCTGATCCGTGGGAAAAAATTTTCTAAAGATGGTCATTCAAAAAATTATGTAGTTAATTCCGCCTCGTCGCCTAACACTTGAGTTGATGATTTGGCTTTTTGAATGATCAATAAACTTGGGGCTTGCTTGCGATTTAGCCAAACATGATGGCAGCAGCTCCATTCTTGTGGGGCTAACTGAGAAAATTCATGTATAATAGCCTCTTGTTCTCTCGCTCCTTCCAGATGGCCAGGATAACAAGTGACACTAATCATTCCTCCTGGCTGTAATAATTTTTGTGCATGCCGTAAGCTTTGAAGTGTCGTACTCGTTTGCGTCGTTTGCATTTTATCCCCACCTGGCAAATATCCTAAATTATAGACGATTAGCTTAATACTCTCTGGTAATAGACGAGCCGGAAATTGAGAATGGCAACATTGATGGAATTCGATACGGGTGAATTGTTCCAAAGATAATAAAGATTGAAGGTAATGCCGAGCTGAATTAAGCGCTTGTGATTGAATATCAAAAGTATACAATTTACCAGCGTCTGATGATAGAGCAAGCTCGCATAATTTTAATGTATCATATCCGTTCCCGCATGTGGCATCAATGACAGTATCTCCTAATTGAACAATCTTAGACCAATAAGAATGTGCTAAGTCTAAATGAGATTGAAAAAGAGAAAAAGAGTGTCGCATAAGAGTTATCAAACTTTTATTATTTTATAAGTAATTGATTAGTAAAGCTAAGTGAATATTTTTTTCAACTCTTTATAAAAATGCAAGTGAATTTTATTTCCCTCCTTCTATTCATGAAATTCAAATAAGGTCGACATGAAGCTTGATTTATTTTCCTGACAATATTTTATTTGAGAATAAGTTTTTGAATCGAATAGGAGAATGGTGTGAGAACAAAAGACATTTTAGTCATAGGAGCCGGTATAGCAGGTTGTGCTCTTGCATTAGCTTTAGCTAAACGAGGCATCTCTGTCACTATCATGACTTCTCCTTTTGATCAGCGCATTTATCATGCTCCCTTTATCCAGCATGAAAGTCTAGAAGAGAAAGTACGAGAACTGCAAAAGCAAAAGCAAGAGCACTTATGCTGTTCGCGAGCGCATGAACAACTTGCTAATTTGGCACGCACGAGCATAGACGAGTTATTAGAGTCCAATTATCTAGTGGATCGGCATGGTAACATCGATATTCATCGTTGCTTACAAGAGCAGTTAAAGCAGCAAGAGCGTGTGGAATGGATTTTTCACCATACAGTCATCGAACTGATCATGCTCGATCAACATTCCCAGAGGAAAGCAGATCGTTACAAAAAACCGACTTGCACCGGAGTAATTGCCTATAATTATGATACTCAAAAAATTGAATATTTTTTAGCTAAAGAAACGATTTTAGCAACTGGGGGCGCTGCTTCTCTTTTTCCTTATTCTTCTCATCCCTCGACTGCATATGGAGGAGGCATCGCTATCGCTTATCGGGCAGGCGCGAGATTACTCAACATGGACCAAATTCAATTTCATCCTTTGGGATTATTTGAAAAAGATCGACCCTGTTTTCCTCTTCCATTAGATTTATTAGCGGAAGGAGGAAAAATTCATGTTGTGAAAAACATTCCATTAGAAGTTGATTCATCCCCGCATTATTTAATGCATCAGTTGTACGATCAATTATTGAGAACTCGCAGTGAACACTTATGGTTGGATTTGACGCTCATTGATTCTGGGGGTTTGAAAGAGAAATTTCCAGGTGTCGATACTTACTGTCTGCACCATGGTTTTAATATTGTTAAAGATCCTTTACCCATTGTTCCGATTGCCACTCACACGTGTGGTGGCATTGCGATTGATCGGGTTGCTCAAACAACAATTCAACGATTACGTGCTATTGGTGAAGTTGCTTGCACTGGTTTATTCTGGAATTTTAATGATGAAGCCTTAGGCGTATTAGAGAGTTTGACTTGGGCTATTGCTTGTGCAGAAGATATAGCAAAACAAGTGTCCAAATTAGTCTATTATTTTCCAGACTTACGAGAAGGGCTTAATGTGTTAGGGTCTTCCTCTTCAACTGCGATAGAGGAAGATTGGAAGATTTTGCGGCAGACAATGTGGTCATATGTCGGAATTAAACATGACCGCTTTCATATAGACCGGGGATGCGCTTTATTAGAACAACTTTATCTCATGAATGCTCCCCAAGATTTATCCACTTGTTCAATTGAGCAGCTTCAACTCTTTTATGCGATTCAGACAGCTCAGCTCATCGCCCATTCTATACGTGGTTTACAAGGATCATCATCTTCTCATTTCCCTCGTTTTACCTCGTTTTTTCACAGAGCATCTCAAGAAAGTTCACGAGTTCTTATTTAAAAAATCAATAAGCAAAATTGTGTAATAAAAATAAAAGTTTTATAAAGACGGCTTTGTATTTAACAGGCTCTAATCAATCGAACACTATTCACTTAACAGGAAAAATATGTCATTTTTACTAAGGCACGTATTGCTTAGCATCACGTTTGTGTTAGCTGGATTTCAGCAAATTAAAGCGCAACCAGCTCCTTTTAGTCCAAGCAAGTATGTTAGTCAACAAGTATGGGAGCAAGTTAAACCTTTTTTAATTCCAGATGATCATCCGATCAAACCTACGTTAGATCAAATTTTCTCGGCATCACGAGCCATCCTCGATCAACAATCTATGATAGCAGCTGGTTTTGATCCAGCTGAACCTCAGCACCACACACAAATCATTGTTACGCGTCATCCGCTTGTGAAAGGATATGTCTTTAAAATGTATCTAGACGAACAAAAATATCATAAAAATCAACCTGAACACTATTTTTGGATTTTGAGAGCAACGGGAGCTCAATTAGTTCAAGAATCGATTCAGAAACATCATTATGAACACCTTTTTAAAGTTCCCAGAAAATGGATTTATCTTCTGCCTGATGAGCCTTCGCCTCCCTCTCATTATCTACGCAAATTTTTTATTTTAGTAGAGGATGATATGGAGCTTTTTAGTAATAAGAAAAATGAGAAATTATGGGGCGGCCCATGGGTGACAAAAGAACTTCTTAAAGCTCTTTATACGGTTGTGACAGAGTTAGAGCTTTTTGATTGCGCTAAGCCAGCTAATTGCTCTTTTTCAATAGATGGCAAGGCTGCATTTGTCGATACACAATCATTTTATAGAGGTCATGTGAGATATGAGAAATTGACGCCCTTTTTATCACCATCCATGCAGAAGTATTGGAGAGCGCTTATTAAGAATAAAGGGCATGTCAATCGTTAAACGGGCAATGCTTTTTCTGTTTGAAAGCTTGCAATCAGATGAACATCTTGAGGATAGCCTAGAACACGCCCAAACAAATCGCTAAAA
Organism: Parachlamydiaceae bacterium; assembly: GCA_044226925.1. GTDB lineage: Bacteria > Chlamydiota > Chlamydiia > Chlamydiales > Parachlamydiaceae > JANWJE01. The sequence continues at coordinate 537,485 of JBGAGC010000002.1, forward strand.
TCTTCTTTGACTTTCTCTAAGAACGTTTTTTGTTCATCGAGTGGAAGATAAGGTAAATAGGCGACAATTTGAATTGAATGTCTCTTAAGCGCTAAATCAAAAGGAACTTGTGCTTGAGGAAAATGCTCCTGCCAATACTTTTCTAAGTATTGGCGGATGACATTTTCATCAAGAGTCACAGCATTTTTACCCGTGCGGATGTTTAAATAGCGATGACGGGTGTTAAGAATCGTATAAACGACAATAGAAATGCCGATAAGGACAAAGCTAAGTCCAAAGAGGGAAAGGATCAATGTATTCTCTAAAATAAATTGGGTCGTCGCTTTTTGCAAAAAGGGAGACCATGGGAGAATCATGCTAAAAGCTCCGATAATAGAGAAGAAGCTCCCAATAATTAAACTAAGGGCTAGGTAAAGGAAACGACCTAGTTTAAAATTCATCCGAGTATTCCTCTTCTAAATTAGATCCCATCAAATGAGGGGGAGTTTGCTGGTTAAGCTTACTTGCTTGTTCCATTGAAATCACATTTTTAATAACAACATGGACAGAGGCAACATGCAGTCCAGTCAGTTTAGTCACTTCATCGGCAATTTTTGTCTGAATTTCCTCTGATTTTTCAGGAATACTAGTTCCATACAAAATATTGACTTCGACTTTAATGTTAACTGATTGACTCTTATCATCTTGCTCTGCATAGATTCCTTTAACACCCTCAGCACTACGGCCTAATAGATGGTCAATAAAGTTTCCTTCTACGAGGCTAATTCCTTCGATTTGGGCTAAGCACTGTAGGACAATAGATTGAAAAACTTTATTTTCAATGTCGCGGATAAACACCGTTTCTGGAATTTCGAATTCTTTAGTATCGACTTTTTTCTTATCAACTTTTAATTTAGGATCTATCATGATCAATTCTCCTGTGCAGAGTTGACAGCTGTTTTCTAATACATTACCATGAATTTCTTAATCTGACTAGCGCTTTATTGATTTAACGATTGAGAGTGCGTCTCTGACAGGTGGCCGTTTAAACTTTAACTTAAAGGACTTTTCATGCCTCAGACAGACCCTAACATGCTATTGAGTTTTATTCTTCTGCTCATCATCGCAAGTTTTACAGCCTATTATGCAAGTCGAAAGGGGAGAAACCCTCTACTTTGGTTTATTATAGGAATTTTACTTGGAATTTTCGCTCCCCTCATTCTCCTTTTCTTTCCAGCTGTCAAGCCCGATCAAGTGGATAATGGAATGCCTACCATGACTGTTTTACCTCCTGATCCTGATCATCAACAATTACCACAACCCCCTCCTGCGCCAGCAGATCTTAAGCGTCAAGAAGAAGAAGAAAAATTGTGGTATTACTTGGACCAAAACCATCAGCAAGAAGGACCTGTTAGTAGTGTGGCATTGCGTGAACTTTGGAATCGAGGACAGCTCGAAGTTAATAGCTATGTGTGGACAAATGGAATGGAACAATGGGAAAAAGTAGACAATCTACCAGAATTAAAGGAAATATTGAATAAAGCTTAAAAAGGATGACCGAAAGGTCACCCTTTTGAGAAGGGGAACTCCTCTAAAAAATGAGGAGGAGTTTTTACCAACTTGACTTCGTTACACCAGGAATCATACCCATAGAGGCAAGTTCACGAAATGTAAGACGAGAAAGTTTAAATTTACGTAGATAACCGCGTGGACGACCTGTCATTTGGCAGCGATTTCTAAGACGGATAGGAGAAGAATCTCTAGGCATTTTATTGAGGGCAATGCGAGCTTGCTCTCTTTCTTCTTCGCTAAGATTCATATTGTAAATTTTATTACGCAATTCTTGTCTTTTTTCCCACTTAAGGTTGACAAGTCTTTCGCGTCTTTTTTGTTTTTCTACAGATGACTTTTTCGCCATGTTTGCTTCCTTATTTTTTGCGGGCTGGACCTTTTTGACGTTGCTTACGGTTAGGATCTTTTTTGTTAATCACATACAAACGTCCGCGGCGACGAACAAGAATATCGCCTTTAGAAGGATCAGCTTTAACCGATGCTTTAACTTTCATGAGAATTTCCTAATTCATTAATCAGTAAAGATAGTGAACCTGTCTTGTTAGAAAATAGGTAAATTTAGAATCCTTGCTAAAGAAGATTTTCTAAATTTGTCCATTCTCTCTTAAAACAAAAAGCTTGGAAGATTGTCAAAATGGACATTTTCCAAGTCGTTGGCCGAGGTTCTTTGCGGCCAATTTCTCTTTATAAATCGCTAAAGTCTAACGAGCTACCTTAATTTCGTCAATTAAACAAACCTGTTTTAAGGTACAAGAGACAAAGTAAGCATTAGTTATAAAGCAAAACACAATTTTTATTCAATCTTTTTGTGAGGTAAGAGAGAGGAACGAGAAGGGGGATGACAGAGGTTTGCAGGAATAGGGGAAAAAGCACGGGGATTTGTTTTAAATTAAAATTATTTATATGCAGAAGAAACTGATTTTTTGTTTCCCGATTCTCTTCTTATTAAAGTCTTGCTTTTTTTTCTTAAAATTCTTATCCTTTTAGCCAAGTCAATGAACTTTTACATAGTCAATTTATTCAATTGGCTAGATATTTTAACTTGTAAGGAAGATTACCGTGAAACGTACTTACCAACCCAGCAAACGTCGCCGTGCATCTGAGCATGGTTTTTTAAAAAGAATGAGCACAGCGAATGGACGTAAAGTCATCAGTAGACGTCGTAAGCATGGAAGAAAGCAATTAACACGCGTCTAAATTATTCTTTTTCTCGGTCCATGCGCTTGCGTACGCGTCAACAGTACCGGCGTATGGCTCACCAAACATTCAAATTTACAGGTCAGTGGATTCTTACCGACATTCGCATCACGCAGGGTCCTTTTTCAAGATTGGGAATTACAGTGACGCGTCGTTATGGTGCTGCTTATCAGCGCAACCGCTTTAAGCGACTGGTGCGTGAAGCTTTCCGTCTTTCTTCTCCTCATTTAAATTTTAAATTTGATGTAGTAGTCCGTCCTAGGTCGCAAGCCTTAAATGCAACACTAGATGATATTGAACAAGAGATGCTTCACTTTTTAGAACGAGCTTTTCGCTTAGCTTCCTCGCACAACAGCAATCAGCAATAAATCAAAATCAACTTCATTTATACCGAAGAGAACTCAAAAATTGGAATTTGGGCTGCGTCAAAGCCCCAAGGTTAAAGCATCACGAAAAGGTTAATATTCACTCAATATTGACCTTTTCGTGATGCTTTAACCTTGGTAGCTTTCACGCTAGCCGAAATTTCAATTTTTGAATTCTCTTCGGTATATCTAATGAAAACTTGTTCAAGACAATATCTTCATTTTTTTAAGGTATTTTAATAAATAGACCATAATCCCGGTGTAGCGAGTTCGATCAGGTGTTGATCTGGGTCGCGAAAATAAAGGCTTGCGCCGCCGCGGGGCCATTTGACATGACTTAAGATTTCCACCCCATGCTCCACTAGTTTTTTTTTCCAAGCCGGAAAATCTTCTTGTTTAATGGCAAAAGCCATATGAAGGGGACCAAAGCCATTGTGGGAAGGAATGATTCCACCCGATGTTTCAAGAGGTTCTGTTGTGGAATTTCTTTGGAAAATTAAAAGAATGCTAGTTCCGCCAACACTGAATGCACACAAGCGATCCATTGGATGGTAATGGAGGGGTTCTAATCCCATGACTTCTTTGTAAAAATGGATAGATCGCTCCAGCTCATCGACATAAAGAGCCGTTTCAAGAATGCGTTGAAGTGTGGGTTGTGCCATATTTTTCATAGGAGGTCCTTTCATACGGTTATGAAACCGAAAGAATTTTTCAAGTTCTTTCGGTATAACAGCCTCTTGATAAAGATTGTTAATCTAAGATTTCATCGCACTTGGCGGCTAGAATAAAATCACTTTCCGATAGTCCATCGATTTTATGTGTCCAAATCAAAATTTTGACTTTTCCATAAGCTAAATAAATATCGGGATGGTGCCCTTCTTCTTCTGCTAATGCTCCAACCTTATTGGTAAAATCTAAAGCGGTTTTAAAATCAGGAAATACATAGTCTTTTTCTAAATGATGTTCTTTGACAATATTCCAACCTGGTGCCAGTTGTTGATACAAGATATTAAGCTTTTCTCCTTTTAAAGGAGGAACGCCCACGGTACAAGGAATACATTTTTTTGATAAAAGATCAGAATGTTGGTGCATAGATATCCTTTTATATAAGTTGATTGTTAATTTTTAATTGTTCATGCAAAAAGCTTTTTGTTGGTTGAGTTGCTCTATTTGTTTTAGCTAAAAATACCGCCAAATAAAAAAGAGGAGTATTCAGCATGCTAAAAATTGCTTTGTAAATATAAGAAAACAGCATGATATTGAAGACTAGGCTAATTTCCATTCCCAGCCCCCAATAAAGATGAATGAGGTTGACAGTGATGGTGTCTACGATTTGTGAAGCTAACGTGGAGCCATTATTGCGCAGCCACAGAAAACGACAATTCGTCCATTGCTTAATGAGGGCAAACAAATGAATGTCGATAACCTGGGCAAGCAGATAAGCAATAAGAGAAGCTGAAATAATCAATCCATTTAATCCCATTACAGATTGAAAAGCGGATTGATTGTTGTCATCTGCAGCAGGAAGCATCAAAGCCAGCTGAATGATGACATAGCTTAAAATGGTCATTCCAAATGCTGTATAAACCATGATCTTTGCTTTTTTTGCTCCATAAATTTCTGTTATAAAATCGCTAATTAGAAAAGTGATGGGATAAGTCATTAATCCTGCTGGGATACTAAAATCCTTAGAAAAAGGAAGATAAAAAAGTTTCGCAGAAATAATATTTGATACGACAACAATGACGCAAAAAGCTGTTGTTGCGGTATGATACAACGTTTCTGATTTGGCTGGTGTGTTCATTTTTCCTCTTGATTTTCTTGAAGAAAAGCTTTGAGATTATCTTCATCCACGCCTGGTTCGCCTGGTGCAACATGGTCCAACTTACCTAGTTGTAGCCATTCTTCGAGGCGATGAACTTCTTCGTATAAATGCTCAAAAGACTGAATGACAAAAAGCAATGGTTGATAATGATCAATTTCAAACGATTGATTAATGACCCATTCAAGCTGAAAAGGGTAACGCTGCACATGGGGTGATTCGATTGCATGTTCAATTTCGCCCGCGGAACTTAAAATTCCACTCCCATACACACAAAGTTTTTCTCGTTGACGCATCAGCCCAAATTCGATTGTAAACCAGAAAAAACGCGATAAAGCTTGAATATTGCTTTTGATTTTCGCTATCTTTTCTTCTCCAGTTTTTAAGTGCGCATGACGCTGAGCTGCTAAACTGGCTAATGAACCAAATTTAGCCAAAACATCAGCAAAAACTGGATCTGTATGCATCGGAACATGTCCTGCGATGTCATGAAAGATATCTGGTTCTGGTAAATAGGAGAGAGTTTGACTATCACGAATGGTGATGGTTGTTGGAAATTCCCGCCTTTTTAAACTATCGAAAAACAAGTAGGTTGGAACATATCCACTCACTGCTTTAGCTTGAAAACCAGTCAAGGGCTCTAAAAAGCGATTGACTTCTTCAAGTCGAGGAATATGGCGTGCGTTTAAGGCAAGCTTTTGTACACCTTCTAAAAATTTTTCATTCGCATATTTTTCCCATTTAGGAAGTAAAAGAGCGTAAAGTTTTCGCCAAGCTTCTTGGTTATCTTCATTGTATAATTCATAAGGCTGATGAATAAATAGTTCGCCGTCTTGGCGGGCATTTTCAATAAAAGGAGCTTTAGTGGTGGTAAGACCAAATGAACGGGGATTGTTCATAAAATCCTCTAGTAAAAAATTAGTATAATTAAAATAAATTCTTTATTCAAAAGCCATAACATCTTTTGAACTTAGAAACAAATTAAATAGTTTACGTAGCTAAGGTGCTGTTATTTAAAATTAAAACAAAGGTTTCATCGGCCAAGCGAGTGGACGGTGAATAAAAGACAATTAATAATAGAGATAATAGGAAGGATAAGAAGGAAGGATCAAAGAAGGGATAAGGCAAAGACGCGAAGGGGAGATCTGCTTGAAATCCTCAAGGCGACATACATGTAAAATTGACATATGCTCACTCCTATTTAAGCAATAGTTGTTGTTTTACTCTATCTTAGAGCCTGTTCTTATGTTATGAGATGGTGCTTATTTTTTTCTACTTTTAATTTTATCTAAAGAAGATGATTTGCCTAACTGGTTTTCAAACTAAAATATTTTGACACTATTCTATTTTTTCATTTGCGCGTATCAATTAGGCTTTTAGTGCACGCTGCGCATCATCAATTGTGTAAAGTTAAAATTAGATGCAGCTCACGCCGCTGAGCTGCATCTAATTTTAACTTTACGCCATTGCGTAAACGACTAAGTTTTTTTAGTCTTACTAATGGATTGTTCATGCAAAAGAGACAATCTTTCAACATGTTGGATGGCTTGATCTAAAACTTGTTTGTCTGCGAGGTTGCTCGTCCAATTCTCGGGAAACTGCTTAGAATATCCTAAATAAGCACCCACTAATGCACCAGCGGCGGCGGCATTTGTGTCTGCATCTCCACCTTCTGCTGCAATTTCTTCAATCACTAAGCGGCAAATATCAGATTTTTTTTGTTTTCGATATTGATCTGCTAGACGAAGAGCATAAAAGGCAGCGCCCATGCATTTAAATGTATAGCCAATTTTATTGATTTTAGTAGGATCTTTATACCCTTCATCCAAGTCAAGCGTGTCCCAATTTCCATGAAGATGATCCTGAAATTCTTGAGCATATTTGCTGTAGAGAAGTCCTATGTCTTTGCTTTCTTTTGAAGACAGGAGTTGGCGAGTTGCTGCTTGTTCAAGTTCTGAACGAAGAACAGCTAGCCCGATTTCTTCTGCAGCTTTAAAAATGTCATCGCATTCATATCCCCGAATGCTCAAAGCAATGGCCACTGTAAAAGCCACGGAAGAAGCTGTGCAGCGAGGGTCAGAGTGGGTGACTTTGCAAGCTTCCACCGTGTAAAATAAGACATCTGATAAAGAATGGTAAAAAATTAATCCAATAGGAGCTGTGCGCATGATGGCGCCATTAGCAGCGGGGCGGCTATTGAGAGGAGCCTCTGGATCTTTAGCCCACACTTTTTCAGCTGATTGAAGAGGATCTATTAAAAAACTTTGTTCCTCTAATACAGATGAAACCAAAGCTCCCAATCCCATGCAGTAAGGTTTTTTTCTACCTAAAAAAGGATCTGCAGATTGAAGGCCTCCCTGCCTCCATTTCATTAATTCTCGCGCAAATAAATTTGCTAAAGTAGAGCTCTGCTCTTTTTTAGATCCTTTCATTTTGCGGTAAATCGCTCTTACAAGGCTTAAGGCCTGATCTGTATCATCTGTCCAACCATTTTTAACAAAGCGTTTAATGTGCGACCAATTATATCCCTTTCGAAAATTCTTGGGATAAGTCGGACCAAAGTTCAAGGGTTGGCCATCCATCATGGATTTAGCTTGAGCCTGAGTCGTAAATTCTGTAAAAAGGCCAATAGCATCTCCACATGCTTGACCCATCATTCCTCCTGCTTGCTGATTAGAGATGCGAATGGGATCTACTTGAACAGGATAACATTTTTCTAAAGAATCCATACTATCCATTAATTGTTTAGAAGGAATTAATGGTTGTACGATTGGAGCTTGACCTTTTATCACAGGCTGAGATGAAGGCCGAGAAGGCATTAAAGTCATCAAGGCAATTTCTAAACAGGTGCCTCCGACGCTAATCGCCATTGCTGTTAAAGGGCGTTTTTGTAAAACATTCCAAACAGATAAACTCAAACATGTAATTGCTACACCAGTCATCCAAGTCCATTTGCTAGTATGAGCATGCAGATCGTCATCATCATAGGATCCATTTAGGAGGCTTGCAAAGGGATTAAAAGATAGAATGCGTTGAAGAATCATAATAAAATTGTCTTTAAATTAATAAAAATATTATTAATATTAAGATAAACTATTATTAAAAACAAGTGAATTTATTTATTTTTTTAAATTTTGTGAATTTGATAGAAATAATTTAGCGTTCTCTTTAAAAATTAAAAAATCTTTTTGAGATTTACAAATTTCTTTGCAAAAAGAATTGAAATTTTTTAAAGGAGAAATATCGAGCTTTATTTCGTTAGCTATGATTTTGTCAGTTAGAAAAGCGTGATCATTTGTTTGATTTCTAGCATCTTGCAAAATTGAGAACTGCCATTTTTCTAAATCACTATCGAGGTTGTCAAATCGACTGTCTTCATCCCGTTCATCGATATCAAAGACGAGATGTTGAAGGATGATCTCGCTTACATTAGCGCTTATTCTTTGATTGATAAGGTCATTTAATACTTGTTCAAGGCCGGTGACCGTTTTAATTTTGGTTGAAGGGCAAACAGGATACGGAGGATGGAGTAACAGAAGATAATAAAGGATTCTTTTTTGCTTTGCGATAGAAAGAACTCTGTCACTAAAGTAAATGAATTTTTGTAATTGTGAGAGAAGAAGAGAAAGTTCTTTTTTTTGATTTTTCCAATCCTCATAAGAAACGGTTTCGCTTTGTTGAAAAGACGTATGCCACTTTTTTTCCCTTGATACAAATAGATAATACGCTTGAGTAAAGCGGATATCGTTTAACTCTTTGACGATTGTATGAAAGCTGTTCATAGCTGCTTGCAATTGTTGGTGCTTCATGTAGATTTGCTGTTTAATCAATCGTTCAAGCTGTGCTTCGATGAGTTGTTGTTTTTTGACAACTTTAAAATTGAACCAAATGTTGATGCACTCATGACAAGCGCTTTGCCCTCCTTGACGAATAAATTCAAAAGCACGGCGAAGCGTCCATAATTCCATGTAGTGGCATTGTTGATAATCTTTAAAATATTTTTGTGTTAGCCAGATAATTCTGCGAAGATCCATTTTCTCATTATAAAAAATTTTTTGATTTACTTTCGGAAAATAAAAACTATCAATATAACCATCCTGATTAAAATAAATGTACATATGACCTTCGAAATGTGTGCGAGAGCAAAAAGCGTCATTTAAAATCGTGAGCCATTGCTCTTTTGAATAACAAACATTGATGTTTTGTGTATTCATATTATTCCAAGAGATTTATTTGTTTTCTTAAGGGGATAATTTCGCCGAAAGCGTTTCTGATAGGCGAGAGTGTTTCAATAAAACTTAATTCATAGATTTGATCAAAATTCTTTCTAGCTTACTCTCTTAAACTTAAGCTTATAGAAACAAGAAGATTCTTGTAAAGAAAAGAAGGATATGACAACCTTCCTCCACTGTTATGAGGTAAGGCTATGACAATGCAAAAAGAACTTCCTTTACTTAATCTCAATCAGAGACGAGCTGTCGAATTAGTCAAAGGGCGGGTGCTCATTTTAGCAGGAGCTGGCAGCGGCAAAACTAAAGTGCTGACTTTGAGAATGGCCCATCTCATTCAACAACTTGGAATTTCTCCTAAATCCATTTTAGGATTAACTTTCACCAATAAAGCAGCAGCTGAAATGCGGCATCGCTTGGCGACCTTTATCGATCCTCAAGCGGCAGCACAAGTCACATTGTGTACGTTTCATAGCTTTTGCATGCAAGTTTTGCGCCATGACATTGGACATCTTGGATATACCACTAAATTTAGCCTTTATGACGAGCAGGATGTTCAACGCCTTATCAATCTTATTGCTCGAGATATTCTGCAGCATGAAGGAGAGCTTCCTTCTCTTGCTCCTACCGTTGCTGCTATTCGTCAAGCGAAAAATAAAGGACTAACTCCTGAACAATTAGAAGAGTCTTCTTGGCATGACACCTTTGCTAAAGATGTCTACCAACGTTTACAAGCTAGCATGAGGGCTTATAATGCTGTTGACTTTGATAATTTATTAGGGCTGACAGTGGAGTTGTTCGAACGTTTTCCTGATATTCTTGAACGTTATCAAGAACGCTATCATTATATTATGATTGATGAATATCAAGATACAAATCCGATTCAATACCGATTAGCTTCTTTGCTGGCTTCTAAATATCATAACTTATGTGTTGTAGGAGATGACGATCAATCTATTTATGGTTGGCGGGGAGCTGATGTTAAAAATATTTTGCTTTTTGAGCAAGCAACAGTTATCAAACTCGAGCAAAACTATCGCTCTACCAATAATATTTTAAAGGCAGCCAACGCTGTCATTAAAAATAACCAGCAACGTCATGATAAGGCATTATGGAGTGATAAAGGAGATGGAGACACAATTGAAATTTTTCATACTCCTAATGAATTAGAAGAAGCGCAGGCTGTCGTGAAAAGAATGGTGAAGTTAAAAGAAACAAAAGGGCTGCGCTGGAAGGATATGGCTATTCTCTATCGTTCCAACGCTTTATCTCGTCAATTTGAACTTGCTTTAATGAAGCAAACTTGGAGAAATGGCCAGCAATGGGTTCAAGGTATTCCTTATGAGGTCGTTGGCGGGGTTGAATTCTATGAAAGACGGGAAGTTAAAGATCTTTGTGCTTATCTAAGATTAATTGTAAATCCTTTAGACCAAGAAGCGTTATTGCGTATTATTAATCAACCGCGAAGAGGAATTGGAGAGGAAACGTTAGATATGTTGACAGCTTATAATCGTCAACATCACATGCCCTTATGGGAAGTCTTAAAAGGAGTCATTCAACGCGATCCTCGTTTCATCCATTTAACTCTGAATTCTAAAGCTTTTAATGGATTGGAAGATTTTATCAGCAGTCTAGAAGAAGCCAAAGAACGTTTTGAAAAAGGGATTTTGGCAGATACTTTGCAATGGTTAATTCAACGAATTGACTATCAAAGAGCCATTAAAGAGGAAGTCAAAAGTCAACAAATGCGCGATTTTAAAACGGAAAATGTTCAAGAATTTGTGACTTCATTAGCTGAGTTTGAAGAGCAGTCTAAACAACATTCAGAATCGGATGGCTCTTTGACAAATTTTATTGCCAATTTGACATTAGATAATCAATTGATGCAAGCCAATAAAAAAAGGCGGCATGATGATTGTGTGCAGCTCATGACCTTTCATAGTGCAAAAGGATTGGAATTTCCAGCTTGTTTTCTCGTCAGCTTAGAAGATCATATTATTCCTCATGAGAAAAGCTTAAAAGAAACGGGATTAGAAGAAGAAAGACGATTGATGTATGTCGCCATTACACGAGCAAGACAACACTTGACACTTAGTATGGCCCAACAACGTAAGCGTATGGGAAAAGATGCGACATGCCGTCCTTCTCGTTTCTTATTTGAAATCCCTAAAGAACTCTTACGTGTGACGGATTGGAGAGTGATTTAAGTCGTTGCTGGCAGAAAAGTCTCAAACTTCTTTCTTGGTTTCTATTTTATTTGTTTTTGTTCTATTTTTTTTAATTAATTTTTTTTAAACACTTAAAATCATAGCTAAACTGAGTTTGGGGTGTCAAGCCGCTAATAAAGCTAGTTCATTTTCTAAATCTTTTTGACCAAATTTTAAGGAAGATTTTTTTTCTTGATGGACATAAGCAAAACCATTAGTGGTTATTTAACAGACTCTAAGAATACATTTTCCAAAAATCATCAGTCGAACAAAAAAGTTCTGCTAAGCCTTTCATTTTGATTTCATTTAGGGTTAATAACTTTGTGATAAACATTATTTTTATCCTTTTTGAGGTCTTTTTGTCATTAGATATAAAATATCTATAAGAATATCAATTCTTTAAATTCAAAACCTGGGTAGTCGGATTATTTAACTCTTTTTAATTAAACATCAAATTTAGTTTGTTTTCGTTTTTATTTGTGGTATAATATATTTATTGATATTTAATATAATTAATCCTGTTTTGTGTGATAAATGTCTTATTTGTTGCTAACTAATAGGCGAGTAAAATATGGGTAACTATATTCAAAATTTAATGAATAATATTACTTGGAATGTCGCTGTCTCAGAGCTTGGATTGAATACTGAAGAGAAACAATCTCGAAGAAAAGCAATAGAAATTAAAGTCAATTATTTTTTAGACAAGATTTTATCCACTTTTTCCTCCACTTATCAAAGCGAGAAAGCAAAAGTAAAAAATAATCTACAAATTCTGCTGGAGAGTGGCAATTTAGCAAAAAATGGCCGGCCTCAAGCGATTACAAAAATCGGAGCGACTGTGTTGCCAAGTTCCTTAAATCAAGGAACCGGTAAAGACTTGAGACCGCCTATTCTTACTAAGCATGAGATCAATCTTAATAAGCGTGAGACAGAAAGATCTAAACAAGTCAAAGAAAAAGGTAAAGCTCAAAGAGCTTTCAAATCAGCCCCAGGATATCTCATTCAACAAATGGGAAAAATTCACTCTTTAAAGACTCCCACTGTACAAGGAGATTCTGCCTTTAATAATTTTAAACGACAAGTCCTAATGGGGAAAGATGAAAATGAAAAGCCGATAGTTTTTCTTAAAGCTCCTTCTGGGAAATATGCAAAAGTCCAGACAAATGCAATGAAAAATGAAGAATTAGCTTTTTTAATCAGTGAAAGGTTGTCGTTAAATGTTGTTCCACTAACTAAGCTGATTGCAGTTGAAGAAATTCCAGCCAATTCAAAATTGAAGCGTTTATTAGCAAATCGTACGCTGATGGGTGAACAAATTATTGTGCAAGAAGCTGTCACGGTAGCTAAACACCAACCACATCTTGAAAAAGTGGTAGATTATGCGGAACTGAAAAAATTAGATCTCAATCAAATTCATCAACTGATTATTTTTAATCTTTTACTTGGACGTCATGACGGTCGTCCTGTCAATACAGTGCTTGATGATCAGGGGAATTTAATAGAAGTAGATAACGAATTTATTGGCCTTCAAACAACAGATAGTTGGCTATTAGAGCAAAAGATCTTTCATGAGACGGTGTTGAGTGAAGAGCTTATTCAAGATTTTCTTAAGCAGGACAGAGATACGCTCATCCAAATATTTAATGAAATGAATCAAAAAGGTCATCGATTTGACGAAGTTTTAAAAAGAGGTTTGCCTGGAACAACAATTCAAAATAATATCCTTTGTAATTTTGACAAGCTTCGTGCTTTCTTTTTGCAACCAAAAAATAAACCAATTACTGTGGCAGATTTAGTGGAATTAAACAAGTCGGTTTCGGGTGTCCATCATGTTTATGAAAGTGGGATTTAAAATTCAAGATAGGCTAATGATTTAGTTTTGAATACAGAAGAGAATGAATTCCTTCATAAGCGATCTTAATGAATCAAAAATTAGGCGACAAAAATGTTCTTTTTGTCGCCTAATTTTTTTAATAACGGTTAAAACCGCTTGATCCGCCAGCTTGCATTTGATTGAGCTTTTGGAGTAATTCTTGTGCATACATTTGAGGTCCGCCTTCGCGATAATTGACCCTATAAAGCTGTTGACCATTAGCATTGATCACCACAATCGTTGGGAATGCGTCGATTCCATACCGATCTAAAAGAGACTTATAGGGAGAAGCCATTACCGCAGGCTCTGAATAATCAGGGAATTCGGCCTTTAAGAAAACAAAGCGTTGGCCAACTGCTTGGGCAAATTCAGGACGAGTAATCACTTCTCTTTCAAGCTTCATACAAGCAGGGCACCAGCCTGTTCCTGTAAATAAGATCACAATGGGTTTGGATGTGGATTGTGATAAAGCAACCGCTTCTGAATAGCTACGAAGCCAATTAATTTGATTGGAAGCATAGGACGGTTGTTGTCCAGAATAGCCGCCTGCCGGATAACCTCCTGCGGGATAGCCACCTCCTGGACCGCCCATTGGATAACCCGAGGGAGGGTAAGAAGGTTGAGCCATTAAAAAATTTGAGCTTAACAAAAAGATACTGCTTAAAACAAAAGTTGAAAGTTTTTTCATAAGGCCTTCCTTTAATTAAATTGATTCCCTACTTGAATTTATGCCATGGGAACATTAAAATAATCTACGGCTTTTTACAATTATAAAATTAAGAGAAAATTTTTAAAAAATGCAATCTTTTCCTCCAACGGTTGTTATTCGCCACCGTTTAGAAAATTTAAAAAAATGTAGTTTACGAGGTCTCGAAACAAGAGCTGACTTCCTTTTTATTACCTACCCTTACCTGTCTTTGCCCAATTTGGCAAATTATATCATCTTGACTCTTAACGCACCACCTTTAACGGCAGCTGATGCGCAGCACGGCCTACTCATTCTCGATGCAACCTGGCGGTATGCCACTAAAATGCTAAAGCCTTTGGAAAATCAGCCTCAATTTATCTACCGTAGTCTTCCCGCTCATTATCGTACCGCTTATCCTCGCCGACAAGAGGATTGTCCTGATCCAACCAGAGGATTAGCTTCTATAGAAGCTATATACTTGAGTTATAAGCTTTTGCATCGCGATACACAGGGTCTTTTAGATCATTATTATTGGAAAGAACAATTCTATAGTATAAATCAAATCATTAATTGACTTTAAAGAGAATTTTTGATACTATTTTCTTAACAAATCTCTCTATTAACTAATTAAATTGGGAAATTTTTAAATGTTGACAGGTTTAACTGAGCAATTAGATGTAATAGAAAATTTATTATGGACATACTTCGGTGTTCCGATTGTGATTTTTTTAGGCATTTACCTGTCAATAAAATCCAATTTTTTTCAAGTTCGCCATCTTCCAACTGTTTTTAAAACTTTTTTGAGTTTTTTAAGATTCCGTACACACGACGAAGATCGAGGAGTTCATCCTTTAAAAGCTTTTTTTGCGGCAGTTGGTGGCTGTGTTGGAATTGGAAACATTGTCGGAATTTGTACGGCAGTGCAATTAGGGGGCCCTGGTGCTTTATTTTGGATTTGGATGACTGCTTTAGCAGGAATGATTCTCAAATATTCGGAAGTTTACCTGGGATTGCGCTATCGCGTTCCAAATGGGCAGGGAGGATATAATGGCGGACCCATGTTTTTTTTACCACGGGTTTTTAAGCAGGCTTGGGTTCCACAATTAGTTTGTCTTCTTTTGTGTATTTATGGGGTAGAGGTTTATCAATTCAGCGTGATTTCAACAAGTATTACGACAAACTGGGGCTTTAATCATTATTTAGTAATTGGAATTTTGCTGGTTCTTGTTATTTTTGCTGGTAGTGGGGGAGTACGTCGCGTTGGGAGTATTTCCAGTAAAAGTTTACCCATCTTTGTTTTTATTTATGTGGGAATGGGGATGTGGGTTCTTTTGAATAACTTATCTGTTTTGCCTGGTGTGTTTAAAGAAATTCTCATTTCAGCCTTTAGTGGGCATGCCGCTATAGGAGGATTTGCTGGAGCTGGGATTATTGCCACAATGTCACATGGAATTCGCCGTGGTTGTTACACAGGCGATATTGGAGTGGGTTACGCCTCCGTAATTCATAGCGAGTCTAGTGTTCAAGTTCCCGAAAAACAAGCATCTTTAGCGATTTTTGATATTTTTCTTGATACGTTTATTGTCTGTACGACAAGTTTGTTTTTAATTTTAGCAACAGGAATCTGGCAACAGCCGATGGAAGCGGGAATGCTCGTGCAAACAGCATTAGGCGAATATTTTCCTTACATGCATTTCTTTATGCCGCTTTTTCTCTTTATGCTAGGTTATAACACCATCAACGCTTACTTTTGTGTAGGTTTAAAATGTGCAGAGCATTTGTCTCCTCGCTGGGGGCGTTTCTCTTATTACGCCTATGCAGTCATTGCGTTGCTCATTTTCTCTTTTATGGGGACCTCGCAAGCTCAAACGGTCATGGCAATTGCTGGAGTTTCTCTTCTCATTATTAATGGAATTGGAATCTTCTTATTACGTCATGAAATTTCTTTCAATTTGGCGCCAGCAGAACAGAAAGCCGAACCTGTCTTAGCAGAAGTTTCTTTTGATCGAGTATAAAAGACTAGACGAGCTCTTATCATTCTCTATTAAGAGTTAAATGATGAGAGCTTAAGCTCTTTAATTTGATTTCTAATAGTCAAATGGACGCGCTTCATTTATCTACACTCAACATCCATATTTGCCGGTCTTTCTTTTCTATTCGTTAAAAGTGCAATAATATAGAGACGATTTGCATAAAGATAATCTACACCTGAAGCTAAAGAATAAATTCCAGCAAAAGCCACCACAATTGTGCTGGTCAATTGAAGAGAATATTCAGACAAATATCCTAGAGAATAAGGAATAAGGAGCAAAACAATAGTAAAGGCACAGCAAGCTTGAATAATCGCCTTTAATTTACCGCTAGATCTTGCTGCTAAGGCAAATCCTTGCAAGGCACAAATTGTTCTCAATGTGCTAATAATAGAATCTCGATAAATAAAGATGAAAATTAAGATCATGGGAAGATTAATAGGCGGAAGTGTAAATGTCAAAAACACAGAAATCCGATAGATACTGTCTGCCATCGGATCTAATATTTTACCTAAATCAGTCACTTCGTTGTACTTTCTTGCAAAGTAGCCATCACAAGCATCTGATAACTCAGAAATTGTCAACAAAAAGAGCAAGACATAAGGAAGAGTAACAAGGCTCAGATTTAAAGTTTCATATTGAAGATAAGTGAATAAAAAAAGGGGGCTAATCACTAGTCGAATAAAAGTGAGATAATTTGCAACGCTCACAAATAACCTTCCTGCGCTTTCGCGTGTTTAAGGATAATTCTCAACCTACAGGGATGATCTATTTTCTTATTTTAGAGATGACATAAAATTTTAGAGTATCAGACGGATAAATTCAAGTTTCACTTGAAAATCTTAGAAATCTCAAATTTTTTTGAAAATTTTATCCTTTTGGCATTCGTTCTGCAAATAAGACATAGTTTTCTGCTTTTAAGGAGAATTTTATGCATGTCTTCCCTCATCAGCAGTCTTTTACTAGTCCTAGACTTTCTTATACTGAAAAAAGAGCATTATCGCAATCTTCTCTTTATATTGCTGCGGGAGGAAACAAGTTAATTGATTTTACATTTAAAAAAATAATGCAAGTTATTTTCCCTCAAGAGAATATTCATTGGGTAGAGCCAAACTTCAAGGAAATAGATACCTATATTATGTTTTACTTATGCTCCTATGATGTTCAAGAAGCTCCTATTCTTACTTTAGCTATTCACGATGCCCGATCATTATTAAAAAGCAAACTTAAACCGGAAGCGCATATTTTAATTATGTTATATCGAGATTTAAAAGTGGCTTTTCCTCAGCGAAAGTTGCAAAGGGAAAAAGTAATGTCAGAAATGATTTCAGATAATCTTCTTCAGCTTGAGGCGCCTGTAGATCGAAAGCGCATTCAAATTACACATGAATTTGGAATACACGATTTACAGGACTCCTTTCAGCAACTAAAAGGACGTTATTTTTATTTTGAATTGATGCCCTTGCAAAACCTCAAGTCGTGTGGGCATCACTGACTATTCAACATGCAATATTGAACATGCAATATTGGTCAATATTGCATGGAGAGTTTTAATGAGTATCGCTGCGGGTTGAGCCATTTCCATTTTGACGCAGTCTTTTATAGATATCGAGATATAAATCAGATGAATGATTCCAGCTAAAATCTGTCTTCATTCCATTTAGCATTAAATTACGCCATTTTTCAGGATCTTCAAACCAACAATGGATTGCGCGGTCGAGAGCAGAGTCAATGCCTGTTGCGTCAGGATAGTCAAACGTATATCCATTTGTCTCTTCAAAAGGTCTGCGAGAATGATCGACATCTACAATCGTATCTGCTAATCCACCTGTTCGTCTAACAATCGGTACTGTTCCATATTTTAAAGCGATCATCTGTGTAAGCCCGCAAGGTTCAAAGATAGAGGGAACAATAAACATATCGCTTCCCGCATAAATCATGTGTGCGAGCTCTTCTTGATGATGAAGGGTCAAACTAATATGAGGGTGGTCTGTATATTGGTGTTTAAGACGATGAAATTCGGCATTAATACTAGGAATAGGACTACTTCCCAAAAGAATAAATTGTCCTTTCTTTTCAACAATATGGCGCATGGTATGTTTGATAAGATCAATTCCTTTTTGAGGCACAAGACGTGTAATACAACCTACAATAGGGCGATGATCTTCGGCTAAATTGAGTTTTTCTCTCAAAAGCTTTTTAATAAAGCCCTTTTTATCAAGAGTGTTGCGATCTTTTTTATTGGCGGGCATTTCACGAGCGGAGTAGTGGGCAGGGAGAAAGCGGTCAATTTCTGGATTCCAATAAGAATAATCAACGCCGTTCAAAATGCCGCTAAATTTATATTGATAGTGGCGAAGTGTAGATTCTAAACCTCGTCCTCCCTCAGGACTCAACACTTCTTTGGCGTAGTTAGGGGAGACAGTTGTGATAAAGTCGGAGTAAACAATTCCTCCTTTAAGAAGATTGATTAAATTGGAGTAAAGATTGTCTTCTAATTTAGCGGGATGTTGATAAAAAGCGGCATCAAGACCAATGCGGGTTAAGTCGGCTGCGCTGCATTTTCCTTGATATTCCATATTATGGATGGTGAGCACAGTCTTGGGTTTAGTTAGTCCAATTTGTCGGTACATGTCCCGATACAAAGGGGCTATCACAGCTGTTTGCCAATCATGCAGGTGGATGATATCAGGGTTTAAGGGACGTTTATAGATAAACTCTATCGCTGCTCGAGAAAAATAAAGAAAGCGCTCAATATCGTCATCACAGCCATAAAAGCAGCCTCGATTAAAGAAAAAACGGGGATGGTGAGGTTCGATAAAGTAAACCTTTAAGTTTTCTACCCAACCCATCCAAACTGTATTAGAAAACCATTCTCCGTTATAAAATGACATCAGATCTTTCATGTCCATTGTCAAATCGCGAATTTGTTCGCTGTCCATACAATCATATTTAGGAATAATGATGTCAACATCATGTCCTTTCCAAGATAATTCTCGGCAAAGACCCAGAACAACATCCGCTAATCCTCCCACCTTTGCCAAGGGGGCTAACTCTGAGGCGATATGAACAATATGCATGATGAGGCGGCTCCAGTTTCAATTATTTTTTAAACTTTTACCATACAAAATTAGGATTTCCAAACGCTACAAAAATTAGGCAAGCAGGAAAAGATCTTCTCCTTAACAGCAAACTTGCTAAAAGCAAAACATCAATTAAAAAAGATGTTCAGAAAAACTCTTGATAAGACATTTTAATGAAGATTTTTCTCACCTCTAATTGTACTAATAGATTTGATGATAAGAAATTTAAGACCATATTTTTAATATCTTCTCACTTTCATGTTGCAAAAAAAGCAATTGAAGAGTACGATATTGTCTTTGCTAACGCGAAAGGCTTCTAATTTAATGGGGTGTAGCCAAGCGGTAAGGCAGCGGTTTTTGGTACCGCCATGCGGAGGTTCGAATCCTTCCACCCCAATATTTGTAGACTGCAAACCAAGCGCTTTCGATCAATCTCAAGCGATTATTTATTGAGTCATTTATCCTACCTTAGCTGCTAGAATTGTCACATACTTGTAAGCCCGCTAAGATTGCTTGAGCTGCCGTGTTAATTTCGCTTCGTTATCCAAAGCGCTTTGGAGTTCGGAAAAGCAAAATGATTTTGAGAAAATGTACTTCTCGCTGATGTATGGGCTTGAAAGAGTGCATAAGCATCAGCAGCGAAAGCATGCCAAGAGAAGAAAGCTAAGCATCGCTTAGCTTTAGTGTTAATCAAGTTGTTTTTGTCTGCTTGAAACACTGAGACTGTGATATAAGCCATTTGTTAGCGAGTCAATACGATGAATTTCTAGGATTCGCTTCTGGTTTCTCTTCTTTGCATGCTTATTGCTGTTTTTAAGCAAGCGAGTTCATTTGTTTATCAATGATAATTTTTAATTCTGAATATGATGTGCCTGCCATCTTGAGAATTTGCAAGCGATGTAAACATCTTTGTTCAGAATAATAGAGAGATACTCTCTAAGAGATACTCTCTAGATGAGTTTTATTTAACTTTATCCTTTTTGGGGGATTCATGAAACTGCAAACTATAAAAAGAGCAGCTAATAGCAAAAGCGAAGTGAAGAGACTTCGTCGCGAAGGATTTGTTCCTGCCGTTCTTTATGTGAAAGATAAGGAAGGAGAAACCCTTGCTGTTAATGCCAATGAATTTGGTGCTTATTTGCGTCAGGTAAAATCTGGTCATTTACCGACAACTGTTTTTACTTTAGTTGATGAAAATGGCCGTGAGCGCCGTGTTGTTGTGAAAGATATTCAATATGAGATCACAACATATGCGATTACGCACTTAGATTTCGAAGAATTAGTAGATGGTCACAAGATCAACATCAAAGTACCTATCGAGTGTATAGGACAAGTGGATTGCATAGGAATTAAGCTTGGTGGCGTTTTGCGTCAAGTCATTCGTCATGTTCGTATTCGCTGTTTGCCTAAAGATCTTCCAACTTATTTCGAATTAGATGTTCGCGAATTAGGACTTAAGCAGTCTAAGAGACTGAAAGATCTTCAAATTCCCAAGACGGTTCGTCCTCTTGTTGATTTGAATGAAGTTGTCGCTGTTATTGTTAAACGTTAAAACGTTAGTTGAACGTGGCTCAGACAGATTTGCAACCTTTTTTGTTTGTTGGGCTTGGTAATCCAGGGCCTCAGTATGCGATGACTCGCCATAACATGGGTTTTTTGGTTGTCCAAGAGTTTGCTCATTGTCTGGGATGGTCTTTAAAGGAAGACCGGCGTTTTAATGCGAGTGTGGCTAAAGGAGTAAGTGAAAATAAAACAGTTCATCTTCTTTTGCCTTTAACCTATATGAACTTGAGTGGACAGGCGGTTCGGCGTTATGCCGATTATTTTAGAATTCCGTTCACCAATCTTATCATTGTCGCCGATGATATTGCCTTAGCTTTTGGCCAGCTTCGTCTGAGAGCGATGGGAAGTGCAGGAGGCCATAATGGGTTAAAAAGCATTGAAAGTAGCTTAGGAAACCCTCACTATAAGCGTTTGCGAATGGGAGTAGGGCATCCGGGAGAGAAGATGTTAGCAAATTATGTATTGGAGACATTTAACCACACTGAACAGCAAGAATTACCAATTTTTATTGACCGTGGCGTCGAGGTTTTACAGCGTTTGCTGAGAGAGAGTTTCTCGCACGTCATGACGAGTGTCAATACTGTTCCGCGGCAGAAAACATTAAAACAAGCATCTGAGGCGGAACCAATCGATTTAACAAAACCCCCTTCTACAGGGCGAGGAGAATAGCATGAGTCAAAACAGACAAAACCTTTACGAAGGAATGTACGTCATTAGCGCGACGCTAAGCGATGATGCTCGTCATAAAGCGCTAGATCGCATTCAAGCTGGAATTACCAGCCGTGGTGGAGAGATTAAAAAAATTCACGAACAAGGACGCCGTCGCTTGGCCTATGAAATTGATGGACATCGCGAAGGTTATTATTATGTGATTTATTTCACAGCTCCAACATCAGCAATTTCTGAGCTTTGGCAAGAATATCACCTCAATGAGGATCTAATTCGTTTTATCACTTTGCGTACAGAAAAGGTGATGGATAAAATTGAATTCAAACCTTTAGTTGAGCAGCAATAAGGAGTTCAACAATGATGCAAAAAAAACCAAGATATAATCCAGAGGCAGATAATCGTTCTAAAAAGCGCAAGCGTTGCCCTTTCACAGCTGCTGGAGTTAGAGAGATCGACTACAAAGATATTGATACATTGACCCAGTTCATCACAGAACGCGGCAAAATTTTACCTAGACGTATTACAGGCGTTTCTGCCTATCACCAGAAAAAACTTACAGCCGCAATTAAACGCGCTCGCCATGTGGCATTATTGCCATTTGTTGCTGAAGTTTAAGATTAGGAGGAGAGAATAAACCTATGGCAACAAAATTATTATTGCTAGAAGACGTAGAAGCCCTTGGACGTAGTGGCGAAATTGTAAGTGTAAAGCCTGGCTATGCTCGCAATTATTTGCTTCCACAAGGTTTGGCTGTTATTGCAGATAAACAAGCTTTACGTCAACAACAGCGTCTTAAAGAAGAGCGTCAAAAGAAAGCGATTGCTGATAAACAAGAATCTGATCAAATTGCTGCTCGTCTTGAAGGCATTACTTTGACAACTGTAGTAAAAGTGGATCACGAAGGCCACATGTATGGTTCTGTTACAGCTCATGAGATTGTTCACATTTTGCAAGAACAGCAAAATATTGAACTTGAAAAGAAAAGCATCCAACTCAAGCATCCGATCAAAACAACAGGCGTTCACGCGATTCCTGTGAAATTAAAAGAAGGCGTTACAACGTCTTTTAATTTAAAAGTGATGTCAGAAGAAGGATTTAAAAATTCTCAAGAAGAGCAACCTGCAGCTGAATAATATCCAGTTGAAGGTGTGCACATCTCTAAAATATCTATGCCCTATAAACTAGCGGCATAGATATTTTTATACCGAAGAAAACTCAAAATTGATAGTTCAACTTTTGAATTCACTTCACTATCACGCCCATTTTTTCTACTTTTCATAAATAAATTGCACTTTTAAAGCATAAAATATTTGTGCGAAAAATTCTTTCTCTTTTAGGATGCTAGCATTTCTAAATACGACCTTACCTGGAATAGAATGACATGGAAGAGATCCCTCCGAAAAATAATCCGAGTGCTAATTGGCCAGAAGAGGTTAAGCAAGCATATGAGCATCTAAAAATTCCTAGTTTGTACGATGCTGTTTTGGCAAATGAAAAGCTTAGCTTAGAAATTCGGCGTCAAGATCGTGATTTAAAAACTATTATAGAAGGTATCCAACAGTTATCCTATCAATTCAATTTACTCATTAAGATTGTAGAAGACGAATGGGAAGAGTATGAAGAGGAAGAAGATTTGCATGCAGATCACAATCGTTTTCCAGAAGTATCTGAAGAGCAACTGACTGATTTGGAAGTGGAGCTTCTTCAAGAAAGCCAGAGTCAACAAGAGAGGCAAACTCAGTCCATCTTAATGGAAACGCATGACAATATGCGCGATCTTTCCAGTACTGTCAAGCAGATGACTCATCAATTGCTAGCCTTGCTGCCAAAAACAGAAGGATTGATTCCTCATCCTCCTACTTGGCATCCTATTGCAGAAGAAATACTGCAAAGCGTTGTACAAGGAATCGAACGTTCACGCTATCAGCTTCTTGCTCGGTTAGAAGAAATGCATATTGAAATTATTGATCCACAACCTGGAGAGAAATTTAATGAATTGCTGCATCATATTCTCGACCACGTGCCTGGTGGAGAAATAGGTACGATTGCGCATGTTGTCCGCGTGGGCTACCGTCAACAGCAACACATGTTGCGTTTAGCAGATGTTACGATTTATCATTAATCCATCATTCATTAAAAATTGCCATTGCAATTTGTAAATCTTGAATGCCGCCTTGTAGGAATCATCTGTTGATGTGCATTGTTTACAATGACAAAGCACCTCATTCATTTTCTAAATCGACACCTGAATTTTACGTTTTTTGCCTGTTCGGCTAACTTGCAAGCTCTCATAGTAAAACTCAGGTCTTTCATACACGCTGCAAATCATCAATAGTATAAAGTTAAAAAATGTCTCTGAGACTTCTTTTTGATCTGAAGGCAATTGATAAAGGAATTCTTTCACAAATTCGAACAACTCATCAATGTCCTGCTGATATTGATGTTGCTTTGCGAGAAAGAATTTTAAAATAAATCATCAGAAAAGAGAAAAATAAAATAAAAATAACAATAATTTCATATTTTCTTTAATAAATAATTTAACGACTTTAATTTAATATTTTTTTTTGTTGTTTTTTTAGTTTAATTTTGTTTTTAATACATAATACGTTAATTATTAATATTTAAAATTACTGATTATAGATAATTATGATTGATTTATTAACTAAACAAAATCATTGTTGGGTGCCAAGATTAGAACATTTGTCGCCTTGGATTAATCCTCATCACAATTTGGAAAGACGAATAGAATGGTTAGTGACAAAGAAATTTTTATCGTCTGAGGATAGAAAAGAATTAGAACGAGCCTTTCAAGTGGCAGATGGTTGGGTTTGGCCAGCGGGTCGGATGAAGCGTTTAATTCAAAAATGCCCAAAAAACATATTCATCAACTACTAGAAGAACTATTAAAGAATGGTCAAGAGAAAGATATCCCAACTAAATTGCAGTGTTATCTTCATCTTCTCAAGCGTGCAACATTATTAGATCTTTCTGATTTAAAAACCTCAGAAAAGGCTGCAAATTGGTTTCATAGCAAGGGACTTATTAAACATACGGTGTTTAAAAACAAACATGAGAAAGAAAAGTTGTTTTTAAAGAATTTTATATTGAGTTTAAGCAATTTGTCTATCACTTGTTGGATATTTTAGTGGTTCTTTTAGGTATCAATGAAATAGGAGCTGAAAAGCATGGCCGTTTTGATCATCATGAGGATCTAGATGAGTATAGAGCAATTCATAAATTAGAAACTTATGGGAAATTGATAGGATATCCTGTGGTCTTGTTTGGAGTTATTTATACTTATATTCAGCTTCAAGCTATGGCAGTCGCTCTTACAGCTTTTGGAAGTATAACTCTGATTGCTGCTCTTATTGCTTATCAAAAATATGGGAAGCCTTGTCCAAATGATCACTTTGCATTAACAAATTTAAGTCTTGAAATATTGAGATCTGATGAACTGATTTATGAGCGTCAAGATATTTTAAGAGCAATTGAAAGAGCTTTTAATGAAAGAAAAGGAGTGATTTTAGTAGGAGAACCGGGTGCTGGAAAATCATCAATTTCGCGTTCTCTGGCCGAGCGAATTGCTGATGGAAAAAGCTCTTCTTTAATTCAAAATTGTCAAGTTTTCTCATGCGGAGCTTCTAAATTTACTTCCCCTTCTTTTGACTCTGCTTCACTTGATTCCATTACAGAAAGATTTAAAGATTATCGTGAGCAAGTGATCTTTTTCTTTGATGAATTTCATGCTTTCTTCCAAAGCAATAAAATGGATAATCAGAGCAAAGTAGATGATGTCAAAATGTTTTGTGAAAATTTTAAATTTGTTGTAGGAGCGACAACAACAAAGGAATATGAAAAATTTATTAAAAAGCAGCAAGCAATTGTTGATCGAAGGTTTATTGTCGTAAAAGTGGGAAAACTTGACGATAAAAAAATCAAAAGCATCCTTTCTCAATATCTGCAAACTAAATATCCAACTATTAAGCTAGATGTCAAAACATTAGATTATATTGTAAAAAAAGCGACTGCTTTTAATCCCAAAACATCGAAGATCGATGCTGCACAGTCTTTATTAAATAGAGCCATTAAAGAATTGGATATTGTTGAATTCAAAACATTGGAATTGCAAATTGATCAATTAGAAGCTGAAAAAAAACTAATTGAACAATCTCTCTTCCAAGTCAAAATGGGACAAGAAGCTAGTTTGACTAAAAAGCTTAAAGATAAACAAGCAAAGATAGATCAATTAAAAATGCAGCTTAAAAAGAAAAATCAACAAGTAAATAGAATTAAAAAAATTGAAGCTTATTACCTTAAGCTGAAGGAGCAAAGTTTCCGCTTAGCTGATCCTGCTGTAAACTTATCTACAAATGTCTTATTGGAACGAGAATGGATTGAACTTCAAGTAAAAATTAAGAGGACTAGTGATTTTATTGATAAAGAGAAGGTAAAACTTCATTTGCCTACAGGTTTGAACTGCTTATTGATTGATAAAATTATCAAAGACAGAAAAACATAAATTGGACAAATGCACACTCATAAATTTTTTTGTATTTAAAATCCACAACCTCGTGAATCACGAGGTTGTGAAAAAAAATGCTTTTTAAAAAATTTAATTAGAATTCGAAGATGATGGATCTTGGCTGGAAGGAAGCTGTGCAGTTTGTAAAAATGACTTTAGTGCAGCATTTTCCATTTCTAATCTCCTAATGCGTTCCTTGTCGAATTCTTTAACTAGTTGCTGAGTCGTTAATGCATTGGCAAAACTGTACATAATGCTTTCTACTCGTTCTAGGTAATGTTCGAATGCACTATCTTTTTCTTTGTCATTGTCAGGAAGGCCTGTCAAAACAGTTGTTTTAGCAGAAGGCTCAACTTGTAGTAGAACGGAAGGAAATTCTTGACGATATTCTTCTGCATAATTTTCCATTTTTCTTCCTAGTTCCAGAAATTTAGCAGTTTGCGAAATCAACCTTTCCATCTCTTGTTTTTTCCGGTCACGTGATTTTTGAGCGTGTTGGCGATTGGATTCCCTTCGTTTAATTATTTTTTCCTCTGCAGTAGAATCAGTTTTAGAAGACTGAGTAGTTTTTTGCCTTTTGGGTTTATGCTGTTTGCCGCTAACCACTGAATCCCTAGTAGGGGAAGGATCGCTGCCAGGTAAAGGCGAGGAATGTTCGCTGCTTGAAGTATTAATAGGGAAATATTCACTGCTCGGAATCTGGGATTGAATTGTATTGTGGGATTGAATTGTATTGCTTGAGACAGGGAAAGACTGATCACTATTAATGATTATAGAATTACCAGAGAATTTTGGATTTTTAGAAGCTATTGTATTTTGAAAAAGATCTTGATGGGAAGGCTGAGTATTCACAGTGGCAGACTGTAAGAGTTCAGAGCCTCTTTCATTTGTTTCTAAAGGTTGAGCAAAAATCTCTTGATATAAAGGTGGATTGGTTGCTCCTGGTGATAGATTTTCAGTGCTTTCTGCTTGTTCTAACATTTGTTGAAACCACTCGTCAGTCAATTGCCCTGATAGATATTGATAATTAGTGTTTGTAAAATTCATTACTTATTCCTTATTGTTTTTTTTAAATATGTTAATTAAGTTATATATATACTAAATTGTTTTTGTTAATTTTTAATAAATGATTCATAAAGTTTTTTTGTTATTCTGGCAATTTGTAATGACTTAAGCATCAAATGAATTCTAGAATTCGTCTATAATAAGGGACGATGATTGAAAGGTCTTATATGTTCGATCGTCTTTCTTCTCTAAATCACGTATTCTCGCATCAAAAGGATTGAACTGAAGACTTGATGATTTCCTCTTGTTTCTCCATTCAGAAAAGGTTGGTTAATGGAAAGTTGTTTTGTCTTTAACCCATAATGACTGTTAAAGAGTTGTGGATCAAATCAATGATAAAGCTCATTAGGACAACCGAATGTTGATGGTCAGTCGCTCTAATAGGCTCTAATCTTTTTAGGATACCCAGCATTCCTTTCAATCATACTGGGCTTAATTCAGACGCCCTCTGCTCTAGATTCGCGCATTTTATTTTTTAGTTTTTTAGCCCAAAGGGTTTTTGATATGTTTATGCATATTAAAAACTCTTGGGGCTAAAAACTATGCAAATTCAATCTGAACGTCTTGATGATATTCCTCTCATTATTGCCTATCTAAAAAATGAATATCAGTCAAATCCTTGATTGCCATCTTGGTAATCATGGCAATCAAAGTGGTCTTTCTAATGGAAATGTGGGATTAATTTGGCTGACCTACATTCTATCTGAGGGGGATCATCGCAAAGCTCATGTCATTGATTGGGTCAATGAGCATCGACTGGTATTAAGCGCCTGCTTGGGAGAAGTAATAGATAGTCATAACTTTACAGACGATCGTTTAACTCGCTTTCTCTTTAGATGTAGTCAAGATCAAAATTGGAGTGATGTTGAAAATGACCTAGCAACCTGAGTTTGGAGTTTATCTAATTGGCAGGCAATTAGATAAATCAAAATTGATGACAAAAGACCTCTTAATGATTTAAAACATTTGTTTCTCACAACGAATGTTAATCACAAGAGGTCAAAATGGATTTAACAACATTGTATTGCAGCGTGGATGATTTTTGGAAGTCCTTTAAACAAGAATGGAATAAAAATCTCATTGATAACGGCAAAGCAAAGCGAGGACCCGAGCCCAGGTTATCGATTCCTGAGATGATGACAATTGTAATTTTATTTCATCAATCGAATTACCGAACATTTAAGTATTTTTATGAATACGTTTGTACATATTTAAGAAGGGATTTCCCAAATCTCATTAGCTATAGCCATTTTGTTTATTCAATGAAAAACCTATTTATCCCATTATTTGCTTACCTCCTTCAGAGAAGAGGGGAAATAACAGGAATTGCTTTTATCGATTCGACATCAATAGATGTTTGTCATAATAAGCGTATTAAAAGGAATAAAGTTTTCAAGGGATTAGCCAAGCGCGGAAAGACAACTTCTGGATGGTTTTATGGATTTAAATTGCATCTTATTATCAATGAAAAAGGTGAAATTTTAGCTTTTCAGCTAACTCCTGGCAATGTGGCTGATGTATCTGTTGTAGAGAATTTATCCAAAGGTATTTTCGGTAAGCTATTTGGCGATAAAGGATATATCTCAGCCGAACTTGCGAAGCGGCTCTTAAAACAAGGACTTGAGCTGTTTACAACGTTAAGGTCAAATATGAAGCAAAAACTCATGCAATTAGCTGATAAAGTACTCCTTCGCAAGCGAGCAATCATTGAAACAGTCAATGACCAACTAAAAAATATTTCTCAGATAGAGCATACACGTCACAGAAGTGCTGCCAACTTTTTGATTAACCTTTTAGCGGGAATAACGGCCTATACTCATCAATTAAAAAAACCGTCTATTAATTTAACCCAAGAAGATCGTCTATTGTTAATGGCTGCGTAAAAACTCCAAACTCAGGTTAGCAAGAAATATTCTGATTTTGATTGCAAGTGAGGTACAGCTCCAAATTTATTTTAATCAAGGGGCTGAAAATATCATTAGAAGGACTTTCAAAATTGATAGCGCTGCTATAAGGGGTCATCATGAGATAAGAGATGATGGATTAATGCAGTATGGATTTACAAAAGATCATCGTTCTGATTTACCTCAAGTGAAAATGATGGTTTGCTCGGAAGGAGTCTCGGGGTGTCCCTTGGTCAGTGAAATTGCTCAGGGAAATTTAAATGATGATATGCTTTATTTGCCTGCGCTAAAACGCATGCGAAAAGCGTTTGATACAAAAGGTTACTTATATTGTGGCGACAGCAAAATGTCGAGTAATAAAATCAGATCCGACATTGTCAAACATGGTGAATTTTATTTATGTCCTCTTCATTTTATTTATGTCCTCTTCAATTGAATGCGAGAAGCAAAGATTTTCCTCATTGGATTGATCAAGTATTAGATGATGCTGCAAATCTAATCCAAATACAAGAGGATCAGGAGTTGTACGGATATGGACGTGAATTTATTCGACAACAAACAGATGGGACAAGTGCTGTTACTTGGACTGAACGAGTTCTCTTAATCAAATCAGTAAAATTCTTTGAAGCAGAAAAAATGCGTTTTGATAAGGCTTTAAATATCTTTAAGGAAAAGCTTTTAAAAGTTAAAAGTAAGCTTTGTAAAACAGCTGAATAAGCTGCCATTCTTTTGTCTATGGCAATTGAAAAGCAAATAGAAAAATACCCTGATATTCAAAGTTTATTAAATATACAAACAAGTATTAGAGAAGAAGAAAAAGAATACAACCGAACGGAAATGAGAAATAATAAGAAGCGCTCTGGCAGTTATTCGTTAAAAGGTTATCGAGCAGTTGTAGAAAACATTTTAATCATAAAGGATTTATACACGGCTTATATGGATAGAATTGGTTGGAGAGCATATGTAACAAATGTACCAAAAACTGCATTAAGTTATTCTAGAGTCTATCTTTATTATCGCAAGACTCAATATGTCATTGAAGTTGGATTTCATTTACTCAAAAGCGTGCCTGTAGGTATTCGACCTTTTCATGTATGGCACGAGGACCAAATCAAAGGTTTAATGCGCTTTTTGAGTTTGAGCGTAATATTTTTAAAAATGATGGCATTAGAATTGATGCTTCGTATTAAAGAAAGTCAAGACAGCCTAATAGGTTTAACAGCGGGTCAACCTAAACGAAAGACAAATACTCCAACGGCTAGAAGCGTGTTGAATTACTTTTATAGAAAACATATCAAGATGAATCATATAAAAATTGAAGGAAAAGAGTATAGCATAACCAGTACATTGCCCGAATTGTCTGTAAAAATCCTAGATCTTTTGGGATTGGAAGAACAGGTTTACACTGACCTTGTTCAAGCTTACTCTGGGCTAAAAAACTAAAAAATAAAATGCGCGAATCTAGAGCTATGGGCTAGCATCAAGATGATTTTTTATAATATTTCACCTAAAGCTTAAGTTGTAATAGATAGTTGATTAACCGTTTAAAGTTGTAAATTGCGTAATCATTCAATCATCCAATGAATTTTAAAATTCAGAGGATGACTAAGTAGAGCATGCTTTTAACACGCTAGTATTCTAGCTTCGAGATGATTTTGCTTTCAGTTAAGCCTATATTTGGAGCGATAGGCAAAATGCAAAGAAATAGAATTCACAACCTCTTGAACAACGGAGGCTGTGAAAAGAAATTCTTTTTTAAAATTTAACTAAAATTGGAAGCTGTTGATGATGGAGGATTGACGGAATGAGGATTTGAAGCTAGGAGAGTTTTTTTTAAATGAGCATTTTCCGCTTCTAATTGCTTAATGCGTTCCTTGTCTAATTCGCTAGCTAGTTGTTGAGCTGTTAATGCATTGCCAAAATTGTGTACGATATCCTCCATTCGTCCTAGATAGCTCCTGAATAAAGCAGTTTTTTGTTCGAAAGTTAGTTGTCCAAAATCAATTGTTGTAACAGGAGTACCACCTTGTAATGGAGTGAAAGGGTGTTTTTGAAGATGCTCCTCCACATACGTTTCTATTCTTTGTCCTAGTGCCGTGATGTCACGAATTTGCAAATAGAAACTGTCACTCTCTTGTTTTTTTCGATCGCGTGATAGCTTGGCAGTTAGACGATTGGATTCCCTCCGTTTAATTTTTTTTTCTTCTGCACTGAGTTTTTTTAATGCCGGTGCAATAGTCTTTGATTTTTTGGTTGTATGTTTTTCCTCGTTAACCGACTGATCAATATAGAGTGAGTGGTCATTGTCAGATAAAGACGGAGCGTGTTCGGTATTTGGAGATTTGGTAGAAAAATATTGTTCGCTTGTAATCTGGGTTTGAGGGGTATTGCTTGTGAAAGAGAAGGAACCATCCTCATTCATAACTATAATATCGGTAGAGGAATTTTGTTGGTTTTCAAATTTAGGATTTACTGTGGTTTGAAAAATGTCTTGATAGGAAGGCTGAGTACTCACAGTGGCAGACTGTAAGAGCTTAGAGCCTCTTTCATTTGTATCAGGTTGAGCAAGATTCCCTTGAAATAAAGGTGGCGTATTCTCTCTTATTTTGGGATTCTTTGTGTGTTCAGGTTGATAATCTAACAGATGAAACCAGTCGTCATTCCACGATCCTGATAGATGTTGATGAGTAATGTTTAGAGAATTCATTATTTATTCCTTATTATTTAATAGTAGTGGACACAGATTGATATTGTCCTTTTGCTAGCTCTCTTGTTTTAAGAAAATAGGAAAATTCTAGAAAATGATTCTATCCTGTATAAGGTAAAAATGAGCGTCAAGAAAAGCTTTCGGGAAAATTGAAATCTAAAAAAGAAGGAGGAGATTCTAAAGAAGAAAATGTAAGAATTTGTTTTAAACGTTCATTTTCTACTTCTAATTGCTTAAGGCGTTCCATTAGCGTAGATGTAACATTTTTCTGAACAGCGCATTCGTTGGTAAGAAGTTGCACAATTTGTTCAATTCGTGCAGGACAATTTGCAGCAGCCTTCTCAATTTCTTTTTCCTTTAAAGTAGCAGTTAACAACTCAAGATGCTTAAGAGACTTGTCATCCTCTTGTAAGTGTGTAAGAAGTCCGTGGCAATATTCTTCTACATAAGATTTTATTCTTTTCTCAGTTTCTAAAAATTGATTTCTTTGTTGTATTAAGATTGCTGTTTGTTGTTTTTTGCGGTCACGTGATAACTGAGCATATTCGCGATTTTTTTTCATCATTTCAGCATGTTTTAACTGCTTTGCATTTAAATCTTCTATGCTATTGGACACTCGTTCTTTTCTTCGTTTACGTATTTTTTTGGGAGTAATCGTATGAGTAGAAGAATCTTCTAAAGGAATGGGATAATTTGGAGTTGCTCCTGGATGTGAAAAAGGCAAAAAAATCATTTCAGGCCCAAAAATGGGAGCAAGAGTGTTTTGAATAGTCATTTGTGAACTGTTTGGAAAATGACTACTTGTTGCGCATTATAAAAGCTCAATTCCTCTTTCATTTGTGGCATCAATAAATGGAGAATTTAAAATTTCTTGAGAAAATTGCGGATAAAATTGATTTTGTGGTAATCGTCCGGGTGCCTGATACCATACTTCGGTTTCTTGAAATAGAACTTTTTCACTTGTATAATATAAAGTTGAAAAATTCATGGCTTATCCTTGCGATTGGCTAAAAAATATTACGCAAACCAATAGTTAAAACAGCGAATTTAAATAAAAATGCAGTTCTAGGCTATCTGTAGCGATATTTGATTTTTAACATTAATGAATCAAATTTTTCAATCATTGAAATGATTGCAAGTTTAAGATGAATAGTTTGCATAATAAACAAAAGGTTATATGGAGAAAATAGAAGAAATTTTCGAAAACTTATGGATTTGTCCTCTATGCTCTGCTGAGCATCCAAGTCCTGTGATTACCTGTCATCGCTGCCAATGTCAACTTTTATTACTTAATAAAATTAAGCTCACGGCTTACTTTCTACGGCAGTCAGGATATCCTGATTTAAGCTCTCGTTTTTATGATCGAGATTTAGAATTAGGGTAAATTTCAATAACTCTTCAACATGAGCTGCTAAGAATGACTAAAATGATTAAACGTCATTGATCAGCCCTGAGTTTTACACGGTTAGCTAGGGCATGCTTATGTGTAGCCCTGGATTTTGGTTTTTCATGAGCTGAATTTGTTGAGGAGTAACTTGTTTGCAGCCCGTTATGACTAAACATTTCAAAGCTTTTAATATTTGCAAATAGTGAAGTCCTTGGTCGGTGATCCGATTGCAAAAGCTTAAGTCTAAAGTTTGCAAAGCTTGTAATGTTTGCAAATAGTGAAGTCCTTGGTCGGTGATCTCCTGGCAATCGCTTAAGTTTAAAGCTTGCAAAGCAGTCAAACCTTGGAGGTAGTCAAGCCCTTGGCTGGTGATCTGATTGCAAAGGCTTAAATTTAAAGATTGCAAAGCGGTCAAAGTTTGGAGGTCTTGAAGTCCTTGGCCCGTGATCTGAACGCAACTGCATAAGTCTAAAGCTTGCAAGGCGCTTAAAGCTTGGAGGTATTGAAGTCCTTGGCCCGTGATCTGATCACAACCGCATAAGTTTAAAGTTTGCAAAGCGGTCAAAGCTTGGAGATATTGAAGCCCTTGGCTGGTGATCTGATTGCAAAGGCTTAAGTTTAAATCTTGCAAAGCAGTCAAAACTTGGAGGTGGTGAAGCCCTTGGTCGCTGATCTGCTGGCAACCGCATAAGTTTAAAGCTTGCAAAGCGGTTAAAGCTTGAAGGTGTTGAAGTCCTTGGTCGGTGATCCGCTTGCAATAGCTTAAGTCTAAAGATTGCAAAACGGTCAAAACTTGGAGGTAGTCAAGTCCTTGGTTAGTGATCTGCTGGCAAGAGCTTAAGTCTAAAGCTTGCAAAGCAGTCAAAGTTTGGAGGTGTTGAAGTCCTTGGTCGGTGATCTGGTTGCACCAGTTTAAGTCTAAAGCTTGCAAAGTAGTCAAAGCTTGGAGGTATTGAAGTCCTTGGTCGGTGATCTGATCGCAAGACCTTAAGTTTAAAGATTGCAAAGCGGTCAAAGCTTGGAGGTGGTGAAGCCCTTGGCCCGTGATCTGATTCGATTGAATGGTTAATTTCTGTAAGTTAGGGCAGTACTCAGTGATGGTTTTAAGATGTAGATCATCAAGTGTTAAAAATGTTGAGAGGTTTAATTCGCTCACTTGTCTGCCCTCTTTTTGAAGATAGGCATAAAGATGCGTTAGATTTTTTGATTCTATAATAGTATTTAGATTGGGTTTTGAAGTGGCCTGATGAATAGGTTGCAGAACTGATTTTGGCCTGGTTTGAGGAATGGGTGTTGGATTGGGCCGATGCTTGAGATAATCAAAGGAGCAATACTTCTTCATCAGGTAGCACATAGCTAAAAAGGCCAAAGCTGCAGAGGCGATCAGAAAAATCTTTTTTTGCTGAGCTGTCAACATGTTGTGTTTCAAAACAGGCAATTGAATGGCTGGATAAAAAGAAGAGCGGTGAATAAACATTTTAATTTTCTTTGCTTAAATACGTTTATTATTTTTACAAAAAAAATAAAACAATAGTCAGGTTTTGTTTAATTTGCAATTATTTAATTTGGAGTTATAGCAAAGATGAAATGTCTTGTTAAGACGGTCGTTTTAAACATGGGCCTACCCCGATCATACATTTTTTAAGGAATAGGCTACCTTTTTGTTATTTTGGTTGAAAATGACCATTTTTCTTCATTTCCGGGTTAGTTTTTTCTAGCTAGGAAGCTTTTCTTTTATTTCAATAATTCTTCAACATGAGCTGCTAAGAATGACTAA